>NZ_JAFMNX010000007.1:0-2500 GCF_018457165.1 Tianweitania aestuarii | reverse complement strand
GACTTGTGGCTAGGGGTGAAAGGCCAATCAAACTCGGAAATAGCTGGTTCTCCGCGAAATCTATTTAGGTAGAGCGTCGACCGAATACCCTCGGGGGTAGAGCACTGGATGGGCTAGGGGTCCTCACCGGATTACCAAACCTAACCAAACTCCGAATACCGAGGAGTACTAGTCGGCAGACACACGGCGGGTGCTAACGTCCGTCGTGGAAAGGGAAACAACCCTGACCAACAGCTAAGGTCCCCAAGTTATGGCTAAGTGGGAAAGGATGTGAGGATCCCAAAACAACCAGGATGTTGGCTTAGAAGCAGCCATCATTTAAAGAAAGCGTAACAGCTCACTGGTCTAAATAAGGGTCTTTGCGCCGAAAATGTAACGGGGCTCAAGCCATACACCGAAGCTTTGGGTTTAGCACTTTGTGCTAAGCGGTAGCGGAGCGTTCTGTAAGTCTGCGAAGGGATACCTGTGAGGGGTCCTGGAGATATCAGAAGTGCGAATGCTGACATGAGTAACGATAAAGAGGGTGAGAGACCCTCTCGCCGAAAGTCCAAGGGTTCCTGCTTAAAGTTAATCTGAGCAGGGTTAGCCGGCCCCTAAGGCGAGGCCGAAAGGCGTAGTCGATGGGAATCACGTTAATATTCGTGAGCCTGGAGGTAGTGACGGATCGTGTGTGTTGTTCAACCTTATTGGATTGGTTGGGCTTCGAAGCGGTCCCAGGAAATAGCTCCTCCTTATAGCCCGTACCCGAAACCGACACAGGTGGACTGGTAGAGTATACCAAGGCGCTTGAGAGAACTCTGCTGAAGGAACTCGGCAAATTGCACGCGTAACTTCGGAAGAAGCGTGACCCTTATGAACGCAAGTTTGTGAGGGTGGCACAGACCAGGGGGTAGCGACTGTTTACCAAAAACACAGGGCTCTGCGAAGTCGCAAGACGACGTATAGGGTCTGACGCCTGCCCGGTGCTGGAAGGTTAAGAGGAGGGGTGCAAGCTCTGAATCGAAGCCCCAGTAAACGGCGGCCGTAACTATAACGGTCCTAAGGTAGCGAAATTCCTTGTCGGGTAAGTTCCGACCTGCACGAATGGCGTAACGACTTCCCCGCTGTCTCCAGCAGAGACTCAGTGAAATTGAATTCCCCGTGAAGATGCGGGGTTCCTGCGGTTAGACGGAAAGACCCCGTGCACCTTTACTATAGCTTTACACTGGCATTCGTGTCGGCATGTGTAGGATAGGTGGTAGACTTTGAAGCCAGGGCGCCAGCCTTGGTGGAGTCATCCTTGAAATACCACCCTTATCTATATGGATGTCTAACCGCGACCCGTTATCCGGGCCCGGGACAGTGTATGGTGGGTAGTTTGACTGGGGCGGTCGCCTCCTAAAGAGTAACGGAGGCGCGCGATGGTGGGCTCAGAACGGTCGGAAATCGTTCGCTGAGTGCAATGGCATAAGCCTGCCTGACTGCGAGACTGACAAGTCGAGCAGAGACGAAAGTCGGTCATAGTGATCCGGTGGTCCCGCGTGGAAGGGCCATCGCTCAACGGATAAAAGGTACGCCGGGGATAACAGGCTGATGACCCCCAAGAGTCCATATCGACGGGGTTGTTTGGCACCTCGATGTCGACTCATCGCATCCTGGGGCTGGAGCAGGTCCCAAGGGTATGGCTGTTCGCCATTTAAAGCGGTACGTGAGTTGGGTTCAGAACGTCGTGAGACAGTTCGGTCCCTATCTGCCGTGGGTGTAGGAATATTGATAGGATCTGTCCCTAGTACGAGAGGACCGGGATGGACGAACCTCTGGTGGACCTGTTGTGGCGCCAGCCGCATAGCAGGGTAGCTACGTTCGGACGGGATAACCGCTGAAGGCATCTAAGCGGGAAACCCACCTAAAAACGAGTATTCCCTGAGAGCCGTGGAAGACCACCACGTTGATAGGCCGGGTGTGGACGTGCAGTAATGCATGAAGCTTACCGGTACTAATAGCTCGATTGGCTTGATCATTCTCATTTGCCAATGCCCATCTGCGATGGGCATGGCCAGCTTATCTGTCCTCACGGATGGTCGCGGCTTGTGCCGCTATCCTCCGGACGGGGCGCCGAAAAGTCGGCGACGGCCAATTCGGCCTTGCGGACCTCGCGGTCCGGAAGGTTGTGGCCTCCAACAGAAAAGACGGGTTCAAGGTGCCAGGCAGAGCAAACATATTGCCCTATTCGCCTACTCACCTAATCCCTCAACCAGCTTCTCAATCCTTTGACATGCGCTTTGCCGACCTGGTGGTTATTGCGGAGTGGCTGCACCCGATCCCTTTCCGAACTCGGCCGTGAAACGCTCCAGCGCTGATGGTACTTCGTCTCAAGACGCGGGAGAGTAAGTCGCTGCCAGGTCTGCCAAGCGCATGTCAAAAGATAACAAACCTTCTCATCACAAGCACAGAACAACAAACCTCCGGCCCCAAATCTCGACAGGGACCGCGCACAGGTGACGCGGGGTGGAGCAGCCCG
>NZ_JAFMNX010000006.1 GCF_018457165.1 Tianweitania aestuarii | reverse complement strand
GCTCGTCAGGCTCATAACCTGAAGGTCGTAGGTTCAAATCCTACCCCCGCAACCAACAAACCAACTTCGACACTAGACGCTCAAGCCTCCTAAGCCTCCTAAGCCTCCTTCGGGAGGCTATTCGTGTTCATAGCCCCCCAGGCGCGCGCGAAAACCCGCTTACCAGCCAAGACCCGCCGAAATCTTGCGCGCAGCGTCCTTCAACAACAAAACATACCGATCAACGTCGCTCTTGTGCGTCCGAAACGCAGGCGCACCAACGTTAACAGCCGCAATCACAGACCCGTCAAACGCCAAAACAGGAACAGAAACAGACACAAGCTGCTCGCTAACCTCGCCATAACTCACGCAATATCCCTGTGAACGGATAAGGTTAAGCTCCGTGATCAACTGGCCGCGGTCCGTGATCGTCTTCTTGGTCAGCCGCGGCAGGACGTCCGGGATCATCTGCGACTGCACCTGCGGATGCAGAAAGGCCAGCAGCACCTTGTAAGAGCCGGTGCTGGTTGCCAGGATTTGCAGCTGCACAAGGTGCAGCCAACAGCCCGCGGAGGACATCTTCGGCAATAGGACCCATGTCATAGGTGGCACCTAGCGGTGCCGCCAGCGCTTACCATCAATCTACTCACTTATGAAGTTAGCTAATCCAACCGGTACCAAGATCAGCCATAGCCGCGATTATCTACTAAGCTCCGGCTCAACCACTGTGTCTGCCATTCGGCGTGAGATGACGGCGCAGACCAGGAGTTGGGTGATGTGGTACATCATTGCCGGCAGGATTACGCCGCTGACGATTTCCGGCGCGAAGATCGCGGTTGCGATTGGGATACCGCTGGCAATGCTCTTGGTAGAGCCACAGAAGAACAGGACGGATCGATCCTCGCGCGGCAATCGCAGGGCTTTGCCGGCTGCCTTCATGAGGCCCATGGCGATCGCCAGATAAACCGCGATGACGCAGAACAGGAGAACAAGCGTTTCTACGGGGATCACGGACCATATGTTGGCCACCGTACCAGCGCTGAACGCCGAGTAAACGATCAGCAGAATGGAGCCTCGATCAACGACGATCGACAGAACCTTATGGCGTTGGATGAAGGCACCTATCCAGGGGCGTAGCAGTTGGCCGAGAAGAAAGGGTAGCAGGATCTGAGTTCCGATTTTGATGATGGCAGCAAACCCGACACCACCACCATCCTGATGCAAAACAATGACCACCAAAATTGGTGTCAGGACAACTCCGATCAGGTTGGACAGCGAGGCTGCGCAGATTGCGGCCGGAACGTTCCCGCCAGCGATGGCGGTGAAGGCGATCGAGGACTGAACGGTCGACGGCAGGACGGATAGAAACAGAAGGCCGAGGATCAGGTTCGGCACCAGATGACCGTCAAGGATAGCCGCAAGTCCCAGCCCCAAAACTGGGAACAGCAAGAAGGTTGCGGCAAAGGTCAGAAGCTGAGGTTTCCAGTTCAGCAAGCCTTTTACGATGGCTGAAGCGTTCAGCTTCGCGCCATAAAGGAAGAACAGCAGGGAGACCGCGAAGTAGGTGACGTAGCCCATGATATCGGCTCCCAACCCTTTAGCAGGAAGGAGAATGCCGAGCATCACCATGCCGATGAGAAGCAGCATGTAGGCATCGATGCCAATGCGTTTCAGAATATTCATGTGGGTTTCCGTCTGCTCATCCGGCTTGCTGCTGACGCGAAAGACTGGTGAGCATGTCTCATAGCATCGCCAGCTACGGCGATGATCGGCGCGAAGACTTGCTTGTTGCCTGTGCCCGCGCCGGCGCCTTCATGTCGCCGGGCAGGCTCGGCGGAGGAGCTGTTCTGCATGGCTTCACGCTTCAGTTTCAGACTGCCGGGAAAGCCAGTGGGCAACCTGGAGCTGTTTGGATTGGAGATGGCGGCGGAGGATCGCGCCGAGCGTCGGACCATCCCTGTTCGCAAGGGCGACCAGCATTTCCTCGTGCTGGCTGATGGCCGTTTCCCACTCGTCTTGCGCGATCCTTGCGATGAAGCGCAAGTTTATAATGCGCGTGAAGATGATGCGACGCATGTCCTTGAGAAGCGCATTGTCTGCGATGTCGAAAATGGCATCGTGGATGCGGCGGTTGTAGAGGTAATAGCCGTCGAGATCGTCGGCCGCCCGCCGCTCCAGCATGGCCGCGTGATGGGTCCTGATCTCTTCCAGCTGAGCTTCTGTGATGCGAGGTGCCGCGAGCTCACCGGCTAACCCTTCAAGCGCTCCGATGACGAGAAAGCTTTCGAGGATCTGAGCCTCGCTGACTTGTGCAACACTCGCCCCTCGATTGGGTGTCAGAACGACCAAGCCTTCGGCAGCCAAAGCCCGAATGCCTTCGCGCATGGGCGTGCGCGAAACGGCGAAGCTCTCACATAGCGCCTTTTCATTCAGCTTCGATCCGGGGGTCAGTTCACCGCGTTCGATCATGTGGCGCAGTTGATCAACGACTTCTGCATGTAAGCTGCGTCGTTCTATCGGCTTTATCGTGGGCAATCAGACGGTCCTTGCTTACGAAACAATCAGAGGATGCTCAGGCTTCAATCATCTCCGCGGAGCCGGTCCTGATTTGTTGCTCGATTTCGATTATTCCCCTTTACAGCAAGATGTATACAAAATTAAGCTCTTGGAAATTGCCGAAAACAAGCGGCAAAATCGAAGAAACTTCTTCAAGGGGCTACTCATGAGACGACTTCTTGGCTGCGCGACAGCACTCATGCTGGTGTGGGGATCATCAACGGCAATTGCTGGACCCGATGACAATTCGCTGGTTTTTGCATCTGACAGCATGCCGTCCAGCATCGATTTTTACACGCATACGATCCGCGAAGGCATCGTGCTGGGGCACCACATCTGGGACACGTTGATCTATCGCAACAACAAGACCAACGAGATCGAACCGCATCTCGCGGAATCGTTCGAATGGATCGACGACACCACGCTCGAATTCAAACTGCGTCGCGGCATCAAGTTTCACGATGGAAGCGATTTCACGGCTGACGATGTGGTCGGCACAGTGGAGTATGTGACGACCCATACGACTGTTCAGCCGATCTTCTTTCTCTCGGGCGCAGAAAAGATCGACGACTATACGGTTCGGCTGAAGACCAAAGGGGTGTTTCCAGCAGTTCTCGAATATCTTGCCAATGTCGTGCCGATCTACCCGTCGGACTATTATGCCGAAGCCGGGCCTGACGGCATGTCCCGCAAGCCTATCGGGACAGGTCCTTACCGCGTGACCGACATCACCGCGGGTGAAAGCGTCAAGATGGAGGCTTTCCCGGACTATTTCGGTGGGGTGAAGGGAAAGCCTTCGATCGAGAAGCTGGAATTCCGTCGGATCGCCGAGTTCAACACTCAGGCTATCGAACTGATGACCGGTAATCTCGACTGGATCTGGCGCGTTCCGCCGGATGCCGTGCAGCAGTTCGAGGGCCAACCGCAGTTGAAGGTCGAATCCGGCGATACGCTGCGGATCGGCTTCATCGGCATGGATGCCGCCGGACGCACTGGGGATGGCCCGTTGAAGAAGCTGGAGGTTCGGCGCGCGATCAATCATGCGATCAATCGCGACGGCATTCGCGAAGCGCTTGTCGGTCCAGGGTCTCAGAAGATCGACGCTGCCTGTGCTCCGCCGCAGTTCGGCTGTGTCAGCACGGATGTCATGACCTATGACTACGATCCCGAGAAAGCCAAGCAGATGCTTACGGATGCAGGCTATGCCGATGGTTTCTCCATCGACTTCTACGGCTACCGCGATCGTCCGGTCGTGGAAGCCATCATCGGCGATCTGGCTAACGTCGGTATTACTGCGAACCTGACGATGCTTCAGGCCTCGGCCATTGCGCAGGCACGTACTGAAGGCCGTACGCCAATCTGGTTCCAGGCCTGGGGCTCGTCCTCCATTCTCGATGTCAGCGCTGGACCTGGTTACTGGTTCGACGGATCGCCTGTGGACTACGCGCGCGACGAGGAGACCACTGCGCTCTTGAACGAGGGCAACACGACCATCGACCCGGAAGCACGGAAGGCTGCTTACGCCAAGGCGCTCAAGCGTATCGCTGATCAGGCCTTCATCGTTCCGATTTTCACGTACTCACTTAACTACGTCTACAACAGCCAGTTGAACTTCACGCCGGTTCCGGATGAGACGCCGCGCTTCTTCGAAGCAAGCTGGAACAAGTGACCGATCTGTCCCGCGCCTCCATGGGCGCGGGGCTCTCCAACTTCGGATGAGACATGCTGCAGTATTTGATGCAGCGGATCGGCCTGGCGCTGCTTGTTTGCGTGGCCGTTTCGCTTCTAGCCTTCACGCTCCTCAACGCTTCGGGTGATGTTGCGATCTCGATGGCTGGTGAAGAAGCCAGCGCCGCGCAAATCGATGCGATCCGCGAAGAAATGGGTCTCAATCGACCGGTTCTGGTTCGCTATGGCGAGTGGCTGGGCAATGCCGTTCACGGTGACTTCGGCAATTCGCTTTTCTTCCGGCAGCCGGTCGCCGAGCTGATTGCGGATCGCTTGCCGAGGACGCTGACGCTTGCCGTCATGTCGCTTGCCGTGATGCTTCTGTTGTCGGTTCCACTCGGCGTGCTCGCAGCATTGTACCCGAACAGCCTTATCGATCGCGCGGCTCTGCTGATCGCCGTGCTTGGACAAGCCATGCCGAACTTCTGGTTTGCGCTTGTCCTGATCGTGATCTTCTCGCTGACATTGGGCGTGATGCCGCCGTCGGGCTCTGCAACCCTTAAGCATTACGTTCTGCCAGCCGTTGCGCTCGGCTATTATTCAACGCCGCCGATGATGCGTCTGATCCGCCAGGGCATGATCGAAGCCCTTTCATCCGATTACATCCGCACGGCCAAAGCCAAGGGCATCGGCACAACCAAGATCGTGTTCAAGCACGCTCTGCGCAACGCCGTCATCCCCGTCGTTTCCCTTTCGGCGGTTCAGTTCGGCAACATGCTGGGTGGGTCTGTGGTGATCGAGGCGGTGTTTGGCATTCACGGCCTCGGCTTCCTTGCTTGGGAATCCATCTCCCGCATGGATCTGCCGGTGGTGCAGGCCGTGCTGTTGATCGTAGCTGTCTTCTACATTGTCATCGTTCTGCTGGCCGACTTCATCAATGCCTGGCTTGATCCGAGGATCCGTATCCAATGACCAGCCTCAACCTCGCTTTGCCGCAGCCCGGCACCGTTCGACGCAAGGGGTTCATCGGACGTGCACTAGCCAATCCGGTGTTCCTGTTCGGCGCGGTCTTGTTGGGGCTCATCGTGGCCATGGCAGCCCTGGCTCCCTTGTTGGCGCCTTACAATCCGCTTGCGCAGAACATGCTCACCCGCACTGTTTCGCCGTTCTGGATGTCTGACGGTAACTGGGCTCACCCGCTGGGAACGGATGGTTTGGGCCGCGATTATCTCAGTCGGATTATTTATGGCGCCCGTATTTCGCTTTTGATCGGGGTGTTCACGGTGATCTGCTCGGGGATCATCGGCACCGTCATGGGCGTGCTCGCAGGCTACTTCGGCGGCAAGATCGATCTCGTCATCAACTTTCTCATCATGACGCGGCTCACACTGCCCGTTGTGATGGTTGCACTGGCGGTCGTTGCGCTGTTCGGCGGATCGCTCATCGTCGTGGTGCTGGTGCTGGGATTGCTGTTGTGGGACCGCTTTGCAGTTGTCATGCGCTCGGCGGTGATGCAGATCCGCAACCAGGAATATATCCAGGCAGCGCAGTCGATGGGCTACTCCACGCCGAAGCTGCTGTTCAAAGAACTTCTGCCCAATATCTTCGATCGACTCGCCGTTATCGCTACCTTCGAGATGGCGCATGCGATCCTGCTTGAAGCATCGCTGTCCTTCCTGGGCTTAGGCGTCCAGCCACCGACGCCATCCTGGGGTCTCATGGTGGCGGAAGGCAGGCAATATCTGCTGTTCGACAGCTGGCTGATCTTGATCCCCGGCGCCGCGATCTGCGTGCTGGTGCTGGCCATCAACATGATTGGCGACGGTCTACGTGACGCGCTCGCCCCTGAAAACAGGAACTGAGAGACTGACATGACCCGCTCCAACGTGATCGCTGCCGCCGGTGCCTATGTAAGCGAGGGCAAGTTCCTTTCCGACCTCCAGGAACGTCTGTCCATTCCCTCGGAAAGCCCGCGCGAAGACAGCGGTCCCGATCATCTCCGCTACCTGAATGAACAGATGCGTCCGCTTCTCGAAGGTATGGGATTTAGCTGCCAAATCCTTCCCAATCCGAAGCTCGAGCGCATTCCAGCCTTGTATGCCGAAAGAATAGAGGATCCAGCCTTGCCGACGGTCCTGACCTACGGACACGGCGATGTCCTGTGGGGCATGGAAGGAGACTGGAAAGAAGGCCGTAGCCCCTGGGACGCAACGCTGGTTGGCGACCGCATTTACGGCCGCGGAAGCGTCGACAATAAGGGGCAGCACACGATCAACCTTGCTGCCCTCGAGATCGTGCTGAAAGAGCGCGGATCGCTCGGCTTCAACGTCAAGGTGTTGATCGAGATGGGAGAGGAGACCGGATCGCCTGGCTTGGCCGAGATGGCCGAAACCCACAGTGACCTGTTCAAGTCAGACGTGCTGATTGCTTCGGATGGTCCACGTGTGTCCACGCATGTTCCGACCGTTTTTCTAGGTGCTCGCGGCGGGCACGGCTTCCATCTGATCTGCGACCTTCGCGAAGGGGCGCATCACTCCGGCAATTGGGGCGGACTCCTGCCGAATGCCGGCATTCGTCTGGCGCATGCGCTGGCCACGATCACCGATGCCAAGGGACGCATCGCCATCCGCGAATGGACGCCGGGCAAGATCCCGGAGAACGTTCACGCGGCATTGAAGAAGATCGAGCTTGAGTTCGGTCCGGAAGATCCTGAAACCGACCCGACATGGGGTGAGCCCGATCTCGTAGGCCCCGAGCAGGTTTATGGATGGTGCAACTTCGAGGTCCTCGCTTACACCTGCGGGCGGCCGGAAGCGCCCGTCAATGCCATTCCGGGCACCGCGAAGGCGACATGCCAGCTACGTTATGTTGTCGGGGTCGATCGCGAGCGCATCTTGCCAGCGCTGCGCGAGCATCTCGATGCTCACGGCTTTCAGGATATTCGCATTGAACCCATGGCACGCGGTTTCTTTCGCGCCACGCGTACCGATCCGGACAATGCGTGGACGCGTCTCGCTGTGGGATCGATCACGGAAACCACCGGTCGCGAGCCGGCCCTGCAGCCGAATTTCGGCGGCTCTCTGCCAAACGAGGTCTTCGCCGAAACGCTCAACCTCCCCACGATCTGGATCCCGCATTCGCATCCGTCCTGCTCGCAGCATGCACCCGATGAGCATGTGATGGTCAGCGTCGCCAAGGAAGCGACAGAGATCATGGCGGGTCTGTTCTGGGACATCGGGGAAGGGAAGCTGCAGCAATGACGGGTGCTGTCCTTTCCGTTCGCAACCTCACGGTCGATCTACCCCTTAGCGGTGATCGCTCTCATGCCGTTAGCGGCCTCTCCTTCGAAATTCACCCGAACGAGATCGTCTGCGTGGTGGGGGAGAGCGGCTCGGGCAAGTCCGTCACCGCTTTTACCGCCATGGGCTTGCTGCCGAAGGCGCTGAAGGTATCTGCCGGCGAAATGCTGTTCGAAGGAAAGGACCTTCTGAAGATGTCGCGCAGTGACCACGCAAAACTGCGTGGTCAGCGGATTTCGATGGTCTTTCAGGAGCCGATGACTGCGCTCAATCCGTGTTTTACAGTGGGAGACCAGATCCAGGAAATCTTTCGGACCCACACCAAGCTTTCCGGTGCCCAATGCAAGGCCCGTACACTCGCTCTGATGGAAGAGGTGCGGCTTCCTGATCCCCAGCGTGTTTATTCGAGCTATCCGCACCAGCTTTCAGGTGGACAGCGTCAACGCATCGTCATTGCCATGGCGCTGGCAATGGATCCCAAGCTGCTGATTGCGGACGAACCGACCACAGCACTCGACGTGACTACGCAGGCTCAGATCCTGGCCATGTTCAAGACGTTGAAGACGACCCACAATGCGGGGATCTTGTTCGTCACCCACGATTTTGACGTGGTCGCGGAAATCGCGGACCGGGTCGTCGTCATGCAGAAGGGGATTGTCGTTGAGCAGGGGACGGCAACCGAAGTCTTGAACGATCCGCAACACCCTTATACCCGTCAGCTGATCGCTGCCGTTCCACGCAAGAAGCAGGGCGAGGCCGCGCCACTTCAGGAAGAGATTGCGCTGCGCGTGAAGGGCTTGAGCAAGACCTACCATGTCGCGCGCACCCTGACACGCAAGGCCCGCACGGTGCAGGCACTCCACCCCGCAGACTTCAGCGTCCGCAAAGGAGAAACGCTGGGTATCGTCGGGGAAAGCGGCAGCGGGAAAACCACCCTGGTGCGTTGCCTGATCAGGCTTCTCGATCCTGACGATGGTGAAATCTGGATCGGGAATCGCAACTTCGCAAAAGGATCGCGGTCGAGCCTTCGTACGGCTCGCCAGGACATCCAGATCGTCTTTCAAGACCCGTACGGATCTCTCAATCCTCGCAGATCGATCGGCGAACAGCTGATCGGCGGACCGATGAACTTCGGCGTTTCACGCTCGGTGGCGTGGGACCGTGCCAAGCGCCTGATGAAGATCGTGCGGTTGGAAGAAGACGCGCTTTATCGCTATCCCGCAGAATTTTCCGGCGGCCAACGTCAGCGCATCTGCATCGCTCGTGCGTTGATGGTCGAGCCGAAGGTGCTGATTGCGGATGAGGCCGTGTCTGCGCTCGATGTTTCCGTGCAAAAAGAAGTGCTTCAGCTTCTGGCCGACATCAAACGCGAGATGGGGCTGACCATCCTCTTCATTACCCATGATCTGCGCGTCGCATCGCAGATCTGCGACAATCTCATCGTGATGAGCCGTGGTCAGATCGTCGAACGCGGGACTGTCGAGCAGGTGTTTGGCGACCCGCAGGACGCTTATACACGCCAGCTTCTGTCCGCCATGCCGGGGAATGGCTGGGAAGTACCCGCCTTGGAGGCGCAGCCAACGACGTGAGCGTGAGCTAACGAGGTTAAGGTGTAACCGACCTGCACTACCGATCGGAAAGCCAGCATTTCGGCCTCCGTGTCTCATGCGTTGAAACGCTGCTCGCGCTCCATGAATTGCTGACGATGCCGTCGTATGTTCGTCATGTCGGGCATATCTGCGGGTTTACGGAGGAAGTGAGCACGCGTTCCAACTGACAGGCCGTGTACCAGAAGATCCTTGTCCGCGTCGCTTGCCCATAGAATATCGAAGTCGTCTGTGAGTGTAAAAACGAACCGGTCGTAAAGGTGATGCAGCGTAGTATGCATTACGGCCGTGTTCGAAATGACGTCCGGGCCTGCTTGCTTGAGAGGCCAGAGGTGGATGACCTCAACACCTATGTGGCGTCCGCGGAAAGTGGCGCAAAAGTCCGAAACGATGCAGCGCCTTTGATCGATGCTTAAAGTCTTTCTTTGGACCAGGTAGCTTCGGGCCTTGGCACGCCGTTGCCGATATACAGGATCGTCATTGGCATCTTGGTCAGCGTCACTGAAACCACCTAAGGTAGTCTCTTCGAACTCTTCCACTTTGGGCGCAAAATGCGTGGCAGATCCGAACCCGATCAGGGTTCCAGCTTCCCCGTAATACAGGATGCGCTGGAAGTTCATTGCCTCGATTTTGCGGACGACATGCTGCTCGCGCGAGCGATCCCGCCGACCATAAAGTTCGCCGTACTCCAGGAGCATACCGTTCAATTCGCGCGGTGTCGGAAACGACAGAGGTGTCAGGTTGGCGAGATGAACGATGACGTGCCTGTTGTCGAATGGATCAATCTCAACCCGGTGAAGAACAGCCTTTGCCGCAAAGTGCGCATTGAGATCAGGTCTGTTTGGGATGCCATCTGTAGGGACATAGATGATGCATCTCTTTCCTTGGCCCTGCTGCAACATAGAAAGGTAGGAGACGGGACAACACATCAGATTGCTGGCCAGGAAAGCATCGATCTGCTCTTCCTGTTTCCATTTCAGAACGAGATTACCCGTCTCTGATGTCGGTTGCGCCATGACGCAATCATGAGCGCTAAAAATCTCCCGTTAAACGAGCCGTAGGTTGCAGATCCCCTTTGACCCTGCAACTTCCTTCTAAAGTTTTACCACTTACTCGATGGAGCGTCGAAGCGTTGCTTTGCTCCTAGCGGAAGCGCGGCTCCCATGTTTTTTCGCTTCTCGCTTGCCGCCATTTTGCTATGACTGAGCCCAACCCGCTTCATGTGAAGCAGCGCTAATCGCGAACTCTCCCGACGCTGGTCGGAGAGCCGCTGGAGGAATGCATGTATCTTGGTCTTGATCTCGGCACGTCGGGTGTAAAGGCGCTGCTTATCAATGGTGAGCAGCGCATCATCGGCTCGGCAAACGGTGCGCTTGATGTGTCGCGGCCGCATTCGGGTTGGTCAGAGCAGGATCCCGCACACTGGATCCGCGCAACGGAGGAGGCTCTTCGTGCACTGAAGGCTGCGCATCCGGCTGAACTTTCCGCAGTGAAGGGAATAGGATTGTCGGGCCAGATGCATGGTGCGACGCTGATCGATGCCGCCGGCGCGGTTCTGCGTCCCTGCATCTTGTGGAACGATACGCGCTCCTACAAGGAAGCAGCGGTTCTTGATGCCGATCCGCGTTTCCGTGAGATCACCGGCAACATCGTGTTTCCCGGATTTACCGCGCCCAAGCTTGCCTGGGTCAAGGCGAATGAGCCGGATGTTTTTGCGAAGGTCGCAAAGGTGCTGCTGCCGAAGGACTATCTTCGCTTCTGGCTGACCGGCGAAGCCATCTCGGAAATGTCGGATTCTGCAGGAACCGCCTGGCTCGATGTTGCCGAGCGCAAGTGGTCGCCGGAGCTTCTTGCGGCCACCGATCTTGATGAGAGCCATATGCCTGCTCTCGTTGAAGGAACGGAAGTCGGCGGCATCTTGCGGGCTGAGCTTGCGACGGCGTGGGGGATCACCGGCAAGGTGGTTGTTGCCGGTGGTGCTGGCGACAACGCAGCCTCGGCCTGCGGCATGGGCACCGTTAAGCCGGGTTCCGCCTTCGTGTCGCTCGGCACGTCAGGTGTGCTGTTTGCATCCAATGCCGCTTATCTGCCCAATGCAGGCAGCGCGGTGCATACGTTCTGCCACGCTTTGCCGGATACCTGGCACCAGATGGGCGTGATCCTGTCGGCGACAGACTCGCTGAACTGGCTGTCGCGCATAACGGGCAAGAAGGCAGCCGAGCTGACGCAGCCGCTGGGCGACACATTGCGCGCCCCAACTGGCGTGACCTTCCTGCCTTATCTTTCGGGCGAGCGCACACCGCATAATGATGCTTTAATCCGCGGCGTGTTTGCCGGACTGGAGCAGGAAACGGGCACAACCGAAATGACCCAGGCGGTCCTCGAGGGCGTGGCCTTTGCGTTTCGCGACAGTCTGGAAGCCTTGCGCGTTGCAGGCACCGAACTCACGCGCGTGACCGCGATCGGAGGTGGCTCGCGCTCGCATTACTGGTTGAAGGTCATTGCAACGGCTTTGGGCATGCCGGTTGATATTCCGGCTGATGGCGATTTTGGCGCGGCGTTCGGGGCAGCGCGCCTCGGTTTGATTGCCGCCACGGGCGCCGATCCCCTCGCTGTTTGCACGCCGCCGGCGACCGACACCACGATCGAGCCGGACAGCGCCCTGCGACCAGACTTCGAGGAAGCCTATCAGCGTTACCGCAGCCTTTATCCGGCGATCAAAGCGGCTTGAGGCGAGGCAAAGTTAGTTTTTGGGAGGAAGATTATCATGACCACAGGCTTTTTCGGCGACATCGCGCCCGCGCGCTTTGAAGGACCCGACAGCACCAATCCTCTGGCCTACCGTCACTACAACAAGGACGAGATGGTGGCAGGCAAGCGGATGGAAGATCATCTGCGCTTCGCTGCGGCATACTGGCATTCCTTCGCCTGGGAAGGCAGCGATCCGTTCGGCGGCCAGACCTTCGAGCGGCCATGGTTCACCGGCGATATGGCCGGTGCGCGGCTGAAGGCCGATGTGGCGTTCGAGATGTTTTCCGCGCTCGACGTGCCGTTTTACTGCTTCCATGATGCGGATGTGCGCCCCGAAGGCGAAACCTTTGCCGAAAGTGCCAAGCGGCTCGACGATATCGTCGATATCTTTGCGCGCAAGCAGGAAGAAACCGGCGTCAAGCTTCTGTGGGGCACGGCCAACCTGTTTTCTCATCGACGCTACATGTCGGGTGCTGCCACCAATCCCGATCCGGATGTGTTTGCTTATGCTGCCGCCACTGTGAAGCACTGCATCGACGTCACCAAACGCTTGGGCGGTGCGAACTACGTCCTATGGGGCGGGCGCGAGGGTTATGAAACGCTGCTCAACACCGATCTCAAGCGCGAGCGCAGCCAAGCCGGACGCTTCCTTCAGATGGCGGTCGAATATGCCCATAAGATCGGCTTCGACGGCACGATCCTGATCGAGCCTAAGCCGCAGGAGCCAACCAAGCATCAGTACGATTACGATGTCGCGACGGTCTACGGCTTCTTGAAGGACTTCGGTCTGGAGAACGAGGTGAAGGTCAATGTCGAGCAGGGTCACGCGATCCTGGCCGGTCATTCCTTCGAGCATGAGCTGGCGCTCGCTTCGGCGCTCGGCATCTTCGGTTCGATCGACATGAACCGCAATGATTATCAGTCGGGCTGGGATACCGATCAGTTTCCCAACAATGTCCCGGAAATGGCGCTGGCCTACTACGAGGTTCTCAAGGCTGGCGGCTTCACCACCGGCGGAACAAACTTCGATTCCAAGCTGCGCCGGCAGTCGCTCGATCCGCAGGATCTGCTGATCGCCCATATCGGCGGCATGGATGCCTGTGCCCGTGGCTTGAAAGCTGCGGCCAAGATGATCGAAGACGGTGTCATCACCGACTTTGTGAAACAGCGCTACCAGGGCTGGGATGATGCGGAAGGGCAGGCGATCTTGTCCGGCAGCCGCAGCCTGGAAGACGTGGCCGCGCGAGTGACCAAAGACAATCTTCAGCCGCAGCCACGCTCCGGCAAGCAGGAATGGCTCGAGAACGTCGTCAACCGCTACGTCTGATCAGGTCAGTCCCAGAAGCGCTTGGCATCAACGAAGGTGCCATGCGCTTCGGCCGCTGTGGCAAGACGCTTCTTTGTCTTGCCCCTACCCATCAGCGCCTGCGCATCGGGATTGTCGGAGAGGCCCAGCTTTTCGATCACGGCTGGTGCGGCTGCGATGTCGTTGAGCGAACCCAGTTCATCTTGAAGCTTTTCCAGCGCAGCAACGAAGGAGGCATGACGCCGTTGTTCGCGCTTGTCGGGGAACAGGCCGACAAAGAACTCCGAGGCATAGCGAAGCTTTTTTGCGACTTTGCGCACGTCGTGGCGTGCCGTCTCGTCCAGTCGCTCGAGATCCTTACCGCCTTTCTTGACCTTCTTTCGGAATTTGCGAAGCCGCTTTGCTGCGTAAAGCGGTGCAAGCCTGTTTCGCTCCGTGCGCGTGGTCTCGTCACTCAGCCACGCGCCCATGGCTGCCCATTCAACGACGTCCAGCATCAGCATGCGAACGCGCTTTCCTTCGAGAGCAGCAAGGATCCGGTCGTATGCCTCTTTTCGCGCAGCGTGCAGGGGCTCATGTAAGGCTTCGGCCTCGTTGCGCTTAACGAGAACGTCGAGATCGCGTCCTTCGCCGAGAAGGGCAGCAAGCCACTTCAAGTCACGCCGGATGGTTTTAGCCTGTTCATCGGCATAAAGCGGCTTAAAAATGGTGAAGGCCGCACGAAGGCGCCGGAGAGCGACCCGGGCTTGGTGAAGCGCAAGCGGGCTGCGCGTATCGAGTAGCCGTGTTTCGTTCAAGCGGAACTGTTTCAGGCAGGCGGAAATGATTGTCTGGAACGCAGCCTGCGCCGTCATGCTGGGGACGAGCTCAGTTGGCGCAGCCTTGAAGCTCTCAGGCTGTGCTTCGAGGCAAAGATAGCCGCGCTCCGATTTGGTGGTTACACTCAAGCGGACAGGCGTGATTTCGTCTAGCTGCCGGGCAAGTCGGAACAGGTAAGCAAGACTGCCGCCCTTCACTTCGAGCTCCAGTTCGCAGATGGGCGATCGGCGATCGGTGGCGACGACATCGCCTAGGTCCAATACGCATTCCACAACATCGTCCCCGTCTGCGAGCATCCAGGCGCGCCGCTCCACCTGAACACGGAAGGCAGGAGCAAGATCGCGCACGCTGTCGCCGAGAAGCATCTGCAACGGTGTTGTTTCGTCGATCACAAGCGTCATGTCGTCGACGTCTTGTTCCCATTCCGGGCGTGCAAATAAGCCGGCGGCACTCCTGGATGTGCCCTTTAGGGTCTGGGTTAGGCGGTCGTTTTCGCGGCGTATGCGCAAGGAGAAGCCGTTCTTGCGCAGTTGCTGATCTGGCGTGTCGAAATAGGTGGCGTCTAGCTGCAGGGTTTCGGCCTCACCGCCAAGCAAGGAAGATGATGCCAGTGTTTCCACCGCATCGGTCGCGATCTGAAGCTTGAGTTCGACTTCCATCTGAGGTCCCGCATCCTGTTCGCGCCGCAACCCATAGGTATGGCGTGCCATCGACTATGACAGTGCTGCGTTACGCCCTTGTGTCAGGCGGGACGCATTCGGGTGGGCGGCATCCCGAACGCGGTTGAGAAGGCACGGGAAAAGCTCGCGGCACTGGCAAAGCCGGTGCGGGTCGCAATATCTGCCATGGGCTCCGACGTATCGAGCACCAGACGGCGCGCCGCATTGAGGCGTAGGCGCAAAGCATAGGCGCCCGGTGTTTCGCCGATGCGGCGCTGGAACAGCGTTTCCAAAGTGCGTGTGCTGATGCCGGTCCGCTTTGCGATTGCGGCTGTCGTCAGTGGGCGCTCGATGTGGCCTTCCATGAGGCGGATCGCTTTCGCCAGCCGCGGATCATAGCCATCGAGGCGGCCGAGCGACACCAAGGGCTGCGCATCGCTTGCAGCGCGCGTCTGGTCGTAAATGAAGACGGAGGCGACATCGAGCGCGATGGCCATGCCAAGGCGCGAGCGCACGAGATGCAGCATCAGGTCGAAAGTGGGGGAAGCGCCGCCGGCGGTGAAGATCGGCTCGTCGATGACATAGCGGTCGGGACGAATGTCGGTTCGGGGAAAAGCTGTGCTGAAATCCTCGAGATCCTCCCAATGGGTGGTAGCCGCGCGGTTCTCCAGAAGGCCGGCATGACCTAACACCCAAGTGCCTGCTTCGACGCCGCCGATAGCACGAACGGTGCGGGCCATTCTGCGGATACTAGCCAGAACGGGCTTCGCCGTTTCGCTGCGTGCGCCAAAGCCGCCGATGACGATCAAGGCATCCGCCGGAGCACAAGGATCGAACACGCCTTCTACGGCAACTGGCAGCCCGCAACTGGTCAAAGCGGGCAGGCCATCAGCCGAAACCAGCCGAAAGTCGAACAGCTTTTCGCCCGCAATCCTGTTGGCTGCCCGTAGTGGGTCGATTGCCGATGCGACGCACAGGATCGAGGCTCCTGGCACGACAAGGATGGTCATCCTTAGAGGAGCCGGGTCAGACTGAAAGATCGATCGATTTGCGCTGTTCATCAACTGACTTTCGTAAAGTGTGAAACAGAGTATCGCAACGATGGCGATGATGGCGGCAAATGATAGGAGATGTTTGATGCCGCTTGAAATGAACCGTGAGGTTTTCATCACCTGTGCCGTCACCGGATCGGGGGCTACGCAGGATCGTAGTCCGCATGTGCCGCGGTCGCCCGAACAGATCGCGGCTTCTGCGATAGATGCTGCAAAAGCGGGTGCTGCGATCGTTCATTGCCACGTTCGGGATCCCGAAACGGGCAAACCGCGTCGCGACATCGCCCTTTACCGCGAAGTAACTGAGCGTATTCGGGATGCCGATGTCGACGTGGTGCTGAACCTGACGGCCGGCATGGGCGGCGACATGGTGTTTGGCAGCGTCGAGCAGCCGTTGCCCTTGAAAGAGCAAGGCACCGACATGGCCGGCGCCAGCGAGCGCGTCGAGCATATCCGCCAATGCCTGCCGGAGATCTGCACGCTGGATTGCGGCACAATGAACTTCAACGAAGCCGATTACGTCATGACCAACACGCCCGGCATGTTGCGTGCAATGGGCGGCAAGATGACCGAGATGGGCGTGAAGCCGGAGATCGAGGCCTTCGACACCGGCCACCTCTGGTTTGCCAAGCAGCTGGTGAGCGAAGGCGTGCTGGCTGATGACTCGCTGGTGCAGCTCTGCATGGGCGTGCCGTGGGGTGCGCCGGACGACCTCAACACCTTCATGGCGATGGTCAACAACGTACCCGATAACTGGACTTGGTCGGCCTTTTCGCTTGGCCGCAACCAGATGGCCTATGCGGCGGCGTCGGTTCTAGCCGGCGGCAATGTGCGTGTGGGGTTGGAAGACAATCTGTGGCTCGACAAGGGCGTACTCGCCACCAATGCGCAGCTGGTGGAACGTGCGGCAACGATCGTCACCAATATGGGCGCGCGAGTGATTGGTCCTGATGAGGTCCGCAAGAAGCTCAACCTCACCAAGCGCGCGCCGTTGGCGGTTTGAAGGAGATGACCATGCAGATCAGTAAGGCAGCCTGCGTAGGCGGTGGTGTCATCGGTGCGGGATGGGTGGCGCGTCTGGTGCTGAACGGCATCGATGTGACGCTTTACGACCCTGACCCGCAGGCCAGCCGCAAGGTCGATGAAGTTCTGGCTGGCGCGCGGAGTGCTTATGCGCAGATGGTGCCGTCCGGCCTGCCGAAGGAAGGTCGCGTCACTTACGCAAGTACGGTTGCGGAAGCGGTTGCGGAAGCCGACTTCATCCAGGAAAGCGTGCCGGAACGTCTCGATCTCAAGCACAAGGTGCTGGCCGAGATCGATGCTCATGCGCAACCAGATGCGCTGATCGGCTCATCGACATCCGGCATCAAGCCAACGGAGATGGCGAGCGCACTTAATTATCCCGAGCGACTGGTCGTCGCTCATCCGTTCAACCCCGTCTACCTCCTGCCGCTGGTGGAAATTGTCGGCGGGGAGAAAACCACCGCAGCGTTCATCGACAAGGCCAAGGCGCTTTACGCCTCTATCGGCATGAAGCCGGTGGTGATCCGCAAGGAGATCGAGGCTTTCGTCGGCGATCGCTTGCTTGAGGCGATCTGGCGGGAATCGCTGTGGTTGATCAAGGACGGCATCACCACCGTCGAAGAGCTGGATGACATCATCCGCTACTCCTTTGGCTTGCGCTGGGCGCAGATGGGCTTGTTCCAGACCTATCGCATTGCCGGCGGCGAAGCGGGCATGCGCCACTTCATGGAGCAGTTCGGCCCCTGCTTGTCCTGGCCGTGGACGAAGCTCACGGACGTGCCGGAGTTCAATGATGAGCTGGTTGATCTGATTGCCGGGCAGTCCGACGAACAATCCGGCCGCTATTCAATCCGTGAGCTGGAGAAGATCCGCGACGACAATCTTGTTGCGATGATGGGCGCGCTGGCGCAGCAGAATGGCGGAAAGGGCTGGGGTGCCGGCGCTCTGCAGAACGACTATGTCGCCAGACTGAAAGCGGCTGCTCAAACCAAGACCTGAGTCCGCACAGGAGTTTAGCCGTGATGGGACAGCAGGACCGTCACGGCTATCGCGACCAAGGCGAACACGGCGATCTTCCAGACATCGCGGCGGTAGCGCAGGCCAGGAAATCCGAGCGGTCGCCAAAGGTGCAGCGCCATCATTGCCAGAATGAGGAGGGATAGTGCCTTGCTCATGAGAGCGATCTCAAGCCCGCACCCAGCTGGGTTCGCCGATCCCGTCCAGATATCTGCAAAATCATGCCTGCCTTGCACTCGCTGTCTTGTTCAATGGTTGGATGGACCTTTGGTGACGGCTTGCTAATCTGCCGTTTGCAGGGAGGCATCTATGACATCGCAGTATCATGAAACCATGGCCGCGTGGCGCAAAAATCCGGAAGACTTCTTCGGGGAGGTCGCGAAGGAAATCGACTGGTTCACGCCTTGGGAGAAGGTGTTCGACCCGGATGCAGGCGTTTACGGCCATTGGTTCACCGGCGCGACCTGCAACATGTGCTTTAACGCGCTCGACCGTCATGTTGCGGGTGGGCGGGCCGATCAGACCGCACTGATCTACGATAGTCCGGTCACAGGGACCAAGAAGCACTACACTTATCGCGAGATCCTGGACGAAGTGGTAGCGCTGGCTGCCGTGTTGCGGGCGCAAGGCGTCAAACAGGGTGATCGCGTCATCATCTATATGCCGATGGTGCCGGAAGCAGGTTTCGCCATGCTTGCCTGTGCGCGGCTTGGTGCCATCCATTCTGTGGTGTTCGGCGGCTTTGCCGCCAAGGAGCTCGCTGCACGCATCGACGACGCACAGCCCAAGGTGATCGTGTCGGCCTCCTGTGGGATCGAGATCACGCGCATTATCGACTACAAGCCGCTGCTCGATCAGGCGATCGAACTCTCTTCTTCCAAGCCGTCTTCCTGCATCATCCTGCAGCGACCGCAAAAGCCCTGTTCGCTCGTTGAAGGTCGCGACATCGACTATAGCGAGGCTGTTGGTGAGGCGCGTGCTGCCGGAACGGACGTGGAGTGCGTGCCGGTTCACGCACCCGACCCGCTCTATATCCTTTATACTTCAGGCACGACGGGCAAGCCGAAGGGCGTGGTGCATGACACTGGCGGGCTCATGGTCATGTTGAAATGGACCATGTGGAACGAGTTCGGCGTCAAGCCGGGCGAGGTCTTCTTCTGCTCCTCGGATGTTGGCTGGATCGTGGGGCACCATTACATCGTTTATGGTCCGCTGCTGCATGGTGCGACCTCGATCCTCTATGAAGGCAAGCCGGTTGGGACGCCTGACGCCGGTGCTTACTGGCGGGTGATTGCCGAGCATGGCGCTGTTGGCCTGTTCACTGCGCCGACAGCGTTCCGGGCCATCAAGAAGGAAGATCCGGAAGGGCTCCTGATCAGGGATTACGACCTCTCCAAATTTCGTAACCTGTTTCTCGCGGGTGAGCGGGGCGATCCGGAAACGATCAAGTGGGCCGAGAACAAGCTCGGGGTGCCGGTCATCGACCATTGGTGGCAGACAGAAAGCGGATCGCCGATCAGCCATAATCCCGTTGGTTTGGGGATGCTGCCGGTGAAGTATGGTTCGCCTGGCGTGGCCATGCCGGGCTACGATGTGCAGGTGGTGGACGACAACTGCGAGCCTGTGGAAGCGGGCACGCTCGGTAATGTCGTTATCCGCTTGCCTCTGCCGCCTGGCGCTCTGCCGAGCCTTTGGCAGGCCAATGAGCGTTTCCGCGAAGCCTATCTGGAAGAATTTCCCGGCTACTACAAAACGGCCGATGCCGGCATCATCGACGATGATGGCTATATCTTCATCATGTCGCGCACGGATGACATCATCAATGTCGCGGGCCATCGCCTGTCCACAGGCGCCATGGAGGAGGTCGTGGCCGCTCATCCCAATGTCGCGGAATGTGCTGTGATCGGCATTGCCGATCCCGTGAAGGGACAGGTGCCGCTTGGGCTCGTAGTGCTGAATGCGGGCGTAGATCGCGAGGCGGCTGAGGTGGAGCGAGAGGTCGTCCAGCTTGTGCGCGAGCGAATCGGAGCGGTGGCCGCGTTGAAGCAGGTGATCGTTATTAAGCGCCTGCCCAAAACGCGCTCCGGCAAGATCCTGCGCGCCACCATGCAGAAGCTTGCAGATCAACAGGAATGGACCATGCCAGCTACGATCGATGATCCGCTGATCATGGAGGAAATCGGGGAAGCTATGTCGCGCCATGGTCTCGCAGGAGGCGTTTCAGCAGCCAAAGGTTGATTTCGCGCTTCGCTCCAACCATTGTCAGCGGCGGTCCAGGGTGGACCGCCAACCCTGGAGCACTGGAATGGCACTCGACGGCAAGGTCGCAATCGTTACCGGCGCAGCGACCGGCATCGGCTATGCCATTGCCGAGCGCTTCGTGCGCGACCGCGTCAAGGTCGTGGTGACTGACATCGACGTGGAGGCTGGAGAAAAAGCGGTCGACGACTTCCGCCGGATCGGCGATGCGACCTTCATTCGCGCCGACGTGTCAAAGCGGCTCGACATCCACAATCTCTTTGCAGGCACGGTCGACACCTATGGTGATGTCGACATCCTCGTGAACAATGCCGGCATTGTGCGCGGTGCGGATTTTCTGGACATCACGGAAGAGGATTTCGAGCGCGTTCTAGCGGTTAATCTCAAAGGCTCTTTTCTGGCCGGACAGGCTGCGGCCCGCTTCATGGTCGATAAGATCAAGAATGGCGGCTCGGCCGGCGTCATCATCAATATGTCATCGATCAACGCGATTCTCGGCCTGCCCGATCAGGGACCCTATTCCATCTCGAAAGCAGGAGTGAGCCAACTCACCAAGGTGATGGCCATCTCGCTTGCGCCTTATGGCATCCGGGTCAATGCGATCGGCCCGGGCTCGATCGCTACCTCCATGCTGGACGCCGTCAACAACGATCCTGACGCCAGACAGCGTATTCTGTCACGCACGCCGATGGGGCGCGTTGGTGAAGCTTCGGAAATTGCGTCGATTGCGGCCTTTTTGGCCTCGAACGAAGCGAGCTATATCACAGGACAAACCATCTATGCAGATGGTGGTCGCCTGCCGTTGAACTACACTGTTCCCGTAAAAGACTGATCCTTCTGTCAACCTCCTGACAATGCTGACAGAGTGCTGTCAGGAGCACCATGGCATGGTGATCTTGCCGCTCAGACCGAGCTTAGCCATCTAGTTGGCTGGGACCGCTGGTTTGGCGCGAAGGAGGATCATTATGCGTCGAGCAGACCGTTTGTTTCAGATTGTGCAGCATATGCGCGGCAGCCGTTTGGTGACTGCGCAGAAGCTTGCTCAATGGCTCGAAGTTTCCGAACGAACTATCTACCGCGACATTGCCGATCTCCAGTCCACCGGCGTTCCGATCGAGGGGGAGGCCGGCGTCGGCTACATGATGCGCGAAGGGTTCGACCTGCCGCCGCTGATGTTTACGCGTGACGAGATCGTGGCGCTGGTGGCGGGTGCACGGATGGTGCGCGCCTTCGGCGGTTCCACCATGGCGCGGGCTGCGGAAGAGGCTTTGGTCAAGATTGGCGCGGTGCTGCCGGAAGCTGAGCGCATGCGCATCGATCGTACGGAAATCCACTCACCGATGTGGGTTGTGTCCGATGCCGATCGTACGGCCATCGATGTGATCGAACGCGCGGTTGAAGCCCACGATGTGATATCGATCGACTATCAGGATGAGCAAGGCCAGCATACGCAGCGCGATGTGCGCCCGCTCGGTCTGTGGTTTTGGGGTCGTGTCTGGACGCTGGCCTGCTGGTGTGAGCTGCGGGGTGACTTCCGCACCTTCCGGATCGACAGGATCAAGATCATCGGAAAGGCAGACCGCCGCTTTAAACCCGAAAAGGGCAAGCTGCTCAGCGACTTCTACCGCGCTATGGAAAAGCGCAAGATTGAACAGGGTGGCATGGGGCTTCGTTACACGGCCTGATCCACACCGAGTAGACAATAAAAAAGGCGGCCGAGGCCGCCTTTTTGTTGTGCACCAACCGGTGCTTATTCTTCGTCTTCGTCCGGGGTGCGATTCTTCAAGGAAGACAATTTTGCGAACACCGCGTTTGCGTCGAGTTCGCGATCATCCTCGTGCTGGTCCTGGTTGACCTCCAACCGCTCGGTCATCGAAGCAGGGAGCAGGGTCTCGCCGGTGGACGGAGCGGCAGGCTTGTCACGCGATGCGCGGCTGACCTCAAGGTCGAGATCGATCTGCGAGCAAAGGCCAAGCGTAACCGGATCCATCGGCGTCAGGTTGGCGGCATTCCAGTGCTTGCGCTCGCGAATCTGCTCGATCGTCGACTTGGTTGTGCCAACGAGGCGCGACACCTGCGCATCCTTCAGCTCGGGGTGGTTGCGCACCAGCCAGAGAATGGCGTTCGGACGATCCTGACGCTTCGACAACGGCGTATACCGCGGACCCTTGCGCTTCGTTTCCGGAACGCGAACCTTGGGCTCGGACAGTTTGAGGCGGTAGTTCGGGTCGGACTCAGCCTTCGCGATTTCTTCACGCGACAACTGGCTGGTGATCATCGGGTCCATTCCCTTGATGCCCTGCGCAGCTTCGCCATCGGCAATCGCCTTCACTTCCAACGGATGCAGCGAGCAGAACTGCGCGATCTGGTCGAAAGACAAAGCAGTGTTGTCGACGAGCCAAACGGCGGTCGCTTTCGGCATCAGGAGGGTATTGGCCATAAGGTGCATCCTCTCGTTCGCCCGCGTTTCTGTCGCGGGCGGTGGTGTAAGCCACCGGATTTGGGAAATCGCGTCCAATATAGCGAAGCCAGCGCGAAGTCGCAACGGAAATGGCTGCAGGCCAAACGACAAGCCTGTGCGATAGTGCTGGACAGCCGGCTCGAACTCCGATCATCCTCGCATCTCCGCAGGAGGAATGCACATGGCCAAGGGTCAAGTTCGCAGCAACAAAGAAGTTCGAAAGCCCAAGAAAGAAAAGGCAGCAGCCAAGCCGGCTGCTCCCGTTCTGGGCTCGATGGTCAAGGATGCCGGCAAGCCAGCATCCAAGTCCAAGTAGCCTTGGCAGATGGTTCTGGCGCGCGATCAGTCGCGCGCCAGAACCCGGTCTGCTTCGCTGAAGCGCGCGCTCGCAGTCTTTCCCTGATGCCAGTAGGGATAGATCACCGGTGGCCGGCTGACCTCGTCCAGGCGGCGCAAATCGTCTTCCTTTAGCTTCAGGGATGCGGCTGCGATATTGTCGGCAAACTGCTCCTGGTTGCGGGCGCCAACCACAAGCGTCGTGACTGCCGGTCTTGTCAAAAGCCAGGCAAGCGCAACCTGCGCAGCCGACACGCCATGCTCTCCGGCCACTTCCTTCAGCACGTCCACGATACGCCACAGCCGGTCCTGATCTCGGATCGGCGGCTCGCTCCAGCCAGCAAGCTGACGGGCGCTTTCCGTGTCGCGACCGTATTTGCCTGACAGAAGTCCGCCTGCAATCGGGCTCCAGACCATGATGCCGAGACCTTGATCGACAGAGATCGGCTGAAGCTCGTATTCGGCCTCGCGTGCTTCCAGAGTGTAGTGAATCTGCTGCGTGATGAAGCGTGGATGGCGTTCACGCTCGGAAATGCCCAGCGCCTTCATGATGTGCCAGCCGGAATAGTTGGAGCAGCCGATATAGCGGATCTTGCCCTGCTCAACCAAGGTGTCGAGTGCCGCCAGTGTTTCTTCGAGCGGGGTGATGCCGTCCCACTGATGCAGAAAGTAGATGTCGATGACATCGGTCTTCAGCCGCTTCAGGCTTTTCTCGCATTCGCGGATGATGTGGTAGCGCGACAGGCCTTCGTTGTTCGGACCTTCGCCTGTGCGGAAGCGAACCTTGGTGGAGATCAGCACATCGTTCTTGCGCTTGCCGCCAAGGGCCTCGCCGACGATCTCTTCGGACTGCCCAGCCGAATAGATGTTGGCCGTGTCGATCAAGTTGATGCCGGCATCCAGGCACTGGTCGATCTGCCGCTTGGCTTCATCGAGGTCGGTACTGCCCACCTTGGCGAAGTTGCCGCTGCCGCCAAAGGTCATGGTGCCCATGGTCAGGGTCGATATCTTCAGGCCGGATCGGCCCAGGGTACGATATTCCATGCGTGTCTCCTTGGGTTTTAGCGAGCGATTTCGAGAACGATCTTGCCGATATGATCGCCTTCTTCCATGCGCTGATGCGCACGCCAGGCTTCATCCAGCGGGAAAACCTGGTCAATGACGGGTGCGACCTCGCGTGAGGCCAGCTTCGGCCAGACATGTGCTTCCAACGCTCCGGCAACGGCCGCCTTGAACTCGATCGTGCGCGGTCGCAGGGTCGAGCCGGTATGGGTCAGCCGCTTCATCATCAGCTTGGCAACGTTGATCTCGACCTTGGCACCCTGCAGCACTGCGATTTGAACGATGCGCCCATCAACGGCGGCCGCGTCGTAGTTGCGGCCGACATACTCACCGCCCACCATGTCGAGGATGAGGTCGACGCCATTGCCTGACGTAAACGCTTTTGCGGCTTCAACGAAATCCTCTTCGCGGTAGTTGATCGCGCGATCGGCACCGAGCTTTTCGCAAGCAGCGCATTTTTCAGCCGAGCCGGCCGTCGTGATGACCTTGGCACCGAAAGCTTTGGCGAGCTGGATTGCAGTTGTGCCGATGCCGGACGTGCCGCCATGCACAAGAAGCGTTTCACCCGCCTGCAAGCCGCCGCGCTCGAACACATTATGCCAGACGGTGAAAAAGGTTTCCGGCACAGCGGCACCTTCGATGAAGGTGAAGCCTTCAGGCAAAGGCAGAACATTGGAGCCGTGGACGCGGCAAAATTCGGCGTAGCCGCCGCCAGGTGTCAGGGCCACAACCGCATCGCCCACCCGCCAGCGGGGCGTGTCCGGACCTAGTGCTGCAATCTCGCCGGAAACCTCAAGGCCCGGCAGATCGGAGGCATCTTTGGGGGCAGGGTAGGTGCCTTGTCGCTGCGCGACATCGGGACGGTTTACGCCGGCTGCTCGAACATGGATCAAAACTTCGCCGGATCGGAGTTCGGGGAGGGGCCGCTGCTCGGGCTTGAGCACCGATGGCTCGCCCGGTTCAGTGATTGCGATAGCCGTCATGAGCTTTGGCAAATCGGTTTGCGTCGCTTCGTGGTCCATCTTCTATCTCCAAGCTTGCCCGTCGCCGGTTGTCTTTCGTCTGTTGAGATTATCTATCCCTCCAACGGGCTTGGGCAATCGGAGCACCCAATGAGCATCTTCGACGACGAACCGGTGAAACGTGCCAAGGCCCACGAGATCGGACAGGATCTCAGCCTGCTTTCGGTTGGCGAACTGAAGGAGCGGATCGGAACGCTAAAGGCGGAGATCGAGCGCATTCAGGGTGCGATCGATGAGAAGGACGAAACGAAATCTGCTGCGGAGGCGCTTTTCCGCCGTAGTTAGACGCGACCTGTCGCATTCTCCCGAAACGAATCGCTTAGGCGTGTTTCGATCCAGCTTGCCGACGGTTATTCATGCTTGCCACCTATCGCCCTATCTTCTCGCTTCTGCGCGGCACAGCTTTCTTGCTGGCTGCCTCAGGCTTGCACAATCTCCTTTTGCCGCTGCGAGGCCAGGCGGAAGGATTTTCGACCTTTGCGCTGGGTCTTCTCGGTACGGCATGGGCGGGCGGCTTCGTGGCGGGCTGCATCCTTGCGCCGCGTTTGGTGCGTCGCGTCGGCCACGTCCGTGCCTTTGGCACCTTTGCGGCATCGGCTGCAATCATCGTTTTGTTCACCGGCCTATTCATCAACGAGACTGCCTGGATCCTGTCGCGGATCTGTACCGGCTTCGTGATGGCCGGTGCGTTCATGGTGATCGAAAGCTGGCTGAACGAGAAAGCGACCAACGAGAATCGCGGCACGGTATTTGGCCTCTACATGATGGTGACCTATGCCTCCATCATGGCCGGGCAGATGGTGGTGGCCGCCTTTGATGTCCGACAAAGTTCGCTCTTCATGGTGTCGGGCATCTTGTTTTGCTGTTCGCTGATTCCGACTGCCGTTTCCACGGCCGTAACGCCGCGGCCACTCGAGGATGTGTCGCTTGATCTGCGTGGCCTCTTCGCAAATTCGCCGGTGGCCTTTGTGGCCTGTTTGCTGATCGGTGTGGCCAACGGAGCCTGGGGCACGCTTGGACCGGTTTACGGAGCGCGGATCGGCATCACTACGGCTGAAATTGCGCTCATGATGAGCCTGGTCGTGATCGCCGGCGCTGCGATCCAGATGCCGGCCGGACGGCTTTCCGACAAAACAGACCGCCGCTTTATTCTGGCGGGCGCCGGCTTCCTTGGCGCGCTGATTGCCGTGCTGATCTTTTTTGTCGAACCAAGATCGGGAAGTGCCGTGATCGGCATGGCGGCTTGTTACGGCGCGATGGCCTATATCATGTATTCGCTGGCCGTCGCCCATGCGAACGATCACGCCGACACCAGCGACTTCGTGAAAATTTCAGGCGGTCTGCTGCTGCTTTATGGCTTCGGAACAATGATCGGACCGCTGCTCGGCTCTGTTCTGATGGCCCGCATGCGCCCGGAAGCGTTGTTCTTGGCAACGGCCCTGCCGCATTTTCTGCTCGGCTGTTACACGATGTTGCGTGTGTCTCAGCGTGCTGCCGTTGCGCCGGAAAACAAGGAGGCCTTCAATGCCTTGCCGTCGGAGCGTGCTCTTACGCCCCAGGCGGTCCTGCTTGATCCGCGTGGTCCCGACGATCCCGATGAGCCTGCATCTTCGGACGAGGATGTTTCTGACGAGGAGAAGGAGCCGGAACTTACACCGGCATCTTGAGCGGTGGATCATGAGCTTCCGCGTTGCCGCACCCAGTCAGAGGCAGCGGCTCGAACTTGCTGCGCGGATTAGAAGCGTTTGATGAAGCTCATTAGGACCATCAGTTTGCCGGGCATGACCTCCAGTCCAAACAAAAACCGCGCCACCCGGAAGGGCAGCGCGGAGCGTTGAAGACGTCTGCTTCGTTCGGCCTTTAATGGCCGCTGCGCACGATCTAATGCGTCGTGTGCGCCACCTTGAGTTTCGTAATCTCGTCCTTCAGCGCGAGCTTGCGCCGCTTCAGCTTCAGAATTTGGAGGTCGTCAACTGAGGGGCTGGCCTGGGCCTGATCGATCTCGCGTTCGAGATCGCCGTGCTTGCGCTTCAATTCCTCAAGATGGGAAGTCAAAGACATCATCTAGTCTCCCTTCTGGTTCGTCTGAACCGTCCAGGCCCGCTCCACCGCGGAACAGGCTCCGTGACAGCTCCATGACACTTTGCCACCAAAGAACCGGGATGTCGAATGTCGGTTTCTCACCATCCTAAATGTGATCGAAACGCATTGCGGAAAAGACGAGCGATGCCGGACGGGCTCACCGGTTCTGCTGGATCAGGCGCAGTAATCATGAGCTAAGATGGATTTTATCCATCAATGTTGTGTGCTATGCGCGAAGAAGCAGCAGGGTAAATCGCGAGCCATCATCGGCCGCGTTTGAATGTCGGAGTTGTCGCTTTATGCCCGATCAGGATCAGGCCGAAACCCGCCTGGAATATGCCCGCATAAAGCAGGAACATGCTGACTTCGACGCGGCCATCAACGCAATGATGGCCACTGGATGCGATCCCCTTCAGATCCAGCGCATGAAAAAGAAGAAGCTTGCGCTGAAGGATCGCCTGTCGCAGGCGAACGACCAGATCATCCCAGACATCATCGCCTGATCTCAGGCGAAAAAGGAATAGGACGCCGCATGGACGGGAAAGCCGCCGATGTCGCTGTTATCATGGGAAGCCAGTCCGATTGGGCAACCATGAAGCACGCAGCCGAGACGCTGGATCAGTTGGGCATCTCGCATGATGATCGGATCGTTTCGGCGCATCGTACGCCTGACCGTCTTGTCGATTTTGCGCACGGTGCGAAAGCTGCAGGGTTCAAGGTGGTAATCGCGGGGGCAGGGGGCGCCGCGCATCTTCCGGGCATGACGGCGGCCATGACACCATTGCCTGTATTCGGCGTGCCGGTGGAGTCGAAGGCTCTGTCTGGCCAGGATTCGCTGCTCTCGATTGTGCAGATGCCTGCCGGCATCCCGGTTGGCACGCTGGCAATCGGCCGCGCCGGAGCTGTCAATGCAGCTCTTCTTGCAGCGGCAGTTCTTGCTTTGACCGATCCGGCCTTGGCTGAACGGCTTGATAGTTACCGCGCAGAGCAGACCGCGAAAGTGGCTGCCGCACCGTCGGACGACACATGAGCGCGCTGCCGGCCGGATCAACCATTGGTATCGTCGGCGGCGGCCAGTTGGGTCGTATGCTGGCCATGGCTGCCGCGCGCTTGTCTTACCGCACGATCATTCTGGAGCCGCAGGTCAATTGCCCCGCACTTCAGGTCGCCAACCGGCAGATCGAAGCGGCCTATGATGACGAAGCCGGCCTTGATGAACTGGCGGCTGCCTGCGATGTCATCACCTACGAATTCGAAAACGTGCCCCTGAAGGCCGGTGAGCGCCTGGCTGATCGCGCAACCTTGTTTCCTCCAGCGCGTGCGTTGGAGGTGGCTCAGGATCGGCTTACCGAAAAGCAGTTCCTGAATGGCATCGGAATCGAAACTGCGAACTTCGTTGCCGTTGATGACGATGCTGAGCTTGCTGCTGCGCTTGATCGCTTTGGTGGCAGCGGCATCCTCAAGACGCGACGGCTTGGCTATGATGGCAAAGGTCAGCGCCTTTTTCGCGGAGCGGCTGCGGCTGATGCAGCTGGCGCCTGCGCGGAAATGGGCAGCGTTCCGCTGATCCTGGAGGCGCTGGTGCCGTTCGAGCGAGAAATCTCAGTGATTGCTGGTCGCGGACGGGATGGTGCGATTGTTGCTTTCGACCCAGCCGAGAATATCCACCGCGAGGGCATTCTAAGTACCTCGACGGTGCCCGCCCATGTGTCCACCGACGTGGTTGAAGCCGCTAAGGCTATTGCCGGCCGGATTCTCGAAGCGCTCGATTATGTCGGTGTGATTGGCGTCGAATTCTTCGCGCTGGCTGATGGCACACTCAAGGTCAACGAGATCGCGCCGCGAGTGCATAATTCCGGTCACTGGACGGAAGCTGCCTGCGTCATGTCCCAGTTCGAACTGCATATCCGTGCGATTGCTGGGCAGGCGCTGGGATCAACAGCGCGCCACTCCGACTGCGTCATGGAAAACCTGATCGGCGACGACATCGGGAAGGTGCCCGGTCTCTTGGCTGAGCCGGACACGCTGGTGCATTTGTATGGCAAGGCCGAGTCGCGTCCCGGCCGCAAGATGGGCCATGCGACTCGCCTCAAGCGTGGCTGACAGTTAGTCGCGCGGTACGGGACAGCTGATGTCGCCTTCTTCGCACTGGAGATAACCTTCAAGCGCTTCGATGCGTTGGTTGGTCATATCCGTCAGGCATTGATTGATCAGCGTTCCATGCAGAGTGCCTCCGCCTGCCTGTGCGTTGGAAAAGGCACATTCGGCATCGCGGAAGCTGATCCACGCACGTTGTGCGTTAGTGAGGCTGGTCTTGATCTCCGGGAGATCGGTAAGGCGGCTCGTGACCTTCTCGTAGGTCTCGTTGAGCTTGGTATCCGCTTCCTCATAGGCTTTACCGGCACATTCCGTCATATCCGCCTGTGTTTGAGCATCTTTGCAATTCTGCGCATTGGCAGCGCCTGTTGCGCCAGCGATCATCAGGACAGCCAGGATCGGCAGGGTGGCTCCATGTTTCAGCAATGCATCTTCCTTTCCTCTCGTGTGGCGCTGCAAGTGGGTTCCTCATCCACAAGGTCAAGTGGCGGTTGACACGTCGGGGAAGGCTCGGCTAAGGAACGCCCACAGTTTCGGCGCGTCTTCGGGCGCGCCTTTCATTTCGGCCTCAGGGCCGCATCTGACGGATTGAATCGATGAAGATCAAGAACTCGCTCAAGGCTCTTAAGGCCCGTCACCGCGACAACCGCCTGGTCCGTCGCAAGGGTCGTGTCTACATCATCAACAAGACGGCGCCTCGCTACAAGGCTCGTCAGGGTTGATGAGGAGCTGGCTTTCGGCCGGCTCACACGAAATTCAGTTTGACGTTCCGCATGCTGCCGCTAAGCTCGGCGTCATGCGGAACGTTTTCGTTTGTCTTGCGCTCAGTGCGTCGCTTACTGCCCTTACGCCTGCTGTTGCGCAGCCGGTGAGCGCAAGCCATGTGCTTGAGCCCTCTGCACGTGAAGCGGAGCGGCAAAAGTCGGCTCTGGATGCTTTGTTCGCTTCGTTGAAGCGGCAGGGTAACCAAGTTGAAGCCGAGCGGACGGCAGCGCGCATCGGCGCAGCTTTCGGGCAGTCAGGAAGTGCCACCATCGATTTAATGATGGGCTGGGCCACCAAGGCGTTGACCGACAAGAAGTTCGATCTTGCGCTCGATTATCTCGACCAGGTTATTGCCCTCAGGCCAGGCTACGCGGAAGCTTATAACTGCCGCGCGACTGTGCACTTCGCCATGCAGAACTATTCCAAATCCATGGCGGATATCGAGCAGACCATCATGCTTGAGCCGCGCCATTTCGGTGCTTTAACCGGTCTGGCGCAGATCATGGACAATACGGGGCGCGAAGAGCTCGCATTACGCGCTTACGAGCGTGTTCTGGACGTATATCCCGCGTTACGCAGCGCCCAGGACGAAGTCGGTCGCCTCGCCGACAAGCTGGCTGGCGAAGGCGCTTAGAACCTCAACGAGCGTGTGTAACTTGTCGCGGTCAAAGACCGCGCAAGCCGTCCGAGCCGATATAGGCGATGCGCAGCATGTTTGTTGCGCCCGGTGTGCGCAGCGGAACACCTGCGGTGACGATGATACGGTCGCCCGGCGAGCCGAAAGCTTCCGAATGCGCAATACGGCAAGCGCGGTTCACCATGTCGTCGAGATCGGCGGCATCAGGCGTCACCACACAATGCGTGCCCCAGACCAACGACAAACGACGGGCCGTTTCCACAACAGGGGATAGGGCGATGATGGGCACCTGTGGACGCTCTCGCGCCGCACGCAATCCGGTTGTTCCCGATGCCGTGTAGGTAACGATTGCGGCCAGCTTCAACGTTTCCGCAATCTGGCGTGACGCCAGCGAGATTGCGTCCGCGCCAGTCGCTTCGGGTTCTGAACGCTGCGCGTTGATGATGCCGGGGTAAGTAGGGTCGCGCTCGACGCGTTCGGCGATCCTGTTCATCATGCCGACGGCTTCAACGGGATATTTGCCCGCTGCCGACTCGGCTGACAGCATGATCGCATCCGCGCCTTCGAACACAGCAATCGACACGTCCGACACCTCGGCGCGCGTCGGCACTGGTGCTTCGATCATGGACTCGAGCATCTGGGTGGCAACCACCACGGGCTTGCCGGCACGGCGTGCCGCACGCGTGATCTGCTTCTGAATGCCGGGGACGGCTTCGATCGGCATTTCGACACCGAGATCGCCGCGCGCCACCATCAGGGCGTCAGAGAGTTCGATGATTTCAGCCAGCCGCGTCACGGCCTGCGGCTTTTCGATCTTGGACATCAAAAGCGCGCGGCCGCGTGCAACCTTGCGCGCTTCGGCAAGATCTTCGGGACGCTGAATGAAGGACAGCGCGATCCAGTCGACGCCGGTCGCCAGAACGGCATCGAGGTCGAGCCGATCCTTTTCGGTCAGTGCGCCGACTGGCAGGTCGGTGTCGGGTAAGCTGACGCCCTTCTTGTCGGAAATCTTGGTGCCGGCAACGACGCGGCAGACGATGCGCTTGCCATCCGCTTCCTCAGCCACAAGCTGGAGCTTGCCGTCATCGATCAGAAGACGATGGCCGGCCTGCACGGAGGCGAGGATCTCGGGATGGGGCAGATGCACACGCGTGGCATCGCCCGGCGTAGCATCGTCATCCAGCGTGAAGGTTTGGCCAACTTCAAGTGCAACCGACTTGTCGGCAAACTTGCCGACGCGCAGCTTCGGGCCTTGAAGATCGGCGAGAATACCGATCGGGCGACCAACTTCTTTCTCCACCGACCGGATCCGGCGAACCAGTTCCTGCATCGAGGGATGATCGGTGTGGCTCATATTGATGCGGAAGACGTCTGCTCCCGCTTCAAAGAGCTTCCGAATCATGGACTCCTCGGACGATGCGGGTCCGAGTGTTGCGAGAATTTTGACTTTGCGGCTGCGTCTCATGGCGTACCTGTTCCGGTGACGGCACTGGCGCCGTCGGCTCCCGGCTCATCGGTCAGCTGAACCATCCAGCTTCCCTGATCACCGGTGTCATATTCCTGAAAGCCGGAGCGCTGAAAACCGCGAGCGAAGCAGTCATTGACGCCGGCTATTTTGAACTCTCGTTCGGCCACACACATATTGATGGGACCGTCCCAGCGTCCTCCACGCTCGGCATCCTCCGCATAAAGGTAGTAGTAACGCGACGAGAGCGGACCCTCGATCAGCGTTTTGCAGGTCGATCCCTCCACATGCCACCAGCCTTCCGTGACCCAGCCGGCATTAGCACGATAACCGATCGCCACACCCACCAGGTTCTGCGTAGCATTGCAGACCCGGAAATCGGCCTTTGCTGTTTGCGTTCCCGCGGCCAAGGCCAGCGGTGAAAGAAGCATCAAGGCTAGGCTGACGCGCAAGCCGCGCGGCAAAGATCCTAGCGCCGACAGCAGCGATGCGAAGCGCCTCAGCGTCAATTTTCCAGCCCCAGCCAAATCGTCGTGGTTCCCGTTCCTTTTCGAAGATGTCGGCGCATGTGTCAACGAAAGGAAGTCCTTGATCTAATCGCTTGAAACGCTTCGCACCGGAAGTTCGCTGGATTGGGCTGCAACAATGTCGAAACCACGGCATTTCTCCAGCTGCTCACGTGTGGGATGCAGGCTGTCTCACCTTTCTGCTATGGCTGCATGATGATCGACTCAGATTTTCAGCCTTACGAAGTGATCGATGGTGATTGGAGCAAGGGCCTGCTGCTTGTTGCCGATCATGCCGGACGCAAACTGCCTGCAAGCTATAACAGCCTAGGCCTTCCACCTTCGGAGTTCGAGCGCCACATCGCGTATGACATCGGCGTGGAAGCCACCACGCGCGGTTTGGCAAAGACCATGAACGTGCCGGCGGTGCTTGGGCAGTTTTCGCGATTGTTGATCGATCCCAATCGCGGTGACGATGACCCGACACTGATCCGACAACTGTATGACGGTACGGTTATTCCCGGTAATTATCCGATGAGTGCAGCTGAGCGCGCGTTGCGCCTAGAAAAGTTCTATCGCCCTTATCATCGCGCTGTTGATGCGGCCGTCGAGCGGGTTTTTCAAACCAATGGGCGAGCGCCACTAGTCTTTTCCATTCACTCCTTTACGCCAGTCATGCAGGGCTTTGTCCGGCCGTGGCACGCTGGCGTTCTGTGGGACACGGATCATCGCGTCGCCTGGCCTCTGATCGAAATGCTGGCCGCCGATCCTGCTTTGTGTGTCGGTGATAACGAACCTTACGACGGCGCCTTGCGAGGCGATTCGATGTATAGCCACGCCATCACTCAGGGCTACGCCCATGCGCTGCTCGAGATTCGGCAGGACCTCATTGCTGATCAGGCAGGGGTCGACAGCTGGGTCGAGCGGCTTGTGCCGATCCTTGACGCGATCAATGCCCGTCCCGATATCCATGAGATCCAGCATTTCGGCTCGCGCACCGGGCCAGTGGATCATCGGAAAGGTTGAACATGGCACCTGAATTGTCACCCGAGCAGCAGCGCGACTTCGAGGCGGCAGCGTTCCGGCGCCTGCTCGCGCATCTGTCTCATCGTAGCGACGTGCAGAATATCGACCTGATGAACCTTGCGGGCTTTTGCCGCAACTGCCTTGCCAACTGGTATCGCGAAGCGGCCAACGGGGCAGGACAGGTCATGTCGAAGGATGAGGCGCGGGAAATCGTCTACGGCATGCCTTATGCTGACTGGCAGGCGAAGCACCAGACTGAAGCGTCGCCTGAACAGAAGGCCGCCTTCGAAACAACACATCCGCACGATCATTGATCGGTTGCGAACCAAAGCCTGGCCAAACGGGCTTGACCCGTCCCGGCTGCTTTGGCATCGAACCGCCCCGCGACCTACGGCAATGTTTCCGAGTCGCTTCCCGTATTTCTGGAGAACAGCATGGCCGATGAAGTCACCGATTCCTCGCAAACCGTAGCGGCTGGCCAGCTGCGCGCATTCATCGAGCGCATCGAGCGTCTCGAAGAGGAAAAGAAGACCATTTCGGACGACATCAAGGATGTTTACGCCGAGTGCAAGGGCACGGGCTTCGACACCAAGGCGGTTCGGCAGATCATTCGACTGCGCAAGCAGGACCAGGCTGAGCGCGAAGAAGCAGAGGCGCTTCTCGACCTCTACATGAACGCCCTCGGCATGGCCTGATAGTCTGGCTTGAAGCCCAGTGCTTTAGGCGACCGGCTCGGCCTGGATCACGACGACCTGCGTGCCAACGTCCACGCGGTCGTAAAGGTCGATGACATCGTGGTTCAGCATGCGAATGCAGCCGCTCGACATGGCATGACCGATCGACTTCGGCTGGTTCGTGCCGTGGATGCGGAACATCGTGTCGCGCCCCTGTCGGTACAGATACATTGCGCGCGCGCCGAGCGGGTTGGTCGGCCCGCCCGGTAGACCACCAGCATAAGCCTTGTAGCGGGCTTCACGGCGCATCATGTTTGCCGTCGGCGTCCAGGTAGGCCACTTTGCCTTGCGTCCAACCGTAGCGCCGCCGCTCAAGGCGAGACCTGCGCGACCGACGCTGATTGCGTAACGAATGGCGCGGCCATCATCCAAGATGAAGTAAAGACGACGCGCTGGCGTGTCGACTACGACCGAGCCGGGCTTCAGCTTGGTGGGATAGGCGACTTCCTTGCGGTGGAGTTCGGCCGGGAACACATCCAGCGGCATGGCCGCGAGCGGGAACTGCTCGTCGGGAACGGCCGCATAGCTCAGCATCGGTGGCGGCACTTGCGAGGTCGCACAGCCCGCGAGCAAGGAAGAGACTCCCAAAAGGAAGCTGCGGCGGGAAAGGGACATCGTGGCGCTCCGCGGATTGTCAAAGACACAATCCGCGATAGCCGCTTTATGGTTAATGAAGCCTTAGCAGTGCGTGCACTCAGCTTTCGGGGACGAAGTTCAGCGCCACGCCGTTGATGCAATAGCGCAGATAGGTTGGCGGCGGGCCATCCTCGAAGACGTGGCCGAGATGGCTTCCGCAGCGTGCACAATGACACTCGGTGCGGACCATGCCGTAGGAGCGATCCACGGTTGTTTCGACCGACCCGTCAACCGGATCGTTGAAGCTCGGCCAGCCGGTGCCGCTCTCGAATTTCAGGTTGGATTCAAACAGCGGCTGATCGCAGCCGGCGCAGACAAACGTGCCGGCCCGCTTCTCGTGAAGCAGCGCGCAGCTGCCCGGACGCTCGGTGCCGTGGCCGCGCATGACGGCATATTGTTCAGGCGTCAGTCGATCACGCCATTCGGCGTCGGTGCGGGTAACAGGATAAGCGGTTGCGGTGTCCATGATCGGGCTCCCTTGTTCGGGGTCTTATGTAGGAAGCCGCGCAGCGCGGGGCCAGTGCTCCGCTCAATGCTTGCGCGACAGCGCCTTCGTCGCCGCTTCCAGGCCGGTCAGCGTCAAAGGAAACATGCGGTCGTTGAAGATCTCACGGATCATCGAGATCGAATGCGTATAAGGCCATAGCCGCTCAGCGCTGGGGTTGAGCCAGATCGTGCCCGGCCATTGCTGAAGCGCACGTTGCAGCCAGACCGCGCCAGCTTCCGTGTTCCAGTGTTCCACGGAGCCGCCGGGATGCGCGATCTCGTACGGGCTCATGGAAGCATCGCCGACAAAGATCGCTTTGTAATCGGGACCATAGCGATGCAGCACGTCGAAGGTCGGGATCACCTCGGCATGACGACGACGATTGTCTTTCCACACGCCTTCATAAAGGCAGTTGTGGAAGTAGAAATATTCCAGCTGCCGAAACTCGGCGCGGGCGGCGGAAAACAGCTCCTCGACGATCTTGATGTGATCGTCCATCGAGCCGCCGACATCGAAGAACATCAAGAGCTTCACCGCATTGCGTCGCTCCGGCCTTGTTTGCACGTCAAGATATCCGTGCTCGGCCGTGGCATGGATCGTGCCGGGAAGGTCGAGTTCATCGGCAGCCCCTTCGCGTACCCAGCGACGCAGGCGCTTCAGCGCGACCTTGATGTTGCGGGTGCCGAGTTCGACCGAGTCGTCGAAATTTCGGAATTCCCGCTTGTCCCAGACCTTCACCGCGCGGCGATGACGGCTTTCGTGCTGGCCGATCCGCACGCCCTCGGGATTGTAGCCATAAGCGCCGAAAGGTGAGGTGCCGGCGGTGCCGATCCACTTCGAGCCGCCCTGATGGCGACCTTTCTGTTCTTCCAGACGCTGTTTCAGCGTTTCCATGAGCTTATCGAAGCCGCCAAGCGCCTCGACCAGCTTCTTTTCATCTTCGGTCAGATGCTTTTCAGCCAGGCGCCGGAGCCATTCCTCCGGCAGATTGGCCGCTTCCATCCCGTCTTCGCCCGTGACAGCGTCCAGTCCCTTGAAGACATGGGCAAAGACCTGGTCGAAGCGGTCGATGTGGCGCTCGTCCTTCACCAGCGCTGCGCGTGCGAGGTAATAGAAACCCTCGACGTCATACTCAACGAGATCCGCTTCAAGCCCTTCGAGTAGGCTGAGATATTCCCGAAGCGAAACGGGAATGCGCGCGGCCTTGAGTTCGAGGAAGAAGGGGATGAACATCGCTCGACCCGTTAATCCATCCGATAGCGAATAAAGCCGGTATTCTTTGCAAGGCGGTCATAGAGCTGTCGTGCCGTGGTATTGGACTCCTGGGTGAGCCAATACAGGTTAGAGATGCCATCTTCGGCAGCAACACGCTTCACCGCTTCGATCAGCACGCGTCCAAGCCCGGTGCCGCGGCGCTCCGGATCGACATAGAGATCCTGCAGGTAGCAGTTGTTGGCCACCGTCCAGGTGGTCCGATGATACAGGAAGTGCACCAGCCCCATCGGTTTCGTATGGGTCACCGCAAGCAGACACTTCGGCTCGAACTCGCCCGCCGTATGCAGGCGTTTCCAGGTCTCGGCATACACCTCTTCCGGCACCTTGGTGTTGTAGAAGTCGAGGTACTCCGTCCAAAGCCGGCGCCAGTCGGCTTCATCATCGCGTGTTGCCGGGCGAACTTCCATGCCTTCCATGACGGTTTCCTCAGCCTTGCCGCCTGGCCATGAAGGCCAAGCGTTCAAACAGATGCACATCCTGCTCGTTCTTCAACAGTGCGCCATGTAGCTTGGGCAGCGCATTCTTGGGGTCGGCGCGCAGATCTTCAGGCTCGACATCGTCGGCCACCAGCAGGCGGATCCAGTCGAGTGCTTCAGAAGTCGACGGCTTCTTCTTGAGACCCGGTACATCGCGGATTTCGTAAAAGCGTGTAAGCGCTGCACGCACCAGGTTCTGCTTGATGCCGGGATAATGGACATCCACGATCTTCTGCAGCGTTTCGGCTTCAGGGAAGCGGATGTAGTGGAAGAAGCAGCGGCGCAGAAACGCATCGGGCAGCTCCTTCTCGTTGTTCGAGGTGATGATCACGATCGGGCGCACAGCCGCGCGGATCGTTTCGACGGTCTCGTAGACATAAAACTCGTTCCGATCGAGCTCCTGAAGGAGATCATTTGGAAATTCGATGTCCGCCTTGTCGATCTCGTCGATCAGGAGCACGACCTTCTTGCCCGCGGCGAAAGCGTCCCACAGCTTGCCGCGGCGGATGTAGTTGGCAATGTCGTTGAAGCGAGGATCACCGAGCTGGCTGTCGCGCAAACGGGACACGGCGTCATATTCATAAAGGCCCTGTTGCGCCTTCGTGGTCGACTTTACGTTCCATTCGATGAAGTCGACATCCAGTGCTGCGGCCACCTGCCGGGCCAATTCTGTCTTGCCGGTACCGGGCTCACCCTTGACGAGAAGCGGGCGTTCCAGAGCGATGGCCGCGTTGACCGCAACCATCAGATCCTTGTCGGCAACATAGGCCGAGGTGCCTTCGAAACGCATTGCTTCTCCTTGCATCTGTGAGTGAACCCTGCAGTCTTTCTGCCTTCTTAGCCAATCGACACGCCTCGCGAAACCGCGCAGGCTCAAGCGCGTTCCCAAGGGGAATGGAGATTCCCCATGTCGCTTGCAGCCGAACGTCTTCTTTTCACAATCACCGTGGCGCTGCTTGCGCTGGTTCCGGTCTCCGCCGGCTTGGCCGGCGTCGTGCTCGGGCCCGACTTTCTTCGCGTTCAGCCGCCTTTTCCGACAGACCTCGCAAGTCATCTCCGGTTCTTATCCGGAATTTTTCTAGCCTTCGGGATCAGCTGGTGGCTGTGCCTGTGGGATCTCGATCGTTCGGCCAGCCGCTTTCGTCTCCTCGGTGTTCTCACGATCTGCGGCGGCTTGGCGCGGTTGTTGTCTTTGTTTGTGGATGGCGTGCCAAGTGCCGGTCACCTTCTCGGTCTGTGCCTTGAACTGATTGGCGTTCCGCTGCTGCTGTTGTGGCATCATCGGCTTATCAAAGTTGGTCGGAAAGCAGGGATCGCCACTGGCGAAGTGCGGCGGAGAGGACTATCTAAGTAGTCGGCGTTCTGGGCTTCGCGACAGAAGTAACATAATTCTCGGGGCCTTATTGATCTCAAGGGAGCTGTCCCTGTTCAGACCCGTGGGTTTGGACACACGGCGCCCACCTACGTTGTAGGTCCCGGGATCGATCTCTTCACCGGTTGTCCTGGTTCGCCACCTCTCTTCGTTTTCAATTTTACTGCGCTCTTTGCGAGAGGAAGCCGCATCTTGCCGCTTCTGTGGTCGCGTCTAGCGGTTTTCTCGCTCATAAACGCTTCATGGATACCGCTCTCCTGAAGAAATCGCTGCGCTCGGAAACGCTCAAACGGCGCGATGCCTTGTCGCCGGATTATCGATCTCGGGCGGCCGATGCGATGGCGGATCAAGTTGGTGAGTTCGGCATCGCAAAAGGCGCAGTTGTTTCAGGCTTCTGGCCGATGCGCACCGAAGTGGATGTGCATCCCTTGATGGCTGCTTTCGCTGAGATCGGTGCACGGATCTGTTTGCCTGCGATCCTCGACAGGACGACCATCGTATTTCGTGAATACACACCCGATGGAAAGCTGATCGACATGGGCTTCGGCACTATGGGCCCGCCGGAGACCGCCGCTGTGCTTGATCCGACCGTCATGCTGGTGCCGTTGGTGGCTTTTGACAATCGGGGCCACCGCATTGGCTATGGTGCAGGTTATTATGATCGCGCGATCGCCGGCTTGCATGCCAAGGGCATCCTGCCGCGCTTGATCGGCGTTGCCTTCGATTGCCAGCAGGTCGACTTCGTGCCGAACGAACCGCATGATATCCGCTTGTCCGAAATGCTGACAGAGAGCGGCTTGCGCGCCTTCGAGCCGGGCTGATAGGACGTTTTCAGCAAGCCAGCTATTGATCAGTATGTGGCGGAGGTTTGGAACGTGCGACTGCTTTTTCTCGGTGACATGGTGGGGCGCACTGGCCGCACGGCTGTATGGGAACGCCTGCCGGGCCTGATCGCCGACCTCAAGCTCGACTTCACCATCGTCAACGGCGAGAATGCGGCAGGTGGCTTCGGTATTACCGAAGACATCTTCCACGAAACGATCAAGGCCGGCGCTGATGTTGTCACCACCGGCAACCATGTTTGGGACCAGCGCGAAGCGCTCGGGTTTGCAGCGCGCGAAGATCGCTTCCTGCGTCCCGCCAATTTTCCCAAGGGTACGCCGGGCAAGGGGGCCGGTCTCTACATCGCGCGCAATGGCGCGCGGGTCATGGTGTCGAACATCATGGGCCGCATCTTCATGCATCCGGAGTTGGACGATCCGTTCCAGGCCGGCGAACGCGAGCTTGCGGCTTGTCCGCTGGGTGAGCAGGCGGATGCGGTGGTGTTCGACTTTCATGCCGAAGCCACCAGCGAAAAAGTCTGTTTCGGCCATTTCGTGGATGGTCGCGCCAGCCTCGTTGTCGGCACGCATACGCATCAGCCGACTGGTGATCATCAGATCCTGAATGGCGGCACGGGCTATATGTCGGATGCCGGCATGTGCGGCGATTATGATTCATCACTGGGCATGGAAAAAGACGAGCCGCTGAACCGCTTTCTATCCAAGGTGCCGAAGGGGCGCATGGAAGCAGCATCCGGTCCGGCGACGATTTGCGGTGTCGGTGTGCAGATTTCCGACCGCACCGGTCTAGCCGAAAAGATCGCGCCGCTGCGCCTCGGACCGCGCTTGGAAGAGACGATTCCGGCCTTCTGGCAGTAGCTCACGGATCGATGACAGGCTCGTGATAACGGGAATGTCAGCAGGTGCCGTGTTGTAGAAGCCGAAATTGGCCTTACCTCTTGCCGACTTCAATGATGAAGAAAGGGTATTTTAGGCCGTGACCGAGTATTTCGGGTTTATCAACGATCCAACCGCATGGGTCGCGCTTGCGACGCTGGTGGTTATGGAGATCGTGCTGGGGATCGACAATCTGATCTTCATCTCGATTCTCACCAACAAACTGCCGCCGGAAAAGCAGCAGTTTGCGCGACGGCTCGGCATCGGTGCCGCACTTGTTCTGCGTCTCGGCCTGCTTTTCACCATCTCCATCATCGTTCAGCTGACGGAACCCGTCTTCACGGCTTTCGACATCGCCTTCTCGTGGAAGGATCTCATCCTGATCGCGGGCGGTTTGTTCCTTGTCTGGAAAGCCACGAAGGAGATCCATCACACGGTGGATGTCGTGGACGACAAGAGCAACATGGTTGGCAAGACCGTCCAGTTGACCGTGGGTTCGGCCATTGCACAGATCCTAGTGCTGGATCTGGTGTTTTCGGTGGACTCCATCATCACGGCAGTCGGCATGACCGATGAAATCGCCATCATGTTCATTGCCGTTATCTCGGCCGTGACCGTGATGCTTGTTGCAGCAGAGCCGCTGTCGCGCTTCATCGCCAAGAACCCGACGATCGTCATGCTGGCGTTGTCGTTCCTTTTGATGATCGGCATGACGCTGATCGCCGAAGGTTTCCACTTCAAGGTTCCCAAAGGCTACATCTATGCCGCGATGGGCTTCTCGGCGCTTGTGGAGGTGCTCAACATGTTGGCGCGTCGGCGAAAGAGCCGGGCAAAGCCGGCACAGCTACACTGATACGAAAAGGCCCGCTTCGAGCGGGCCTTTTTTCATTCAGCAGCCTGGAAGGCGTCGGCTCCGTGCTCGAACTGGAGGCGGGCGAGCTTGGCGTACACGCCGTTCTTCTGCACCAGCGTTTGATGCGTGCCTTCCTCGACGATACGGCCGCCGTCCAGCACCAGGATGCGGTCGGCCTTGAGGATGGTTGCCAGGCGATGGGCGATCACCAGCGTGGTGCGGCCCTGCATCAGGCGTTCGAGCGCCGTTTGCACCAGCGTTTCGCTTTCGGCATCGAGGGCGGACGTCGCTTCGTCGAGCAGCAGGATCGGTGCGTCGCGCAGAATGGCGCGGGCGATGCCGATGCGCTGACGCTGTCCGCCCGACAAGGTGATGCCGCGCTCGCCGACCTGGGTGTCGTAGCCGTGATTGAGATTGCGGATGAAGGTGTCGGCCAGGGCATCGCGCGCGGCCGCTTCGATCGCGTCCTGGTTGGCATCGGCCTTGCCGAAGGCGATGTTGCCGCCGGCCGTGTCGGCAAAGATCGCGACGTCTTGCGGCACGACGGCCATGCGGGCGCGCAGGTCGATCGGATCGGCGTGGCGCAGATCGACGCCGTCGATCACGACGGACCCTGCGTTCGGATCGTAGAAGCGCATGAGCAGGGAGAAGATCGTGCTCTTGCCCGAACCGGACGGCCCGACGATGGCCACCGTTTCGCCGGGACGCACCGCGAAGGAGAGATCCGTCAGCGTCGGCATGCCGGGACGCGAGGGATAGGCGAAGGACACCTGCCGGAATTCGATTGCGCCGAGCGCCTTGGCGGGCAGGGCCTGGGGGTTTGAAGGCGCCCCGACATCCGGCACTTCCTCGAGGATGTCGCTCATGCGCTCGGCTGCACCGGCAGCCTGGGCAAAGTCGCCGCCGACTTCCGACAAGGAGCCCAGCGCGCCGGCGGCCAGCACCGCATAAAGCAGGAACTGGCTGAGCGTGCCGGGGCTCATGGCACCGGTCAGCACATCGCGCGAGCCGAACCACAACACGGCCACCACCGACGCGAAGATGAAGAAGATCGCGAAGAAGGTGAGAACGGCGCGCGCCATGATCGACGAGCGGGCAGCTTCGAAGGCGCGGTCAACCGCTGCGGAAAAGCGACCGACCACCATGCTTTCATTGGTGAAGGCTTGGAGGGTGCGCACGGCCGAGATCTGTTCGCCGGCATAAGCGCTGGCCTGCGCCAGCATGTCCTGGGCATGGCGCGACTTTGCGCGCACCGAGCGGCCGAAGCCGACCAGGATCAGCACGATGATGGGGATCGCGCCGATCACCATGGACGACAGTTTCGGGCTGGTGACGACCATCATCACGATGGCGCCGATCGTCATGATCGTGTTGCGCAGCGCCTGCGAGGCCGTTGAACTCACCACCGCCTTGATCTGCGTGGCATCGGCCGTCAGGCGCGATACGATCTCGCCGGAATGAGCGGTGTCGAAGAAGGATGAGGAGAGCTTCGTCACATGGGCGAAAACGTCGCGGCGCAGATCGGCGACGACGCGCTCGCCGAGCGTGATGACGAAATAATAGCGCAGGGCCGAGGCCGCAGCGAGCAGGGCGGCGATTGCCACCAGCATGCCGAAATAGCCCTGGATCATGCCGGTTTCCACGCCGTTGAAGCCGTGATCGATCATGCGGCGTACCGCGATCGGCAGGGTCAGCGTGGTCACCGCAGCGATGATCAGCGAGACGATGGCGCCGGCGACCAGGCCACGATAATGCTTCAGATAAGGAAGCAGGCGCGACAAGGGAGCGAGCGAGCGGCGGCGAGCGTCGGGTGACGGCTCTTTAGCGGCCATTTTGAACTCCTGGCTAACCGGCCGAACGCATACGGGCCGGCCTTGTGCTTGGGTTGAGGCTGATGTATAGGCTCGCCGACCCTTTATGAAGCCGTAGCGGTCATTCGCTGCGGCTTCAAGTTTTAGGAACGGGTGACATCGCCGCAGGGCCGAAGCGAGCTTCTCGCATCTGGTCCGGCGCAAGCCCAGTTTGAACCAGGACAAGCGCCATGAAAGACAGCATTCATCCCGACTACCACACGATCAAGGTCGTGATGACCGACGGCACCGAATACCAGACCAAGTCCACTTGGGGTGCAGCCGGCGACACGATGAACCTCGACATCGATCCGACCACCCATCCGGCCTGGACGGGCGGCACGCAGACCCTGCTCGATCGCGGCGGTCGCCTGTCGAAGTTCAAGAAGCGCTACGAAGGCCTCGGCATCTAATCTGCCGGCCTATCAAATTTCAAAACGCCGTTGCCACTCGCAGCGGCGTTTTTGTTTATGCCCGAAACTTTGGACCGCCTGCGTTTCCGCGCTCTGGTGCGTTTTTGGATCGTTCAAAGAACACAGGATCGTTGTCCTGTTTTGATGCCGCTTGGCTGTTCATACGGGTTCGCCTTCCCGCGCGTCTGAGCTTGGGAAGCGGACGCGAAACCCCGCGCCTTGATGATTTTAGATACGGCGCGGAGATCTCGCGTCCGTCGGTGCTTTCACCCCAATGCCGGTGGGCGGGCTCGGTGCAGACTAGTCGCCACCTCACCAAGTGCTCCCGCACTGACCAGCACAGGGTCCGGGTTTGGGGAGGGACTGATTACCCTCCAAGTCGAACTACCGTAGTTCAACCAACCCGGACACCGCCGCCCTCCTCTGATCCCCGGTGCGCACCAGAGTTCCCGTGAGGGCGATGGGTGGAGGATAGGGGAGGGCTGGAAGGCGTGGACAAGATTTTGGTTGTTCGTCGCAGGGGATCAACGATGGCAAAGGCTTAGCTCCACTAAGCGTCGTTTCCTGTCCCCGGCTCAGGTCACGAACGGAAGAAGCCTAAAGACAGCTCGTTTGTCAGAGCCGACGCGTTGCGTGTTCAAGCCGCCTCCAAGCGTTTGTTGAACAAGGCGATGTTTTCGTCGCCCCAGTTCTTCAGCGCATCGATGATCGGGAGCAGGCTGCGGCCACGTTCGGACAGGCTGTACTCCACCTTCGGCGGAACCTGCGCGTAAACAACACGATCAACCAGGCCATCCAGCTCCAATTCCCGCAACTGATTGGTCAGCATGCGCTGGGTTACGGCTGGTATCTTGCGGCGCAGTTCGTTGAAGCGCTTGGTGCCATCTTGCAGATGATAAAGGATGACACACTTCCATTTGCCGTCGATCAGGCTGATCGCAGCTTCAACCGAACAACCGGGATCGCAATCCAAACGAGAATGACGCGCTTTCGCCATAGGGGACACTCCGGCACGGTTCCTTTTCCATACTAAGGGTAATCCTTGTGCGTATGACAGGCAACATCCTCTATTGTTAGATAAGCACACCATAACAGGAGCAAGCCATGCGTGTTATCGCCTATAAAAATCCAGGTCCGATCGAGGCCGCCGAATCCCTGATCGAGATCGAGCGGGAAACACCGAAGCCGGAGGGTCGCGACTTGCTGGTTTCGATCAAGGCCGTTTCCGTCAATCCGGTGGATATGAAAATCCGTGCAAGCAGTGGGCCGCTTGGCGACGATGACGTGCGCGTTCTCGGCTGGGATGCCAGCGGGATCGTCGAAGCCGTGGGGCCGCAAGCGGGTTCGTTTCAACCGGGCGACGAGGTGTTCTATGCCGGCAGTCTGATCCGGCCCGGAACCAACGCGCAGTTCCATCTCGTCGACGAGCGTATTGTCGGGCACAAGCCGCAGTCCTTGAACTGGGCGCAGGCCGCCGCCTTGCCCTTGACCTCGATCACCGCATGGGAGGCCCTGTTCGATCGCCTGGATGTGCGCAAGGCCGTGCCCGGTGCCGCCAACGCCATTGTGATCATCGGCGGTGCCGGCGGCGTGGGCTCGATCGCCATCCAGCTTGCCCGGCAGCTGACCGACCTGACCGTGATCGCTACCGCATCACGCACCGAAACGCAGAACTGGGCGCGTGAGATGGGCGCTCATCACGTGATCGACCATTCCAAGCCCCTGGCGCCGCAGATCGCAGAGCTCGGCATCGGCGCGCCCGGCTTTGTGTTCTCGACGACGCATACGGACCGCCACATGGCCGACATCGCCGAAGCGATCGCGCCGCAAGGCCGGTTTGCGTTGATCGATGATCCGAAGGTGGTGGACATCGTTCCCTTCAAGCGCAAATCCGTGTCGGTTCATTGGGAGCTGATGTTTACGCGGCCGATCTTCGAGACGGTCGATATCGGCGCCCAGGGCGCGCTGCTGAACGAGGTGGCTGAGATGGTGGATGCGGGTCGCATCAGAACCACGCTGACCGAGCACCTGTCGCCGATCAATGTCGCCAATCTCAAAAAGGCACATGCGCTCGTTGAAAGCGCGGCCATGCGGGGCAAGGTTGTGCTGGAAGGCTGGGCGTGATCGCGCAAGTGCGGATGGTCAACAGCCGTTTCTGAGCGAGGCAGGCTGCACGCAGGATCCATGGACCTTGCGTGCAGCCGATAAGTGAAAAGCGCGGGCGGGTCGCCGCGCTTGTGACTCAGGCGGCGCTGAGCTTGGCCATGGTTTCTTGGTCGACCTCGAAGTTGACATAGACGTTCTGCACGTCGTCGTCGTCTTCGAGCGTGTTGACGAGCTTCAGGATCGACTGGGCGCGATCCTCGTCCACCGGCACGTTGTTCTGCGGCTTCCAGATCGTCTTGACGGAGTCGGCTTCGCCGAGCGACTTTTCAAGAGCGGACGACACGTCGCCCAGATCCTCGAAGGCGCACAGGATGGTGTGGCCTTCTTCGTCGCTGGCGACATCTTCGGCACCGGCTTCTATGGCGGCTTCCATAACCTTGTCGGCGTCGCCGACCTTGGCCGGATAGGTGATTTCGCCGGTGCGGTCCCACATAAAGGACACGGAACCGGTTTCACCCAGCGCACCGCCGGCCTTGGTGAAGGCTGCGCGGACATTGGCCGCCGTGCGGTTGCGATTGTCGGTAAGCGCTTCCACGATCAGCGCAACGCCGCCGGGGCCGTAACCCTCGTAGCGGACTTCTTCGTAGTTCTCGGCATCGCCGCCGGATGCCTTGGCGATCGCGCGGGCGATGTTGTCCTTGGGCATCGACACAGCCTTGGCGTTCTGGACGGCCAGACGCAGGCGCGGGTTCATGTCCGGGTCGGGCAGTCCCGCTTTAGCGGCAACTGTAATTTCGCGGGCAAGCTTCGAGAACATCTTGGAGCGAACCGCATCCTGGCGGCCCTTGCGATGCATGATGTTCTTGAATTGTGAATGGCCAGCCATAGTACCTCTGCGGGATCGAAGATCAAAAAGTGTCGGGTTTTCGGAGTTGGCGGTTTATAATGGGATTTCCCGACAAAATCCAGCGCGCGGCTTAGCCGTAGCGGGCTTCCAGATGGCGCTTGAAGTGGGTGGCGTCGAGGGGCGAGCCGGTGGCGCGCTGCATCAGCTCGGGCGTCGACCAGCGCGAACCCTGGCTCCAGATGTTGTCGCGGCGCCAGTCGTTGACGCGCTCGAAGCGGCCTTCGGCCAGATCGGCGTCGATGTCCGGCATCGTTTCGGCAATCGTCGCCCACTGCTGCGCGGCCATCATGGCGCCCAGCGAATAAGACGGGAAATAGCCGAACAGGCCGGCCGGCCAATGCACGTCCTGCATCGGACCATCGCCGGGTGAATCGATCGTGGACAGGCCGAGTGTGTCCTTCATGCGCGCGTCCCAGGCTTGCGGAATGTCGCGGGTCTGCAAACGGCCGGCCACAAGCTCCTGCTCCATTTCGAAGCGCAGGATGATGTGGAGGGGATAGGTGACTTCATCGGCGTCGACGCGGATCAGACCACGTTCGACATGGTGGACATGGGGCAAGATGTCGTCGATCGCCCAGTCTTCGCCGAGGTGCTGTTCCACGATCGGCAGCGCCCAGGTCCAGAAGGCGGGATTGCACCCGAGCTGCTTTTCCACGAACAGGCTCTGGCTTTCATGCACGGCCATGCCGCGCGCCTTGCCGAGCGGCCAGTGCGCCCATTGCTTCGGCAGGTTCTGCTCGTACAGCGCATGGCCGGTTTCGTGCAGCACGCCCATCAGCGACGAGAGAAACTCGGTGGTCTTGTAGCGCGTGGTGATGCGCACATCGGTCGGCACGCCGCCGCAGAAGGGGTGATGCGATACAGCGAGGCTGCCATGAGTGAGATCGAAGCCCACCGCCTGCATCAGGGTGAGGCCAAGCTCGCGCTGGCGCTCGATGGGATAGGAGCCGGACAGCGCCTTCAACGGACGCTTCGCGCGCTTTTCCTCTTGAACGGCCAGGGCGCGGGGCACGAAATCAACGAGAAAAGTCTTCAGATCATCGAATACGGGCGCGATCGTCGCGGCGCGTGTGCCGGGATCGTATTGCTCGAGCAGGGCATCATAGGGATCGAGCTTCAGCACGTCGGCGCGCATTGCGGCTTCTTCGCGCACCATCTGGATCACGCCGTCAAGCGCCGGCTCGAAGGACGCCCAATCGTTCTTGGCCCGCAGATCGCGCCACAGCTGCTCGGAGCGCAGGCGGGTGCGCATCTGTTTTTCCACGAACTCGGCGGGCAGGCAGGTGAGGTTGACATATTGCCGCTTAAACTCGCGCACGGCGGCCTTTTGTTCGTCGTCGAGATCCTCGCGCTCGGCGGCATCGATCCATTCGGCGATTTCGGGGGCGGATGCCTGGCGATGCTGCATGCCGGCCAGCGCCGACATCGATTCCGCCCGCGCCTCACCACCACCTGTCGCCATCGACACGGCTTCGTCCACGCCGAGGATCGACAAGGCATGGCTGAAGGCTTCGAGGCGGCGGTTCAGGTCGTCGAGTTTCTGGAAGGACATAGGGGGCGGGATCCTGGATTGGGCTGACGAGCCTGCTTAGCGCACAAGGCGGCTTGGTTGAACCGCTCTTGTGACGGTGTTGCGGAAAGAGCTTGGCGTTCAGACCGTCCCGGGGGCGGGCGTCAAGGTTTGCGCATCGGTCCGGGCATTGTCTTGCAGGAAGGAAGTGAACTTTTCGGCCGACATGGGCCGAGCATAGAGCCAGCCTTGCGCATAGCGGGCTTGCGCATGCACGAGGTAGCTTTCCTGTTCGCGGGTTTCCACGCCCTCGGCGACAATGGCGAGGCCGAGATTGTTGGCCATGCTGATGATGTGGGCGACAACAACGCTGGTGCTGGCGTCCTGGCCGATGGCGGCAACAAAGGACTTGTCGATCTTCAGCGTGTCGAGCGGCAGGGCTTCGAGAAGTGACAGGTTGGAGTAACCCGTTCCGAAATCGTCGATCGCGACGGGGTGACCGCGCGCGCGGGCCTGATCGAGGATCGTGCGCGCTCTTTCCACATCGATAAAGCTGCGTTCGGTGGCTTCAAGCCAGATCTGTGCCGGCGCGATGCCTGCTTGCGGCAGAACTTCTTGGAGAACGCGAAGAAAGTGTCCGCTGGCCATGTCGGCCGATGACAGGTTGATCGAGATGTGGAGGTCTTTGTTCCCGCGCAGCAGGGGGCCAAGCTCGCCGGCCGAAACGCGGATGATCCGTTCGGTCAGCTGTTCGATGAGGTTGTTGTCTTCCGCCAAGGGGATGAAGACGTCGGGCGAGATCGCCGCGCCGCCTGGACGGTGCCATCTGGCAAGCGCCTCCGCACCGATGCAGCGGCCGGACGCAAGCTCGATGATGGGTTGATACACGGCGATGAATTCGTTGCGCTTCAAGCCGAGCTGAAGCTCGGAGCGCGGCGACATGCGCTGGCGCGACACCCAGATGATCAAGGCGATGAGAATTGCCGAGGTCAAAGCGGCCAAGGGAGCCAGCAACCACAGGTGCTTCATCAGCCTTTGCTGGATCTGGGCGGTGTCGGCGATGCCGAATGCTTCGAAATCGGCGTCTTGAACGGTAGCACGAATGTCGTTGGGGGAGCTCGGAGGGACCCTCCCTTCCTGCATTGATCCAGGAAGGCCACTCTTGATAGCGATCAGCGCGCCTTCGCGTGTTGTAAGCCCGAGCGTCATGGCGTCTTCAGTCAGAACATCGACCAGCCGGTCGCGATGCACGAAGATGACATAGCTGCCGCGCGACAGGGCGACCATGGCGGTCGGGCCGATCATCTGCGAGCGTGCGTCGAGATGAAGGCTTGTTCCGTCGGACAACAGGCTGCTCGCGGCGCCGATTGAAACCGTGCCGGTCGAGCGGCCCCAGCTCGCGCAGGCAATCCGGCCATCAACAAGGTAGCCAAGGCCATCGATGAAGCGGGAATTGACCACGAGCTCGCGCATGCGGTCGATATGCGCGTCGCTACAGCTGTTCCATTGTTCGGTTGCAAGCTGCTTGAACGTCTCGTCGGCTGCATCGACGCTCAGCTGCGCTCTTTCCAGGGTCCAGTTTGCATAATCGCGGAGATGATCGCGCTCATCGGCCACGGACTGGACGCGCGCATAGATCGCAATGGCAACCATCGGCAAAGTGATTGCGAGCACCGCCAGCAGAATGGATGTCCAGATAACGAAACGACGATGAATGATCGCACCCTTCCGACAGCGCTCAATGCGTCTATCTGGGGAGAGGGAGTTTAACGCTGCGTAAAGGCCGCTTCATATGGAGACGGCAACTGCTACTCACCGCTCCGTCAGCTTGAGCTCGATGCGCCTGTTCCGATCCCGCGCTTCCGGCGTGTCGGCGGGATCGAGCGGTTGGTATTCGCCGAAGCCGGCGGCGACGAGGCGGTTGGCGGGGACGCCTTGGGAGATGAGGTATTTTACGACGGAGGTCGCGCGGGCGGAGGAGAGCTCCCAATTGTCGCGAAAGCGGCCGGTGCCGGACAAAGGACGGTCGTCGGTATGGCCGTCGACGCGCAGCACCCAGTTGATTTCGGGCGGGATCTCGCGCTGCAGCTCGATGATGGCCTGGGCGAGTTTCTGCATTTCGTTCTGGCCGGCTGGGTTGATCTCGTCGCCGCCGACGGGGAACAGCACTTCCGACTGGAACACGAAACGGTCGCCGACGATGCGGATGTTTTCGCGGTCCGACAGGATTTCGCGCAAACGGCCGAAGAAGTCGGAGCGATAACGGTTCAGTTCCTGCACGCGCTGGGCGAGCGCCACGTTCAGGCGGCGGCCGAGATCGGCGATCTTGGTGTTGGATTCTCGGTCGCGCGTTTCGGATGCGTCGAGAGCGGATTCCAGCGCGCCGATCTGCATGCGCAGCGCCGAAATCTGCTGGTTCAGCAGTTCGACCTGGCTGAGCGCCCGCTGGCTGATCTCGCGCTGGCCTTCCAGCTCGCCGGTCAGCGATCCGATCTGCGCTTCGGCTGCCTGGTCGGCACCGGTGCCCTGATTGAGCAGTTGCTGCAACCGGCTGCGGTCCTGTTCGGCCTGGCTGAGCGAGGCCTGAAGACCGGCCAGCTGGTCGGCGGCGTCCTGATTGTTGGAGCGCTCGAGCGCCAGCAGCTGCGTCAGCTCGTTGATCTGCGAGTTCAGGCGGGTGAGCGCCTCGTCCTGGCCGCTGACTTCGCGCGACAGAAGAAACTGCGCCAGCACGAACACCGACAAGAGGAACATGATGGCGAGCAGCAGGGTGGACAGGGCATCCACGAAGCCCGGCCAGTAATCAACGCCACGATGGCTGCGGCGGCCGCGAGCAAGCGCCATGATCCTAGCCGCGCTCTTTGTCGGCCAAGGTGTTGGCGAGACGGTCGAGCGTGGCGCGCACGGCCTTTTGTTCTTCGGCCTGCGCTTCCACCCAATCGCGCATGATCTGCTGTTCCGAGCGCATGTTCTTGACCAGACCGGAAATGCCGTCGGCGAGATTGGCCATGGCTGCGGCGACGCGCTGGTTGGACCCGCCACTGTCCTGCATGGCGCGCAGGCGCTCGGACATCAGCTTCAACTCTTCGCTGGAACTGGAAGACGAGGCGGTGTCGACGATCGGCAGGGTGGATTCGAGATCGGTCACCGAAGACAGCCAGTTTTCCAGTTCGGTGTAGAAGCGGTTCTGGGCGCGGCCGGCCTGAAGGTCGAGGAAACCGAGCACGAGCGAGCCGGCAAGACCGAACAGGCTCGACGAAAAGGCCGTGCCCATGCCCTGCAAAGGCGCGGACAGGCCTGTCTTCAGGGAATTGAGCACATCATTGGTGCTGCCGGTGCCCGGATCGAGCGACTGGATCGTCTGGCCGATCGAGCCGATCGTGCCGAGCAGACCCCAGAAAGTTCCGAGCAGACCGAGAAACACCAGCAAACCGATGAGATAGCGCGAGATGTCGCGGCTTTCATCCAAGCGGTTGGCGATCGAATCGAGGATGGCGCGGGTGGAGTTGGTGGTCAGCGCAATGGTGGAGGAGCGGCTGAGCAGGGCGCGCATGGGCGCCAGAAGAACGGGATCGCCGCTGTCATTGCCAGCGCGGAAGTTCTTGACCCAGCGCACTTCGCGAAACAGCCGGATGACCTGCAGAAGCGCAAGAAGGATGCCGACAACCAGCACGCCCAGGATCAGCCCGTTCAAACCGGGATTGGTGCGGAAGGCAGTGGCGATCTGCCGGGTCAGAATAACGGCAACAAAACCCGCGATCGCCAGAAAGACGACCATGGATGCCAGAAACACCTGCGGATTGGACAGTTTGTAAGGATCGGATTCAGGACGATCGACCATGCGTTCCAATCCGAGCGTCTTTGCCAACGCCATTCACCCGCTCCCAAATCCTGCGACGTCATCGTCGCCCGGTTCTAAACGAAAACGGGTGGTAAAAGAAAGGCGCGCATCAAAAAGCTGCGCGCCATGTGCGTGAAATCAGCTGCGCTGCAGCGGCTTGTTCAGCGTCTTGACCAGCGCGCCGTGGATGATCTCGTTGCCGGCGACAACCGAACCAGTGTCCAGCATGTCCTGACCGCTGTTGCGGGTGGAAACGAAGCCGCCGGCTTCGCGGATCATCAGGATGCCTGCCGCCATGTCCCATGGCTTGAGGCTGTCTTCCCAGAACGCGTCGAAGCGGCCGGCCGCGACATAAGCGAGATCGATGGCAGCTGCGCCGAAGCGGCGGATGCCGGAACTGTCGGCCATGACGTTGCGCAGGTCGATCAGGGCGCGGCCGTGATTGCCGAGGCCAAGATGCGGGATGCCGGTGGCAACAACGCAATCCGACAGCTGGCGGCGTGCAGCCACCCGCATTCGGCGATCGTTCATGAAGGCACCGCCGCCGCGCTCGGCCACAAACATCTCGTCCATGGCCGGATTATAGATCACGCCGGCAACGACCTGGCCCTGGCGTTCCAAGGCAATGGAAATGCCGAACACCGGAATGCCGTGCAGGAAGTTGGTGGTGCCGTCGAGTGGATCGACGATCCAGCGATGCTGGTCGTCGTCGCCTTCAACCACGCCGCGCTCTTCCATCAGGAAGGAATAGCCGGGGCGCGCCCGCGACAGTTCGGTGTAGATGATTTCCTCGGCCTTGCGATCGGCCTGGCTGACGTAATCGCCAGGACCTTTCACCGAAACCTGAAGGTTCTGCACTTCGCCGAAGTCACGCGCGAGCGAGCGGCCAGCCTTGGTGGCAGCGCCGATCATGACGTTGATAAGAGCCGAACGCGCCATGCTTGATCCCGATCGTTAGAAAGAACTGTCCCTCGCGAATGGATCGGAAGGGAACTGGCCGTGCCTCAGTCGGCGCGGCGGATATAGGTGAGTTCGTTGGTGTCAACGATGATGCGCTCGCCCGACGAGATGAACGGCGGCACGAGAACGCGAACGCCATTTTCGAGCACGGCCGGCTTGTAGGACGAAGCGGCCGTCTGGCCCTTCACGACCGGATCGGCTTCGGTGATCGTCAGCGTGACCTGATCGGGCAGTGCAATGCCGATTGGGCGCTCTTCATAGAGCTCGACCGTGACCATCATGCCGTCCTGCAGGAAGGCCGCGCGATCGCCAACGAAGTCCTTGGCGAGTTCGAGCTGCTCGTAGCTTTCGGTATCCATGAACACCAGAGCTTCGCCCTGCTCGTAGAGGAAGGAGAAGTCCTTCTGCTCCAGGCGGATCTTTTCAACGGTTTCTGCGGCGCGAAAACGCTCGTTGAGCTTGGTGCCGTTGATCAGGTTCTTCAGTTCGACCTGGTTATAGGCGCCACCCTTGCCGGGCTTCACCGCATTGGTCTTTACCGCAACCCAAAGGCCGCCATCATGCTCGATGACGTTGCCTGGACGAATTTCGTTGCCGTTGATCTTTGCCATGGTGGTTGAATGTCCGGGATTGTTGGCGCCAAAACGGCGCGATTGGCGCTCCCACAACCACACTTCGCCGCCAGAAACAAGATGGAACGGAGCAGGCGAGGGTCGAAGACGGGGCCTCAGCGCAGCTTGTCGGCCTGGTCTTCCGCTGCTTTCAGCTGTGCTTCGGTGAGGCCCGCGAGGTGATCGTCCATCTCCGGATCGCGCAAACCGGCGCGTTGAGCGCGCAGATACCAGGCGGCCCCCAGGACCGGATCGCCTTCGACGCCGATGCCGGCGACATAAAGCTTGGCGAGGCGATTGCGCGCCGCGACATTGCCGCCTTCGGCCGCGCGCTTCATCCAGGCGAAACCGGCAGCGGACTCGCGCTCGCCGCCGCGTCCGGCAATCAGCCAGCTGGCATATTCGAGCTGGGCCGTGTCGTAGTTCTGTTTCGCCGCGCGCTCGAGGAAGTTGCGCGCGATGGATTCGTTCTTCGTGCGGCCGCCCAGACCGTTGGCATAGACTTCCGCCATGGCATATTCGGCGTCGGCAAGCCTCTGGTCGGCAGCCTTTTCGAAATAGCCGACCGCACGGTTCACGGCCTCCGGCGTCGGTTCGGCGTCGCCCGACAGGATCATCTGCGCCAGGTTGAACTGAGCCAGTCGATTGCCGGAATTGGCCGCTTCTTCCATCAGCGCAAAGGCCTGCTTTTGGTCGCGCTTCACGCCGCGGCCGTCGAGCAGCATCATGGCATACTGGAACTGCGCTTCCGTGACGCCGCGTTCAGCCGCACGGCTGTACCATTTGGCGGCTTCCGCCTCGTCGCGCTTGACGCCGAGGCCGCGCGAATAGATCTCCGCGATCAGCACCTGCGCGGCGGCATCGCCGAGTTCGGCGCGCGGTTCGGCGAGATTGCGGGCGGTGACGTAAAGGCCGCGCTGATAGGCACCAAAGGCTTCGTCCGGTGCGCGCTGGCCGAACCGGCGCGGGATCGCTTCTTCCACCTTCGGCGCGCCGGGACGGTCGCCGTCCGGTCCTTGGGCCGCCGCCGGCAAGGCAGTCAGACCGGCAAGGATCAGAAGGGGAATGCGAAGCGCGTGCGACATCGGTGCGAACCGGATCTTATTCGGTGAAGCGGGGAGCGGATTGATCGAGCAGGGCGTTGACGGCGGCAACAGCTTGCGCCGGCGTGCCGTTCGCGCCATCGAACACGGCTGCGGACAAGGCAACGAAATCCGCACGGGTTTCGGCCACCGCCAGGGCGGACGCAATGTCGGTGCCGCCGAGCACGACGCAAGGCAGCGAAATCATTTCCGACCACCATTCGGCGAGCTTCAGGTTGCGGCTATGGGCTTCCGGCTTGTTGTCGTAGCCGAAGCGGCCGAAAAACACGTAATCCGGCTGCGCTTCGCCGAGATCGAGCGCTTCGTCGCGGGTCTTGATGCCGCCGGCGCCAACCATCAGGCGGCCATCCAGATGCTCGATCTGCTCGGCGAGATCGGCTGCGCTGGTTTCCAGATGAACGCCATCGGCCTTGATGCGGCCCGCAATGCGGGTGTCGTTCTCGATCATCACCGCGACGCCCTTGGCCTGGGCCAGCGGAAGAAGCGCTTCGCCGAGCTTTTGCAGGCTGGCTTCGTCGCGGCCGCCGACGGGAATGATGAGCGACGCCACATCCCCGCCTTCCAGCGCACTTTCCACCTTGGCCACGCAGGCGCCGATGTCGCCTTCAGGAGGCGCAATCAGAACAAGGCGGCAGCGATCGGGCAGGGCGGTTTTGGACATGGGTGCGCTATCTCAGGAGATCATGGTGCGAGTGGGGCACGCCTAGCGTAGCGGATGCTTCTTGAACAGGGTGCGTCAGGCGAAAGGGCACCGCTTAACTGATCATTAAGGTTTACAGGTCATTACTATCGTCATCCAGCGATCCTGGATTTGACTGAGTGGTGCAGCCACTTTGTTTGACGCCTCCCTGTTAACTCCTGAGCCGCTTCCAGCGGCTCTTTTTTTATCGGTTGATCGATCGGGCAGCGCGTCAAATGCCCCAATCTCGCCGTTAACCTTCTGTTAAACATGTGCTTGCTTTGCGGTGGAGAGGATTGCACTCTCCATTCGCATGACGTCGTGGAACCAATAGTCCGCTGTGGCGTCGATACGCGAGTGTGTGAGTCCCAGGAGTTTTTGATGAACGAAGTGGAACTGAACGTTCCCGTCAACCTGGCGGAGCGGCGCATACTCTCACCTTTGTTTCAGATGATCTATGACGAGGGCATGGGCCTCGTCGAACAGGCGGCTGCTTATCTCGATGGTCCGGGACGCGTCGAAGCCAAGGTGCTCGATCGGGACGTGTCGATGCTCTACGCTGCTGAATCCATGCGGCTGACCACGCGTTTGATGCAGATCGCATCCTGGCTTCTTTTGCAGCGCGCCGCCAATTCCGGTGAGATGACGCGCGATCAGGTTTCAGCCGAAAAGGCGAAGGTGCGGCTGGATACGGCTTCGGCCTTCAACGAAGCGCCGCTGTTTGCCGACCTGCCGAGTGCCTTCCGCGATCTCGTAGAGCGCTCGCTGTCCCTGCAGACGCGCGTGCGGCGCATGGATGACGAAATTTACGGTCTCGGGCATCCGAGCCTCAGCGCGCGGGCCAACGACAATCCGGTGTCCGAGCAGATCCTTTTGCTGAAAACAGCTTTCGCGCACTAAAAACAGCAATCGCGCATAAAGCCGTTAACCAGGAACACAATGTGAACGTGCTATGGTATCTGCCATGGCAAACGCGATTCGCATCATCGGCATCGATCCCGGCCTTCGCCGCACCGGCTGGGGCGTGATTGAAAGCGCTGGCAACAGTCTGCGCTTCATCGGCGCAGGCACGGTTCAGTCCGACGACACCTGCAGCCTGGCCGAGCGCTTGTGCCAGCTGCATGATGGCTTGGTTGGGATCATCCAGGCGTTCGAGCCCGAAGAAGCTGCGGTCGAGCACACCTTCGTCAACGTCAATCCGACCTCCACGCTCAAGCTTGGACAGGCACGCGGTATCGCGCTGCTGGTTCCCGCACGCGCCGGACTGGCCGTTGCCGAATATACGCCGAACGCAGTGAAGAAGGCGGTGATCGGCGTTGGCCACGGCGACAAGAAGCAGATCCAGATGATGGTGAAGGTGCTGATGCCGAAGGCCGTTTACAACGGCGCAGATTCCGCCGACGCGCTGGCCATCGCGATCTGTCATGCGCATCACCGGCAGGTCACACGACGCATTCCGCTAGCTGCTGCTTCCTAGATGTTCTTGACTTGTTCCGATATCTCCGCCTAAGTAATACCAGCGAGGTATTACCATGCGTGTGACATCCAAGGGGCAGGTGACGATCCCAAAGCCAATCCGCGACCGTCTGGGGATCGAGGAGGGAAGCGAAGTGGCTTTCATCGAGGATGATGACGGGGTGCGTCTGGTGAGACAAGCCGAGCGCGAAGATCCCGACGTGCAAGCGCGCGAGTTTCGTGAATGGCTCCAGTCCGTACGCGGGACGATCGACACGAACGGCATGGATGGCAAAGAATTCGTCGATTGGCTGCGCGGACCTTATGAAGACCTCGACCCTCATTGATACCAACATCCTGATCGACATCTTTGGGAGTGGGCCGCTGCACCCCTCATCCGCTGATGCGCTGGAACAAGCCATGCATGATGGCCCGATCGTCTTAAGCGCCGTCGTGTGGGCGGAGTTTGCCACACCGGGCCTCACCGAAGAGCAGCTTTGGAGAAAGCTGCAATGGCTCAAACCGCAGCGGGAAGACTTCCCGTTTGAAGCGGCCTATCCCGCTGGCCTGGCGCACCGGACCTACAAGGCGCGCGGTGGCCTTCGGGAAAAGACCTTGCCGGACTTCCTGATTGGTGCGCACGCGCTTGTTGGAGGGCATCGCCTTCTGACACGCGACGTGAAACGCTACCGCACCTATTTCCCCGACCTCGACCTCATTGCACCGGACACACATCCATGATCGGCAAGCTCAAGGGACTGGTTGACGAGATCGCCGAGGATCATTGCATCATCGATGTTGGCGGCGTCGGGTATGTCGCTTATTGCTCGGCGCGCACGCTGGGCGCTTTGCCGGGGCCGGGTGAGGCGACTGCCCTGTTTATCGAGACCTATGTGCGTGAAGACATGATCCGTCTTTACGGCTTCCGCAGCCATCTCGAACGCGAATGGTTCCGGCTGCTGCAATCGGTTCAAAGCGTTGGCGCGAAAGTGGCGCTGGCGGTGTTGTCGACGCTGACGACCGCCGAACTCGCTAACGCGATCGCGTTGCGTGACATCACGATGGTGTCGCGTGCTCCGGGCGTCGGCAAGAAGGTGGCCGAGCGGATCGTGACCGAGCTGAAAACCAAGGCGCCGGCCTTTGCAGGCGAGGCGACCGGCACGATCGGGTTGAAGCAGGAGATCGGCGAAGGTGTTGCGCCGGCGCCCGTGGCGGATGCGGTTTCGGCGCTGACCAATCTCGGCTATTCCCGCGACATCGCGGCCAATGCCGTTGCCGCGGCGATGAAGGAAGCCGGAGAAGGAGCGGATTCAGCCAAGCTGATCCGGCTCGGCCTGAAGGAACTGGCGCGTTGAGACTGCCCCTATGAGTGATGCGCCGCGTTTGATCACGCCGGAGAAGCGGTCCGAAGATGTGGATGCATCGCTGCGGCCGCAGGTGCTGGACGATTTCGTCGGCCAGGCCGCCGCACGCGCCAATCTCAAAGTGTTCATTGAGGCCGCGCGCGGTCGCGGGGAAGCGCTCGATCACGTGCTTTTCGTTGGTCCGCCCGGTCTCGGCAAGACCACGCTGGCGCAGATCATGGCGCGCGAGCTTGGCGTCAACTTTCGCTCGACGTCCGGCCCGGTCATTGCCAAGGCCGGCGATCTCGCCGCACTCCTGACCAATCTGGAAGATCGCGACGTTTTGTTTATCGATGAAATTCATCGACTTAGTCCGGCCGTGGAAGAAATTCTTTATCCGGCGATGGAGGATTTCCAGCTCGACTTGATCATCGGCGAAGGGCCGGCGGCGCGGTCGGTGAAGATCGATCTGGCCAAGTTCACTCTGGTGGCGGCGACCACGCGGCTCGGGCTTTTGACGACGCCGCTGCGCGATCGCTTCGGCATTCCGGTGCGGCTCAATTTCTATACGGTGGACGAGCTGGAGCTCATCGTGCGGCGCGGGGCGCGGCTGATGGGCTTGGCGATCGACGATGCGGGGGCGCTGGAGATTGCGCGGCGCGCAAGGGGCACGCCGCGTATTGCGGGGCGTCTGCTTCGGCGCGTGCGCGACTTCGCGGATGTCGCCAAATCCGAAAAAGTGACGCGCCAGATCGCGGATGCGGCCTTGTCGCGGCTCGATGTGGATTCACTCGGGCTGGACCAGCTCGACCGGCGCTATCTCACGATGATTGCTAACAATTTCGGCGGCGGGCCGGTGGGGATCGAGACGATCGCGGCGGGGCTTTTCGAGCCGCGCGATGCGATCGAGGACATCATCGAGCCGTTTCTGATCCAGCAGGGTTTCATCCAGCGCACGCCGCGCGGACGGGTGCTGACGGCCAATGCCTGGAAGCATCTTGGGCTCGAAGCGCCGCGCGATCTGGCGCAGCAGCAGATCGCTCTGTTCCAGGACGAAGACTAGTTTTTCTGCTTCGGCAAAGCGCGGATGACGTCGAGGACATCGGGCTCCGCGGGCTGGCCGTCGAAGCTTTCCACGACGCCGAAAGCACCGCCATATCCCCAGATGGCCCAGGCAAAACCATGCTTTTGCGCGGCCGAAATCATGTCTTTTGCGTATTTGGCTCGGCTTGCGGCGGGCATAATGAAGGGGTTCTGGTATTCCTGCCGGATCATGCCGAACTCTCCGAGCAGGATCCGCTCAGGCGCGACCTGATTGTGCTTCGCCCACTCGGCGACCTGGTCGAACGGACGCTGGATCACGGCGTCGAGTTTTTCCGGCGTGTCGAGTTCGGCCAGTTGTTCATCGAGATAATAAAGCATGCCGGCGCGGCGGTGGACGGGCGCTTCTTCCTGGATGCGCTTTCGGATCGTTTCGCGCACGTCGTTTGTCGATCCATCGAGCGGGTAGGACAGGCCGGTCACATAGCGGATGAAGTCGCCAGCCCATAGCGCGCCCTGATGGGTGAGAAGAAAGGGCTGGTAGGAGTGGAAGGTCCAGATGACGTTTTCGTCCGGGATGTCCTTTGCATCGAGAGCGACCAGTCCTTCGGCGTTGCCGGCGCAGCCGCCGGTGAGAACGAGCGTCAGCTTGGTGGCGGATGACCGGGCAGCGGCATAAAGCTTGAGAAGACGATCGCGCCAATCGGCATTGCCGGCCTCGTCGCAGGTAGTGCCGGGCTCATTCATGAGTTCGAGCGCGACGCGGGACGGATCTTGCGTGGCCAGCGTTCGGCCCATCTGCCTGACGAACGCGAGATAATCGTCGAAGCGTTCAGGCGAGCCAAGCACGCCCGACATGCCGTTGGCCGGATTGTCGTCGCGCTCGATCAGATGCAGATCGACGATCACCTTGAGCCCGGCCGCATCTAGGAGGCGTACGGCTTCAAGCACTTCCTCAAACAGACGGTCGTGCAGGGCCGTGGCTTTGGCGGAGAGAAACGGTGCGGGATCGATCGGCATGCGCACGAAGTCGAAGCCGTCAGCTTTCAGCTGTGCGAGCTTTTCGGGAACGACGAAGCGCTTCCATTCGGGGAAGGGGAGGAGGGCCGTTTCATCGTTCCAGCGGTCTTCCATGGGCCAGGTGACCCACTGGTCGAGATTGATGCCGCGCTTGATCGTGAAGCTGGCGGCCGAAGACGGGATCGCTGCGGCGAGGAGAAGGCCGGCGGCGAGAAGGCAAGTCTTGATCCAGACAGATGATGGTGCCATGCGGCAAGTCATGTCATTTCGAGATCACGGAGGAAAGACCCTCATGGCCGATCATGCTGAATCTGCAGCCGCTGCCGATGTGAACCCAAGCGTTGGTCTGGCAGGCACGCTGTTTCCCGGCGGGCATCGTCTTCAAGCGCGCGTTTACTTCGCCGATACGGACTTTTCCGGCGTGGTTTATCATGGCCGCTATCTCGAATTCTTTGAACGCGGGCGCTCCGATTATCTCAGGCTTGCCGGCGTGCATCATAACCAGCTTGCGGCCGGGCAGCATGGCGAAGCGCTGATCTGGGTGGTGACGCGCATGGAGATCGACTGGCGCTCGCCGGCGCGCATCGACCACATCCTGACGATCGAAACGCGCACGCAGGCGATTTCGGGTGCCCGCATCACGATGGCGCAGGTGATCAAGCGCGGCGAAACGGTTCTCGTTCAGGCCAAGGTTCAGGCAGCGGTGCTTGGACCCGATGGGCGGCCGCGGCGCTTTCCGAAAGAATGGATCGAGGCTTTTCAGCCGGATCAGCCGGCCTGACCCGCATCGTTACAGATCCTTAACCTTACTGCTTCATGAACAAAAGCTGGATGGTTAGAGGTTTTCGACGCGCCTTCGTTTGACCAAGATTTGCCGGAACAAGCCGAAACAAGCGTTCATGTGCAGCTTCGGCCGTGTTGGCAAACAGGTCGAGCGCAGCGCGAGGGTGTCTCGGAACCCGCATCGATCAAGGATCTGTTGAGATGGAAACGTTGCCGATGGCCGCGACAGGCCATGATATGTCGATCTGGGGTCTGTTCTGGCAGGCCGGCTGGGTCGTCAAGCTCGTGATGATCGGCCTGCTTGCAGCTTCCGTCTGGACCTGGGCAATCGTGGTCGACAAGGTGGTGTCCTACAACCGCATGCGTGCGGCGCTGAACCGCTTCGAGCAGACCTTCTGGTCCGGCCAGTCGCTGGAAGAGCTTTATCGCAATCTGTCCGACAAGAACGCGGTCGGCATGGGCGCGATCTTCGTGGCCGCCATGCGCGAATGGAAGAAGAGCTTTGAGAAGGGCGCACGCACGCCGCTCGGGCTGCAGAACCGTATCGACAAGGCGATGGATCTCGCGCTGACCCGCGAAATGGAGCGCCTCGAAAGCCGTTTGAGCTTCCTGGCGACGGTCGGGTCGGCCGCACCCTTTATCGGCCTGTTCGGCACGGTTGTCGGCATCATGACTTCGTTCCAGGCCATTGCCGGATCGAGCTCCACCAATCTCGCGGTTGTGGCGCCGGGTATCGCCGAAGCGCTGCTGGCGACCGCCATCGGCCTTCTGGCCGCTATTCCCGCCGTTATCGCCTACAACAAGCTGTCGACGGACGCGTCCAAGCTGTCCAGCCGCATGGAAGGCTTCTCCGACGAGTTCTCCGCCATCCTTTCGCGCCAAATCGATGAAAAGGTCGTGCAGCGCGCAGCGGCCTGATCGCCGCCGCTGCACCAAGGAGTGATCATCAATGGGTATGTCAGTCAGCCAGGGCGGAAGTGGACGGGGCGGTCATCGCCGACGCGGCCGCAAGCATGGCGTGATGTCCGAGATCAACGTCACGCCCTTCGTGGACGTGATGCTCGTGCTTCTCATCATCTTCATGGTTGCCGCGCCGATGCTGACCGTCGGCGTGCCGATCGACATGCCGGAAACGCAGGCCAAGGCGCTCAACGCCGACACGCAGCCGATCACGGTCACCGTGAACCAGGCCGGCCAGGTGTTCCTGCAGGAAACCGAAATCCCGGCGGACGAGATCGTGGCCAAGCTGCAGGCGATCGCGCAGACCGGTTATGAGGAGCGCATTTTCGTGCGCGGCGACAAGGCGGCGGATTACGGCATGGTGATGCAGGTGATGGCGCGGATCAACGCGGCCGGCTACCGCAATCTCGGCCTCGTGACGCTGCCGGAGCAGACCAACTGAGATGGACATGAAGGCGGGGCTCACCACATCGGTAGTTCTGCACGCGGCAGCGCTTGGCTTCGGCCTGCTGACGCTGTCTGCGCCTGCGCCGCTCGATGCCGGTTCGCAGGAATCCTTTCCGGTCGATATCGTGCCGATGGCCGAGTTCGCCGAAAGCGTGCAGGGCGACAAGGAAGCGCCGGTTTCGGAAACGCCGGCACCCGTGCCCACCACGCGACCCGAAGTGATGGCCGAAGCGCAGAATGTCGGCGACAACGATGCCGACCTGTCGACGCCGCAATCCGAAAAGCCCGCGACGCGCGAGGTCGAGCAGGCTGCCGCGCCGCCGCCTTCGCCCGATCCGACACCAACACCGGCCGAAGCACCGGAACCTGCGCCCGAGCCCACACCTGAGCCAACGCCGGCGCCCGAACCGACGCCAGCACCTGAGCCCACACCGGCCCCGGAACCAGCGCCGGCACCTGAACCGACGCCCGCGCCAGAGCCAGCCGTAGAGCCCGAGCCGGCACCCCAGCCTGCGCCGCAGGCGGAAGCCTTGCCGCTGCCAACGAGCGCGCCGGCCCCGCAGATGCGTCCGCAGCCCGAACCGAAGCCGGTTGAAACGGCCAAGGTGGAAGAAAAGCCGAAAGAGCCGGCAAAGAAGCCGGAAGAAGCCAAGAAGCCGGAAAAGCCGAAGGAAACGGCTGCCGCTTCCAAGCCGAAGTCGGAAGAAAAGACGTTCGACGCCGATGAAGTCGCGGCCCTCCTGAACAAGGCGGCGTCGCAGGGCGGTGGCGCCAAGCGTTCGACCGAAACGGCTTCGCTCGGCGGCAGGAAGACAACCGGCGCGAAACTGTCGCAAAGCGAAGAAGGTGCGCTGCGCGATCAGCTCGCAAGCTGCTGGTCGCTTCCGGCCGGTGCCGAAGGCGCGGAAGGTCTGCGCACCTCGGTGTCCTTCCGGCTCGATCCGAGTGGTCAGCTCGATGGCGAACCGGTGGTGTCGAGCTCCAGCGGCAATTCCGCTTTCGATCGCAGTGCGGTTCGCGCGGTGCAGATCTGCAACCGCCAGGGCCTGAAAGTTCCCGCCAGCAAGTCCGAGGTTTGGGCCAGCGGCGTCGTTGTTAATTTCGATCCGAGCGAGATGTTCTGACCCGATGAGGTCGAACCCGCTCCCATGCAAGAGACCAAGAGGCTGGATGGAATGATCCGAACACTCAAAGTTCTTATGACTGCCGCGACGCTCGGTTTGAGCGCCGTTTTCGCCATAGCACCGGCGCATGCGCAGCTTGTTATCGACGTCAACAAGGGCAATGTGCAGCCGCTGCCGATCGCCATCACCGATTTCGTGTCGGGTGACGGCATGGGCGCGGAAATCTCGTCTATCGTGACGGCGGATCTGAAGCGCTCCGGCCTGTTCGCGCCGATCGGCCGCGAAGCCTTTATCGAGAAGATCTCCAACCCGGATGTCGCACCGCGTTTCCAGGACTGGCAGGTCATCAATGCGCAGGCGATCGTCACCGGACGCGTGACGAAGGAAGGCGATGGCCGTTTGCGCGCCGAGTTCCGCCTTTGGGACACGTTCGGCAACAAGCAGATCACGGGCGAGCAGTTCTTCGCCAATCCGCAGAATTCGCGCCGGGTCGCCCACATCATTGCCGATGCGATCTACGAGGCGCTGACGGGCGAGAAGGGCTATTTCGACACCCGCGTCGTTTATATCGACGAGTCCGGATCGAAGGCGCAGCGCGTGAAGCGTCTGGCGATCATGGATCAGGACGGCGCCAACAAGCGCTTTCTGTCGGATGGCCGCACCATTGCCTTGACGCCGCGTTTCTCGCCGACGCGCCAGGAAATCACCTACATGTCCTATGAAAGCGGTCAGCCGCAGGTTTACCTGCTGCAGATCGAAACGGGACAGCGCGAGCTCGTCGGCAACTTCCCCGGCATGACCTTTGCGCCGCGCTTTTCGCCCGATGGCCAGAAGGTCATCATGAGCCTTTTGCGCGACGATGGTAACTCCAACATCTTCACCATGGATCTGCGCAGCCGCAACACGATGCGCCTGACCAATTCCAACGCGATCGACACCTCGCCATCCTATTCGCCGGATGGCTCCAAGGTCGTGTTCACCTCGGATCGTGGCGGTCAGCCGCAGATCTATGTGATGGGCGCGGATGGTTCGGGCGCTTCGCGTATCTCGTTCGGCGGTGGCTCTTATTCCACGCCGGTGTGGTCGCCGCGCGGCGATCTGATCGCCTTCACCAAGCAGACCGGCGGCGACTTCCAGATCGGCGTCATGCGCACCGATGGCTCGGGCGAGCGCATCCTGTCGTCCGGCTTCCAGCAGGAAGGCCCGACCTGGGCACCCAACGGCCGCGTGCTGATGTTCTTCCGCGAAGGCTCTGGCTCGGGCGGTCCGAAGCTGGTTTCGGTTGATCTGACCGGCCGCAACGAACAACAGATCCCGACCGCGAACTACGCGTCGGATCCGGCCTGGTCGCCGCTGCTGGAATGATCGGGGCGCTGATTGCTGACGGTTTGAAGGAGGCTCCCTTGGGGGCCTCCTTTTTTTTGTCACCTTTGAGCCGCAATCGAAGGGATGCGGTTCGATGATTCGCCGGGGATCAGGGTGAACGCAGAACCGAAACGTGACGTCCACGACCGGCAGTGCAAGAGATTATTAACCTTGTTCGTTGAATCAGGGTTAACCAAACTGTGGTTACTGGTGCTTCAACGAATTCACTTTAATGCTCAGGAGAGGGCAATGCGTCGTTTCGCAGCTATTACCCGCAATCCGGTCGCCGTCGCGCTGGTCGCGTCGCTGGCGATCGCCGGTTGCGCCAACAAGAAGAACAATCTGCCCAACAGCAGCTCCGAGCTCGGCCTGAACGGCGGACGCGGTGCTGGTGCGGCAACGCCCGGTTCCAGCCAGGACTTCACGGTCAATGTCGGCGACCGCATCTTCTTCGACACCGACTCTTCGGCCATCCGCGCCGATGCGCAGCAGACGCTGTCGCGTCAGGCCCAGTGGCTGCAGCAGTATTCCAACTACGCCATCACCGTTGAAGGTCACTCCGACGAGCGCGGCACCCGCGAATACAACCTGGCACTGGGCGCGCGTCGCGCCGCGGCTGCCCGCGACTTCCTCGCTTCGCGCGGCGTTCCGGCCAACCGTATCCGCACGATCTCCTACGGCAAGGAACGTCCGGTTGCCGTTTGCGACGACATTTCCTGCTGGTCGCAGAACCGTCGCGCCGTCACCGTGCTCAACGGCGCCGGCAGCTGATTGCCGCATTAATGCCGCATGAACAGGTGAAAAGGCGGTCCTCGGATCGCCTTTTTGCTGTTTCTGCGGTTCCACACCCATCTGCAACAAAATTCGGCCGAAGTCCCTGACGCAGTTCATCTCCAACGTGAAAGCAACGGTTCTCCAACGACCGGATTGATCGATCGAGAGACACGGATGATTTTAGCAAAGACCTTGAAGACTAAATTGGCCTTGGGCGCTATGGCGGCCGCGCTAATGCTGTCGGCAGCTGTTCCCGCTTCGGCGCAGGCTGGTGATCCGCGCGTTCAGGCACTGGAAGAACAGGTGCGCTCGCTCAACGGCAAGCTGGAAGAGCTGAACTTCCTCATTCTGCAAACGCAGGAACAGCTGCGCAAGCAGCAGGAAGACAACGAATTCCGCTTCCAGGAGCTGGAAGGCGGCAGCGGCGGCGCGAAGCCTGCTCCGGCCAAGAAGTCGGATCTCGGCACCGACACCGGAACCCAGACGGCGAGCGTTCCCCCGCTCGCCACGCCAGATACATCCGCAGCCGGCACATCGCCGGCTGCAACGCAGCCCGCGATCGACAACAACAGCCAGGTTGCCGCGACCGATCAGCAGAGCACGGTCGGTGCGCCGACCACGCTCGGTTCGATCCGCTTCGACACCAATGGCAATCTGATCGGCGGCACGACCAATTCCGATCCGGTCGATCTTTTGAGCGGCACGCAGAGCGCACCGGCGCAAAGCGACACCACGGTTGCTGCCCTGCCTGCGACGGATGATCCGGAAGAGCTTTATCGCAATTCCTACGAGTTCATTCTGTCGGGCGACTACAAGACCGCCGAAGCCGGTTTCCGCTCCTATATCGACCGTTTCCCGTCCGCCAACCGCGTGCCGGATGCGAATTTCTGGCTGGGCGAAGCGCTGGCCGCGCAGAAGCGTCATCGCGAAGCCGCCGAAGTGTTTCTGGCCACCAGCCGCCAGTATCCGGATTCCAAGAAGGCGCCCGATACGCTGTTGAAGCTCGGCATCAGCCTTTCCGCGCTCAAGCAGCGCGAAGTCGCCTGCGCCACCTTGCGCGAAGTCGGTTCGCGTTACCCAAAGGCCTCAGACGCGCTCAAGGAGCGGGTTCGGCAGGAACTCGCAACAAACGGTTGCTGAACCCGACCTTTGCTTCGGGTTCAGATCTTGCGCCTGAGCGCCTGTTTGGCGAGCTCGGCCTTTTTCAACGCCGCTCGGTTCTCGTAGCCGTATCCGGCGGAAGCGACTCGCTGTCGCTGCTCACACTCCTTCGAAGCTGGTTTCACGAACACGGAAGACGCGACGCGCTCGTTGCCGTCACCGTGGATCATCGTTTGCGCGCGGAAGCCACTGATGAGGCGCGCGCCGTCGCTGCCTTTTGCGCGGAACGCGCCATTCCTCACATCACCAAGGTCTGGACCGGCGAAAAGCCGCAGACCGGTCTGGCCGCTGCCGCGCGCGCGGCGCGGTATCGCCTTTTGATCGAGACCGCGCGGGAGATTGGCACTGACGTGGTCCTGACGGGGCATACTGCTGACGATCAGGCGGAAACCGTTGCGATGCGCGCCGAACGCTCGACAGGCATCGGCCTGGCCGGGATGGCGGCGGAAACGCTGCTGGACGGATCGATCTGGCTCCTGCGGCCGCTGCTTCCCGTCAGCCGTGCGGCTCTGCGCGCCCATCTTCAGGGTGAGGGCGTCAGCTGGATCGATGATCCGAGCAACAGCAATCCCCGATCAGAGCGCGTGCGGGTGAGAGCGGCACTGACGCCGGATGATCGGATGCGGCTGGTTGAACAAGCAGGGCAGGCTGGCGCTGCACGGCGGGCGCTGGCGGAGGAGGCGGCTGGCCTGCTGGTTGAGCATTGCGCGGCCACTGACGAGGCGGTGATGATCGCGCCAGGGTTTTTTCAGGCGGTGGATCACGATGCGGCGATCCACGCTTTTCGCCTTCTGCTTGGCGTCCTTGGCCGCCAGCCGCATTGGCCAGACTTGCCGCGTGCGACGCTTATGTTCGAGCAAATGAGCCAGCCCGGCTTCTCCGGTTCGCTCTCCGGCTGCGTCGGTCGTCACCGCCGTGCCGGGATTTCCCTGCGGCCCGAGCGCCGGGGGACGGGCGATCACGGCACGATCACGACGATGTTTGCTCATCGCGTGCTGCGACCAATCGTTCCTGGCTTTGATCTTGCGGCCATGCGGGCGCTGGCGAAGATCCTGAAGGCGCAGGATTTGCCGGCCTCGCCTTCCTCCCAACACAATGCGCCATTCCCTTAAACCATCGCATGTGATCTCCTTGGCAAGGGAGATAGCTCCACCTATGTTACAAGGAACTTCCCGAGGCGCAGCTGTTTGTTCAGCGGGCTGGTTGGAAACCGGGGCGAGATGAACGGGCCAGTGCGGCCACAAAGCGGTCTGCGAAAACAGGCCCGACAGGACAAAGAATGAATCCGAATTATCGCAATCTCGCTCTTTGGGCGATCATCGCTGTCCTTCTGATTGCGCTCTTCAATCTGTTTCAAACGCCGCAGCAGCGTGGCGCATCGCGCGATGTGGCCTATTCCGAGTTCCTGCAGGAAGTGGACTCCGGCCGCGTCAAGAGCGTGACGATCGCCGGCGAGCGCATCACCGGCACCTACACGGACAATCAAACCGGCTTCCAGACCTATTCGCCGGGCGATACCAACCTCGTTCAGCGCCTCGAAGGCAAGAATGTCACGATTAATGCGCGCCCGGAAAGCGACGGCCAAAGCGGTATTCTTGGCCTGCTCCTGTCCTGGCTGCCGATGATCCTGATCCTCGGCGTGTGGATCTTCTTCATGCGCCAGATGCAGTCGGGTTCGGGCCGCGCCATGGGCTTCGGTAAGTCCAAGGCCAAGCTGCTCACCGAAGCGCATGGGCGCGTGACCTTTGCCGATGTGGCGGGCGTCGACGAAGCCAAGCAGGACCTGGAAGAAATCGTCGAGTTCCTGCGCGATCCGCAGAAGTTCCAGCGTCTGGGCGGCAAGATTCCGCGCGGCGTCCTGCTCGTGGGCCCTCCCGGTACGGGTAAGACGCTGACCGCGCGTGCGGTTGCCGGCGAAGCCAATGTGCCGTTCTTCACGATCTCGGGTTCCGACTTCGTTGAAATGTTCGTCGGCGTCGGCGCATCCCGTGTGCGCGACATGTTCGAGCAGGCCAAGAAGAACGCGCCTTGCATCATCTTCATCGACGAGATCGATGCTGTCGGCCGTCATCGCGGCGCCGGTCTCGGCGGCGGTAACGACGAGCGCGAACAAACGCTCAACCAGTTGCTGGTCGAGATGGACGGCTTCGAGGCCAATGAAGGCGTGATCCTGATCGCCGCGACCAACCGTCCGGACGTGCTCGATCCCGCTTTGCTGCGTCCAGGCCGCTTCGACCGTCAGGTCACTGTGCCCAATCCGGACGTCAACGGCCGCGAAAAGATCCTCAAGGTTCACGTTCGCAACGTGCCGCTGGCTCCCAATGTCGATCTCAAGATCCTGGCACGCGGCACGCCCGGCTTCTCCGGCGCCGATCTGATGAACCTCGTCAACGAGGCGGCCCTGATGGCTGCGCGGCGCAACAAGCGTCTCGTGACCATGGCCGAGTTCGAGGACGCCAAGGACAAGGTGATGATGGGTGCCGAGCGCCGCTCGCTCGCCATGACGCCCGAGGAAAAGAAGAACACCGCCTATCACGAAGCCGGTCACGCCATCATCGCGCTGATGCTGTCGTCCACGATCGATCCGATCCACAAGGCGACGATCATTCCGCGCGGCCGTTCGCTCGGCATGGTGATGACCTTGCCGGAATCGGACCGCTACAACTGGACCTATGAAAAGGCCGTTGCCCGCCTGATCATGCTGTTTGGCGGTCGCGAAGCCGAGATCATCACCTTCGGCAAGGAGAAGGTCACGACAGGCGCGTCAGGCGACATCCAGATGGCGACCAATCTTGCCCGCTCGATGGTGATGGAATGGGGCATGTCCGAAAAGCTCGGCCGCGTGCGCTACAAGAGCAACGACCAGGAAGTATTCCTCGGCCACTCGGTTGCGCAGAGCAACAACATGTCCGAGGAAACCGCCAAGCTGATCGACGAGGAAGTGCGCCGTTTGATCGAGTATGGTGAAACGGAAGCGCGCAAGATCATCACCGAAAACCATGATACCTTCATCTCGATCGCGGAAGGTCTCTTGGAATACGAAACGCTGACGGGCGACGAGTTGCGCGGCATGATGGAAGGCAAGAAGCCTTCGCGCGACATCGGTGACGATACGCCGCCATCACGCGGGTCGGCCGTGCCGAATGCCGGTTCGGGCGGTGGCCGCCGCAAGAAGGGTGGCGAAGAGCCGGAAGGCGGAATGGAGCCGCAGCCGCAGGGCTAAGCGTCCTTCCGAGACTTCGACAATCAAAATGCCAGCAGGTCGCCTGCTGGCATTTTTTGTTTTGCGCGCAAGCATCCAGGCTTGCGTCAACCTTGCCGTGCAAGGGGTTGCTTAGGAAGAAGTAACACCTGCTCATATATTGTGATGCTCGCATCTTGCGAATTCGTGCCAAAGCAAGCGCCATGACCCATAACATTGCGGGCAATCGACTGATATGAGCAGGAAGTATTTCGGAACGGACGGCATCCGCGGAACGGCAAACCAGTTCCCGATGACTGTCGACGTCGCGATGAAGGTTGGCATGGCCGCAGGGCTTTGCTTCCATCGCGGCAGCCACCGCCACCGGGTGGTGATCGGCAAGGACACGCGGCTGTCCGGTTACATGATCGAGAACGCGTTGGTCGCGGGCTTCACGGCTGCAGGCATGGACGTGTTCCTGCTCGGACCCATTCCGACGCCCGCCGTCGCCATGCTGGCGCGCTCGCTGCGCGCCGATCTCGGCGTGATGATCTCGGCCTCGCACAACCCTTACAATGACAACGGCATCAAGCTGTTCGGCCCCGACGGCTACAAGCTGTCGGACGCGATCGAGATGCAGATCGAAGCGATGCTCGATCAAAAGGAGCCGCTGCAGGTTGCAGCACCCGACCAGATCGGCCGCGCCAAGCGCATCGACGGCGTGCATGATCGCTATATCGAGTTCGCCAAGCGCACGCTGCCGCGTTCGATGTCGCTGTCGGGTCTGCGCATAGTGATCGATTGCGCCAATGGCGCTGCCTACAAGGTCGCGCCCGCGGCCCTCTGGGAACTTGGCGCAGAGGTGATCGCGATCCACGACGAGCCGGACGGCATCAACGTCAACAAGGAATGCGGCTCGACCCATCCTTTGAGCCTGTCGAAGAAGGTTCACGAAGTGCGCGCCGATATCGGCATCGCGCTTGATGGCGACGCCGATCGCATGATCATCGTGGATGAAAACGGCACGCTGATCGACGGCGACCAGATCATGGCGCTGATCACCGAAAGCTGGGCGAAATCCGGACGTCTCGCCGGCGGCGGTCTCGTTGCCACCGTGATGTCCAATCTCGGCCTCGAGCGATTCCTGACCGATCAGGGCCTGTCGCTTCATCGCACCAAGGTCGGCGATCGCTATGTGGTGGAACATATGCGCGCGCATGGCTTCAATGTCGGCGGCGAGCAGTCCGGCCATATCGTGATGTCGGATTTCTCGACCACGGGTGACGGCCTCGTGGCCGCCTTGCAGGTTCTGGCCTGCATCAAGCGCGAGGGACGGCCGGCGTCGGAAGTCTGCGCCAAGTTCGAGCCGGTGCCGCAGGTCCTCAAGAACGTGCGCTTCTCCGGCGGCAAGCCGCTCGAAAGCAAGCCTGTCCAGAAGATGATCGAAGATGTTCGTTCGCGTTTGGGCGAGGGCGGTCGCCTCGTGATCCGTCCGTCGGGCACCGAGCCGCTGATCCGCGTCATGGCGGAAGGCGATGATCGCAGCCTGGTTGAAACGGTGGTGAACGACCTGATCGGCGTGATTGCCGAACAGCGCGCCGCCTGATCACGCAAAGCACATCACCTATCGAAGCCGGCCTCGTGCCGGCTTTTTCTTTTTGGAGCTACGAAAAATCATCGGCAATCGTAGTTAAGGAAGACGGTTAAGCGCGATTTAACCAATGGGTGTCATCGTGACCTGAATTCATTGGCGCCGGGCCATCGGCGAATGATCAGGGGTACGACCGATGTTCAATTTCCGCATGCCGCTGGTCGGCGCATTGCTGCTTGGCAGCTTCGCCGTTCCGGCCGTTGCCGCCGACCTCTACGAGCCCTTGCCGGTGGAAGCACCGGTTGCCGCGCCGCAGTTCGGCGGCTGGTATCTGCGCGGCCATGTCGGCATGAGCAACCAGCAGCATAAGGGGCTCGATTACGAGTATTTCGACGTTCCCGGCTTCACGCAGAACTGGCTCGATGACGGCGATTTCGATTCCGCCCCGATCGGCGGCGGCGGTATCGGTTACCAGTTCAATCGTTGGCTGCGCACGGATCTGACGGCCGAATATCGCGGCAAGTCCAGCTTCCACGCGCTCGACAGCTTCACCAACGATGCGACGGGTGCTGTGATCGGCACCAACGACTATTCGGCAACGAAGTCGGAATGGCTTCTGCTGGCCAACGCCTATGTCGATCTCGGCGATTTCCACGGCATCACGCCTTATATCGGCGCGGGCGTCGGCGCATCTCGCAACACGATCTCGAACTTCAACGACAGCAATGTGCTGGCGGGTGGCGGTGGGTATGCGCCAAGCGATTCACAGTGGGAATTCGCCTACGCGCTGCATGCCGGCCTCGGCTATGCCGTCACCGATCGTTTGACCATGGATGTCGGCTATAGCTACGTCCATCTCGGTGACGGCAAGACGGGCGAAGCGCGCAACTACGATCCTGCTTTCTCGCGCCCCAATGACGGCTTCACCTTCAAGGATCTGTATTCGCACGACTTCAAGATGGGCTTCCGTTACAAGTTCAACTGAGGTCGCGATCCTCCCAGTGAGAAAGGCCCGGCAGATCTGCCGGGCCTTTTTGCGTTCCGGATGTGCGCGCCAGCCGCGATTTGGCCGTTATGCTTAACCAGCAATTAACCGGGATGGTTAATGATCTCCCTCAACAGGGACCGGCACACGCCGCCGATCAGGAGTTCATTTCGATGTCGACCATCTCGCGTCTTTTTCTGCCTGCCGCTTTGGTCGCAGCCTTTGTGAGCCCATCGCTCGCCGCCGATTACGATCCGCCGATCATCATCGAGGACGCGCCGGAAGTCGTTCCGGTGGAAGTCGGCTCGGGTTGGTATCTGCGCGGTGACGTCGGCTACACCGTTTCGGACGGTTCGGATAATGGCGGCGGCGGTTTCTTCGGCATCGACGAAGACCATACGAGCGTCTTTGGCGGCGGCGGTGTCGGCTACCATTTCACCGATTACTTCCGCGCCGACATCACCGGTGCTTTCCTTCAGCAGGAAGAAGCGACGCTCGATCTCGGCGGCCTGCGCGGCAGCATCAAGTCGACGATGAGCTACGGCATGGCAACGGGCTATGTGGATCTCGGCACGGTTGTGGGGATCACGCCCTATATCGGCGCCGGTGCCGGTTTCATCTATTCGCACAACACCAATTCCGGGGATGTCGCCCTCGCGGATTTCCCCGGCGCGTATCCGGATGATGATTTCGCCTTCGCCTACACGCTCAATGCCGGTTTCGCCTATCGCATGAGCCAGAACCTGTCGCTCGATGTCGGCTACCAGTATCTGAATTCGCCGGATGCCAAGCACTTCTCGGCATCCGGCGACACCTATGTCGACGAAGGCTTCGACATGCATCAGATCAAGGTCGGGTTGCGCTACGACCTCTGGTAAGGAACTGCACCAGACCAGCATCAGGCGGCGGGCTTCGGTCCGCCGTTTTCGTTTGTGCGTGGTCTGGAAGCGACGCTTTGTTTGTTCTTGACGGCAGAGCGCTTCGCCAATAAAACCGTCCGTGGGCCACACCTCCCCAACGAGGTGCCGACTATCTGGAAGGATAGACCACGATGACGACTGAGACCAAGCCGGCAGTGCGCCCGGCCAATCCCCAATTCTCGTCCGGACCTTGCGCCAAACGACCAGGATGGTCGTTGGATGCCCTGAGCGATGCCGCACTCGGCCGCTCGCATCGCGCCAAGCTCGGCAAATCCAAACTTCAGGAAGCGATCGACCTCACGCGTGAGGTGTTGCAGGTGCCCGCGGATTACCGCATCGGCATCGTGCCCGCTTCCGACACCGGCGCCGTTGAAATGGCGCTGTGGTCGCTGCTCGGCGCACGTCCTGTCGACGTGCTCGCCTGGGAAAGCTTCGGCGCCGGCTGGGTGACCGATGTGGTCAAGCAGCTCAAGCTCCCTGATGTGCGCACGCTCGATGCGCCTTATGGCGAATTGCCCGATCTCGCCAAGGTCGATTTCGACCGCGACGTCGTGTTCACCTGGAACGGTACGACCTCCGGCGTGCGCGTGCCTAATGGCGACTTCATTCCGGCCGACCGGCAGGGTCTGACGATCTGCGACGCGACGTCGGCTGCCTTCGCGCAGCGTCTCGATTTCGCCAAGCTCGATGTCGTGACCTTTTCCTGGCAGAAGGTGCTCGGCGGTGAAGCGGCCCATGGCATGCTGATCCTCAGCCCACGCGCCGTTGAACGTCTCGAAAGCTACAAGCCGGCCTGGCCGCTGCCCAAGATCTTCCGCATGACGAAGGGCGGCAAGCTGATCGAAGGCATCTTCAAGGGCGAAACGATCAACACGCCTTCCATGCTGTGCGTGGAAGATTACCTCGACGCGCTTCATTGGGCGAAGTCGGTTGGCGGTCTTGATGGCCTGATCAAGCGCGCCGACGCCAACTTCGCCGCGCTGGACGGCTTCGTTCAGGCCAGCGATTGGTTGGGACATCTGGCGGTTGAGCCGGATACCCGCTCCAACACCTCCGTTTGCCTCACCATCACCGACGCGCAGGTTGCGGCGCTGGATGACGATGCAAAGGCGGCCTTCGCCAAGGGCATGGTTTCCGCGCTCGAGAAGGAAGGTGTCGCGCTCGACATCGGCGCTTATCGCGATGCGCCGTCGGGCCTGCGGATCTGGTGTGGGGCGACGGTGGAAACCGCCGACATCGAGGCCCTGCTGCCTTGGCTCGACTGGGCCTTCGCCGCGCAGAAGGCGCAGCTCAAGGCTGCGGCCTGAGGCTTTTGCGATCGCGGCTCCGGCCGCGTCGCTCACCATCTCATTTCTTGATCTTCTTCTTTCGCTTCGCCCCTTTGGTGCTGAGAGGCGAACTTCATCGCAAAGGAACTTCCTATGCCGCGCGTACTCGTTTCCGACAAACTTTCCCCGACCGCCGTTCAGATCTTCAAGGATCGCGGCGTGGATGTCGATTACCTGCCGGATCTCGGCAAGGACAAGGAAAAGCTGCTTTCCGTGATCGACCAGTATGATGGCCTGGCGATCCGCTCGGCCACCAAGGTCACGGAAAAGCTGATCGCAGCCGCGACCAATCTCAAGGTGATCGGCCGGGCCGGCATCGGCGTCGACAATGTCGATATCCCGGCTGCCAGCCGCAAGGGCATCATCGTGATGAACACGCCCTTCGGCAACTCGATCACCACGGCCGAGCACGCCATTGCCCTGATGTTCGCGCTTGCCCGTCAGCTGCCCGAAGCCAATGCCTCGACGCAAGCCGGCAAGTGGGAAAAGAACCGCTTCATGGGCGTCGAGATCACCGGCAAGGTTCTGGGCGTGATCGGCTGTGGCAATATCGGTTCGATCGTGGCGACGCGCGGCGTCGGCCTCAAAATGCGCGTGATCGCCTTTGATCCGTTCCTGTCGGAACAGCGTGCGGAAGAGCTTGGCGTCGAAAAGGTCGAACTCGAGGATCTGCTCAAGCGCGCCGACTTCATCACGCTGCACACGCCGATGACCGATAAGACCAAGGGCATCATCAATGCCGACGCTTTCGCCAAGATGAAGAACGGCGTGCGCATCATCAACTGCGCGCGTGGCGGTTTGATCGTCGAGGCCGATCTGGTTGAAGCCTTGAAGAGCGGCAAGGTCGGGGGTGCGGCCGTCGACGTGTTCGAAACCGAGCCGGCAACCGAGAACGCGCTGTTTGGCATGGACAATGTCGTGGCGACACCGCATCTCGGCGCATCCACCTCGGAAGCGCAGGAAAATGTCGCGCTGCAGGTGGCCGAGCAGATGGCCGACTATCTGATCAAGGGTGCCGTCACCAACGCGATCAACATGCCGTCGATCTCGGCCGAGGAAGCGCCGCGCCTGAAGCCGTTCGTGAAGCTCGCCGAAGTGCTCGGCGCGTTTGTGGGTCAGGTCACCGACGATCCGATCAAGGAAGTCGAGATTCTGTTCGACGGTGCAACGGCCACGATGAACACGCGCGCCCTCATCAGCGCCACTCTGGCCGGCCTGATCCGTCCGCAGGTCGCCGACGTCAACATGGTGTCGGCGCCGATCATGGTGAAGGAGCGCGGCATCATCGTTTCCGAGGTCAAGCGCGACAAATCCGGCGTGTTCGACGGCTATATCAAGCTGACGGTGAAGACCGAGAAGATGACGCGCTCGATTGCCGGCACCTGTTTCTCCGACGGCAAGCCGCGCTTCATCCAGATCAAGAACATCAACCTCGATGCCGAGGTCGGCCAGCACATGCTCTACACCACCAATGCCGACGTGCCGGGCATGATCGGTCTGCTGGGTGGCGTATGCGGCAAGAACGGCGTCAACATCGCCAACTTCCATCTGGGTCGCGACCATCCGGGCGGCGATGCGATCGCGCTGCTTTACCTCGATGCGCCGTTCCCTGAAGCCGTTCTGAACGAGCTGCGCGATCTTAAGGTCATCCAGTCCGCCAAGCCGCTGAGCTTCGACGTGGCGCCGGCTGCGTAAGCCGACACGACAATGAGGCTCGTCAGTCCCAGGGATTGACGAGCTTCAAGCCCAAGCCGTCGAAGTCACGGATGTTGCGTGTGGCGAGGGTGGCGTTGTTGGCCAAGACGATGCCGGCGATCTGGGTGTCTGGAAAATCCAGATTGCGACCGGCAGAATGCGCTTTAGCCAGGAGCGTGGCGGTAAACTCGGCTGCGTCTTGATCAAAGGCGAGAACGTCGTACAGGTATTGCCTGCGCAAGGTCTCTAGGCTTTCCGTAAGTTCCCGCCGCTTTCGTCCAAACGGTAGTCGATGGATGCCGTAGTTCAGTTCCATGATCGTGATGGACGTCGTTCGTACCAGCCGTTCAGGCCAATGGTTCAGCCATCCCGCGATATCGGGATGGTCGCCGGGCTTCATGAGAGCCGAAACTACATTCGTGTCGAGAACTATCATTCGTCGAAACTGAACGGTTTATACGGCTGATGTGGGAGCCGGGGCAGTTCCTCGCCTTCCCAATCAATATGTCGAAACAGGTCCGCAATCTTGGTACCGAGACCGCGCGTATCCTGCTGCTCCGTCGGTGCAAGCTGATCCACCAGGATCGTCCGCGCTTCTTCTTCCATGCTGACGCCATGCGCTTTTGCGCGGCTGCGCAGGCGTTCTTTGACGTCGTCGTCAAGGCGGCGGATGAGAAGCTGAGCCATTGTTTCTGCTCCGTGATATCAATTCACATGGCGATGATATCACCTGGCGTCATCACGGTCGAGCGAAACTGCGTCGTTCGGCCAGACCAATGCCGGCCAGGATCATGGTGAGGGCGATGGCATGGTAGACGTGGAACGCTTCACCAAGCACGACCACGGCAAGCAGCGCACCCCATAAAGGCAGCAGGTTGATGAACAGGCCGGCGCGGTTGGAGCCGATCAGTTCGACGCCCTTGATATAAAGCACCTGTCCCAACAGGGACGGGAAGAGAACGATAAAGGCGATCAGGGCCCAGCCTTCCAGATCGGGCAGGATGGTGGAGCCACTCACCGCCTCAATCGCCAGGAAGGGCAGGGCGGCCAGTGTTGCGCCCAGGCACAGCATGGTCATCAGGCTCGTCCAGTGCAGGATCGGCTTGGCCTTGAGGGCAGCGGTGTAGAAGCCATAGGCGACAATGGCGATCAGCATCAGCGCATCGCCGAAATTGATGTTGAGCGTGACGAGGTTCGACCAATCGCCGCGCAAGGCGATCACCAGAACGCCGATGAATGACAGTGTGAAGCCGAGAACCTGTTCCAGCTGAACCCGGCTGCCGAACAAAACGAAGCTTGCCGCAAACACGAAAAGCGGCATGCCGCCCTGCAGGATGCTGGTGTTGATCGCCGTTGTGTAAAGCAGTGCATAATAAAGCGCGACGCTGAACACCGTGAAGCCGAGCGCGCCGAGCGCAAGAAGGTAGATCGACCGTGTTTTGATTGCCTGCCAGTCCTGGCGGAGCTGGCGGTGGCTCGATGCGAGGAGGATAACGAGAATGGCGCCCCAGCGCGCGGGCACGAGGATCATCGGCGACACATGGCCGATCGCCAGTTTGCCGGCAATCGAGTTGCCGGCCCAGAAGAGCGTGGCCAATGCCAGCAAGATGTAAGCGGTTCTGCGCATTGCTCCTCCAGGATCAGCAGGGCAGTAGCTGCCAAGGCTCGCCCGAGTAAAGTGGCAAGAGGGCCAGTTTGTTGTGCCTGGATTGGCTGAAAACGTTAATGAAGGGTCGCGCAACGGTAGTGCAGACGTTATAGAGACCACTTCTTTTCAACTGTTTGCGGTTTCCAGCCGCCAAGAACCTGCACGGAAGATAGTATGGCCAACGTAGTGGTCGTCGGCTCGCAATGGGGCGATGAAGGCAAGGGCAAGATCGTTGATTGGCTGTCGGAGCGCGCCGATGTGGTTGTGCGCTTCCAGGGCGGCCACAATGCCGGTCACACGCTGGTGGTGGACGGCAAGGTCTACAAGCTTTCGCTTCTGCCGTCCGGCGTCGTGCGCCCCGGCAAGCTGTCGATCATCGGCAGCGGCGTGGTGTTTGATCCCCATGCTTTCGTGGCCGAACTCGAGCGCATTCGCGCGCTTGGCGTCGAGGTCGGGCCGGATCGCCTCAAGGTTGCGGAAAACACGCCGCTGATCCTGTCGCTGCATCGCGAACTCGACGGCTTCCGTGAAGATGCCGCATCCAATTCGGGCACCAAGATCGGTACCACGCGTCGCGGTATCGGCCCGGCTTACGAAGACAAGGTCGGTCGCCGCGCGATCCGCATCATGGATTTGGCCGATACTGAAACGCTGCCGGCCAAGCTCGATCGCCTTTTGACGCACCACAATGCGCTGCGTCGCGGCCTCGGTCATCCGGAAGTCGCCTATGACGACCTCTTGCAGGAAGTGACCTCGGTTGCCGACAAGATCCTGCCTTACATGGACCGCGTGTGGAAGGTGCTGGACGACAAGCGCCGCGCCGGCGAGCGCATCCTGTTTGAAGGTGCGCAGGGCACGCTGCTCGACATCGATCACGGCACCTATCCGTTCGTGACCTCGTCCAACACGGTGGCCGGCCAGGCTGCGGCGGGTTCGGGCGTCGGTCCGGGCGCGATCGGCTATGTGCTCGGCATCACCAAGGCCTACACGACGCGCGTCGGCGAAGGGCCGTTCCCGAGCGAGCAGGACAATGATGTCGGCCAGTTCCTAGGTGAACGCGGCCATGAATTCGGCACAGTTACCGGGCGTAAAAGGCGCTGCGGCTGGTTCGATGCGGTGCTGGTTCGCCAGGCGGTGGCCGTGAACGGCATCGACGGCATCGCACTGACCAAGCTCGACGTGCTCGATGGGCTCGACGAGATCAAGGTCTGCACCGGTTATCGACTGGATGGCGAAGTGATCGACTATCTGCCGGCCAGCCAGGGCGCGCAGGCGCGGGTCGAGCCGATCTACGAGACGCTTGAAGGCTGGGAGGGTACCACGCGGGGCGCTCGTTCCTGGAACGACCTGCCGGCGCAGGCAGTCAAATATGTGCGCTATATCGAGGAATTGATCGGTGCGCCGGTGGCGCTTCTGTCAACGAGCCCGGAACGCGACGACACGATCCTTGTGACCGATCCGTTTCAAGATTAATTTTCGTGGAAACACCAGACGCCGGTGATTTGGCTGGCGTCGCCGCCCAGATAAGGTTTCAACCCGTATGGCAGATTTCGTCGCCGTCCTTAAGAAGACGATCGAAGGGCTGAGCGAAAACACGCCGGACGTTCGCGCCAAGGTTTACGCCAAGGCGCGCGCGACCATCGATGCCAAGCTGGCCGCGATCAACCCGCCGCCACCGGCCGCCGTTGCCGAACGCCAGCGTCAGGCGATCGAGGATGCGATCCAGGCAGTGGAGCAATACTACGCACCGCCGCCACCGGAAGACGATCTCGACGAACTCGACACGTTGTTCGACACCTACCAGGCGGATGACGACCAGTTTCCCGAACCGGCCTTCGAGCGCGAAGAACCGGCAGCATTGCCGCGCACCGGCGACTTTGCCGTTTCACACGACACGCAGCGGGACGACGTGCCTGCGCATGAGGTCGAAGCGCCCACGCATGATGCGGAAGCGCCGCGTGACCATGTCGATCACAACGAGCCGGTGCTCGATGATATCGATCGGGATCGTGACCTCGATCGTGATCTTGACGGCGACCTTGATCGTGACCGGGAGCAGGATCGTCCCTTCACGCCGCAGCCGCCTTATCGCAACAAGCCACGCCGTGGTCTGTCCGGCGGCTTGATTGCCGCGGTTGTGGCCTTGCTCCTCGTTGCCGGCGGCGCTTATGCCGCCTGGTCGAACAAGGATGCGCTGACGGCTTTCCTCGGCCTGAACGATGCGGGCGACGTCAACGAAGGCACGGACCTGGCCGACGATGCTGCGGCCAACAGCGAGAACGCCGATAGTGCAGCCGTTGCACCGGCCGATGGCGTTGAACCGGAGGCCGCTGACGATCAGCCGGAAGTCGCCGCCGTGTCGCCCAACCAGCCTGAACAAGCGGCTGCAACGCCGGCCGCCACTGCGCCCGAGCCGCTGCGCAAATACACCCAGCGTTTGCAGGCCGATGGCAGTGAAACCGATCCCGGTCCTGCCGATGGCAGCGCTGCGATCGGTGAGGGCACGTCGGTTGCCGAATTGAGCCAAGCCGCGCAGGCCGATACAACAACAGGCGAGGGGGCAACGCCAGCCCCCGACGCGACCCCGGCCACGACGCCGAACGGCAGCACGCCTGCTTCATCGGACCAGACCGTTCCGGTTGGCCAGCGCGCGATCTTTTATGAGGAGCGCACCTCCACTTCGCCGAACACGGCCGAAAGCGGATCGATCGTGTGGTCGCTCGTGCAGGAATCGCCCGGCGGCGATGCACCGCCCGAGCCTGCGATCCGGGCCGAAGCCAACATTCCCGGCAAGAACCTGCAGCTGCGCATGACGATCCGCCGCAATGCGGATCCGACGCTGCCGGCCAGCCACATCATGGAAATGATCTTCCTGACGCCGGAAGGCTTCGAGGGCGGTGGCATCCAGAACGTGGTTCGCGTGGCGATGAAGGACAGCGAACAGGCCACCGGCAGTCCGCTGCTCGGCATCCCTGCGCGCATCGCCGACGGTTTCTTCCTTGTGGCGCTGAGCGATTCACCGGCCGAAATTCAGGCCAATATGACGCTGTTGCGCCGTCAGGACTGGATCGACGTGCCGTTGATCTACAATTCCGGTCGCCGCGCCCTGATCACGATGGAAAAGGGTGTGCCGGGCGAGCGCGTGTTCGAGGAAGCCATGCAGGCCTGGCAGAACGCCGCGAGCCGCTGATCCAAAATATCAAACCCAAGCATCAAAAAGCCCGCCGGGAGCGATCCGGGCGGGCTTTTTGTTTGATTACATGATCGCGGGGATCACGGATGATCCTGGGATCAGGCCGGTTCTGCCTCGATGGTGCGTAGTGCCTGAGCCTGACGGCGGGCAGCGACCTGAACGGCTTCCTGCACCTTTTCAAAGGCACGGACTTCGATCTGGCGAACGCGCTCGCGGCTGATGTCGAATTCCGACGACAGTTCTTCCAGGGTCAGCGGGTCTTCCGACAAACGGCGCGCTTCGAAGATGCGGCGTTCGCGATCGTTCAGAACATCCATGGCAGAAGACAGCATGCCGCGCCGGTTATCCAGCTCATCCTGCTCGATCAGCATGGCTTCCTGGCTTTCGGAATCGTCCACCAGCCAGTCCTGCCATTCGCCGCTCTCGCCTTCGCTGGCGCGGATCGGCGAGTTGAGCGAGGCGTCGCCGGACAGGCGACGGTTCATCGACACGACTTCGGCTTCCGAAACGTTCAGCTTGGTTGCGATCTCGGCGATCTGGTCGGGGCGCAAATCGCCGTCTTCCAGAGCCTGGATCTTGCCCTTCACCTTGCGCAGGTTGAAGAACAACCGCTTCTGGTTGGCGGTGGTGCCCATCTTCACGAGGCTCCACGAGCGCAGGATATATTCCTGAATCGACGCCTTGATCCACCACATCGCATAGGTCGCCAAGCGGAAGCCGCGTTCCGGCTCGAACTTCTTCACGGCCTGCATGAGGCCGACATTGCCTTCGGAAATGACCTCGCCGATCGGCAAACCGTAGCCGCGATAGCCCATCGCGATCTTGGCCACGAGGCGAAGATGGCTGGTGACGAGCTTGTGCGCCGCCTTCGTGTCCTCATGCTCGAGATACCGCTTGGCGAGCATGTACTCTTCCTGCGGCTGCAGCATGGGAAAGCGGCGAATTTCTTCCAGGTAGCGGGACAATCCGCCTTCGCCGGAAGCGATACTTGGTAATGTCTGGGCCATAAAAGCACCCTCCTTCTCGAACGGCCTCCTGCTGGCAGGCCTGTCGCGCGCGCCTGAACAAGCCATGCGCGACGACGTTCTTATATCAGAACAAATCGAGAAATTACACCTTTTGTGTGGCCCGCAACACAGCGTCACCCTAGTGTGAACGCGGTGGAGGAGCCGTTACAAAGCGCGAAATCCCGCCAGCAGTTCGGCCATATCGGCAGGCGGTGGTGCTTCGAAACGCATCAGCTCGCCCGTTGCCGGGTGGGTGAAGCCGAGGAGCCAAGCGTGCAGGGCCTGCCGAGGGAATGCAACGACTTGTTGGCGCAACGGTTCCGCCAGCCGGTTCGCCTTGGTGCGGAAGGCCTGTCCATAATCGGCATCGCCGATCACGGGATGACCGATATGGGCCATATGCACGCGGATCTGGTGAGTGCGACCGGTTTCCAGCGTGCATTCCACCAGAGAAGCGGAGGGCGCATCCTTGTCGCCGAAGATTTCGGTGACCTGATAATGCGTCACGGCATGGCGCGCATCTTCGCGCGTTTCGCGGACCACCGCGCGCCGGACGCGATCGGATGCGCGGCCAAGCGCGGCGTCGATCTTGCCGGCGCTGCGCGGCGGGGTGCCCCAGATCAGCGCGAGATAAGCACGCTCGAGATCGCCGCTGCGGCCGTGATCGGCAAAGGCGTCCGACAAAACACGATGCGCCTGATCGGTTTTCGCGGCCACCATCACGCCGCTCGTGTCCTTGTCCAGCCGGTGCACGATACCCGGCCGCTTGATGCCGCCGATGCCCGAAAGGCTGGAACCGCAATGATGGATCAGCGCATTCACCAGCGTGCCCGTCCAGTTGCCGGCGCCCGGATGCACGACAAGGCCGGCCGGCTTGTTGATGACGATGAGGTGCTCGTCCTCGAACAACACGTCGAGCGGGATGTTTTCGCCCTGCGGTTCGGGATCTTCGGCCGGCGGCACGGCGATAATCACGCTTTGACCGGCAGCCAGCTTGCGCTTCTGGTCGCTGACGGGGGCGTCGTTGATCTGCACCGCGCCGGCCTTGATCAGCGCCTGGATGCGGCTGCGCGAATAATCGGGCGCCAGTTGCGCCGACAGCCATTGATCGAGCCGCGTGCCAGCGCCATCCTCTTCAACAACAAGTGTAATCGGCGCCGTTGCGGCGGTTGGATCCATCTCGGCACCTTCCTTTGGGGCGTCGGCTTCGTTATCAGGGCCACTCATTGCGGCACGCATCTCCTGGAAACGAGACCATGAACCAGCCCGAACCCGAACTCGACGACGATCAGCCGCTCGAACCGGCGATGGAGCGCGTTCGCGGAAAGCTCGTGCGCTTCATGGCCATCAATCTCGGTCTGCTGTTTGTGGCGCTTATGGCGGTCGTGCTGGCAATTGTCTACCGGTGGACCCGAACGCCGGAACCGGACGCCGCGCCCGCCGCCGAGACGGCCACCATTCCCCAGGGCGACGACCGCATCCAGACCGTGCCTTTGCCCGAGGGAGCACGCGTCACCAGCCAGTCGCTCGAGGGCAATCGTCTTGCGCTGGATACGATCAACACCGACGGCAGCCGCGTTCTGGTGATCTACGATTTCGCAGCCGGCCGCGTGATCGCCCGCGTCGCCTTGCCCGCCCTGTAATTGCCCCTGGAGTAATCTCCACCGGTTTTTGCCACACGCATCAACAGGCCATTGCCTTTTCGCCAAGTGCCGTTTATATCGCGGTCACTCGGCTAGCGCCCATCGTCTAGCGGTTAGGACGGCGCCCTCTCACGGCGCAAACAGGGGTTCGATTCCCCTTGGGCGTACCAAACCCTTCTCCCTTTCATACCCGTCGTTCTGAAGTCTGCACCGCTGTGCTCGCGGTTTCTGGTTGGCTTGCGAATCGCTCGGCCAGCAGGGCGCAGACGAAGAGCTGGATCTGGTGGAAGATCATCAGCGGCAGGACCACCAGCGACACGGATTGACCGGCAAACAGGATGCCGGCCATGGGCACGCCGGTGGCGAGGCTTTTCTTTGAGCCGCAAAACAGGATGGTGATCTGGTCTTCGCGGCTGAAGCCGAACAGCTTTCCCAACAGCGCGGTGATCGCCAGGATCAGCGCCAGAAGCACGCAGGCCGTGGCGAGGATCCACAGCAGGTCCGTGCCATCCACATGCGACCAGATGCCGGCCACCATGCCTTCGCTGAAAGCGGAATACACCACCAGCAGGATCGCGCCGCGATCGGTGAACTGGGTCAGGCGGGCATGGCGCTGCAGGAAAGCGCTGACGAGAGGGCGGCACAGCTGGCCGATCGCGAAGGGCAGGAGGATCTGCAGCGCGATATCGCCGACCGAGCTCAGATCGAAGCCGTCGCCGCCATGGGTGCCGATGACGAGGCCGACCAGAAGCGGCGTGACGAAAACGCCGGCCAGATTGGATAGGCTGGCGCTGGTGATGGCGGCCGCCACATTGCCGCGGGCGATCGACGTGAAGGCGATCGAGGACTGCACGGTGGAAGGAAGCAAGCACAGGAACAGGATGCCGAGCACCAGATCATCCGGCAGATGACCGCGCAGGAGATGCGAGGCGACCAGCCCCAGAACGGGAAAGATGCCGTAGGTGCACACGAGAACGAGGGATTGCAGCCGCCAATGCAGCAGGCCGGATGCAACAGCTGCCGGTGATAGCTTGGCGCCATACAAGAAGAACAGAAGCGCAATCGCCGCCGTCACGATCCAGTGGAGCAGGTCGGCCGCTTCTCCACGCGCCGGCAATACGGCGGCGATGAGCATGGCGCTCAGGAGCAGAAGCAGAAACGGATCAAGCAGGATCTTGCGGACGAACAGATGCATGGCGGCAGGCTTTCGGGAATCGAACAGCCGCCACTATGGCATCATTCCCTGCTCGTTGCAGGGGCACAGGCTGGAAGATGGATCATCCAGTCGGGTCAGACCTAGCACTATGCACCGGCCATCGGAAGCTGGCCGGTGCAGAAGGTTTGTCGGCTACCGTGCAGTCGCGATGCTGGCAACGATGCCGGTCGCCAGCGTGATCAGCAGATAATGGTTATCAACCTTGACCCAATGCTGACCGCGGTTGGGGGCGCGCAGACCGTGGCGCCTGTAGTCGCGGATCGCGGCACGCTTGCGCCAATCAGAAACGCGCTCGCCACGCTTCCAGTTGTGGCGCTTGGCATCATGATGCTTCTTCTGGCTGTAATGATGGCCCTGTCGCGTATCGTGACGGCTCTGCGCCTGCGCCATGGGAACGGCCAGCATGGCAACGGCGGCGGTGGATAGAACGAGGCGTGTGAAAAACTTGGACATTGGGAAACTCCTTGAACTCAACGCGATCGTTTTTGAGCCCGTGTCCATGAACGAGGAGTGAATGATCACATTAAGAAACCGTAATGAAAACAGTGACTTGTTTTCAGGTCCTTGGCTTCCAAGGCACGGATACTTCACTGAAAAATCGTCTAGCCGGCGGCCTTGAGGGCCGCCTGTTCGATCACAGCCGGATCTGGCTTGAAGGGACCGTCGAAAGCGAGTGGGCAGCGATGGCGCACTGCGCTGATGGCGATCAGTTGCACCAGTTCCTCGTCCGTATGCTCGCAGTCGGCAACGGTTTCGCGAAGATGCGCGACGGCGGCACGGGTGGAAAGCGGGCGCGACGACGAGCGACGCGCCAGAATATAGGCTTCGGCCGCGGCCCAGGCCGATAGCCGATGATTGGATGACATGATTTCGAAACCCCCGAATCCACGCCAATTTAGGGACTGCCTGCGCTTTTTGAAGGGCCGCTCGCAGCTGGAATGCTTAGCCTGCTGACAATGAGGTCAGTTAGCATCTCGGCGGGAAGGCCGTTTAGTCAGTTCGGTTCGCCAGTCAGTCGCTAGTTCGGCGCTGAAACCGCGTAATTCCGCATCGCGGCGCAGGGTTAGCGGGGGATTGTTGGGGTTGACGCTGCGTCGCTGATGACAGGAGGCTGTCGGACGCCTAGCTTGTGTTTCCATGACCCGCCACATGACTTTGACACCCGAGCTTGTCGCCTTGAGCGTGCGCCCGGAGCCGGAACTCGGTCCTGAGCCCGGCTTGACCCTTTTGACCGATGACGAACTGGAAGCGCTGGCGCGCCGCTATGATGCCGAATGCGGTAGCGATCCGCTTTGGGTATTCGCCTATGGCTCGCTGATCTGGAAGCCGGACTTCGATGCGACCGCGCATATGCGCGCGAGTGCCTATGGCTGGCACCGCTCCTTTTGCCTGACCATGCGCGCCTGGCGCGGCACGCCGCAGCAGCCGGGTCTGATGATGGCCATGGAGCGCGGTGGACGCTGCGACGGCGTGATCTACCGCATTGCCGAAGACAATCGGCCAGCCCAGATCCGCCGCATGCTGTTTCGCGAATTGCGGTTTCGCCAGAACGCCCACATGATCCGCTGGATCACGGTGGATACGGCCGAAGGCAAGAAGCGGGTAATGGCGTTTTGGGCGGGGCCGAGCGGGCCGCAGACCCAGCGAAAGCTGCCTTTGCCGGACGTCGCTTTTATCCTGGCGCGGGCGTGCGGGCACGCAGGATCATGCGCCGAATATCTCTACAACACGGTCGCCCATCTCGAAGCCTTCGGCATCCATGATCGCAATCTTTGGCGCTTGCAGGATCTCGTGGCGCAGGAACTGAAGGCGCTGCACCCGGCCGCAGCTGCGTGAGCGCTTAATCGCGCAGGCTCGACAGATCGGCTGACAAGCGGAAGCGGAAGCCTTCTGGCGCGTAGATCGATTCACCACGGCAGCGGATCGCGCCGGCCAAGCCTGCCTTGATGAGGCGGCTGCCGGATCCCAGGGTGGAAGGCTCGGCCACGAGCGGTCCGTTGCTTTCCGTCCATTCCATCACAAAATGCTCGAGACCGTCGCGCGTTTCCACACTCCAGTGCAGGTCGATCTGTCCGTCTTCCACCGACAGCGCACCGTGCTTGAAGGCGTTGGTGGCCAGTTCGTGAAGGATTAGCGACAGCGACAGAGCCTGTCTGGAGCCGAAGGCGATCTTCGGACCGTTGATCGTGAACTGCTGGTTGCGGAAGTCGCTGTGCAGGTTGACCACGGCATCCACGATCTCGGTCACGCTTGTGCGTCCGCCGACGCCGACCTGGATCATGTCGTGGGCGCGGCCGAGGACCTGAATGCGGTCGGTGATGCTCTTGCGTGCGTCGGCCAGATTGTCAGCCGAGCGCATGGTCTGCGAAACGATCGCCTGCACCATCGCCAGCTGGTTCTTCAGCCTGTGCGCCAGTTCCTGGTTCAGGACTTCCTGCTGGCGGTCGGATTGCACGCGGTCGGTGACGTCCAGGGACTGAACGAAGATACCGTCCACGCTTCCGTTCGCACCCCGCAGCGGCTGATAAACGAAATCGATGAAGCGTTCTTCAGCCTCGCCATTGCGGCCGGACTGGAGCGTGATCGGCATGTTGGTGCCGGCATAGGTTTCGCCGCTGCGGTACACCTGGTCCAGAAGATCGATGAAGCCCTGTTCGGCGACCTCCGGCAGTGCATCGTCGACCTTTTTGCCGATCAGATCGCTGCGGCCGACCAGCTTTTCATAAGATGCATTGGCCATTTCGAAGACATAGCTGTCGCCACGAAGCACCGCGACGCTGCCCGGCGCCTGTTCGAAAACCTGCCTGAGCAGGTCGCTCTCGCGATCATGCCGACGCTTGGCGAGAATTTGCCCCGTGGTTTCCGTGCAGGCGCAGAACATGCCGAGCACCGTGCCGTCATCGGCGCGCACGGGCGTGTAGGAAAAGGCGAAATGCGTTTCCTCGGGATAGCCGTTACGATGCATGGTGAACTGGATGTCGTCCATCTGCGTGCCCAACCCGTCATAGGCGCGGGTCAGGATGGGCTCGACCGAGTCCCAGATATCGAACCAGAGATCCTTGAAAGGCTGGCCCAAGGAGGCCGGATGACGCTTGCCGCACATCACGGCATAGCCGTCATTATAGAGCGTGATCTGCTCGGGGCCCCAGACGATCAGCATCGGCTGAACGGAGCCGAGCGCCAAACCGACCGTGGTGCGCAGCTGCGGTGTCCAGGAGCTCGGAACGCCAAGCGGGCAGCGCGTCCAATCGAGCGCGCGCATCAGCGCGCCGCACTCGCCGCCACCTTGCAGGACCGGGTCATTCACCCATTCAGAATTCGTCATAGATGGGCGTTCGTCCAACACGGAAATAAAGTCAGTCTAACGTCTTAAGCGCGCTGGGTCATCACCAACAGAAAAGATCGGCATCAGCCTTGGCCGATCTCCTGACATAAAAAAAGCCCGGCTGAAACAGCCGGGCCATTTTTCTCAATTTGCGAGGGGTCAGACCTGATCGAAACGCGAGCCTTCGCGGGAATTGTCGCGGGCGATCGAGCGTTCTTCCTGGTCGTCCGGCAAAGCCTCGTCCGACTCCTGATACGGATTGTCGTCGTCCTGACCGGTCACGTCCTCGGCTTCGTCGTCATCGAGGTTTTCGATCTGGTCGAGCGGCACGAGGTCGTCTTCGTTGTCGAACAGGTCGGCATCGGCGAGGGCGGCGTCTTCTGCGCCGCCATCAAGCAGATCGCTTCCGGCAAGAGCTGCTTCCTCGTTCTGGGCCGAAGCGGCCTGCAGCGAGCGGTCATGAATGGTTTCAGCGCGTTCCGCGTCGATCTCCGCATTCTCGCGATTGTTCTGGTCGGTCATCTTGGTTTCCTTGCGCAAAACAGGGTGTTCGGATCTAGAACCGTTGTGGCGGCGGTTCGTTGCGGGATGATCCGGCAAATTCTCGCGCTCCCGAAACGTCCCGCCCGGGAACAAAGCTCGCGTCAAACCGTTCAGAAAACTTCCAATCATTGATTTGAGGACTGATCCATGGCGTCTTTTTCGAAATTCCGCGACGATCTTGAAAGCGACGTAGGCGATCAGCTTGCTTCCTTGCAGAAGGAAGTGGCTGTTCTGCGCAAGCAGGTGAAGAAGCAGTCGTCGCAGGTTTATGACGATGCGTCCGAAACCATCGCTGACATGATCGACAGCTTCCTCACCAACACGAAGGGCGCGCGCAAGGAGATCTACTCCAAGGCCCGCTTCGTGGAAAACACGGCCAAGGAAAACCCGGTGGCAACCACCGCCGTGGGCATCACCATCATCGGCCTGCTGATCGCGTTCTTCTTCTCGCGCCGCTGATCGCAGCACCCATTTCATGAAAGAGCCGGCTTTCGAGCCGGCTTTTTTTGTTTCGGCGCCAGTGAAAACTCACTGCGCGAAAGACGCTCGAACTGCGCTCCGTAGGCCATTGCGCAAACGCATCGGCACGCATCATTGAGCCGATATAAAACTGTCATGTAACTGTTACATGGACCCCCTAAAGCCTCCCTCATCGCCGCTGGCAGCAAGCCTTGCGGCGTGTCCGAAGAGATTTTTTCCGGAACGGAGTAGGCTCCATGACCAAGCTTTTGCTTTCGACAGCCGTAGCGGCGATCCTTCTCGCTGGCCCAGCCTCGGCTCAGTCCCGCGACACCATCCAGATCGCCGGTTCCTCGACCGTGCTGCCTTTCGCCTCGATCGTCGCGGAAGAGTTCGGCAATGCATTTCCAGACTTCAAGGCGCCGGTGGTCGGCTCCGGTGGTTCGGGCGGCGGCCTGAAGCAGTTCTGCCAGGGCGTCGGTGAAAACACGATCGACATCGCCAACGCCTCGCGCCCGATCAAGGCCGAAGAGATCGAGACCTGCCAGGCCAATGGCGTCGCCAAGATCCAGGAAGTCCGGATCGGCTATGATGGCATCGTGTTCGCCACCAGCGCCGACAAGGAAGACTTCGCCCTGACGCCGGTCATGGTCTACAAGGCCATTGCCGCCGAAGTTCCCGTTGACGGCAAGATGGTCGCCAACCCCTACAAGAGCTGGAAGGATGTCGATCCTTCGCTTCCCGACCAGGAAATCAACGTCGCAATCCCTGGCTCCAACCACGGCACCCGCGAAGTCTTCCAGGAAAAGATGATCGCGCCGGGCTGCAAGGAAGCCGGTCTGCCGGAAATGGAAAAGGAAGCCATGACGAAGGCTTGCGAGACCTTCCGCCAGGACGTCGTTGTCGAGATTTCGGGCGATTACACCGAAACGCTCGCTCGCCTGCAGGCCAATCCGTCCACCGTCGGCGTGTTCGGTCTGTCCTTCTACGACCAGAACCGCGATACGCTGAAGGTCGCCACCGTCGAGGGCGTCACGCCTTCGCTCGAGACCGTCGCTTCCGGCGAATATCCGGTGTCACGCCCTCTGTTCTTCTACGTGAAGGGCGAGCACATCGGCACGATCCCGGGCATCAAGGAATACACCGAGTTCTTCCTGTCCGACGGCATGACCGGTTCTGGCGGTACGCTGGAAAGCGCTGGCCTGATCCCGATGCCGGACGAAGAGCGCGCCGAGGTTCTCAAGGCGTTTGAAGACGGCAAGACCCTCGAAGCAGCCAAGTAAGCTGGAATGATGAGAAGGCGGGGCGCGTTGGCGCTCCGCCTTTTTCCGTGCATTCTTGGCGCGGTACCGCTCGCATCCCCTTGCCAAGTCCGATGCGCACAGTCATGCGCTGCCCGATGTTTCCTGATGGAGTGGGTTCGTGAACAGCCTGGTCGTCGCCGCTCTGCTACTCCTTCTCCTGGCGCTGTCTTATCAGGTCGGCCTTTCGCGCAGCCGCGCGGTTGCCGGCGGCAGCACGTTGAAGATGCACTCGCGCCCGAACTATCACGGTTTGATGGTCGCGCTCTGGTGCCTCGTGCCCGCGCTCGCCATTCTCCTGATCTGGTTCTTCGTGGGCGACGATGTCGTGCGCTCCTACACGCTGTCGCTTTTGCCGGCCGAGGTGGTGAACGGCGATCCAACGCAGCTGCGCGATGCGCTTCGCCGCGTCGAGCAGATTTCCACCGGCTTCGGCGTGGTGGGCGATGCCCAGCCTTATGAGAACGCCGCCGGACAGGCGCTGCATGAATTCCGCCTGCTGACCTTCTGGGCAATGGTAGCCGTGGCGGCGGGTGTGGGCATCATCGGCCTCGTCGCCATGCGTGCGCGGATCGCGCCGCGGCTTCGTGCCCGCAACGAGTTCGAAACGATCGTGAAGGTGCTGCTCGCCATCTGCTCGGGCATCGCGATCCTGACCACCGTCGGCATCATCGCTTCGCTTCTGCGCGAAGCGCTGCGCTTTTTTTCCTTCATCTCGCCGGCCGACTTCTTCTTCGGCACCGTGTGGGCGCCGCGCTTTGCCGCCACTGCCAGCGGCGATTACGGCCAGTATGGTTTGCTGCCGCTTTTGTGGGGCACCATCATGGTGTCGGCCATCGCCATGCTGGTGGCCATTCCGCTCGGTTTGATGTCGGCGATCTATCTGGCTGAATATGCGCCGCGCAAAGTGCGCGCCTTTGCCAAGCCGATGATCGAGATCCTCGCCGGCATCCCCTCGGTGATCTACGGCTTCTTCGCGCTCGTCACGCTCGGACCGGCTTTGTCGGCGCTGGGCGCAATGATCGGCGTGCCGATCCGCGCAACATCGGCGTTGACGGCCGGCATCGCGATGGGGATCATGATCATCCCCTTCGTGTCATCCCTGTCGGACGACATCATCACGCAGGTGCCGCGCGCGATGCGCGACGGGTCGCTTGGCATGGGCGCCACCAAGTCGGAAACGATCAAGCGCGTGGTGCTTCCCGCGGCATTGCCCGGCATCGTCGGCGCTTTTCTGCTCGCCGTGTCGAAGGCGTTCGGTGAAACCATGATCGTGGTGCTCGCGGCCGGCAATGCGCCCATCCTGCGCTTCAACCCGTTCGAGGCGACCTCCACCGTCACCGTGTCGATCGTCAACCAGCTGACAGGCGACACCAACTTCGCCAGCCCGCAAAGCCTCGTCGCCTTTGCGCTTGGCCTGACGCTGTTCGGCATGACGCTCTGCTTGAACGTGATCGCGCTCTACGTCGTGCGCAAATATCGGGAGCAGTACGAGTAAGATCATGAGTGTTTCCGCCATGTCCTCTCCCGCCGCATCCGCCGGTTCACCCAACCGCAGCCGCATCCAGGCCAGCCTGCGCCGTCGCCGCAACGCGGAAAAACGCTTCCGCTTCTACGGCATCGCCTCGGTCACGGTTGCGATCGGCTTCGTGCTCTTTCTGTTCAGCACCATCCTTCATGAAGGTCTGCCGGCCTTCTGGCAGCCGGTGGTGAAGGTCGACGTCACCTTCGATCCCGCCATCATCAAGGTCGATCCAAAGCCTGTTGCAGACACCGACCAGTCGCCTGCCGCCTTGCGACGCGCCAATCTCGATTGGCAGCGCAAGGTGACGATGGTGAACTGGAACCGCATCATCGAAAACAGCATCCGCGCCGAAGCGCCCGATGTCGAGATGAGCGCGCGCGACGTTCAGTTCCTCGTGTCGCAGAACGAGCGCTACCGTTTGCGCGACATGTTCGTGGAAAACCCGGATCTTCTCGGCAAGACGGTGCCGATCGAGCTGCTTGCCTCGGCCAATGTCGATGTCTGGTTGAAGGGTGACATCGACCGCTCGCTCGCCAGCGATCGCCAGCAGCTGCCGGAAGCCGCCCGCATGCTGGCCGACCGCTTCTACGAGGATGGCCGCATCCGCATGGCGTTCTCGTCCGTTTTGTTCACCAACACGGATTCGCGCAACGCTCCGGCCGAAGCCGGTCTGCTCGGCGCGTTTATCGGCTCGCTCTACATGATGATCATCGTGATCGTGCTGGCGGTACCGGTTGGCGTGGCAAGCGCGATCTACCTTGAAGAGTTTGCGCCCAAGAACAAGCTGACCGATCTGATCGAGGTCAACATCAACAATCTCGCAGCCGTGCCGTCGATCGTGTTCGGTTTGCTGGGTGCGGCAGTGTTCATCAACTACTTCCATCTGCCCCTGTCGGCACCGATGGCCGGTGGTCTGGTGCTGAGCCTCATGACCCTGCCGACCGTCATCATCGCCACGCGAGCCTCGCTGCGCGCCGTGCCGCCGTCCCTTCGCCAGGCGGCGCTGGGGCTTGGTGCTTCGCGCACCCAGACCGTGTTCCACCACGTTCTGCCGGTAACCTATCCCGGCATCCTGACGGCCACGATCATCGGCGTTGCGCAGGCGATCGGCGAAACGGCACCCTTGCTGTTGATCGGCATGAACGCCTTCGTGACGACCCTGCCGGTGACGCCGCTCGACCAGTCGACCGCTCTGCCGGTCCAGATCTTTCTTTGGGAAGGCAACGAGAACCGCAATTACTTCGAGCCGAAGACGGCTGCGGCGATCATCGTTCTTCTCAGTGTAATGTTGGCCCTCAATGCGATCGCGATTGTTCTGCGGTCGCGCTTCGAAAGGCGCGCATGATGTTTAATGCCCCGGAGACGCAGAAAATGAACGCGACCCTTGCCCCGGCTTCGTCATCCAACCAGAGTTCGGCCGCGTTGCCAAAGACCTTCCAAACCGTTCGCACGCCCGATCCCGAGCCCCGCAAGGTGCGCGTCCATGCGCAGGACGTCAGCGTCTTTTATGGTCCGAAGCAGGCGCTGTTCGATGTGTCGATCGACATTCCGGAAAAGGCCGTCACTGCCTTTATCGGTCCGTCGGGTTGCGGCAAGTCGACCTTTCTGCGCTGCCTCAACCGCATGAACGACACGATCGAGGGCGCGCGCGTGTCCGGCACGATCCAGCTCGATGGTGAGGATCTCTATGATCCCAAGCTCGACGTCGTGGAACTGCGCGCCCGTATCGGCATGGTGTTCCAGAAGCCGAACCCGTTCCCGAAGACGATCTTCGAGAATGTCGCCTATGGCCCGCGCATTCATGGCCTCGCCAAGTCCAAGACCGATCTCGAGCAGATCGTGGTGGAAAGCTTGCAGAAGGCGTCGCTCTTCAACGAGGTGAAGGACCGCCTGCATGAAGTCGGCACCGGCCTGTCCGGCGGCCAGCAGCAGCGTCTTTGCATCGCGCGCGCCATCGCGGTTTCGCCCGAAGTGATCCTGATGGACGAGCCGTGCTCGGCGCTTGATCCGATCGCGACCGCCAAGATCGAGGAGCTGATCGACGAGCTGCGTGCCAATTATACGATCGTGATCGTGACGCACTCCATGCAGCAGGCCGCGCGCGTGTCGCAGCGCACCGCCTTCTTCCATCTCGGGATTCTAGTCGAGGAAGGCCCGACCGAGATGATGTTCACCAGCCCGGCCGAAAAGCGCACGCAGGACTACATCACCGGTCGCTTCGGCTGATCGGGGGAGGGAGCAGGATCATGGTTGCACATACCGTTACCTCCTTCGACGAAGAACTGGCCGCGATCGACCGGATCATCCGCGACATGGGCCATTTCGCAGCTGCCATGGTGGACGCCGCGACCTCCGCACTGCTTGAAGGCGAGCAGGAAAAAGCGCGCCGCGTGATTGCCGATGATGCGGTCATGGATGCCCGCCAGCGCGAGCTCGACGAACGCGCCATCACGCTGATCGCCAAGCGCCAGCCGATGGCCGACGATCTGCGCACGGTTGTCGGCGCGATCCGTATCGCTTCGGATCTCGAACGCATCGGCGATCTTGCCAAGAACCTCGGCAAGCGTGTGTCTGCCGTCGACAGAAGCACCGCGCCACAAACCTTCACGCACAGCATCGAAACGATGGCCGCGCTGGTTCACCAGCAGCTGGAACGCGTGGTCGACATCTATATCGCGCGCGATGCCGAAGCCCTGAAGCCGCTGCGCGCGGACGATGAAAAGATCGACGTGCAATACACGGCCGTGTTCCGCGAACTCCTGACCTACATGATGGAAGATCCGCGCAATATCACCGCCTGCACGCATCTTCTGTTCTGCGCCAAGAACCTGGAGCGCATCGGCGATCATGTCACCAACATCGCCGAGAACGCCTACTACGTCATGACGGGCACGCAGCTTCCGGCGAACCGGCCCAAGGTCGATGAAACCGGCACGCCCTCGGCTGTGATTTGAGATTGGTCCAGACATGATCGCACCGAAAATCATGATCGTGGAGGATGAGGAGCCGTTGGGCGTCCTTCTCCAGTACAATCTCGAATCCGAAGGCTATCAGGTCGAGATCGTCACCCGCGGCGATGAAGCCGATCTGCGCCTTCAGGAGCATGTGCCGGATCTTCTCGTGCTCGACTGGATGGTGCCGGGCGTGTCCGGCATCGAAATCTGCCGCCGTTTGCGGGTTCGCCCCCAGACCGAGCGCCTGCCGGTGATCATGCTGACGGCGCGTGGCGAGGAAAGCGACCGTGTGCGGGGTCTGGCGACCGGTGCGGACGATTATCTCGTGAAGCCCTTTTCGACGCCCGAGTTTCTGGCGCGCGTGCGTGCGCTTCTGCGCCGTGCCAAGCCGGAAGTTCTGTCGAGCGTGCTCAAGGTCGGCGACCTCGTTCTCGATCGCGAATCCCATCGTGTGTTTCGCAAGCAAAGCGAAGTGAAGCTCGGGCCGACTGAATTCCGGCTGCTCGAATTCATGATGCGTCATCCCGGCCGCGTATTTTCGCGCGGTCAGCTGCTCGACAATGTGTGGGGCGAAACGATCTATATCGACGAGCGCACCGTCGATGTGCATGTCGGCCGTTTGCGCAAGGCGGTGAACACCAACCGCATGCCGGACGTGATCCGCACCGTGCGCGGCGCCGGTTATTCCATCAGCGAGGAATAAGCGCTCTCCGATCGGCCGAACAGTGCAGGCAGGGCAGGGCGGTGATGCCGTCGGCCTGCGACGATCCGGCCTTGCCGCCCTTCGCGCAGGCTTTCCTTCTCCACCGTCATCTCCCGCATGCTCCAAAGGGCTACGTTGACAGCGGCCCTTTGACTGGGTCACACTTTTGCGAAGGCCGGTTTACGCGGGCTTTGGTGAGGAACGACGCGCGCTCTTTGCGTGCAGGGAGGAAATCATGAATCGTTTGGCAACCGCCTTTCTGGCGGGTGTAACCGTGTCATTTGCCTTTGTCGGTATGGCGCAGGCGAAGGACAAGATCATCGGCGTGTCCTGGTCGAACTTCCAGGAAGAGCGCTGGAAAACCGATGAAGCCGCGATGAAGAAGGCCATCGAGGCCGCCGGCGACAAATACATCTCCGCCGACGCCCAGTCCTCGGCATCCAAGCAGCTGACCGATGTGGAATCGCTGATCTCGCAGGGTGCCAACGCCCTGATCATCCTGGCGCAGGATGCCAGCGCCATCGGTCCGGCCGTTCAGAAAGCCGTCGACGAAGGCATTCCGGTGGTCGGCTATGATCGTCTGATCGACAGCAAGGACGCCTTCTACCTCACCTTCGACAATGTCGAAGTCGGCCGCATGCAGGCCCGCGAAGTGTTCAAGGTGCAGCCTGAAGGCAACTACGTCTTCATCAAGGGCAACGGCGCCGATCCCAATGCCGACTTCCTGTTTTCCGGCGCGATGGAAGTGCTGAAGGACGCCATCGATTCCGGCAAGATCAAGAATGTCGGCGAAGCCTATACCGATGGCTGGCTGCCTGCGAACGCCCAGAAGAACATGGAGCAGTTCCTCACCGCCAACGACAACAAGGTCGATGCCGTCGTCGCCGCCAATGATGGCACCGCCGGCGGTGCCATCGCTGCCTTGAGCGCCCAGGGGCTCGCCGGTTCCGTGCCGGTTTCCGGCCAGGACGCCGACCACGCCGCGCTGAACCGCATCGCGCAGGGAACGCAGACCGTTTCCGTGTGGAAGGACTCGCGCGAGCTCGGCAAGACCGCCGCCGAAATCGCCTCGCAGATGGCCGACGGAAAAGCGATGACCGACATCGCCGATGTGAAGCCGTTCAAGTCGCCTTCGGGTACCGAACTGACTTCGCTCTTCCTCACCCCCGTTGCGATCACCAAGGATAATCTGAACCTCGTGATCGATGCCGGCTGGATCTCGAAAGAGGCTGCCTGCCAGGGTGCCGTCGAAGGCGTGAAGGGCTGCGACTAAATCGCTGAAACGAGACAGCGGGGCGCTTCAAGCGCCCCGTTTTGTGCTGCCATTTAGCCAAATGGTGCGCCAAGTCGCGTGTATCCAGCGCGGCTGGAGGAGCAGACATGACCGATACCACCACCACTCCGGTTGACCGCGCACGCGCTTCCGACCTCGGCCCCTTCGCCCGTTTTCTGAAAGCCACCGAGCTTGATGTGCGCATGCTCGGTATGGTGAGCGCGCTCGTCATCATCTGGGTCGGGCTGCATATTCTATCCGGCGGTCTGTTCCTAACCCCTCGGAATCTCTGGAATTTGTCCGTTCAATCCGCTTCCGTCGCGATCATGGCGACGGGCATGGTGCTGGTGATTGTGACCCGCAATATCGACCTGTCGGTCGGCTCGATCCTCGGCTTTTGCGGCATGGTCATGGGCGTCATGCAGGCGCAATGGCTGCCGCAGGTTTTCGGCATCCCGCTCGGCAGCCCCTGGCTCTGGATCCTGGCCCTTTGCTCAGGCCTCCTTGTGGGTGCTGCCATCGGTGCGCTGCATGGCTATGTCATTGCTTATATGGGCGTTCCCGCCTTCATCGTGACGCTTGGCGGCCTTCTGATCTGGCGCGGCGGCGCGTGGTGGCTGACCTCGGGCCAGACCGTTGCGCCCATGGATGAAACCTACCGCCTGATGGGCGGCGGCCCACAAGGCTCGATCGGCGCGACCTGGAGCTGGATCGTCGGCCTCATCGCTTGCGTTGGCGTCGTTTGGATGCTGCGCTCGGACCGCGTCCAGCGCCAGCGCTTCCATTTTCCGCTGCGCCCCCTTTGGGCCGAAGCCTTTCTCGGCGCGGTCGCCTGCGCCGTGATCCTGGGAGCTGTGTGGATCGCCAATTCCTATGGCTGGCCGATCGGTATTGTGCGTCGCTACATGCAGGAAAACGCGATCGTCCCACCGGAAGGCGGCCTGTTCATCGCCCATGGCATCGCCATCCCCGTGCTGATGGCCATCGCGGTCGGTATCGTCATGACTTTCCTGACGCGCCGCACCCGCTTCGGCCGCTATGTCTTCGCGATCGGCGGCAATCCGGAAGCCGCGGCGCTAGCTGGTATCGCGACACGCTGGGTGACGATGAAGATCTTCATGCTGATGGGGCTTCTGGCGGCCGTCGGTGCCGCGATATCCTCGGCACGCCTGAACGCCTCGACCAATGCGCTCGGAACACTCGACGAGCTGCTGGTGATTGCGGCTGCCGTGATCGGCGGCACGTCGCTTGCCGGCGGCGCTGGAACGGTGCTGGGTGCCATGCTCGGCGCGCTGCTGATGCAATCGCTACAGTCCGGCATGGTGCTGCTTGGCATCGACACGCCGCTGCAAAACATCATTGTCGGCTTCGTTCTGGTGCTCGCCGTGTGGCTCGACACCATGTACCGCAAGCGCGTCTAGGAGGCGAAACATGGTTCCCCTCGCACCCACACCCGAAGTTCCGCTCGTCGAGATGCGTGACATATCCATCGCTTTCGGCGGCATCCGCGCCGTGGATGATGCGTCGATCGACCTTTATCCCGGCGAAGTGGTGGCGCTGCTCGGCCATAACGGCGCCGGCAAGTCGACGCTGATCAAGATCCTGTCGGGTGCCTACAAGCGCGATACCGGCACGATCCTCGTCAATGGCGAGGAGGTTGCGATCAACAGCCCGCGTGATGCCAAGAAATACGGTATCGAGACGATCTACCAGACGCTGGCTCTGGCCGACAATGTCGACGCTGCCGCCAATCTGTTTCTTGGACGCGAGCTGATGACGTCCTGGGGCACGCTGGATGATGTCGCTATGGAAGCCGAAGCGCGCAAGGTGATGGGCCGCCTCAATCCGCGCTTTCAGCGCTTCAAGGATCCTGTGGCGCGCTTGTCGGGCGGTCAGCGCCAGTCGGTCGCGATCGCGCGCGCCATCCTTTTCAATGCCCGCATCCTGATCATGGACGAGCCGACAGCCGCCCTTGGGCCGCAGGAAACGGCGCAGGTCGGCGAGTTGGTGAAGCAGTTGAAGTCGGAGGGGATCGGCATCTTCCTGATCAGCCACGACATCCATGATGTGTTCGATCTGGCCGATCGGGTCTGCGTCATGAAGAATGGTCAAGTGGTTGGAACGGCCAAGACCACCGAGGTCACGCAGGATGAAGTGCTAGGCATGATCATCCTGGGCAAGTGCCCGCCCGGCGCCATCCCCGGTCCGGGCGCAATGAAGGCCGCAGCCTGAACGGGCGGGGGCATCCACAAAAAGAAAGAGGCCCCGGAGGGCCTCTTCTTTATTTCCGTCGAAGCACGCCGGATCAGCAGCGGGCTTCGTACCGACGGCCGGTGCGGCGGTCTTCGTACAGGCAATAGCCCGGGGTCGCGGCCTTGCCGATGACATAACCGGCAACTGCGCCGGCACCAGCACCGATCAGGGCGCCCGAGGTACGGCCGGTTGCCAGACCGCCGATGGCAGCGCCACCGGCTGCGCCGACAACTGCGCTCTGCTCAGCCGTTGTACAACCAGCTACCGTGCCGAGCGCGGCCAACGCGAAAATGGTGTTCTTCATAGTCTGCTCTCTCCTAAACGCGTCCCCTGCCGCGGATCATTGGACAAGGGCCAAACAATAGCAAGTTACTCTTGTGCTACGTAGCGATCCTGTTTGGCGGCGGCGTTCTGAGCGACCATGACATCCGGAACCTCTACGGCAGCATACAACGTGCCATCAGCCTGAAGGTTCCAGACCAATTCGGCGTCTTCTTCTTCCATCGCAGGATCGACGGGAACGCATTTCCCGATCAGCTGGGTATAGGTCGTCGTCATGCCGGCAATGGCCGGGTTGATCTCGGCTTCGCATTCCTGGGCGGTCTCGAAGATCGCGGTTTGCACAGGCAATTCCCGGCACGCGCTCATGTCGTCAGAACAACCGATCAGGAGAAGGACAGCAGCAATATGTTCCATTTTGAACACCTCATTTGCTGCTAGTAACGGAGCATCAATGTTTGTGGTTCCACAAAATATTACGATCTCGATTTATGTTCGTCCCATGCAGGTGTTTTGATGCTGCCAAGAGCAGGAACAATGCTTGGTTGCGACGTACAAATCCGAGGCACCGTATTTATTTGCTTTTGTGCGGAACCAAGTTTCTCGCTGCCTGTTGTTGGAGCGAACACGGCGGGTCGTACCTATCGCCCCCACCCCCAACGACCGTCGTGTCTTGACTGAGAACGATCCCCCTCGGTTCTCAGACTTAAAAAAGCCGGCCCTTTGAGGCCGGCTTTCTTTTTTTCAGCGCCTGCCAATCCCATGATCCGCGGAGCTGCAGTTCGAGTTTCCTCCAGACAACAAAAAGGGCGCTCGAGGCGCCCTTTTTCTGTTCGGATCGCGGGGATCAGCGCACGCGGCGCATGACACCTGTAAACAGGGAGATGACCACGAATGCGCACAGCATCATGATCAGAACCTGTGCCATGCCGATCGACGTCGCAGTGACGCTCACGCTCAAAGCGCCGGCAATCGCGGCAACAACGGCGGATACAATAAACCAGTAGAGCATCGTTTTTACTCCTTACGCCGAGGGGAACGCGCTTGGGAGGACGCTGTTCCCGGAAACAAGCTTAAAGAAGCACAGCATCGAGGCTGCGCTTTCTCTAAAAACTTTCAATTCCTTGTTAAGGCAACTTCCCTGAACGGTGCCTGAACGTTTCTTAAGCGGCGGCTTTTTGCTGGTCGAAGAACAGCGCCTGGCTGATCAGCGCCTTGACCATGTCCGGGTTGAACGGCTTGGTCACGAGGAAAGCCGGTTCGGGGCGTTCGCCCGTCAACAGGCGCTCGGGGAAGGCGGTGATGAAGATCACCGGCACAGCGCGATCGGCCAGGATTTCGTTGACCGCATCGATACCCGAGCTGCCATCGGCGAGCTGAATGTCGGCCAGCACCATCTTCGGCTGGGTACGGTGGAAGAGCTCGGTTGCTTCGGCATGGGTACGGGCAACGCCCACCACGCGGTGGCCGAGGCTTTCAACCATCTCTTCGATATCCATGGCGATCAGCGGCTCGTCCTCGATCACCATGATTTCCGTGGCAACCTGACGCGAGATCTCGTTGCTGGCTTCCGTCAGAAGGTCAGCGAACTCGTTGGACGGAGCATCCAGGATTTCGGCGGCCTCGGCATCCGTGAAGCCTTCCACTGCAACCAGGAGAAAAGCCTGACGCGGACGAGGTGCCAAAGCAGACAGATTGGCGACCGCGCTCTTTTCCCATGCCGATGCCGGTGCTTCGTCGGGAACGCGAACGGCGATGGATGTGAAAAGCTTGGCGAAAATCTTGTAGAGGGCGATCTTGTCGCTGCTCGCTTCCGGAAAAATGCTGACGTCGGCGATAATCGCTTCGAGCATGGCGGCCACGAGCGCGTCACCGCTGGTCTGAGAACCGGACACTGCCCGCGAAAAGCGCCGCAGATACGGCAAGTGCGGAGCGATCGACGAGGAAAGGCTCATTCTGTGATTATCCCTGGAACAAAAAAGTCGCGCCCACAAATTGGGTCTCACTCATAACAGGGCTCGCGGAAAAAAGTTCCGGCGCAAAGGAACATTTTTGCGATCCCCTCGTTTAGACCCGCTTGCGTGTGCCTAGACTGAACGATCGCTTGCTTGCGAGCGCGATAACTGCACACCCTTCTATCGATCTGAGAGGCGGTTTTGGAATGAGCGACGAGGAAAATACCGAGCAGCACGAGGCTGCGCGGCAGGGTGGTCATCTTGATCCGCTTGGAACCAACACCGAAATAGGACGCAAGCTGAAGCAGTTCTATGACGGGATCGTGTCGGATGATGTTCCGGATCGTTTCATGGACCTGTTGAGCAAGCTGGAAGCAGCGGACTCGGGTCGGAAAAAGGACTGACGATGTCGGACAGCCTGCAGTTCAAGCAAGACTTGCTTGGCGCAATTCCCAGCCTGCGCGCGTTCGGCGTATCGTTGACGCAGAATTCCGACAAGGCCGACGATCTTGTTCAAGAAACGCTTGTGAAGGCGTGGGACAAGCAATCGAGCTTCCAGCCCGGCACCAACCTCAAAGCCTGGTTGTTCACGATCCTTCGCAACGAGTTCTATTCGCAGATGCGCAAGCGCGGCCGCGAAGTTCAGGACAGCGACGGCGCGATGACGGCCCGGCTTGCAATCCATCCGTCGCAGCATGGCTCGCTCGATCTGGAAGATTTTCGTGCAGCGCTCGAAAAGCTGCCAGAGGATCAGCGCGAAGCGATCATCCTGATCGGCGCATCCGGCTTTTCCTACGAGGAAGCTGCCGAAATCTGCAACTGCGCCGTGGGCACCATCAAGAGCCGCGTCAGCCGTGCTCGCACGCGTTTGCAGGACATCCTGAAGGTTTCAGGCGAGGCGGATTATGGTCCCGATGCCATTGCCGCTCACGTGATGGGATCAGGCGCCGGCGTCTGATCTCGAGCAAGGCGCGGTTTCAGCTGCGCCTTGTGCTGAGTGCCGCCTGCATCGCAGCCGTCAACTGATGGCTCGCATAGGGTTTGGTCACGACCGGAACATCGCTGAAGTCGCGGAACGTGTCTTCGGTCCGCGACAGACCGGTTGAAAACACGAACGGGACGCCACGGCTGCGCAGCTTGTCTGCCAGCGGCAGGGTCATGCCTTCGCCCATCATGACGTCCACGATTGCCAGATCGAAGCTGTTCGCGTTCAAAACGGCGTCGTTGACTTCGGACAGATCGCGAAAGGTCTGCACTTCGGCGCAGCCTTCGTCGTAGCAGATCTGCTCGACATCAAGCGCGATCAGAAACTCATCTTCGAGCAACAAAACCCGAAGCCCTTTGAGGAACTGATCTGCCAATCACGAATCTCCATAGCGTTATGCCCGTTGCATCGCTGGAGAACGCAATTTTGTCATTTAAATAAGACATGTTGCGGATAGCGATCAAAGCACGTGATCATCGCTTCTGCTCACCGCGTTGTCGGCCGCGATCCCCGGGATCAGGTTCCACACCACGGCATACAGGATCAGCAGGCCGGGAATGGCGATGAAGCCGCCGATAGGTCCCCACAGCCAGATCCAGAAGGCCAGCGCGATCAACACCGCAAACGGGTTCAGCGTCATGGCGCGGCCGATCACCATGGGCGTGACGAACTGCGCTTCGATCAAGTGGATCGCCAGATAGATGATCACGGGCAGCAGGCTTGCCGTGAACGTGTCAAATTCCGCCAAACCGACAGCAAACAGGATCACGGCAGTCAGGGCGGGTCCGAGATAGGGAACGAAGTTGAACAGGGCGGCGATCGCGCCCCACAGAATGGGGGAGGGCACGTCGAGCACCCACATCGCCACCACCACGGCTGCGCCATGGGCGATATTGATCAGCGCGATCGAAAGAAGATAGCGCGACACCAAGCGCTCGATGTCGCGGAAGATATGCGCGACGCGCCAGCGCAGCCGACGGCGGATGCATAGCTGCAAGATGGCCTTGCGCGTTTCGTGCCGGGTGGCGATGAAGAAATACAGGCTGGCGAAGAACAGCAGGATCTGGGCGAACACGCTTGGCGCCAGGATCGCGAGGCTGGCAACCGCAGAGTCGTCGTCGACCGAAACAGGCAGGCTTTCGCTGCCGCCAGTGACCGAACGCAGCTGTTCGCGCATCGTGCGGATGGTTTCGATCGGTCCCTGGAATTCCGTCAAACGCAGTCGCAGGTCACTGAACATGGCCGGTATGCGCTCGACCCAGAAAGACAGCGGCGCTGCCACGGCAAAAACCAGTCCACTCAAAAGGGCGAGGAAGATAAGGACGACGATCACGCCGGTCAGGCTCGAAGACACGGCATAACGCTCGACCCGTGTTGCAACCGGTCCGAGCATCAGGCCGATCGTGACGCCTAGGAAGATCGGCGCCAGAATGAACTTGCCGGCATACAGTGCTGCGATCACCGCCAGCACACCAACGATGATCATGGCAACCTGTGCCGAGCGGGCGATCACGATTTCTGTGTTGGATCGCGGTGGAAGCCGGACGATCGGCGCGCGCTTGATAGTCCGGTTCATCCTGATGCTTTAACCTGTCCGTAGCGAGCCCCCAAACGTGGAGCTTCAATGATGGTTCCTCGCGGGAACATAGCTGCTTCGAACGCGTTATAGCAGCGTTGATGTAACAGGAGTCATTTATGGCCAACTCGCCGAACGCTGAATCGCAGACAAATCAGAATGCAGACCGTACGCCGCAGGACCTCGAAGCCGAGATCGCTCGCCTGCGTTCCGACCTGGCGAACTTGACCAAGCAGATCGGCGCCGCGGGCAGCCAGTCCCTTGATACGGCCAAGGCCGTCGCACAGCAGAGCGTCGATCGTCTTCGCACCAATGCTCATGATCTCGAAGATCAGGTCGTTGCCCGCGTTCAGGAAAAGCCGCTTACCGCGCTGGCCGTTGCCGCAGCAGTCGGCTACGTCTTGGCGCTGATCAACCGTCGGTAAGTCCTGTGCTTGGACCGCTCATCGCGGCCTTCGCTACCGGCGAGATCGGGCTGACCGTTGAACGCACGAAGCGTGCAGTGCTTGCCTATGTGGTGGCGCTGCTCTTCGTGCTTCTTGGCGCCAGCTTCTTGCTGATCGGCGGTTACATCCAGCTTGCGCGTATGGTCGGACCGTTGGCTGCCGCACTGATCCTCGGTGTCGGCTTCCTGGTGATTGGTGTGATCGTCTTGATGGCGCATCAGGCGCGTGCGCGTGCCGAACAGCGTCGGATCGCCGAAAAGCGCAAGTCCGACATGGTCAGCCTTGGCGCGACGGCAGCGATTGCCGCTTTGCCGAGCATGCTGCGTGGACGTCGTGGCAAGGCCACCGGCGCTGCTGCAGTCGTAACACCGCTCGTTCTTGGGGTGGCCTACTCGCTTTATCAAAGACGCCGCAACGCCGATGATCCTGGCGCATAGATTTTCTTGATCCGAAAAAAGGCCGCGCACATCCTGCGCGGCCTTTTTTTATGTCTGCTCACTTTTATCTGCTCACTGGCTGAAGAAGCGGGATGAACCCCAGCCCGCCTTCGCCTTGCACTTATTCCAGCGGAAGTGAAATCTCGGCCTGAACACCTTCCGGCAGAAAGCGGTGATCGACCTTCGAACCCAGTACCTTGTCCAGGCTGCGTTTGATCAAGATGGAGCCGAAGCCCGAGCGTCTGGGTTCGGTGACGACCGGTCCACCGCATTCTTCCCAGTGCAGCGTGACGCGTGGATGGTCACGCGTCCCTTCCAGCTGCCACGAGACATCGACATGGCCAGTCTGGGTTGAAAGCGCGCCATGTTTCAGCGCGTTGCTGCCAAGTTCATGCAGGATCAGCCCCAGACCAAGCGCCTGGTCAGGGGACAGCGAGATGGACGGCCCGATCGAATAGATGCGCGGATCGGCCTTGTCGGTAAAGGGCATCGCCTGAAGACTGATGACTTCAGCCAGATCGATCCCGCCCCATTCCATGTCCGACAACAGACCATGCGCCAGTCCAAGCGCCTGAAGCCTGCCGTTGAAGGCGGACAGGAAATCGCGTGGTTCTCGGGTGTGACGCAGGGTTTGCGTCGCAAGAGCCTGCACCGTCGCCAGCGTGTTTTTCACGCGGTGATTGATCTCGCGCAGAAGAAGGCGCTGCCGCTCTTCCGAGGTCTTGGTCGCGGTGATGTCGAAGTTCACGCCAAAAACGAGCGTCGGCCGTCCCTGCGCATCATGATCGAGGACGCGGCCTCTGGCACCCAGCCAGCGGGTGGGCTGTGTGTTCCCAACTCGATATTCACCCATATAATCGCGGCCTGTTTGCAGCGCTTGCCGCAACTGCAGAACGGAATGACGACGATCGCGGCGATCGATGGCACGCAGCAGGTCGCTTGCGCGAATGCGGTTTGCGACGGGTAGCCCCAGCATCTGCGGCAGCAATTCGTCGCAATCGATCCTGTTGCTGCGCAGATCCCAGACCCAGCTCGCTATGGAAGCGGCTTCAAGGGCCAGCGTGTGGCGCTTCTTTTCCTGGACCAAAGCCGTTCGGGCGATATCGCCCTTTCGTGCGCTGTCCTTGAGCTGCAGCAGGGATGAAACCAGCGTCGCCATGCTTTTGAGCTGAGCAAGCCGCGCATCGTCGGGCCGCTCGCGTGGGACGGTATCCAGAACGCAAAGCGAGCCGACCTTCTCGCCGCCGACGATCAGGGGACTGCCGGCATAGAAGCGGATGTGGAGCGGACCGGTGACAAGCTCGTTTTTAGCAAAGCGTGCATCAAGCGTGGCATTCTCGACGAGAAAGGGTGCGTCACCCTCTTCGGCGATCGTATGCGCGCAGAAAGAAATCTCTGCGGGGCTTCCTTCCAGATCGGTGCCGATCCTGGAGCGGAACTCCTGCTTGTCGCGTCCAACCAGCGACACCAATGCAATGGGTGTTTGCATGACCTGCGACGCCAAGGCTGTCATGGCGTCGAAGTCGGCGTCCTTGATACCGGAGGTATTGTCGAGCGAACGCAGGACTTCAATGCGCGATTCGCTGTCCAACACGTCACGGACGTGTTGTGGAAGCGTGCGATACTGGTCTTCGGCTACCGACAATATGGGGATCGTTCTACCAGGACTCACAGCCTTAGCTAGGAACAAGGACTGTGTTGGAAAGGGCTTACCTCAGCTATTTCAGGAATGCCTTCCCTCTCCTTGGGGCAGCCAGGGAACAAAGTGGCTCGCGCCGCATTGAGGAATGTTGAATTTAATAATTATGGTGGGAGACCGATATGGATAAGCATAACGCCGGCAGGCCGGTAGTGGACAAGGACGTTTCGCCGGACAAGGCCCGTCAGGGCAAGCTCGGCCAGCCCGTGCTGATCGTCCTGATCTGCGCTCTGGTTCTTGCAGCTGTTGCCTGGTTCGGAGCGGAGATGTTCGGCCAGTCCATCGATCCCGAGCCCGACAATGCCGTCGCGCCCTCGACGCAGACGGAACCGGCAGGCAACTCCGCCGTCGTCAACTGATCCATCGCGCTTCTTTGTTAGAAGATATAACGCCCGCTCATTGAGCGGGCGTTAGTACTTTCAGGGCTCCGGGATGAATTTTGATCACTGTTTCACGCGCGAGATCCCCTGATTCACCATCAATCACGCAGCGATAGGGTTTGCGACGACGGCCGCGCACCGTCATCGTCAGCGCCGTGGTCTCGTGGATTTCCACCCGCGCATTATTCTTCCAGCGTCCCCTCGCGAGGTTGACGAGGAAACTGACGATCTCGCGCGAAGTCTGCGCCGTCGTCAGGTAAACGCCCAGCACACCCTGATCGAGGCGGTCGGCATAGGGCAGGTGGCCTTCGCCAAACAGATTGTTGGTGATGCCGATCCCCGTCGTGCGGGCGACGATCTCCGCCTGATCGGTCTTGATGGTGATGTTGACGCGCGGCGGCTGAAACACGGTCAAGAAGGCCGCGCGCATCGAAGCGCGCATTTTGCCCAAACGTGACGCATATTCCATCTTGTCTCTGAGATCGACGAGCTTGGCATGAAGGCCGAGCGAGAACTGATGCACGAACGGCTTGCCGTTTGCCGTCGCAAGATCGACGGCCCGGACCTGACCGGTTGCAAAGGCGGTCATGGCAGCGTCCAGGCCCATTGGGATCTGAAGACTACGGGCGAACAGGTTCATGGTTCCTGCTGGCAAAACGGCGAGCGCCGTGTCGCTGTTCATCAGGCAGGCAGCCGCGGCCGAAATGGTGCCGTCGCCACCGCCCGCAATCACCACATCGACCGATCCCTGTTGCGATGCTTTCTTTAAAGCGGGCACGATGTCCTTGCCGGACACGATCTCCACCTCGAGCGTATGGCCCTCCTTTTCCAGCGCTGCGCGGCTGCGCTCGGCAAAGGCATCCAGGTCGGTGGTGCGCAACGTGCCGCCATCCCGATTGAGAACTGCAAGAAAATGCATCGTCTCGACGCCCTTGTGGTTGATCGCCGTCCACCACAAGCGGGGACCGGAACAGAGATAGAGGTTTAGGTGGTCGTTGAAGAGTGGGTAGGCAGAAAATCAACAGGCCGGACAATTTTCTGTTTTCGAAAACGCTTCTATCAATCCGGAACGATTTCGAGAACACGCCGTTTGCCCCTCGGAACGGCCGCACTGGACAAATTGGCTTGCTGATGTGTCGCGGTCTGATCCCTTAAAACACGAACAAGGAGAGCTTACTATGATCCGCAAGCTTTTAGCCACGACCGCTATTGCATCTGTTATCGCCACGGGCGCTTTCGCCCAGACCGCGACAACCCCGGCACCGGCCGACGCACCGGCAACGACGAACGCCCCAGCCGCGACCGCTCCGGCTGCTGGCGAGACCAACGCACCGATGGAAGCAGCCGTTGTCCCGGCTGATGGTCAGCTCGCCAGCAACCTGATCGGCGAAACCGTATACAACGGCACCGGCGACGACGCCGAGAACATCGGTAACGTCAACGACCTGGTACTCAGCGACAGCGGCCAGATCGAATCCGTGATCGTTGGTGTTGGCGGCTTCCTCGGCATCGGCGAGAAGAACGTTGCCCTGTCGTACAACGACATCGATTGGGCTGAGAAGGATGGCGATCGCTGGATCGTTGTTCCGACCACGTCTGACGCCCTGAAGGAACTGCCGGCTTTCGATCGCCGCGCTTATGAGCCTGCCAACACGAATGCTGCCAACAATGGTGGCACGGCAATGCCTGCAACGACCGGCACCGACTCGTCGATGGCTCCGGCTGCAGGCACGGCAACGACCGGCATGGCCGCTGCTCCGGCAGCAGGTGGCACGGCTGCGGCTCCGGCAATGAACGACACGGCTGCAGCTCCGGCCGCAACGAACGACACCGCTGCAAACAACACGGCAGCAGCTGATCGTGCGACGATGACGGAAGTTCCGGCTGAAGAACTGACGGCAGAAAACCTCGAAGGCACGACCGTATACGGTGCTGAAGACGCCAATGTCGGCGACATCGGCGACGTTGTTCTCACCAAGGACGGCAAGGTCGACGCGATCATCATCGACGTTGGCGGCTTCCTCGGGATCGGCGAAAAGCCGGTTGCTGTTGCCATGGACGATCTGAAGTTCATGCAGGACGAAGATGGTGATCGTTACCTCTACACCACCTTCACCAAGGAACAGCTCGAGGCTCAGCCTGAGTACAATGCTGATACCTGGGACGCCGAGCGCGACCAGCAGCGTATGACCACGACCCAGTAAGTTTGGTCGTCACGTAAAAAGAGCCCGCGCCGAAATGCGCGGGCTTTTTCTTGTTTGCGTTTGACGCGGCAACCATCTGATTGGTTTCAACGACGGAGACTGGCCCGTGACCGAGATCGCCGACTTCAATATGGAAGACGACGCACAGCGCCGCCGTTATTTCAAGACCATGCCCGATGGCGGAGAAGCGGAGCTGACGCTCGTGAAGACCTCGCCCACACAGTGGATCGCCACCCACACCTTCGTTCCTCCAGCCAACCGCGGCGGCGATCTTGCAGCCAAGCTCGTTGACCGGCTGGTTGCGGATGCGCGGCAGGAAGGCGTGAAGATCCGCGCAACCTGCTGGTATGTCGCCGGCGCCTTCAAGCGCCATGCGGATGAGTGGGAAGACGTGCGCGCTTAAGCGGCGTCGCCCTTGACGATGCCGACATAAGGCAGTTCGCGGAAGGCATGCGCGACATCCATGCCGTAGCCCACCACGAAATAATCTGGGCAGTTGAAGCCGACATAATCGGCGTTGAGTTCGATCTGCCGACGCGACGTCTTGTCGAGCAGCACGGCGAGCGACACGCTCTTAGCGCCGCGCGACAGAAGCAGATCGCGTGTGAACTTCAGCGTCTTACCGGATTCCAGAATGTCGTCGACCAGAAGAACGTCGCGGCCGGTGACATCATTATCGATGTCGCGCAACACGCGCACTTCGCCGCTCGTTGTGCCGGCGCCGTAAGACGAGATGAACATGAACTCGACTTCTGGAGCCGAACCCATCTCGTGCATGGCGCGGATCAGGTCGGCGGCGAAGATGAAGGAACCCTTCAGGATCGAGATGACCAGGAGGTCCTTGTATTCATGCGCCGTGATTTCCTTGGCCAGTTCGAGGTTGCGGCGCGCGATCTCCTCGGCGCTGAACAGAACCTCGATGTCTTTTTCGCGAACAACCGGCATGGAACCTCACAAGCAACAAACCTGCCGCTCGGGCAGGGAAAACAACAAACCCGCCTATTCGGCGGGCTTCAAGGTGACTGCGACCGATTTTACTCCGCCGGGCGGAACCCGCAACCGGCTGGAAAACAGATAAAGGTCGCCAGCCGCGACCGGCTGCGCGTTGGTCGATAGCGTATAGTGCGTCACAGCGCCATCCGGTCCGGTGACTGTGATGGCGATTGGCGGCATGGCTGCAACACTCGTGCCGTCGTTGCGCGCTTCCCCATCCACCATCAAGGTGGAATGGCCGGTATGGGTTTGAACGCGGCTTTCCACATGGGCGATGGCGAGCTTTACGGGCGATCCCATTGCGAAGGCACCGGGCGCCAGCGTGTGGCCGCCGGAAATCCAGAAGGCCGATGCAATCAGCGTCAGACCGGCCGTCCAGAACAGCATTCCACCCCGCTGCGCCGTTTTCGGCTGCGGTTGATTTTGCAGAACGGCAAAGGTGGGGTTCGGGCGCGGCTGGAGGGGTGGGGCAGATGAAGGTTCATCCGCCACATCGATGATTTCGGCATTGACGACCTCGACAACGGGCTTCGGCAAGCCGCGTCGGACGGCAGCTGTCATGATTTCGCCGGAAACCAAGCGTGGTGTCGCGTCGGATCTCATGGTGCGGCGTGCTCCTTCACGCCCGCTGACCTACGCCGGAATGGTTAACCATTTGCGTATTCGCCATCGGTTTTAACGTCGCCTTAACCACGTTTAACCATGCTGAAGCCTGTCGATTGGCTGAAAAGCTGCAACCTTGAAGGACGATTAAGCCCCCGTGTTCCGCTTCGAAAATGTCGGCCTGCGTTACGGAATGGGACCGGAAATCCTGCGCGATATCTCGCTGGATATCCCCGAACGGTCGTTCCAGTTCCTGACCGGCCCATCGGGCGCGGGCAAGACGACCTTGTTGCGGCTGCTGTTTCTCGGGCTGAAGCCGACACGCGGCCTGATCACCGTGTTCGGCAAGGATCGCGCGCTGATCACCCGCAAGGAACTGCCGCATCTGCGGCGCCGCATCGGTGTCGTGTTCCAGGATTTCCGCCTGCTCGATCACATGACCACCTATGAGAATGTCGCGCTGCCGTTGCGCATTCGCGGTCGCGATGAATCGAGCTATCGCGACGACGTTATCGATCTTCTGAAATGGGTGGGACTGGGCGAACGCATGCATGTGCTGCCGCCGATCCTGTCGGGCGGTGAAAAGCAACGCGCGGCGATTGCCCGTGCCCTGATCGAGCAGCCCGAAATCCTGCTGGCTGACGAGCCGACCGGCAACGTCGATCCGCCGCTCGCCCGCCGTTTGCTGCGCTTATTCATCGAACTGAACCGCCTTGGCACTGCCGTGGTGATTGCCACGCACGACCTTCAACTCATGGAACAGGTCGATGCGCGTCGCATGATTCTGTCGGAAGGGCGGCTCGATATCCATGACTGAGCCTCACGACGATTTCGACGACGAGGACGTGGCTGCCGAAACGAACCAGGTTCGGCGCGGCCGTGTGACCGCAGCACCTGCGCCGCCGCGTCGCCGCGCGGCACCGATCGTGCCGGAACAGAACATCGCGGGACGCGCGCTGATCTTCGTGATCGCGATCATGACCTTTCTGTCCTGCCTCACGCTTGGCGCGGTTTCACTCGTGCGCGACACGGCTTCGATGTGGGAAAGCCAGATTTCGCGCGAAGCAACGATCCAGATCCGCCCACGCGACGGGCTGGACATGGAACAGGCGCTGGTTGATGCCAGCCGCATCGCATCCGGCTTTGCCGGCGTGCGGTCCGCAACGGTGGTGGATCGCGCTGCGACCTCGCGCCTGCTGGAACCATGGCTCGGAGCCGGTTTGAACATCGACGACCTGCCGGTGCCGCGTCTCGTGGTGGTGACGATCGACGAATCCTATCCGCCGGATTTCGACTCCATGCGCAGCCTGCTGGCCTCTGAAATCCCGACATCATCGCTTGATGATCACCGCACCTGGGTGGATCGTCTCGTGGCAATGGCGCGCACCACGGTGACGATCGGCCTATCGGTTCTCGTTTTGATGCTGTCGGCCACCGTTCTGTCGGTCGTGTTCGCCACGCGCGGCGCCATGGCCGGCAACGGGCACATCATCGAAGTGCTGCACTTCGTGGGCGCGGAAGCCCGCTTCATTGCCGCCGAATTTCGCCGCCACTTCCTGCTCACCGGCATGAAGGGCGCGCTGGTTGGTGGCGTGCTAGCGGTTCTGGTGTTTGTCGGGTTCGGCTGGTGGTCGTCGCGCAATCTGGCAACGCCGGAAGCCGATCAGGCAACCGCCTTGTTCGGCAACTTCGCCATCGGCCTGTCGGGCTATCTCGGGGTCGGTTTGATCGTGCTTCTGATCGGCGCGCTGACCGCTGCCACCAGCCACTTCACGGTTGTCCGCTATCTCAGCGAGATCGATCTCTCGCAGCAAGCTTCGGACTAGAACGACCATGTACAGCCAAATGGCTGCAGGGGAGCAAATCTCCGTGGCAAGCGTTCGGGTATAGAATGAGCGTGATGAAAAGCATGGAAGGGGACCGGGCGACCCAACGGGGCCTGGATGTTTTGCGACAAAGCGAACGGCGTCCGCGCCGGCGCATGCCGCGCATCCTGCGTTGGCTTGTGTCGCTTTGCGTGTTTGCCATCTTCATGCTGGGTGTCGGCTTTCTCGCCTTTGCCACCCATGTGGCCACCCTCGATACACCGGAAAATCCCCGCAAGGCCGATGCCATCATCGTTCTGACCGGAGGCCTCTACCGTCTCGATGCCGGCGTCAGCCTGCTCAACGAGGGCAGGGGCGACCGTTTGTTGATCAGCGGCGTCAATCCGAAGGCAGGGCGCGATGATCTGCGGGCTGCCACCGGCGGCGATCGTGAGCTTTTTTCCTGCTGCGTCGACATCGACCATGCCGCGATGGACACGATCGGCAATGCGGAAGAAAGCGGCAAGTGGATGCAGGCCAATCACTACCGCAGCGTCATTCTCGTGACCAACAACTATCATATGCCGCGCAGCCTGCTGGAAATGCGGCGCATCCTGCATGATGTGGACATTCAACCCTATCCGGTGGTGAACACCTCGCCGAGCACTGGCAGCTGGTTCACCGATCCGGATGCTTTGCGCGTGATCGCGACCGAATATGTCAAGTTCCTCGGCGCTTTGACCCGTGGCTGGACAGGCCTGCCTTATAGCACTTCGAGTGGGGTGGACTGATCGGCGCGGGTCTCAGCCCATCAGGCAAATTTAGCGGCCTTGGTCATTCCACTGCCGCGCGAAATGCTCTACCCAGCAGGACCCATCTGCCGCTGCAGGGCACCGCATGACTGCACTTCGCTCCTTCTTCTACAATGTCGCTTTCTATGTGAACCTCATCGTTCTGATGATCGTCTTCACCCCGATCTACTTTCTGCTGCCGCGTTTGAAGGCGTGGTTCGTGCCGAAGTTCTGGGCCCGCTCGAGCCTTTGGCTGCAGCGCGTCATCGCCGGCACGAAGAGCGAGATCACGGGACAGGAGAACCTGCCGGAGACGTCTTTCATCCTGGCGCCCAAGCATCAGTCGTTGTGGGACGTGCTGGCCTTCTTTCCTTATCTGAAGGATCCCCTGTTCATCCTCAAGCGGGAGCTGATGTGGATCCCTTTGTTCGGCTGGTATGTGGCCAAGATGCAGATGATACCCGTCAATCGTGGCGAGCGCGCCAAGGCGCTGCGCGCCGTTGTCGCCGCAACGTCGCGCGAGATGAAGCGCAATCGCCAGCTGATCATCTATCCCGAAGGCACCCGACGTGCGCCCGGCGACGAGCCGGCCTACAAATGGGGCATCGCCGAGCTTTACAGCAAGCTGAACGTGCCGGTGGTTCCCGTGGCGCATGCCGCCGGTCTTTATTGGCCGCGCCGCAAGTTCATGCGCTATCCCGGCACGATTCATGCCCGCTTTCTTCCGCCGATCCCGCCGGGTTTGGACCGCAAGGCGTTTCTCGAACGTTTGATCGCTGAAACGGAAGCGGCCTGTGATCAGATGCTGGTGGAAGCGGCAACCGGACCCAACCCGCCGCCGCTGCCGCCCACGGCGGTGAAGCGGCTGAACGAACTCGGCGTTTCGATCACACGCTGACGTGCCTCACCGGCGGCAGCAGGGCCGCCACCTGTTCCAGCCATGGATCGCGAATGCGCAGCGCCTTCAGGTGCTCCACCGTGTTGAGCACGTAATCTTCGTTCGGGCCGGAGTGACCAACAGCGCCGGACACGATGGCGCAGGCTTCCTGGGCTTCGAGCCCGCCGGCATATTGCGCATGGTTGCGGTCGACCACGTAAGCAAGGGCCGGCACGCGGCTTCCATCGTCCAATGTGACGGAAAGCACGCGTTCTTCGTAGACCTTGGTGACCAGCTCGCGCTCGCGCAGATAGGCCATGACCTCCTCGCGCAGCGCTCCCGGCACACGAAAGGCGAGGCCGACGCAGGAGCCGCCGCGATCAAGGCCGAGAACCAGGCCCGGCCGTTCCTTCGTGCCGCGATGCCCGACGGAGCGAACGCATAAAGCGCGGCGAAAGCCGTGCAAACGGGCCCGTCTTGTTTCCACATGCGCAAAGCCCGGCCGCCAAATCAACGAACCATAGCCAAACACCCAAAAATCGCCCATATCGCCGGAAGAAATGATCTTGAACTCCCATTCGGATTCGAGCCCTTCGCCAGAACCACCCAGCCAGCCCGATCTTTCCGCTGTTCGACAAGAAAAAGCAGACCTTTCCATGACGTCAAGCAACCAGCAGGCTTCCCCGATCTTCCGGCGCGTGTTGGTGCTTGCGCTGGTGGTTCTCGTGGTCATCTGCGCCTATATCGCGGGCTGGTATTATCTGGCCGGACGGCTGGAAAGCTCGGCAAACCACTCCTTGCGCGATATCCGCGCGGCTGGCGGCGAGGCGGATTGCGTCGATCAGACCGTGCAGGGCTTTCCCTTCCGCATCGGCCTGTTCTGCAACAGCGTGCTTTATTCCACGCCTGCGCGCGACGTGCAGTTGAAGGCCGGCGCGTTCCGCTCGGCTGCGCAGGTTTATGATCCGCGCACGATCGTGGGTGAACTCGACGGCCCGATGGAAGCCGTTCTGCCCGGCCTCGTTCCCCTGTCTCTTTCCTGGGACCTGATGCATGCCAGCATCAGGCTCGCCGAACCGCTACCCTCCGCTGTTTCGGTTGAAGGCCGCAACGTGGTGGTCGCAAAGGGCAATGGGGGGGCTGGCTTGTTCAAGGCAGAAAACAGCCAGATCCACATGCGCGCCAACAACAACGACGTGGACCTTGCCGCCCGCTTCTCCAACCTACGGCTGACCGGCGCATCGGAGGCCGAAGATGCGCCGAGCTTGAATGCGGAAGGCAACATGACCGTGTTCGATGGCGTCACGCTCGCCACGTCGCCGGGCGCGATCGACCTCGGCTACAAGACCCAGATCCGCGCCTTGACCCTGTCTTTCGGTCCTGACGCCTCGATCGGCCTGTCCGGTCCCTTGTCGGTGGATTCATCGGGCCTGATCGACGCGCAGCTGACGCTGACTGCGCGACAGCCGGTCGCGATCGCGCGTGTGCTGAGTGCCCTGTTTCCCGAGCAGCGCCGCGAAATTGAAATGGCGTCATCTGGTTTGACGATGCTCGGCAGCGCTCCGTCCCTGCCCCTGACGATTGCCAAGGGCAGGGCATCGATCGCGTTCATCACGCTTGGCGATATTCCGCCGCTGCGGCCTTGAAGCAATTCCAGCAAAATCGCGAGGCGGTTTCGCGTTCGGATATTGCGTGACGGAAACCTAGTTCTTCGTCGCAGCCTGTCGACCGAAGTCCGGCAGGTCCACTTCCTGGCCTGCCTCGATGATCGAACGACGCACGTCGCGCGTGTGGGTGAACATCTCGAACAGCTTGTCACCGTCGCCCCACCGGATCGCCCGTTGAAGCGATGCCAGGTCTTCGGAAAACCGCGCCAGCATTTCAAGGATCGCATCCTTGTTGTGCAGGCAGATGTCGCGCCACATCACTGGATCGGACGCCGCAAGCCGCGTGAAATCGCGGAAGCCGGACGCCGAATATTTGATGACCTCGGATTGCGTGACCGTTTCCAGATCATCCGCCGTGCCGACGATGTTGTAGGCGATGATGTGCGGCAGGTGCGAAACGATGGCCAACACCTTGTCGTGGTGGTTGGGATCCATCGTGTCGAGCCGTGAGCCACACGCTTCCCAGAAGCGGCCGAGGCGCTCCACCGCGGCCTGATCGGTTCCGGGCAGGGGCGTCAGAATGCACCAGCGACCCTGAAACAGTTCAGCAAAGCCCGCCGCCGGACCGGACTTTTCCGTGCCCGCGATCGGATGACCGGGAATGAAGTGCACGTGATCGGGCATATGCGGCTGCATCTGCGCGATCACAGAAGCCTTGGTGGAACCCACATCGCTGACGATCGCGCCGGGCTTAAGGGCCGGTGCGATCTGTTCGGCGACTGCGCCCGACGATCCCACCGGCACCGAGATGATGACGAGGTCGGCATCGTGAACGGCATCGCGCGGATCGAGGCAGTAACTGTCCCCGAGATGAAGCGCGCGCGCTTCATCGAGCGTCGCCTGGCTGCGAGTGGAGATGGCGAGGTGATTGGTGAGGCCCTCGCGGCGGATCACGCGCGCCAACGAGGAGCCGATGAGACCGATGCCGATCAGGGCAATCTTCTCAAACAGGATTTCAGACATGGATTGTTTCTTCAGGTCTTGAGAAAGTCACTCAAGGCCGCGACGACGCCACGATTGGCTTCTTCGGAGCCCACGGTCATGCGCAGCGCGTTAGGGAAGCCATATCCCGCGACGCGCCGCAGAATATATCCGCGCGCGCTGAGATAATCGTCCGCCTTCGCCGCCGAATGCGCTTCCGCAGACGGGAAATGGATCAAGATGAAGTTGCCGACGCTGGGCGTGACGCGAAGGCCGAGCTTGGTCAGCTCTTCGGTCAGCCACGGCAGCCAGGTTTCGTTGTGGTGTACGGTTTTTTCGACATGGGCACGGTCACGGATCGCCGCAACGCCCGCCGCGATCGCCGCTGCATTGACGTTGAAGGGACCGCGCACGCGGTTCAGCGGATCGATGATGTGCGTCGGGCCGTACAGCCAGCCGACGCGCATGCCGCCAAGGCCGTGGATCTTCGAAAAGGTCCGCGTCATAACCACGTTTTGCGCCGACGAAACGAGTTCTACGCCGGATTCGTAATCATTGCGGCGGACATATTCGGCATAGGCGGCGTCGAGCACCATAAGCACGGTCTTCGGCAGGCCAGCATGAAGGCGGCGGACTTCGTCGAACGGGATGTATGTGCCGGTCGGGTTGTTGGGATTGGCAAGAAAGACGATCTTCGTGCGCGGCGTCACCGCTGCCAGGATCGCGTCGACCTCGGCTGTCTCGTTCTTTTCCTTGACCACCACCGGTATTCCGCCGGCCGACTGGATGTAGATGCGGTAAACGAGGAACCCGTGTTCGGTGAACACGCCTTCATCGCCCGGCTGCAGGTAGACCTGCGCCAGAAGGCCGATCGCCTCGTCCGAACCGTTGGTGCACAGGATGTTGGCGGGGTTCAGACCATAGGCTTCCCCGATCGCCTCGCGCAGAACCGTGGCCGAACCGTCCGGGTAAAACTCCATGTGACCCGATGCATCGCGCACGGCGGCCATCGCCTGCTCGGAAGCGCCAAGCGGGTTTTCGTTGGATGACAGCTTGTGAACCTTGCTTACGCCGGCCGGCGCGCTCGATTTGCCGGGCACATAGGCCGCGATGTCCATCACGCCGGGCTTGGGTGTGGGACGATCCTGGACGGCTTCGGTGCTCATGACGGCGCTCGTGTCGGTTGAAGGTCTTTTCAATGCAAAAGTGTTCACCGGCGCAATAAACCTCGCGTCAGCGCTTGTCGAGGCGAAAGCCGCGTGCCCGTTGCCGACCCATTGACAGAACGGGGCGTCCTTCCCTAGCTACATCGATCTTTCCCTGGGGTTGCCCGACCATGATTACGATGCCGAAGGACGCGCGTTCGCGCCGGCTCCTTGCCGCCGATGAAGCGAATAATCCCACCAGCGAGGTTCTGCGCTTCGGCCCCGACAAACCCCTCAGGCTCGATGCCGGCGTTGAACTCACGCCGTTCCAGATCGCCTATCAGACCTATGGCACGCTCAACGAGGCGCGAACCAACGCCGTTCTGGTTTGTCATGCGCTGACCGGCGATCAGCATGCCGCCAACGCCCATCCCGTCACCGGCAAGGCCGGCTGGTGGGATGTGCTGATCGGTCCGGGCAGGATCGTCGATACCGACCGCTTCTTCGTGATCTGCTCCAATGTGATTGGCGGCTGTCTCGGCTCAACCGGTCCCGCGTCAATCAACCCGGCGACCGGCAAGCCATATGGGCTCGATCTGCCGGTCATCACCATTCCCGACATGGTGCGCGCGCAGGCGATGCTGGTGGATCATTTCGGCATCGACCAGCTGTTTTGCGTGATCGGCGGCTCCATGGGCGGCATGCAGGTGCTGGAATGGGCGGCGAGCCATTCCGATCGCGTGTTCAGCGCCCTGCCGATCGCCACCGGCCCGCGGCATTCCTCGCAAAACATCGCCTTCAACGAGGTTGGTCGGCAGTCCGTGATGGCCGACCCCGACTGGTGCGGCGGCAGATATATCGAGGAAGACAAGCGACCCGAAAAGGGCCTCGCGGTCGCGCGCATGGCCGCGCACATCACCTATCTCAGTGAGGCGGCCTTGCACCGCAAGTTCGGGCGCAACCTGCAGGACCGCGCCCATCTTACCTTTGGCTTCGATGCCGATTTCCAGATCGAAAGCTATCTGCGCCATCAGGGCATGACCTTTGTCGATCGCTTCGATGCCAATTCCTACCTCTACATGACGCGCGCCATGGATTACTTCGATCTGGCAGCGGATCATGACGGCCGCCTGGCCGACGCCTTTGCCGGCACATCGACCCGCTTCTGCCTCGTGTCTTTCACCTCCGACTGGCTGTTTCCGACCTCGGAAAGCCGGTCGGTGGTACATGCGCTGAATGCAGCCGGCGCTTCCGTGTCCTTCGTTGAGATTGAAACCGATCGCGGTCATGACGCCTTTCTGCTCGACGAGCCGGAACTGTTTGCGGCTATCAACGGCTTCATCAACTCGGCCGCCCGCGCTTATGGCCTTCCGGAGGCTGATCAATGAGCCAGGAGCCACCGAAACTCACCATCGGCGAGCGCCAGGCGCGCTTCGACCTCGATGTCGTCGCTTCTTACATCGAGCCGCGTGCGAAGGTGCTCGATGTCGGCTGCGGCGACGGGCTCCTTCTGGAAAAGCTCGCCGGCGAGAAACAGGTGGATGGACGCGGCGTGGAGCTGTCGCAGCGCGGCGTCAATGAATGCGTGGCGCGTGGCCTTTCCGTGATCCAAGGCGATGCCGATACCGACCTGGTGTTCTATCCCGATCGCGGCTTCGATTACGTCATTCTAAGCCAGACGCTGCAGGCGACCAAGAACCCGAAAGCCGTGCTGGAGCATCTCCTGCGCATCGGCGACAAGGTCATCGTGTCGATCCCGAACTTCGGCTATTGGCCGAACCGCGTCGGCCTCGCCTTCAAGGGCCAGATGCCCGTCAACCGCCATCTGCCTTACAGCTGGTACGACACGCCCAACATCCACTTCTGCACCATCCGCGATTTCGTGAAACTTTGCGACGAAGTCGGCGCCAAGGTGGAAAGCGCAGCCGCCCTCAACGGCAGCGGCCAGGAGATCGGCCTGTCCATGCCCTGGTGGTTCTGGAACTTCTTCGGCCAGCAAGCGGTGTTCATGCTGCGCCGCTGACGTGATCGGCCGGGTGTGCTATTTTGGCTGGAGCAAACTGGAGCGATGCCCATGCGCGACGAGCAGTTGATTGTGGATTTGTCGGGCGACCATGCTGATTTTGTGCGTGAACAAGTTGAACGGCGCGGCGATGATAACGCCGCTGATGTGGTGGCGGACGCCTTAAACCTTCTGCAAAAGCGGGAACGAGATTTGGCTCGGTTAAGAGCTGCGTTGGATAAAGCCGCTGCCGATCCGCGACGCTATTCAATCGAAGAAGTCGAAGCCCGTTTTCGCAAGCGCTCGTCCGGAAGCGAAGCTGCGGAGTGAATCTGCCTGTATTGATCACTTCGGAAGCGGATGAGGATCTTGATCAGATCCATGACTTTATTGCTGGCGACAATCCAATACGTGCTCGAGCCTACGTCTTGGAAGTAATCGCCGCATGCGCGAAGCTCGGTGACATGCCCGAGTTGGGCCGCCTTCGCGATGATCTCGGCGAAGGTCGTCGCTCTTTCTCGTTCAGGAAGCGTCAGACAATCTTGTATCAGGTTCGGGCCGACAAGATCGAAATCCTGCGCATCTTCTCCGCCGGTCAGGACCTCGGCGCCTTGCTTGGCGAGGATTGAGCCACCCGTACCGCACCCTGCGGTCTCAGCGCGGGCACCAGCACACGGCGGGTTACCCGCTTGGCCACGGGGATGCCCTGGTACAACCGCTTCTGCGCTTCCACCACGATCACGCCTGAAAAGATCGGCCAGAACCGTCTGCCCGCGCGCTCCAGAACCTGGGCGAGGCGCATCATCCAGCGGCTGGTGGAGGGCGGAAAGAACAGGGCGTCGCCCCAGGCGCCCGGCGTGAAATTGGCTTCGCGCAGAAGCGTCATCAACTGGGTGCGGGAATAAGGCCGACCCGTTCCGAAGGGCGTCTGTTCCATGCGCGCCCACACGCCCCGGCGATGCGGCACCACGAGCACCAGCCGCCCGCCGGGTGCCAAAACGCGCCAGATCTCCGTCAGCGTTTCGTTTGGGTTTTCGGAATGTTCGAGCAGATGCACGAGAAGCAGGCGGTCGACCGATGAGTCGGGAAGCGGCAGATCTTCTTCCGACACCAAGGCCGTGGCCGATGGTGCGCCAGCCGGCCAATTCACGGCGCCCTGTCGCGCCGGCATGAAGGCGAAGACCCGCTCTGCATCGCCGCCGAAGCGTTCCAGCCAGGGCAGGGTGTATCCGAGCCCGACCAGTCGTTCGTTCGGCAGCGGCGCCCAAACGGCGGCCAGCGCCATGGCAATGGCGCGCTCGGCCAGGTGTCCGAGAGCGGAAGCGTAGAACGCGCGCAGGTCGACGATGTCGGTGTTCATCAACCGAACCTAGATGCGGCATGCGCCAAGTTCAACCAAGCGCTGGAAGCCCATCCCCAGCGCCATATGTCATGGATTGAACAAGGGAGATCTTCCATGCCGCTTTCGATCGAACAATTCATCTGCCGCAGCGATAATTACGGCGTGCTCGTGCATGATCCCGATAGCGAGCAGACGCTGATCATCGACGCGCCGGAAGAAGAGCCGATCGTAGCCGCCATCGAGCGGACCGGCTGGAAGCCGACCATGCTGCTGATTACCCACCACCACGGGGATCATGTTGCCGGCAATCTCGGGCTCAAAGAGCGCTACGGCATGCCGATCTATGGTCCTGCTGCCGAGCGCGACAACATTCCCGGTCTCGATGAGACCTATGATGACGGCAACACGCTGCAGTTCGGGGATTACACGATCCATGTCGTGTCGACACCGGGGCACACGGCCGGCCATGTCAGCCTGTTCATTCCGGAAGCCAAGCTTGCCTTCACCGGTGATACGCTATTTGCGATGGGCTGCGGTCGATTGCTCGAGTGCCAGCCGCCGGTCATGTTCGAGTCTCTGAAGAAGATCGCCGAATGGCCGCGCGATACGGTTGTGTATTGCGGCCACGAATATACGCAAGCCAATGCCCGCTTTGCGCTCAGTGTCGATCCGGATAACGAGGTTCTGCAGCGGCGCGCGCAAGAGGTCGAGCATCTGCGCGCAAGCAACGAGATGACCTTGCCGACGACGATCGGTGACGAGCTCGACACCAACCCCTTTCTGCGCTGGGCCGATCCGGCGATCCGCAAGACGCTCGGCATGGAAGATGCGAGCGACAGCGGCGTTTTCGCCGAACTGCGGCGTCTCAAGGATAAGTTTTGAAGGACGCCACCAAACCGGCGAAGCTAACTGGCCTTCTCGCGCGAAGCTGTGCTGCGCGATCTCTTCGCTAAGCCCTAGGCGTTCTGACGCTTGTTGAGCGCCTATGCCGGCGCTTTGGACTTGCGGCCAAACAGCATGGACTTGGACGCCAGCACGGCGCCGCCGGTGATTGCAAGACAGGCTGCAAGGATGCGCCCGCTCGGTTCGGCGCCACCCACCGCAATCAGCACCAGCGTTGATAGAAGCGGTGCGGCATAGCTGGCGGCACCCAGCACCTGGATGTTGCCGTGCTTTACGCCGTAATCCCAGGTGTAGAAGGCGGCACCCACCGGCATCAGGCCGAGGCCAAGCACGGCGAGCCATTGGGTCGCGCCCTGCGGCCAGACCGTGGTTTCCAGAAGCAGATGGCACAGCAGCGAGAGGATCGCGGTGGCAAGGCAATACCAGGTCACAATGCTTGTCGGCACCGCGGGAAAGCGGCGCGACAGGAGCGAATAGGCGGACCAGAGCACGGCACAGACGGCGGCCATCAGGTAGCCGAAGCTGTATTGCGCTTCAAAGGCGATGCCGCTGCCTTTGGTGACGATCAACGCGGTTCCCACCAGCCCAAGCAGCGCGCCGGCGATGTGGAACCAGCGCAGCCTTTCGCCGGGCATCAGGGCCGAACCCAGCACGATCAGCAGCGGCCAGAGATAGGCGATCAGACTGGCCTCGACCGCAGGTGCGGCACGCAGCGCGGTGAAATAAAAGAAGTGGTAGCCGAACAAGCCGCCGATGCCGACCAGCCAGACCTGCCACGGAATCTCCAGGCCTTTCGGTGCCGGCTGAAAGGCGCGAGCGGCGAGGCCCACAAGCGTGCCGATCGCAAAGGTCATGGCGGACAGCTGGAAAGGCGGCACGGAACCGGAAGCGGCCGTGAACATGGCAAGCAAGGCCCACATCGCCACGGCCGTAAAGCCGATCAGTGTCGCTCGTGCCATTCTATCGCCCTCCTGCTACAAAGCCGCAGTAGCAGGCGAGGTGTTGGCTGCCTACGGCATCAGCCCGAAAATCATGTTCGATTTTCGGAAAGCACGATGCAAAGGATCAAAGTGCTCAAGCGTCCTTTGTGCGTGCAAGAGGACGCACGGCGCTCTAGCCGATCTTGCCGACTCGGAAGTAAACGGTGCCGATGCGAGTTTCGACCTCGCCGCGCAGCGGCACGAAGAAGGACGTGTCGCCCATCCTGGCGAAGGTTACGCTCATGTCGTGGCCAGCGGACAGATACTCCATCGTCTTGGAGCCCTTGCGATAACCGGAAATCGGCTTGAAGCGGACGGTGCAGGTGACGCTCTCGCCCTTGAAGTCACCGACAGTCACAGGCGCCTTGCTGGCGTAGGTCAGTGTCAGGTCGGCGCGCAGCTCGCCATCGTAGATATGGACGGTGCGGTTGCAGACCTCGTCGAGCGAAGCGGCGCGCACCAGCGTGGCGGTCAGCGGATCCACCACATCGGTGAGATCACCGGCGCCCAGCGGCACCCAGCCATGACGGCGCGGCTTGGGCGGCGGCACGTTTTCCGTGGCGACGACCTGCCCGTTTTCGAAGCGCACGGTGGTGCGCTGCTTTTTCTTGCCGGACGAATAATCCAGCATATGGGTGGTCGGCTGCGGCTCGTTCTTTCTCAAACGACCGGATGTGTGGACGACGCCCTTCGTGTCATCGAAGATCGCGCCAAGACCGGAGCTCGAGATGGTGCCGTCGACTGCATAGCTGTCGGCATCGAGCGTGCTGGTGAAGCTGGTGCGGGCGATCGTCAGGCCGAAAAGGGTGACGACATATTCAGCCTTGAAGCTTTCGGCGCGAACAGGAACCGGGGTGGCGATGGAAAGCATAGCCGCCGCGCCGAGCGCTTGGCCCATCCGTTTCGTTCTGTTCGCCAATCGCACCAAGAGCAAACCTCGCCTGTCAGCGCCAATGGCGGCGCTGCGTCATAACAAGAGAATGGTGGTGCGGCAGTGGCGGTTCAAGCCGGCTTGGCTGAAACCTGCTGAGCCAGTGTTTCCATGCGCCCGGCAACATCGACCAAAGCATCCGTCAGAGCGGTCTCGGTCTGGTTCGCTTTGGTGAGCGCTTCGTCGCGCGATGCACGAAGCGTGTCCATCTCGTTGTCGATGCCCTGCATGCGCTTTTGCAGTTCGGTGAGTTCGTCCATGATCATGATGCCGGCCATCACGGTCAGCCGCTGATCGCCGATCTCGCCGAAACTGCCCTTGAGGTGGCTGACATAGCGGTCGAAGCGTTCGGCAAGATCGATCAGGTGGTCTTCCTGACCTTCGTCGCAAGCCATCCGATAGGCCTTGCCATCGATTGTCACGGTGACTTGCGGCATCTCGGTTCTTCCTATCGGTCGAGCACGGCGCGGATCGTTTCCATCGCCGTAACAAGGCGACGCGAAACTTCCTTGTTGGCGTCTTCCAGACGTTCGGCGCGCGCTTCGGACTTGTCGAGCTCGCCGGCCAGTCGGGCACGGTCGGCATTCATGCGCTGCACTTCCGCCTCGGCTTCCAGGTAATCGCCTTCGCGCTCGATGCGGGATGACACCGCATCTTCCAGCGCGGTCATGGCATGACCCAGCCGCGTCAAGGCATCGTTTAAAGTGGCTTCCGACATGTACCCCATCTCAAAGACCCGGTTCGGGGCTGCGATCCAGCTTTCCCTCTCCGCCGAATCAAGAATAACGATCAGCCGGCCAATTGCGCAAGAATCTTGGCGGCTTGAGGGTGCAACGTCAATCAACGGGTGAAGCTATCCCCCGTAAAGAGGACGCGCTGGTCTTTCCCTGCATGAGGAGCGACGTGCAGGGCCTCATCATTTTGCCATCACGATCTGTTGGAACCGAGGGCCAACACCGCCGGCTCGCGCGAGCTTTCATTGACTCCCAATGGCTGCCTGCTATGTGTCCCGGCGATCCCGTGGCCTTTAAAATGACTGGCCACCCTGTCCCGTTGAACCGCATCACGAGAGCGAGCATCGCCATGACTTCACGCGACAAACACGACCGGATGGCCAATGCGATCCGCTTCCTGTCGATGGATGCGGTCGAAAAAGCGAATTCCGGCCATCCCGGCCTGCCGATGGGCGCAGCCGACGTTGCGACCGTCCTGTTCACGCGCTTCATGCGCTTCGATCCCAAGAACCCGAACTGGCCGAACCGCGACCGCTTCATTCTTTCGGCCGGCCACGGCTCCATGCTCCTTTACTCGCTGCTCTATCTGACCGGCTACGAGGACATGACGATCGACGAGATCAAGAATTTCCGCCAGCTCGGTTCCAAGACCGCGGGGCATCCTGAATACAAGCATGCCGATGGCATCGAGACCACCACCGGTCCGCTCGGCCAGGGCCTAGCCAACTCGGTCGGCTTCGCGCTTGCCGAACGCCACCTGAACACGACCTATGGCGACGACCTCATCAACCACTACACCTATGTGCTGGCTGGTGACGGTTGCCTCATGGAAGGTATCAGCCAGGAAGCGCTTTCGCTTGCCGGCCACCTGAAGCTGTCCAAGCTGATCGTGTTCTGGGACGATAATCGCATCACGATCGACGGCGCCGTTTCGATGTCGGACTCAACCGACCAGTGCGCCCGCTTCGAAGCATCCGGCTGGCACACGCAGCGCATCGACGGCCATGATCCCGAAGCGATCGCCCAGGCGATCGAGGCAGCCCAAGCTTCCGACAAGCCGAGCATGATCGCCTGCCGCACCACGATCGGCTTCGGTGCGCCGACGCGCGCCGGCACCTCGAAGGCGCATGGTTCGCCGCTGGGTGCGGAAGAAATCGCCGGCACCCGCAAAGCATTGAACTGGGATTCCGAGCCGTTCTCCGTTCCGTCCGATGTGCTCGACGCCTGGCGCCTGACCGGCCTCAACGCCGCCAAGTCCTGCAAGAGCTGGCAGGAGCACTTCAACACGCTCGACGCCGAGCTGAAGGGCGAGTTCGAACGCCGTTTCCGCGGCGATCTGCCGGCCGGCTTCAACGAAGCCATCATCGAGTACAAGAAGAAGCTTTCAGCTGAGAAGCCCAAGGTCGCGACCCGCAAGTCGTCGGAAATGGCGCTCGAGGTCATCAACGGCGTGGTGCCGGACACGGTCGGCGGTTCGGCCGATCTGACCGGCTCCAACAACACCAAGACCAGCCAGACCAAGCCGCTGACGGCGGATGATTACTCCGGCCGCTATATCTATTACGGCATTCGCGAGCATGGCATGGCATCTGCCATGAACGGCCTGGCGCTGCATGGCGGCGTTATTCCGTATGGCGGCACCTTCCTAACCTTCTCGGATTACGCTCGTCCGGCCATGCGCCTGGCTTCGCTGATGCATATCCGCGTCGCCTTCGTCATGACGCATGACTCGATTGGTCTCGGCGAAGACGGCCCGACCCACCAGCCGGTGGAGCATTTGGCTGCGCTGCGTTGCATCCCGAACCACTATGTCATGCGTCCGGCCGATGCGGTGGAAGCCGTGGAATGCTGGCAGGCTGCTCTGGAGTCCAAGGACACGCCGTCGACGCTGGCACTGACGCGCCAGAACCTGCCGGTTCTGCGCACCGAACACACCGACGAGAACAAGTCGGCGCGCGGTGCTTACGAGCTTGCCGGCGACAGCGACGCACAGGTCACGATCTTCGCAACGGGTTCCGAGGTCGAGATCGCAATGGGCGCGTTCGACAAGCTGAAGGCTGCCGGCATTGCTGCCCGTGTCGTGTCGGTTCCGTGCATGGAACTCTTCGCCAAGCAGAGCGAGGAATACCAGCGCGCCATTATCGGCAATGCTCAGGTCAAGATCGCGATCGAAGCTGGCGTTCGCCAGGGTTGGGATCACCTGATCGGCTCGGACGGCATCTTCATCGGCATGAGCACCTTCGGCGCCAGCGGCAAGATCGAGGATCTTTACCCGCATTTCGGCATCACCGCGGATGCGGCGGCCGAAGCTGCGCAGAAGCGCCTCGCTGCCTGATCGCACGAACACCGAAACTGATCGCCTGATCCAACGGCTTTTTGGGAGAGTGGAATGACAGTCAAAGTTGCCATCAACGGCTTCGGCCGCATCGGGCGCAACATCCTGCGCGCTATTCATGAGAGCGGCCGCACCGACATCGAAGTCGTCGCCATCAACGATCTGGGCCCCGTGGAAACGAATGCGCATCTGCTGCGCTTCGATTCTGTGCACGGCAGATATCCTGGCAAGATCGAAGTCGACGGCGACTTCCTCGTGGTTGATGGCAAGCGCATCAAGGTCACCGCGGTGAAGAACCCGGCCGAGCTGCCGCATGGCGAACTCGGCGTGGACATCGCGCTCGAATGCACGGGCATCTTCACCTCGAAGGAAAAGGCTTCGGCCCACCTCCAGGCCGGTGCCAAGCGCGTGATCGTGTCGGCTCCGGCCGATGGCGCCGACCTGACGGTCGTTTACGGCGTCAATGACGACAAGCTGACCAAGGACCACGTCGTCATCTCAAACGCGTCCTGCACCACGAATTGCCTCGCGCCGGTCGCCTACGTGCTGCATGAAGCCGTTGGCATCGAGAAGGGCTTCATGACGACGATCCACTCCTATACGGGGGATCAGCCGACGCTCGATACGATGCACAAGGATCTTTACCGCGCCCGCGCCGCAGCGCTGTCGCAGATCCCGACCTCGACCGGTGCCGCCAAGGCCGTCGGCCTCGTTCTGCCGGAACTGAAGGGCAAGCTCGACGGTTCCTCGATCCGCGTTCCGACCCCGAACGTGTCCGTGGTCGACCTGAAGTTCGTGGCTTCGCGCCAGACCAGCGTCGAGGAAATCAATGACGCCATCAAGTCTGCCGCCAGCGGCAAGCTCAAGGGCATCCTCGCCGTGACCGATCAGCCGAATGTCTCGATCGACTTCAACCACGATCCGCATTCCTCGACCTTCGCGCTCGACCAGACCAAGGTTCTCGAAGGCAACTTCGTGCGCGTTCTGGCCTGGTACGACAACGAATGGGGCTTCTCGAACCGCATGTGCGACACGGCGGTTGCGATGGGTAAGCTGATCTAGGATCTGCTCGACCATAAGCCTGAATGAAGGGCGTTCGGCACCAGCCGGGCGCCCTTTTTCTTGGCACCGGGTTTAATCGATTTTGGCTGTGTTCTGCGGCTTGCGCGAAGGAAGCGCCTGCGGTCTATTCCGCGCACAAATCAGGTAGGGAGTTTCGGAGATATGGCTGCTTTTCGGACGCTGGACGATGCGGATGTCAAAGGTAAACGCGTGCTGGTGCGCGTTGATCTCAACGTGCCGATGCAGGATGGCAAGGTGTCCGACGCTACCCGCATCGAGCGCGTGAGGCCGACGATTACCGAACTGGCCGACAAGGGCGCGCGCATCATCCTGCTCGCCCATTTCGGCCGCCCCAAAGGCGCGCCCGACCAGCAATATTCGCTGAAGCCGATTGCTGAAACCGCAGCCGGCATTTTCGGCCGCCCTGTCGCCTTCGTGGACGACTGCATCGGCGACACGGCGGAAGCATCCGCCAACGCGATCGAAGGCGGCGATATCCTCCTGTTCGAGAACACCCGCTTCCACAAGGGCGAGGAACAGAACGATCCGGAGTTTGCCAAGGCGCTCGCCAAATCCGGCGACATCTTCGTCAACGACGCGTTTTCGGCCGCCCATCGCGCCCATACCTCCACCGAAGGTCTTGCGCATCTTCTGCCCGCTTATGCCGGCCGCACCATGCAGGCCGAGCTCGATGCGCTGGAGAAGGGCCTGGGGTCGCCGGAAAAGCCGGTTGTCGCGATCGTCGGCGGCGCCAAGGTTTCCACCAAGATCGATCTGCTTCAGAACCTCGTGACACGCGTGGATGCGCTCGTCATCGGCGGCGGCATGGCCAATACGTTCCTCGCCGCGCAAGGGGTGGATGTCGCCAAGTCGCTCTGCGAGCATGATCTCGCCGATACCGCGAAGACCATTCTCGCCGCTGCCGAAAAGGCAGGCTGCGCCATCGTTCTCCCGACCGACGCAGTCGTCGCACGCGAGTTCAAGGCCAATGCCGCGAACGAAGTCGTACCCGTGGATTCTGTCCCGGCCGATGCCATGATCCTCGATGTCGGTCCGGACACCGTGAAGGCGGTCAATCAGTGGATCGACAAGGCCAAGACGCTGGTCTGGAACGGCCCGCTCGGCGCCTTCGAGATCGCACCCTTCGACAAGGCGACAGTGGCAGCCGCACATCATGCAGCCGAGCGCACGAAAGCCGGTGGTCTCGTTTCCATTGCCGGTGGCGGCGACACCGTGTCGGCACTCAACCATGCCGGCGTGGAAGAGGCCTTCACCTATGTCTCGACGGCGGGCGGCGCTTTCCTTGAATGGATGGAAGGCAAGGATCTGCCGGGCGTGCTGGTTCTCAAGCAGGCCTGAGCGAGTGAAAACGGAAGACGTCGCCAGATGCGGGCGGCGTCTTTACTGTCCTAAAACGATTTAGCAAAGTTTCAATCGGTTCAACACTTTAGTCAGTGTTCCACTTCATCATTGCTTCTGGTATTGGCGCAACCAACCCATCAGGAGACGGTAATGAGCGAACGGCTTGAAGACATCGCAGTGGCCATGGTTGCCGATGGCAAGGGCATCCTTGCCGCGGATGAAAGCTCCGGCACCATCAAGAAGCGCTTCGATACGATCCAGGTCGAGTCCACGGCAGACAGCCGCCGCGATTACCGCGAAATGCTGTTCCGCGCCGACGAGGCGATGAGCAAGTACATTTCCGGCGTCATTCTTTACGACGAAACGCTGCGCCAGAAGGCCGTCGACGGCACGCCGCTCGCCGAGCTCATCAAGGCTTCCGGCTCCATTCCCGGCATCAAGGTCGATGCCGGCGCCAAGGACCTCCCGAACTTTCCCGGCGAAAGCATCACCGAAGGCCTCGATGGCCTGCGTGAGCGTTTGGCCGAGTATTACGGCCTCGGCGCCCGCTTCGCCAAATGGCGCGGCGTGATCGCGATTGCCGAAGGCGTTCCGACCTGGGGCGCGGTGAAGCAGAACGCGCAGGCGCTCGCCCGCTATGCCGCACTTTGCCAGGAAGCCGGCATCGTGCCGATCGTCGAGCCGGAAGTCCTCATGGACGGCGCGCCTGCCGATCACTCGATCGACCGCTGCGCCGAAGTCACCGAATGGGTCCTCAAGACCGTGTTCGACGAGCTTTATGATGCGCGCGTTTCGCTGGAAGGCATGATCCTGAAGCCGAACATGATCATCGACGGCAAGAACGCCCGCAAGGCCAGCGTCGATGAAGTCGCCGAGAAGACCGTGCGCGTGTTGAAGGCGACTGTGCCGTCGGCCGTTCCGGGCATCGCCTTCTTGTCGGGCGGCCAGTCCGATGAGGAAGCCACTGCGCATCTTTCGGCGATGAACGCCAATTACGACATGCCGTGGAAGCTCACCTTCTCCTATGGCCGCGCCTTGCAGGCCGCCGCACTCCAGGCCTGGGGCGGCAAGTCGGAGAATGTCGCAGCCGGTCAGCGCGCCTTCACCCACCGCGCCCGCATGAACTCGCTGGCAGCAGCCGGCACCTGGAAAACGGATCTCGAACAGGCGGCTTAAAGCCCCGTCGAGATCGGAGGGCAAAAAGGCCGCTCGAATGAGCGGCCTTTTTGTTTGTCACGACGCTGAATGGACTCAGCTCAAAAACGACTTCGCCTTCATCGTGTCCGGGACCGGCACGCCCAAACGGGTGAGCACGGTCGGTGCGAGCTGGAGCTGGTCGAGCAGCGTGTCTTCGGATGGGCCCTTGCCCTGGCCGAAGTAATAGAGCGCGAAGTCCTGCATCTCGTCGTCATGCCCGCCATGATGACCGCGATCGGTCTGACCGTGATCGGCGGTGACCATGACTTCATAGCCCGCCTGGAGCCATCGGGGGAGGAAGGCCGCGAGCATCACGTCCATCATCGCCAGCGCCTCATCCATTTCATGGCAGTCATGGCCGAAGCGGTGACCCATGGAATCGAGCGTGCAGGTATGAAGAATGCCGTAGTCGATGCCGTGGCGTTTGGTCAGCATGGTCAGCTGGGCAAACAGGTCCATGTCGCTCGGCGTCATCTGGTTGTGCAGATTGTAGCCGCCCATCGTATGAAAACGGCCATGCGTGATCGGGCTGCCCGGCTCGTCATATTCGAGGTCTTCGATTTGATCGAAGGGGAAGCGCTTGAAGAATTCGGACCAGTAGGAATGCGTCACCGCACCTGTCTTGCCGCCGGCCTTGGTGACTTCGGAAAAGATGTCCGGCTGCGTCACGCGGTGGCGGATCGAGTTCGACAAAACGCCATGCACCTGCGGCGGCGTGCCGGTGTGGATGGAGGCATAGCAGCAGGCCGAGATCGAGGGCAGTACGGAGCGCATCTTCCATACGCGCGCATCGCCGGATTGCACCCAGCCCTCGAGATTGCCCATGAAGCGCTTCCAGTTGCGCCAGGGCAGGCCGTCGAGAACGATCAGAAGAAGTTTGGTGTTGAGCGCCATGATCAAGGCTCCCTGAAAAGCAGCGAGGCAGCGATCACCGCTGCCTCGTTTTGTCGATGATGAAAGTGGATCAGGCGGTCAGCCAGCATTCCGCAAGCGCGTAACCGTCCATCAGTTCGCCTTCGGTGTGCTTTTCGTAGCCGCCGACCTTGTTGGTCGCCACTGCATCGATGAAGTCGTTGAAGAAGGGAACGATCAGCCCGCCTTCGTCGCGCATCATGATCGCCATGTCGCGATACATGCTCTTGCGCTTTTCCTCGTCGAGTTCGCCGCGTGCAGCCAGCACCAGCTGGTCGAATTGCGGGTTCTTGAAGCGCGTATCGTTCCAGTCGGCGTTCGACACATAGCCGGTCGTGTACATCTGGTTCTGCGTTGAGCGGCCGCCCCAATAAGACATGCAGAAGGGCTGCTTGTTCCAGACTTCCGACCAGTAGCCGTCACCCGGCTCGCGACGGATGTCGATCGTGATACCGGCCTTCGCCGCGCTCTGCTGGAACAGCTGCGCTGCATCGATGGCGCCGGGAAAGGCAACATCCGAGGTGCGCAGAAGGATCGAGCCGCTATGACCGGACTTCTTGTAGAAATCGCCGGCCTTATCGGGATCAAAGGCGCGCTGCTCGATGCCTTCGGGGAATAGCGGATAGGCCTTGTTGACCGGGAAGTCGTTGCCGACAGTGCCGTAGCCGCGCAGGATTGTTTGCAGCATCTGCTCGCGGTCCATCGCAAGCTTCAGCGCCATACGCAGATCGTTGTTGTCGAAGGGTGCTGTGTCGCAGAACATGTTGAAGGGGTAGAAACCCTTGCCGGACACGTTCTCGATCGACACGCCCTGCAGGCGCTTCACGAGATCGACGATCTTGGGCTCGACGCGATTGATGAACTGCACCTGGCCGCTTTGCAGCGCGGCCATGCGTGCCGTCGGATCGTTCATGACGATGATTTCGACCTGGTCCGCGAAGCCCATATGCTCCTTGTCCCAGAAGTTCTCGAAGCGCTCACCGCCATAGCGAATGCCCGGCTCGTCGATCGTGACCTTGTAGGGGCCGGCCGAGATGCCTGCGGTTGGATCGTCCTTGCCGCCATTGGGCTGGATCAGCAGGTGATAGTCGGCAAGCAGATAAGGAAACTCGGCGTCCGCTTCCTTGAGGGTGAAAACAACCTCGTTGCCACTCGCCTTGATCGTATCGATATTGCCGAGAATGCCGAACGCGCCCGAGTTGGAATCCTTGTCAGCATGGCGCTCGATGGTTGCCGCGACATCGTCGGCCGTGACGATCTTTCCGTTGTGGAACTCCACACCCTGGCGGATCTTCAGCGTCCAGGTCTTGGCATCCGCCGACGGGCCGGCTTCTTCCGCAATGCGGTTATCGAGCCCACCGTCGCGGTTCAAGCGGAACAGGAACTCGCCCCACTGCTTGCAGAAGTTGAACGGCACCTGGCTCAGATTCAGCGCGGGATCAAGCGTGTTGGTGGATTCGCCGCCCTGCAAACCGGCGCGCAAGATACCGCCCCGAACGGGGGTCTGCGCGTGAGCGGCGTTCGACAGCAGTGTGTTGGCGAATGTGGCGGAGACGCTCAAGGCTGCAGCCCGGCCCAGGAAGTCACGGCGCGACAGTTGGCCGGTTACAACACGGCGGCTGAGATGGTCGAGGTCTGACATGGTTACTCCTCTAAGCAAAACGTCGTTTCGACCAGAGACCGAAACGACGCTGAATGTCCTTGAATCAACATTTGTCGCTTAGCCGACTAAGGTCAATTCCCTGCTCCGGCCATTTTTCGGCCCTGGATCGCTTTCTCGAGCCAGCCGATCTCCATTTCGGGAACAGAGCGCAGCAGCAGATCCGTGTAATCGTCGAATGGCGGCGTCAGCACGGTGCTCTTGGAGCCGTAGCGCACGACTTCACCGCGATACATCACGGCAATGGAGTCGGCGATCGACTTCACGGTGGCGAGATCATGCGTGATGAAGAGGTACGCGACATCTTCTTCCGCCTGCAGCCCGAGCAGCAGTTCGAGAATGCCATGCGCCACCAGTGGGTCGAGCGCGCTGGTGACCTCGTCGCAGATGATCAGCTTCGGCTTTGCGGCAAGCGCGCGGGCGATGCAGACGCGTTGCTTCTGGCCGCCCGACAGTTCGGCGGGATAGCGGTCGGCATAGCCTTTGCCCATCTCGATCTTTTCAAGCAGCTCGGCCACGCGTTGATCGCGTTCGCGCCCGCGCATGTTGAAGTAGAATTCGAGAGGACGACCGATGATCGTGCCAACCGTCTGGCGCGGGTTCATCGCGGTGTCGGCCATCTGGTAGATCATCTGCAACTCGCGCAGATCGTCGCGCGAGCGGTCGCTGAGCTTGTTGGCAAGCGTGCGGCCATTGAAGGTGATCGAGCCTTCGAGCGGTGGCAGCAGGCCGGTGATCGCACGCGCCAGCGTGGATTTGCCGGAGCCGGACTCACCCACCACGGCGAGCGTCTGGCCAGGAAACACGTCAACCGAGACCTTCTTCAGCACCTTGACCGTGCCGCCGCCATAAGACGCCGAAACGTCTCTCACGGAAAGAACCGGGGTTTCGCCCGGCGCATGCTCCTGATGCTCGATCTGGTGCACGGAAACGAGCGCATTCGTGTAGGCCTGGCGGGGGTCCTTGATGATCTGACGCGTGCCGCCCCATTCCACCAGCTTGCCGTGGCGCAGCACCATGATCTCGTCGGACACCTGCGCCACAACGGCCAGATCATGGGTGATGTAGAGGGCCGCGACATGCGTATCGCGGATCGCTTCCTTGATGGCCGCCAGCACGTCGATCTGCGTCGTCACGTCGAGTGCGGTCGTCGGCTCGTCGAAGACGATGAGGTCCGGCTCCGAACACAGTGCCATAGCCGTCATCACGCGCTGCAACTGTCCGCCGGAAACCTGGTGCGGATAGCGCTCGCCGATCGTTTCGGGATCGGGCAGGCTGAGCTTGCGAAACAGCTCGATTGCCTTCTTTTCGGCTGCGGCACGCGACATGATGCGATGTTCCAGCGTGGCTTCCACCACCTGGTCCATCAGCTTGTGCGCGGGGTTGAAGGCGGCTGCCGCCGATTGCGCGACATAACAGACTTCGCGCCCCCGCATCTGACGCAAGCCGCCGGCACGCGCCTTGCGAAGGTCGCGGCCGTTCAACAGGATTTCGCCACCGGTCAGTTTGACACCGCCACGGCCGAAGCCCATGGCCGAAAGGCCCACGGTAGACTTGCCGGCCCCGGATTCACCGATCAGGCCGAGCACCTTGCCGCGTTCGAGCTTGAGCGACACGTCGTCCACGAGAACGACGTTGCGGGGCTTTTCACCGGGCGGATAAACGGTCGCCTCGATGCGCAGGTTGCGGATGTCGAGCAGGGGACCGTCGCCACGCGTTTTTGGACGCGCTTTGGATTGCACTTCAGCCATCAGCCACGGCCTCCCTTGAGCGAGGTGGTCCGGTTCAGCACCCAGTCGGCCACGAGGTTGACGGAAATCGCCAGTGCCGCGATGGCTGCAGCCGGGATGAGGGCTGCACCGATGCCGAACACGATGCCATCCTTGTTTTCCTTGACCATGCCGCCCCAGTCGGCATTCGGCGGCTGTACGCCAAGGCCGAGGAAGGACAGCGCCGACAAGAACAGGACGGCGTAGATGAAGCGCAGACCGAGTTCGGAAATCAGCGGCGACAGCGCATTGGGCAAGATCTCACGGAAGATCACCCAGATCGTGCCTTCACCGCGCAGCCGTGCCGCTTCCACGAAGTCCATGACGTTGATGTCCACCGCAACGGCGCGCGACAAACGATAAACGCGGGTGGAATCGAGGATGCCCATGACCATGATCAGCGTCAGCATGGTAGACGGCAGAACCGACAGAACAACCAGGCCGAAGATCAGGGTAGGGATCGACATCAGGAGATCGACGAGGCGCGACATGATCGTGTCGAACCATCCGCCGACCACCGCTGCGGTGAAGCCGAGCACGGAGCCCAGCGTAAACGACAGGGCTGTAGCCAGCACGGCGATAAAGATCGTCGTGCGCGCGCCAAAGATGATGCGCGTCAGCAGATCGCGGCCGATATTGTCGGTGCCGAGCCAATGGGCCGCCGACATCGGAGCCCACACTTCGCCAACGATTTCGCCATTGCCGAACGGTGCCAGCCAGGGCGCGAAGATCGCCATGATCAGAAACATCGCGGTGAGGATCAGACCGATCAACGCGCCGATAGGAATGCGGGCGATGCTCATTTCGGATGCCTCAGGCGCGGATTAGCAAGGATTGCGGCAATGTCGGCCACCATGTTCAGCGTGATGTAAACGGCCGCGAAGATCAGGCCGACCGCCTGCACCACCGGCACGTCGCGCTTGGATACGTGATCAACGAGATACTGGCCCATGCCGGGATAAACGAAGATCACTTCCACCACGACCACGCCGACAACGAGGAAGGCAAGGTTGAGCATGACCACGTTAATGATCGGCGCGATAGCATTGGGAAATGCATGGCGGCGAATGATCTTGAGCGGACCGAGGCCCTTCAGCTCCGCCGTCTCGATATAAGCGGATTGCATCACGTTGAGCACGGCCGCGCGCGTCATGCGCATCATGTGCGCCAGCACGACCAGCGTCAGCGCGCTTGCCGGCAGAACCACGGCCTGAAGCCGCTGCAGGAAGCCCATGCTGTCGTAAACGGTCGAACTCGCCGGGAACCATTGCAGTTTCACCGCGAAAACCAGGATCAGCAGATAGCCGATGAAGAATTCCGGCAGCGAGGTCGACGCCAGCGCAAAACCGGAAATCGCCTTGTCGATGATGCCGTTGCGATAGCGCACCGCCAGCAAGCCGAGCAGAATGGCCAGCGGAACCGACACAACGGCCGCGCAGGCCGCAAGAAACAGCGTGTTGGCGAGACGGCCGCTCAGGGCCGACGCAATGTCGCGATTGTTCGACAAGGCCGTGCCGAGGTCGCCTTGCAGAATGCCGAACAACCAACGGAAATAGCGGATGTAAGCGGGATCGTTCAGTCCCAGCTCGCGGCGCAGGTTTTCCAGCGCCTGCGGCGTTGCGGCCTGTCCGAGAATGGACTGCGCGACATCGCCGGGAAGGATCTGCGTGCCGGCAAAAATCAGCACCGACACGGCTAAAAGGAGGAGAACGCCCAGCGCAATGCGCTGGGCGATCAGTTTCAAGACAGTTGCGCCCCCCATATGGCTCAGGCCTGGAGCCAGACGCGAATTGCGGCCTTGAGGTTGGAGGTTTCATGATTGGGATCGGACACCCAGCCCTGAACTTCCTCGCGACGCGCATCGATGAAATCGTTGAACATCGGCAGGATCAGACCGCCATCGTCGCGCACCTTGGTTGCGGCGTCGCGGTAAAGCGCTGCGCGCTTGGTCTGGTCGAGTTCGGCGCGCGCTTCGAGGATGATCTTGTCGAAGCCCTTGTCGAAGAAGCGCGTGTCGTTCCAGTCGGCGCCCTCGATATAGGCCGTCGAATACATGGAATCCTGTGTTGCGCGGCCACCCCAGTAGGAAGCGCAGAAGGGCTGCTTGTTCCAGACTTCGGTCCAATAGCCATCGCCTGGCTCGCGCTGGACCTGGATGTCGATGCCTGCTCGCTTGGCCTGCTGCTGGAACAGCTGCGACGCGTCCACGGCACCCGGGAAGGCGACGTCGGAGGTTTGCAGAACGAGCGGACCGCTGTGGCCGGACTTCTTGTAATGGAACTGCGCCTTTTCCGGATCATAAGCGCGCTGCTCGATCCCTTCGGGGAACAGGGCATAGCTCTTGTTGATCGGGAAGTCGTTGCCGACCGAAGCGTGGCCCTGCAGGATCTGCTGCACCATCTGCTCGCGGTCAATGGCCAGCTTCAGCGCCATGCGCAGATCGGCATTGTCGAACGGCGCGGTGTTGCAGTGCATCAGGAAGACGTAGTGGCCCTTGGACGGGGTGCTTTCGATCTTCACGCCAGAGGCACGCGCCAGAAGGGCGACGGTCTTCGGTTCGACGCGGTTGATGATGTGAACTTGGCCCGACTGAAGGGCGGCCATACGCGCCGTGTTGTCGTTCATGACGATGATCTCGACGGAATCGACATGGCCGACATCGTCGCGCCAGTAGCCGTCATACTTCGTCGACATGTGGCGCACGCCCGGCTCATCGACTTCGACCTTGTAGGGGCCGGTGCCGATGCCGGCAGCCGGATCGTCGAAGCCGCCATTGGGCTGGATGATCAGGTGGTAGTCGGTCAAAAGCAGCGGAAGGTCGGCATTGCCGCGCGCAAGCTTGAACACGACATTGTCGCCGTCGACCTTGATGTCTTCGATGTCGCCCAGAACGCCGAGCGCTGCCGACTTGGTGTTTTCATCGGCATGGCGGCGAATGGTCTGCGCCACGTCTTCCGGGGTCATGTCCTTGCCGTTGTGGAAGGTCACGCCCTTGCGGATCTTGAAGCTCCACTCGCTGGCGTCAGGCGAGGAATCCCAGGATTCCGCCAGAACCGGCTGTGGCGAGCCGTCTTCGGGCGACTGGATCACCAGGAGTTCACCCCAGGTGGAGGAAAAGTTCTGCGGCACCTGCGTCAGAATGGTGGCCGGGTCGAGGCTGTTGGTGGATTCACCGCCAACCAGACCCATGCGCAGTGCGCCACCCTTTTGCGGCGTCTGCGCCCTTGCGGCGCTCGTCAGAAGTCCGTTGGCGAAGGTGGCGCTGATGCCGAGTGCTGCTGCGCGGCCGAGAAAGTCGCGACGGCTCAAGCGGCCGGAAGCGACGTGGCGGCTGAGAAAATCGAGTTCTTTTGACATGCGGTATGTTCCTCACTCTGTTGGTGGTTGAGCCAATTAAACCGGCTTCATTGAAGGCGAGTATGACAAGGCGCTGAGCGCGTGTCACCCGATGGGATGCGACATGGCGTGGCGCAATTGATACCGTCGCAAACAAGGGATCGTAACCCCAAGAGGTCAAAAAAATGCGATCTTTCCTCGAAAAATTCATGAGGAAAGACAAAGATTTCGCAGGATTGGTGGGAAAAGAAGGGCGCAAGTCGGCCATGTCGCAAACAAGCGATCACACGGCCGTAACCGGAATTCACCCGTCACGCTGCGTCTAGAAATGGTCCTGAAAGACGGCTGGGCAAGCCGACATCAGCAACTTAGATGAAAAAAAGAGCGGCTGGATCCAGCCGCTCTTCATCTTGGTGTCAGGCGTTTTCCTGCACATGCGCTTCGAGGAACCAGAGGTTCTTGTCGAGCGAGCGCGAGAAAGCGGTAAAGATATCAGCCGTATCGGCGTCGCCGGCTTCATCGGCCTCGTCGATCGACTTGCGCACGGCATTGGCCGTGTCGGCATACCGGTCGATCAAGGCCGCCAGATGCGCCTCGATCTTGTAGATGTCGGTCGGATAGGCCTTGAGCTTGCTCGTTTCGGATACCGTTTCCTTCGTGCCGAAAGCGGTGCCGCCAAGCTGAACGGCGCGTTCGGCGATAATGTCGACATGCTCGTCGATCGCCGCGCGGAAGGTGTCCAGGAGCTCGTGAATGGCGATGAAACGGGGGCCCTTGAGGTTCCAATGCGCCTGCTTGGTGATCAGCGCGAGGTCGATGGCGTCGGCAAGACGCGCGTTCAAAAGCTCGATTGAAACCTGCTTCGTGTTGGAAGGCGTGTCGTTCTTCGTTTCATGCATTTTCATAGCAATCTCCTTCTTGTTCAAAAGAAACATTCCACGACATGAACGAGGCCAGTTTAGAACTGTTCCAATGCAAACTGCATAGCTCGTCTGCATCTGCTGCAATGTCCTGTCATGGCGACAAGGCTTGCATCCGGCTTGTTGCCGCGCCAAACCATGTGCCGCGCAAGGGCCAAGGCCCGCACTGAAATGGACACTGCTTACCTATGACCGATACGCTGATCCGCGGACGCGTCCTGTTTTTCAACCGCCGCCCCGAAAGCCGCGACGATCTCGCCGCCTGTTCCTACCAGGAAGACGGTGCGGTGCTGGTGCGCGACGGGATGATCGTGCAGGCGGGCGACCATGATCAGGTATCGCAAATGGCTGGTGTGGATGCCGTCGTGATCGATCACCGTCCGCATCTGATCCTGCCCGGCTTCATCGACGCGCATGTTCACATGCCGCAGATGCAGGTGATCGCGTCCTATGGCACCGAACTGCTGGATTGGCTGAACACCTACACCTTTCCCGAAGAATCCAAGTTCCGCGATGCCCAGCACGGCCGCCGCATCGCGCGCTTGTTTCTGGATGAAAGCATCCGCCACGGCACCACGACCGTTGCGGCCTATTGCTCCGTGCACAAGGCTTCGGCCGAGGCCTTCTTTGCCGAGGCGCAGGGGCGCAACATGATGGTGATTGCCGGCAAGGTGATGATGGACCGCAACGCGCCGGATGCCGTGCTCGACACCGCGCAGGCGTCTTACGACGACACGAAGGCGCTAATCGAAAGCTGGCACAAGCGCGGCCGCCAGCGCTACGCGATCACGCCGCGTTTCGCGCTGACTTCAACGCCCGAACAGCTCGAAGCCGCCGGTGCCTTGGCGCGCGAATATCCGGACTGTCATGTGCAAACGCATCTGTCCGAAAACAACGCAGAGATCGCCGAAACGATGGCGCTTTATCCCGGCCAGCAGGATTACACGGCGATCTACGAACATTACGGGCTAACGGGCCCCAAAAGCTTGTTCGGCCACTGCATCCACCTTTCGGAGCGCGAAGCGGATGCGCTGTCGGAAAGCGGCTCCGTTGCCGTGTTCTGCCCGACCTCGAACCTGTTCCTCGGCTCCGGCCTGTTTGCCTATCATCGCTACAGCAAACGCGAAAAGCCGCTGTGCGTGGCGGTCGCCAGCGATGTCGGCGGCGGCACCAACTATTCGCTGCTGCGCACTATGGACGAGGCCTACAAGGTGATCGCGCTGCAAGGCGAGAAGCTCAACCCGCTCCTTTCGTTCTGGCAGATCACGAGGGGCAATGCCGAAGCGCTGTCGATCAGCGACAAAGTGGGTACGCTGGACGCCGGCACCGATGCCGATCTGGTTGTTCTGGACGCATCCGCAACGCCCACAATGGCGCTGCGCATGGAAACGGTTCGCTCGCTGGCGGAAGAACTCTTCCTCCTGCAAACGCTGGGCGACGATCGCGCCGTGCGTGAGGTTTATGTGGCGGGCAAAGCTGTCAAAGGTGACATGCAATCGGATCCGACGACAGGCTGAGCCAACCTGTCGGCCGCCTTGAAACGAGCGGCTTAAAAAAAAGCCCGCTTCGGCTTTAAAGCGAAGCGGGCTTTTGGAATGAGGCAGCAGTTACTGCGCCTTGATCGTCGTCATGACCAGCTTGTCGTCGACACGCACCGGGCCGTCTTCCGTGGCGCCGAGCGTGTATTCGAACTTGCCGCGTTCCGTGCCGCCGTCTTCCGAATGCACCATCAGCATGAGCATGTCGCCCGATGCGACATCTTCGGTGAGAATGGCGGCCACATCATTGGTGGTGCCTTCGCGGATCGGCGCATAGCCCACAACCGGACCCGGCTTCATTTCGGCGTCGGTACGGTGAATAACGAGCCAGCCGTTCTTTGCCGCCATCACGGTGTCGGCGCTGACGATGCCGTTGGACACATCCTGGTCGGAAGCCGTGACGCCCTGCTTCATGTCGGACTGGGCAAAGGCGGAAGCCGATGCTGCGAGAACCAGGGAGGCGGCGAGTGCGAGCTTTTTCATGTCGTATCCTTCGTTCTTTCGATTACCCCATCGCAACTAAGGGCTTTCAGCCAAAGGGCGACCCGTTCTAACGCGGACGTGAGAATGCGTGTTCGATCTACGCCGTCATTGATGCCAGGTCGCTCAAGCCGCCATCAGCGCTTTCACCGCCTGCATATCCGCCACGAACCGCCCGCGCTCGGCTTCCTTGTCGTGCGGGTCGGGAATGCGCAGGATGAAGGAGGGGTGGATGGTCAGGAACACACGCAGACCATCGTCGCGCGTCACCACCTGACCGCGCATCTTCGTAACTGCGATGGTCTTGCCGAGCAGCGACAAGGCAGCCGTCGCGCCCAGTGCGACCGCCAGATCCGGCTTGATCAGCTTCAATTCATGGTCGATCCACCAGCGGCAGGCGCTGACTTCGCCGGCATTGGGTTTGGCGTGGATGCGGCGCTTGCCGCGCGGCTCGAACTTGAAGTGCTTCACGCTGTTGGTGACATAGGTGATGGAGCGATCCACACCGGCTTCGTCGAGCACACCATCGAACATCTTGCCGGCAGGTCCGACGAACGGCCGGCCGGCAATGTCCTCCTGATCGCCCGGCTGTTCGCCGACAAACACGATGCGCGCGTCGTCCGGACCTTCGCCGAACACGGTCTGCGTGGCGTTGGACCAGAGCGGGCACCGGCGGCAGCCTTTTGCGGCGTCGCGCAGTTCGTCGATCGTGTCGGCATCAGCGCCGTCGCCGATCTCGGGCTCGGCCTTCGACCAGTGCTTGGCACGTACGGTTTCATGATGGGGAGCAGGCATGGTGGGCATCCTGGCGATCATTTCTTGGGCGGACTTTTCCGCGCCCGCGATCAGATCGGGAATGAGCGAGGCTTCCGGCAGGTTCCGCCAATATTTCTTCGGCATCTCCGCCTGCATGGCCTTCACCTTCAACCGCGCGGGATTGAAGATGTTGGCGTAATAGGTCTTCCACAACGCTTCGAGATCATCGTCGCTCGGCGCATCGCGCTTTTCGGCGCCCGGACCGAAGCGCAGCGTGTCGCCATCCCAATCGGCCGAAAGCTCCGGCGTCAGGATCGTCCAGCGCATGCCGGTGAAGCGACGCTGGAAGAAGGGCGCGTTGCGCTCGACGATATGATGCTGCGGCTCGAACCAGGCTACATAGCGCTCCTCGCCGGCTTCCACGATCTGCCGGAAGCGCACGAAAGCGCGCATCTTGTGGATGTCGCGGCGCACGCTCTTCGCCATTTCGTTCAAGCGAATGATGTCACGGTCGGATGCGATCTTCATCAGGTCGTGGTCGGCGCGCAGCCGGAACAGCACGCGGTAAAGCAAGGCGAAACGCTGCGGGTCGGAATGGCAGATCACGAGTTCCGCGAGATCCACGAACGCGCGCGGCACGTTCATCGTCGCGCCCTCCGGCACGTCTGGCAGCGGTTCGCGAGAGCCGAACAGATCGCCATTGCTGCCGGTCGACCAAGTCACGCGATCCGGCTGTACATCGTTCAGCGCCAGCCGCCGCGCCCCATCACGCCAACCGGCAAAATCCGTTTCCCCGTCGAGCAGGACCTCGAAGGAAAAGGGCAGGGGCTTGGCTTGCGCGCTCATCAGAACAGGCTCAGCTGCTGCGGCTTGGGCGCCAGTTTCTGGCGCAGATGCTGCGTGTCCGTCATGCCGCCGGGCGACCAGCCTTCGGCAAGGAGAAACGGTCGCACCTTGGCAACCGACGCACAGAGCTTGCCGACATCTTCCAGCCGCAGGCGACGATACCGGCGCACTTCCAGGATCTTCGTCACTGCCTTCGTGCCGAGCCCCGGTACCCGCAGCAGCATTTCGCGTGGCGCGCGATTGACGTCCAGCGGGAAATGCCCGCGATTGGCGAGCGCCCAGGCGAGCTTCGGATCGACCTGCAGATCGAGCATGCCATCGGCCTGATCCGCAACGATCTCTTGTTCCGAAAAGCCATAGAAGCGCATCAGCCAGTCGGCCTGATACAGCCGATGCTCGCGCATCAGGGGCGGTTTCATCGACGGCAGGGCGGACGACGAATCCGGGATCGGGCTGAAAGCGGAGAAATAGATACGGCGCAGATGATAGGAGCCGTAAAGCCGCGCGCTGGTTTGCAGGATCGTCGCGTCGGTGGTCTGGTCGGCCCCCACGATCATCTGCGTCGACTGTCCGCCCGGCGCAAAGCGTTGGCGGCGCTTGGTCTTCATCGTCGGCTCGGATTTTTCCTCGATGCGCGCGCGCAAATTGGCCATCGAAAGCCGGATTGTTTCCGGCTTCTTTTCCGGCGCCAACCGCTTCACGCCTTCATCGGTGGGCAGTTCGACATTGATCGACAGGCGGTCGGCATACTTGCCCGCGGCATCCAGCAATTCGGGCGCGCATTCGGGGATCGTCTTGAGGTGGATGTAGCCGCCGAACTTGTGCACCTCGCGCAATTGCCGCGCGATCTCCACCATCTCGCCCATGGTCTCGTCCGGCGAGCGGATCACGCCCGACGACAGGAACAGGCCCTCGATATAGTTGCGCTTGTAGAAGTTCAGCGTCAGCTGCACGACCTCGTCCACCGTGAAACGGGCGCGCTTCACATTGGAGGACGAGCGGTTGATGCAGTAGGAGCAGTCATAGATGCAAAAGTTGGTCAGCAGGATCTTCAGAAGCGAGATACAGCGACCGTCCGGCGCATAGGCGTGGCAGATGCCCGACCCTTCGGTCGAGCCGATGCCGCCCGACTTCAAAGAGTTGCGCTTTGCAGCGCCCGAGGATGCGCAGGATGCATCATATTTGGCGGCGTCCGAAAGGATCGCCAGCTTTTCGCGCGTGCTGATAATGGCCATTCGTTCATAATATGTTCTCAGCCGAACCGTTCCAGTAGAAACGAAAATTCCGCAGCGTCATCCTGACACATCCGGGGATGACGCTGAAGCTCGGTTCTAACCCGCGATGTCGATCACGCCGCAGTCGCCTGTCTCGGTGCCGAAGGCGAGGCGGCGTTCGTCCTTGTCCCAGTTCATCGTGGAAATCGGCCCCTTGCCTTCGCGCTTGAGCAGGATTTCCTTGTTATCGGCGACACGAACCGCCAGCACCATGCCGTCGGCATAGCCGATAGCCAGGATCTCTTCGCTCGGATGAAAGGCAACGCAGGTCACCATCGTGTTGCCGCGCGTGCCGAGTTCGAGCGGCGGCTTGCCCATCGGGCCATCCTTGCCCTGGAACGGCCAAACGATCGCGGCCGGCGCGCCGGAAGAGGCGAGCCAGCGCCCCTTGTTGCTCCACGAAAAGCTCTTCACCTTGGCGGGATAGCCGGTCATTCGCATATGGCGGCCGTCCGACAGCTTCCAGCCATGCAGCGCATTTTCCTGCATGGTGGTAACGAGGAAGTCGCCGTTGGGCGAAAAGGTCACGCCGGTATGCGCGCCCGCCCATTCCATCTCCACCGGCTTGCCTTCCGTGCCGGGGAAATGCAGCGTTACGCCATTATAGCGGGCAACGCCAAAGCGCAGGCCCTTGGGCGCGAAGGCCAGGCCTTCCACCGAACGGGGATGCTCGAACGGCTTGATTGTCCCGTTGGCAAGGCGCGCGTAGGCGGTCCGGCCGCTGCCGAAAGCCACGACGCCTTGCGGTCCGGCAGCCACTGATGTGATCCACTTGCGCGGCGCTTCGTGCAGCACCTCGACTTCGGCTGAACCGCCGGAACGGCAGACCTTGCCATCTTCGCCGCCAGTCAGCAGCGCTTTGCCGGATTGTTCGACGCTCGCACAAAGCAGCCCGTCATGAACCTCCGTCCATTGATGACCATGGTCGAGCCGGTGGATCGTGCCATCGGCCAAAGCGAAATGCGGCACGCCGTCCAGAAAGACGGCGGCCACGCAGTGACCGTTGAGGTCGAGAGGTGCAACAGTGGGCATGCTTGATGACTGGCTTGTTTACTGGGCTTGGCAGGCTTCGAAGGAGCGCGTCAGCTTCTCTCGATCGAGATCGCGGCCGATGAAAACAAGGCGCGATTCATGCTTCTCGTCGTCCTTCCAGGGGCGCTGATGGTCGCCTTCCACGATCATGTGAACGCCCTGAACCACATAGCGATCCGGATCGTCCTTGATCGCGATGATGCCCTTGAGGCGCAGGATGTTGGGGCCATCGGCCTGCGTGACCTTGTCCAGCCACGGGAAGAAGCGCTTTGGATCCATTTCGCCGCCGCGCAGCGAAACCGACTGCACCGTCACATCATGGATCGGCGACACATCGCCGTGGTGGTGGTGATCGTGGCCATGGTGATCATGTCCATGGTCATGCGCATGATGATGATGATCATGGCCGCAATCGGGACCGCAGACATGATCGTGATCGTGGTCATGATGGTGGTCATGATCATGCGCTTCCTCGAGGAAGTGCGGATCGTTTTCCAGCACGCGGTTCAGATCGAAAGCGCCGCGATCGAGCACATTGGCGAGATCGACGCCCGAGCGCGTTGCACGGTAGATCTTTGCGCTTGGATTGATGGCGCGGATCGTGGCTTCCACCTTGCGGATCTCGTCTTCGGACACGAGATCGACCTTGTTCAACACGACAACATCGGCAAAGGCGATTTGGTCTTCGGCCTCGCGGCTATCCTTCAGGCGCAGCGGCAGGTGCTTGGCATCGACCAGCGCCACCACGGCATCAAGCCGGGTCTTGGCGCGCACGTCGTCATCCATGAAGAAGGTCTGTGCCACCGGCACCGGATCGGCTAACCCGGTGGTTTCCACCACAATCGCATCGAAGCGGCCAGGGCGGCGCATCAGGCCTTCCACCACGCGGATCAGATCGCCGCGCACCGTGCAGCACACGCAGCCATTGTTCATCTCGTAGATTTCCTCGTCGGATTCCACGATCAGGTCATTGTCGATGCCGATCTCGCCGAATTCGTTGACGATCACCGCATACCGCTTGCCATGGGCTTCACTCAGGATGCGGTTGAGAAGCGTCGTCTTGCCGGCACCGAGATAACCGGTGAGCACGGTCACCGGGATCTGTGCCGGCGCCTGTGATGCGGCCTGTGATGCGGACTGCGTTGCGGCTTCGCTCATGGCGGACCTCTTTGGGATGTTATAGTGTTTCGCAGTTCATATAGGACGATGTTATGGCGATTGCACGACCTGATCGCAGGTGAAGAGTGCTGCCCTAGTCGAAGGTCGCAAGGTCGAAGCGCGCGACATCCTCCAGCAGTTCAACGAAGCCGCGCGCAGCGTGATCGAGAATGCGATTGCCGAGTTCCGGCGTTGCGGCGGCTGCATTACCGACCACACCATCCGCCGAAAGGTCGCTCATCAGCCAACCGAAGGCATGCGGCCCGTAAGCACGCAGATGCTTGAAGCGGGCGCCAAATTCGCTTTGCTGCGAGGGAAAATCCCGCGCCTTTCCCATGTCGACCTGATCCGGTGCGAGCGCCAGCATCACCGCCGTTTCAACAAGCCCGCCATGAATGCCGAGCGCTTTCTCTCCCGGTGACACAAGTCCTTCGGGCAATGAAAAGCGCGTCCAGCTCGTGGCCACCGCCAGCATGTTGAAGCGCTGACGCAGTTCGGTTGTCACCACCGTCATCAAGGGCGAGTTGCCGCCATGGGCGTTAAGGAGAACGAAGCGGCGGACACCGGCCTTGTTCAAGCTTGCACCGATCCCGATCCAGCGTTCCACGGCTTCGTTGAAGGTGAGGCTCTTCGTGCCGGCGACATGCAGATGTTCAGGCGAATACCCGACGGGCTCGACCGGCAGGACATGAACGTCGAGGCCCGGCGACAACAAGGCTTGCGCCCGTTCAACCACGCCCTGGGCGATGATCGTGTCCGTTTCGAACGGCAGATGCGGCCCATGCTGCTCGGTTGCGCCGAGCGGCAGAACGGCGATCGTGCTTGTTTGTTTGTCGGCTTCTGTTTTCGTCATCTGCTTGTAACATCACCGTGGCAAGCGAGCTTTGCCCATGAAAGGGTCCAGTGCCTGCGCAGCTTTAGAGTTTCACACTCTAGAAGGTGTAGCATGCACGGGTGGTCAAGTCGCAGTCAGGCGGTCCCGAGGGAAAGATGGCAAAATCGGAAAAAGGGACGGTGCTGACGCGCCTCCAGTCCAGTGCAAGGCTTTCGCGCACGGCGCTTGCCTCGCGGCTGCTCGCTCACGGCTTTTATGCCGGTCAGGACCAGATCATGCTGGCGCTCGCGCAGGATGATGGTCAAACGCCGAGCCAGCTCGCCGCGCGTCTGGGCGTGCGTCCGCCAACCATCACCAAGACGATCAATCGTCTGGCGGGGCAGGGCTTTCTGCTCAAGGCACAGTCCACCGAAGATGCCCGTCAGGCCCATGTGTCGCTGACGGAAACCGGACGCGATGCCATCAAGGCCATCGAAAAGTCCATCCGCAAAACCGAGAAGCTCGCTTTGAAGGGCCTCGACAAGAAAGATCAGAAAACCCTTTTCAAGCTTCTGAGCAAGATCGAGGGCAATCTCACCGGCGCGCTGGTCGCAGACACCGATGCAGACGACGTCGTCGAACTGGAAGAAGCCGTCGCCGCAGAATAGCGGCAGACAGTGCTTGGCAAAAACAGTTCCGTCTTCGTCTGTCGCATGGCATAAGCCCCAACAACTGATTTAGGGGGCATAGTCTTATCCCCGATCCTGGTGCGGCTCGGAGGATCAAGCTGGCGCAGAAGATCAAATTGTCGACGATTGCGGATGCGCTTGGCGTGTCGACGGCGACCGTTTCGCTCGCCTTGCGCGACAGTCCGCTCGTTGCCGGCTCGACGCGCGAGCGCATCAAGGAGCATGCCCGCGCGATCGGCTACATCTATAATCGCCGCGCAGCCAGCCTTCGCACGTCGCGCTCCGGCATCGTGGGTGTCGTGGTTCACGACATCATGAACCCGTTCTTTGCCGAAATTCTGCGCTCGATCGAAACCGAACTCGACCGCAGCCGTCAGACCTTCATTCTGTCCAACCATTACGACCAGCTCGAAAAGCAGCGCACCTTTCTCGATACGCTGCTGCAGCTGGGCGCCGATGGCGTGATCATGTCACCGGCGATCGGCACGCCGGCCGCTGATATCGGAATGGCCGAAGACAACGGCCTGCCTGTCGTGCTGATCGCGCGCGAAGTCGTTGGAGCCGAAGTGCCCGTGTTTCGCGGCAATGACGCGTTTGGCGTCGGGCTCGCTACTGACCATCTGATTTCGCTCGGCCATCGCCGCATCGCGATGGTGGGCGGCACCGATCAGACTTCGACCGGCCGCGATCGCTACCAGGGCTATGTCGCCGCGATGGAACGCGCCGGCATTCCCGTTGATCCGAGCTGGCGGGTCGCCGGACCACGCACGAAGCTTGCCGGTTTCGAAGCCGCGCCGCGCTTTCTCGACATTGCGGACAAGCCAACGGCGGCCGTGTGCTGGAACGATCTCGTGGCCATCGGCCTGATGAACGGCCTGGCGCGCGCCGGACTGGTGCCGGGTGTCGATGTTTCCGTCACCGGCTATGACGATCTGGAAGAAGCGTCCATCGCAACACCGGCGCTCACCACCGTCTGGAACGGTCAGCGGGAAGTCGGCCGCAGGGCAGCACGCGCGCTGCTCGACCGTTTGAACGGGGCAACCGTGCAGCTGCCGCAGGATCTGATTACGCCGGAGCTGCATGTGCGCCAATCCACGGGCGAGCCTGTCGAGCGCAGCTGAGGCCAAAAAAAAGCGGCCCGGAGGCCGCTCTTTCTTGTTCCGAACTGATCGACTTAGTTGACGCTGTCGAACATGCCGAGACCGCTTTCGTTGCGGGTATCGGCCGGCACGGCCTTGTTGTCGCGAACAACCGAGCGGATGCGCGGCTGAGCGGACGAACCGTTGGTCATCACCGAACCAATCGACGACGTGGTCGAGCGATCGATGTTGGCGCCGTCCATACGAGCGCCCGGCGAGCTGTCCGGACCGCGATAGTAGGCGCCGCCCTGGTCGAACAAGCCGACATTGGCTTCAGTCTGGGTACCGACGGCCTGAGCCGACGCAACGCCAGCGGTTGCACTCAGAACGGCGGCGGCAATAGCAAACATCTTCATAGACATACGAATATCCTGTCATTCAAAAAGGGGTGTTACGAAAAATAAGATCGTCATCTCGCAACTGCAGTAGAAACGATGCTGCGCTGCAAAAGTTTCACGAGACGCCGTAATATACAAAGCTGTGATCGCGCGTGATCTGCACGGCACATACAAAAACAGCGGGCCGAAGCCCGCTGTTTTCAAGCAATGGGTAAGCCGAAGCTTACATCATGCCGTTGACCTTCTTACACACGTTCAGCGTGGACTCTGGGAGGTCCTTGTTCTGAGCGGTGAATTCATCCGTGCAGCCGGCGCGAACAGCAGCCTGCTCTTCGGGGGTCAGACCCTGCCAGTAGGTGTTGATCTCTTCGTCGGACTTCATCGTGCCCATCGAGGAGTCGGTGTAGAAGCTGCCAACAACGGCATCGCTCGGGATTGCCGGAGCAACAGCCGTGCCGTCGCTCTTGTTGCCAACGGTTTCACCTGGCAGTTCCGGAACACCCTTGCCGGTGTTTTCGGTGGTGGCTTCCGAGCCGCCCGACTGGGTCGGGGTTTCGATAGCGGTCTGAGCATAAGCGGCGCCGGCGGTCATCGAAGCGGCGAGGGCGAGTGCGAGAAGCTTGGTCTTCATAGCAGAATTCCTTTCATGATCTCAGGTTGACCATCGTAGCGGACGATCGCTTACATAACGGCGCTCCCCAGCCAAGGTTCCGTATTCCCCGCAGAAGACTCTGTTGCCGATCACTGCTTTGGCATACTGAACGCTATGTTTGATCGAACGGAGCGTCCTTCATGACTAATGATCGTCCCTTGATCCTTGTTTCCGGCAAGCTGATTTCGCACGTCCTGACGCGGCTCGCCGACCGGTTCGACATCAAGGAGATCGCGCGTCCCGATGCCGAGCTCCTCCAACCAGACGATCGCGAGCGCGTGCGTGGCATTGCCGCGAGCTTTCTCGGCGTGCCCGCTTCGTTGATCGATGCGCTGCCCAACCTCGAGATCATCGCAAGCTACGGCGTCGGTTATGATGCGGTGGATGCCGGCCATGCCGCCGAGAAGACCGTGGTGGTCACCAACACGCCCGATGTTTTGACCGACGAAGTCGCCGACACGGCCATTGCGCTTCTTTTGAATACGCTGCGCGATTTCAACCGGGCCGAACGCTATCTGCGCGACGGATCCTGGCCCGATGGTCCGTTTCCCCTGTCCAAGGGAACGCTGCGCAATCGCCGGGTCGGCATTTTCGGCATGGGGCGCATCGGTCTGGCCATCGCGCGCCGGCTTGAAGGCTTCGGCGTTGCCATCGCCTACCATAATCGCCGCCCAGTGGACGGTGTGCCTTATACCTATCATGCCACGCTTGGGGATCTCGCGGCTGCCTGCGATACGCTGATCAACGTCGCGCCTGCCACCGCGCAAACCACCCGCGCTGTTGATGCCGCCATCCTTCAGGCGCTGGGCGAGGATGGCGTGTTCATCAATGTCGGCCGCGGCGCCACGGTTGATGAAGAAGCCCTCATCGAAGCACTCCAAGCCAGGACGATCCTCGCCGCTGGCCTCGATGTGTTTGCCAACGAGCCCCATGTGCCGCAGGCGCTGCTCGATGCCGACAACGCCGTGCTTTTGCCGCATGTCGCATCCGCCTCGCAGCATACGCGCAAGGCAATGGCCGATCTTCTGGTGGACAATCTCGAAAGCTGGTTCGACCGGGGCGAGGCGCTGACGCCCGTTCCCGAAACCGCTGCGATCAGCCGAAAGGCCTAAACCTTATTCGGCTGCCTGTTGCATCCCGCGGCTGGCGTAATCCCGCACGGCATCGCCAAACGCGCGAAACAGTTTGGCGGATGTCTCGTCGCTTGCCGCCCAATATTCCGGATGCCATTGCACGCCGACGGCAAAGGCCTTGGCATCCCTCACCGACACGGCTTCCACCGTGTTGTCGGGCGCCACGGCTTCGACCTGCAGGCGCTCGCCAAGGCGATCCACGGCTTGGCGATGCAGGCTGTTGATCTGGATCTCGCCGTCGCCGAACAGATCGGCTAGACAGGAGCCCGGCTTGATCGTCACGGCCTGGCGAATGGCGAAGCGGTGATCCGGATCCTCGCTTTCCGGCGCGCGATGATCCATCGATCCGTCGCGTTCCTGAATTTCGGTCGCCAGCGAGCCGCCCATCGCCACATTCATCTCCTGAATGCCGCGGCAGATCGCCAGGAGCGGAATGCCGCGTTCGATCGCGCGCCGGATCAGAGGCAGCGAGGTGGCGTCGCGATCGGGATCATAAGGCCCGTTCGCTTCCGTTGCTTCCTGGCCATAAAGGGTCGGATGCACGTTGCTCTTGGAACCGGTGATCATCACGCCATCGACCCGGTCGAGCAGCGCGTCGATGTCGAGCCGGTCGCCGAAGGCCGGCACCAGAACCGGCATCACGCCCGACACGCTCATTGCCGCTTCCAGATACTGATGCGGCGCGGCATGCCAGGTGTAACCGTCGAAGTCGCGCTTGTCGGTGGGCACCGCAATCATGGGCAGGGTCATGGAAGTCTCTCCGGCGCGGCGCATGCTGATCCACCGCTTTGATCGCTCATTTAAGCCCGGCGTCGCCTTGCGCCAAGCTTGTTCAGCCGCTGAAAAACGAAGCCAGACCCTGGCCGGCTGCCAAGGCAAGGTAGGCCAGCACGGCGAAGTAGATGACGGTCGCCACGAGTGTCAGATACCCGAACAACACGAACAGCCCGTCGCGCTGCGAAATGCCGAGGCACAGAAACAGGGTCGCGAAAGCCGGCAGTGTGTTGGAAAACGGGATCAGCCCCAGCGGGAAGATCAGCAGAATGCCGCCGGCCATGATGCCGAAGCCGTTCAGCCGATTAACGAAGGCTCCGTCCGTCAAGGCCCGCAGACGCGGCCGGATCACGCGCTCGATCTTCGCCACCATGTCGGCGCCGCGCTTGAGGATCCCGTTCAGCTTGTCGGCATCGAGCGGACGATCCATCAGCCGCTCGGGCAGCCACGGCGCGCGATTGGTGATGATGCCGATGCTGATCAGGATGATGGCGATCCCGAACACGGTGGACACGCCGGGGATCGAAACGGGCAGCAGGAACGGAATGGTGAGCAGCGCGCATAGGAGAAGCAGCCCTTGTTCGCCGATCATCTGCACGAGTTCGCGCAGCGTCACCTGCTCGCCGCGGATCTGGCTGATCGTGCGCATCAGCGCGCCGCGCAGTGATTCCGAACTATCCTGAAAATCTGTCATCCACTCGTCATCCGCTCGCCGCTTCTCGTTGTTTGCGGCACGCGGCCACTGCGCGCCTCATATGGGGTCTTTGTTCCTGTTTCCAGATCACGCGCATCGGCTTTCCACCTTGCGGCGCCGTTCTGTGCAACCTGATGCTTTTTGCGGCTAAGGGATTAAGGCGCGCTGCTGGACACGCTGTGTCGAGCGTGTATCTATGCGCTACCAAGCCGGCAGCCGGACTGGCGCCGCGAGGAGTTTCAAACAAGAATTCGGTGTTCACGAATTCAGACGATGGCGGAGGAGAATATCATGGATCGTCGTAGTTTCATCACCAAGGCAGGCTTTGCGGGCGCGGGCGCAGCCGCTGCAGCCACAACGCTTGCCGCACCGGCCATTGCGCAGGAAAATCCGAAGATCACTTGGCGCATCGCCTCGTCCTTCCCGAAGTCGCTCGAAACCATCTATGGCGGCGCGCCGGATCTCGCCAAGATGATGAGCGAAGCCACCGACGGCAACTTCACCCTGCAGCCTTTCGCAGCCGGTGAAATCGTGCCGGGCCTTCAAGCCATGGATGCCGCTTCCGCGGGCACGGTCGAGGTCGCGCATACCGTCGGCTATTATTATGTCGGCAAGGATCCGACCTGGGCGCTCGGTTCGGCCGTTCCGTTCGCGCTCAATGCGCGCGGCATGAACGCCTGGATGTATCATGGCGGCGGCATGGAGCTTTACAACGAGTTCCTCGGCAAGAGCGGCCTGATCGGCTTCCCAGGCGGCAACACCGGCACCCAGATGGGCGGCTGGTTCCGCAAGGAAATCAAGACCGTTGCCGACCTTCAGGGTCTCAAGATGCGCATCGCCGGCATTGCCGGTCAGGTGCTGACCAAGCTCGGCGTCGTGCCGCAGCAGCTCGCCGGCGGCGACATCTATCCGTCGCTCGAGCGCGGCACGATCGATGCGGCCGAATGGGTCGGCCCGCATGACGACGAGAAGCTCGGCTTCCAGAAGGTCGCGCCGTTCTACTACTATCCGGGCTTCTGGGAAGGTGGTCCGACTGTCCACTTCATGTTCAACAAGTCGGCCTATGACGGCCTGCCGGATCGCTACAAGTCGCTGCTGCGCACGGCGTGCCAGGCGACCGACGCGAACATGCTGCAGAAGTACGACTATCTGAACCCGATCGCGATCCGCAAGCTCGTCGCCAACGGCGCCCAGCTGCGTCCGTTCAGCCCCGAGATCATGCAGGCAAGCTTCGATGCGACGAACGAGTTGTTCGCCGAGATCGAAACCAACAATGCCGACTTCAAGAAGATCTGGGATTCGATCAAGGCGTTCCGCAAGGAAAACTACCTGTACACGCAGGTCGCCGATTACCCGTTCGACAGCTTCATGGTCTCGCTCCAGCGCGCCAACAAGCTGTAAGCGACAACCTTAATCGACCAGGAAAACCCCGGCCATTGCGCCGGGGTTTTTTGTTGGAGAGGTGGAAAGAAGAAATTCTGCAGCTGCTGCCACCTACCTCCCTTCTCTCAGTTTTGGAAAGGAGGAGCGCTCAAACGTTTTGCGTTCTTCGTCATCCTTAGGCGGAGCCGGAGCGCGAGCGCAGGCGTAGACCCGAGGATCTATGCCTGAATGCTTGCCAGCGCGTGGCGGAAGGATCAGTGGTGCTCACTACTGCCTTTTTGCGGCATGGATCCTCGGGTCAAGCCCGAGGATGACGAAGCGGAGAGGGTTCCGACTTCCCGTTCCCCGTCGGTGAGCATCGGAGAAAACGCCAGCTTCCCCTTTCCCATTGTGAGGCTCGGAGGGGGTATGAGACCTGCGGCTCGCTTTGGGTAATGGCTGAGCGTGGCGAAATCGGATGAGCGGTGTTCCAGTTTATTAGCTCACCGCCGCACCCCTTACCCCGTTTCCGCTGACGGGTCGATCCACCTTCTCCCACAAGGGGAGAAGGCCCCGCACTCCACACCTTCGTCATCCTTGGGCGGAGCCGGAGCGGCAGCCTGAACGGCTGAATTTCGCGCGGCCGTGCATATGCGTGCGGTGTGCTGGTTCGGCTGGCCCGGCATGGATCCTCGGATCAAGTCCGAGGATGACGAAGCGGGAAGGCTGCCGCCAAGCGTTTGATTTTACTTCCGCAACAAAAATCCGGTCATCAAATCTATCCACGCCTCCACCCACCCCATCTATCCTTCCCCCATCGCCCTCACGGGAACTCTGGTGCGCACCGGGGATCAGGGGAGGGCGGCGGTGTCCGGGTTGGTTGAACTACGGTAGTTCGACTTGGAGGGTAGTCAGTCCCTCCCCAAACCCGGACCCTGTGCTGGTCAGTGCGGGAGCACTCGGTGAGGTGGCGACTAGTCTGCACCGAGCCCGCCCACCGGCATCGGGGTGAAAGCACCGACGGACGCGAGATGGCCGCGCCGTATAATATTTAATAAGAGGCGCGGAAACTTGCGTCCGCTTCCCAAGCATCTGCGCGGGAAGGCGCACATGCACGCGCGCAAACGGCGCGTGCTTTCATGCTCTTTCCCGTTCTTTGACAAGGATTGACACCCCAGCACATGCCGCCAATTCCCGGCGCGTGTCCGGGTTTGGGAGGCGCGGTTTCACGACTTGCCGATCCGGTGTCTGCTTGAAGCGCATACGCAGAAGAAGGGCGCCGGCTGGAAGACCGATAGCTGCTTCAGCCAAGAAAAAGCCCCGGCCTTTCAGCCGGGGCTCGTGTTTAATCAGCGAACAATCTTCAGTTGAAGGATGGCGGCTGGGAAAGATCCGGTGGCGGTGGGGCCGCCGGTTGCACGGGCTGGGCCGGCTGGCCATCCTGTCCGGGAATGGCTGGCGGCGCACCGAAGGAGGGCGGTGATTCCAGCCCCGGCAGCTCGAAGCTCGGCATGCCGCCGCCCTGATCACCGAAGCCCGGGATGTCGATCTGGATCGTGCTTGGATCGACGGCTTCCGCATTGCCCTTGTAGTGCATCACCATGCCCGGGAAGATGATGACGAGCGCCACCATCAGGAGCTGAATCCCCACGAAGGGCACGGCTCCCCAGTAGATCTGGCCGGTGGTGATGGGCTCGATCTTCTTGCCCGTGATCCGGTCGAGATAGGGCACGCGGGCCGCGACCGAGCGCAGGAAGAACAGCGCAAAGCCGAACGGCGGATGCATGAAGCTCGTTTGCATATTGACCCCGAGCAGCACGCCGAACCAGATCAGATCGATGCCGAGCGCACTGGCAGCCGGTGCCAAGAGCGGCACGATGATGAAGGCGAGCTCGAAGAAATCCAGGAAGAAGGCCAGGAAGAAGACGAGCAGGTTGACCGTAATCAGGAAGCCCGTTTCGCCACCCGGCATGGAGGTCAGGAGATGCTCCACCCACAGATGGCCGTTTACGCCATAGAAGGTCAGGGAGAACACGCGTGCGCCAAGCAGGATGAACATCACGAAGGCCGACAACCGCGTGGTCGACATCAGCGCGCCGGTGATCACGCTCATGTTCAGCCGGCCCTTGAAGGCGGCCAGGATCAGGGCGCCGACCGCACCCATGGCACCGCCTTCGGTGGGCGTCGCAATGCCGAGGAAGATCGTGCCGAGTACCAGGAACACCAGCGCCAGCGGCGGGATGAGCACCACGATCACCTGCTGCGCCAGGCGCGACATGATGTTCAGGCCCATCGCCCGGTCGACGATTGTGAAGATGTATATCACGAGAACGCCGACCACGCCGCCGAGAATATCGGCATCGGCGCCTTGCGTCGGCGACAGGAGCACATGCGCGGCATAGCCGATGCCGGCGCAAACCAGTAGCGCCACGAGCAGCGACGTCACGCCGTGACCGAGCGTGCGCGCTTCCGGCGGCAGGGCGGGCATCGACTTCGGCCGGATGATCGACATGATCATGATGTAACTGAGATACAGGCACACCAGGATGATGCCGGGGATCAGCGCGCCCTTGTACATGTCGCCGACCGAGCGGCCGAGCTGGTCGGCAAGAACGATCAGAACGAGCGAAGGCGGAATGATCTGCGCCAGCGTGCCCGACGCCACGATGACGCCCGAGGCCATCCTGCGATCATAGCCGTAGCGCATCATGATCGGCAGCGAGATCAGGCCCATGGCGATCACGGAAGCCGCGACAACACCGGTGGTGGCCGCCAGAAGCGCGCCAACCAGGATCACCGCATAGGCCAGGCCACCGCGGATCGGGCCGAACAGTTGCCCGATCGTATCGAGCAGATCCTCCGCCATGCCGCTTTTTTCCAGCACAATCCCCATGAAGGTAAAGAAGGGGATCGCAAGCAGCGTTTCATTCGCCAACGTTCCCCAAAACCGGTCGGGCAGTGCGTATAGGAGTGGCCAGGATAGGTTGATGTTGCCGGCCGAAAGCGGTGCCAGTTCGACACCGATCACGAAGAACAGCAGGCCGTTGGCTGCAAGCGAAAAGGCGACCGGGTAACCAAGCAGCAGAAACACGATCAGCGACACGAACATGATCGGCGCCATGTTCTCGGCAATAAGCGCCATCATGGACGGAGATCCTCCGCAGTCGCACTGCCTTCCAGTTCGGCCGCTTCATGGGCCGACACGAAGGGAACGGGATCGGGAATCAACCCGCGTATGACCCCGATCTTCTTGATGATCTCGGACACGCCCTGCAGCGCCAGCATCACGAAGCCGATCAACAACAGCGACTTGGCCGGCCAGATTAGAAGACCGCCGGCGCTCGATGAGGTCTCGCCATTGCGGTACGACAGGAGGAAATAGGGCCAGAAATAGTAGATCATCAGCAGCACGAACGGCATGAGAAAGAAGACATGCCCGAACAGGTCGATCCAATGCTGCGTGCGGCGCGACCACATCCCATAGACGATGTCGACGCGGATATGCTCGTTCTGCTTCAGCGTATAAGCGGCAGCCAAAAGGAACGCGGCGCCGAACAGATACCATTGCAGCTCGAGCCAGGCGTTGGACGACATGTTGAACGCCTTGCGGATAATGGCGTTTCCGGCACTGACCAGGATCGCGGCCAGAATTGCCCAGGCAAAAACCTTGCCGATCAATTCGTTCACGCGATCAACGGCTCTCGCAAAAGCGAGCAAGGCTTTCATGAAGACCTCCTCCCACGGTGGCGCATCGTTGTGTCGGCGCACTTGAAACGATTGTATCCGCGATGTCGGAACCTACGCAACGCCAAGCATCCAACAATCACTCCGCGCACTAGCAGAGTTGTGCGAGGCTTAAAAGTGCGGCGAATGGATAAGTCGGAGAGGAGGGCGGATGCCGGGGAGGTGGCAGTGTCGCGGTGCGGGTTCTCGACGCCGAAGGCACCGTTGGCTTGACAGGGGCGCCAAAGACGTCCGCAATCGCGACAGGCCAGCTTCTTCCAGCCTCTGCTTCGACCCTGCGTTGGATGAGGAACCTCTAAACCTTTCTTAAGCAGGATGTGCAATCAAAGGGTGAGTAGCGGCACCAGGCAATGAGCAGCACGAAGCCCGACACAATACCGAAGGACGTCTACGTCCAGTTCATACGGTCTTTGTACGACAACGTGCACATGATCCTGATCGGATCTTTTTGCCATGCGATCACGACGTTCATGTCGTACTGGAAATCTGGTGCTGAGACTTATCTCTGGCTGACGATTGTTCTGGCTGGTCTCGGCTTAAGCCGCTTTCTGAGCATGTCGCGCGTCGTGCGCTTGTCCTTGCTGGTTGATTACGACAGCGCAAGGAAGTGTGAGCGCAACTACATCCTGCTGGGTTCCCTGCAAGGCTTGGCTCTGGGCAGCTATTGTTTTGCGGCGTTCTATATCGTTCCCGACCGCTTCTCGCAGATTGCGTCTCTCGCCGTCACACTTAGCTCACTTGTCACTGTGTCAGGTCGCAACTACGGCTCGCGCAGCATGGTTGCCATTTTCGCGGTCACGATCGTGTCGCCGATCTCGCTCGGACTGATCCTGCATGGCGAAACCCCATACGTCGTCCTTGGCCTCCTGATCTTTCCCTTTCTTTTCGTCTTGAAAGGCACCGCAGACCACGTTCGGTACGTCCTGTTTTCGGCTATCATCGGGCACAAACAGGCCCGGCAGATCGCCCAGCGCTTTGATCGAGCGCTGAACACGATGTCACACGGCTTGGTGATGGTGAATGCCGCCAATGTCGTTGTCGTGGCCAATGCTGAGGCTGCAGGCATGCTGCGGATGCATTCGGCTGATCGCATGATCGGTCGCACTCTGCATTCTCTTCTCAGGCGCAGTGTTGCCGCTGGCCTGATGGAAGCGAAAGACTGTTACTACGTGGAAAGCCAACTCGGCCGCGCCCTGCGAGACAAGCGCGACCGGAAGCTGCTTGTCAGTTTCGCCAATGGTCAGCATGTCGAGTTTTCTGCCCGCGAAGGATCCAATGATCTCGGCGTCATCACATTCGAAGATGTGACAGCAAGGATCGATGCGGAAGAACGTATCCGTTTCATGGCGCGTTATGACGGCCTGACGGGGCTTCCGAACCGTGCCTATTTTCACGAGTTGGTTACAGAACACATGGCAGGGGGCGACCGCAGCCGTCTATGCGGGCTCGTCGTGGTGGATCTGGATGACTTCAAGAGCGTCAATGATACGCTGGGACATCCAATCGGAGATGGCTTGATCTACGCTGTGGCGAGCAAGCTCAGCGCGTTCTCCTCTGAAGAGGTCATGGTCAGTCGATTCGGGGGCGACGAGTTCGTGTTGTTCTTCAACAAGGTGGAGGATGAGGGAGAGTTCCTCGGTCTGCTCGACGAGATATTCCTGAATGCCTCGGGAGATGTTGACGTCGCTGGTCATAATCTGCGGATGCAAGTCAGCGCCGGAGCGGTGATCTCGCAGGTTCAGCAGACCGATGTCGACTCCATGTTCGTGAAGGCGGATCTCGCGCTCTACAAAGCCAAGGAGCAGGGCAAGAACAGGTGGCGTTTGTTCGAAACCGCCATGGATGATGCCTTCCGTAGCCGGCAGATCATGAAGGCTGACCTGCGCAACGCTGTCGAGAATGGCAAGCTTCGCGTGCTTTACCAACCGATTGTAGGTCTCAACTCGATGCGGATTGACGGTTGTGAAGCGCTGTGCCGCTGGGATCATCCGGAACTCGGTCCGATATCGCCGGCTGTCTTTATACCGCTTGCGGAAGAGATTGGGATCATCTCCGAGATCAGCATCTTTGTGCTGAATACAGCCTGTCGTGAATGCCTGACTTGGCCGGACACCATCGGGGTGTCAGTCAACCTTTCCGCAAAAGATTTGCGCGATGGCAAAATCGTTGAGCAGGTCAGGATGGCCCTTGATCACTCCGGTCTCGAACCTTGCCGATTGGAGGTAGAGGTTACCGAAACCGCGCTGCTCGATGATAAGTCGCTCAGCCGCCACTATCTCGATGATCTGAAAGCGCTCGGTGTTCGGATCGCGTTGGATGACTTCGGAACTGGTTATTCCAGCCTCAGCTATCTTCACACCTTGCCGCTCGACAAGATCAAGATCGATCGCAGCTTTATCATGGATCTGACTCATGACGAGAAGTCGCTGACACTGCTCAAAGGCATCGTCAGCCTATCTCGTTCACTCGGCTTGCAGGTTACCGTGGAAGGCGTTGAAACGCTTGAGCAGTTGCGCATCCTTTCAGATACCGTCGAGCCGGATTTGCTGCAGGGCTTTCTGTTCGGAGCCGTGTTGACGGCATCCGGCGTCGACACGATCGCGTCCACCATGTGGCCGTTCGGTAAGCAGCTGCGAGCTGACAAGTCACGGCAAGGCCGACACGCCTTTCACGTCTGACGACATGCTCGAGGTTGAGCGCCAAGCCTGCTCCCGCGATCTCCAGGATAGATATGCACAGCAGAAAACTTAAGGTTAACAAAAGGTAAATAGCACCATTCGAATTTTCGGCTTTACTGATGTGATGGGCACGCTAACGTCGCGCCCAGGCAGACGGGGGCCATGATGGGAATTCAATGCAGCGGGGCAGCAGTTCAGCAGCCCGGCACAAATGTGGTTCGCGCCAGCAGCGAACCTGACACGTTCACGAAGAGCGTTGCCGCACTATTAGATCGCGTTGAATATCGACGCTGTGAAACCGGCGAAGACATCGAAGCCATATACCGGCTTCGCTATGACTCCTATCTGGCAACCGAGATGGTTGTACCAAACGCATCGCGGATGGTGGTAGACGAGTACGATGATCTGCCGAACTCCTATCGCTTCGGCGTGTTTATCGACGGCGCGCTCGTCAGCACCTTACGATTGCATCATGTAAGCGCGGAGCAGCCGTGTTCCCCAAGCATGACCGTTTTTGGAGATGCGTTGCGGCCACGGCTTGAGGCCGGGGAAACCTTTGTTGATCCGAGCCGCTTTGCAGCCGACCTTGATGTTTCCAAGCAGCATCGCGTGCTGCCCTATCTCACATTGCGGCTTGCCGTTGTCGCCTGCGGCTACTTCAACCCGACCTATTGTCTGACCGCGATCAAGGAAGAGCATGCAGCTTTCTACAAGCGTATCTTCAATGCCAGTCAGGCATTGCCACCGCGTGTCTATCCAGGATTGATGGTGCCGGTTCACCTGTTCCAATCCCGCACGTCGGAAAACATGGAAAACACCCTTCGTCGCTTTCCTTTCTTCCGTTCCACTGCGGCTGAGCGGCGGATGTTGTTTGCGCAACCGGGGCCGGGTGAGTTGGCGCCGCTGACGATCCTGCCGACAGCGAAATATTATCGCCCGGCGGCGTGATCTCCGACGAGGAAATGAATGAGGGCAGGGAAAGCACGGGAACGCCCGGTTGATGCGATGGAAGCGCGTGGTGCGATCTGTGCAATCGAGTGCGAGGAATCGTGACCAAGCCGCCGAAGCATAATCCCTCGGTTGAACCGGCTTCTGATGAGCAGGGTGATGTCGTGATCCGCGACGTTCAGGTCCTGTCGGATAACTGGTATACGCTGCGCAACTACACCATCGATGTGCGCCGTTCGGACGGTGCATGGCAGCGGCAGAAGCGTGAAGTGTTTGACCGTGGCAGCGGTGCAGGCATCCTGCTTTACAACAAGAAGCGGCGCAGCATCATCCTGGCCCGCCAGTTGCGACTGCCTGCTTACCTGAATGGTGTGGCCGATGGCATGATGCTGGAAGTGCCTGCAGGTCTTCTCGACGATCGCGACCCGGCTGATGCGATCTGTCACGAGGTCGCCGAAGAAACCGGTTATGAGATCGGCGTACCGGAACTGGTCACCGACTGTTTTGCCAGCCCCGGTGCTGTCACAGAGCGCCTGCATCTGTTTCTGGCCGAATATGATTCAGCGTCACGCCCGTTCCAAGGCGGCGGGCTGGCGGATGAGGGCGAAGACATCGAGGTTGTGGAGATGGGCTTCGATGATGCTCTGGCTGCTATCTCCGACGGTCGCATTCGCGACGCCAAGACGATCTTGTTGATCTATCATGCGCGGGTGCACGGGGTTCTTTGAACCTTCGGCGTGATCGCTCGTTTGAGAGCGATCCAAGGAGATTATGTCATGACCCTAACCGCTTTGACTTTGACGCCGCTGATCTCGCTGATTGCCGGTGTGCTTATCCTGATCATGCCTAGGCTGCTGAATTACATCGTGGCGCTTTACCTGATCATCATCGGGCTGGTGGGTCTGTTTCCGCAGCTTGGCGGATAATTCTGCGGGCAGTCGACCATCAATCCCGGCGTGGGGCATCACAAGTGCGCCATTGCCCTGATCTCCGAGTTTCGCTATGTGCGAGAACAATCTTTCTTGTGGGGGTAGAGATGGCTGATCAGACGCCAAGTGGGCCGCTCGAAATGGGCGCCGAGATGGATTATTCCGAGCACGAGAAAACCTATGAGGGTTTCCTTGCGCTGACCAAGTACGGCACACTTGTGGTTGTTGCTTTGATGATCGCGATGGGTTTCGGCTTCTTCATGGGCGGCGGCTTCATTTCCTCCATCATCCTGTTCGCCATTCTCTGCGCTGGTGGGACTTTCTTCCTGCGCTCCGCTTGAACGGCTTGAGCAACAGCTGAAGCCGCTTCCTTCCTGAAACATCAACGGCGAAAGGGGCGCGCTGTTGGCTCAGACCGTCTTTATTCCAAAAGAGATTGATCCATCGGAGCCGCGCGTCGCGGCTTCGCCCGATACGGTCAAGCGCATGAAAGCGCTTGGGCTCGATGTGGTGGTGGAGGCTGGCGCAGGTCTGTCATCGCGCATTCCCGATAGTGAATTCACCAAAATGGGCGCGGCAATCGGCAGTGTTGCCGATGGTGAGCATGCCGATGTCGTGCTCAAGGTCCGCCGCCCGTCGGACGATGAGATCCGCGGCTACAAGTCCGGTGCACTCGTCATTGCCACCATGGATCCCTATGGCAAGCAGGCCGAAGTCGAAGCCATGGCATCCGCTGGCATTTCCGCTTTTGCCATGGAATTCATGCCGCGCATCACCCGCGCGCAGGTCATGGACGTGTTGTCTTCGCAAGCCAATCTTGCTGGTTATCAGGCGGTTGTGGATGCCGCTGCCGTTTACGAACGAGCATTGCCGATGATGATGACAGCCGCCGGCACCGTGCCTGCGGCCAAGGTGTTCGTGATGGGTGCCGGCGTTGCCGGCCTGCAGGCGATTGCCACCGCGCGCCGCATGGGTGCGATTGTGACCGCTACCGATGTTCGGCCTGCCGCGAAGGAACAGGTCGCTTCGCTTGGCGCCAAATTCGTGGCTGTCGAGGACGACGAGTTCAAGGCAGCGGAAACGGCCGGCGGCTACGCCAAGGAAATGTCCAAGGCCTATCAGGAAAAGCAGGCAGCCATGGTTGCCGATCATGTCGCCAAGCAGGACATCGTCATCACCACGGCCCTAATCCCGGGCCGCCCTGCGCCGAAGCTCGTGTCTGCCGCGATGGTTGCCTCGATGAAGCCGGGTTCGGTAATTGTCGATCTTGCCGTCGAGCGCGGCGGCAATGTCGAGGGCGCAGTCGCGGATGCGGTGATCACGCTCGACAACGGCGTGACCATCGTTGGTCATACCAACGTCGCGGGCCGTATCGCAGCTTCCGCGTCTTTGCTTTACGCGCGCAACCTTTATGCCTTCCTGGAATCGATGGTCGATAAAACGTCTAAGACGGTCGTCGTGAACCCAGAAGACGAGCTTGTGAAAGCAACCTTGCTGACCCATGGCGGCTCGGTCGTTCATGCCAATTTTGCGCCTGCGGCACCCGCCGCTGCGCCAGCGGCGACCAGCGAACCCGTCAGCACCGAACCTGGCCTCGATGCGGCGCCGGAAGAGAGCCTGGCGGCTGATGCCGAGCAGCCCACGAAGCCGGAAGGAGCAGCGTGATGGAAACCACAGCAGTTCAGGACGCGCTCGACCGTGTTGATGCGGCGATAACCAACCTTCATCTGACGCTCGCGCATCATGAGAATGTTGCGCAGGCCGTGCATGCCGCATCGGGCGGTGTGATCGATCCCTTCGTGTTTCGCCTTGCGATCTTCGTGCTGGCGATCTTTGTCGGCTACTACGTCGTGTGGTCGGTGACGCCGGCGCTGCACACGCCGCTCATGGCGGTGACGAACGCGATTTCTTCGGTCATCGTGGTCGGTGCGCTTTTGGCGGTCGGCATCTCCGCGTCCGGTCTGGCAACCAGCTTCGGCTTCATTGCCCTGATCCTTGCTTCCGTAAACATCTTCGGCGGCTTCCTCGTCACACAGCGCATGCTGGCGATGTACAAGAAGAAGGAGCGCTAGCTCGATGAGCATCAACGTCGCTTCCTTCCTTTATCTCGTTTCCGGCGTCCTGTTCATCATGGCGCTGCGTGGCCTCTCGCATCCGACGACCAGCCGTCAAGGTAACATCTACGGCATGGTCGGCATGGCGATCGCGATCGTCACGACCCTTGCCTTGGCGCGGCCGAGCCTGGGTGGCTTTGCCCTGATCGTGCTCGGCCTGGCGATTGGCGGCGGCATCGGCGCGGTGACTGCGCGCCGCATTGCCATGACTTCCATGCCGCAGCTTGTCGCAGCCTTTCACAGCTTGGTTGGTTTAGCCGCCGTCATGGTTGCGGCTGCCGCAATGTATGCACCGGAAAGCTTCGGCATTGGCGTTGTTGGCGACATTCACGGCCAAGCGCTTGTGGAAATGAGTCTTGGTGTGGCCATCGGTGCCATCACCTTTACGGGTTCGGTCATCGCCTACCTGAAGCTCGATGGGCGCATGTCCGGTAAGCCGATCCTTTTGCCGGCCCGCCATGCGGTGAATATTGCGCTGGCCGCAGCGCTTGTTCTGCTCATCATCTTGCTGGTGACGACGCAGAGCTACGCCGTGTTTTGGCTGATCGTGATTGCATCTTTGGCGCTCGGTGTCTTGCTCATTGTCCCGATTGGTGGCGCAGACATGCCGGTCGTGGTGTCGATGCTCAACTCCTATTCGGGTTGGGCGGCGGCCGCATTGGGCTTCACGCTGGGCAATCTCGCGCTGATCATCACGGGTGCGCTGGTCGGTTCGTCGGGTGCGATCCTGTCCTACATCATGTGCAAGGGCATGAACCGCTCCTTCATTTCCGTCATTCTCGGAGGCTTTGGCGGTGAAGCCGCTGCGGCCACGGATGATGGTATTGAGCGCAACGTCAAGATGGGCTCGGCCGATGACGCCGCTTATCTTATGGCCAATGCCTCCAAAGTCATCATCGTGCCGGGCTACGGTATGGCGGTGGCGCAGGCGCAGCATGCGCTTCGTGAACTCGCCGACAAGCTCAAGGCCAATGGCGTGGAGGTGAAGTACGCCATTCATCCGGTTGCCGGCCGCATGCCTGGACACATGAATGTGCTGCTGGCCGAAGCCAACGTTCCGTATGACGAAGTCTTCGAGCTGGAAGACATCAACTCGGAATTCGCTCAGGCCGATGTGGCCTACGTGATCGGCGCCAACGACGTTACCAATCCGTCGGCGCGTGACGACAAGTCGTCGCCGATCTACGGCATGCCGATCCTGAACGTGGACCAGGCGCGTACCTGTCTGTTCGTGAAGCGCTCGCTCGGTTCCGGCTATGCCGGCATCGACAACACGCTGTTCTACAAGGACGGAACGATGATGCTGCTAGGCGACGCCAAGAAGATGACCGAAGACATCGTCAAAGCGATGGAACACTGAACAAAGAAAAAGGCCGGCAACGATGCCGGCCTTTTTCCCATGTGTGATGTGGCTGCAGGCTTACTTGTAGGAGTAAGTGAGCTCCAGGCCCTGAACGGCGACTGCGGCGTTGAGGCCGGTCTGAGCCTGCACGCTCAGCGGCTGCAGCGTGAAGCTGGTGCGCGGACCGCCGGTCAGCAGGTTTGCACCTGCGCCCACAACGAGGCTCGCCTCAGCGTTGGCGCCATAATAGTTTCCGGCCAACTCGCCTTCACCGATGTTGTAGTTGATGCCGAACACGGCCCAGTGGAGATTTCCACCCTGCGTCATGCCGAGGTCGACGCCGAGCTTGGAGATCATGCCGCTATAGCGCTGCACCGACCCACCACGCGCTGGCGTGTATTCGCAATCCACGGCCTTGTTCGAGCCGATAACAAAGCTCGTGCCGCCCTGGATGTCGCAGCTGAGCACGCCGAGCTGGATGCGTTCGTTTGCAAAAGCAGATGGTGCGGCGAAAAGGCCTGCAGCGAGGGCGGTGAGGGCAATAACTGATTTCATGATGGCTACTCCAACAAACGGAAGAAGCCCCAACAATCCCTCGGCAGCCATGTGGTTCCGCCGCGGGAGGGCGACGGAAGGTCACAAGCTGTTACAAACCTCTCAACTCGTGAGGTACACGTCGTGTCGAACGCCGCTCAAGCCTCAGCCACCCCGGCGGGTGCGGGCCAGACCATTGACGGCCGGCTTGTAATTCGGGTCGAGCTGTGCCGCCCGCGCATAAGACTTGGCTGCGCGTGAGTTGTCGCCACGCTTTTCATAAACCAGACCCTGGTTGGTCCAGCTTTCTGCCACGCCGTCATCGAGCTTGATGGCGACGTTGAAGTCGGCAAAGGCGTTGTCGTCGTCGCCGAGCGCCAGATAAGACAAACCGCGACCGTTATAGCCGTTCGGCTGGTCCGGTGCGAGCGAGATGGTGGTGGCGAAATCCTCGATTGCTTGGCTGTGCTGGCCGGCTGTCTGGTAAACAAGGCCACGGCCGGCATAAGCGCGCGGATCGGTGGTGTTCATCTGGATCGCGCGTTCATAGTCCTGCAGCGCCTGCTGGCTGTTTCCAGCCAGGCGATACACGTCACCACGGCCGATATAGGCGGCGGCGTAGTTGCTGTTGATCTGCAGGGAGCGGTTGTAATCGGCGATCGCCTGCTGCTGCTGGCCGAGATAGCGGTTGATCAGCGCGCGATTTGCGTAAGCCTGGTAGAAGTTGGGATTCAGCGCCAACGCCTGGTCGAAATCCTTGATCGCGCGACGATAGTCGCCGGCCCGGCCGTAGGCAGAGCCACGCACATTGTAGGCTTCCGGATCTTGCGGGTTGCGGTTGATCACCGAGGTCAGCGAGGAAATGTTTTCGTCGGAACCCTGTGCTGTCTGGATGTTCGCCACTTCGCCCAATGGTCCTGTGGATTGACAGGCAGCCAGCCCAAGCACCGGCAGAACGGTTGCAGCCAGCATTGTGGAACGCAGCAGGCGGGCAGGCACGGCGAAGAAGCGCATCGGAGTTGGTCCCCCAGAAAACACGCGACATACCGCGCATCCGAATCAAAGAGCGTTTCGCCAGTCTGACGAAAGGAAAGCTCCAGGCAAAATGAAAATGGCAGCGCTGCAAGTCACGCTGCGCCACCACAGGGTTAAAGTCTCATAAAAGAGACGAAATCTAGGCAAACGGCTGTTTTAGCCAGTCAGCGAACTGCCGGGCGGGCCGCTGCAGCCTTCTTCGGCGCTGCAATCAAACCTTCTCGCTGGGCCTGCTTGCGGGCCAGCTTGCGTGCACGGCGAACGGCTTCAGCCTTTTCGCGCGTGCGCTTTTCCGAAGGCTTCTCGAAGTGATCGCGCATCTTCATCTCGCGAAAAACGCCTTCGCGCTGCAGCTTCTTTTTCAGGGCGCGAAGCGCCTGTTCAACATTGTTGTCGCGAACGAGTACCTGCACGGGGTTCCACCGGATCAAAGGGTTCAATGAAGTTTCAGCCCCGCTTGCCGCAGCGGGGCAGGCCATCGCGGCAGCCCTGCCTGCGATATTCCTGTATTTACCCAATTTCCGATATTCTGTCCATCTGCTTTCCGTTACGTCGCTTTTGTTTGGTGCTGGTGATCCTGCGTGTCAGGAAGGCGCAAAGCGGCTTAACCCGTCGCATTCAGAGCACAGATGGAAGCCGGTTTTCATTAGTGCTAAGCAAGCGGCGGCGATGAAGTGCGGCTCTCCAAAGTCGGCTTTGATGTTCCACCAGGTATGACGAGGCTCGGCCATGCGGAAATATTCGGTCTTTGCGATCGCACGCGAGGCAATGCGTGGCCATAAAGGCTGGGACCAGCAATGGACATCGCCTGAACCGCGCAAGGACTATGATGTCATCATCATCGGCGCAGGCGGGCATGGTCTTGCGACGGCCTATTACCTTGCCAAGGAACACGGCATCACCAACATCGCCGTGCTGGAAAAGGGCTGGCTTGGCGGCGGCAATACCGGCCGCAACACGACCATCATCCGCTCCAACTATCTTTATGACGAGAGCGCCGGTCTTTATAATCACGCTCTGAACCTGTGGGACGGGCTCAGCCAAGATCTCAACTACAACGTCATGTACAGCCCGCGTGGCGTCATGATGCTGGCGCATAATGTGCATGACGTTCAGGTGCTCAAGCGGCATGTTCACGCCAACCGCTTGAACGGTGTTCCGAATGACTGGCTGACGCCAGAAGAAGCCAAGGAATTCTGCCCGCCCTTGGATATTTCGAAGCGTGCCCGTTATCCGATCGTGGGTGCGGCCTTGCAGCGAAAGGGCGGCACGGCGCGCCATGATGCGGTGGCCTGGGGCTATGCGCGCGCAGCGTCCGCACGCGGTGTCGACATCATTCAGAACTGCGAAGTCACGGCGGTGCGTCGCTCGTCCAACGGGCATGTCATTGGTGTCGATACGTCCAAAGGCTTTATCGGAGCCAAGAAGATCGGTGTCGTTGCTGCTGGGCACACTTCGGTGCTGATGGAGATGGCGGGGGTGCGCATGCCGCTCGAAAGCTATCCGCTGCAGGCGCTGGTGTCTGAGCCGGTAAAGCCATGCTTCCCATGCGTTGTGATGTCCAACACGGTGCACGCTTATATTTCGCAGTCCGACAAGGGCGAGCTGGTAATCGGCGCCGGCACTGACCAGTATATTTCGTATTCGCAGACCGGCGGCCTGCACATCATCAACCACACGCTTGATGCGATCTGCGAGATGTTCCCGATGTTTGCGCGCATGAAGATGCTGCGTTCGTGGGGCGGCATCGTGGATGTCACGCCGGATCGCTCGCCGATCCTGGCGAAGACGCCCGTGCCGGGCCTTTACGTGAATTGCGGCTGGGGTACGGGCGGCTTCAAGGCGACACCGGGGTCGGGCCATGTATTTGCGCATACGATCGCCAACGACAATCCGCATCCAATCAACGCGCCCTTCACTCTGGAGCGCTTCCGCACCGGTCGGCTGATCGACGAGGCCGCCGCCGCGGCCGTTGCGCATTGATCCCTTTGGTTGCGGCCATGACTGTTGCAGGGCCTGTTCTCATGGCTGACGATGAACGGAAAACGTTCTTGCCGGAGGTCAGTGATTTTCGTGTGCAGGTCATCCAGCGCACCGGCTCGGAAACGCAATGGCCGTTCACCATCGAGCGCGGTAATCTGCTTTGCGCGAAGATCCTCGGCCAGCCAGTCGTGTATTTCAGTGAACAGGCGGAAGACGAAAACGATCAGGTCCGCGTGGCGCAGGTGTCCGTTAATCCGTTCGATCTCGGCTTCGGCAATCTGGGCGACGGCGGGCTCGTCAAGCCGGACATGTCGATGAAAGAACGTATCGCAGCGATGGGGCCGCTGCTGACCGTGGGAAGGCGGCTTTGCGATCAGCCGCGTGGCACGGCCATCGGTCCAGGCGAACTCTAGAGGACTGAACGATGTTGTTGATCCACTGTCCTTACTGTCAGGAAGAGCGGCCGGAGCTCGAATTTCGCAACGGCGGCGAAGCGCATATCGCTCGTTCTCGAGACATCGCGGCTGAAAGCGACGAGGCCTTCGAAGCCTTCTTCTTTATTCGCACCAATCCGAAAGGGCTGGTTTACGAACGCTGGCGGCACATTCACGGCTGCGGCCGGTTCTTCAACGCAGTGCGCGACTCCGTTACCGACAAGTTCCTCCGAGTCTACAAGGCCGGAGAGCCGAAGCCGGCCGACGTAATGAAGAACCTGCCGGAACACAGCGCTTGGGAGAATATCCCGCCTGCGGATCAGAATGTGGAAACGCCGGCGCGCGACCGCGTATCCACCGATGGAGAAGCCTGATGGCGACCACCACCACAAAGCGTTTTGCAGCCACGCACCGCGTCGCCGGCAAGGGGCGACTTGCTGGCTCGGCCGCGCTTGGTTTCACCTTCGACGGTCAGACCTATGCCGGCGTCCAAGGAGACACGCTGGCCTCCGCGCTGCTTGCCAATGGCGTGCATCTCGTTGGCCGCTCTTTCAAATATCACCGGCCGCGCGGCTTTCTTTCCGCCGGCCCGGAAGAGCCGAATGCGCTGGTGGGCATTCATCGCGATGCTGCTCGCAAGACGCCTAATGTGCGCGCGACCGTGCAGGAGCTGTATGACGGACTGACTGCGGTGTCGCAGAACCGCTGGCCATCGCTTGCTTACGATGTCGGCGCCGTCAACAACATCGGGTCGCCGATGTTCTCGGCCGGCTTCTACTACAAGACCTTCATGTGGCCGAAGGACGCCTGGGCCAAGATATACGAGCCACGCATCCGCGAAGCAGCGGGCCTTGGCGTTGCGCCGGAGCGACCCGATCCCGACACTTACGCGCAGCGCTTTGCGCATTGCGATGTGCTGATCGTTGGTGCAGGTCCCTCTGGTCTGGCGGCAGCGCTTGCCGCAGCCGAGTCCGGTCAGCGCGTGATCTTGTGCGACGAGCAGCCGGATGTCGGCGGCGCACTGCGTTATGAAAGCGGCGCCTCGATCGAAGGGCAGGATGGTTGGACCTGGGCGCAGGCTGCAGCGGCATCGCTGCTTGCACGCGACAATGTCCGCGTGCTCACCCGCACCACAGCCTTCGGTTATTACGCGCAGAACATGGTTGGCCTGGTGGAGCGTGTTACCGAGCATCTCGCGCATCCTGACCTGACCACCCCGCGCGAGCGTTTGTGGCAGGTGCGCGCCAAGAAGGTGATCCTGGCAGCTGGCGCGATCGAGCGGCACATGGTGTTTGCCGACAATGACCGGCCGGGCATCATGTTGGTATCCGCCGCGCGCACCTACCTTAATCACTACGGTGTTGCCGTCGGGCGCAATGTCGGCGTTTTCACCGCCAACGATTCCGCTTACCCCGCCGCGATTGATCTGAAGAAGGCCGGCGTCAACATCGCTGCAATCGTGGATATTCGCGACAATCCATCCAGCGCGCTGGTGGAAGAGGCGCGGTCTCTGGGCATCGAGATCAATGCCGGTCGCACAGTGACCGGCACAGACGGGCGGCTGCGTGTTTCTTCCATGACGGTGCAGGCGAAGTCCGGCGGCCCGGCACGTAAGGTGCCGATCGACGCACTGCTAATGTCATCGGGCTGGACGCCTTCCGTCCACCTGTTCTCGCAATCGCGCGGCAAAGTTGCCTTCGACGAGCCGACACTGCGCTTCCTGCCCGGCATCTACGCTCAGGATTGCATCTCGGTCGGTGCCTGCAATGGCGCGGACAGCCTGGATGCCACCGTGGATGAAGGCTTTGCTGCCGGCGAGAAGGCCGTTCGTGCGACGATTTCTGCCAAGCCAAAGGTCGACAAAGGCGAGACCTGGGGCGGCGGCATGTTGGGTGCGTCGCCCGGCTCCGGTCCAGAGCAGATCGTGAAGGCTTTCGTCGACTTCCAGAACGACGTGACCGCCAAGGACATTCGTCAGGCGGTGCGCGAAGGCATGCGGTCGATCGAGCATGTGAAGCGCTTCACCACGAACGGCATGGCGACGGATCAGGGCAAGACATCTAACCTGCACGGTCTCGCCATCGCTGCCGAAGTTCTGGACAAGCCGATCCCTGCTGTCGGCCTTACAACCTTCCGTGCGCCCTATACGCCGGTGACCTTCGGGTCGATCGTCAACCATGCCAAGGGTGAGCTGTTCGACCCGACACGCCGTACGCCGATGCATGGCTGGGAAGAACAGCAAGGCGCGGTGTTCGAAGATGTCGGGCAGTGGAAGCGCGCCTGGTATTACCCGCGCAAGGGCGAGGACATGCATGCGGCGGTCAACCGCGAGTGCAAGACCGTCCGGACCTCCGCCGGCATCTTCGATGCCTCCACGCTCGGCAAGATCGAGATCGTGGGCCCGGACGCGGCCAAGTTCATGGAGCTGCTCTACACCAATCCATGGGCGAAGCTCGAAGCTGGCCGCTGCCGGTATGGCATCATGCTGCGCGAAGACGGCTTCATCTATGATGACGGCGTTGTAGGCCGATTGTCCGACCATCGCTTCCATGTGACCACCACAACCGGTGGTGCGCCGCGTGTGATGCACCACATGGAAGACTATCTCCAGACCGAGTTCCCGCATCTCGATGTCTGGCTGACCTCGATCACCGAACAATGGGCTGTGATCGCCGTTCAGGGTCCTAAGAGCCGCGACATCCTGCAATCTTTGGTCGACAACATCGATATCTCGGACGCTGCGATGCCGCATATGTCGGTGCGCGAGGGCACGATCTGCGGCGGTGTGCCGACCCGGCTGTTCCGCATGTCGTTTACCGGCGAGCGCGGCTTTGAGGTCAACGTGCCGGCTGATTACGGCCGTGCGGTTTGGGAAGCCATCTGGGAGGAGGGCAAAAAGCACGATGTTTGTGCTTACGGCACCGAAGCCATGCACGTGTTGCGGGCTGAAAAGGGCTACATCATTGTCGGGCAGGATACCGACGGCACGGTCACGCCCGGTGATGCGGGGCTTGATTGGGCGATCGGCAAGAAGAAGAGCGACTTTGTCGGCATTCGCGGTCTGACGCGTCCCGATCTCGTGGCGCCAGGCAGGCGGCAGCTAGTTGGGTTGAGGACCAAGGATCCCAAGACCGTTCTGGAAGAAGGCGCGCAGATCGTTGATGATCCGAAGCAGCCTATCCCCATGAAAATGATCGGTTTTGTGACGTCCAGCTACTGGTCGGAGAATTGCGGGCGCTCGATCGCGATGGGTCTGGTGGAAGGTGGCTTCGGCCGAATGGGCGAGACCTTGCACGTGCCGATGCCTGATGGCGTGATCGAGGTGGAAGTGTGTAAGCCCTTGTTCTTCGACGAAAAAGGGGAGCGGCTCAATGGTTGAGGCGATCACTGTGAAGCGTCGTGGGGCGCTGGATCATCGCTTGGAGACGATCAACGGCGTTTCTCTTCAGCCTGCGAAGCCGGCGCGGCGTGTTTCGCTGCGGGCAGAGCCGGATGGATTAGCTCCGCTCTCAAAGGCTTTGGGACTGGATCTTCCAACGAAACCAAAGACTTCCGCTTTGGCCGATGGCCGTTCGGCCTTGTGGCTGGGGCCGGATGAGTGGTTGGTGATCGACGAAAGCGAGGATGCCGAGCCGCTGAAGGACTTGGCGGAGGTCACCGTTCTGCATTCGGCGGTGGATATCTCGCATCGCAATGTCGCGATCATCGTTTCGGGATCGAAAGCGGCGGACGTGATCAATGCCGGTTGCCCGCAAGACCTTGGTTTGCAAGCCTTTCCTGTCGGCGCCTGCTCGCGCACGGTGCTCGGCAAGATCGAGATCGTGCTTCTGCGGACTGCGCCCGACACGTTCCGGGTGGAGTGCTGGCGGTCGTTTGCGGACTACGCGTTCAGCTATCTTTCCGACGCTGCAAGGGGCGTCTGAGCGCGCAAACAGCGATATGGCAACGCAAAACGGTCAAATCAGATGGCCGTTATGCCGCCATCTGCAGCGATGGCTTGACCGGTCATGAAGCTGTTGCGGGGATCGGCGGCGAACAGGAAGACCTCGACGATCTCGTCCACTTCGGCCAGCCGCTTCATCGGTACGCCACGCGTCAGGTCGGCGATGGCGGCGTCGGTTCCAGCGGTCGACATGCCGAGCATGTCCATCGCCATCTTGGTCCGGGCGAAAGCCGGACAGACCGCATTCACACGTACACCCTTGTTAGCACATTCGGCGGCGGCGGATCGGGTCAGGCCGACGACGCCGTGTTTGGCGGCGGAATAAACGGACAGGCGAGGGGCGCCGGTGAGACCAGCGACGGAAGCGACGTTGACGATCGCGCCCCCTTTGCCGGTGCGGCGGAACTGACGTTCCATTTGCGGGATCTGATAGGACATCGCGAAGAAGACGCCGAGGAGATCGACCTCCAGAACGCGGCGGGCTTCGTCTGAGGGAACGTTGGGCAGCTTGACGTAGCTTTGCGCGATGCCGGCATTGTTCAATGCGACGTCGAGACGGCCGAAGGTTTCGACGGCGAGCTTCACCAGATCCTTGGACAGGCTTTCCTGGGCGATGTCACCTGCCAGCAGAACCGTTTCACAGTCGAGGGTTTTGGCAAAGGCTTGGAGCGCGTCCGGGTTGATGTCGGACAAAACGAGCTTTGCGCCTTCCTGGGCAAAGCGCTCGGCGGCGCGGCGGCCGAAGCCGCCGGTGGCACCCGTGATCAGAACGGATGATCCCTCGAAGCGCATCATCGACCGGCTGCCGTCTTGTTCGGTGGAGGTCACGCGCGGTCTTTCGTGCGGTCGGGCATCATCAGGGTGAGCCAGTAAGCGGTGAGGGCAGGCTTGATGCTGCCTTCCAGTTCGATCGTCACATTGTAGTTGATCTCGACGATGCCGGAGGGACGTTCGCGCAGCTTATCGAGGATGAAGCGGGCGCGGATGCGCTGGCCGGTTTTCACCGGTGACATGAAGCGCACCTTGTCGAAGCCGAAATTGACGCCGGCAACCATGCCTTCCAGCGCTGGCACGGCCTCATAGGTCATGGCCGACAGAAGCGACAGGGTGAGAAAGCCATGCGCAATGGTGCCGCCATAAGGACCTTCGGCGGCGGCGCGGACGGGATCGGTGTGAATGAACTGATGATCGTCGGTCGCATCGGCAAACTGGTCGATCATGGTTTGCGACACATCGCGCCATTCCGACAGCCCGGCTTCCTTGCCGATCAAGGCCTGCGCGTTTTCAAAGGAAATGGTCTTGATCACCACGCGGGCATGCTCCTCAAGTCAATCGAAAGAGGTCCATGCTGCACGCTTCAAGCGCGGTCAAGACTTATGCCGCGTTCGATGCGGCTTCGCGCCGGGGAGACGCGAGGCCGATCCTTATTCGGCGGGAGCGGGATGACCGCCAGGTTCGCCGTGATGGGCGGTCGGATGCGCCTTGCTGGCAGCCTGAAGTTCGCGCTCCAGACGTTCCGCTTCTTCCGCCTTCGGTGTCACGAAGCGGCCAAGCAGAAGATAGGCGACCGGCGTGATGAAGAGGGTTGCGAGCGTAGACAGACCGAGGCCGCCCACCATCACCCAACCCAGCGCGATGCGGGCCTCGGCGCCGGCACCCGATGCCAGCACCAGCGGAACGCCGCCGACAATGGTGCAAAGCATGGTCATCATGACCGGGCGCAGCCGGATGTTGGACGCTTCCTCGATCGCTTCGCGCAGAGCGTAACCCTGGTCGCGCAGCTGGTTGGCAAATTCGACGATCAGGATGCCGTTCTTGGCCATGATGCCGACAAGCAGGACCAATCCGATCTGGCTGTACACGTTGAGGCTGGTTCCCGTCAGCAGCATGGCGAACACCGCACAAGCGAGCCCCAAGGGCACCGTCACCATGATGATGATGGCGCTGATGAAGCTTTCGAACTGGGCGGCGAGCACGAGAAGCACGATCACCAGTGCGAAGCCGAAGATGGTGAGCATGCCGCTCGATGTTTCACCAAGCGTTGCGGCTTCGGCCAAGGGCACGATGCGGCTTCCGGCCGGCATATGTTTGGCGGCGACTTCCTGCGCCTGGGCATAGGCATCGCCCAAAGCCAGATCCGGTGCGAGCGACGACGTGATCGCCACCGCGCGCAACTGTTGTTCGCGGGCAAGCGAAGGCGGCACGGCGCGTTCTTCCAGCGTGGCAATGGTGGACATCGGCACGAAGCGACCGTCGGAGGCTTTCAGGAAGATGTTTTCCAGATCGGTCGGATCGTTGACCGGGTTGGCCGATGACACCAGCTTGACGTCGAAGGCACGGTCTTCGATGAACACGGAGCCGATTTCACGCCCATCCAGCATGGCCTGCATGGCTGCGGCCAGACCGTTGATCTCGATGCCGAGATCGGATGCGCGCTCACGGTTGATCGAGACGAACAGCTGTGGCTGCGTGGATTCCGTTGACAGGCGGGGCGTCTGGAAGCCAGGCGTGTTTTCGAGATCGCGCACGGTGGCTTCTGCCGCCGCGGTCAGGTCGGCATAGTTGTTGCCGACGATGGCGAACTGCAGACCACTGCCGGCACCACGGATGCCCAGGCTGTTCGGCTGGAAGGCGAAGGCGCGCACGCCATAAACATCGCTGATGCGGCTTTGGATATCCTGCAGGATCGCCTGCTGCGAGCGTTCGCGGTCGCCCCACAAGGCCAGCGACATGACCATGAAGCCGCTGTTGTAGTTCCCGCCCTGGCCGGAAATGGAATAGATCGAGCGGATCTCACCGCTTTCGCGCAGCGGCTGAATGCGGTCTTCGATCGCCCGCATCTGCTGGCCCATATATTCCAGGCTGACACCTTGCGGCGCTTGAACGCGGATAAAGGCCTGCGAGCGGTCTTCGGTCGGGGTGAGTTCGGAACGGATGGTGCCGAACATGGCGCCTGCGGCACCGGCCGCCAGCAAGGCGACCATGACCGCGACCAAGGGCGCGTTCAAGGCGGCATGAAGGCTGCGGCGGTAGAAGGCGGACAAACCGCCGCCGATGCGGCCGAGCAGGCCGGTATGCTCATGCTCGGTATAGTTGCCCAGCATGCGCGAAGCGAGCATGGGGCAAAGCGACAAAGCCACGATCGCCGACAGGATCACCGACAACGCGAGCACGAAGCCGAATTCGCGGAACAAGCCGCCGGTTTGGCCCGGCAGGAAGGACAAGGGCACGAACACCGCAATCAGGGTCGCGGTGGTGGCGATGACGGCGAAGAAGACTTCCTGCGTGCCAAGCACGGCTGCGGCGCGCGGACCCATGTTCATGTTGCGGCGGCGCACGATGTTTTCCAGAACCACGATCGCGTCGTCGACCACGAGACCGGTGGCGAGCACCAGCGCCAGAAGGGTGAGGATGTTGAGCGAAAAGCCGGCCATATAGATGCCGGCCACTGTGCCGATGAGGGCCACGGGCAGGGCGACAGCCGGAATGATGGTGGCGCGAATATCGAGCAGGAAGGCGAAGATGATGATGAGAACCACGGTGGCCGAAATGCCGAGTGCGATCTCGACCTCGTGGATGGCGCCTTCAACGAAGGTCGCGTCATCGCTGGTGATGAAGATGTCCATGCCCTCGGGAAGGGTTTCCTTCAACTGATCAACGGCGGCGTGGACGCCTTCGGAAATGTCGAGCGTGTTGGACTGGGCCTGGCGGATGATGCCGAGGCCGACGCCCGTGCGGCCATTGGCGCGCAGCTGTGTCTGGCCGATATCGGGGCCGAGCGTCACGGTCGCCACATCGCCGAGACGGGTGCGGCCGTTGAGGATCACGGCTTCAAACGCTTCCGGCGTCGTCAAAGACGCGGTGGCGCGCACGATCAGGTTCTGGTCGTTGCTCGACAAGGCACCGGCCGGCGCATCGAAGGCCATCGAGCTCAGGGCGTTGGAGATGTCGGCCACCGTCATGCCGAGGCTGGCAAGCTTGGCCTGATCGATGTCGATGCGGAAGATCTTTTCGCGGTCGCCGTAGACCTGCACGTCGGCGACGCCCGGAACGGCGGCCAGTGAATCGACGATCTCGTCTTCAACCAGAACCGTCATGTCTTCGACGGACATGGTTTCGGACGTCACGCCCAGCCGGATCACGGCGTCGGCGTTGGCGTCCGCCTTCACCACGGTTGGCGGATCCTGCAGGTCGTCGGGCAGCTGGTTGACGACACGGCTGACCGCGTCGCGCATGTCGGAGGCCGCGACATCGAGATCGACGCCGTCGTTGAACTCCACCGTCACGCGGCTGCGGCCGAAGGACGAGGAGGAGGAAATGGATTTCACGCCGGAAACACGCGCAATGCCGCCTTCCACAATGGCGGTAATTTCGCGGTCGATCGTTTCGGCAGCGGCACCGGTATAGTTGGTGTTGACCGTGATGACGGGGCGATCGACATCGGGCAGTTCGCGCACGTCGATGCCGAAGAAGGCGGCGAGACCGGCCACCACGATCAGCACGTTCAACACGAATGCCAGAACCGGGCGGCGCACGAACAGCGCGGTGGAGCCGGTTTCCGCTTTCGCCGGCGAGACAGGCTCCTGCGTCACCGCTTGATCGGCGATCGGGTCCGCTGCTTTGTTTTCGGGCTCGGGCTCGGGCTCGGGCTCCGGCTCCGGCTTGGGCTCGGATGGTGCCGGTGCGGGGCCGCTGGGTTGGCTGGCCGCGTTCGGCTCGCTCTGGGGTTCGGGGTTGGGTTCGACCTGCGGATCGACCTTCGGTTCGTTCGGATCTTTGTTTTCGTTTTCACTCATGTCGGGTTTGTCCGTCATGAGCCATTCCCCGGGGTCTCAGTGGTTGCCACCGGCTGGGGCTGGTTGCCGCCGGCGATCTGCACGGCTGCGCCATTGCGCAGGGCCTGGAGGCCTTCGGTGATCACCGGGCGGCCTTCGGGTATATCGGCTTCAACCAGAACCGCATCGGTGTTGCGCTGGATGATGCGGACCGGGGTGCGCTCCGCCTTGTTGTCTCGGATCTGCCAAACGAACGCGCCTTCCGTGCTCCACTGGATGGCCAGCGGGTTCACGGCCGGGAAGGTGTCGCCCGGAAAGGTCATGCTGACTTCAAACGACATGCCGGCACGCAGCCGGTCATCGGGATTGGGCAGCTTGGCCTGCACGCGCATGGTGCGGCTTGCCGGATCGAGCCGGCTGTCGAGCGCGCTCACCACGCCTTCGAAGTTCTGATCGGGCCGCGCAACGAGGCTGGCCTTGACCGGCGCGCCGACCTTGACCGAACCTGCGAAACGCTCCGGCACCCAGAAGTCGACGAGGATCTCCGAGCGATCATCCAGCGTGACGATCTCGGTTTGCGAGGTGACGTAATCGCCGACCTCCACCGGCACGATGCCGACCACGCCGCCGATCGGGGCGGTGATGGAGCGGCGCTCGAGGTTCAGTTCGGCTTGTTCCAGTTCAAGGCGCGCATTGTCCACGGCGAGCTTGGCGTCGGTCTGGGCCACGGCGGTGATGGTGTTGGAGTTGCGCAATGCGTTGGAGCGATCCAGCGCGGCCTGCGTGTTTTCCAGCGCGATCTTGGCGCGGTCCACCGCGATGCGCTCGGCATCGGCATCGAGACGCGCGATCACGTCGCCTTCCGCGACCTGGTTGCCGGAGGTGACGGGGATCTCGACGAGGCGGCCCGACACGAAGGGCATCACGTTGACGGAGCGGATGGCGTTGCCGGTGCCGATCGCGCTCAGGCGATCATTGATCGTGGCGCGGGTGGCGGGCGGTGCAACAACGGTCGCGGCGCGGTCGGAGCGCTGGTTGCCACCACGGCCACCGCCGCCGGCGGCCTGTTGCTGCGGCTCCACGGCGGCCCAGGCCGGCACGTCGAGACCGAGCTTCGCCAGCGTTTCAGCCGAGCCAGGCACGAAGCGGACCCAAAGGGCGGCGCCGATCACCAGCACGATGAGGCCGAGGATCAGTTGTTTCCAGACCGCCATTGAAGTCTCCGGCTAAAAAAGATGCTTAAAAATCAGGTCGGCGCGTCGATGCGTCAGGCGTTTGCAGCCCTTCGTGTCGCGCATTGTGCAGCACACAATGCCATGCTCCGCATTCTAGTTGTGTTAAATATCGGCAATGTTGTGCCCGAGCTTCTGACGGCTTCGTGATCAAGGCCCTGCCGATGGGTCTTTCCCGGCTTTGTCAGAGGGCTGCTTCAACCTTCATCGTGCTGTCATGTGCAGGGACTAGGCCGCTTCCGAACGCCGGTGGGGCGGGAACAAGCGGAGCGCTACGATGACGGGTTTGGTGGGGAAAGTACTTTCGTGGACGGCCGTGGCCATGATGGCGACAACGGCGATTTCGTCAGCTCAGAACATGGATGAACTGGTTGCAGCGGCCAAGAAGGAAGGCCAGCTCACCACGATCGCGCTGCCGCATGACTGGTGCGGCTATGGCGAAGTGATTGCGGCCTTCAAGAAGAAGTATCCGGAGATCACCGTCAACGAGTTGAACCCGGATGCCGGTTCGGGCGACGAGCTCGAGGCTATCAAGGCCAACAAGGACAACAAGGGCCCGCAGGCGCCTGACGTGATCGATGTCGGTCTGTCGTTCGGCCCGGCTGCCAAGGCCGACAACCTCCTGATGCCCTACAAGGTTTCGACCTGGGACTCGATCCCGGACGATGCCAAGGATGCCGATGGCTACTGGTACGGCGATTATTACGGCGTCCTGTCGTTCATGGTGAACAAGGATCTCGTTGAAACCGTGCCGCAGGATTGGGCCGATCTTCTGAAGCCGGAATATGCCAATGCCGTTGCGCTCGCCGGTGATCCGCGTGCGTCGAACCAGGCAATCCAGGCCGTGTACGCTGCCGGTCTCGCCACCGGCGGCACGGATGCGGCTTCGGCCAGCGAGAAGGGGCTCGACTTCTTCAAGGAGCTGAACGCATCCGGCAATTTCGTGCCGGTGATCGGCAAGCCGGCGACCTTGGCGCAGGGCCAGACGCCGATCCTGATCAACTGGGATTACAATGGTCTGACCGGCCGCGATACGCTCAACGGCAATCCGCCGGTTGAAGTCGTGGTGCCGAAGTCGGCTGTTGTCGCCGGCGTTTATGTTCAGGGCATCAGCGCCTACGCGCCGCATCCGAACGCCGCCAAGCTTTGGATGGAGCACCTGTACTCGGACGAAGGGCAGCTCGGCTGGCTCGCCGGTTACTGCCACCCGATCCGCTTCAACGACCTCGTTGCCAAGGGCAAGGTTCCGCAGGCCATGCTCGACAAGCTGCCGCCGGCCGCTGCCTACGAAGCCGCGAAGTTCCCGACGCTTGAAGACCAGAACGCTGCCAAGGAAGCGATCACCAAGGCCTGGGACCAAGTCGTGGGCGCCAACGTCCAGTAAGAACAGCAAAGCATGATCGGCCGGGCGGCTTTCGGGCTGCCCGGTCTTTCCTTATTCCCGACGGATCTTCCACCATGGCGACGATCAGCCTGTCAGAACCGGATGCAGCGCGCGCTGTTCCGCCAACCGCGCGCGCCGTTCGGCTGCCAACGCAATGGCTGGGTGTGGCGCCGTTTTTCTTGTTCGCGATCCTGTTTTTGATCGCGCCCACCGCTTACCTCATTCTCGGCGCGTTTCAGACGCCGAACGGCGCGTTCACGCTGAACAATCTGGCCGAGCTTTGGCAGCCGACCATTCGCGCCGCCTACTGGATTTCGATCAAGGTCAGCTTTGCCTCGGCGGTGATCGGCGCGCTGATTGGTCTGGCGATTGCCATTGCGATCGTGCGCGGCGGCCTGCCGCGCTGGGTACGCAGCGCAACAATGACCTTTTCCGGCGTCGCCTCGAACTTTGCCGGCGTGCCGCTGGCCTTCGCCTTTCTTGCGACGCTCGGGCGGCTTGGCCTTGTGACGATCATCCTGCGCGACATCTTTGGCTTCAATCTTTATTCGACGGGCTTCAACATCCTGTCCTTCTCGGGCCTGACGCTCACTTACCTTTATTTTCAGATCCCGCTGATGGTGGTGATCATCACACCGGCGATCGACGGTTTGAAGAAGGAATGGGGCGAGGCGGCTGCGACGCTGGGCGCGACCCAATGGCAATATTGGCGCATGGTGGTGATCCCGGTTTTGTGGCCGAGCTTTCTCGGCACGGTGATCCTGCTTTTCGCCAACGCCTTCGGCGCGATCGCCACGGCTTATGCGTTGACGGGCTCGTCGCTCAACATCGTGCCAATCCTGCTTTATGCGCAGATCCGCGGTGACGTGCTGCACAATCCGCATCTGGGCTACGCCATCGCCTTCGGCATGATCTTCATCACGGGGATGGCCAATGTCTTTTACATCTGGTTCCGCACGCGCTCGGAACGGTGGCTGAAATGAAGGCGGGCAAGTTCTGGGCCTGGCTCACCTTTGGTCTCGGGGCGGCCTATTTCATCATCCCGCTGCTGGCGACGATGGAATTTGCCATGCGGATGCGGCGCGGCACTTATTCCTTCGACGCTTTTGCCGTCGTGTTCGGTGATCCGCGCTTTCAGCAGACCTTCGGCTATTCGGTCGTCGCCGCGTTTTTCACGATCCTGCTCGGCGTGTTGATCGTGGTGCCGACCGCCTACTGGATCCGTTTGCGCATGCCGCATATTCGGCCTGTGATCGAGTTCATCACGCTGTTGCCGCTGGTGATCCCGGCCATCGTCATCGTGTTCGGGTATATCCGGATGTATGGCTCGAATTCGCCGCTGCCGTTTCTCGGATCGGCGCGCGGGACCGATGCGCTGCTGGTGATCGGCTACGCGATCCTGGCGCTGCCTTACATGTATCGTGCGGTGGATACGGGGTTGCGCACCATCGATGTGCGCACGTTGACCGAAGCCGCGCAGATCCTCGGTGCCGGCTGGGGCACGATCATCATGCGGTTGATCCTGCCCAATGTGCTGATTGCCGTTCTGTCTGGTGCCTTCCTGACCTTTGCCATCGTGATCGGTGAATTCACCGTGGCAAGCCTGCTCAATCGTCCGGCCTTTGGGCCTTATCTCCAGAACATCGGCGCCAACCGGGCTTACGAGCCGGCGGCGCTTGCCGTGATCACCTTTGTTGTGACCTGGGGCTGCATGTCGGTGATCCAGATGCTCGCCCGCTTTGCTCCCAAATCCGCCAACCGCCCGGACTAGAAGACATGACCGAGACCTATCTTTCGATCCAGGGCGTCAAGAAAAGCTTCGGCCCGACAACCGTGGTGCGCGACTTCAGCCTCGATGTCGGCCGCGGCGAGTTCATTTCGTTTCTCGGGCCATCGGGCTGCGGCAAGACCACGATGCTGCGCATGGTGGCGGGTTTCGAGGAACCGAGCGAAGGCAGGATTGTGGTTGGCGGCAAGGACGTCACCCATCTCAAGCCGAACCAGCGCAAGATCGGCATGGTGTTTCAGGCCTATGCACTGTTCCCGAACCTGACGGTGGCGCAGAATATCGCCTTCGGGCTTCGGGTGGCCGGCATGCCGAAGGCCGAAAGCGCACAGCGCGTTCAGGACATGCTGAAGCTGATCAGCCTGCCGCAGCTGGGCGATCGCTATCCCTATCAGCTTTCGGGTGGCCAGCAGCAGCGCGTAGCATTGGCGCGCGCGCTTGCGCCCAAGCCGCGGCTCCTTCTGCTCGACGAACCCTTGTCGGCGCTCGATGCCAAGGTGCGCGTGTCGTTGCGCGAAGAAATCCGGTCGATCCAGAAGGAACTCGGCATCACCACGATCTTCGTGACGCATGACCAGGAAGAAGCGCTGTCGATATCCGACCGCATCGTGGTGATGAACAATGGCCGGGCCGATCAGGCCGGTACGCCGTTCGAGATCTACAACCGGCCATCGACCCGCTTTGTCGCCAACTTCGTTGGAACGCTCAATGTGCTGGAAGCGCGCGTTCTTGATGCGCAAGCAGGCTCGGTCGATGTCGCGGGGCAGGTGCTTGCGCTTGATCGCGACCTTGCGCCCAAGCGCAAGGGAGACATGATCTCGCTGGCGCTTCGACCCGAAGCCGTTTCGCTTGGCCGGGCAGGCGCGCGAACCGGTGCTCTGGCAGCAACGATCGCCGATGTGCATTTCCTGGGTTCGGTGATCCGGGTGCGCACAAAGATCGGCGACAGTACGGTGTCGCTCGACACGTTCAACGATCCGACCATGCCGCCGCCGGTATCTGGAACACCTGCCGAACTCGCTTTCGCGCCGCGCGATCTCATGGTGCTGGCCGACTGATCGCAAGCAGGGACTGATCGCAGGTGAACTGGCCGAAGAGATCGGCCCGTCCTGTCCTTTGCGGATAGGAGGGACATTGGTTATGCAGGCGGCGAACCGAGCCTCCTGCATGCCATCAGCCAGTCATCATCCAAGCCTCAGCCTTCGGTTCCACGGGAAACGCGGTTGAGCCCGGCCGTCTTCACGGCCGTGCTTGTGGCGGCCGCCATGCATGCGGTGTGGAACGCGATGGTGAAGGTCCAGCTCGACCGCTTCGCCTCGATCACGCTGATGAGCTCCGGCATGGGCACGATGGCGCTCATTCTCTCGCCCTTCGTGGACTTTCCCCACTGGGGCGTCTGGCCCTTCATCTTCGCTTCGGCCGCATTTCAGCAAGGCTATAAGCTTTGCCTGATCAAGGCCTATGCCGCCGGCGATCTCGCGCAGGTTTATCCGCTCGCACGGGGCAGCGCGCCCTTGCTGACGACGATCGGCGCGATGGTTCTGATCAACGAATATCCGGGCAGCTGGGCGGTGTTCGGTATCGGGCTTCTATGCGCCGGCACGATTCTCATGTCGTTGCGCGGCGGCGGCCTGCAGAAGCTCAACCGCGAAGCGCTGGCTTACGCCTTTTCGACCTCCTTCTTCATCGCCTGCTACACGCTCGCCGACGGCAACGGTGTTCGTCTGGCGAGCTCCGCTTATTCCTATGCGGTGTGGCTGTTCATCACGGATGGGACGATTTCGTTTCTCTTGGCCATGTGTCTTCGCGGACCCGTGATCCTGCCGGTAATGGCGCGGTCGTGGAAGATCGGGCTGGCAGTGGGGGCTCTGTCGGCCGCATCCTATGGCATTGCGATGTGGGCGATGACGCTGGCGCCGATCGGCGCGGTTGCGGCCTTGCGCGAAAGCTCGATCCTGTTTGCGATGATCATTTCCGTTGTTGTTTTGCGCGAAGGACTGGGTCCATGGCGCCTTGTTGCCGGAATTTTGATCGTCGGAGGCGTCATGGCGCTGCGATTGGCCTGATCGCGCACTAATATTTTCGATCGCGATCGCTTATATGCCGCACAGCTATCATCATGGAGGATGCTGCCTGTGCTTGGTTCGCGTGGAAAACGCCTGACTGCTCTATTCATGGGGCTGTTTCTTGCCCTGTCCATGGTCGCGGTTGACCACGCCGAAGCGCGGCGCGGCGGCAGCTTTGGCAGCCGTGGCGGACGGACCTTCCAGTCCGCACCCGCGACCAACACCGCGCCACGGCAGAACGGTCCGGTCGAGCGCTCGATGACGCCCAACACGGCGCAGCCCGGTGCTGCTTCGCGTCAGGGTCAAAACGGCGCTGCGCAGCAGCAACGCGGCGGTTTGCTGGGTGGTCTGGGCGGTGGCCTGATGCGCGGTCTTTTGATCGGCGGCCTGTTCGGCATGCTGATGGGCCACGGCTTCGGCGGCATGGCCGGCATGTTCGGCATGCTGTTACAAATCCTGCTGATCGGCGGTCTCATCATGCTCGCGATGCGCTTCTTCCGCTCGCGCTCGCAGCCGAGCCCTGCTTATGCGGGTGCCGGCCGTTCGGCAGCCGGTAGCGCACCGAACCAGAACCCGAACTGGCAGGCGCGTCGCGAAGCCGAGGCACAGCCGCAGAACAATCGTTCGTTCCCGATCCCATCGATCGGCGGCGGGGCTGCATCAGCTGCTGCGGTTCAAAGCCGCGACATCCAGCTCGACCAGGCCGATCTCGACACGTTCGAGCAGCGTTTGGCGGAAGTGCAGGCCGCGTTTTCGCGCGAAGATCATGCAGCACTGCGCCGCTTGGTGACGCCGGAAATGGTGTCCTACCTCTCCGAAGAACTGGCCGAAAATGCCCAGAACGGCGTGCTTAACGAGGTCACGGATGTCACGCTGCTGCAGGCCGATATCGCCGAAAGCTGGAACGAAGGCACACAGGATTACGCAACGGCTGCGCTACGCTATGAATCGCGTGATCGCCTGCTCGACCGCAACAGCGGCAAGCTGGTGGATGGCGACGAACAGCTCAGCGAAACAACGGAGCTCTGGACCTTCGTGCGCGAGCGCGGCGCGGACTGGAAGCTGTCAGCGATCCAGGAAGCGTAGGGCGCGATACAGCGCTGGTATGGAACGAAAGGGGAGGCTGGTTGGCCTCCCTTTTTGTTGCTCGGAGCTCAGCCGCCGGCTCCACCGGAACCGCCTGCACCACCGGACCCGCTGCCGCCTGCACCACCCGAGCCGCCGGAACCGCCGCCGCTGCCGCCAGCCCCACCGGAATTGCCAGAACCGCCGCCGCTGCCGCCGGATCCGCCATTTCCGCCACTCGAGCCAGAACCGCCACCAGTGCCACCAGATCCGCCACTTCCGCCGGAGCCGCCGCCGCTGCCGCCACTACCACCGGAACCACCAGAGCCGCCTCCGGAACCACCGGAGCCCGAGCCGCCGCCGTTTCCGCCCGAGCCGCCGCCGCCGCCGTTGCCTCCGTTTCCGCCGGAGCCGCCGTTGCCTCCGTTGCCACCCGGACCGCCATTGTCACCAGGACCGCCATTGTCACCTGGGCCGCCGTTGTCGCCTGGGCCGCCGTTACCGCCGGGACCACCGTTGTCACCGGGGCCGCCATTGTCGCCGGGGCCGCCATTGCTGCCGGGACCACCGTTGTTACCCGGACCACCATTGTTGCCGGTATTGCCGCGTCCACCGGGGCCGTCGTCGCGGCTTGTGCCGCGGCTGCCGCGTCCGATGGTGTCGTTGTCGGATGCTTGTCGGGCCTGGGACACGAGCGATGTCGTGAGCGGCGGGCATTGCGCCAGCTGCGCGCGAGACAGGATCGTCGTGCGGTTGAGCGCGGCACAGCACAAGGCGATGTTGGCGCGCGTCAGTCTTTTGCATTGCTCAGCCGCCACGATGGGACGCAGCGACTGAGATGCGGCCGGCAGGCTTGTGGTCACGAGAGATGTTGTTGAGATCAGCAGTGCAGCACCGAGGCTGCCCGCCTTTTTTGCGAACGAGTCCATGCTCTTCCTCCTAAAGGAATGATGCGCCCGTCCCCTCTTTGGCGTATGATGAATGCTACCATCATCGGTAACACCATAGAAACGCTAGTCGCTCTGTTTGGTGCCTGCAAGTAAATCTTAATATTTGATTAACCCATGCGATCTAGCCTATTGGACGGGGCCGGAGATCGTCATGATTCGTAGCGTGATTGTCATTGCCTTCCTTTTGGCCGTTGCAGGCTGCTCCGAAACCACCGGGAGCATTACGCCCACGCCATCAGTGATGAAGCCGCTAGGCTACGCTTTCGCCCCGCCAGCCTTCTACACGTTCTGCGACGAGCAGCCCCGTTTGTGCTCCACCGATGGTGATGAAGCGGCAATGACCATGACCGCGCAGCGATCGGCCGAGCTCAAGGCCGTCAATGAGCAGGTCAATCGCGGCTTCAGGCAGCGCGACGACAAACCGGGGCTCGACGGCGACCGCTGGGAGTTGCCGACGAAAGCCGGTGGAGGCGATTGCGAGGATCTCGCCATCATGAAGAAGGCCGAGCTTCTCAAGCGTGGCTGGCCGGCATCCACGCTTCTGTTGACGGTGGGAACGTTGCGCGGCGCCGGGCATACGGTTTTGACCGTTCGCACCTCTGATGGTGACCTGGTGCTCGACAATGTCACCGATGCAATCAAGCCGTGGTCGAAAACGCCCTACACTTTTTATGCCCGCCAGAAGCCCAATGCGGGCGGGGGCGCGGAGTGGACGCGCATATAGGTCGCGTCTGCTCAAGCCCGATCTTCCTCCCGTGCAGGCTTTAGTGCGGAAAGTCCCTGGTTTCCACCAGCGTCCAGATGTCCTTGTTGATGCTCTGGATCGCCGCGATTGTTTCCGAGATGCGCAGCATCTCCGGATTATCCAGCGCCTCGACCTTGCCGTAGCGCACAGCGTCCTTGCTTTCCACCAGACGCATCAACTGCGTGCTCGCGCGTGTGCCGGTCTGGTCGAAGGAATAGATGCAATGGGTGTATTTGTTGCGCAGGCGTGCCTGACGGCTCAATCGGCTGGTCAGTTCCAGAACCGCCCTGCGGTCGTCCGGCGCCGTGTTCGACATCTTGGCCAGCCGCTCCACCAGATCGATGCGTGCCTTGGTCGTGTTCAAGGTCAGGAAGATGATGATCGCGGTTTCTTTGTCGGTGCGCGCAAGTCCGGCGATCAGGTAGATCAGGAGGCTTTCCGTGTTGGTCCAGGTGTAGTTCAGATGACCAACGAGCTGGAGGACATCCTTGAAAAGCACGATGTCACCGAGCGCTTAAGAGAGGCAGGGACGAAGCGCCGTCCATGTCGCCGCCGCGACTTCGATGGAAGATGGCTGCGGCTTGTGTTCTGTTTGAAGTTCCAAGCTTGGTGATGATGTTGTGGAGGTGGATCTTCACCGTATGTTCGGACAATTGCAGCTGAGCTGCGATGACCTTGTTCTGTAAACCGCGCGCAACCATTTCGAGGATCTGCATTTCGCGTTCTGTGAGACCGCTGAGTTCGCGCGGGTCGAACGGCCCAGGTGGGGCAGGCGCCCTCGGCAGCACTTGTGGAGCGTCGATCCTTTCGCGGCTCTGTGTCCGCAGCAGCGCGGCGGGTATGTATTCGCCGCCGATCAGCAGCAGGCGGATGACCGAAAGCCAGATGTCCAACTTGAGGTGCATCGGCAAAACGCCGCAAATCGCATCTGACTGCAGGATATCGTCAATGGGAACGCTGCGCCTTGCATCGGTTTGCACCAAAGCAAGCAGCGCCCCCGGATGCGCGTTTGTGAGCTTGGGGATCCAGTCCGCAAGCTGATCGAACATGGCCAGATCAATGAAGATCAATGGAATATTGGTTTGCGACGGTTCGCAGGCACGCGTCAGGTCAGCGACCTGCACGGCTGCCACATCGGCAAACTCCGCCTCGATGGCGTGAAGCAGGCAGTCGGACAGAACCGGCTTGGCGCTCACAAACAAGAAGGTGTTGCGCTTGCGGACAAGGCGGCCCGCTCCATCCCGTTCACTTCCTGCATCAGATTGCATCTTATCAGACATCGGTACTCCCCCTCTACACGGTACTGCGTTCCCCAACCTCAGACACCTTCGCCTTCCGCAACTCCCTATAAATCTTTAAGATATCTTTAACTCTGATAGACTGAAAACAACGTAACGCTCTTCTTGTAAGCTGGATATAGCCGGAACGATTTAGTTTTCGTGCTGCAATCATTCAGTCAGCTTACGAAGCTCAAAAGCTGATATTTATCCATGAGTTGATCCTAAAGTGCACGCTCAAAGTGGCTGGCTGTCGGGTGAGGATCGATTGTTCGTTAGATATCTAATTATTGGTCGGCGTGGTGGAAAACCTGTAATAGGTCAGTGCCTTTGACTATTGTTGGCTGCTAGACAAGTACGGCAAGCACTAGTGCTGATCTAGCTCGAATTAACCTCTTCCGCCGCGAGTAAAGGCCTGTCAGGTTGCTCTCGTTCCGATCTGGAGGGCAGCGGGACACATCCACATGAACTTCAGGTTGCGGCTTGTCCCAATGGGCGAGCGATTGATGACCTGCGCTCTCCCGGTGAGGAGGATCACACAATCAACGCATGCCGGATCAGCGGTCGTTCGTCCCCTCGATCGAATATCCGGAAGGAAGGCAGTGAAAATGAACCTGCCGCAGGGTCCGCATAACGCCCTATGAGATGAATGGCGTTCCGGTGCCGCGGCCTAATTCAGGATTATGAAGATGGCTACGAAGAATACGCAGAACTCGGTGTTTGGCATGACCACCAACGGTGGTGCTGGTGGCGGTGGTGGTGCAGGCGGCGGCGGTGGCCACGGTGGCAACGGCGGCCACAATGGCGGCAATCACGGTGGTGGAACCACACCGCCTCCGGCCGAGCAGCACAACCAGGATCAAGGCCAGGGCCAGGGCCAGTTGCAGGGCCAGGGTCAATTGCAGGGTCAGGGCCAGAGCCAGTCCAGTGAATCCTGGAACAGCAACAGCAACGGCAATGAGAATGGCAACGGAAACGGAAACGGTAATCTGAACGGTAACGGCAATCTCAACGCCAATGGCAGCCTGAACCTGAACGGTAACGGCAATCTGAATGCCAATCACAACCTGACCGACACCCATGTGTCGGTTGATGTCGATCTCGGCATGGACATGTCGGGTTGGGAGCCCACCGACGATGACACGATCGATGTTGATCTGAGCGGTCAAGCCTCGATCGGCTCGGTGTTCAACACGACCTTCGACAATGCCCTGAACGGCATGACCGGTGCCGATGCGGTTGGAACCCTGATCAACCAGGTTGCCAACATCAATGACAACGACAGCGCCGATGGTGCTTCCGTCGCCAATAATGGCGATTTCGACCAGAATGGCAGCGCCTGGGGTGGTCACGCCAATGCCAGCGACGGCATCAGTGGCGGTGGCGCAGGTGGCGACGGCGGCAGCTTTGCCAAGGCTCTGGGCGGTTCCGGAGCAAATGGCGGAACGACGTTCGGCGGCACCGCACTGGGCGGCATGGGCCAGGGTGGCTCGGCCAACAGCACCGCCAATGGTGGTGCCGGTGCTTCGGCTAACGCAACCGGTGGCCAGGGTCTGAGCGGCAGTGCATCGACCGGCAGCGCCAGCGGTGGTGGTGCAAGCGGCGGCATGGCCGGCGCCGGTGGCGCAGCACTCGGGCTGGGACTGGGCCTTGGTCTGGGCGCAGGCTTTGCCGGGGCCGAAGGTGGCGACAGCAATGCTCATGGTTCCTCGGGACGCGGCGGCGACGGCGGCGATTCAGGTCGTGGTGGTGATGGCGGCGACGGTGCTCGCGGTGGCGATGGCGGCAGCAACAGCGTTGGGGCCGATGATGCCTCATCCGGTAATCCGTGGGACATCTTCAGCAACAAGGGCTTCGGCGGCGGCCAACATGACAATGGCAGCAACGACCAGGCCGGCTCGTCCAACAGCGGCGGTGCCGGTGGCGGCGGCGGCGGTGGCGGCGGCGGTGGCGGCGGTGCCTCGGGCGCCGGTGGCCACGGTGCTGACAGCGGCGATGTCGGCGGTTCGGGCACGGGCGGTTCGGGCTCGGCGATGGGCTCCGGTTCCGGCTCCGGATCGGGCTCGGCTGGTGCAACCGGCGGCTACGGCGGAGCAGGCGGCGATGGCTTCGGCGGCGCAGCACATAGCGGCTGGGCTCAGTCCGGCGACGCCTTCGGTGGTCCGGCTTCGGCGTTTGGCGGCTCGGGTGGCGATGCGCTCAGCGGCGCATGGGCTGACGGCACCGGCGGTTCGGCGCTCGGCGGCTCGGCCTTCGGTGGCGCTGGTGGCGATGGCGGCTTCGGCGGCTGGGCGACCAACGGCGACGGCGGGTTCGGCGGCGCTGGCGGCACCTGGGGTTCGAGCAACGGCGATGACGGCTATGTCACCGGCACGAGCACGGCCTCGGCGGACGCGATCATCGACACCAATGCGTTCAACATGAACCTGTCGATGGGCGCAAACCTGCAGCAGAACGCCGTCGACATGACGGTGGTCGGTGGCAACCTGTCCAGCATGACCGCCGGCGAAGACGGCGATCACCACAACAGCTAAGCATCGCAAGCATCAAGACGGGGCCGCGCAGCTTCTGCGCGGCCTATTTCTCCAGACATCGCCTTCGTGGCGAGATCGACAAGGAGCTTGAGCCGTGTTTCTCGACAAGACAACCGAAGCCATCGCCCATTTCGTCGGCTTGTTCGACGTCACCGTTGAAGCCGGGCGTCTTCGTAAGTCCTATACGGAGTTCACGGCAAAGCAGCAGCACGATCGGGATACCACACACTTCGGCGGGTCTCCCGTTTCCTTGAAAGCGCCGCTCGATCTCGAGGATTTCGATCCCGGCGTTCTGTACCTTTCGCAGCCGACCGACCTGGTTCGCGTCGTGCACGACACGATGGTGACCTATCGGCCGCTTCCGACAAAGTCGGCGCGCTTGGCGGATCACGATGATGATCCAACGCGCTCGCTCCATGCCGCACCTGTATCGCGTAGCGGCCATGGGCAGCTCGACCCGCAGGGTCCGATTGCAAGCTTGATCCACCAGACAGCCGTTTTGTCGGATGAGGATTACGCTTCCGTCGGTAATCACGGGCTCAATTTCCACCGGATCGGTGATCCCGATGCGCAACTGGCGCATCTCATGGATGCCGCGCATGATCTTTCGCCGTTGTGGGGTCTCGATACGGCAGGGGTGACGGACAACACGGCGGCTCTTGCCGGCTTCATCGATGATGTTGCCGTGATGTTGCGCGACTTTGCCGTTCATCATCCGAGCGTCGAGAGCGAGGGCCTGTCGCTGTTCGTGTCGAGTGATCCGCTCGGCCAGAGTTTCGTCAACGGCGTCGCGGTCACCGACCCGCTTCCGAAGCTGGACGATTATCTCAAGACCACTCCCGAAGAGGGCGAGGGTGATGCCACGCTGCCGAGTTCGATCCGGCTTGGCGGCGACACCGCTTCGACTGGAACGAGTGCTTCCGGCAGCATGGCTCATGGCGCCGGCGCTTCGGCAGACTCGTTTGTTGATGTGTCGGCCGGCGGCAATACGCTGGTGAACACCGCGCAGATTTCCAATCAGTGGACGGCTGCGCATGTGATGGCCGCGGTTGGCGACTATCATCAGCTCGACGCGATCATCCAGATCAACGTCTTTGCCGATCAGGATGCGATCGGCACGCTGGTGAATGGCTGGCAGCTGGCCGATAGCGATCCGACGCAGGCCTTCAACATCGCGATGTTCAAGCAAACGGATCTCGGCCCGCCGCATGAGGCGAACCTCGTCGCGCCCGGTCAGTTCCCAACGCAATGGGCCATCACGACGCTGCATGGCGACCTCACCATCATGGCCTGGGTGGAGCAACTCTCCTTCATGAGCGACAGCGATGTCGCAGTGCTGTCTTCGAGCGGGTTTCGCACCACTCTGTCGACGGGCGACAACATGCAGCTGAACGACCTGTTTCTTCAGCAGATCGGCCGGTTCTATGATCTGATCATCGTTGGCGGCAGCATTTATGACGCCAACATCATCCAGCAAACGAATGTGCTGCTCGACAATGATCTGGTTGGCGGCGTGGATGGTTTTCACACCACCGGGCAGTTCCAGCTGTCCACGCAAAACAACCTCCTTTGGAACCAGGCCACGATCCACAACCTGCAGGGCAGCGGTGTGGTCGAGGGCCTGCCGAATGCGTATGGGCAGGCCGCTGCGAACTTCGCTGCCGGCAATGAGAGCTTGCCGGCCGGCGTAATGGGTGACGCAATGTTTGCCGGGATGGCCGGCCTTCGCGTGCTTTACGTCACGGGCGACTTCCTCAACCTCCAATATATCAAGCAGACCAACATTCTGGGCGACAGCGACCAGATTGCTTTGGCGATGGACAAGGTGAAGGCCGACACGAGCGCGCATTGGACGGTTTCCACCGGCAGCAATCAGGTCATCAACCTGGCCGGGATCACCGATGTGGACTTCTCCGGCAAGATCTATGCCGGTGGTCACACCTATTCCGATGCCATGCTGGTGCAGGCGGAATTCGTATCAAGCAAGCCGGGCTTCGGGATGCAGAACCCCGATCATCTTGTGAACGAGGCCGTGGCCTTTTTGCAGGACAGCAGCGTCACATCGCCCGCCGATCACTGGACCGACGGTTTGAGCAAGCCGACGATCGTCGACCATCACGGCGCGGTCGATCCCATGTACTCCATGTTGAGTTGAAGGTGGTGTTTGATGGTTGATCGCGGAGATTTCCAACCGTTTCGCGAGGATGAGCCGGTTGACGTGGCGCAAGACCGTGAGCATCGGAGTGCTGCAAGCGCTGCGCCCAGGCGTTTAACGCAGATGCTGCGCCAGCCAACGGAAGCGATCAACGAAACGCTGTCGGGGATCGACGGCATGCTTGACCAATTGTTCGAGCAGGAGATGCGCCAGCGCAGCGGCAGAAGCCGAGAAAAAGTGGCGCCGCAAGCAACACCGGCCGCCGAAACGAGCACGTCGGTTTCGCCGCAGCCTGAAAACCGTGCTCAGCCCGAAACTCCGACGGAACCAGCGCAGCCTGAGATGAAGAGCGAGGCCAAGCCGTCTGGCATGGTGGTGCTCGAAGGCGAGCGGGGGCCGGTGAAAACGGCGAAGAAAGAGCCGGCGCATGGCGGGCGCGGCCCTTCCGACACTGGCCGAGGTGGAGGGGGAGGTGGCGGTGGTGGTGCTTTTCACAAGCGCCTCGGCCCGGTCGACTATTCCCAGTCGCTGCAAGCCGGCATCAAGGCGGTCAAGCATAACCTGGCGATCGTGATGGTGTTCACGCTGGCCACGAATGTGCTGGTTCTGGCGATCCCGATCTATCTTTTCCAAATTTCCGACCGCGTTCTGTCCAGCCGATCAATCGATACGCTGATCATGCTGACCACGGTGATCGTGGGTGCGGTTCTGATGCAGGCGGTCTTGGATGCGCTGCGGCGGTTTATCCTGATGCGCACGGCGGTGGAAGTTGCGGCGCAACTTGGCGCGCCCATTCTGAGTGCGGCGGCGCGGGCGTCCTTGCAAAGCAACGGTCGTGAATATCAGGTGCTCGGCGATCTGCAGCAGCTGCGGGCCTTTCTGACCTCCGGGACACTTCTTTCGCTGCTCGATGCACCGGTTGCGCCGATCTTTTTGGTGGCGGTGTTTCTGGTGCATCCGCATCTCGGCTCGATCGTGATCCTGTCTTCCGTGCTGCTTCTGATCGTTGCGATCTTCAACCAGCGCGCGACCCATGCGCATTTTGCTGAAGCCAACGGTCATCTCGTGAAGTCGAACCTTCACCTGGATGCCATGTCGCGCAATTCGCAGATCATCAACGCGCTGGCAATGATCCCGGAAACGGTGCGGCTGTGGGGAAGGGACACGGCGTTTTCGCTCAGTGCGCAGGTGGAAGCGCAGGATCGCAATATCGGCTTTGCGTCCCTGTCGAAGGCGATCCGGCTTTTGACGCAGGTGTCGATGCTTGGCTGGGGCGCGTATCTTTCGATCGAGGGCGAGCTGACTGGCGGCATGGTGATCGCGGCGTCGATCATTGCCGGGCGTGCTCTTGGGCCGATCGAAGGCGCAATCGAAGGCTGGCATCAGGTGGTGCAATCGCGCGCGAGCTATCAGCGCATCGCGACGCTTTTGAAGTCGTCGCCGATGAACTTCGAGCGCTTGAAGCTGCCAAAGCCGGAAGGGCGGCTCGATGTGGAGCGTCTTCTTTTTGTGCCGAACGGCACCAAGCGCGTGGTGCTGAACGGCGTGACCTTTTCGCTGCAGCCGGGTGACTCGCTTGCGATCATCGGTAATTCGGGGGCAGGCAAGACGACGCTCGGCAAGATGCTGGTTGGCTCCATCCTGCCGACTTCCGGCGCTGTGCGCCTCGATTTGATGGATCTCAGGAACTGGGATCAGCGCCAGTTCGGCGAGAATATCGGCTACCTGCCGCAGGACGTGCAGCTGTTTCCCGGCACGATCAAGGCCAATATCGGCCGCATGCGCGAGGACGCCAGCGATGCGGACATCTACCAGGCCGCCAAGCTCGCGGATGTGCATGAGCTGATCGCCTCGCTTCCCCATGGCTATGAGACGGTGGTGGCGTCGGACGGCTCGCCGTTGTCTGGCGGCCAGAAGCAGCGCATTGCGCTCGCCCGCGCCTTTTTCGGATCGCCGAAGATGGTGATCCTAGACGAGCCGAATTCGAACCTCGACAGTTTCGGTGAGCAGGCGCTGGCGCGCGCGCTCGATCATGCCAAGCAGAACAAGATCACGGTGGTGACGATCACGCAGCGACCGGCATTGCTCCAAAGCGTCGACAAGGTGCTGGTGCTGGTCAACGGCACAGTGGTTCTGTTCGGGCCAAGGCAGGAGGTTCTGGGCGCGCTTGCTTCGCGCGGCATGAATCTCGAAGGCGGGCCTTTCTCCAACATCCAGATCGATTGAGCCAGAAGGCGTGACGCGATGACGGATCTAGCCACAGTTCACGGAGGGGAATGGTATGCGGAGGTTCCGCGTTCGATCCGCAAGCACACGATCTTCGGCATGGCAATTCTTGCCGTGATCTTCGGCGGCTTCAGCGCCTGGGGCTTTACCGCGCCGCTTGCGGCCGCCGTGATCTCGCAGGGCAGCTTCGTCGCCACCGGCCAGAACAAGATCGTGCAGCATCTGGAAGGCGGCATCATCGAGGAAATTCTGGTCAACGAAGGCGACAAGGTCGTTGCGGGTCAGCCGCTGGTGCGGTTGGACAAGACGGCGGCGCAGGCGAATGGTCGGCAGCTTTATCTGCGCCGCGCGCGGCTTGAAGCGCTGGTGGCGCGGTTGCGGGCACAGGTGCATCGCGCGCCTGCCGTGACGTGGCCGGACATCGTGCGCGACAATGCCGATGCCGAGATCGTGGAAGTCGTCGAAACACAGCGGCTGAACTTCGAGGCCTGGACAGCCAAGCTCAACAGCGATGTTGTCTTGCTCGAGCAAAACATTGCTTCGCTCGATTTTCGCAGCCGGGGCTATGACCTTCAGCGCTCAGCAATGGAAAAGCAGCTTCTGTTGCTGAACGAGGAGTTCGACGGCAAGCAGGTACTTCTGAAGAAGGGGCTGATGCGGGCGACCGAGATCAAGTCCATCCAGCGCGCCATTGCCGATAGCGAGGGGCAGATCGGCCGGCTGGTCGCGGAGATCGCGGAAACGGGTGCGCAGGTCGTGAAGTCGCGGCAGCAGATCGAGCAGGTCAGCAACACCTATGTGCAGGCAGCACTCGACGAGTTGCAGAAGGCGCAGAGCGAGCTGGATTCGATCCGCGAGCAATCACGCGAAGCCGAAAGCGTGTTGCGCCGATCCACCATCGATGCGCCGGTCGCGGGCACGATCGTCAGGCTTTATTATCATACCACCGGCGGCGTGATCGAAAGCGGCAAAGCGATCCTGGAGATCCTGCCCTCCGATGCGCCTTTGATCATTGAAACGCAGGTTCCGCGCAATCAGATCGACAATGTGAAGGTCGGGCAGCATGCGACGGTTCGGCTGGTGGCGCTGAGCGCGCGCACGACGCCCGTGCTGAATGGCGAAGTGTTCTATGTTTCGGCAGATTCGCTATCGAGCACGCCGAACGGTGCCAAGGAGGTCTACCTGGCTCGCGTGGCGTTATCGCCCGACGAGATCGCCCGCGTGCACGGCTTCCATCCCACGCCTGGGATGCCCGCCGAGATTCTGATCCAGACGGCGGAGCGTACGTTTTTCGATTACCTGACGAAGCCGGTGCGCGACAGCATGGCCCGTGCTTTCATGGAGCGATGACAACGAACCGGCGGTGAGGTTACCGCCGGTTCGTTGCTGCAGTCCGTTCTTACATCGGACGACCGCCAGTGACGGCGATGATGGCGCCTGTGGTGTAGCTGGCGTCGTCGGAGGCGAGGTACACATAGGCGGCTGCCAGTTCGCCGGGATGGCCGGCGCGTTTCATGGGGGTGTTGGCGCCGAACTTCTCGACCTTTTCCGGTGGCATGGTGGAGGGGATCAGCGGCGTCCAGATCGGGCCGGGTGCGACGCCGTTCACGCGGATGCCCTTTTCGGCGACCATCTGCGCCAGTCCTTGCGTGAAGTTGTAGATCGCGCCCTTGGTGGCGGCATAAGCCAGCAGGCCGGGGGAGGGGTCTTCGGCCTGGATGGACGTCGTGTTGATGATCGACGCGCCTTCCTTCATGTGCTCGAGCGCTGCCTTCGACAGGAAGAACTGGCTGTAGATGTTGGTGCGGAAGGTCTTGTCCAGTTCTTCTGCGGTCAGATCGGCGATGTCGTCGATCGTCGCCTGATGCGCGGCATTGTTGACGAGAATGTCGAGCCGGCCGAACGCATCCACGGCACGTTTGACAATCGCCTTGCAGTGGCTTTCTTCGGCAATGTCGCCCGGCATCAGGATCGCCTTGCGGCCGGCTTCTTCCACGAGCTTTGCCGTGTCCTGCGCATCCTTGTCTTCGCTGAGATAGGAAATCAGCACGTCGGCGCCTTCGCGGGCATAGGCGATCGCCACGGCGCGGCCAATACCGGAATCCGCGCCGGTGATGATCGCGGCCCGGCCTTCCAGGCGGCCGCTGCCCTTGTAGCTGTCTTCACCGTGGTTGGGACGCGGATCCATCTTGTCGGTTTCGCCGGGCATGGATTGCTGCTGCTTGGGATGCGGCGCCTTGAGTTCAGGATAGCGCGTATCGGACATGTCGTTCTCCAGCTGAGATCGGTGCTGCGTTGTGGTGATGGGGTGCTTGGGAGAACTGAAACGCCACGCTGTTGTTCCAACCGGACAGCCTCGGTCCGACGGCGCTGGCCCAACATGGATCGTGGGAACCAACAGGGTGTTTTGTGGCTTCTTCCCGCGACACAATGGAGGCAGATATGTCCGACAACAGCACCACGACACTCACCGGCACGTTCGCGACCCGTCGCGAGGCGGAAATTGCCGTCGAGCATCTGGTTCAGGAATATGGAATGGACCGCTCGGACGTTTTCATCGAGCCGCAGTCATCTGAAAACAGCGCCGGATCGAAGGCCTCGGGCGGTGATGTGGCGCAAGCCAAGCCGCAGGCCGGATCGGCGGAAGAACCGGCGCTGAACGGCGCGCTGCTCGTGTCCGCCGATATCAGCCGTGACCGGTTGGACGACGCCGAGGCAGCGTTTCGCGACGCGGGCGCAACCAATGTGGCGCGCAAATAGCCATGTCCGAACTCACCCCCTTTGAGATCGAAGGTACGCTCAACGGTCAGCGCGAGGTGCTCACGCTGATCCTGACGCATCTTTTGCGAAATCCGGACGAGGCGCTGACCAAGGCGCTCGATGAGCGGCTCGCACCTTCCAGCCAGCAGGAAGACCCCGGCGCCGTGCCGCAGGCGGCCTTTGCCGTGGAAGGCGCGCAGACGCGCGAGATCAAACGCATCCTGGATGATGCCAAAGCACGCGTGAGCAGCGGCGAATAAGCGGCTGCGATCGCGGGCGGGCAAGTCCTTTGGTCGGCTGGTATTACGAGCATCATTTTCAAACGGAACGCTTGGCGGCGTTCCGCATCTTCAAGCAAACATCAGGAGATCGAATTGGTTACGACTGTTGGAACGGAAGACACTTTTCCCAAGCTGATCCAGAACCTGCTGATCCTCGAGCATGATGCGATTGCAGCCTATGTCTCGACCATCGAGAAGCTGGAAGATCCTGCTTTCAAGGCCAAGATCAGCGAGTTCAAGGCAGATCACGACAGCCATGTCGCCGAACTCACCCGCATGGCGGGTACGCTGGGCGTGGAAGCGCCGAAGGAAGGCGACATGAAGGAATATCTGACCACCGGCAAGGTCGCGCTGGCCTCCATGATCGGCGACAAGACCATCCTGAAGGCGATGTCGACAAACGAGATCGAGACCAAGATGGCCTATGATCAGGCGTCGAAGAACACGGCTGCGACGCCGGAAGCGAAGAGCTTCTTCCAGAAGGCGCTGGCTGACGAAACCAAGCACAAGGCCTGGATGGACACCGCTGCAGAGGGCTGATGTCTTCGAACCATCAGGCTCAAAGAAAAAGCCGCTCCGGGCACCCGGGGCGGCTTTTTTGCATTTGGCCTTCAAGAGCGCTGCTGGTGCCGGTTTTGGATCAGCAGCCGATCAGAGGGTGTCAGTGGGGCACGACGCCCAGCTCGACGCCGGTCTTGTCGTGAAGGGCGAAGCGGTCGATCAGATCGGCGCTGGCGCGGTTATAGCCGATGACCTCGACCTCCGAACCGTCGCGGCGCAGGCGGGCAACGATCTTGTCGAGCGCGCCGACGCCGGAAATGTCCCAGAAATGGGCTGAGGACACGTCGATCACCACGCGCTGGCCGTTTTCCGGCACAAAGGCGCGGGTGAAGCGATCAACGGATGCGAAGAAGATCTCGCCGCTCACCCGGTAAAGCACGGGCGAGGCTCCGCTCGTTGCATCCAGCCGCTCCACGGTGAACATGCGGCGCACCTTGCCGGTGAAGAAGATGCCCGACAGGAGAACGCCGGCGAGCACGCCTTGCGCCAGATCATGCGTGACCACGACAACCGCCACGGTGACGAGCATCACGATCGAGGAGGTCGGTGGGTGGCGGCGCAGGTTGGGGATCGAATTCCAGCTAAACGTGCCGATCGAGACCATGATCATGACGGCCACCAGCGCCGGCATCGGGATGCGACCGACGATCGGGCCGAGAACCGCCAGGAGGAACAACAGGAAGGCGCCGGCCACGAAGGTCGAAAGCCGCTTGCGGCCGCCCGACGTGACGTTGATGACGGACTGCCCGATCATGGCGCAGCCGCCCATGCCGCCGACCAAGGCTGCGGCGATGTTGGCGCCGCCCTGGCCCATGCACTCACGCTGCTTGTCGCTGTCGGTATCCGTCATGTCGTCCACGATCTGCGCGGTCATCATGGATTCCAGCAGGCCGACGGCCGCCATGGTCAGGGAGTAGGGCAGGATGATCCACAGCGTCTCGAGCGTCAGCGGAATGTTGGGCAAGGCAAAGGACGGCAGGCCTTCGGGCAGCTGGCCCATGTCGCTGACCGTGTTCACAGGCAGCCCGAAGCCGATGCTGACGGCTGCCAGAACCAGGATCGCCACGAGCGGCGAGGGCACGGCCGTGGTGAGGCGCGGAAACAGGTAGATGATGGCAAGCCCGGCAGCCACCATCGCATAAGTGTGCCAGGTCACGCCGGTGAGCTGCGGCAGCTGCGCCATGAAGATCAGGATCGCAAGTGCGTTGACGAAGCCGGTGATCACCGAGCGCGACACGAACTGCATCAGGAGATCGAGACGCAACACGCCGGCGACGATCTGGATCAGACCCATCAGGATGGTGGCGGCAAACAGATATTCGACGCCGTGGTCGCGCACGAGCGGCGTCACAACCACGGCCACCGCGGCCGTTGCGGCCGAGATCATGCCGGGGCGGCCGCCAAGGAACGCGATCACGATGGCGATGGCCACGGAGGCATAAAGGCCGACGCGCGGATCAACGCCGGAGATAATGGAAAAGCCGATCGCCTCGGGAATGAGGGCGAGCGCAACGACGATGCCGGCCAGCACGTCGCGACGTGCTTCGGCCACGCTGTTGAACCACTCGAAGCGGGAGCGGGAAACGAAATTGTTCATGTAAAACCAGGAAGCAGGCACATGGAGCTGCTCGAAGAAAGCAGCCAGAAAGGAAGGAGCCACGTGTTCTGTTGTCCGGCGGATCGGCGGCCGGAATAGCCACCCGGCTCTTGCACCGGGTCCATGTGATGGCGCTTTTCTTACGGAAACCGGGTTCCACATGCAACCCGTGCGGAGCCTTTCAGCTGCTCGGGCGGGGCCTTCATGACGGCACGCAGAAAAAGACCTATTCGTCAGACCTATATTTAAACTGGATTCGAGCGTCAGCCTCTGACATGCTCGGCCGGAACGAGGAAAGACGATGGTTCTGAACTATGACAGCGTGGTGCGCGGCAGCGTTGCCAAGCAGGTGGCTGACAGCATTCGCGAGGCCATTCTGGACGGCCGCCTCAAGATCAACGAACGTCTGCCCACCGAAGAAGAGCTGGCGCGTCGCTATGGGATCTCGCGTCCAACGGTGCGCGAAGCGCTGAAGCGCCTAGCGGCACAGAACCTCATTCAGTCCAAGCGCGGTCCATCGGGCGGCACCTTCGTGATGCGGCCGGATCCGGCTGGCTTGTCCGGCACGATCACGGCGGCTGCAACGCTGCTGGTGGGTGTCGGTGCCTTTGATATCGACGAGATCATCACGGCGCGGCGCGAAACCGAGGCGATCTGCTGCCGCCTGGCCGCCGCCAATCATACGCAGGACGAGCTTTCAGCGATGGAAGCCGAGATCGCCCTTCAAAGCGACAGCGCAACCAGCGACGAAGAGTTCTGCGCGTCCGATGTTCGCTTCCATCGCGCTCTGGTGCGGGCAAGCCGCAACGGGCCGCTCGACCTGATGATGTATACGGTGATCGAGGCGTTTATCCCGATCACCAACATGATCGTGGTGCGCATGCGTGAGCGCCAGCAGGTCGTGACGCTTCATCGCGCCCTGCTGGAAGCCATTCGCGGCCGCGATGCCGAGGCCGCCGTCGCCGCCCTGGAGCAGCTGCTCGATTATCTCCGTGCCATGTACAGCGCGACGCTTTCCGCGCGTGCGGCACGCAGCGCCGGCTGATTGTCCGGTTTCACAGACGTTTAGGGAGAACCATCATGTCCGACACTTTCCGCGCCCTCGTTATCGACAAGGCCGAAGACAGCCAGAGCGTCGCGTTTCGCGATCTTTCGCAATCGGACCTGCCGGATCATGACGTGCTCGTCGAGATCGCGTACTCGACACTCAATTACAAGGACGGCCTCGCCGTCAGCGGCAAGGGCCGCATCGCACGGCGTTTGCCCATGGTGGCCGGCATCGATCTGGCCGGCACGGTGGTGGAAAGCCGCTCGCCCGACTGGAAAGAAGGCGACAAGGTCGTGGTCAATGGTTGGGGCCTGTCGGAAACCGAATGGGGTGGCTACAGCCGCTTCCAGCGCTTGAAGCCGGAATGGCTGACCCGCTTGCCGGATGCGTTTACGCCCATGCAGGCCATGGCGATCGGAACCGCCGGTTATACGGCAGCGCTTTGCGTCGATGCGCTCGAAGACTGGGGCCGCATCCAGCCGGGTGAAGGTGAGGTGTTGGTGACCGGTGCAGCGGGCGGCGTCGGATCGGTTGCGATCAGCCTTCTGGCCGCGCGGGGATACAAGGTCACGGCGGCAACCGGCAGGCCGGAAACGCATGATTACCTCAGCGGCCTTGGCGCGAGTGCCTTCATCGGCCGCGAGGAGCTCGCCGCAAAAGCCGGACCTTTGCAGAAGGAGCGCTGGACGGGTGGCGTCGATGCCGTGGGTTCCACCACGCTCGTCAATGCCCTGGCGCAAACAATGAGGGGAGGGGCGATCGCCTGTTGCGGTCTTGCCGGGGGGGCCGATCTGCCCGGAACGGTGCTTCCGCATATCCTGAGGAGCGTTGCCTTGATCGGGGTGGATTCCGTGATGGCGCCGCAGGATCAGCGCAACCGGGCCTGGGAGCGTCTGGCGCGTGATCTCGACCTGAACAAGCTTGAAGCCATCACCCAGGTCGAGCCCTTGTCGAAGATCCAGGATCTGGCGAACGAGATCATCGATGGTCACGTGCGGGGGCGGGTAGTGATCGACGTAGCGGGATAAGGCGAACGCGTCGCGGCGGGCAGTGGATTGCGGAACCGCCGGCCGATTGAAGCGCGGCAGAGCGGACTGATCCGCGTTCGGCAGCCCAGTGGAGCGCTGTCTGGGCTCCGTTGGGTCTTCCGCAAGGTGACGTAATTTTTGTCGTAAAAAGTTCGCACAGGTTGATTTGGCGTGTTGACTTGGCCGGAGCTTATCCGTAGAAAGCGGTCATCAACGAGGGCGGTTCGCCGCCGGCGGCTCT
>NZ_JAFMNX010000005.1 GCF_018457165.1 Tianweitania aestuarii | reverse complement strand
GCGAACCCCAGAGCCGCCGGCGGCGAACCGCCCTCGTTGATGACCGCTTTCTACGGATAAGCTCACTCCAAGTCAACACGGTTGTGAAAGAAAAATGACGCTGGCCAGTTTCCCTAATGGCATTCGCAAAGGAAGGTTCCATCTCTCCCGAATTTTCATCACCCTGCCTTTGCGCGTGCCATGCCCGGATCGAAGTGCAGCCCCATTGCAGCCCAAAAGCACTGACATGATGACATGCGCTAGAGGACAGCCCTTTATAGAGAGGGTGAGAATCCGCTGGCGCCATGCACAGGCAGGCTCGGCACCAAGGGCTTCACTTCGTTGACTTGCACACACGAGGCAGGCAATGGTTGCCGCGTTGGGCCTGAGGCCGCAGACTGGGGAAGATCTTCCAACCACCGATGCAGGATGTCGACGCGACCATAGCTGCCGCCTTGGGCAATGAACCACCTCTGGATGGCGATGGCCGTAGCGGCCCACCAGACCGGCGCGAGGTGTCAGCCCGTTGGCTGTCGGGCACGTTCCTGACTGGCGTGACATCGAGCGTCCTGATGGGCGTTGCCTTGTTTGCAGCGCTTGATGGTCGCGAGCAGCTCGCGACACCACCGGAAGTGGCGACGCTGTCCCCTACCGGGTCGCCTTCCGAGCAGTCGGGAGAAGCCGCCAAGCGCAATCGCATTGCGCCGCCTCGCGCAATCACGCGCCAGTCAGACCGTCAGCGCATGGAAGTCTCCACGCTCACGCGACAGGGCGACAGCGATGTAGTTCGCATGGTGCCCTTCATGCATCTGGCCATGAGCCTTGCTGACCGTCCGGCCAATGCCAAGTCTTATCCGAAATTCGATCCGCTTGAGGTCTTTGCCGAAGACGCTTCCGTGCAGACTGCAAATACCGGTCTGATCTACGGCGCAAAGGTCGAAAGCGAAGTGACCCTGAAGACGTCCGATTTCCCGTTGGAAACGGCGACCTTCGATGAAAAGAGTGAATTGTCGGCTGACGAGGTCGAAGATGTGGTGCGAACCACCGGTGTCATTCTTCCAGACGGCGGCGTTCAGGTCGCGTCCCTCCACTACATCGCTGAAGAGCGTTTTGGTGACGCGGTGGATGCGCAGACGCTCAGCACCTATGGTGTTCGCATCGTACCGGAAAACATGTCCGTATCGCCTCGTGCCGGCAGCGACGTGACGAAGGACTATGCGGAAGAAGTCTTGCCGATCAAGACGGACCAGCCTTTCGAAACCGCGTTCGCTGGTTCTGGATATGAGGGCGATGAAAGCCGTCGCATGGCGGAAGCGCTGTCGACGCTGACGGGCCAAGATGTGCTGAAAGCCGGATCGGTTTTGCGTATCGGCCTCCAAGTGGTCGGCGACCGTGGCACCATTCTTCGTTGCAGCCTTTACGAGAAAGGCGATCATGTTCTGACCGTCGCGCTCAACGACCGTGGGCAGTTCGTTCAGGGAGATGCGCCTGAGCCGAGTCCGCTGGTCGCCAGCGCTTTCGGTGAAAACCTGCCGCAGCCAGTCCGCGGCGACTTGCCAACGATTTACGATGCGGTGAACCGCTCGGCCTTATCCTACGGCCTGTCGCGTTCTATGACCAAGCAGCTGGTGAAGCTGCTGGCATCGGATGTCGATTACCAGGCAGCCATTGCGCCGAAGGATCGGCTGGAGGTGTTTTTCTCCCAGCCGGACGAGGACAATAACAGCACGGACGAGTCTGAACTCCTGTATGTCAGCGCCAGGTTCGGCGACATGAAGCGCGTTTATTACCGCTTCCAGATGGATGATGGCTCGATCGATTATTTCGATCAGGACGGCAAAAGCTCGCGTCAGTTCCTGCTTCGCAATCCGGTTCCGAATGGACGCTTCACCTCTGGTTTTGGTGGACGCAAGCATCCGATCCTCGGCTATGTGCGCATGCATAGCGGTGTGGACTGGGCTGCACCACGCGGAACGCCGATCATTGCTGCGGGCAATGGTGTCGTGGAGTCGGCTGAACGGAGTTCGTCATTCGGCAACCAGACGATCATTCGTCACGCCAATGGCTATGAGACTTCCTACAACCACCAGAACGCCTTTGCCCCTGGTGTGGTGAAGGGCGCGAAGGTTCGGCAGGGCCAGGTGATCGGCTATGTCGGAACCACCGGCCTGTCGACCGGCCCTCACCTGCATTACGAGCTGATCGTCAACGGCACCAAAGTCGATCCGATGCGCGTGCGCCTGCCGGATAGCCGTGCGCTCAAGGGCGAAGAACTGGCTGAGTTCAAGAAAGAGCGCGACCGGATCGATGCATTCCTGGCCGATGAGGCTCAGAAGGGTCTGACGCTTGCCAGCCGTGAAGTGTCGATCAACTAGCCGCTGACCTTTTCCAGCCCGGCTGGGTTAGCCAGGCGATTGCAGCCGCTCCGAAGCAAGCAGCCGAAGAAATGGCAGCCACCACCTGGAACGCCATGTTGGTGGCCGCGATCCGTTGCAGGTCACCGGCTGTCTGTGTCGCGTGAACGATCGCGCCATATTGCGCGGACGCATCTGGTGCGACTGCGGCGAACACCAGACCTGCCACTGCACCCAATCCCGCGATCGCCATCAAGCCTGCAGCGCGGGCAACCGCATTGTTGACGCCGGATGCCAGACCGCTGTCCTCATCGGGAACGGCCTGCATGATCGCGGTGGACAAGGGTGACACGAGGAGGCCCATGCCGAGCCCCATGATGGCAAGGATGGGAAAGCTGATACGCCACAGTGTCATGAGCGGCATGGTCAGGGACAGCAGAGCAAAGGACAGGCCGACCAAGATGGCGCCCGTGGTGAGGAGCATTCTCGGGCCTTGTCGATCTGCCTGACGACCAGCCCAGCCGGACAGACTGGCGATGAAGACGGATAGCGGCAGAAGAAGCAGGCTGACCTGCCATTCCGGTATGGCCCAGGCCGAGATTAGCGTCATGGGCAGGAAGAACAGCACGCCGTTAAAGGCGAAGAAGAGGATCAGCGTGTAGATATTGGCGCCGGTAAAGGCGGACGAGGCGAACAGCTCCAGCTTTACCATGGGCGCGGATGCGCGTTTTTCCCAGGCAACGAACAGGACGCCGGCCAGAAGCCCCGCCATGATCCAGCCACCGGGCGGCAGGAGGCGCAGTGTGGGTGGCAGGCCAAAAGCGGTGAGGCCCCAGGCGATGAGACCGAGGCTGAGTGTAGCAAGACACGCGCCGACATAGTCCAGCCGACGGTTGGATGGTGGACGATCCGGGGGAACGCGGGTCAGGAGCAGGATGAGCGTCACGACCCCGATCGGACCATTGATGGCGAAGATCAGACGCCACAGCCAGGCATCGCCGACAGCCAGCAGCATGCCGCCGAGAAAGGGGCCGAGTGCGGCCGCCATGGATGCGGCGGCAGCCCAGGTGCCGATGGCCGCACCGCGCTGAGCAGGTGGATAGGACTTCGCGATAAGCGCCAGGCTTCCCGGCACCATGAAGGCGGCGCCGAAGCCTTGCAGGGCGCGCAGGATGATCAGTGTCTGCGCATCGGGAGCCACCGCGCAAAGAAGCGAAGCGATGGTGAAGACGAGAACGCCTGCCGCAAAGATCAGGCGCACGCCGAAGACGTCGCCGGCGGCGCCGCCGATCAGAACGAGGGCCGACAAGAGCAGCATGTAGGAGTTGCTGATCCATTGCGCCTGGATCAGCGATGCGCCGAGATCGTCACGGATTGCGGCGATGGCAAGCGCGACCACCGATCCGTCGAGGAAGCCCATGGCCGAGCCGAGGATTGCGGTAATCAGAACGAACGGCCGCGCGGCCGGCGGGCTGATGCTCTGGATTACGGAGGACGCCGGCGGCACCTCGGCGGCGGAAGGTTCAGGCACGATCATGCCCGAACGCTACGCCAGAAGAACTGCGCCGTCCAAGACATCCGCGACATCGATCCTGTCGCGAATGTCGGATCCGGCGAAAGCCTTAGTCGAGGAACTGAACGAACACGCCGGGCTTGACGATCTTGGCGAGTTCGGCGGCGTCCCAGTTGGTCAGGCGCACGCAGCCGTGGCTTTCCGTCTTGCCGATCTTAGAGGGTTCCGGCGTGCCGTGAATGCCGTAGGTCGGCTTGTCCAAGGCGATCCAGATCGAACCCACCGGACCGTTCGGGCCGGGCGGAATGCGCAGAACCTTGTCGTTCTGACCCTGCTGGAAGTTCAGCTTGGGATTGTAGGTGTATTCCGGATCAAACGCGATGCGCTTGACCTGATGCGTGCCGCTTGGCGAGGGCGTGTCGCCCGAACCGATCGTGGTGGGATAAGCGGCAACGAGATTGCCCGAGGCGTCATAAGCGCGAACCTGCTTGCGCGCCTTGTCGGCGACGATCCGGTCGACCTGCGCCGTGACGTTCTGGCCGATGCTGGCCACACGGATGATCGTGCCGGCGCGGCTGAAATTCGCTTCCGGATTGAGCGCCTTGAGATAGTTCTCGTCCATGTGGAAGCGCTCGCCGAACATCTCGGTGACCGAGGTGTAGCTGAGATGATCGAGCTTGGCCTTTTCGCTGTAATCGTCCGGCACGGAGGCGACCATGGGGGCTGCCACGTCTTCGGGCGTGATCGTATAGTCCACCAAAGCCGGTCCGCCGGTTGCAGCCAGGGCCGCGTCGAGCGCCGGGCCATTGCCGATCGGCAGAGTTTCGCCGGTGAGTTCCTCATAGGCAAGCAGCGCCTTGCGCACATTCGAGCCGTCATGACCGTCGATCACGCCAGGCGAAGCGCCTGCGCGATCGAGCAGAACCTGCAGCTTGGTCATGTCTTCGCTGGCCTTGGACGACATGGTCGGCGTCGACGGCACGGCAGACTGGGGCACGTCGGGACTGGTTGAACCCGTCACCGCCGGCGGCTCACCATAGCCGTTGTCGAGCGGCAAGCGCTCGATGCTGCGGCCGGCATAAGTTTCGTCTTCTTCGCGGGTCAGCGGATACGGATCATTGCCGTCCTGCGGCGCGGGAATGTAGTTCGGGCTGTCGCGCAGCGAACCGCCGCGGCTGTAAACGTCATCATTATAGCGCGGGCGCTGCATCTGCCGGCGGTCGCGCTCCCATGGCGCTTCGTTGCGCACGGTCGGTTCTTCGACGCCGATCACCTGGCCCGAGCGCGTATCGAACAGAACGCGGCGGCCGTATTCGTCATAGAAGACCTGAACATCGCCGGCCTGGGCAAGCTGCATGCCCGCGCTGCTGCGCAGGGGCTGCATGTGAGCGGCGTCATCCCGCATGCCCACGGCGCCGGCGGGCGCAAGGCCAGCGACAGTTGCGAGCAGAACAAACGAAAGCAAGCGGCGAAGCATGTTTTTAGGACCTCTGACGTTAGGCTGATCTCGCCATACTTGTGGTAAATGAAGCGTAAAGCGTGGGGTTGCGTGACCGTGTTTTTGATGCATTGCGCATGAACCGGGCATGAAAATGGCGTGAGACTGGTTCTGGACGGCGTCGGTCTTCACTTCCGCGTTGGCTCATGACCATGATTTCGTTTAAGCGGACGCAACGCAACTTACCGGATCCCATCATGACCGACCTTCCCGATCGCTTGAGCATCGACCCAGCCAGCAAATACTACGACGAAACGCTGATCGAGCGCGGCGTCGGTATCCGCTTCAATGGTGCGGAAAAAATCAATGTCGAGGAATATTGCGTGTCCGAAGGCTGGGTCACGGTCCAGGCCGGCAAGGCGCTGGACCGCAAGGGCAAGCCGCTGACGATGAAGCTCAAGGGCAAGGTCGAACCTTATTTGCGCGACGACGCTTAAGATCGATCCGACTTTTGACCGCGGTTCATAATGCCATGCCACCAGCGTTTGAACCACGCCATATGCCCGAAAATGGCGAGCTTGGCCGCAAGCACCAGAGTTTCTTCGGGGATACCGGCGCCGCAATCCAGCGGCTCTCCATCCCTGACGCGGGTCTGGCAGGCTTTGGCCATGCGGCAGTCACGGCGTGAACAGCGACTGATCGCATTGTCGGCGTCGAGCGCAAAACGCAACGCGTCCTGAAACATGGTGGCGTCCAGCGTATCGCGAAAATGATCGTGCGCCTGGCGGAGCACCTTGATGGCTTCGCGTTCATAAGCGCGGTGGCGCTCTTCGCTGCGGTCTTCGATGTCCTCTTCCATACTCGTCCTAGCTCCTTGATTGGTTTGCGGGCATGCCATCGCGCCTTCCCGCGCTGTTGGCTTGGGAAGCGGACGCGAAACCCCGCGCCTTCGATGATTTTAGATACGGCGCGGGTGTTTCGCGTCCGTCGGTGCTTTCACCCCGATGCCGGTGGGCGGGCTCGGTGCAGACTAGTCGCCACCTCACCGAGTGCTCCCGCACTGACCAGCACAGGGTCCGGGTTTGGGGAGGGACTGATTACCCTCCAAGCCGAACTACCGTAGTTCAACCAACCCGGACACCGCCGCCCTCCCCTGATCCCCGGTGCGCACCAGAGTTCCCGTGAGGGCGATGGGGGAAGGATAGATGGAGTGGGTGGGGGCGTGGATAGATTTAATGCCCGGTATCTTGTTATGGGAGTTAAATCAGACGCTTAGTGGCATCTTTCCCGCTTCGTCATCCTCGGACTTGATCCGAGGATCCATGCCAAACCAGCTAGAACAGCGCACCGCCGATCATCCGCCCGCCATGCACTTATGACCGTTCAGGCATGGATCCCCGGGTCTGCGCCTGCGCTCGCGCTCCGGCTCCGCCCAAGGATGACGAAGAAGGCGGACGGCGGACGGCGGAGCGCTTTCCCTTAAACCTCCCAGCTTGGATGACCTCAGTTGGCCGTTTCAGACCACCGCCTTCACCGGGCTCGTCACGGTCGATCGATCTCGCTCAAAGCCAAGTCTCGGCTTTATCGCCTGTTCACCAAAGCTGTGATCCCGCACTGGAAAGCCTTGGAAGGCGCGCAACATCCAAGAGGTAGGTTGCTTCGACAATCGCATAATGGAGGACATGACGATCATGCGACGCTTACTGCTACTGGCAATCCCTGCTTTCTTGCTGACAGGCTGCGTTTCCGGTGAGGATCAGGCCGCGACGGATGACAATCAATGCAAGTCGTACGGAGCGGCACAAGGCAGCGAGACCTATGTTCAATGTCGTGAATGGGCACAGGGGCAAAGGCAGCAGGCGCAGCAATTCGATCGCGCGCTTTCCGCGACAACGACGCCCGCTCCGGCGCCAGACCAAACGCTGACCGCTTTTTGTCCCGGTTTCGAGCGTGGCTATATGAATGGCTGGGGTGCGGTGAACAAGGCATACCTGTCCAACAGCGCCGTGCCGCCCTGCCCGGTACAGCCGCCGAAAACCGGCATGCAGAGCGACTTTGATCAGGGTTACGCGCTTGGTCAGCAACTCGGCCAAAGCGACGGTCGGCGCGGATAAGCAATCGCGCGAGACCGTACGGCGGCGGGGCGCCAAACGCCCTACCTTGCCGCGCAGTCAGTCTTCGCCGGTTTGCTCCAGCGCCCGTGTCAGGTCCTGAACCTGTTGTTTCAGCGCCTGCACGTCCGTCATGGTCATGCCGGTCTGGGAAAGCAGCGCTTCGCCGAGGCAGCGGCTTTCTTCCTGAAGGGCGCGGCCCTTATCCGTGAGCGTGATGCATATGCTGCGGTCATCGTCGGGATGGCGCGCGCGGGTGACGAGATCGGCCGCTTCGAGGCGCTTCACCAGCGGCGTGATCGTGCTTGGCTCGAGCGACAAACGCTGCGCGATGGCGCCGAGGCTGCGGCCATCGTCTTCCCACAACACATGCAGCACGAGATATTGCGGATAGGTGATGCCGAGCCGATCGAGCATCGGCTTGTAAAGCCGGGTGACGGCCATCGAGGCGCCGTAGAGCGCGAAGCAGAGCTGGTCGTTGAGGGTGACGGTCGGGGCCATGCCGCTTCATAGCAAAAGATATTTATCGCAACAAATAATTTGACTGGACAGAAGAGAACCGTCGTTCTACATGGATAGTTATCGCGATAAGCAATTCTGCGATCCCGTTTTTCAAGGAGCCGAGCATGTCCGTTCAAGTTCTTTACCGCAGCACCGCAACCGCAACCGGCGGCCGTGAAGGCACAGCGCGCACCGAAGACGGCACGTTGGCCGTTTCGCTTTCCACGCCAAAGGAGCTTGGCGGCGCAGGCGGTTCCGGCACCAATCCCGAACAGCTGTTTGCCGCCGGTTATTCCGCCTGTTTCCTTGGCGCCATGAAGGCCGTGGCCGGCAGCCTGAACCTCAAGGTGCCGGCCGAGACCACCGTGACGGCGACCGTTGGCATCGGCCCGCGTTCCGAAGGCGGCTTCGGCATCACCGCCGATCTGAAGATCAGCCTGCCGGGCCTGTCGCATGAAGACGCCGAGCGTCTGGTGGAAAAGGCGCACCAGACCTGCCCTTATTCCAACGCCACCCGCAACAATGTGGATGTCGGCCTGACAATCGCCTGACACGCACGCCCAGCTTCGAGCCGGCAATAAAAAGCCTCCCGCGCTTCAAGGCGCGGGAGGCTTTTTCGTTTGGGAAAACGCCGCGGTTTAGGCGGCGACCTTTTCTCCATTGTCTTCCGACTTGGAGCCGGTGACGTAGAAGGTCAGCCGGTCCGAACCTGCGGAAACCTTGACGCGGCTACCATCCGGAATGTCGCCGGTCAGGATCTTTTCGGCGAGCGGATCCTGCAGCTCCTTCTGGATCACGCGCTTGAGCGGACGCGCGCCGTAAGCGGGGTCGTAGCCCTTGTTGGCGAGCCAGTCGCGGGCTTCCCCGTCCAGCTCGATCGTGATCTTGCGATCATGAAGCAGCTTGTGGAGCCGTTCGAGCTGGATCTCGACGATGCGACCCATATCCTGACGGCGCAACCGGTGGAACAGGATCACCTCGTCGATGCGGTTGAGGAATTCCGGCCGGAACGACCCGCGCACCACCGACATGACCTGCTCGCGCGCGGCATCCGCCTGCTGATCCTCGCCGAGATTAACGAGATATTCGGCGCCGAGATTGGACGTCATCACGATCAGCGTGTTGCGGAAGTCGACCGTGCGGCCCTGCCCATCGGTCAAACGACCGTCATCGAGCACCTGCAGCAGCACGTTGAAGACATCCGGATGCGCCTTTTCGATCTCGTCGAACAGGATCACCTGATAGGGCCGACGACGAACCGCTTCGGTCAGCGCACCGCCTTCCTCATAGCCTACATAGCCGGGAGGCGCGCCGATGAGGCGGGCAACCGAGTGCTTTTCCATGAACTCCGACATGTCGATGCGCACCATCGCGGTTTCATCGGCAAACAGGAAGTTCGCCAGCGCCTTGGTGAGCTCGGTCTTGCCGACGCCGGTTGGGCCGAGGAACATGAAGGAGCCGATCGGACGGTTGGGGTCCTGCAAGCCGGCGCGGGCTCGGCGAACGGCTTTCGCCACCGCCTGAACCGCTTCGCCCTGGCCAACAACGCGCTTGCCGATCTCGTCTTCCATGCGCAACAGCTTCTCGCGCTCGCCTTCCAGCATCTTGTCGACGGGAATGCCGGTCCAGCGCGACACGATGTGCGCGACATGATCGGGCGACACGGTTTCTTCCACCATGGAGCCGCGATTGTCGATTGCTTCGGCATCCACCAGCTGCTTTTCAAGCTGCGGGATCTGGCCGTAAGCGAGCTCGCCGGCGCGCTGGAATTCGCCCTTGCGCTGGGCAATGGCGAGTTCGTTGCGCGCTTCATCGAGCTGGCGCTTCAGATCGGCGGCGAGGCCGAGCTTCTGCTTTTCGGCCTGCCATTTGGAGGTCAGCTCGGTGGAATCTTCTTCCAGCGCAACGAGCTCGTTTTCCAGCCGGTCGAGACGGTCCTTGGACGCAGCGTCGGTTTCCAGACGCAACGCTTCGCGCTCGATCTTAAGCTGCATGATGCGGCGGTCGATCTCATCGAGTGCTTCCGGCTTGGAATCGACCTGCATGCGCAGGCGCGACGCGGCCTCGTCGACCAGGTCGATCGCCTTGTCGGGCAGGAAGCGGTCAGTGATGTAGCGGTTCGACAAGGTTGCTGCGGAGACAAGTGCTGAATCCGAGATGCGGACCTTGTGGTGCTGCTCGTATTTTTCCTTCAAGCCGCGCAGGATCGAGATCGTGTCTTCGACGGTGGGTTCACCAACGAACACGGCCTGGAAACGACGGGCGAGCGCCGGGTCCTTCTCGACATGCTTGCGATATTCATCGAGCGTGGTGGCGCCGACGCAGTGCAGCTCGCCGCGTGCCAGGGCAGGCTTCAGAAGGTTCGACGCATCCATCGCGCCTTCGGATTTGCCGGCACCGACCAGCGTGTGCATTTCGTCGATGAACAGGATGATGTCGCCATTGGCCGACGTGACTTCCGACAGAACGCTTTTCAGGCGCTCCTCGAATTCGCCGCGATATTTGGCGCCGGCGATCAAGGAGCCCATGTCGAGCGCCATCAGCTGCTTGTCGCGCAGGCTTTCAGGCACGTCGCCATTGACGATGCGCAAGGCGAGGCCCTCGGCGATTGCCGTTTTGCCGACGCCGGGTTCACCGATCAGCACCGGGTTGTTCTTGGTGCGCCGCGACAGAACCTGGATCGTGCGGCGGATCTCGTCGTCGCGGCCGATCACCGGATCGAGCTTGCCTTCGCGCGCATCCTTGGTGAGGTCGCGGGCATATTTCTTCAAGGCGTCATAGCCCTGTTCGGCCGAGGCGGAATCGGCGGTGCGGCCCTTGCGCAGATCGTTGATGACCTGGTTCAGCGCAGCAGGCGTGACACCGGCCTTGGCGAGGATGTCAGCGGTCTTGGCGGATTTCTCGACAGCAAGCGCGGTCAGGAGGCGCTCGACCGTGACGAATGAGTCACCCGCCTTCTTGGCAATGTCTTCGGCCGTGGTGAAGATCTTGGCGAGCGGCTGCGCGAGGTAAAGCTGGCCGTTGCCGCCTTCCACCTTGGGCAGCGCTTCCAAAGCGGCTTCAACGCCGAGCTGCACGTCCTTCGGACGACCGCCGGCGCGCTCGATCAGGTTCGAAGCGAGACCTTCCTCGTCGTCGACCAGCACCTTGAGCAGGTGTTCGGGCGTGAACTGCTGGTGGTTGCGCGACAGCGCCATGGTTTGTGCGGACTGGATGAAGCCGCGCACGCGTTCTGAATATTTCTCGATGTTCATGTCTTCAGTCCCTTTCCCTGAACCAGCCCGCTTTGCGGCACCGGCCAAGTGTCAGATGACGGGTCTCCAGATGGCAGACCCTGTTCAAGGAGGAATATGGGTGTTGGCAAAAGCGCGCTCAAGAACGCGTGAAACGAAAAATGGCGGAGCTTTCGCCCCGCCATTTTTCATGATCGGTTGTTTGTCAGTTTCCTAGCTGGCAGCCTCGACCGGCTGGTCGTCATTGGCGCCGACTTCAACACCTTCGCCCTTGGGAACCCGCGGCTTGCGTGGCTTGCGCGGCTTGCGAACCGGCTGTTCTTCGCCCTCGCCGCCCGAAACAGCATCGACGGGAGCGCTCTCAACCTGGGCAGCCTGCGGCGAACCCGGCACCTGCGCGGCGGCCTCGGAGGCAACCGGCTGGGGTGCGGCCGGTGCAGAAGCAGCCGGCTGTTCAGCGGTGTTTGCGGACGGCTTTTCCTGTGCGTCCTGCTGGCTCTGGATTGCCTGCGCATTGCCATGCGCGACCTCGGCCGGAACGCCTTCGATCACCGGCTGCGGACCCGAACCATCGACGCGGTTGCGCTGGTCGCGATCGCGATACGGACGACGTTCGCGCGGTTCGCGGCCTTCACGTGGCTCACGGGCCTCGCGTGGTTCACGACCTTCACGGCCTTCGCGTGGTTCACGGCCTTCGCGTGGCTCGCGATTGTCGCGGCCTTCGCGCTGACCCTGGCCATCGCGCTGACCTTGATTGTCGCGATAACCCTGATTGTCACGGTGGTCGCGACGATCGTTGTTGTCACGGTTGTCGGTCTGTTCGCGCTGACCATCCTGCCCCTGACGCGGCTGGTCGCCGTTCTGGCCGGACTGGTTCTGATCGCCGTTTTCGGACTCATCGTCCATGTCTTCATCGAAATCGCTGCGCTGATCGCGCGCGACCGGCTGCGGCAACAGGGCCTGAGCGGCTGCAATGATGCGGTTATAGTGCTCGGCGTGCTGCAGATAGTTTTCGGCCATCACGCGGTCGCCCGAGCTTTGCGCATCGCGCGCCAGCGTCGTGTATTTTTCGGCAATCTGCATCGCAGAACCGCGGATCTTCACGTCCGGCCCATTGCTCTCATAGGAGCGGGTCAGCGGATTCGGGCCCTTGCGGTTATTGTTGTGGTTGTTGTTGTTATTATTGTTGTTACCGCCGTTGCGCCCGCGCATACGCCGGTTTTGCTGTTGTGGCCTCATCCTAGTTCTTTCTGACCTAGCTCATAAACTGAAGAAGGGGAGTTTCGGGATCGCGGAAGGGATGCCTGGCCGCGTGATACACGCCGTCACCGGACAATCCGATCTGTCAGTGTTTGGGCCGCTTGCTGCGCACAAAGCGCGGCAGTCCACCGCCGTGACGTCATCTTTTCCTAAGTCACTTGCCGAACGATCCCCGCACGAAGCACAGGCGCTCAACACGCAAGAAGGCAGTATCAGTTCTTGGATCCCGAATCGGTAACGGCACTGCCTGCTTCGTCATCCGGTGCCTTTGACCCTAGAGACAAAGACCGGCCTTGCCAAGTGCTTTTTCGGGCAAACCCTTGTTGTGCACGACCCAAAGGCGCAGCGGATCCGCTGGTTCAGGCCTGTTTGAACGCAAAGATCAGCACGCGGTCGTTGCCGCCATAATCCTTGCGGGCGTCGATCAGGCGATACCCGGCGCGCTCGAACAGCGCTGAAACCAAGGTTTTCTGATCCCAGCCGATCTCCAGACCGATGATCCCGTCTGGCGCAAGAGACCGCTCAGCGCCCTCGGCGATGGCGCGATAGGCATCGAGCCCATCCGTTCCGCCATCCAGAGCCCGCATCGGATCATGATCGCGCACATCGCGCGACAGATCGGCGATAACGGCGCTGGCGATGTAAGGCGGGTTGGACACAATGGCGTCGAAGCGGCCCGTCACATCCGCAAGCCAGTCGGAGCGAACGGTCTCGAACCGATCCGCCACGCCGTTAATCCGGGCATTGCCGCTGGCCGTTTGGAGCGCGCCGGCCGACAGGTCGGTTGCAACCGCCTTCAACCCCGCGACTTCCTTCAGAAGCGAAACGGCTATAGCGCCCGAACCCGTGCCGAGGTCGAGCACCTGGCAGGAACCGGCCGCCGTCAGGCGCGTGCGCAGCCAGGGCGCCACGGCATCAACGAGGATTTCGGTGTCGGGGCGCGGCTCCAGCGTGTCGGGCGACAGGTTGAAACGAAGCCCATGAAAATCGCGATAGCCGAGAATGCGGTGAACCGGCTCGCCGCCAATCCTGCGGGTTTGAGCGGCTTCAAGCGCGGCCAGCTGCTCCTGCGTCAAGACATGATGGGGGTCACGCACCAGATCGAGTGCGCTCAGGCCGGTAACATGCTCGAACAACAAGCGCGCATCGAAGTCGGCACCCTCGATCCGAGCGCTGCGCAACGCGTCGCGAACCATCCGCAGCGCTTGGGATGCGCTTGTCATGGACGGTAATCAGGCATCGCCGAGCGCCAGAAGCAGCGTCGACTGATGATCGGCGATCAGCGCATCGAACAACTCGTCGAGATCGCCTTCAACGACGCGATCGAGCTTGTAGAGCGTGAGGTTGATGCGGTGGTCGGTGATGCGGCCTTGCGGGAAATTATAGGTGCGGATGCGCTCGGAGCGATCGCCCGACCCGACCTGAAGGCGGCGTGCTTCGGAGCGTTCGTCCGCCAGCTTTGTACGCTCGGCATCGAACAAACGCGCGCGCAGGATCTGCATGGCGCGGGCGCGGTTCTGGTGCTGGGATTTTTCCGCCTGCACGACAACGATGCCGGACGGAATATGCGTGATACGCACGGCCGAATCCGTGGTGTTGACGTGCTGGCCGCCGGCACCCGACGCACGCATCGTGTCGATGCGAATGTCTTCGTTGCGGATTTCGATATCGACGTCCTCGGCTTCCGGCAGAACGGCCACGGTGGCCGCCGAGGTGTGGATGCGCCCGCTGGCTTCGGTGGCCGGCACGCGCTGAACGCGATGCACGCCGGATTCGAATTTCAGCTTGGAAAACACGCCCTTGCCCGACACGGTGGCAATGATTTCCTTGTAGCCGCCCGCCTCGCCTTCCGAGGCCGAAACCAGCTCGACCTTCCAGCCCTGGGTCGAGGCATAGCGCTCATACATGCGGAAAAGATCGCCGGCGAAGATCGCGGCTTCGTCGCCGCCGGTGCCGGCGCGGATTTCGAGGATCGCGTTCTTGGCGTCGGCGGCATCGCGCGGCAGAAGCAGGATCTGAATGTCGGACTCGAGCTCTTCGATCCGCTCATCGAGACCCGGAATATCGGCTTCCGCCAGCGCCCGCATTTCAGGGTCAGCCAGCATGGCATCGAGATCGGCGCGCTCGGCCTTTGCGGCATTGAGTTCGCGGATCTTGGCTGCGATCTCCTGCAGCTCGGAATATTCCGAGGCGAGCTTCACATAGGTTTCGGCATCTGGACCGGCCGACATCTGCGCTTCAACGAAGTCGAAGCGGCGCAGCATCTGATCCATGCGTTCAGCAGGAAGATTGACCATCAGGATTCCAAGATATCAGAGCGGCACGCCGTGCTTGGCGGCGAAAGCCTGCAACTGCGGGCGAACCGAGTGCTGGGCGTTGGGTGAGGCGAGCAGGTCAGCCATGCAAATCTCGAGTTCCGCCACCGGCAGTTCGCATAACATCGCCTTCACCGGACCGATCGCGGCCGGCGACATGGAGATGGAGCGGAAACCCAGACCGATCAAGGCCATGGCCGACAAAGGTCGCCCAGCGAGTTCGCCGCACAAGGTCACCGCCGTCTTGTGCCGATGACCGGCATCCACGATCTGCTTGAGCGCGCGCAGGAACGGCGCCGACAGGGGATCGAAGCGGTCCGACAGGAGCGCGCTGCCGCGATCTGTGGCGGTGATGAACTGAAACAGGTCGTTGGAGCCAACCGACACGAAATCCACGGCCGCCATCAACTCGTCGAGTTGCCAAAGGAGCGACGGCACTTCGAGCATCGCGCCGAGCTTCAGCTTGGTCGGGAGATGATGGGCAAAGCGTGAGAGATGGCGCACTTCGCGGTCGAGCAGATCGCGCGCCTGCACGATCTCGTCGATCTCAGTGACCATCGGCAGCATCAAACGCAGTTCGCGCCCGCCGGCGGCCTTGAGAAGCGCGCGCAGCTGAGTGCGCAGAAAGCCCGGACGATCGAGCGTCAAGCGGATCGCGCGCCAGCCGAGTGCCGGATTTTCCTCGTTCACCGCGCCCTTGAAGTAAGGCAGCACCTTGTCGCCGCCGATATCGATGGTGCGGAAGGTGACGGGCTTGGTGCCAGCAGCATCCAGCACGTCGCGATACAACCGCTCCTGCGCTTCGGCACGCGGGAAAGTGGCGGCCACCATGAACTGCAGTTCGGTGCGAAACAGCCCAATGCCGGCTGCACCCGATTCATCGAGCTGCGGCAGATCGACGGCGAGGCCCGCATTCATCAGAAGGTCGATGTGAACGCCGTCGCGGGAATCGGACGGCCGGTCGCGGGTTTCGCGGTAAAGCTCCTGGCGGCGGGCGCGAAAGCGCACCTTTTCGGCATAAGCCGCTTCAACATCCGATTGCGGTCGCAGATGGACCTGGCCTTCATCGCCATCGACGATGATCGCATCGCCGTTTTCGGCCATGGACACGGCGCCCTTGACCTGACCGGACACGGGAATGCCCATGGCGCGCGCAACGATCACCACGTGGCTGGTGATCGCGCCGTCTTCCAGAACGAGGCCGCGAATACGGTCGCGCGGATAATCGAGCAGTTCGGCCGCACCCATCGAGCGCGCCACAACAACCGCGTCGCGCGGAAGAGCTTCGCCCAGACCGTCCGGCCCGCGGCCAAGCAGCTGGCGCAGAAGCCGGTTGGCGAGATCGTCGAAATCGCTCATCCGCTCGCGTAAGTAAGGATCGGTCATGTGCTGCATGCGCGCGCGCATGTCGCTTTGAACCTTTTCCACGGCGGCTTCGGCTGTCAAACCGTTGCGCACGGCTTCTTCCAGACGCCGCACCCAGCCGCGATCATGCGCAAACATGCGGTAAGCTTCGAGCACGGCGCGATGTTCGCCCTCGAACGCCACATCGCGGCGCGACAGCATGTCGTCGATCGACAAGCGCAGCGAGTTCAGGGAATCGGTCAAACGGCCGAGTTCTTCGTCCGAATCTTCGTTGAAGAGGTTGGTGACGACGACGCGCGGCTCGTGCAGCACGACATGGCCGAGGCCGACGCCATCGTTGAAGGCCAGACCGGCAAAGGAAGCGGGGCGTGTGAGATCGAGCTCAAGGCCTGGGCGCGTCAAACGCGCGAGATCGCCGGTTGCGATCATCTCGGCAATCACCATCGCGGTGGTTTCGAGCGCCTCGATCTCGTCTTCGCGGTAATGGCGCATCGTGCGGTTCTGGACGGTCAGAACGCCGAGCGTGCGGCCTGCGCGCAAGACCGGCACGCCGAGGAAGGAATTGTAGATCTCTTCGCCGGTTTCGGGGAGATAGGCGAAGGCCGGATGCTGCTGCGCGTCGGTCAGGTTCAGCGCGCGGGCCGAGGCCGCGATCGTGCCGACAAGGCCCTGCCCCAGCCGCAACTGGGCCAAGTGGACCGAACCGGGATTCAGACCTTCGGTGGCGTAGAGTTCGAGAACCGAGTCGGAGCGCAGCACGTAAAGCGAGCAGACTTCGGCCACCATCTGCTGCGCGATTTCACGCACGATGCGGTCGAGGCGTTCCTGCGGCTCCAGCGCTTCGGCCATGAGCTCGCGCAGACGCTTGAGAAGCACTCGCGGTCCTGCGGCCTGGTCACGCATTGATCGAATCACCTTTACGGCCGGCGAAAGGTGCTCGCTGGCCAACCAACCTCACGCCGAAATTGAGCGTTTAAGCTACTGCTTGTCCAGTCCATACACCGAATGAAGCGTACGAACCGCCAATTCGGTATAGGCCGCGTCGATCAGAATGGAAATCTTGATCTCGGAGGTCGTGATCGCGCGGATGTTGATGCCGCGATCGGCCAGCGCCTTGAAAGCGGCGGCCGCGACACCGGCATGGGAGCGCATGCCCATGCCCACAACGGAAATCTTGGCCATGCCGCTTTCCGACTGAACGGTGTCGATGCCGATGTCCTTCTGGATCTGCTCGAGCACGACGCGGACCTTGTCGAGGTCGCCGGCCGGCACGGTAAAGGTCATGTCGGTGCGCGAACCGTCCTCGGAGATGTTCTGGACGATCATGTCGACATTGATGTTGGCTTCGGCCAGCGGCATGAAGATGCCGGCTGCGACGCCCGGACGATCCGAAACGCGGCGCAGCGATATCTGCGCTTCGTCGCGGGCATAAGCGATACCGGTCACGACCTGCTGTTCCACGATTTCATCCTCGTCGCAAATGAGTGTGCCGGGCGGATTGTCGAAATCCCCCATCCCCGGCGCGTTGGGATCCTCGAAAGAAGAGCGCACAAAGGTGCGCACCTTGTGAACCATGGCAAGCTCGACCGAGCGAACCTGCAGAACCTTGGCGCCGAGCGAGGCCAGTTCCAGCATTTCCTCGAAGGAAACGCGGTTCAAGCGGCGTGCCTTGGGCTCGATGCGCGGGTCGGTCGTGTAAACGCCGTCGACATCCGTATAGATGTCGCAGCGATCGGCCTTCACGGCAGCGGCGATGGCAACAGCGCTCGTATCCGAGCCGCCGCGACCAAGCGTGGCGATGCGATTGTCTGGGCCGATGCCCTGAAAACCGGCGATCACGGCCACCTGACCGATGCCGAAACGGCGCACGAGTTCCGAACCGTCAATATCGGTGATGCGGGCCGCACCATGCGCGCCATCGGTGCGGATCGGGATCTGCCAGCCAGCCCAGGAGCGGGCATCGATGCCGATATGCTGCAAGGCGATCGCCAGAAGGCCGGCCGTGACCTGCTCGCCCGACGCCACGACGGCATCATATTCGCGCGCGTCATGCATGGGTGACGCATCGCGCGTCCAGGCAACCAGCTCGTTCGTCTTGCCGGACATAGCCGACACCACGACCGCGACTTCGTGGCCGGCATCGACTTCGCGTTTGACGTGTTGGGCCACCACGCGAATGCGGGCGATGTCGGCGACGGATGTTCCGCCGAATTTCATCACGATACGCGCCACGGATCTGCTGCCTTTGGAGTTAAACGCGCATATCCCGGTCGAGGTACTTGGCGCTTGAATGCTTGAACATGCCTTCGGGTAAACCGCAGGCGGATGCGGCGTCCATAACCAAAAGCCGGGCACCGCGCAAGCAACTGGGTTGCTTCCGCGGATCGAATGCCTAACCTTTGTTTGCAGCACCAGCAGGACCGTTCATGCCCCGTTTCAGCAAGCCGAGATCTTTGACGCTCACCGCAGACCACGTGGCACGGCTTGCCAGAACCATCCCCGATCCCGGCTTCCAGCCCCTGCCCGGCATGGTGCAGATGACAAAGGACGATTACAACGAAATCGCCGCCGAGCTGATCGCGCAGGCTCCGAAAGACGGTTTGTGGGTGTTCGCCTATGGCTCGCTGATCTGGAACCCGGATTTCGATTTCACCGACAAAAAGATTGCGCGGGCACGCGGCTGGCATCGCGCCTTTTGTTTGGGCTGGGACTACCGCTTTCGCGGTAACCGCGACCAGCCGGGCGTGATGCTGGCGCTCGATCGTGGCGGCTCCTGCACCGGCGTGATCTTTCGTTTGCCCGACGATGCGCTCGAAGCCAACATGCACCGCCTGCTCCGCCGCGAAATGAGCATGCGGCCGACCGCCTTTCCGCCGCGCTGGATTCCCGTGGAAACGGAAGGAGGCCGCCTCACCGTTCTGACCTTTGCCATGAACCGCAAGAGCGGTCGTTACATCGGCGATCTCAGCGACGAACAAACCGCCGATGTGCTGGCCACCGCCTGCGGTTTTCGTGGCTCCATGGTGGAATATCTCTGGAACACCGTGACGCATCTGGAAGAACTGGGCATTCACGACCGCTATCTTTGGCGGCTGCAGGAACTCACGGCCAAGCGGATCGATGCCGCGCAGGGCGTGGATCGCGCTGCAGGCTGATGACGGGCACTTGCCCGCATCAAGCCCCGTCGCGATACAGTTCCTCCGCTGCTGCGACTGCCGCAAGCATTACCTCATCGTCCAGGTCCCATTCGGAGAGCGCCTTGCCCGCGCCCCAGCCTGTTCCCGTGCCGGGTGGTGGAAGGCGGCCTTCCAGCAGGCTGTTCTTATAGGAAAGAAGGTTGGCGGCGAGCACCGCGTAACAGCGCCGGCGCCAGTCCACCGTTTCCCCAGCCGAACGCTGTTGCGCCAGCGCGATGGCAGCGTCCGTTTTCGCGGCAATCTCTGCGATCAGACTTGCGGCCTCAGGCTCGCTCATGGCGCAAGGCTCGCATCAAGGCCGAGCAGACCGGGCGCAGCCGCACCATCCTCAATCAACGACACTCTTGTCAGTCGGCTCGAAAATCTCGCGCTCCAACCGGGGCGTCAGGGCTCCGGCTGCGGCCAGGCTCTTGCGACCGTCTTCATTGGTTGAAGGAAAGATCTGGTAGGTCGTCACGCCCACTTCCCCGCCGCGGTACAAAAAGGTCGCCCTCCCCTGATGCGTGCTGTCCCCGGCCGGCGACACGAGCAGGAACGGAAAGGCGCCACGCGACCAGCCGCCATCGGCTGGTTCCGACCACACTTTTCCCCGGCCGACCTGAACATCCCAATAGCCGGCATCGCCGGGAAGAGAGCCGACGCGAATGATTTCCTGCGTAGCCGGGATCAGATCGCTGCCAACCGTGCTGAAGCGCAGGCGGAAGGCTGGAAAGAACAAGGGGTTCTTCGTCAGCTGCACCTCGACCTCGATCGCCGGAACGGTCGCGCCCAGCCGTGTTTCGGAAAAGATCAGCGTTCCCGTGAACGGCTCGATCGCAGCGGCAGCACCGCGCGGCACGTCGATCTGCGCGCCCGGCACGGCGGCCAGACGCGGGCCGAACAGCGTGATGTCCTGGCCGCCGCCATCGAGCTGCGTGCGGAACTCCGCCGCGGACGCAACCACGCACGACAAAAGGCCCGCTGCGGCCAACACAAACCGACGCCAGATCATTCTACCCCTGCGAACCACCAGATCCCGTGTTTGATCCCTCGGCGGACCGGTGATGCCCCCTTATTCTGGCGGCTGCATGCCTGCATGTCGAGATCAAACCGCGTCAATCGAACACGCAGGCGTTCTTCCTATTCCCTTGACTTCACCGCAGGAGCGCCCGACTTGGAAAGCGCCTAACCGGAGATCCTTTGTCATGGCGGATGCAGCGCAAACCACGATCGGCCGAACCACGATCGACACAGGCGAAGTCGAGCGCTTTTCCCGTTTGGCGGCCGAGTGGTGGAACCCGACCGGCAAGTTCAAGCCCCTGCACAAGTTCAATCCCGTGCGGCTGGCCTATATCCGCGACCAGGTGGCAACCCGCTTCGGACGCGATCCCCTTTCCGCCAGGCCGTTCGATGGTCTGCGCATTCTCGATATCGGCTGCGGCGGCGGCTTGTTGTGCGAACCGCTGGCGCGCATGGGTGCAACCGTCGTGGGTGCCGACGCCTCCGAAACGAACATCGAGGTCGCCAAGCTGCATGCGGCCGAAAGCAATCTCACCATCGACTACCGCGCCACGACCGCCGAAGCCCTAGCCGATGCCGGCGAACAGTTCGACGTCATTCTCAACATGGAAGTGGTCGAGCATGTCGCCGATGTGGACCTGTTCATTTCCAAAACATCGGCCATGGTGAAGCCGGGTGGCATCATGTTCGTGGCGACCATCAACCGGACGCTGAAAGCCTGGGGCCTCGCCATCATCGGTGCCGAATATGTGCTGGGCTGGCTGCCGCGCGGAACGCATCAATATGAAAAGCTGGTGCGGCCGGAGGAACTGGAAAAGGCCCTTTCCGCCGGTGGCTTGAGCGTGATCGACCGCACCGGCGTGACCTTCAACCCCATCGCCGACCGCTGGTCCCAATCGCGCGACATGGACGTGAACTACATGGTCCTAGCCGAACGCCCGGGCTTCAACTGAGGCAGAAGGAGGCCACCACGCGCCTCCGCAACGCCAGCTAGTTCTTTTCTTCCGGCAAAGACGGCAGCGGCAGGAAGCCGACGCCGTCTTCGGCGAGGCTTTTGGCTTCTTCAAGCGTGGCTTCGCCGTAGATGCCGCGCGCTTGCGTTTCGCCGAAATGGATCTTGCGCGCTTCTTCCGCGAACTTGTCGCCGACATTCTCGGCCGAGCTGCGCACCTTGCGCGCGAGCTCCTGCAGTTGCGCGATCATCTTGGCCTGTTCCGCACCGGCGGCCAGTGCAAGCGTTTCGCGCCGCTTGGCCGTAGACACGGCCGGCGCCATCAGCGCCTTGTTGACCTTGGCGGAACCGCAGGTCGGGCAGGTCACGAGACCGCGTTGCGCCTGCGCATCATAATCATCGGCATTGCGAAACCAGGCTTCGAAGTCGTGGCCTTCGGCGCAATGAAGCGAATAGGAGATCATTCCGCCGCAGCCTGCCCTTGCGTGCCGACACGCGCGACGTCGAAGGTGCGGGCATTGCGCAGGTTCGGGATCTTGTTGCGGGCTTCCCCCACCTTTGCCGTATCGATCTCGGCGGTGACCACCTGCGGTTCGCCGCTTGTGGCTTCCGCCAAAATCGCTCCCCAGGGATCCACGATCAGCGAATGGCCGAAAGTTTCGCGCCCGTCCTGATGCAGACCGGACTGGGCAGCCGCAATCACGAAGGCGCCGTTTTCGATCGCACGGGAACGCAGCAGCACATGCCAGTGCGCTTCACCGGTCTGGCGCGTAAAGGCGGCGGGAACGGTGAGCACCTCGGCGCCAGCCAGCGCCTGCGCCTGGAACAGCTGCGGAAAGCGCAGATCGTAGCACACGGCCATGCCAAGCGTGGCAAACGGCAGCGTGGCGACGACGCTTTTCTCGCCCGGCTGATAGGTGGCGGATTCGCGCCAGCTTTCGCCCTTGTCGAGATCGACATCGAACATGTGGATCTTGTCGTAGGTGGCGAGGCGCTGGCCATCCGGCCCAAACAGAAAAGCTCGGTTGGCGACTTTGCCGTTTTCGCTGTCATCGCCGACCAGAATGGCGGTGGAGCCGATATGGAGCGTGATGCCGAGTTCGCGGGCCAGACGCGCGCCGGCCTGCGCCACACCATCGCTGTCCTCGTTGCGCAAGGTGGCGCGCAAAGCCTGACGGTCGCGCATGAGCGCGCCGGTCATTTCAGGCGTTTGCACATAGGTGGCGCCTGATGAAGCGGCCTCGCGCACCAGTTTTTCCATCGCCGCGACGTTTTCGGCAATGTCGGTGCCCGAACACATCTGCACGGCCGCAGCGGTGAAAATCGCCATTGGACGTCCTCAGGCTGCCAGCATCGGGTCCAGCTTGCCGGCGTCTTCCAGGGCATGAAGATCGTCGCAGCCACCGACATGGGTGTCGTTGATGAAGATCTGCGGGAAGGTCGAGCGCTTGGAGCGCGTCATCATTTCCTGGCGCAGTTCGGGCGAGAAGCTCGCATCATGCTCGGTATAAGCCACGCCCTTCTTGTCGAGCAGCCGCTTGGCCGCCGTGCAATAGCCGCAGCCTACGCGCGTATAGATCACAACATCAGCCATAAGCGTTCCCATCCGAAATCCTTGAGCCGCCTATATAGAGATGCGCAAGAGCGGCTGGAAGCCCTTACGCCTCGTCCTCTTCCAGATCGAGCTGGTCGGGCAGGACGCGGGAGAAGGTGAGGACGTGGACGGCAGCCGCGCCGTTGCGCAGGAGGGTGCGGGATACGGCGGAGACGGTGGCGCCGGTGGTGTAAACGTCGTCGATCAACAGCACGCGCTTGCCGCGGAGCTTGGCCTTGGCTTTCGCATCGACGCGGAAGGCGCCGCGAACATTATCTTGCCGCTGCCTGGCATGAAGACCGACCTGCTGGCGCGTGGGACGGGTGCGGTTGATGAGATCGGGTTCGAAAGTGAGACCGGTCAGACCCGACAGGCTGCGGGCGAGTTCGGCGGACTGGTTGTAGCGGCGCTGAAAGAAGCGGCGGCGGTGCAAGGGTACGGCGACGATGAGGTCGCTTTCGCCGATGAGTTCGCTGCCGGCGCGCAGCATCCAGCGCGCCATCCAGGGCGCAAGATCGGTGCGGTCGCGATATTTGAGATCACCCACCATGCGCCGGGCAAGGCCGGTGTGAATGGCGGCCGAGCGCAAACGGGTGAAGGGCGGAGGGTTGGCGATGGCTTCGGCCGACAGGAAGCCCTCGCCCTGATCTTCGCGAAACGGCGTCCCCATGACTGGGCAGAACGGCTGTTCGATCAGCCTGAGATTGGCCCAGCATATCCCGCACAACGAGCCGGGAACCGCGACCTGGGTTTGACAGCCCAGACAGATCGGCGGAAACAGGAGCTTGGCCGCAGCCCGCGCAAGCCAGACGGGCGCAAACAAAAGCCGTGTCTTGATCAAGGGCGCGGCAAACACGTAAGACCCAGCCATCCGTTCATGATGCATCAGGAGTGCCAGCGTTGGAGCCGATTGTCGATACCGCGCTGAGCCTGCAGCACAAGCGCCGCGCCCTTCTGGGAGGTCCCGCCGCCGGCGTGGACTTCCTCATGCGGTTGAGCGCGGACGATCTTTCCGAGCGGCTGGCAACGGTCGATCGGCGTTTTGCGGATGCAGCGACCCTGTTTTCGCTGACCGGCCATGCAGCGGCGGCCTTGCAGGCGAGCGGCAAGGTCGATCATGTCACGCGGGTCGAAGCGCTTCCAGAACTGCTCGAAGGCAGCGACGGCCGGATCGCAGCGCCGGAAACCGTGCCGCTCGAACCCGAAAGCATGGACCTGATCGTGTCGCTTCTGTCCTTGCATGAAGCAAACGACATTCCGGGCACCCTGATCCAGATCCGCCGCGCGCTGCGGCCGGACGGCTTGTTTCTGGCAGCCTTTCCCGGCGCCGGCACATTGGCCGAAATGCGCGACAGTTTTCTTCAGGCGGAAGCGGAACTGAGCGGTGGCGCAAGCCCGCGTGTGCTGCCCTTCGCCGATGTGCGCGACGGCGGCGGACTGCTGCAACGCGCCGGCTTTGCCTTGCCGGTGGCCGATCTCGAAACTCTGACGGTGCGCTACGACAATCTGTTCGCGCTGATGAAGGACCTGCGCGCGATGGGCGCGGCCAATCCGATGATTGCGCGGGCCAGAAAGCCGGCGAGCATGGCCTTGTTCATGCGCGCATCCGAGATCTATGCCGAACGCTATTCCGATCCCGATGGCCGCATCCGCGCGACGTTTTCGATCGTCTGGCTGTCGGGCTGGGCGCCGCATGCCTCGCAGCAGAAGCCGGCCGCGCGCGGCAGTGCAACGGCGTCGCTGGCCGAAGCGTTGAAGCCGCGCTGATCTTACTGGTCGGTGGACAAGACCTGGATGAGGCGGCTGTTGTTATTGCCCCAGAGATAGGCGAGCGCGTCCGTTGTCCGGCTGAAGCCGATCAGCATGACAAGCATGATACAGGCGAGGATCATGGCATATTCAACCATGGCGGTCCCGCGCTCGTCCTTGATGAAACGCCGGATCATCTCGGATGCCCAACTCCCTTACACAGGCGCATCCTCCCAGTGACGGGTTAAGATTAGGCTTTCGCAAAGCAGAGAGTTGAAGCTTTCAGCAGTCGCCGACCTGGCGGCCATCGGAGCGGATGACGCAAACGCCGCTTGGATCGCGCGAAAGAACGCTCCGGCGGATCGTATAATCACCGGCGGATCCGATGCTCCCGGTGGCGGTGTAGTCGATGCCGGGATTGCCGATCGCGCCGCGCTCTTCACGCACCATCATCGGGGCCAGAAACAAGGTGAGCGCCACGCCGGCTGTGCTGAAAAGCAGCGCCGAGCGAACGAGAACGGATCGGCAAGCCGAGAAGAAGGCTTCGTGCCTGCTCGGCTCCGGTGGCAAGTGCATGTCCCTGCGCATCGCTGACTCTCCTGTAAGCATCGGCAGTTCTGGCTCTGCCGTTGCCTTCAAATTGTCACGAACCATTAAAAGGTTTGTTAATCCTCTCGGTAAGGTTTGGCCGACAAGCCCGATTCAAAGGGGCTTTCTCAAAGCAGATCGACGAGGTGCGAAATCAGCGGCTCGTCGGCAGGCGGCATGGGATAATCGCGCAACTGCTTGGGCTTCACCCATTTTAGCGCCTGCGCTTCCAAGGGCTGCGGCGTGCCCCAATAACGGCGGCACACATAAAGCGGCATCAAAAGGTGGAAGCTGTCATAGGTGTGGCTGGCAAAGGTCAGCGGCGCGAGACAGGCCGTCTTGGTGTCGATCCCGAGCTCTTCCTTCAACTCGCGCACCAGCGCCAGTTCCGGCGTTTCGCCGGGTTCGACCTTGCCGCCGGGAAACTCCCACAAGCCTGCCAGCGACTTGCCTTCCGGCCGCTGGGCCAGAAGCACTCGGTTGTCGGCATCGACAAGCGCGCAGGCGACAACCAGAACGAGCTTCTTCGACGGGGTCTCGCTCATGACACAACGTCCTCGACCGCGCCTTTCGGGCGACGGTAATGATAGCCGTAAACCGCTTCAAACCCGATCGAGCGGTAAAGCTTGATGGCGACTTCGTTGTTGGCTTCGACCTGAAGCCAGGCGAGCTTTGCACCGCGCAGTTTGGCCCATTTCAGCGCCGACAACACGACGCGGCGGCCATAACCCTGACCGCGCACATTCCTGTGGGTCGCGACCTCGAACAGGCCGGCAAGATCGCGATCCTGCACGCAGATGGCAGATGCCAGCGGATGGGTCTCGGCTTCCAGCGCGAAAAGCCCGACTTCCGGCTCGATAGCGCGGATGATGTCGGTCAGCCCCGGCGCGCGAACGGGACCAAGCCCATGCACTTCGAGGGCCGCCGTGATGAAGCGGTCGACATCCTTCAACGGGATCTGGTCCATCGCATCACCGACCGGCGTGTCGCCCTCGAGGCTGAGCGCCATCACCAGCGAGGGCCGCACCGTATCCCAGCCCGCCGCATCGAAATGGGCTTCGAGCTTTTCACCGGCGAGCGGCGACAAACGGAAGGTCAGCGGCCGACCGGCAGCGGCGAACCGTTCGGCCGCACGCGCGATGCGGTTGTCGAGATCATGGAGATCGCCGGGATCGAGCGGGTTGACCGAGTTCAGCCGCTTGGCGTCATGGCCGGGGGTCAGCCGGATCACCCACGTCCCGTCATAATGAACGTCGGCCGCCGGCCAGGCGCGAAAGCCGGCCGCCTCGAAGCGGCGCACGAGCCCGAGATGCAGCGAACGATCGGGAAGATGATCTGGCACATCCGCTCCTTACGACCGGTAGTCACCGTTGATGGCGACATATTCCTTGGTGAGATCGCAGGTCCAGACGGTGGCCTTCCCCTCGCCCAACCCGAGGTCGACCGTGATCAGGATCTCGTCGTTCTTCATATAGGCCGAGGTCGCGGCTTCCGAATAAGCCGGATCGCGCTCGCCTTCATGCGCGACGCGGATGTCGCCGAAGGAAATCGCCAGACGATCGCGATCGGCCGGTTCGCCGGATTTACCGACGGCCATGACCACGCGGCCCCAATTGGCGTCTTCGCCGGCCACCGCCGTTTTCACCAGCGGCGAATTGGCGATCGAAAGCGCGATGCGCTTGGCAGAGGCGTCGCTTTCAGCACCGGTGACGGTGATCTCGACCTGCTTGCGCGCGCCCTCGCCGTCACGCACGACCTGCAGCGCCAGCACCTTGAGGAGATCGGCCAGAGCGGTCTTGAAGGATTCGAGGTGCGGATCGTCGATCTTATCGACCACCGGCGCACCGCGGCTGGCGGCCTTGCCCGTGGCAAACAGCATCAGCGTGTCGCTGGTCGAGGTGTCGCTATCAACCGTCACGGCATTGAACGTACCGCCCACGGCTTCCGACAACATCGCCTGCAGCACGGGTGCCGCGATCGGGGCATCGGTGGCGACAAAGGACAGCATGGTCGCCATATCCGGTGCGATCATGCCGGCACCCTTGGCGATGCCGTTGATCGTCACCGTCGTGCCGCCGAGATCAACCGAGCGCGTGGCATATTTCGGATAGGTGTCCGTGGTCATGATCGCCTTGCCGGCATCGGCCCACAGCGACGGCTCGGCGGACGCGGCGAGATCACCCAGAAGATGCGTGAAGCGGGCGGGATCGAGCGGCTCGCCGATTACGCCGGTGGAGGCCAGAAACACGTTGGCCTCGTCGCAGTTGGCGGCAGCGGCGGCGGCCTTCGCGGTGGCCTGCGTGGTGTCGCGCCCTTTTTTGCCAGTAAAGGCATTGGCATTGCCCGAATTCACCACCAGCACGCGCGCTTGTCCGCCGGCCAGGTTCTGACGGCATAGATCAACGGGCGCCGATGGGCAGCGCGAGCGCGTGAACACGCCGGCAGCCGCCGTGCCTTCGTCGAAAAGCATCACGAGCAGGTCAGTACGGTTCTTGTACTTGATGCCGGCCTGCGCGGTTGCGATCCGCACGCCGTCGATATCAGGCATATCGGGAAAAGATTTCGGCGCGAGCGGGGAAATGGTGGTGGACATGATCTGCCTCGAAACAAGCGGCCTCAGGATCGGTGTGTCCCGTTTGGCGCAAGGGCCTGCCGCGCGCAAGACGCTGCAGGGGATTTCCTGCGATCGCCACGTTTCGCTTGAGCGTCGAACAAAAGAAAAGGGCGCTCGAAAGCGCCCTTTGTATCGTCGTCAAATGGCCTGCGCTTACTGCTGCGTGGCCGGCGCTTCTTCAGCCGGGGTTTCGCCGGCCGGAGCGTCTGTTGCAGGCGTCTCGGTGGCTGGCGTTTCGGTAGCTGGCGCTTCGGTGGCCGGAGCTTCGTCCGTTGCCGCGTCGCCTTCGGCATCCGCTTCGCCGCCGGCCTGGCCGGACTGGGCCTTGTCGATCGATTCCACCGTCGCCTTCAGCGCCGGATCCGGGATTTCCACATCGGCTGAACCACGAAGATCACGAACCAGCTTGAGATAGTTGTCGCGCAGGATCAGCGAACGAACCTGATCCTTGACCTGCTCGAAAGCCGGCGGCTGCTGTTCGCGCTTGTCTTCCACCTTGATGACGTGGAAGCCGAACTGCGTCTGCACCGGCTCCTTGGTGTACTGGCCGGGCTCGAGTGCGAAGGCTGCCTTCTCGAATTCCGGCACCATCTGGTTCGGACCGAAATAACCGAGATCGCCGCCCTGCGCTGCCGCGCCGTCGGTCGACTTTTCCTTGGCGATTTCCTCGAAGTTGCCGCCTTCATCGAGCTGCTTGATGATCGCGTCGGCTTCTTCCTTGGTTTTCACCAGAATGTGGCGGGCATGAACTTCGTTCACGGCCGGCTGCTTGGCGATTTCCTGGTCGTAACGGGCGCGGATCGCATCGTCGGTGACGCCGGCCGCCACTTCCTGCTCGACAACGGCGCTGTGCAGCGCGCGCTGGCGCAGGAATTCCATGCGCTGCTTGAATTCGGGCTTGTCGGCCAGGCCATCGGCTTCGGCCTTGGCGGACAGGAGCTTGATTTCGATCAGCGCCGACAGGGCGGCAGCGCGCTTCTGTTCCGGCGGCAACTGCGCGAACTGCGGATCGAGATCGCTTTCGGCGAGCGTCAGCTGTTCTTCGGTGATCTGCTGGCCGTTCACCGTTGCAACAACGGCATCACTCTGGGCCAGCGCGCCGAAGCTGGTGCTGGCGAGAAGGGCTCCGGTCAGGAGCGCGGCCGCGAGCGGACGGTGGAAAGAAAAAGACATGAAGTCATCTCCAGGATGGAAAACTCGGGTGACGGTCGCTTCGCTGACCGCCCTTCGCTAACTCAGCCACATCAAATGTGTCGGAATTCAAGGTTGACCAGTGCACTTCGCGCAGCGTTGACATCGCTCGGGCCCCCTCTTATCTCTCCCACAACTTTGCGTCCAGAACGGATTCAGGCGCCCATTTCGTTCATTCCGCTCTATTTCCAGATGACAGCCGAGACGGATCGGGTTGAAACAGGGTGGCCCGGCCTCGCCTTCGCGGTTTACGATTGAAAGGACCACAGGATGGTCAGCTTCGGCGGCTTCGCCCGCAAGATTTTCGGATCGTCCAATGATCGTCGCGTCAAAGGATTCCGCCCCAAGGTGGATGCGATCAACGCGCTCGAACAGGAACTGACGGGGCTTTCCGATGAAGCCCTGCGTGCGCGCACCGACGAGTTCCGGGCGCAGATCGCACAGGGCCGCAGCCTCGACGACCTGCTGGTTCCAGCCTTTGCGACGGTTCGCGAAGCGTCCAAGCGCGTGTTCGGCATGCGTCACTTCGACGTTCAGATGATCGGCGGCATGGTTCTGCATGAAGGCGACATCGCCGAAATGCGCACCGGCGAAGGCAAGACGCTGGTCGCGACCCTGCCGGTCTATCTCAACGCTCTTGAAGGCAAGGGCGTGCATGTCGTGACGGTCAATGACTATCTGGCCAGCCGCGACGCCGAACAGATGGGCCGCCTTTATTCCTTCCTCGGTCTGACCACCGGCATCATCGTGCACGGACTTTCCGACGACCAGCGCAAGGCCGCCTACGCTGCCGACGTGACCTATGGCACGAACAACGAACTCGGCTTCGATTATCTCCGAGACAACATGAAATATGAGCGCGCACAGATGGTGCAGCGCGGTCATAACTATTCGATCGTCGACGAGGTGGACTCGATCCTGGTCGACGAAGCGCGCACGCCGCTGATCATTTCCGGCCCGCTGGAAGACAAGTCCGATCTTTACGTCGCGATCGACACCTTCATTCCGCGTCTGGACGAGGCCGATTACGAGGTCGACGAAAAGCAGCGCACGGCGAACTTCACGGAAGAAGGCACCGAGAAGATCGAGAACCTGCTGCGCGAAGCCGGCCAGCTCAAGGGCGACTCGCTTTACGACATCGAAAACGTCTCGATCGTCCATCACGTCAACAATGCGCTGAAGGCGCACCGCCTGTTCCAGCGCGACAAGGACTACATCGTTCGCAACGGCGAGATCGTCATCATTGACGAATTCACCGGCCGCATGATGCCCGGCCGCCGCTATTCGGAAGGCCTGCATCAGGCGCTGGAAGCCAAGGAACAGGTTCAGGTTCAGCCCGAAAACCAGACGCTGGCCTCGATCACCTTCCAGAACTACTTCCGCATGTACAAGAAGCTGGCCGGCATGACCGGTACGGCTGCCACCGAAGCGGAAGAATTCGGCAACATCTACGGTCTCGAAGTCGTGGAAGTGCCGACCAACCTGCCGGTGCAGCGTCTCGACGAAGACGACGAAGTCTATCGCACGGTCGAGGAAAAGTACCGGGCGATCACCCGCGAGATCAAGGCTGCGGCCGAGAAGAACCAGCCGATCCTGGTTGGCACGACCTCGATCGAAAAGTCCGAGCTGCTGGCCGAACGCCTGCGCCAGGACGGCGTGAAGGGCTATCAGGTTCTCAACGCCCGCCACCACGAACAGGAAGCGACGATCGTTGCCCAGGCCGGCGCGCCGGGCGCCATTACCATCGCCACCAACATGGCGGGCCGCGGCACCGACATTCAGCTCGGTGGCAATGCCGACATGCGCATCGCGCAGGAACTCGGCGACATGCCGGAAGGTCCGGAGCGTGATGCGGCCGAACAGGCGATCAAGGACGACATCAAGCGCCTGAAGGAAATCGCGATCGCGGCCGGCGGCCTTTACGTGCTCGCCACAGAACGCCACGAATCGCGCCGCATCGACAACCAGCTGCGCGGCCGTTCCGGTCGTCAGGGCGATCCGGGCCGCTCCAAGTTCTATCTGTCGCTTCAGGACGACCTGATGCGCATCTTCGGCTCCGACCGCATGGACTCCATGCTGCAGCGCCTCGGCCTCAAGGAAGACGAGGCCATCATCCATCCCTGGATCAACAAGGCTCTGGAAAAGGCGCAGAAGAAGGTCGAAGCGCGCAACTTCGACATGCGCAAGAACGTCCTGAAATACGATGACGTGATGAACGACCAGCGCAAGGTGGTGTTCGAACAGCGCATCGAGATGATGGAAGGCGAGGAACTCGGCGAAGTCGTCAAGGAAATGCGCGAAGAGGTGATCGACGCGCTCGTCGCCAAGCACATGCCCGAAAACGCCTATGCCGAGCAGTGGGACGTGGCGGGCCTGCAAGAAGCCGTGCGCGAAGGGCTCAACCTCGATCTGCCGATCGTGGAATGGGCGGCCGAAGAAGGCATCGCCGAAGACGACGTTCATGCCCGCATCACCGAAGCCGCCGATGCCGCCGCAAAGGCGCGCGAAGAGCGTTTCGGTCCGGATGTTCTGGCCTATGTCGAGAAGTCGATCCTGCTTCAGACGCTCGACCATCTGTGGCGCGAGCATCTCGTCAACCTCGATCATCTGCGCTCGGCGGTCGGTCTGCGCGGTTATGCGCAGCGCGATCCGCTCAACGAATACAAAAGCGAAGCGTTCGAGCTGTTCCAGGCCATGCTCGCCAACCTGCGCGAGGTCGTGACCAGCCAGATGATGCGCGTGGAACTGGTGCGCCAGGCGGCCGAAGAGCCAATGCCGGAAGCACCGGCCATGTTCGGCGAACATATCGACGCCACCACGGGCGAAGACGACTTCAACGAAAGTGAGATCTACCAGGGCGGTGGCGATCTGGCGCTGATCGAGCGCGAAGACAGCCGCATCGTCGCACCGGAAGACCGCGATCCGAACGACCCCTCCACCTGGGGCAAGGTTGGCCGCAACGAGCTTTGCCCCTGCGGTTCGGGCAAGAAATACAAGCACTGTCACGGTGCCTTTGCTCCGACAGAAGCCTGATCGATCAAAAAGCCGGCCCTTAGCGCCGGCTTTTTTGTTGGCGCGCGGCATCTTATCCCCGCTCGCGCCCCGAACCGTTTTTTAAAGACTTCGGGCTAAGGGAAAGCCATCGAAGTCGGAGTATGTGTGTGCGTTTTTCGGCGGCAACGACGGCCGAGCGTTTCCTGCCGAAGCGGTTGGCGAGCCGGGCTCGTCCATTGCTCGACCAGGTCGACGCCCTGTTGATCCCACGCGATGCGCGGGACCAGGCCGGCCGTATCTCGCTGATCGCCTTCGCGATCCGAATTTTAAGCGCCGCCATTGCCTTCATCAGCCAGGTCTTCATGGCCCGCTGGATGGGCTCGTTCGAATACGGCATCTTCGTGCTGGTCTGGGTGGCTGTGGTGATCCTCGGCAACCTGTCCTGCTTCGGCTTTCATACGGCGGTGATCCGCTTCATTCCCGAATATCGCGAGACCGGCCGCCCCGATCATCTGCGCGGCATCCTGTTCGGCAGCAGGATCTTCACGCTGGTTGCCTCCAGCCTGATCGCAGCACTGGGCGCGCTGGGCCTGTATCTCTTTTCCGGCTCGGTAGAGCCTTATTACATCGTGCCCTTCGCGCTCGGAATCGTGATGCTGCCGATGATTGCGCTGTCGGACACGCTGCAGGGCATCGCCCGCGCCAATGCCTGGGCGGTTGCAGCGCTCGCTCCCGCTTATGTCGTGCGTCCTACCCTGCTGCTCCTTTTCATGGCCGGCCTGCTTCTGGCCGGCTGGGAGCCCGATGCCCAGACCTCGCTGATCGCCGCCATCGCCGCCACTTACTGCACGGCCCTTTATCAGGTGTTCAGCGTCACCGGCCCTGCCGATCGCGTCGTCGGGCACGGTCCGCGCCACATCGACATGCGGACATGGCTGGCCGTGTCCCTGCCGATCTTTTTCATTGAAGGCTTCACCTTTCTTCTCACCAATGCGGACGTGCTGATCGTTGGCTTTTACCTCGAGCCGCATGATGTCGCGATCTATTACGCGACGGTGAAAACGCTGGCGCTGGTGCACTTCGTGTATTTCGCCGTGAAAACAGGCGCGGCCCAGCGTTACGCGCAGCTGATCCATGCCGGCGAAACGAGCCGGCTGGCGGATTTTGCGCGCGAAACGGTGAGCTGGACCTTCTGGCCGTCCGTCGGCATGGGCGTGTTCGTGCTCGCGGCCGGCTGGCCACTCCTTTCGCTGTTCGGCGCGGAATTTACCGCCGGCTACCCGCTTCTGTTCGTACTGGTGGCGGGCGTGATCGCGCGCGCCAGTGTTGGGCCGGCTGAAAGCCTGCTCACGATGAGCGGGCAACAAAACATCTGCGCCGGCGTTTATGCGGCGACGCTTGCAGTCAACTTGGTCTGCAATGCCGTTCTCATCCCACAGATCGGGCTTTGGGGCGCAGCCGTCGCCACCTCCGCCGCGATGATCTTCGAGGCGATCGCGCTTGCGGTTGTTGTTTGGATCAAGCTTGGACTGGTGATGGTGATCGGCCTTCAAGCCACGCCGGCTCGCGGCAGGAGTTCATAGATGGCCGCTATCCCGATCCTGGAAGAACTCAGCACATCGAGCTCAGGCTCGATGATCTCGCAACTGGCCGGTTTCACGCCGCGCATTCTCAACCATGGTGAGCAGATCGAAAACATGGGCCCGGCGCGCCCTTTGCGCCGCCTTGCGATCTATCCGGCGACCGCAGGCTTTGATCTGGTGAAGGAACTCGACCATCTGTGCGCGCGCACGGTGGAGCCCAACGTCTTTTTCAATCCGCGCTTCCTTGCCCCTGCAATGCCACGGCTGGAAGACCGCGAGATCCGCCTGGCCGTGATGCGCGACGGCGAAGGCGACAGCAGCCGCCTGCGCCTGCTTCTGCCTTTTTCGATCGAGCGTCCCGGCGTGCCGCTCGCCGTTCCCGTTTTGCGCAGCTGGGCCAATCCGTTCGGACCGCTCGGCACCCCGCTGATCGACCGCGACGATCCGATCGGCGTGATTGAAGATTTTCTCGCCATGATGGCACGCCCGCACCTTCACTTCCCCAAAGCGTTTGTTTTGCCCGACATCCGGCTCGACGGTCCCGTGGCCGGTCTGCTTCGCCATGTCAGCGAAACCCGCAACCTGCCGCTCGACACGGTGGACAAGGTGGAACGGCCGTTCCTGCAAAGTGAGCTGGAAGGCGACACCTATCTCAGGCTCGCGCTGAGCGCCCACCATTTCCGCGAGTTCAAGCGCCTGAAGCGCCGGCTGAGCGAAAAGGGCAGGCTGGATTACACCGCGTCGCGCCAGTCCGACGATGTGCGCATCGCCACGGAAGCCTTTCTGACGCTGGAAATGGGGGGCTGGAAGGGCCGTGAACGCTCGGCCATGGCGATCGACCGCTATCGCGCCGCCTTCGCGCGCGAGGCCGTTTATCGCTTGTCGGAGGCCGACAACTGCCGCGCCCATGTTCTGTCGCTCGACAACAAGCCGATCGCGGTGCTGATCGTTTTCATCGAAAACGGCGTCGCCTATACCTGGAAGACAGCTTACGACGAGACCTATGCCGCCTTCTCGCCCGGCACGCTTCTGGCGATCGAAGCGACCCGCACGCATCTGGACGACCCCAACATCCAGGTCACCGATTCCTGCGCTGTTCCCGATCATCCCGTGATGAGCCGGATCTGGAGCGAACGCGCGCATTTTGGAACGATGATCATCGGCCTGACGCCGGATACGGACCGCCATGTCCGGCAGGCCGCGCAGCAGATCCATCTTTATCGCGAAAGCCGCAACATGGCGCGTCTGGTGCGCAACAGGATCCGCAAACTGATCGGACGGCGTCGCTAAAACACCGCCCGATCGAACTTCAACAGGAAAGAAACCTCGCTGAAAGGCTGTGTTTCAGACAGCCGTGCGCGGCATATCGAAATGCAGCGCCATGCCGCGTTGCGCGGCCGCAGCCACAATAAGATCTTCTATCTCCCGATCGCTTGCCGAAAAGGCCGGCAAGACTGATTTGATTGCTCGTGTGGCATCGGCCGTGGAAATTGCCGACATCTTGGAACGCCTGGACAAAAGGTACTGATTGACTACGTCTTGGATGCTTCTAATGGGCGGCGCCATGACGTCCTCCTCTTCACATCGCTTCTTCAAAATACAGTTTCGATCACAGCTCATGCCCAAGCATTAACCGGGCGAGAGCAATTTTAACTGTCTGCAGATCGTTCCCTCGTCCGCCCATGGAGGCTCGCTTGGGAACAAGCTGCTTCTAGCGTGTCATTTCGGCTTTTTCCCGACCGTAGGATTATGTTTTTGTGACTGGACGGAGAAGCCGCCCGCTTGTGCGTGGAACGCTGCGCGGAAGCGGCAATCCCGCGTGCGTCCCCTCAGTTTCTGCCAATGCAATCAACCACCTGTTCACGCCGAACTGGTATTCGGCGCCTTACGAGCATCGTCATTTCTAACTGGAACCTTCATGCCGCATCAGGAACCGCTCAGGTTGGAGGTTGTTCGAGACCTCGCGGTCATGGACGACACAAGCAACCAGGAAGCCTACGACCGGATCGCCCGGATCGCCCAGGAAGTGTTCGACATGCCCGTCGTGTTGATCACCTTCATGGATGGTCACCGCCAGTGGTTCAAATCGCATCTCGGCACCGATCGGCGCGAAAACACGCCTGACCAGTCCTTCTGCCGCGTGCCGATTGCCACCGGCAAAACCACGGTGGTCGAGAATGCGCTGGGTGACGACCGCTTTTGCGGCCTGAACGATGTGGTCGATGGGCCTGGCCTGCGTTTTTATGCCGGCGCGCCCTTGATGACCCATGACGGCTTTGCCGTCGGCACGTTGTGCTTGTTCGACATCAAGCAACGCAGCTTCGCGCCCGAACAGGTCCGCATGCTCGAAGATCTGGCCGCGCTCGTCATGATCCAGGTGAAGAGCGACCGCGACATCGGCCGCGTGGATCCCCTCACCCGTCTGCCCAACCGCATTCAGTTCCTGCTCAGCCTGCAGGACATGGTGCGCGCCGATCCCGGCAGAACCTGCTGGATCGTGCTGGTCGACGTGATCGACAACCGCAACGCCAATGATGTCATCGGCGCGCTCGGTATCGATTTCTACAACGAGCAGGTTCGCCATGCGGCGACCATTCTCAAACGCCATCTGCCAGGCAACACCGTTTATCATGTCGGCGGCGCCTATCTCGCCTTCATGTTGGATGGCGCTCAGGACACGCCGCATGCCCTGATCGAGCAACTGGATACGGATCTGCGCGAGCCGCTGGTCACCAGCCGCGGCATACCCTCGGCGCTCAATCCCTGCTTCGGCATTCGATCTGCCGGATTGATGGAAATGTCGTCGCCCGACGTGCTGCGCACCGTTTTGTCGGCAGCACGCGAAGCCCGGCTGAGCGAGCGGCTTTTCGCGACCTACAACAGCGATCACGACGATGCGCAAAAGCGCATGTACAGCCTTTTGTCCGATCTGCCGGAAGCGCTGCGCTCGCAAAAACAGCTTTATCTCGTTTATCAGCCGCGCATCGATGTGGCGTCGCGCCGGTGCATCGCCGCCGAAGCCCTGCTGCGCTGGAACCATCCGATCTGGGGTCCGGTGTCGCCTGCCGAGCTGTTCCCGCTCGTCGACAAGACTGGCCTGATCCACGAGGTCACCGACTGGGTCATGCGCAACGTGCTGCGCCAGATCGCAGCCTGGAAGGCCGCAGGCATCGATCTGACCGTGTCCTTCAACATCTCATCCAAGAACCTGTTCGAGGACGATCTCGTTTCGCGGCTGAGCGAAGTGCTGGACGCCACCGGCGTTGATCCCAAACGCCTGGAGATCGAGGTCGTCGAGGACATGAACCTCGACAACAGCCATATCGCCTTTTCGCGCTTGAGTGCGATCCGTGATCTCGGCATCACCGTTGCGATCGACGACTTCGGCAGCGGCTACAGCAATCTCGCTTATCTCCTGTCGCTGCCCGCAACCACGTTGAAGATCGACCGCTCGCTGGTGGCGCAGGCGCTGACGGATCACAATGCGGCAGTCACAGTTCCGACCGTCATCAAGCTCGGCCACGATCTCGGCTACCACATGGTGGCCGAAGGCGTGGAACTGCCCGAAACCTTCGAGCAGTTGCGGCAATGGGGCTGCGACGAGGTGCAAGGCTATCTGTTCGGGCGCCCGATGGAGCCGAAAGCCTTCGAAAGCTGGTTGGCGGCCTCGAACAAGGCCCTCCTCGCTTCGGCATGATGCGAGGCGCCGTGCCCGGTCGGAACCGCGACCGGGACGCATGATCATGACTTGAAAGAAAAAAGTGGTGCGGGTGGTCGGGGTCGAACCGACACTCCTTGCGGAACCGGATTTTGAGTCCGGCGCGTCTACCAATTCCACCACACCCGCACGGTGCAGATCCCGAAACCCAGGCGGCTCGGGAAGGCCGCGTTCCTATACGACGGCTTTCAAAGAAATGCCAGACCGATCTGCAGCCTGCAAGCCCCCGAAATCACTGCTTTCGGCAGACGGTGATGATTGTTGACGCGCTGTCCATAAGCCAATCATTGCCGGGCCGAAACTTTGCGCCTAAGCCGGTGCCGACAAGCAGGCGGATGCCCAACTCCGCGAAATCGGCAGGATGATCATGGCACTGAACGATCCCGTTGGACACACCCAGAAGACACTGTCGCTCGTCGGTTTTCTCGGCATGGCGCTGACGGTCGGCACGGCCGTCGGCTTTCAGGTGATCGGCGGTTATATCCCCTGCAAGCTTTGCTACGAACAGCGCATCCCTTACTACATCGGCCTGCCGATCCTGGCGCTCGCCGTGATCCTGTCCTTCATGCGCGGGCCGGCGCTGATCACCCGTCTGCTGATCCTTGCCGGCGCGCTGCTGATGGTTTGGGCGCTTTATCTCGGTATCTTTCATGCCGGCGTGGAATGGGGTTTCTGGCCGGGACCGACCGATTGCGGCGTGGCCGTGGATGCGACGTCGGGCACATCGGGCGGCGTTCTGGATTCGCTGAACACCGTGATTCCGCCATCCTGCGACAAGGCGGCGCTGCGGGTGCTCGGCCTGTCCTTTGCCGGCTGGCAGGCGATCTGCGCGGCGATCCTGGCGATGATCATGCTGCGCGGCGCCTTTGCCCGCGGCAGGGCCTGATCAAGGCTCAGGGCTCCAGCTCGACGTCCCAGTAAAGATAATCCATCCAGCTTTGATGCAGATAGTTGGGTGGAAACAGCCGGCCGTTGTTGTGCAGGTCGTGCACGGTGGGCGCAAACGGCTTTTGCTGCGGAAACATCTTGGCTTCCGCCGCCATCATGCCGCCCTTGCGCAAATTGCAAGGCGAACAGGCTGCGACGATGTTTTCCCAGGTCGTCGTGCCGCCGCAACGGCGTGGAATGACGTGATCGAAAGTGAGATCGTCCGGCGCACCGCAATATTGGCACTGGAAGCGATCGCGCAGGAAGACGTTGAAACGGGTGAAGGCCGGATGACGCGACGGCTTCACATAGCTTTTCAAGCACACCACGCTCGGCAGGCGCATCGAAAAGGATGGCGAGGAAACCTCGTGGTCGTATTCGGCAACGATGTTCACGCGGTCAAGAAAGACCGCCTTGATCGCATCCTGCCAAGACCAGAGCGACAAAGGGTAATAGCTCAGAGGCCGGTAATCGGCATTCAGCACCAGCGCTGGCAACCCGTCCGGGGAAACCGCGATCGTCACTAACGCACCTCCCTTCGGGAAAAGCTGTCGACTGACGCGGATAGTGTAAGCCTGATATGACAGGGCTGTGAAGCAGGGAAAATGACGTTCAGGCCGCTGTTTTCGTTATTTCGAAAGGGTCCTGACACGGATTGGCGCATTCAGCCGAGCGGAAGCGCATCGCGTCGGCGAATCACAGCGTAGTAAGCCCAGAACAAACGAGCCGCGACGGAGCGGTGCGGCGACCAGGCTTCGGCGACCTTGGCGAGCGCCTTCGCAGACGGGCGCGGCGCGATCGCCAGCGCATCCCCCACCGCCGTTTGCAGCGCGACATCATGGGCCGGAAAGATATCGGGATGGCCGGCGCAGAACATGAGGTAGACTTCCGCCGTCCACGGCCCGATGCCCGGCACGGCGGTGAGATCGGCGATAGCCTGCTCCGCCGGGTGCTCGCGCATCGCATCGAGCCGGATGCGGCCTTCGACGCAGGCCTGAGCCAGCGCGAGCAGCGTTCGCTGCTTGGCGCGCGACTGGCCAGCTTCGCGAAACACGGTCTCGGGCGCAGCAAGAAGCGTTTCGGGCGTCAGCGGATCGACAAGCGCCAGGAAGCGGGCAAAAATCGCATCGGCACTGGCGCGCGACACCTGCTGCGAGGTGATGATGCCGGCAAGGCTGGCAAAACCCGGCGGAACGAGCCGCAGCGGAATCTCACCGGCAGCCGCGTGCACCGGCACCAAACGCGGATCGGCGGCAACGAGGGCGTCAAGATCCTCGCCAACATGCTCAAGCGTTTCGATACGGCGCATCGGCCTGCCTTTTCTTCTCGGGCAATGCAGCTTAGCAATCGCTGATGCCGCCTGCCAATCGCCCAACCTTCCGCTTCGCGCCAAGCCCGACCGGGCGACTGCATCTCGGCCATGCGTTGTCGGCGATCCTCAATGCGCAAGAAGCGCAGCGGGTTGCCGGGCGCTTCTTGCTGCGTATCGAAAACACCGACCTCACCCGCTGCACGCCGGAGAATGAAGCCGGCATCTATGAGGATCTGACCTGGCTCGGCTTGCGGTGGGAAGAGCCGGTGCGCCGGCAATCCGAGCATTTCGCGGATTACAAGGATGCGCTAGAACGCCTGCAGGCGTTGGGGCTGATCTACCCGTCCTTTCTCAGCCGGGGCGAGGTCCGGCGGCGCATCGCGGATGCCGAGGCCACGGGTCAGCGATGGCCGCGCGATCCCGATGGGGTACCGCTTTATCCCGGCGATGAGCGCGGGATGCCCGACGCCGAACGGCAAGCGCGCATGGCCTCCGGCGCGCCTTTCGCGTGGCGGCTCGATATGCACGCGGCATTGATGCGGGTCGGCCATCCTTTGTCATGGACGGAGACCGGCGAAGGTCCCGCCGGCGAAACCGGACAGGTTCAAGCCGACCCTTCCCTCTGGGGCGACGTGGTGTTGGCGCGCAAGGAATTTCCGGCGAGCTACACGCTGGCCGTTGTGGTGGACGACGCCTTGCAAGGCATCACCCATGTCGTGCGCGGGCGCGACCTGTTCCACGCCACCGCCGTGCACCGGCTGCTGCAGACATTGTTGGACCTGCCCGAGCCGACCTATCATCATCACCGGCTGGTGCTGGATGGGGAAGGCCGCAAGCTTTCCAAAAGCGCCGGCAGTCAGTCACTCGCCGATCTGCGCGCGGCCGGCGCGACGCCTGGAGATATCAGGGTGATGCTCGGCCTTTAGCGAAGATCGAGCAGGCGCTTGTCTTTTAGCGAAGATCGAGCAGGCGCTCGTCTTTTAGCGAAGATCGAGCAGGCGCTCGAGGTATTCGCGTTCGAGCTGTGGGCTGAGCGCATTGCCGAGGCGGCGGCGGATTTCGTCGAGGATCTGGCGCGCGCGCTGGGCGTCGATCACATCGGGCACCTCAACCGAGTTGCCAAAATCCGGACCTGTGGTGGCGCGCGGACGACCCAGCGGATCGCGATCGGCACTGCGCTGGCGGCCGCCCGGCTGTCCCTGACCATCCTGGCCTTCCTCGCCCTGCTGCGCTTGCTGCATCTGCTGCATCATGTCCTGTGCCCCGCGGCGTAGCGCTTCCAGTGCATTGCCCTGTTCGCCAGTGGCGCGCTCGCCTTCGCCGCTGCCCAGAGCGCCTTCGGCGCGCCCCATGGCTTCACCGGCCTGGCCGAAGCCCTCGCCGGGCTGAACACCCATGCCACGCAGGCTTTCCTGCAACTGCTGCAACTCCTGCTGCAACTGACCCTGGCCCTGCTGCAACTGTTCCAGCGCTTCGGCAAGCTCCTGCGGCGACATCGGCTGGCCCTGGCCGCCTTGGCCACCCTGACCTTGTTGTCCCTGTTGGCCCTGTTGCCCCCGCTGACCTTGCTGGCCGTCTTGGCCTTCTTGACCCTGCTGGCCTTGTTGGCCGCGCTGCATCTGGTCGAGACGGAAGGTCTCGTTCATCATCTCCTGCTGGCGGCGCATGATCTCGCCGAGCTTGTCCATCTGCTGGCGCATGGCGTTCTGCTGCTGCCCGCCCTGCTGCTGTTGACCGGCACGGCCGGCCTGCAGGTTGTTCATCATCTGCTCGAGCTGCGACAGCATCTGCTGCGCGGCATCCTTCTGGCCGGACTTCGCGAGATCCTCGATCTGGTTCATCATGCGCTCGAGATCGCGCTGGCTCAGCGCCTGCATGTCGGACGGCATCTCCTGCGCCATGTTCGGCTGCGCGCGCTGGGCGAACTCCTTCAGGAACTCGTTCATGGCCTCGCGCAGTTCGGCCATGCGCTGTTCGATTTCCTCGTCACTGGCGCCGTTTTCCAGCGCGTCCTTCAAGGCCTGCTGCGCCTGCTTCAAGCGCTTTTCGGCCGAAGACAGCGCGCCATCCTCGATCGTGAGCGCGATATCCCAGAGATAATCGACGACATCGCGCAGCTGGTCGTCGTCGCGTGCCATCTGCAGCCGCGTGCGCGCCGACATGATGCCGAGATAGTTCGACAGCTCTTCGAACGTGTCTTCCGGACGCAAGGTAATCGCGTCCATCAGTTCAAGAACGGCGGGGCGATTGGCGGCGTCCATCGCGAGAATACGGCGCTGCTCGATCAAGGCGCGCGCGATCGGATTGTTGAAGCGGCGTTCGGGCAGGCGCATCGCCTTCGGTTCCGACACGCCTTCCTGTCCGGCGCCATCAACGGCCTTCAGCGTCAGATCAACTTCCGTGCCGGCCCAGGGATGCTGGGTCAAATCCCGCACGGTCTTGCGTTCCGTTTCGCCGCGCCGCGGCAAGGACAGCGGCATTTCCGGTGCATCGTAGAGCGGGTGCGCCGTTTGGGCCGGCGGCTCGGCCGGCGTGATCAGGGCCTGCGCGGACGCCACGCCGTAATCGTCCTCGAGCGCGTAGGACAGTTCGAGACTGCCATTGGCCGCCTGCTTGGGGTCTTCCGAAAAGCGAATGGTCGGCGGATTGTCGGGCGTTACGGCGAACTGCCAGCGGCCGAGAGCCTCGCTGTTCTGGCTCAAAACGAGTTCGCCTTCGCTCACCAGCGTCGCGCTGAACTGGAGGGTGCCTGTTGTCTGGACCGGCGTGGCGGGCACCCGGGCGGCCGCTGTTTCAGGCGCGGCCTTGGCGTCGACGCCGGGCTCGATCGCGCGTGTTTGGCCGTTCACATCGATGTAATCCAGCGTCTCCGTGCCGCTGCCACCCGTGACGCGCACGGAAATCTGGCTGCCGGTCGGCACGATAAAGGCGCTTTGCTCACGGTTGGCGTCGGCGGTGAGGAAGATCGGCGCCTTGCCGGTGTACCCAGGCGGCGTCACCCAGGCGTCGATGCGCGGCGGTACCGCCTCGACACCCGGGCGGCTGCGAAACGCATCAAACAGCCCGCCGCCATAAGGACCGGCGGAAAAGGCGAAGGCGATCACCAGAAGAAGCGCAACAACGGCGCGCAGGCCCCACGGATCGCGTTCGGGCACACGCGTGTTCGGCAGATCGCCGGAAAGCGAACCGAGCTGGGCTGCCATGCGGCGCTGATGCTCGCGCCACAAGGCGCTGGCGAAGGGATCGTCGGAGCCGGTCAGCTGGTCGGTCTGCGTGCGCACGGGCGCATGAAGAAGCTGGTTCGACGCCTCGATGCGGCGGTCGATCTCGGCGCGCGTGGGCTGGCGGAAGAAGCGCAGCGGATAAAGCGCAACCAGCGCCGCCACACAGAAGGCAGCCAGCGCGCCGATCCGGATCATATCCGGCACCATGCGGAACAGGCCGAACCAGGACGATGCGAGAAACAGGCCGACAACGAGAAGGATCGGCAAAACGAGCGGCCAAAGGCGCTCCACCACCATCGTGGCAGCCGTCAGCCCGCGCCGTCGCCTGAGCTGCGGCGTTCCCCTATCCAGACCGTGCTTGGGTGGTGTCGACGCCATCAGCCCTTTCGGCGGCCTCCTCGAAAGGAGGATCGGCCGCATTTCCCCATCACGATAGCAGCATATGCGGCGAAGGCGAGGCGAAGCCCGCGCCACGCACCATAATGTGAGGATCGGCCGGGATCAGGACCCAAGCCACTCCGGCACATGATCGAGGCCGATCAGATCCTCATAGGTCGGACGCGCGCGGATCACCGCGAAGCGGTCGCCGGACACCAGCACTTCCGGCACCAGAAGCCGCGTGTTGTAGGTTCCGGCCTGCACCGCGCCATAAGCGCCGGCGCTGCCCACCGCGATCAGATCGCCCGGCTCCATCACCGGCAGATCGCGATCCTGACCGAGATAATCACCGGTTTCGCAGACAGGCCCGACAATATCCGCCTTGATGCGGCGCGCATCCGGTTCGGCTTCACGCACCGGACGGATGTCGTGGAAAGCGTCATAAAGCGTTGGGCGGATCAGATCGTTCATCGCGGCATCCACGATCACGAAGTTCTTCGCCTCGCCTTCCTTGCGATAAATCACGGACGACACGAGGATGCCGGCATTGCCGACGATCAGGCGACCCGGCTCGAAGATGACCTTGAGGCCGAGCGGCTTCACATGCTTGTGCACGATCTGGGCATAGGCATCGGGCAGCGGCGGCGGTTCGTTGTCGCGCCGATACGGAATGCCGAGACCACCGCCGAGATCGACATGCTCGATCGCATGGCCATCGGCCCGCAGCTGTTCAACGAGATCGGCAAGGACGCGGAACGCGTCGTCGAAGGGTTCCAGCTCCACGATCTGGCTGCCGATATGCATATCGATGCCGGCGATCCTCAAGCCCGGCAGCTCGCCGGCGCGTTGATAAACTTCGCGGGCACGCTGGCGCGGAATGCCGAACTTGTTTTCGGCCTTGCCGGTCGAGATCTTCTTGTGCGTGCGCGCATCGACATCCGGGTTGATGCGCAGGGACACGCGCGCCGTCTTGCCGGCCGCAACCGCGCGCTGCGACAACAGCTCCAGTTCCGGCTCGGATTCCACGTTGAAGCAGTGGATGCCGGCTTGAAGCGCGAAGTCCATTTCGCCTGATGTCTTGCCGACGCCGGAAAACACGATCTTCTCGGCCGGAATGCCGGCGGCAAGCGCACGGCGTAGCTCGCCTTCCGACACAACATCCGCGCCGGCGCCGAGTCGGGCCAGTGTCGAGATCACCGCCTGATTGGAATTCGCCTTCATGGCGTAGCAAACAAGCGCGTCGAGATCGCGGAAGGCTTCGGCGAAGACGCGGTAATGTCGCTCGAGGGTTGCGGTGGAATAGCAGTAGAACGGCGTGCCGACCGCTTGCGCGATGTCGGCGACCGACACGTCTTCGGCGAACAGCGCGCCGTCGCGATAATCAAAATGATTCACGGGGAACGCTACCCGGTCAGATCAGCGGATCAAGGATGAAGCGGCGCTCGGGCGCCGAAACGGTGGCAGGTGCGGCCGGCTGGTTGATGCCGATGCCCGCGCCCTCGCGTTTCGTTTCGTTGGCAGCCTGGCTTGGCGATTGCAGCTCGGCCGGCCTGCGGCCGCAGGCGCTCGTCGCCAGAACGGCGGCGGCCAAGGTGGCGAAAACGAGAATGCGGCAACCAGTCATCGTGCGGATCCTTGCGGCAAGGTGGCCAAGGCTTGGGTACCTTGGCAATGCACCGGGAAGAACGGCTTTGGCAAGCCGCGATAAACTCAAGCCTGCGCCAAACGCTCTTTCCAGTAAGCGATCTGCTTGCGCACCTGATCGGGCGCAGTGCCGCCGAAGGAGGTGCGGCTGGCGACCGAGTTCTCGACTGATAGCACACCGAACACCGCATCGGTGATGCCGGCATGGATGGTCTGCAGGTCCGACAGCGTCAGCTCTTCCAGTCCGATCTTCTTGTTTTCGGCCATGGCAACGGCGCGGCCCGTGACATGATGGGCTTCGCGGAACGGCAGGTTCAGCGTGCGAACCAGCCAGTCGGCGAGATCGGTGGCGGTGGAATAGCCGGAACCCGCAGCGCGCGCCATCGCTTCCGTCTGGATGGCCATGTCGGAGACCATGCCGGTCATCGCCGCAATCATCAGGTCGAGCGTTTCGGCCGCGTCGAAGACGGCTTCCTTGTCTTCCTGCATGTCCTTGGAATAAGCGAGCGGCAGGCCCTTCATGACGGTCAACAGCGCGATCAGATGGCCGTTGATGCGGCCGGTCTTGGCGCGCGTCAGCTCGGCGGCATCCGGGTTCTTCTTCTGCGGCATGATCGAGGAGCCGGTGGAAAAGGCGTCCGACAGGCGGATGAAGCCGAATTGCGGCGTCGACCAGATCACGATCTCTTCCGCCAGACGCGACAGATGCGTGGCGCAGATTGCGCCGAGCGCGAGGAATTCCAGCGCGTAATCGCGGTCAGACACGGAATCGATGGAGTTGCGGGTCGGCTCCCGGAAGCCGAGCGCCTGCGCCGTCATATGACGATCGATCGGAAAACCGGTGCCGGCAAGGGCTGCGGCACCCAGCGGAGACTCGTTCAGCCGAGCAGCCGCATCCCGCACGCGGCTGAGATCGCGGCCGAACATCTCGACATAAGCCATGCAATGATGGCCGAAAGTCACGGGCTGCGCGGTTTGCAGATGGGTGAAACCGGGCATCACCGTTGCGGCATGCTCTTCCGCACGCGTCAAGAATGCTGCGATCAACTGAGTTAGTGCATGATCGATGCGCTGAAGCTCGTCCTTGACCCACAGGCGAAAGTCGAGCGCGACCTGATCGTTGCGCGAACGCGCGGTGTGCAGACGACCGGCAGCGGAACCGACCAGCGTGGCGAGCCGCGCTTCCACATTCATGTGGATGTCTTCGAGCTGGCGCGAAAACTGGAATTCGCCGGATTCGATCTCGCTCTGGATCGTGCGCAGGCCTTCAGCGATCTGCGCCTGATCTTCGGCTGTGATGATGCCTTGCACGGCCAGCATTTCGCTATGGGCGATCGAGCCGCGGATATCCTGCGCATAAAGCTTCTGGTCGAAGCCGATCGAGGCGTTGATGGCCTCCATAATGGCCGCCGGACCCGAGGCAAAACGTCCGCCCCACATCTCGTTACTGGTCTTTTCGTCGGTCATCGTGATACGCGGCTCTCGGAGACAGATCATGACTGAGCGCACCAAACTCTTTCCGGCAAAACGCTGGATCGCGATTGCCGCGCTGGCGGGCGCCATGGCGGGTGCGGTTGCCGTATACGTGAATGGCGGGGAAACTGGCAAGTTCGCTGCCGCCAGCGGTTCACCCGAAGATCGCGTTTGCGCAGCCAAGGCCGACAAGGCACAGCGCGTCGGCGAGGCCGCCATCGGCGAGGTCGCGGCCATGTTGCCGGCCGATCCGCCGCAATCCCTGGCGTCGCTGGCCTTCAACGATCCCGCCGGACAGCCGATGACGATTGCCGACCTGAAGAACAAGACCGTTCTTCTCAACCTGTGGGCAACCTGGTGCGCGCCATGCCGCGAGGAAATGCCGGCGCTCGACGCGCTCGAGAAGGAGGTCGGCGATGACGGCTTCGAAGTCGTCGCAGTCAATATCGATACCGGCGACGACACCAAGCCGAAGGCGTTTCTGGCCGATACCGGCGTCACGGCACTCGCCCATTACCGCGACAACTCGCTCGGCATCTTCAACGAGCTGAAGTCCCGCGCGCTGGCGCTTGGCCTGCCCGTGACCCTTCTGATCGACGAAGACGGATGTTTGCTGACCCACATGAACGGGCCGGCAGAATGGAACAGCGAAGACGCGCGCCGGCTGATAGCCGAAGCCCGCAAGAACTGAGCCGCCCAAGCCGCTGTCCCTTTTCACCCGCTGAACAAAGAAAACCCGCCGGATCGCTCCGGCGGGTTTTTTAATCAAGGCTGCTCAGCAACCAGGATGCCTCACGCCTTAGAAGCGGTAGGACACCTTGGCCTGGATCGTGTGGAAGTCGAAGTCGTCATCCGAACCAACCAGCGTCGTGCCGCCAGGGTTGGTGCCTGCAGCACCACCGACACCGCCGAAAGGTCCGCCCTGCAGATTGGCCGAGTAATCGTTGCCGCCGAGGTTGGTGTAGAGATATTCAAGACCGAACGAGATCTTGTCCGTCGCGCGCATTTCGATGCCGCCGCCGACCGTGTAGCCGAAATCGGAATCCTGGCCGCCGGAAGTCGAAACGGTGCTCGCCGGAGACGCAGCGCCCTGGCGATAGTTGAAGTCGACCTGACCGTAAGCCAGACCGCCCGTTGCATAGGCCATGAAGCGATCGTTGAACGCATAGCCAAGACGGCCGCGCAGGGTCGCGAGGTAATCGAGGTCACGCTCTACGACATATTCGGCAGGCGAGCGCGAGAAGGCGCGCTGTTCATCGCCAAGATCGGTGTAGTTGATGTCGAGAATGCCGCCGAGAACGATCTTGCCGTACTGCTGATCGTAACCGATATGCGCGCCGCCGACGAAACCGTCGTCAAAGTCGCCATTGGCATTGAAGGAGGAACCAACCGGGGCACCTGCCGGCGTGAACGGGCCAACGAGGGCTGGCGTGAACGGGCTCAGTTCGACCTGGCCATCGTCACCGAAGCCATAGCCAGCCTGGAGACCGACATACAGGCCGCTCCAGTCGCGCGTTGCCGGAACTTCCATCACCACCGGTGCCGGCGGCTCTTCCATCACGACGTCAGCCGCAAAGGCTGGTGCAGAAATCATGGTCGCCGAAGCGAGCAGTAGAAACTTCTTCATTACGGGAATCCCCCAATTCGATCGCGTGTTGCTGAGCGATTGAAGAACTAGAGGAGGATGCTTCCGGTTGCGCATCACAAAAGCGTTTGTGGCGTTTCAGCGGTCGTTACCCGACCGCTGATGCACAAAAGACACAAATCGAGCGATCAAAGCCGCTTTCTACTTGGCTCAGCGTGTCGGAACCGGCGTTTCACCGCGATAATCATAGAAGCCGCGACCGACCTTGCGGCCAAGCCAGCCGGCTTCGACATATTTCACCAGCAACGGACACGGCCGATACTTGGAGTCCGACAAGCCATCATGCAGCACCTGCATGATCGACAGGCAGGTGTCCAAGCCGATGAAGTCGGCCAGCTGCAGCGGACCCATCGGGTGGTTGGCGCCAAGCTTCATGGCCGTATCGATCGCTTCAACCGAACCGACACCCTCATAAAGGGTGTAAATCGCTTCGTTGATCATCGGCAGGAGAATGCGGTTGACGATGAAGGCCGGGAAATCCTCGGCCGTGGTCACCGTCTTGTCGAGCTTCGACACGAAGTCGCGCGCGGCCTCGAAGGTGGCGTCTTCGGTGGCGATACCGCGCACCAGTTCCACCAGCTTCATGGCTGGAACCGGGTTCATGAAGTGAATGCCGATGAAGCGCTCGGGACGATCGGTCTGCGCGGCCAACCGGGTAATCGAAATCGACGACGTGTTGGTGGCGACGATGGCGGTCGGGTTCAGAACCGGGCAAAGCTGCGCAAAGATCTTGCGCTTGACCGTTTCGTCTTCCGTGGCCGCTTCGATCACGAGATCGGCGGCGGCCAAGTCGTCGATGGCATTGGCAGCCGTGATCTGGCCGATGGCCGCGTGGCGTTCGGCTTCCGTCAGCTTGCCCGACGACACGGAGCGCGCGAGATTGCCGCTGATCGTTGCCAGACCGGCCTCGATCCTGTCGGCCGAGACATCGTAGAACCGCACCTTGTAGCCGGCGATGGCGGCGACCTGCGCGATGCCGCTTCCCATCTGGCCAGCGCCGATGACGCCTACGGTTTCGATTGCCATTGCGTATCACCCCACCGCACGCGGCTTTGCGCCGCTTGAAAGATAGAAAAGGCGGGATCAAGGGATCCCGCCTTCATCACTTTGCCCAATCTCACCGACGAAAGTCAAAGCGCCTTTTCAAGTTCCGGCAGGATCGTGAAAAGATCGCCGACGAGGCCGTAATCGGCAACCTGGAAGATCGGCGCTTCCTCGTCCTTGTTGATGGCCACGATGACCTTGCTATCCTTCATGCCGGCAAGGTGCTGGATCGCACCGGAAATGCCGCAGGCAATGTAGAGCTCGGGCGCCACGACCTTGCCGGTCTGGCCGACCTGCCAGTCGTTGGGTGCATAGCCGGCATCGACGGCAGCTCGGCTGGCACCGATCGCGGCACCGAGCTTGTCGGCCACCGGTACGATGACTTCCTCGAACTTCTCCGACGAACCCAGCGCACGACCGCCCGAGATGATGATCTTGGCGGAGGTGAGCTCCGGACGATCGCTTTCCGACAAACGGTTTTCCACAAAGGTGGACAGGCCCGGATTGGCAGCGGCCGATGCGTTTTCGACCGAAGCCGAACCGCCCTCGCCCGCAGCCGAGAAGGACGCGGTGCGAACCGTGATCACCTTCTTGGGATCGTTGGACTGCACGGTCTGGATCGCGTTGCCGGCATAGATCGGACGCTTGAACGTGTCGGCCGAAACCACTTCGATGATCTCGGAGATCTGCATCACATCGAGCAGGGCTGCGACGCGCGGCAGCACGTTCTTGCCCATGGAAGTGGCCGGGGCGACGATCGTGTCATAGCCGTCGGCCATCGAAACAACGGTGTCAGCCAGTGGCTCGGCCAGGCGTTCAGCCAGATCGTCGCTGTCAGCCAGCAGAACCTTGCGCACGCCCTGGAGCTTGGCAGCGGCATCGGCCACGCCTTGCGCGCCCTTGCCGGCCACCAGCACGTCGACATCGCCACCGATCTGGGTGGCGGCGGTCAGCGCCTTGGCGGTCTGGTCGGACAGCGATGCGTTGTCGTGTTCGGCGATGAGGAGAATAGCCATGATGTCTTTTCCTTTCTTCCGAACTCAGAGCACGCCGGCGGACTTGAGGCTGGAAACCAGCTCCGCCACGTCCTTGACCTTGACGCCGGCCTTGCGGCCACTCGGCTCTTCGGTCTTCAGGACGGTGAGGCGCTGCTTGATCTCGACGCCAAGATCGGCAGCCGACTTTTCGTCGAGCGGCTTCTTCTTGGCCTTCATGATGTTGGGCAGCGATGCGTAACGCGGCTGGTTCAAGCGCAGATCGGTGGTGACGATCGCCGGCATCTTGACGTTCACGACCTGCAAACCGCCATCCACTTCGCGCGTGACCTTGGCGCTTTCGCCTTCGATCTCGAGCTTGGATGCAAAGGTTGCCTGGCTCCAGCCGAGCAGCGCCGACAGCATCTGGCCGGTCTGGTTGGCGTCGTCGTCGATCGCCTGCTTGCCGAGGATCACGAGGCCCGGCTGTTCGGCATCAACCACGCCCTTGAGGAGCTTGGCGACGGTGAGCGGCTCGGTGGTTTCCTCGACCTTCACGAGGATCGCGCGGTCGGCGCCCATGGCGAGCGCGGTGCGCAGCGTTTCCTGAGCCTGCTGCGGACCAACCGAAACAACGATGATCTCTTCGACCTTGCCGGCTTCCTTCAAGCGGATCGCTTCTTCAACAGCGATCTCGTCGAACGGATTCATCGACATCTTCACGTTGGCGAGTTCGACGCCCGATCCGTCAGACTTGACGCGGATCTTGACGTTGTAATCGACAACCCGCTTTACCGGGACCAGGACTTTCATCGTCAACTACCTCTATCTCTCGGAATTGCGCGTCGGTAACAAACGCTGGCTGCAATCGCTAGCTGAATGCCGACATACACGCCCAAACACGCGGCAAGGCCTAGTCATGGTGGCCGCGCCCGTCAATACCTAACCATCGTTTGAACGGCCGGCATTGCACCCGCCGCATCAGCGATTTTGCCCGGGCACCCACAACACATCGCTGTCGCCATTGTCGTTCAAGGCGCGCGCGGCGACGAACAGGAAATCGGATGCGCGGTTCACATAGCGAATGACGTCCGCGCTCACCTTTTCCTGATCGTCGGCAGCCAGATGAACGATGATGCGCTCGGCGCGCCGTGTCACCGTGCGGGCCAGATGGAGTGCCGCAGCGGCCGGCGAGCCGCCCGGCAGAACGAAGCTTTTCAGCGGCTTGATCGCGGCGTTCAACTGGTCGATGTCGGCCTCGACCCGCTCCACCTGCGCAGGCGTAATCCGCAGCGGCTCATAGCCGAGATCGGTTCCGGTGTCGGGGGTGGCAAGATCGGCACCGAGGTCAAAGAAATCGTTCTGCATGCGCGCCAGCATCGCGTCGATCTGGAGCAGTTCATGCGTATGAAGCCGCGCCATGCCGATGCAGCAATTGGCTTCATCCACCGTGCCATAGGCTTCCACGCGCAGATCGTATTTCGCGCGGCGCGGACCTGCGGCGAGACCGGTTGTCCCGTCGTCGCCGGTGCGCGTGTAGATCTTGTTCAGCTTGACCATCTGCCTGCCCCTTCAGTCTGCTGACAAGGGCGGTCAGGAACCCGCGTGCTGCGAGAACCAGTAGGCGGTCATGATCAAAACCAGTGCCACAAACTGGAGCCCGACACGCGCCTGCATCAGCTTGTTCGACGTATTGCCCGAACCGCCGCGCATCATCACGACGAGGCCCCGCAACAGAACAACAACAACCGCAACCATCACAAGAACGGCGAGCATGTTGAAAACAATGGCCATGATTATCTCTTTTGTGGTTCGCGTCGGAAACTGCGTGCTGCAGTGATCTGCAACTTTGCCCTATATAGGCACGTGCTTTAAGGAAATCACGTATCGTGGCGAGACCACGGCCATAGGAACTGACAATCGCCCGATGATCAAGCGGTGAAGAATGTTTGAGTTCTCGCCTGTCGCGAACCAGAAAAGAAAGCCCGGACGGCTCAGGCGCATCGCGAAAGCGGGACGCAAGATTGCGCTCGACGCTTACAATCATTTCGATTCCGACGATGGCTGGTCAATGGCGAGCCACCTTGCCCTTTCTGCCATCCTCGCTTTGTTTCCGTTTCTGATCTTTGCCGCGGCGCTTGCCAGCTTTCTCGGCGCCAGCGCCTTTTCGGACACTGCGATCCATCTGATCTTCGATGCGTGGCCGGAAGCGATCGCCGCCCCGATCGCGCAGGAGGTGACGAATGTGCTCACCGTTCAGCGCAGCGATTTCCTGACCGTTTCGGTGATCGCAGCCGCGATCTTCGCCTCGAACGGGGTGGAAGCGCTGCGTGTGTCGCTCAACCGCGCATACCGGGTGAGCGAAAACCGCTCCTTTATCTTTCGCCGGCTGCAAAGCCTCCTTTTCGTGCTGATCGCCACGATCGGCATCGTGGTGATTTCAGCGCTTCTCGTGGTGGCGCCGCTGGTAGCGGCCTTTGCCGAGCGCAATGTGGACTGGATCGAGCCGAACTTCATCGGCACACTCAATCTGTGGCGCTATATCATCGTGATCTGCGTGATCATTCTGAGCCTGATGGCGATCCATTTCTGGCTGCCGGCCGGCAAGCGCCGCTTTCGTCACGTCATCCCGGGCATCGCCTTCACGCTGGCGGCCTGGTTCGTGGGATCGACGGTATTCGCGGCTTATCTCAGCCGCTTCTCCACCTATGCCACCACCTATGCGGGATTGGCCTCGATCATGGTGGCGATCGTCTTTCTTTATATCATCTCGGCGATCTTCATCCTGGGCGGAGAACTCAACACCTCGATCCGCCGTTATCGCGAAGCGCGCCGCAGGGTCGAGGCCTGACGCGTGGCAAGCGCCACGCCCGCTCCCACCAGAACCATGCCGGCAAGCTGCACCGGCTCCAGTTGTTCGCCGAACAGAAAGAACGCCATCAGCGCCGTCACGGTCGGCACGAGGTAGAACAAGGACGACACCTTCGACACCGCGCCGTTCTTGATCATCGCCATAAGAAGAAAGACGGCACCGAGCGAAAGGCCGAATACCAGCCACAGCAGCGACAGAACAAGGCTGGGGTTCCACGTGAATCGACCCTGTTCGAGCAAAAGAGCGGGTAGCAGCATCACGATCGCCGCCCCGAGATATTGCCACAGCGTGCCGGCAAGCAGATCGGCCTGACCCACGAAGCGCTTCTGCCACAGCGTTCCGGCGCTGATGCCGAGCAATGCGAGAACGCAGCCGGCAATGGTGATCGGCGTCGCACCCGGATCGGTGAAGCCGAGCTTGGGCAACAGCACCAGCACGGTTCCAAGAAGACCGAGCGCAATGCCCGTCCACTGACGCCACGAAACGGTTTCGCCCAGAAACAGTGCGGCAAAGATCGCCACCAGCACCGGCTGCAGGCTGACGATCGCCGCCGTCAGTCCAGCCGGAAACCCTTCATGGATCACCCAGAACACGAAGCCGAGATAAACACCGTGCAGCAATGCGCCAGCGATCGCCGCATGGAGTGCGATCCGCGCCGGCAGCCGGGGCTTGCGCAGGATCAGCACGGCCAGAAACAGGATCGCAAAGGACAGGCCGAAGCGAATGGCCAGAAAGCCGAGCGGTTCGGCATGCGGCATGGCAAAACGCGCGCCGATAAAGCCGGTGGACCACAGCACAACGAACAGCGCCGGCATGAAACGAAAAAGCGAAGCGGGCATAGGTCACCGGAAACAACGATCCGGCTCTGTAGCCCCTCCCCGCCAGCGCGCCTAGGCGCTGGCCCAAAGCTCAAGGCGGCTTGGGCGTATCAGCGCGGCGGCACGGTCGGCGCCGGTGGAACGGTCGGCGCAACGTCCTTGCGGCCGAACTGCGAGCGCTCGAAGCCGAGGATCACGAACAGCGCCAGAACGAAGGGGATCAGGAGGTAGAACAGGCGGAAGATCAGCAAGGCCGCCAGAACGTCTTCCTGCCGCATCTCCGGCAAAGCGGTGATGAATACGAGTTCCAGCACGCCGATGCCGCCCGGCGCATGCGAAATCAGCGCTGCGGAAAAGGATACGAGGAACACGCCAAGCACGACCCAATAGCCCGGATTGCCCTCGGCCGGCAGCGCGAAATAGATGATTGCGGCTGCAGCCAGGATCTCGATCGGGGCCATGAGGAGCTGTCGCGACACCACCGGCAGGCGAGGATAATGCAGCTCGAACGTGCCGATCCGCAGCGGACGCAGGCCGAGCCAGGAAAAGATCACGTAAAGCGCGACCAGCCCAAGCAGAAGCCAGCCCATCGCAGCCGAAGCCTCCACCGGCAAAAGACCGACAAAGCGCTCGGTGATGGCTGGATGGGTGATCAGCACCAACGCAAACAGCAGCATGACGCCGAGCGCAAAGGTGAAGGACGAGAAGGCAACGAGAATGCCGATCTCTCGCGCAGTCAAACCCTTGGAGCCATAAGCGCGATAGCGCACCACAGCGCCTGAAAACACGGAGGCGCCGATGTTGTGCGACAAGGCGTAGGTCGTGAAAGAGCAAAGCGCGATGAAGGTGAAGGAGATGCCCTTGCGCCCGAGATGCAGCAGCGCGACCCGGTCATAACCGGCAAGACCGATGTAAGCGACCAGCGTGGCAAGACCGGCCAGCACCCACCGATGCATCGGTATGGCCGCAAAGCTTTCCATCAACTCGTCGAGGGAAAGCCCTCGCAGTTCCTGGATCAAAAGCCAGATCGAAAAAAGAACAGCGACGACGCCGACAACCGGCCAGATAAATTTCGAAAGCTTCATACCGGTTCGATCAGCCTTCCCAACCCCCGCGCAACAGCAACCAATGCCGCTGCCGCGTGATGGACCCTGACACGATATGGGTCAAGAAACGATGCTTTGAAGAGGCGAAAGTTCCTGGTCAGGCCTGTCGGCTTGCCAGCCACTTTTTGACCGTGGTTTCTTCTTCGTCGAGGCCTTCCACCGGTTTGCGCCAGGACCGACGGGCTTCCTTCAGCTCGTTTTCCAGCGTGCCGTCCGACCAGCCTTCGATTACGCGCGGATGAATATAGGATCGGCGGCAAACCGCGCGGGTGTTGCCGAGCCGCGTGGCGACGCGGTCGAGCACGCCGTTGAGCGCGATCTTTGCGGCGCGTTGCGTTTCAGGCAGCGGCGTATCCTTGAAGATGGACGCCGCATTGATCGTGCCGCCCCATGTGCGGAAGTTGCGGGCGGAAAATTCGCCGCGCGTATGTTCGCGAATATAGGCGTTGACCTCGTCGGAGCGGATCGCGTGCCGGTTGCCGTCTTCATCCAGATACTGAAACAGCGATTGTCCCGGCAGGTCCTGCGTGGCGCGAATGATCTTGGCCATGCGCTGGTCGACCAGTCCCAGGTTCCATTCCTTGCCCGACTTGCCGCGAAAGGCGAAGCGCAGCTTCGAGCCTTCGATCTTCACATGCCGGTCGCGCAGGGTGGTAAGTCCGAAGCTCTTGTTGTCACGCGCATAAGCGGGATTGCCGACGCGGATCATCGTATTGTCGAGCAGCCACACGATGGAGGCCACCACGCGCTCGAACGGCAAACCGCGCCGCCGCAGATCGCTTTCCACCTGCATGCGCAGCAAAGGCAGCGCATCGGCGAAATTGCTGAGGTTGGAATATTTCTGTTCGTCGCGATGTTCCGACCATTTGGGATGATAGCGATACTGCTTGCGTCCCTTCACGTCGCGTCCGGTCGCCTGAATATGACCGGACGGATTGGGCGAAATCCAGACATTCTCCCAGGCCGGCGGAATGGCCAGCATGCGGATACGATCGCGCACGTCCATGTCGGTGATCTTCTTGCCATCGGGATCGCGGTAGCCGAACCCGGTGCCGGCGCGAATGCGGGTGATGCCGGGCCCTTCATCGGTCTGGTAAACCAGTCCGGGGATCTTCGGCACTTCAACGATCGCTTCGAGCTTGTCACCCGTGCTTTCGCTTTCGCCGGGAACGCTGTTCGTCTCGTCGATCGGGTCAAGATTGTCGTTGGGATCCAGCACGCGCATACTCCGGCTAAAGCCTCTTGGCTGAAGGAAGTAACTTGGCAGAAACGCGCTTGTTCCTGCTGGCGCGCGAAGTGATCGATCGTTCCTGACACGGCAGCCGAAGCCCGTGTCTCGGCGCTACTGTGCGAGTGCGTCTCGAACCTTGTTGCGGATATCCGCAAGCGTAAAGGGTTTCGACACGACGTCGATCACGATGTTTTCGAGTTCCGCCGCACGCTCGCGCTGTTCGGCATAGCCCGTCATCAGAAGAATGCGCAGGCCAGGAAAGGCGTTTGCCGCCTGCTTGGCCATGTCGATGCCGTCCATGACAGGCATGCGAATATCCGACAGAACGAGGTCGAACTGGCCATGAGCGGCCGTGATCGCCGCCAGCCCATCTTCGCCGTCGGCCGCCGTTTCCACAGTGTGCCCGGACGCGGTCAAGGCACGCGCGGTAAACATGCGCACCGATTCGTCGTCTTCAACAATCAGAAGCTTCCCCATGACGGGACACCTATCAGCCAATGCTTGACGTTCACTGAACACGCCTGTTGACGGACATTAAGCAGATCTTGCCACCCGCTGCGCTTCAGCCTTTCGGTGCAAGACGGGCAAGCGCTGCTTCTAGTTCGCTCAGATCCTGCAGAACGACGTCGGCACCGAGGCTTTCGAGCGGTTCACGCGAATACCCGCCTTCAACCAGAACGAGCTTCATGTTTGCCGCCTGGGCAGAGCGCGCATCGGCCGGGCTGTCGCCCACGAACAGGGCATCTCCGGCTTCCACGCCGAGCTTTTCCAAGGCGAGATACAACATGTCGGGTGCCGGCTTGTGCGGCACGCCGGATTCACCGCCAACGATCACCGGGAAATAATTGGCAAGATCGAAATGCTCGAGGATCTCGGCAATGGCGAAGTCTGGCTTGTTGGTAACAAGCGCCATCGCGACCTTGTCGCGCTGCAGCGCGGTCAACGCCTCGGTGGTACCCGGCATCAGTTGCGTCAGCTTGGTGAGGTTGGCGGCATAAAGCGGCACCATCTGCCCATATTTGTCGTCCAGCTCGGCATCATCCAGCGAACGGCCCGCTGCCGCGAAGGCGCGTTCCACCAGCTTGCGGGTACCCTCGCCGATCATCGCCTTCACGTCCGGCAGGCTGAGCGGACCAAGCCCGTCGCGCGCCAGAAGCATGTTGGTGGCGGCATGAATATCGAGAGCGGAATCGATCAAGGTGCCGTCGAAATCAAACAGAACCGCTTTGGGCCAAGAGATCATGCTGCCTCCGAACGCGCATTGTCCGCCGCCTGACGGATGGAAAGAATATTGTTGCGGTATGTTTCAATACCACCGGGCTTGAACACGGCCGATCCCGCAACCAAAACCTGCGCACCCGCCTTTGCAAGCAGCGGCGCGGTTTGCGGTGTCACGCCGCCATCGATCGAGATCTTGATGTCCCGGTCGCCAATCATCGTTTTCACCCGGCGCACCTTGTCCAGCACGGCGGGAATGAAGGCCTGTCCGCCGAACCCTGGATTGACTGTCATCAGGAGAACAAGGTCGAGCCGGTCGAGCACATAGTCGATGACGCTTTCAGGCGTAGACGGGTTCAAGGCCACACCGGCCTGTTTGCCCAGCGCCTTGATGGCCTGCAACGAACGGTCGAGATGCGGCCCGGCTTCGGCATGCACGGTGATGGCATCGCAGCCCGCATCCGCGAAAGCTTCCAGATAAGCGTCGGTGGGGGCGATCATCAGATGACAATCGAAGAAGGCATCCGTGTGCTTGCGGATCGCCTTGATGATCGGGGGGCCGAAGGTGATGTTGGGCACGAAATGCCCGTCCATCACATCGAGGTGGATCCAGTCGGCGCCCGCTTCCACAACCGCTTCGACTTCTTCGCCCAGCCGCGCGAAGTCGGCGGACAGAACCGAGGGGGCCATGATCGTCGAATGGAACATCGGGTAAGCTCCGGCGGATGTTTTGGCCGGGCTAGTCGCCGAATCCCTTTCCGTCAAGCGCAACACGGCCGAAGCGCGACCAGGGATGCCAGAGCGATGACTGGATCACCGTGCTTTTGCGACATGCCAGAACAGCCACTGTAGTATAAGTGTACATAAATCATGGATTCTACTTCAGGTAGAGATTTTCGTTTGTTTCTAAAACCGAGCGTTGAATTAACAGGTACTTTAATTCCGCTGGCCAGCCTACCCCCACAAACCAAGAAGGAGGTAGTCATGGCTTTGGTTGGTAATATCATTCCAGGTGTAGGAGATACGGTTGATGGCTTGCTGGGTGTCAGCGGCCCAACTGGAAGTGTTTCTGGAAGTGGGTCTGCGAGTGTCGGGCTTGGTGGGCTCAGTGGCTTGTTGAACCCCATCACCGGCGGCAGCGGCGGCGGTTTGTTGAGCGGCGTGAACACGACCGGCCTGCTCGACGGGCTGGTCAACGTCAACCTGCTTGACGAACAGGCCCTGCTCAAGCTCGGCATTCTGCCCGACGACAATGGCAGCAATCTCTTGAGCGTGGCGGTTCTCGACCGCGATGGCGACGGGTTGGTCGATGTCGGACTGCTCAATGATGGCATCAACGCATCGCTTCTGGATCGCGACGGCGATGGCCTGATCGACGTCAATCTTCTCGACACGATCAATCTCGGTCTCGATATCAGCGGCGATCTCGACAACAACGGCATTCCCGACAACAGCACAGATCCCGGCGATTTCGACATCGTGCTGATGGGCACGGGTGGCTCCGATCAGTTCGTGCTCGATGCAAGCCAGTCCTACTTCGTCGAAGGCATGGGTGGAACGGATCAGGTTTCCTACGGGACATCCGCGTCCGGCTTCAACTATGCGGTGCAAGCCAATGGCGTGTTCATTTCCAACGGCGACAAGGTCGATTATCTCCAGAACGTGGAGCGCGTCGCCTTTTCCGACGGTACGCTCCATCTCGACACCGGCATCGGCGAAACCGCGGGCTATGCCTATCGCATCTATCAGGCGGCCTTCGACCGCGCACCGGATGCGGCAGGTCTCGATTACTGGATCGACGTTCTCGACAGCGGTGCCAAGGGCATGACGCAGGTTGCGGCGGACTTCCTGTCTTCGCGCGAGTTCCAGCAGACCTATGGAGCGCTGAGCACGCAGGACTTCATCGAAGAACTTTACGAGAACATCCTGCAACGCTCGGGCGAAGATGCCGGGATCGATTACTGGACCGACCAGCTCGATGCAGGCGTGCAAAGCCGGGCCCAGGTTCTTGCCGGCTTCTCCGACAGCGCCGAAAACGTCGCGCTTGTCGGTGCAACGATCGACAACGGCTTCTTCCTGGCAGCCTGATCGAACGCGAAACTCCCGGCGCTCCTTCCCCGCGCGCGCCGGGACAGCCCGGAAGGCTCTGCGTTCCCCCTTTAGTTTGAAGCCTTCCATGCGAAAGGCGACCGTCCCACCGGCGGTCGCCTTTTTCCGTCGAAGAGACCGACTGATCGAGCACCGTGCAGCGTTGGTGCAGGCCACCGGTCATTAACCGTTTGGTCATGATGTCAGGCGATGATACTTGCGTTTCCGGGCCGTGTTTCCAAGCGACCTATGAATTCAAGCATGACGATTATACACCTTTGGCATAGCCCGGTTATACGGTGGACATGCTTCTCGATCAGTATTCCCTACTTGCAGCGATAGGTTTTTCGGGCGCAGCCCTCTGCGTCACCTTGCTGTTGAGCTGGGTTACGACAAGAACCGACAGCTTTCTTCTGACCTGGGCCTTTGCCCTGGTGCTGATCGTGATCGGCGTGATCCTGTTTGGCTTGCTCGACAGAAGCTACCATCCGGCGGTTCAATGCGGGTCGTTCGCCTTCCTTATCCTGGGTTTTGTTCTCGTTCACGCAGGCTGCCTGCAGTTTCGCTGGAACAAAGCCTTCTGGACGCATCAGGTCTGGCTCGGTCTGGTGGCTATTCTGCCGATGGCCATCGCTTTCGCAGCCGGCTTGTCGGGACCGGCAACCATTCTGGCCAATGTCGCGATTGCCGGCCTGCTGATGATGTGCGGGATGCATTCCTGGCTTGGGCGGCACGAAGCGCCTTTGCCGATGGCGGTCAACGCCGTGCTTTACTGCGCAACGGCCGTATCTTTCCTGTTTTGCTGCATTCCGATCATGATCGAAGGCCAGATGATCCTGACCGCGCGCCCGGCCAACTGGGCCGAAGATCTCAACTCGATCATGGCCATCATCGGCATCACCGGCATCGGTGCGATCTCGCTTGCCTTGAACCAGACGCGGGTCGCGCGACGCCACCACAATGCCGCCATGACGGATCCGCTCACCGGCCTCCTGAACCGCCGCGCTCTGTTCGACCAGCTCGGGCGCCGGCTCGTGCAGCCCGGCACCGCCATCCTCGTGATCGACCTCGACCACTTCAAGAGCATCAATGATCGCTTTGGCCATGCCTGTGGCGATGTTGTTCTCGAACGCTTCGCCGATCTGTTGCGCGAGCACACGGCAGCTTGCGATCTCGTGGCGCGCATCGGCGGTGAGGAATTCTGCATCGTGATGCCGCATACATCGCCGCGCCTCGCCAAGCGTCTGGCCGAACATATCCGCCTGACGCTGCATGCGCGTCCCATCTGTACGCTGGCCGGCGATGTGTCGGTCACGGCCTCGATCGGCGTGGCGATCTGTTCCGGTTCGCCCGAGCCGTTCGAAGCGATCCTGGAGCGCTCCGACCGAGCCTGCTACGAGGCAAAGAACGACGGTCGCAACCGCGTTCAGATCTCCAGCATGCTCGTTGTCGCCGCCTGATCGCGCATCCCCCACGGCGTTCTACCCCATAGTTCACGTAGAACGGGAACAGCCTGCTTGTTCGTCGGTTATCCGCAGCAACAAGGAGGCTCGCGCATGACACGGCATAAACTTCTAGGGTCCGTTGTGGTGATCACCGGTGCTTCGAGCGGCATCGGTCAGGCAACGGCGGAAGCCTTTGCCAGACGGGGCGTGCGGCTCGTTCTGGCGGCGCGCGGCAAGCCCGCCCTGGAAGCGGTGGCGCAGACATGCCGGGCGTTCGGCTCGGAAGTGCTGGTGGTGCCAACCGACGTTACAGACTCGGCAGCCGTGAAGACCCTGGCCGAAAAGGCGCTCGAATTCGGCGGCCGGATCGATGTCTGGGTGTCCAATGTCGGTGTCGGTGCCGTTGGCGCATTCCATGAAACGCCGATCGAAGCGCATGAGCAGGTGCTGCGCTCCAGTCTGATCGGCCACATCAACGATGCCCATGCCGTTTTGCCGATCTTCCTGCGCCAGGATCGCGGTACTTTCGTCAACATGATTTCTGTTGGCGCCTTCGCAGCCGTTCCGTTCGCGGCGACCTATAGCGCCAGCAAGTTCGGGCTAAGGGGCTTCAGCGAGGCCCTGCGCGGCGAGCTGGTGGATCATCCAGACATTCACATCTGCGATATCTATCCGACCTTCGTGGACACGCCCGGCATCCACAATGCCGGTAACTTCACGGGTAAGGTGCTGACCGCACCGCCACCGGTGATCGACGCGCGCCGTGTTGCGAAAGCCGTGCTCAGCGCTGCCGAGAATCCGCGCTCCACGATCCTCATCGGCGAGGGTTCGAGCCTGATCCGCCTAGGAACGACCCTCTTTCCTCGCTACATCACGCGCTTCATGGGGATCTTCATGCGATCCTATCTCGACCAAGCCGAGCCGATCGCAAAGAGCAACGGCAACCTGTTTACGCCGCCCACCCAGGTTCAGGGGATCGACGGCGGTTTGCGCTCGCCGGAACAGCGCGCGCTGGCAACCGTTATCGCGGTTGGTGCCGTTGGCGGCCTGGCTGTGCTCGGATTGGGCGCAATGGCCTTGCGGTCGCGGCTCAAGCCGAAGCGGAAGCCCGTCGGGCGCAAACGCCGCCTGCGCTGAGGGAGCGGAAAGGATCGAGAGGCTTGCTCATGGGCAAGCCTTTGTTCTTTTCAGGAAGCCTTGGCGGCATCCAACGGTGAAAGCCGCACGCCGAACCCCTCCTTGCCTTCAAACAACAGCTCGACGCCCCTGTCCTCGAACGCCCGGATCAGCAGATCTTCCGAGGACCGGTGCAGCGCGTGGCGATGGCACTCGAAATCCTTGATCGTGCTGCGCGAAACGCCGGCCGTGACAGCCAGCTGCTCCTGCGTCCAGTTGAGCAGGCCGCGCGCTGCACGACATTGTTCCGGAAATAACGGCATTCAATCAAAAACCCTCACAAAGGCCCTTGCTGTTTCGGCCATAAGTCAACCATAATGGGCGATATACCACAAGAGCGATTTGACGTGTTGAGAGGGCCCGGGCGGGAATGAACAGTGAAACCATGCTGATGATGCTGATCGCCCTGCCTTTCGCAGGCGCCTGCCTCGCAGCCTTGTTTCCACCCAATGCCCGTAACGCCGAAACATGGGCGGCAGCCCTCGTCACGCTGGGTGCGGTCGTGTTGTCGGCCAGCCTTTTCCCGGCCGTTGCCACCGGCACGCCGGTGCGGCTCAACATAGAATGGCTGCCGACGCTCGGCCTGTCCTTCAGCCTGCGGATGGACGGGTTCGCCTGGCTGTTCTCGATGCTGGTCACGTGTATCGGCTTCCTCGTCGTCATCTACTCGCGCTATTACATGTCGCCGGACGACGCGATCCCGCGCTTCTACGCCTTCTTCCTCGCCTTCATGGGCGCGATGCTCGGCATCATCCTGTCGGGCAATCTGATCCTGCTGGTCGTATTTTGGGAACTCACCAGCATCATATCCTTCATGCTGATCGGCTACTGGTACCAGAAGGCCGATGCGCGCGATGGCGCGCGCATGTCGCTGACGATTACCGGTGTGGGCGGCCTGGGACTGCTCGCGGGCGTTTTGCTGATCGGCCATATCGTCGGCAGCTATGATCTCGACGCCGTGCTGGATTCGGGCGACCTGATCCGATCGCACCCGCTTTATGTGCCAGCCATCTGCCTGGTTCTGCTCGGCGCCTTTACCAAGAGCGCGCAGTTCCCGTTCCATTTCTGGTTGCCCAACGCGATGGCGGCCCCCACGCCCGTTTCCGCCTTCCTGCATTCCGCCACCATGGTGAAGGCCGGCGTGTTTCTGATGGCGCGTCTCTGGCCGGTGCTCGGCGGAACCTATGAATGGTTCTGGCTGACCGGCTTTGCCGGCGCAGCGTCGCTCCTGCTCGGCGCGTATTTCGCGATCTTCCAGCGCGACATCAAAGGCCTGCTGGCTTATTCCACGATCAGCCATCTCGGCCTGATCACGCTGCTCTTGAGCCTCGGCAGCCCCCTCGGCGCGGTGGCCGCCATTTTCCACATGATGAATCATGCGACCTTCAAGGCATCGCTCTTCATGGCGGCGGGTATCATCGACCATGAAAGCGGCACGCGAGACATGCAGAAGCTCGGCGGTCTGTTCAAGCTGATGCCCTACACCGCAACACTTGCGATGGTTGCGAGTGCTGCAATGGCCGGCGTGCCGCTGTTGAACGGCTTTCTGTCGAAGGAAATGTTCTTTGCCGAAGCGATCGAAACCCATGCAGATTCGATCCTCGATACCGCCGCCCCTTACGTCGCGGTGATCGCGAGCGCCTTTGCCGTCACCTATTCGATCCGCTTCATCCATGCCGTGTTCTTCGGCGAGCGTCCGGCCGATCTGCCGCGCGAGCCGCATGAACCGCCTTTCCTCATGCGCCTGCCGATCCAGCTCCTCGTACTGGCCTGTCTGGTGATCGGCATCATCCCGGCAATCACCGTCGGCTCCTTCCTTCATATCGCCGTTGTTTCGGTGCTCGGAGCGGATACGCCAGCCTATAGCCTCGCGGTCTGGCATGGTCTGACCGTGCCTTTGGGCATGTCTGTGATCGCGCTGATCGGCGGCGCGCTGCTTTACGTGCTTTTGCGCCATTACCTCGCCCATTGCGAAGAAGGTCCGCCCTACTTCCGGCGCTTGAAAGGCCAGCGCATCTTCGAGCGCGTGCTGGTGTTCGTGTCGTGGCGCTTTGCCCGTCTGGTGGAAGCGACGCTCGGCACACGCCGCATGCAGCAGCAGCTGCGCTTGCTCGTGGCCGTTTCACTGGTTGCCGCTGCCATCCCCTTCTACAACAGCAATTTCGGCCTCGGGCTTTTCGAACTGGGCCAGATCGACATCCCCTTCGCCCTTCTTTGGGTGATCGGCATCGCATGTGCGGTGGGTGCGGCGCATCAGGCCAAGTTCCACCGCCTCGTCGCCTTGATCCTTCTCGGCGGGGCTGGCGTGGTGACCTGCATCACCTTCGTGTGGCTGTCGGCACCCGACCTCGCGGTCACGCAGCTTCTGGTGGAAATCGTCACCGCCGTTCTGATTCTGCTCGGTCTGCGCTGGCTGCCCAAGCGCTGGGAAGACACCGAACTTGGCCGCGCGCCCATTTCCACCAAGCTGCGGCGCGGACGCGACCTGCTTGTGGCGGCGGTTGCCGGCCTCGGAATGACGCTGTTGAGCTATGCGGTCATGACGCGGCCCTCACCCGACACGATCAGCGGCTTCTTCCTGCGCAAGGCCTATGAGGAAGGCGGCGGCCGCAATGTCGTCAACGTCATCCTGGTGGATTTCCGCGGCTTCGACACGTTCGGCGAAATCACGGTTCTCGGCATCGTGGCGCTCACCGTCTTCGCCTTGTTCCGCCGTTTCCGCCCGGCACCGGACACGATCGAATCCCCCGAACAGCAGCGCATCCAGGCCGCGACCGACGAAGAACGGTCCGATCGCATCACCGGACAAACGGTCAGCGATTACCTGCTGGTGCCGTCCGTCATCATGCAGTGGCTGTTTCCCGTCATCATCGTTTTTGCCGCTTATCTGTTCCTGCGCGGGCATGATCTGCCGGGCGGCGGCTTTGCGGCCGGCGTGGCGATGTCGGCGGCCTTCATTTTGCAATATCTCGCGGCCGGCACAGTGTGGGTGGAAGACCGTTTGCGCATCTTGCCGGTGAACTGGATCGGCCTCGGCCTGCTGATCGCCGGCTGTGTTGGCATCGGCTCCTGGGTGTTCGGCTATCCGTTCCTGACCTCTTACTCGCAATATATCGACCTGCCGGTGATCGGCGAAATCCCGGCTGCCACCGCCATTCTGTTCGATCTCGGCGTGTTCTCGCTCGTGGTCGGCGCCACTGTCCTGATGCTCATCGTCTTTGCCCACCAGTCGATCCGTCGCTTGCGCGCCGCCAAGATCAGCACGACAACCATCGAGGAAGTCGCATGATCGAATTGACGCTCGCACTTGGCATCGGCTTTCTCGTCGGCTCCGGGATCTGGCTCCTGCAGCGTCCGCGCACCTATCAGGTGATCGTGGGGCTTTCGCTGATCTCCTATGGCGTCAACCTGTTCATCTTCTCGATGAGCCGCCCGCGCTCCAACATGGCGCCGGTGGTAACAAGCGGCACGGTTGATCCGGCCGCCTACGCCGATCCGCTGCCGCAATCGCTGGTTCTCACCGCCATCGTGATCGGCTTCGCCACCACGGCGCTGTTCCTCGTCGTTCTTCTCGTGTCGCGCGGTTTGACCGGCAGCGATCACGTCGATGGCAGGGAGCCGAACTGATGGAGTGGAGAAGCCATCTCCTGATCGTTCCGATCCTGCTTCCGCTGCTGACGGGCGCGCTCCTGCTGCTGTTCGATGAGCGCCGGCATGTCTTGAAGGCGACGCTGAGCTTCGTCGCGACGGTGATCCTGCTGGTGGTCGGCCTGGTGCTCATGCGCTTTGCCGATAGCGGCGAACCGGATGCTGCGCGCACCGGCGTTTACCTGCTCGGAAACTGGTCCGCACCCTTCGGCATCGTCCTGGTGCTGGACCGCCTGTCGGCGCTGATGCTGGTTCTGACCGGCACGCTGGCACTGGCGTCGCTAACCTTTTCGCTCGCGCGCTGGGACCGCATCGGCCCGCATTACCACACCTTGTTCCAGTTCCTGTTGATGGGCCTGAACGGCGCGTTTTTGACCGGCGACCTGTTCAACCTCTTCGTGTTCTTTGAAGTGCTGCTAGCCGCATCCTATGGCCTCGTTCTGCACGGAACGGGCATCCAGCGCGTGCGGGCGGGCCTGCATTACATCGCCATCAACCTGGCCGCATCGCTGCTGTTCCTGGTCGGCGTCAGCCTGATCTATGGCGTGACCGGCACGCTGAACATGGCGGACCTCGCAGTGCGCATCCCCGCAGTGACGCCCGGCGACCAGCCGCTGCTTCTAGCCGGCGCCGCCGTTTTGGGCGTGGCCTTCCTCGTCAAGGCCGGCATCTATCCGCTCGGCTTCTGGCTCCCCACCGCCTACACCGCCGCCGCCGCACCCGTGGCCGGCATTTTCGCGATCCTGTCGAAGGTCGGCATCTACATCCTGTTTCGCTTGTCGCTGCTTTTGTTCGGCGTGGATGCAGGTGCCTCGGCCGGCTTCGGTGAGTTTTGGCTGTTCGGGGCCGGCATCGCGACCGTCGCCTTCGCATCAGCCGGCGTTCTCGCCTCGCAAGGCATGGCGCGCCTCGCCGGCTTTTATGTGCTGGTTTCGTCGGGCACGCTTTTGTCCGCCATTGGTCTCTCCACCGTCGAAGTCACCTCCGGCGCGCTTTATTACATGGTGAGCTCCACCATGGCGCTCAGCGCCTTCTTTCTTCTCGTTGAACTGCTCGACCGTGCGCAGGACCCGGCGGCCGACGTTCTTGCGGTGACGATGGAAGCCTATGGCGACGATCCGGATATGGAAGACGTGGTGGAAGACGCCGGTCTCCTGATACCCGGCACGATCGCCATCCTCGGCCTGTGTTTCGTCGCCTGCGCCATCCTGCTTGCCGGCCTGCCGCCCCTGTCCGGCTTCATCGGCAAGTTCGCGATGCTTGACGCCATTATCGGCTCGAACAAGCCGACGCTCGACATCTCGATGTTCGGCTGGCTTTTTACCGCAGCGCTGATCGGATCGGGCCTTGCGGCCATGGTCGCCATGGTACGCGCGGGTATCCGCACCTTCTGGGCGCCGATCGAAGGCACGATCCCACGCATCAAGCTCGTCGAGATCATGCCGGTGGCCGGCCTTCTCCTGCTTTGCGCGGCCATGACGATCGGCGGCGGTCCCGTGCTTCGCTATATGGATGCCACCGCGCGCGCCATGCATGCCCCGCATGTCTATGTCGAGGAAGTGCTGTCGGCCTCGCCCGTTCCGCCGCCGGCGACGACGGAAGGAAGCCAGCCATGATGCGCGCTGTTCTTCCTTACCCGCTTCTGAGCCTCGGCCTTCTCGTGATGTGGCTGTTGTTGAACGGCTTCTCGCTCGGTCACCTCGTGCTCGGCTCAATTATCGCGCTGCTTGCAGCCAAGGCGATGACCCCGCTCGAGCCGGCCAAGCCCCGCATTCGATCCTGGTGGCCCCTTCTGCACCTGCTGCGCATCGTGGCGGGCGACATCGTGCGCTCCAACATCGCGGTGGCGCAGCTGGTGCTGGATCGCAGTCATCGCGAGCGGGTATCCGGCTTCGTGACCATCCCCGTCGACCTGAAGGATCGCACTGCTCTTACCGTTCTTGCGGTGATCATCACCAGCACGCCCGGCACGGCCTGGGTCGAATATCATTCCGCCGCCGGCCTGATGATGATCCATGTGCTGGATCTGCGCGATGAACAGGAATGGATCGATCTGATCAAGAACCGCTATGAGCGGCTGCTGATGGAGGCTTTCGAATGAGCGGGCTCATCCTCACCTGGTCCGTCGCCATCGCCCAGATCCTGCTTCTTGCCGCCATGGCCATCGCCGCCATCCGGGTGATCCGCGGCCCGCGTGCGCAGGACCGCGTTCTGGCCTTCGATGCCCTGTATATCGCGTCCATGCTTCTGCTGCTGACCTTCGGCATCCGCAGCGGCACCACGATGTATTTCGAGGCAGCACTGGTGATCGGCCTGCTCGGCTTCGTTTCAACGGTGGCGCTCGCCAAATTCCTGATGCGCGGCGAGGTGATCGAATGAGCATCGCCGCAGCCGACTTTCCCCTGTGGGCGGCCATTCTCGTCGCGTTGTTCCTGCTGATCGGCTCGAGCCTGACCTTTCTGGGCGCGCTCGGGCTGCTGCGCTTCAAGAGCTTCTACGAGCGCATCCATCTGCCCACGCTCGGAACGAGCTGGGGCACCGGCGGCATTCTCGTGGCGTCGATGATCTTCTTTTCGGTGACGCAATCGCGCCCGGTCGTGCACGAGATCCTGATTGCGATCTTTGTCACGGTCACGACGCCGGTCTCGCTGATGCTGCTCGCCCGCGCCGCCTTGTATCGCGACCGGACGGAAGGCAATGACACCGTTCCGCCGATGGCCCCCGACACGCCCAAGCCAGAGCCGATCGTACACGACTGAGCATTCTCAGGCGTCGTCTTCGGGTTTCCGGGTCGGCTGACGATCACGCTCCACCGGCAGCATCTCCAGCCGTTGCGGTACCGTGCCGATGTCGATCCCCGTTTCACGGAAGCGGCCCAACAGGGTCATCAGGATGTTGCTGCGCGGTCCATAAGCCACGCGCGGCGATGCCACATGCGCAAAGCAGTTGAACATGATGCGCCCGTCGGTGATCGCGTCCACGAACACGGCAGGCGCAGGATCTTCCAGCACCGCCGGCTCGGCCTGGAAGGCTTCCATGACGATGGTGCTGATGACATGCGGATCGGTTCCGATCGGCACCGAGAACTGGATCTGGATCCGCCCAAGCGGCCCGGCCAGCGTCTTGTTCAGCACCGTTTTGGTGATCAGCTCGGAATTGGGCACGATCAGCGTGGAATGATCGGCGAGCACGATCTCGGTTGACCGCACGCTGATCCGCTTCACATCGCCTTCATCGGTGCCGACGCGGATCAGATCGCCGATCTTGATCGGCCGCTCGGCCAACAGGATCAGACCCGACACGAAGTTCTGCGTGATGGCCTGAAGGCCAAAACCGATACCCACCGACAAGGCCGACAACAAAAGCGCGATGCGCTCGACGCCGATGTTGAGCGAAGCCAGCGCCCAGAGCACCGCCAAGGCAATGCCGACATAGCGCATCACGAGGCTGACGGAATTGCGGGCGCTGCCGTCGAGATCCGTTGCCGGCAGATACCGGTTTTCCAGCCAACCCATGAACAAGCGCACCAGCGTCAGGCCGATCACCAGAACGATCACGCCGCGCAGAATGGCGCCCGGCGAGATGGAAATCCCGCCGATCTGGATACCTTGCGCCAGCGCGCCGGCTTGGCTGAGCAAGGCATTCAAACCGCCACCGCCGCCAAACGGGATCATCAGCAGCGCAAAGGCGATCGCCACCAGGCTCAGGCGCAGGATACCCGACAAAAGCAGGCCGAACTGATCGATCATGCTGCCGCGAAGACCGAAGCCGCGCGACATGGCGATGCCCAGCGGACTTGTGCGCGTGAACACACTGGTTGCGACATCGTCCACCACCGCCATCAGAAGGTAGAGCGTCGCCCCCACGATCGCCGCCCAGCCGATGAACTGGCCGATAAACAGGCTGAAGCTGATATAGCCGAGCACAAGGGCGAGCGCCGATACCGCCGCCAAAATCCAGACCAGCAGCGAAATGAGGCTCTGCACGGCACCAGTCGTTGCCTTGGATGCACTCGAACTGGCAGCCTTCGCCGCTCGCAACCGGCTCAGGATGAACAGAGCGGCAAGGATGAGCAGCAGCTGAAGCAGGGCTTCGAGGCCCTGCAGGGTGATGGTCGCCGGCTGGCTTGCGCCAACGGCCGTGTTGAAGGCCGTCATCAACACGTTGAACATCGATGTGCCGGCAAGCAGCCACGACAAGGGCGTCAGGCGCGAAGCCGTGTCGTCCTGCATGGGAGCCACGCGCCAGGATGGCTGGTCGCGCATCAAAACGGCACTGCCCAGGGCCACCACGAAGCCGGCAAAGCCGGATACGGCAACAAAGGCATCGGCGACGCTGGTCCAGCGATCGGCCATCAATCCGGCCCAGCGAAGCCCTTGAACGAACAGGGTCGCGGCAAGCAGCGGCGTCAGCGTACCCACGATGATGCGCCACAAAGCGTTGGCAGACCGGCGCAACCGCCGCCCCGGCGCGCCCTCGATCAGAAAGCGCTGGCCAAAGCTCTTCAAAAACCTGCGAAGCGGGTAAAGAACGATCAAAGCGCCAGCGGCGCCAAGCAGCGCCGGCCAGAAAAGAACATCGGCCCAACGCGCGCGGATCTGCTCCATGCCTTGTGAGAAGAACGAGGAGATGCGGCGCGCATCGCGCGGAAACGCATCCGCCACATCGACCCAGAACCGCGGCGTCAGGGGTGAAGCGACGCGCGTGGAGATCCGCTCGCTGAACTGCTCGGCCCTGCTGTGGTCGATCTCGTCCACCAGCTGCTGCGCTTCAACGCCGGCCAAACGCCCCCGCTTGATGGCGGCGTCGATATTGGCGCGCTGTTGGGCCAGATCGGCGCGCTCGGCGCTGATATCGGGCGCTTCGGTGGCCCCTTCGGCAACAGGCCCGATGCCGGCCAGCCGCGCATCGATCCGCGCCAGCTGGTCTTCCAACTGCTTCGCCAGACCGGTCGCAGCCTGCTGTGCCGCCACCGCGCGCGCCCGCAACGCATCCTGTTCGTCCGCACCGACACGCCGGTCGAGCGCACGGTCGATCGCCTGCAGCTCGGTTTCGGATTGTGTCAGCTGCTCGATCAGCGCGGCGGGCGTGTCGCCTTGCGCCGCCGCATGGTTGGCCACCGGCAACAGCAAGGAAAGGACGAGGAGCGCAAGGCGAAGCTTCGAAACGAACAAGCGATGGCTCCAGATCCAGCATTGATGCTGCGCCACCTCATAGCAACGCAATTGGTCTGGCCGCTATCTCCCAGATCGGGCAAAATCGAGGAACAAGGCTGCTTGCCGTCGATCTTTCGCACCGCCGGCCCGTCAAAGGCCTCTGCCGCGCCCTTCCACCTATTTGGACGCGATCGAAACCGGTCTGATGAACGATGGTTGCGCAGGCTGTGACGCGTGGCCCGAAGCGAGACTTTCAGCCGAAACACGGTCGCGCCCCGCTGATTTCGCCTGGTACAGCGCGACATCCGCCCGCTTGATGGCTTCGTTGAGGTCTTCCTGTTCGCGCCGCATAGCAACGCCGATGCTGATCGTGAAGGGAATGGCATGCGCGCCAACAGGCACGGCCTGTGCCTTGGCTGCCAGGCGCAGCGTTTCGGCGAGCGCCAGAGCCTTGTTCAAGGAGGGCGCGGCACTTGCAACCAGGAACTCTTCGCCACCCAGCCGCGTGATCAGGTCTGCGGGTTCGACAACCCTTCGCATGCGGTTTGCGAAATCGCGAAGAACCTCGTCCCCCACATCGTGCCCGTAATGATCGTTGATGTCCTTGAAGTGGTCGAGATCGCAAAGAAGGATTGCGTTCGCATCGGCGCCCTTGGCCAAGGCTTCGGCAAAACCGAGACGATTGAGAACGCCGGTCAGCATGTCGCGATGGGCCGTATGCAGCACCGTCAGATAATGGCGCTCGCCCACCATGGCGATCACCGCAAGGGTGAAGATGATCGTCACGATGTGATCGCTCAGCAGGAACGCCGTGTTCCCGGCTTCTTCGGAGAACCAGACACCCTGAAAAAGGCTGACAACCAGAAGACAAAGCACGTTCAGGAAGACGACATAGGCCGAAATGCTTCGCGGCCCGAACAGGCCAATACGTCCTTGGAAGACATAAGCGATCTGCGCCATGGCGATCGCGCTGTAAACAATCAGCGTACACCGCTCCGCCAGCATCCAGTTGTTCGAAACGATGCCGACCAGCAGGCAGGTGACGAATGGCGCTGCCGGACAAGCGAGCAGATAGCGGTTGAACGGAGCCCTGCCGTCGAAGGCGCGAAATCCGGCCCACAACAGGATGCTGGCCAGATTCAGGAGGGAAAAGCCTGCACCGTTCCAAACCGGCGTTGCCGGCGCAAAGGGAAACAACGAGCTGATCGCCCCGTAAAGCACAAGCCCGACGGCCCAGTAGCCGAGAGAAACATCCTTGCGCTGGTTCAGCCACAAGAACAGGCAGGTCACGCCACAGGTTATGTTGACCAAAGCATCTGTGAAGTGAATCGATGCGTTATCCACGCAACATGTCCTTAAGGCACGGGCTTCCTCATGTAAGCCACGCGCCAGTAAAAGCGACACCGGTTAACCCTTCGCTGTGTCGCCGCCAAGTTTTGTAGAAACACCGATGAAGGCTGCATAGGGCGTGCAAAGATCCGTCGATCCAACACTCAGCCAGCGATGTGAAGCACCGCAGACCTGATCAAACCACCGGCCGCGACAAGGCGGCTCAAGAACCCATCGACCACCACGCAACCGCCTGATGCCGATGGTGATCCCGACAGGAATCGAACCTGTGACCTACAGATTAGGAAGCTGCGCGCAACCCAAGTACAGCCCGGCTCCTAGGGATATGTCGCACGCATGTTGCACTCACGATAGCAGAGCCCGCTCAGCAGCGGCGAGTTCCTCGGCATCGTCGTTACGCGGGAACAAATGCGAATATGTGTCCATCGTTAACGCTATGGTCGAATGACCAAGGCGTTCTTGCACTGACTTGGGGGGCAAGCCGAGGCCACCATCCTCACGGCGATTGATGCACCAAGATGCGTAAAAGTGCCGGAGCGAATGGAAGCCGGTGTACTTGGCTGCCAGAACTGCCGCACCATTCTTGTCCACTTTCCCGGTATCTCTCGTGAGGCCAGCTTTTATCTGCGTTGGAAGAAACCCGCGCTGCATAATGTTCGATAGGCTTTCAACCCTGCCCTGCCCGTTGGGAAACACAAAATGCTCAGGCCGTAGCGGATCGACTATAGGCTTTTCTCCCTCATTTCTCTTGGTTGTACTTGGCCGTGGGCACGACAATCGCCACTCCCGCAACGCATTCGCCGCGAGGGGTGACAAAGGTACGGTACGCTCACCTGCTTCTGACTTGGGCTTACCGATGTCATTAAACCGATCAGCACGCTGACGCACATTGATCTCCCGTCGATCAAGATCGACATCTTGCCAGCGCAGACCTCGTATTTCGGATGCCCGAAGACCGGTAAAGATCGCGGTCAGCAGCAATGGTCGCCAGCGGCCTTCCAAAGCCGCAATTAACGCCTTCATTTCCGCCGGGGCGGGTATATCGATACCAATTTTCAACTTGCCTTTGACCCGCCTGTCCATTCGTCTATCGGCACCCCTGTGTCGAACCCTACTCTTCTCACGAACAGTATTGCGCACGACGAGACCCCTCTCTTGCGCATCTCCCACAAGCGAGCCGAGGGTCACTAGCACCTTGCGCACCATGGACGGCGACCGCCCCCGGTCGCGCAGCTTGTCTTCAAAATCCCTAACCACCGGCACCGTCAGCCGGGACAACAAAGTCGAACCGATAAGCGGCACTATGTGCAAGTCGAGGTGCTGCTTATACTGGATAAGCGTCCCACGCTCGACGCGTCCCTCAGCCCTCTTAATCCAAAGTTTCCCGGCTGCCTCGACGGTTACGCTAGCACTGTCTGCTACATGCGTACCTTCTCACACCTCAAAGCCGGCCGTTAATGCAAATTTCTCTGCCTCCTTTTTGAGACGGAAACTTTTCTGCCGACGCTTACCTTGAACGTCCGAGTAATCGACTATCCAAGCGCTCTTTTCCACACCCTTGGTTGTCCAAATGCGTCGACGTACTGACACCCAAGCACCCGCGATCGAAATACTGCTACCTTGCTTTATTCAACAATCGAGAATTATCTCAAGCCATAAAAGCAAATATCTATCCTGATCTCCATAATATGCCACTCAACCTACAAATGTAGGCAACGCGTCCACTATCCTTGATGATGAAGCGTTGAAGCCGTCAAGACTACCGAGACCTAGCTTTTAGCAAAACTCTGTTTTCTCGCCGAAATTGCATTCGATGCAACTTGTTGCACGCTCGATAGAAGGCGCTGGTTCTCCAACTTAATAGTGCCGGCCGGTCGAGGGCGGCGTACCTCCTTAAAGCCTGCGTCTACGCCGATGATTAGCGTTGAAGGGGCTTCGAAGCCAAAACAGCCATTGTACGGCTTTACATCGTCGTTGATGTCGACAAGGCCCGCTATAGAGGGTGCGCCCGCTACGTGTCCTGTCCTGTGGGCCGGGGAATGCTGAGACCGAAGCCTTCCGAAGCGCGGCTGAAGATGTCCACGATCTGGGGGCCATAATTGGCCCTTAGCTGCGCCGCGACATCGACCGGGGCATAGGAAAGCCGTGCGAACCACTCCTCGCCTGTGATCGCGTATCGATCAACAATGGCCCGCCAGTGATCAGGGCTGCGGAAACGCCGATGCAGGGCAAGGTGGATGCTCTGGTTCAGCGCGTAAGGCGTCCAATGATAGTACGTCTCTGAGTGCAGTGTGACGCGATCAGTACGGCCGGAGATGCAGCAAACGGCCGGCCTTGCGACCAACCTGTTTTCCATGAGGAAATTGATCACTTGCCAGCCACGGACGCGCTCCTCATGGGAGAAGCCGTTGTAGACGGGCAGTTCCTTCCACGCCCATTTGCGCAGCCCCTTCATTCGAACACTGGCTCGGGCTCGCCGGGAAGTGACGGTGCAACAAGTGCACCGAGGCGGGTTAGGATAGCGGTGATTTGATCAGCGCAAGCAGCAACGATGTCCGGCCGCTCCATACCCGGCGTGATGGTGATCGGGATCAACACGCGCCGGTCCTTCTCGACAATGACAGGAAATTCTTCGGCGAAGGCCTTCACACTGCGCAGAACGTCCACAACGACCGGCGGCGAGTACTGATCGAAGCGCATCCAGAGCGGTGACAGCTTGTGCGTCGCCCAAGCTGCGCAATCGAACGCAAGAAAAAAGACAATGTCGCGGTGACGAAGGTAGCGGCCCGAGTAGCCGAGACCGGCGGAAGCCTTGAGCTTGTCCACGCTGCATACGCCTTCAGCGATCAGTGCAGCGCCAATATCGAATGCGATTTGTCCAAGCTGGATGTAGCGCAAAGGTGTGTCGGCCGCAGTCAGTTCCTCGCTGCGCAGAGGCAGGAAGCTTTCTTCATCCATACGCTCACAGAGGCCGACAAGCTGACGTACATCGTCGAGCCTTTCCGTCTCTTGGGCGACTTCCATCTCTCGGAGGATTGCCGTTAGTACGGCTCGCCAGCTTGTAAGAACAAAGGAATGCTCCTTGCCGAACGAAGCATGCCAAAGTTCGGGCTGGTGAACCCTGCGCAGTGCAACCTCATAACCACCGGCTTGTAGGCGCTTAGTCAGTTCCGCCCAAAGCGAGGTCATCCGCGCGGCTGGAACCACGAACAACAAGGTGCCGCGTTCGTCAGTCGGCAGCCGCGCCGCATAGGTGAGTGGCTGGTTGATCGTCAACCCGGCGAAAAACTTACATTCCACCACGCAGTGCCGCTTGCCGTCTGGTGCGTAGCCTTCGATGTCAGGCCGAGCTAGGTCATCAGAGGCTGCCTGAGTGGCAAAGGAGAGATCGGAGGGCATCGGCACCCCGCCAATGCTAACGAGCGCCTTGAAGGCTGCTCTGGCCGCAGGCGAGCGCGACAGGATGAAGCCGAGCGCCTCGATAGCGATGTTTTCCGGCGACGGCGCGAACCGGGTCGCCAGATGCGCAAAAAGGGTTTCCATCCATCATGCCCTAGCGTTCGTCGAAGCGCCGAATGCGCTTCTCCGGTTCGCGGTGACGGTCAGCAAAGGGTGGCGGCAGCCTTGTCTCGGGGCTCCTCGGCACTGCACGTCCCGCCGGCTTTGTTGGGTCGAGAGGTTCTCCCATTTTACCGAAAAGCTTCAGGTTGTGCTTCGTGGCCATGCGGCTCAGAAACATTAGGTAGCCGATGGAAGCTGCTGAGATGGCAAGCATCAGTTCCCAATTCGCCGCCACCATCCAGAAAACGCCGCCCAGCATCACTGTGATCAGCGGCCAAGCGATAACAAGAACGATGATAAGCAAGAGGATTACGATCATTGTGTCCAACTGCGAGGGCTGTGCTAGCGGTGCGTCCCCGCCGAGCGTGCCCTTGATCCCCTGATCCGGGAGTTGGAAACCGAATGGTTACGGCCCTACGACCTTTGGCTCCGGAGAGCTTGGACATAGTCGCAAGCTCCCGGACCTCGAAGGTCAAGGAAGTGAGCCATTTCGGATGGCATCAACCGAACCATTGGGGTTTCCACGCCCCAGCGCTGACGTACAGCGCCGAGGTCTTTTTGAGCCACTTAGTTGCTGGTGTCAAACATAGGGAACGGCGACGCACTACGCTGCTGACAGCGTAAAGTAGTCACAGTGGAGGCCTTCAGCAGTTCGATGTGGGTTCCGGAGGAAAGATATGGTCAAGCTGACTGGCTCAAGATGCGATAGACGGACGCGCGCCCCATGCCGAGGGTTCTCGCAATCTCGCTTGCTCCTAGCCCGGCGGCTCGCATCTCTAAGACGGATTGGCTCTTGGCTCTCGCGGTGGGAGCACGACCTTTGTACTTGCCGGCCGCTTTCGCTGCTGCGATCCCTTCACGCTGCCGGAGAAGCATTACACCGCGCTCGAACTCCGCCATTGCACCGAAAACGGTCAAAAGCATGCGGCCTGATGGTGACTTCGTATCGACCTCACCCCCGCCGAAATCGAGAATGCGAAGCGCTACACCCTTTCCGTCCAGTTCTTCAACAATCGAGAGAAGGTGCGAAGTCGACCGCGCAAGCCGGTCAAGCCGGGTTACCACCAGAGTGTCGCCTTCACGGACGAAGTCCAACGCTGCTTGAAGCTGCTGTCGCTCTCCGACCGACGAGACCTGCTCGACGAAAAGCTTGGTGCACCCGGTTGCACCGCCAAGATCACGCTTCTGCGCTTCGAGCCCTGCCGACTGCTCTGCTGTAGATGTCCGGGCGTATCCCACCAGCATGTGTGCACCTGTCTCAAAAGAACTCTAGAGACCATGAGGCACCTGCCTCAAAAGGCAACAGATAACTTCAGCGAGACAGGACCTAAGTGCATGAAGCTTGTCTCGCTGGGGCAAGCCTTTGTGATAAGAATGAGAGCCAAGATGCGCTACGCTCGCTCCGCGTTGGTTGATGAGTGGAAAACGTTCGATCTATAGCTGATCACTGCGGGCAACTTCTGCGATGAGCGACGCCGTTTACTGACTGGCGACGAAGAAGGCGGAAGCCTATCTGAAAAGGCGCGCCGGCTAAGATGGAAGGCGATTTTATGTCTTTTACGTTCAGCGTGCTATGTCCCACGCTCATCATCGTCCGGTAGGATAGTGGCTATGAAAGCTGACGTAAGAAGGTTTGCCTTCGCAAGTCGTCTCAGTGAAGATAACGACGATGAACAATCGATGTTCGCGTCGCTTTCAGAAGAGAAGAAAATTCGATCTAACATGCCAAAAAGCGCGGCATCTAGAGTGAGCAAGCAGTCCTCGAAACTTGCCGCTTTGACGCGAAAAAACAGCAACGGCGCTGATCTATTCCGCTACATAGAACCGACCCACAGCGCCAGTGACATAGTTCTCGACGCTGACGCTTACCGGATACTTGCTGAGGTTGCGGAGGAGTTTAAACGTGGAGACGACCTTCGAAGGTTTGGGCTCAAGCCGAGATCGAAGCTTCTATTTTGTGGTCCACCGGGATGCGGGAAGACGCTCTGCGCTGAAGTGCTTGCGACGGAACTTCACCTGCCGCTGGTGGTAGCCCGGCTAGATAGTATCATCACAACCTATTTGGGCGAGACCGCGAGCAATCTTCGCCAGCTTTTTGAGGCAGCAGCAACCACCCCTACCATCTTGTTTCTCGATGAATTTGATGCGCTCGGCCGAACGCGAACCGATGCTTCAGAGCACAGCGAAATCCGACGAGTAGTCAATAGTTTGCTCATGCTGATCGAGGAGTTCGAAGGACGAGGCATCGTTATCGCTGCAACTAATTTGGAACGGTCAATCGATACCGCTATTTGGCGTCGTTTTGATGAGGTTGTGTTCTTCAAGTCTCCGACTGGGCGTCAAATACTACGCTTGTTGCAGATAAAAACGCGTAACTTTGAAGTCGGCATCGACTTTGAGAAGTACCTTTCAGATCTGGAGGGTATGTCTTTCGCAGAGATTGAGCGGGTTTGTATGAGCGCCATCCGACGGGAGATAATGAAGCGGAAGTCTACCTTGAGCGATGACACATTTTCTGCTTCATTGCGTGATGAGAAAAGAAGAATTCTCATTCGCGACAACATACAGCGCTGAAAGTGATCAGCTTGGCGGGCCATGGCAGCTTATTCACACTTGCCTCTAAAACGCGTTGAAGGTGAACTACTAAGGCGGAAGAATGGGTTTCCGGGGGGGATTGAGAGACAGCCAACGCAACACGGTTCCCGTATCAAGGCCGAAATCTCTGAAACTCAATCAGAGTTCCAGAAGCTGCCCACTATCGATGGTGTGGACCCATCCCTCATCCTTAAAATCAAAGTTGCTGGTGCGCTCACCGACGATGACTGGAAGAAGCTTGGCTTGAGCGTTCTATCTGTTGACGGCGATAAAACTACCGTCCTCTTTGCTGACGATAAGTCCCTGTCCTCCTTCCACCAAAAGGTCGATGCCTATCGGGGAGTTGTTCCGCCCGGGCAGAAAGGGCCTCCTTATGCACAATTGATAGCAGCAATCGACGAAGTTTCCCTTGTGGAGCCAATAGATCGGCTAGGACCAACACTCAAAAGCCATGGCTTCACAAGTCTTGAAGCATTTCTCGATAATGAGGCCTTTACGCTCGATTTCGAGCTTCATAAGCCTGCCACGCAATTGGAAGCCGACATGTTCATCTATCGGCTTGAGAAAGTGATCAAGAGTGTAGGCGGAGAAATTAACAGCACGTATTCTGGAAAACACCTACTACTTGTACGCGCGTCCAGTGACGGTCGGGGCGTGAAGCAAGCGTTAGGACTACCAGAAGTCGCTTTAGCAAATTTCCCGCCCGAGCCCGATCTTGGGTCCAGCGACTTAGACAATGAAACCCTACCAGACTTTGAGGCTGGCAAAGCTCCACTCGCAGACGCAGTAAAGATAGGTGTCATAGATAGTGGAGTGAACTTTGGTCATAAGCTCTTGGCTCCAACTGAGGCTGGCGCGTTCAGCGTGGTAGCTAGTTTAGGGACCGATGACGAGGGAGGGCACGGGACCTCGGTGGCTTCTATCGCGGCTTTCGGCGACATATCTGCTCGGGTTCAAGCGAAAAACTTCGACGCAGAGTTCTGGATCGTAAGTGCGCGAGTGACTACAGCAGGTGGCAAGTTTCCTAAGGAAATGTCAGTACCTGAGATCATGGAAAGATCCATTCGTCGACTTCATGACGAGTTTGGATGCCGGATCATCAACATTTCGCTTGGAGACGCTAAGCAGGTCTACGATGGCGCAAGGGTGGACCCTTGGACGGCAACGTTGGACACGTTGGCTCGCGAATTAGACATCCTATTGGTGGTCTCGGCAGGTAATCGCAGCGATCTTACAACGACCTACAGCGACAAAATACTCGAAGCCTATCCTCATCTTCTTCTTGATCCCGCGTCCCGGCTTATCGCCCCTGCGATTGGCGTAAATTTACTATCAGTAGGGGCAATTGCGCATTCGAACGGCTTAGATGATGATGACAAAGACGTCGTAGGAGTACGACCGATTTGCAGCAAGGAGGAACCATCACCGTTCACTAGATGCGGACCCGGCATCCGCAGGATGGTAAAACCCGATTTCGTTGATTTCGGAGGGACAGCAGTCTGGAACGGCCCTACCCAAGCATTGGTAAACGGCGATCAGAAACCCGCTGCTGGGGTATGGAGTTTTCATCACAAACCACTTGAAAAGGCATTCAGGTCCCGCTCAGGGACATCATTTTCCGCTCCAAACTTAGCCTATAAAGCTGCTCTTCTGCTTTCCGAGTTTCCGAATGCATCTGCTAATCTTTTGAGGGCGCTTCTAGCAACTTCCGCACGCGTTCCCAAAGCTTATGCGGACAGAACGAACCCGCTTAAAGAAGCTGACCTGTCAATTCCTTATGGCAATGGATTGGCGAGCGCTATTGAGGCGGCCACGTCTGACGACAATCGTGTTGTTCTTTTTGCTGAGGATAGTATCAAGCTGGATCATTTTGGGGTCTACGAAGTGCCAATACCTTCGGAGTTCCAAACCGTGAAAGGCGTCAGGGAGATCAAAGTTGTGCTGGCCTTCGATCCTCCAACTCGTCACACAAGGGCCGATTATCTCGGGGTTGCTATGGGTTGGCGTCTTCTTAGAGGGACAAGCCAAGAGGAGGTCTTTGATCGGTTTAGAAAGTGGGAAGCGAACGAAGGCAAACCACCGGAATTTGCGGACAAATTTGTCTGCCCTACAGATATTGGCTCAAGTGTCCGAGAGAGAGGCACCTTGCAGGTCGGAACATATCAAGGAAAAACCAACATCAGTGGTTACGGCGATAGGTACTTCGTTGCGGTGTGGTGCTCACGACGGTGGGTCGACCCCGCCATCACAGAACAGAGCTTTGCTCTAAGCGTTCAACTGCGACACCAAAACGTGAGCACCCTATACCAAAGAGTTAAGAACCCGATACGCGTAAAGCTGAACGCTTAGGAGTGAGGCGGCAAAATTCAATCCAAAGCACGCGAAACTTCGCATTCGCCAGAAAACTGGGTTGGACACCCTTTTAATCGACGGCGTCGAACTCGGCTTGTGCTTCACACCGTCTCCAGAGACGGTGCTCGAAAACCTGTGCGAACCTCTTCCGGAAGCCTTCCGGACCAACAGTCCCCCGCGAAGCGGTAGGGTTTTAGAGCTTTGATCTTTTATGTTTTTGTTTCTCTGTTTGGTTCCGTTCATGTGTACGGGGACCAAGCCGTCTCCAGAGACGTTCCGCCTCCCCGTATCTACGGACGGTATGCCATCCGTCCCTGCAAACGGGCGAGCTAGCCCGATACCCTTGCCCGTTGCCGCAAACGTTCGGCTTGATTGGAAATCTGCTCTATGACCGAGGAAGTGAGAATGCTGTTGTTTCCTAAAAGTCCGGCAGCTTCCCCAGACATGACATCAACGATCTCGTTCAGCATCACGACTGAGTAGACCGTAGATGTCCCGTATAACGGATGCCGATCACTCTCGAACCGCTCTATCCAGTCGCCTCGCGCCATCAGTCTCCTTAACGCCTTACTAAGACCACTATCATCAAGCCCAGTTTCTGGCAGAAGAGCATCGCCACATAAATCCTCATAGAGATCGCCTTGGGAGTTACGTTGCCCTTCAACGAAAAGCCTGCGAGGTATCTTCTCGAAGAACTTGTTGAAGCGAAGCGTTTTCAAGCTGATTGCCTGCCAGACTACATTCTCTCCTTTGGTCAATTCTTTAGCAGCAAAAAACGCCTTTGAACGCCAGCGCTGCTGAAGAGTGTTGTAGCCGCTCCTGAAAGCTTTTCTTATTCTCACAGTCTGGTCGTGAGAAAGCCCTCTTATCTGGGCCGAACGATCTATAGGCACGGGACATAACCGGTTAAAAAAGTCTGCTTCTGGGCACACTATCCACTCAGCAGACCCTAGAGCGCTCGACGTGGGGCCGTCGTAATCATCGGTTTCTGACATCGTCATGGCTGGTATCAACACACGTTTTGAAAAAACGCTGTAAGTGCACGCTTCGACACTACCCATCTGCCTCCAAGCTTCCTAGCAGGTGGGATGTGCCCTCCGATGAGGAGGAAGTGCGTTTGACGCCTAGTTCTACCAAGTAGATGACTTATTTCATCAAGACCCCAAACGAGGTCTGAGACATCACGCGTGTTGTCATTGGGTAAATCGGTATTCATGGTAACGCTCCGTAATTACTAGTTGCTGCGGGAGCTCCCCAGTAATACTTGTATATACGAAGCGTCAACATCTTTTGGTTGCAACATGTTGCAACTATATTTCCCCCGATCAACATAACACCCACTGGATGGGATTAAGGCTGTTGAACTTCAGCCTCGTCGGAAATAGGGCAGCAGACTGCTCTCATGTCGCATATATGTTGCATGGACTAGCTGGCAAAGCCCGTAATCGCAAGGAATTGCAGGTACTTAGGGGTAACAAATTGGATTGGATGAGCAGGGGCTCAGCACCCAACTTCAACCTTCAAGCGCCTGATAATATAAGAGAAATTTGGTGATCCCGGCTGGGATCGAACCAGCGACCTACAGATTAGGAATCTGTCGCTCTATCCTACTGAGCTACGGGACCACTCCGGCGTTTCATAGCCTGTTCGGCCAAGAACAGGCAAGCATGGTCGTGCGTGGATGAAACGAAGCGTGAGCGCCTAGGTCCTTTTGCCAAGCGCCGTTTCGGCAAGCCTGACCCAATAGCTGATGCCATACGGGATCGCTTCGTCGTTGAAGTCGTAGGCGGGGTTGTGGAGACCGGCGCTGTCGCCGTTGCCCACGAAGATGAAGGCGCCCGGGCGCTTTTCCAGCATGTAGGAGAAGTCTTCGCCGGCCATCATCGGGTCGACGGCGAGGTCGACGCCGTCTGCGCCGGCAATCGCGATCGCCGTTTCGCCGGCGAACTGCGCTTGTTCGGCGTGGTTGAAGGTCACGGGATAGTTGAAATGGTAGTCCACATCGATGGTCGCATCGTTGGCCGCGCCTAAGCCTTCGCAGATCGCCACGATCCGGTCGCGTGCATAGGCGGCCACTTCGGTGCGAAGCGTGCGCACCGTGCCGGCCAGTTCCACCTGTTCGGGGATGATGTTGTAGGCATCGCCGCCATGGAACTTGGTGACGGACAGAACGGCGGAATCGATCGGATCGGTGTTGCGCGACACGAAAGTCTGCAGCGCCTGCACGAGCTGGCTGCCGATCACGATCGGATCGATCGTGCGATACGGCATGGCCGCATGGCCGCCGCGGCCCTTGATCGTGATCGTGAACTCGGCCGTTGCCGCCATGATCGGGCCTGGCCGGATCGCGAATTGGCCAACCGGCAGACCGGGCTTGTTGTGCATGCCATAGACCGTCTCGATGTTGAAGCGCTCCATGATGCCTTCTTCCACCATCACGCGCCCGCCACCGCCGCCTTCTTCGGCGGGCTGGAAGATCACGGCGACGGTGCCTGCGAAGTTGCGGGTTTCGGCGAGATATTTGGCGGCGCCCAGAAGCATGGCCGTGTGGCCGTCATGGCCGCAGGCATGCATCGCGCCCGGCGTTTCTGATGCGTATGGCGCGCCGGTGATCTCGGTCAGCGGCAGCGCGTCCATGTCGGAGCGCAGGCCAAGCGTCGGACCATCGCCCAGCCGCCCCTTGATCAGGGCCACCACGCCGGTTTTCGCAAAGCCGGTTTCAACCGTGTCGCAGCCGAATTCCCGAAGCTTGCCTTCCACGAAGGCCGCCGTTTCATGCAGATCGAACATCAGTTCGGGCCGCGCATGAAGCGTCCGGCGCCAGCCCGTGACCTCGTCCTGCAGTTCGGCGGCACGATTGAGGATAGGCATGAAAAGGCACTCCGATAAACAAGCCTGAAGGCTATAGCTTGCGCGTGAGCGCGGTCAAGCGAGGCTTGGCATCCGCGCCTTGGCCGGGCCGGCCTTGCCTTCTTGAAGCCAAGATGACGTTTTAACGGCACTCAGCGTTTGGATTCCTGCCAAACCTCGCTGTATAGTCTCCGCAACTTCCCAAGGCACGGACCCGGATCTTTGACCAGAAAGCTGTTTGCCGCGCTTCTTTCCGCAGGTTTGCTGACCGCGCTTCATGGCCAGGCCGCGGCCGGCCCGTCGATCGTGGTGGACACCGCCACAGGCAAGGTTCTCGAGCAGGAAGACGCCTATAAGCGCTGGTATCCGGCATCCCTCACCAAGCTGATGTCGGTTTACGTGACCTTCCGCGCCATTCAGGCCGGCGAGATCACGCTTTTGTCGCCGATCGAGATCAGCAAAAAGGCGACAAGGGAACCGCCGAGCAAGATGGGCTATCCGGAAGGCTCCGTGCTGTCGGTGGACAATGCGCTGAAGATCATGATGGTGAAGTCGGCCAATGACGTGACCACGGCACTCGCCGAAAATGTCGGCGGCTCGGTTGCAGGCTTTGCCGAGCGCATGAACAAGGAAGCGGCGCGTCTGGGCATGAACGGCTCGCATTTCATGAACGCGCACGGCCTTCATGACGACAACCATTACACCAGCGCGCACGACATCGCGGTTCTGGCCACAGCGCTGCGTCGCGACTTCCCGCAATATGCCGATTACTTCGACATCGAGGCGATTGCTGCCGGCGATCAGGTGATCCCCAACCACAACGGCTTGATCGGCCGCTATGAAGGTGCGGACGGCATGAAGACCGGTTACACCTGTCCGGCCGGCTTCAACGTGGTGGCAAGTGCGACACGCAACAACCGGCAGATCATGGCGGTCGTGCTCGGCGCCGTGTCGCCCGATGCGCGCGATTACCGCACCGCCGAGCTTCTGACCGAAGGCTTCGGCAAGTCGCCGGACGGAGCCCCTCTGCTGGCAGACCTTCCGCGCAGCGGCCAGGACCTGACCACCCCCGGCAACATGCGTCCCGAGATCTGCACCGAAGAAGCGCAAAAGCGTATCGCCAAGACCCGCGACGCCGAAGGCAATCCGCTGGTGCCCTCCCCCTTCATCACCGAAATGACCCGGCCGCGCGTCGTGGTCAGCGTGGCGCTCGGCGGCGCAACGGGTCCGAAGTCGACGCAGCCGCGCTATGCCGATGTGCCGATCCCGACCCCACGGCCCGATTATGCGCCGGATACGGCATCCAATGCCGGCGCGGTTGAACAAGGCGGCTGAGTTCAGTGTTTCCCATTCCCGTTTCCGTCCTGACCGGCTTTCTCGGTTCGGGCAAAACTACGCTGCTCAACCGCCTGCTCAAGGATCCGCAGCTTGCCGATACGGCGGTGATCGTCAACGAGTTCGGCGAAGTCTCGATCGACCATGCGCTGGTGGAAAGCGCGACCGACGGCATCATCGAACTGGCGGGCGGCTGTCTTTGCTGCACCGTGCGCGGCGAGCTGGTGGACACACTGAGCGACCTCGTGGAGCGCCTGCGCGACGGCCGCATCGCCGCCATGAAGCGCATCGTGATCGAGACAACCGGCCTGGCCGATCCCGCACCGGTTCTGCATGCTCTCATGGCGCATCCGATCCTCGTGCGCACGCTGCGGCTCGACGGCGTGGTGACGACGGTGGATGCCGTGCACGGCACCCGCACGCTCGATGCGCATCCCGAGGCGGTGAAGCAGGTGGCGGTGGCCGATCGGCTGGTTCTGACCAAGACCGACCTCGCCGACCCTCAAGCCACCGCTGATCTGCGTTCGGCCTTGAAGGCCCTCAATCCCAATGCCGATATTCGGCAAACATCGAACAACGACGATCTGGTCGCGCTTTTGTCTTGCGGGCTTTATGACCCCGAAACGAAGAGCGTGGATGTGCAGCGCTGGCTCGGCCAGGCCGCTCATGAAGAAGCGCACCACCATGATCATCACGACCACGACCACCACGGTCATGACCATGGCGACCATCATCATCACCATCACCACGACGACAGCATCCGCACCTTTTCGCTGACCCATCCGGGTCCGATCCCGAGTGCTGCGGTGGAAATGTTCGTTGACCTGCTGCAGGCCAGCTATGGCGAGCGCCTCCTTCGCATGAAGGGCATCATCGAGCTCAGCGAAGATCCGGCCCATCCGCTCGTGTTGCACGGCGTGCAGACCATCCTGCATCCCCCGGCCCGTCTGCCCCAATGGCCGGAAGGCCCGCGCGGAACCCGCATGGTGCTGATCACCAAGGATGTGCCGGAAGACTACGTGCGCAAACTCTTCGCCACCCTCACCAGCCGCCCGTCAATCGACACCCCCGACCGCGCCGCCATGACGGAAAACCCGCTCGCGATTGCCGGGCTGAAGATCTGAAGATCCGTTAGCCGCCTCAGCCCTTCACGATCGTAAAGCGATGCCCGCTGTCCGTTGCCTCAACGGACACGAGCTGGTGCCCCTTGTCCCGGCAAAAGGCGGGAATGTCGAGGCTGGCCAGGGGATCGGTGGTCTCGACTACCAGGATCGCGCCGGATGCCATGCCCGCAAGACGCTTGGTGGTGCGCAGAACGGGTAGCGGGCAGTTCAGCCCGCGCAGATCATAGATTTCGACGCTCAAGGAAGCCGACCGCCTGCGCGGATCAGTTGGTTGAAGCCATGCGGCGGCGCAGACCCGACAGGAAGCCGGCACTTGGCTCGGCGACGCCGGTTTCGGGCGACACGGCCATCGGCGTCACCTGCGCGGCGGCAGGCACCGGTGCTGCCGGTGGAAGTGCGGCAGCAACGGCCTGCGCCTTTTCGGCGGCTGCGGCCTTTTCCTTGGCTTCCTTCTCGGCCTCGAGCGCCGCCATCTTGCGGCCGGCAGGCGAATCGATTCGGCCCATGCGTTCGGTCTGCGTCACCGAACCGTCGCGGTTCAACGACGGCGGCTCCATTGGAACACGTTCGCCGCGCGACCGCTTCTTGCTCCATTCGGCAACGAGAGCCGCTTCCTTCAGGCCGCCGATCGACGACATCGGGGCGAGCTTGGAACCTCCGTTCGCAGCCGTGCTGAACGCTGCCTGATAGGTCTTGGTGTAGGTCTGGTAGGCGGTCTGCAGGGCTTCTGGCTGCGCGGTCGCCGGGCATGCGCCGGCTGCCGACATCGGCTGATCGGATAGCTGGTTGAACACATAGCGCTTTTCGCAGACATCGACCTTCGGCGGCACCTTGGTGATCTCGAAGTGGTCGTAGCCTTCCTTCAGCATGGTCCAGAACGCGTAGTTCGGATCATCCTTGTAGCGGGCCATGTTGGCGGCCGTCATGCGGAACGGAAAGGCCTGGATCTGGAACGAGGTCTGGCCGCCCTTGAAGGCTTCGCGCGCCAGCGCATAGATCTGCGCGACCTGCGCGTCGGTCATCGAATAACAGCCCGACGACGAGCACGCGCCATGCACCATCAGATGCTGGCCGGTGCGGCCGTGAACGCGGTCATAGGCGTTGGGAAAGCCGATGTTGAACGACAGATAGAAAGACGAGTTCGGGTTCATCTGGCCGGGCTGAACGGTATAGAACCCTTCCGGCGCCTGGCGATCGCCTTCGACATATTTCGGTCCGAGCTTACCCGACCATTTGCAGATGTCGTAGGAGGCCAGCATGTCATAGCGGCCCGTATTCTTCTGCTTCCAGACTTCGAGCTTGCCCTCTTCCTTGAAGATCCGGACCATGATCGGCGACGTCTTCGCCATACCCTTGGTCTTCATGTCGGAAATGAGCTTGGGCGACAGCTCCTGGTTCGCTTTGGGAGCGATGTCGTCGATCGATCCGTTGCAGCCGGCGAGAACGACGGCGGACAGGATCAGACTGGCGCGAAGAAGGCGAAGCGGCATGGCGGCAGAACGTTTCCAGTGACCACGAACGAGGGGCTTTTCACCCCGAGAAGATGGCAGTCTAGAGCCGTTAACCCTTACAAAAGATTACAACAAGCCCTGGAAATTGCCGCCCCTCGGTAATCCCTATGCCGGCAGCTTGAAACGTACCGTAGCGGCAATTTTGTGGCAGGCACCCTCCGCAGTGCATGCCACGCCGGCCCAAGACCGCTTAAAGCGTGCGCCCGATGGCGAGGAACTTGTCGCGGCGATGCTCGCGATAATCCTGCGTGCTTTCGGCAAGCTCGCGGAAACCGGCTGCGATCTGTTCGCCGGCCGCCTGCATGATCGCTTCGCGTCCGCGATGCGCGCCGCCCAGCGGTTCTGCGATGATGCCGTCGATCACCTTCATTTCCAGAAGGTCCTGGGCGGTGATCTTCATGTTGGTGGCCGCGTCGCGGGCACGCGTGGAATCGTGCCACAGAATAGAAGCAGCGCCCTCCGGCGAGATTACCGAATAGATCGAGTGCTCCAGCATATAAACCTTGTTCGCCGTCGCGATCGCAATCGCGCCGCCCGAACCACCTTCGCCGATGATCACGGAAATATTGGGCACGCGCAAACCAAGGCAGGCCGATGTGGAGCGCGCAATGGCTTCAGCCTGGCCGCGTTCTTCTGCGCCGATGCCGGGATAAGCGCCGGCGGTGTCCACCAGCGAAATCAGCGGAATACCGAACTTGTCGGCCATTTCCATGATGCGCACGGCCTTGCGATAGCCTTCGGGCCGCGCCATGCCGAAATTGTGCTTGAGGCGGCTTTGGGTATCGGTGCCCTTTTCCTGGCCGATCACCGCAACGGGCTCACCGCGGAAGCGGGCAAAGCCGCACAGCAGGGCATTGTCTTCGCCGAAGGCGCGATCGCCGGCCAGCGGCGTGTAATCGGTCATCAGCTCGGCGATGTAATCGACGCAATGCGGACGGTCCGGATGGCGCGCAACCTGCGCCTTCTGCCATGGGGTCAGGGCCTTGTAGGCATCGCGCAGGGCATCGCGCGAGCGCTTTTCCAGCCGCGAAATCTCGTCCGCCACATCAACCGCGCCGCCGTTCTCACTCATTTTCTTGAGTTCAACGATCTTGCCTTCGAGGTCGGCGACCGGCTTTTCGAAATCGAGATAGTTGTACATGCGGCTGGCCAGAACCCTCGGAACCCAGGAAACCTTGAAAACACTGCCCGTCAAACGGAAACAATAGGGAATACCCGTTCCGGGCTTGGCTGGCAAATAGCCCGCTCAGCCCTGGTCGGCAAGCGGATGATGGTCATTCACCAGCGCGATCAGCCGCTTTTCCAGCACATGCGTATAGATCTGGGTGGTGGAAATGTCGGCATGACCCAGCAATTGCTGCACCGCGCGAAGGTCCGCACCGTTCTGCAAGAGGTGGCTGGCAAAGGCATGACGCAGCACATGCGGCGACAGATCGGACGCGTTTAACCCGGCGCGCGCGGCCAGTCCCTTGAGGTCGCGGGCAAAAACCTGCCGCGCCAGATGCCCGCTTTCCGAGGATGCCGGAAACAGGAAGCGGCTTGCGGCGAAGGCCGGCTTTGCAGCCCGCGCACCGAGCCACGCCTTCATCGCCGTCTGCGCCTTGGCCGTCAGCGGCACCAGCCGCTCCTTGTTGCCCTTACCCTTGACGAAGAAGAAGCGTTCGTCGCGCCGGGCAACCGTGACCGGGAGCGACACCAGCTCCGAAACGCGTAGGCCCGTGGCATAAAGCACCTCGATCAGCGCATGCATGCGCAAGGCATCGAAGCGCGCATCGTCACTAGCAGCTTCCCCGACCTCCTGCTCGGCGTGGTCCAGCAGAACACCGACATTTCCCTCGCTGAGCGTCACCGGCAGCGGACGATCCTTGCGCGGCATGTCGAGCGTACCAGTGGGATCGTCCGCTCGCACGCCTTCGGCATGGAGAAACTTGAAGAACTGCCGCAAGGCCGACAGCCGCCTGGCCTGGGAACTCGCCGCAAAGCCGCGTGCGGACAGTGAAGCCAGATAAGCGCGCAGCTGCGGCGGCGTTGCTTCATGAAGCGGCCCCGCCACCGTGTCGGCTGCATCTTCCAGGTCGCGGCGATAGGATTGCAGCGTGTTTTCGCTGGCCCCGCGCTCGGCCACCATCATCTCGAGAAAAGCCTCGATGCGGGCTCCGTTTCCCGTCATGACCACGCTTTCATGGGGTTGGCGACGACACGGCATTGCGGTCGAGCTGATCGATCGGAACCGGCACCACCATCTGTGTTTGCCGCGGCGACACGAAGGTCGCCAAGGCAAACATCGCCGCATAAACAAGCGCAACCAGGATGGCGATCACGGTCACGAACCGGAACAAAGTCGGCATAAACAGGCAGCCTCGATTAATCGATCCGAGTCAGTTCGACCTTATCCGCCGCGGTTGCGCCCGTGGCAAGGCTGCATGACCTCCAAGAGGAGGGGGAGTTCGCCTTCGGCGCTTGACGCAATCGGCGTTTTGCGGTGCTTGTCGCCGCAACAAGGAGCCGAAATGACTGTTTTAGCCGAATCGCCTTTGCGCAACCAGATCGTCAGCCGGCTGGGCTCGCGCGCAATCGTGTTTGTCGGCCTCATGGGCGCCGGAAAAACCTCGATCGGCCGTCGCGTCGCGCAGGCGCTCGACCTCCCCTTCGTCGACAGCGACCATGAAATCGAAACCGTTTCGCGCCTTTCCGTACCGGAACTCTTCGAGCGCTACGGCGAGCCGGAATTCCGCGCTCTGGAACATCGCGTGATCGAGCGTCTGGTGCGCGAAGGTGCCGGCATCGTGTCCACCGGCGGCGGCGCTTTCATGAATGAACAAACGCGCGCGGTTGTGGCCGAACACGGCATTTCCGTGTGGCTGAAGGCCGATCTCGACGTTCTCATGGAGCGCGTATCCAAGCGGCAGACACGGCCCCTGCTCAAGACCGCCGATCCGCGCGCAACGATGGCCAAGCTGATGGACGATCGCTATCCCACTTACGCGCAGTCCGATCTCACCATCGAAAGCCGCGACGAAAAGCGTGAAGTGATCACCGGCGAAGTGATCGAAGCGCTCGACCGCTTTCTCGACCTCGCGCCCCGCAGGACCGCATCCGCATCATGATCTCCCCTTCGATCCGCACCGTCACCGTCGGTCTCGACACCCGCACCTATGACATCCTGATCGGCGATGGACTGATCGACCGTGCCGGCGCCGAGATCCAGGCGCGCCTGCCCGGCATCCGCGTGGCGATCGTCACCGACGAGAACGTTGCCGCCGCCGGTCATCTCGCACGGCTACAGGCGTCGCTGGACGAAGCCGGTATAGGCCATGCGGCCTTGATCCTGCCGGCCGGCGAAAAAACCAAGAGCTTCGATCATCTGCAGCAAACCGTCGGCGCCATTCTCGATGCACGGCTCGAACGCGGCGATGCCGTTGTGGCGCTCGGCGGCGGCGTGATCGGCGATCTCGCGGGCTTTGCGGCAGGCATCGTGCGCCGCGGCATGCAGTTCATCCAGATCCCGACCTCGCTTCTGGCGCAGGTTGATTCCTCCGTCGGCGGCAAGACTGGCATCAACACCGCGCAAGGCAAGAACCTCGTCGGCGTGTTTCACCAGCCGCGCCTCGTTCTGGCCGACACCTCCGCCCTCGACACGCTGTCGGAGCGCGAATTCCGCGCCGGCTATGCCGAAGTCGCCAAATACGGCCTGATCGACAAGCCAGACTTCTTTGCCTGGCTGGAAGCCAACTGGCGCGACATCTTTTCAGGCGGTTCGGCCCGCAGCGAAGCCATTGCCGCATCCTGCCAGGCCAAGGCCGATGTGGTTGCCCGCGACGAGTACGAAACCGGCAATCGCGCTCTGCTCAACCTCGGCCACACCTTCGGCCACGCGCTGGAAGCGGCCACCGGCTATGACAGCGCCCGCCTCGTTCATGGCGAAGGCGTTGCAATCGGCATGGCCTTGGCGCACCGCTTCTCCGCCCGCCTCAACCAGGCAAGCCCCGACGACGCCATTCGCGTCGAAACGCATCTCAAGGCGGTCGGCCTGCCAACCACGCTCGCCGATGTTCCAGGCGGTCTGCCCGACGCCGAAAAGCTCCTCGCCTTCATCGCGCAGGACAAGAAAGTCTCCCGCGGCGCCCTGACCTTCATCCTCACCCACGGCATCGGCCAAAGCTTCATCGCAAGGGATGTTCCCGCCTCCGAAGTCCTCGCCTTCCTGCAGGACGCACTGGCTGGAAGATAGGCGCAGCCTGTATTATCCTTGCGATGAAAGCTGAGGGATGGAGCGCCATGACCATTCACGTCACCCGCAAGGATTTCGAAGACAGGACGGCTGAACTGCTCGATTCCGCTGAGCGCCATGGTGAGACCATCATGGTGACAGAGGGCGGGAAGACCGTCTTCGAGTTGAAGACGATTGAACGCCCCTCGACTTATACCGAGGAGATGCGTCGGCACGACGATGCTATCTTGGCGCGTTTGCGGGGTAGCCTGACGAAATATGATCGGCCCTTCGATTCCGTGGGCGAGGAGGATTGGGAAGCCCTCAAGTGATCCTGATCGACACGCATGTTCTGCTTTGGTGGACGACAGGTCAATCATATCGGGTGAGTGAAGCAGCTTCTGGACTGTTTGAGAGCGCACGCGCGGTAGCAGCGGTGAAGGTCTCCGCTATGACGATGTGGGAGGTAGCGCTCCTGGACAGTCAAAACCGCATCACCCTGGAAGAAGGCTTCGCCGCTTGGCGATCTCGCGTCGAAGCGATGATGTTCCTGCACTTCATCCCGATCGACAACCGCATCGCCGTCGAGGCCAACCGTCTGCCGGAGCCGTTTCACCGCGATCCGGCAGACAGACTGATCGTCGCAACGGCACGCCTGCTCGACATGCCGCTGCTCACCGCCGACACGAAGATCCTGGACTATCCCTTCGTCAAGACGATTTGGTGACTACCAGCGCGTCGCCTCGCCCGGTGCGGCGGGCTCGATCGCCAGGGCGTGCACCTTGTCGACCGCCAGCTCGTTTTCCAGAAGCTCGTTGACCATCCGGTGCCGTTCGATCCGGCTCAGGCCGTCGAATTTGGCTGAAACGACCCGCACCCGAAAGTGCGTTTCGCCCGAACCGTTGAAGCTCGGCTGATGGCCGGCATGAAGGTGGCTTTCGTTGATAACTGCGAGCCGCTCCGGCTGAAGCGCCTGCGTAAGCTTGCTTTCGATCTTTTCTTGGATGGACATCGAACCTCATCGCTCCCATATCTGCGTCTGATCCAGACCCGGCGCGCTTTCCGTTGCGGCGCATGTCGAAGCAGGGTTCTGGGCTACAAATCGCAAATGTCAATTCTTGTATCGTCGCGCGAAGCTCGCATACTTCAGCGCTTGGAGACAGTACGACGACCCATGACGAACTATTCGAAATCTTTCGAGAAACTGCGCATCCGCCCGGACAAGAAGGCTGCTGCCGCCACCCAATCCCAGGCGCCGTGTTGCCAGTGGGACGGATGCAATCAGCCGGGCACGCATCGCGCGCCGGTCGGGCGCATGCGTGAAGGCGAGTATTTCCGCTTCTGCATCGATCACGTGCGCGAATACAACAAGAGCTTCAACTACTTCTCGGGCGTGCCGGACAGCGATGTCGCGCGTTTCCAGAAGGAAGCGATGACCGGCCATCGTCCGACCTGGAAGATGGGAACGGCAACGGGTGCGGCCAGTTCTTCGCCCGACGTGTCCCAGATGCGCTCGGGCCGCGCCGGTTACTACCGGATGCGCGATCCCTATAACGTGTTCGGAACGGGCGCGACGGCACCGCAGGAGCGCAAGGCCAAGCCGCTGGAAGCCAAGGCGTTGACGACGCTCGGCCTGACGGTGAAGGCCACCTCCAAGGAGGTCAAGGCGCGCTACAAGGCGCTGGTGAAGAAGCATCACCCGGATTCCAATAACGGTGATCGCGCTTCCGAAGACACGCTGCGCGAAGTTCTGCAGGCCTACAAGCTGCTCAAGCAGGCCGGTTATTGCGATTGAAGCGCGCGTGGTGTCGGCGGCTGGCAACCTTGCGCCAGCGCCTTAGATAGGCTGGCACAGCGTTTTTTAATTCCCACCGACGGAGAAGCTGGTTTAAGAAAAACCGGCATTGAAAGAGATGAAGGACGGCGAGCGCGCTTGGGGATCACCTGAGCCCCGCCTGGAGGCATGATGGACAAGCTCGACCGCGACAGCGCCAATCTTCCGGATACCACCGTGTCGGTGAAGGACACGTTCGGTTTCGAGTCCCAGATGGTGGTGCCTGCTTATTCCACTCGAACCGAGCATGTGCCGGATATCGATCCGGATTATCTGTTCGACCAGCAGACCACGCTGGCCATCCTGTCGGGCTTTGCCTTCAATCGCCGCGTGATGGTCTCGGGCTACCACGGCACCGGCAAGTCGACCCATATCGAGCAGGTCGCCGCACGCCTCAACTGGCCCTGTATCCGCGTCAATCTCGACAGCCATGTCAGCCGCATCGATCTCGTCGGCAAGGATGCGATCGTGGTGAAGGATGGCATGCAGGTCACCGAGTTTCGTGACGGCATCCTGCCCTGGGCCTATCAGCATAATGTCGCGCTGGTGTTCGACGAATACGACGCCGGCCGTCCGGACGTGATGTTCGTGATCCAGCGCGTGCTGGAAGCCTCGGGCCGGCTCACCCTGCTCGACCAGAGCCGCGTCATTCGCCCGCATCCGGCTTTCCGCCTGTTTGCCACCGCCAACACGGTCGGCCTCGGCGACACCACCGGCCTTTATCATGGCACGCAGCAGATCAACCAGGCGCAGATGGACCGCTGGTCGATCGTCACCACGCTGAACTACCTGCCGCATGCCGAAGAAGTCGCGATCGTTCTGGCCAAGGCCAAGCACTACCAGAACGACAAGGGCCGCGAGATCGTCAGCCGCATGGTGCGCGTTGCCGATCAGACCCGCTCCGCCTTCATGAATGGCGATCTGTCGACCGTGATGAGCCCCCGTACGGTAATCACCTGGTCCGAAAATGCTGAAATCTTCGGCGACGTCGGCTTCGCCTTCCGCCTCACCTTCCTCAACAAGTGCGATGAACTGGAACGCGCGGTGGTCGCCGAATTCTATCAGCGCGCCTTCGGCGAGGAACTGCCGGAAAGCGCTGCCAACGCGGTACTGGGCTAAGCGCTGATGCTCTGGTGGGAAAAACCATCGAGCGAATTCGCGCCAATCCGAAAGCGGATTGGCAGATCGGTGATGTTGAAAAAGCCTGCCGTGAAGCCGGCTTGGAATGCAGAAAGCCTTCAAGTGGATCGCACTTCAAGATCGGCAATCCGCATGAAGGCGCAAGGTTGACGATACCGGCTCGCTGACCGATCAAGCCGATCTATATTGTCATGCTGGTTGAGTTCCTGGACAAGGCAGGCGGATCATGATCGACAATGCCAGACGACTCGTAACGGCTGACGGATCGATCTTTGATCCCGCCGCTTATGAAATTGTTTTGAGACCGCTCGACGCTGAAGAAGGCAACGGTTGGTTGGCAACCATTCCGGCACTGCCCGGTTGCACAGGCGACGGCGAAAGCGAGATCACCGCCATCGCTGATGTAAGGTCGGCAGCGCTGGAATGGGCAGAAGCAGCGATCCACGATGGCGATATCATTCCCAACGCCACGCACCATCCCATAGCAGCGGAATAAACAAGCACATGGCAGGTCCCGGCGACAATTCACGCGCAAAAACCAAGAACGGCAGCGAGGGCGATGCGTTTCGCCGCGCCGTGACGGTGACGATGCGCGCTCTGGCCGGCGACAACGAGCTTGAAGTCTCCTTTGCCAAGGACAAACCGGCGCTGGCCGGGCAGCGCGCCCGCCTCCCGGAATTGCCTAAGAAGGCCTCGATCAACGACATCGCGGTGACCCGCGGCCTTGGCGACTCCATGGCGCTGCGCAAGGCGTGCCATGACAGCGCGATCCACAATCGCCTCGCGCCGGACGGCCGGCAGGCGCGCGCGATCTTCGATGCCGTGGAACAAGCGCGCGTGGAAGCGATCGGTGCGCGGGCCATGAAGGGTGTCGGCGACAATCTGACATCCATGCTGGAAGACAAATACGCCAAGGCGAATTTCGCCGACGTATCGAGCCGCGACGATGCCCCGATCGAGGAAGCGGTTGCGATGATGGTGCGCGAAAAGCTCACCGGTCGCGCCGTCCCGCCGAGCGGCGAGCGCGTGGTCGATCTTTGGCGCGGCTGGGTGGAAGACAAGGCCGGCGGTAATCTCGAAGGTCTCGTCGACAGTCTCGACGACCAGAACGCCTTTGCGCGCCTCGTGCGCGACATGCTCGTGTCCATGGACATGGCCGAAGACATCGGCGACGACGATCAGACCGAAGACAACAACGAGGACGACAGCGACGAGCCGCAGGGCGACGAGGGCGGGGAAGAAGGCGGCGAGGACGAATCCGGCTCGCAGGAATCCCAATCCGAAGAAGCCGATGCGTCGAGCGACGAGCAGGAAGCCGGCGAAAGCGAAGCGGCCGCGACCGCTGCCGACGACCAGTCCGAATCCGACGATCTCGACTCGGAAACGCCGGGCGAAACGCGCCGTCCCGAAAACGCCTTCAACCAGTTCGAACGCACGATCGACTACAAGGTCTTCACCCAGGCCTTTGACGAGATGGTCGGTGCCGAAGAGCTCTGCGACGAAGAAGAGCTCGATCGCCTGCGCGCCTTTCTCGACAAGCAGCTGGTCAACCTGCAGGGCGTGGTGGGCCGTCTCGCCAACCGCCTGCAGCGGCGTTTGATGGCGCAGCAGAACCGCTCCTGGGACTTCGACCTCGAGGAAGGCTATCTCGACCCCGCGCGCCTGGTGCGCGTGGTGATCGACCCGATGCAGCCGCTGTCCTTCAAGCAGGAGCGCGACACCAACTTCCGCGACACGGTGGTGACGCTGCTGCTCGACAATTCCGGTTCGATGCGCGGACGGCCCATCACCGTTGCCGCCACCTGCGCCGATATTCTGGCCCGCACGCTGGAGCGCTGCGGCGTGTCGGTCGAGATCCTCGGCTTTACGACCCGCGCCTGGAAGGGCGGTCAGTCGCGCGAACAATGGCTGAAGCAGAACAAGCCGGCCAATCCCGGCCGCCTCAACGATCTGCGTCACATCGTTTACAAATCCGCCGATGCACCCTGGCGGCGCGCCCGACGCAATCTCGGTTTGATGATGCGCGAAGGCTTGCTCAAGGAAAACATCGACGGTGAAGCGCTGCTTTGGGCGCATCAGCGCCTGATGGCGCGGCCCGAACAGCGCAAGATCCTGATGATGATTTCGGATGGCGCGCCGGTGGACGATTCCACCCTGTCGGTGAACCCCGGCAACTATCTCGAACGCCATTTGCGCGGTGTCATCGACCTGATCGAAACCCGCTCGCCGGTCGAGCTTCTGGCGATCGGCATCGGCCATGACGTCACGCGCTATTATCGCCGCGCCGTCACCATCGTCGATGCCGAAGAACTGGCCGGCGCCATGACCGAGCAGCTCGCTTCGCTGTTCAGCGAAGAATCGATGCGCGGGCGCGGCGGCGGTCAGGCGACAGGACGCGGGCTGCGGCGCGCAGGGTGAGGCGCATTCTTTCAGGCCTGCTCGGCCTCGCACTCTTTCTGCCCTTTCTGGTTTCCGCCTCCGCTCAAAGCGAGGACATGGCGGTGCGAAGCCGCCCGATCACGGAGTTCCGCATCGGGCGCGGAGAACCGAGTTTTGGCACGCTGACCTTTGTCGGCGGCCTTGAACTCGTATCGCGCCATCCCCTGTTCGGCAGCTTCTCCGCCTTCCGCTTCACCGAACCCGGCACACGCTTCGCCGGGGTGACGGATAACGGCTACTGGTATTTCGGTCGCATCGAGCGCGATGCGCAAAAACGCCCCACCGGCATGACCGACTTCACGATGGAGCCGATGACCGGCCCGGACGGCGAAATCACCCAGGACAAGCGCCTGGTGGATGCCGAAAGCCTCGCGATTGCCGATGGCATTGCCACCGTCGGCTTCGAGCGTCAGCACCGCATCTCGCAATACCGTCTTGAGACCGGCACCATGGGCAAGCAGATCCGCAACCTCGACTTCCTCATTCCGAAAACCGAGTTGCGGATCAATCGCGGCTTCGAAACGGTGATGGCTGCTCCCCAAAGCGGGCCTTTCGCCGGCGCCATCATCGCTTTGTCGGAGATGAGCCTCAACAAGCGTGGCGACATCTTCGCTTCCGTGCTGAGCGGGCCGCGCAAGGGCATCTTCTTCGTGCATCGCAGCAACAACTTCGACATCACCGACGGCGCGTTTCTGCCCGATGGCGACATCCTCATTCTGGAACGCCGCTTCGCCTACACGTCGGGCATCGCCATGCGCCTGCGCCGCCTGTCCGCGGCCAGCATCAAGCCCGGCGCCACCGTCGATGGCGAAGTGCTTCTGGAAGCGGATATGGGCTACCAGATCGACAATATGGAAGGCATGGACATCTGGCAGGCCGCAGATGGAACCACGCGCGTGTCGCTGATCTCGGACGACAACCAGTCCATCCTCCAGCGCAACATCTACCTGGAGTTTATCTACAAGGCTGAGTGAGAAGGCAAAGGAACGCAAAGCGGTCGAGAAGAAGAGAGACCTACTCCCCTACTTCACCGCCAGCCAGATCACATGCCGCGTCCCGCTCTTGCCGCGATGCGCCTTGACCTTGGCTTCCTCGACGCCGAAGCCCGCATTCTTCAAGCGCCGCGTGAAACCGGCATCGGGGGCGGCCGACCACACGGACAGCACGCCACCCGGCCGCAAGGCCGTTTTGGCGAATTGCAGCCCGCGCGGATCATAAAGCCCGTCATTGCCCGGCCGCGACAAGCCTTCCGGCCCGTTGTCGACATCGAGCAGGATGGAGTCGTAGGCAGCCGGTGCCGATCGGATCAGCGCGCTGACATCGCCTTCATGAACTTGAACGCGCGGATCGTCGAGGCAGCCCGCAAACACCTCCGCCATCGGCCCGCGCGCCCAGGCGACCACCGCCGGCACGAGTTCGGCGACCGTCACTTTCGCTTGCGGCGGCAGCACAGCCAGCGCGGCCCGCAGGGTAAAGCCCATGCCGAGACCGCCGATCAGGATGTGGGGTGTTGGTGTGCCGAGCTTTTCAATCGGCAGCCTTGCCAACGCTTCTTCCGAACCGAACAAGCGGCTGTTCATCAGCTCGTTGGTGCCGAGCATGATCGAATATTCGCGGCCACGCCGCTTCAACCGCAGCGTTTCGCTGCTGTCGGGGATCGGCGCGCTGTCGAGATGTTCCCAGGGGATCAAGCGGCAACCAGACCTGTCTCAGGCCGGCAGCGGCTGAGGCCACCAACGGGCGGAAATCAGCCGGTACGGGATCAGCGCCACAACGGCAATGGTCAGCTTTACCGTCAGATCGCCCAGCGCCCAGGAAATCCAGCGCGCAACGCTCGGATCGAACAGGCCGAACAAGGGCGCATGTTCCAGCGCGAAGGGTTCGCTCGGACCGACAAAGGCGAAGACCGGTGCAAAGGCGACCGAAAAGAAGATCGCCGTATCGAGGATCGAGCCCACGATGGACGCAACGATCGGCGCGCGCCACCAGGATGCCTGGCGCAGCCGGTTGAATACCGACACATCGAGTAGCTGGCCGATCAGAAACGCAACGCCGGACGCGATCGCCACCCGCATGATGCGGCCGGGTTCGAGCGCGAACGGGATCAATCCCCATTTAAACAACAAGGGCGGGAAGATGATCGAGCTGGCAATGGCCACCGCAAAGCCGACAAACACCACGCGCCGGGCAAGCGTCGGGCCATAGCGGCGGTTGGCAAGGTCGGTGATGAGAAAAGCGACGGGGTAGCTGAACGCGCCCCAGGTCAGCACATCGGCCAGAACCAGCGGGCCGATCTGGCCGTTCAGCGGGAACTGGACGAATATATTCGAGGCCACGACGACAACAGCCATCGCAGCCACAAACGGCCATACATGTCTTGCGGAAAGCATTTTTTTATCCTGGGTAATGGAACCAGCGGACGGCTTTGAAAGCCGTCCTCAAGTCGTAAGCGGCAGCTAATTAAGCTGCAGCGCCTTCGGTCTGTTCAGCCGTCTTCTTAGCGATCTGCTTCTTGAGCAGGCGAGCCTTCGGCGACAGTTCCATGGCATTGGCCTTGGCGAGGAAGGCGTCGAGGCCACCGCGATGCTCGACCGTGCGCAGAGCATTGGCCGAAACGCGCAAACGAACCGACTGGTTCATCGCTTCCGAGATCAGCGTCACATTGACGAGGTTCGGCAGGAAACGGCGACGGGTCTTGTTGTTGGCGTGGCTGACATTGTTGCCGGTCAGAACGGCTTTGCCGGTCAGTTCGCAGGCGCGGGACATGACGTTACCTCAATTATTCTTCTTAAAGCTGCCGGTCTTTCGACCACAGTTCCTTGCCGCACCAAACGGGTCGGCGCGCAGGATCCAGGCGGCCACATGGGAAATCGAGGGTTGCCATACCCAGAAAAGCGGGAAGCGTCAAGCGAGAGTCACATCAACGAACGCGCTTCTAGCGATCCGATGCCGGTTCGAACCGCAGCACGCCTGCCAGACCCGAGCCTGCCTTGCCGTCCGTGGGGTGATTGACCCCGTCATTTACCGTCACCGCCGAAAAGTCGAACGGGCTGACACCCTCCAGACAGGCGACGTTGACGCCGAGCTGCGACGGGTTCGAACGCCGCTGGTGATGCGTATAGATCCCGCACTGCGAACAGAAGTAATGCCGCGCCACAAGCGTGTTGAACTGGTAAAGCGTCAGCGCGTCTGCGCCTGCGGTGATCTCCAGATCGCCCACCTTTGCCGTGACGGCCACCGCCCCGCGCATTCGGCACATCGAACAGCTGCACCGGCGCGCGCTGCGCAGGCCCTCACTCAGATGCACGCGAAAGCGTATCGTGCCGCAATGACAAGCACCATTGAAGTCCTTGCGATCGAGATCCATGCATCCGCCTCCAGCGGTTCACTGCGCGAAACCGATCATCCCTCGATTTCCTCGCGCAGCATTTCCAATTCCAGCCACTCGTCTTCCATCCCCGCCATCTCGGCACGCAGCTTGTCGAGCTGTGCTGCGGTCTTTTCGAACTTGGCGAAGTCCTTGGCGTACAGGTTCGGGTCGGCCATCACGGCTTCGAGCTTGGCGATGGACGATTGCGCGTCTTCCATGCGCTTGGGCAGCGTTTCCAGCGCATATTTCTGTTTGTAGGACAGCTTCTTGGCGTTGGACGCGGGCTTAACCGCCGCCGGCGCATCCGATGAAGACTCCGCCTTGTTGGCCGCTTTGATCGTGGAGCGCGCGGCGATGTCGGCCTTGCGCTGCGCCAGCATGTCTTGATAGCCGCCGGCATATTCGGTCCACTTGCCCTCGCCTTCCGGCGCAATGATCGAGGTCACGGTGCGATCAAGGAAATCGCGATCGTGGCTGACCAGCAGCACCGTGCCGGGGAAACCGGCAACGAGTTCCTGCAGAAGATCGAGCGTTTCCATATCGAGATCGTTGGTCGGCTCGTCGAGCACCAGAAGGTTCGCCGGCCGCGCCAGAACCCGCGCCAGAATGAGGCGTGCCCTTTCGCCGCCCGACAGTTCCTTGATCGGCGTACGCGCTTGTTCCGGCTTGAACAGGAAGTCCTTCATATAGGACACGACATGCTTTTCCTCTCCGTTCACGGTGAGGCTGTCGCCGCGCCCCGACGTTAGATAGGTGGCGAGCGTCTCGTTGAGGTCGAGGCTGGAGCGGCGCTGGTCGAGGGTGGCGATTTCCAGATTGGTGCCGAGCCGGATCGAACCGCTATCGGGCTGGAGATCGCCGATCAGCATGCGCAGAAGCGTCGTCTTGCCGGCACCGTTCGGCCCAACGAGACCGATGCGGTTGCCGCGCTGGATGCGGGTCGAGAAGCCTGCCACCACCGGACGCCCGTCATAGCTCTTGGCGATATTCTTGGCTTCGAGCACCAGCTTGCCCGATTCCTGCGCCTCGCTGGCGATCAGAGCGGCCGTGCCTTCCGCGCCGCGATGGGTCCGGAACTGCTGGCGCATGGCCTGCAACTCGCCGACGCGCCGCATGTTGCGCTTGCGTCGTGCGGTCACGCCATAGCGCATCCAGTGTTCTTCGCGCTGGATCGCACGTCCGAGCTTGTGCTGGTCGCGTTCTTCTTCGGCCAGAACCTGGTCGCGCCATTCCTCGAAATGCGCGAAGCCCCGGTCGAGCCGCTTGGTCTCGCCGCGATCGAGCCACACGGTTGCCCGCGTCACGCGCTCGAGAAAGCGGCGATCGTGGCTGATCAGGATAAGTGCCGACGACAACCGGCTGAGCTCGTCTTCCAGCCATTCGATCGTGTTGAGATCGAGATGGTTGGTGGGCTCGTCGAGCAGGAGAATGTCGGGCTGCGGCGCCAGAACGCGCGCCAATGCGGCACGCCGCGCCTCACCGCCGGACAACGTCGCCGGCGTTTCGTCGCCGGTGAGGTCGAGATGTTCGATCAGATAGGTCGCGCGGTAGGGGTCGTCGGATGGCCCGAGCCCCGCTTCCACATAAGCGCGCACATTGGCATAGCCTTCGAGATCGGGCGCCTGCGCGAGATAGCGGATGGTCGCGCCCGGCTGGCGGAAGATCAGCCCGTCCTGCGGCTCGACGGTGCCGGCCGCGATCTTGAGCAGGGTCGACTTGCCCGAACCGTTGCGCCCAACCAGCGCGATCTTGTCGCCGGCGGAAGCCGAAAGCGAAGCGCCGGCAAGCAGCGGCGTGCCGCCGAAAGTGAGCTGGATATTGTCTAAGCGAAGAAGTGGCGGAGCCATGAAAAGCGATCAATCCTAGGGGTGTGCGACGAGCAGCGCCCGCCCGGAATGGAGCTCCACGTTCAAGGAGCCGGAAACAATATTCGAGAGCGTCAGCGAGGAGCCGAACGGCACCGCGCGGTGATCGAGCGGCCAGCGCGCGCCTGATATCGAGACAACGAGATCGGTAAAGCCGAGCACGCTGAACAAGGTCTGCTCCATATAGTCGAAGCGATGCGATCCTGCCAGCAGCGGCACGCCCTCCTGGTCGCCGCTGGTCAACAGCACCTGGGTGCCGGCTTCCGCCAGGCGCAGCGCCATCGTCATGTGAAGAAAGGCATGGTCGGGCCGCGAACCGCCAAAGGCGCCAACGAGAACAAGCTCGCTCGCTCCCTTCGCCAGCGCCAGATCCACCGCCAGCTCCCCATCCGTGCTGTCTTTTTCCGGCGGGAAGCTTTCGCGCGGCACGCGCGCCATCAACGCCTGCAGATCCGCGTCGGAGGAATCGAAGTCGCCGACCCACAATTCCGGCTCCACGCCAACCGCGGCCGCATGCGCAATGCCGGAATCGGCCGCAAGCACGCGGCTGCCCGCAATCTGGGCGCGCAAGCGAGGCGTAACGGTCAGATCGCCGCCAAGAAGAAGGGAAAACCGGCTCATGAAGCCTGGGCAATAGCATGGCCGTGGTTCCACGCAAACGCTTGCGAGCGCAAGCACTTCGGACTATTTCTGATGATGCTCTAACGGGGTGCCGGCGTGTTCATCGCGACCGGCTGAGAGGCGAACGGGTGAAAACCCTGCCAACCCGCTGAACCTGATCCGGTTTGCACCGGCGGAGGGATTAGACGCGTTTTCGTGAAAAGCGCCTCAAGTCCTGCAACGTGGATGAAAAGGAGGCGCTTCATGCGCAACACAGGTCTGACCACCCTTCTATCCCTGACGCTTGCGCTCGGCGTTCTGCCGGCGGCTACTGCGACGGCTAAGGCGGCGGAAAACACGCTCACCATCTACACCTATGACAGCTTCACCGCCGAATGGGGTCCAGGCCCCATCGTCGAGAAGGCGTTCGAGGCGCAATGCAGCTGCCAGGTCGACTTCGTGTCGGTGGCCGATGGCGTGGCGCTGCTTAACCGCATCAAGCTCGAAGGCGCCAACACGAAGGCCGATCTCGTGCTCGGCCTCGACACCAACCTGACCACAGAAGCGCGCGCCACGAACCTCTTTGTTCCGCACGGCATTTCGGCCGAAAGCGTGGCGGTTCCCGGCGGCTGGAACGACGACACCTTCCTTCCCTATGACTACGGCTACTTCGCCGTCGTTTACGACACCGAAAAGCTCCAGACCCCGCCAACGAGCCTGAAGGACCTGGTGGAAGGCGATCCGAGCCAGAAGATCGTGATCCAGGATCCGCGCACCTCGACGCCCGGTCTCGGCCTGCTGCTCTGGATCAAATCCGTTTACGGCGATGACGCGGGGAACGCCTGGGCCAAGCTCAAGAACCGCGTGCTCACCGTCACGCCCGGCTGGAGCGAGGCCTATGGCCTGTTCACCAAGAACGAAGCGCCGATGGTGTTGTCCTACACGACCTCGCCGGCCTACCACATCATTGCGGACAAGACCGAGCGATACCAGGCAGCGTCTTTCTCGGAGGGTCACTACCTCCAGGTGGAAGTCGCCGGCATGACGAAGAAGGGCGCGGAAAACCCGCTGGCCAAGCAGTTCCTCCAGTTCATGCTGACGCCCTCCTTCCAGGACGCCGTGCCCGAAACGCAATGGATGCTGCCCGCCGCCAAGACGTCCGAGCCGCTCGATGAAGCCTTTGATCGCATGGTCAAGCCGACCAAGTCCCTCACGATCCCGTCGGATGAAATTGCCGAAAAGCGCAAGACTTGGATCGACGAGTGGCTGCAGGTGATGAGCCGGTAAACGCCTGACGTGACCGTCATCCGCCGCATCCCTGCCGATCCGCGCCTTCTTGGCGGCGCGCTGGCGCTTGGAATGCTGGCGGTGCTGATCGGCGGCGCCTTTGTCGGACTGATCGCCGAAGGCGCGCGCAATCCCCAGGCGGCTTGGGCGGCGTTCGACTTCTATCTCCTGCGCATCATCCGCTTCACCCTCCTGCAGGCGCTGCTATCGACCGTGCTGGCCGTTTTGCCGGCGCTCGTTGTTGCCCGCGCCTTGTCGCGCCACCCCGTGTTTCCAGGCCGGCAACTGATCCTGCAGCTCTTCGCCGTGCCGCTGGCTCTGCCGGCGATCGTCGCAGCCCTTGGCCTGCTTGCTTTGCTCGGCCGTGCCGGCTTTTTGGCCACCCCGCTCGGCGCGCTGATCGGCGAGCCCTGGCCCGGCATCTACGGCCTTTCCGGCATTCTCGTCGCGCATGTCTTCTTCAACCTGCCGATGGCGACACGGCTGTTTCTGGAAGCGCTCCAGACGATACCAACCGACCAGCACCGGCTCGGCGTCCAGCTCGGCTTCAGCGCCTCCAACACCTTTCGCTTCATTGAGTGGCCGGCTCTGCGCAAGGCCCTGCCCTCCGTCGCCGGCCTCGTTTTCATGCTGTGCGTGACCTCCTTCACGCTGGTGCTGACGCTCGGCGGCGGCCCGCGCGCCACGACGCTTGAAGTCGCGATCTATCAGGCGCTGCGCTTCGACTTCGATCCCGCCCGCGCCGTCGCTTTGACGCTGGTGCAACTTGCGCTCACCGTGGTGATCCTGGCCGTTCTGTCGCGCCTCGGCGCCGATACGGCAGGTGACGCAAACCTTTCCGTTGCCCCGCGCCGCTTCGATCGCCCGAATGCGCGCGAGCGCATGATCAATGTCGCGCTCCTCGTTGTGACCGTGGTCTTCGTTGTGAGCCCGCTAGCCGCCATCGTCTTCGCCGGTTTGTTCGCCGACCTGCAACGCCTCGCCTTCGAAACAAGCGTGCGATCCGCCACCGTAACCAGCCTTTGGCTCGCTTTCGCCGCAGCCACTGTCGCGATCGCCTTGTCCTTCGCCCTCCTTCGCACCCGTCATCTCCTGCAAAGCAGACGCCCCGGCGGACGTCCCTCCTTGTTCGAGCGCCTGACCGATCGCGGTGCGGGTTATGTCCTGGTTGTTCCCCCCATCGTGATCGGCGCCGGCTGGTTCATTCTCCTGCGCACCATGACCGATCTTTTCGCCCTCGCGCCGATCATGGCCATCACCGTCAACGGCGTCATGGCCATGCCTTTCGCGCTGCGCCTTCTTCGCCCGGCCCATGACGACGCCGCCACCCGTCACGATCGCCTTTGCGCCTCGCTGGGGCTCACAGGCTGGAACCGGCTGCGCCTGATCGACTGGCCGTCGCTACGCCGCCCGCTCACTTCCGCCTTCGCTTTCGCCATGGCGCTGTCACTCGGCGATCTCGGCGTCATCGCTTTGTTCGGCTCCGATGCGGTAAAAACCCTGCCCTATCTTCTGCTCGAGCGCATGGGCAGCTACCGCACCGCCGATGCGGCAGGGCTCGGCCTGTTTCTCGCCGCCTTGACGCTGGCACTCATGCTCCTGTCCGACCGCCTGGGGAGAAGCCGGCGATGAATGGCCCCACTATCCGCTTCGATCAGGTCGCTTTCGCCTACAACGAGGCCCAATTCCTGTTCGACGCCACCGTGCCGGACGGTGCGATCACCGCCCTCATGGGTCCAAGCGGTTCGGGCAAATCCACCCTGCTCAATCTGGTTGCCGGTTTCGAAACACCGAAGAGCGGCCGCATCCTGATCGGCGAACAGGACATGCGCGATAGAGCACCGGCCGCCCGGCCCGTGTCGATGATCTTTCAGGAAAACAACCTCTTCGCCCACCTCACCGTCGAGCAGAACGTCGGCCTGGGCCGCTCGCCCTCCCTCAAGCTCACCGCCGACGACAAGCGCGCGATTGCCGACGCGCTTGCTTCCACCGGCATGCAGAACAAGAACAACCGTCTGCCGCGTGAACTGTCCGGTGGCGAAAGGCAGCGCGTGGCGATCGCGCGTGCCCTTGTGCGCCAGTGCCCCGTTCTTTTGCTCGACGAACCCTTCGCCTCGCTCGGTCCCGCTCTGCGCGCCGACATGCTGGACGAAATCCGCGCCCTTCAGGCCCGCCTTGGCCTCACGGTCCTGTTCGTCACGCATCACCCCGAAGATGCCAGTCGTCTCGCCGATCACGTGCTGTTTCTGGAGAACGGACACATCACCGCCCAAGGCCCGGCGAAATCCTTCTTAGACGAACAAGCACCCGCCGCATTCCGGCGCTATATGGGTGACGCTGGCTGAAGGCCCGATCACCTTCGCCCGCATGCCGACATAATTGCTCATCACTATTCGCGCCCGCGAAGCGCTCCTTCTTGTTGTAACATGCAAAGGGATGTGGCTAGGTCCGCCGGCCTGTGGCCGAATCCGAGAAAGTCAAAGGGGCGCATTCTGTTTAACCCGCCATTCAGCCGATCGTCCGCCTCCTCATTCGTTGGCGCACGCATGCGCCGCGCTGTGGTCGCGCTGTCGCTGGCGGCGCTGATGACCGGCTGCGTCAGCATGGATTCCTTCAAGGACGATCCGTCGCTGAAATCGGTGCGCCCGTCCGACAATCCGGTCACGGTCGACAATGTCCAGCGCAACGATCGCATGGCAGCCGTTGCCCGGGCGCAGCATCCGCGCATTCTGGCGACCTATGGCGGCGAATATTCCGATCCGAAGCTCGAGCGCATGGTGGCAAAGGCCATCGGCGCGCTGACGCTCGATCCGGAAAACCCCGCCCAGACCTTCCGCATCACCATCCTGAACTCGCCCAACGTCAACGCCTTCGCGCTGCCCGGCGGTTATCTTTATGTCACGCGCGGTCTGCTGGCGCTGGCCAACGATTCCGCCGAACTCGCCGCTGTGATCAGCCACGAAATGGCGCACGTCACGGCCAATCACGGTTTGCAGCGCCAGCAGCGCGAAGCCGAAGAAGAGCTGGCGTCCAAGGTCGTGTCGGACGTGCTCGGCGGCGACCAGAACGCCCGCATGGCGCTGATCCGCAACAAGCTGCGGATGGCGCAGTTCTCGCGCAATCAGGAGCTGGAAGCCGATGCGATCGGCATCCGCGCGCTCGGCCGCGCCGGCTACGACACCTTCGCTTCGCCGCGCTTCCTCCAGTCGATGGGCGCTTATGCCGATTTCCGCAATGTCAGCGGCGCCACCGATCCGAGCCTCGACTTCCTCGCAAGCCACCCGAACACGCCGCAGCGCATCGAACTCGCGCAGCGCCATGCCCGCCAGTTCGGCACGCCCGGCACCGGCTCGCGCGATCGCGATTCCTTTCTCGCCGGCATCGACGGCCTGCTTTACGGCGACACGCCGGAAGAAGGCTATGTGCGCGGCCGCACCTTCCTGCATCCGCGTCTCGGCGTATCCTTCACCGTCCCGGAAGGCTTCACGATCGACAATTCGGCGGAAGCCGTCACGGCCACAGGCCCCGGCGACGTCGCGGTGCGCTTCGATGGCGTGACCATCGACCGCAACACCACGCTTGCCAATTACCTGCGCTCGGGCTGGGTTGCCGGCCTCGACGATTCCAGCGTACGCGAAACCACCGTGAACGGCAGCGAGGCCGCCAATGCCAAGGCCAAGGTCGATGGCTGGCAGTTCGATGTGACGGTGATGCGCGCCGGCGATCAGGTCTACCGCCTCCTGACGGCAGCCCCCCTCGCCAGCCCCGCCCTCACTATCGTCGCCGACAGCGTCACCGCCAGCTTCCAGGTTCTGACGCCGGAACAAAAGGCCGCGCTCAAGCCGCTGCGCGTGCGCGTAGCCGTTGTTCGCCCCGGCGACACGCTGGCCTCGCTCGCCACGCAGATGCAAGGCGTCGACCGCAAGCTCGACCTCTTCCGCCTCCTCAACGCCCTCCCCCCAGGCGCGACGCCCGCCCCGGGCGACAAGGTCAAGATCATTACCGATCGGTAGAGCGGAAGCGAGGGCAGGAACGAGCCTCATGCGACCGGTTTTGCGTGCCCTGAAACTTCCAGATCGTCATCTGGGTTTCAAAGGTTGAACTGCCGGGCTGTCACTCTTACTCGGATGTTCAAGCAGCATCGTTTTTAGCAGGCTCCGCCCGCTCCACAGGACCCACACCATGACCACGGAAGCCTCCGTTCTCAGGCTGTCGATCCTTGTCACGCTGATGACGGCTGTGGTCGGCGTGGGCTTCGGTCTTTTGTCCGGTTCGTCGGCGATCCTGTTTGATGGCGTTTATTCGCTGATCGACACGTCGATGACCGGCGTTGCCTTGGTTGTGTCCAGCCTGATCGTGCGTTCGGGCGCAAAGGAAGGCAAGCCGCGCTTCATGGAGCGGTTCACCATGGGCTTCTGGCATCTGGAGCCGATGGTCCTGGTTTTGAACGGCACGCTGTTGATGGGGGCTGCCGTTTACGCGCTTTTGACGGCGATCGAGAGCTTGCTTGCCGGCGGGCGCGTTCTCGCTTTCGATCAGGGCATTATTTACGGCATCATCACGGTCACAACCGCCATCGTGATGGCGCTTCTGGTGCAACGCGCCAATCGCCGCTTGAACTCCGAGCTTCTCGCGCTGGATGCCAAGGCATGGTGGACGTCGGCCGCCCTCACCGCGTCGCTGCTGATCGCCTTCTTGTTCGGCTATCTCATCGATGGCACGCGGTGGACATGGGCGATCCCCTATGTCGATCCGGTGATCCTGACGCTGATCTGTTTGATCGTCATTCCGATCCCGATCGGAACGATCAAGCAGGCGCTGTCCGACATGCTGCTCGTCACGCCTGTTGAATACAAGCGCGAGGTGGACACGATCGCCGAAGCGATCGTTGCCCGCTACAACTTCACGTCCCACCGCGCTTATGTCGCAAAGGTCGGACGCGGGCGGCAGATCGAACTGTATTTCATCGTGCCGGTCGGACAGCCGGCACGGCCTTTGGAAGAATGGGATGCGATCCGCGACGAGATCGGGGATGCGATCGGTGACGCAGGTCCCGATCGCTGGCTCACGATCGCCTTCACGACCGATCCGGATTGGGCCGACTGATCCTTGGGACCGGTCGGCCAAACCTGATCGGCTCAGGCGGCTGCGATCTGCAGTTCCGGGTTCACCTTTACCAGAGCCGCGCGCAGCTTTTCCAGCGCGCGGTTCTCGATCTGGCGCACGCGCTCCTTCGAAATGCCGAGCTTGGCGCCCAGCGATTCCAGCGTTGCGCCATCATCCTGCAAGCGACGCTCCTGGATGATGCGGCGCTCGCGCTCGTTCAACACGTCGAGAGCCGAACCGAGCCAGCGCGAACGGCGCTCGACATCGATTGTTTCCGAAACGATTTCGTCCGGCAGCGGTGCATCCGAAACTAGGAAGTCCATGCGGTCCGAAGCACCGTTGGAATCGTCGCTCACAGGCGCATTCAGCGATGTGTCATAGCCGGACAAACGCGAATCCATCACGGCGACATCGGCAACGGTCACGCCGAGGGCCGTGGAAATTTCTTCATAGATCGCGGAATTGGACAGCGGCTCGGAGCCCTGTGCAAGGCGTGCACGCAGGCGGCGGAGGTTGAAGAACAGCGCCTTTTGCGCCGAGCTCGTGCCGCCGCGAACAATCGACCAGTTGCGTAAGATGTAATCCTGGATCGACGCGCGGATCCACCAGGTCGCATAGGTCGAGAACCGCACTTCGCGATCGGGCTCGAAGCGGGCAGCCGCTTCCAACAGGCCGACATGGCCTTCCTGGATGAGATCGCTCATCGACAGGCCAAAATAGCGGAACTTCGCCGCCATCGAGATGACGAGCCGCATATGGGCTGTTGTGATTTTGTGGAGCGCTTCCTGATCCTGATGATCTTTCCAGCGCAATGCGAGATCGTGTTCTTCGCCTCGCTCCAGATAGGGAGCCTTCATGGCGGCGCGGATCAAGGTTCGCTTTGCCGTATCGTCCATGGTGCTACCCCGCTCATTCAAACCGGCTGTTACGCCTAGCCCGGACAGGGGAAGTTCCACCTTACTCGCAGCCGGCGCGAGTCCCAGACGTCAAATGAACGCCGGATGAACGGGAATGTTCCACGCGAACTAGCTAGAGCCGCCAGTTTTATTTTCAAGGGATCGATCATGAACCCCTAGGCATGGCGCAAAGGGCGCACAATATCCGGAACGCAGCGCATCCCGTCTCGTTTCAGACGCCTCTCCCCTGCGCTGCGAAATTCCAAGGACATTCCCGTATGACCAAGCTTTTTGAACCCTATCCCCTTGCCGAACTCACATTGAAGAACCGCTTCGTGGTGGCGCCGATGTGCCAGTATTCCGCACAGCACGGCATGCCCAACGACTGGCACTTCGTGCATCTCGGACGCTTTGCGCTCGGCGGCTACGCGCTGGTGATCGCCGAAGCCTCCGCCGTGACCCCGAAGGGCCGCATCACCTATGCCGATACCGGCATCTGGAACGACGAGCAGGCCGCCGAATGGAAGCGCATCACCGCCTTCCTACACGCCAATGGGGCTGCCGCCGGCATCCAGCTCGCCCATGCCGGTCGCAAGGCCTCCACCGCCCTGCCATGGCGCGGCGGGTTCAACGAAACGGCTGCCGAGAAGGAAACCTATGCTTTTGAAAGCTGGACCCCTGAAGCGCCGAGTGCGGAAAAGCATGGGCCCAATTTCGTCGAGCCTTCCGAACTGAGCGTGGAGGAAATCGCGCAGCTGGTCGAGGATTTCGCGGCCGCCGCCCGGCGCTCGGATGAAGCGGGCTTCGATGTGGTCGAGATCCACGCCGCGCATGGCTATCTCCTCAACCAGTTCCTGTCGCCGATCGCCAACCACCGCACCGATGATTATGGCGGCGCGCTGGAAAACCGCATGCGCTTCCCCCTCGAGGTCGTGAAAGCCGTGCGCGCTGCCTGGCCGAAGCACAAGCCACTGTTCCTGCGCGTGTCGGCCACTGATGCTCTGCCCGAAGGTCTGACACCGGACGACGTCGCCGAATTTGCCAAGCAGGCTCATGCGGCAGGCACCGACATGGTGCATTGCTCGTCGGGCGGCTTTGCGGGTGCGGCCATCACCGCCGCGCCGAACTATCAGGTGCCGCTCGCTGCAGCCATCAAGCAGAAGGCCGGCGTGCCCACCACAGCGGTCGGCCTGATCGTCACGCCGCAGGATGCCGCCAAGATCATCGACGATGGTGATGCCGATCTCGTGGCCATGGCGCGCGGTGCCTTGGACGATCCGAACTTCCCGCTCCATGCCCGCCGTGCGCTCGGCTTCACCACCAAGGACGATTACGCCGCCTGGCCGCGCCAGGAAGGCTATGCCGTTCAAGCCATGGACAAGGTGCTCGGCCGCACCTGACCGGCAGGACACCAGACAACAAAAAGCCGGCGCGAAGCCGGCTTTTTTTCGTTCGTTGAAAGCCGCTGGGATTACGCGGCTTCTTCCTGTTCCGTCGTGTCGGACTCGACTGCATCGGCATCCGAATCCGTATCCGCATCATCGCCTTCGGCGACTTCGTCGGTCTTGGCGCCGCGCTTGGGACCCTTGTTCAGGTTGGTCTCGATCAGGCGAACGGCTTCCGTTTCCGACATCTTGTTCACGGCAGCGATTTCGCGCGCCATGCGATCAAGCGCTGCTTCATAAAGCTGGCGCTCGGAATAGGACTGTTCCGGCTGGTTCTCGGCGCGATACAGATCGCGCACCACTTCGGAGATCGAGATCAGGTCGCCGGAATTGATCTTTGCATCATATTCCTGCGCGCGACGCGACCACATGGTGCGCTTCACGCGGGCGCGACCCTGAACGACCTTCAGCGCGCGATCGACATAATCGGTTTCCGACAGCTTGCGCATGCCGATGGAGGTTGCCTTGGCGACCGGCACCTTCAGGCGCATCTTGTCCTTCTGGAAGTCGATCACGAACAGTTCCAGCTTGTGGCCCGCAACTTCCTGTTCCTCGATGGCGGCGATAAGGCCCACACCATGCGAGGGATAAACGATGTATTCGCCGGTCTTGAAACCGTTCCGCGCAGCCGACTTCTTCTGCTGGATAGCCATACGCATTCACTCCTGTGTTCCGGGTCGACGTTTCAGTCGACGGACCGCTTGACCGCTCCGGTCAAAACTCGTAACCGCTTGCACACGAACACACCGCCACAACCCAGACCCGGGTGGAATGCGCACAGCATTCCACCAAGACTGCCTTGGTCGAGAACGATCATTACCTCTGGGATTTGGGCATAAGCGCCATAAAAGGATGGTGTGTCACCGGCATTTGTGGATCAATATCACAAAAAGCCGAACGAATCAAGATTTTGCTGCTTGCGCACGCATGCGCGCTTTGCTGCCTGAGAGATACTCATCAGGCAGGCGTGAAAGCGCGGATTTGATCCTCAGTCGCCGGTGCCGGCTTCCGTGGAAAAATACTTTTCGAGCTTGTCCGCTTCGCCGTCGTGTTCTGCGGCGTCCGGAAGCGGGTCCTTCTTGACCGTCAAATTCGGCCACTTCGCGGCATAATCGGCATTGAGCGTCAGCCACTTGTCGAGACCCGATTCCGTGTCCGGCTTGATCGCGTCGGCCGGGCATTCCGGCTCGCACACGCCGCAATCGATGCATTCGTCGGGATGAATGACGAGCATGTTCTCGCCTTCATAGAAGCAGTCGACCGGACACACCTCAACGCAATCCGTGTATTTGCAGCGGATGCAATTGTCGGTGACGACATAGGTCATGATAAACAGATCCCGCAAGGAGGCTCGACACCGGGTGAAACGCGGTCGAGAACGGATTTGGCTTTGATAACTGAGGCGGAGGTAGTCCGTTTGACCGGGGCTGGCAAGGGGAGCAAATGCCGCGCTCACCCTTCGCTGTCATCGCCGTCGTCGTCCAACCCCTCATCCTCCGGCTCGAGATCCGCGAGGAGGAGAACGGGATCGGACGGCGACGACAGGTTTGTGTAGAGCATGCGCGCTTCCGCCGGCGGGCCGCGCCGCGTGCCGGGCTGCTCCACGCGTACCACCAGCACCTGGGTCTGAAAGGTGATCGTCAGCACATCGCCGACCTTGATCCCGCGCGCAGGATTGTCGGTCTTCTCACGATTGACGCGGATCGTGCCTGCCGCAACGAATTTCGCGGCAAGCGTGCGCGATTTTTGCAGACGCGCGAAGAACAGCCATTTGTCGAGGCGCTGTTTGCCCCCGTCCATTTACTTCTTCAGCTGTTCGCGCAGCGCCGCGAGCTTGGCGAAGGGCGAATCCGGATCCATCCGGGCCGGCCGCTCGTCGCGCTTGGGTGCCGAAGAGAACTTCGCGCCGCGATCGTCACGCGGCGGACGTCCGCCACCGCGCTCGTTGTCGCCACGATTATCCTTGTCGCGACGATCGAAGCGCTTGTTGCCGTCCTTGTTGTCGCCACCGCCCGGACGCCCGTCGCGCCGGTTTTCGCCCGCACGGTTTTCACCGGGACGATTGTTGCGGTTGCCGGGCGCACCTGCATTGCGGTTGCGATCGGGACGGGAACCACGATCGGGACGCGGCTGACCGTCGGCTGGCTGGTTTTCACCGGAAGCCGCCTGTGCAGCCGGCGCGCCATCACGCCGGTTTCCGCCACCGCGATTGTTGTCACGGCGGTTATTGTTGCGCTGGTTGTGGCGTGGGCCGCGATCATGGCGCGCCGGGCGCCACAACATCACCGGCTTTTCTTCCTCGGTCTCTTCTTCAGAGGCAGTAGCAGCAGCGGCGGGTTCTTCCGACGTCTTGGCTTCGGTTGAAGCCTCCGCTTCCGTTTCACCCAGCACCGATCCGCCGGCATCCACGAGCTCGGCCAGCGGCTCGGCGGGCATTTCGGCCGCAACCGGCTGCTCGGCATCCGAAGCCTGCGGTGCTGTTTCCGAGGCAGCTTCCTCAATCGCTTCGGCACCGAGATCGGGCTCGCCGGCCTGTTCAACCGCTACCGGCTCATCCGTGACGGGCTGTTCGTTATCGGCACCCAGCACGCTGGCGCCGGCTGCAACCGGATCAGCCGCGGTTTCGGCAGCTTCGCGGTTCGCCGCCAGCATTTCGTCGAGAACCTCGACATTGTTTTCCTGCGCAACCGGGCTCGGCGAAGCCGCAGCACTGATCGCAGCCTGTTCGGCCGCGGCCGCCTGATCAACGGCAGCCTTGTCGGCTGCAGCCTTTTCGGCAGCTTCCGCCACGCGGGCATCGGCCTGCGCCATGCGATCGCGCACATCCTTCGCCGGACGCGCTTCGCCGCGATAACCGAGACCCTTCAGGATCTCCTCGATGTCTTCGGCATTGGCACCGAGGATCGACATCATCTGCGGCGTGGTCATGAAGGCCTGGCCGTCGAACGCGCCGGCCGGACGCGTGCCCGATCCTGCCCGCCAGGCAAGGGCCGGACGGATCAGATCGGCCAAACGCTCGAGAATATCGATACGCACGGCGCGGCGGCCGAGCTGGCGATAACCGGCCAGCGGATAAAAGGCTGGATCGAAGGTCGTGTCGACCACCACCGAGGTGCGGCCCGCAGCCAGCATGGCAACGAGATCACCGAAGCCCGGCTTGTCCTTGCCGTCGTTCTTCAGCGCCCAAAGCAGCGTCAGAAGACCGGCGGGTGCTGGCTTCAGCAAGGCCGGCACGAAGATATGATAGGCGCCGAAGCGAACGCCGAGACGGCGAAGCGCTGCGCGCGATTCCTGATCGAGGCCCTTAACGTCATCGGCGATGTCGCGACGATTGATGACGCCGAAATTCTCCACCAGCCGGAAGGCGATGCCGCGTGCGAGCCCGGTCAGCTGCTCGGCATCCCGCAGATCCACCAGCGGCTTCAACAGCGATTCCACCTGGAAGGCGACGAAACGCTCGGCGCGTGCGGCGACCTTGTCGCGCGACGGACCGGTCAGCTGCTCGTCGGCAAGCAGGATCACGCGCGGCTTCAGCGGATCGTCGGTTGCGACCACAGTTGCCACCGGCGCGCCGATCCAGCGCAGGGTGCCATCGGAGGCCAACGCGAAATCGCCGTTACCAGCGGCGGCGAATTTTTCGGCCCGGCTTTCGAACTCCTGCGCGAGCGCTTTGGACGCGGCGGCCTTCACGGCTTTCGCATCCTCACCCTGCACACTCGTATCGGCGGTAAACCGGAATCCCTGGAGGTCGCCGACGGTGTGACCCTCGACAAGAACGCTCCCGTTGGACTGGACTTCCGCTTCAGGCATCGTGTTTTCTCTTAGACGCTTCATAAGAACGGATGTCCTGCGGTCTACGAAGCGTTTCGTCAATCGCTCGTGAAGCGCGTCGGACAATCGATCTTCGATTTCGCGTGTTTTTTCTTGCCAATGCAGCGGATCGGCCAGCCAACCGGGTCGATTTGACACAAAGGTCCAGGTCCGGATCTGCGCGATGCGATGCGAAAGCGTGTCGATATCGCCGGCCGTCGAGTCGGCGCGGCGCACCTGTTCGGCCATATAGGCTTCGTCGACATGACCCCGTTCGGCAAGATCGCTATACATGGAGGCGATGAGGTCGGAATGTTGCGCCGGCGCGATCCGGCGATAATCCGGCAGCGCACAGCATTCCCACAAAAGGGCGACGCGGTCGCGCCGGTCGGCCAGCCGGCGAATGCCGTTATCGCGTGCCAGAAGCGCCAACGCCTGCGCATCCACGGCCGGCAGCGCGCGCGTCAATCCTTCAACGGGCGCGATACAGTCGATCGACTGCTGCAAACCTTCCAGCGAGGAAAAATCGAGTTCGGCATTGCGCCATTGCAGAACCTTCACGGGATCGAAGGCATGCGCCTCGACCCGCTCCACCATCTCATCGGTGAAATTATCGCACTGGCCGGTCACGCCGAACGTGCCGTCGCGAAGGTGACGTCCGGCGCGCCCCGCGATCTGGCCGATCTCGCCGGGTGTCAGGTTGCGATACTGAAAGCCGTCGAACTTCTGGTCCTGGGCAAAGGCGACATGGTCGACATCGAGGTTGAGCCCCATGCCGATCGCATCGGTGGCGATGAGATAATCGACATCACCGGACTGATAGAGTTCGACCTGCGCGTTGCGGGTGCGGGGTGAAAGCGCGCCCAGCACAACAGCCGCCCCGCCCCGCTGGCGTCGGATCAGCTCGGCAATGGCGTAAACATCGTCAGCCGAAAAGGCGACGATCGCCGAGCGGCGCGGCAGGCGCGTGATCTTCTTGGAGCCGGCATAGGCCAGATGCGACATGCGCGGGCGCGACACGACGGAGATGCCGCGCAGCAGCCGTTCGAGAATGCCGCGCATCGTGCCGGCGCCCAGCAGCAGCGTTTCTTCGCGACCCCGCAGATGCAGAATGCGGTCGGTAAAGATGTGCCCGCGCTCAAGATCGCCCGCCAGCTGCACCTCGTCGATCGCTACAAAAGCCGCATCGGTTTCGCGCGGCATCGCTTCCACAGTGCAAACGGAATAGCGCGCGTTCGGCGGCTTGATCTTTTCCTCGCCGGTGATCAGCGAAACCTTGTCGGCCCCGACCTTTTCACAGACGCGGGCATAGACCTCGCGCGCAAGAAGGCGCAGCGGCAGGCCGATCACGCCGCTCGAATGCGCCACCATGCGCTCGATCGCCAGATGGGTCTTGCCGGTATTGGTGGGTCCGAGCACGGCGGTGACATTGCGCCCGGACAAAACAAGCGGCGCCGGAGACCGGTAGGAAGATGCTGTCATGCGGAAAAAGGCGTCTCCGGCAAGGGCGGCAAGTGCGGAAGCGGCAAGAGCATGTCAGGCCCGCTGGTTGAAACCTGATATAGAGCCTCTCGGCCGGAGATCACAGGGCCGAAGGCAATTCAGCTGACCCTGCCGGGAGTGAGCACCGGGAACGGCCCCGGAACAAAGCGCCGACGAATCGCTGACGCAGCCGGTTCGAGCTTTGTTCACGCTGCGCGATCACGCAGGCGACAACCGCGTCCGAGATGCGGGATCGGACCTCTCGTTTCCGAAAGCAGCAGCATTCTGATCGATGGCAGCGCACAATGCGAACACCACGAGAACGTTTGGGGTCTGTCATGCCGATCGATCGAGACTTTATGCACAAGCCATCCACACAAGACGCAACGCCGCCTGTGGAAACCGTCTCGCGCCCACGTCCTGAACCGCTGACGCCGTCAGCTCAGATACTGCCCGCCATTGGCGGCAAGCGTCGCACCTGTAATGAAGCCCGCTTCGTCGGATGCTAGAAACAGAACACAGCGCGCGATCTCGGACGCTTCGCCCAGACGCCCCACCGGGATTTGCGCGATAATGCCGTCCCGTACCTTTTCCGGCACCGCCATGACCATGTCGGTCGCAATATAACCGGGCGCGATCGCATTCACCGTGATGCCGGCCCGCGCGCCTTCCAGCGACAGAGCCTTGGTGAAGCCCAGTTCGCCCGACTTGGAGGCGGCATAGTTCACCTGCCCCACTTGCCCCTTCTGGCCGTTGATCGAGGAAATGTTGATCACGCGTCCAAAGCCGCGGTCGCGCATGCCGGGCCAGACGGGATGCGTCATGTTGAAGACGCCGCACAGATTGGTGTCGATCACGGCGCGCCATTGATCGGGCGTGATGCGGTGGAACATGCCGTCGCGGGTGATGCCGGCATTGTTGACGAGAACGTCGATCGGCCCGAGATCGGCCTCGACCGCCCTGATGCCGGCAGCACAGGCCTCGTAATCGGCGACCGACCATTTGAAGACGGCAATGCCGGTCTCGCCTGCAAAGCGCGCTGCCGCATCTTCGTTGCCCGCATAGTTGGCGGCAACCGAATAGCCCGCATCGCGCAACGCAATGGATATTGCCGCGCCGATCCCGCGTGTTCCTCCCGTCACCAAAGCCGTTCTGGCCATGATCCCTCCTCCCGATGACAGGAGATTATTGTTTCACGGGGCGGCAAAGGTCCAGCTGTTCAAAAGTGTTACTTGTGCCGACCGGCGAGAAACCGCGTTTGATCTGCCCGATGGAATGTTGCACTGCGCAAACCGCAACCGATGCGCTGCACAATTTGCTTCCAATTGCCGTCCGTTTGCGCATAGTCTTGCATCCAGAGCCAGCAAACTGTTCCCGGCCCGCTTCATTGCCGGGTTGAAATCGGAGGCGCGTATATGCCCGCAAAAGGCGACCCGGTGATCATCAAGAAATACGCCAATCGCCGTTTGTACAACACGGGCACCAGTACCTACGTCACGCTCGAAGACCTGGCCGAAATGGTGAAGCGCGGTGAAGAGTTCACCGTTCAGGACGCCAAGACCGGCGACGACATCACCCATCCCGTTCTGACCCAGATCATCTTCGAGCTGGAAAACAAGAACGGCCAGGCGATGCTGCCGATCGCCTTCCTGCGTCAGGTCATCGCCTTTTACGGCGACCAGATGCAGATGATCGTGCCGAGCTTCCTTGAACAGTCCATGATGGCCTTTTCGAAGGAGCAGGAACGCTTCCGCGATCAGATGAACAGCCTGAACAAGACGTCCGTCAATCCGATGAACGTCATGGCCATGCCGCCGATGAAGGCGATCGAGGAACAGACCCGTCGCAACATGGAAATGTTCCAGAACGCGATGCGCATGTTCACCACCTTCCCGACCGCCACCCCCCAGCCCGAGCCGACCGAAGCTCCTGCCAAACCGTCGGCCGACGATCTTTCAGAGTTGAAGGATCAGATTTCGGCGATGCAGAAAAAGCTCGACGCGCTCAATCGCTGACAGCGACGCTTTTTTCACGAGCCATATCGCTAAAACGCGCCTTGAGTGCGCGCTCATTCATGCGTTTTGTGCTGCCAAACACGCAATCCACGCTGCCGAAGGCGCACCCTAACGCGCGGTTCGAACGCAAAAAAGGCCGGCACGAGGCCAGCCTTTTCAGGATCGTCCATCAAGAAAAGCTCAGCTTTCCTTGGGCTCCAGCACCTGGCGACCGCGATACATGCCGGTCTTCAGATCGACATGGTGCGGGCGGCGCATTTCGCCGGAATTCTTGTCCTCGACATAGGTCGGGGCCTTCAGTGCGTCCGCCGAGCGGCGCATGCCGCGCTTGGACGGCGAGGTCTTTCGTTTAGGTACGGCCATTTTCAGCTCCATCGTCCGGCAATATCTAGCGCACGAGCCCGCAAGGGAGCTACGGCGGCCGGCCGGTCTTTCTTCGTAAAGGTGGCGTGCCTATACACAACACAAGCGCGCTTGGCCAGTATCTCATGCGGAAAAATCACCGCACAAGGCAGGAAGGTTAGCGAACGCAGCTCGTATAACCACCGGAATTACCGGCCATGCGCTGCACCCGATCCGCCAAACGCCCGAGATTGCGCGTCGGCGAGCCGGGATCGCGCTCCAGCGGGTTGGGCAACGCCACCGCCAGAAGAGCTGCCTCGCGCGGCGTCAGATCCGCCGCCGCCTTGCCAAAATGGTAGAGCGCAGCCGATTCCGCGCCATAAATGCCCGGCCCCCATTCCACGATGTTGAGGTAGATCTCAAGGATCCGCTTCTTCGAAAGAACGCCGTCGAAATAGATCGCCAGCGGCGCTTCCAGCGCTTTGCGTAGGAAAGACCGGCTGTTCCACAGAAACAGGTTCTTCACGGCCTGCATGGGGATAGTCGACGCCCCGCGCGTTTCCTCACCCGCCAGCGCATCCTGGATCACGCCATGCAATTCGCGCAGATCAACGCCATGATGCGAGCAGAACTGCCCATCTTCCGACATGATCACCGAAAACCGCAGCGCCGGCGCGATCTCCTCGATCGGCACCCAGCGCCGGTCATATCCTTGCAGGGTCACGGCATCGCGCAGCATCAGGGTCGAGATCGGCCGAACGCCAGGTACCGCATAAACCAGCGTCAGCACGACGGGGATCATCCCCAGAATCACAAGCACGAAAAAGATGTGTCGCAGCGAGCGGCGCAGCGATGGCGGGCGTTTCAATGGTCCGCGTCCCTTCCCCCGTGGTGGCGGTGGTGGTGGCATGGCTGGCTCATGATCTAGCTCGACGGCCGGTATGCTCACGCAACAACAACTCCCGCTCGGGGCCGGCGTCGAGGTGCTTCAACACACCTCGCAGCCCGTGTGGCAGCCTTTGTGGCAGCCCTCGTGATTTTTGATCTAGGCGATTCTCAGCGTGCAGGCACGCCTTTCTCCCACTCTGACCAATCGGCGATCATCGTATCGGCCAGCTTGCCCGCAACGCGATAAGCGTTGGTGGTCGAAGGCCCGAAGCCACCCGACTTCGCAGACAGCGACTCAGCCGGCGACGTGCCCGGCGCTTCGCGATCGAAATTTGATGCGGTGCGCAAGAGAGCGATACGGTCGAAGTCGAGCAAACCGGCATCATCGCCACGCTGCAGGGCCGTCAAAGTGGCATTGTCTTCCATCTGCGTGGTGCAATAGTCACCCTTGCCTTCAGTCATCAGGGACACCCACTCACCCATGCCCTCGGCAATCATGCTGCCGTGCCAATAGGTGTCGGACGACAGCGTATCGCAGATGCTGACTTGCGGCGCGGCATTGCCCGGTGCAGCCGGATAGGTGGCGCGATAGGCCTTTGCATCGTCGGCATCGGCCAGTTCGACATCCTTGGTAAGCGCGAAAGCCTTTTGCAGCAGCTCTTCGTTGAGCTGATAGACTTCCGTGGTCGAGCCCCACGTCGCCTTATCACCCGGCTTCTTGGCGCCGAGCGCCAGCACGCCATTCGACCAGTCCGAGCTGATCTGGCGCGGATCGATCTCATGGCGCAAACCGCCGTCGATGGCGTAGCGCGCCCAGTGGGCCGAACCAAGCGTGCCGTCGCTCGGGTCGATACCGGCGATGCCGGCAATGATGATGTAGCTGTTCTTCAGATCGAACTTGCCGCTGTAGATCAGCGCCGAAACCGAGCTTGCTGCATTGGCGAAGCCCATCGCGGTGGTCATCATGCACAGGTCGCCGCTCTGTTCGCAGGCAACCTCCGGAAACTCCTTCGACAGGCCGGGCACGGCGATCTTCGTGTCGAGCTTGCGCTCGGCGAGCCACGGCTTGGCTTCCCCTGCAAACATGGTGATCACCATGACCTTCGGCGCCATCGCTTCGGCGGCCATCGCCTGTGTACCGGCAAACATGGTTGCCGCGGTCAAAGCGAAAGCAGAAAAACGGCCGAACAGGCGCATGGTAGAACCCCTTTTATTTTTGCTTGGATGAGCGTGGGAAAATCCCGGGAAGACGCCCCGTCTTTTGGTTCAACTCCGTGTCACGGGTCAACCCTGAAGCAGGCACGACTGGAACATGTTCGCTCCATGGCACAAAGCCTCAAGCACACACTTGACCCCACTCTTCGTTCCGTTCATCGCAGAAGCATGGATACATCTGCCAATTCCGCTTTCGAACAGCTGCTGGCGGCGAGCGCCGAGACCGTGGAAGCGGAACTGCGCCACTTGCTCAGCGATCATCCCCGCGCCGGTGAAGTGACGCGTCCCCTGCACCTCATGCAGGCCGCACGCCATGGCGTGCTGAACGGCGGCAAGCGGCTCAGGCCCTTTCTTGTGCTGGAAAGCGCTGCCTTGTTCGATGCGCCGCCTTCCGCCGCCCTGCGTGTCGCGGCAGCACTCGAATGCGTTCATTGCTATTCGCTCGTGCATGATGACCTTCCGGCGATGGACGACGACGATCTGCGCCGAGGTCAGCCGACGGTTCACAAGGCCTTCGATGAAGCCTCAGCGATCCTGGCAGGCGACGGCCTGCTGACGCTCGCTTTCGATATCCTGGCCGACGACGAGACCGCAGTGCCCCCTAAGACGCGGCTCGCCTTGATCGGCGGATTGTCGCGCGCCTCCGGCTTCGGCGGCATGGTGGGCGGCCAGGCGCTCGATCTCGCAGCCGAAAAGGCGTTGCCGGATGAAGCGGGCATCATCACGCTGCAAGCGATGAAGACCGGCGCGCTGATCCGCTACGCCTGCGAAGCAGGTGCTATTCTGGGTGGCGGCAGCGACGAAGATCGCGAGCGCCTGCATGGCTTCGGCGCTGCCATCGGCCTTGCCTTCCAGCTGGCCGATGACGTGCTCGACCTCACCGCCGACGCCACCACGATGGGCAAGGCAACCGGCAAGGATGCCGCCGCCGGAAAGGCGACGCTGGCCGGTCTGCATGGCATCGAATGGGCGCAGGCGCAGCTGCGTGGCCTCGTTGCACAGGCCAACGAACTGCTCCAACCCTATGGCGAGCGGGCCGCCGTACTGATGGCCGCGGCCCATTTTGTGGCCGACCGGCGGAGATAAAAGTTTAGCGGTTGCGCCGAACGATGCAGCTGCCGCCGGCACTGCGTAACTGACGGCAAAGCTCGTTGGCGTCCGACCGTTTGTCCAAGCCGACCCGCACCACATAGATGCCGCGCCGTCCGCGTGGCGTGCGAACACGGCTGACGGCAACTTCCTTGCCGTTCAGCAGCCCACCTGCACGGGTCTTGAACCGTTCATACTGCCGCACCGCCACCGCGCGACGAACATTGCCGGCCACCTGCACCGCCCAAGGCTTGTTGGAAATGCGCGACATCGGCAGGGTTGCAGAGCGCACGATCGGCAAATCGCGGCAGGCTTCGGCAAAGCTCTTTTTGGGATCCAGCGGCACCTGCTCCGCGTCTTTTGCACCGATGAAGCTATCGGCGGATGCGCCGAGAATATCGAGCACATAGCCTTCCGTCTCGATCGGCAAAAAACCGCCGGAGCCCAGCCAACGCGAGATCCGTCCTTCTCCGGCATTATAAGCGGCCGCAGCCAGACCGAGATTGCCGAACTTGTCGCGCAATTCGGCAAGGTAAGCGGCTGAAGCCGGCAAAGCTTGGCTGATGTCGAAACTGTCGGCCAGGCCGCGCATCTTCGCGGTGCCCGGCATGAACTGCGCAATGCCCTCCGCACCGACCGGCGACACGGCACCGGCATCGAAGCGGCTTTCCTTCCAGATCAGCCGCGCAAAAAAGGCGGGTGGCAAGGCGTTGGCCGAAGCATTGGCCTGGATGAGGTCACAGATCTGCCCAACGCGGCCGCGCTTGGCGATTTCCGCTTGCTCGGCCTCGCTGATATCGGTCGCTGGCATCGGCACATAGCCCGAAGGCTCGGCCACGGCTGTTGCGCAAACAACAGCCGAAAGGCATGCGGCTAGCAGACTTCGCCGCATGAAACCCCTATTCCGCGGCTTCGCGACCCGGCAGGCCGTATTTGCGCTCGATGTAATCGGCGACCATAACCTGGAAATCGGCCGCGATATTCGGGCCCTTCAAGGTAGCAGCTTTCTGGCCGTCGATGAACACAGGTGCGCTCGGCGTCTCGCCTGTGCCGGGCAACGAGATGCCGATGTCGGCATGCTTCGATTCGCCCGGACCGTTGACGATACAGCCCATCACCGCAACCTTGAGCTCTTCCACGCCGGGATATTTCTCGCGCCAGATCGGCATGTTGGTCCGGATATCGGCTTGGATCGTCTGCGCCAGCTCCTGGAACACCGTCGAAGTCGTGCGCCCACAACCCGGGCAGGCCGCAACGATCGGTATAAACTGGCGGAAACCCATGGTTTGCAGCAGTTCCTGGCTAACCTGCACTTCGCGCGTGCGATCACCGCCAGGCTCAGGCGTCAGCGAAATGCGGATTGTATCGCCAATGCCCTGTTGCAGCAGGATGCCCATCGAGGCCGACGACGCCACGATGCCCTTCGTGCCCATGCCGGCTTCGGTCAGACCGAGATGCAGCGCATGGTTAGAGCGCGCGGCCAGCATCGTATAAACGGCGATCAGGTCCTGCACATTGCTGACCTTGGCCGACAGGATGATCTTGTCGCGTCCAAGCCCGATCTCTTCCGCCAGTTCGGCTGAAAGCAGCGCAGACTGCACGATCGCTTCACGCATCACCTCGACAGCCGTCAGCGGCGAACCGTTGGCAGCGTTCTGGTCCATCAGAACCGTCAGCAGTTCCTGGTCGAGTGACCCCCAGTTCACGCCAATGCGTACCGGCTTGTTGTAGCGGATCGCGGTTTCCACGATGGCGCCGAACTGCTTGTCCTTCTTGTCCTTGAAGCCGACATTGCCGGGGTTGATGCGATATTTCCCCAGCGCCTCCGCGCAATCGGGATGATCGGCCAGAAGCTTGTGGCCGATATAATGGAAGTCGCCCACCAGCGGCACATCGATACCGAGCCGCGCCAGCCGGTCGCGGATACGCGGCACGGCAGCCGCGCTTTCGTCGCGATCCACCGTGATGCGCACGATCTCGGAGCCGGCTTTATGCAGTGCCGCGACCTGGGCAACCGTGCCGTCGATATCAGCCGTATCCGTATTGGTCATTGACTGCACGACAACCGGCGCACCGCCGCCAACGATCACGTTGCCAACGGGAACGCCGACCGAAACGCGGCGCGGGAAAGGAGCGGAGAAGTATTCTGTCATGGCCGAAGCCTCTTAATATCCAAGCGGTCAGGTGACTGAGCTAAGCTTACCTGTCAATCTTTACCATCGTGTCACAGCGTCCGCAGCACTGGCGCAGCCTTTTGTCCGAGCACGCGCCATGTGCCGATCAAACCGATGCCGACGGTCAGCACCAGTGCGATCAAGATGGTGGACGCCGCAACGTCCGGCAAGAAGCGCCAAGGCAGATGCATGATCTCGGCGATCACGAACCAGGCGGCGATGCCGCCGGCGGCAAGCGCGAAGATGGCGGTCGCCAGACCGATCAGGAGATATTCCAGACTGAAGGCTGTGATCAGCGTTTTGCGCGTCGCGCCAAGCGTTTTCAGCACCACCGCATCATGCGTTCGCGCCCGGTTGCCGGCAGCGAGCGCGCCGGCCAAAACCAGCACGGAAGCAACCAGCGCCACGCCAGCGGCGGCGCGGATGGCGGTGCCGAGCTGGCCAACCAGCTTGTTGACGATGTCGAGTGCTTCCTTCACCCGCACCGAGGTCACGCCCGGAAATGTGCGGGTTACCGTGTTCAACAACTGTGCTTCATCGGCATTGGTGGCGTTGGATTCCAGCAGCGTTGCCAGCCAGGCATGCGGCGCGCCGGCGAAGGTGTTGGGCGAAAACACCATCACGAAATTGATGCCCATCGACTCCCACTGCACGTTGCGCAGATTGGCGATGCGCGCGGTGACATCGCGCCCCAGCACGTTGACGGTGAGCGTATCGCCGACCTTCAGGCCGAGTTCACGCGCTTCCTGGGCGGCAAAGGAAACAAGGGGTTCGCCGGTATAATCCGCCGGCCACCACTCGCCTTCCGCAAGGCTGCCGTTTTCGGGAATGTTCTGCGCATAGGTCAGACCGCGGTCCCCGCGCAGCACCCAGGCGCCCTCCGGTGGAACCTGAACCTTAGCCACATCGACGCCATTCAGTGCCATGATGCGGCCGCGCAGCATGGGCACGCGCACCAGCTTCCCGTCGGGAGATTCCTGCGAAATGAGAGCGGCAAAATCTTCTATTTCGGCGCTTTGGATGTCCACGAAAAAGAAATTGGGCGCCCGTTCCGGCAGATTTCCCGTAATTTCGCGGCGAAGATTGCCGTCGATCAGCGCCAGAGTAACGAGCAGCGTCAGCCCCAGGCCGAGCGACAGAACAACCGACGGCGTCAGCGCACCAGGGCGGTGAATATTGCCGACGGCCAAACGAAGCGCAGTCGATTGGACCCGAGGCGATCGCCGGGCAAGCCATTGCACAAGACCACCGACGGCCCGCAGAACCAGGAATGAAAATACCATCGCCACGATGAAGATGGTCGCCACCTTCCGGTCGAAGGACAGGAAGATCGCCAGGGCAGCCAGCACCACGGCAATGCCGGCAGCGGAAGCGACATAAACGAGCCGCGGCCAACCCTTTTGTTCGAAGCCCATTTCGCGGAACAAGGCGGTGGCCGGAATGTCGCGGGCGCGGCCGAGCGGCAGCAGGGCGAAGACGAGGGTGACGAGGATGCCGAACACTGCACCTAGCATCAACGCGCCGGGATAAACGCCGCCTTCTGTCGGCACCGGCAGCACGCCCTGCAGGGCGGCACTTGCGGCGAAGGGCATGGCGACGGCAATCAGCAACCCGAGCACCACGCCGATCACGGCGATGATCAGGATCTGGATCAGATAGATCGCAAACACGAATTTGCCGGATGCGCCAAGGCTCTTGAAAGTGGCGATTACCGGCCGCTTGGCGTCGAGATAAGCGCGCACCGCATTCGCGACACCCACACCGCCGACAACAAGCGCGGTGAGGCCGACAAGCGTCAGGAACTGCGAAAAGCGCTCGATGTTGGACGATAGCGACGGCGCGGCATTGAGGCGCGAGCGGATGCTCCAGCCGGCTTGCGGGAACTGCTGCGTGGCTTGTTCGCGCGCCGCCGTGATGGCGGCTTCGCTCGACCCTTGGGCGAGGCGCACCTTGTAGGCGTGTTCAATCAGACTACCCGGCTGGATCAGACCCGAGGCACGCATGCCGTCGAGCGACACCATCAGCCGAGGCGCGAAGCCGAAGCCGTCGGAAATCAGGTCCGGTTCTTCCAGAATTTCGGCGCGCAACTGGAACGTACTGCCGCCAAGGCGCAGACTGTCGCCGACCTTCAAACCCAGCCGCTGAAACAGGATGTCGGGGGCGGCTGCGCCATAAACACCATCACGCTCACCGAACAGCTCGGCATGCGACAAAGCCGGCTCCGTCCGCAACGTGCCGTAAAGCGGATAGGCGTCGTCGATCGCCTTCAGTTCAACCAACGTCTGGTCGGTTTCGTCCATCACACGCGCCATGGAGCGCATGTTGGCGCTGTCTGCCACGTCGCCGAGGCCATTCAGGAAGTCGCGTTCGGCAGCGGTCGCTTCGCGCTGGTTAAGCTCGAAACGCAGATCGCCGCCAAGCAGCGACTGGCCCTGGTTAGACACGCCGAGCGTAATGGCGCGTGCCACCGAATTGACGCCGCCGATCGCGCCGACGCCCAATGCGATACAGGCGATGAAGATCAGGAAGCCGGATAAACCGCCGCGCATTTCGCGTAAGGCGAAGCGCAGAGCGAGGCGAAAGTCGCGCGTGCTCAGCATCGCTTATTCCGCCGACACGCGAACAGGTGCCGCTTCAGCCGCATCCTCGATCCGGCCCGAGCGCATGGCGATCTGGCGCGAACACCGGGCGGCAAGCGACGGGTCATGCGTCACCAGCATCAGGGTCATGTTGCGCTCACGCGCCTTGGTGAAGAGCAGGTCGGCGATCTGCTTGCCGGTGGTCTGATCGAGATTGCCGGTTGGTTCGTCGGCAATCAGGATCGCCGGATCGGGTGCCAGCGCACGCGCAATCGCCACCCGCTGCTGTTCGCCGCCGGAGAGTTCGCCGGGATAATGGGTGATGCGATCCTTGAGGCCGACGGCAGCCAGCTCGCGTTCCGCCACACCGAACGGATCGGAATGGCCGGCCAGTTCCAGCGGAACGGCGACGTTTTCCAGCGCGGTCATGTTCGGGATGAGGTGGAAGGATTGGAACACGATGCCGACGGTCGTGCCGCGAAACGCTGCGATCTGATCCTCACTCCAGCCGTTGATCACGTTTCCGGCAATGGACACCGTGCCACCATCCACCTTTTCCAGGCCGGCCACCACCATCAGAAGCGTTGACTTGCCTGAGCCTGAGGGCCCCACGATGCCCGCGGTTTCACCCCGCAGCACCTGCAGGCTCACACCCTTCAGCACATGCACGGAGGACGCACCCTGGCCCAGTGTCAGGGAAACGTCGGAAAGCGCGATCACGGCTTCTGTCACGGCAAGGACTTCCTATATGCGGATCTTGAAAACCAGACACGACGCCCGGATAGAGGCTGTCATATGGGGCGCAGGCCATGGCTTTAAAACACCTTTTCGCGAGCGCAGCATTGGCGATGAGCCTGAGCATGGCTGCAAGCTCAGCATTTGCCGAGACGCTGAAGCTCGTCGGCTTCGGCGACAGCCTGATGGCTGGCTACCAGCTCGGACCACAGGATTCCTTTGCAGCCAAGCTCGAAGCCGCACTCAAGGCACGCGGGCATGATGTGACCGTCGCCAATGCCGGCGTATCCGGAGACACGACCGCTGCCGGCCTTTCGCGCATCGACTGGTCCGTGCCGGACGGCACTAATCTCGTTGTGCTGGAGCTTGGCGCCAATGACATGCTGCGCGGTCTGCCGCCCGAACAAACGCGCAAGAACCTCGACACGATGCTGAAGCGCCTGAGCGATCGCGGCATTCCCGTGGTTCTGGTGGGCATGATGGCCGCGCCCAATCTCGGACCGGCCTATGGCAAGGCCTACAACGCAATCTTCCCCGATCTCGCCAAGAAATACGGTGTTCCCCTGGTGCCGTTCTTTCTTGATGGCGTCATCGGCGTGCCCGGCTTGCAGATCGAGGACGGCATGCATCCCAATCCGAAGGGCGTCGACGTCATGGTCGAGCGCTCGCTGCCGGTGATCGAACGCGCGGTGCAAGACCTAAGCAGCTGAGGATAAGCCTATTATCCCAGGCAGAACAACGAAAGTTCTACTTGCCGAGGCAAGCAAAGGATGGTCGGCTTGCCCTCAGACGGATCCGAATCAGGGAGGCCTCCATGCCACGCTTGTTCACCGCCCTTGAGGTTCCCCGTGATGCTGCGCTCTCCTTGTCGCTGTTGCGAGGCGGCTTGCCTGGCGCACGCTGGATCGACGTCGAGAATTATCACATCACCTTGCGCTTCATCGGCGATGTCGAAGGCCATGTTGCCGACGAGATCGCCAACGCGCTGGATCGCATCCGCCGTCCGTCCTTCAGCTTGAAGCTGGCCGGGCTCGGTGCCTTCGGGTCCAAGAAGCCGCATTCGATCTACGCCACGGTGGCGCCCTCAACGGAGCTGCTTCAGCTGCAGGGCGAGATCGAACGCATCTGCCAGCGGCTGGGCTTGGCCGCCGATAGCCGCAAATTCGTGCCGCATGTCACGCTTGCGCGACTACGCAACACGGCCACGTCGGATCTCGCCCACTACCTGTCGACACGCGGCAACTTCGCCACCGCGCCTTTCAAAGTTGGCCGCTTCGTTTTGATGTCGTCCAAGGACTCGGTCGGCGGCGGCCCCTATGTCGTGGAAGAAACCTGGCCGCTCGATGCCCGCGGTCCGCGCCCCAGCCTGTCGGCCGACGAATGGCTCGCCGGTGCGCATCCATGATGAAAATCACGGCCATGATCATCACGGCTTGAAACATCCAGCCTGAAGGCTCCCTTGCATGGCGCGCGAAGCTCTTGCCATCGATGAAATTGCCGAGCGGCTCTCTGAACTGCCGGAATGGCAATTGTCGGAAGACAGCGACGCAATCACCAAGCGCTTCACCTTCCGCAACTTCAACGCGGCCTTCGGCTTCATGACGCGAGTCGCGCTTCTGGCCGAAAAGATGGATCACCATCCCGACTGGCGCAACGTCTACAAGGTCGTGGATGTGACGCTCTCCACCCATGATGTCGACGGACTGACCGATCTCGACTTCGACATGGCCGCACGCATGGACAAGTTCGCCGACAGCTGAAACGAACCTTGTGCCTTCCTCGCGCGTTTCCCACATTCCCAGAGGATGCTGCTCGGAGTGTGATTGTGGCTGCTGTGAAGACCGATGAAATCCTGAAGCCGGTTGATGCGGCGGAAAATGCGAGACGCGAAGAGCGCGTGCGCAAGGGGCTTTGGCCGACCTTGAAGAAGGCCGCGGCCTATATCCCCTTCGCAGATGAAGTCGTTGCCGGTTACTTCTGCGCGATCGATCCGAAGACGCCGTTCCGCACGCGCGGCATTCTCCTGGCGGCACTCGCCTACTTCGTTCTGCCCTTCGACATCGTGCCCGATTTCATCCTCGGCGTCGGCTTCACCGATGATCTGGCGGTCCTGACGGCGGCCATTTCAGCCATTCGCGGACAGATCCAGCCACGCCATCGCGAAGCCGCCAAGCAGGCGCTCGCCGAGCAGGCCTGACCGCGCGCTTTGCGCATCAGTCAAAATCTCGCCTTCTTCTCCGCGTTCACAATCACGCATGACGCCGTTAATCGGCGATGACGTGGTTGCGCCGCGAAGCGTGCCACGCCAAACACAGGCAGACAGATTTCGGTTGGGGTTCACCCTTTGGTAACCCCGAATTAATACAACTGAAATGATCGCGGTTCGGCGGCGCGGCTGGCGCTGCCGTTCTTCAGTCAGGCACGAACAGGAAGATCAACGAAACGATGCGCGGACTGCTCACGACACTCACCGGCCTTGCTTTCCTCGCGATGGCCGCACCGGCCTTTTCGCAGGCGGCTACCAAGATCGGCGTTCATGGCGATTGGGGCACTTACAGCTACCAGGGTGGAAACGGAAAGGTCTGCTACGTTCTGACTGTTCCAAAGGACAAGCAGCCGGCCTCGCTGAACCATGGCGACATCTTCTTCTTCGTGAGCCAGAAGCCGGGCCAGAATGTGAGCTTCGAGCCGCAGTTCATCGCGTCCTACGACTTCCAGGCCAATTCCAAGGTTCAGGTCCAGGTCGGCGACAAGAGCTTCTCCATGTTCACGCGCGGCAAGTCGGCCTGGATGGAAAATCCGGCGGAAGAACCGCAGCTCGTTGCCGCCATGCGCGCCGGCGCCGACATGAAGGTTTCCGCTAAATCTGGCCGCGGCAACCCGACCAATTACACGTTCTCTCTTTCGGGCATTACCGCTGCTCTCGGTTCGATCCAAAGCTGCAAGTAAAACCCCTCGTGTTTGTTGAAGACCAAGGCCGGGCATCAGCCCGGCCTTTGCCGTTTCGGCCTTGCCGGTGACGCAGCGCAATTCCTATGTTAAGAGACGATCGCTGGCGCCCTGATTGCGCGCCCACTTTTCCATACCGAACCAAGCGAAGCCGCCATGACCACCGTGCTTGACATGCCCGTTGCCGAAAAGCCCGTGCCAACCAGGCGCGTGCCGGCCGTGCATCCGCTGGACGGCAAGCCATCCCTGATCGGCATGACGCGCGAAGAGCTTGGCGAAGCGCTGGCCGAAGCGGGCGTTCCGCCCAAGCAGATCAAGATGCGCGTGCAGCAGTTGTGGCACTGGATGTATGTGCGCGGCATCGGTGACTTCGACGCGATGTTCAACGTGTCGAAGGATCTGCGTGCGCGCCTCGATGCGTGTTTCACCATTGCGCGGCCAGAAATCGTCGAAGACCAGATCTCCGAAGACGGCACGCGCAAATGGCTGTTCCGTTTTCCCCCGCGCGGCGCCGGGCGTCCGGTCGAGATCGAAACCGTTTATATTCCCGAAGAAGGCCGCGGCACGCTGTGCATCTCGAGCCAGGTCGGATGCACGCTGACCTGCTCCTTCTGTCATACCGGCACGCAGAAGCTGGTGCGCAACCTCACCGCCGAGGAAGTGCTGTCGCAGCTGATCACCGCACGCTATTGCCTCGGCGATTTTCCCGATCGTGACACACCGGATGGCGCGATCGTGCCGGCTGACGGGCGCAAGATCACCAACATCGTCATGATGGGCATGGGTGAGCCGCTCTACAATTTCGAGGAAGTGAAGAAGGCGCTCCTGATTGCTGCCGACGGCGAAGGCCTGTCGATGTCCAGGCGCCGCATCACGCTTTCGACTTCGGGCGTCGTGCCGGAGATCGCACGCACCGGCGAGGAAATCGGCGTCATGCTGGCCATCTCGCTGCATGCCACGAATGACGATCTGCGCGACCTTCTTGTCCCGATCAACAAGAAGTATCCCCTCAAGGATCTGATCGCCGCCTGCCGGGCCTATCCCGGCGTGTCGAACGCGCGCCGCATTACTTTCGAATATGTGATGCTGCGCGAGGTCAACGATTCCATGGAAGACGCCAAGGCGCTGGTGCAGTTGCTCAAAGGCATTCCGGCCAAGATCAACCTGATCCCGTTCAACCCATGGCCCGGCACGAATTACCAGTGCTCGGAATGGGAGCAGATCGAGAAGTTCGCCGACTACATCAACCAGGCCGGCTATGCCTCTCCGATCCGCACCCCACGCGGTCGCGACATTCTCGCAGCCTGCGGGCAGCTGAAGTCCGAATCCGAGCGCATGAAGAAGACCGAACGCCTCGCCTTCGAGGCCGCCATGATCGCCAATCACGGCGGCGGCGACGAAGACTGACCAGGCTTTAGCGCGCCTGCGCCGTCAGGATCTTCAGCGCAAAGGCCGAGAAGATGCCGGCAAACAGATAGTCGACTATGCGGGTGACGCGCGGGCTCTTCTTCAGGAGCACGGCGAACCTGTCGGCCGCGATTACCATCGGCACGACAACCGGCAGCGACAGTGGGATGAACATCAGGCCGAGAAAGAACAGCTTGCCCGGCGCGTGAGGATCCGATGCTGACACGAATTGCGGCAGAAAGGTCATGAAGAACAGGATGATCTTGGGATTGAGCAGGTTGATGCCGATGCCCGTCGCCCAGTTCTTCAACAGCGAGCGCGGCCTGCGCTTGACCATGTCGGGCGAAAAAGCAGAGCCCTTGTGGAGCGCCTGAAAGGCGAGAAATACGAGATAGCCTGCACCGGCCACCTTCAACGCCAGGAAGGCTTGCGGCGATGCCACGATCAGCGCCGACAAACCGAGCGCCACCAGGCTCGTATGCACGACAATCCCGCACATCGCCCCGAACATGCAGGCAAAGCCTGCGGCGCGACCTTCAGAGATGGCGCGGCCAACGAACAGCGTCATGTCGGGACCGGGCGTAATCGAAATCACGAGGGTGGCGATGGCGAACTGAAGGAAGGTGGAAAGGTCGGGCAGGAAGGTCATCAACAGCGCTCGCTTAGGTTCGCCGAAGCCTTACGCCAAAGCTCAAGGCCCGCCAATGGCCGCTCATTCCGCAGCCATTAAGCCACGATCAAGCGCGTAAACGCCATCCTCGAAACGCCACACGGAGAGATCCGGCTTACCCTTCAGGGGTACCGACACGATGTTCGGCCAACCATCCCCGGTGGAGGCAAGGTCGAGATAGGCGTTGCTACCTTCGTTCTCGTAGGCGGGACGCCATTCACTCTGCGCATCGTCGCGAAGGAAAGCGGACGTGTTGCAGCCGGAGCGGCCGAAATACCACGACGAGCCGCACAACCGCGCAAACAGCATTGCCTTGCCGTCGGCGAGCGTCTTTTGCGCCGCTTCCACGCGCGGCTCGGACGCGGTCGCGTGTTGAAAGGCCTTGATGTCGTCGGCCATCGCATGACGAGCATCCGCAACGGCCGCGTCATCGGACGACAGCGCAACGAGCTCATAGCCGTCCATGCTGCGTGGGCTGCACAGGGGCTCGATCGCCTCCATGATCTTCTTTGAGCCGCTCAGCGCGAACCGGGCTTTTGCGGGACCGGCCTCGCCCGATATATCAATCGCAAGCGTGGAGCCGGCGCGGATCGGCTGCAAGGCGTCGTAAGGCAAACGCAGCGCCACTGCGCCATTGGTGCGCAGCGCCGGCATGGCAAAGCGCGCCTTGCCGACCGAAACTTCGGCGGCACCGGTGATCGAAGGAGCCGACACGCCACCGCGCAATTGATTGCGCCAATCCGCGCCGGTGCGCAGCAAAAGCGTCCATTCCTGTTCCACGCAAGACAGCGATGCGCCGACGATCCCATCGGCTTGTTCCGGCTGCGGCAGGATCGCTACCGAACCGCTGCCCGCCTGCTGCCAAGTCGAAGCGGCGTTGGCTGTTGTGACGGAGAGCATGGCGATACCCAGCGCGGCAGCCATGCCGCAGCACCGCGCGAAAAGGTGCTGAAAACGGCCGAGCATTCCCGAGACCTGAACCATGCTGCGCCCTTTTTCCCTGGCGATCCGCTCTGACCGGATCGCGTACCATGAGACATCAGGGTAGGCGCGGATGGTAAAAGGAGCTTTACGCCAAGAACGCGCCAAAGCTTCCGCTGCGGTCGGGATCAACGACATGACGCGCGCGATGCCGCTTGTCCCGGCGTTTCGTCCTGTTAAAAGAACCGCAGCATTTTTCCCGCGAGCCCAGGATTATCTCATGTCGAGCAGCAAGCCCAAGGACGTCAAGAAGGTGGTTCTCGCCTATTCGGGCGGTCTCGATACGTCGATCATCCTCAAATGGCTGCAAACCGAGCTCAACGCGGAAGTCGTGACCTTCACCGCCGATCTCGGCCAGGGCGAAGAACTCGAGCCTGCCCGCAAGAAGGCGGAGATGATGGGCATCAAGGACATCTATATCGAGGATGTCCGCGAAGAATTTGTGCGCGATTTCGTGTTCCCGATGTTCCGCGCCAATGCCGAATATGAGGGCCTCTATCTGCTCGGCACCTCGATCGCCCGTCCGCTGATCTCCAAGCGCCTCGTCGAGATCGCCAAGGAAACCGGCGCCGACGCCATCGCCCATGGCGCAACCGGCAAGGGCAACGACCAGGTTCGCTTCGAGCTGTCCGCTTATGCGCTGAACCCGGACATCAAGGTCATCGCACCGTGGCGCGACTGGACCTTCAAGTCCCGCACCGACCTGCTGCAGTTCGCCCAAGAACACCAGATCCAGGTCACCAAGGACAAGCAGGGCGAAGCCCCCTTCTCCGTTGATGCCAACCTTCTGCACTCCTCGTCCGAGGGCAAGGTTCTGGAAGATCCGTGGGCCGAGGCACCGGAATATGTCCACCAGCGTACCGTGTCGCCGATGGATGCGCCCGATCAGGTCACCGAGATCACGATCGGCTTCGCCAAGGGCGATGCCGTTTCGATCAACGGCGAAGCCCTGTCGCCGGCAACGCTGCTTGCCAAGCTCAACGATCTCGGCCGCGACAACGGCATTGGTCGCCTCGACCTGGTGGAAAACCGTTTCGTCGGCATGAAGAGCCGCGGTGTTTATGAAACGCCGGGCGGCACGATCCTTTTGCAGGCCCATCGCGCGATCGAGTCGATCACGCTCGACCGGGGTGCGGCGCATCTCAAGGACGAACTGATGCCGCGCTATGCCGAGCTGATCTATAACGGCTTCTGGTTCTCGCCGGAGCGCGAAATGCTGCAGGCGCTGATCGACAAGAGCCAGGAGCATGTCGAAGGTGAAGTGCGCCTCAAGCTCTACAAGGGCAACGTCATCGTGTCCGGCCGTCGCTCAAGCAAGTCGCTTTACTCCGACGCGCTGGTGACCTTCGAAGACGATCGCGGCGCCTATGACCAGAAGGACGCCGCAGGCTTCATCCGCCTCAACGCCCTTCGCCTGCGCACGCTTGGTGCACGCAACCGCAAGGCCTGACGAGAGCGCTCATTCTCTCCTGCCATTCCCGGCGGAACACCCTGCGACTTCGGCGCGTTGGCGTGCCGAAGTTCAACGGGAGTTATCGACGATGAGTGATAGCAAGACCACCACCGATCACGATGAGATCCGCAAATGGGCCGAAAGCCGCGAGGGTCGGCCTTCGGTGATCCGCACCAAGGGCAAGGGCGGCGTGTTGCGGCTCGATTTTGGGGAAAAGGAAGAAGACTTCGAAGAGATCGACTGGGACGAGTTCTTCAAGATCTTCGAGGACAGCAAGCTGGCCTTCTTGTATCAGGACAAGACCAAGGACGGCGGCACCAGCCGGTTCAACAAATTCGTGGAGCGCTGAATGCCCGCAACAAAAAAGCCCGGTCTCGCGACCGGGCTTTTTCTTTAAGCAGGAAGGGACGGCGCTTAGCGGCCGTCGATTTCCGCGCCCATCAAAGCAATCGCCTGCTGGTAAACGCCGGCAGCGTTCCAACCCTTGATCGCAGCATAGTTCGGCTCGCCCTGCTGATAGCCGGCGCCGGGACGCCAGCCGTGGCCGCGCAGGAAGTTCGCGGTCGAGGCAAGGGCATCGGCCTTCGAACCGACCATGTCGATGCGACCATCGCCGTCGCCATCGGCACCATATTGCAGCACGTTCTTCGGCAGGAACTGTGTCTGGCCGATTTCGCCATGGGCTGCACCCTGGGCCGAGCTGGTCAGAACGCCCTTGTCGACGAGCTGAAGCGCCGAATAAAGCTGGTCGGTGAAGAACTCGGTGCGGCGGCAGTCATAAGCGAGCGTTGCCACGGCAGACAGCGTGTTCTGGTTGCCGAGGAACGAACCGAAACCGGTTTCCATGCCCCAGATCGCGATCAACGGACCGGCCGGAACGCCGTAACGCTGCTCGATGCTGTCAAACAGAGCGCGGTTGCTGGCAAGGTGCTTCTTGCCGCGCGCCACGATCGTCTTCGAACCGCGCTTTTGCATGAACTCCGACAGGCTGAGCTTGAAGGAGTGCTGGCCGCGATCGGCAGCGATGGTCTTGGTAGCGTAGCTGGTGCCGGCGAGTGCCGTCAGCGCGCGCTGTCCGACGCGTCCCGAAGCTTCGCTCGCAAACTGCGTCTTCCAAGCTTCGAAACCGCTGGCATTGTTCCCGCACGAGGCAGCCTGAGCCTGACCGCTCAGACCAAGTGCCACCACGGCAAATCCCGTGAAACCCAGAAGCGTCCTCATCAGCCTCATGCCATTCTCCATTCCGTATAGACCGCAAGATGCGGTTGAATTCATGTTGATTACCGGCCTGCGCCTTAAGATGATCTTTACGATCACGCCAACCGCCGCGACTTTTCCATCCTGCGGTCGCAGAATTTTCCGCCCACTTCAAGGATGACAAGGCCACACCTGGATTGCATTCGGGTAAAGGCGATGATTCTGGCGGAAAGTTGATTGCCGCTCGAAGAAAAAGCAATCGCTTCATTGTCTGCTTCAAAGAAGTGGAGCTTGGCCGCCCTTGCGTGGAACACGGCGCGCCGCATCACGTTAAGCGGCTTCGCGGCCTTCTGCGCAAAGGCGCATCCGCGCTTGTGCTCGCCGGAGCGTTTCGCATGAAGCTTTTCACATGCCCGCATTGCGGACAGCGCCTTTATTTTGAAAATTCCCTTTGCCTCAACTGCAAGACGCCTGTCGCCTATGATCCGCATCAGGCCAACTTCGTGGTCGCCGGCGAAAGCGGAGCACCCGTTTGCACCAACGCATCCGAATGCGACTGCAACTGGGCGGCGGAAGACGGCCAGAACCTGTGCCTGGCCTGCAGCCTCAATCGCACGATCCCCGACCTGTCGGTTGAAGGAAATCGTGGTCGCTGGGCGCGCATCGAGATGGCCAAGCGGCGCACGGTCTATACGCTTCTGGCCTTGGAACTCCCCGTGGCTCCCAAATCGCAAGCGGGAGACGACGAGGGCATCGCGTTCGATTTCCTGGGCAATCCGATCGGCGCGGGTCCGGGCGGCGAGCGCATTCTGACCGGCCATGACAACGGGCTCATCACGCTCAATGTCGCGGAAGCGGATTCGCCGGAGCGAGAAGCCATGCGGGTTGCGATGGGTGAGCGCTACCGCACCCTGCTCGGCCATTTCCGCCATGAGCTCGGCCATTACTACTGGGACCGGCTGATCCGCGACGATCCCGATTTCCTGGCCGGCTTCCGTGACCTGTTCGGCAATGAAAGCGTCGATTACGCGCAGTCGCTGCAGAACCATTATTCCAACGGCGCACCTGTTGGCTGGGCGAACGAGCATATCTCCGCCTATGCCGCGAGCCATCCGTGGGAGGATTGGGCGGAATGCTGGGCGCATTACCTCCATATCGTGGACACGCTGGAAATGGCGGAAGCGTTCAAGGTGCCGCTGGAGCGTTTGGACGTTCCCACGCCGCCCAATCCTGAAGCGACGAGCTTCGACGGCATCCTGCATCGCTGGATCGTGCTGTCGGAAGTCGCCAATTCCATCAACCGCTGCATGGGGCTCGGCGATCTTTACCCGTTCGTGATCTCGCAACCCGTCACCAGGAAGCTCGCTTTCATCGACGATGTGCTGAAGCGCACTGGCGGCGCAGACGCGCAGAGCGTGGAAGACGCGGCCTAAGATCGGCGAGGCGATCGGTGGGTGCAGACAGCATCAAGGGAACGAAGAGGGCGCACCTTCGTTGATGCTTCGAAGGGCTAATTATAGGATTTCCCAACTATGTCCAAGTTTCGACTTCTAGCGGCTACCGCTACCATTCTCGCCGCAACCGCCGGTGCGTCGTTCGCACAGACCGCTGTTACCGCTACCACCGACCTGAACCTGCGCGCTGGTCCTGGTCCGCAATATCCTGTGATCGGCACGCTCGGCGTCGATCAGCAGGCAACGCTCGACGGCTGCGCACAGGGCAGCAAGTGGTGCCAGCTGACCGTGGACGGCAAGCCTTCCTGGGCTTATTCCGATTACCTCACCAGCGAGTTCAGCACCGGCAACCGCGTGATCGTCACCGAGCGTCCGGCTGAAGCCGTTCCGGTTGTTGAATATCGCGAGACCGCCCCGGCAACCACGACGACCACAACCACGACCACGGCCGGCACGGGCGGCGGCGGAGCACCTGGTGCTGCAGCCGGCACCATCGGCGGTGTTGTTGTTGGCGCCTTGATCGGTGGCCCGGTCGGCGCGGCCATCGGCGGTGTCGCAGGTGCAGCGACCGGCGGTGTTGTCGGCGAAGCCGTCCAGCCGACCCCGGTTGTGCGCGAATATGTGACCACCAACCGCGTTGATCCGGTTTACCTCGAAGGCGAAGTCGTGGTCGGCGCAGGCCTTCCTGAAAACGTCGCACTGACCCCGGTGCCGGATTACGAATACGAATACGCCTATATCAACGGCCAGCCGGTTCTGGTTGACCCGTCGACCCGTCGTATCGTGTCCGTGGTTCGCTAACGAACGCAGTTCGACAATCAAAGGGCGTCGGCTTGGATAAAGCCGGCGCCTTTTGTCGTTTCGCCCGTCCCTTCTGCCCGCTTTGCTTGACTTTCGCGCCCACCTGCTGTTGAAGACAGCCAGATTCCGCGACGAGTAAATCTCCGAGCGCCGACCAGGACGAGCCGAAGAGCTTCGATCCCGGAGGTCAACACCCGGCAGCGCGATGCGCCCCCGGGTGCTTTTTGGCTATGTTGGCGGTTTGAGGAACGGCGCGGAGACACTTATCTCAGGGTTTCTACCCTCGGGAAAGGAAGACGCGAATGTTCGAGAACCTGCAGGATCGCCTTGGCTCGATCCTCAATGGCCTGACCGGCCGCGGCGCATTGTCGGATGCCGACGTTGCAGCCGCCATGCGCGAAGTCCGTCGTGCCCTCATCGAGGCCGACGTGTCGCTCGATGTCGTGCGCTCCTTCACCGACAAGGTTCGCACCAAGGCTATCGGCGCCGATGTCGTGAAGTCGATCAAGCCCGGCCAGATGGTCGTGAAGATCGTTCATGACGAGCTGGTCGACATGCTGGGCGCCGAAGGCGTTCCGATCGACCTCAACGCGCCCGCCCCTGTGATCATCATGATGGTCGGTCTTCAGGGTTCGGGCAAGACCACGACTTCGGCCAAGATCGCCAAGCGGCTGACCGAGCGCCAGGGCAAGAAGGTCTTGATGGCCTCGCTTGATACGCGCCGTCCGGCCGCGCAAGAGCAGCTCAAGCAGCTCGGCGAACAAACCACGGTCACCACCTTGCCGATCATTGCCGGCCAGTCGCCGGTGGAAATTGCCAAGCGCGCCGAACAGGCCGGCCGTCTCGGCGGCTATGATGTCGTGATCCTCGACACCGCCGGCCGCACCCATATCGACGAGCCGCTGATGGTGGAGATGGCCGACATCAAGTCGGCTGCCCGCCCGCATGAAATCCTGCTCGTGGCCGACTCGCTCACCGGTCAGGATGCCGTCAACCTCGCGCGCAACTTCGACGAGCGCGTCGGCATCACCGGCCTCGTCCTGACCCGCATGGACGGCGACGGCCGTGGCGGTGCGGCCCTTTCGATGCGCGCCGTCACCGGCAAGCCGATCAAGCTGATCGGTACCGGCGAAAAGATGGATGCGCTGGAAGAATTCTTCCCCAAGCGCATCGCCGACCGCATTCTGGGCATGGGCGATATCGTTTCGCTCGTGGAACGGGCTGCCGAAAACATCGACGCGGAAAAAGCCGCGGCGATGGCCAAGAAGATGCAGTCCGGCAAGTTCGATCTGAACGATCTGGCCGATCAGCTGCGTCAGATGGAAAAGATGGGCGGCATGGGTGGCATCATGGGCATGATGCCGGGCATGGGCAAGATGAAGGACCATATGGCTTCGGCCGGCCTGGACGACAAGATGTTCGGCAAGCAGATCGCCATCATCTCCTCCATGACCAAGGCCGAGCGCGCCAATCCCGATCTTCTCAAGCACAGCCGCAAGAAGCGCATCGCGGCCGGTTCGGGCACGGATGCCGCACAGATCAACAAGCTCCTCAAGATGCATCGCCAGATGGCCGATGTGATGAAGTCGATGAGCGGCAAGAAGGGCGGCATGATGCGTGGCCTCATGGGCGGCATGGCCAACAAGATGGGCCTGGGCGGTCTCGGCGGCATGATGGGTGGCGGCGGCATGCCGGATCTCTCCAAGATGGATCCCAAGCAGCTCGAAGCCCTTCAGAAGCAGGCTGAAGCCGCTGGCTTCGGCTCGGGCGGCAAGATGGGCGGCATGCCGGGTCTGCCCGGTGGCGGTCTTCCCGGTCTGCCCGGCGGCGGCATGCGCATGCCTGGCCTGCCCGGTTTGCCGAAAAAGAAGTGAGCGCGTCCATGAGCAACGAAACGGCAGCCAGCACAGAAGCGCAAGACGTCGCGCGCGCGCGCGCACTTCTTGGCGATCTGCGCCAGTCGATCGACAATTTCGATGCCGCCATCATCTATCTGCTCGCCGAGCGGTTCCGCGCCACCGAGCGCGTCGGAAAGCTCAAGGCCGAGCATAAACTGCCTGCCGCCGATCCCACCCGCGAGCGCGAACAGATCGCTCGCCTGCGGGACCTGGCGAAGGATGCGAAGTTCAATCCGGACTTCGCGGAGAAGTTCTTGAACTTCATCGTCAAGGAAGTGATCCGCCATCACGAGGCGGCGGCTTCCGCGCAAGCTAATCCACAATTGGCTCATTCCGGCTCGGTTCAGCCCTCAAACGACTGACCGAACCGATCATCAACACCGAACAAGATTACCAGGAGTAACGAAATGTCCCTCAAGATCCGTCTCGCCCGCGCAGGCTCCAAGAAGCGCCCTTACTACCACATCGTCATCGCCGACGCCCGTTCGCCGCGCGACGGCCGCTTCATCGAACAGGTTGGCGCCTGGAACCCGATGCTGCCGAAGGATGGCGATCGCGTGAAGCTCAACGAAGAACGCCTGCAGCATTGGCTGTCGGAAGGCGCACAGCCGACCGATCGCGTTGTTCGCTTCCTGGACCAGGCTGGTCTCGCCAAGCGCGAAACCCGCAACAACCCGACCAAGGCACTGCCAGGCAAGAAGGCGCAGGAGCGTCTCGCTGCCGCCAAGCAGGCTGAAGAAGCCGCAGCTGCCAAGAAGGCCGCTGACGAAGCCGCTGCCGCCGAAGCTGCAAACGCACCGGCCGAAGAAGAAGCCGCTTCGTAAGAAGCCGCTTATACTAGGCAAAGAAAAAGCGGGCTTTCGGCCCGCTTTTTTGTTGTCCTGAAAAGAGCACTTTCGCTCAGGCCGCCTGCTTGCGCGGCTTGATCAGGTCGCGCTCGAGCAGCAGCTCGGCGATCTGCACGGCGTTCAGTGCCGCGCCCTTGCGCAGGTTGTCGGACACGACCCAGATGTTCAGACCGTTGTCGAGCGTCGAGTCTTCGCGGATGCGGCTGATAAAGGTCGCGTCCTCGCCAGCCGATTCCAGCGGCGTGATGTAGCCACCGTCCTCGTGCTTGTCGATCACCTGGCAGCCCGGCGCTTCGCGCAGGATGTCACGGGCTTCCTCGGCAGTGATCGGCTTCTCGAATTCGAGATTGATCGCCTCGGAATGGCCGATGAAGACGGGCACGCGCACGCAGGTCGCGGTGACCTTGATCTTCGGATCAAGCATCTTCTTGGTTTCGGCAACCATCTTCCATTCTTCCTTCGTCGTGCCGTCTTCCATGAAGACGTCGATGTGGGGAATGACGTTGAAGGCGATGCGCTTGGTGAACTTCTTGTTTTCCACGCTGTCGGCCACGAAGATCGCACGCGTTTGCGTGAACAGCTCGTCCATGCCGTCCTTGCCGGCACCCGAGACCGACTGATAGGTCGATACCACGACGCGCTTGATCGTTGCGTGATCATGCAGCGGCTTGAGGGCAACGAGCATCTGCGCCGTCGAGCAGTTCGGATTGGCGATGATGTTCTTCTTGGTGAAGCCCGTCACCGCGTCGGCATTCACTTCCGGCACGATCAACGGCACATCCGGATCATAGCGGAAGGCCGAGGAATTATCGATCACCACGCAGCCCTGCTTGCCGATCTTGGGCGACCATTCCTTGGACACGGCGCCGCCGGCCGACATCAGGCAAATATCGGTGTCGGAAAAATCATACTGCTCGAGCGAGCGCACCTTCAGCGTCTTGTCGCCGTAAGACACATCCGTGCCCTGGCTGCGGCGCGACGCCAGCGCGACGACTTCGTCTGCCGGAAAGCCGCGTTCTTCCAGGATGTTGAGCATTTCGCGGCCCACATTGCCCGTGGCACCGACGATTGCGACCTTGTAACCCATGCGTATTCTCCTCGTCCTCTCCGCTGTCGCGCCTTGGAAAAACCCGCTGGCCATCATGCGGGTCCTGCCTCGGCTGCTCCCCCCAGGCCAAACCCGGGAGAGGGTGAGCAGGCCAGAGGGATCAGACCGTTTTGGCGGTCGTGGTCGTTTTGGCCGTTGTTTTCGTGAGGACACTGCGCGCGCACTCGCCGGTTGCCGCGCAAGCGACAAAGGCAAAAGCAGGAATAGCCGTGATCGGGCTGCGCATGGTGTGCTCCGGGAACGAGGCTGCTTCTACGCTTCCTTCGCGCAGAGTCAATCTGCGCGAAGGGCTTAGAAGCGCTGCATACTCTGGATCAGGCCAGAGATCAGGCCAAGATCAGGAATGGATCGTCTTGAAGAAGGTGCCGAGCGCCGCCTCCCGCACGGCTTCCGACATGGTCGGATGCGCGTGGCAGGTGCGGGCCAGATCTTCCGACGAACCGCCGAACTCCATCAAAACAGCCGCCTCATGGATCATCTCGCCGGCGCCGAAGCCAAGAATATGAACGCCGAGCACGCGGTCGGTCTTGGCGTCGGCCAGAACCTTCACGAAGCCTTCGGTCTGCAGCATGGCGCGCGCACGGCCATTGGCCGAGAACGGGAACTTGCCAGCCTTGTATTCGACGCCCGCCTTCTTCAGCTCTTCCTCGGTCTTGCCGACCGAAGCGACTTCCGGATTGGTGTAAACGACGCTTGGAATGACGTCATAGTTCACATGGCCATGCTGACCGGCGAGGATTTCGGCAACGGCCACGCCCTCGTCTTCGCCCTTATGCGCCAGCATCGGTCCGGCGATGACGTCGCCGATCGCATAGATGCCGTCGACATTCGTCTTGTAGTGCTTGTCGACAGCCACGCGGCCGCGATCATCCAGAGCCACGCCGGCATCCGCCAGACCAAGCTTGTCGTGGAACGGCTTGCGACCGGTGGCAACCAGCACGCGCTCGGCTTCGATCGTCTCTGCATCGCCGCCCTTGACCGGCGAGAAGGTGACGCGTGCGCCAGCACCGCCCTTTTCAACCCCGGTCACCTTCGCGCCGAGCTTGAACTCCATGCCCTGCTTGGCCAGCACGCGCTGGAACTGCTTGGCGACTTCGCTGTCCATGCCACCGAGCAGATTGTCGAGATATTCCACCACGGTGACCTTGGCGCCGAGCCGCGACCAGACCGAGCCGAGCTCAAGGCCAATCACGCCGCCACCAACCACGACCAGCGTTTCCGGCACTTTCTGGAAAGACAGCGCGCCGGTGGACGACACAATGGTTTCTTCGTCGATGGCGACGTCCACACCCGGAATGCCAGCCACTTCGGACCCGGTGGCGATCACGATGTTCTTGGCTTCGACATCCTGCGTCGAGCCGTCTTCGCCCGTCACCTGCACCTTGCCGGCACCCTGCACCTTGCCGGTGCCGCGGAACACGGTGATCTTGTTCTTCTTCATCAGGAACTCGAGGCCCTTGACGTTGGAAGACACCGTTTCGCTCTTGTGCTGCAGCATGGCCGGAAGATCGAGCTCAGGCGCCGGCACCTTGATGCCGAGCTTGGCGAAGTCGTGACCGGCGACGGCGAACATCTCGGAGGCATGCAGCAGCGCCTTCGACGGGATGCAGCCGATATTGATGCAGGTGCCGCCGAAGCTCGGGTTCTTCTCGACCACCGCCGTGTTCAATCCGAGCTGCGCTGCCTTGATCGCGCAAACATAGCCTGCCGGACCGGTTCCGATTACCACAACATCAAAAGCCGCCATGAGTCCTGTTCCTGCGTATGAAAAACCGTGTTGAAAGAAAAACCGCTTAGCCCAAGAAGCTGCCGAGCATGATCAGGAGGCCAATCAGCGAGGCCATCCAGACGAACGAGCGGATATAAGGGATGCCCATGGCATAAAGCGGCAGATAAACGATGCGAGCGACGAACCAGAGGATCGCGCCGATTTCACCCCATTGACTGGCCTGGCCCGAGATCACCAGACCAAGAGCCAGCGCCACGAAGGCGGGATAGGTTTCCAGAAAATTCCACTTGGCGCGTTCGAGGCGGCCGGTCAGTTTCGAAACCGGCTTCGTTTCATCGCGCGGACCGGCGTTCCAGCCCACGCCGTTGTCGCGTGTGGCCGACTGGCTATGGGCAAAGATGTAAACCAGCATCAGCACGACGCTCCAGCCGAGCACCAGCAGTTCAGTGGGTAAAGTCGTGTCCATGATCCGCTTCCTTACTTGGCCGTGCCGGGCTCAATGCCGTCGCACGAACCTTGGGCTTCCGGGAAAGATGCTTGCGTCGGCTTCAACTCACCCTTGACGATCCCGAGCGGGATAAAGGGCGGCGTGGCCTGCATGGCCGGCTGAACGAGGCGCAGAAGATAGCAGCCCGCAAACACCGCCTTGGTCCCGCTCTTGTCGGTGGCTTCGATCACGGCCGGAAGGGTCGTGTAGATCGAACCGGCCGCGCCTTCATCCGAACTTTCGCCCAAACGAAGCCTGATATGCGCGGTGTTTTCGTAGCCTGCCGCAAAAGCCTCAAAGCTGGGACGGCCGGGCTCATCGCGGAAATAGCTCCACGCCCGCAGATATTCCTGCCGCTCGACCGCATTGTAGAGGCTTTCGACAACAGTCTGCGCCGTCGAGCGATCGTCGCGGTAGGCGGGCAGTGTTTGATCCTGCGCCTGCGCGCCGGTTGCACCAAGCAAAGCCGCGACAAGCGCGGCTTTGCCGATCAAGGTGGGAAGCGCAGCACGCATGGTGCCACGGGAGCCGCTTGCTGCGTTGTTGACGCCTTCGAGCAAAAACGGCTCTCCTTGTGGTTTAGAGATCGAGAACGAGACGTTCCGGATCTTCCAGGCTGTCCTTCACGCGCACCAGGAAGGTCACGGCTTCCTTGCCGTCGACGATGCGGTGGTCATAGGACAAAGCGAGATACATCATCGGGCGGATGACGATCTGGCCGCCGACGACCATCGGACGCTCCTGGATCTTGTGCATGCCGAGAATGCCCGATTGCGGCGCATTCAGGATCGGCGTCGACATCAACGAACCATAAACACCGCCATTGGTGATGGTGAAGGTGCCGCCCTGCATATCCGCAACCGACAGCTGACCATCGCGGGCAGCCTTTGCGAGACGGCCGAGTTCCTTTTCGATCTCGGCGATCGACATCTGGTCGGCGTCGCGGATGACCGGAACCACGAGGCCCTTATCCGTGCCGACGGCCATGCCGACATGCGCGTAGTTCTTGTAGATGATATCCGTGCCGTCGATCTCTGCGTTGACCGCCGGGATCTCCTTCAGCGCATGCGTGATGGCCTTGGTGAAGAAGCCCATGAAGCCGAGCTTCACGCCGTGCTTCTTTTCGAACACGTCCTTGTACTTGGTGCGCAACGCCATCACCGCGCTCATATCCACCTCGTTGAAGGTGGTGAGCATGGCCGCAGCGTTCTGGGCGTCCTTGAGGCGCTTGGCGATGGTCTGGCGCAGGCGGGTCATCTTGACCCGCTCTTCGCGCGCTTCGTCGCTGCCACCCTGCTTCGCAGCCGCACGCGGTGCTTCGGACGGCGTCGAGGGCGCACCCTTGGAAACGGCGTCAATCACGTCGCCCTTGAGCACCTGGCCGCGCTTGCCCGAACCCTGGACCTGATCGGCCGACAGGTTGTTTTCCGACAGCATCTTGGCAGCGGCCGGAGCCGGCTGCGTGTTGCCGCTTTCGCCCGAAGCGCCAGCGGCAGGTGCGGCGCTCGCCTCTTGCTTGTTCTGGCCGCCGTAGTCAGCCGTGTTTTCGGCCTGCTTGGCACCGGCGGGAGCCGAAGCGGCAGCAGCCGGCTTGGCAGAAGCACCAGCACTGGCGCCAGCAGCGGCAGCGCCGATCTGGCCGAGCAGTGCACCGACGCCGACGGTTTCGCCTTCGGCAGCAGTGATTTCTGACAGCGTGCCGGCGGCAGGTGCCGGCACTTCGATCGTCACCTTGTCGGTTTCCAGTTCAACCAGCGCTTCATCGGCCGCGACCGTGTCGCCGACCTTCTTGAACCACTTGCCGATCGTGGCTTCGGTAACGGATTCGCCGAGCGTGGGAACGCGGATTTCGTTAGCCATTGTTTTAAACCGGTGTCCTGTGGAGCTCAATCATGGGGTGGGGAGAACGCAATCGACTCATTCGCCGAGTGCGTCATCCAGGAAGGCTTGAAGCTGCGCGAGATGCTTCGACATCAGACCGGTTGCCGGCGAAGCGGCGGCCGGACGGCCGGTATAGCGCACGCGCTGATGCTTGGCGTCGATATGCGCCAGCACCCATTCCAAATACGGATCGATGAAAGACCAGGCACCCATGTTCTTGGGCTCTTCCTGGCACCACACCATCTCCGCATTGCGGAAGCGTGACAGCTCGTTGATCAGCGCCTTGGCCGGGAACGGATAAAGCTGTTCCACGCGCAGAAGGTAGATGTCGTCGATGCCGCGCTTTTCGCGCTCTTCGAGAAGGTCGTAGTAAACCTTGCCCGAGCACAAAACGACGCGACGGATCTTGGAATCCTTCTGCAGCTGGGCGCCCGCGTCGTCCCAAAGGAGACGGTGGAATGAGCTTTCACCCGACAGATCAGCGAGCGTCGACACAGCGCGCTTGTGGCGCAGCAGCGACTTCGGCGTCATCAGGATTAGCGGCTTGCGGAAGTCGCGCTTCAACTGGCGGCGCAGGATGTGGAAGTAGTTCGCCGGCGTCGAGCAATAGGCAACCTGCATATTGTCTTCGGCGCACAACTGAAGGAAGCGCTCGAGGCGAGCCGACGAATGCTCCGGACCCTGGCCTTCATAGCCATGCGGCAGGAGGCAAACGAGGCCCGACATGCGCAGCCACTTGCGTTCGCCTGACGAGATGAACTGGTCGAACACGACCTGCGCACCGTTGGCGAAATCGCCGAACTGGGCTTCCCACAGCGTCAGCGCACGCGGCTCGGCAAGGCTGTAGCCATATTCGAAGCCGAGCACGGCTTCTTCCGAAAGCATCGAGTTGATGACTTCGTAATTGGCCTGAGCTGCACCCAGATTGTTCAGCGGCACATACCGCGTTTCATCGCGCTGATCGTAAAGAACCGAATGGCGCTGCGAGAAGGTGCCGCGCTCCGAATCCTGACCCGACAAACGGATCGGGTTGCCGTCCAGCACGATCGACCCGAAAGCGAGCGCTTCGGCGGTGGACCAGTCGATCCCCTCGCCCGTGTCGATCATCTTGCGGCGATTTTCGAGGAAGCGGCCAACCGTCTTGTGGGCTTCGAAGTCCTTCGGAACTTCGGTCAGCTTCTTGCCGATGTCCTTCAGTGTCTTGACCGGAACGGCGGTCTTGCCGCGACGCTGCTCGTCCTGATTGTCGGCGGAACGGAAACCGCTCCACACGCCGTCAAGCCAGTCGGCCTTGTTCGGCTTGTATTGCTGGCCGCTTTCGAACTCGACCTCGAGATGAGCGCGCCAGTCGGCCTTCATCTGCTCGAGTTCTTCAGCCGACATCAGGCCTTCTTCAACCAGCTTGTCGCCGTAGAGCTGAACAACCGTGCGGTGACCGCGGATGGTCTTGTACATGTTCGGCTGCGTGAACGCCGGCTCATCGCCTTCGTTGTGGCCGAAACGGCGGTAACAGAACATGTCCACAACCACCGGCTTGTGGAACTTCATGCGATATTCGATCGCGATCTTGGTGGCGTAGGTCACCGCTTCCGGATCGTCGCCATTCACATGGAAGATCGGCGCTTCGATCATCTTGGCCGTATCCGACGGATATGGCGAAGATCGCGAGAAGCGCGGATTGGTGGTGAAGCCGATCTGGTTGTTGATGATGAAATGCACGGTGCCGCCGACGCGGTGACCGCGCAAACCGGACAGACCGAGAATTTCAGCCACCACACCCTGGCCGGCAAATGCCGCATCGCCATGCAGCAACAGCGGCAGGACCTTGGCGCGCTCTTCCGGTGCAACGCCATCGGCACGGTTGCGGCCGAACAGGATGTCCTGCTTGGCGCGCGCCTTGCCCATCACGACCGGGTTGACGATTTCCAGATGCGACGGGTTTGCCGTCAGCGACAGGTGAACCTTGTTGCCGTCGAACTCGCGGTCCGACGAGGCACCAAGATGGTACTTCACGTCGCCCGAACCTTCCACGTCGTCCGGCGCATAAGAGCCGCCCTTGAACTCGTGGAACACGGCGCGATGCGGCTTCGCCATGACATTCGTCAAAACGTTCAGGCGGCCACGGTGGGCCATGCCGAGCACGACTTCCTTCAAGCCGAGCTGACCGCCACGCTTGATGATCTGCTCAAGCGCCGGGATCAGCGCTTCACCACCATCGAGGCCGAAACGCTTGGTGCCCTTGTACTTGACGTCGATGAACTGCTCGAAGCCTTCGGCCTCGACCAGCTTCTGGAGAATGGCCTTCTTGCCGTTGGGCGTGAACTCGACGCCCTTGTGCTCGCCCTCGATCCGCTCCTGGATCCAGGCTTTTTCTTCCGGGTTCGAGATATGCATGAACTCGACGCCGATCGTCGAGCAATAGGTACGCTGGAGAATGTCCAGCATCTGCCGGATGGTGGCGTGTTCCAGCCCCAGCACGTTGTCGATAAAGATCGGACGATCATAATCGGCTTCGGTGAAGCCGTAGTTTTCCGGCGAAAGCTCGTTGTAGTCCTCGATCTTGGAGGCGATGCCCAGCGGATCGAGCTTGGCATGCAGATGGCCGCGCATGCGAAATGCGCGGATCATCATGATGGCGCGAACGGAATCGCGCGTTGCCTGCAAAACATCGGTCTCGGACGCTGGCGCAGCAGCTGCGGCGGGCGCGCTTGCAGCCTTGTCCTTCAGCTTCTTCTCGATGTGCTTTTCAACGGTGCCCCAATTGCCGTCGAGGGCCGACACCAGCTCACCATTGGCCTGAAGCGGCCAGTTCGGCTTCGTCCAGGACGCGCCTTCGGCGTTCTTCTTGACGTCGCCGGCTTCGTCCTTCAGCTCACCGAAGAACTGCTGCCATTCGGGAGAAACCGAATTGCGGTCCTCCTGATAGCGCGCATAAAGCGCTTCGATGTAATCGGCATTGCCGCCATACAGGAACGAGGTTCCGGCAAATTGGTCATTGGCTTGGTCGTTGCGCGCCATGATCGTCGCGGACTATCCGTCCGCTCTCCTTTTGTTCGGCAGCGTGATCCGCCGCTCACGTTTGGACGGCCAGCCCGTCCGCGCTCCCGCCCCTATCGAACCCGGCGGTGCCCAACCGCCGGGGAATTCCAGGCTAAAGGACTTTTCAGCCCTTCAGCGCTTCAACCAGCGTCGTGCCCAGCCGTGCTGGCGAAGGCGAAACGCGGATGCCCGCAGCTTCCATCGCTGCGATCTTGTCCTCAGCGCCGCCCTTGCCGCCCGAGATCACCGCGCCGGCATGGCCCATGGTGCGGCCAGCTGGGGCCGTGCGACCGGCAATGAAACCAGCCATCGGCTTGGAACGGCCGCGCTTGGCTTCGTCACGCAGGAACTGCGCGGCATCTTCTTCGGCCGAGCCGCCGATTTCGCCGATCATGATGATCGACTTGGTTTCATCATCGGCCAGGAACATTTCCAGGACGTCAATGAATTCGGTACCCTTCACCGGATCGCCGCCGATACCCACAGCCGTCGACTGGCCGAGGCCGGCATTCGAAGTCTGGAACACCGCTTCATAGGTAAGCGTTCCCGAGCGCGACACAACGCCCACCGAACCCTTGCGGAAGATCGAGCCCGGCATGATGCCGATCTTGCACTCGTCCGGCGTCACGAGACCCGGGCAATTCGGGCCGATCAAGCGGGACTTGGACTTTTCCAGCCGCGCCTTGACTTTCACCATGTCCATCACCGGAATACCTTCGGTGATGCAGACGATGAGTTCCATCTCGGCCTCGATCGCCTCGATGATGGCAGCCGCAGCGCCTGCCGGCGGCACGTAGACAACAGATGCGGTGGCACCGGTCTGTTCGCGACCCTCGGCGACGGATGCGAAGATCGGGAGCGTTTCGCCCTTGGCGCCGGTCCAGTTCTCGCCACCCTTCTTCGGATGGATGCCGCCGACCATCTGCGTGCCGTGATAGGCAAGCGCCTGTTCGGTGTGGAAGGTGCCGGTCTTGCCGGTTAGGCCCTGAACCAGGACCTTGGTGTTCTTGTCGATAAGGATAGACATGATTTCCGGTCCTTCGAATTAGGCCTGGATCGCCGCGACGATCTTCTTGGCGGCGTCGTCCAGGTCGTCAGCAGCGGTGATCGCCAGACCGGACTCGTTCAGGATCTTCTTGCCGAGGTCGACATTGGTGCCTTCGAGGCGAACCACCAGCGGAACCTTGAGGCCCACTTCCTGAACCGCAGCGACAACGCCTTCGGCGATGACGTCGCACTTCATGATGCCGCCGAAGATGTTGACGAGGATGCCCTCGACCTTCGGATCGGCCGTGATGATCTTGAACGCAGCCGCGACCTTCTCCTTGCCGGCGCCACCGCCGACGTCACAGAAGTTCGCCGGCTCCTTGCCGTAAAGCTTGATGATGTCCATCGTCGCCATGGCAAGGCCGGCGCCGTTGACCATGCAGCCGATATTGCCGTCGAGCGCGACATAAGCGAGGTCCCACTTGGAAGCCTCGATTTCCTTGGCGTCTTCTTCGGTCTCGTCGCGCAGTTCCTTGATGTCGTCGTGACGGAACATTGCATTGCCGTCGAACGACACCTTGGCGTCGAGCACGCGCAGGTGGCCATCGGTCATGACGATCAGCGGATTGACCTCGAGCAGCGCCATGTCGGTCTCGACAAACGCCTTGTAGAGGATCGGGAACAGCTTCTCGCCATCGGCCTTCGCCTCGCCTTCGAGCTTCAGCGTTGAGGTTAGCGTGTCGAGATCCGACTGCGTCAGGCCGGTCTCCGGATCAACCGCAACGGTGATGATCTTTTCCGGCGTGTCATGCGCAACGGCCTCGATATCCATGCCGCCTTCGGTGGACACAACGAAAGCCGGACGACCGACGGTGCGGTCGATCAGGATCGAAAGATACAGTTCGCGATCGATATCGGCGCCGTCTTCGATGTAAAGGCGGTTGACCTGCTTGCCGGCGTCGCCCGTCTGCTTGGTGACGAGCGTATTGCCGAGCATTTCCTTGGCATGGGAAACGACTTCCTCGATCGACTTGGCCAGGCGAACACCGCCCTTGGAGTCCGGCCCGAGTTCGGTGAACTTGCCCTTGCCGCGACCGCCGGCATGGATCTGGCTCTTTACGACATAAAGCGGGCCAGGCAGCTGCTTTGCAGCGGCTTCAGCCTCGTCGGCCGAGAAGATCGGCACGCCCTCGGCAACTGGTGCGCCGTACTTCTTGAGCAGGGCCTTGGCCTGATATTCATGGATATTCATGGGATCCGTCCTTTAAGGCTCGGGAACGACTTATTTGAGGTTCGGCGCGATGTTGATGCAGGCTTCGCAAAGACCCTGCACCGATGCGACCGACTTGTCGAACATTGCCTGTTCGGTCTTGTTGAGGTCGATCTCGATCACGCGCTCGACGCCACCGGCGCCAATCACGGTCGGCACGCCGACATACATGTCGGACAAACCGTACTGACCCGACAGATGCGCCGCACATGGCAGAACGCGCTTCTTGTCCTTAAGATAGCTTTCGGCCATCGAAACGGCGGCGGAAGCCGGTGCGTAATAGGCCGAGCCGGTCTTCAGGAGGCCGACGATCTCGGCGCCGCCGTCGCGCGTGCGCTGAACGATCTGGTCGAGCTTGTCCTGGCTGGTCCAGCCCATGTTGACGAGGTCGGGCAGCGGAATGCCGGCAACGGTGGAATAGCGCGTCAGCGGCACCATCGTGTCGCCGTGGCCGCCGAGCACGAAGGCGGTGACGTCTTCAACCGAAACCTTGAACTCTTCGGCCAGGAAATAGCGGAAGCGCGCGGAATCGAGCACGCCGGCCATGCCGACCACATGGGTCTTGGGCAGGCCGGAAAACTTCTGCAGCGCCCAGACCATCGCGTCGAGCGGGTTGGTGATGCAGATCACGAAGGCGTTGGGGGCGTACTTCTTCAGGCCCGCACCCACCTGCTCCATGACCTTGAGATTGATGCCGAGCAGGTCGTCGCGGCTCATGCCGGGCTTGCGCGGCACGCCGGCGGTGACGATGCAAACATCGGCGCCTTCGATCGCGGAATAATCATTGGCACCAACGAAGTTGGCGTCGAAGCCGTCCACCGGGGAAGACTGCGCGATGTCGAGGCCCTTGCCCTGCGGCGTGCCTTCGGCGATGTCGAACAGCGTGACGTCGCCCAATTCCTTGAGGCCGATGAGGTGGGCGAGCGTGCCGCCGATCATTCCCGAACCGATAAGCGCGATCTTGTTGCGTGCCATGCTTGGAGCTCTCCCGTGTGCGTCGCTACGATCAACTCATAGACGGGCGACCAGTGGATGACAGCCCGCGACAATCCGCGCAGCCAATAAACCTCGTGGGCAAAAAACTCAAACGATTCTTCATGCCCAAGCAAGTTCAATCGTTTAGATCATCTGGCGTTTACGTAAACGTCAATGCGCTTCGCGTTCGTCCTGCGCCGCACGCCATTCGGCGCTGCGCATCTCGTTCAAACGCGAGGCCGTGCGCGCGAATTCGAACGCTTCCGTCGAGCCCGGCCGGCCCTTGAAAAGATCGTCCGGCTCCGCTGCGGCACTTGCCACCAGCGTCGCGTGACGATCGTAAAGAACATCCACGAGAAGGATCAGCCGCTTGGCCTCGTTACGCTGGGCGGCATCAAGGATCGGTATCCCGTCGATGAAGATGGTGGGGAAGCGCTCGACAATCGCGAGATAATCGCGCGCGGCGAGCGGCTGGGAGCAGAGATCGGCAAATTGAAAGCGTGCCGCGCCGCCAGCTGCCTGCGGAACGGCGATCTTGCGGCCCTTTACATCCACGGTTGCCGGCGCCGGTCGCTGGCCTTCTGTGGCAATCGCCCAAGCCTCGTCCATCTGCGCCTCGGCATCCGGTCCGAGTGGCGCAAGATAAACCGGCAAACGGTCGAGCTTGGCCATGCGGTGGTCCTGCGTGCCGCCGATATCCAGCACATCGACATGCCGCTTCAACAAACCGATGAAGGGCAGAAACAGCTGCCGGTTCAGGCCTTCGCGGTAAAGATCGTCAGGCGCGACGTTGGAGGTTGCGACCAGCACCACGCCCTGATCAAACAAGGCGGTGAACAAGCGCGACAGGATCATCGCATCGGCGATGTCTGTAACGCTGAACTCGTCGAAGCACAGCAGCTTGGCCTGTTCGGCCAGATCCTTGGCGACCGGCGGGATCGGATCGTCGCCGGAAGCCCCGCCCGCTTTCACCGCTGCGCGGTGGCGACCGATGCGGTCATGCACATCGGCCATGAAGTCGTTGAAATGAGCGCGCCGCTTCTTTTCAACCGGAGCGGCTTCCAGAAACAGGTCCATGAGCATGGTCTTGCCACGCCCGACGGTGCCGTAGACATAAAGGCCGCGCGGTGCCGCCTCGTCGCGCCCGCCACCAAACAAACGCGTAAAAAAGCCCGGCCTGTTATCCAGCGGCCGGGCCTGAAGATCGGACAGAAGGCGGTCGAGCGCGGCAACCACCTTGGCCTGATGCGGATCGGGAACGATCGCGCCTTCCGCCGCAAGGCGGTCGTAACGGCTGCGCAGCGCGCCGACAGCCGTTGTTTCAGGCAAAGATGACATGCTCGGGATCGGCGATCAGCGGGTCAGGCTGACCGGCGAACCGCTGGACGTCGTGCCGTTGAACTTTTCGGCTCCCGAAGACGAGAGTGAAGCAACCTGGGAGCCGCTGTCGTTGTAAAGAACGAGCTGGCTACCCTGCACGGCCCACGACTTCACGCCATCGAGCGGAGCCGGGCAGCGCAGCGGAGCGGCGCGATAACCCTGGCCGAACTTGGTGCGCGGGGTGGCGACACGGCAGCTCTGGCCACCGACCGAAACGTTCCAAACGCCGGCAACGCCACCTTCGGTGACGGGCGCGGACGGAGCTGCAGGAGCCCCTGCGTTCGGGTCGATCGCGGCGACCTGCGTTTCGGGTGCCGGCGGCGGGGTTTCAGGGAAGCTTGCCGGCGCGGGAGGCGGCAGCTGCGCTGCCGTCACATTGCCTGCGGGTGCGGCCGGAAGCGGAGCCGGACGCGTATCAACGCGGGAAATGCGCTCGCTCTGGCAACCTGCGGCGGCCAACAGAACCACAGCTGACGCTGCCAGACCGATTTTCCCAATGTTCATGTCTCAACCCCTATCGTCGCCAAATCTTGATGGCAAAGTGTTCGTCGCAGATCGTATCGCCATGAAGGCGAAGTCGAGCCATAACTACGGCAATGTTCGCTGCAATGGTAGAAACGTGGTTAAGAATGCGCCGATTGTTGTGTTCGCAAGGCGACAGGTGTGTCATCCCTGCATCGCCTGCGGTTGAAGCGGCTGCATTCCCGCTTATCTCGCCCTCATGAACAATCGTTATTATTCCGGCGTGCGCAGCGATCACTTCGACGGCGCGCTCTTTTTCAATCCCGACAGCGACAAGCTTCCCGGCGGCTTCCGCGACCTTCTTCGCTGGATGCGCGGCGAAAAGCGCGCGCAATGGCCCAAACATTGGCCGAGCCCGTTCCCCCAAGCCAAGCCGGAAAGCCGGGTCGAGGGTGATCGATTGCGCATCACCATGATCGGCCATGCCTCGATGCTGATCCAGACGGCCGGCCTCAACATCCTGACCGATCCGGTTTTCGCCAAGCGCGTGTCGCCCTTCAGCTTCATGGGACCGACCCGCGTCAACGAACCCGGCATCCGCTTCGCCGACCTGCCTGACATCGACGCCGTGCTGCTCAGCCACAATCACTATGACCATCTGGACATGGCGGCGATCAAGCAGCTGGTCGCCATCCACGACCCGCTGATCGTTACGCCGCTCGGCAACGATCATGTTATCCACGCCAAGGTGCCCGCTGCCCGGGTGAAAACAGGCGATTGGCTGGACAGCGTGCCGCTGCGCGACGACGTCACCATCCATTTCGAGCCAGCGCATCACTGGTCCGCGCGCTGGACCCGCGATCGTCGCATGGCTTTGTGGGCGGCTTTCGTGATCGAAACACCGGGAGGCAAGATCTATTTTGCCGGCGATACCGGCTTTCATGGCGGCACGAATTTTCGCGCCACGGCTGAGCGCCACCCCGAGCTGCGTTTTGCGCTTCTGCCGATCGGCGCTTACGAGCCGCGCTGGTTCATGGAAGGCCATCACCAGAACCCTGCGGAAGCGGTGGAAGCCTTCAAGATTCTCCAGGCACCGCTGGCCGGCGGCTATCACTGGGGCACGTTCCAGCTGACGAACGAAGCCGTGGATGCGCCGGAACAGGATTTGCAGGCGGCACTTCAGGCAGCAGGCGTCGAAGCCGAGCGCTTCCAGGCACTGCGTCCCGGCCAGGTCTGGGATATTCCTTAAGCATTGGCAGCCCGGCAGCATCCAGCCTGCATGCTGGTAATTCCGGCCGCTTTCCGCCATATAGCGGCCGACAAGGACTGCATGCGATGGCTCCAGCCGCTTCTTTGACCAAGATGGCCCCCTTTGCCAAAATGAATGGCCTTGGCAACGACATCATCGTTGCCGACATGCGCGGTCGTGCCGACACGGTGACGCCAGCCGCGGCTATCGCGCTCGCCGCCGATCCCGCCACGCATTTCGATCAGATCATGGCGATCTACGATCCGCGCACGAATGGCACCGATAATTACATCGCCATCCTCAATTCCGATGGCTCGATGGCGCAGGCTTGCGGCAATGGCACGCGCTGCGTGGTTCAGGCCCTCAATGCCGATACCGGTCGCGCCCGCTTCACCTTTGAAACGATTGCCGGCATCCTCAATGCCGAGCAGCATGCCGACGGTCTGATCTCGGTCGACATGGGAACGCCGCACTTCGAATGGGAGGCCATTCCGCTGGCCGAGGAGTTCCGCGACACCCGCATGATCGAGCTGCAGGTCGGGCCAATCGATGCGCCGGTGCTGCATTCGCCTTCGGTCGCTTCCATGGGCAATCCGCACGCGATCTTCTGGGTCGACAAAGACGTCTGGGCTTATGAACTCGACAAGTTCGGCCCGCTGCTTGAGAACCACCCGATCTTCCCCGAGCGCGCCAACATCACAATTGCGCGGGTGACGGCTCCGGACGCCATGATCATCCGCACCTGGGAACGCGGCGCGGGACTGACCGGCGCTTGCGGCTCGGCTGCCTGTGCCGCCGCCGTTTCCGCTGCCCGCACCCGCCGCACCGGTCGGTCGGTCGCAGTCACCGTGCCGGCGGGTGGCGAGCTTCATATCGAATGGCGCGACGACGATCATGTCGTCATGACCGGCCCAGCCGAATGGGAGTTTTCCGGCACATTCGATCCGACCACCGGCGCCTGGCAGCGCGATCTCGAAGGGGCTGCCTGATGCAGGAAAACAAGAACGGGCTGGAGATCGTCACCTTCGGCTGCCGCATGAACACCTATGAATCCGAGGTGATGCGCCGCGAAGCGAGTGCGGCCGGCCTCGACGGCTTGAGCGGTGGCGCAGTGGTGTTCAACACCTGCGCGGTGACCGCAGAAGCCGTGCGGCAGGCCAAGCAGGCGATCCGCAAGGCGCGCCGCGAAAACCCGGATGCACGCATCATCGTCACCGGCTGCGCGGCGCAGACCGAGCCGGCAAGCTTCGGCGACATGACCGAAGTCGATCTCGTTCTCGGCAACGAAGACAAGCTGAAGGCGCATTCCTATCGCGCGCTGCCGGATTTCGGCGTCAATGACACCGAAAAGGTGCGCGTCAACGACATCATGAGCATCAGCGAAACCGCCGGCCATCTGGTGGATGCCATCGAAGGCCGCGCCCGGGCGATCGTTCAGGTCCAGAACGGCTGCGATCATCGCTGCACCTTCTGCATCATTCCTTATGGCCGCGGCAATTCACGCTCCGTGCCGATGGGTGCGGTGGTGGAACAGGTCAAACGCCTGACCGGCAACGGCTATGCCGAGGTCGTTCTTTCGGGCGTCGATCTCACAAGCTGGGGCGCCGATCTGCCGGGCGCGCCGAAGCTCGGCCGTCTCGTTCGCGCGATCCTGACACAGGTGCCGGACCTCCCGCGTTTGCGCCTTTCCTCGATCGATTCCGTGGAAGCCGATCCCGAACTGATCGCGATCATCGGCGACGAACCGCGCCTGATGCCGCATCTGCATCTTTCCCTGCAGGCCGGCGACGACATGATCCTGAAGCGTATGAAGCGCCGCCATCTGCGCGACGATTCCATCCGCTTCTGCCAGGATATCCGTGCGGTCCGCCCGGATATCGTATTCGGCGCCGACCTGATCGCCGGCTTCCCGACCGAAACGGAGGCGATGTTCGACAACACGCTGAAGCTTGTGGCGGATTGCGGCTTGTCGCATCTCCACGTCTTCCCCTTCAGCCCGCGCGAAGGCACGCCCGCCGCGCGCATGCCCCAACTCGATCGCGGCTTGATCAAGGAGCGTGCCGCGCGTTTGCGCGCCGTCGGCGATCAGGCCTATCTCGCTCATCTCGATCGCCTCACACACACACATCAGCGCGTGCTGGTTGAACGCGACGGCCTTGGCCGCACCGAAGGTTTCACGATGGCAGCGATCGATGCGGGCGAGCCCGGCACGATCGTCGAGCGCCGCGTGACCGGCCATGACGGCCAGCGCCTCCAAACGGTCGCGGCCAACGCGTCTTCCTTGTCCAGCGCACGCGCAGCCTGAGCGGAATCCCTTATGGCCCTTGGTTTCATCAAGAAGATCTTCTCCTTCGGCAATCAGCCAGAGGATCAGCAGCAGCAACCGGCACCCCAACCGCAGCCGCCAGCCCCTGCTCCCGCGCCCCAGCAGCAACCCGAGCCCGAAATCCCGCCCCAGCCTGAGCCGGCACAGCCGCAGCCTGTTCAGCCAGAAGTCCCGACGCCGCAACCGGCGCCGGAACCCGCGATTTCGGAACCGGCACCTCAGGAAGTTCCTGCCGAGGACACGCCAGCCGAAGTTCCAGTCGCCCTGCCGCCCGAGGAGCCAGCACAGGAACCCGCACCTTACGAGCCGCAACCTTCGCCGGAAGTTCCGCTGGAGGTGCCGGCACCCATCCCGGTCGAAACCGAGCAGCCGCTGCGCGACCGCGAGCCTGCGCCTGAACAGACTGCGCTCGCTCCCGTTTCGCCGACGCCGCGTTCAACGCCGGACGACCGCATCACCGTCGGCAAGACGGTGGAGCGGCCGACGCAGCTCACCGCCGCCGAAGTGCAGCGCGCCAAGTGGCTTCAGCGTTTGCGCAATGGCCTGTCGCGCTCTTCGCGCGAGCTTGGCGACAATCTAGCCGGCGTTTTCACCCGCACCTTGCTCACGGAAGAAATCGTCGAGGAGCTGGAAGAAGTCCTGATCCGCGCCGATCTCGGCGTGGAAACGGCGATGAAGGTGGCGGACAAGCTGGCGGAAGGTCGGTTTTCGAGCCGCACCACGGAAGAAGACGTTCGCCGCGTCGTGGCCGGCGAGGTGGAAAGCGTACTAACGCCGGTTGCCAAGCCGCTGGAGCTCAACCTCGCGCACAAGCCGCATGTGATCCTGGTGGTGGGCGTCAACGGCACGGGCAAGACCACGACGATCGGCAAGCTCGCTGCAAAGCTGACAGCCGGCGGCGTGAAGGTGATGCTGGCTGCGGGCGACACGTTCCGTGCAGCGGCCATCGAACAGCTGAAGATCTGGGGCGAGCGCACCGGTGCGCCGGTGATCTCGTCGCGCCTCGGCGCGGATGCAGCGAGCCTGGCCTATGAGGCTTTTGCCCAGGCAAAACAACAACAAGCCGATGTGCTGATCATCGACACGGCGGGCCGGCTGCAGAACAAGGCCGAGCTGATGGACGAGCTCGACAAGATCGTGCGCGTGCTCAAGAAGCTCGATCCGGAAGCGCCGCATACGATCCTGCAGACGGTGGATGCGACAACCGGGCAGAACGCGATGAACCAGGTCGAGATCTTCCGCAACGTGGCGGGCGTGAACGGTCTGGTGCTGACCAAGCTCGATGGAACGGCGCGCGGCGGCATTCTTGTCGCCATCGCCGCCAAGCACAAGCTGCCGGTTTACTTCATCGGCGTGGGCGAGCAGGTCGACGATCTCGAGCCGTTCTCGGCCAGCGACTTTGCCAGAACCATTGCCGGTTTGACCTGATCACACCACGCTTTGCCTAAGTCGCAGCACAATTTGCCTGTTCTACGGAGCAGGTTTTCCGTCAAAGGCGCATTCCCATGACCAGCCGCATCCTCGAACGCGCTCCGGGCGATCCCCGCAAGAAGACGATGAACCCCGCGTTGAAATTCGCGCTGGAACTCGGACCGGGACTGGTCTTCTTCTTTGTCACCTTGAGGGGTGAATGGCTGGCGGGGAAGTTTCCGATCCTGGCGTCGATCGGCGAACCCATTCTGATCGCCACCGCCTTCTTCATGGTCGCGACTGCCTTGTCGCTCGCCGTGTCCTGGTTCCTGACGCGCAGCCTGCCGATCATGCCGCTCGTTTCAACGGTGGTGGTGTTCGTCTTCGGGGCGCTGGCTCTTTACCTGCAGGACAAGACCTTCGCCTTCATGAAGCCGACGATCATCAATTCGCTGTTCGGCGTCGTGCTTCTGGTGGGGCTGATATTTCGCCGCTCGCTGCTGGCCTATGTTTTCGATTCCGCCTTCGACCTCGATGCCGAAGGCTGGCGCAAGCTGACGTTGCGCTGGGGTCTGTTCTTCCTGTTCCTCGCCGTTCTGAACGAAGTCGTGTGGCGCAACTTCGACGAGAACACCTGGCTGTTCTTCAAGGTGTGGGGCACGATCCCGATCACCATGCTGTTCACCATCGCGCAGATGCCGCTGATCCTGCGGCATGAGATCAAACAACCTGCACAAGAAAAACACAGTTCCTAATTCCGCTTAACAGCTATGCAATCAGCGCAATGGTGCGTTGCAACATAAATCGTTTCGCATCGGAGCAAGACAGGGCATTCTAGCGGTCATGGGAGGAGCGGAAACGGCCGACGGATCGGCCTGACAAAGGATGCTCCAATGCTGCTCAACGGCTTCATGATCAATGTCCAGCGCCGCCTCGAAAAGCGCGCTCGCTACAATCGCCTCGCCGCCGAGATCCAGGGTCTCACCCCGCGCGAAATTCTCGACCTCAATGTCGACCGCACGCAGATGCTGCATGACCTGCGCCGTGAAGTTTACGGCTAACCATCAGCATCATGACTGACGCAAAACAATAAGGCCGCACGGGTATCCACCCTGCGGCCTTCGTCATGTCTGGAGCAGAGTTTCCCGAGCCCTGTTCTTACTGGGCTGCCGTCTTTGCCATGGCGGCTTCGATAGCCGGCATCAGCCGCGTCGAAACAGCGTCCGGCGTCAGTGGGCCGACGAACTTGTAGGCTAAGTGACCGTCGCGGCCGACCACAAAGGTTTCCGGCACGCCATACACGCCCCAGTCGATCCCCTTGCGGCCCGACGCATCCACGCCGATCGCGGCATAGGGATTGCCGAGTTCGCGCAGGAAACCGCGGGCATTGTCTTCCTTGTCCTTGTAGTTCAGCCCGACCAGCGAAAAGCGCTTGTCCTTGGCCAGCTGGATCAGGGTCGGATGCTCTTCACGGCACGGCGCGCACCAGGACGCGAAAACATTCACCAGCGTGATCTTGCCCGCAAAGTCCTGCGAGCGAAGACCCGGCACGTCCATTCCGGCCAGTGCAGGCAGATCGGTCTGCGGTGCCGGCGCATCGATGAGGACCGACGGGATCACGGATTCATCACGGCCAGACAAAAGCTGCGCCAGGAAGAACCCGGCCATCACGACGAAGAACAGCAAGGGCAGAAGATAAAGGCCGAAGCGTCCGCGCCGGTTTGGTGCGGCGGTCTTGTCGCTCGGCGCGTTCATGAGCGTGCGGCTCCCGACGAGCGACGCCGAACGCCATCCGCTTCGAGCCGTGCCAGTTCGCGCTTGCGGTTGCGACCGTCCACCAGGATCCAGAGAAGCAAGCCGGCCAGCGCCACACCGGCAATGCCATAGGCCGCGGCAACATACATTGCGTGGGTCATCGCACGTGCCCTTCCGATCGTCCCCCTGTGCGCCCGTCGGCACGGCGTGCCGCGATGCGCTGCATCGCCTGAACGCGGCGACGCCAGATTTCGGTGCGGATCGCCGTCAGATGCAGCGTGAAGAACAAAAGCGTGAAGCCGACGGCCATGATCAGGAGCGGCCACAGCATGGAGGGATCGATGGTGGGGCCATCCAGCCGAAACACGGCGGCCGGCTGATGCAGCGTGTTCCACCAGTCCACCGAGAACTTGATGATCGGCAGGTTGATGGCGCCCACCAGCGTGATGATGGCGGCGGCTTTGGCGGCCCGGCTGGTATCGTCAATGGCGCGTGTGAGCGCGATAATGCCGAGATACATCAAGAACAGCACGAAGACCGATGTCAGCCGCGCATCCCAGACCCACCATGTCCCCCACATCGGCTTGCCCCAGATCGAGCCGGTGGCCAGCGCGAGGCCGGTGAAAACAAGGCCGATCGGTGCGGCGGCTTTGAGCGACACATCGGCGAGCGGATGACGCCACACCAGCGTGCCGAGGGCTGCAAGCGACATCACGCCCCAGCACATCATCGACAACCAGGCGAAGGGCACATGAATATACATGATCTGAACCGTCGAGCCCTGCTGGTAATCTTCAGGCGCGGTGAAGCCGAGATAAAGGCCGACAACGAGCGTGATGGCGGTCAGAACCGCCAGAACGGGAATGATGCGGTCGGCCAGCCCGATGAAGCGCGTGGGGTTGGCCAACGCGCTGAACCAGCCGGGCTTGGAATTGGTGGTGGTCGTGTCGCTCATCGGCATCGGATTAACGTCGCCTGTTGGCGCTGAAAAGGCAGGGCGTAGTGGATTGTGCGATTAGCATGATCAACTCTAGTCCTGCGCCGCGCGAAGTGCCGCGGCTGCGCTGAACGGACCAACCACGGCGAACACCAGCGTCAGCGCGCACAGGATGAGGAACGGCGGCAGAAAGGGCGCGGGATCGGTCACCGACGCATAGCTTGCCGACACGCCGAAGATCAGCACGGGAATGGCGAGCGGCAGGATCAGCACGGATACGAGCAGACCGCCGCGCGGCAGCGTAACGGCAACCGCGGCACCCGTTGCGCCGATAAAGGTGATGGCCGGCGTCCCCACCAACAGGGTGAGCGTGGCAGCACCCAGCGCGATCGGCTCCATGTTGAGGAGAATGCCGAGCAAGGGTGCCGCGATCACCAGCGGCAGAACGCTTGCGGTCCAGTGCGCCAGGCATTTCACCAACACGCTCAACGGCAGCATGTGGCGCTCGGAAGCCAGAAGAAGCAGATCAAGCGAACCGTCCTCGCGATCAGCCTGAAACAGCCGATCGAGCCCAAGCAGGGAGGCCAAGAGCGCGCCGATCCACAACATGGCCGGTCCGAGCCGCGACAGGAGGTTGAGGTCGGGACCAACGGCAAAGGGGATGGTGGTGACAACAGCCAGAAAGAACAGAATGCCGATCAGCGCCCCGCCGCCAGCGCGGATGCCGAGCTTGAGGTCGCGGAGGTAGAGGGTCAGCATTGGGTGAGCTCAAAGATGGCTTGTCGCTCATCCGGTTGAAGCGTGGAACACGCATCCAGTCGAAGCGTCGCAAGCCCCTCATCCGACCACGCTTCGCGCGGCCACCTTCTCCCACAAGGGGCGAAGGGAAGGACTGCCGCATCGTACTCGCTCATCCTAAAAACGGTTTTCCCGGCAAGAAGCTTTAGTACCTGGTAGCGGATTTTCGGCCTATTCGAACTGCGACACACAGACTTCGCAGACAAAGACGCGATGATCAGTGCGAGCCTTCCCTTCGCCCCTTGTGGGAGAAGGTGGCTTCGCGAAGCGAAGTCGGATGAGGGGTAATGCGCCGCCGTTGCCATCCTCACACCACCGCATCCATCGGCATCTCACCCATCACGAACTCCTGCACATCCGCCAGCCCCAGCGGCCAATGCGTCGCGGCGATGATGATGCCGCCCGCCTCCCGATGGGCTTCCATCAAACCGGCGAAGCGGGTTTCGGAGCGGGCATCAAGCCCGGCGGTGGGTTCGTCCAGAAGCCAGATCGGCCGCCAGGTCACCAGAAGCCGCGCAATGGCCACACGGCGGCGTTGACCGGTGGACAGAACGCCGAACGGCAGATGGCCAAGGCCGTACAAGCCGACCTGATCGAGCGCGTCTTCCACGCTCTCGCGCTCCTCGCCGGAAAAATCGCGCCAGAAGCGAAGATTTTCTTCCACGCTCAACGCCTGCTTCAAGCCGTTGTGGTGGCCAAGATAATGGCAGGCGGAGGCGACCGTCGGCCATGTCTCGCTGGCGGGTTCAAGCGCGATCGCGCCTTCGCTCAAGGGCAGAAGCCCCCCGATCGCGCGCAGCAGCGTCGACTTGCCGGACCCGTTCGGGCCCGTCACCAGCAAACAGCCGCCGTCCGAAACGGAAAAGGAAAGGTCTGAGAAAATGCGCTCGCCGCCGCGGTCCGCGCCAAGGTCGCTCGCGGTGATCCGCATGTCTGGTCCTGCACAATCCTGCGAACGAAGATGCCCGCATTACGAAATCAGTCTAGAACTCTTCTACGAAATTCTCTATATGCCGGGCAACCACGCCAGCGGTCGGTGTGGGATCTGCAAAATATGCGCCGAACCCAGCGCGCGAGCCGTCTTTGACCGGCCGGGACGCGAGGAACGGACAGCGGAAATGATCGCACCCGCACCTATGGCGCGATCTCCGTTGATCCGCGCAGCAGGCGTCCGCTCCTCATCGGCATACAGAAGTTGAGGACCGACGTGACAAAATCACTCGATAGTTTCCGCTGCCGCCGCACTCTGACCGTTGATGGCAAGGACTACGTTTATTTCAGCCTGATCGAGGCCGAGAAGAACGGGTTGAGCGGCGTGTCCAAGCTGCCTTTCTCCATGAAGGTGCTGCTTGAGAACCTTCTGCGCTTCGAAGACGGCCAGACCGTATCGAAGGAAGACATCGAAGCTGTCGCAGGCTGGCTCGACAACCGCGGCAAGACCGAAAACGAAATCGCCTATCGTCCGGCACGCGTTTTGATGCAGGACTTCACCGGCGTTCCCGCCGTGGTGGATCTGGCTGCGATGCGCGACGGCATCGAGGCGCTCGGCGGTGATCCCGAGAAGATCAACCCGCTGGTGCCCGTCGATCTCGTGATCGACCACTCGGTGATCGTCGACGAATTCGGCACGCCATCGGCCTTTGCCCGCAATGTGGAGCTCGAATACGAGCGCAACGGCGAGCGTTACCGCTTCCTGAAGTGGGGCCAGCAGGCGTTCAAGAACTTCCGCGTCGTTCCGCCCGGCACCGGCATCTGCCACCAGGTGAACCTCGAATATCTCGGCCAGACCGTCTGGACGAAGGAAGAAGACGGCGAAACGATCGCTTATCCCGACACCTGCGTCGGTACCGATTCGCACACCACCATGATCAACGGCCTGGGCGTGCTCGGCTGGGGCGTGGGCGGCATCGAGGCCGAAGCTGCCATGCTCGGCCAGCCGGTTTCCATGCTTCTGCCTGAGGTGATCGGCTTCAAGCTCACCGGCAAGCTGAAGGAAGGCGTCACCGCGACCGACCTCGTGCTCACCGTCGTGCAAATGCTGCGCAAGAAGGGCGTGGTTTCGAAGTTCGTGGAATTCTTCGGCACCGGCCTCGACAACATGACGCTCGCCGACCGCGCCACGATCGGCAACATGGGTCCGGAATATGGCGCGACCTGCGGCTTCTTCCCCGTTGACGGCGAAACGCTGAACTATCTCAACATGTCCGGCCGCGCGAAGGACCGCATCGCGCTGGTTGAAGCCTATTCCAAGGCTCAAGGCATGTGGCGCGAAGGCGACGGCTCCGACCTTGTTTTCACCGACACGCTCGAGCTCGACCTCGGCGACGTCGTGCCGTCCATGGCCGGACCGAAGCGCCCCGAGGGCCGTATCTCGCTCGAAAACATCGCGTCCGGTTTCGCAACCGCGCTCGAAAGCGAATACAAGAAGCCGGACCAGCTCACCAACCGCTATCCGGTTGAAGGCACCGACTACGATCTCGGCCATGGCGATGTGGCGATTGCCGCCATCACGTCGTGCACCAACACCTCCAATCCGAGCGTGCTGATCGCTGCCGGCCTGTTGGCCCGCAACGCGGTTGCCAAGGGCCTGACTTCCAAGCCTTGGGTGAAGACCTCGCTTGCTCCCGGTAGCCAGGTCGTTGCCGAATATCTCGAAAAGGCCGGCCTGCAGAAGGACCTCGACGCGATCGGCTTCAACCTGGTTGGCTTCGGCTGCACCACCTGCATCGGCAATTCCGGTCCGCTGCCGGCGCCGATCTCCAAGACGATCAACGACAAGGGCCTGATCGCCGCCGGCGTTCTGTCGGGCAACCGCAACTTCGAAGGCCGTATTTCGCCCGACGTTCAGGCGAACTACCTCGCCTCCCCGCCGCTGGTTGTCGCTTATGCGTTGGCCGGTTCGGTGCAGAAGGACCTGACTTCCGAGCCGATCGGCACGGGTTCCGACGGACAGCCGGTTTATCTCCGCGATATCTGGCCGTCTTCGCAGGAAGTGCAGGACTTCATCATGAAGTACGTCACGCGCGAGCTTTATGAGAGCAAGTATGCCGACGTCTTCAAGGGCGACGAGAACTGGCAGGCGGTGCAGATCCCCGAAGGCCAGACCTATGCCTGGGACGACAACTCGACCTATGTCCAGAACCCGCCTTACTTCGTGGGCATGGGCAAGTCCGGTTCGGGCATCTCTGACATCAAGGGTGCGCGCATCCTCGGCCTGTTCGGCGACAAGATCACCACCGACCACATCTCGCCGGCCGGTTCGATCAAGGCAGCGTCGCCGGCGGGTGCCTATCTGATGGAGCACGGCGTCAATGCCGTGGACTTCAACCAGTACGGCACGCGCCGCGGCAACCATGAAGTGATGATGCGCGGCACCTTCGCCAATATCCGCATCCGCAACCACATGATGGGACCGAACGGACGCGAGGGTGGCTTCACCATCCACTATCCGTCCAAGGAAGAAATGCCGATCTATGACGCGGCCATGCAGTACAAGGCCGAGAACACCCCGCTGGTGATCTTTGCCGGCGTGGAATACGGCAACGGCTCGTCGCGCGACTGGGCGGCAAAGGGCACCAACCTGCTCGGCGTCAAGGCCGTGATCGCGCAGTCCTTCGAGCGCATTCACCGCTCGAACCTGGTCGGCATGGGCGTCGTGCCCTTCGTGTTCGAGGAAGGCACCACCTGGGCCTCGCTCGACCTGAAGGGCGACGAAACCGTCACGATCGAAGGTCTGGGCAATGTGCAGCCGCGCGAAAAGCGCACGGCGGTCATCACCTATGCCGATGGTTCGGTGAAGAACGTGCCGCTGATCTGCCGCATCGATACGCTGGATGAAGTCACCTACATGAACAATGGTGGCATCCTGCAGACGGTGCTGCGCGACCTGGCAGCTTAAAACATCGGGACGGCCGTTCCGGCTCCAGGCGACTCTGTGTCGTCTGGTGTCGGAGCGGCCGTTTCTTTCACATACGGCGCACGGCGTCGTGACCCCGGCACGAGCTTTGTCACCGCAACGTGACTTCCCCCTTCCATCGCTCGCCGCCTATCATTGAATGCTCATATTCTGCATCATTGAGCAGATCTGTTTTGTAAAAACATCTGTCTGGATCATCGTGAATTATACCCCCTTCCTCGCTTTCGCGGCGCTGCTCGTCGCGACCAGTCAGGCGCCAGCCGAACAATCTCTGGTGCGGGGTGTAGTGGAACTGTTCACGAGCCAGGGCTGCGATTCCTGCCCGAAGGCCGACAAGATGCTGGGCGAGATGGTCCACCAGAAGGACATCGTCGCCCTCGCCTATCATGTCGATTACTGGGACTATCGCGGCTGGCGCGACACGCTGGCGACGCCCGAAAACACCGATCGGCAGCGCAACTACATGAAGGCGATGAAGGCGCGCGCCTTTTATACGCCACAAGCCGTCATCAACGGCCGCACCCATGTCAATGGCGCCGACCAGTTGGCCGTCGACGAGAAGCTCGCCGAAACGCCGACCCTGCCGGTTGCCGTGAACCTGAAACAGGATCGCGACGTACTGGTGATCGACGTTCCCGGCCAGGAAGGCCCGAGACAGAACGCGCATGTTCTGCTCGTATCTTATGAAGCGATGAGCCCGGTGAAGATCGAACGCGGCGAGAATGCCGGCCATACCGTCACCTACTGGAACGCCGTGCGCGACATGCAGACAACCGGCATGTGGCATGGTCAGCCTGCACGCTTCGAGATCCCGATGAGCGAAATCGCCAAAAAGGGCATCGGCGGCTGCGCCGTGCTGGTTCAGTCGGTGGACAAGGATGGCCATCCCGCCACGATCCTCGGTGCGGCTTCGATGCCGTTCGACGCACAAGACGGCCCGAACAAGAACTAAGACACTCGACAGCAGGCACAAAAAAGCCGGCGCCAAGAACGCGGCACCGGCTTTTGATACGCTTGCCCAGCTTGATGCTCAACACAACGAGCATGGCTTGGGAGGATTGGTTCGACCCAGCCACGCCCGTGGGCGGGGGGCTTGGGGTTACGGATCGCGACCGGATCGAACCGTCTCAGGCAACACGGAAATGTTCGCTTCGCTTCGTGGCTCGACCACGTTTGCCGTCAGGCAAAATTGTGTTCGTTCATCACCAATTATTTCACGCGAGAAATCTGCGTGATGTCGCGATCGGCCTGTTTGCTTGCAATAGGACCCCAAGAGGCCCAACTTCTCGAACGAACGGCAAAGCAGAGAAGGCAGATCGGATGGATTCTGGTTCTGAAAACAAGGAACACTCGGCAACGCTGATCCCGCTCGCCGAAGCGCGCAACGCGCGGCTCGATATTCCCGTCACCTTTAACCGGCAGGAGCTCGACCAGATCCTGCGCATCTACAGCCGCATGGTCGCGGCCAACGAGTGGCGCGATTACGCGATCGACCACCTGAAGGACCAAGCGGTGTTTTCGGTTTTTCGCCGCGCCAGCGAAGTGCCGCTATTTCGCATCGTGAAGACGCCGGCGCTTGCCCGCAAGCAGGGCGCCTATTCCGTAGTGGCGGCCGGCGGCGTCATCCTGAAGCGGGGTCACGAGCTGACAACCGCGCTCAAAGCCTTCGACCGCGCCTTGAAACTGGCCGAAGCCTAGGCGCCGTCGCGGTAACGGCGCTCCGGAACGGATTGGGGATCGGGCACCAGCGTGTTGCCACCATTGAGCGGCAGCTGCATGATCGTGGTGTCCAGCCAGCGCTCATGCTTGTAGCCCGAGCCAGTCATGGTCCCGCACAGGGTGAAGCCCATCGCCGTATGAAGCTTGACCGAGGCGCTCGATGGCGTGGCATCGCCGATCACCGCCACCACCTGGCGAAAGCCGCGCTCGGTGCAATCCGCAATCAGCGCCTGCATCAGCAAACGGCCGAGACCCCGCTTCTGCGCATGCGGCGCAAGGTAAACCGAGTTTTCCACGATGAAGCGATAGGCCGCGCGCGCCCGGAATGGTCCGGCATAGGCGTAGCCGAGAACCACGCCCTCTTCTTCGGCGATGATATAGGGATATTCGGCACCCGTGATGGCGCGAAAGCGCGACAGCATCTCGTTCTGGTCCGGCGCCGGCTCAAGCTCATAGGTGGCGGTGCCGTTCACCACGGCATCCCGGTAGATTTCGGTGATTGCGGGAAGATCCGCTTCCGTGGCCGGCCTGATCGTCGTCATGCTGTTTTGTTCTCCTCACCATAAAGAAAATGGCCGCATCGCGGGAAAGCGATACGGCCATTTGATCGGTCTGGCTAGAAGCGGCTGTGTATGCAGCCCTTCTTCTTATTCTGCGGTGTTTGCCTCGGCGGCAGCGGCCTTCTCGGCAGCCAGCTTCTCGGCAGCAGCAGCCTTTTCGGCTTCAACGCGGGCGCGCTCGGCCTGAGCGGCTTCGCGGGTCGCGTCGTTCAGCTTGCGGGCGCGAACGCTGGTGTTTTCAACGATACGAGCCGACTTGCCGCGACGATCGCGCAGGTAATACAGCTTGGCGCGACGGACCTTACCGCGACGCACGACTTCCACGCCTTCAACCATCGGCGAGTAAACCGGGAACACGCGCTCCACGCCTTCGCCATAGGAGATCTTGCGGACAGTGAAGTTTTCCTGGAAGCCGGAACCGGCGCGGGCGATGCAAACGCCTTCATAAGCCTGCACGCGGGTACGCGTTCCTTCGGTCACGCGAACCAGAACGCGAACCGTGTCGCCGGGCTGGAATTCTGGCAGGGTGCGCTTGGCTTCGATCTTCTGGGCCTGTTCGGCCTCGAGCTGACGGATGATATCCATCGGTTCATACCTCTTCTTGTTCTTCCGACCGCCAGAGCGCCCTTCGCTCGCCGGGCCAGTTCTATGACCGTCCGGCTATGCCGCATCATTCGGGAGAACAAAGTGGCAGGGGCGATTTCACCGTCGATTGTTGACGGGCATGGGACATCGTCCGCATGGTGGCGCGCCAATACACCGAAACGACGGGCTTGTCACCTGTCTTGAGGCAGTTCCAGCAAAAGTGCGGTGCGGTTTTGCGTTCGGGAACTGCGCGGGATCAAAGCTCAGGTTTCGGCTTCGATTTCTTTTTCGTCTGCGGCGGGGCGTAGGCGGCATAAAGATCGGGCCGGCGGGCGGCCGTCAGTTGTTCGGCCTCGCTGCGCCGCCATGCCGCGATCTTGGCATGGTCGCCGGAGGTCAGAACGGCAGGGATCGGCATGCCCTCGAAGTCGGCGGGGCGTGTGTAATGCGGATGTTCGAGCAGGCCGTTCTCGAAGCTTTCCTCGTCGCCGGACAGAACATTGCCCATCACGCCGGGAAGCAGGCGCACAACGGCATCGAGTACGATATGGGCTGCCGCCTCGCCGCCCGACAGGATGTAATCGCCGACCGACACTTCCTCGAGGTCGCGGTTGTCGATCACGCGCTGGTCGACACCTTCGAACCGGCCGCAAAGCAGGATCGCGCCCGGACCTTCCGCCAATTCGCGCACGCGCGCCTGGGTGAGCGGACGCCCGCGCGGGCTCATCAGAAGACGTGGACGGGTGTCGCTGACATGATCGATCGCCTTGGCCAGAATATCGGCGCGCATCACCATGCCCGCGCCGCCGCCGGCCGGCGTATCATCCACCGTGCGATGACGATCGGTGGCGAAATCGCGGATGTTCACGGCATCGAGCGACCATGTGCCGGCCTGCAGCGCACGGCCGGCAAGCGCCAGGCCGAGCGGGCCGGGAAACATTTCGGGATAAAGAGTGAGAACGGTGGCGCGGAAACTCAGCGTTCGTCCTCCTCGCGTCCGGCGCCTTCTTCGTCCTCATCCCCAACGAGACCGGCGGCCACCGGCTCGACCTGGACGAAACCACCCTTGATGTCGATCACCGGAACGGCTGCGCGCGTGAACGGGACCAGCACCGGCTTTTCGCCGCGCGCCTTGACTTCCAGCATCTCGCCGGCGCCGAAATCATGCACGGCGATGATCGTGCCGAACTGCTCGCCATCTTCGGCCTGAACGGCCAGGCCGATGAGGTCGACATGGTAGAATTCGTCTTCTTCCAGGTCGTCCGGCAGTTTGGCGCGATCCACGAACAAAGTGGTGCCGTTGAGCGCTTCGGCGTCGTTGCGGGTTTCCACGCCCTTGAAGCGGACAATCACGACTTCCTTGGAGGGCCGGACCTGCGCCACCGTGAAGAAGCGGCCGTCTTCGGTTTCGAGCGCGCCATAATCGCCGATCGCCAGGGGATCGCCGGTAAAGGTCTTCACCCGCACCTCGCCCTTGATGCCGTGCGCTGCGCCGATCACGGCAATCTGGATGAGGTTGGTGTTGGCCATTGAAGAAGGGTCCGTTCTCGTTGGCGGCGTCCTACGCGCCCTTGACGTTCAATTCAATCTTCACGCCGCAGTAACCGCCTTTGGCGCAGGCTGGATAACAAACCGCATCCGGACGCCCCGCCCATGAACGAGATCCTCATCCCCGCCAAGCCGGACCTCGTTCAGGCAAGGCTTGAATGGTTGGACGGTCTTGCAAGGGAACGCCGTTTGTCGCCGTTGACGGTGGATGCCTATGAGCGCGACACCCGCCAGTTCCTGCATTTCCTGACCAACCATCTTGGCGGGCCTCCGGGGATCAAGGACGTGGCCGATCTGCAATCAACCGATCTGCGTGCCTTTCTGACGCAGCGCCGCGGCGATGGCGCAGGTGCGCGCACACTTGGCCGCGGCATGGCCGGTTTGCGCTCGTTTCTGCGCTTTCTGGAACGGCGGGGTCTGGCCAATGCCGCCTCGGCTTCGGCCATGCGAACGCCCAAGCAGCCGAAATCGCTGCCCAAGCCGCTGACCGCAACAGACGCGATCCGCGTCGTATCCGCCGGCGAACAGCTAGCGGAAGAACCGTGGATCGCCGCGCGCAACGCTGCGGTTCTGACGCTTCTTTACGGCGCAGGCCTACGCATTTCCGAAGCGCTCGGTCTGCCTGCCGGCGCCCTGACCGGCCGCGAACAAACGCTGCGCATCACCGGAAAGGGCGGCAAGACGCGGATGGTGCCGGTGCTGGTGGCCGCGCAGGAAGCGGTGGCCGCATATCGCCGCCTGTGCCCGTATCACCTAGCCGCGGATGAGCCGCTGTTTCGCGGCGCGCGCGGCGGCACGCTTCAGGCCGCGATCGTTCAGCGCGAAATGCAGCGCATGCGCGCAGCCCTCGGATTGCCCGATACGGCAACGCCGCACGCGCTGCGCCATTCCTTCGCCACGCATCTGCTTGGGCGCGGCGGCGATCTGCGCACGATCCAGGAGTTGCTCGGCCATGCCAGCCTGTCCACCACGCAGATCTATACCGGCGTCGATTCCGCAAGGCTGCTCGACATCTACCAATCCGCCCATCCGCGGCGTTAGAAGACGGGCATGAAAGCACTCTCCCTGCCGTTTCTCGCCCTTTTCTTCGCCTTGGCACCCCCGCCGCTGCTGGCGCAGGACGCCACCTGTTCCGGCAAGAACCTCGTGGTTGAACTGCAAAGGGATGATCCGCAGGCGCTGGCCGGCATTCGTGAAAAGGCAGCGCAAACGGAAAATGGCGAAGGCCTGTTGTGGAAGATCGAGCGCGCGGGCGCGGCACCGTCGTTTCTGTTCGGCACGATGCATGTCACCGATCCGCGTGTGCTGGCACTTCCTCCTGCCGCCGACGAAGCGCTGGATGCGGCCGACCGGCTGGTGATCGAAACCACCGATGCGCTCAGCCAGAACCGCATGATGGCGGTGCTGGCTAAGCGGCCCGACCTCATGATGTTCACCGACGCCACCACGCTGATGTCGCTGCTTGCGCCCGAACAACGGAAAACCGTCGAGAACGGCCTCCAGGCGCGCGGCATCGGTCTGGCCAGCGTCAACAAGATGAAGCCGTGGATCCTGGCCGCGATGCTGGCGAGTTCCCCTTGCGAGCTTGCCCGCCAGGCCAAGGGCGCGATCGTGCTCGACGCCACGCTGGCCGACAAGGCGAGTGGGGCGAACAAGGACGTGCTCGGGCTCGAAACCGGGATCGAACAGCTCGAAGCGATGGCGAAGCTGCCGATGTCGTTCCACCTGCAAAGCCTGGTGGATACGGTGGCGCTGGGCGACGGCATAAACGATGTCAACGAAACGATGATCGCGCTTTATAAGGAGGGCGAAATCGCGCTGCTTTGGCCGCTGCTCGATCATGTCATGCCCGATCCCGATGGACAGGGTTACGCGCAGTTCGAGCAGGTGCTGATCACGCAGCGCAACCATGTCATGGCCGAACGGGCGCAGCCGATCCTGGCGCAAGGCGGGGCGTTCATGGCGGTCGGCGCGCTGCATCTGCCGGGAAAGGAAGGGCTCGTCAGCCTGCTGCGCAACTCCGGCTTCACGGTCACGCAGGTTGTTCGATGAAGCCTGTCACACCCCCGTGAAACCGAATCGATGCCTCCGCGTTATCTACCCACAACAAACCAGGGAAGATCCGCACCATGGCTATACCACCAAACAACGATCCACTGTCGCCGAACCGCCGTCCCGTTGATCCGGCAGCAGCTGATCCGCTGGCTACGACGGCAACCGCACCAAACAATTCGACGGTTGTGTCCAACCGTTCGTCGGGCAACGGCATCCTGATCGGCGCCATTATCGTCGTTCTGGCGATCGTTGCCTACTTCGTGTTCGTTCCAAGCTCCCAGACGCCGACCCCGGCTGACACGGGCGCAGGGTCCACGACCACGACCGAACCGGCAACCACCACGCCGGCCGCTCCGGCAACCGAGTCCACTGCACCGGCAACCACGGCTCCAGCAACCGAGTCGACGGCTCCGGCTGCACCGGCTGCACCAGCTGAAGGCGCCGCTCCGGCTGGTGAGGCAGCACCGTCTGGTGCCGCAACGCCGCCTGCTGGCGGTGGTTCGAGCGCCGCACAGTAACGCTCAGCTCCGCACCATCAACAAGAACGGCTCGCTCACGCGGGCCGTTTTTTTTTGCGCTCACGAAAAGATGCCGCGGTTCTTTTCAACCGCTTCCTGAATAAACGCCGCCACCACCTGCACCCGGCGCACGGCGCGAACCGAGTCATGGTAAACCAGCCAGTAGGCACGCCGGATCGGCGGTGCAGCCGGCACCGGAACGAGATCGGCATAACGACGCGCGATGAAGGTGTGGAGTATGCCGATGCCGGCATTGGCGCGCACCGCTTCCACCTGCCCCAGGGCGGACGAAATCGAAAACCGCGCCTGCCAGTCGGGCGTGACGTCCGGCGCATAATCGAGCGACGGGCTGACGGTGAGATCACCGACATAGCCGACGAGACTGTGTCGCAGAAGGTCGGGGATCGTTTGCGGCAGGCCGCGATCCCGGGCATAGCCCTCGCCGGCATAAAGCTGCAGCGAATAATCCACCAGCTTCCCGGCCACCAGCCGCCCTTCCACCGGTCGATCAACGGTGATCGCGATGTCGGCTTCGCGCCGCGACAAGGAGAATGAGCGCGGCACCGGAACGAGCTGGATTTCCAGTTCGGGGTGACGCTCGATCAGTTCGCCGAGATGCGATGCGAGAAACGCGACGCCGAACCCATCCGGCGTGCCGATGCGCACTGGACCGGATACCGCCTCCTCCTCGCCCGAGAGTTCCGCCCGCGCGGCGATCAGATCGGCTTCCATGCGCTCGGCGACAAAAAGAAAGCGCTCGCCGGCCGGCGTCAGAAGCGTGCCGGTGGTCACACGGCGAAAGAGCTTGGTCTTGGCATCGTCTTCCAGTGCGGCGACGCGGCGCGACACCGTTGCATGGTTGATGCCCAGCCGCTTCGCCGCCCCCAGGATCTGGCCGGATCGCGCAACAGCGAGAAAGATGCGGATGTCGTCCCAGTTCATCGCGATGCGCTCCAGCCTTGCGAGGATTGTAGGACGAAACCGGATGCGACATCAATTCATGCACAACGGCTGCGTTTTCCCTCGCGTTGCGCGCGAAGCGTGAGCGAGGCACAGTGGGCCATCATCGCTCCAAGGTGAGATCAGGGAGAACACAATGGATCAGGTCGGACATTTTATCGGCGGCAAGCATGTCGCTTCAACCAGCGGCCGCAGCCAGGACATCATGCAGCCGATGGACGGCTCGGTGCGCGGCCAGGTTGCGCTCGGCACGGTGGCCGAACTGCGTCAGGCCGTCGAAAACGCCAAGGCAGCACAGCCGGCCTGGGCCGCCACCAACCCGCAGCGCCGCGTGCGCGTGCTGATGAAGTTCCTTGATCTCGTTCAGCGCGACTACGACGAACTGGCCGAACTGCTGGCGCGCGAACACGGCAAGACGATTCCCGACGCCAAGGGCGACATCCAGCGCGGCCTCGAAGTCGTGGAAGTCTGCATCGGCGCGCCGCATCTCATGAAGGGCGAGTTCACGGACGGCGCCGGTCCTGGCATCGACGTTTATTCCATGCGCCAGCCGCTCGGCGTGGTTGCCGGCATCACGCCGTTCAACTTCCCGGCCATGATCCCCTTGTGGAAGATCGCGCCGGCGATCGCCTGCGGCAACGCTTTCATCCTGAAGCCATCCGAGCGTGATCCGGGCGTGCCGATGAAGATCGCCGAACTCTTCATCGAAGCGGGCCTTCCGGCCGGCATCCTCAATGTCGTCAATGGCGACAAGGAAATCGTGGACGCGATCCTCGATGATCGCGACATCAAGGCCATCGGCTTCGTGGGATCGACCCCGATCGCGCAGTACATCTACAGCCGCGCCACCGCCAACGGCAAACGCGCCCAGTGCTTCGGCGGCGCCAAGAACCACATGATCATCATGCCGGATGCCGACATGGACCAGACCGTGGATGCGCTGATCGGCGCAGGCTACGGTTCGGCCGGCGAGCGCTGCATGGCGATCTCGGTTGCGGTTCCCGTCGGCAAGGACACGGCCGACCGTTTGATGGAACGCCTTATTCCGCGCGTCGAAAGCCTCAAGGTTGGCCCGTCCACCGATCCATCCGCGGATTACGGCCCGCTCGTCACCAAGCAGGCGCTTGATCGCGTGCGCGGTTATGTCGATGCCGGCGTCAAGGAAGGCGCCAAGCTCGTGGTCGATGGTCGCGACTTTAAAATGCAGGGCTACGAGAACGGCTATTACATGGGCGGCTGCTTGTTCGACGAGGTCACCGCCGACATGTCGATCTACAAGGAAGAAATCTTCGGCCCGGTTCTGTCGGTGGTGCGCGCTGCCAATTACGAGGAAGCGCTCAAGTTGCCGAACGAGCATGAATACGGCAACGGTGTCGCGATCTTCACGCGCGACGGCGATGCGGCGCGTGATTTCGCCAGCCGGGTTCAGGTCGGCATGGTCGGCATCAATGTGCCGATCCCTGTTCCGATCGCGTATTACACCTTCGGTGGCTGGAAAGGATCGGGCTTCGGCGATCTGAACCAGCACGGTTCGGATGCTTTCCGCTTTTACACGAAGACCAAGACGGTCACCTCGCGTTGGCCGTCCGGCGTGAAGGACGGGGCGGAGTTCGTGATCCCCACGATGAACTAATACGGTTTTATCGTTAATTTTAGGAAAAGGCGGCATACCAGTGCCGCCTTTTTAGTTCCGTCAAGAGCGATTTCATTCGATCAACAAAACGTGATGCAACAAGGTTAACCCGCGAGACTTATCTGATCATCGCAGCGCATGACTGAAACCGCAGCAGCGAGACAAAGAATTCAGACCGGTGCGAACAAATGAGAAGCGAGGCTTCCGGATGTTCGCCAGGCTCTCGAGGAGAAGATCATGATCCGCATTGCAACTCTTCTTGCCCCCGTCGCCATTGCAGGCATCTTCGCGTCGGCTCCGGCCATTCACGCCGATCCGGCAGCCCCCATCGCTCCGATCCAGCAGACGGCCGCCGCCCAGGTCGCGTCGCAGACGATGGACCAGATGAATACCTGCGGCGCTCGCAACGAAATCGTGCAGAAGCTGTCGGCCCAGTTCAAGGAAGCCCCGCAGTCGGTGGGCGTTGTTGATCAGAGCGCGGTTCTGGAAGTCTTCGTGTCGGACGCCGGCACCTGGACGATCCTCGCCACCGGCACCGATGGCAACTCCTGCATCCTGTCGGCCGGTGATGGCTGGCAGAGCCGCGGCAACATCGGCCCGAGCGCCTAAGCCGCAAACGGTCTAGACGACAGCGGCATCGACCAGCCGTTTCGCATCATTTTCTGAGTTGAAAGAGACGCCGGGCTGCGAAGCTTCGGCGTCTTTTTGCAACATATCCATCAGCCGCTGCATGGCATCCGCTGCCCCATCGGCATCGCCGCGCAAAACCGCTTCGATCACCATGATATGGCGGTTGGCCGCCTGAGCCAGACTGTCGGCACGCTTGAAGCGATACCAGAAGCGGCGGCTATGCGTTTGCAAGGGTGCCGCGACCCGCACTGCGAACGGATTGTCCGATGCGGCAGCGAGCGCCTCGTCCCATCGCTTGTCGGCAACCAGAAACGCCTTGTCGTTCTTTGCCGCCGCCGCCGCATACATCGCTTCCGATGCCTGCAGAAACGGCCGGCGCGCATCCGGCGTGATCGACAGGGCTGCCGAACGGGCAAGCACGATCTCGATCCCCCGCCGCGCTTCCAGCACCTTGATCCAGCCGCCGGGGTCCAGCGGCGCAACGAGCAGCCCCGTGCGCGGTCGAACGATCAGGAACCCTTCCCATGCCAGACGCTGTATCGCCTCGCGCACCGGCGTGCGACCAAGTCCCACGCGCTCCACAAGCAGGCTTTCGGTGGTTGTGCTTCCCGGCTCGAGCGCAAGGGTCACGATCATCTCTTCAAGCGCGTGATAGGCCTTCGAGGCGACCGGAACATCAAGATCATCAATCATTCTCGCCTTGATATATCAGTGATTGACACAAGCCAACACGAGCCCTAGCGATCAGGTCGGTGGAATGATTTCGGCTGCCGGAAAACGGCGCGGATATCTCTGCCGTGGCTTGCTTTTGACAATCAAGGACCTCCCGATGACCACCACGGCGGCGCCGGACGATCTGGCAATCATCGGCGCGGGCATCATCGGCATCTGTACCGCAGCCATGCTCGCCGAAGCAGGTTTTGCCGTGACGGTTTATGACCGCACCGGCATCTGCGAGGAAACCAGTTCCGGCAACGCCGCCGCTTTCGCTTTTTCGGATGTGCTGCCGCTGGCGCAAAAGGGCATGCTGCGCAATCTGCCGCGCTGGCTGCGCGATCCGCTCGGTCCCCTGTCGATCCCGCCGGCCTATTTCACCACGCTTGCGCCCTGGCTGTGGCACTTCCATCGCTCCAGCGCCGCTCATCACTACGAAACCGCACTCAAGGCGCAGGCCGGCTTGATGCGGGTTGCCGAGCGCGAGTGGATGGCGCTGATGGAGCGCTCAAACACGCGGTCCATGTTGCGCGAAGACGGCTCGCTCGAACTCTACCGCGACCAGGCCGAGTTCGAAGCTTCGCTCCCCGGCTGGGATGCGCGCGATCGCTTCGGCATCGCCTTCCGCCATGTTGAAGGCGCGGAGCTCGCAGCGCTTCAGCCCGGCCTGTCTCCCGAATTCACCAAGGGCACTTTCGTGCCGGACTGGAAAACCGTTTCCGACCCCAAGCTGCTCGGCAAGGCGATCTGGGCCTATGCGGAAAGCCGCGGCGCGCGTTTCGTGGAAGCCGGCGTGCGGTCGATCGGTGCGGGCAACACGATCCAGATCGATCTCGACAATGGCGAAACGCGCCGCGCCAGGCGTCTGGTGGTTGCCGCGGGCGCGTGGTCGCACAAGCTCGCTGCCCATCTTGGCGACCGCATCCCGCTGGAAACCGAGCGCGGCTACAACACCACCCTGCCCACCACCGCCTTCGACGTGAAGCGGCAGCTGATCTTTTCCGGCGACGGCTTTGTCATTACCCCGCTTGAAACCGGTTTGCGCGTCGGTGGCGCGGTGGAGCTCGCCGGCCTCGTGCGTCCTGCAAATTACGAGCGCTCGAAAGCCATGCTCACCAAGGCAAAGCGTTTTCTGCCCGGTCTCGACACGAGAGGCGGGCGCGAATGGATGGGCTATCGGCCGTCCATGCCGGATTCGCTGCCGGTCATCAGCCGTGCGCGCGCAAACAACGTCTTTTATGCCTTCGGCCACGGCCATCTCGGCCTCACGCAAGCCGCCGCAACCGGCAGCCTGATCCGCGATCTCGTGCTCGACCAGCCCACGCCGCTCGATCTCAACCCCTTCCGTGCCGATCGCTTCTAGGATCCCCCATGGCTCGCCACACCTTTTCCTGCATCGATGGACATACCTGCGGCAATCCCGTGCGCCTCGTTTCAGGCGGCGCACCGCTTCTCCATGGCGCGACCATGCTGGAACGCCGCGCGCATTTCGAAGCCGAATACGACTGGATTCGCACCGGCCTGATGTTCGAACCGCGCGGCCATGACGTGATGTCAGGCTCGATCCTTTATCCGCCGACGCGCGACGACTGCGACATCGCCATCCTCTTCATCGAAACCTCCGGCTGCCTGCCGATGTGCGGCCACGGCACGATCGGTACGGTGACGATGGCGATCGAACAAGGTCTGGTGAAGCCGAAAACGCCGGGCGTACTGCGCCTCGATACACCGGCCGGCCTGGTGATTGCCGAATACCGCCAGGAAGGCGATTACGTGGAAGAAGTGCGCATCACCAATGTGCCGTCCTTCCTTTATGCCGAAGAACTTGCCGTCCAGTGCCCCGGCCTCGGCGACATCACCGTCGATATCGCTTATGGCGGCAACTTCTACGCCATCATCGATCCGCAGGAAAACTACCGCGATATGGCCGACTATACGGCCGGCGAGCTGATCGCCATGAGCCGCGTTCTGCGTGAACGGCTGAACGAGCGCTACCAGTTCGTGCATCCCGGCAACTCGGACATCAACGGTTTGCGCCACATCCAGTGGACCGGTGCACCGACGGTGGACGGCGCGCATGGCCGCAATGCCGTGTTCTACGGCGAAAAGGCCATCGACCGTTCGCCCTGCGGCACCGGCACCTCGGCACGCATGGCGCAGCTTCACGGCAAGGGAAAGCTGACCGTCGGCGAGAGCTTTGCGCATGAATCGATCATCGGCTCGATCTTCAACGGCCGCGTCGAGATGGAAACGGAAGTCGAAGGCACGCCGGCGATCATCCCGTCGATCGGCGGCTGGGCGCGCCAGACCGGCTTCAACACCATCTTCATCGACGACCGCGATCCGTTCCGCCACGGCTTCAGCGTTTAAGAAAACGTCGCACATTCCGCAGCGGAAAGAGAATGTGGCGAAAATAGGCGATGACTCTGGTTTAGGCCAATGCTAGCCAGACAATGGTCCACTTGCGCGGGGGCAGGCCTTCTACCGGGCCTCGTTTCTTCCGCGAAGCTAGACGATGGGCGTAGAAGTTTGGCGTTGCATTCACATGCCAAGCAGCTACGACTTGGCGGGGTAACTAGAAGAATGCGCAACGGGCCTCGTTTGCGACATTCTCGGGGAGCGCGACTAAAAGTATGCAGTATTTCATCCAGCAGCTTATCAACGGGCTGACGCTGGGATCGATCTATGGCCTGATCGCGATCGGCTATACGATGGTCTACGGCATCATCGGCATGATCAATTTCGCCCATGGTGACATCTTCATGATCGGTGCTTTTGTCGCCTTGATCGTGTTCCTGATCCTGTCGGCCATGTTCTATTCGGTGCCGGTCGTGGTTGCGCTATTGATCATGATGGTCGTCGCGATGATCATGACCAGCCTTTACAACTGGACGATCGAAAAGGTCGCCTACCGCCCTCTGCGCGGTTCCTTCCGTCTGGCCCCGTTGATCACCGCCATCGGCATGTCGATCGCGCTGTCGAACTTCGTTCAGGTCACGCAGGGTCCGCGCAACAAGCCGATCCCGCCGTTGATCAGCGACGTCTACAACGTCTTCGGCATCTCGATCTCCTTGAAGCAGATCGTCATCGCCGTGGTCACGATCGTGCTGCTGACCGTGTTCTGGTACCTCGTCAACAAGACCTCGCTGGGTCGTGCGCAAAGAGCGTGCGAGCAGGATCGCAAGATGGCCGCGCTGCTCGGCGTCGATGTCGACCGCACCATCTCCATCACCTTCATCATGGGTGCATCGCTTGCCGCCGTCGCCGGTACGCTGTTCCTGATGTATTACGGCGTGGTCGCCTTCTCCGATGGCTTCGTGCCCGGCGTGAAAGCCTTCACCGCGGCCGTTCTCGGCGGCATCGGCTCGATCCCGGGCGCTGTGCTCGGCGGTCTTCTGATCGGCCTCATCGAATCGCTGTGGTCGGCCTACTTCTCCATCGACTACAAGGACGTGGCCGCCTTCTCGATCCTCGCCATCGTGCTGATCTTCCTGCCTTCTGGCCTTCTCGGCCGGCCGGAAGTGGAAAAGGTCTGAGTTCATGACAGCGATCTCGGACACCACAACGCGCCAAGCGTCGAGCCCCTATGGCGAAGCAGCGCGTCAGGCCCTTTGGGCGGCCCTGCTTTCCTTCGGACTGTTCTTCTTCTTTATCGGCCTGGAAAGCACGCAGGACATTTCCAACCGGCTGATCCTGCAAAGCCATTGGGTCACGCTGGCGATCGTGGTTGCGCTCGTCGCCCTCGGCCGCTTCCTGTTCATCGCCTTCGTTATTCCGGCGGTAGACCGGCGCCGCGCCAATCGCGCGCCGATCGCCGTGGTGGACGAAAAGGACCAGTCCTTTATCCGCCGCCACCGCTTCAAGATCATGATCGCACTGCTCGTGCTGTATCCGATCTTCATCTTGTCCACGGCCGGCCTGCAGGGCTCGCTGAAATGGGTCAACAACTTCGGCGTCCAGGTCCTGATCTATGTGATGCTGGCCTGGGGTTTGAACATCGTGGTCGGCCTCGCCGGCCTGCTCGACCTCGGCTATGTCGCCTTCTATGCCGTGGGCGCCTATGCCTACGCGCTGCTCGGCACCGAATTCGGCCTGTCGTTCTGGATCCTGCTTCCGGCCGCCGGCATCATGGCGGCGTTCTGGGGCATCATTCTCGGTTTCCCGGTGCTGCGCCTGCGCGGCGATTATCTCGCCATCGTGACGCTCGCCTTCGGTGAAATCATCCGCCTCGTGCTCATCAACTGGCGCGAAGTCACCAACGGGTCGGCCGGTATTTCCGGCATTCCGAAGATCACCTTCTTCGGCCTGTTCGACTTCAACATTTCCTCGCCGGACTACATCTTGAAGGTCCTGCCGGAATCGATCGTCACGCTGTTCGCACTGCGGCCCTCGGGCGCCTACTATACGATCTTCCTGTATTACCTGATCCTGGCGCTCGCGATGCTGACCGCCTTTGTCACCATCCGCCTGCGCCGCTTGCCGGTGGGTCGTGCCTGGGAAGCCTTGCGCGAAGACGAGATCGCCTGCCGTTCGCTCGGCATCAACACCACCAACACCAAGCTCACCGCTTTTGCGATCGGCGCGATGTTCGGCGGTTTTGCCGGTGCCTTCTTTGCGGCACGCCAGGGCTTCATCAATCCCGAAAGCTTCGTGTTCCTCCAGTCGGCGATTATCCTGGCCATCGTGGTTCTGGGCGGCATGGGCTCACTGTCGGGCATCGCGATCGCCGCGCTGGTGATGATCGGCGGCATGGAAATCCTGCGCGAAATGCAGTTCCTCAAGATCGTGTTCGGCCAGTCCTTCACACCCGAACTCTACCGCATGCTTCTGTTCGGCATCGCCATGGTTGTTGTCATGGTCTGGAAGCCGCGCGGATTTGTCGGCAGCCGAGAACCCACCGCCTACCTCAAGGAAGCGCGCGCCGTGTCCTCGACATTCACCAAGGAAGGCCACGGCTGATGGCTGACACGAACCTGCAAACGCCGATCCTGTCGGTTGAACACCTGTCGATGAAGTTCGGCGGCCTGGTTGCCATCGGCGACCTGTCCTTCACCGCACCGCGCGGCGAGATTACTGCGCTGATCGGCCCGAATGGTGCTGGCAAGACCACCGTGTTCAACTGCATCACCGGCTTCTACAAGCCGACCGAAGGCATGATCACGATGACCCGTCAGTCGGGCGAGAAGTTCCTTCTCGAACGGCTGCCGGACTTCCAGATCACGGCCAAGGCCAAGGTTGCGCGGACCTTCCAGAACATCCGCCTGTTTTCCGGCATGACCGTGCTGGAAAACCTGCTTGTCGCCCAGCACAACGCCCTGATGCGCGCATCCGGCTTCACCGTGCTCGGTCTGCTCGGTCTCAAGAGCTACAAGGATGCCAGCCGGGAATCGATCGAAAAGGCGGTTTACTGGCTGGAAAAGGCCAACCTGATCGATCGTGCAGACGATCCGGCGGGCGACCTGTCTTATGGTGCACAACGCCGCCTCGAAATCGCGCGCGCCATGTGCACCGGTCCCGAGCTTCTGTGCCTCGATGAACCCGCCGCCGGTTTGAACCCCAAGGAGTCGCTCGCGCTCAACGAGTTGCTGCTCGGCATTCGGCGCGACACCGGCACCTCCATCCTTCTGATCGAACACGACATGGCCGTTGTGATGGAAATCTCCGACCACGTCGTGGTTCTGGAATATGGCCGCAAGATTTCCGATGGCACCCCAGCGTCTGTGCGCAGCGATCCGAAGGTGATTGCCGCTTATCTCGGCGTCGACGACGAAGAAGTAACCGACGCCTTGGTGGAAGTGGGCGACGACCATATTCTGGAAGAAGGCGACGTTGCGCCGCCGCCAGCACTCGGCCCAAGCGAAACCTCTTCCATGTTCGAAGGCCCGATCGAAGACACGGTCGAGGAAGCCGGCAGCGAGACCATCGTGCCCGCTTCGCCAGCCGCATCGAAAGCGGCTCAGGTCGAGGCACAGACCGGCGCTACCGATCCCGTCAAACCGAAAGGCCCAGCACAATGACGGGACAAACTGCCCTTCTCGCCGTTGAAAAGGTTGAAACCTTCTATGGCAACATCCGCGCACTGAACGGCGTCGACGTTTCGGTCAACAAGGGCGAGATCGTCGCCCTGATCGGTGCCAATGGCGCCGGCAAGTCGACCCTGATGATGACGATCTGCGGCGCACCGCATGCACGCTCGGGCCGGATCGTGTTCGAAGGCACCGACATCACTACGATGCCGACACATGAGATCGCCCGGTTGCGCATCGCGCAGTCGCCGGAAGGCCGCCGCATCTTTCCGCGCATGAGCGTGCGCGAAAACCTGCAGATGGGCGCCAGCCTCGACAATATGCAGTATTTTGATCAGGACGTGGAAAAGGTCTTCACCCTCTTTCCGCGCCTGAAGGAACGCATCGATCAGCGCGGCGGCACGCTGTCTGGCGGCGAACAGCAGATGCTGTCGATCGGCCGCGCCTTGATGGCACGACCCAAGCTGTTGCTGCTCGATGAACCGTCGCTCGGCCTCGCACCCCTGATCGTGAAGCAGATCTTCGATGCCATTCGCGAACTCAACCGCACCGAAGGCCTCACCGTCTTTCTCGTGGAACAGAACGCCTTTGGCGCGCTGAAACTCGCCCATCGCGGTTATGTCATGGTCAACGGCGCCGTTACGATGTCTGGCAGCGGGCGCGACCTGCTCGCCAATCCGGAAGTTCGCGCCGCCTATCTCGAAGGCGGGCGGCATTGATGCAGGAGACGATGTCGTGAGCGGTCTACTTTACGAAGAAGCCAATATCTGGGAATTCTTCTTCATCACGTTCATTCTCGGCGGATGGGCTGCATGGATGACGGGCCGCGCCTGCGCGCTGACCTGGCGGTCCCACCTGTCGCTGTTCTTTTCGCTGATGGCTTTAGGGATCGCCGTGCGGTTCATCCATCACGCGCTGTTCGAAGGCACGATGTTCTCGCTCCACTTCTACCTCGTGGACACGATTATCCTGATGATCATCGGCTTTCTGGGCTACCAGTACACGCGCACGAACCAGATGGTGCGCCAGTATGGTTGGCTCTACGAAAAAGGATCCCCTTTGTCCTGGAAGGCCAGGGGTTGATCTTCACCATTCTCGCCGGAACACTTTGAATCCGGCGTGACAACTGCCTGAAAATGGGCAAACTCTGCTTTCTGCGAGGGGTGGGCATCGCACGGAAGTTTCATCCAGGCCTGCTTTTGTGAATGGGAGTGCACTCATGAAGAAGTCTCTGTTATCAGCAGTCGCCTTGAGCGCGCTTGTCGCCTTCAGCGGCAGCGCCTTCGCCGATGTCGTGCTGGGTGTCGGCGGTCCGATCACCGGTGCAAATGCCGCCTTCGGCGCGCAGCTGCAAAAGGGTGCCGAACAGGCGGTTGCAGACATCAACGCAGCCGGCGGCATGAACGGCGAGAAGATCACGATCGCGGTTGGCGACGACGCCGCAGATCCGACGCAGGGCGTTTCGGTCGCCAACAAGTTCGCTGCCGACGGCGTGAAGTTCGTGATCGGCCACTTCAACTCGGGCGTTTCGATCCCGGCGTCTGAAGTCTATGCCGAAAACGGCATTCTCGAAATCACCCCGGCCTCGACCAACCCGGTCTTCACCGAGCGTGGTTTGTGGAACACGTTCCGCGTTTGCGGCCGTGACGACCAGCAGGGCGCCGTTGCCGGCAAGTACATTGCCGACAACATGAAGGACGCCAAGGTTGCCGTGATCCACGACAAGACGCCTTATGGCCAGGGTCTTGCCGACGAAACCAAGAAGGCGCTCAACGAAGCCGGCGTGACGGAAGTCATGTATGAAGGCGTGAACACCGGCGACAAGGACTTCTCAGCGCTGATCGCCAAGATGAAGCAGGCCGGCGTGACGCTGATCTATTGGGGCGGCCTCCACACCGAAGCCGGCCTTCTGATCCGCCAGACGGCTGACCAGGGCCTCAAGGCTCCGCTGTTCTCCGGCGACGGCATCGTTTCCAACGAGCTGGCTTCGATCGCAGGCGACGCCGTGGTCGGCACCTACAACACGTTCGGCCCGGATCCGCGCAAGAACCCGAACGCGAAGGAAGTGGTCGAGAAGTTCCGCGCCGCTGGCTTCGAGCCGGAAGCCTACACGCTTTATGCCTACGCATCGGCCCAGATCATAGCGCAGGCCGCTGCTGCCGCCGGCTCGAACGATCCGGAAGAAGTTGCCAAGGCCATCCACGAGAAGGGTCCGTTCAAGACCGTTCTCGGCGAACTGTCCTTCGACGACAAGGGCGACCGTACCGACGCTGACTACGTGATGTATCAGTGGAAGAAGGACGCCGACGGCAAGTACAACTACGAGCAGCTCTAAGCTCTTCAGCGTCTGATCGCTTCGAAATGCCCGGTGCTCAGCGCCGGGCATTTTTGCGTTCAAGGCTCCCGCAGCGGGGATTTTTCCTGTTTCGCGGCGCTCCCAATGTTGCGCTGCATCATGATTTACGCAAACTTGGCGCCGCCGCCCGCAGCGGCAGGGAGAGAAAGTTTTGTCGATCAAGAAAATACTCGTCGCCAATCGGTCTGAAATCGCGATCCGCGTGTTCCGCGCCGCCAATGAACTGGGCATCGCCACCGTCGCGATCTGGGCCGAAGAAGACAAATATTCCCTGCATCGCTTCAAGGCCGACGAAAGCTATCCGATCGGCCGCGGCCCGCATCTGGCGAAAGATCTCGGTCCGATCGAAAGCTACCTGTCGATCGACGAGGTCATCCGCGTCGCCAAGCTGTCGGGCGCCGACGCCATTCATCCCGGCTATGGCTTGTTGTCGGAAAGCCCCGAATTTGCCGATGCCTGCGCGCAAAACGGCATCATCTTCATCGGCCCCAAGCCTGAAACCATGCGCCGCCTCGGCAACAAGGTCGCCGCACGCAATCTGGCGATCGAGGTCGGCGTACCCGTCGTGCCGGCCACCGAGCCGCTGCCCGACGATATGAAGGTGGTGAAGAAGCTCGCGGCCGAGATCGGCTATCCCGTGATGCTCAAGGCGTCATGGGGCGGTGGTGGTCGCGGCATGCGCGCCATCCGCGCCGAGGCCGATCTGGCCCGCGAAGTCACTGAAGCCAAGCGCGAAGCGAAGGGTGCCTTCGGCAAGGACGAGGTTTATCTCGAAAAGCTCGTGGAGCGTGCCCGCCACGTTGAAGTGCAGGTGCTCGGCGACACCCATGGCAACACCGTGCATCTTTTCGAGCGCGATTGTTCGATCCAGCGCCGCAACCAGAAGGTCGTGGAGCGCGCCCCTGCCCCCTATCTCGATGAGACCAGGCGCGCCGAGCTCTGCGCTCATGCACTGAAGATCGCAGACGCCACCGATTATGTCGGCGCGGGCACGGTCGAGTTCCTGATGGATGCCGATACCGGCGCGTTTTACTTCATCGAGGTCAATCCGCGCATCCAGGTCGAGCATACGGTCACCGAGCAGGTCACCGGCATCGATATCGTGAAGGCGCAGATCCACATCCTCCAGGGCGCCGCCATCGGTACTGACGAAAGCGGCGTGCCGGCGCAACAAGACATCCGGCTGAACGGCCATGCCCTGCAATGCCGCATCACCACGGAAGACCCCGAACAGAATTTCATCCCCGATTACGGCCGCATCACCGCTTATCGCGGCGCAACCGGCTTCGGCATTCGTTTGGATGGCGGCACCGCTTATTCCGGTGCGGTGATCACCCGTTTCTATGATCCGCTGCTCGAAAAGGTCACCGCCTGGGCGCCATCACCCGGCGAGGCGATCAAGCGGATGGAGCGTGCGCTGCGCGAGTTCCGTATTCGCGGCGTGGCGACCAACCTCACCTTTCTGGAAGCGATCATCACGCATCCGGCCTTCCAGAACAACACCTACACGACGCGCTTCATCGACACGACGCCCGAGCTGTTTGCCAGCGTGAAGCGGCAGGACCGCGCCACCAAGCTCCTCACCTATCTCGCCGATGTCACGGTGAACGGCCATCCCGAGACCCGCGGCCGTCCCGAACCGCGCGCAGACATCGCAGCACCGCGCGTGCCGCATTTCGACGGTTCGATCATCGACGGCACGCGGCACACGCTCGATGCGCTCGGGCCGGACGGTTTCGCCAGGTGGATGCGCGACCAGAAGGGCGTGCTCGTCACCGACACCACCATGCGCGATGGCCACCAGTCGCTGCTCGCCACCCGTATGCGTACGCATGACATCGTGTCGATCGCCGGCGCTTATGCCCGTGCGCTGCCGCAGTTGCTTTCACTGGAATGCTGGGGCGGTGCGACCTTCGATGTCTCCATGCGCTTCCTGACCGAAGATCCGTGGGAACGGCTCGCCAAGATTCGCGAAGGCGCGCCCAATATTCTCCTGCAGATGCTGCTGCGCGGTGCGAACGGTGTCGGCTACACCAACTATCCCGACAATGTCGTGCAGCATTTCGTGCGCGAAGCAGCGAGCGGCGGTGTCGACCTCTTCCGCGTGTTCGATTGCCTGAACTGGGTCGACAATATGCGCGTGGCGATGGACGCCGTGCGCAGCGAGAACAAGCTCTGTGAGGCGGCGATCTGTTATACCGGCGACGTGCTCGACCCCGCGCGCGCCAAATACGACCTGACCTACTATACCGGCATGGCGGCAGAGCTGGAAAAAGCCGGCGCCAACATTATTGCCGTCAAGGACATGGCGGGCCTTCTGAAACCAGCCGGCGCGCGCGTGCTGTTCAAAGCGCTGCGTGAAGCGACCGATCTGCCGATCCACTTCCATACGCATGACACATCCGGCATCTCAGCCGCGACCGTGCTCGCTGCCGTGGAAGCCGGCGTCGATGCCGTGGATGCGGCGATGGACGCCTTTTCCGGCAACACCTCGCAGCCCTGCCTCGGCTCGATCGTCGAAGCGCTCAAGGACACGGATCGCCAGACCGGCCTCGATCCGGCAGCCATCCGGCGCATTTCGTTCTACTGGGAAGCCGTGCGTAACCAGTATGCGGCCTTTGAAAGCGACCTGAAGGGTCCGGCTTCCGAAGTTTATCTGCATGAAATGCCGGGCGGCCAGTTCACCAACCTGAAGGAACAAGCGCGCTCGCTTGGCCTGGAAACCCGCTGGCACGAGGTGGCGCAAAGCTATCACGACGTGAACCTGATGTTCGGTGACATCGTGAAAGTCACGCCTTCCTCCAAGGTGGTGGGCGACATGGCGCTGATGATGGTGTCCCAGGATCTCACCGTTGCCGATGTCGAGAACCCCGCAAAGGACATCGCCTTCCCGGATTCGGTCGTGTCCATGCTGCGCGGTGATCTCGGACAATCGCCCGGCGGCTGGCCGGAAAACCTTCAAAAGAAAGCGCTTAAAGGCGCCGAGCCGATCACACAGCGGCCAGGCGCACTGCTCGAGGCCGCCGATCTGCCCGCATTGCGCAAGGAGCTGGAAGACAAGCTCGGCCGCGCTCCCTCCGAGCAGGAATTCGCGTCTTGGCTGATGTATCCCAAGGTTTTCCTCGATTTCGCGACCGCGCAGGACACCTATGGCCCCGTCAGCGTTTTGCCGACGCCGACCTATTTCTACGGCATGGAAATGGAAGACGAGATCTTCGTCGCGCTGGAGAAAGGCAAGACGCTGGTGATCCGCTGCCTTGGACAGGGCGATGTCGATTCCAAGGGCAAGGCCACCGTGTTCTTCGAACTCAACGGCCAGCCGCGCCGTATCAAGGTGCTCGATCGCGCGCGTGGCGCGTCCAACGGAGCGGTGCGCCGCAAGGTCGAGGCGGGCAACGAGAGCCAGGTCGGCGCGCCGATGCCGGGCGTCGTGTCCACGCTTGCGGTTTCAGCGGGACAGGCGGTGAAGGCCGGTGACGTGCTTTTGTCGATCGAGGCCATGAAGATGGAAACCGCCCTTCATGCCGAGCGCGACGGCACGGTGGCCGAAGTGCTCGTCAAGACTGGCGACCAGATCGACGCCAAGGACCTGCTCATCGTTTATAGCTGAATATCAGCCGGTCACGCGAAGTGACCGGCTGGCTCCATGCCGGTCATGCTTTGTGGATTGACTTGGCACCGCTTCAATTTAGCTGTCGTCCCGCAGATCAAGGGGGCGACAATGGCGGTCACGATCGACGACAGGGCGACGGCACGGCGCGGCCGTTGGGCGGTCGCCGCCATGTTCTGCACCAACGGCTTCATTGTCGGATCCTGGGCGCCGCAGATCCCGCTTCTGATGACCCGGCTCGATATTCGCGAAGCCACCATGGGTCTGTTGATCCTCGGCTTCGGCCTCGGCGCGCTGATCGCCATGCCGTCCTGCGGCCTGCTCATTCCCCGCTTCGGCTCGCGCAAGGTGCTGACCGCCTTTGCGCTCACCTGCACGCTCGGGCTCCTGCTTGTGGTTGCGACCTCCAGCGTCTGGCTGGCCGTGCCGGCTCTGGTGATCTTCGGCGCGCTGGTGGGCGGCATGGATGTCGCGATGAACACCAATGCAGTGGCGGTTGAGCGCAAACTCGGCAAGGCCATCATGTCGGCCTCGCATGGTTTCTGGAGCCTCGGCGGCTTTGCCGGCGGCGGCCTTGGCGGCCTCACCATCCAGCGCTTCGGTGCCCTGCCTCACGCCGCCTTTGTCGCGGGTCTCACCTTGATCGTGGTGATCGTTGCGATCCGCTTTCTTCTTAGCGAAGATCAGCCAGCGGCTGAAACCAGAACCAAAACGCGCTTTCCGCGTCAGCCCGCCGTTTATATCGTAGGCCTGATCGCCCTGTTCGGCATGATCCCCGAAGGCGCGGTGCTCGATTGGGCCGCGATCTATCTGCGCGAAGAACGCGGCGCCGACATCGCCACCGCCGGCTTCGCCTTTGCCGCTTTCTGCGCCACGATGGCAACGATGCGCTTTCTCGGCGATATCGTGCGCAACCGCTTCGGCGCGGTGCAAACCTTGCGCGTGTCGAGCCTGATTGCAGCCGTAGGCATCTTCGTCGCCGGCCTGTCGCCGACGCCCTGGCTCGCCATCGCAGCCTTCGCCTTCGCTGGCTTCGGCCTTGCCAACATCATCCCGATCGCCTTTTCGGCAGCGGGCAACCAGCCGGGCATCTCTTCGGCAGCCGGCATGAGCGTGGTGACGACGCTCGGCTATTCCGGCATCCTCGTCGCGCCGTCCTTTATCGGCTTCATCGCGCAAAGCACGGGCTTTGCCCCGATCTATCTCGGATTGTCGGCATTGCTGGTGTTCGTGTTCTTTGCGGCGCGCTTTGCGGCCGCTGCCGATGGCGCAAGGTCCGGTCACTGAAAGCCGAAACAAAAAAGCCCGGCACAAAGGCCGGGCTTTTCATAGAGGTCTCAGGCAGGCTGCGTCAGACGCGGCCCATCAGAACCAGGATCAGCAACACCACCAGGATGACGCCGACGATACCGGACGGACCGTAGCCCCAGCCGCGCGAATAAGGCCAGCTCGGGATCGCACCGATCAGAAGCAGAACCAGAATGATGATGAGAATTGTTGAGAGCGTCATAGCGTTTACCTTTCAACGAGCGGATCTTCGTTGTGGCAAAAATGCGCCAACAGCCTCTTGGTTCCTTCTAATATAACGGATGCGTGAAGTGCCGTTGGCCTGCTCCTTATTCCGCGGCCTTCGGGTAGGGCAGCGTCGGGCCGATCAGATCCTGATCCGAAACATCATGCATCGTTTTCGGCTTGTTGCGGCGCAGGAGCCGGTCGATGAAGCTCCGCTTACGTCCCGTCTGCTTCTCGCGCGTAAACACCATGAGCGCCGATGGCGTCACCACCAGCGTCAGCACGGTCGCGAAAGACAGGCCGAACACGATCGCCGACGACAACGACACCCACCACTGCGTGGATGGCGCGTTGATGGTGGTCTCATGGTGGAAGATCTCGAGCCCCAGACCGAAGGCGATCGGCAACACGCCAAGGATCGCCGATAATGCCGTCAGAACAACCGGCCGCGCTCGTTCGCGGCAGGTCTGCAAGATCGCATCGCGTTTGGTCCAGCCTTCTTCGCGCAGCCGGTCATAGGTGTCGATGAGAACGATATTGTTGTTCACCACCACGCCTGCCAGCGCGATCACGCCGATGCCCGACATCACGATGCCGAACGGCTGGCCGGTGATCAGCAGGCCCAGGAACACGCCAATCGTCGCCATCACAACCGTCATCAGCACGAGGAAAACGCTGGTGAACTTGTTGAACTGGGCCAGAAGCACGACGAAGATCAGGAAGATGGCCGCGCCGAACGCGTTCATCAGGAAGGACGCGGCTTCCTGGCTTTCCTCGTCGGAGCCGCCGAGCTTCCACCTGACATTGCCGAGATCGAGATTGGATACGGCCTGCGTCACCTGCGCCTGCACGGCAGCGACCTGATAGCCGTTGGCGACATTGGCTTCGACCTTGATCGTGCGCTGTCCGTCGATGCGGTTAAGCACGCTCACGCTGCGCTCGGCCTGCCTTGTGACGAAGTTCGACAAAGGCACGGAGCCATTCGCCGTTTCGATCCGCAGCTGGTCGAGCGTCGAGATCGTGCGACGGTCCTGCGGCAAACGCAAAACGATATCGACGGCGTCATCCGCACCGGCCGGGCGATAATCCGACAGTTTCAGACCGGTCGTGACGAGCTGCACCACCGAACCCACCGATGCCGGGCTGACACCATATTGCGCCGCCTTGGCGCGGTCGATCTGCAGGGCCCAGTCGACACCGGGCGGCGGCAAACCGTCGGTGAGGTCGATCACGCCGGGAACCTGGCGCACGACCTCGGCCACCTGCCGCGCCCGCTCGTCTAGTCCGGTCGGATCCACGGCCGACAGTTCCACCTGGATCGGCTTGCCCGTTGCGGGACCGGCTTCCGGCACGCGCACTTCGATATCGGCGCCGGGGATGCCGGTCATCGCCGCGCGCAGATCGTCCAGAATGTCGTTGGCCGGCTTGCGCTCGCGCCAATCCACGAACTCGTACTGGATCACGCCAACCACGTCTTCGGCCGTTTCCTGGCCGCCGCCGCGGGTCGAACCCGAGCGCGTATAAACGGACTTGATGCCCGGCCAGCCGAGAATGCGGCGCTCGGCTTCGCGCACCGCCGCATCCTTTTCGTCGAGCGAAAGGTTGCCCCGCGCATGAACGTAGAGCAGGCCATAATCCGGTTCGACATTGGGGAAGAATTCAACGCCCGAGCCGAATTTGCCGTAAGCCATGAACACGCCGACCAGCATGGCAACCGTCAGAACGAGCACCATCTTGGGGAAGCGGATCGCCGTTTTGACGGTGTTCAGGTAAAGCCCGTCTTTCGCCTGCTCCTCGTCATGCGGATGTGCCTTGGCGATCAGCGCGCCAATCGTTGGCGTGAAAACCAGCGCGTAAAGCATGGACGCCGCCAGCGTCACGATCAGCGTAATCGGCAGGTATTTCATGAACTCGCCGACGATACCCGGCCAGAACAGAAGCGGCGAAAAGGCTGCGATGCGCGTCAGCGTGGCTGCGATCACCGGTCCGGCCATGCGGCTTGCGGCTTCCGCGAAAGCCTGTTTGCGATCCATGCCCTCCGACATGCGCCGTTCCGCATATTCGGTGACGATGATCGCGTCATCCACCAGCATGCCGACGGCCAGAATGAGGCCGAACAGCACGATCATGTTGACCGTGTAGCCCATCAAACCGAGCATCAGGATGCCGAGCAGGAAGGAGGACGGGATCGACAGGCCGATCAGGATCGATGCGCGGCCCGATAGCGAATAAAGAATGATGATGAACACCAGGATCACGGCAATCATGACGTGGTTCTGGAGATCGGTCAGCATCTGCGTGATGAAGGTCGACTTGTCCTGGCTATAGGACACCACCGTGCCTTCCGGCAGGTTCGTCTTGAAGGCGTCGGCCACCGCTTTCACCTTGTCGACGGTCTCGATCAGGTTGGTGCCGGTGCGCTTCTTCACCTCGATGGCAATGGCCGGCTTGCCATCGAGCCGGGTGATCGTTTCGGCATCCTTGAAGGTCGAACGCACGGTGGCGAGATCGCTTGCGCGCACGACCGCATTGGGGCCGGCGACGATCGGCAGATTGGCGACGTCTTCCGGCGTTTCGATGAGCGACGGCACCTTGACGGCATACCGCCCCTCGCTGCCCTCGATCGCGCCAGCCGCCACGAGTGAGTTGGATTGCCCGACGCCCTGGATCAGCTGGTTGAGCTGCAATCCATAAGATGACAGCTTCACGGGATCGATGATGACTTCGACCAGATCCTCGCGCGCACCCTGAAGCGTCGCCTCGAGAACGCCTTCGACTTCTTCGATCCGGTCGCGCAATTCACGCGAGGCGACCGTCAGCGCGCGTTCCGGCACATTGCCCGACAAGGTCACAACAAGAACGGGGAAGTCGGATGTGTTGACTTCCGTGACCGTCGGTTCGTCCACGCCCTGCGGCAGGTCGCGGCGCGCATCCTGAACCTTTGAGCGCACATCCTGCAGCGAGTTGGAGAGATCGGCGCCCGCAACGAACTCGATCAGAACGAAGCCGCCGCCCTGAAAACCGGCCGAGCGCACTTCCTTGACGTTCTGCAGGCTCTTGAGCTGCGTTTCCACCGGCCGCAAAAGAAGCCGCTCGGCGTCTTCGGGCGAAATACCCTGATAGGTCAGGCTAACATAGATGATCGGGATCTGGATGTCCGGCTCGGCTTCCTTCGGAATGCCGCGATAAACCAGCGCGCCGGCCACGATGAAGAACAGAAGCACGCACAGCGTCAGCCGTGCGTTGCGGATGGCGTAGCCGACCAGACCCATCTCAGCCGCCCGTCGCTTCGCCGGCCAGGCGCTGGATCGTTGCGGCGTCGGCATCGACCGGGTTCACCACATCGCCTTCGGTAACGAGATCCTGCCCGGCGACGATGATGCGCATACCCTGCGGAATGCCACCAAGCACCAGGCCGGTGGGCGTATCGTCCACCAGGTCGATGGCGTTGAACACGACCTTGTTGTCGCCATCCACGCCGCGCACGCCCAGATCGCCATCGGCCGACAGCGTCACCACCGAACGCGGCAGCATCACGGAATCCACGGGATCGACGCGCAGGGTAATCTCGGCCGTCATGCCCGCTGGCACGCGGCCTTCACCATTGGGGATCGCCACTTCGATGCGGAAGGTGCGGGTCTGCGCGGTGGCATCGCGGCTGATATAGCGGATCTCGCCCTCGACCATCGTGCCGTTGATAAGGCGCACTTCCGCCTTTTCGCCCGGCTTGAGATAGTTCAGCTCGCGCTCGCTGACTTCGCCGACCGCCAGCACCGGATCGAGATTGAGCAGCGTCGCGACCTGACCGCCTTGCGTGACCGAACTGCCGAGTTCGACATCCACCCGGTCCACCACGCCGTCGAACGGCGCACGCACTTCATTGCGCGACAGTTCGGCCTGCGCGGCTTCCAGCTGCGAGCGTGCCTGCGCCAGGGCCGCGCGCGACGCATCGATCTGCAACCGCGCCAGATTGCCGGATTTGGCGAGGCTTTCAGACGCCTTGTTCTCCGCTTCGCGCTGCGCCAGAAGCGCTTGCGCGGTGTCCACCGCAGCCGTTTTTTCTTCCGCCGCCAGCCGCAGAATGAGGTCGCCGGTTTTCACCCGCTGGCCCTGTGTCACCGGTAGTTCGTCGATGATCCCGCCGGCGCGCGTGGCCAAAACCGCGCGCTTGTTGGCTTCGGTGATGCCCGACATGCGCACGGCGCGCGCATGCATCACGCGCGGCGGCACCAGAACGGCCACCGTGCGCGGCGGTGCAACAGGAGCATGAGCGGCTTCATCCGCGCGGGTTGCCTCGGCTTCCTGCGCCGCCGAACCGACCGACGAGAATTCGCCCGTCGCTGTCCACGCGGCAAAGCCGATGAGAACCGCAATCGCGGCCAGCTTGTGGAACCTGTACTTCGCCATATCAATCCGAATGTTGCGGCCGCCTGTTCTGCGGCGCTGCCGCATCTGCCGCCCTGTCATCAAGGACACTTCCGCCCGATCCATCCCGGCAGCAGCAAAGCTGCGTCCTTAAACGGGCCGCGTGTTCATTATCCGAATTCTGGCGATCAAAGAAGGCGGAATGATTGCGGTTCTATCCTTCAATGAGCTTATGCTGAATCGCCCCAAAGCTTGGAACCGGCTGATCGCTTACTGCGCCGTCCAGCCGCCATCCACGGAAATGGTCGTGCCGGTGATCTGCGCGGCCGCGTCCGAGCACAAAAACACCGTTGTTGCGCCGATCTGCTCGACGGTCACGAACTGCTTGCTTGGCTGTTTCTGCATGACGATGTCGCGCACGACCTCTTCCTTGCGCAGATGCGAATGGGTCGCCGCCAGATCATCGATCTGCTTTTCAACCAGTGGCGTGCGCACGAAACCGGGACAGATCGCGTTGCAGGTGATGTTGCTACCGGCAAGTTCCAGCGCCACCGTCTTGGTAAAGCCGACGATGCCGTGCTTGGCCGCAACATAGGCCGACTTGAAGGGCGAGGCACGCAAGCCATGCGCCGAAGCGATGTTGACGATGCGCCCTCCGCCCGCTGCCTTCATGAGGGGAATGGCCTTGGCTGTCGTATGAAAGGCCGACGACAGGTTGATCGCGATGATCGCGTCCCAGCGCTCTTGCGGAAACTCCTCCACCGGCGCCACGAACTGGATGCCGGCATTGTTGACGAGCACGTCCAGCCCGCCAAGCGTCTCGTGCGCCCGTTCAACCAGCGCCCGGCAATCCGCAGGCTTTGCCATGTCGGCTGCGAGATAGATGACCCGTTGGCCCGTTTCTGCGGCAACCGTCTCGGCCAGTGCATGATCTTCGGGTCGGTCGGTGAAGGAGTTCAGCGCGATCTGGTAGCCGGCTTGCGCCATCTGGCGCGCAATGGCCAGTCCGATCCCCGAATTGGATCCTGTCACGAGTGCGGTCTTGGCCATGTGTCTTCCTCCCGAAGCCCAAACATCGCGAACAAAGATGCGATGATCTCGGCCGGCAGCACAACCCACCTAACGGGCGCTCCGCAAAACGCCAGCGGTTCTAACAATCACGTGACCTTTGCAGGATGAAAGAGGCCTTGTTCTTGACAAGCCGAACCATCATATTCCGCATAGGCATGCTGGACGTCTCGCCAGCGGCGCCTCGGTTGATCCGCAGCCGGACCCCGACGAGACAGAAGCAACAGAGGAAACAATGGCTGATATGCGTAATTATCAGACCCGGCCGGCATACGGCACCCAGGCCGATGCCAGCATCGACCAGGGTCTGCGCAGCTACATGCTGCGCGTCTACAATCTCATGGCAATCGGCATGGTCATCACTGGCCTGGCTGCCGTTGGTACCGCGATGCTCGCGACCACGAACGATCCCGCCATGGCCGCAGCGCAGCTGCCCAACGGCACGATGCTGACCAATGTGGGCACCGCTTTGTACGGTTCGCCGCTGCGCTGGGTCGTGATGCTGGCGCCGCTCGGCATGGTGTTCTTCTTGAGCGCCCGTATTCATGCGCTGAGCACGGCGACCGCACAGATGGCCTTCTGGGCCTTTGCCGCCTTGATGGGCCTGTCGCTGTCGTCGATCTTCCTGGTTTATACCGGTGAAAGCATCGTTCAGACGTTCTTCGTGACGGCCGCCTCGTTCGGCGCCCTGTCGCTTTACGGCTACACCACCAAGCGCGACCTGACCGGAATGGGCTCGTTCCTGTTCATGGGCTTGATTGGCCTGCTGCTGGCGATGGTGGTCAACATCTTCCTTCAGTCGTCTGCCATGAGCTTCGTGATCTCGGGCGCCGGCGTTCTGATCTTCGCTGGTCTGACGGCCTACGACACCCAGCAGATCAAGGAAATGTACTACGAGAACGACGACTCGGAGACCTCGGGTCGCAAGTCGATCATGGGCGCGCTGCGCTTGTATCTCGACTTCATCAACCTGTTCACGTTCCTGCTTTCGTTCATGGGCAACCGTAACTAAGCGGAAGTCACGAGCTACGACTTCGAAGAGCCCCGGCACTGCCGGGGCTTTTTTCTTGTGCTGGCGAAGAGTGAGACTGATTTTTCACCCTTTCGCCTAAAATGAGTTCATCCTGCCTGTTCGATAAGCAGGCTGAGGCCTATCTCCTCCGGTAATTGTTCGCGCCCGCCTTGAAGGCGTTTCAGCGCGGATTGCTGGAGTCCCTCACATGCCCGTTTCCACACCTGCTTCAGGCGCGGCCAAACCCGCCGCGGCAAAACCATTTTATGCCAATTTCGGCTTCCAGGTCATTGCGGCCATGGTTGTCGGCATCCTGCTTGGCCTCGTTGCCCGCGAGATGGGCAACAGCCCGGCCGGCGATCCGAACTGGCTGGCGCAGACGCTTGCGACGATCGGCTCGATCTTCGTTCAGCTGCTGCGCGCGCTCGTTCCGCCCCTCATCTTCACCGCGATCGTTGCTTCGATCAGCAATCTGCGCCAGCTGTCGAATGCGGCAGCGCTCGTGTGGCAAACGCTTCTCTGGTTCGCCATCACGGCCCTGATCGCCGTGTTGATCGGCATTGCGCTCGGCCTCGTGATCCAGCCTGGCCTCAACACCCAGATCGCCGCCGAAGCCGCCAAGGCGCCGTCGTCCACGGGGTCCTGGATCGACTTCCTGAAGGGTCTGGTTCCCGCCAACATTCTGGGTCTGCAGGCCTCCACCAAGATCACCGATGGCAGCGCCAGCACCGCGCTGAACTTCAACGTTTTGCAGATCCTCGTCGTGTCGATTGCCGTCGGCGTTGCGGCGCTGAAGATCGGCGATGCGGCTGAACCCTTTCTGGCCTTCAACCGCTCGCTTCTGGCGCTGACCCGCAAGATCCTGTGGTGGGTGATCCGCCTCACCCCGATTGGCACGATCGGCCTTCTCGGCAATGCCGTCGCGCAATATGGCTGGCAGACCCTGTCGCAGCTCGGCTGGTTCTCGGGCGCGGTTTATATCGGCTTGGCGATCGTTCTTCTCGTGGTTTACCCGATCCTCCTGACGATGAACGGCCTGAACCCGGTCCGCTTCTTCGCCGGCGCATGGCCCGCCATCCAGCTCGCTTTCGTGTCGCGTTCCTCGATCGGCACTCTGCCGGTCACCGAAGCGGTCACTGAAAAGAGCCTCGGCGTGCCGCGCGAATACTCGGCCTTTGCGGTTCCGCTCGGCGCCACCACCAAGATGGACGGCTGTGCCGCGATCTATCCGGCGATCTCGGCGATCTTCGTGGCGCAGTTCTACGGCGTGCCGCTCGGCATCCAGGATTACTTCCTGATCGTGTTCGTGTCGGTGATCGGCTCGGCGGCAACCGCAGGCCTCACCGGCGCGGTGGTGATGCTGACGTTGACCCTGTCCACGCTCGGTCTACCGCTTGCCGGTGTCGGCCTGCTTCTGGCGGTGGATCCGATCCTGGACATGGGCCGCACCGCCGTGAACGTGGCCGGCCAGGCGCTGATCCCCACCATCGTGTCGAAGCGCGCCGGAATCCTCAACCAGAGCGTCTACGACAATGCCGGTGGTATTGACGCGCTGGACACGGATGCGGCACCACAGCCGGCGTAAGATCTTCGGGATGGTCGTGTGAAACGGCCGTCCCGGCATCCGGCGCTGGGAGGGGACCATCGTTGAACTAGCAGAAACCATCGTTCGGCCGCTGACGGCGGCCGATCTCGACGCATTCAAGGCGCTTCGACTGGAAGCGTTGCAAGACAGTCCCGAAGCGTTCGGAGCGAGCCCGGCTGACGAAGACGCGTTTGAAACGTCGTTCATCCTGGGACGCTGCGCGCCGCCTCCGCCCGGGCTGACGCTCGGCGCTTTCGACGATCAGACCCTGATCGGCATGGCCGCCTATGTTCCCGAAAGCGGCTTGAAGACGCGCCACAAGGCCAAGCTCGTCAGCGTGTATCTGAAGCCCTCATGGCGCAAGAGCGGCGTCGGACGCGCGATGGTGGAAGCCATCATCGCCCATGCGCGCCAGCAACGCGTCATCCTGCAATGCAACGCCACCATGCATAACCTTCCCGCCCGCCGGCTTTATCATGCGCTTGGCTTCGTTCCTTATGGCGTGGAGCGCGACGCCCTCGTTATCGACGGTCAGGGTTTCGACGAAGAACTGCTGATGCTGGATCTGCGCGGCGGCAACGAGGCTGAAACCTAGAAGCCTCCGCGCGCAAAGCCTGCCGATTGCTCCAGATCGGGAAGCTTGCTATGACCTCGGGCATGGAAGCGTTGTTTGGCAAACCTGCCTATCGCCGTTTTACCCTGCAAGACCGCAAGCGTCTGCCGGGTCGCTTCTTTTCGCATGTTTGCGGCGCCTCCACGGCCCGACTTATCTAGGTCGACATCCGTCGCCAGAGCCCTCTTAGAGCGGCATCCAGCCAATTCCTTATTCACGGATCCAAGACCATGAGCGCACCGCGCACCCTGTATGACAAGATTTTCGACGACCACATCGTTGACCGCCAGGACGATGGCACCTGCCTCCTGTATATCGACCGCCACCTCGTCCATGAAGTGACGAGCCCGCAGGCCTTCGAGGGTCTGCGCATGACCGGCCGCAAGGTTCGCCATCCCGAACGCACGCTGGCTGTGGTCGATCACAACGTCTCGACCTCGCCTGAGCGCAAGTTCGGCATCAAGAACGAGGAAAGCCGCATCCAGGTCGAGGCGCTGGCCAACAACACGTCCGAGTTCGGCATTGAATATTACGACGCCGTTGATGTTCGCCAGGGCATCGTTCACATCGTCGGTCCCGAACAGGGCTTCACCCTGCCCGGTATGACCATCGTGTGCGGCGACAGCCATACTTCCACCCACGGCGCATTCGGCGCGCTGGCCCATGGCATCGGCACGTCGGAAGTCGAGCATGTGCTCGCCACCCAGACGCTGATCCAGAAGAAAGCCAAGAACATGCTGGTGCGCGTCGACGGGCAGCTGCCCGAAGGCGTCACGGCCAAGGACATCATCCTCGCCATCATCGGCGAGATCGGCACCGCCGGCGGCACCGGCTACGTCATTGAATATGCGGGCGAAGCCATTCGCGCGCTGTCGATGGAAGGCCGCATGACGATCTGCAACATGTCGATCGAAGCCGGTGCGCGTGCCGGTCTCATCGCGCCCGATGAAACCACCTTCGCTTACGTGGAAGACAAGCCGCGCGCCCCCAAGGGTGCCGACTGGGACAAGGCGGTTGAATACTGGTCGACGCTGCAGTCGGACGAAGGCGCGCATTTCGACAAGGTCGTCGTGCTCAACGCCGCAGCCCTGCCGCCGATCGTGTCCTGGGGCTCCTCGCCGGAAGACGTCGTGTCGGTTGAAGGCGTAGTTCCGGATCCCGCTCAGATCGCTGACGAAAACAAGCGCACCTCAAAGGAGCGCGCGCTTCACTACATGGGCCTGACCGCCGGCACCAAGATCACCGACATCACGCTCGACCGCGTGTTCATCGGTTCCTGCACCAATGGCCGCATCGAGGATCTGCGCGAAGTCGCCAAGGTCGTTGAAGGCCGCAAGGTCAATCCGAATGTCAGCGCCATGATCGTTCCGGGCTCCGGCCTCGTGAAGGAGCAGGCGGAAGCCGAGGGTCTCGACAAGATCTTCGTGGAAGCCGGTTTCGACTGGCGCGAGCCGGGCTGCTCCATGTGCCTTGCCATGAACGACGACCGCCTCAGCCCTTATGAGCGCTGCGCCTCGACCTCGAACCGAAATTTCGAAGGTCGCCAAGGCTTCAAGGGCCGCACCCATCTCGTGTCGCCGGCCATGGCCGCGGCTGCCGCGATCGCCGGTCACTTCGTGGACATCCGCACCTTCAACTGAGCCGGCTTCGTCAGCCATATCGTGAAAAGAGCGCCCAAGTGGCGCTCTTTTTGTTCGATTTGCGTCGTTACTTCACGGTTTCATCGCGCCGGATGAACTCATGGAAGCTGTCGCGCTGGCCCGGAACGTCTTCCGAAACCACCAGCGCAAGTTCGGCTTCCTCGAACAGCTTGAACCAGTCGTCCCACTCTACCAGCTCCACGCCGCCGGCATTTTCCGGCCGCTCGGCCTGATCCATGTCGAGATAAGCGCGCTGGTCGAACACCAGTCGCAGCATGGGCTGCGTGCCGCTGGCTGGCGAAATATCCACCACTGCGGGAGACCCCATCCGTGCCGCCGCCCAGTCGCGAATGGCTTCGTGATCGGTTAAAGTGATCGTATTGGCCATGCTGGCGCTCCTTGATTTCATTGCCTGTTGCGGTGGCACATCCATGCCTCGCACAACAATGCTCGGCTTCCGATGCCGGTTCCGGATTGGCGAAGCGCTTGCTTTGCGTTAACCAGGTCTTTCCCGGTTCTGGATAAAGAAGACGAAACGGAACCCCCTAATGAGCGGCGGCGGCTTCATCCTCATCATCAACATGGCAGTCGCGGTCCTTGTGGCCGGGGCTTTCCTGTTCATGGCCGCTTACGACAATAAGGCCACGGCGCCGCGCTGGTTGATCCTGAGCTGCGTTCTCGCCTTCAGTTATGTCGGCCTGGAATTTGCCGTCGACCTGCTTCCCAATGCCGAGTTCCTGGTTGTCGCAACCTATATGAGCCTGGCCTTTGGAATGGCATGCCTGACGGTCGGCCTGGCACGCACCTACAACCAGCCGGTTCCGTCTCTTGCGATCGTCGTGTTGCTGTTTTTTGCGCTGGCAACGATCATGATCCATGACGGCACACCGAAACTCTCGCTGCTGCCGATGTTCTTCTACCAGTTGCCTTACGCCCTGCTGCAGGTGCTGGCGGCGAGCGTGGTGATGCGCAGTCAACGCAAGCGCGCACTGGACTACGGCCTGCTGGCTGTGGTGTTGGCCACATCAGCCCATTTCCTGGCGAAGCCTTTGATCGCATTGTGGATCGGCAGCATCGGCACGACGCCGAGCGCCTATATCTCCACCTCCTATGCGATCGTGTCGCAAACCCTCAGCGCGATCTTCTTCCTCGCCATGGGGCTGATGATCATCATGGTCATGATGCGCGACACGCTCGGCGTCATGATGGTGAAATCAGAGACCGACCCGCTGTCCGGTGTGCTCAACCGGCGCGGCTTCGAGGAACGAGCCGCTCCGCTTCTGCATGTGTATCAAGGCTCGCAAGTGCCGCTTTCGATGATCCTGTGCGATCTCGACCACTTCAAGTCGGTCAACGACACATACGGCCACGGCACCGGCGATCTGGTGATTGCAGGCTTCGCGCGTCAGCTCACGCTCGCTTCCGCCGCAGGACAGATCGTTGGTCGCGTCGGCGGCGAGGAGTTCGCGATCATCTATCCCGGCGCCAATCTGCCGATGGCCCGCATCTACGCGGAAGGCCTGCGCGGCAGCTTCGCCGCGCTCAGCATACCCGGCGCGCCGCCCGGCCGCACCTTTACGGCAAGCTTCGGCGTCGCGGAGCTTCAGAAGGGCGAAACCGTGCATTCCCTCATGGCGCGAGCCGATACAGCGCTCTATCTCGCCAAAACAGCCGGCCGCGACTGCGTGCGGATAGCGCCGGCCGTTGTCGAGAACGAGCAAGCACAGCCAAGGCTCGTGCAGAACGGCTAGGATCCGGCTCGGCGAAACGCCTGAACGGGTGGTTTCAGTCTCGCGCGGCCGCCACGGTTTGCGCGCCGGTAACCAGCTTGTAGCTCCGACGCTCCTGCTGCGAGAGGTAATAAAGCGCTTGCGGCGGCGTATCGAGCGCATGGAGCCACAAAGCGCTGTCGACACCCATCTCGGTCAGATAGCGGCTGATCCGCGCCGTGGTCGCCTGGGCGCTGGACAAGGCCGCAGCCGCGTCGTTTGAACTGCCCGGCGCCGCATAGAACTGATGCAGGCCGATGGCAGCCTTCTGGCCAGCCGAACGCGCAACGCCGCCGGCAAACATCAGTGGACAGGACGATGCACACAGCGCGCCCTCCGGAATTTCCGTGGCGAAACCCTTTTCGCGGATCAGCCGCCCCATCGCCATCGCATCTTCGAGCGAACCGCCGGGCGAGTTGATCACCACCGTGTTCACCGCGCCACCATGCGCCTTCACCTTGGCAACAAAGGTTTGAGCGCTTCCCTGAATGATACGGCCCGTCAAAGCCAGCCGCCCGTTCTCATCCATGGCAAAGCGCATGTCCTGGTCGAGCAAGGCTTCGTTCGTGGTGACATCGCGGCGCGGATCGCGGCTGTTGGCCGATCCCTCGTCGCGCACCGGCGGCAAGGCCACGGCACTTCTGCTGGATAGCGGCCAGAAGGCCGGCGAAAGAAGCCCGCGTTGCGTCGCCATCTCCCGCAGATCCAGGGCAAGCACGACGATCGCACCGATCAGCAGACCGCGGATGGCCCAACGCACCGCTTCGCCCAGGTCGAACCGGCCGAGATAACGCAGCACCGGGCTGCGCTCGCGCAGCGGCGCGCGGTAGAGTTCCTGCTGTCGAAGACCAAACGTGCTCATTGCCAAGCTCCGCGGCACGCGACGGCATGGCGTTGCGCGCTTGCGGAACGCTGCGCGCGCTTTTCCATTTGCTGAAAACAAGCCATGCCGAAAACCCAGATCGCCAGCCGCCGAAGCAGCACCCCGCGGATCATGTTAACGGATTTTTAACCAAAGTCACCCTGCCGCAGGCGGGTCTGACGGGAGCGATTGACACCCATCGTGACTTCAAGGATCAGAGAGCGATGACCCAGATGCCGATGACCGACATCGCGCCGTTGCAGTTCCGCGACGCCGCCGAGCTCGCGCCGCTCCTCGCGGCCTATGCACAGGCGCGTCAGCGCGGTGCGCCACGGCGGCCGGACAACTACTATGCCGAGATGCTCCTGCAGGATCGCTCGGCGGAAGTGCTGGGCGCCAAGCTCGACAATCGGCTGATCGGCTTCATGATCTTCACCGATCTTCCGGAACCGCTTTCGGGCATGCGCTATGGCATGGCCGACCACATCTTCGTGGATCAGGATTTTCGCGGCCAGGGCATCGCCAAGGCGATGGTCGACGTTCTTGCCGATCTCGGCTCCGAACGAGGCTGGCGCCACCTGATCCTCAACGCGCCGCGCCAGCCGGAAGACGGCCGCAAGCTCTACGAGCAGGTCGCGGCTCCGGCCGACTGGACGAGCTACATCATCGACTTCAGCGCGAGATAACGTTCCGCAACCTGCTTGGTCGTTGATCAGGCATGGCGGCAGCGGTAATCCTGCCGGCGATGGAAACGAATCAGAACACCGGACGCCTCGTCCGGACCATGGCGGCGTCGATTGCCCTGGCGATCCTGGCCGCTGGATGTGTTGCGTCGGAAACGACCAACAATGCCAATCCCAATGGATCATCCGACGGAACCGCCGCGCAACCGCGCATGGCGACCTATAGCTGCGGCGAAGATGGATCTATTACCGTGGAAAGCCTCGGAAATGCCGTGCGCGTTCTGGGCACGGACGGCGCGTCCATCGATCTTCCCGCATCGCCCCCGTCGCAGAACGCGCGCTTTGGCGGCTCCAACCAGGCCATCGTGCTGGAAGGCGGCGAAGCGCTCTACATGGTGTCCGGCAAGCCGACGCTGAGCTGCCAACGCTCCTGACAAGGGAACCGCCGGCCTAATCGATTGAACATTCAGGAAAAACTTGTGTCGCTCGCCCGCGACGCCTAGATTCCAGTCAAACATCTGTTTGGGGCTTTGACGCGCTGCGAAAAGCTGATTAAGAGACCCCCAGCCAATGTCGCAATCCGTAGGGCCGGCGCCGGTTTCGTTCCGGCCATCACGGGTCCGTACCGGGGGAGCCATGAGCCGAACAACTGTTGCGTCCCAACGCCCGCTTTCACCGCATCTGACCATTTATCGCTGGCCGATCACGATGACGCTCTCGATTGCGCATCGCATCACGGGCGGCGCGCTTTATGTCGGCACGCTTCTGGTTGCCTGGTGGCTGGTGGCTGCGGCCACCTCTCCGGACTGGTTTGCGACTGCCAATGCCGTGATGGGCTCGATCATCGGCAAGCTCGTTCTGCTGGGTTACACCTGGGCGATGTTCCTTCATGCGGTTGGCGGCGTTCGTCACATGCTGTGGGACACGGGTGTCGCCATGGAAAAGCAGGTGTCGCGCCAGACCGCGTGGGCCTCGCTGATCGCTTCTGTTGTTCTGACGGCGCTGACCTGGATCGCGCTCTACCTGGTGCTTTGACATGGCAGACATGCGTACGCCCCTGAGCAAGGTTCGCGGCCTCGGCTCCACCAAAAGCGGCACCAGCCATTTTTGGGCAGTGCGAGTTTCTTCCGCAGCCCTTTTGCCGCTGTCTCTCTTCGTGATCGGCTTGGTGGTTTCGCTGGCCGGCAGCAGCTTCGTCGAAGTTCGCGCCACGCTTGGCCAGCCGCTGGTCTGGGTGCCGCTGATGCTCTTCATCCTGATCAGCCTGGAACATATGCGCCTTGGCATGCAGGAAGTGGTTGCCGACTACATCCACAATGAACTGCTCAAGGTCACGCTGATGATGCTGAACAGCTTCTTCGTGGTGCTGGTTGGCGGTATCTGCGCGTTCTCCCTTCTTAAAATCGCATTCGGAGCCTGACGCACACATGGCGACGGCACAAACTGCTCCTGCTTATCAGTTCGTTGATCACAAGTTCGACGTGGTTGTCGTCGGCGCCGGCGGCGCCGGTCTTCGCGCCACGCTCGGTATGGCCGAACAGGGCCTGAAGACGGCCTGCATCACCAAGGTCTTCCCCACCCGCTCGCACACGGTTGCAGCACAGGGCGGCATTGCCGCTTCGCTCCAGAACATGGGGCCGGATAGCTGGCAGTGGCACATGTACGATACCGTGAAGGGATCGGACTGGCTGGGCGATACGGATGCGATGGAATATCTCGCCCGCGAAGCGCCGGCTGCCGTTTACGAGCTTGAGCATTACGGCGTGCCCTTCTCGCGCACCGAAGAAGGCAAGATCTACCAGCGCCCCTTCGGCGGGCACATGATGAATTACGGCGATGGTCCACCCGTGCAGCGCACCTGTGCTGCCGCCGACCGTACCGGCCACGCCATCCTGCACACGCTGTATGGCCAGTCGATCAAGCACAACGCGCAGTTCTTCATCGAATATTTCGCGCTCGACCTCATCATGGATCCGGACGGCACCTGCACGGGTGTGATCGCCTGGAACCTGGATGACGGCACGATCCATCGCTTTTCCGCCAAGATGGTGGTTCTGGCGACCGGCGGTTATGGCCGCGCTTATTTCTCGGCGACTTCCGCCCATACCTGCACCGGCGACGGCGGCGGCATGGTGGCACGTGCCGGTCTGCCTTTGCAGGACATGGAATTCGTGCAGTTCCACCCCACCGGCATTTACGGCGCGGGCTGCCTGATCACCGAAGGCGCGCGTGGCGAAGGCGGTTATCTCGTCAATTCGGAAGGCGAGCGCTTCATGGAACGCTATGCCCCGTCTGCCAAGGACCTTGCCTCCCGAGACGTTGTTTCGCGCTGCATGACCATGGAAATCCGCGAAGGCCGCGGTGTGGGCAAGAACAAGGACCACATCTTTCTGCATCTCGACCATCTCGATCCGGCCGTTCTGCATGAGCGTCTGCCGGGCATTTCCGAGAGCGCGAAGATCTTTGCAGGCGTGGACGTCACCAAGGAGCCGATCCCGGTTCTGCCGACCGTTCACTACAATATGGGCGGCATTCCCACCAACTACTGGGGCGAAGTGCTGAACCCGACGGCGGAAGAACCGGACCGCGTCACGCCTGGCCTGATGGCTGTGGGCGAAGCCGGCTGCGCCTCCGTTCATGGCGCCAACCGTCTCGGCTCCAACTCGCTGATCGATCTGGTTGTGTTCGGCCGCGCCGCCGCAATCCGCGCTGGTCAGGTGATCAACCGCGAAGCACCGATCCCTGAACCGGATGCGGCTTCCGTCGACAAGATCATGGCACGCTTCGACCGCCTGCGTTACGCCAATGGCTCCTCGCCGACAGCCAAGCTGCGTGAAAAGATGCAGCGCGCCATGCAGGAAGACGCTGCCGTGTTCCGCACGCAGGAGTCGCTCGAAAAGGGTTGTGAGCGTATTTCGGAGATCTGGAAAGAGCTGCCGGACATCAAGGTGTCCGATCGTTCGCTGATCTGGAACTCCGACCTGATGGAAACGCTGGAGCTGGAAAACCTGATGGCCAACGCCATCTGCACGGTTTACGGTGCGGAAGCGCGCAAGGAGAGCCGTGGCGCTCACGCGCGTGAAGACTTCTCGTCGCGTGACGATGCCAACTGGCGCGTTCACACGCTGTCGCATCTCGATCCTGATGGCACCGTGACTCTTTCCTATCGCCCGGTTCACACCGAACCGCTGGTCAAGGAAGAAGACGGCGGCATCAGCCTAGCCAAGATCGCGCCCAAGGCGCGAGTCTACTGATCGGAGAAGGTCATGGTTGAACTCACCCTTCCCAAGAACTCGAAGATCCGCACGGGCAAGACCTGGCCGAAGCCGGAAGGCGCGACCAATCTTCGCGAATACAAGATCTATCGCTGGTCGCCGGATGATGGCGAGAACCCGTCGATCGACACCTATTTTGTTGATAGCGACGATTGCGGCCCGATGGTTCTGGATGCGCTGTTGTGGATCAAGAACAACATCGATCCGACGCTGACGCTGCGCCGCTCCTGCCGCGAAGGCATCTGCGGCTCCTGCGCCATGAACATCGACGGCACGAACACACTGGCCTGCACCAAAGGCGCCGACGACATCAACGGTGCGGTGAAGATCTATCCGCTGCCGCATATGCCGGTGGTGAAGGATCTCGTGCCGGATCTGACGGTTCCCTACGCACAGCTCACCTCGATCGAACCCTACCTCAAGACGGTTTCGCCCGAGCCTGCCAAGGAATGGCTGCAAAGCCATGAAGACCGCCAGAAGCTCGACGGTCTTTACGAGTGCATCCTGTGCTTCTGCTGCCAGACCTCGTGCCCGAGCTATTGGTGGAACGGCGAGCGTTATCTCGGCCCCGCCGTTCTTCTGCAGGCCTATCGCTGGTTGATCGACAGCCGCGACGAAGCCACCGGCGAACGCCTTGACAATCTCGAGGACCCGTTCCGGCTATATCGCTGCCACACGATCATGAACTGCGCGCAAACCTGCCCCAAGGGTCTCAACCCCGCCAAGGCGATTGCCGAAATCAAGAAGATGATGGTCGAGCGCCACGTTTAACGGCGGTTCGACACCTGAAGATTGACGAAAGGCGCCGGCATTGTCCGGCGCTTTTCAGTTCCGGCACCATCTGCTATGAGCAGGCGTAACATCGGGTACGCTCTGGAAAAGGGAGATCGAACATGGACAAGTTCACCAAACTGACAGGCGTCGCCGCACCGCTGCCGATCGTCAATGTCGACACGGACATGATCATCCCCAAGGACTACCTGAAGACCATTCAGCGCACCGGCCTCAAGAAGGGCCTGTTCGCCGAAATGCGCTTCAACGAGGACGGTTCGGAAAACCCGGACTTTGTTTTGAACAAGCCAGCCTATCGCAATGCGCAGATCCTGGTTGCCGGCGACAATTTCGGCTGCGGCTCGTCGCGCGAGCATGCCCCATGGGCTCTGCTCGACTTCGGCATTCGCTGCGTGATCTCCACCAGCTTCGCCGACATCTTCTACAACAACTGCTTCAAGAACGGCATTCTGCCAATCACGGTCAGCCCGGAAAATCTCGAAAAGCTGCTCGATGACGCATCGCGTGGTTCCAACTCCACGCTGACGATCGATCTTGAAACCAAGACGATCAGCGGCCCGGATGGCGGCACGATCACCTTCGACCTCGACGATTTCAAGCGCTACTGCCTGCTTAACGGTCTCGACGACATCGGTCTGACGCTGGAAAAGGCCTCGTCAATTTCGGCTTTCGAACAGCAGAACGCCGCCGCCCGTCCTTGGGCTTGAGCCGATCGCTTGCACTTAAGCTAGTTGAAGACCCAGATGTTGCGACATTGGCTGGAAGTCGCGATCGTGTTGCAAGAGCAGGTACCCATGCTTGATGCAGAACGTCGCGATGATCATGTCGATCGAGCTCCGGATCGTTATGCCGCGCGTGCGAAGTAGACGGTAATTGGCTGCGGCTTGGAGTGCTAGCTCTAAGCCGAGCATCTCCGCTTGTTTGAACATGCGGAGATATCTTTCCAGCTGTCGCGCCTCCTGCTCCGATTTCGCACCTCGCATGACCTCAAGCATGATGACATCGCCGACCAAGATCTCACTTGGATTGACCTCATAAAGCCTCTCCACAGCCCGGTTTCTTTGGTTGCGGAGATTTGCGATCCACACAGAACTATCAACAACGATCACTTCGGTTCGCCGGTAAACTGCTCACCAGGCTCTGCGGCATGGACGGGCGTTCGGTCCTGCCTCATTTGATCAAGATCACCATCCCAACCTAAACCCCGCATCGCCCTCAATGCTTTGCGTCTTTGCTCGTTCGCGACCAACTCACGAAGCGCCGCCTCCACAGCCGCCTTCTTAGTAGGAAAGTCACCGGCTTTCATAGCTTCAGCCATCAAAGCATCGTCTATGTCGATGTTCGTCCGCACAATGGCACCTCATGTGTATAGATACTGACTTGTATACACATCGGATCAGATATCCTCAAGGCTGGCCCACCACAGTTCCCTTGCGTCGCACCGCCTCGCCCGCTAGCAACACGCAGCATTTCACGAGAGCCGAGGATTTCTCCCATGACGCACAAGCTTCTTCTTCTCGCCGGTGACGGCATCGGTCCCGAGGCCATGGCCGAGGTCAAGAAGCTCATCGCCGTCATGAACGAGATGGGTCACGCGTTCGAGACCGAGGATGCGCTGGTTGGCGGCTGCGCTTACGACGCGCATGGTGCCGCAATCGCGGAAGTCGATGTGGCCAAGGCCATGGCGGCGGATGCGGTTCTGTTCGGCGCGGTCGGCGGCCCGAAGTGGGACGGCGTTCCTTACGACGTTCGCCCGGAAGCCGGCCTGCTGCGCCTGCGCAAGGACATGGATCTTTTTGCCAATCTGCGCCCGGCCATCTGCTATCCGGCACTCGCCTCCTCCTCGTCCCTGAAGCAGGAGGTCATCGAAGGCCTTGATATCCTGATCCTGCGCGAGCTCACCGGCGGCGTGTATTTCGGCGAGCCGAAGACGATCACCGATCTCGGCAACGGCCAGAAGCGCGCGGTGGATACGCAGGTCTATGACACCTACGAAATCGAGCGCATTTCGGGCGTCGCCTTCGAACTCGCACGCACGCGCAAGAACCACGTCACCTCCATGGAAAAGCGCAACGTGATGAAGTCGGGCGTGCTGTGGAACGAGGTCGTGACGGCAACCCACAAGGCCAAGTATTCCGACGTCAAGCTCGACCATATGCTGGCCGACGCCGGCGGCATGCAGCTCGTGCGCTGGCCCAAGCAGTTCGACGTGATTGTTTGCGACAACCTGTTCGGCGACATGCTGTCGGATGTGGCCGCCATGCTGACCGGCTCGCTCGGCATGCTGCCATCGGCCTCACTCGGTGCGCCGGACGAGAAGACCGGCAAGCGCAAGGCGCTGTATGAGCCCGTGCATGGCTCAGCCCCGGATATTGCCGGCAAGGGCATCGCCAATCCGATCGCCATGATCGCATCCTTTGCGATGTGCCTGCGCTATTCCTTCGACATGGTGGCGGAAGCCGATCGTCTGGAAGCAGCGATCGCCAGCGTGCTGGCCGATGGTCTGCGAACCAAGGACATCCTGTCCGACGGTATGCGCGAAGTGGGCACCGCCGAAATGGGCGACGCGATTATCGCCAAGTTCCGCGAAGCGGCTTGATCATGAAAAAGGCCGCGCGATGAACGCGCGGCCTTTTTAATTCTTTCGGCGGGTTGAGCGCGAAGCGCCCGTCAGCTGCGGGAAAATAGGGACGCAACCCGCGCGCCGACCGACATGGACGGCGCTTTGTCCAGGCTGTCCACCACCACCATATGGTCGATCTCGCCGCGCTTGAACGCCGCCAGGAAGCGCGGATAGTTCTTGAACACGACGCAACCGCTGGAATCGCCAGGCACCCGCAAAAGGTAGGTGTGCGCAAGAAGACCCGTGCGGTTCTTCGGTGCCTTGCCATCGATCGGGTTCAGGCGGATCGCTTCCACACCATGGAATCGCTGTTCGCGCATGGTGAGCTTATAGGTCGAAGCCGGCGTCGAGCCACGCATCTTCACATGCGAGTATTTTGGATTGTCGCGCATCTTGCCGCGGCCGGAATGCGCTTCCAGCCTTTCGCCGTTCGGCATGTAAACAACTGCACCGCTCACGTCATAAACGGCTGTCTTGCGTCCAAGACCCGGCCACGGGATCGAAGCCGACTTGGATGCCGGGCGCTCGATGGGATTGTCCGGACGCGCATAAGCAAGCGCTTGAACCGGTTCCTCTTTCTTGGTCGGAACGATGGGAGCGATGACGCTCTTGCGGGCAATCGCCGGCCGCCACGATGGCACGAGGCCAAGATCGGGCAGATCATCCGTTTCCAATGAAGCCAGCAAGGTGCTGGCGCCTTCTTCCTCGCTGTCTTGCGCCTGAGCCTGCTGCGGGTTCTGGACCTGCTGCATCTTTGTTTCTGCGGATTTCGCAACGGCAGCCATTTGCACGGGGATCGGCGCATCGGCGGCAGCAGGCGTGGCAATGGGGTTGGCTTCAGCCTGCGCGATCTGCGCGGCCTTTGCTTCGGCAGCTTTCTGGCTCGCCTTCACGAGCGAAGCGAACTGTTCGCCCGTGATCGCTCCAGCCACTTTCTGGGCCGGAACGAAGCGCGTTTCGAATGCGCTGGCGACCTTTTGTTGTTGGTTGCGCAGCGCCGCATCACGCGCCCACGCCTCGCGAACGAAATCTGGCGCACGCAAGACACCGTCGCTCTGGCTCGGGCGAGCGGCTTTTACGCTTTTTGCAGCAGAATCAGCCGTCCGATCCGTAAACAAGGGCCGCACGGTAACCGATGTGCTTTCAGGCTGGGCCGCCAGATGCACGGAAGCGGCCAATCCGCCACCCCACGCAGCCAGGCCAAGAAACAAGCCACCAGCCAGAACCAGAGGAAAACGCGACCGAGGCCGTTCTGACGTAGACAAAGATTTACGCATGGACGAGCCCTCTTACCCCTTTACGCATCGAACAGGAGAAAGCGCGTTTGAGAACGCTACCGCCTGCGGATGGAAGGATCATGCAGGAATTCGGTAACCAAACTCTTTAACCCAGCTCAAACCGTATCGGGAGTTTGTGGTGGCCGCGACTAAGGGTTAGAACCATGGCAACACTTAGCCAATCTCGCCGGAGTCCAGATGCAGCCGATCTACATCACTTACCTCAATCGCTTCGACATCGAGGCGGCCGCCTTGAGCGATGCGGAAATCCTTGCTGCCATCGAGGAAAGCCTGGCCATGCAGGGCCGCCGGGAAACGGAGATCGAACCGCGCGTGCATCTGGAACCGCGCGCCGGCGTTGAAGGCCACTTCAACGTTCTTCGCGGCTGGATCGGCGGCGAGATCGATGCGGCTGGCGTCAAGGTCGTCGGCGATTTCGTGGACAACTACAAGCAGGGCCTGCCATCCGAATTCGGCATCCTGAACCTGTTCGATCCGCGTACCGGCACGCCACGCGCGGTTCTGGATGCCAGCGGCATCACCGATATGCGCACCGGAGCGGTGACTGCGATCGGTGCGAAATATCTCGCGCGCAAGAATTCGAAGGTCCTTGGTCACATCGGCGCGCGCGGCACGGCCTACTGGAACGTGCGCCTGCTCGATAGCCTGTTCGACTTCGACGAAATCCGCATCCATTCCCGACGTCCCGAAAGCCGTGACGCCTTTGCCGAGCGTCTGCGGCGCGACCTCAAGAAGGACGTGATCGTTACCGAGGATTGGCAGTCCTGCATCGAGGGCGCAGACATCGTGGTGGAAGCCTCGCGCTTGAGCGAGCCCACGCCGATGCTGAAAACCGAATGGATCAAGCCCGGTGCGCTTGTTGTGCCTTATGGCACGATGAGCGCCGTGGAGCTTTCGCTCACAGACATCATGACCAAGATGGTGGTGGACGATTGGGGCCAGTGCAAGGGCGGCAAGTTCGGCTCGCTGCGCGCCCATGTGGAGGCCGGCAAGCTTTCGGAACAAACGCTGCATGCCGAGCTCGGACAGATCGTGGCGGGACTGAAACCTGCCCGCGAAAGCGAAGAGGAAACCAACCTGTTCTGGCATCGCGGCCTGTCCTTGTCGGATATCGCGCTCGGCCATGCTTTCCTGAAAAAGGCGGAAAGCATCGGCGCCGGACATCGGCTGCGCTACGCGTGACGCATGTAGCCGTGGTTTTGAGCGACAAACCGCTGACGCTCGCCGATGTCACCGCCGCAGCCCGTGGTCCCCTGCAGATCACGCTTGCGGCGGGCGTGCGCGAGCGGATGATGGCGGCACGCAGCGTGGTGGACGCGCATCTGCGAGACGGCATCGCGGTTTACGGCCTGAACACCGGCCTTGGCGGCAATATCGGACATCGCATCGACCATGATGCGGTGGCCGCTTTTCAGGCGCAGATGGTGCGCGCGCGCATCGCAGGCATCGGCGGGCCGCTTTCCCTGGAAACCTGTCGGGCCGCCCTGTTCTGCCGCATCGCCGGACTGGCCAAGGGCGGCGCTGGCGTTTCGCTCGACGTGTTCGATCTCCTCATGGCAATGCTGGCGCATGACATCGTGCCGGTTCTGCCGTCGCGCGGATCGCTCGGCACCGGCGACCTCATCATGTCGATGAGCATGGCCGCAGCCGTGATCGGCCGGGGTCGCGTGTATTTCGGCGGGCGTATCGTGGAGGCGTCGGATGCGTTGAAGGCAACGGGACTCGCGCCGGTGCAGCTGGGTGCCAAGGACGGGCTTTCCGTCGCCAACGCCTCGGCCGTCACGACCGCGATGGCCGCACTTTCGTTGGAAGCCTTGGGCGATCTCCTGCGCCTCCACATCGCCACGAGCGCCCTGGCCTTCGAAGGCTATGGCGCCAATACCCGCATCTTCGATCCGCGTCTGGCGGCCATTCGGCCGGCAGCGGGCCAGGAAGACGCGGCAGCGCTTTTCCGCCATGCGCTTCAGAACAGCAGCCTTCACACGCCGCAGCCGGGGCGAAAGGTACAGGACGCGCTTTCCTTCCGCACCTTGGCGCAGGTCACCGGCACCACGCTGGCCGCTTACGCCGCTGCCTGCCGCGAAGTCGAAATCGAACTCAACGGCGCGGCCGACAATCCGCTTGTGCTGGTGGACGAAGAAGAAATCCACTCCGCCGCGAACTTCCACACGCCGGCCATCGCCTTGGCCTTCGACACCTTGGCGATCAGCCTCGTTCATCTGGCAACGGCGTCGGCGCAGCGTTCGATCAAGCTGATGACCGGGCGCCTGTCCGGTCTGCCGAACTATCTGTCGCCGGTCGGCGGTTCATCGGCTGGCTTTGTTCCCATGCAGAAGGCGCTGGCGGCACTTCAGGCCGAGATCCGGCTCAAGGCGGCGCCTGCCAGCCTGGACGCGCTGTCGGTGTCCGACACGGTCGAAGATGTGGCGCCGATGACGCCGCTGACGATCACCAAGCTAGACGAGCAGATTGCCTTGTGCCGCTGGATGATCACGCTGGAAGCGATGTTTGCCGCACAGGCCTGCAGTCTGCGCGCGCAAAATGAACCTGACCAGCAGCTCGGCACGGCGGCCGCCTGGCTGCACACCGAGATCCGCGCGATCGTGCCGGCACTGGAAGAGGATCGCGAAACGGGACCGGACGCGCAGATGCTGCATGACCGGCTCTGGTGCACCGAAACGGCGCAAGCCATGCGCTCGCTTTTTACCGGCGTCAGCGCAAACCTGGCTTGACCTCGACCGCATCAGCATCAAGTGCCGGGCTAGCGCGGCTGGAATGGAGATGAACATGCTGATCGGCTTGGAACTTGGCGGCAGCTTCGGTGAAGCGCCGCACTGGACGATCGAGAGCGTTCGATCGGTCATTGAACGAGCCGAAGCAGGCGGCGTGGATTTCGTGATCGTGCCCGACACGATCGCCGCACCCGAGAGGCCAAGCGGCTGGCCCGACGCCACGATCCTGCTGGGATATCTCGCGGCCTCGACGCAGCGCATAGGCCTGATTGCGGCAACGTCGACGGGCGGCCACCAGCCCTATAATCTTTCGCGGCGCCTTGCCTCGCTTGATCAGATCAGCCACGGCCGGATCGGCTGGTGCGTGACATCAGACCCGTCGGCGGCGGAAGATGCCGCCTTCAGCGGAGCCATTCGCCTACCGGACGGCAACACACCGGCCCGCATCGTCGAGTTCACACGCGTGGTCGAAGGGCTGTGGCATGGCTGGGACGCCGATGCCGTGGTGATGAACAAGCAGGCCGGCCAGTTCATCGATCCCACGAGAATGCACTATCTCGACCATCAGGGCGCGTTCTTTTCCGTGCGCGGCCCTTTGAACATCATGCGCTCACCGCAAGACCGCCCGATCCTCATGCTGCGCGCCGAAGACCTCGCCGCCATCGGAAACCTCGCCGATCTCGCTGATGCGGTGCTTTTCGAGGGTGAAACGCCGCCAGCCGGAAAGGCCAAGCAGCTGCGCATGATCGATGCTAAAGCCCTGGCAAGTGATCAGCGGCAAGAAGATGCAGACGGCATCGTCGTGCGTGTCCGCTCGGTCGAGGAAGCGGAGGCGGTGCTGCAAACCCTTCCCGAAGAGGCTGGCAGCAAGCACGCCTCGACCACCCTCCGCGGCCGCCTGGAAGGAGTTGCCTGATGCCCAAGCACATGAAGCTCGGCGCTTTCCTCATGCCAACCGGCCACCACGTCGCCGCCTGGCGCCACCCCGACGCCGCGGCCGACATGGGCCTTAATGTCGATCAGTATATCCGCGTGGCACAAACAGCCGAAAAGGCCGGCTTCGACCTCGTTTTTCTCGAAGATGCCGCAGGCCTGCGCGATGAAAACGCCCGAACCGCCAGCCAGACGTCGCGGTCGGTCGGCTTCGAACCGCTGAGCCTGCTTGCCGCCATCGCGGCACAAACAAGCCGGATCGGCCTCGTGGCCACCGCCTCGACCTCCTACAACGAGCCCTATGCGCTGGCCCGCGCCTTCGCCACGCTCGACCTCTTGAGCGGCGGCCGCGCCGGATGGAACCTGGTGACATCCGCAAGCGAGATCGAAGCCGCCAATTTCGGTGCCGAAGGTCTGCGCAAGCATGTCGATCGTTATCACCGCGCCGGCGAGTTCGCGAAGATCGTGGCGCAGCTCTGGGATCCGGCGGACCGATCTGCGCCGCTGAACCACACGGGCGAGCACTTCATCGTCGAGCAAGGTCTTGGTCTCAGCCCCTCACGGCAAGGCAAGCCCGTCATGGTGCAAGCCGGCGCATCCGACGTCGGCCGCGATCTTGCTGCACGTACCGCCGATGTCGTGTTTACGGCGGCACAAACGCTCGACAGCGCCAAGAGCTTCTATGACGATGTTAAAGCCCGCACCCGCGCCGCCGGCCGCAACCCCGATCACCTTAAGATCATGCCGGGTGTGTCGCCCGTCGTGGCGGCAACACGCGAAGAAGCGCAAGCCAAGCTCGATACCTTGCAGAGCCTGATCCCCGATGAAGTCGGCCTGTCGCTTCTTGCCAGCTATCTGGCAACCGACGCGCTGAAGGATCTGCCGCTGGACGGACCGATGCCGGAGCTCCAGGCCACGCAGGGCATGCAAAGCCGTCAGCAGTTGGTTGTGGAACAAGCGCGGCGCGACAATCTCAGCATCCGCGAAGTCGCCCGGCATTTCGCCGGCGCGCGCGGCCATTGGCGCCTTGTCGGCACGGCCGAAGACATCGCGGACGAACTGGAAGCCTGGTTCACGGGCGGTGCCTGCGACGGCTTCAACGTCATGCCCGCCTTCTTTCCGGGCGAACTCGACAGCTTCGTCGCGCTCGTGGTTCCCGAGCTGCAGCGCCGTGGCCTGTTCCGTCGGGCCTATGAAGGCGAGACCTTGCGAGACAATCTCGGGCTCAACGCCTGACGCCCCCCTTGAAGCGCCTGTGAAGCGCCAGCCTGAACAGGCGCTTCAACCCTAAGCAGGGCTCAGTCCTTTGCGGTAGCCTCGATCAAGGCTTCGCCAACCCGCTTCGGTCCTGGGAAATACTCCCATTCGTGGACATGCGGGTAAGGCGTATCCCAGCCGGTCACGCGCTGAACCGGCTTTTCCAGGTGATAAAAGCAACGCTCCTGCACTTCCGCCGCGAGTTCCGCACCGAAACCGGAGGTTCGCGTCGCTTCATGCACCACGACGCAGCGCCCGGTTTTTTCCACCGATCGAACGATCGTGTCGATATCGAGCGGCATCAGCGTACGCAGATCGATGATCTCGGCATCGATGCCGGTGTCGTTTGCAGCCGCTTCGGCGACATGCACCATCGTGCCATAAGCCAGAACGGTGACGGCCGAGCCTTCCCGGCGCACGACGGCCTTGCCGATCGGCACGGTGTAATGCCCGTCAGGCACTTCCGACAGGTCGTGCTTTGACCATGGCACGACCGGACGGTCGTGATGGCCGTCGAAGGGGCCGTTGTAGAGGCGCTTCGGCTCAAGGAAGATCACCGGATCGTCGTCCTCGATCGCCGAAATCAGCAGGCCCTTCGCGTCATAAGGATTGGACGGGATCACCGTCTTCAACCCGGACACATGGGTAAACAGCGCTTCAGGGCTCTGGCTATGCGTCTGACCACCAAAAATGCCGCCGCCACAGGGCATGCGCACCACCATCGGCGCGGTGAAATCGCCAGCTGTACGGAAGCGCAGGCGTGCGGCTTCCGACACGATCTGGTCGTAGCCCGGATACATGTAATCGGCGAACTGGATCTCGGCGACCGGCCGCAATCCATAGGCTGCCATGCCGACGGCCGCGCCCACGATGCCTGATTCCGAGATCGGCGCATCGAAGCAGCGCGAAGCGCCGTATTTCTTCTGCAGCCCTTCCGTGCAGCGAAACACGCCGCCGAAGAAGCCGACATCCTCGCCGAACACCACCACCTTGTCGTCGCGCTCCATGGACACGTCCATGGCGCTGCGAATGGCTTCGATCATCGTCCTGCTTGGCATGATCTTAGTATCCCAGCTTCTGGCGCTGTTCGCGCAGGTGACGCGGCATGTCCTTGTAGACATCCTCGAACATGGTGGCGGGGCTTTGCTTTGGCCCGTCATGCAGCGTGCCGAAGCCGCGCGCTTCCTGCGCCGCAGCTGCGATTTCCTGGTCGAGCTCGGCTTCGAGCTGAACAGAGCGCTCTTCGCTCCATTCGCCGCGCGCGATCAAATGAGTCTTCAGCCTGGTAATCGGATCGCCGAGCGGCCAGGCGGCCGAAGCGTCCTTTGCGCGATACTTGCTGGGATCATCGGAGGTCGAATGCGGCGCAACGCGGTAAGTCACCCATTCGATCAGGGTCGGGCCGAGATTGCGGCGCGCGCGTTCCACCGCCCATTCCGACACCGCCTTCACCGCCAGATAATCGTTGCCGTCCACGCGCAAGGACGGAATGTTGTAGCCATGGGCGCGCGCGGCAAAGGTCGTGCGTTCACCCCCCGCGATCGACTGCGGCGAAGAGATCGCCCACTGGTTGTTGACGACGTTCAGGATCACCGGCGGCCGATACACGGACGCAAAAACAAGCGCTGCGTGGAAATCGCTTTCGGCCGTCGAACCATCGCCGATCCAGGCCGCCGCCACCCTTGTATCGTTGCGGATCGCCGAAGCCATCGCCCAGCCTACAGCCTGGATATATTGCGTGCCGAGATTGCCGGAAATGGAGAAGAAGCCGGCTTCCTTGGCCGAATACATCACCGGCAGCTGCCGGCCCTTGATGCGGTCGGCGGAGTTCGACAGGATCTGGTTGACCATGTCCACCACCGGCCAGTCCTGCGCGATCAGCAGGCCCTGCTGACGGTAGGTCGGGAAGTTCATGTCGCCTTTTTCCAGCACCGACTGGAAGGCGCAGGCGACGGCTTCCTCGCCGGTACACTGCATATAAAACGAGGTCAGGCCCTGGCGCTGCAAGCGCATCATGCGCTGGTCATAGGCGCGGGTCTTCATCATGTCGCGCAAGCCCTTGCGCAACACGTCCGGCTCGAGCGCGGCTGCCCACTCGCCTTGCGCTTCGCCATTCTCATCAAGCACACGCACGAGCTTGTAGGCGAGATCGTGAATTTCGGTCGGATCCACATCAACCGCCGGCCTGCGCACGGCGCCAGCCGGTGACAAACGCGACGTGTCGATCGTCGCATTGTCCTGCGGCGATGGGCGGGTCGGAACATGAAGCGAAAGCGGAGCAAACTCAGTCAAAGCAGGACCTCCATGCGGGTAACGCAATCCGGATCGGAGCGTCGCCCATATCCAGCATAGGTCGGCGCGTCGCGTGACGCGAGCAAAGAACGGATCAAGGCTGTCCTCCCCAGCATTTTCAGTGATCCTAACTGCGCCGGAAACAAGGAACTTTCTTTTTCTGCTCTTTCATGGTCACTCGGAAAGCATAATCGTCTGCAGGGAGGAAACTGCATGGAAGAGTCTTCTGCGCGCGCCAAGCGCGCAAAACGCAGCCAGATCGACGCCACCGACCGTCGTATCCTGTCCGCCCTTCTGAACGACGGCCGCCTCACCAACAGCGATCTTGCCACCCGCGTCGGTCTTTCCCCCTCGCCCTGCTGGAACCGGGTCAAGCGCCTGGAAAACGACGGCATCATCGAGCGCTATGTCGCGGTGGTCGATAACGGCGCGCTCGGGCTGCGCGATGTGGTGTTCGTGGAAATCACCCTCGACAAGCACGAAGAAGAAGTTCTCGAGCGCTTCGGGCAGGCGCTTGTGCGCATTCCCGAAGTGCTCGAAGCCAGTCTCGTCACCGGCGAATACGATTATCTCGTAAAGGTCGCCGTGGCCGATACCGCCGACTACGAGCGCTTTTTGCGCCAGCATCTCTACAAGATCGGCAACATCCGCCAAACGCGCTCCACCTTCGCCCTGCGCACTTTGAAGCGCGCCGAATCCGTCGATCCGGTTCGGCTGGGAGAACGCTGAAGGCAGCACTGGTGCGGACGCATCCTTGACGTGGCTGCAATCCGCCCTTCGTTTCTTCTTATGGCTTCCGCTTCCGATCTTTCCCGCTTCGAGCTCGCCCAGTCCAACGCTTATGAAAGCGCACTCGCCGAGCTGCGCGCCGGCCGCAAGCGCTCCCACTGGATGTGGTTTGTCTTCCCGCAGCTGCGGGGGCTGGGCCGCTCGTCGATGGCCGACTTCTACGGACTGGCAGGCTTGAACGAGGCCCGCGCCTATCTCGCCCATCCCCTTCTCGGCACCCGATTGAAGGACGCGACCTCCGCCGTCCTGACCCATTCCGATCTGTCGGCGCATACGATCTTCGGCACACCCGATGATCTGAAATTCCACTCGTCGATGACCTTGTTCGCCTTAGCGGCGGCGGATGGTGAGCCGATCTTCAACGAAGCGCTCGACGCCTTCTTTTCAGGCGCGCAGGACGAGGGAACGCTTCGTTTGCTACAACGAGCCTGACGATCAAAGCCCAAGCATTTCGATCACAACAAGGCTGATCGCGCCCAAGAGGATCAGGGACAGAACCACCGTCGTCACCACGCGCGACCCTGCCTTCATGATGGTGCGAACATCGACGCCGAGACCAAGCGCGGCCATCGAAATCACCGTCAGAAGCGTCGCGACATGGCCGATCACTGCCACGGCCGGATCTGGGATGAAGCCGAGCGAGCGGATGACGATCATGCCAAGAAAGCCCAGGATGAACCACGGCACGAAACGCGTGAGCGTCATGCGAGACGAGGCTTGGGTTCCGACACCCTGCGGCGACGGTCCAGCCGATCGCGTGCGAACGAGAATGGCGAGAAGCGAACACACAGGTCCGAGCATCAACACCCGCATCAGCTTCACGAGCGTCGCCATCTGCACGGCGGCTGCACCAAAAGGCGATGCGGCGGCGAGAACCTGGGGAACGGCATAAACGGTCAGACCGGCAAAGGCGCCGTAGGCCAGATCGTCCATGCTGATTGCATAGCCGACCAAGGGCAGGCCCAGCACCACCACCACACCCAGCACGGCAGTAAAGGCGATCGAGGTCGCGACATCCTTGCTGTCGGCGCCGATCACCGGCGCGACGGCAACGATTGCCGAATTGCCACAGATTGAGTTGCCGCACGCCACCAGAAGCGCAATCCGGTTCGACAGACCAAGCAAGCGCCCGACGCAATAGCTCAGCAGAATGGCGACGAGGACGATCCCCGCAATGGCAAAAAACAAGCCAAAGCCGGCCGCAAAGATCGCGCTTGCACTCACCGAAGCGCCAAGCAGGACAACGGCGATTTCCAGCAGATATTTGGCACTGAAGGAAATCCCGTCCCGCCATAATGCGGGCGGCACCCAGAAGGTCCGGATCATCGCCCCCACCAGGATCGCCAGTACGAGCGCTTCCAGCCAGGCCTTTCCGAACAGAACATGTTCGACCTGCTCAAGAGCAAAACCGATGGCGGCAACGCCCACGCACAGGACCACGCCAGGCAAAACGGACGCCTTGCCTTGGCTCATGCTGGAAATGACTGACACTGATGAAAATCCGTTTGCCGGGAAACTGTCGGGCAAAGCTCTACCCTTAGCCGAGTTGAACTCTCCAACGCATCATTTTACTGGTTTCAATCGCAAATTCCGATCAATGGATTGTTCCGATGACACTCGAGCAACTTCGTATCTTTGTTGCCGTGGCCGAACGCGAGCACATGACGGCAGCGGCACGCGCGTTGAACGTCACGCAATCGGCGGCGTCGGCGGCGATCGCTGCATTGGAAGAACGGCACGCGCTGAAGCTCTTCCATCGCGTCGGCAGGGGCATCGTCTTGTCGGAAGCAGGGCGCCTGTTTCTGGATGAAGCCCGCAGCGTTCTTGCCCGCTCAACGGCAGCCGAAGCGATGCTGGACGACCTTGGCGGCTTGAAGCGCGGCACGCTGCGCGTGGTCGCCAGCCAGACCACCGCGGCGTACTGGCTTCCGTCCTACCTCGCGCTCTTCAGGAGCAAGCATCCGCTTCTGGAGATCGACCTTGCCATCGGCAACACGGAACAGGCCGCCGCCCGCGTTCACGACGGACAGGCTGAGCTCGGCATTGTCGAGGGCCGCATCGACGATCCCGTTCTCGCGCAATGGCCGATCGGAGACGATCGCCTGTTGCTCGTCGCAGCCGCACCGTTTGCGGGCCACGTAGTCGATGCAAGCTGGCTGCAAAATGCGCGCTGGATCATGCGTGAGCGGGGATCGGGCACGCGATCGACGCTCGAAGCCTATCTGCGCCAGCTCGGTGTCGATCCCGATCACCTGAACACCGCCCTGACCCTGCCCTCGAACGAAAGCGTTCGAACGGCGGTTGAAGCCGGTGCAGGCGTGGCGGTTCTGTCTTCGCTGGTGGTTGGCCCCGCCATCACCGCCGGCAAGCTTCACGCCGCCGACTTCCGCTTCGATCCACGCCCCTTCTTCGGCTTGCGCCACAAGGAGCGCTATCGCAGCAGGGCCGCGGACGCCCTGTTGCAACTCCTGCCTGCCCTCACGCCGTAGACGAAGGCGCAGGCTGCCTCATGCGTCGTTGAGGTGGCACGCCGACCGATGGCCCGGCGCGACTTCCTTCTGGGCCGGTACTTCCACGCGGCAGCGCTCCATTGCAAACGGACAACGCGGGTGGAAATGACAGCCGCTCGGCGGATTGATCGGGCTCGGAAGCTCGCCCTTCACCGGCTTGAACCGATGCTTTCCCGGTTCGATACGCGGAATTTCGGCCAGAAGCGCCTGGGTATAGGGGTGATTTGCACGCTGGAAGATGTCTTCCACCGGCGCTTCTTCCACGATGCGGCCAAGATACATGATCGCGACCCGGTCGGAGATATGCTCCACGACGCCGAGATCGTGGCTGACGAAGAGATAGGTGAGATCGAGCCTGTCGCGCAGTTCCATGAACAGGTTGATGACCTGCGCCTGGATCGACACGTCCAATGCCGCGACGCTTTCGTCGCAAACAAGGAACTTCGGCTGCACGGCCAAAGCGCGTGCGATGTTCACGCGCTGCCTTTGGCCGCCCGAGAACTGATGCGGATAGCGCTTCTTCGTTTCAGGGTTGAAGCCGGCCAGCGTCAGATAGCGATCGACATAGCTGTTTCGCTCGTTCGAGCGGGCAAGCCCATGCGTTTTCGGTGCTTCCCAGATCAGCTCCTCGACCGTCATGCGCGGGTTGAGCGCAGCCATCGGATTTTGAAAGATCATCTGGGTGGCGAGACCGAAATCGCGGCGCTGGTCTGCCGACATGGCGCCGCGTTCGACGCCCTTCCACAACACTTCGCCTTCGGTCGGCGACGTGATGCCGGCGATGATGCGGCCCAAAGTCGACTTTCCGCACCCGCTTTCGCCGACAAGGCCGACGACCTCACCGCTGCGGATGCTCAAGTTGACGTGATCCAGCGCCTGAACAACCGGCGCCGGCTTGGCAAGCTTCAGCTTGAGCGCGATCTTGGCGGCGAGATCGGGGGTCGGACCGAAACGCTGCGAAACATCTCTGGCCTCGATCAGCGGCTCTTGTGTCGCGTACATCATGCGACCTCTTTCATGACGGGATGGATGCAGCGGAACGCACGATCCTCTTCTGGGATAAGGTCCGGCATGATCAGGCAACCTTCCGTCGCCCTGTCGCAGCGGGTCCGGAAGCTGCAGCCCTGAGGCAGGCGATTGATGGCAGGCGTCATGCCCCTGATCTGGTGCAGGGGTTCGCCACGCCGGTTCTGCGACGGAACGGAGGCGATCAGCCCGGCCGTATAGGGATGGCGAGGATCGGTCAGGACCTCACCGACCGGTCCCGTTTCAACGAGGCGGCCGGCATACATGACGGCGATGTCGTCGGCGAGGCGCGAAACGATTGCCAGGTCATGCGTGATCCAGATCACGGCGGTGTTGGATTCTTCCGCCAGCCTCTGGAATTCGTAGATGATCTGGCTCTGGATCGTCACATCGAGCGCCGTGGTCGGCTCGTCGGCGATAATCAGATCCGGCTGATGCAGAAGCGCGATCGCAATCGCCACACGCTGCCGCATGCCGCCGGAGAACTGGTGCGGATAAGCGGCAAGCCGCTCTTCCGGGCTGGGAATGCCGACGAGGCCAAGCGCATCGCGGGAGCGCTGGCGCGCAACATCCTTCGAAACCTTGTCATGCGCCTGAACGGCTTCCACCATCTGGGTTCCGATGGTGAGAACCGGATTGAGCGTCATCATCGGGTCCTGAAAGACCATGGCGATGCGCTTGCCGCGCAGATTACGCATCTCTTCTTCGGAACAGTTTGCGATGTCCGTGCCGTCGAACAGGATGCGTCCACCCGTGATCCGGCCGGGCCGCTCGAGCAGCCGCAGAATGGAGAACCCCGTCACGGTCTTGCCGGATCCCGATTCCCCCACAAGGCCGAGAACCTTGCCGCGATCCACGCTGAAGGACACATCGTTGACAGCCTTCAGGCCCGATCGACCACGCCCGCCGCCGAACTCGGTGACGAGATTGCTGACTTGCAACAAGGCACTCATGACGCATTCCGTGGGTTCAGAACATCGCGGAGGCGGTCACCGACGAGGTTGATCGACACGATCGTCACAAGAAGCGCGATGCCCGGAAAGAAGCTGATCCAGTAAAGCCCGGTGAGGAGATACTGGTAGCCGGTGGAAATCAGCATGCCGAGCGAAGGCTCCGTCACCGATGCGCCGAGACCGAGAAAGGACAGCGTGGCTTCCAGTCCGATCGCGCGCGCCACCTGCATGGTGGCGATCACGATCACTGGCGCAAGACAGTTCGGCAGAAGATGCTTGAACAGAATGCGCCATCCGGGAAGGCGAAGCATGCGCGCCGCTTCCACATATTCCTTCTCGCGTTCAACGAGCGCCGTGCTTCGAACGGTCCGGGCATAGGTGGCCCATTCCGCGATGATCAGGGCGATCACGACATTGATGACGCCCTTGCCCAGAATGGCCAGCATCATCAGCGCCATCAGGATGGTGGGAAAGGAAAGCTGCAGGTCGACCAGCCGCATGATCACGGTTTCGGTCCGGCGCCCCATGTAAGCCGCGAACAAGCCGGCCGTGGTGCCGATGATGGCAGCCGCAAAGGCCGACAGCACGCCAACCATCAGCGAGGTGCGCAGGCCGTAAAGCATGCCCGAAAGAATGTCGCGGCCTTGGCTGTCGGTGCCGAGATAATAAACCATCCCGGTCATCGATTCCGAGCCCGGAGCCAGGCGTCCGTCCATGATGTCCAACTGCATCAGGTCATAGGGGTTCTGCGGCGCGATCCACGGCGCGAAAAGGGCCAGACAGCAGATTACCACCAGCATGATGAAGCCGATGGCGGCCGCCGGTGACTTGAAGAATTCGGCGATGCCCTGCGACAAACGGCTGGGCTCCGGCGGCTCCACGGATGCCGGTTGAACGCTTTGATCCTGCACGTTTGCTTCAGACATGGGGTCAAGCCTTCGCATCGAGCCGGACCCGCGGATCCAGGATTGTGTAGCAGATGTCGATGATGAAGTTCAGCGCAACGAACAGCATCACCATCATCATGAGGTAGGCGACGATCACCGGGCGATCGAGCAGGTTGATGGAATCGATGATCAGCTTGCCCATGCCCGGCCAGGCAAAGATGCTTTCCGTCACAACCGAAAAGGCGATCAACGAGCCGAATTCCAGACCGATGATGGTGACAACCGGGATCATCAGGTTCTTGAAGACGTGAACGCCGATGATCCGGCTTTCACGCACGCCTTTGGCGCGTGCGAACTTGATGTAATCCTGCGGCAGGACTTCCTGCACGCCGGCGCGCGTCAGACGCAAGATGAGCGATGTCTTGAACAAAGCGAGGTTGAAGGCGGGCAGCAGGAGATGCCGCAGGCCCTCGCCCGTGAGAAACGACCACTGAACGCCCAGAAACTCCATCGTCGGGCCACGGCCGTTGGTCGGCAGCCAACCGAGTTCAACGGAAAACACCATGATCAGCATCAGGCCCACCCAGAAGGTGGGAAGCGAGAAGCCGAGGATCGAGCCCGACATGATCAGCTTGGAAGACAGGCGCTTGGGATAAAGGCCGGCGTAGAGGCCAAGCGGCAGGCCGACCACCAGCGCTATGCCAAGCGCGGTTATGGCCAGCTCCAGTGTCGCGGGAAGGCGTTCCAGGATGAGGCCGAGTGCTGGTCGTCCATAAACGAAGCTGTCGCCGAAATCGCCGTGCAACAAGCCTTGCAGGAACATCAGGTATTGTTTCCAGATCGGCTGGTCGAGCCCGTAATGGGCAATCACCCGCGCCCGCTCCGCCTGGTTGGCATCCGGGTTGATGAGGATGTCGACCGGATTGCCGATCACGTTGACGCCGATAAAGACGATGATCGTCATCGCCACGATGACGAAGATTGCCTGAAACAACCGCCTGATGATGGATGTGACCATTGAACCTCTCCTTAAGCGACGGAGATCGCCATTCCGTCGCGTTGGGGATCGGCCGCGCCCTTGGACACGCCGTTCTCGATCTTGATCGCATGCACCGCCGCAAAGGCATAGGTTTGCGCAGAACGGGCCACCTTGTAGCCCTGCCCGACCAGTTCGGCCTCGACGGAATGGCGAATGCGATTGCAGATGTCGATCGTGTTCGAAACGCCGACGATGCGGGGTGCCGCCACGGCTTCCAGAACCGACATGTCGAAATCGATCATGTTCATGAGGCACTGCGCGACCGCAGGCGCGATATAGCTGCCGCCGGGCGCACCGATCACGATCGTCGGCTGGTCGTCCTTGAACACGATGGTCGGCGCAGCCGAGCTTGGGCGTCGCTTGCCCGGTGCGATCGAGCCAGGCTTGCCCGGAACCGGGTTAAAGCGGCTCATCGTGCCGTTATACATGAAGCCCAGACCGTTGGTGATGGCGCCGGACGGGCTGCCGAGCGTATGGGTCATCGCAACCGCATTGCCGTCCTTGTCGATCACCGAAATATGGGTGGTGTCGCGCTGCGAACGATCGAGACGATCGACATTGGCGATGCTGCCGGCCTTGATGGCGTCGGCATGCGCCCGCGCATGCTCCTGCGACAACAGCCTTTCGAAGGGAACGTCGACATAAGCGGGATCGCCCATATGCGCGTCCTTGTCGATCGTCATGCGCTTCATGGCTTCAAACAGGATGCGCACATGCTCGGCGCTGCCATGCTGCATCGAGCCCACGTCGAATTCCGACAGGATGTGCAGGATCTCCAGCATGGGGAAGCCTGAACCGGGCGGTGGCGAGGTCGCGATCCGGTTGCCGCGATAAGCACCCCAGATCGGGGCAACGCGCGACAGCTCGTATTTCGCCAGATCCTCGGATCCGATCAAACCGCCATTGGCCGCGAAATCGGCGGCGATCTGTTCGCCCAGCTCGCCATGATAAAAGATGTCGGAACCGCCGCTGCGCGCAACGCGCTCCAGCGTATCCGCCATGTCCTTGTTGACGAGCAGGTCGCCCACATTCCGCAGTGAGCCGTCTTCGTGGAAGTAAACCTTCCGGCCCGTTTCCGAGAACCGCAGCTTGTCCAGCGTGTTGGCGAAGCCATCGCTCGACTGATCCTTCGACCAATACCAGTGCATATGCTCGCGGATCATGAAGCCATCGCGCGCCAATCGGATGGCCGGCTTGATCAGATCGGCCCAATCGAACGTTCCGTAGTCTTTCAGCGCGGTTTCATAGCCCTTGAGCGAGCCAGGCGTGCAGACAGCGAGATAACCGATATCGGAAATGTTGCCGTCGAGAACATAGCCGAAGCCGTCGCGGCTTTCATGCTTGATCTTGTCCAGCCACATGTCGGGCGTCGCCTTCAAGGGCGCGCGGGCGTAGAATTCCAGGATCTCGTGCACGCCCTTCTTGGGCATATAGACATGCATGGAGCCGAAGCCGCCGATACCCGCCATCTGCGGATCGACGACGCCCTGAACAAAGGCGCAGGCAAGCGCTGCATCGACGGCGTTGCCGCCGCGCTCGAGAACCTCCGCGCCAGCCTCAACGGCTTCCGGCTGCGGAGCGACGATCGTTGCATTCTTCATTGGGCGCGCCGGTTTTTGAGGATGGTCGTGAGAAAGGATTTCACATGATCAAGCACCTTGATCCGGTCGTGGGACACACCCTTCACCGTATCGAAGGTGACCTGAACGCCCGCGTCGGAGAATGAGCGGGCAAGCGAAGCAAGGCGTTCGGGCCGGGTCTGCCCGGCATCGTTGGCGCCTTCCATGTAATAGCGGCCACCAGGCTTATGGGTAATTTCCCAAGTCTCGAGATCGGCGTCGCCCACCACCATCTGAACCGGCACCTTGGCCAGTTCCTCCGGCTTGAACGGCTTGCCGAAACGCGCTTCCAGATTGCGGACGCCAACCCACCAGTCCCGTGTCGGATCGAGCAGTGTCACCGAACCGGGCGCGCCGATCGAGGCGGCCCAAAGCTTTTCGGGATGCAGGATCGCGAAACGGTGGGTGAAATGCCCTCCGCCCGAGAAGCCGAACATGGCGAAAGTCGACCAATCCTGATCGTACTTGGCGGCCATCTCCTCCACCATGGCGATCACCGCCAGATCATAGCGGATGTCGCCTTCTTCGAGGAACTTGTAGCCGGAGCGCGCGCCGTCTCCGAAGATCCCGACGGGGAAGATCGGGCAAAGAACGGCGCAGTCATTGTAAAGCGCGAACTCGGCGAACCCGTCGCGGAAATCGATGGCCGAGGTGCGGCCCGTTCCATGCACCGCAACCAGAAGGTCGAGTTTACGACCATCGGCAGCGGTCGGCGGAACATAAAGAACCATCTGAAGCCGTGGATCGGCTTTCGAAGCGAAGATCGCGGTCTGGCCGAAATCATAAACAGCCTTCGCCCGAGCGATGGCTTCGCCCGTTCCAAGTTCCTGCATGGAAGTCTCCTGGGAGATGAGGGGCCGCGATAATCGCAGCCCCGTTGTCGATCAATCGATCGATGGTTACTGCGCGGGCTTCACTTCATAGGCGAGCGTGTATTTGTCGCCGCGCGGCGTGTAGGTCACGCTCTTCTTGGCACCGAGCACGACGTTCTCGTAATGCATGGGAAGCAGCCAGAGATTGTTGAAGGTCTCGGTCGACAGATCTTCAAGCAGCGGAGTGCGTGCGGCTTCATCGAGCGTGGAGCTCGCCTTGGCGAGCGTTTCGTCGATCTTCGGGTCCGAAACGCCGCCGCCATTATAACGGCCGGTCCCCTTTTCCTCGTTGCGGGTAGCAACGAGAGCGACTGCGGGATTCGTGGTTTCGCCGGTATTCACGCCCCAAGATCCCAGGAAGATGCTGTAGGCGCCATCCGAGTATTTTTCGGAATACATCGACCACGGCAACACTTCGACCTGCGAACGGATGCCGATGCGCGTGAACATCTGTCCAACCGCCTGCAACACTTCCGCATCCTTGACGTAGCGGCCGGATGGGCCGTGCAAGGTGACGCTGAACCCGTCGGGATAACCGGCTTCGGCGAGAAGCGCCTTGGCCTGTTCCGGATCGTAAGGCACCTTCTCAACCGCATCCGAATGACCGGCATAGCCTTCCGCCACGAACTGGTCGGCAACGGTGCCGTTCTTCTGCATCACGCGCTCGACGATCGCCTCGCGATTGATCGACATCAGCAGGGCACGGCGAACCTTCTCGTCCTTGAGCGGGTTCTTCTCGAGCGCCGAACCGTCCGTGGCTTTTACGAAGGGCGAGACATCGCGGCTGACATCCATGCCCATGTAAACCAAGCGGGACGACTGGCCGTTGATGATCTGGAGGTTGTCGCTCGATTCCACCCGCGACATGCCGTCGGCGGGCAGGCTTTCGATAAGGTCGATCTCGTTCGACAGGAGCGAAGCCAGTCGGGCGCCATCGTCCGGCAGGAAGCGTAGCGTCACGTCGGACCAGTGAGAAGCACCGGCGAAGTAGTCATCATTGCGCTTGAGCTTGAGCGCGCTGCCAGGCTGATACGACACGAAGGAATAAGGCCCGGTGCCGACCGCGCATTTTCCGTTGTCGAAGTCCTGAACCGACGCATCCTTGCAGTCCGAGCTGATGATGCGGATGCGGCTGACGGAGTTCAGCAGCAGAGGATCGGGAACCGACGTTTCGACAACAACCGTCATCGGATCCTTGGCGGCCACATTGGAGATGTTGCGGGTGTAGGACGCAAAACCCTGGCTCGGCTTGTCACGGGCGCGCAGAAGCGATGCCACGACGTCTTCGGCATCAAACGCGCTGCCATCGTGGAACTTGACGCCATCGCGCAGCTTGAATTCCCAGTGGGTGTCATCGACCGGCTTCCACTCGGTCGCAAGCTCGGGCTCGTTGCCGGACGTGCCCGTGCGGTTGATCAGGCTGCTCCAGATATGGCGCGACGTTGCGTTGTTTGGCGCAGAACTGTCTTCATGGGGGTCGATGGTGGTCGGCGTCGTCGACATGCCGATCGTCAGCGGCGCTTCCTGCGCGCCTGCCAGGGCAGGAATAGCGATCGTGCCGAGCAGCGCAATCGCTGCCCGCTGTAGGATTTTAGCGGTCATAGGTTCCATCCCGATACTGAGGCCGTGGTGACCTGAGTTGATCAATCAGAGCGGGTTCCCATCCGCTCACAGGGAATTGGTAACCGGCGGAAAACTTCTCTGTCAAACGCGTTTCTCGCGAGTTACATCTGCCGTAACATGCTGGACGGACCATCTTCAGGCGTGTTGTTGATGGACCTGAGCGGGATCGAAGGATATGGATAAGAAGCCGGAAACCGAGGTTGTTCAGTCGCTTAACGTAGGCATTAACGTGCTTCTGAGCGTAGCCCAAGCTCCTGACAGCCGGCTAACAGACATAGCCTCATCATTGAACGAGACTAAGCCAAGAATCCTGCGTATGTTACGCACACTGGAACATCGCGGCTTGGTCAGAAGAAGCGAAACGGGCACCTATCGGCTCGGGACGACAGCAATCGTCATCGGAACTGCCGCATCAACGCAGGTCGATCTCGTTCGTATCGCCAACCCGATCCTCGAAGAAGTCGGCCACAAGGCCAACGAAACGACGCAGCTGCGCATCATCGACAATGGCGAGTCGCTCTGCATCGCGAAATTCGAGCCCATGCGTGACCTGCGCGTCCAAGCGATGATTGGCCGGCGTCGGCCTCTGAGTGCCGGCTCTTACAAGGTGCTGCTGGCCTTTCTGCATCCGCAGGTGCAGTCGCAGAT
>NZ_JAFMNX010000004.1 GCF_018457165.1 Tianweitania aestuarii | reverse complement strand
TGAACCAGCTGGGGATCGAAGCTTGCAACCGCCGGAGGCTCGGCGGCCGGGATTTCACTCTCCCAGGCATAAGCGACAAAGCCGCCGATGCCGACCAGAACAAGCACGACGAGAACGCCGAGAATACGAAGAAGTTTGCTGCCGTTCACCGGTGAACTCCGGTTAAAGGTTGCTGGGAAAACTGATGCTCTCAAACACTAACAGAAGAAGTAGAAGCGTGAATGCCGAAGGCGAACATTTTCACAACCGCGAACAGCAGGCGATCAATATTAACAAATTTAAAGATGCCAACACTTGCTGGCACCTTCTCTTCGGAGCCAAACGGCTGAATAGTCCTCTTGCCTCAGGAGGCCTGCGGCTCCGCCACCTCTCCCACGCTCTCGACAAGAAGACGATGGCTCTTGCCGTCACGCGCCACCCATTCGATCGACTGTCCTTCCGACAAGCCGATGAGCGCCGTGCCGATCGGCGTCAGGATCGAAATCCGGCCTTCGGCAATATCCGCTTCGCCGGGGAAAACCAGCGTGACATCGCGACTGTCACCATTGTTGGTGGAATAGCGCAGCCGCGAGCCCATGCGCACGACCTTATCGCGCAGCTTGTTGTCGGGCACGATGCGCGCTCGGTCGAGCTCCGCTGAAAGCTCATCGAGCACGGCTTCGCTGACATGCGTTGCACTGTCGGCAAGAAGCGCGAGCTTGTCGTAATCGGTTTGTGTAATCTGGATGGCGGGCTTGCGGCCCGTTTGTGTGCTGGACATGTTTGACCTCTTCGGCCCGCACGGCGAAAGCATCACCTACGGGCTGTTATCGTTCGATTGGAATGGGTGTCGCGCAAATCGTGAACGTCACCGCTCGAGCGGTGGTTCGGCAATGCCCCTCGACCGGGGCGCGACGCGACCGTGGCCGGGGGTTAGTGTCCTGCGAGTGGACACACCCGTTTGAGATGCGAGAGCTGGTCGGCCGTTGTCATTGAAACAAGGTGTGTGAGTGCCCCCCGGAAGTCAAGTCAGGACACCGTGAGGCCGCGTTGGTGCAGGATCGGCATGACGTGGCAAGCGAAGCGCTGAAGGTCGCCTGGCAGAACCGGGCACATCACGTTGAAACCGTCCGCCGCTTTGCTATCCAGCCATTCCTCCTTGAGATCCGCAATCTCGGCACCCGTTCCAACCGCCAGCAGATGTCCGCGTCCGCTTGCCAGCCGCGCCAACAACTGGCGCACGGTCAGATCCTCGCGCTGGGCAATTCCAACAAGAACCTCAACGCGGCTCTGGCTTGCCTGATTGCCGACGCCGTTCATCAGGCCATCGGGCAAAGGCGCATCCAGATCAAGCCTGCTCAGGTCGACCCCAAGGAACTCGGACCCCTTGGCGATCAGATGATCCAGAACGGCAAAGCCGTTCAGTTCGGCGAGCCGCGCTTCCGCCTCGGCCTTTGTTGCAGCCGCGATCGGAACGATGCCCGGCAGAATGCAGAGATCATCGGGATCACGCCCCGCCTTCACTGCCCGCGCCTTCACGTCCCGGTAGAAGGCCTGTGCTGCCGTCAGATCGGACTGCACGGTAAACACGATGTCGGCGCGTGCCGCAGCAAAGGCCCGCCCCGCTTCCGATGATCCAGCCTGCGCCAGCATCGGCCGCCCTTGCGGCGGACGCGGCACGTTGAGCGGTCCGGCGGTGCGCACGAATGGTCCCTGATGATCGACCCGCCGGATCCTGGAAAGATCGAGATACTGCCCGCTTTGCTGATCGGCGATCTTGGCGTCGGCATCCCAGCTGTCCCAAAGCGCCACAACGGCATCCACGACATCGGCAGCACGCGCATAGCGCTCGGCATGGTCCGGCATCGCATCGAGCCCGAAGTTGCGGGCTTCCAGCGCATTGGACGAGGTCACGATGTTCCACCCTGCCCGGCCGCCGCTGATATGATCGAGGCAGGCAAAGCGGCGGGCAAGATGAAACGGATGATCGAAGCTCGTTGAAGCCGTCGCGATCAGCCCTATGCGGCTGGTCACGGCAGCCAGCGCGGACATGATCACGATCGGGTCCATCGCGTCGGAAAGATGCCGGTCCGCTCCGGCCTGCAAGGTCAGCACGTCGCCCAGAAACAGCGCGTCGAAACCCGCCGCCTCCGCGCGTTGCGCCACATCCACCCAGAAGGGCAGCTTGGTTACGGCAAGCGGATCGCTTTCCGGCATCCGCCACGCGGCTTCATGGGCGCCCAACCCATAAAGCACCGCGTTGAGCCGCATGCGCTTGGTCCCGGCCAAGATCAGGCACCATCAAAAAACGTGTTGGTGTAGTAGTCCCTGAAATCGGGCTGCATGGCGAGCGCCTCGCCATTGCCATCGCGCAGGATGCCGGCCGAAAACAGGAAGGCGCCCATCGCCTCGGTCTTCGCCCCGTCGATCTCGCCAACCGTGCCATCCGGCCGCGCCAGATAATGGCCCTCCACCAGCGCTTTCATCGAATCCTCGATCAGCTGAGGATCGGTCAGCATGTCCTTGTTGGCTTCAACCAGGATCGCGGCGGCCTCCTTGCTGTTCTCGGCGGCAAAGGCGTAGCCGCGTTGCGTGGCCTGAACGAAAGCCTTTGCAGCCTCCGGCTTGGCTTGAAGCTTTGCTTCACTCGACGCCAGAAACGTCGTGTGCTGGTCGGGCACGCCGAAATCGGCATACCGGAAAGCGCGTTGCTTGCGTCCCTCGAGCTCCGCCTTCACGCCTTCCCAGGTATAGACTTCCAGCGTGAAATCCACCGCGCCATTGGCCAGCGCCTCGTAAGCCGAAGTGCCGAGCGTCACCGTCTCGAAATCGCCCTCGCCGCCATCATTGCGGATGATCGTGCTGATCAGCGCGTTTTCCCAATTGCTGCCGAAGCCCCCATAGGTCTTCCCCACCAGATCGCGGGGGCGCTGGATGTCCTGCCGGTCATCGTTGAAGACGAGCCGCCCGGTTTCGGTTTGCACGACCGCATACACCGCCTTCAGATCGGCACCCGCAGCGCGCTGCGTGAAAAAGCCGATCGCGCCCGTCACACCGAAATCGGCGACCCCGTTGCTGATCAGTGCCCCGGCGCTGGTGTCGCCATAAGGCAGGATTTCGACATCCAGACCGGCGTCGGCATAGAAGCCCTTCTCGCGGGCGACATAAAGGCCGATGTGATTGGTGTTCGGCGTCCAGTCCAGTGCGACCGTCACCTTCGTTCTGTCTTGCGCCCGGACCGGCAAAGACCAGGCTGCACCGGTGGCGAGCCCGAGCAGAAGTGTCGTTCGGCGATTGATGATCGTCATGGATGAGGCCCTCCAGCCTGTTCGCGGATCAAAAGCGTCTCCAGCACAGCCGCCTCGATGGCGCTGGCCTCCTGAAGCCCTTTGGCCGAACCATCCCGTGGTCGCGGCAAAGGGATTTGAAATTCGTGCAGCACCCGTGCCGGCCGTGCCGACAGCACATAGATCCGGTCCGACAGGAACACGGCTTCGCGCACATCATGCGTGATCAACAAAGCCGTCCAGCGATGCCGCTTCCACATCACCTCGAGCCAGCGCTGCATGCTCGTCCGGGTCAGCGCATCGAGCGCGCCGAAGGGTTCATCCAGAAGCAGCAGACTTCGCTCCTGCACAACCGTACGTAGCAGCGCCGCCCGCTGTCGCATGCCGCCGGAAAGTTGTGCGGGGTAGTGATTCTCGAAACCCGCCAGCCCGAATTCACCGAGCAAGGGCGTGACCTTCGCGCGGGCCGCTTTTCGGGTCATGCCCTGAACTTCGAGCCAGAGAGTCACATTGTCGAGGATGGATCGCCAGGGCATCAGCGCATCGCGCTGCGGCATGAATGCCAAATCGCGATTTTGGCCCGAAACGGACGCGCCATTCACCGAAATTGCGCCGCCATCTGCGTGTTCTGCGCCCGTAAGCAGCTGGAACAACGTCGATTTACCGGCACCTGACGGCCCTAGAATGGAAACGAACTCGCCCTCCCGGACATGCAGCGAAACCCCGTCAAGCACGGCGGTTTCGCCGAAGTTTTTGCGGATATCCTCCAGCTGAAGCCGCATCCCGCTCACCGCGCCTGCTCCCGCTCGAAGCGGTGCCAGGGCATTGCAAGTCTTTGAACGAGAACGGTAATTCCAAACAGAACCAGCGTCAGCGTGGCGCTCACACCCACCGCCGCAAGCACAAGATCGGGCCGAAAATTGTTCTTGGCGTTGAGGATATAGATCCCCAGCCCCTTGGCCGCCCCCGCATATTCCGCAAAGATCGCCCCGACCACCGCGTAAGTGATTGATATCCTTAGTCCCGCGAAGAAGAACGGCAGCGCGGAAGGCAGTCTTGCCAGCCAGAAAACCCGCCAGCGGCTCGCTCCCATCGACTGCAAAAGCTGCGCAATCTCCTTCTCCGTCGCCTCATACCCCTGCACCAAAGCCACCAGCATCGGAAAGAACGTCACCAGCGCCACCAGCATGATCTTCGGCACCAGCCCAAACCCGAACCAAAGCACCACCAACGGCGCAATCGCGACCAGCGGCAGGGTCTGGCTGATGATGAACACCGGAAACAAAGCCCGCCGCAGCGGTCGCGAAAAGTCCATCAGGATCGACAGAAGAAAGGCCGTCATCAGCGAACAAGCAAAGCCAAACAGGGTTGCTCGTACCGTCGGTAACGCGTTGTCATACAACGCTGTTTTGTGGATCCACGCCTGCTGCGCCACCCGCCACGGCGACGGCAAGGTGGTTGGACTGATGCCGGACAGCTCGGCATAAAGCTGCCAAGCCAGCAAGAGCCCGGCGATCGCCAAGCCAGCCGGTCCCGCTCGAGCCACTAAGGATGCTTTTTCAGACATGATGACGGTCGCGCTGAAAAGCGATCAGGCAGCGGTCGGGCTGTTGGCCGAAACAGTCAGATCAAGCGCAAGGTGACCTTCCGGCGAGCCAAATCGCAGGAAAGCCTCGCTTAGCGTGGCGAAAACCGGCCCGGCATCACCGCGCAAGGTCGTGCAGAAGTTCTTGGATTTCCCGAACACGCCGGACTGCTTCAGGAAGTCGATGCAGCCATAGATCTCATCCATATGGTGACCGGCACCGAGAGGATAAAGCGACAGCTGTGCCGCAACACTTTGCCCTTTCGCCTCTGCGCCATGCGCCGCGTTCAGCGCACCCGCGATCCGCTGGGCAAGCGGGGTGTTGGACGTAAGCCCCTGGATTGGTGTGCAGATCGGATCGTCCGGCTCGCCGGGGCATCCCCGGGACACCGTGGCATGCAGCACGCAATGAACGCCGTTGCGCGATGCCGCGACATGCAGATCGCGCATGGCCGGGAACAGTTCCTCCGGCGGACCGACCAGCAATGTCGAGATGTCATCCGTTTCGATCCTGAACCGGTCCCGATACGGATCAAGAGCCGACAGACTGCTCAGGATGACCGACACGAAATCGTCGGTCATCGGATACAAGGATAGTTGTGCGCCAGAAAACATGATCCGCCTCGCTCCGCTGGAATTATCCAGATCAGCTTGAGGGTTTCGCAACATGACGCTGCAGTCTCAGCCCCGGCAATACGGAGCACCCCTGTGGTTGGCAGGGTTTAGATCATGTTTTTCGGCAGGCGGCAAGCGACTGATGCGCTCGTTATGACGCCTCGCTTGCTAGATGTGACGGACGAACCTTCTCGGCTTCAACCCGGTTCGCCAAAGGACGACCAGCCTCGTAATCTGAAAGGCTTGTCAGTGTGGTCTCCGCGATGGCGCGCAACGCTTCTTCCGTCAGAAAGGCCTGGTGACCTGTGACCAGCACGTTCGGAAAGGTCAGCAAACGCTGGAAGTCGTCGTCTTGGATGATCTCGCTCGACAGATCTTCAAAGAACAGGTCGGCTTCCTGCTCGTAAACATCGAGCGCCACGCCGCCGATCTTGCCGCTTTTCAAGCCGTCGATGACAGCGCGCGTGTCGATCAAGGCACCACGGCTTGTGTTGACGAGCAACAGCCCGTCGCGCGCTTCCGCGATCGCCTTTGCATCAACGAGATGGCGGGTTTTCGGCGTCAAAGGGCAGTGCAGCGAAACGATGTCGCTGCTGCGCAGAACCATCTCCGGCTCGACATAGCGGATGCCGACGGCCGCCAGTTCCGCGTCGGGATAAGGATCGCTCGCCAATACCTCACATCCGAAACCAAGCTTGAAAGCGCGGGCAACAAGGGCACCAATCCGTCCTGTTCCGATGACACCAACGGTGCGGCTTTCCAGATTGCGGCCGATAAGCCCGTCCAGCGCGAAGTTGTTCTCGCGCACCCGGGCCCAGGCACGATGGATCTTCCGATCAAGCGCAAGCACCAGGCCGACCGTAAACTCCGACACCGCATTGGGCGAGTAGGCCGGCACCCTTACGACGGCGATCCCAAGTTCTTCTGCTGCAGCCAGATCGACATTGTTGTAGCCCGCGCAACGCAACGCAACGACCCTCACCCCGCCTTCTGCCAGGATGTCCAGCACGGGCCGCGAGACCGTGTCGTTGACGAACACGCAAACGGCCTCATATCCGGCCGCCAGCGCCGCCGTTGCTTCGTCCAGCCGAGGCTCAAGAAAGGTCAGGCTGTGCCCATGCTGGTCATTGGCAGCTTCGAGGAAGCGCCGATCATAGGGCTTAGTGCCAAAAACAAGCGTCTTCATGTACGATCCCGGTCTTTCTGGTCAGTTGGGTCAGCGGATCACCAGCACAGGAATATATCGGAGCGTGCCAGTGCTTTGGTGGTCTAGCTTCCAGGCATCATGCGCGGCACGCCACGACGGCCTTGTGAGGCCATGACGATCAGATCGCAACCGCGCTTTCCGATATCTCGATGATCGCGTCTGATGGCGTTGGGTCGCGCGCCAATACAGCCTCGGCAGCACCCCCGCCGCTGCAGCCTGCGCAGCTACGACATTCAGGGTGTTACTAGCGCTTTCATCCTGTGCAGCCTCAAGCTGGCCGACGAGCTCGGCATCAGCGGTTCGTGCGTCAGAACGCACTTATATATCGCCAGGCTCTTATTCGTTCTGGACCCTTACTACTTCTGAACAGATGGGAACAGAAGCTGCGGGGGAGCCTCCTTTCGAAAGAAACTAAGATCGCGGCGCTGGTGATCCGCTAGGATCACTCACCTAATTATCGGATAGTGGAATTTTTAGACCGCGCTATTGACCGGCGCATTTTTGTGGATACCGTGGGGTGAGTTGATGTCAGACTCCGTAGTGGGGGCCCGACATGAGATGGAGGCACAGCGCCTCGCAAATGCAGCATGCAGACAGGTATCGATTGATGGCTCTTACCCGCGATGACTTTGATGGTCTTTATACCGCTATCGTCACGCCGCTTATGGCTGATGGTGCTGTCGATGTTGCCGGGCTGAAGAAGCTCGTTCGCTTTCAATTGGACGCAGGCGCCTCGGGGGTCGTTCCGATCGGCGGCACAGGCGAATACACCGCATTCTCTCGCGAAGAGCGCCAGGCAATCGTTGCTGCTTGCGTCGAGGAAGCTGGCGACAAGCCAGTTGTTCCGGGCGTTTTGTCGACTGGCTTCAAGGACGCCGTCGAAGCCGCCAAGGATTTCACGCAGGCTGGCGCAGCCGCCGTTATGACGGTCACGCCTTACTACGCGCCGGGCACGCAAGACGGCATGCGCGAATACTTCAAGGCGTATCGCGACCAGGTCGATATTCCGGTGATGCTGTATCAAATTCCGCGCCGCACGACGGTGGCGATGACGGCTGAGGGCGTTCAGGCCATGGCCGAAGATGGCACCATCATCGGTATGAAGTTCTCCTCTTATGACATGCCGGAATTCATCAAGACCATCAAATATGCCGGCGACAAGATCGCCGTGCTTTCTGGTGAAGAACCGCTGTTTGCCACCCATGTGGCGCTCGGTGCCAAGGGCGGCGTTCTCGCTTCAGCGTCGATTTATCCGAAAATCTGGCTCGAGGTCTTCGCCCTTGCTCACGCTGGCAAGCTCAAGGAAGCCATGTCTCTCCAGAACAAGATCGATCCGGTTCTCGAAACGATCTTCCTCGAAACCAATCCTGGCCCCTTGAAGCATTACATGGAACTGGCTGGCATGCCGGTCGGAGGCGTGCGTTTGCCGCTGCAGGCGCCAAGCGAGGACACCGTCGCCAAGCTGAAAGCCGCCGTATCGAAGGCCCAAGCGGCCTCCCTCGCCTAAACCGGATACGCCCTTGCTCGAGAAACTGCGCGAAATTGTTGGTGAAAAGGGCCTGATCGTCGATCGTGGCGAGATGGCGCCTTTCTTGACCGACTGGCGCAACCGCAGAACAGGCGACGCCTTGTGCGTCGTTCTTCCGGCTTCTACCGAAGAGGTTGCCGCAGTGGTGAAGCTGGCGGCGGCCGAAAGGCAGCCGATCTTTCCATCCGGCGGCAACACCGGCCTGTGTTATGGCGCCGTGCCGGAAACAGACAGACCATCCAAGCTCGGCATCGTGCTGGCGCTGCAACGCATGAATCGCATCCGCGAAATTGACCGTTCAGCCAACCTCATGACGGTGGATGCTGGCGTTGTGCTCGCTAATATCCACACGGCAGCCGGCGACATCCGTCGCCAATTCCCGCTTTATCTCGGCAGCGAAGGCAGCGCTCAAATTGGCGGCCTGATTTCCACCAATGCCGGCGGAACGGGCGTCGTAAAATACGGTCCGACCCGAGATCTTGTTGCGGGCCTTGAAGTGGTTTTGGCCAATGGCACCGTGCTGCGCGATCTGGCAGCGCTCGCCAAAGACAACACCGGTTATCTTCTGCGCCACCTTTTTATCGGCGCAGAAGGTACGCTCGGCATCATCACCGGTGCCGTGCTGCATCTGCATCCTGAAATGCCGAACCGCGCACATGCCTGGGTGTCCGTTGCGTCGCCACAGGCCGCGGTTGACCTGCTGGCAGCGTTTCAGGATCGCGCAGGGCCTTACATCGAGGCCTTCGAGCTGGTTTCCGCCTCGCAGTTCGATCTTGTCGCAAAGTATTGCGAACGCATCCGTATTCCGTTCGAGAACGGCATTCCGGCGTGGTCGCTCATGATCGAGCTTTCCAGCGTCGACAGCTCGACTGACCTCAACGGCATCCTTGAGACGTTACTGGAAAGCGGGCTTGAGCATGGCGGCATTCTCGACGCTGTGGTCGCCAACTCGGAACAACAGGCCAAGGACATCTGGCACGTCCGCCACTCGGTGTCAGAAGCCAACAAGAAGGAAGGCGTCGGCGTCGTTCATGACGTGGCCGTGCGAACCTCCGACGTACCGGCTTTCATTGCGGCGGCCGATGAAGTTGCGGCAACCAAATATCCGCATGCCTTCACCGAAGTCGTCTGCCATCTCGGCGACGGCAACGTTCATTACATCCTGATGTTCAGCCATGAGTTCTGGGCTTCGCTTCCAAACAAGGAAACTTATGCGCTTGAAGTAGAAGCAACGATCCACGATGTCGGCGCACAATTTCGCGGCACGTTCAGCGCCGAGCATGGTGTCGGCCGCAAGCTGACGCAGGAACTGGCTAGGCTGTGCGAGCCCGTGCGCTACGGCCTGATGCAGCAGGTCAAGACGCTGTTTGATCCCGACAACCGGATGAATCCCGGCGTGCTTGTCCCACCCGCGGATAGAGCTCCGGCCATTGACAACTGAACTCGCCATTCTGGCAAGCCCGCCTTCATCAACGGGAGGCGATCAACAAAAAGGGGAAGACAATGGTTTCTCGTAGAGATTTTGCAGGATTGATGGCTGGCGGCTTGGCTGGCGCAGCTGCTCTGAGCGCCACTGCGACCGTCGCTTCGGCGCAGGAAGGCTCCAGCTGGGAGCGCATCATGAGCTCCAAGAAACTGCGCATCGGCGGCGTTGCCACCGGCGCGCCCTGGACGATGAAGGATCCGGCATCGGGTGAATGGGGTGGTCACTTCGTGACGATCGCAAGAGCCCTTGCCTCCGACATGGAAGTCGAACTCGAGATCGTTGAAACCACCTGGGGCAATGGCATCCTCGACGTTCAGACCGACAAGATCGACATCATGTTCGGCATGAATCCTACGCCAAAGCGTGCGCTCGCTGTGGACTTTACCGTTCCGATCTACAACAGCGCCCTGCTGATGATCTGCGCGCCTGATTTTGCGCCCACCACGTGGGAAGACCTGAACAAGCCGGAAGTGAAGATCGCCGTCGACAACGGCTCGGCCCATGACCAGGTCGCTTCCCGTTTGGCTCCCAACGCAGAGATCATCCGGTTCCGTACACTCGACGAGGCAACGCTTGCCCTCAAGAGCCGCCGCGTTCAGGCGCAGAGCATTTTCTGGATGGGCGGCGTTCGTGCCGTGAAGCGCGATCCTTCGCTCGGCAAGCTGGTTGTTCCAACCCCGATCTTCGGCTCGACCTCCAATGCTGCGCTGCGTCGGCAATCAGACACGACCCTCAAGAACTTCCTGAACACCTGGATCGTTTATTCGCAGGGCCTTGGCCTTATCCGCAGCGCCGTTCTCGACAGCCTCGCGGCTGTGGATGTGACGGAGTCCGACATCCCGGAAGGCGTCAGCTTCTAATCGAAGCGGATGCTCGGGCGCCGGTTCTCGGGTCGGCGCCCTTTCTCCTGATCTCTTCCGTCAGTGTTTAGCCGACGAGATCCTTCAGGGCTTCACCAAAGAACAGGCTGCCACCTCAACCGCTGGACCCCAGCAGTTGTCGCTGCAAAAAGGGCCAAGATGTATAACTGGGACTTCGATATACTCTGGGGCTATCGCTGGCTCTTCTTGAACGGCACGTTGATGACGATCGCCATTACGGCAGCCGTAATCGTACTAGGCCTCTTGCTGGGCTTGTTTGCGGGCTTGATGCAACTGTCGCGCAACCCAGTTCTTCGCTGGATATCCTGGGCCTATATCGAGATCTTTCGTTGTACACCGCTGCTCGTGCAGCTTCTCTGGTTCTATTATGCACTACCGGTACTGACCGGCGTCGAACTCAGCGCCATGACGGCGGCGGTCATGACCCTGTCGCTTTATGGCGGCTCTTTTTATGCCGAGGTCATCCGGGGCGGCGTCATCGCCGTTGATCCCGGTCAGAGCGAGGCGGGCCTGGCGCTCGGCATGACGCCGGCCAAAGTCATGAAGCGCATCGTTCTGCCTCAGGCTATCAAGCAGATGATCCCGCCCTTAATGAACCAGTCGATCATCCAGTTCAAGAACACCTCGCTGGTGTCGGTTCTGGCCGTGCCCGACCTTCTTTACCAGGGTCAGGTCATCACCATGGACACGTTCCGTCCTCTTGAAGTCTACACCGTGATTGCCGTGATCTACTTCGTGGTCCTCGTTCCACTGACGGCCATCGTCAAGCGCAGCGAAAAGACGCTGCAGCGGAGCCATTGACATGACCGGCACAATAACGCCTGACAATACCAAGATCGAGATCACAAACCTCAAGAAGCAGTTCGGCTCCAACGTCGTTCTGCGTGACATCAATGTAAAGGTCGATGCCGGCTCGGTCGTCGCCCTGATCGGTCCGTCTGGCTCCGGCAAGTCGACGCTGCTGCGTTGCATGAACCTCCTGGTAATCCCAAACGGCGGCCGCATCCGCATCGGTCACGATACATTCGTGTTCGATGACGGTTCGAAGATGCCGAAGGCCAAGGCTCAGGCGCACTTCCGCTCCAACACCGGCATGGTGTTCCAGCATTTCAACCTCTTCCCGCACAAGACTGTTCTCCAGAATGTCATGGAAGGGCCGCTCGTTGTGAAGCGCACGCCCAAGGCAAAGGCAGAGCAGCTTGCCCGCACCCTCCTTGGCAAAGTGGGCTTGGACGACAAGGCGGATTCCTATCCCGATCGCTTGTCAGGCGGCCAAAAGCAACGCGTGGCGATTGCCCGCGCGCTTGCCATGGAACCGGAAGTCATGTTGTTCGACGAGGCCACGTCGGCGCTCGATCCCGAGCTTGTGGCCGAAGTGCTCGGCGTGATGCGCGATCTGGCGTCCGAAGGCATGACGATGATCATCGTCACGCATGAAATGGCGTTCGCCCGCGAAGTCGCCGACAAAGTAATTTTCTTGCGCGACGGCGTGATTGTCGAAGAAGGTCCCGCGCGCGATGTCATCGACACTCCGAAAGAAGAAGCGACGCGCGCCTTCCTCAGCCACTTCCACACCCGCAACAACGACTAAATCGAGCCGAACCATTTTGTGGCCGTTGCTGGACCCACAAACGGGCTCTCTATCTTGCTTTAACTGTGTAGAAGACGCCGAAGGGCGGCTTGATCTAGCGGATGATGTGCGGCGCGATCTCGCTTGGCTTTTCAAGGCCCAGCATTGCCATGGTCACATCCATCTCGCGCTTGATCATGGCGAAGATTGCATCAGCGCCAGTCTCACCACCCGTGGCCAGGCCCCAAAGTGGCAACCGACCTGCCATCACGGCTTTTGCACCGAGCCCGACATATTTCAGCACATCGCTGCCGCGTTGAACGCCACTGTCGGCAAGCACTGTCAGCTTCTCCCCGACCGCATCCGCTATGTCGGGAAGCACACGCGCAGTTGTCGGCGCTGAATCAAGGTTGCGGCCTCCATGCGTGGAGACAACGATCGCGTCGGCACCCAATTTTTGGGCCAGAAGAGCATCGGCGACGGAAAGCAGGCCCTTTATGACAAGCTCACCGCGCCATTGCTGGCGCAGAGCAACGAAATCGTCCCAGTTCAAACGCTCCTCTAGCGCAACGGCTTCGCTGCTCGGTGCACCCGTGATCGCGACCTGATGTTCCTTGGGATAGTGGCCGTAGGTCGGCATGCCGGTGGTCCGCAGATAGGCCAGAATGACCCCAAACAACCAGCCCGGATGCAGCGCTATGTCGAGCCCCGCCCGGAACGTCGGCGTCATTGGCATCGCAAAGCCGTTGCGCGTGTTGTATTCTCGATTGGGACCGACCGGGGTATCGGCTGTGAGAACCAGCGTGGTGACACCACTCGCCCAAACACGATCAAGCAATTCGCGTGTCAGTTTGCGATCGCGCCACATGTAAAGCTGGAACCAGATGTCGGCATCTGAAGCGCCAGCTCGGATGTCTTCTACGGCGGTGATCGACTGGGTCGAAACACAAACGGGGATGCCGGCTTTCATCGCCGCCCGCCCCAGTTTGACTTCACCATTGTGGGACACGAGACCCGCCAACGCCGTGGGCGCAACGATCAGTGGCAGAGCAAGCTCCTTGCCCATAATGTTAGTCGTGAAATCTCGCGCTCCATGGCCCGTCAGCGCCTGCGGTACGATCTGGATAGCGTCCAGACTGTCACGTAAGGCGCGAAGGGCGACCTCATTCTCGGTGCCGCGATCGATATATTCGAAAAGCCCCTTCGGCAGCCTGCGCTGCGCCAAAGCGCGAAAATCGTAGAAGTTCTGCGGTTGCATTTTATCCAGGATCAGGCAGTCAGAACCCAGAGCACTTGTGCATCTTCCGGGCCTTTCGAGGTCCAGACATGTTCCGTGTTGGCATCATAATACATCGAATCGCCTTCATTGAGTTCCAATGGCTCATACAGCTTGCTGTGGACGACGACCGTTCCTTTCAGAACCCAGATATAAATCTCTGCGTCTGATTTCGGCCAAACCTTGTACTCGTCTGGCGACCGCGCAACGACCTTGGTGAGAATCGGCGTGATACGCTTGTTCTTCAGATCCGAGCAGAGCAGTTTGTTTTCGCAGCTTCCTGAAAGATGCGGTTGTCCCATGCCTGCGCGTGTCACACTGCGGCGGCCGAGCAGGCTAGGCGCGTCGGTCGGATCGCTCAGCATGGTCAAAACATCCATGCCGAACCCGTTCGCGATGCGCTGAATCGTCGAAATGGTTGGCGACAACTCGCCACGTTCGATCTTAGAAAAAGCCGAGGTGGAAACACCCGAATGCTTGCTCGCCTGCTGCAGAGTCCAGCCACGTTCCTTGCGTAGCGCCTGCAAACGCGCACCGACATTGATCTTTGCGGGCGGGGGTGCGAAGGCGGCAGGCGCAAGCTGAAGACTATCGAGGTCTACATTCATGCTTCGCCAATTGCCCCTTTGACTTGCGAGCTCTTGCAGATCATTATCCTGACTTGCATTGCATACTTTTATTTAGAACCTTTATGCTTAGCATCGTCTTGCGCTTACCACCACATGGTTTGGACATTCGTCAGCAGCTTTTTCGTATCAGACACGAATCCACGATGCTACATTCATCGCTGAGACCTTCCGTAAGCTTGCCCTCTGCGTCGGGGCCGCGGTCTGGACCATCGAGAAAGCGGCTTAGTGATCCAGAGCTTCAAGCCAAAGCGGTTCGAAGAGTTGATGGCTAGGCGAGAAGGCTTCATAGAAAGGAGTGCACAGTAAGTCGCGAGGTTCAAAGGGTGCATCCCCTTGAAGCCGACGCAACAGCAAGACGCGGTCGATCATCGGCCAACACACATCGTGAAGGACAAGACCATGACAGCCTATCCCAATACCCAGCTCCTCATCGACGGCGTTTGGCGCGACGGCAGCGAAGGTCGCACGATCGACGTCGTTGATCCTTCCAATGGTGAAGTGATCGGCACTGTTGCGCATGCCAGCCGCGCAGATCTCGATGAAGCGCTTGCTTCGGTGCAGAAGGGGTTTGAGATCTGGCGCGAAGTCGGCGCTTTTGATCGTTCCAAGCTGATGCGCAAGGCGGCGGAACTGCTGCGCGAGCGTGCCGGCGAGATTGCGCCTATCCTGACCATGGAACAAGGCAAGCCGCTGGCCGAATCCAAGGGCGAAGTCATGGCTGCCGCCGACGTGATCGACTGGTTCGCCGAAGAAGCGCGCCGTACTTACGGCCAGATCATTCCGGCCCGTACCGCCGGCGTCACGCAGATGGCGATCAAATTGCCGGTCGGTCCAGCAGCCGCCTTCACGCCGTGGAATTTTCCTATCAACCAGGTCGTGCGCAAGCTTTCGGCAGCGGTTGCCGCCGGTTGCTCCATCATCGTGAAGGCGCCGGAAGAAACACCCGCTTCGCCTGCCGCCCTCATCAAGGCCTTCGTGGATGCCGGCATTCCCGCAGGTGTGGTGAACCTTGTTTACGGTGTTCCTGCCGAAATCTCGGAATATCTCATTCCGCATCCGGTTATCCGCAAAATCTCCTTCACCGGCTCAACCCCGATCGGCAAGCATCTCGCGGCTTTGGCCGGCCAGCACATGAAGCGCGCGACGATGGAGCTCGGCGGCCATGCCCCAGCCATCGTTTTCGACGACGCCGATATTGCCCAGGCCGCGAAGGTCTTGGGCGGCTCCAAGTTCCGCAATGCCGGGCAGGTCTGCGTGTCGCCGACCCGTTTCCTCGTGCAAGACAACGCCTACGATCAGTTCCTGGATGGCCTTGTCGATTATGCCAAGTCGATCCGCGTCGGCAGCGGCATGGAAGCGGACAGCCAGATGGGGCCGCTTGCCAATGATCGTCGCATCCCGGCACTCGAAGAGCTTATTGCCGACGCCGTGCAGCAAGGCGCGGAAGTGAAGACCGGCGGTCGCCGCATCGGAAACAAGGGCAACTTCTTCGAGCCGACAGTCATCACCAACGCGCCGAAATCGGCTCGTATCATGAACGAAGAGCCGTTCGGTCCCGTAGCCATCGTGAACCGTTTCTCCACGCTGGATGAAGCCATCGACGAAGCCAACCGTCTCCCCTTCGGTCTGGCATCGTATGCCTTTACGCGTTCGGCAGAAACAACCCAGGCACTCGGCCTGCGGATCGATGCCGGCATGACCACGATCAACCATCTGGGACTGGCTTTGCCGGAGGTTCCCTTCGGTGGCGTGCGCGACTCGGGCTACGGCACCGAAGGCGGCTCAGAAGCCATCGAGGCTTATCTCGTCACGAAGTTCGTTACGCAGCTGACAGCCTGACAAGCAATGATGAATGCCGGATGGACAATCCTTCCGGCATTCACTGCCCCACGATCAACAACTCACAGGTCACGCAAACCGGGTTGGTTCCGCTGTTGATCTCGCCTTCGAAGATCGCGGCATCGACATCGACGATCACGATGTCGAGCGATGCCCGACCGTTGGCAATGCTACCTTCGCGAATGAAGAGCTCCGACGCATAAGACGCCATATGCGTGCCATCGGAAAAGTCGCAGCCGACGAGACTACCGATGCCGTGAACCGTTCCGTTCCTCAGACCCGCTGACCGCGCTGCATCTTCCACCGCCGCATGGATGTCCGTGTTTGGCTTGATCCGCAGCAGAACACCCTTCGCTCCATCGGCTTCCGGCGTGCCATTCGCGACCGGAGTCAGGAGGGCGAAGTTCGTTTCCCCATCCTGCTGCTGCTCGAAGATCGCCCCTGACAGCGAATAGACTGTCGCCTCCACATCTTCTGCGAACATGGCTTCGTGCGGAATGAGATGACCCGCCCCGCGCAAGCCATCGGCGTGGATCCAGATGCCGTGGCAGTGGATGAACGGGGCACCTTGGCGGCGACCAAAGGACATCACCAACCGCTCGTTCAGCGCGGTTTCTTCCGGCTGACGAGTGTCGCTATACCAGGCGGCATGACTGTCGTCCGGGCTTGGTGCGGGAATGACATAAACCAGCGGCGCAAAGCTGCCGCCTTCGATTTCGATGACGGCGCTGTCCACACCTTCGGCCGCAAGCGCCTTTGTGACGGCGTCCAGAACCGGCATACCGGCTGAAAACCGCATGGTTAGCGTACGAACGCTGCATTTCTGCGCCAGCACGCGCGGCTGTTCCGGTGTGCCGGGATGGTGGATCGAGCGCGGGTTCATTCGCGCACCATGAGGCCGGCAGTTGTGAAGCCACCATCGACCGCAAGCGTTTGACCGTTGATGTAGCTCGCTTCGTCCGAGATGAGAAAGGCGACGGCATTGGCGATCTCACGCGTTGTACCATAACGCTTTTGCGGAATGCGCTCGTGCCATTGCTGACGCACGTCGGGTGTGTGGTGGAGGTCGGTCAACGGGGTATTCACGGCGCCAGGTGCGACCGTGTTGATACGAATGTTGTCGGAACCCCATTCCGTGCAGAGAATGCGCGTGAGGTGGCTTACTGCAGCCTTGGACGAGCCATAGCTAGCGCGGCCTTTGTTGCCGGTAAGACCGGATACGGACCCGATGTTGACGATGGCGCCCGGCAAGGTGTTCGCCAGCCAATAACGGGCTGCAGCACGGGCGACAATGAACGTACCGGTTAAGTTCACGTCGATGATGCGGCGGAAGTCCTCGACCGTCATATCGATGGCGGGTGTGTCCTGACCGATGCCTGCACAGTTGACCACGGCACCCAGTTGAGCGTGTTGCGCCACGGATTGGAGGAGCGCGTCCACCGCGTCCTCGTCAACCACATTGGCGTTATGGCCGCGATCATGGGGAATGCCGAGCTTGTCGCAGGCGGCATCGAGGCTCTCGCGCTTCAAGTCGAGCAGATGGACCTGCCAGCCGCGCGCGTGCAGGACACCGGCGATGTCAAAGCCGATGCCCGAAGCGCCGCCAGTCACGACGACGCTCTTGATCTCACTTGTCATAGGTGCTCCTCCTCAGGCGCTCAGCCGCTGCGGCGCGTCACTGAGATCACCGCGCTTATCCAGCTCCTCGCGGATCAGCTTCTTGGCAATCTTGCCGTAAGCAGACTTGGGCATCACGTCCCAGAACACGTAGCGCTTCGGCAGCTTGTAGCGAGCGACCTTGCCGTCGAGCCAAGCAGCCAACTCGCCCGCTTCGACTCGCTCGCCCGCACGCGGCACGCAAACGGCAACACCCACCTCACCCCAGACCGGATCGGGCACACCAAGGATCGCGACTTCCGAGATTGCGGGATGCTGCAGCAGCTTTTCCTCGACCTCTCGCGGATACACATTGGACCCGCCGGAGATATACATGTCGGACGCCCGACCCGTGATGTATACGAAGCCCTGCTCGTCCATGTGGCCGAGATCGCCAGTACGGAACCAGCCATTGCGGAAGCTTTTCGCGTTGGCTTCCGGGTTCTGGTAGTAGCCGGCAAAGACGGCCGGCCCCATGGCGCAGATTTCGCCGGTCTCGCCCGGCGCGACCTCGTTGCCCTGATCATCCTGGATTTCGACCTGCATGCCCGTTCGCTCGAAACCACAGGTTCCGATCCGCGCATGAGGGCCGTCTTCCGCGCTGTGCATGGCTGGCGGCAGCACCGTGATGTTGCCGGTGACCTCGCCAAGGCCGAAATATTGCACCAGCACCTTGCCGAGCTTGTTGAGCGCTCGTTTCTGGTCCTCGCGATACATCGGCGCGCCGGCATAGATGACGTAGCGCAGAGAGGAATGATCGTAGCGATCGACTGCCGGATCCTCGACCAGCATCTTGACGATGGTGGGAACGGTGAAGAGGTTCGTCACCTTCCATTCTTCCACCAGCCGCCACATGCCGTCGATATCGAACTTCTCCGTCGGCAGAAGGATCGTGGTGCAGCCATGTGCGACCTGGCAAAGCTGGTGAACGCCGGCGCCGTGCGACAGTGGTGCAACCACGATCGAACGATCTTCATGCGTCGTACCGGGAAAAAGATCGCCGTGATGGTTGTTGATGACGAAGGCCATTTGGCCATGCGTCAGCACGGCCGCCTTCGGACGACCCGTCGTACCAGACGTATAGAAGTACCAGCAGGGATCGTCACGATCGACTGCGACAGCCTTTACCGTTTGGCCGAGATTGCGTGCGACGATCGCATCATAATCCTCTCCGAAGGCAGCCTCACCGATAGCAATGAATTGCTTCAAGGCTGCGCTGGTGGTGCGTGAGGCCTCGGCATGCCCGGCAAAACCTGCCTGACAGATCATCAGAGAAGCGCCCGATGATTGTGCGAGAAAGGCGACTTCTTCCGGTGTCTGGCGGAAGTTGGTTGGCACCCAAACGGCGCCAACCCTGAAGGCCGCAAACATGGATTCGAACATCTGGTTGCAGTTCGAAGACTGCACCAGAATGCGGTCCCCTTTCTGCACGCCGAACTCATGCACAAGGGCACAAGCCATGGCATTGACGCGTTCTTCCATTTCTCGCCAAGACCATTGTTGGTCAGCCCAGACAAAGCCGATGCCGTCGGTCAAACGCCGGGCCTGCTGGCTGAGGAAGGTGGCGAGGTTCATCACACGGGTCGTGCAGGGCGTCACGCCACCCATCGGATCATCCGCATGCTTTTCGTCCGGAACGCTCATTTCACGCGCTCCAGGATGGAAACGAAGTTGGACACCGCGGCACCGCCCATGTTGAAGACACCGGCGAGCTTGGCGTCCGGTACCTGAATGCCGCCCGCCTCGTTCATGAGCTGCATGGCCGCCATGACATGCATGGAAACGCCCGTCGCGCCGATCGGATGGCCCTTCGACTTCAAGCCTCCAGAGGGGTTGACCGGCAGACGTCCACCCTTGGCCGTCGTTCCGTCGCGCACGACCTTGTAGCCCTCGCCCTGCGGCGCCAGACCCATCGCCTCGTATTCGATGAGTTCTGCGATGGTGAAGCAGTCATGCGTTTCAACAAAGGAAAGATCGTCCAGCGTCACCCCGCCTTGCTCCAGCGCCTTGCGCCATGCCGCACGTGGCCCATCAAAGGCCAGCACGTCGCGGCGGCGGCTGAGCGCAAACACGTCGTTCACATTGGCTCGCGCTCTGAAGCCGATGGCGCGGTTCAGGTTTGCTGCCGTTTCTTCATCCGCGAGGACAAGCGCTACGGCGCCGTCGGAAACAAGTGAGCAGTCGGTGCGCCGCAGCGGTCCCGCCACACGCGGGTTCTTTTCCGAAACCTGGTTGCAGAAGTCGAAGCCGAAATCCTTGCGCATATGAGCCAAGGGATTGTTGACGCCGTTGGCGTGGTTCTTGGCGGCGATCATCGCCAGCTCTTCCGAGCGGTCGCCATAGCGCTGGAAATAATTCTGGGCGATGCGGCCGAACACGCCGGCAAAGCCGCCTTCGACGTCGGCTTCTTCCTTGCGGTAACTGCCGCCAAGCAAAATGTCGCTGACGCGCTCTGTCGGCACAGCTGTCATCTTTTCCGCGCCGACCACCAACGCCATGCGGCCACGTCCGGACTCGATGAAGTCCATGGCCGTGTAGATAGCGGAAGAGCCGGTCGAGCAGGCATTTTCGAGCCGGACGGACGGTACGGCGGCAAGGCTGCCTTCCACCATGCCGACAAGCGCACCTTGGAATTCCTGCTTGGAGAAACCGCCGTTGAGAACACCGACGAAGATGCCATCGACATCCTCCGCGCCGACGCCTGCATGTTCAAGGGCAGGTGCCACTACCGAGGCCATGAGCGCTTCGGTGTCGGGATACTCGGTTTTGCCGAATTGAGAATGGGACCAGCCCACGATCTGTGCCTTGCTCATAGCGATATCCTTCTCCCTGTAAATGGTGATGCAGGTGCGGGGCGCGACCTCACGCGTTTGTCTGCGTGCTCGCGGTCGATCATGCGCGCAAGCTTGCATTCGATGCGCGCCGCTTCCTCGCGCAGGGTTGCCGCCAGTTCGCTTTGTCTCGGTTCCTGAACGCGGCTGTCGATCGCCGCCAAACTGATTGCCCCGGCCAAACGGCCATCGGGCAGGGTCAGGGCAACGCCGATGCCCCAGGAGTTCCCGAAGATCATACCGGGATTGACGGCATAGCCCTTCATGCGTGTACGGGTGAGTGCCGCTCGGATGTCGGAGATCGGCACCTCGGCAAAGTCGGTGGCGAGCGTCTCCGCATTACGCTCCATCACCTCTTCGATTTCGGCATCGTCGAGCATTGCCAACATCGCCAGCGAACCGGCGCCGATGCCCAGGGGATGCTCGAACCCTTTCTGCAACGCGTGGGTGCGGATCGGATAGGTGCCCTCTTCGCGGTGCAGGCAGATCGAATGCGTGTCACGGCGGATGGACAGAAAGCTGGCATCACCCGTTTGCCGGGAAATTCGGATCAGGCTTTCCATCGACATTTCCAGTAGGCCGAAGCGCGGCGCGGCAAAGGAGCCAAGCACATAGGCTTCCTCACCGAGATAATAGCGGCGCTCCACTGCGTCCTGATCAATCATCTTGGCGCGCATCAAGGCGAGCAGCAGGCGCCGCGTGGTTGCCTTGTTGAAGCCGCTGCGAGTGACGATCTCGTTGAGCGACATGCCATCTTCGGAGCTTCGCCCGACAAGCGACAGCAGCTTCAGCGCCCGGTCGACGCTCTGGGAACCCGTGATGTCTCCCGCTTCGCTCAATGGGGCACCGGAACCGTACAGCTCTGTCCGCCATCCACTGGCAAACAAACGCCGTTGATGAACTTCGCTTCGTCGGAGGCGAGGAACAGCGCAGCATGCGCGATATCCCAGGCATCCCCCATCTTGCCGCCCGGCAGTGCAGCATTGCGTGCCGCGACCATTTCCTCGGTCGACGCATATTGCGACGAGATCTGTTTGTAGATCAACGGCGTGTCGATGAGGCCAGGCACAACACAGTTGGCGCGAATGCCCTGGTCGGCATACTGGATGGCAATCGCCACCGTCGCCTGATTCACCGCAGCCTTGGTGGCGTAGTAGGCAAAATAGGGATAGCCGGTCCAGCGCATGGCCGCGAGCGACGAAATATTGACGATCGCCCCGCCACCGCCTTCCAGCATCTGCGGGATCACAGCCTTTGCCGTGCGATAAACCGAGCCGAGGTTAAGATCGACAGCCTGTTGGAAGCGCATTTCGTCGAGTTCAACAGGGCCGGCCATGTGGGTCACGCCGACATTGTTGTGCAGCACAGTGATAACGCCGAATGCATCTCGCGTTTGTTCCACAGCCGCCTCGATGGAAGCGAGCTTGGTCACATCGGCGGCGATCGCAACGGCGCGGCCGCCTTCATTCTTGATGATCTCGGCTGTTTCTTCCGCTGCCCTTGCATCAAGATCGATACAGGCCACGGCTGCACCTTCGCGCGCATAAAGCACTGCAGCGGCCTTGCCGTTGCCCCAGCCTGTCCCCGCGGATCCAGCACCGAACACGATGGCGGTCTTGTTCTTCAAGCGGTCTGCCACTTGGTCCTCATTTCCAGTGATTGGCCGCCGCGCAATCGAAACGGCGGCCAATAGCAATCAGTGATCAGGTCAGGCTGGTGCCAACGGCCTTTTCGAGGATGGCCCACGCTTCATCGCCGAACTTGCCCTTCCACTCCCCGTAGAAGCCGGCCTGCTTGAGCTTGTCGCGGAAAGCAGCCTTGTCCGGATCGGTGAAGGCCATGCCCTGCTTCGTAAGCTCTTCGCGCACGGTGTCGTTCAGCTTGGCCGTATCGGCGCGCTGCTCATCCGCCTTGCCGTTGAGGTTTTTGGCGACGATCTCGCGCAGTTCCTCCGGCAGGGCCTCCCACGAGCGCTTGTTGGCCAGGAACCAGAACCCATCCCACATGTGGTTGGTCATCGCGCAATGCTTCTGCACTTCATAAAGCTTGGCAGTCGATGCGATGGCGAGCGGATTTTCCTGGCCATCCACCGTACCGGTCGACAGCGCGGTATAAACCTCCGCGAAGTTGATCGTGGTTGGAGCAGCCCCGAAGGCGGTGAACATGGACTGCCACAGCGGGCTCGGTGGAACGCGGATCTTGAAGCCGCTCAGATCCTCCGGCGTGTTGATCACCTTGGATGAGCTCGTGATCTGACGGAATCCGTTGTCCCAGATCTTTTCCATGGGCACGAGGCCCTTCTTCTCGATCTCGCCACGTGCATAAGCGCCGAGCTCGCCATCCATCGCCTTCCAGACGCTTGCATAGTCCGGGAAAGCAAACCCGATGCCGGAGATGGCTGCGTTCGGCACCAACGTCGATAGGATCAACGGCGACAGCGAGAAGAACTCGGTTGCGCCGGAGCGCAGCTGGGTCAGCGTTTCCGTATCGTTGCCAAGCTGGCTCGACGGGAAAACGTTGATCTGCAGACGTCCGCCGCTTTCTTCCAGGATCTTGTCCGTGGCTTCCTTCAAGCGGATGTTGAGCGGATGTGTGGTCTGCAGATTATTGGCAAACTTGTAGGTGAACTCAGCGGCGTTTGCGCGGGTATGGAATGCGGCGCCCAATGCGAGCGTTCCCGTTCCCAAAAGCATGGTGCGGCGGTTGATGATCATGTCGTTCAGTCTCCTCCTTGATTGAACACAGCAAATCCGGGAACACGCCGCCCTTAAAGGAAGGCGAGCGAGAACCAGGGAACAGCGGCAATAGCGAACAGGCCCAGGATCAGCGCGCCGATGTAGGGCCAGATCGCACCCATGGCTTCGTCCGGCGAAACATTGCCGACCTTGCAGGCGATGTAGAAGCCGACCCCGATTGGCGGCGCCATGAGGCCGATATTCATCGCGGTGACGATCACCATGGAATAATGGATGTCATTGATGCCCATCGCGCGCGCGATCGGGAACATGATCGGTGCAAGCAGCACGATCGCCGGCAGACCTTCGAGCACGCAGCCAAGCAGCATAAAAAGCGCAATCGATAGAAGCATGAAGGTAAACCAGCCACCTGGCAGGTCGCTCAAGGCATCGCGAAGATGAAAGGCGAAACCTGTCTGCGTTAGCGCCCATGCCATGGCTGCCGCAGTGCCCAGGATTAACAGGATCGCGCCCGACATGGCGGCGGTTTCCACCAGCATGCCATAGATGCGCCGCGGCGAGATCCCGCCATAAAGCACCATGCCAATAACGAAAGCGTACAACACCGCAATCGTTGACACTTCGGTTGCCGTAGCGGCACCGCTGGCTACAGCGCTGCGAATGATGAAAGGGAGAACGAGGGCCGGCAGAGCAAGCAGCGCGATCTTGACGATCGTCTTCAGCGAAGCGCGCTTAATGCCCTCCATGCTTTCATGTCGCGCCTTGAAGCGGGCGAGAATGGCCAGGGCAATCAAGAGCACCATGGCAATGGCAAAGCCGCTGGTGAACAGCGCCGCGATCGACACGCCAGCCACCGAGCCCAGCACGATGAGAACGATTGAGGGCGGCACGGTGTCGGCCATAGCTGCACCGGTAGCCAAGAGCGCGATCATCTCGCTCGGCTTATGACCGCGCCGCTTCATTTCCGGAAACAAGGCCGGCGCCACGGTGGCCATATCGGAAACCTTGGAACCGGAAATACCCGAAACAAGGAACAGTGATCCGAGCAGCACATAAGACATGCCGGCTTTGACATGGCCGAGCAGCGACGCCAGGAAGTCGACGATCGCCTTGCCCATGCCGGTCGCATCCAAAATGCAGCCAAGCAGCACGAACACCGGCACCGAAAGCAGGATGAGGCTCGACATGCCTTCATCGATCCGGCTCACCATCACAACCAGCGGCATGGTGGTCGTGAACGACAGGAACAGCAGCGTCGCCACGCCAAAACAGAAGGCGATTGGCACGCCAAGTGCCAAGCAGATCGCGGCGCCGCCAACGAGAAAGATCAGGATGTTGGCGTCGCCAAGACCTTTCAAGGTGGGCGACAGGAACCAAAGTGCGGCCCAGATAGCGACGACGATTGCAGCCGACGCCAGAACATCAACCAGCCGCGACATGCGGAATAAACGCACCACGAGAAGGCCGAGCATCAGAACCATGCCGACGGCAATGGCAGAAACCCGGTAGCCGACAGGAATATTGAGAGCGGACGACGTGATGTCCATCTCGCCCACGGCATATTCGTAGGCATGCGGCAGGAGCACGATCAGGAATGCCGCCATCAGCACCACGCCGAACGTCTCAACAAAATCTCGCCGGCGCTCGCCCATGCGCGACAGGAATAGGGTTAGGCGCAGATGCTCGCTGCGATCCACCGCAATTGCGGTGCCGAACATCGCCAACCAAAGAAACGCAATGGAGGATGCTTCATCAACCCAGACGATCGGTTGGTTGAAGAAGTAGCGCGACACGACCCCGGTCAGAAGCATGCCGATGATCGCGATCAACAACACCGCAGTAATTGCCTCGATCGGCCGCATAAAGGCCGAGCCGGGCGTAGCGTCCAGCGTCTCGGACGGAACGGTAAATTCGTCCGTGGCCGGAACTGCGGCTGTGGTCATGGTCATCCTCCCTGACGTCTGTCGGCAGAGATCGCGCCTGCAAAGGCTCTTCGATCTCAGCCGCTCCTCCCAGTGCGACATCGTCCTGACTTGAGCCGTCCTCACAGCTAAAACCAGTCCAGAATACAGATCGCCTCTTCAGACAAGTTGCAAGTGGATATGGCAGGTGATTGTTTTTGCTAGCGTAATCCAGCTAGCATACGATCCATAATATGGACCTTAGAAAAAATTCATCATCCTTGATTGCTGGTTCTTTCCAGCGCGAGAGGCATACTGGCTCAGCGAATCGGTTCAACCTGCTGACAGGAAGATTGCCGGTGGGGCAAAACAGCTGTGGTTTGCTCAATTGCTGAGCATCTGCCATCCTTGACTTCATTATAGGCTCTGACTATCGATCTCAGCAGATGCCAAACTGGGGTAAGATCATGACCAGCAAGATCCTTTTGTCGCGACGCGGGCTGCTTGCCTCTGGCCTTGCGCTCGGTGCATCCGCCTGGATTCCGTCAGCTCGTGCAGCCGCACCGATCAAGGTTGCCGGTATTCATGGTTCGCCGGTGGAGAACGCCTGGAATTCCGTGCTGCACAAGGCTCTCCAGGATGCCGCGGCAGAAGGCGCAATTGAATATGTCTTCTCGGAAGGCGTGTCGGGGCCGGATTATCCCCGAGCCATGCGTGAATATGCCGAGCAGGGCGCAAAGCTCATCATCGGCGAAACATTCCCGGTCGAACGGCAGGCCCGTGAGGTGGCCGGCGATTACCCCGAAACGTCTTTCGTGATGGGTTCGAGCGGCAAGGAAGCTGGCGACAATTTCGGCGTGTTCGGAACCTGGAACTTCGACGGCGCCTATCTGGCAGGCATGCTGGCTGGAAAGATGACGAAGTCCAACATCGTTGGCTCCGTGGGTGCAATGCCGATCCCGGAAGTGAACATGCTGATCAATGCCTTTGGTGAAGGCGTCAAGTCCGTGAACCCGGATGCCAAGCATCTCGTCACGTTCATCGGCACCTTCTTCGATCCGCCCAAGGCACGCGAAGCCGGTCTGGCTCAGATCGAAGCCGGTGCGGACATTCTGTTCGGCGAACGCATCGGCACGGCTGATGCTGCCAAGGAGCGTGGCATCAAGGCTGTCGGCTCACTGATCGACTACACACCGCGCTATCCGGACACGGTGTTCGCCAACGCACTGTGGGGCTTCCGCCCGATCTTGAATGCCGCCATCGCAGACGCTGCTGCCGGCAAGCCGGTTGGTCGTGACTACACCGCTTATGGTCTGATGAAGGAAGGCGGCAGTGATATTGCCTTCGTGAAGGGTGTAGCGCCGGCAGAAGCCGAAGCGGCCATGGAAGCCAAGCGCGCCGAGATCAAGGCAGGCATGTTCGAAGTGCCAAGGATCATGGAAGAGCCAAAGTAACCAGCTTTTCCAATGAAGGACGATGCCACGTCATTGGCTGAGGCGATCCGCGAGGGTCGCCTCAGTGCCGTCGAAGCCATGCATGCTGCGCTCGCCGCAGCTGAGCGACAGTCCGATCTCGGCGCTATAGCCTATCTCGACCGCGAGATGGGGCTAGAAGAAGCTCGTACAGCTGACGCACTGCTTGCCAAGCAATCTATTGTGGACAGCCCTTTCCTCGGCGTGCCGAGTTTGGCCAAGGATCTCGGCGGACCGTTTGCTCGCCTCCCCGTTGCAGCGGGATCCGACATGCTCGACAGGCACTCGGCACAGCCCGACTCGGATCTCGCCGCACGTGTCCGTAGCGCAGGTCTCTGCTTCTTCGGGCTGACAACGGTGCCGGAACTCGGCCTGTCGCTATCCAGCGAACCCGCTGTCGGACCGCAAAGTCGCAATCCGCTTGATCCATCACTGTCATCTGGCGGTTCTTCGGGCGGAGCGGCAGCCGCAGTCTGCGCCGGCATCGTTGCCATCGCGCATGCCACCGACGCGGGCGGTTCGATCCGGGTGCCTGCTGCCTGTTGCGGCTTGGTCGGGCTCAAGACAACGCGCGGCGCGGTCCCAGGTGGGCCGAGCTTCAGCAACCATCTCGGCGGCATCGTCAGCGAGCTTGCTCTTTGCCGCTCGGTTCGCGATCTCGCCACCATATTCCACTTCGCCAGCGGTGAAGCGCGCGGACCCTACGCCGATCCACATCTGCATGCGGCACGACCCGGCGCCCTTCGCATTGGCGTGCTCTCAAACTTTGGAGCAGCCTTCACTCTCGATCCTGTGCGTGCTGCTGCGGTTGAAGCTGCGGCAACGGCGCTCGAAGCAGACGGGCACACGCTCGTTCCGATCGCCTGGAGCAAATTCGATCATGCCGTTGCCGCGAGTGGCACGGCGCTGGGCGATATTATCGCCGTCAACCTCGCCAACTACGTCGATGCGGCAGAGCTTGACGCTGGAAAAGCCGAACGCCTCACGCTTGCCTTCATCCGCAAGGGCCAGACGCTGACCGGTCAGGCTCTATGGACCTCACTCGACGCCGGCATTCATGCCAGCCGCGCGCTTTGGGACCTCTTTGACGATGTCGATTGCATTCTCACGCCGATGCTGTCGAGCGCACCGCTCCCTCTGGGTTCCTTTCCCTTCGACCATGATGATGTCGACCTCCAGATCCAACGTATGACGGAGTTCGCGCCTCTCGCTGCGCTGGCCAACATCACGGGTTTCCCGGCCATAACCTTGCCTTTCGGGGCTGACGCGAGCGGCCTGCCGCTTCCCGTTCAGATCATGGCGCCGATGGGTCATGACGAGCTCCTGCTTGCGCTCGGGCAGCGCCTGGAGCAAGAGGAACGCTGGCAGCACCGCTTCCCCGTGGCGAATTGAAAACGCATGAGCAAACCGGTTCTTGAAATCGTCGGCGTCAGCAAGCGGTTTGGCACGACTGTTGCTAACGACAAGATTTCGTTGTCGCTTGCGCAAGGCGAGATCATTGCGCTGTTGGGCGAGAACGGTGCTGGCAAGACTACGCTGATGAGCATCCTGTTCGGCCATTACGTGGCCGATGAAGGGCAAATTCTGGTTGATGGCCAGGAGCTGCCCCAAGGCAAGCCCCGTGCTGCGATCCGTGCCGGCATTGGCATGGTTCATCAGCATTTCGCGCTGGCACCCAATCTCACCGTGCTCGAGAATGTCATCACCGGCACGCAAAGCCTCTGGTCTCCCAAGCTGCGTCGCAGCGATGCCCGCACCAAGCTTCTGACGATCTCCGAGCGCTTTGGCCTGAAGGTTGATCCAGACGCCCGGCTCGGCGATCTGTCCGTCGGGGAACAACAGCGCGTGGAAATCCTCAAGGCGCTCTATAACGAAGCCCGTATTCTGGTTTTTGACGAACCAACGGCCGTTTTGACGCAAACGGAATCCGAGCGCCTCTTCGCGACACTGAAAGACATGGCCGCACAAGGCCTATCGCTCATCTTCATTTCTCATAAGCTCGACGAAGTCATGTCAGCGGCAGACCGCGTTATCGTGTTGCGCGGTGGCCGGCATGTGGCCGAACGCAGGACGTCTGAGACCAGCAAGGCCGAGCTCGCTGAACTGATGGTCGGACGCACGGTGACCAGGCCGGTGCGCGAACCATCAACGCCCGGCGACGTGGTGCTGGAAGCCGCCGCCGTGACGATCCGATCCGACGGCATCGACCGGCTGAAGGCTGTCGATTTCCGCCTCCATGCCGGTGAAGTGCTGGGCATCATCGGCGTTTCCGGCAACGGCCAGCATGTGCTTGCGCAGCTTCTGTCCGGCACGCGATCCAAAACGGCAGGCGACCTGCTGCTTTATGGCAAAGCGGTCGACAAACTCTCTGTGGCCGATGTGGTTTCAGCCGGCATCGGCCGCATTCCGGAAGATCGCAACAAGGAAGGCGCCATCGGCGAAATGGCGATCTGGGAAAATGCCATCCTCGAACGGGTCAAAGCCTTCTCACGCGGTGGTTTGGTCGACCGCAAGGCTGCTGTCGCCTTTACCCAGACCATCATAGATCGCTTCGATGTGCGCGGCGGAAGCCCAACGAGCCGCATTCGGCTTCTGTCCGGCGGCAACATGCAAAAACTGATCTTTGGACGCAACCTGATCAACCGTCAGCGCATCCTGCTCGCCGCCCAACCGGCGCGGGGTCTCGACGAAGGCGCTGTGGCAGCTGTTCACGAGCGCATTCTGGAAGCCAAACGTCAAGGCACGGCCGTGCTTCTGATTTCTGAGGATCTGGACGAGGTCATGGCCCTCGCCGACCGCATTCAGGCGATCGTCGGCGGCAGGCTCTCGCCTGCGATTTCTGCCGAAGAGGCTTCTGCCCGCAAGCTCGGGCTCATGATGGCAGGCGAGTGGACGAGCGAGGTGCCGCATGCGGTTTGAGCGGCGTGAACACCGGTCGATCGCGCTTGTGATCGCCACGCCCCTGATTGCGATCGGGGCAGCACTCGCTTTGGCGGGAGTTCTGACCGCCGTTGCAGGCGCTCCGGTTCTGGAAGCCTATTGGTTGATCCTGAAGAGCGCCTTCGGTTCGCGTCTCTCCGCAACGGAAACGTTGACCCGGGCCACACCCTTGATCCTGACCGGCCTGGCAGCGGCAGTGGCGTTCCGTGCTCGTCTCTGGAACATCGGGGCGGAAGGCCAGCTCTACCTCGGTGCCATCACCGTTGCCTGGGCGAGCTCGCAGTTCCTGGGCGATTTGCCTGGATTGGTGCAGATCCCCTTGCTGCTTCTTCTGGGCGCCTTAGCCGGCATGACCCTTCTGCTGGTGCCACTCTGGATGCGGCTACGATTTACTGTCGATGAGGTGGTCACGACCCTTCTCCTCAACTTCGTTGCGGTGCTGCTCGTGTCGATGCTGATCGACACTGTGCTCAAGGATCCGATGGCGTTCGGCTGGCCGCAGTCGCAACCCGTAGCCGACGCCGCGATGCTGCCGAAACTCCTGGCTCGCTCGCGCCTTCACCTCGGCTTGGGCATCGCCGTTGTTTTGGCCATCGTGCTCGCCTTTGTTCAATCACGGACCGTCTTCGGCATGCAATCGCGTGCGGCTGGCCTGAACCCCGAAGGTGCCGTCTTCGCTGGCGTGCCGCTCAAGGGCACCCTCGTCATCGTAGCCTGCATATCAGGCGGTCTTGCCGGGCTTGCCGGTGCCGTCGAGGTCATGGGCGTGCAAGGTTATGTCACGACGGAACTGTCACCTGGCTTCGGATACTCAGGCATCGTTGTCGCCATGCTGGCGAACCTCAATCCGCTCGGCGTCGTGCTGGCAGCCTTGTTCACGGCCACGATGTTCGTCGGCGCGGATGGCATGAGCCGCAGCCTTGGAATTCCCAGCTATATTGCCGATGTGATCGTGGCACTGTCATTGCTGACCATGCTTGTGGCCGTGTTCTTCACCCAATACAGGATCCGCCGATGAGCGCCGCTTTCGACATCATCGCATCCGCGGGTCTCTGGGCTGCCGTCCTGCGCATCGCAACACCGCTGATCCTCGGCACACTTGGGGCGCTTCTGTGCGAACGCGCCGGCGTGCTCAATCTCGGCATCGAAGGCATCATGACCTTTGGCGCGATGATCGGCTGGTTGACCGTTTATAATGGCGCAGATCTCTGGATCGGCTTTCTCGTGGCAGCCGTGGCCGGCGGATTGTTCGGCCTGCTGCACTCCCTGCTGACTGTCACCCTCGGCCTGTCCCAGCATGTCTCAGGACTGGGCGTCACCCTGTTTGCTTCCTCGTTCAGCTATTATGTCTTTCGGCTAGCCGTGCCTGTCGCCGGCACCCCGCCCACGATTACGCCCTTTCAGCCAATTGCCATCCCCGGTCTCAGCGACCTCCCCTTCTTCGGTCCGGCTTTCTTTTCCCAGACAACGCCGACTTACCTAGCAATCCTGCTTGCCCTCGTGCTTGCTTACGTCATCTTCCGCACGCCCTTGGGGCTTGCCATTCGCATGACCGGCGAAAACCCGCATGCGGCCGAAGCGCAAGGCATCAATCCGATGGTCGTGCGCTATGGCGCCGTGATCATCGGCAGCGCGCTTATGGGCATGGCCGGCGCGTTTCTCACGCTTGCCGCCTTCAACAGCTTCTTCCCCACGATGGTGCAGGGACGCGGCTGGATCTGCATTGCGCTCGTTGTTTTCGCATCGTGGCGGCCCGTGCGAGCCCTTCTCGGAGGGCTGCTGTTTGCCTTCTTCGATGGCTTCCAGCTACGCCTGCAGACCGTGCTCGGCGGAGCCGTTCCTTATCAGCTGTTCCTGATGATCCCTTATATCCTGTCTATCGTGGCGCTCGCACTGATGGCCAGGCGCGCCCGCGTTCCGCAGGCGCTGATGCAACCCTATCGGCGCGGCGAGCGCTGATGGCCAGGAGATACCCATGTTCGACTTGATCATCCGCAATGCCAATCTGCCGGATGGCCGCCAAGGCATCGACATAGGCTTGGCCGGCGGCAAGATCACCGCGATCGAGACAAACCTGCCGGCGTCGGGCGGTCAGGAAATCGATGCGACCGGCAGGCTGGTCAGCCCGCCTTTGTGCGATCCACACTTCCATATGGATGCGACGCTCTCCCTTGGTCTGCCGCGTATGAACACCTCCGGCACCCTGCTGGAGGGTATTGCTCTTTGGGGCGAGTTGCGACCGCAGCTCACCAAGGAAGCCCTCGTGGAACGAGCGCTGCGTTATTGCGATCTTGCCGTCAGCCAGGGCCTGCTGTTTATCCGCAGCCATGTCGACACCTCGGATCCCCGTTTGTTGACGGCCGAAGCGATGATCGAGGTCCGCGAGCGTGTCGCGCCTTACATCACGCTGCAGCTCGTCGCCTTTCCACAAGACGGCTATTACCGCGCGCCTGAGGGCGAAAAGTCCCTTGAGCGCGCGTTGGACATGGGGCTCGACATCGTCGGCGGCATTCCGCACTTCGAGCGCACCATGGACGAAGGTCGCCAGTCGCTTGAGGCACTGTGCCGAATCGCGGCCGATCGTGGTCTGCCGGTCGACATCCATTGCGATGAAACCGACGACCCGATGTCGCGCCACATCGAAGCGCTATCCGCCGAAACGGTGCGCCACGGATTGCAGGGACGCGTGGCGGGCTCACACCTCACATCCATGCATTCCATGGACAACTACTACGTCTCAAAGCTCATACCCCTGATGGCGGAAGCCGAGATCAACGTGATCTCGAACCCCTTGATCAACATCATGCTGCAGGGCCGTCACGACACATACCCGAAGCGTCGTGGGATGACGCGGGTGCCTGAACTGATGCAAGCCGGGCTCAATGTCTCGCTCGGCCAGGATTGCACGATGGATCCCTGGTACTCGATGGGCTCGGGCGACATGCTGGAAGTCGGCCACATGGCCATCCATGTCGCGCAAATGGGTGGCATAGAAGACAAGAAGAAGATCTTCGACGCGCTTACGGTCAACTCGGCCAAGACGATGGGCCTGGAAGGTTACGGGCTAGAGGTTGGCTGCAATGCGGATCTCATCATCCTGCAGGCTGCCGATGTCATCGAAGCGTTGCGCCTGAAACCCACTCGTCTCGCCGTCATCAAAGGTGGCAAGGTCATCTCGAAGAGCGCACCGCGCATCGGCGAGCTCTTCCTTGATGGACGCCCCACCAGCATTGATCCGGGTCGGGACTATCTTCCCGCAAGCTGAAAGCAAAGGCGCCTCAAGTTGCCTCAGCACACCGGTGCGAGAGGATCTTCGACCGGCGGGCGATCTAGCGCTGAACCAGCACGTCCCGGTTGAGTTCAGCCGGCGACGAGCAGCCGAGATGCCCGAGCGTGGTCCAGAACTCGCGCTTTAGCAGTTCCAGCGTGCGGCGCACGCCATGTTCGCCATCGGCAGCTAAGCCAAGGGCGATCAAGCGGCCGAGGGCGACCGCATTCGCGCCAAGGGCCAGAGCGGTCGCGATATCGCTGCCGCGACGGATGCCGGAATCCAGGATGATCGGCATGTCGGGTCCGGCAGCTTCTCGCACAGCCGGGAGAATGTCGATTGTGGTCGGCGTTCGATCGATCGTGCGCGCGCCATAGTTCGAGACATAAAGCGCGACGGCACCGGCATCGATCGAAGCCTTGGCATCGCGCACGCTCATCACGCCCTTCACGATACAAGGCAGCGGCGATTTGGCGATGACGCGCGCTGCCTGTTCCCAGGTCCAGCGCGGTTGCGTGAACTCGAGAAGTTCGCGCAGCATGGCTGGGTCCGACTTGCCTTCGCCGAAGTTCGAGGGTGCTTTTTCGCCGCGCACGCTGAAGCGGTCTTCCATCATGCGCTCGCGCCATTGCCGGATTGGCGAATAGGTGACGCAGATGTATCGGTAGCCGGCATCCTTGGCGCGCGCGATCATGTCGAGCACCGCACCTTCATCACCGGCAAAGGTCATCTGAAAGACGGAAGCAACCGACGAAGCCGCCGCCACTTCTTCGAAGGAATGGAAGGCCGCAACCGGCACCATCTGGCTGATGCCCACAGCCTCCGCCGCACGGCCGATCGCCAGATGCGCATCGGGATGGAACACAGATTCCCCGCCGCCAAAGGGTGCGGTGAAGGCGGGGAAGCTGAGATCGAGGTCTAGAACGCGCGTTTCCGTACGCGGATTGCTGACGCCGGTGAACAGCGGCGCCTCGAACAGGTAGCGATCGAATGCGTCCGTGTTTTCGCGCAAGGTGACTTCGTCACCGGTGCCACACCATAGGTAGTTCCAATGAACGTCCGAAAGATGCCGGCGGGCATCGGCATGAATGCCTTTCAGCGTGACGTATTTGTCGGACGTCACGTAGCGATCGTCCATGTGGTTCGGCTGCCTGGTCATGCGCGCTCCTCCCTCGATCTGTCGGGTTTAGTCCTTGGCGGCGATCACAACGATCTCGATCAGCCGCTTGGGATCACCTAGGTCAGCACCGCCGATCGTGGCGCGCGACGGAAAGTCGGCTTCATCGAGCCATTCCATCCAGACCTCGTTCATGTCTTCCTTGCGCGACATGTCGCTGAGATAGATGCGCGCGGACAGGAGCTTGGTCTTGTCGGAGCCGAGCTCCTTCAGAAGCGCCTCAATCTTGGCGCAGGTTTCGCGCGTCTGCTCTTTCATGCTGCCGTTGAGATCGGAAGCGGCGTGGCCCGCGAGATAAAGCACGCCATTGTGCTCGACGGCGCCGTAAAGGGTGCGAGCCTTGCGATGACGGGTAATCATGGATGTTTCCTTCTTGTTCGATTGCAGGGAGACGCTCGCCGGCACTGGGTTCGTGCCGGCTCGAGCGTTAGTGATGGGTCTGCGATCAGGCACGGCCTTGCGGCGCGTAGGCGACAAGCGAAGCTGACACGTTTTTGCCGGCAACCAGATCGGCAAGGCACTTGCCGGCGAACGGACCAACGGTCAGGCCGGAAGCTCCTAGACCATTTCCGATCGTCAGGCCTTGAATGCCTGGAACGCGGCCCAGTATCGGGCGCATGGTGGGCGCCGCCGGCCGGAAGCCGATGCGGGTTTCGATATGGGTTGCAGTGGCGAGACCCGGTGCGATCTTGAGACCGGCCGACAGAACCTCATGCTCGCCGGCGGCTGTAACTCGGTAATCGAAGCCGGAATTATCTTCGCGTGTCGCCCCGATCACTACGCGGGAGTCGTCAAAGGACAGCATGTAGTGGCTGCCCATCGGCAGGACGACAGGCCATTTGGCTGTCGCCACGCCGGGCAGCGACAGATGCACAATCTGCCCTTTCTGCGGCTGCACTGGGTGGTGGAGTCCGAGCGGCTGCAGAATGCGCGAAGCCCAGGCGCCGGCCGTTACGATGATCTCGTCGGCTTCGATTGTTTCGCCGCTGCTGCCGATACAGACTGGCTTATCGCCTCTCACGGCAAGCGTGACATTGTCTCGCCGGTAGCTAGCGCCCATCGACACGGCTGCACGCAGCATGGCGGCCGCCAGCAGGCGAGCATCGACACGCGCGGCACCGGATATGTGGATTGCCGGCATGTCTTCACGCAGGGGCGGAAACAGCTTGCGCGCTTCTTTTGGGGTCAGTTTAGAGATTATGCCGGCTTCGGGAACGTCCTTGGTGCGACGCAAAACGCGTTCTTCCGCAGCGATGAACTCGGCTTCCTCCTCAGCCACAACGAGGGCGCCGACCTTACCGTAACCCATGTTGGTTTCGCCACGGTCCTTCAGGCCCTCGATCAGAGTCTCGTAATACCGCGCGCCGGCCGCATACATATCATACCATTGTGGCTCGTCAGCCTTGGTTGCCCAGGGACAAACAATACCTGCACCGGCCAGCGTCGCCTTACCCTGATGTTCCTCATCGACGATCTCGACCTCAGCGCCTAGTTGCGCGAGATGATAGGCCGTGCTGGCACCGAGCATTCCAGCACCGATAATCAGAACGCGCATGCGCATCCCTTTCTTCTTCTGCTGCTTCGGCGTGATGATCGCGCCGAAGCCCTGTTTGATGGATGATCTGTTTTACTCGACACTCACGCCCGAAAACCGGTTCGCGCCAAAGATGGCCGGTACGAAGCCCTTCACCGACTTGTTCACGGCTGTGATCGTGTCTGCACCGCCAAGGATCACGGCCGGCACTTCTGCGTGGAAGACATCCTGCGCCTGCTTGTAAAGGTTTTCGCGCTCGGCTTGGTCGGTGATCTCACCGGCTTGTTTCATCAGCGCGTTGAATGCGTTGTTGCACCAAGCGCCAATGTTGGACGGGCTCGGCTTACCGGTGGAATCGCAGGTGAAGTAGTTGTTCGGTATCTGGCTTGGATCGGGAAAGTCATAGATACCGCCGAACATGCCGACCTGCGCCTCGCCCTGGCGCGAGCGGGTGATGTATTCCGACCATTCATAAGAGACGATCTCGGCCTTCACGCCGATCGCGGCCCAATCCGCCTGAATGAACTCCGCCGCGCGGCGGCCATGTGGCATGTACGGGCGCGCCACCGGGACAGCCCAAAGTTGCGTGGAGAAGCCGTCGGCATAACCGGCTTCAGTCAGCAGCTTCTTGGCAAGTTCCGGATCATAATCGTAGGCGCCGAGATCGGCCGTACCCCAAAGTGCCGGCGGCACAAGCGAGCCCGTCACCTTGCCTTTGCCGTCATAAACAACATCGACCAGAGGCTTCATGTTGATGGCATGTGCAAGGGCTTCGCGGACCTTTTTGTCCTGAAACTCTTTTTGCTTGAAGTTGAAGGTGATGAAGCCGGTAGATGCAACGGGCGTTGGAACGGCATCCAGCGTTTCGCTGTCTTTGATTTGCCTGAGATCGGTGAGGTTCGGGTAAAGCGCAATCTGGCATTCGCCCGCAAGAGCACGTTGCAGCCGCACGGAGGCATCGGCGCTGATCGCCATGACGATCGCATCAACCTTCGGCGTCCGCGCTGCATCGCCGATCGCCGCGCCCCAAGTTTCTGGGAAAGCGGCCAAACGTACGGCAGCGTCCTGCTGATATGCCTGCAGCTGGAATGGACCGGTACCGATCGGCACGCGATCGAACTGATCCTGCGCTCCAGCCTTCAAAAGCGTGTCGGCATATTCAGCGGACGTGATCGCAATCGACTGGTGCGCCATGATGCCGATAAAGGGTGCGAGCGGCGCGTCGAGCGTGAAGGCAACAGTCTGGTCGTCGATCTTCTCTACCTTTTCCAACACATCGGAAAGCTTGGTGTTGAAGGTCACGAACGTGCCGCCGCCAATTTTTGCATAGGGATGATCGTCGTTCATCATGCGTTCGAATGTGAATACGACATCGTCGGCATTGAAGTCGCGACTTGGCGTGAACTGGTCGTTGGCCTGCCACTTCACACCATGGCGAAGCTTGAATGTGTAGGTCTTGCCGTCTTGCGAAACGCTCCAGCTTTCCGCCAGCGCCGGCTGGATCTCCGACGTGCCAGCTTTTACCGAAACCAGATTGTCATAGATCTGCCCGAGCACCGTCAGCGTCGTGCCGTTGCTCGACAGCTGCGGATTGAAGATCTCCGGCGCGCCTTCCAGGCACACGGACAGGTTGGCGGAATAGGCCGGCGCTGACATCAGCAGCGCAGCGGTGCAAAGGCCAAAAACGGATCGCATCGGCAGGTTCCCTTGATCGATCCCGCGCTCCCCGTGAGGCGCAGGTTAGATGCGTAAGGAAAATCTCTGGGGTATGATTGTCAAATAGCTTTCTTTCCCATCAATATAACCAAAGCTCATATAGGAGGGATCAGGCGTCGTGAACGTACGGCAACTCGAAGCTTTTCAGGCCACCATTGAAACCGGGTCCGTGTCTCGTGCCGCACAACGCCTGAACGTCAGCCAACCAGCTGTCAGCAAGCTTCTGCGTGCCTTCTCGGAAAGTTGTGGGTTCCCGCTGTTCATACGCAGTGGCGGGCGCTTGGTGCCGACACAGGAAGCCCGTCAGCTCGCTGGAGAAGTCGACCGTATGTTTTCCGGTACGGAGCGCGTCGCGCGTCTCGCCAAGGCCTTGAAGAACCGCGAATGGGGTGAGGTCAGTATCGCTGCGCCCGCAGCACTTGCCACACGCTACCTCGCGCATGCCCTGTCACCGTTCCTCAAATCCCAGCCGGACCTCCATTTCACGCTCAAGAGCCATCACTCGCCACGCATTGCCGAGCTGGTTGCTGCCCAGCAGATCGATATCGGGCTCTCCGTTGTGCCGTTCGAGCATCCCCAAGTCGATACCGAACTCATCATGTCCTTCGACATGGTTTGCATACTGCCAACGGGACATCCCCTGGCGCGCAAAAACGCCGTCAGCTTCGAGGACCTTCGCAACGAACCCTTCATTTCACTGGCGCGCGATGACTGCTCGCTAATGACCATCGACAGCGCATTTCGGGCGCACGGCGTTCAGAAGCGCACGACGATCGAGGTGCCGCTATCGGAAACGATCTGCGGCTTCGTCGCCAACGGTGTCGGCATTTCTGTCGTGCCACCATTCGTCGGTCTCGATTATCGAGAAAGCCAGCTGGTGCGCCGCCCTCTCCTACCCGCAACGCCCATGCAGGTATGGATGCTGACGCCCAACGCCCGCCCGCCCTCGCTAGCCGCCCAGAAGCTTGCTGACTTGATCCGTCAGGCCTTGGGTGCGTTTGACCAACGATGTACCGTAAACTAGACGGATGATCTGCCACCCCGCAGCACATAATCCTTCAGCGTGAAGCCGGGGCTGGCGATTTCGTCGGCGCTTGGACGAGCCAAGGGTGAGCCGAACAGCTTGCGCGCGGCCATGTGGTTGCCGGCATGGTTAGCCGTTTCCACCGCTGCCAGTTGGCCGCCGCGGAAAGCGAACACCAACAGGCCCTTGTCGTCGCGCTGTTCCACGAAGGTGTCGCTGCCTATGCTGAGACCAGCGATCTGCAGCTTCAGCGATCCCTGATCCGACCAGAACCACGGAACGGCATCATAAGCGATGCGCTGCTTGCTGGTGATGAACGCTGCCAGCGCGCGGGCCTGGTCCGTCGCATTCTGCACCGACTCCAATCGCAGGCGTGAAGCCAGCGCCTTGTCCGGAAAATTGGCGCAATCGCCGATCGCAAAGATATTGGGGTCGGCGGTTGCCAGATGCTCGTCGACCACGATGCCGTTCTCAACGGCAAGACCTGCGTCGCGAGCCAGTTGATCGTTTGGAATGACGCCGATGCCGGCGACGACGAGATCGCTTTCGAGCCGGTCCCCATGGGTGGTCACGACATGGGTTACATGCCCGTCCTTGCCCTCCAGATGCGCGATGCCGGTTTCCAAAAGAAACTGCACGCCGCTTTGCTCATGCGCTTCCTGAAAATACGCCGACATAGCCGGGCTGACAGCGCGCGCCATGATGCGCGGCGCAAGATCGATGACCTTGACGTTCAACCCGAAATGCCTCGCGCCGGCGGCGAACTCGAGGCCGATGAAGCCTGCGCCGATCACAAGCGGCTGGTGCTTCTCACCCGCCAAAGCCTGCTTCAGCCGGTCGGCGTCGGCACGCGTAGCCAGCCCATGCACGCCATCCAGAGTTCCGCCTTCCACCGGCAGCTCGCGCCGTCGCGCACCTGTTGCGAGCACCAGCATGTCATAGGCGATGGGTTGTTGCCCCTCGACATGAACGCGCTGAGCCTGCCGGTCGATGCTCGTTGCCGTTCCGTCGATCCGCTCGATGTTCTGTTCGTCAAAGAAGCTGTCCGGCCGGAATGTCAGCCCCTCGGCATCGACCTTGCCCATAAGATAGGCTTTCGACAGCGGCGGCCGCTGATAAGGCGCTCCGCCTTCGTCGCCGATCAGCACGACGCGGCCGCTGAAGCCGCTCTGCCGCAGAAGATGCGCAAGGTTGAAGCCAGCATGGCCGGCACCGATGATCACGATGGAAGTCATAAGGCGAACGCACCTCGAAGAACGAAGATCAACCCGATCAGGAGTTCTCAGCGTTCATAAGGCACGCCTGAAGGTCAAGCAACGCGCTGTTACAGAGCTTCGTTTGCTCGTTTAACTTACCCCTCAAGTCAGCCCGCCATCCGCAAGAATCGTGCGGCCGGTGATCCAGCGTGCATCATCAGACGCCAGAAAGGCTATGATGCCGGCGATATCGCTTGGCTGTCCGATGCGGCCGAGCGGCGTCGAGGCCCGGATCTGCTCACCACGCTCGGCGATAATCTTCGTGGTCATGTCCGTTTCGATTACACCCGGTGCGACCGCGTTTATCGTTATGCCGCGCGGGCCGAGCTCCCTGGCAAAGCCATGCACCATCGCCTGAACGGCAGCCTTGGATGCCGCATAGACCGTGCTGGTCGGGATCGGGCTGTATGCCAAGCGTGACGACACCTGGATGATACGCCCACCGTCTTGCATCACGGCCGCCGCAGCCTTGGTCAGCATGATTGCGCCAATGACATTGGTATCGAACATCGCTCGGATGTAAGCTTCGTCCAGGCTATCCAGCGCGCGATAAGGTCCGATGCCTGCGGTGTTAACGAGAACATCGAGCCGCCCAAAGCGCTGTATCGTCTCGTCCACCATACGCACCGGATCACCGTCACAGCCCACATCTCCCTGAACGGCACATGCTCGGCATCCTGCAGCCTCGATGTCGCGCACGATCGTCTCGGCCTCTGATGCCGAGTTCCGGTAACCGACCGCAACCGCCATTCCGTCCGCAGCCAGCCTGCGCGCAACTGCCGTGCCGATGCCGCGAGAGCCGCCGGCGACAAGCGCGACTTTCCCAGTGTCCATAATACCCTCTCCTATCGCTGTTGCTTCCAGGCGCCGTCCGGTACGAGGTTGAGTGGATTGGTAATCGTGAGGCTGCGATCGACCGGCTTGGCGGCGGCGGCAAGCACGCGCTCCTCCAACTGATTAAGGTAGGTTTGCCGTCCTGCATGGTCGGTGCGCGGAGCACCGTAGGCGACGAACGGCTCTTCAAGTTCGTAGCCCATATATTCGAGGCCAAGATGCTGAAGCTGCCAAAGTACCTGGCTTTGGAGATCACCGTAGGCAGCGCCTGCGCCGAAGCGCGCCGTGGTTCCGCCTGAGGTCATCGATACCATCGCCCGCCTGCCACGGAACACGCCGGTATCGTAGCGCAACCCATCGGCATAACCGAAGCCATAGGCCAACACGCGCTCGCCCCAGCCCTTGATGATCGCCGGCGGTCCACCCCACCAGAGCGGAAACTGGAAGATTACGAGGTCAGCGTCTGCGACACGTTTCTGTTCGCGCGTTATATCCGGTGCGAAGGTGCCATGCCTCGCAGCATGGGCTTGCTCAGTCTGGTAATGGAAAACGGTGGGATCGGCCACACTGGTGAAGTCGTGTCGTCCAGCCAGGGGATTGAACCCCTCGGCGTAGAGATCCGACACAACCACCTCATGCCCCGCCCGCTCCAGCGCTGTTCGCGCGCGATCGCGCAGCGAGGCGTTGAAGGACGCGGGCTCGGGATGGGCGTATACGATAAGGACGTTCTTGCCCGCCACTAGAACGCCACCCGATCCGCGCCCTTGAGTTGCAGGATCTCGCGCGCTTCATCAGGCGTGGCGATGGACAGCCCCAGCCCTTCGATGACGCCGCGAATTTTTGTGACCTGTTCGGCATTGGTCTTCGCCAATTGGCCGGGCCCAATCCATAACGAGTCTTCTAGACCCACCCGCACATTGCCCCCGATCGCCATTGCTTGTGCTGCAATCCGCATCTGGTTCGAGCCAGCGCCCAGCACCGACCAGGAATACTGGTCTCCAAACAGCCGGTCGGCCGTTCGTTTCATATGCATGACGTCTTCTGAATGCTGGCCGATACCGCCCAGGATGCCGAACACGCTTTGCACGAAGAAGGGCGGCTTGACGATGCCGCGATCCACGAAATGCGCCAGGGTGTAAAGATGGCCGATGTCGTAGCATTCCACCTCGAACCGCGTACCGTTCTCCGCGCAGGTGGTCAGGATGTTCTCTATATCAGCAAAGGTGTTCTTGAAGATGCGGTTGCGCGAGCCTTCGAGATAGTCACGCTCCCACTCGTGCTTGAACTCCTTGTAGCGGTTCAGCATGGGATAAAGGCCGAAATTCATCGAGCCCATGTTGAGCGAAGCCACTTCCGGCTTGAAGGTCGAGACGGGCCGCAGCCGCTCCTCGATCGTCATGGTCGCCGCCCCGCCCGTGGTGATGTTCACCACGCAGTCGGAACGCTGCTTGATCACCTTCAGGAACGGCTCGAAAGCTTCCGGGGACTGGTCGGCCGAACCGTCACGCGGGTTGCGTGCATGCAGATGCACGATTGCCGCACCGGCCTCTGCGGCTCCTATAGCAGCATCCGCGATCTCCTCTGCCGTCACCGGCAGATGCGGCGACATCGACGGCGTGTGGATCGAGCCCGTCACCGCGCAGGTGATGATCACTTTGCGAGCAGCAGCCATTTGTTTTCCTCCGCTTGGTTCGGTTTTGGTCAGGCTGCGAGATTAATCAGGCCGCTGGCATTGGTCGAAATGATCTTCTTGATGTCGGCTTTGTCGACCTTGTGGTCGAGCAGGTCGGACACGATCATCCGGTAGCCATCAACCGGCTTTGGAGCCTGCGTCAGACCGAGATCCGAGCCCAGCACTGTGCGGTCGGCACCGGCCACTTCCATCATGTGGATGAGGTCTGTTGTCTCGTGCTGCTTGGCGCGGCCCGGAATGAACATGCAGATCGAATGCTCCATGTAAGCACCCAATCCCACTAGCCCGCGAATATCTTCGTCGGAACAGCCGATGATATAAGAGGGATGGTTCACAAGCATCTTCTTGACGCCGCGGTTCTTCGCTTCCTCGAACAGCACGAACAGCTCCGACACATGCAGATGGCCGCCGGCCAGAATGATGTCGCCTTCCGCGATCAGGTCGCAGATCTGCTTGGCCTCGTCGATCAGCCTGCCGTTGACGTCGAGAACAGTGAGTGGGATGGGCGCAAGCATTGGCTTGGCGGTTTTGGGGAAGCTCTTTGAGGCGTAAGCTTCGATATGGTTCTTCGCTGCAAAGGTTGGGAACCAGACGATCTTGCCACCGAGTTTTATATTGTGGTCGACAGCATGCGGGTTGATGCCGCCCGACGCGTTGTTCAACGCCACGCCCGAATACAGCTCGACCTTTGAATGCGGGTAAATGTCCTTCAGCACCGCGCAATGTGGCATGCCGACATAGTAATGGTCCTTGTAAAGCAGCGCCTTGAACCCAGCGTCCTCCGCCATCTGGAAGGCTTCGCGATGACCAAGTATGCGCGGCATCGCCGCAGGGCCGGAATGGCAGTGCAGATCAACCGCATCAACCAGAAGCTCGGCCACTTCGGCCTCGCGCTCCGGCGTCATTTCGGGAAGCGGAACGATGAGGGGGAAATCAGTGTTGGTGTCGGCCATTGTTCGTCTCCTCTAAGGCTCGATCAGGCGCTCTTCACGCCCACGGCAGAAATTTCGGATAGGGCTTTTGACGCCGCTTGGCGCAGAAACCCCTGGTCCGACGCGACGATGAAGGTGGTTGCGCCCATGGCGTTGAAGCGCTTGGCGTCGTCAGCATTAGCCACCATCATGGCGACTGGCTTGTTGACCTTCTTTGCCGCAGCGATGATTGTCTCGCAGGCGCTCATGATCTCTGGCGCATCCATGGCCGGCGCCCCGAGTGCCACCGTCAGGTCACCCCGGCCAATGAAGACGCCATCCAAGCCATCGGTGCCCACGATCGCGTCAATCTCGTCCAGCGCTTCCGGGTCCTCGATCATCGCGACAAAGGTCACCGCCGCGTCCTGAGCATCCACATGCGGCCACACGCCAACCGCGCCGAAGTCGCCTGCCCGCGTCGTATTCGAGAAACCGCGCCGGCCACCTCGAAACCGACAGGCCTGCACGATCTCCGTGGCCTTGGCTGCGGAACTCACATGCGGCACCAGCACGCCAGTTGCACCATCATCCAGCACAGCAAGAATTTTGGACGGCGTCGGCTCGGCCACCCGCACGATCCCGGCTGTGCCTGAAGCACGCGCGGCTAGGAGCCCTGCGTCGATCGTGCCGCGATCCCATGGGGCATGCTCCTCGTCGATCACAACAAAGTCGAAGCCGAGATTGCCGAGGATTTCGATTGGATGGCTGGTCGGCGTTTTTACAAAGGTCCCGACAAGCGTTTCGCCTGCCATGAAGCGCTGGCGAAACGATGAGCGCGTTGTGTCATAAGCCATAGGCTGTTCTCCAATCATGTTCAGTTCACCGGCAGCATTGCGTGCGGCAGCCACAGGGTCAGACCAGGCAGGGCAGCAACCAGCGCCAGCACGAGAAGGCAGATACCGATCAACGGAATGGCTTCCTTCGCCACTGCGCTGAGCGGTTGCCCCGAGGCCGCACAAACGATGAACAGCAGGATGCCTACCGGCGGCGTCGCCATGCCGATCACGACGTTGAGCACCACCATTGTTCCGAACTGGACCGGGTCCATGCCGATGATCTTCATGAACTGCATGAGGATCGGCATGGTCAAAATCAGGATCGAGATCGGCTCCAGGAACATGCCGAGCACCAGCAGAACGAGGTTCAGCAGGACCAGCACGACGATAGGGTTGTCGCTGATCGAAAGAACGCCTGATGCAATGGTGGTCGGCACCTGTTCGAGCGTCAGCACGAAGGCGACGATGCTGGCCATGGCCGTGATGAACAGGATCGACGAGCTTGCAAGCGCAGTTGCAATCATTGCGTCCCAAACGCGCTCCAATGTCAGGTCGCGATAAGCAAAGCCGATGATCAGGGCATAGATGACGGCGACTGCGGCAGCTTCCGTCGGTGTGAAGATTCCCGCCTTGATGCCGACGATGATGATGAGCGGCAGTATCAAAGCGGGTAGCGTGCGCATGGTTGCGGTGCGACGCTCATTCCAAGCCATCTTCGGCGTAATGGTGAAACCATCCCGCTTGGCCCGCCAGGTTGAGTAGAGCAGGAGACCGCCGAGGATCAGAATGCCGGGGGTGACGCCTGCAATGAACAACTGGCCGATCGAAGCCCCTGAGAGGACACCATAAACGATCATGGTGATGGAGGGCGGGATGATAGGTCCCACGATGGAGCTGACACCCACAAGGGCCGCGGCATAGGCCGGCGGAATGCCCTGCTTCTTCATCGCCGGGATCAGAATTGAGCCAAGCGCGGAGGCTTCCGCCGTGGCGCTGCCGGAAATCCCCGCGAAGAAGCCGGCCGATAAAACGGTCACCGATGACATGCCGCCGCGACGATGACCAACCATGGCACGCGCGAACTGCACGATGCGATCGGTGATGCCGCCGACGTTCATCAGCGTTCCAGCCAGCAGAAATAGCGGGATCGTCAACAAGATGAACTGATCAACACCCGCCATCATTCTTTGCGGGAAGGCCAGGATCAGTGCGCCATGGCCTGATAAGAAAAGATAAGCCATGCCCCCGACGCCGAGTGCCAGCGAGATCGGCACGCCAGTGGCAAGAAGAACAACGAAAGCGCCAAAGAAACTGCCCATCGTCAAGCCTGCGTTTCAGTATGGTGATGGGCGGCGTCAGGAACGCCGCGACGGATTTCGATGATGTCTGCGACTAGGGATGCCAGGATGTGCAGCATTAATAGAAAGGAGCCGACCGCAACCGAGACATAGACCCAGAAGATCGATAGGCCGACGCCGCGTCCGATCAGAGACGTGCTGATGAAATCTACGGCCGGCACGATCTGACGGCCAAAGCGCGTCGAATAATCATAGCCGTTCGTCATCATCAGCCACAGGAAGATGATGATCGGTACCGTTGTCAGCGCTTTCAGAACAAAACGCATCTTCGGCGTCAGCATGTCTGGGATGATGTCGACCGCGATCAGCTCACCTCGCGTATAGGCCATCCCGATAAACAGGAAGGTTTGCCAGATCAGAATGTAGCGGCAGAGCTCTTCAGCCCAGATAAGGCTCGAGTTGAAGATGTAACGCGCAGCGACCTGCGCCGTCATGATCGCGACGACGATCAACATTGACGTGCCCGCAAGAAAGCGAATGGTGGCTGAGTACCACGCAAGGGGACCGGGCCTCCCGACCCGTTCGGATGATACGGAATTCATGCTGGAACTCGTTTGTCGTGAGGTGAGTGCGGAGCCGATCAATGGCTTCCGCAAACCCATTCTGCAGAAGCTCAGCTCTTTGATTGCGCGGCTTTGACAAACTCGGCGATCAAAGGGTCCTTGGCGCTCCACGTCTCGACGATCGGCGCGACCTTTGTCTTCATCTCCTGGAGGTTCTCCAGTTCGTAGATCGTGACACCCTTCGCCTTGAGCTGGTCACGGCCTTCCATGTCCTGCTTGGCCGTATAGTCCATCGTAGGCTTGATGGACTGCTTGCCAGCCTCGCGAACTGCTTGCTGCAGCTCCTGCGGCAGTCCGTCAAATACCATTTTGTTCATGGCGGTGAGGTTGTGCCAGGGATAATGTCCGGTCAGCGTAAAGTTCTTGGCGACTTCCCAGAGGTTCTCTGACAGCATCGACGAGACGTTGATCTCGACGGCGTCAATGACCTTTGTTTCCAAGGCGCCATAGACTTCGCCATAAGGCAGGCCGACCGGCGACGTGCCAACCGCTTCCCAGATCGCCTTGTGTAACGGCACGGGGATGATGCGTGTCTTCAGGCCTGAGAAATCTGGCAGTGCTTTCACCACATTGGTGGCCGAAACGAAGTGTCGGCGCCCGATGTCAGTGGTCTGCAATCCGACCAGGCCGGCAGGTTCCAGATCGTCCAAGATCTTCTGGCCAACCTCACTGGTCGCTAGCTCGGTGAAGTGATCGTAGTCGCGGATCAGAAAAGGCAACTGGTAGGCATCCAGAGCCTGCCGCCCCGTGACAAGAGGAACCTGAACCCCAGAGCAGCCGCAAAGATCAACAACGCCAGCAATCGTGGATTCGAGATTCTGCTTGTCTTCGCCTAATTGTCGGTTTGGGAAGATGGTGATCTCTATGGCGCCGGGGACCAGCTCTTCGAGCGACTTCTGGAATTCCAGCGCCGCGATATGGCCGGGATGAATTTCGTTCGCGGCATGTGCGTACCGCATCTGGATAGGCGCGGCGCGGGCGATGTTGGGCATGGCAAGGGTCGCAGCCATTGCGCCGGTCGACGCGAGGACCTGTCGGCGAGTCAGCATGAACGTCTCCTCCGTTTCGTTATGCAGAACGCTGTTGCGTGGAATGATGTTTTGATTGTTTTCTTCTGTCAAGCAGTCCCCAGAAAGATTTCTGCAAGCTTTAAATCAGGGATACTTGACAGCACGATGAGTACAGGATCATCATTTTCGCTATCAACGTTCTGCTGAAGAGAACACGAGGAAGACGATGTATGATCAGACTGACCCTCGGTGGAGCATGACCGACGCATCGGCAGCACCTGCTGCAGTAGCCACCACCTTTTCAGGAGCCGACTACGGCCTGTTCTATGGGACAGATCCGCAAATCGTCGACGAAGGCGCGAGAACCTGGCTCACTCGCGGCCAAAATTTCCTTGTTGGCTACAGCGAACTAGAGACCGGCGGAGCCTTATCCCGCAACGATCAAGTCGACGAATATGTTCTTCTTTTGCCCGATCGTGAAACGCCAGCAATCGTTGAAGCCAAGGGTGAGCAGGTCGAGGTCAGCGGCTTTTCGCTGGTGATCCTGCCTCCTGGCGACAGTCGTATCACGTTACCCGAAGGTGGACGTGCCACACGGATCTTCTCGACCAAGTCGGAAGACCTCAACGCGCTTTGCGCGAATGCTGATTCCTATGCCGAACAGCACCCCAATGTGACCTTGCTCGAGCCTTGGCCTGATCCGGTGGGCGGCTTCCGAATTCGAACCTACAGCCTTGATGTGCCGCCGACGCCCGGACGCTTCGGGCGCATCTTCCGTTGCACCACGTTGATGGTGAATTATCTTGATGAGCAGCATGGTCCACGCGACGTTGCGAAGCTCTCACCGCATCATCACGATGATTTCGAGCAGGGATCGCTGGCGCTCGCTGGCACCTACACGCATCACCTTCGCTGGCCATGGACGACAAACCTGGCGGCGTGGCGTGACGACGAACATGCTCTGGTCAAGTCTCCATCGCTGACGGTCATCCCGCCGCCAGCCATCCACACTTCGCGTGGCATGGATGAAGGTTTGAACCAGCTTGTTGATATTTTCTCCCCGCCGCGGATTGACTTTTCCAAGCAGGGCTGGGTCCTGAACGCCGACGAATATCCTGCACCGGCTTCACTTCGCTGACATCGGCGAGGTTGTTGGTGCGCGGCAGCCTTGCTCCAGAACGAAATGGCAGTCTATCTGCAGTAGTCCCGCACCGGCCGGTTCGTGGCACGCAACGGGTCGGAAACGGTTTGATTTATGAGTGAGGCACCCAAAGGCGGTTCGATCCAGGCGGTCGAGTTTGCGCTGGAAATTCTGGAATATGTCGCCCGAGGCCAGACCTCGGTCGGCGTCTCGGAGATGGCGCGTGCCTTCAACACAACGAAAAGCCGCATTCACCGCCACCTGCAAACGCTGGTGTCAGCTGGCTATCTGATCCGCAACGTGGAAACAGAGCGCTATTCGATCAGCGCGCGGTTGATGTCCCTTGGGCAGGCGGTGAGCGAAAGCTTCGAGTTGGCAACCGCCGCCCGCGACGTGGCCCGTGAGCTGCGCGACCAGACGGGCCATGCGGTTGCGATCAGCCAGCCGGAACCAGACGGTGTGCGTATTCTGCTCATCGTCCCGAGCCGCTCCAACATCGAGATCCACGTCAAGCCTGGCTCGCTTCTGCATTATCACGCCAGCGCTCAAGGCAAGGTCACGCTGGCTTTTGGTGACCGATTGCTTCTCCCGCGTATTCTCTCGGAGGGGCTTGATATGCACACGCCCTACACTGTCACCGATCCCGAGCAGCTTCAGGCGGAGGTGGATGCGGTGCGCAGGCGGCGTTGGGCTACCGGGCCAAACGAGGCCATGGTCGGTCTCAATGCTGTTGCGGCACCCATCTTTGATGCGCTGGGAGGGTTCGTGGGGTCGATTGCGATCAACGATTCCGTTCAGCACATTGCGCCGGATCCGAGCACGGATCAGGTGCAGGCTGTCATGAATGCTGCCGAGAAGGTTTCGGCCAATCTCGGTTATCGCGCACGCAAATAGATTTTAAAGTCAAAGACTTAGCTTCTGGTTATCTGACCAGCTATCCTGTCGCGGCCGTCGATGATGACGGCTTGCATGGCCGTTGCGGCCTCGTTTCCGTTGCCGGCGGCGATGGCTTTGACGATGGTGCGGTGGGCGTCGGAGGTGGCTTTTTGGCGGCGGGGTTCTCCGTTGGGGGAGCTCAGGCGGAAGCTGGTGACGAGGGCGGCTTCGATGAGCGAACCTACTGAAAACATGAAGGGATTCTTGGAGATCTCGAGCAGGGTCAGGTGAAATTCGAGGTCCGCTACGGCGAAGCTGTCCATGGCGTCGGCCTTTTCCATGGCCTCGACACAGGCAAAAAGTCTGGCAATTTCGGCGCCATTTGCGCGTTTGGCTGCGAGATTTGCGGCGAAAGGCTCGAATGACAGACGCATTTCAGCAAGGTTGCTGATGAATTCCGGGTCGTTTCCGCTCTCCAGATGCCAGATCAGCACATCGCCGTCGAACAGGTTCCAGGTCGAGCGTTCGGTGACGCGGGTGCCGATACGCGCCTTGGGGACGACCAGTCCTTTTGCGGTCAGCGTTTTCATGGCTTCGCGAAGAACGGTGCGCGAGACATCGAATCGCTCGGCCAGTTCAGCATCGCCCGGAAGAACCGCGCCAGGTGAATAGATTCCGCCGACGATCGCCTTGCCGAGTTCATCGACCACACGCGCGTGACTGTTGCGCGTGATGCTTCCCGAGATCGCGGACTTGAGTATCATAACCCCGTTCAGCCTTTGCCTGCCGCAGCCTCCGTACGGCGTCCGCCGGCCCAGACCAGCGCCTTCTGCAACACGATGAAGCCCAGCAGCAACATGCCGATGGCGATCTTGGTCCACCAGCTCGACAGCGTGCCGTCGAAGATGATGTAGGTCTGGATCAGACCCATGATCAGCACGCCGATCAGCGTGCCGGCCACGAAACCGCTGCCGCCGGTCAGAAGCGTGCCGCCGATCACCACCGCAGCGATCGCATCGAGCTCCACGCCGACCGTGGCCAGCGAATAACCGGCGGAGGTATAGATGGCAAAGACGATGCCCGAAAGACCCGCAAGAAAGCCGGACACGGCATAAACCTGCATCGTGGTTCGGGCGACCGGTACGCCCATCAGCCGGGCAGTCTGTGCGCCGCCGCCCAGCGCATAGACATTCGTGCCGAAGCGGGTTCGTTGGGCAACGATGATGCCGACCACGACCACAACCAGCATCAACCCGCCGATGAGCGTGAGGCGTCCCTTGCCCGGCATCAGCCAGTAAAGGCGCTGCAGGACGCTGATCGTTTCGTCGTTGATCGGCACGCTGTCGATCGACAGGACGTAAGCCATGCCGCGCGCCAGAAACATGCCGGCCAAAGTAACGATAAAGGGGGGCATCTGCAGAAAGTGGATGGTGGCACCCATCGCCGCGCCGAACAAAGTAGTGATGACGAGGAGCAGCGCAAAGACCGGCCACGGCCCGAGACCGGTGTCGCGCAGCATGACTGCGATGAACACGCCGGAAAAGGCGATCACCGACCCGACGGACAGGTCGATGCCACCGGATATGATCACGAAGGTCATGCCGACGGCGACGATGCCGAGAAAGGCATTGTCGGTCAGGAGATTGCCGACCACGCGGGTCGAGAGGATCGCCGGGAACTGGAGGTAGCAAAGCGCATAGGCGATGATGAAGATCAGCACCGTTGCTAGGAGGGGCAGCGTGCGGGCATTCATCGTGCCGGCGTCCTTGTGGTGAAGAAGGTCATCATGATCTGGATGGCAGGCGACTGCACCACGAGGATGATCAGGATGATCACCGCCTTGATCACGAGGTTGAACTCGGGCGGGAAGCCGGAAAGCAGAATGCCGGTATTCACGGCCTGGATGATCATCGCACCGATCAGGGAGGCGATCAGCGAGAAGCGTCCGCCAAGCAGCGATGTGCCGCCGATCACCACTGCGAGGATAGCGTCGAGTTCCAGCCATAGACCGGCATTGTTGGCATCCGCACCGCGAATGTCGGCGGCAACGATGATGCCGGCGAGTGCCGCACACAGGCCGGAGGTCATGTAAACGGCGATCAGCAGCACGCGCGCATTGATGCCGGACAGCATCGATGCGCGCTGGTTGATGCCGACAGCTTCAATCAACAGGCCGAGCGCACTACGGCGGATGAGCAGGGTGACGAGTGCCCCCATGGCGAGCCAGAGGATCACGGGCATCGGCATTCCGAACAGACTGCCGGAACCGAGGAAGATCAGGCCCTCATTGTTGAAGGTGAGGATCGCGCCCTGTGTGACGAGCTGAGCGATGCCGCGCCCGGCCACCATCAGGATCAGGGTCGCGACGATCGGCTGGATGCGCAGAACGGATACGAGGATGCCGTTCCACAAACCGCAAACGAGACCGGCGGCAAGGCTGATGGCGAGTGTCGCCGGCAATCCATAGCCCTGCGTGATGCAGGATGCGGCCAGCGCACCGGAGATCGCCATGACAGCGCCCACCGACAGATCGATGCCGCCGGTGGCGATCACCAGGGTCATGCCGATGGCCAGCAAGGCGACGGGTGCGCCGCGATTGAGAATGTCGATCGGGCTGCCGTAAAGGCGGCCATTGGCGAAGCTGATGTCGAAGAAGCCGGGAAACACCACCGCGATGAGACCGAGAACGGCGGCAAGCGCGATGATCTGCGGCAGCAGGCGCTGCGCCAGGCGAGTGGCCGTCGTCATATCGTGGCCTCCGCAGCTTCGGATGTTCTGACAGGTGTTCTGGCGATGGCGTTGACGATGGTCTCGGTTGTGATGTCCTCGCCAACCAGTTCGGCGACATGGGCGCGGTCGCGCACCACGATGACACGATGGCTGTAGACCACGAGCTCTTCCAGTTCCGAGGAAATGACGAGCAGCGACATGCCGTCTTCGCAGAGTTCCTCGATCAAACGGATGATCTCGGCATGCGCGCCGACATCGATGCCGCGCGTCGGTTCGTCGAGGATGAGGAATTCGGGATTGGTGGCGAGCCAGCGCGCGAGCATGACCTTCTGCTGGTTGCCGCCGGACAGCTGACCGACCGGCTTTTCGGCATCGGAGGTCCGAATGTCGAGGCGGCGGATGAAGTCGTCGGCCATGATGCGCTGCCGCTTAATCGACAAAGGCCGCGCCCAGCCGATGCGGGCCTGCAGCGCCAAGGCGATGTTTTCGCGGATCGACAGCTCGCCAATGATGCCGTCGGTTTTGCGGTCTTCGGGCAGGAAGCCGAAGCCGGCGGCAACGGCAGCGCGGGTCGAGCCAAGCGAAAGCGCCCTGTTCTCCTTGGTCGCCGTGCCGCTGTCATGGGGATAAACGCCGAACAGGACTTCCGCCGTTTCGGTACGGCCGGAGCCGAGCAGGCCGGCAACGCCCACCACTTCGCCGCGCTGGATCGGAAGATCAAAGGGCGCGATGCGCCCGCGCCGGCCAAAGCCGGTAAAGCGCAGACGCGGCTCGGCATCATATCTCATGCCCGTCTTGCCGGTTTGGCGGGTTTCTTCTTCAAGCTGGCGGCCAAGCATCATGTTGACGAGGCGCAGGCGGTCGAGCGAGGCGGTGTCTTCCGCGCCGACCAGCCGGCCGTTGCGAAGCACCGTGATGCGGTCGGAAATGCGGAAGACCTGATCGAGAAAATGCGAGATGAAGACGATCCCCAGGCCGCGTTCCTTCAAGCCGCGTATTGCTTCAAACAACACATCGACCTCATGCGCATCGAGGCTGGCGGTGGGTTCGTCGAGGATCAACACCTTGCCCGATAGGCGCACGGCACGTGCGATGGCGACGATCTGCTGAACGGCAACCGAATAACTGCCGAGGCTGCGCGTCACATCGATGTCGAGACCATATTGCGCCGTCAGCGCGCGGGCATCCCGGTTCATGCGGCGGGTGGACACGAAGCCGAGCCAGGTGGGTTGATGGCCGAGAAAGAGGTTTTCGGCGATCGTCAGATTGGAAAGGAGATTGACCTCCTGATAAACGGTTCCGATGCCAAGCCGCTGCGCATGCAGCGTGTCGCGCGGATCAATGGAAGTGCCGTTCAGCCTGATCTCGCCCCCGTCCCGGCGGTAAGCGCCGGTCAGGCATTTCACCAGCGTGGACTTGCCGGCACCGTTTTCGCCGAGCAACGCATGCACTTCACCGGCGCCCAAGGTGAAATCAACGGCATCAAGCGCTTTGGTGCCGGGAAAACTCTTTGACACGGCCGCCGCGCGCAAAAGCGGGACGCGACCAGGGGTCGGGTCGAGCATTCAGGTCGTTCCTCAGATCAATGCAAAGCCGAGATCCGCCGCAAGCAAAGTGCGGCGGACAGGGTCGAGCGCGCTGCCCGATCACAGATCGGGCAGGCCAAGTGAGCGTCGGCTTAGTAGCCGAGGCCCTTCTTTTCCTCGTAAACGGCCTTCGGGTCGTCGGCCTGGGTGTAGAGCTTGGACTCGGTCTGGATGAACTTCGGCGGTTCTTTCTTGTCATCCATATAGGCCTTGAGCGCATCAAAGGCTGGGCCGGCCATGTTCGGGGTCAGCTCAACCGTTGCATTGGCTTCTCCTGCCGCCAAGGCCTGGAAGATGTCCGGCACGGCGTCGATCGACACGACCTTGATGTCGGTGCCCGGCTTCAAGCCGGCTTCCTTGATGGCCTGGATGGCGCCCACCGCCATGTCGTCGTTATGGGCGTAAAGCGCGCAGATATCCTTGCCGCCATTTTCCGCCTTGAGGAAGCTTTCCATGACTTCCTTGCCCTTGGCGCGGGTGAAGTCGCCGGTCTGGCTGCGGGTGATCTTGATGTTGTCGTGGCCGGCAATGGCGGCCTCGAAGCCGGCCTTGCGCTTGATGGCCGGCGATGAACCCGTGGTGCCCTGAAGCTCGACCACGTTGCACTGCTTGTCGCCGACATCCTTCACCAGCCAGTCGCCGGCAACCTTGCCTTCATGCTCGAGATCCGAGCCGACGGCGGTGAGGTAGAGATCCTTGCTGGAATCAACGGTGCGGTCGAGCAGGATCACCGGGATCTCGGCATCCTTGGCTTCCTCGAGCACGGCATCCCAGCCGGTTTCCACAACCGGTGCGATCAGGATCGCGTCGACGCCCTGCGCGATAAAGGAGCGCAACGCCTTGATCTGGTTTTCCTGCTTCTGCTGGGCATCGGCGAATTTCAGGTCGATGCCGCGCTTTTCGGCTTCCTGCTTGGTGAGCGTGGTTTCGGCGGCGCGCCAGCCCGATTCCGAGCCGATCTGTGAGAAGCCGACGGTTTGTGCCATCGCTGCAGACGACAACAGGCTCACCGACGCGAGAAGGCTCGCGCCGAATACAATTTTGCTGATCATGTTTCTCCTCCACGAGAAGGGCTGCTGCCCTGAGAAGAAAAAATCATACTATATTATTTTTGTAAACCGCTGAGCTTGGCCTCATCTTCGCTTGCTTGCAGCCGATCTTCAACGAGGTCCCAGATCGTCTGTGACGCCGGTGACAGGGGACGATCCCTGGAGCGAAGAAGGGAATAGGGCGAGACCGCGAGATCGGGCGCGGCCGGAAGCGTGGCGATGCGCGCGTTCAGCCCGTCGGGCTTGGCAAAGAAATCCGCCACCGCTTCCGACAAGGCCGCAATCGCGTTCGACTGCGAGATGATCGCCAGCGTCATCAGGGTCGACGAGGTGCTGAACACGCGCTGCGGGAGGGGAAGACCCTTGCTCAGGATGTAGGTTTCCACCGTCGTGCGCAGCAGGCCGCCGGGCGCCTGAAGCACCCAGTCATAATCCACGTAATCGGCCAGCGCAGTGCTGCCGGTGCGGATCAACGGATGATCTTGGCGCACGATCAGGCTCATCGGTTCCGGACCGATCTGACGCGCGGCGAAACGGCCGTGATCGACATCGGAGGGAATGCGGCCGACCAAGAAATCGAGGCGCTCGCTCAGAAGCAGATCGGCGAGCTTGTCGCTGGTATCCACAAAGATATTGGTGGCGATGTTGGGATGCGTGACGCGGGTCTGGCGCAGCACCGGCAGAACGAGATCGAGTGCCGGACCCGTCACCGAACCGATCGACACGAAGCCGCTGCGGCCGGCTTCCATTTCGCCGATTTCGCGATCGGCCGCATCGAGATCGCGCATGATCTTGCCGGCCCAATCCGCGAGCTTCAGGCCGAAAGGCGTCAGCACCACCCCGCGGGGGTGGCGATCATAAAGCTTGGCGCCGGTGATCGTGTCGAGTTCGGCAAGAAGGCGCGAGGCGGCGGGTTGCGTCATGGCGAGCTGGGTCGCCGCAGCGCGGATCTGGCCGGTTTCGCTGAGCACCGCGAGCAGGCGCAGATGGGTCAGTTTCAGGCCGCGGCGGATCAATCGATCGCGCATGGAACCGGGGCTGGTGGATGTGGCGGAGGTGTTCATGGCTCAACGATATACCGGAAATGCTATATCGCACAGCATCATTCTGATTTGACCGACATACCGGCAGGAGAATACCGATGAGGCCACACCCGATTGGGAGATCGGATGGAGACGTTCGCGCGCTTGTTTCGGCGGCATCGTCTGGTCTGCGTCAAACGGATCCCTGGGAGGACCACATGCGATTTTTGAAGACCGCGCTCGCGGCAACCCTTTTCACCGCCACCATTCTGGGCGCGCCTGCTTTTGCGCAGGAAAAGGGCACCGTCGGCGTTTTGATGCCGACCAAGGCTTCGGCCCGCTGGATCGCCGATGGCGACAACATGGTCAAGCAGCTGCAGGACCGCGGCTACAAGACCGATCTGCAATATGCCGAGGACGATATCCCGACGCAGATCAGCCAGCTGGAAAACATGGTGGCAGCCGGCGTTCAGACGCTGGTGATCGCCTCCATCGACGGCACCACGCTGACGGACGTTCTGGAACAGGCGCATAACAAGGGCATCAAGGTCATCGCCTATGACCGCCTGATCCGCAATTCGCCGAATGTCGACTACTACACCACGTTCGACAACGAACAGGTCGGCGTGCTGCAGGCGCAGTCGATCGTCGACGGTTTGAAGCTCGAAACGGAAGAAGGCCCGTTCAACATCGAACTGTTCGGCGGCTCGCCGGACGACAACAACGCCTTCTTCTTCTACAACGGCGCCATGAGCGTGCTGCAGCCTTACATCGACAGCGGCAAGCTGGTGGTGGTTTCGGGCGAAACGGGCATGGAAAAGGTCGGCACGCTGCGCTGGGATCCAGCCGTTGCGCAGGCCCGCATGGACAACCTCCTGTCGTCCTACTACGGCGACAAGAAGGTCGATGCCGTGCTGTCGCCGTATGACGGTCTGTCGATCGGCATCATCTCGGCTTTGACCGCCGTCGGCTATGGCCAGGGCGACATGAAAATGCCGATCGTGTCCGGTCAGGACGCCGAAGTGCCTTCGGTGAAGTCGATCCAGAACGACATGCAGTATTCCACGATCTTCAAGGACACGCGCGAACTCGCCAAGGTCACGGTCAACATGATCGACGCCGTTGGACAGGGCAAGGAGCCCGAGGTCAACGACACCAAGACCTATGACAACGGTGAAAAGGTCGTGCCGGCTTATCTTCTGAAGCCAGTTCTGGTGACGAAGGAAAACATCACGCCGGTTCTGGTTGATAGCGGCTATTACACGGCCGACCAGATCAAGCCCTGATCCTTCTAAAAAGCGGGACGGCTCGCCGTTCCGCCCATTCCTCTTCTTGCCGGACGGTCGCTTGCGGCCGTCCACGATCCCTCACGCCTGCGGGAGCGCGTTTTTTGGCACCGATCCTCGAGATGCGCGGCATCACCAAGACGTTTCCCGGCGTTAAAGCCTTGGACGACGTCAACCTCACGGTTCAACACGGCGAAATTCACGCCATCTGCGGCGAAAACGGCGCCGGCAAATCGACGCTGATGAAGGTCCTGTCGGGCGTTTACCCGCATGGCTCCTACCAGGGCGACATCATCTTCGACGGAAAGGTGAAAGCCTTTCGCGGCATTCGCGACAGCGAACATGCCGGCATCATCATCATCCATCAGGAACTGGCGCTCGTGCCACTTCTGTCGATTGCCGAGAACATCTTTCTCGGCAACGAAATCTCGCGCTTCGGCGTGATCGACTGGGATCAGGTCTTTGCGCGCACCGAAAAGCTGCTCGCGCAGGTCGGCCTTTCGGAAAGCCCGGCAACGCTGATCAAGGATCTTGGCGTCGGCAAGCAGCAGCTGGTGGAAATCGCCAAGGCGCTTTCGAAAAAGGTCCGGCTGCTCATCCTCGACGAGCCGACCGCCAGTTTGAACGAGCGCGACAGCCAGGCGCTGCTCGATCTTCTGCTGGCCTTCAAGGCCGAGGGCATGACCTCGATCATGATCAGCCACAAGCTGAACGAGATTTCGCGCGTGGCCGACAGCATCACCGTTCTGCGCGACGGCTCCACCGTGTCCACCCTCGATGCCACCAACGGCGTCAGCGAAGATCGCATCATCAGCGACATGGTCGGTCGCCAGCTCGACGACCGCTATCCGCCGCGCCACCCCAATATCGGCGAGACGCTGTTTGAGGTGAAGGACTGGAACGCCTATCATCACCTCAACACGCAGCGCCGCATCGTCAAAGACGTGTCCTTCAACGTCCGAAAGGGCGAAATCGTCGGCATTGCCGGTCTGATGGGCGCTGGCCGCACCGAGCTTGCGATGAGCATCTTCGGCCGGTCCTATGGGCGCAACGTGTCCGGCGAAGCGTTCATCCATGGCAAGCCGGTGGATGTTTCGACCATTACGCGGGCGATCGATGCCGGGCTGGCTTACGTGACCGAAGACCGCAAGCAATATGGCCTGCTGCTTGAAGACGACATTCGCCAGAACGTGTCGCTCGCCAATCTGCCCGAGATCGCCAAGAATGGCGTGATCGATACCGAACGCGAGCGCACGGTGGCGGAGGATTACCGCACCAGCCTGCGCATCCGTTCGTCCGACATCTTCCACAAGACACTCAACCTGTCTGGCGGCAACCAGCAGAAGGTCGTGCTGTCGAAGTGGCTGTTTTCGGATCCCGAACTGCTGATCCTCGACGAGCCGACGCGCGGCATCGACGTGGGCGCCAAGTTCGAGATCTATTCCATCATCGAGCGGCTCGCATCCGAAGGCAAAGGCATCCTGATGATCTCATCGGAAATGCCGGAATTGCTGGGGATGTGCGACCGTATCTACGTCATGAACGAAGGCCGCTTCGTGGCCGAACTGGCGCGGGGAGAGGCAACGCAGGAAAGCATCATGCGCGCCATCATCCGCACCGCAGGGAGAGACGCTGCATGAGCATCAAGACGTTTGACGCGAAGAGCGATGCTTCGCGCGAGGAAGACAGCGGCTCGAGCCTCGGTTACTTCAAGAACCATCTGCGCGAATACGGCATGCTGGTGGCGCTGGTCGCCATCGTCCTGTTCTTCGCGATCTATTCCGCTTTGACCGGACGCCCGACCTTCGTGTCGGCCTCCAACCTGACCAACCTGTTCCTGCAGAACAGCTATGTGATCATCATGGCCATCGGCATGCTGATGATCATCATCACCGGCAACATCGATCTGTCGGTCGGCTCGGTGGTGGGCTTCGTCGGGGCGTTCGGCGCTGTTTTGATGGTGCTCTATGATCTGCCGGTTCCGCTGGCGGTGCTGATCTGCCTTTGCGTGGGTGCAGCGATCGGGGCGGTGCAGGGCTATTTCGTGGCTTATCTGCGCATCCCCTCCTTTATCGTGACGCTAGCGGGAATGCTGGTGTTTCGCGGCCTCACCTTCATGGCGCTCGGCTCATCATCCTCGATCTCGCCGATCCCACCATCGTTGCGGGCACTGTCCACCGGTACGATCCCGGATTTCCTTCCCGCCTTCGATCTGGCGAATTCCACGACGCTGATCCTGGCGGCCGTTGTTGCTCTCGCCTTTCTCGTGTTCGGGATCGGCAAGCGCGGCCGCAAGGCCGGGCTCGGCAACGTGCATGAGCCTTCCGCCTTCTTCTTCGGCCGCATGGCCATCGTTGCGCTCGCGATCCTCTACATGGGTTACCTCATGTCGACCAATCGCGGTTTGCCGAACGTCCTGATCCTGATGGCGCTGTTGATCGCGATCTATGCCTTCGTGACGACCCGCACCACAATCGGCCGCCGCGTTTATGCCGTGGGCGGCAATGAAAAGGCGGCCAAGCTTTCGGGCGTGAAGACCGAGCGCATCGTGTTCCTGGCGTTCGTCAACATGGGCGTGTTGGCAGCCGTTGCCGGTCTCGTGTTCTTTGCCCGTGTCGGCAGTGCTACCGCCAAGAACGGCACCGGCCTCGAACTCGACGTGATCGCAGCCTGCTTTATCGGCGGCGCTTCCGCTTATGGCGGTGTCGGCAAGGTGACGGGCGCGGTGATCGGCGCCTTCATCATGGGTGCGCTGAACATGGGCATGCAAAGCGCCATGCAGCTCAGCATCGACTACCAGCAGCTGGTGAAGGGTCTCGTTCTGCTCGCTGCCGTTTCCTTCGACGTTTACAACCGCAACAAGGCTTGAGGAGCGCGCCGATGCTGCTGTCGCAGATCAAAAAACCGGATGGCGCGCTCGCAGTGGTCGCGCGTGAAGGCAAGGAAGCCTATGAAGTCAGGGGCGCGCAGAGCGTTTATGCGCTGGCCCTCGACTGCGCCCGCAATGGCAAGAGCCTCGCCGCCACGATCGGCAGCCTGGGCTTCGGTGCAGCTGTCGACCTGCAGCAGGCCTATGAGGAAAACCGGCTCCTGTCGCCGATCCATCATCCGGACCCGGCGCATCTGCATCTGACCGGCACCGGCTTGACGCATCTCGGTTCGGCGTCCACCCGCAACGCCATGCATGCGAAGGCGGCCGGTGCGGAAGAGGTGCTGACCGATTCCATGAAGATGTTCCGCATGGGGATCGAGAACGGCAAGCCGGCGGGCGATGGCGTCGGCGTGCAGCCGGAATGGTTCTACAAGGGCAATGGCGCCAGCCTCGTTGCACCGGGTGCCGACCTTCCCTCCCCTGTTTTTGCCGATGATGCCGGCGAAGAACCGGAACTGGCGGGCATCTATGTGATCGGCGATGACGGCACGCCGTTCCGGCTGGGCTTTGCCTTGTCGAACGAGTTCTCCGATCATGTGATGGAGCGGGTGAACTATCTCTATCTCGCGCATTCCAAGCTGCGTCCCGCATCGTTCGGGCCGGAAATCCGCATCGGCGCCCTGCCGGAAGACGTGCGTGGCGTTTCGCGCATTCGCCGGGGCGGCGAGGTGATCTTCGAAAAGCCGTTCCTGTCGGGCGAAGCGAACATGTCGCATTCCATCGCCAATCTGGAACATCACCACTTCAAGTATCGCGTGTTCCGCCAGCCGGGCGACGTGCATGTGCATATGTTCGGCACGGCGACTTTGTCGTTCGCCGACGGCATCCGCACAGAAGCCGGCGACCAGTTCGAAATCGAGGCGGCCGCGTTCGGCCTGCCATTGCGCAACGGTTTGGCGATCGACGGCTCAACGCCGGCCGCCACGCGCGTTGCCGTCCAGACACTTTGATTGCAGGGAAAGGAGCGTCTCCCATGGCGTTCACCAAGGCCGAATGGCCGCGTAAGCTTCGCTCGCAGGAATGGTTCGGCGGCACCGGCCGCGACCAGATCTATCATCGCGGCTGGATGAAGAACCAGGGTTTCCCGCACGACCTGTTCGATGGCCGCCCCGTGATCGGCATCATGAACACATGGTCCGAGCTGACGCCCTGCAACGCACATCTCAATGTGCTCGCGGAATCGGTGAAGCGCGGCGTGTTTGAAGCCGGCGGCTTCCCCGTTGAAGTGCCGGCCTTTTCGGCCAGCGAATCCGGTTTCCGCCCCACGGCCATGATGTTCCGCAATCTGGCGGCGATGTCGGTGGAAGAACAGATCCGTGGCCAGCCGATGGATGGCTGCGTGCTTCTGGTGGGTTGCGACAAGACCACGCCGAGCTTGCTGATGGCAGCGGCGTCCACCGACATGCCCTCGATCGTGGTGACCGGCGGGCCGATGCTCAACGGCTATTACAAGGGCGAGCGCGTCGGCTCAGGCACGCATCTCTGGCGCTTCTCCGAAGCGGTGAAGGCGGGCGAGATGACGCAGGAAGAATTCGCCGAAGCCGAAGCCTCGATGTCGCGTTCGGCCGGATCCTGCAACACGATGGGCACCGCTTCGACTATGGCGTCGATGGCCGAAGCGCTGGGCATGGCGCTGTCCGGCAATGCCGCCATTCCCGCCGTCGACAGCCGCCGCCGCGTGATGGCGCAGATGTCTGGCCGGCGCATCGTCGACATGGTGAAAGACGATCTCAAGCCGTCCGACGTTCTCACCAAGGAAGCCTTCGAGAACGCCATCCGCACCAATGCGGCGATCGGCGGCTCCACCAATGCGGTGATCCACCTTCTGGCGATTGCCGGCCGCGTCGGTATCGACCTGACGCTGGAAGACTGGGATCGTTGCGGCCGCGACGTGCCGACGATCGTCAACCTGATGCCATCGGGCAAATATCTGATGGAAGAGTTCTTCTATGCCGGCGGTCTGCCCGTCGTCATCAAGCGGCTCGGCGAAGCAGGTCTGCTCCACAAAGACGCGCTCACAGTTTCGGGCGAAACGATGTGGGACCAGGTCAAGGACGTCACCAATCACGACGAGGACGTCATCCGCCCGGCCGAAAAGGCGCTGACGCAGTCCGGCGGCATCGTCGTGCTCACGGGCAATCTGGCGCCCAAGGGTGCCGTTTTGAAGCCGTCGGCGTCGTCGGCGCATCTCTTGACCCATCGCGGCCGCGCCGTGGTGTTCGAGGACATCGACGACTACAAGGCCAAGATCAACGACGAGGCGCTCGACATCGACGAGACCTGCGTCATGGTGATGAAGAATTGCGGCCCGAAGGGTTATCCGGGCATGGCCGAGGTCGGCAATATGGGTCTGCCGCCCAAGGTGCTGCGCAAGGGCATCACCGACATGGTGCGCATTTCGGATGCGCGCATGTCGGGCACCGCTTACGGCACCGTTGTGCTCCACACCTCGCCGGAGGCCGCTGCGGGTGGACCGCTGGCCGTGGTGCAGAACGGCGACTTCATCGAGCTCGACGTGCCGAACCGCCGTTTGCATCTCGACATTTCCGCGGAGGAGCTTGCAAGCCGTCTGGCTGCCTGGCAGCCCAAGCACGAGCAATATCAATCCGGCTATGCCTGGCTGCACCAGCAGCATGTGCAGGGAGCCGATACCGGGGCCGATCTCGACTTCCTCAAGGGCAATCGCGGAAGGGCCGTTGGTCGTGACAGCCACTAAGATTGCAATCGTCGGTGTCGGCAAGATCGCGCGGGACCAGCATATCCCGTCGATCACCCGCAACGGCGCCTTTGAGCTGAGCGCAACCGTCAGCCGGCATTCCGGGGTGGATGGGGTCGAGAATTTTGCCACGATCGAAGAGCTGCTTGCCGGTCGGCCGGACGTGGGGGCGGTTGCGCTGTGCATGCCGCCGCAGGCCCGCTTCGATGCGGCGTGGACGGCGATCAAGGCCGGGCGCCATGTGCTGCTAGAGAAGCCGCCGGGTGCGACGGTGGCCGAAGTCGAAGCGCTGATTGCTGCTGCGCGCGACGAAGGCGTTGCCCTGTTTGCCACCTGGCACTCGCGCTATGCCGCGTCCGTTCCGGCGGCAAAGGCCTGGCTGGCTAAGCGGCAGGTGCAATCGGCTCGGATCACCTGGAAGGAAGATGTGCGGCGCTGGCATCCCGGCCAGGAATGGATCTGGCAGCCGGGTGGGCTCGGCGTGTTCGATCCCGGCATTAACGCCTTGTCGATCCTCACCGAAATCCTGCCGCAGCCGGTTCGCGTGACGGCGGCGGAGCTCCAGTTCCCCGACGGACGCGATGCGCCGATCGCCGCGCAGCTGCAATTTGCAGGCGCGAGCGGTGAAACCGTGTCGGCCGATTTCGACTGGCGCCAGACCGGGCCGCAAACCTGGAATATCGAAATCGAAACGAACGACGGCCAGCTCAAGCTGTCATCCGGCGGTGCCGAGATGACGATCGACGGCAAGGTGATGATGCAGGAAGCCGACAGCGAATATGACGGGATCTATGCCCGCTTCGCGCAGCTTGTCGCTGAGACGTCGATCGACGTCGATCTCGCGCCTCTTGTGCATGTCGCCGACGCCTTCATGCTGGGCCGCCGGATCGTTGTTGATGCTTTCGAGATGTAATCCAGCAAACTTCTGAGGTCGAAAAGGACCTGACCATGTCTGACAGCTTCAAGCCGCGCGGCGCTCATCTGATTGCCGGAAAATGGGTGGAAGGATCGCAAAGCTTCCAGTCCGACCCCGTTTCCGGCGAACCGCAGCGTTTCGCGCTGGGCACGGCGGATGATATCGACCGCGCCGCTCAGGCTGCCGAGGATGCGTTCTGGGTGTTCGGATCGTCCAGTCGTGAAAACCGCGCAGCGTTTCTCGACGCCATTGCCGACGCGATCGAAGCGCGCGGTGCGGCGATCACCGCGATCGGTACGCGCGAAAGCGGTCTGCCTGCCGGACGTTTGGAAGGTGAACGCGGTCGCACGACCGGTCAGCTTCGCTTGTTCGCCAGCCATATTCGCGACGGAAGCTATCTCGACAAGCGTCATGATCTGGCAATGCCCGACCGCAAGCCTGCGGCGCGCCCTGAGATCAAGCTGATCCAGCGGCCGATCGGCCCTGTGGGCGTATTCGGCGCGTCGAACTTCCCCCTCGCCTTCTCGACCGCCGGCGGCGACACGGCATCCGCATTGGCGGCCGGATGCCCGGTTGTGGTGAAAGGTCATCCCGGCCATCCCGGCACGGCCGAAATCGTTGCCGAAGCCATTCTGGAAGCCATCGAGAAGACCGGCCAGCACCCCGGCACGTTTTCGCTCGTGCAATCCAACACCAACGAAGCGGGCGAAGCGCTGGTGCGCCATCCGCTCATCAAGGCGATCGGCTTCACCGGGTCGCTGCGCGGCGGACGCGCCTTGTTCGACATCGCCAATGCGCGCGAAGAGCCGATCCCGTTCTTCGGCGAACTCGGCTCGGTCAATCCGGTCTTCGTGTTACCCGAAGCGGCCAAGGCGCGCGGCGAAACGATCGCCAGGGACTGGGCCGCGTCGCTCACCATGGGTGTCGGCCAGTTCTGCACCAACCCCGGCATCATCGTCGTGCCCGACGCCGTGGCCGAAAACTTCGAAACAAATGCCGCGCAGGCTCTGAGTGCCGTTCAAGCGCAGCCGATGTTGTCGACCGGAATAGCCGACGCGTTTCGTCGTGGCTCGGCGCGGATCGCCGGCAGCAATGCGGTGCGCCAGGCGCATGCCGCGGAAGGCAATGGCCGCGAAGGGGCCCCTGCCCTCTTCGTGACGGATGGAAACACGTTCCTGGCCAATCCCGAACTCGGCGAGGAGGTTTTCGGGCCGCTCGGTATCATGGTGCGCGCTGCCGGTCCTGAGCAGATGCTGGCCATCGCGCATGGCCTTCGCGGTCAGCTCACCACAACGCTTCAGCTGGACGACGGTGACACCGCTTTCGCCAAGCAGCTGATGCCGGTTCTGGAGCGCAAGTCCGGTCGTATTCTGGCAAACGGTTATCCCACCGGCGTGGAAGTGGCCGATGCGATGATGCATGGCGGCCCCTACCCTGCCAGCACCAATGTTTCGACGACGTCGGTCGGAACGCTGGCGATCCGGCGCTTCCTGCGTCCCGTTGCCTATCAGAACCTGCCAGCCGACCTTTTGCCGCAAGATCTGGCGTGATGCCGGAGACTGCAAGCAGCGCTGAGCGCGTCGACTGGATTGCCGTCGATTGGGGAACGAGCAATCTGCGCGCCTGGGCCATGGCGGACGATCGCGCCGTGGCAACGGTTTCTGCGCCGACCGGAATGGGTGGCCTCGAGCGGCACCAGTTCGAGCCCGCTTTGCTTGCGGCGACAGAGCCATGGCTTTCCGCTGAGCGCCCGATCGACGTGGTTGCCTGCGGCATGGTTGGCGCGCGGCAGGGATGGCAGGAAGTGCCTTATCTCGCCGTGCCGACCCAGCCCGTGGTTGCATCCGCGATGCAGCAGGTTTCGACATCCGACCCGCGTTTGACCGTCCGCATCGTTCATGGACTGAGCCAAATGGATCCCGCCGACGTGATGCGTGGCGAGGAAACGCAAATCGCCGGCCTTCTTGGCCTGGAACAAGGCTTTACCGGCATGGTCTGCTTGCCGGGCACCCATTCCAAGTGGGCGCGGGTCGAAGCGGGCGAGGTCCAGAGCTTCCGCACCTTCATGACGGGCGAACTGTTCGCCTTGCTGGCGAAGCAGTCGGTGCTCAGGCACTCGATGGGCGAGGATGGAACGCTTCATGACACCGTCTTCGATAATGCCGTGCGTGTTGCGGCCGAGACCCCTGCCGATTTGACCGCGCTTCTGTTTGGCATTCGCGCAAGCGGGCTTGTTGCGGATGCCGACAATGAAGATGCACGCTCCCGGCTATCGGGCCTCCTGATCGGTGCTGAACTGGCAGCGATGCAGCAGGAATGGTCGGGTGGCGATGTGGTTCTGATCGGCGCCGATCAGCTTGCCGAACGCTATTTGCGCGCTTTACATGCGCTTGGCGGAACGGCGCGCATGGTGGATGCGCAGGCTTGTACGCTTGCCGGCCTCGTTGCAGCGCGGCACCAACTTCTGGAGGCACGATGACCCTGCCCTTGATCGCGATCCTGCGCGGACTGACACCTGACAAGGCGGAAGCCGTGGGCCGCGCCTTGATCGATGCCGGCATTACGCGCATCGAGGTGCCCTTGAACTCGCCCGATGTTCTCACAAGTATCACCACCATGAGCCGCGCCTTCAAAGACGTCGCGGAGATCGGGGCCGGCACTGTGTTGACGCGAGATGAAGTCGACGCCGTTTCTGAAGCCGGAGCGACGTTCATCGTTTCGCCGAACTGCAACCCGGACGTCATCACCTACACCAAGGATCGCGGCCTCGGCTCTTTTCCCGGCGTGTTTACGGCGACCGAATGTTTCGCCGCACTGGCCGCCGGTGCGGATGCGCTGAAGATCTTTCCGGCAAGCCTGATGGGCCCGGACGCACTCAAGGCCTTACGCGCCGTTCTTCCCCCGCAAACACAGATTTACCCTGTGGGCGGCGTTGGACCCGACGACTTTGCGACATGGCGCGCAGCCGGCGCAAACGGCTTTGGTTTGGGCTCCTCGCTGTTCAAGCCGGATTGGTCCGTTGACCGCATCGCACAGGAAGCCAGGCGCAGCGTATCGACCTGGGAAGCCGGAGGAAAAGCATGATCCAGGCCGAGCTTTACGACGATCGCCCCTGCCGCCTTGGCGAAGGTCCGCTCTGGCACCCGGAGCGTAAGCAGCTGTTCTGGTTTGATATTCTCAACCACAAGATGTTAACGCGCGAAGGCGATGAACAGCGCGAATGGCAGTTCGATCGAGCGGTTTCGGCGGCCGGCTGGATCGATCGCGACACGCTGCTGGTGGCCGGTGCCGGCGCTTTGCTTCGTTTCAATCTCGTGAGCGGTCGCTCTGAACCGATCATCGAGCTGGAAGGCGAACAGCTGGACAATCGCTCGAACGATGGCGGCACCGATCCGTGGGGTGGGTTCTGGATCGGGACGATGGGACGCAAAGGCGAACACAAGGCCGGCTCGATCTATCGCTATTATCGCGGTGAGGTCCGGCAGCTCGTCCCCGACGTGACGATCACCAACGCCATTTCCTTCAAGCCGGATGGAAGCTTTGCCTTTTTTGCCGATACGCGGCAGCGGCTTGTGTGGAAACAGGCGCTCGACGGTGAGGGATGGCCGAAAGGGGAACCGTCGGTTTTTCTGGACCTGAGCTCAGAAAGCCTCAACCCGGATGGAGCCGCCGTTGATGCCGAAGGTCGCCTTTGGGTGGCGCAATGGGGCGCAGGCAGAGTCGCCTGCTACGACGATGCCGGAACGCTGATCGAGATCGTGTCAACGCCAGCGACACAGTCTTCGTGTCCAGCCTTCGGTGGCGCGGACCTGTCGACGCTCTTCATCACCAGCGCGCGCGACAATCTCGATGCCGAAGCCTTGGCTAGCCAACCCCTAGCAGGCTCGGCTTTCAAGGCAGACCTCGGCATTCGCGGCCAGGCTGCGCATCGTGTGATCTTGTAGGCGTTCAAACGCGCTTTAGACGGAGATGGAACGAAGAGGCAGCGGTCAGGCTGCCTTTTTGCCACCATCAAACGGCACTTCGATGTCCACGGCGAGCGTCGAGACCGACGCGCCACGTTCCATCTTCACGCTGACCTTGTCGCCATCGACCTGCATATGCTTGGCGATCACGGCCATGATTTCGTCGCGCAGCGTTTTGAGGAGATCGGAATCCCCGCTCGACGCGCGCTCATGCGCCAGCAACACCTGCAGGCGCTCGCGCGCCGCGGGCGCGGAAGCCGAACGGGAGAAGAAACGCTTCAGGTTCATGCCGCTTTCCTTCCGAAGATCTTGCCAAAGAAACCACGCTTCTCGCCGGGCGTGGTGAGCGGAACAGTCTCGCCTTTCAATCGACGCGCGGCGTTGAAATAAGCCAGTGCCGGCGCGCTCTTGTTGTCGGCAATGGTCACGGGTGCGCCGACATTGGAAGCGCGCAGGACGTCCATGCTCTCGGGGATGATGCCGAGCAGCGGAATGGACAGGATTTCGAGCACGTCTTCGACCTTCAGCATATCGCCGCGCTCGGCACGTGCGGGGTCAAAGCGGGTCAGAAGCAGATGCTTTTCCATCCGCTCGCCCTGCTCCGCCTTCATGGTCTTGGAATCGAGCAGACCGATGATGCGATCGGAATCGCGAACGGACGAAACTTCCGGATTGGTGACGACGATCGCCACATCGGCATGACGCATGGCGAGCGTCGCGCCGCGTTCGATGCCGGCCGGGCTGTCGCAGATCACCCAGTCGAACGCCTTGCGCAGAGCGGTGATGACCTTCTCGACGCCTTCCGGCGTGAGATTGTCCTTGTCGCGGGTCTGTGAGGCCGGGAGCAGGTACAGCGTTTCGAGGCGCTTATCGCGGATCAGCGCCTGCGCCAGCTTGGCTTCGCCCTGGATGACGTTGACGAGGTCATAAACCACGCGGCGCTCGGCGCCCATGACGAGGTCGAGGTTGCGCAGACCGACGTCGAAATCGACGACGACGACCTTGTCGCCATTCTGCGCCAGGGCAGCACCGAGTGCGGCGCTCGACGTCGTCTTGCCAACGCCGCCCTTGCCCGATGTGACTACAATAACTTTGCCCATCGTTATCTCCTGTGTTCCGTTTGCCCGCTTTCGCGTCAGCTTAAGGTTTCCGCGACGATCGCCTCGCCTTCGAGCCAGATCTGAACGGCCTGGCCGCGCAGTTCGTGCTCCATGTCTTCCGCCGTCTTGTAGAAGCCGTCGATCGCAATCAGTTCTGCTTCGAGTTTGCGGCAAAAAATGCGTGCCGACGAATTGCCCATCGTTCCTGCAAGCGCCCTCCCCCGCAGCGCGCCGTAAACGTGGATCGAGCCACCGGCGATGATTTCCGCGCCCGATGCAACCGATCCCACTACGGTGACGTCACCATCGGGAAACACGAGCGACTGCCCGGAGCGGACCGGCTCGGTGACCGTCAGCGATGGCATGGCCGTGAACTGGCCTTGCACCGGCTCGCGCTCGTAAGCAGCGGGCGACGGGTTTGTCTGCGGTGCTTCACCGGGCGCGCGTTCTGCAGGCGGCTCGAAGTCGGAGGCTGCGCGGCCGTCGGTCAAGGCGGGCGGGAGATCGGCTGCCAGCATGGAGGCGCGCGCATTTTCCAAGCCCATGATGCGGACATTGCGCTCAGTCAGCTGTTCGATCATCGTGCGCAGTTGAGTACGGTCGACATCGAGGTTCTGAACGTCGAGCACGATCGGGCGGCGCAGAAAGAAACCCGCAGAGCGCGCAGCAAGGTCATCAAGGCGGGCCAGCCATTCGTCGAAGGGCAGCTCGGGCGTCAGAACAAGGGCCAGGAAGGACCGTCCCTTCAGCCGGATCGCCTTGGACTCACTCACTACGTCAGACATTTTCAACAGTTCCGTTGCTGGCGGCTGCCACGAGCATGGTTAACCACTGGTTAGCAGGCGAAGCTTGCAGGAGGATGGAGTGCATCGGCGCGGTCTTCTTCAAGGTTGGATCAGGTTGCGGCGCATCTTGGCTTGCAGCGTGTTCGACTGGGCAAGACTGCGCAGCAGTGCGGCGCTGATCGGAATATCGTCAGCCGGGTTTTCCTCCCCGGATTGAATGGCTGGTTCGACACAAGGCGCGCTCGGTGACTCCGGTTTGTCGCTGGTTCGCCGCAGAGCCATAATCATCGGTGTGGCTGAAAAGCGGCCCGACTGGGCTCTTCGGCTCAACACACGCAGATATCCGCCGGGATTCACGATCGCTCCGGATCGCTGGTAGATCGCCCCGAGTGTAATCGCGGCCTGTTGTTCGCCAAGACTGCCGCATGCCTCCTGCCAAGTGCTCGGGGTGATCTGGAGCATCGAGCGGACGACGGTGGTTGCGGCCGAGAAGTCGCGCCAGTTTCGGATTTCGCCACCTTGCGCCAGGCCGTTCAAGCTGGAGCAGGCTTCAAGAACCAGGGGTAGCGGCAGAGCCGGCTTTTGAGCGGTCTTTGTGAAGAGGCTCGTGCTTAGGGAAAGCGCAGCTTCATTTCTCTTTTCCAAAACCGAAACTGATTCAGATTGGGATTCTGGTTTTGACTCTTGTTTGTGAGTCTCAGATTGCGACTCGTTGCGGCTCAACTCGGCTGCATTAATGAATGAGTCCAGCGCGTTGATGATCTGACGGCGCAATGTCTCGAGCTGCGCCTCGATCTGCTCGAGGATCGGCTTCGTCGCCTTGCGTGGAAGCTCGGCGATGATGGTACGATAGCTTTCTTCGGCCTCGTTCCAGTCATGCGGGATGCTGTTTTCGCGGCCGCTTTCGATCAGCTTGACGATATCACGCCGGCAAAGTGTCATGCGTTCGCGCAAGATCTTGAGCGCCTGGCGTTCGGCGATGATGGTTTCAGCCATGCGGCGGAACTCATCTGCGCGCGTCAGGAGCGGCGCGAGATCGAAGCCATAGGCTTGCACGACGGATCCGCCCTCGCCTTTGCGTGCGAAACGTTTGCCGTTGGGACTATCGCGGCGAAGGATCAGACCGCAATCGAGCAGGATTGCGATGTGACGACGCAAGGTTGCAAGCGACATGCCATTGGCGCGCGCGCAGAGCTGCTCGTTTGACGGCCAGACGATTGTGCCCGTCTTCGCGCTCAAGGCGGGCTCGGGATAGAAGGACAGAAGCGCATTCAGAATGGCGAGCGCACGATCGCTTGCTCCGAGATGCTCACGCGCTTCCCGGACGTGCTGGAACACCTGCCACTTGGAGATGGGTTTGTCGGGAATGTCTTTGTTTGCGACCTGACTTACCAGCAAGGCAAGCGTCATTGGCCGCCGCCCAAAGGGCGTCGATACAACAGTCTCTCGCATGTCATCGCCACAAAGCTTTGGGCAAAGCGAATGTGCCGCCAAGAGCGGTCTTCGGGTTTGACAGCCGAATCGGAGAGGGCTATTGTTTCTTTGCTACAAGAGAACAAGGCTCTCAGGTTGGTTCGCCGCTTGGGGGCCTTTTCTTTTTGCCGGGCTTCGCTCTCCTTTCCTTTTCCCTCATACCGATCATGCGGACCGGCAACGCGTCAGAACCTTGGCAGCTGCCAAGGTGTTCGATCAGGCATCTTTCTCTGCGTAGTAGCGCTCAACCAGGCTCGGGAGCTCGTTCTGCAGGAAGTCCGAGAAGGATGCAGCTTCTTTGGTCTCGATCGTGAGCTTGATTTCCCGGCGAGAGAATTGCGCGCGGCCAAGCGTTCGTCCGGCACTGTTCCTCAAAGCGAGATCGGTTTGTTCGGGCTTTTCCTTTGCAGTCGCAGCCTCAAGAGCCAGAACAAAGCGTCGGTCGGAATCTTGAACCTTGGCAGCTGCCAAGGTTTCGCGTGTTCGGTCGAGCGCTGCATCATCTGCGCAAGCTTTCGCGAAGGACGCCCAGCGAGTACGGCCAGCCTTTGGTGCGCGGCCGATCGTCTGGATAATGTCTTCTGGAATAGCGCGGCAAACCGCACGGTAACGGGCGAGTTCAGGATCGTCGATCGACAGGGCCGACCGAATATCGCGCGCCTTGACGCCTGCTGCATCCATGCGCGCCGCAAACAAGGCTTTTTCGATCCAGCTCAGATCCTGACGCGCGGCATTCTCGATGCCTTGCGCGATAGCGAGTTCGCGGTCGTCGAACTCGGTCACGGTCGCCTTGACGTTCAGCCCAAGCTCGCGCGCGGCACGAAGCCGGCGATGGCCATAGATGACCTGATAGCGATCCGGGTTGCCGGGGCTTGGACGAACGAGGATGGGAACGATCTGGCCTTCGCTCGCGATCAGCGCCTTGAAGGACTCGAACGAGGTCTGATCGTCATCCGGCAAGCGATCAGGAAAAGGCGAGGGGTCGATGACCGCCGGGTCGAGTTCGCGACCGGTGCCAGCTTCCACCAAAGCTTTCAGCTCGTCACGCTCGGCGCGCAATTCGGCAATCGAACGCTGCGTCGCGCCAACAACGCCGGCACCAACACGGGCCAGCGGGGCTGACGGTTCGCGCGGCTGTTCTTTTTCCGGCGCCGGGCCTGGAGGTGCCGTGTAGGCGGCGAAGCTTGCGAGAATGGACTTTTTGCCGGGTGCCTTGCTCATGTACGGTTCCAGCTTCGTTCAACGAGATCGACGATACGGCCGTTGACGGCGTCGATGGATTCCCGCGCACGGCGCACGGTGCCAGCGCCGATATTGCCGGACTCCAGTTCGTACAGCGTCCGCTTGGCCAGGCCGGCCGTTTCGACGGCACTGCTTTCCACCGCGGTGGGGGTCAGAACATCCTCGCCGAAAAGGCTGCGCAGCATGCCGACGACATGGACCTGCGACTGATCGTTGGGATCGTGACGTGTAATAAGATAACGCAGGAAGTCCTGCTGCATGGTCGCGCCTGCATCGCGGATCACGGCGATCAGGTCGCCCATCATGAGAAGAAACTGGCTCATCGACATGACGTCGAGCATCGCGGGATGAACCGTGATGATCAGGCCGGTTGCAGCATAAATTGCGCCGAGCGTCAGGAAGCCGAGCGAAGGCGGGGTATCCAGAAGGACGATGTCGTAATCATCCTCGACTTCGCCAATTGCGATCCGCAACCGCTCGAAGAAGATTTCCTGCGAGCCGGTCCGCCGATCGGCCAGCGCGCGCGGCGTTTCGTGCTCATATTCCATGACTTCGATATTGCCAGGAATGAGATCGACGCCGGAAAAGTAGGTCTTGCGGATGATCTCTTTCATCGGCCGACGATCTTCGTCATAGCGCAGTGCGCCATAGATCGTTTCGTTCTCGGCGACATCGAGCTCCGGCTGCGCGCCGAACATGGCTGACAGCGATGCCTGAGGATCAAGGTCGATCGCCAGAACACGGTAACCGTGCAGGGCGAGGTAATGAGCGAGGTGGGCGCTGGTGGTGGTTTTCGCGCTTCCACCCTTGAAATTGGCGATGGCCAAGATCTGGACGTGCTCGCCTTCCTGCCTCCTTGGCAGATAGCGGCGCAGATCGGATGGCCGCATCTCGGCGAACATCTCGCGCAACTCATTGATCTGGGCGAGCGTGTAAGCGCGGTGATTGTTTTCCAGCCGGGCAGGGGTCGGGCCCTTTCCTTCGATCGACATTGTGCGCAACGTCGATTCCGGGATCGTGGTAAGCTTGGAAACCTCGTTCGTCAGGAAGTAACGGAGCTGCTTCTCGGCATTTGGGGGATACATCTGCTCGCGGCGCGCTTGAAGCTCACCAGACAGCATCCGCGCATGACGCGTGATCTTGTCGCCGGGATCTTCCGTCGCTGCAATTGGTGCCTGTTTCGACATTGTCGCTGTCGTACCCCTTTGACGGCCAACGGCCGCTTTAATGCCCTTCTCCCGTCAAGCTTAGCGCATGATTCCGGGCGGCGGTCCAGAGCTTTAAGGTTAACGAAGTTCTAACGCGGTCGACGTCGGCATGGTCTGGAGGTTGCCGAAGGGAAGAAAACCACGGAAAAGCAATAGGTTACAGTAAACCGCATGCTGCGGCTCATCCGCATAACGGCATCTTTTCAGCCGCTCTTCGGCAGTCCAAATATTAAGGTCGCGTCTCCAATGGAGCCACTTCGCTAAGAAGACCACGAGTCGCGTCGAATCGGAGCGACATTCCTTCCTGACGATTACAGCGCCGGAAACCGGCGGCAATGCGGCCGTTGGTTAGGCAGGGGAGGGGCTTCAGCCCCCTATTTGGAGCGATAAACCGTCGGCCAATCACCCGGCTGGCTGCCGCCGCAGCTCATCTGATAGCTGCCGCCGGTGAGCTGAAACTGCGTGCCGTTCCAGACCCATTCCGCGCTCAATCCACAATCCCCCAGGCCTCGGCCACGCGCGCTCATCGACAAAGTGCCGGTGTCGGGATCAAAGCCCGGTTCGGTCAAAAGGGCGGTGTCGGTATCGCCGTCCGAGATCGGGAGGGAAGGACGCACAAGCTCAGCCGCACCGTTTCCCGAACGCGGCACAAGGGCGACCAGGGACGATCCCTGATAGGCGCCGACAAAACACCCCAGAAAAACGAGAGCGCTGGTTTGATCCACTGCGAAAGCGTCCGAGTTGTCGATGCCGGACGGTGAGTCAGTGCTGCAATCTTCGCTCTGGAAGGTCGAGGCAAGATCCTTGCGGGCCTTTGACAGCAGGGCTGTCTTTTCTGCCGCTTCGAGCGGCGCGGTGGGCTTGTAGGTGGGTGTCGTGGGAAGATCGGGAGCCGGGGGCACGGCGGATGCGGGTGCCTTGCCCCTGCGAATAAGCGCTGTCACGCCGTCGATGCGGCCTTGCCGATCATCCATGCGCAGCAGGGCGGCGACAAAGCCATCAAGCGGAACCGAAGCCTCCGGTTTGCTGGTTTGCAGCGCGGACGCATCACGAAGCTGGGTGATCAGGGTCTGGATGTCGGCGTCCTCCGACAGCGACAAGGTCGTCATCCCTTCTTCGCGCTCGATTTCCCAGGCACCGCTGGCAAGCGTGAGGGGTTGTCCATCGACCTTGAGGTCGGCCGCTTCAACAGCGAAAGGCAGTTTCAAGGTGACGAGGGTCTTGGCCTGCGGGCCGGCATCCCTGGAGATGGTGAGATCCGGGCTATCGGGACCGCTATCGTCGCTGAAACCGCGTGCCTGGCAGGCGAGACCATTGTCGCAAGCCGTGAACCAGGACTTGTAGGTGTCATAGCTTGGTGTCGCATCGGCTGCGAGCGAGACCTGAGGCGCGGTAAATGCGGCCACCAGCGCCGTTGATGCAAAAAAGGATTTCAGCATGGCGTGCAGTCCTCCGATGGAGATGAAAGCACGATTATCCCGATCCTGTTCCCGCGAGAAGAGGTTTTGGGATGCGAGAAGGGGAGGGCACCTGCGTCAGGCGCCCTCCGGCTGTTGTTACTGCTGTTCGGGCTTGCCGAAGCCGCCGCCGGTTGGGGTGCGGATGATGAAGGCGTCGCCCGCTTCGAGCTTGGCCTGATCGCATCCGCCGAGCTCCTGCACCGCGCCATTGGCGCGACGCACCTGATTGCGCCCGAGTTCGCCGGGCTCGCCACCTTCCAAACCGAAGGGATGCACCCTGCGGTGGCCGGACAGGATCGCGAAGTCGAGCGCTTCACGGGTCCGGATGGTGCGGCTTGTGCCATTGCCGGCGCTCCAGCGACCCTTTCCGCCAGATCCCTGACGAATGTGGAAGTCTTCCAGCACCACGGGGAAACGCGTTTCGAGGATCTCCGGATCGGTCAAACGGGAGTTGGTCATGTGGGTATGAACCGCATCCGTGCCGTTGAAGCCCGGACCCGCCGGCGAACCCGAGCAGATCGTTTCGTAATACTGGTAGGTTGCGTTGCCGAAGGTCAGGTTGTTCATCGTGCCTTGAGCCGCCGCCATCGCACCGACCGCGCCAAACAGCGTGTCGGTAACGGCCTGGCTGACCTCGACATTGCCGGCAACAACGGCGGCCGGATAACGCGGCGACAGCATCGTGCCATCCGGCACCACGATCTTCACCGGCCGCAGGCAGCCGGCATTCATCGGGATGTCGGCGCGCACCAGCATGCGGAAGACATACAGCACGGCCGCGCGGGTCACGGGCATCGGCGCGTTGAAGTTGTCATCGCGCTGAGCGGAGGTGCCGGTGAAATCAACCGTGGCTTCGCGTGCGGCCCGGTCAATCGTGACCTTCACCGAGATCTGACAGCCCTGGTCCATTTCATAGGTGAACTGGCCATCAGGCAGCTTATCGAGCACGCGGCGCACGCTTTCGGCGGCGTTGTCCTGGACGTGGCCCATATAGGCCTCGACCACATCGTCGCCGAACTGGGCGATCGTCTTGGTGAGCTCGGCGACGCCCTTTTCGTTGGCGGCAACCTGCGCCTTCAGGTCGTTGACGTTCTGCAGGAGGTTGCGCACCGGGTACTTGGCCGAGGTCAGCAGTTCCGCCAGCGCGTCTTCGCGGAACACGCCACGATCGAGCAGCTTGAAGTTGTCGATGTAAACGCCTTCTTCCTCGATCGTGCGGGCTTCCGGCGACATCGAGCCCGGCGCGAGGCCGCCGATATCGGCGTGGTGCCCGCGCGACGCCACCCAGAAGCGCAGCGTCTTGCCGTCTTCGGCAAACACCGGCGTGCAGACGGTGAGATCCGGCAGATGCGTGCCGCCATTATAGGGCGCGTTGATCAGGAACACGTCGCCGGGATGAATAACCGGGTTTTCGCGGATCGCGGCGGCGACCGAGGCGTCCATGGAGCCCAGATGCACCGGCATATGCGGGGCGTTGGCGACAAGCGCGCCGGATGCGTCAAACACCGCGCAGGAGAAGTCGAGCCGCTCCTTGATGTTGACGGAATAGGCGGTGTTCTGAAGCGTCACGCCCATCTGTTCGGCGATCGACATGAACAGGCTGTTGAAGATCTCCAGCAGAACGGGATCGGCCTGCGTCCCGACCGCGACGCGCTGCGGCAGCGCTTCGATGCGGGCGAGAACCAGATGATCCTTGGCCGTGAGTTCGGCCTGCCAGCCTTTTTCCACCACAACCGTCTGGTTGGGCTCAATGATGATGGCCGGTCCGGTGATGCGGTGGCCGGGCTGCAGGGCTTCGCGCATCACCACGGCTGCATCGTGGAAGGAACCGCCCGAGAAGAAGCGCGTGCGGCGTGCGGCAGTGGCTTCGCCCTGCGCAACGGTCTCGCTGGATGCTTCTTCGCCGGCCGCGCCGCCGCCAACGGTTTCGACTTCCACTGCGTCGATGGTCAGCGCCTTGCCTTCGGCGATAAAACCGAAGCGGCGCTTATGCGCGGTTTCGAAGGCGATCCGCAAACGCTGCGCGGTGTCGCCCTCGCCATAAGGCGAGTCGATGCTGAGCACCGTGTCCGTGCCGGCATAGCGGATATGGGCGCGCAGATAGGTGGTGACGTCGGCGGCCTCGATGCCTTGCGCGGCCAGTTCATCGCGGCATTCGATCGCCAGCGTTTCGCCAAGCGATGCGAGGGCGTCCGGTGCAGCATCGTCCAGCGGCACGTCGAGTGCCTTCTGGCGTGTGGCGCGAATGTCGGCCAGGCCCATGCCATAAGCCGAAAGCAGGCCGGACAGCGGATGGATCAGGATCCTGGTCATGCCCAGCGCATCGGCCACGAGGCAGGCATGCTGGCCGCCGGCGCCGCCGAAGCAGCTCAGGGCGTAGCGCGTGACGTCATAGCCGCGCTGAACGGAAATCTTCTTGATCGCCTGCACCATGGAAGCGACGGCGATCGTCACGAAGCCGTCCGCGACTTCTTCGGCCGAGCGGCCGTCGCCGATCTTGGCGGCCATATCGGTGAAGCGGGCTTCAACGGCAGCGCGGTCGAGCGGTTCGTTCTGCTGCGGACCGAAGATCGCGGGAAAGAAGTCCGGCATCAGCTTGCCGAGCATGAGGTTGGCGTCGGTCACGGCAAGCGGTCCGCCGTTACGATAACAGGCCGGACCGGGGAAGGCACCGGCAGATTCGGGGCCGACGCGGAAGCGGTTGCCGTCGTAGTTCAGGATGGAGCCGCCGCCGGCTGCAACCGTGTGGATCAGCATCATCGGCGCGCGAACGCGAACGCCGGCAACTTCGGTTTCGAAGGCGCGCTCATATTCGCCGTCGAAATGCGCCACATCGGTGGAGGTGCCGCCCATGTCGAAGCCGATCACGCGGTCGAACCCGGCCGAAGCGCCGGTGCGTGCCAGACCCACCACGCCGCCGGCCGGACCGGACAGGATCGCATCCTTGCCCTGGAACATTTCAGCTGCGGTGAGACCACCCGACGACATCATGAACATGATGCGCGCGCCGGAGCGCTCGACGTCGAGTTCCTGCGCGACCTGCGCAACATAGCGCTTGAGAACCGGCGACAGATAGGCGTCCACAACCGTGGTATCGCCGCGGCCGACCAGCTTCACCAGCGGCGAAACTTCATGGCTGACGGAAACCTGCGAAAAGCCGATCTCGCGGGCGATGCGGCCAAGCGCTGCTTCGTGTTCGGGGAACTTGGAGGCGTGCATGAGCACGATGGCCACGGCATCATAGCCATCAGCGCGAAGTGCTTCGAAAGCTGAGCGCGCGGCCGCTTCGTCCAGGGCCTTTTCGACAACACCGTCGGCCAGCACACGTTCGTCGATTTCAACAACCGTGTCGTACAAGGCTTCCGGCTTCTCGATGGCGAGCGCAAAGATGTCCTTGCGCTCCTGGTAGCCGATGCGCAGCGCATCACGGAACCCGCGCGTCGTGACCAGCGCCAGCCGTTCGCCCTTGCGCTCGAGCAGTGCATTCGTTGCGACGGTGGTGCCCATCCGCACTTCACCGATCAGGCCGGATGGAATGGGATCGCCGGTGTTCAAGCCAAGATGCAGGCGGATGCCCTGAACGGCGGCATCGCGGTAGGCGGACGGGTTTTCCGACAGGACCTTGCGTGCCAGCAGTTCGCCTTGTGGCGTTCTGGCAATGACGTCGGTGAACGTGCCGCCCCGATCGATCCAGAAGTCCCAACGCTTCGCTGCTTCACCCGCTTTTACCATCGAATTCCCGCCTCATCAGCACCCGCTTAAAAAGCAGGCATCCTTGTTGCATGCGTCATGCTTGTTCATAACGCGCGCATTTTGTTGACAAAGTATCGTTAAGATGATGGCATGGTCGCGTCAACAGGAACGAGGCGGTTGCGTTTGAAGGCAGGCGATAATCCAGTGGAAGGCGCAGACACGATGCGCGAAAGCCGGTCGAGCGGGCGCTCGCTCGGCCCGATCGTGTCGTCGCAGCATCTCGCGGCAGGCACGCATCCTGGATTGTCGGAAATGGAATATGGCGTGATCCTGATCTCGCACGCCTTTTCCCGCTGGATGGTGCGCTGCATGACGGCCGCGGGGCAACCCGGCCTTTCCCCGATCGAAATTCTGATCCTTCATTCTGTGCGCCATCGCAGCCGGCCGAAAACCCTGGCCGATGTCTGCCTTGCACTCGATATCGGCGACACGCATGTCGCGAACTACGCCATCCGCAAGCTGGAAAAGGCCGGGCTGATCCATACCGGCCGCGCCGGCAAGGAAAAGACGGTGCGCATTTCCGACACGGGTCTCGCCTTGTGCGACCGCTATGCGGAAATCCGCAACGAACTTCTGGTGCGCGGCATGTCGGATGCCGGTCCCTCCCAGGAAGAAATGTCGCGCATCGCTTCGGTGCTGCGCTTCCTGTCGGGCTCCTATGACCAAGCCTCCCGCGCCGCAGCGACGGTCTGATTGATGACGGAACTATCCACCATGAGCGACAAGTCGCCGATCCTGTCCGTCAACGACCTTTCGGTCGAGTTCGGCGCTGCCCGCGTTGTCGATGGGTTGTCCTTCAGCGTGCGGCCGGGCGAGACCGTGGCGATCGTGGGCGAATCCGGTTCGGGCAAGTCCGTGACCTCCTTGTCCGTGATGCGGCTGGTGGAGCATGGCAACGGCCGCCTGGCGAGCGGGTCGATCCTGTTCGATGCGGGGGAGGGCACTACCGACCTCGCAACTGCCGGTGAAACGCGCATGCGCCGTTTGCGCGGCAACGAGATCGCGATGATCTTCCAGGAGCCGATGACCTCGCTGAACCCCGTGTTCACGGTCGGCAACCAGATCTGCGAAACCCTGATCCTTCATCGCAACATGAGTCGTGCGGAGGCGCGCACCGAAGCGGCCCGTTTGTTGTCGCTCGTGCGCTTGTCGGATGCCGAGCGCATGCTCGACCGTTATCCGCACCAGCTGTCGGGCGGCATGCGCCAGCGCGTGATGATCGCCATGGCGCTGGCCTGCCAGCCTAAGGTGCTGATCGCCGACGAGCCGACCACGGCTCTCGACGTTACGATCCAGGCGCAGATCCTGTCGATCCTGGCCGATCTCCAGCGTGAGTTGGGAATGGCTGTCGTGTTCATCACCCATGACATGGGTGTGGTGGCCGAGATCGCCGACCGGGTCGTGGTGATGTGGAAGGGACGCAAGGTCGAAGAAGGTGCGGTTGCTGAGATCTTCGCCAATCCGCAGCATCCTTACACGCAGACCCTGTTGTCCGCCGTTCCCAAGCTCGGCGCCATGACGGGCCGTATGCTGCCGCGCCGTTTGACCTTGACGGTGATGGAAGGCGAAACGCCGACGCGGATCGGTGAAGACCGTGATCACGACACAGCCGACATGACGGCCAAGCCGCTGCTGAGCGTCGAAGACCTGACGGTGCGCTTCGACGTCGGCAAGACGATGTTCGGGCGTGTCACGCATCGCGTTCATGCCGCCGAACAAGTGAGCTTCGACATTCGTCCCGGCGAAACACTGGCGCTGGTGGGTGAATCCGGCTCGGGCAAATCGACGGTCGGCCGCACGATCCAGGGTCTGCAGGCGCCGACATCCGGCCGCATCCTGTATGACGGCAAGTCGGTCACTGAGATGACCGGCGAAGAAACGCAGCGTCTGCGCCGCGAGATCCAGTATATCTTTCAGGATCCGTTCGCATCGCTCGATCCGCGCAAGAGCGTCGGCTTCTCCATCGCCGAACCAATCCGCACCCATGGCCTGATCAAGGACTCGGCCGCCATCAAGGCACGCGTCGAGGAATTGCTGGTCAAGGTCGGCCTCGAGCCGTCGCATGCAACGCGCTATCCGCATCAGTTTTCCGGCGGCCAGCGCCAGCGCATCTGCATTGCACGCGCGTTGAGCTGCGATCCCAAGCTGATCATCGCCGATGAAGCCTTGTCGGCGCTCGACGTGTCGGTGCAGGCGCAGATCATCGAGCTGTTCATGGCGCTGCAGGAAGAGCGCAAGCTCGCTTACCTCTTCATCAGCCACGATATGGCGGTGGTGGAACGCATGGCGCATCGCGTCGCCGTGCTTTACCTCGGCCAGATCGTGGAAATCGGCTCGCGCGCCCAAATCTTCGAAACACCGGCGCATCCTTATACCCGCCGGCTTCTTTCCGCCGTGCCCGTTGCCGAACCCGGCCGACGCGGCCGTCTGCCCTTGCTGGAAGGTGAAGTACCAAGCCCGGTTCGGGCGGTGGGCGCTGAGCCGACCATCCTGAAACACCGCGAAATTGCACCCGGCCACTTCGTTGCCGCGGATGCGTGAACCACAACAATCTATGAGGAGAATGGCATGACCCGCTGGAACCGCGCCCTGAGAGGGGCACTTCTAACCAGTGCGCTCGCACTTGTGACCGCCGCGCAAGCCCAACCGGCTGGCACGCTGACCATTTCTTCGCCGCAGGACCCAGGCAGCTGGGATCCGATCGACACGTTCCTGGTGAACTGGTCGGCCGTTGCCAACAACATCTTCGACGGCCTGGTCGCCCGTACGCCGGACCTGAAGATCATTCCCGGCCTCGCAACGGAGTGGACCATCAGCGATGATGGCCTCACCTACACTTTCAAGCTGCGTGAAGGCGTGACCTTCCACAATGGCGAGCCGTTCAATGCGGACGCGGTGAAGTACACGTTCGACCGCCTGCTCGGCGAAGAAGGTGCCAAGGGTCCGCAGCAGTCCAACTACAACGCGATCGACAGCGTCAATGTGGTCGACGAAAAGACGGTCGAGCTGAAGCTGTCGCGCCCCGATCCGGTGCTGCTCACCAAGCTCGCCGGCTATGGCGCGATGATCGTGCCCCCGGCCTATATCGCCGAAAAGGGCGACGAGTATTTCAACACCCATCCGGTCGGCACCGGCCCCTTCACCATGACCTCCTACACGGCGCGTGATGCCGTGGAGCTGAAGGCCTATGACAAGTTCTGGGGCGACAAGGCGAAGCTGGAAAACGTGACCTTCCGCTTCATCACCGAGCCGTCCACTGCGCTTGCCGAACTGCAGTCCGGCCGCGTCGACATGGTGATCCCGCCATCCGTGCCGATCGGCTCGATCCCGACCATCGAGGCCGATTCCAAGCTCGAGATCGTCAGCACGCCAGGTGCTACCGTTTATTCGCTGCGCTTCAACACGCGCGACGGCATCACGGCTGACCCACGCGTGCGCAAGGCGCTGATCATGGCGGTGGACCGCGCCACCATCAACGACGCGATCCTTGCCGGCCAGGCCAAGCCGATCGTGTCGTTCCAGTCCGAACAGACCTTTGGCAACGATCCTTCGCTTGAAGCCATTCCGTTCGACACGGCCGGCGCGCAGAAGCTTCTGGACGAAGCCGGCGTGAAGCCGGGCACGACGCTTCAGATCGACGTGCGCGGCAACGACTCGACCTTCAACGAAGTGGCGCAGGCCGTTGCGAGCTATCTGTCGACGGTCGGCATCACCGCCACGATCAAGCCCTACGAAACCAACGTCCTCCTGAACGACATCATTCCCGCTGGTCGCACCGGTGCGATGTGGCAGCAGGCGTGGGGCGCGTGGACGTTCGATTACGACAACACCGCCTACCTCATGTACCACAAGGGTGAGCGCTGGAACCCGTATGGCGACGATCCGAAGCTCGACGCTTTGCTGGAGTCGCAGCGCGGCATGACCAACGCGCAAGAACGCGAGAAGGTGCTGCAGGAGATCGCCAGGTATGTCGCGGATCAGGCGCTTGAGATGCCGCTTTACAATCTCAACCAGATCTACGCGATCAACAAGCGGGTGAAGAACTTCATCGCACCGCCGGACAGCCGCCTGCGGCTGACGGACGTCACAGTCGAATAATGATCGACGCATCTGCCCCGCTTCATGCGGGGCAGACCTCTCTCCCCAGGTGAATTGATGGCCGGTTTTCTGATCAAACGCTTTCTGCAAGCGATCTTCGTGGTGCTCTGCGTCACGCTGCTTGTTGCTTACGCCATCCGCCTGACGGGCGATCCGGCCCTGATGCTGAGCCAGGGCGCGGGCAGCGTCACGGAAGACGATCTGGCGCGCATTCGCACCGGGCTTGGCCTCGACCGGCCGTTCTACGTGCAATATCTCGAATTTCTCGGCGGCCTTTTCACCCTCGATTTCGGTCGCTCCTTTTTGGGCGGAACGCCGGTGAACCAGCTGATCGGCCGCGCCTTGCCGGCAACGCTGGCGCTGGCGCTGGCCTCGCTGGTGGTTTCGATCGTGATCTCGATCCCCTTGGGCATTGCTTCGGCAACCCGGCAGGGTCGCTGGCCCGGCCAAGTCATCCGCGTTCTGTCGCTCGTTGGCCTGTCCTTCCCGAACTTCTGGCTGGCGATCATGCTGGTGCTGGTTTTCTCCATCAGCCTGCAATGGCTGCCGCCAAGCGGCATGGAAGGCTGGCAAAGTTTCCTGATGCCGGCGCTCACCATGGGCATTATCCTGACGGCCACCAATGTTCGCCTCGTGCGCACGGCGATGCTGGAAACGCTCAAGCAGCAATATGTGACGGTTGCCCGCGCCAAGGGCCTGTCCGAGCGTGTCGTTCTTTACAAGCACGCGCTGCGCAACTGCGCGATCCCGCTGATCACCTATCTCGGCATCCAGTTCGGCGGTCTGCTGGGCGGCATCGTGGTGGTTGAGCGTGTGTTCAACTGGCCGGGTCTGGGCACGCTGGCTTTCCAAGCCGTGGCTGACCGCGATTATCCCGTGCTTCAGGGCGTGATCGTGGTTTTGTCCATGTTGATCGTCCTCGTGAACCTGATCGTCGACATCGCCTACGGGCTGGTCGATCCCCGCATTCGCACGGAGTAGGTCCAGTGAGCCTTATTGCAGACCGTCCTCACTCCCGTTGGGCCGTGTTCCGATCGTTCGAACTCGTGGCCGGCCTCGTTCTCGTCGGCGGCATCGGGCTCGCCGTGATCCTGTCGCCGTGGCTGTTTCCCGACAACGGCATGGGCGTGAACCTCCTTGCCCGTCTGCGCGCGCCGTTCAGCGACTGGAGCCATATTCTGGGCACCGATCCGCTGGGTCGTGACGTGCTCGGCCGCGTGGTTGCGGGCGGTCGCATCTCGCTTCTGGTTGGCGTGGCGTCGGTTGCCGGTGGTGCCGCCATCGGCGTCTTCATGGGCCTGGTTTCAGGCTTTTACCGCGGCGTGTGGGACATGATCGTGATGCGCTTTGCCGATGTTCAGCTGGCGCTGCCCTTCATTCTTCTGGCCATCACCTTCATTGCGATCCTGGGCGGCGGTTTGTTCAACATCATCATGCTGATGATCGTGTCGCAATGGGTGCAATATGCGCGTCTGGTGCGCGGACAGGTGCTCGCTCTGCGTGAGCGCGAATTCGTGCTTTCGGCGCGCTCGTTCGGTGTGTCGAACTTCAACCTGATCTGGCACCACCTTCTGCCGAACCTGCTTGGGCCGGTGATCGTATTGATCACGCTGAACGTCGCGACCAACATCCTGCTCGAATCCAGCCTGACCTTCCTTGGTTTGGGCGTCGATCCATCGACTCCATCCTGGGGCGGCATGCTGGCCGATGGCCGTACCTATCTGCAAACGGCGTGGTGGGTCAGTGTTTTCCCTGGCCTTGCGATCCTGTTGACCGTGCTCGGTTTGAACCTGCTCGGCGATTGGCTGCGCGACCGCCTCGATCCAACCGGACGCACACGGCAATGACGCTTTCCTTCCAGCAAAGCTTTCCCCGCTCCATTGATGCGCTGCTATCCCGCTTCGAGACTGCCGCGGGAACCGAGATCGAGGCTTGGCTGTTCGAGGGGCGCGCAGCCCGTCGTGCGGCCGAGGACAAGCTCGCTGCGGCAGGCGTGAAAGCGCGCATCCGCTCGGCCTACAAGCCGCTGGTTCAAGCTTTCGGGGAAGAGATCGATCTCGATGGCGTCAAAAGCATCGACGTCACCTATCCCGTTCATGCCGACGCAGAAGAGCGACGCTTTCTTCTGGAAGCCTATCCGCTCGCCGGTCTCGTCCAGGTGCCGATCACCTTTACAGCGCGCGAAGACCACACGCTGCATTACGCGGTCACGCTGACCGCTGCTGATGGGTCGGAACGCACCGTCATCGTGGATGCGCCCAACCGTGTTCATGTCGATCATACCGGTGCCCGCGTCTTGTCTCCCACCGGTTGGCTGTGCGTCAGCCGGGATGGAAACGTGCTGGAAGACGGCCGGCTCGAAACGGACTTCGAGATCCTGTTTGCAACGGCGATCCAAGAGATCGCCGGGCATGGCTGGAACAAGAGCGAGCCGTTCTTCGAGGAGTTGCGGATCGAGGCAAGCCTGCCCTTTCCCGATGAGGCGCTGTCCTTCGGTGAAGAAGCGATCAGCCTGACGGAAGCTCTGCACGAGGATCTGTATTTCTCCGGGCTCGAGATCTTCCAGGCGGCATCCGGCCGGCCATCGGGCGATCGGGGGCTTCAACCCGGTCGCATCGTGCCGGATGTCCGCTTTGCCGACGGGCCGCTGACCCTTTCGATCGCAACACGCACGCATCTGATCCGGGACGAGCGCAGCTTCTCCGCGCTTCCGCTCGACACTGCCGGGGAGCCGCTGTCTTCATCTGATATCGAGACGGCGCTGGAGGCGATCGGCGGCGAGCCGCTGAATGGCGGATCCGTTTGCGGCCGCTCGATCACGGGTCGCTTCCATGCGGGATCGGACGCGCTTGTTCTGATCTCCGGCGGCCAGCATGCCAACGAGCCGACGGGTGTGGTCGGTGCGTTGCGGGCAGCGGATGTCCTTGCACGCCGCAGCACTGCGCATTTCGGCGTGCTGCCGCTCGAAAATCCGGACGGCTACGCGTTATGTGCCGAACTGCGCGAAACGCAGCCGCGCCACATGCTCCATGCCGCACGCTACACGGCGCTCGGCGACGATCTGGAATATCGTGAAGCCGAACCGCTTTACGAGCGTTCTGCGCGCGAGGCCTTCGTTGCCCGTACGCAGCCCGGTCTGCATGTTAATCTACACGGCTATCCCGCCCATGAATGGACGCGGCCGATGACCGGCTACATCCCGCGCAACTTTGCGCTGTGGACGTTGCCGAAAGGCTTCTTCCTGGTGATCCGCCATCAGCCCGGCTTTGCCGAGCAGTCCTGGCGTCTTGTTCGCGCCGTGACCGCGAAACTGGCGGAGGTGCCGGGGCTTGTTGCCTTCAACGAAAAACAGATCGAGCTTTACCGCATCCATGCCGGCGAGCTTGGCTTCGAGGTCATGCACGGCTTCCCCGTCACGGTCTCGGAAGATGCCCGCCACAAAGTGCCGGTGACACTGATCACCGAGTACCCGGACGAAACGATCTACAACGACGCCTTCCGTCTCGGCCACGAAGCGCAAACGCAGACGGTTCTGTCGGCCTATGATGCGTGGCAGGAAATCTCTGCCGTTTCCTGAAGGTTGAAGACGGCGATACCCTGTCTTAGCCGAGCTCGTGAACCCGCACGCTTGGCACCATTTCGGCGGCGATGTCGCAGAGGTGGCGGTGGTGGGTGAGGTAGATCACTTGGCCCTTGGCCGCCATTTCGCCGAACAAGCGGAAGACTTCTTCCGAGCGCGGCTCGTCGAAGGTTTCCATGATGTCGTCTGCAACGAAGGGCACGGCGGGGCGGGCGCTGGCGAACTCTTCGTAGCCGGCCAAACGGAGAGCAAGATAGAGCTGGAAGCGCGTGCCCTTGGACATGTCGGTCGCGAGCTTGGAGCCGCCATTGCGAGACAGGCCGATCAGCACCTCGCCGCTCTTCTCGGGACGGGTCGCGAGGCCGCTATATTCGTCGCGCGTCATGATGCGGAAGGCTTCGGAAGCGCGGTTCATCATGGCGCTGCGATGCTTGTCGCGATAAGCGCGGATGGCGTGATCTGCGAGCAGGCCGCCGGTTCGCAGCCGCAGGAAATGCAAGGCAAGGTCCTCGATCTGCAGGAGAACGGTTCTGCGCTCGCTTTCAATGCGGGCAACCGCGTCGTCACCGCCCACCGCTGACAATCTGTCGGACGCGCGCGTCTTCTCGGCAAACAGGATCTTGCCGCGTTCGTCGAGGTCGTCCAGTCGCGCCGTGAGCTCGGCCTGCTCGCGCTGAAGCTCGGCGAGGTCGAGATCGGCGAGCGTGTCGAGGGCTGCGTCGAGCGTGGTTGCCTGCAGTTCGGCGAGGATCTGGCTTTCGAGCTTGCGCTGCTGATCCAGCCGGCGGCTGCGCTCCGCGCTTTGATCGAGTGCGGTCGAAACGTCCTGCAGGGTTTCCACCTCGAAGAAGGCGGTGAGCTCGCTTTTTCGCGCGCGGTGCAGCGCGAGGTCTTCGTTAAGGGCGGCGCGTTCATCTTCCAAGCGGTTAAGATCGCGTTGTTTTTCGCGGTGACGGGCGAGAAGCGTTTTGGCTTCCTCGAAACGCTGCGCGAGCTGCCGGGCTGTTTTCAACGGAGACCCAGCGTCGAGGGTTTCGTCGAGGGCTTCACCGATCGCGGCGACACGTCTTGCGAAGGCGGTGCGATCGGCTTCCATGGCGGCGATGCGGTGATGGATGTCGGCTCGGCTTTTCAGCGTCGCGGGCAGGTCTGTGAGGGCATCGAGGATCTCGCGGACGGCGCCGGGACTTTCACGGCGGTCAGCGAACCAGGTGGCTTGCAGGGCCGACTGCCAGTGCTCGTTCCAGCTTTCGGCAGCGAGCCGCGCTTTGTCCAAGCCTTTGTTGCGCAAAGCCAATTCGGCTTCAAGTTCCTTCATCCTCTTGCCTGCCGAAGCGCGGCGGGTTTGCTCGGCGGCGTTGTCTGCGAGCGTGGTTTCGGCGAGCTGGATGAGGGCCGGAAGCGGCAGATCATCGGTGTCGATTGCTGAGGCGAGAAGGGCGCGGAGGTTCGTTTCTTCTTGTTTTATCTCGCTTTTTGCGGCTGAAAGCGCGGCTTCAACGTCCTGCAGATCGTCGAAGGCCGACAGGGCATCAATGCGGTTTTTCGACCAGCGTTCGAGCTGGGACAGCCAGGCGGCGAGGGGCTGTTTTGGGGGAAGATCTAGCCAGGAAACGGCGGCGCCAACCTCGTTTCGCAGCGCTTCGAGAGCTCTTTCGGCCTCGTTCAGAAGGTCTGAATTGCGCGACAAAGCGGTGTCGGCAACTGCTATTTCAGCGGTATGGGAGCGCAGATCGGCAAGATCAGCGGCATGTTCGAGGCGCTTCTGCGCGAATTGGTCGACGCCGCGCATGTGCTTTTCGAACGATGCCGCCGATGCTTGATCCAAGGCGCCGAGATGGTCCTGCCAGGCTTCCTCACGTTGGGTCAGGCTGGCGGCCAGATCCTCATCGGTGATCGCACCGGTGGCCGACCGGATGACCTCGATGCGGGTGAGGTGATCTGCGCGGCGCGTGGTGAGGTCGCGAATCTTGTCGGCATGGTCTGTCTGACGTTTTTCGAGGGTGGATAGTTTTGTGCGCCATCCTTCGATCTGCGATCCGTCCGGCAGGTCGAGGGCACGTAGGCTTTGACCATGGCCGCTCCAGGGGCTGAGCAAAGCGAGCGCGGTGTTGAAGCTCGCTTGTGCTGCCGGCAGGTTGCGCTCGGCGAGGCGGAGTTGCGCGAGAAGATCGCTTTGGCGAAGGCGGGCAAGCGCCGCTTGCAGTTGCGCGGCAAGCGATGGCGAAAACGGCGTTCGGGCGGTCGCTTCTTCGTCGGGAAACTGGCGCGCGTCTTCCAGCGCAGCTTTTGCGGCTTCCTGCTCGCGGGTTGCGGTTTCGAGCGCAACGTCGATGCCGGAGCGGGACGCGATCAGTTCGCGCAGGATGCCGATGGTGGCTGCGGGAACGAGCAGCGTCTGGGGATCGGTATCGACGGCAGCACCCAGCGTTCTCGTGATGAGGGTGATCTGCAGATCGCGATCGGCCAGCTCCTTGCGGCGTTTGGGCAGATCTTCTTCGGCCGTGCTGTAGCGGGCGGCGGCGTCGGCGAGCTGGTTGAGTTGGTCGGCAAGCGCCAGGAGTTGCTCGTCGACGGCGAGGTCTTCGAGCTCCTGTCGTGCTAAGTCCGCGCGGGTATCGAGACCGTTGAGGCGGGTTTGCAGCGTGGCTTCTTCCTTCATCAGGGAAGGAAGCTCGGCGCTCCAATGGGCGGGCGGCTGCGGCAGGTCACGGAAATCTGCCAAGGCTTCCGTTAAACGGGCGTGTTCGGCGCCGAGCGGCACGGCGCGCAGGAGGCGGGCGATGTCTTCGTGGCGGGCACGGGCCGCACCCTTGTCGCGCATGGCCTCATCATAGGCGGCTTCGGCCTGTTTGAGGGCGGCAACCAAGGCGGTGAAGGTGGAGGCCTGGACGTCGATCTCGTCGCGACGCGTCTTGAGATCGGCGATGCGGCGCTTCAACACCGCGATGTCGGTCGTGCTGGCGCGCTTGCGGAAGATGGCATCCGCTTCCTGCGCGGTTTTCTCAAGTGCCGCACTGATGCCGGCGAGGCCGGCGCTGGCGGAAAACAGCAGTTCTCCGAGGTCGCCCTTGCTTTCGAGGATCGCGTTGCCGCCGCTTTCCAGCGTTTCGTCGTCGAGCGAGAACATGGTGCGATAGGCGTCGCGGTTGAGGCCTGCGAGAGGGACGCTCAGAAGCGCTTCGTTGACCGGCTGGTTCTGCGCATTGATCAGCGAATTGGTGCGCTGCTTGAGGCGCTTGAGCTCATGGCTCTTGCCGTCGAACTCAAGGCAGCCGCCGAGTTCCATCGCCTTGTTCTGATGCAGGAAGCCATAGCGGGTGCGCTCCTCGATGCCGAACAGAAGATCGAGGAAGCCCGACAGCGACGTGGATTTGCCGGCTTCGTTCAGGCCATAGATGATGTGCAGGTCGGGCGTACCCGGTTCATGCGGGCCGAAGTCGATGGAATAATCGGTGAACTTGCCGTAGCGGGTGAGATCGAGGCGGCGAAGGCGCATCAGTCGGCTCCCGCACCGGCTAGGCGAAGGCGTGCGAGGATGTCCTCGCTGCCGTCGGCCAGAAGACGGTCGATCAGCGTTTCGAACTCCTGTTCGGTCTTGCCGCTGAAGCCGCGGGCTTCGGCTGGAAGATCGTCGCGCAGTTCCGTCACGAGATTGCGGATGTCTTCGCGCACCGCGTCCTGATTGATGATGTCGGTTTTCATCAGGGCGCCGAGCTCGGCCACGGGATCGGCCGTGCCGGTGACGGGAGCATTGGGCGAGGGCGCGGAGGTCGACAGCTCGATCTTCTCGATCCAGGTCTTGTTCATGCCTTCCAAGCGCTGCTCCATTTCGGTGAGCAGGAGATCGCGGTCGCGGCGAAGCGTCCAGGACAGTTCGGTCTGACCCGACAGCATCAGGCGGCCGACGAGATGATCGGCGCGGGTCTGGTCGCGGATCACCGCGACCGCCTGCTCGATCTGCTCGATCGCTTCGCGCCAGTTCGTTGCGGATGACAGATCCACGGGAATGCGCTCGAACTGGGCGATGCTGGTGGGACGTTCTTCCACCGTGATGCTCTTGTCGTCGTTGACGGTGACGAGGGTCACGGTCTTTTCGCCGGCTTCGTTGATGTCGCGCCCTTGCGGCATGCCGGGCATGATGACGGTGCGCTCGCCCGCATGATGGCTGCGCGTGTGGATATGGCCGAGCGCCCAGTAATCGAAGCCCCAGTCATGCAGGTCGGCAACCGAGCAGGGGGCGTAGAGATCATGGCCCGGCGCGCCGGCCAGGCTGGTGTGCATGATGCCGATATTGACCGTGTCGGGGGCAGGGCGCTTGTATTTGGGCAGCAGGCTTTCCGGAGCGTGCGGCTTGGTGAAGCTCAGGCCATGCAGAACGATGTCGAGGCCATCGCGGTTGATCTCGACGGTTTCGCCGCGGCCGTTGAACACTTTGAGCGAGGGCGGCAGGATCAGTTCGGCGGTGATCTTCGACAGCGCGTCGTGATTGCCGCGGATCTTGTAAACGGCGATGCCGGCCTGATGCAGCCGCTCCATCTGGCCGGCGAGAAAGCGGGCGGTCTTCATGGAGGTCTGATCGCCGTCGTAGAGATCGCCGGCGATGATGAGGGCATCGACCTGTTCGTGCAGACAAAGATCGACGATGGCCACGAGCGCCTGGCGGGTCGCATCGCCGATCAGGGCTGCCAGATCCGGATTGCGCAGGCTCAATGAGCGCAGCGGCGAGTCCAGATGAATGTCGGCTGTGTGAACGAAGCGGAAGGGCATGAGCACTCGATCTGTTGCAGCGGCCGCTTGGGATTAGCTGGCCGCTGCAAGCAGGAAGCGCGGCTCAGCGCCACCCGAGCGCTGGAGCGACATGGGTCAGAATCGACTCGATCGCATGGACATTATAGTCGACGCCAAGCTGGTTCGGCACCGTCAGAAGCAGCGTATCGGCTTCCTGGATCGCTTCATCCTCAGCCAATTGCTTGACGAGCACGTCCGGCTCGGCGGCAAAGGAGCGGCCGAAGATGGCGCGGGTGTTCTCGTCGATCATGCCGATCTGGTCCTTGCTCTTGCCGTCGTGACCGAAATAAGCCCGGTCGCGATCATCCACGAGCGCGAAGATGCTGCGGCTGACGGATACGCGCGGCGTTCTTTCGTGGCCGGCTTCCTTCCAGGCTTCGCGATAGGCACGGATCTGCTTGGCCTGCTGGATGTGGAACGGTTCGCCGGTTTCATCATCCTTCAAGGTCGAGCTTTGCAGGTTCATGCCCATCTTTGCGGCCCACTTCGCCGTCGCATCGGAGCCGGCACCCCACCAGATTCGCTCGCGCAAACCCGGTGAATGCGGTTCCAGCCTGAGAAGGCCGGGCGGGTTGGGGAACATCGGACGCGGGTTCGGCTGGGCGAAGCCCTGGCCTTTGAGCACTTCGAGAAAGATCTCGGCGGCATTGCGGGCCATGTCGCTATCGCTTTTGCCTTCGGGCGGTGCGTAACCGAAATAGCGCCAGCCCTCGATCACCTGTTCGGGCGAACCCCGGCTGATGCCAAGCTGCAGGCGGCCACCGGCGATGAGGTCGGCGACGCCGGCATCTTCGGCCATGTAAAGCGGGTTCTCGTAGCGCATGTCGATGACGCCGGTGCCAATCTCGATGCGGCTGGTGCGGGCACCAACGGCTGACAAAAGCGGAAACGGCGCGGAAAGCTGACGCGCGAAATGGTGGACGCGGAAATAAGCGCCATCCAGACCGAGCTCTTCGGCGGCGACGGCCAGATCGATGCTCTGCAACAAGACATCGCTGGCGGAGCGGGTCTGGGAATGGGGCGAGGCCGACCAATGGCCGAAAGACAGGAAGCCGAGCTTTTTCATGGGCGGAAAACTCCGATGATCATTGGCTCCTAGCTATGCGTTACGCCCCGGTTTTGCATCCCGGCCTTTGCGCAACAGTGTGTCGCTACTTTGCATCACCCTGGGCATGACCCCGGCCATAACCCCGATTGCGCTTGATGCGCTCCAAACGATGAAAGGCGGCGCGCGCGGCTTCAGGATCGGCAAAGGTCTGCATCATGGATTGGCCATTGGTGCCGATCCGACCCCAATGGCGCAGCAGCGAAACGTCGCCGAACAAGGTCGGCTGGATCGTCAGCATGTAGAAGCGGCGCATGTTGCGCGAGGGATCGATGCGGTGGAGGTGCAGCTGGGATGGGGTTTGCTCTGTCATGAGCGACAGAATCGCGCGGGAGCGAGCGGGCGTCCAACGACAGTTATGAATCGGTTCGGCCGGATCGATTCAGCCGCGTGATGGGTGGGCCGGGCCTGTCAGCTCACCGATGGGCTGGAGCCGACCTGACCCAGCAACCAGTCGGTGAATTGCTGCGCCAGCGGCAAGGTCTGCTTGGTTTCGGGCGTGACGACGTAATAGCTGTTTTCGGTTTGCAGCGGCAGATCGACCACGACCTGAAGCACGCCGGTGCGCAGTTCCGTTTCGATGAGATAACGCGGCAGGAGGGCGTAACCCATGCCGGCGATCGCGGCCTCGATGATCATGGAAAACTGGTCGAGGCGGTGGCCGCGAAAGGCCGTGGGGGCATCGACGCCGGCCATGGTGAACCATTGCGACCAGAGCTTCGGGCGGGTGGCCAGCTGCAGGAGCGGCTGTTCGGCAAGAAGGGTTGCCGTCATCACATTCGCCGGCTGCGGCGATGCTTGGAGGAGGCTGTGGCTGGCGACGGGGATGATCGTTTCGCCGCACAGATAGATCGAGTTGGCGCGCGCCCAGACCGGCTGGCCGTAGTGAATGGCGAGATCGAATTCCTCGTCCTCGAAATCGAACGGCGCCGAGCGCGAGCCGATGTTGAGCACGACGCCGGGATGCGCGGATACGAAGTGGGCGAGACGCGGGCTCAGCCAGCGACTGCCGAAAGTTGGCAGCGTCGCGACGCTCAGCGTCTGCCTGGCATCGGCGGACGCCATGGCGCGCAGCATCGTGGTTTCGCTTTGCTGGAGAAGCTTGCGGGCTTCGGGCAGAAAGCGTTTGCCGTCTTCGGACAGAACCACGCGCTGGCGCACGCGCTCGAAAAGCAGCGTGTTGAGGTGGCGTTCGAGATCCTTGACCTGACGGCTGACGGCGCTTTGCGTCAGGCTGAGTTCTTCGGCCGCGCGCGTGAAGCTGCCATGGCGCGCGGCGCATTCGAATGCCTGCAACGCGCCGAGGTCCGGCAGATAGCGTCTAGCGAGGTTCATGCGCGTTTCGCATCAAGTCAGTTGAATTCATCGTGAGCGGGGCGGGTGATCGCCTGTTAGTCTTCGCATTCTGTATCAACCACAGTCTTGTTGGATGAGGAAGCCAGATGCGCCAACACGTTGAAGCCAGCGAGATCCGCGCTGCCTTTTCCGCCGCGATGTCGGCGATGTATCGCACGGAAGTTCCGGCCTATGGCACGTTGATGGAACTGGTGGCGGACGTGAACGCGAAGGTGCTCGCGGGTGATCCGGCCTTGCGCGACAGTCTGGACGCGACAAACTCGCTCGACCGCATCTCCGAAGAGCGCCACGGCGCGATCCGGCTGGGCACGCCGGCGGAGCTTGCGATGATGCGCCGTGTGTTTGCTGTCATGGGCATGTTCCCCGTCGGCTATTACGATCTGTCGGAAGCCGGCGTGCCGGTTCATTCCACGGCGTTTCGTCCGGTAGGCGAGGACGCGCTGTCGATCAATCCGTTTCGCGTGTTCACCTCGCTGCTGCGGCTCGATCTGATCGCCGACGAAGCGTTGCGCGCCGAGGCCGAGGTCGTTCTGAACAAGCGCCAGATCTTCACGGACGAAGCGATTGCGCTGGTGGAAAAGGCGGAAAAGAACGGCGGGCTCGACAAAGCGGATGCCGATCGTTTCGTGGCTGAAGTTCTGGAAACTTTCCGCTGGCATGATCAGGCCAGTGTTTCGCCTGATATGTATCACCGCCTGCATGACGCGCATCGCTTGATCGCCGATGTGGTGTCGTTCAAGGGCCCGCATATCAACCATCTGACACCGCGTACGCTGGATATCGATGCGGTGCAGGATCTGATGCCGTCGCGCGAAATCTCCCCCAAGGCGATCGTGGAAGGTCCGCCGACGCGCGCCTGCCCGATCCTGTTGCGGCAGACCTCGTTCAAGGCGCTGGAAGAGCCGGTGTCGTTTCGCGCCGAAAACGGGTCGTGGAAATCCGGTTCGCATACGGCGCGGTTCGGTGAGATCGAACAGCGCGGCATTGCCCTGACGCCGAAGGGCAGGGCGCTTTACGACCAGCTTCTGACCGAAACGCGCGGCAAGGTGCGTCCTGCCGCCGATGGCTCGAATGCGGACGCCTATGTTTCGGCTCTGGGCGAGACCTTCAAGCAGTTCCCCGATGACTGGGCCGGCATCCGCGCGGCGGGGCTCGGATATTTCACCTATTCGCTGACGCAAGCCGGTGAAAAGGCGGCACCCCAGGCCGATCAGAGCATCGAGGCGCTGGTTGCCGATGGTTTGGTGCGGTTCGATCCGATCACTTATGAAGACTTCCTGCCGGTGAGTGCTGCCGGCATCTTCCAGTCCAATCTGGGGGACGATGCGGCGCAGGAATTTCAGGCAAGCCCGAACCAAATGCGCTTCGAAGCCGATCTCGGTGCATCCGTGTTGAACGAGTTCGATCATTACGCGGCAATCGAGCAGGCTTCGATCAACAGCTGCCTGGCAGCCCTTGGCAAGTTGCAGGCGGCGGAATAAGCCGGACGCATGATTGCTGCCACCCACCATACCGCACTGGCCGATCTGATCGGTCCGGACAACATTCTGACCGAAGCCGGCGATCTTGCCGGCTACGAAGCCGGTGCGCGCTATGATCGGGGTCGAGCAGCGCTCGTTGTGCGGCCGCGTGATACCGAGCAGGTGTCGAAGGCCGTGGCCTATTGTGTGCGCAACGGGATCGCCATCATCCCGCAGTCCGGCAATACGGGCGTCGTTTCGGGCTCGACACCGGATGCTTCCGGCGAGCAGGTGGTGATCAGCCTCGATAGGCTTGCCAGACAGTTCGAGCTCGATATCGAAAACCGCTCGCTTCGCGTTGATGCGGGCTTTCGGCTGTCGGAGGTCAATACGCGGCTTGCCGATCACGGATTGCAGTTCCCGATCGACCTTGGGGCCGATCCCCGGCTTGGCGGCATGTTGTCCACCAACACCGGCGGGTCGCGCTTTCTCAAGTTCGGCGATGTTCGGCGCAATGTGCTGGGGATCAAGGTCGTACTGGCCGACGAGCATGGAACGGTGCTCGACCTCATGTCGGGCCTGCGCAAGAACAACACCGGAGTGGACTGGAAGCACATCTTCATCGGGACGGTCGGTGCGTTCGGCATCATCACGGAATGCGAGCTGAACCTGGAGCCCTTGCCGCTTCAGGTCGCAACCGCACTTCTCGTGCCGCGCGATGGTGCGGCCGTGATGCCGCTGCTGGCTGCCATGGAACGACGGCTCGGTTCTTATCTCAGCGCCTTCGAGGGCATGTCCGGCAATGCGATCAAGGCAGCCCTCGGGCATGTGCCGTCCTTGCGCAACCCGTTCGCCAATGGCGCGGTGCCCGATTACACGATCCTGACGGAAGTCAGCCGCGATTGGGAATGGCGCGAGGGCGAGGAAACGCTCGACCAGGTTCTGGAAAATGTGCTGGCCGAAGTGTGGGAAAGTGCCGACGCACCTTTGGCGGATGCTTTTGTTGGTCCCGCCGCCGAGATCTGGACACTGCGCCATGCCTTGTCCGAAGGGGTGAGGGCCAGCGGCCGGCTGGCGGCGTTCGATCTGAGCTTTCGCCGCCAGGACGTGATCCGCTTTTGCGATCACATGAAGCAGGTTCTGCCTGCGCGCTATCCCGGCATCACCGTTTGCGACTTCGGCCATGTCGGTGATGGCGGCGTTCACTTCAATCTCGTTCTTGCCCCGGATGCGCCGACCGGTCCCGAGATCGAGACGGAGCTGCGCGCCTTCGTTTACGGCGCTGCGGTGGAAGAGTTCGGCGGCAGTTATTCGGCCGAACACGGCATCGGCCGCAAGAACCAGAGTTTCTACGACCACTACACGGATGAGACGCGGCGCGAGCTGGCCAATGGGCTGAAAGCGCTGACCTCACCCGCGAAACTGGGCACGGTCCGCTTCGGATCGGCCTGATCATCCATCACGACGCAGGAGTTTTTCATGGACACGCAATCGACGAACAAGAGCGTTGCAGCCGAAACCAAGGCGCTGCTCGCCAAGCTTGGCGTTGCTGAGACGGCCGTCACGGGTGGCACGATGGCCTCCTTCACGCCCGTGACCGGCGAGAAGATCGCGGATCTGCCCGTGCATAGCGCAGACGACGCCGGCGCGATCATCGAACGCGCTGCCACCGCCTTTCGCGACTGGCGTCTGGTGCCGGCGCCCAAGCGCGGCGAGCTGATCCGTCTGCTGGGCGAGGAACTGCGCGCATCCAAGGCCGATCTCGGTCGTCTGGTTTCGATCGAAGCCGGCAAGATCACTTCTGAAGGCCTCGGCGAGGTCCAGGAAATGATCGACATCTGCGACTTCGCTGTCGGCCTTTCGCGCCAGCTCTACGGTTTGACGATCGCAACCGAGCGTCCCGGCCATCGCATGATGGAAACGTGGCATCCGCTCGGCGTGGTCGGCGTGATCTCGGCCTTCAACTTCCCGGTGGCGGTGTGGTCGTGGAATACCGCACTTGCGATCGTTGCCGGCAACACGGTTGTCTGGAAGCCATCCGAAAAGACGCCGCTGACGGCACTCGCCTGCCAGGCGATCTTCGACCGCGCCATCAAGCGTTTCGGCGATGCACCGGCCGATCTCAGCCAGGTTCTGGTTGGCGACCGCACCATCGGCGAAGTGCTGGTTGATCATCCGAAGGTGGCACTCGTTTCGGCGACCGGTTCGACCCGCATGGGCCGCGAAGTCGGTCCGCGTCTGGCGAAGCGCTTCGCCCGCTCGATCCTCGAACTCGGCGGCAACAATGCCGGCATCGTTTGCCCTTCGGCCGATCTCGACATGGCGCTGCGCGCCATCGCCTTCGGTGCCATGGGCACGGCCGGCCAGCGCTGCACCACGTTGCGCCGCTTGTTCGTTCACGCTGATGTCTATGACAACCTCGTTCCGCGCTTGAAGAAGGCGTATGAAAGCGTGTCGGTCGGCAGCCCGCTCGAAACCAGCGCACTTGTTGGTCCGTTGATCGACAAGGCCGCATTTGACGGCATGCAGAAGGCGATCGAAGCGTCAAAGGCGATCGGCGGCCAGGTGACCGGTGGTGCTCGTGTGGATATGGGTGCTGCTGACGCCTATTACGTCAAGCCGGCCTTGATCGAGATGCCGGATCATGACGGTCCGATGCTCGAAGAAACCTTTGCGCCGATCCTTTACGTCGTGAAGTACACCGACTTCGACGAAGCGTTGCGGATGCACAACGATGTCGGCGCCGGTTTGTCGTCCTCGATCTTCACGCTGAACCTGCAGGAAGCCGAGCGCTTCCTGAGTGCGGATGGCTCCGATTGCGGCATCGCCAACGTCAATATCGGCACGTCCGGTGCGGAAATCGGCGGCGCGTTCGGCGGTGAGAAGGAAACCGGCGGTGGTCGCGAAAGCGGTTCGGATGCCTGGAAGGCCTATATGCGCCGCGCCACCAACACCGTGAACTATTCGAAGGCTCTGCCGCTTGCGCAGGGCGTTTCCTTCGATATCGAGTAAGCGGGCTGCTTCGATGAACGCTCCCATTTCCGCTGAAGAGGTCGGCTTTGCGCCGGCCTCGCGTATCGCCCGCATCGACGTGTCCGAAATCGTGCGGATCGGTGCGCGCGCGCTTGGCCTGAAGCGCGAAGGCAAGCCAATCATCATCCTGGGGGCCGGCGAGCCCGACTTCGACACGCCGGACTTCGTCAAGCAGGGCGCGATCGACGCGATCCAGGCTGGCGACACCAAATACACCGCGCTCGACGGCACGCCTGCGCTCAAGCAGGCGATCCAGGCCAAGTTTTCGCGCGAAAACAACGTCGATTACGCGCTGGACGAGATTACGGTCGCAACCGGCGCCAAGCAGATCCTGTTCAACGCCATGATGGCGTCGCTCAACGCGGGCGATGAGGTGGTGATCCCGACGCCGTATTGGACCTCGTATTCCGATATCGTGCAGATCGCCGAAGGTGTGCCGGTGCTCGTCACCTGTACGGCCGAAGCAGGGTTCCGCCTGACGGCCGAACAGCTGGAACAGGCGATCACGCCGAAAACCAAGTGGGTACTCCTCAACTCGCCATCGAACCCGTCGGGTGCGGCTTACAGCGAGGCCGATTATCGCCCGTTGCTGGACGTTCTTCTGCGCCATCCGCAGGTCATGCTGCTCGTCGATGACATGTATGAGCACATCACCTATGACGACTTCCGCTTTGTGACGCCGGCCGCGATCGAGCCGCGCTTGAAGGAGCGGACGCTGACGGTCAACGGCGTGTCCAAGGCTTATGCCATGACCGGCTGGCGCATCGGCTATGCCGGCGGACCGAAGGCGCTGATCAAGGCGATGTCGGTGGTGCAGAGCCAGGCGACGTCGTGCCCGTCATCGGTGAGCCAGGCTGCCTCGGTGGCCGCTTTGAACGGTGACCAGTCCTTCTTGGCCGAGCGCAAGGCCAGCTTCCAGCGGCGGCGCGATCTGGTTGTGGCCGGGTTGAACGCGATCGAGGGTATCACTTGCCGGGTGCCGGAAGGTGCGTTCTACACCTTTGCCAGCTGTGCCGGTTTGCTTGGCCGCAAGACGGCGGATGAACGGATCATCGAGACTGACTCCGACTTCTGCAACTATCTGCTGACGAATGCGCATGTGGCGGTGGTGCCGGGCTCGGCCTTCGGCTTGTCGCCGTTTTTCCGGATTTCCTATGCGACGTCGGAAGCGGAACTCACCGAAGCCTTGTCGCGGATTGCGCGGGCCTGCGAGGCGCTGAGCGCCTGACAAAAAACCTCGCTGTCGATGATGAACAGCGAGGCTTACTCTCGACTTCCCCAAACACGACTGCGCCGGACAGCTAGGCTGCCGCAAACGTCGGCAGTTGGGCGTGCCGGTTCTTGATGAAGTGCTGCTCGAACTCGGCGGCCGGCATCGGGGCTCCGAAGAGATATCCCTGTCCTTCCACAGCAGAGGCCTGCATGAAGCGCGCCTGTGCTTCCGTTTCGATGCCTTCCGCAATGACATTGAGGCCGCAGCCTTCCGCGATGCTTGCGATGGCTTCGACGATGGCCTGATCCTTGGGATCGTGCTCGACATTGCGCACGAAGGATTGGTCGATCTTCAGACGGTCGATCTCGATGCGCTTGAGCATGGTCAAGGAAGCGAAGCCGGTGCCGAAGTCGTCGAAGGCGACGCCGACGCCCAGCTTGCGCAACTGAGCGAGATGCTCGAGCGTCAGGACCTCGTTCTGCAACACGATGTTTTCGGTGATTTCCAGTTCGAGCGCATGCGCCGGCAGGCCGGTTTCTGCCAAGACACGACGCACGCGTGAAACGAAATCGGCAGAGCGAAGCTGTGCCGGGAAGAGGTTCACGCCCATGCCGAAGTCGCACAGCCCGGCACCGCGCCAGGCCGCAGCCTGCCGGCTGGCGGTCTGCAGGATCCAGTCGCCAACGGGAACGGCCAGTGCGCTTGTTTCCAGGATGGGAAGGAAAGCGGCGGGCGATACGACGCCGGCTTGCGGATCATTATAGCGGATCAGAGCTTCCGCACCCACGAGCGACTGGTCGCTCAAACGGACCTGTGGCTGATAATAAAGCTCGAAATAGCCTTCTTCCCAGGCCGTGCGCATCGCATTGCTCAGCCGGCCCCGTTCATCGGCCGCGGATCGGAGTTCAGCGGAAAACAGGCGGACGCGGCCCTTGCCCCTGGCTTTGGCATCGTAGAGCGCGAGGTCGGCATTTTCGAGGATCTGGATCGAGCTCGATCCGCGATGCTGGGAGCGCTTGGCGCCGACGCTGGCTGATAGATAAACAACCTGCTCGCCAACGGGGATGGGTTCTTCCACCGCCCTGATCAGCTTCAAACCGAGGCTTTCAGCGCCCGCCGCATCGATGTCGTCACGAACCAGAATGGCAAATTCATCGCCGCCCAACCGCGCGACGGTCATGCTGGGCTCGACCGCTTCGATCAGGCGATCGGCAACGACCTTGAGAACGACGTCGCCGCCGTGATGACCGAGCGAGTCGTTAACGCTCTTGAAGCCATCGAGATCGAGCAGCAGGATCGCGAAATCCTTGGTGCTTCCGGAGGCTTCTTCCTGGATGCACACCGCAAGCAGATCAAGGAAGCGGGTTCGGTTCGCCAGGCCGGTGAGGTGATCGGTAAAGGCCAGGGTGCGGATCTGGCTTTCGCTGCGCAATCTTTCGCGCTGATCGCGGAATGCCAGCACCGTCTGCTTTCGTGCGCCGAGACCGACTTCCCGGCGGATGGTGAGGACGGGCACGAAATCGCCGTTGATCGTGACAAGCGTGGCGTCGACCTCTTCGCCCTCGGGCGAGTGCGACAGATCAAGAGCCGGAACAAGGGTCCGCAGGCTGGAACCGGCGAGGCTTTTCTGCGGATAGCCGCTCAAGCGCAGAAGCGTTTCGTTGGCGGAAACGATCGTGTCGCCGTCGCAGATCGCAAGGCCTTCCAGAGCGAGGTTGGCCAGTTCGCCGAGGCGCTGCCGTTCGCGCCGCAGAGTGGCCTGAGCGTGCAGGCTCAAGCGCAGTCCGACCAGGGCAACGCCAAGGATGCAGAGGCTGACGGCAGCCACGATCGGCGCCAGAACATCGGCATGGGCGGTGAGCGGCGGGAAGTTCACCGATGGATCGAAGGTGAAGCTGAGAGCCGCCATGCCGGTCAGGTGCAGAACGGCGATTGCCAGCAGAAGCAGCGGCGCGCCAAGAAGCCGGACGCGCTTGCTGCGCTCGCCCGAGATCATCAGCGAAACGGCGAAGATCGGCAGACTGCCGATGATGGAGGCCGTGACCAGGTTGTGATCATAGGAAACATAACCGCGCACGACATAGGCGGACTGGCCGAGATAATGCAGCGCGACGATGCCGACGCCCAGAACGAGCCCACCGGCGAGACGCCGCCTTCGCTTGTGCTGGCCGATGGCCACGAGCATGCCTGCGCCGATGCCGAGAATGGCGGCCATCAGCGACACGGTGGTGACGATCAGCTCGAAGCCCGCTTGCATGCCCGGCTGGAACGCCAGCAGCGCGATCATATGGGTGGACCAGGCGGTGCAGCCGGCCGAAACGATGGCGACCAAGGCGAGGATGGCGCGCCGATTGCCCTCGGAGCGAGCGGCATGATTGGCGACCGAGAAGGAACCGTAAACGCCGATCGTGCAGACCAGTGCGGCGATCAGGAGCGCGTAACCGTTATGAGCCTGCTGAATACATGAAATGACGGTCTGCATCAGGCCTCCTGCCGGGTCGATCCTCGCGCAATGAGATTAAGTTCAGGTTCCGGAGAAACCAGGAATTTTAATGGTCTGCTTGTTTGCGTGTCGCAGACAAGTGTAGCGCGCCTGACCAGACGAACAGGGTTTGGACCTGTTTGCTGGTAAGCGGCAAGCGCTCCGTGCCGTGCATTAACGGCGCGATGATGGCCAAGCAAGTTTTCCAGCGCCGGCACCCACCGGGCGCGATCACACAACGATGATGGCGCGGAAATCGTTGACGTTTGTGAGCGTCGGGCCGGTTTTGACGAGATCACCCAGGTGGTGGAACAAGCTGTAGCTGTCATGCGCGGCGAGACAGGCTTTTGGATCGAGGCCGGCTTTTGCTGCGCGGGCAAGCGTATCGGGGCCGATAATGGCGCCGGCGGCATCTTCGGTGCCGTCGATACCGTCCGTGTCGCCGGCGATCGCCCAGATGCCGGGTCGACCGTCGAGCGCGACCGCAAGCCCGAGCAGAAATTCTGTGTTGCGCCCGCCTCTGCCAGGAGAACGGGAGCCGATGGTGACGGTTGCTTCGCCACCGGACAGGATGACGGCCGGACCGCTGACGGGCTGGCCTTTCTCCTTTGTTGAACGCGCGATGCCGGCCAGCACGGTGCCCATTTCCCGCGCTTCGCCTTCCAGCGCATCGCCCAGGATCAGTGTTTGCACGCCTGCTGCGCGCGCGACCGCCGCTGCGGCATCGAGGGCAAGCGCGGGTGCGGCGATGATACGAACATCGCTTGCGACCTCGCCGGGCTTCGGTGTTTCGCCATTCTGTGCGAGAACGTCTCGCGCGCTTTGGGGCAGGTCGATCTGGCGGCGCGCCACGATTTCGCGCACGGTCTCGAGCGTGGAAAGATCGGGAACGGTCGGACCGGAGGCGATATCGGAGGGATCGTCGCCGGGCACATCGGAGATCACCAGCGTCACGACCTTTGCCGGTTGCGCAGCCAATGCGAGGCGGCCGCCCTTGACGCGCGACAGGTGCTTTCGCACAGCGTTCATTTCGCGAATGGTCGCGCCACTGTGGAGCAGGGCCTTGTTAACCGCCTGCTTGTCGGCGAGCGACATGGCGCCCGCCGGGGAAACGAGGAGCGAGGATCCGCCGCCGGAAAACAGCGCAAGCACGAGGTCGTTTTCGGTGAGCCCCTGAACGGCGTCTTCCAAAGCCCGCCCGGCTTGGAGGCTCATTTCGTCGGGAACCGGATGGGCGGCTTCGAGGATGCGGATGCGGCCAGCCGGCACGGCATGTCCGTAGCGGGTGACGATCACACCGGAGAGATCGACGTCCGGCCAGGCTTCATCAACGGCGGCGGCCATGGCGGCCGACGCTTTGCCTGCGCCGATCACCACACAGCGACCGTTCGGCTTTGCAGGCAGATTGCTGGCAACCGTCCTGCGAGGATCGGCGCTGGCGATCGCGGCATCGAACATGTCCCGCAGCAGGGCGCGGACCGTCTGGTCGTTCCACATGGTCGAGGTCATTCCGCGGCTTCCAGCTGTGGCCTGCGCGTTTGGCGTTCAGGATCCTTCAGCGCCTGCAAACGCTTCGCCACCCAATCCACGAACACGCGCACCTTGTTGCTGAGGTGTCGGGTCTGCGGATAAACAATGTAGATAGGCAGGACCTCGCAATCCCATTCCGGCAGGATTTCCACCAGCTCTCCGCGTGCAACGGCGTCTTTCACCATGAAGCTCGCCGTCTGGCCGATGCCGATGCCGGCAAGGATAGCGTTTGCATAAGAGCGCGCGTCGTTGACGGAAACCGCATAACGCGGTGGGATTTCGATGTTCTCGTCGCCGCGGCAGAAATCCATGGCGAACACCTTGCCGGAGGTGGCGTTGAGATAGCCGACGGCGAGATGGCCTTCGATGAGGTCGTTGGGATGCTGCGGGGTGCCGTGTCGCTCCAGATAGATCGGCGACGCATAGGTGCGGATTGTCAACTCGCCTACCTTGCGCGCAACCAGCGATTGGTCGGTCGGCGTGCCGCCGCGTATCGCACAATCGACATTCTCCGCGATGTAGTCCACCAGCCGGTCGCCCACGCCGATATCGAGCTGGATCTGCGGATAGCTGGTGTAGAAGTCGCAGAGGTTGGGGATCACCACGAGATCGGCAAAGGCACCGGCCATTTCGACGCGTAGGCGTCCAGATGGCCGCGCCTGGGAATGCGACATCGACCCGTCGAGTTCGTCGATCTCTGCCAGGATCTGCAACGCGCGCTCGTAATACAAGGCGCCGTCTGTGGTCACCATCACGCGGCGCGTGGTGCGGTTGAGAAGCGTCGTATGCAGATGTGCTTCAAGGCCTTGGACCATGTTGGTGACGGTGGTCTTCGGCATGTCCAAAGCGGCGGCGGCGCGCGTGAAATTGCCGGTCTCAACCACCCGCACAAACACCCGCATTGCTGATAGCTGGTCCATGCTTCCCTCGATTATCCAAGAAATTCGAATAGTGAAGCCAAAACAAGGCGGCTTGTGCCTATGGCCTGAGATAATAATATTGAACTCACAACAAGCAACCCATTCAGCCCAACGGCTATGGAACAATCATGTCGGCGCAAACCAGCAAAAATCCCACGAGCAAGGCGATCGCATCGCCTGTGCCCGTGCGGCTTTATGATGGAGCGACGAGCAGCAAGGTGCCGCCGGTGGTGCTTTACCTGCGTGGCCGGGCTTTTCTCGACAGGGACCGGGGCGAAGCCGAGCGGCCGATTGCCTGCGCCATGGCGGAAATGGGCGCGGTGGTTCTCGAGGCGGATTACGGGACCATCTCGCACAATGTTTTTCCGCAGGCGATGGAATGCGCGTTTCAGGCGCTGACCGATATTGCCGGTCGGCGCAAGGAGTTCGGCGCCAGCGTGAAGTCGCCGCTTTTCGTTGCCGGCGACGAGGCCGGCGGCAATGTCGCGGCGGGTGTCGCCTTGAAGGCGCGGGACCTGCTTCCCGGCGAGTTGAAGGGGCAGATGCTGTTTTCGCCCATGGTCGATCCGCAGATGGCGACGCCATCGTTTCGTGCGGCCGACAGCTTGGGCATGCGCGAAGCGTGGTCGGATGGCTGGAGCCATTACATCGGGTCCTTTCTTCAGCATCCCTATGCCGCGCCATGCCTGTGTTCGCGTTTGTTCAATGTGGCACCGGCCCTGATCATCACGTCGCAGGACGATCCGCTGCATGACGAGGTGCTGGATTATGCAGCACGACTGAAGACCTGTCAGGTCGCGGTCACCCAGCATGTGTTTGCGATCGATTGCGGCTGGACTAGTATTTACAAGCAAGGGACCGGCCGATGGGTGCCTTCGTTTCAGGCTGAAATTGCGCAGTTCATGAAAAACGCAAGTCGAGCAGTTTAAATACCTAAGTCCCTTTAAGCATCATCCATTTTCAAGCGTCACAGTATTTTCCGGTCAATGTATTTCGATGGATACCAGGTTCAGAGAATACGTACGCGCTGCATTTCTTTGCAGGGCGTAGGCGGGACCTAAGGGCCATTCTTTCTTTCAGCATAGGCGTCGTTTCGGCGGATTGAAAAAGCGGGCAATTGGCGTTGCCCAGGAGATTTGAGATGTCATCCAAGATCAAGAACTGGGCCCTGTGGGGCACCGGAATGAGCGCTGCTGCGCTGATTGCAGGCGCTTCTTTCTACCTCGATATGCCGAAAAGCGCCGTTGCGGCGCCGGCGGCTGTTGCTGCGGCACCCGCCGTGCCCGTGAAGGTTGCGACGGTGGAAGCACACAGCGTGATCACCTGGCAGGAGTTTTCCGGCCGTCTTGAAGCGGTTGATCGCGTTCAGCTGCGGCCGCGTGTGGCTGGCGAAATCCAGTCCGTTCACTTCCTCGAAGGCGGGCTGGTGAAGGCGGGTGATCTGCTGTTCACGATCGACCCGGAACCCTACGAGGCAGCCGTTGCGCAAGCGCAGGGCCTTGTTGCCTCGGCTGAAGCCAAGCTTGAGCTCGCCAACACCGAGTTGGAACGCGGCCGCACGCTTGCAGCTAAAACGACGATCTCCAAGAGCGATCTCGCCCAGCGCCTCAGCACGCAGCGCGACGCGGCCGCAGCCGTTCAGTCGGCACAGGCCGGTTTGAAGGTGGCGCAGCTCGATCTCGATTATACGCAGATCCGCGCGCCGATTTCCGGACGGGCGGGCAAGATCGATGTTTCGGCTGGCAATCTGGTTGCGGGCGGCTCGGCATCCACGTCGCTGACGACGATCGTGTCGATCGACCCGATCTATGCAAGCTTCGATGTCAGCGAAGCCTTTGCGGCCAGCGTTCTGTCGAAGCTGCCAGTCACCAACGGCGTGACGGCGATCGACCAGATCCCCGTTGAGGTCACCACTTTGGCCAAGGATGCCCGGCCGGTGCGCGGCAAGCTGCAGTTCGTGGACAATCAGGTGAACGCGGCCAGTGGGACGATCCGGGTTCGCGCCGAGTTCGGCAATTCCGATGGTCGTTTGATCGCCGGTCAGTTCGTGCGGGTGCGAATGGGCCAGCCTAAGGCCGAGGACCGGCTGATGATCAGCGAGCGCGCGATCGGCACGGATCAGGATCGGAAATTCGTTTTTGCCGTCGGCGAGGGCAACACGGTTGATTATCGACCGGTGGAGCTGGGCACGACGGTCGATGGCATGCGCATCGTCGAAAACGGGCTTCATTCCGGTGACCGGATCGTGGTGAGCGGGCTTCAGCATATTCGCCCCGGTGCGGTTGTTGCGCCCGAAGCGGAAGGCCAGGTGGCGGCCAAGTAACGGCCGCCGCCGCCGATCTCAGTTTCCTTTTCAGCTTGGACCGATTCGCGCGCAGTCACCGAACTGCGGGCGACGGACCGGCATGTCTGTTCGACCTTTGAGTGGTAGGTTCACGATGAACATTTCCCGGTTTTTTGTTGATCGACCGGTGTTTGCCGCCGTGTTGTCGGTTCTGATCGTTGTGGCCGGCCTGCTTGGCATGCGCGCGCTTCCCATTTCGGAATATCCCGAAGTGGTGCCGCCCTCCGTTGTGGTGCGCGCGACCTATCCGGGTGCCAACCCGACCGTGATCGCGCAAACGGTGGCGACTCCGCTCGAAGAGCAGATCAACGGCGTCGAGGACATGCTTTACATGTCCAGCCAGGCGACGTCAGACGGCGTGCTGACGCTGACCGTCACCTTCAAGCTCGGCACCGACCCGGACAAGGCGCAGCAGCTGGTGCAGAACCGGGTGTCGCAGGCGGAGCCGAGGCTCCCCGGTGAAGTGCGGGCGCTGGGCGTCACCACGGTGAAAAGCTCGCCCGACTTCATCATGGTGGTGAACCTCGTTTCCACCGGCGATCGCTATGACCTGACCTATCTCCGCAACTACGCGACGTTGAACGTGAAGGATCGTCTGGCGCGCATCGAAGGCGTCGGACAGGTGCAGATTTTCGGCGCCGGCGATTATTCGATGCGCATCTGGATCGATCCACAAAAGGCGGCGGAACATTCGCTGGCGGCCAGCGACATCACCAATGCGATCCGCGGCCAGAACGTCCAGGCTGCGGCAGGCATCATCGGCGCGTCGCCGAGCTTGCCGGAGGTGGGCCTGCAGCTGAACGTCAATGCGCAAGGCCGCCTGCAAACGCCCGAAGAGTTCGGCAACATCATCGTCAAGACGAGCGAGGATGGCGCGATCACGCGGCTGCGCGATGTCGCGCGCATTGAGCTGGGTGCCGCCGATTACACGCTGCGCTCGCTGCTCGACGGCAAGCCGGCGGTCGCGATCCCGGTTCTGCAGGCGCCGGGTTCGAACTCGATCGAGATTGCCGACAATGTTCGCGCGACCATGGACGAGTTGCAAAAGGCGATGCCGGAAGGCGTGAAATACGAGATCGTCTACGACACCACCGAGTTTGTGCGTGCCTCGATCGAGAAGGTCGTCGATACCCTGCTCGAAGCCATCGCCCTCGTCGTGCTCGTGGTGATCGTCTTCCTGCAGACCTGGCGCGCCTCGATCATCCCGCTGCTGGCCGTTCCGGTGTCGATCGTCGGCACGTTTGCCGTGATGTATATGTTCGGCTTCTCCATCAACGCGCTGACCTTGTTCGGCCTCGTGCTGGCGATCGGCATCGTGGTCGATGATGCGATCGTGGTGGTCGAGAATGTCGAGCGCAACATAGAGATGGGGCTGGCGCCGCGTGAGGCGACCTATCGCGCGATGAAGGAAGTGTCGGGACCGATCATCGCGATCGCGCTGGTGCTGGTTGCCGTATTCGTGCCGCTCGCCTTCATTTCCGGCCTGTCGGGGCAGTTTTATCGCCAGTTCGCGCTGACGATCGCGATCTCGACGGTGATCTCGGCGATCAATTCGCTGACGCTTTCGCCGGCACTCGCGGCCTTGCTTCTGAAGGATCACCATGCCCCGAAGGATCGTCTGACGCGGGCGATGGACTTCGCGTTCGGCTGGTTCTTCCGTGGCTTCAACCGGGTGTTCGGTGCGGCGTCGAATGGCTACAGCCGCACGGTTGGTGGATTGCTGTCGCGCAAGAGCCTCGTGATGATCATCTATGTGGCGCTGGTTGGTTTGACCTACAGCATGTTCAACGCCGTGCCGGGCGGCTTCGTGCCGAGCCAGGACAAGCAGTATCTCGTGGGCTTCGCCCAGCTGCCGGACGGCGCGACGCTCGATCGGACCGAAGCCGTCATCAAGCAGATGAGCGACATCGCGCTCAAGCAGCCGGGCGTCAAACACGCGATCGCTTTTCCCGGCCTCAACATCAACGGCTTCACCAATGGCTCGAATGCCGGCGTGGTGTTCGCCGTGCTGGACGAGTTCGAGAACCGCAGAACGCCGGAACTCTCGGGTGACGGGATCGCCATGGCGCTGAACGGCAAGTTTGCCGGCATCCAGGATGCGTTCATCGCGATCTTCTCGCCGCCGCCGGTCAACGGCCTCGGCACCACAGGTGGCTTCAAGCTGCAGATCGAGGATCGCTCAGGCTTCGGCTATCAGACGCTCGACGAAGCCACCAAGGCGGTGATCGGCAAGGCCTATCAGACGCCGGAACTGGCCGGCATCTTTTCGAGCTACCAGATCAACGTGCCGCAGCTTTACGCCGATCTCGATCGTGCCAAGGCCGAGCAGCTCGGTGTATCGGTGACGGATGTGTTCGAAACGCTGCAAATCTATCTGGGATCGCTTTATGTGAACGACTTCAACGCCTTTGGCCGCACCTATAGCGTCCGGGTTCAGGCGGATGCCGCGTTTCGTGCGCAGGCCGATGACATCGGCAACCTGAAGGTGCGGTCGCAATCCGGCCAGATGATCCCACTTTCGGCCTTGCTGAAGGTGGATGAAACGGCCGGTCCGGAACGCACCACGCGGTACAACGGCTTTCTTTCGGCTGACATCAACGGCGCACCGGCACCGGGCTTTTCTTCCGGGCAGGCGCAGGCGGCGATGGAAAAGATCCTGAACGAGACACTGCCGTCGGGCGTGGACTATGAATGGACGGATCTGACCTATCAGCAGATCCTGGCCGGAAATTCGAGCCTGATCGTTTTCCCGCTGGCACTGCTGCTGGTTTATCTCGTGCTTGCCGCGCAATATGAAAGCCTGACCCTGCCGATCGCGATCATCATGATCGTGCCGATGGGCGTGCTGGCGGCGCTGACAGGTGTGTGGCTGACGGGGGGCGACAACAACATCTTCACGCAGATCGGCTTGATGGTGTTGGTGGGATTGTCGGCCAAGAACGCCATTTTGATCGTGGAGTTTGCGCGCGAGCTCGAGTTCGAAGGCCGGAAGCCGCTGGAAGCCGCGATTGAAGCCAGTCGCTTGCGTTTGCGCCCGATCCTGATGACCTCCATGGCCTTTATCATGGGCGTGGTGCCGCTGGTTGTTTCAACCGGTCCCGGTGCCGAGATGCGCTCGGCCATGGGTGTTGCGGTGTTTGCCGGCATGATCGGCGTCACCTTCTTCGGCATCTTCATGACGCCGGTGTTCTACATGCTGGCTCGCCTTCTGAGCGGCGCAAAGCCGCTGCGCCAGCATGCCGGGCAACCGGAACCCGTGCTGGTGCCGGCAGAGTAACGGTCACGCACGGCAACAGCGCTCATTCTTGTTCGGCAAGACCGGCGAGGGTGAGCGCATTGCTCGTGGCGGCAAAAGAGGCGGTGTTGTCGAAGATGCACCAGGCCTCAGTGCCGGCCTTGGTTTCAGCCAGAAGCGTTTCGAGCAAACCTGCCAGCCGCTTGGTAGGATAGGATGAGCGATAGATGACGGGCGATCCATGCAGGCGATAATAGCGCAGGCCTGGCCAGCCGCCGGGTTGATCGGCCCCGTCGACCGGCGCCGGGTCGGCGGCTACGCGCGCAATTTGATGGTGAAACAGACAATCGTTCGCGGCTGGCGTGAACCAGCTGGCGTGACGCGGTTCGCAGGCGATCAAACAGGGCAAGGCGGTTTTCAGCCTGCCGAAGAGCGTGTCGGCGGCCGTGCTGTTGAACGCATGCTTTGGCGGGAACTGGACGAGCAGAACGCCGAGCTTCTCTCCAAGGCCCTGCACCTCGTCTGCAAAGCGGGCGATCAGGGCTTCCTGATCCTCAGCCGATGGGTCATGCGAGATCGTTTTCGGCAGTTTCACCGAGAAACGGAAATCCTCCGGCACGCTGGCCGCCCATCGCTGGTAGGTGGTTCGGCGGTGAGGACGGTAGAAGGACGAGTTGATCTCTGCTGCATTGAACCGTGCCACATAACGTTGGAGATGCGTGCCTTCGGCGGGGAATTGGTCGGAGATATCTTTGGGAACGGACCATCCGGCGGTGCCGATCCGCAGGCGCGCGGGTGGCCGCTTTTCGGCTTTGCTGGTGGACACGCTGGATGGGGCCATGGTTTGCGTGTTCGCAGCCGGGGTCAGCGAAGCAGACCGTCGAGCTCGAACGCGTCCCAGCCTTTGAGGGGCAGGTTCGTTTTTTCGCCGCGCGGAGATTTCTGCTCAGGCTCGCCGTTCTTGCCGGCGCGGGTTCGGGCGGCTTTTCCGGCGGCGCGGCGGCGGTTTTCGGCAGCGGCCTGCTTGTCTTCCTCGCGCCACAAGGACGGCAGGTCACGATCCAGAACGTCTTCGATGTCGCGCGGATCGAAAACGTGGAAGGTCACGGCCTTGGCACGTCCCCGCAGCTTCACGGTTCGCGTGCCGGCGCTTTTCAAGCGACCATCCTTCAGCCACCGATGACGCTCGGCCTGCGAGATGGTCAGGATATCCTGCACCTCACGCGGGATCACGGGCAGCGCTTCAATGCCGTCGAGCGTTTTGGAGATGATCGCAGCCATGGCCTCGAAAGCGGCTTCTTCGCCTTCCGCCATGCGCAGAACCAGCGCGCCGGTCTCGACATCGAGGGACTTTCTGGCTGCAAACGGCATTCGGGCGCGCGCTTCGAGCAGGATCCCCTTGGTGCGCACGGAAGAGCCGAGGGTCGCTGCCGGGGTGAGGGGCCATTCGCGCACCAGGGTGAGCCGTGCGGTGGTCTTCGGTTTTGCTGCCATGAGGTTTAAATATGATGCGGGGGCACCGAGTTCCAACCGGGCGCGGCCAATCCTGCCGCAGTTATCCATGCCCACAATGGCAGAAGAGCACGTGCATTCGGCTTTGCAACATCGCCGGCCTCTGCTATGTTCACAGAATGTTCCGTTTTTTTCGCGCAGTTTGAACAACACGAACGATTTCGATGATGGACAATCGAGCGATCCGGGCTGTTGAAGCGGTTGGCGAAACACGTGTGGAAGAAGCGCCTGTTCGCAAGATCATTCATGTCGACATGGATGCGTTTTATGCCTCCGTGGAACAGCGCGACAATCCGGAGTTGCGGGGTAAGCCGGTGGCGGTGGGTGGATCGGCAGCGCGGGGCGTGGTGGCTGCGGCCAGCTATGAAGCGCGCGTGTTCGGCGTCCGCTCGGCACTCCCTTCGGTGACGGCCAGGCGCCTTTGTCCTGATCTGGTGTTCGTGAAGCCGCGTTTTGAAGTCTATCGCTCCGTGTCCAACCAGATCCACGAGATCTTTGCCGAGCATACGGATCTGATCGAACCGCTGTCGCTCGACGAAGCCTATCTCGATGTTACCGTGAACAAGAAGAACATCGCCGTTGCGACCGAGATCGCAAAGGTGATCCGCGCCCGCATCAAGGAAGCAACAGGGCTGAACGCCTCGGCCGGCATTTCCTACTGCAAGTTCCTGGCAAAGATCGCCAGCGACCTCAACAAACCCAATGGACAGGCCGTGATCACGCCGCGCTCGGGCGCGGACTTCGTTGCGTCCTTGCCGATCAAGAAGTTCCACGGCATCGGTCCCGCCACGGCTGCCAAGATGCAGCGGCTCGGCATCGAAACGGGAGCGGATCTGCGCGAACGGCCGCTGACGTTTCTGCAGCAGAATTTCGGCAAGGCGGGAAACTGGTATTATCGGATCGCGCGCGGGATCGACGAGCGTGCCGTGCAGCCCGACCGACAGCGCAAATCGATCGGCGCGGAAGATACGTTTTCCGCCGACATCTTCGATCTCGCGCTGGCGCGCCAGGAGCTCGTGCCCTTGGCGGACAAGGTCTGGCGGCATTCCGAGACCAAGCAGCTGCGCGGACGAACGGTGACGCTGAAGGTGAAATATGCCGACTTTCAGCAAATTACCCGCAGCCGCACCTTGCCTGATTGCGTTGGGGGGGCGAACGACCTGACGGATCTTGCGGGCTCGATGCTGGCCGCCTTGTTTCCGGTCACGAAGGGCATCCGGCTGCTGGGTGTGACCCTGTCGTCGCTGGAAGGCGTCGAGGAGGAAAAAACGCAACAGCAGCTGGCGCTGTTCTAGAGCAGGGACGGTTCTTCGTCTTCCTCTTCCGCTGCCGCTTGGCCGTTCTCGGCGGCACAAAGACGCTCGACGTCCTCCTCATAGGCCTTGAAGTTGAATTTGCGCAGCGAGTTCTCGTTCTGGTAGCGCACCGTGCCGAAAACGGGACGCTTTACCCAGGGACGGTCATGCAGACCGTAGATCCAGGCGACGTTGGTGAAGGAGTTCGGATCGCGGCCGTCCAGGAAGAACCGGTTGTTCAGCCGCAAGGTTCGCTCGAAGCCTTCCTTGGGGGTTTTCGACCATTCCAGGATCTTCTTGCCCCAATACATGCGCAGGTGATTGTGCATGTATCCCGTTTCGCGCATCTCCTTCATGGCGACGTTCCAGCCATGATCATGAGTTTCGCCATTGGCGAGCTGGCGATCGGTGTAGTGGTGCGGGCGCTTGTCTCCGGCTTTATCGGCCAAAGTTTCGCGCGCCCATTCAGGTACGGCCTCATCATAGGAGCCGTAGTTTTCAGTGTAGAAGACATGGTTCATCGCGAGCTCGCGCCGCACCACGACTTCTTCCACGAAGGCTGACTTGTCTTCCTTGCTGGCCTTGGCTTCGCGCGCGGCAAGCACGATCTCGACTGGCGAGATCTGACCGAAGTGCAGGTAAGGGCTCATATGCGAGGCGGAGCCTGCTTCCGGCTTGCCACGCGTATCGCCGTAATCCTCGAACGGACCTGCCAGAAACGCTTTGAGCCGCCGCCTTGCTTCCGTTTCGCCGCCCTTGAAGCGCTTGACGGGTGGAACCGAGCGATCGAGCGTCATGGACGCAAGAACGGCTTCGGGATCGGAAATGTCGATCTCGGTTTTCAGATCGAGATCTCGCGCGGGATGTTTGACCTTGCGCGTGGTGAGCGGGCTGAGAAAGTCGTCGAGGTGCGGGGAAATCTTGGGGCGAAAGGTGCGCGCGGCGAATTCATGGCGCGATGAGGCAAGCTCCACCGGAACGGCGACATCGCCTTCGACCTGGACGATCTTCGTTTCGACCGCCTTGCAGATCTCCGCATACCAGGTCTTCTGAATGCCGAGATAGCCACGGTCGAGCACAAGGAGCGCGGCGTCTTCGGCCAGATCGATGGCGATTTCGGCGGGCGAGCACTTGCGCATGACAAAGCCGATATCGCGCTTGGCCAGCCCGTTTGCGGCGTCGCACAAGCCGTCCAGCAGAAAGGCGTAATGGCGCGCATTGGCTTCGGGAAAGCCATTCGAGCCTTCAAGCAGGCCGAAGCACGCCACCACCGGCAAACCGCGATGATTGGCTTCTTCGATGGCGAGTTCCAGCGCCGGATTGTTGTAGGCCCGGTTCGCCTGCTGAAGCAGGTAAAGGACATAGCGGCCATTTGCGTTGTCCGGTGCGTCTTTCAGAACGCGGATGCGGCGCGGATCGATGGTCATGCGTGATCCCTGATGGGGGCGGCGCCGTGATCGGTGCGGCGCGCTTGAGCCGCCTGGGTGCGGCAGCGGTCGGAGCAGTAAAGAACGTCGTTCCAGCTGCGCGCCCATGCCTTGCGCCAGACCATCGGTCGGCCGCAGTGCTGGCAGGGTTTTTCAGGCAGATCGGCTTTGGCGCGCATCTTGGGCATTGGAAGCAAGATATGACGTACGCTCCGGCGGGCAAGCGCATGGGAAGATCATGCTGACGAAAGCGTTGCCTCCACCCCGCCACCATAAGCCTCGGCACTGCCACCGCCTGCCCGTCGAATTGCTTCTTTTAAGAGGTTGAACATGGAACATTTGAGCTGAGTAGCAGTTCGGAAAATAGATGGTTAACGCCGACATGCGCACTCCGTGCCTGTTCGTGTTAATCGAGCCGGGATGGGAGGAAGAACCATGATCACGACCGACGCGTTCTACATACCTGTGCCTTTGCCGATGGGACCCGATGCCAAGCGCGACATTCGCACGCTGAGCGAAATGCACGAGTTCCTCAGCGGCTGGCCCTGCGTTCGGATCAGTCCAAGCTATGAAGCCGCGCGCCGCACCTGTTCTGCAGCCCGTGCCGGTCGCTTGTCCGTTGAACAAGCCCGCCGCGCGCTTTTGACCTTTTCGCAATCGGCGGATTTCCTTGGATCCAAGCAGCCGCTGGCACTCCACGCGGGCAAGTGACCGAGCATCTCCAGCAGGAATAGAACTGAAACAAAGCCCCATGCTATGACGTTCAAACGTTGTGGCATGGAGCCGTTATGAATATCCGACAGCTGGAAGTGCTGCGCACGCTGCTTGCGACCGGCTCCACGATTGCCGCAGCCAAGTCGATGGGCTTAAGCCAGTCCGGCGTGAGCCGATTGCTGCAGCAGTTGGAAGCCGATCTCGCAGTGACGCTGTTTGCACGCGACAAGGGCCGGCTGATTCCGACGCCGGAAGCGCAGTTGCTCGGTCGTGACGCGGAAAACGTGCTGCTCGCCGTTGAGCGCATGAACGGCCATGCAGAAGATCTCCGCAGTGGCGCCGCCGGGCCGGACATCGTGCGGATCGGGCTTCCAAGCAGCATGTGGGAGAATTTCGCGCCGGCCATGCTGGTTGAATATGCACAGGCCTATCCTGGTGTGCGGATCGAAACCTTCTTTGAGACAACCACCGCGATCCAGAAGCTGCTGGAAGACCGCGTCATCGACATCGGTTTTCTTCGTATGGAAGGGCAGACCGGTCCCAATCTCGAAGTGGAACATGTTGCCAGCGGCGAAAGCGTTTGCGTCATACCCAGGGACCATCCGCTCGCCGACCTGGAAGAGGTGTCGGTCAAGGATCTGCGCGGCGTTCCGCTGATCCTGATCGGTCGGCAGCGTCCCAACCGCATGGTGCTCGATCAGGCGTTCAAGCGGGCGGGCGTCAAGCAGATGGTGAAGATCGAAACGCACACGAACAGTTCGGCCTGTTCCTATGTCGCGCATGGGCTGGGCGTTGCCATCATCAGCAGCTTTTATGCGAATCTCTATCCGCATCTGCCGGTGGTCAGGCGCCGCTTTCTTCCCCATTCGGCGCAGCAGTTCGGCATCGCCCGATCAGCTGGCCTGCCGCTCTCAATGGCGGCTCAGGCACTCAGCGACGCACTGACCCGGCAGATCCGACGATCGCAACAGGCTTTGCAATAACAGCGGCTTAGGGAAGGTTTCGGCTGCTTTTGAGGAGCGCTTCAGCCGCGCCTATCCCGCATAGGTGTATGACGTTTTCGCATAATATTGCGCGTTATCGTCTAACCTTTCATAGTCCCTCATAAAATGACGAGAGTTGGGCCGGTAACACAGCGCCCACCAAGCTCGGGGGACATATGCTACGGTTCATCCTCAATCGCGTGCTGATGGCGCTGCCCACGATCGCCCTTGTGGCGATCACGGTGTTTGCCCTGATCCGCTTCATTCCCGGTGATCCAGCCGAGTTGATGCTTGGCGACATGGCGCAGCCGGCGCAGATCGAAGCGCTTCGCGCCGAGCTCGGGCTCGATCAATCGCTGCCGCAGCAGTTCCTGATCTGGCTGGGCAATGTTCTTCATGGCGATTTCGGCCAGTCCATCGTCAACGGCGAGGCCGTGCTGCCGCTGGTTCTTGATCGCTTCGTCGTCAGCGCCGAGATCGTGGTCGTGGCTGTGTTTCTGGCGAGCCTGATTGCGGTTCCCGCCGGCGTGATCGCGGCGTGGCGGCAGAACAGCGTGACCGATCTTGCGCTTGTCGGCAGCGCAACGGTGCTTTTGTCGATCCCGACCTTCTGGCTCGGTCTTTTGTTGATGCTGTTCTTCGGCCTGAAGCTCGGTTGGCTTCCGGTGCTCGGCTATGTGTCGATCCGCGATAATGCGACAGCCGGGCTGCTTTACCTGATCTTGCCGGTCATGACGCTGGTGATCCACGAGATGGGCGTGTTGATCCGCATGGCACGCGCATCGACGCTCGAAGTGCTGCGCCTCGATTACATCACCCATGCCCGCGCGAAAGGTCTGTCGGAAAGTGCCGTGTTGTGGCGGCATGCGTTCAAGAACGCGTTTGGTCCGACCTGGACGATGATCGGCCTGATCCTCGGCAATCTGCTCGGCGGCATTGCCGTGATCGAAACGGTGTTCACGATCCCCGGCCTCGGCCGCCTGATGGTGGAAAGCATCTTTGCCCGTGATTATCCGGTGATCCAGGCCTGTTTGCTGGTGGTCGCCTTGTCTTACGTGTTGGTCAATCTCGTCGTCGACCTGCTTTATCCCCTGTTCGATCCGCGGGTGGTGGCCGAATGAAAAAGCTCACTTTCAATGGCTTGATCGGGGGCACCCTGATCGGCATCCTGCTTGTGATCGCACTGCTCAGCCTGGTCTGGACACCGTTCGATCCGATGAAGCTGTCCTTCACCGCCCGTCTGGCGGCACCGGATGGTGCGCATCTTCTTGGCACCGACGAGTTCGGCCGCGACGTACTCAGCCGCCTGATGGTCGGCGCGCGTGCCGCGATCTGGATCGGAGCGCTGACCGTGGCGTTCGCAACGATCTGCGGAACGATCATCGGCCTGATCAGCGGCTATGCGCGCGGCTGGATCGACGGTGTGATCATGGCGATCAACAACGCGCTGATGGCGTTTCCCGGCATTCTCCTGGCGCTCGGCCTGCTCGCCGTGTTCGGGGCCAATCAATACGGCATCATCTTCGCGCTCGGCATCGCCTACACGCCATCCATGGCGCGCGTGGTGCGCGGTGCCGTTCTGTCGCTTCGCGAACGCGAGTTCATCGAGGCGTCCAAGGTGATGGGCAACAGCGAGTTGTTCACGATGCTGCGCCACATCCTGCCGAACTGCCTGGCGCCGATCACGGTTCTCGCGACCTCCATGTTCGGCTGGGCCATTCTGTCGGAAAGCGCGCTGTCGTTTCTCGGCCTCGGCGTGCCGCCTCCGGCACCGACCTGGGGCAACATGCTTGCGGCCGGGCGTCCGTTCTTCGAGCAGGCCGTGTGGCTCGGCCTCTTTCCCGGTCTTTGCATCGCGCTCACCCTACTCGGCATCAATCTTCTGGGCGATGCGCTTCGCGACAAGCTCGACCCACGCATGAGAGGGCTGAAATGAGCGGCGCCGACGTGAAGACGAACACGCTTCTGACCGTGCGCGGCCTTTCCCTGGCCGTGGCTGGAAGCAACCGGCAGGTCGTGCAGGATGTCAGCTTCGACATCGCGCCCGGCGAGATCTTCGGCATCGTGGGTGAAAGCGGCTCGGGCAAAACGCTGGCGACGCGCTCGCTCATTCGGCTTTTGCCGCAGGCGATTGTCGTTACTTCGGGGGCGGTCCAGTACAAGGGCCGCGATGTGCTCGGCATGACGGAACGCGCCCTTCGCGATCTGCGCGGCGCCGAGATCGGCGTCGTGTTTCAGGAGCCGATGACCTCGCTCAACCCGTCAATGACGATCGGCCGTCAGCTCGAAGAAGGGCTGATCCTGCACACCAAGCTTCAGCCGGAAGAGCGCCGTCATCGTATCCTCGACATGTTGAAGCGCGTCGGCATCCGCGATCCGGAAGGCGCGCTGACGGCTTATCCGCATGAGTTCTCCGGCGGCATGCGCCAGCGCATCATGCTTGCATCCGTGATGTTGTTGAAGCCGGCGCTTCTGATCGCCGACGAGCCGACCACGGCGCTCGATGCCGTGATCCAGCGCGACGTCATGGAGCTGATGGTCGAGCTGACCCAGGCGGAAGGCACGGCGGTGCTCCTGATCAGCCACGATCTGCCGATGGTGGCGCGTTACACGAGCCGCATCGTGGTGATGGAAAAGGGGTCGATCGTCGAAGCCGGCCGCACGGAAGACCTGCTCGACGCGCCGCAGCATCCTTATACGAAGAAGCTGCTGCAATCCCTGCCGCTGCGCGGCGAACCGCGCATGGTCGACACGAAAAAGGCGCCGATGGTTTCGGCGAAGGACATCGTCGTCGATTATCCCGGACGCAAGTCGTTTCTTAAGAAGGCGACGGCCAAGCGTGCTCTGCACGGCGTGTCGATCGACATCCACGAGGGTGAGGTCGTGGCACTTGTGGGCGGTTCCGGTTCGGGCAAGACCACGCTTGGCCGTGCCATCGCCGGTCTGGTCAAGGAAAGCAGCGGCGATATCCAGTTCCAGGGCCGCTCGCGCGAGACGGACTGGCGCGATTATCGGCTGAACTGCCAGATGGTGTTCCAGGACCCGTATTCTTCGCTCGATCCGCGCATGACCATTCTCGCGCTGGTTGAAGAAGCGCTGCGGCTGGTTCCGGATCTCGACAGCGCGGCCAAGCGCAAGCGGGCAAGCGAAGTGCTGGAAGAAGTCGGGCTCGGCGGTGATTTCGCCGACCGCTATCCGCATGAACTGTCCGGCGGTCAGCGGCAGCGGGTGGCGATCGCCCGCGCCATTGCACGACGGCCCCGGTTCCTGATCGCAGATGAGCCTGTTTCGGCGCTCGACGTGACCGTGCGTGCGCAGGTGCTCGACCTCTTTTCCGATCTGCAGAAACGCTACGGCTTTTCCTGCCTGTTCATCAGCCACGATCTCGGCGTCGTGGAACAGGTCGCCGACCGTGTGGTGGTGATGCAGGACGGCCGGATCATCGAGCAGGGTGATCGCGACACGATCTTCGACAATCCGCAGGAAGCCTACACGCGCCGGCTTCTTTCGGCCATTCCTGCCCTTGCCGTGAACGAGCAGGGCGGCGTGAAACTCAAATGGCGCCTGGAAGCATGATGGACACCGAACGCAATCTCGCAACGCTACGCGGAGAGCTCGACGCGATCTGCGACGCCCAGCCTTTCGTTACCCGCTTCATGGCCAAGAACCTGCTGACCGGCGAAACCGTTGGCCGGGGCGAGAACGAGGAAACGCCATCGGGCAGCACGCGCAAGACATCGATCATGATGGCAGCGCTGAAGGCAGCTTCAGAAGGCCGGCTCGATCTCGACGAGACCATCGTCTACGAGCAGCGGCTGGCCGAAGAAGTCGCCAGCGGCATGATCCGCTTCATGACGCCGGGTTTGGTGCTTTCGCTGCGCGATGCGATCACCGGCATGATGGTGCTCAGCGACAATGTCTGCACCAAGATGGTGCTCGAGCGCCTGACGCTGGAAGAGGTCGACAACTATTGCAAGGCGCTCGGCATGGTGAACACGCATCACCGCTTTCTGATCCCGCCTTTGGCTTTGCCGATCGACCATTCGCTGCAAAGCGTGACCACGACCTCTGCGGCCGATCAGGTGCTTCTGCTCGAAACGATCCTCAATGCCCAGACATCTGTTGAAGCGCAGGCCAAGCTTGGCTGTACGCAAGAGCTTTGCCAATGGGCGCTGCAGGTCCTGAAGAACCAGGTGCTGCGCTATGGTTTGCGTTCCAGGCTGCCGTTCGAAACCGTGACGGCCAGCAAAAGCGGTCGCGGCAAGCGTGGTCGCATGGATGCCGGTGTCGTCTACAGAAACGGCGCGCCATTCTTTATCGTCACCGCCTATACCGACGACGTGCCTCAGGAAATGCCTGATGGAACGCCCGGCTACACGATGTCGCTCGAAACCATCGGCCGCATTGCGCGCGCTTGTTGGGATCACTTTCCGGTTCAATGATCAAAGACAACAAAGAGGGTAGAACGATGAAGAAACTTCTCTTGGCGGGCGTCGCCCTGCTGGCGATCTCAGGCACGGTTCAGGCCCGCGATCTCGTGATCGCGCAAAGCTCGGATCTGCGCAGCAACAATCCCGGCGTCAACCGCGACGGCAATACGGATGGCGTCATCCTCCACATGGTGGAAGGTCTCGTCGGTTATACCAACAACGGCGAAGTGAAGCCGCTTTTGGCGCAAAGCTTCGAAGCCTCGGATGACAAGCTGACCTATACGTTCAAGCTGCGCGAGGGCGTGAAGTTTCACAACGGCAAGACCCTGACCGCCGAGGACGTGGTCTGGAGCTGGAACCGCTATCTCGATCCGGAAACGAAGTGGACCTGTTTGAAGGATTTCGCCGAAGGTGGTGCCGCACCCGTGTCGGGCGTGAAGGCGATCGATCCTTCCACGGTCGAGATCAAGCTCAGCAAGGCGTCGGCCGTGTTTCTCGGCCTGATGTCGCGACCCGAATGCGGCTATACCGGCATTCTTTCGCCGGATTCCGTGAAGGCGGATGGAAGTTTCGACAAGCCGATCGGAACCGGTCCGTTCATGTGGGATGAATGGAAGAAGTCGGAATATGTGCGCCTCGCCAAGTTCGACGATTATCAGTCACCTGAAAACGACGGCAAGCCGGACGGCATGGTCGGCTCGAAGCGGCCGCTGGTCGATGGCGTCAAGTTCATGGTCATTCCAGATGCATCGACGGTAAAGGCCGGCCTGCAATCGGGCGTGCTCGATACGGCGGAGATCTCGCCGGATCTCATTCCCGAGTTCGAGAACAGCGATCAGATGCAGCTGATCGTTTCGCGCAACAACGGCAAGAACCTGTTCTACATCCAGACGCGCGACAAGGTGCTGAGCAAGCCGGGCGTGCGCCGCGCCATGGCCATGGCGCTCGATCTCGACCAGCTGGTGGCTGCCGCCTCCAACGGCACCGGCGAGCCCAATGGCTCAATGGTCTCGCAGGATTCCGTGTACTTCAGCGAAACACAGAAGAAGCGGCTTCCCTACGACCTCGAAGCCGCCAAGAAGGAGTTGGAGGAAGCCGGCTATAATGGCGAACCGATCTCCATCATCGCCAACAAGCGCGGCAACGTTCCAAGCTACCCCGCAGCGATCATGGCGCAGGCCATGATGCAGCAGATCGGCTTGAACGTGCAGATCGAGGTGCTCGATTATGCGACGCAGGTCGATCGCCGCCGCTCGGGCAACTATCAGGTGATCTCGCAGTCGGTGGCGCCGCGTCTCGATCCGGTGCTGATGTACAGCTTCTATGTCGGCAACAAGGACGAGAACGCATCGCTGATGTGGGACAATCCACGTGCGATCGAGCTGATGAACGCCGCCTATGCCGAGGCCGATCAGGCCAAGCGTCAGGCGATCTTCGACGAGTTCCACGAGCTCATGCTGAAGGAGATGCCGGGCATCTTCTTGTACGACATGGTGGATGTCTGGGGCGCGTCCAAGTCGCTGAAGGGCATGCCGGTCTGGCAGTCGAATGCGCGGCTTTGGGAAGTCTCGCTCGAAAACTGATCGTTCAGAAACGCGCCGGCCATGTTCGGCGCGTTTTCATTTGCAGTGTGGGGTGGCGAAGGCTGCGCGACAGCGGTGTTGCGCGCTCTTGCTCCCAATAAACGTTTAGGGATCATGCATGAACCAGCAAGCAGTGGAGTCGATCGCTCGTTCCATCGACGCGATGAAACCGACTTTCAGTAAGCTCAGCGACAGCATCTGGGAATTTGCCGAACTGAAATTTCAGGAGCAGCGGTCGTCTGAAACGCTGGCCAGTGCGTTGGAAGACGCCGGGTTCCAAGTGCGCCGCGGCGTGGCCGATATGGAAACCGCCTTTATTGCCGAAGCCGGCAGCGGCAAGCCGGTGATCGCGATCCTCGGCGAGTTCGATGCGCTTGCAGGCATGAGCCAGGCAGCTGACGTGGCAGAACCCAAGCCGCTGGTTTCGGGCGCAACGGGCCATGGCTGTGGCCACAACCTTCTGGGCGTCGGCTCGATGATGGGCGCGATTGCGCTTGCCCGTCATCTCAAGGAAAACAACCTTCCCGGCACTGTGCGCTATTACGGCTGCCCCGGCGAGGAAGGCGGCTCGGGCAAGACCTTCATGGTTCGCGCCGGTTTGTTCGACGATGTGGATACGGCGCTGACCTGGCATCCGGCACCCTTCAACGGGGTGCGGTCCACGAACAATCTCGCCGTTCTCGAGTATTTCTATCGCTTCAAGGGCGTTGCCGCGCATGCGTCCAACGCGGCGCATCTCGGCCGCTCGGCGCTGGATGCGGTGGAGCTGATGAATGTCGGCGTCAATTTTCTGCGCGAGCACATGCCGCAGGATTGCCGCGTTCACTACGCCATCACCGACACGGGCGGACGGGCCGCCAATGTCGTGCAGGCGCAGGCGGAGGTGCTGTATCTCGTACGCGCGCCTGAAATGAGCCAGGCGCTCGCTCTTGCCGAGCGCGTCAACAAGGTGGCGCATGGTGCCGCGATGATGACGGAAACCGAAGTCGAGATCGTCTTCGACACGGCGTCCACCAACCTCCTGCCCAACATCACGCTGGAAACGGCGATGCATCAGAACATGAAGGCGCTCGGGCCGGTGCCGTTCGATGAAGCGGACCTGTCGTTCGCCCAGTCCATTCAGGACACGTTTACCGACGAAGCGATCAAGAGCAGCATTCGGCTTTACCAGATCAAGGGCGACGCGCTGTCCAACGCCAAGATCGACGGCTCGACGCCGCTGCATCTTGGGCTTCGCGATTTCGACGGACAGTCGCATTTCCGCGCCGGTTCGACCGATGTCGGCGATGTCAGCTGGGTCACGCCGACCGCGCAGTGCTGGACGCCGACCTGGGCGATCGGCACCAATCCGCATACCTGGCAGGTCGTGGCGCAGGGCAAGAGCGCGGGCGCACACAAGGCGATGGCACATGCCGCAAAGACGCTTGCGACAACCGGTCTGGCCTTGATGACGCAACCCGACCTCCTCGCCGCTGCAAAGGCGGAATGGAAGGAAAAAACCGGCGGTCAGCCGTATGTCTGCCCGATCCCGGCCGAGATCAAGCCTGGCTCGAACACGCACTAACAGCCGTGGGCTGATCCTTCCGAAAGGCCGGAAGCGCTCTTGAAGGTCTCCGTCGCGGCGACCTTCAAGAGCAAGGTTCGTTTTCTACGGCGTAACGTCGAAGCCGAACCACTTTTCGGATAGGCGCTTGATCGTGCCATCGGCTTTCGCCGCTTCGATGGCTTCGTCGAACATCGCCTTCAGCTCCGGCTCGTTCTTGCGCAGGCCGACGGCCACGCCGCGCCCGAGAATGCCGCCCTTGAAGTAAGGGCCGGTCATGACGATGTCTTCGTTGCCCGGCTCCTTGGCTGCGTCCTTCAGATAAGCCAGCGACGCGACAACAAGATCGACACGGCCCGATGTGAGATCGAGGTCGTGCTGGTCGGTTGTCTTGTATTCTTGGATCTCGACAGCATCCTTGAAGTAACGGTCGAGCAGGGAAAGACCGAGCGAGGCGGTCTGCACGCCGACGATCTTGCCTTCGATGGCGGCCGTCACATCGTCGATCGCTTTTTGCGCCGCCGCTTCGTCTTGAGCGAGGTACAGCGTCTCGCCGGTATGCGGCAGCTTGGCCAGCGGGCTGTCCTTCAGCGTCGCAAAGGTCTGCGGGGTGAGGCCGTAGGAAACCGAGAAGTCGATGGTTTCTTCGCGCTTGGGCGTTGCCGTCAGGCCGGCCATGATCGCATCGAACTTGCCGGCGTTCAAAGCCGGGATGATGCTGTCGAACGGCTGGGCGATCATGGTGCATTCGATCTTCATGCGTCCACAAAGATCCTTGTAGAGATCGACTTCATAGCCATCCAGCGAGCCGTCCGGATTGGTGAAGTTGTAGGGACGAAACGCGCCTTCGGTCGCGATCGTGATCTTGGTCCACGTCTTTTCCTGCGCATGGGCGGAAAAGGCGGTCAGCGCCAAGGCTGAAACGATCAGCGTTCTGGCAAGTGCGGTTATCTTCATGTGAATACCCTCCGATGCTGTCGAACAGGTTCCGGCAGCGGTTTAAGCAGCTTCGACGGGCCGCTTTAACACGATGAAGAAAGCAGAGATATTGCTGCACCCGTCGTTCGAATGTCATGAAGGCTTGCAGTTCACAGGTGTTTGGCCATACAATCAACCCGTTCTCAGGGCGGGGCGGAAATCCCCACCGGCGGTATCGGGCTTGTCCCGGAGCCCGCGAGCGCTTCCCGGTGGGAAGGTCAGCAGATCCGGTGCGATGCCGGAGCCGACGGTCATAGTCCGGAAGGAAGAGAGCAAACCCGCGTTGACCGCACCAAGGTCACTCGTGGCGCTTGTTCGCCCAAGGGAAAGTTTTGTCGGCGTTAAGCCGATGCAACAGCCTTCACCGGCTTAACCCTTGAAAGACTTGTTTATGCCTATCTCCAAAATCGAAGATGCCGTCAAAGCCATCGCGCGTGGCGAGATGATCATCGTCGTGGACGATGAAGATCGCGAAAACGAAGGCGATCTTCTGTTTGCGGCCGAAGATGCGACGCCTGAAAAGATCGCGTTCATGATGAACAAGGCGCGCGGCCTGATCTGCATCGCCATGGACGGCGCGCGTCTCGATGCGCTCGACCTAGCCTTAATGGTGCCGAACAACACGGAATCCATGAAAACGGCCTTCACCGTCTCCGTGGACTACATTCCGGGCACATCGACGGGCATTTCGGCCGCAGACCGCGCGCTGACCGTCAAGGCGCTCGTTGATCCGAAGGCGCGGCCGGAAGAGTTCGCGCGCCCCGGCCACATCTTTCCGTTGCGGGCAAATCCGCAAGGCGTGCTCGGCCGCATCGGACACACCGAGGCTGCCGTCGATCTTTGCCGCCAGGCAGGCAAGAGCCCGGCCGGCGTGATCTGCGAGATCGCAAACGATGACGGCACCATGGCGCGGCTTGGCGATCTGGAAGTCTTCGCCGAGCAGCACGGGCTGATCATCGCCACGATCAAGGATCTGGTGAACTATCGCCTCGAGCAGGAAACGGCGAAGCGTTCCGCCGCCTGAGGCTGATCAGCTATCCGACTTGCGCGCTTGTCGAAGGATGAAGCGCGCAAGTCATCCAAGCCAGAAGCCGGGATCTCAGGCCGTTTGCGCAGCGCTGATGCCGAGTTCATCGAGCATGGCGTCACGCATCATGAATTTCTGCGCCTTGCCGGTGACGGTTGTCGGTAGCTCGGTTTTGAAGCGGACGTAGCGCGGCACTTTGTAATGGGCGATCTGCTCCTTGCAGAACGCCTTGATCTCGTCTTCGCTGATCGTTTCACCCGCCTTCGGTACGATCCAGGCGCAGACTTCTTCGCCATAGCGGGGATCGGGCACGCCGAAGACCTGCACTTCCCGGATTTTCGGGTGGCGATAAAGAAATTCCTCGATCTCGCGCGGATACACGTTCTCGCCGCCGCGGATCACCAGGTCCTTTACCCGTCCAACGATGTTGCAATAGCCTTCATCATCGATCACGGCGAGATCGCCGGTGTGCATCCAGCCCTCCGCGTCGATCGCTTCCGTTGTCCGGACGGGATCATCCCAATAGCCCTGCATCACCGAATAACCCCGCGTGCACAGCTCGCCGCGAACGCCGGGCTTCAGCGTTTCGCCGTCGTCGCCGACGATCTTGACCTCGACATGCGGATGCACGCGGCCGACGGTGGTGACGCGGCGCTCCAGCGGATCATCGATGGCGCTTTGGAAGGAGACCGGGCTGGTTTCCGTCATGCCGTAGGCGATGGTGACTTCGCTCATATGCATCTGCGACACGACGCGCTTCATCACCTCGATCGGGCAGGGGGCGCCTGCCATGATGCCGGTGCGCAGGCTTGAAACATCGAAGTTCTTGAACTCGGAATGATCGAGCATGGCGACGAACATGGTGGGCACGCCATAAAGCGCCGTGCATGTTTCCTGCTGAACCGCGTTCAACGTGGCTGCCGGATCGAAACCCTCGCCTGGAAACACCATGGTTGCGCCTTTGGTGACGCAGCCGATCGAGCCCATCACCATGCCGAAGCAATGATAGAACGGCACGGGGATGCACAGCCTGTCCTGCGCCGTCAGCTTCATGGCAGCCGTGACGAAGTGGCCGTTGTTGACGATGTTGGCATGTGTGAGGGTCGCGCCCTTGGGCGCGCCCGTCGTGCCGCTCGTGAACTGGATGTTGATCGGCTCGTCCTGGGTCAGGGTCGCGCTGATCGCATTGAGTTCGTCTCGCGAGACCTGTTCGCCATCCGCGCTCACCTGGTTGAAGCTCAGCATGCCCGGCCGCGCGCCTTCGCCCATGTGGATGACATATCGGAGGTCGGGCAGGCGCGCTGCGTTCAGCGGGCCGGAGCCGGCGGCTGTCAGTTCCGGCGCTAGCGTGGCGAGCATCTGCAGGTAGTCGGACGACTTGAAGCTTTCGGCCGTCACCAGCGCCTTGCAGCCGACTTTGGTGAGCGCGTATTCGAGCTCGGCGGTGCGATAGGCCGGATTGATGTTGACGAGGATGAGGCCGAGCCGCGCTGTTGCATATTGCGTGACCAGCCATTCCCATCGATTGGGGGACCAGATGCCGACCCGGTCGCCCTTGGCGAGGCCCAGCCTGTGCAGGCCGCCGGCAAAGGCATCAACGGCTTCGCCAAGCGTTTTCCAGGTGAAGCGACGGTTCTGTTGCAGGAAAATCGCCGCCTCCCGATCGCCTTCCTTCCCGACCGTGGAGGCGAGAAGGTCGAACAGCGTATCGGCAAGCAGCGGCGGCGTCGTGTTTCCCGCGACATGGGCGAGGCCCGCGATCGGCAAACGGTTCGTGGATGTTAGATCATCCTTGTCGTGCATCACCACTGTCTCCTCCGGTGGTCCGCGCATCCAGTCGCGACAAATCTGGCGACGACTGGTCTGCTTCGCAGGTTAGAGGATGTGCCGCCTCGATACCAGCTTGGGGTGGGGGCCGAGCCGTCGGCAAAATTGCAGCGCCGCCTCGGGGAACAGCATGCTCGGTGCCTGTGGCGGAGATGCCGCGCCGACAGGAGGGTGTGTTCAAAATAGGGTGCAAAATCAAAAGATGACTAGAAAAGTCATGTTATGGCATGTACAGGCCAATGCGGTTTGGAATGGGGATGGCCGGCAATGACTATCAAGCGTCACCAGTATGCACTTCACGCAGTCGCTTCTTCGGCAGCGCTTTTGATCGCGATGTCTTCAGCGCAAGCGCAGCAGGCAGCCCCTACCGTCCAACTCCAGACGGTTGTCGTGAGCGCCGACAATGGCGCTCCTGCAGGCAGCGCCGCAGCCGAAGCGCTGGAAGGCACCGGTCCGGTCACCGGCTACGTCGCGCCGGTTACCACCACCGGTTCGAAGTCGGAAACCCCGGTGATCGAGGTTCCGCAATCGATCTCGGTGATTACGCGCGAGCAGCTGGAAGATCGCAATGTCCAGACGCTCGGTCAGGCGCTGACCTATTCGGCTGGCCTGGTTGCCGAGCCATTCGGACCTGACGCCCGCTTCACCAACCCGCTGATCCGCGGCTTCGAGGCCAATGACAGCGTTTATCTCAATTCGTTCCGCTTCATCCGTGACTTCGGCGCGGTCGCGTTCGAACCTTATGGACAGGAGCGGATCGAAATCCTGCGCGGACCTGCATCGGTTCTTTACGGGCAGGGCGAGCCGGGCGGCATCGTCAATCTGGTTGCAAAGCGCCCGACCTTCACGAATTTCGGCGAAGCCGGTTTTGAATATGGCACCGATGCCCGCCGCGTCGCCAAAGTCGATCTCGGCGGCGTTTCCGAACGGAACGACACGCTGTCCTGGCGTTTGACCGGCCTTGGCCGATTGGCCGACGGGCAACAGGACTTCACCTCGGACGACCGTTTCTATGTCGCGCCGGCTTTGACCTGGGCGCCGAGCGTCGACACGTCGCTGACGGTTCTTGGATCGCTGCAATATGACAAGGGGACCTCGCCGCTCGGCCTGCCGCAGGCCGGTACGCTCGACTTCAATCCCAATGGTTCCATCCCGAGCAGTCGCTATATCGGCGAGCCCAATTTCAACGATAATGAAAGCCTTCTCGGCACGATCGGCACGGAGTTCCGCCATCGCTTCAACGAGACATTCGAGTTCCGCCAGAACACGCAGTATCTGTCATTCGATTCCGATTACAACGCGCTGTATTTCTCAAGCCTCGGCTCGGATTTCCGCACGGTGACGCGTGGTACGAGCGTGCAATCGGAGCGCACGGACTCGTTCGGTGTCGACAACCAGCTTGAAGCCAAGTTCGACACGGGCGCGCTTCAGCACACGGCGATCGTCGGATTGGATTACCGCTACAACAACCAGTGGCGGTCTTCCAACTTCACGGGCCCGCTCACCACGATCGACGTCTTCAATCCGACCTATGGCACGCCGATCACCTATGATCCCGACCGAGCTACGCTTTCCGAAACGCGCCTCGGTCAGATCGGTTTGTATGCGCAGGACCAAATGCGGTTCGACAAGCTCGTTGTTTCGACGGGCGTGCGCCAGGACTGGACGGACACGGAAAACAAGATCAGCGGCGAAACCGTTCGCGATGATGCGCTGACGGGCCGGGTCGGCGCGGTTTACCTGTTCGACAACGGGCTTGCGCCCTTCGTCAGCTATTCCACTTCCTTCAGCCCGCAATCGGGCGTGAACGACCTGACGGGTGGGCTGCTTGATCCAACCGAAGGTGAACAGATCGAAGCCGGCATCAAGTTCCAGCCGAATGGTTGGAACAGCTTCATCACGGCCAGTGTCTATGATCTGACAAAAAGCAACATCGCTGCTCAAGAGATCGCGATCGACGGCTCCGGCTCCATAACCACCCAGATCGGCGAGGTCCGCTCGCGCGGCTTCGAACTGGAAGGCACGGCGAGCCTCGTCGAGGGTCTGGATCTGCTTGCAAGCTATACCTATACCGACGCCGAGATCACGCAAGGCGACCGCACGCTGACGACCACCACCGGCAACCAGCCAGCCAATATCCCGGAACATTCCGCGTCGCTTTGGCTCGATTATTCCTTTGCGCCTGATACGGCCTTGGATGGTGTTTCGGTGGGTGCGGGCGTGCGGTATCTCGGCTCGCGCTTTGGCAACAACAGCAACACGATCGAACTTCCGTCGGTAACGCTGTTCGATGCTGCGATCCGCTATGAGAAGGACCAGTTCAGCGCCGCGTTGAACGTCAACAATATCGGCGACGAGCGGTATGCCGCGAGCTGTAACTTCGGCTGTTATCTCGGCGAAGGCCGTTCGGTGATCGGATCCGTCGGCTATAAATGGTAGCGGAAGCGTCAGCCGCGAGACCTGCCGCTAGCAAGCATGCATTGTTTGATCTGGCGGGGGTCTCGTTTCGTGTTCCGGGGCGCTCGATCATCGAGAGCCTCGATCTGCGTATGGAAGCAGGGCAGATCCATGGCCTGATCGGGCCCAACGGTTCCGGCAAGTCGACGCTGGTGAAGATGCTGGCCCGGCAGGAAGTGCCTGCCTCAGGGCGCATCCATTTTTGCGGCGAGGATATCCAGAGCCAAGGCGATCGGGTTTTCGCGCGTCGGCTGGCTTATCTGCCGCAGTTCATGCCGAGCACCGATGGCATGAATGTCGAAGAATTCGTCGCGCTTGGCCGCTTTCCCTGGCACGGCACCTTCGGGCGCTTCACGGTTGTGGACCGCGCCAAGGTCGCCGAAGCGATGGATCAGACCGGCGTCACACCGTTCCGTGCGCGCCTGGTCGACACCCTGTCGGGCGGCGAGCGTCAGCGTGTGTGGCTGGCGCTTCTTCTTGCGCAGGACACCCAATGCCTCGTGCTGGACGAGCCGACATCCGCCCTCGACATCTCACATCAAACCGAAATGCTCGATCTCGTGCGCAACCTTGCCCGAAAGCGCGGTCTCAGCGTCGTTGTCGTTCTGCACGACATCAACATGGCAGCGCGCATCTGCGACCGGCTGGTGGCCATGGGATCGGGCCGCATTGTCGCCGATGGCACACCGGCCGACATCATGCGCGCGGACGTGCTCGAGCGGATCTACGGGATCTCGATGGGGCTGTTCACCCATCCCGACAGCGGCATTCCCGTCGCGTTCGTCCGGTGAGAACCCGCCGCAACCTTCTTCAGCTTTTTGCCGGCAGTCTTGCGCTGCCTTTTGCCTCCGCGCGCGCTGACGAAGGGGGCATCGCCATTGTCGACTGGGCGCTGCTGGAAACGGCGCTGGCGCTTGGGCTGAAGCCGATGGCGGCCGTGGAGCTCGTGCTTTACCAGAAGATCGTGGCCGAGCCGGCACTGCCGGATGGCATCATCGATCTCGGGCTTCGCGGCGCACTCAACTTCGAGCTTCTCGCCACCCTGCAGCCGTCCCTCATCTATGGATCGAATTATTCGGCCTGGGCCAACGACACGCTGATGCGCATGGCGCCCGTGCGCGAGTTCAGCATTTATCTGCGCGGGCAAGCACCCTTCGAAAAGGCCGTTGCCGCCATGCGCGGCATGGCTGGCGATCAGGGTCTTCAAGCACGAGCCGAGACCTATATCTCTGAAACGGAGCATTTTCTTGCGGCAACGGGCGAACGGCTGGCGCGTCAGCGGCAACGTCCGATCCTGATCATCAATCTGGGTGATGCCAGGCACTTTCGTGCATTCGGAAGCGACTCCATGTTTGGCGATGTTGCCGCGCGGATGGGCTTCGTGAACTCCTGGGCAACGAGAACCGCTTACAGCGCAGCCGCGCCGGTGGGTCTTGAAAGCCTTGCCGATCATCCTGATGCGATCATCGCCGTGGTTGGTCCCGTTCCTCCCGAAGCTGCACGGACCTTGCCGCAGAGCGCGTTGTGGCGGGCGATGCCGGCGGTGCGGGAAGGCCGCACCGTTTGGTTGCCGAACATCAACCCCTTCGGTGGTTTGCCGGCAGCACGGCGTTTTGCGCGTCTACTCGCTGAAGAATTGAAGCGCGTGGCATGAGCCTAAATCGCCTCCGGCTGGCCACGACCCCGACACTGTCAGCGACCCTCCTTCTGGCGGGCTTAGGCCTGCTGACGGCCATGTTGTTCGGCTGGCAGATTGTCGGTGACTGGCCGGCACCCGGCGATCGGCTGGCGGGGCTCATCCTTTTTTACGCGACGCTGCCACGCGGCGCTGTTGCACTTCTAGCGGGCGCCGCATTGGGGCTCGCGGGTGCGTTGATGCAGCGCGTGTTGCGCAATCCGATCGCCGACCCGTCGACGCTCGGTGTTGTTTCGGGCGCGCAGCTCGCGATGAGTGCGGCGCTTCTTTATGCGCCTGGTCTGATGGCCGTTGCCCGGGAAGGCGTGGCCTTCGTTGGTGGCGCGCTTGCGCTGTTTCTGGTGGTCGCCCTTTCCTGGCGCCGCGCGCTTGATCCGATCACCGTTGTTCTCAGCGGCATGCTGATCTCGCTGATCGCTGCCGCCTTTTCGGCAACGCTGATCCTCGCCAATGGCGAATACATGATGTCGATGTTCATCTGGGGCGGCGGCTCGCTGGAACAGCAAAGCTGGGCGCCGACCATTTCGCTCGTTATCCGCTTCGTTCTCGCGGCCGTTGTCGCCGGTTTGCTGATCCGGCCCCTCGAGCTTCTGGCGCTGGACGACGCCAATGCAAGGGCGCTCGGCCTTGGCGTCACGGGAACCCGGCTCGCGGTGCTGACGCTTTCGGTTTTCCTCGCAGCGTCGGTGACGGCCGAGGTTGGTGTCATCGGCTTCATCGGTCTTGCCGCGCCCAACCTCGCGCGCATGGCAGGTGCGCGAACCCTGCGGCAGATCCTGTTTTTGTCGCCGATCGCCGGTGCCCTGATCCTGCTCATGACAGACGGTCTGGTGCGGCTCGTGTCGCTGGGGATCAGCCAAACAGTGCCGACGGGCGCCGCCACCGCGCTTCTTGGGGGCCCGCTTCTTTTATGGCTGCTGCCGCGTCTCGGCGGCTCGCTTCGGGTGACGCAGCAAAGCGTCGTTCTGGCCGCCAGAGCGGCATCCTGGCGCCTTCTTTTCCCGGCTTTGCTGCTCCTTGTGCTTGCTGCCTGCGCGCTGTTTGTCGGCAAGAACGGCGAGGGCTGGGCGCTCGCAACGGGTCACATCTTAGATCTCGTGGTACCCTGGCGAGCGCCGCGCTTCATCGCGGCCGCCGCAGCCGGTGCAATGCTGGCAGCGGCCGGCGTGTTGATGCAGCGCATAACCGGCAACGCCATGGCGAGCCCCGAAGTGCTCGGCATATCCTCTGGCGCGGGGGTCGGGTTGGCCGCAGTTCTCGTGTTCATGCCTGCTGCATCGCGCCTGGTCGAGCTCGGCGGCGCTGCAGCCGGGGCCGTGATCGCGATCCTCCTGGTGATCGCCCTATCAGCGCGTCATCGCTTTGCGGCAGAACGCCTTCTTCTGTCAGGCATCGCGGTCGGCTCTCTGGCCGGCGCGCTCGTCACCGTCGTGATGGCGCGGGGAGGGCCGGAATCGCTGCGGTTGCTGAACTGGCTGAGCGGCTCGACCTCGCGCGTTTCGCCTGAAGATGCGATGACCGCACTGGCTGCTGCCGTGCTGTTCATCGCGCCCTTGCCGCTGTTGGCACGCTGGCTGCAGGTTCTGCCGCTTGGCTTGTCGTTTGCTCAGTCGGTTGGACTGAAGCGCAGCCTGGCTGCAAGCATACTTGTGCTGATCGCCGCCCTTCTGTCCGCCGCTTCGACCCTGTTTGTCGGGCCGCTTTCCTTTGTCGGCCTGATGGCGCCGCATATGGCGCGCCTCGCAGGCTTTGTTCGACCGATCCCGCAGCTCATCGGCGCGGTTCTGATCGGCGCTGCCTTGATGGTTCTGGCCGACTGGATGGCCCGCACGCTGGCCTTCCCCTACCAACTCCCGATCGGCCTCGTCGCCGCCCTGGTGGGCGGACCTTATCTCGTCTGGCTGTTGAACCGGCGTTGATTGAGGCGAAGGCGTTCCCGCCAAGATCAACGAAGGACGGCTCGCATTCCGTCAATGGTTGTGGCGAGGCGGCACCTTGGCGATCTGGCGGAACGTGTCTGCGTTCCTGATGGTTGCGCCATCGGCCAGTTGCGTCACGGTTTGCCGGTAAAGCATCTGCCAGGGAGTTGCGTCGGCAGCGACTTGCGGGATGCCATCGCCGTGTCGCCGCTCGATTTCATCGTCGTCGACCAGCATGTCGCATCGGCCGGCATTGAAGTCGATGCGAATGACATCGCCGGTCCGGACATAAGCCAGGCCGCCGCCTGCCGCACTTTCCGGCGACGCATTGAGGATCGACGGGCTGTCGGCTGTTCCCGATTGCCGGCCATCGCCGATCGTCGGAAGGCTCATGATGCCGCGTTTCAGCAAGTGGTCTGGCGGTTGCATGTTGACGACTTCGGCCGAGCCGGGCCAGCCGAGCGGGCCGGCGCCGCGGATCACCAGGATCGACCGTTCGTCGATGGCGAGCGACGGATCGTTGATCCGGGCGTGATAATCCTCGGATCCGTCGAACACGACGGCCTTGCCTTCAAACACGCCTTCGTGGCCGGGATCGCTGAGGTAACGCTTGCGGAAGTCTTCCGAGACGACGCTCATCTTCATGATGGCGAAGTCGAACAGATTGCCTTTGAGCACCAGAAAGCCGGCGCGTTCGCGCAAGGGCTCGGCATAGGACCTGATCACCTCGCGGTCATCGGACTGGCGACCTTCGAGGTTGGCGGCCATCGTCTTGCCAGTGACCGTGGGACAGTTTCCATCCAGCTTACCGGCTTGCAGCAGTTCCCACATGATCGCCGGCACGCCACCGGCGCGATGAAACCGCTCGCCGAGATAAGCACCCGCCGGCTGGACGTTGGCGAGCAGGGGAATTTCGAAGCCGTGAAGCTGCCAGTCGTCGGCGTTCAATGCGACGCCGGCATGCTTGGCCATCGCCATCAGATGCGGTTGCGCATTGGTCGAGCCGCCGATCGCGGAATTCACCATGATGGCATTGAGGAAGGCGGCGCGGGTCAGGATGTACGAAGGGCGGATGTCCTGCAGCACCAGTTCCACCGCGCGGCGGCCGGTTCGATAGGCCATCTGCCCCCGTTCGCGATAGGCTGCTGGAATGGCCGCGCATCCGGTGAGCGACATGCCGAGCGCTTCGGCCATGGCATTCATCGTGGATGCCGTACCCATCGTGTTGCAGTGGCCGATGGAGGGTGCCGAACTGAGCGCCGCTTCCAGGAACTGCTCTTGGTCGATTTCGCCTGCGGCGAACTTTCGACGCGAGCGCCAGATCACCGTGCCCGAGCCGACCAGATCGCCATCATGATAGCCGTCCAGCATCGGACCGCCCGAAAAAACGATCGCCGGGATATCGACCGTGGAAGCAGCCATCAGGGCCGATGGTGTGGTCTTGTCGCAGCCGGTGGTCAGAACAACGCCATCGAGCGGGTAGCCGTAAAGGATCTCAACCAGACCGAGATAAGCAAGATTGCGGTCGAGCCCTGCTGTGGGACGCTTGCAGTTTTCAAACAGCGGATGGGTGGGGAATTCGATCGGAATGCCGCCGGCATCGCGAATGCCGTCGCGCAGCCGCTTGGCGAGGTCGAGGTGGTGGCGGTTGCATGGGTTCAGATCACTGCCGGACTGGGCAATGCCAATGATGGGCTTTCCGCTGCGCAGTTCCTCCGGCGTCGTGCCGTAGTTCATGAAGCGCTCGAGATACAGCGCCGTCAGATCGAGATGATCCGGGTTGTCGAACCAGTCCTGCGAACGAAGACGGCGACTTGCTTTGTTGTTTTCGCTCAACGAACCGGTCTCCCCTGGCGATCGTTCATCGTCTCGAGATGCAGCAGAAGTCCGCTGTGATCGATCTCGCCGCCACCTTCGGCAACGAACTGCTGAAATTCGTCCCGTATCAAGGAGGTCAGCGGCAAGGTGAGGCCGAACATTTCCGACATGGCCGCGACGGCATCGAGATCCTTCAGCTGCAAGCGCGAAGGGCCTCCTGGCTCAAAGGCGCGATCCACCATCCGCTTGCCGTGAAGCTCCAGGATGCGGCTTTCGGCAAACCCGCCCCGGATCGCGTCACGGAACCGGCCGCGATCCGCTCCACCGGCCTCAACCAGCATCATGGCCTCGGCGACGGCGCCGATGGTGATGGCGACGATCTGCTGATTGGCGAGCTTGCAGATCTGGCCTGAGCCCGAAGGGCCGACATGCGTCACACGACCAAGCACGCCGAACAGGTTTGCGAGCTTCTCGATAACGGCCCCATCACCGCCCGCCATAATCGCAAGCGTACCCGCTTCTGCACCAACAACACCGCCAGACACGGGAGCATCGACATGATGCACCTGACGCGCTGCGAGCAATTCGCAATGGCGGCGGGCAATAGGTGGTGCGATCGACGATGTGTCGACAACAACCGCGCCTGCTCGGAGCACATCCGCCACGCCCTGGTTGAACAGGACATCGTTCACCGCATCGCCATCGCTCAGCATGGTGAAGACGACATCCGCATCGCGTGCCGCATCAGCTGCTGTGGGCGCGACAACGGCTTTGTTTGCATGCAGAGCCTGTGCCTTGGCTGGATCTCGGTTCCAGACCGTTACCCTATGGCCTGCCTGCAAAAGGCGGCGCGCCATCGGTGCGCCCATGAGGCCGGTTCCAAGAAAGGCGATGCGCGGCCGCTTTGGTTCTTCTTCTCCTTTCATTGCAAGGCGCCACCAAGTTCGTCTTCGATGTGGGCCCGGATGATGTCGTCGAAGGATGTTTCGGCCTCGAAGCCGAGCGCCGTTGCCCGCTTTGCCTCGAAGCCTGGTGCCCAACCGGCGCACATGCGCATCACCATTTCGTCCGGCTCGCGCCGGATCAGCGCCACAGCCTTGTTTCCGGCGACACGGCGCAGCGCCTCGATCTGCTCGCCGACGGTTGCACTCAGGCCGGGCATGGACAGATTGCGCCTTGGGCCGACCGTCTCTACGTCGATCTTCGCGCCATGAACGAGGAAGCTGACGGCTGAGCGCGGCGAGGTATGCCAGTGGCGCACATCGTCCGACACCGGCAAAACGGCTTCCTGTCCCACAAGAGGCTCGCGCAGGATGTTCGAAAAGAAGCCGGACGCCGCCTTGTTCGGCTTTCCCGGGCGAATGCATATGGTTGGCAGGCGAATGCCGATGCCGTCAAAGAAGCCTTTGCGCGAATAATCCGACAGCAGAAGCTCGCAGATAGCCTTTTGCGTGCCGTAGCTGGTGAGCGGCGTGGTGTGGAAGTCGTCGGGAATGGGATAGGGCAGGGGAGCGCCGAAGACGGCGATGGAGGATGTGAAGACCACCCGCGGCTTGTAGCCATCGACATCATGGGCTTCGCGGATTGCATCGAACAGGTAGCGCGTGCCGTCCAGATTGATGCGGTAGCCCTTCGCGAAATCGAGTTCGGCCTCGCCCGACACGATGGCAGCGAGATGGAAGATGACATTTGGGCGCGCGCCTATGAGACGCGCTGCTTCGCCCGGCGCGGAAAGGTCTGCCGTTTGGAGCGTCACCTTGCCTTCAAAGCCGTGGGGAGCATCGGGCGTGACCATGTCGGCCAGTGTCAACGCATCGATCGCACGCTCGCCGAGCTTCCCGTCTTTGACGAGCTTCTGCGTGAGCTTGCGTCCCACCATGCCGGCGGCACCGATAATCAGAATATGCAAAGTGAGCGGCCTCCCCGTCGCCTGCGAACCGCCTGGCTTTCAAGAAACAGCGGTGCGACAACAATCCTATTGTAAGGTTGTCTGATAACCTTATACCGTTGCGTTGAAAACAGATATTTGGCTGACCGGTTCGAAAGGTGGAAGCGAAGGTGAGTGGACAAGTCGATCCAGTTGTGAACGCCAGACAGCAATCGGACTGCATCCACTTGCTGGTTCAGGCGCTTGGTGACGACATGGTTCTTTCCGGACCGGCTACTGAGAAATATTGCCGGGACTGGCATGGCGATGTGACGTCGGAAGCGGTGGCGGTCCTGCGCCCGCGCACCACCAACGAAGTGGCCGATGCGGTCAAAACCTGCGCGCGCCTCGGTTTGTCGATCGTTCCGCAAGGCGGCAATACGGGTCTCGTTCTTGGCGCGCTGCCTGATCGACCAGCCGATCAAGTGGTGATCAGCCTGGAGCGCATGAACGCCATTCGCCGCATCGACCCTGATGATTTCTCTGCCGTGGTAGAGGCCGGCTGCATTCTTTCGGACTTCAAGGACGCGGTTGCATGCGAAGGCATGTTCTTTCCGCTGGCGCTTGGCGCACAAGGGTCCTGCCGTATCGGCGGCAATGTCTCGACCAATGCCGGCGGCATCAACGTTCTGCGCTATGGGATGACACGGGAACTGGTGCTCGGTCTCGAATGCGTGTTGCCGGACGGGTCGATTCTCAACGGGCTGTCGACGCTTCGCAAGGACAATCGCGGCATCGATCTCAAGCAGATCTTCATTGGCGCGGAAGGCACGCTCGGCATCATCACCGCGGTGGCGGTGAAGCTCGCGCCGCAGCCCGATCAGGTCGCCACGGCGCTTTTGGGGCTCAATTCCCTCGATGATGCGATCGCGCTTTTCCGCCGCGCCCGGCGCGACTGTTGTGACCTGATGTCTGCCTTCGAGTTCATGCCGCCGGTGGCATTCGGTCTCGCCCGCGAAGCAATTCCCGACCTCGAGATGCCGATATCTGGAGATCATGCCGCCTACGTGCTTCTGGAAATATCCGGCTCCGGTCTGGTCGACATCAACGACCTGACGGAACGGTTTCTTCAAGCCGTCATGGAGGAAGGACTGGTCGCGGATGGGGTCATCGCCAGCTCGACGGCACAAGCGCGCAATCTGTGGCTGTTCCGCGAAGGCATGAACGAAGGCCAGGCGAAGCGTGGGCCGCATCTGCGTACCGACCTTTCCGTGCGGTTGTCGCAAGTTCCTGATTTCGTCCGCGAAGCCGAGCAGGCGGTGATTGACGTCGTGCCGGACGCGATCTGCGTTTCTTATGGGCATATCGGCGATGGCAATGTTCATCTGAACGTTCTGCCGCCGGCCGGCCTTTCGCGGAACGAGATCGAGGCGCGCATTCATGATGCGAAGAAGGCCATCAATACGGTTCTCGATGCTTACAACGGCTCGCTCAGCGCCGAACATGGTATCGGCCGCTTAAAAAGGACCGAACATGAAGCCCGCATCGCGCCGGCGCAAAGGGCACTGCTTGCCGCGCTGAAACAGGCCGTGGATCCACAAGGATTGATGAATCCGGGTTGCCAACTGGAGTACGAGCGGCCTTCATAGAAGGCAGGTTTTTGGAGTTCCGGCATGTCACTCGATTTCGGTCAGATCAGGCGCAGCGAGCATCTTCCGGCGCGAATTGCTGCCCAGATGGCGCGCGAGATAACGGACGGCCACATTTTGCCTGGAAGCAAGCTGCCGACGGAGCACTTTCTGGCCAGCAGCTTCGGCGTCAGCCGCTCGGTTGTTCGCGAGGCGATTGCCCAGTTGCGCAACGAGGGTCTCGTTGAAACCAGACAAGGTGTCGGTGCATTCGCCACCGAGATGAAGGCACGCCAAACGATCCGCATCGAGCAGGACGACCTTCATGATCGGGCGAGCTTCCGGGATCTGTTCCACCTGCGCATGCCGCTGGAAATCGAAGCCGCCGGCCTGGCGGCAAGACACCATGCCGACAGCGATCTGGTGAAGCTCGACCAATGCCTGGCCACGATGATGGGGGCAGAAAAATGGACCGACCAGGGAATCGTGGCCGATCTGCTGTTTCATCGCATCATCGCGGCGGCGACCGGCAATGAATATTTCGCGCTGTTTGTCGGCTTCATAGCCGAGCGCATCAGCCTTGCCATCAACGCTGCACGAGCCGTGGCAGCTCTCGAGGAGATCGTGGAAGTGACGATCGCCGAGCATGTGGCGATCCGTGACGCGATCGCCAGCCGCGATCCGCAGCGTGCGCGCGAGGCCATGAAAAAGCATCTGCTTGGTGCAGCCGCACGACTTGATCTGGTTCTGGAAAGCTAGCTGAAAGTATTATGGCGCCGCTCGGCGGCGGCCTGTAGTGGAAGATCGTCTTTCCCAAGTTGTCGTTCATTCCGTGTGGTTTTCAGCGCTGGACAGGGACGGGAACTGTGGGTACGTCTTACAACTACCGTTGTCAGACATTCTGACAATCCGGCAAGTTGGCGGGAGGGCTGCCTTGCTGGAGACATGGGGGAGGTGTTGCTTGCATTCCAACAAGTCGCTTCGTGCTTCCGCGATTCTGCCGGAAGATGCGGCGGACGCGCTTCTGATCGGCCGCGTCTGGTCCCATTCCGCAGAGGGACCATGCCCGGTTCTCATTCGCGGCGAGCGCGTGCTGGATTTGTCGTCGGTTTCGCCAACCGTTTCGGCGCTCCTTGAACTCGGCAATCTCGTCCAGACCCTGAAAGCGGCGCGAGACCTTCCTGATCTCGGCTCTGTTGACGACTTCCTGTCCGAACAGGCTGGCGTCCTGCTGGCTCCGATCGACCTGCAGGCCATCAAGGCCGCCGGCGTCACCTTTGCAGACAGCATGCTGGAACGGGTGATCGAGGAGCAGGCGAGGGGTGACGCAAAGCGCGCCCTGGAGATCCGCGAGCGTTTGGCGCCGGTTCTGGGCGACAGTCTTCGTGGCCTCGTCGCCGGTTCCGAGCAGGCGGCGAGCGTTAAGGCGCTGTTGCAGGACATGAACCTGTGGTCGCAATATCTTGAAGTGGGTATCGGACCGGATGCCGAGATCTTCACCAAGTCACAGCCGATGTCCGCGGTCGGGTGCGGTGCGTTGGTCGGCATCCATCCGATGTCGGAATGGAACAATCCAGAGCCGGAAATCGTGCTTGTTCTTCAGGCGTCCGGCGACATCGTTGGGGCAACGCTCGGCAACGACGTCAATCTGCGCGATGTCGAAGGGCGCTCGGCGCTGCTGCTCGGCAAGGCGAAGGACAACAACGCGTCCTGCGCCATCGGTCCCGTTATCCGCCTGTTCGACGGTCAATTCACGCTGGAAACGCTCGGCAGGGTTCGGGTCGGCTTGGTTGTCGAAGGGCAGGACGGCTTTCGCATGACCGGCGAGAGCGCGATGGAAGCGATCAGCCGCAAGCCCGCCGACCTTGCCGGCCAGCTGCGCAATCGCAACCACCAATATCCCGATGGCGCGGTGCTCTTCCTCGGGACGATGTTTGCTCCGGTCAAGGATCGTCGCGGAGCAGGGCAGGGCTTTACCCACGAGATCGGCGACCGAGTCGAAATTTCGACACCCTCTCTCGGCCGCCTCGTGAACTGGGTGGATCGCAGCGATGCCTGCCCGGAATGGACCTTCGGCGTCGGCGCTTTGATGAAAAACCTGGCCAAGCGCGGCCTTTTGTAAGGTGGAATGAGAGGCAAGCAGGTGCAGAAAGCCGTTGATTTATTCTACCGGTTCCTTGAACTCCTGATGATCCTGCTTCTTTCGGGCATGTCGATCATGGTGTTCGGCAATGTCATCCTTCGATACGCCTTCAATTCCGGGCTGACGGTTTCGGATGAACTGTCGCGTTACTTCTTTGTCTGGCTGACCTTCATCGGCGCGGTGGTCGGATTCCGCGATTACGCGCATATGGGCGTCGAAACGGTGGTCGTCCGGTTCGGGCGCAATGGCCGCCTCATCTGCATGGCACTCAGCAACATCCTGATCATCGCCTGTTCGGGCATCTTCTTCTGGGGAACCTGGAAGCAATTGCCGATCAACACCAGCATGAGCGCCCCGGTGACGGGGCTGTCCATGGGATGGGTGTACGGGATCGGACTGTTTACAGGCGGGGGATGCGTGATCATCGCGCTTGAACGCCTGCTTCGTGTCCTCACCGGCCGCATCACGGAAGAAGAAATCGGCGCCTTTGCCGGTGAACATACATCTCTCGAGCATCTGGCAGAGCGCGGCTGATGACCCTTCTGGTGTTTATCGCATCGCTTCTCGGAGCCATGGCGATCGGCGTGCCGGTTGCCTTTGCGCTGGTGTTCTGCGGCGTCATCCTCATGTGGTTCATGGGGATGTATAACAGCCAGATCATTGCCCAGAACATGATCATCGGCGCCGACACATTCACGCTCCTCGCGATCCCCTTCTTCGTTCTGGCTGGCGAGTTGATGAATGCCGGCGGATTGTCGAAGCGGATCATCCAGTTTGCAATCGCCTGCGTCGGGCACATTCGAGGCGGTCTGGGCATCGTAGCCATCATGGCTGCGATCATCATGGCGAGCATCTCCGGATCGGCCGCTGCCGATACCGCCGCTCTCGCCGCGATCCTGATCCCGATGATGGCTAAGGCAGGCTACAACGTGCCACGCTCGGCTGGTCTGATTGCCAGCGGCGGTATCATCGCCCCGGTTATCCCGCCATCAATGGCCTTCATCGTCTTTGGTGTTGCTGCCAATGTGTCCATAACCCAACTCTTCATGGCCGGCATCGTGCCGGGCATCCTGATGGGCCTGTCGTTGATAGCGGCCTGGTTGATCGTTGTGCGAAAGGACAATGTTCAACCCCTGCCCAAAGCGCCGGCCAGGGAGCGCCTTGCCGCGACAGGGCGTGCTGCCTGGGCTTTAGGCATGCCGGTCATTATCCTGGGCGGCATCAAGGCCGGCATCATGACACCGACGGAAGCCGCGGTTGTTGCGGCCGCTTACGCCTTGTTCGTAGGCGTGGTGATCTACAGGGAGCTGAAGATCACGGATCTGCCGCATGTTGTTTTGCAGGCGGCCAAGACGACGTCGGTCATCATGTTCCTGGTCTGCGCGGCACTCGTTTCGGCCTGGCTCATCACCGCGGCGAACATTCCCAATGAAATCGTCGGCTATATCGAGCCGCTGATTGATCGCCCGGTGCTGCTGATGTTCGTGATCATGCTGCTGGTGCTTCTGGTCGGCACGGCACTCGATCTCACGCCGACCATTCTGATCCTGACGCCGGTGCTGATGCCGATCATCAAGCAGGCCGGTATCGATCCGATCTATTTCGGCGTCATGTTCATCATGAACTGCTGCATCGGTCTTATCACGCCGCCGGTGGGTGTCGTGTTGAACGTCGTCAGCGGTGTTGGACGCGTTCCGCTGGGCAAGGTCGTGACCGGTATCCTGCCGTTCCTCCTCGCCCAGGTCGCTGTCCTCATGCTGCTCGTTCTGTTTCCCGATATCGTCATCGTGCCAGCGCGGTGGCTGCATTGAGGGGATGAACCCGTTTCTCAAACCAACATCCATGGGAGGATTATCATGAGAAAACTGCTGCTTGCCACGACTGCAATCGCCTGCACCCTGTCTGCCTCCGTACCTGCTTTTGCCGAGTTCACGGAGCGCACGATCCGTGTCTCCAACGGTATCAACGCCGATCATCCGGTTGGAAACGGTATCGAGGCCATGCAGAAGTGCCTTGATGACAAGTCGGGCGGAAAGCTGAAGCTTTCGACCTTCTGGGGCGGCGCTCTTGGCGGTGATCTGCAGGCAACCCAAGCTCTGCGTTCGGGTGTTCAGGAAGCCGTGGTCACATCCTCGTCGCCACTCGTCGGTATCGAGCCGGCCCTCGGCGTGTTCGATCTGCCGTTCCTGTTTTCCAACTCGGAAGAAGCCTACAAGGTGCTGGACGGCAAGTTCGGCGACATGATCGACGAGAAGCTGGCGGCCGTTGGCCTCATCAACCTCGCTTATTGGGAAAACGGCTTCCGCAACCTGTCCAACTCGGTTCGCCCGGTGAACAAGTGGGAAGACCTAGAAGGCATGAAGGTTCGTGTCATGCAAAACAACGTCTTCCTCGACACCTTCCAGAACCTCGGCGCCAACGCAACGCCGATGGCTTTCGGCGAAGTGTTCTCGGCTCTCGAAACCAAGACGATCGATGCGCAGGAAAACCCGTATGTGACCATCGACACGTCGAAGTTCTTCGAAGTGCAGAAATACGTCACCCAGACCAACCATGCTTATACGCCGTTCCTGTTCCTTTTCTCCAAGGCGATCTTCGATACCTATTCGCCCGAGGAGCAGGCCGCGCTCAAGGATTGCGCCGTGGTCGGCCGCGATGTCGAGCGCCAGGTGATCGGCGATCTGAACCAGAAGTCGCTGGAAAAGATCAAGGAGGCCGGTCTTGAGGTGAATGTGCTGTCGCCGGAAGAACAGGCCCGCATTCGCGAGAAGTCCATGGTCGTTTATGACAAGCACAAGGCCGAAATCGGCCCCGATGTCGTCGAAGGCATCATGGCGGAGCTTGCCGAGATCCGTAAGTAAAGCGACCTCTTGGCGCATTTCGGCGCAATGATGGTTGCAAGAACCCGCTGCATCGCCGGCGGGTTCTTGCTTTAGGACAGGCTGCGTCAGGGTAGATCGAGAAGCGGCTCGGGTTGGCGCTTCTTCAACTGTTGCTCACGAAAGAAAATGAACAGGCCGGAGCCGATGATCAGCGTTGCGCCAAGCATCATGCTCAAGCGCGGGACATCGCCGAAGAACATCCAGCCGAAAATGATCGCCCACAAAAGCAGCGTATACTGCAAGGGTGCGACCGTGGCCGCATCGGATATCTTCAGTGCCCGGTTAACGAGCATGTGCGCGCCCATCGCAACGACGCCTAGCAGACATAACAAGCCGAACTGGGAGGCAGACGCGATCGGCTTCCAGTCCGACGGAGCGAACAGGAGACCGGCGAAGCCTGCTCCTGCGAGCTGGAACAAAACCAGCGTCTTGTCCGGTGTCGCTCGAAGTTTTCTGCCGGACAGCAGCATGAACGCGAACGCGAAGGTGCCGACGAGCGAGATGATGGCGGGCATGGTGAACATTGCGCTGGACGGTTCCAGCGTGATGATCACGCCGAGAAAGCCTACGAAGATTGCCGTCCACCGCCGCCAGCCGACCTTCTCGCGCAAAAGAAGAGGCGAGGCCGCCGCCACATAGATCGGCGCGGCTAGCCAGTAGGTCATCACGTCAGCCAGCGACAGATACATTACCGCATAGTAGAAACAGAATACCTCCAAGGTCGAGAACAGCACCCGAGCCACCTGCATGAGCGGCTGCTCGGCCGTGATAATCGGCTTGCGTCCCGCCATCCAAAGAAACGGCGCCAGGATCAGCAACGCCGCCAGGCTGCGGATGAGAATGACCTGGCCGAGACCATGGCTTGCGACCAACCACTTTCCGATTGCATCGTTCAACGCAAACATCAGCATGCCGAGCAACATCAGGCCCGGCCCCGCAATCGAACCGATGCCCAAGCCCCTGGCGTTAGTGTCGCTTTGAGTGGCCATGACTAAGCTCAAGCAGGTCAGATAGATGGTGGAAACGTCGGTACCGCGGCGGCTGACGGTGAGACCCGCTCGAGATATCGCTTAAGTTTTAATCCATCGATCGACTATAGCAAGGGGCTGGACGTTGCAGACTTGCCTACACTTATATGTCTCACCCTTATGCTAAGATGCAACAAGCATCCTTCTGAGCTGTTGAACCCATGGCCACACTTGCCGACGTTGCTGCCCAAGCGGGGTGTTCGCAAGCCACTGCGAGCCGGGCGCTGACGAAAAGCGGTAAGGTCAGCGAGAAGATGGTTCGCCGCGTGGTCAAGGCTGCGGTCGAACTCGGCTATCGCGCGCCTTTTGGCGCTTCAGGTACGAGCTCGCGACGACGCGCGGTGGTTGGCGTGCTGATCCCCAGCATCACCAATCCGGTTTTTGCGACATCCGTGTCGGTAATCCAGAACCGCATGCTGATGGCAGGCCATCGAGTGCTGATCGCACTATCGAACTACGATCCGGCGCAGGAAGCCGATGCGATTGCCACACTTTTGGTGGAGCGTCCGGCCGGCCTTATCCTGACGCTTTGCAATCCCGGCTTGGATCTGGCTGTTTCTGGCGAGATGCCGCATGTGGTTCTTATGAACAATCGCCCGTCCGAGCGTTTTCCCGCAGCGGTCGCGGCGGACAATCATGCGGCGGGCTTTGTCATGACGCGCCATCTGATCGAGCATCACCACCGATCGATCCTGTTTGTGTCCGGCAGTTTCGCCTCGTCCGATCGTGCGCTGCAGCGTTATGCCGGCTATCGTGCGATGATGGAAAAAGCCGGCCTGCAGCCATTGGAAGCGCTTGAAGTCGGCTTCGGCGATTATGATGGGCTCGATCTCGGAGAGGCCTTGCGCATCGCCCGGCCCACAGCAATCATTGCTTCCAACGATCTTCTGGCACTTGGTGTCATCGGGGCGCTGCGTCGCGACGGTTTGTCTGTGCCGGACGACATTTCGGTTGCCGGGTTTGATGGCATTGCCATCGGACGAATGATCAATCCCGTGTTGACCACGATCGAGATGCCCGATGTCAGCATCGGAGCGGCTGCGGCTTCGCTTTTGCTCGACATGGCGGATAATGGTGCAGCACCCCGTCACCTCGAGATCCCGTTCAGTTTACGGGCCGGCGGCACGGTTCGCAGGCTTTGATCCACCCAGACGACAACGAAAAAAGCCGCCCGGCAGAGCAGGGCGGCTTCGGTTCATCTGAGCGCTGTTACTTGCGCGGCAGGAGGCGCTTCACTTCGCTTGCGGCGTCATCGAGCGCTTCTTGCGGCGTGGCCGACTGATCAACCACGCGCGACGTGTTGTCGACGATGGCCTGAGTTACGCGAACGCCGTTGGCACCGGGAAAAGCATACCAGGGGATCATGCGCGGCATCTGCTTGAGACCGGCCTGGAACAGCGGGTTTTCTTTATAGAAGTCGCCGAGATATTCAGGCGACTTGGCGGCCAGTTCGTTGTTGGGAACGTAACCGGTGCCGGGAACGACGACCGAAGCGCCGTAAGGGCCGGCAGCGAACTTCGCGAACTTCCAGGCTGCGTCCTGCTTGGCTTCATCCTTGGTCAGGATCACCACGGCATTGCCACCGGTCGGCAGCTTGCCGTTTTCAGGATCGATCAGCGGGATTTCAGCCGTGCGCAGGTCGAACTTTTCGCCGACATTCTTGATCGTGTTGCGCAAAGCGCCCGTGGTCTGGAATGCAAAGCCGACCTTGCCTGCAACAAAGGCCTGTTCGCCGGCTGGCTTGGTGAACACCGGCATGCCGGCTTCCTTGACCATGCGGTCGATGATTTCCATGGCTTTCTGGCCTTCGGGGCCGTTGAACGTGACTTCGCTCTCGTCTTCGTTCAGCATCGTGCCGCCGGCGCCGAACAGAAGCGCTGAAAACATCCAGTCGTCACCCTGCCAGCGGAAGTCGATGGAATCGACGCCGTTGCCGAGCGCCTTGATCTTGGCACCGAGCGCAATCACCTCGTCCCAGGTCTTGGGCGGATTATCGGGATTGCCGCCGGCCTGTTTCACCAAATCGGCATTGTAATACATGATCGGGTTGGAGGTCGCGAAAGCCAGGCCCACCTGCTTGCCGTTGACCTGCGCGAGCTTCAGGATCGTGTCGGAAAAGCCCTGTTCCGCCATGGAGTTCTGATCGTTCTGGATCAGCGGGCCCATATCGACGGGGATGCCGCGCTCGTCGGCCATACGCAAACGGTTGAGGCCGATAAAGGTCAGGTCCGGCATTTCGGACGTGCCGGCCTGGCGCATGATCGTCTGGATGCCTTCCTCATAGGTTGCGGAAGGATTGGCGAACTGGATGGTGATGTCCGGATTTTCTTCCATGAACTTCTTCGAGATCGTGTCCATGACGTCCTTGAAGAAGCCGGGCATCGGATAATGCACGGTCAGCGTCGTGTCGGCAAAAGCCGGAAAGGCAGTAGTGACCGCGACCGCAGCGGTCGCGAGCAGCTTGGTGAAGTGCTTCATGAGGGAATGCTCCTTGGGAAGATGAAACCGGTCAGCCTTTGAGACCGGTCATGGTGATGCCCTCCACGAACCGCTTCTGAGCCAGCAGAAAGGCAGCGACGAGGGGAAAGGTGATGATGAGGGTGGCGGCCATCAGCGCGCCGTAGTCGTCTCCGGCCTCGGCGGCGCGGAAGTAAAGAAGGCCAAGCGGAGGTGTTGCATAAGCCTGGTTCGACACCACGATCAGCGGCCAATACAAGTCGTTCCAGTGCGCAACCACGGAGAAGATCGAGAAAGCGGTGATCGCCGGCCACGCATTGGGTACGATCACCCGGGCGATGATGCCGACCTCGCTCATGCCATCGAGCCTTGCCGCATGGATCAGATCATCCGGCATGGAGCGGAAGAACTGCAGAAACAGGAAGATGCCGAACACGGAGATGGTGAAAGGGGCGACCAGCGCGACATAGCTGTTGAGCGCACCCACCCGGTCGAAACCGACGTAAAGGGGCAGCGCGGTTGCGTGGATCGGTACCAGCAGGCCGAGCATCACCAGCACCATCATGGCGCGAGCCGCGCGGAACTTCAGCTTTGCCATCGCATAAGCGCAAGGCACGGCGACGATCACCTGGATCACGAGGATCAGAAGGCAAACAACAACGCCATTGAACAGCAAGGTCGGCATCGACACGCGCGACCATGCCTTGGCGAAGTTCTCGAAGAAGTACCAGCGCTGCGGAATAAGCGTCAGCGACGACGTGAAGATGTCGCTCTGCGTTTTTCCGGCCGTCGAGATCATGAAGATATAGGGGCTGAGGAAAACCAGAGCGCCGAAGCCGAGCAAAGCGAGCCGTGCGATCCGGGCTGGAGGAAAACCATTGGAGGTCATGTGTAATGCACCTGCCGGTCCTGGATGCGGTATTGCACGAACATCAGGACGATCAGAATGAGGAGGAAAACCACGGTCATGGCGGATGCGTAGCCGACCCGCAAATACACGAAGCCTTCCTGGTAGATGGTGAAAAGCAGCACTTCCGACGCTTTGTTCGGTCCGCCTTCGGTTAGCGTCTTGACCGTTTCGAACACTTTCACGGCGTTGATGACGCTGATGGTGGTGACAAACAGGGTGGTCGGCCCAAGCATCGGCCAGGTCACCAGACGAAAGCGATCCCAGGCCGAGCGCGCACCATCCACTTCCGCCGCCGAGTAAAGATCGCGCGGAATGGCGGTAAGGCCGGCAAGAAACAAAACGAGGTTGAAGCCGACCGTTTGCCAGATGCCGATGAGCGCCAGGCTGTAAAGAACGGTGGAAGATGCGCCGAGCCAGTTCGGCCCTTCGATCCCGACCAGGGCGAGCAGGGCATTGATCGGCCCGATGCTTGGATGAAATAGGTACTGCCACACCGTCGCCATCGCCACGATCAAGGATGCCACGGGCAGGAAGTAGGCCGTGCGGAAGAAGGATCGGCCGATGCCTTCCGCCTCGATCAGCATGGCGAGACCCAGCGCCAGAAAGATCGAAACCGGTGCCACGATCGCGGCGTAGATGAATGTGTTCCAGAGCGACTGTTTGAAAGTCCGGTCGTTCAGGAGTTCGGCGTAGTTCTCGAAGCCAACAAAGCGAAAGCCGGAATAGCCGAGTTCAAAATCGGTGAAGCCGAGCGTAACGACGGCACAGACCGGAAGGATGATAAACAGAAACGTCAGCAAGATAGCGGGCGCAGCGAGCATCCAGGCCGCACGCGCTTCATGCCGGTCCGCATCGCTGCGTGGAATTGCGCGCACGGACACGGGGCTGGGGGACGAGGAAGCGATGACCTCAGCCATAGGCACGTTCCCGCAGATCGCTGTCCATCACCGGCGTCGAAAACAAGCGACGACCGTCTTGTGCGAACACGAACAAGCGTTCGGGCGCAGCGTTCAAACGGATCGGCATGCCGGCCGTGAGACCCGCGCCTTCTGCTGGCGTGAGCTTGGCGATCATCGTGTCGCCGGACTGATCGAGACGGCTGTGAACGATGATCTCGGATCCGAGAAACTCGATGCGCTCGACCTTTGCCGGCATGCCGCGACCTTCACGCGAAACGCTGACAAATTCCGGCCGAATGCCGAGCGTGACGGAAGAAGCTGCCGCAACATCGATACGCGACAGGCCGCAGCGCGCTTCGCCAAAGCCGACCGTACCATCGGTGTCGACCTGCATGCTGAGAAGGTTGATGCGCGGCTGGCCAACGAATTTCGCGACCTCGATATGGCGAGGATCATCATAGATCACGGCAGGCGGCGCCAGTTGCAGCAGCGCACCGCCGATCATCACGGCAACACGATCGGCCATCGACAAGGCCTCGGCCTGGTCATGCGTGACGTAAACCGTCGGCACGCCGGCGCGGCGATGCAGGTCCACGATCTCGCCACGGGCATGCACGCGCAGATTGGCATCGAGGTTCGACAGCGGCTCGTCCATGAGGAAGACGGCTGGACGCCGCACCATTGCACGGCCGAGTGCCACGCGCTGTCTTTGTCCGCCTGACATCTGGCCAGGCTTGCGGTCCATCAGATGGTCGATCTTCAGCGAAACGGCCATGTCGCGCACATCGCGCTTGATCTCGGCCACAGCCTGACGTTGGCCGGGCATCAACGGACCGAGAAGCGGCAGGCGCTGTGCGCGCGTCAAACGGCGCATCACCAGCGGAACCGCAATGTTCTGCGCGGCCGTCAGATGCGGATAAAGCGCATAAGACTGGAACACCATGGCGACGTTGCAGGCCGCAGCCTGCAACTTGGTGAGATCCTGATCGCCAACCGTGATCATGCCGCTATCGGCCGTTTCCAAACCGGCAAGGATGCGCAAAAGCGTGCTCTTGCCGCAGCCCGACGGGCCAACCAAGGCGATGAACTCGCCGGGCTCGGCATCCAGGCTGACGCCCTTCAGGATCTGATTTCCGTTGAAAGATTTCTCGATAGCGCGAAGTGAAAGGGCGCTCATGCCGCTACCTCCGGCGGGGCGTCCCATGGATAGACTTCATGCACGACATCATCGATCACATGCGCGGTCATGCCGGGCACGGTGACGATCGCGCTGCGGACATCGCCGTTCAGCTCATGCACGGCCGCGCCGACGCGGCGCTCGCCCGGCATCTCGCGCTCGAGCTTGTCGATCACGAAGGCCGCCGACGGTGCCCAGGTCAGAGCCGTGTTCTTGTAACGGCCCTGCCAGGCCCAATGCGTATGGCCGCTGCCCACCAGCGCCACGTCATGGGCAGCGATGAGGTCGAAAACGCGCTGACGCGGTTCAGGACGGAAGCCCCAGTAACCGGTTTCGCCTTCATCCGGCGCATCCACGAAAAGCGGCTTGTGCGAAAACAGCGCAACGCGACGGCCGCCGCGCTCCTGAAGGACTTTTTCCAGCCATTCGAACTGCATCGCTTCTTCGTCATTGTCATGCCCGAGCAGAAGCGCGTTGATGCCGACCAGTCGCCATCCCTTCGTGTCTTCCACGAAACGGTCGCTGCCCACCAGGCCACGCCAGCGCTGCAGACGCGCGGCATTGGCGGGCTGGTGCATATCCGGATAATGGCCGACGTCATGATTTCCGGGCACGATCAGCATCGGTGCCGGCAGCTGGCCCATCAGGTCCATGGAAAAGGTGATGTCGGCTTCGTGGTCGGCGCCATCAACCGTCAAGTCGCCGGTATGCACGATGAGATCGGGATTCTGGCCCTCGATCCAATTCAGCAGCGGCGCCCAATTGCCGTTGAAGTGACGCTTTTCAGGGCTGAAATGCGTGTCGGTGATCTGGATGATTTTCAAGGCCGTCTCCGAATTCACGGAGGACATCGCTTCCGCGACGCCTCACTCGGAGCGGGCTCTAACGCCTTTGCATGTCGTGCACGTAACAGACGTTTCAGCCTGTTTCCAATTCTGTCACAGAACCGACACTAAGCGACAGCGGAGGACTGGAGACACGCGGGATACCCGTGGACACCTCAGCGGATTTTCCGGCGTTGCGGTGAAATAGTGCCTTCTGATGCCAAGCTGGCCGCGACGCATGCAGCTTGTCGTCGTATAATGTTACATCCAGTTGGACCAAAGAAGGCCACGGTGGTTGTACTATGGTCTTCTGGCTGAAAGCCCATCGACAGTGGTCTCTCTCAGACCCTTATCGGAGCACCGTGGAAAAGGTCTTTCAGATTAGGAAGAGCGGCAGCTATTTGTCCGCGTTACTAGATGCAAAGTTCTTCTGTCATGGGCAAAAAGACAGCCTGCAGGCCAATGCTGCGCTTTAGCCTTCCATTGTTTCAGGATCTGCGAAACAGCCGATTGCGTATGACTGATATTCTTGCCTGCAGCCGGCGGATAGCACATCTTCGATGCATCCGCCGCTATTCCTGCGATCTCGCTGACAGGGTATGATCAAGCTGCGAAGTCTAGCTGAACCTTGACGGCTTGCGCGCGGTCGCCGGCAAGGTCGAACGCCCGGATAGCTTCGAATGCTGGAATGACATGGGTCACCATCGGCGACAGGTCTATGCTGCCCGACGAAATCAACGCTACGGCTTCAGAGAATTCGCGATCGAACCGATGCGTTCCATGAAAGGCGATCTCTTTGCCCACGAGAAGATTGAGGGGCAGGGGCGTTGTGCCGCTCACGCCGATCTGCACGAAGATGCCTAGCGGTCGGGTGACCGCCACGGCCTGCGCGATGGCATGCGGATTGGCCGAACATTCCAGCACGACGTCGATTGTTCCTTTGTTCGCGGCATAATCGGCCAGTCCGTCCGGCTGCACGGCCACGTTGACGACGCGGTGTGCACCCATCTGTTCGGCGACGCCGAGCGTATAATCTTGGACATCGGTTACGATGATTTCCGCCGCTCCGGACCTCCGCGCCAGCGCTACGCAGATCGCGCCGATAGGACCCGCGCCGGTGACAAGCACACGCTTGCCTGAAAGATCGCCGGCAAAGCTCAGGGCATGAAGGCAGACGGCCAGCGGTTCGGCGGCTGCCGCTTGCTCGGTGGTGGTGTTTTCGCCGGCCGGAAGACAAAGCCGGGCGGGATGGGCGAGCCGGGTGCGGAAGAAGCCATTTTCATGCGGCATGCGCATGGCGGAGCCGGAAAACCGCATTTCGAGACAGTGCCGCTCCAGTCCCTGTTGGCAAAACATGCAATGACCGCAGGGGCGAGATGGGCAAAGCGAGACGACTTGACCGACGAGCAGCCCCGATCCTTCAGGGGCAGTTTCCACGATGCCGGCCGCTTCGTGGCCGAGAATGATCGGCTCGCGCACGCGCACCGGGCCGAACCCTCCGGCATGGTAGTAATGCAGATCGGACCCGCAGATGCCGCCGCGCTCCACGCGAATGATGGCGTCTTCTTCGCCCGCCACCGGTTCGTCCAACGCTTCGACCCGCAGGTCATGCTTCGCATGAAGCCTGCATCCGATCAGTTCCGACATGTTGTTCTCCGAGATACGGCGCATGTTCTTGACGGCGGGATGAGCCAGGTCCGTGCCTGCGGCACCGACCTACCTCTTAATTGGAGCCGAGGAGTGTCGTGGGCAGCCACGTCGCCAATGGCGGATAATAAGAGACCATAAGAAGGACGATGATGTTGGACAGAAGGAACGGGAACACAGCCTTGATGACGCCGCCCAGCGGTACGCGGGCGATGTTGGCAGCGACGAACAGGCAGATACCGACCGGCGGCGTGGTCAGGCCGATCATCAGGTTCAGCACCGCAAAGGTCGCGAAGTGAACTGGATCGATCCCGACGCTCGTTGCAAGCCCGAGAAGCGGTACGAACAAGATGATGAGCGCGGCAATCGTTTCCATGAACATGCCGACGATCAGCAGCAGCGTATTTATGAGCAGGATAACCAGAATCGGGTTGTCCGTAATATTCAGTACGGCCGTCACCAGCATCTGTGGGATACGCTCGGAAGCGAGGATCGAACCGAACACATTGGCAAAGCCGACCAGCGCCAGAATTCCCGCCGAAGAGATAGCACTGTTGATGACGATCTTCGGAACCTTGCGCATCGGCAGTTCTCGATACACGAAGCCGCCGACGATGAAGGCGTAGGCACTGGCCACGATCGCGGTCTCGGTCGGCGTTGCGACACCAGTCAGAAGGCCACCTAGGATCAGGCCGGTCATTGCCAATGCCCAGAATGCGCCCAGGAATGCAGTGAACAATTCCCGGAAGCCTTGCCATTTCTGCCTCGGAAAATCGTTCTTGATCGCAAGAAGATAACAGCCAATTGCCATCGCAACGCCCATGAGCACACCGGGAACAGCGCCAGCGAGGAACAGCTGCCCGACTGAGATACCGGATAGCGCACCGACGATAATCATCGGTACGCTCGGCGGGATCATCGGGCCAACGGTCGACGAGGCCGCCGTAATTGCTGCCGAGAACTGCGCCGTGTAGCCGGATTTCTTCATACCGTTGATGAGAACACCGCCCGTCGCGGCTACGTCCGCGACAGCAGTGCCGGAAACTCCCCCAAACATCATCGAGGTCGCGACATTGGTCATGGCAAGGCCGCCCCGCATCCAACCAACAAGCGCGTTGGCCAGCCGGATGATGCGCTCGGTAATTCCTCCGGAGTTCATCAGATTGCCGGCAAGAATAAAGCCGGGAATGCATAGAAGAACAAACACATCCATGCCCGCGAACATGCGCTGCGGGATAATGACGACTGGAAGGCCGGCCACAAGGATATAGGCCAGCGAAGAAAGCCCCAGGCAGATTGCAACAGGAACCCCAAGGACCAACGTTCCAAGGAACACGCCGATAAGAATGAAAATATCCATCTAGCCGAGGTCCTCGGAAAGTTCAGGCCGACCGTCGCTCTTGCCGGTTATCATGGCAACGACGCGAAGTAGCCCGAACAGCAGCAACGTGAGGGCAAGAACGAAGACGGAGGCGTGGACGAAGCTCATCGGCCAGCGCAGGGTCGGCGACATCTGGAATGTGCCTATCTGCGTGAAACGCCATGCTGGATAGATCATCACTGCTCCCAGTAGCGCCGTTGCTATCGCCGAAACCAGTCGCATCCACCATGACACGCTTTCCGGCATCATCTCCTGCACGAGATCGACATTGACGAGATCGCCCGTCATCAAGGACAATCCGATGCCGAAGGCTGTCATGTAGAGAAGCAGGTAACGCGCCATCTCTTCGGTCCAGACGGGCGAATACAGACCGAGCGTACGTGTCGTGACCTGCATCAGAACGACAGCGATCAGAACAAGAAAGGCCAGCCCAATTGCAGTCCTGCATAGCGCGACCAAGACTCGCTCGGGCAAAGTCGATAAGTGCGGATCCATGATCGGATAGCCTCTCCTCAGATCAAGAACGATCTGTGTCCTTTGTGGCGATGAGAGTTGGATCACCCAACCGACCCTTGCCGGCTGGGTGACGTTTTGTCTTACTGAGCGAACAGTTTTTCGACAGTCGGACGAATGCTTTCGTCCACGCTCTTGATCACTGCATCACGCGAAGCATCGGCAAAGGCCTGCTGATCGACCTCAACGAACGTCATGCCCTTCTTTTCGAGATCGGCTCGAATTGCATCCTCATCGCTCAGAAACTGCTTGCGCTCGAATTCCTGGGCAATCTTGGCTGCTTCCATCAGGTGGCCCTGATCTTCCTCGGACAACTGGCTCCAGGTTTGCTCCGCAATCGTCAGGTAGATCCAGGATCGGACATGCTCGGTCAGGTTCACATGGGTCTGTACTTCGTTGAACGAAGCCGACTGGATCAATGCGAGCGGATTTTCCTGCCCGTCGAGCGTTCCGTTTTGCAGCGATGTAAAGACTTCAGAGAAGGCCATCGGCAAGGGCTGCGCTCCCATAGCCGACCAAGCATCCACGAACAGCGGCACATTCGGTACGCGCAGGCGCATTCCGTTGAGATCTGCCGGCGCCTTGATTGCGCGATTAGCAGTAAGGTTGCGAGGACCACGGGCGAAATAAGCAAGCGGCCGGACCTGCGCGCGCTCGATGATCTGCTCTTCGATCTGCTTGCCGATTTCGCCGGATGCCACTCGATCCATATCTTCAAGCGATTTGTATGCATAAGGAAGCGCGAGCATGGCGGCCATAGGCGCCCAGTTCTGCAGCGTCTCGCCAGTGATCGTCATCTCAACTGTGCCGAGCTGCATGCCGTTAATCAGATCGACCTCACGACCCAGTGAGTCATTTGGGTAGACTTCGACCTTGATACGGCCGTCAGTGCGCTTCGCGACTTCCTCGCCAAAAAGCAACGAGGCCTTATGCCAGGAGTTTGCTTCATTTGCGAGATGTCCAAGCTTCAGGGTCATTTCCTGTGCTTGTGCGCTGAGGGCCATAACGGCCGACAACGCCAACCCACCAAGCGTTCGCACCATCAACTTTGAGACTTTCATGCCCTATCCTCCTTAGGTAGATCCCAGTTTTATTGCGTTTAGTATTTATTCGCCCGGCCTCAGAATCTGAGGTCGTTTGATTTGAGTCTCGACAGCAACTTTTATTTCCGTCGTCAATTGCGCATACATCCTTCTGCACGAACCGGTCGAACTGCTGACAGTGCAACTCGAGTTTTCTAATTATAACTGACCAGAAAGTTTGTATGACACTCGAGTGCCGCATGTGATTTGTAATCACCTTTAGATTTTATGGCATGCCTGTCTTATTAGCTGGCAACAGGTACCGTAGATCTTGCCATTCGCCCATGGCTGAGCGCTTGCACCAGACAGCAGTTGCGAAAAATACTGCGCACACGTGCTCGCGCCTCGCGCCGAGATCGGAAAACTTATTGAAGCTCAGGATATCCAGCATCTGCTCCCATCAGATGGCGGCGTTACGGGTATTGTGAAGACAGCTTCCATACTAGTCAACGGCTGTTGGCCGCTTCAGGTTTGGTGAACCAATTTTAGACATGAACTTGGACCAAGGGGCCCGCCAAACCGGCATGATGTTCCATAAGATGCCTTATGTGATTTAATGGCGCTCTAACGCGCAAAGGCGCGCCTGTCGCCTGCGCTCACAAAGCACTGGCCGAGTCCGTGACAACAAGGTCGCTTCGTGGCTTTGACCGAACAAGTCGCGCCCTACCGCAAGTAAAATCGATTTGAGGCTGCTCGGACGCCTGTGCGGGCGGATGTAAGTAGGCTAGGCCGTGATCCACGAAGATCGGCCGTAAGCGCGGCTTGTGATGGCTTGATGATCCGGAGGGTTTTGCATGAAGAAATCTTTGACGCAGTTTCTCGTTGAACAGCAGCGGCTGGAGAATGCCCTGCCGGCTCAGCTCCGTTTGTTGATCGAGGTCGTGGCGCGCGCCTGCAAGGTGATCGGCCACACCGTGAACAAAGGGGCGATCACGGGTTCGCTTGGTTCTCTCGACCAGATCAATGTGCAGGGCGAAGTCCAGAAGCGCTTGGACGTCGTGTCCAACGACATTCTGCTGGATGCCAACGAATGGGGCGGCAACCTGGCAGCGCTTGCGTCCGAGGAAATGGAAGCGATCCACCCTATTCCGCATCGTTTTCCCAAGGGTGAGTATCTGCTTGTTTATGATCCGATCGACGGGTCGAGCAATATCGACGTGAATGGCGTGGTCGGCACCATCTTCTCGGTCCTGAAGGCGCCGGACAGTGTGGCGGGCCGTGAGGCGGTTGAAGCCGACTTCCTTCAGCCGGGTACACAGCAGGTCGCTGCCGGTTACGCGATCTACGGCCCGCAGACGCTTCTGGTGCTGTCCGTCGGCACCGGTGTTCATGCCTTTTCGCTCGATCGCGAGATGGGGTCTTGGGTGCAGACGGCCGACAACATGACGATCCCGCGCTCCACGCGCGAGTTCGCGATCAACATGGCCAATCAGCGCCACTGGGAAGCACCGGTACGCCGCTATATCGATGAGCTTGTGGCCGGCAAGGAAGGCGCACGCGCGCAGGATTTCAACATGCGCTGGATGGCCTCCATGGTGGGCGACGTTCATCGCGTTCTCACGCGCGGCGGCGTCTTCATGTATCCGACTGACACCCGGCCTAACATGCAGAACGGCAAGCTTCGCCTGATGTACGAAGCCAACCCAATGGCCTTCCTGGTGGAACAGGCCGGTGGCATGGCAACCGACGGTAAGCGCCGTATTCTCGAGATCCAGCCCGATAGCTTGCATCAGCGTGTCGGCGTGGTGCTCGGTTCTGCCGAGGAAGTCGCCCGCGTTGCCGACTACTACGCCGGTTCTGCAAACGGATAAGGTCTTCGTATGCCTGCGCTCGCATGGTCATTCTACGCGGGCGCGGGTTGAAGCGTGGACCGGCTTGGATCGAGCAGCAAAACTGACATCGATCTGCAGCCGCGCATCAATATCGGTGGTTTACATTCGTCACCAACGTCGACTGCCCTGTTCCTTCTAAGAGCAGCGGGCTTTGCTGATGTTTGTCTTGGCACTGCAAACATCCATGCCAACACGATCTTCAAAACCGGTCTGGACAATTCTGTATTTCCCTGCATGATTGGTCTGACCACTTGGGAGGGTGGTTCAAGCGCGAGGCGATCAGCTTCCGCTTTGCAAAGGGAGGAGATTGCAATGGCAAGAGATTTTCGGCGCGCGATTGTGCGGACCGTTTCGGCAGCAGGTATTGCCCTGGCTGCGCTCACGACGACATGTCTGCCTCAGCTGATGTCTCAGGCTCAGGCTGAAGGTTTTCCCGAGAAGCCTATCCGGGTGATCGTTCCTTTCAAGCCAGGTGGTCGCACTGATGTGGTGGCCCGGCTGATTGCGGACAAGATCCAGGAGAAAGGCTGGCTGGAACAGCCGATGGTGATCGTCAACGCTGATGGTGGTGCTGGTGCCAACGCCATTGCACAGCTTCAGCGCGGTGAGCCGGATGGCTACACGATCATGCACTGGTCGCATGAAATCCTGATGTCGATCGCAATGAACCTCGGCAACTTCAAGCTTGAGGATTTTCGATCGATTGGTCTGACCGGTGGCGGCAGCCCGCTTTGGGCGGTGCGCAAGGATGCGCCCTACAAGTCGTTGGAAGAGGTTGTCACGGCCCTCAAGGAAAAGCCGCGCAGTCTGGTTGAAGCGGTCGGCATCGGTTCGATCCCCCACTTCATCGGTGCGATGCTGGCGCAGGAAGCTGGTTTCGAAACCCGCTATGTCACGGCCAACAGCAATGCCGACCGTTTGCGCCTGCTGCTCGGAAACAATGCCGACATCGCGCTGTTCGCTGCATCGGAATATGTGACGCAGGGCAAGGATCTGAACGCCATCGTCTATTTCGGCCGCGAGCGCTCCCCTGCTCTGCCGGATGTGCCAACCGCGACCGAGCTCGGCTACAACGTCGTTTGGGCCAATCCGAACTGGTGGCTGGCGCCTGCCGGCACGCCGGATGAAGCCGTGCAGAAGATCGCGGGTGCTTTGGAGAAGGCGATCAACGATCCCGAGATCATCGAATACTTCAAGCAGAACACGCTCGATCCCTATTGGACCGATGGCGAGACTGCGATGACCGAAGCGCAAGAAACGCTTGGCTCGCTTCGCACCGTCGCCGAGCGCATCCAGTAACACTGCTTCGCGTCGATCCAGGGGGATAACCGGATGAACCAGCCGCGGAAAACCGCTGTGGGCGATCTGCTGCTCGCAGCGGGCGCCCTGATCGGCGCCGGTCTGCTGTTCTGGGGCGCGTCGGAGCTGCCACCGCCGCGCTTCGAGCCGTTGGGCTCTGCCGCCCTGCCGCGCATCCTGGGCGTCTGCATTACCGTTCTTGCACTGATCATCGCGGCCGGTGCCGCGCTCGGCGGGAAGCGCCACTCTATCCAGGAGCCCGATGCGGCGTCCGATGAAGTTGCTGCAGCCGATGCTTCGGATCTTTCCGCCGCAAGGCCGCTCCAGACGATTGCCGTTCTGGCTGCGCTGATCGTCTATGTCGCGGCGCTTGATGTCTTTCGCGTACCCTTCGTGCTCGCCACCACGATCCTCATGGCTGCGCTGGGTGCCTTCCTTGGTGTGGCCCGACTGCGCACGGCGATCACCATCGGCATCACCGGCGTCCTGCTTGCACTCGCCATTCAGTTCGTTTTCGAGCGCTATCTCTACGTGACGATCGGCTGATCATGCTTGACGCGCTGCTTGTTCTTTTCCAAGTCGACAACCTCCTGTTCCTTCTTTGCGGAACCGCGCTCGGTATCGTGGTGGGCGCCATTCCGGGCCTCACGGCCTCCATGCTGATTGCGCTGACCTTGCCGTTGACCTTCCACATGGACCCGGTCAACGCCGTCACCCTTCTGATCGGGGAATATGTGGGCGGCATCTCGGGCGGGTTGATCACCGCCATTCTTCTGCGCATGCCTGGTACGCCTTCTTCCATCGTTACGACCTTCGACGGTTATCCCATGGCGCAGCAGGGCAAGGCTGAACGCGCTCTTGCGCTCGGCATCATGGCGTCGGTCGTCGGTGGGCTGGTGTCTTGGGCTTTTCTCGCCGGCATGTCGCCGACTTTGGCGCATGTCGCGCTGCAGTTCGGCCCTTGGGAATATTTCGCGCTCGTTCTGATGGCGTTGTTCATGCTGGCGGCGCTGGCAAGCGGTTCGCTCGTCAAGGCGCTTCTGGGTGCAGCCCTTGGAATGGCCTTCGCGCTGCCTGGCATCGACAGTTCCGTTGGACGTGACCGCCTCACCTTTGGCTTCGACAGCCTTTTGTCCGGCTTCGGGCTGTTGCCGGTGCTGATCGGCGCATTCGCGATCAGCCAGATCCTCCGCGAAGCGGCCGCACCTGCAAAGGCGACAGGACCATTCCGTTTGCCGGATCGCCACCTGCCGGTTCACGTCTCGGATATTCGCCGCCATGGACCGAACATGATGCGCTCATCGGTGATCGGAACATGGATCGGCCTGTTGCCCGGCATCGGCGGTAATGTGGCGGCGCTGATCTCCTACAGCATCGCTCGTCAATTCTCGCGGAATCCGGAACGCTTCGGCAAGGGCGAGGAAGCGGGCGTTGTGGCTGGTGAGACCGCCAACAATGCCGCGATTGGCGGCGCCTTGATCCCGCTGATCACGATGGGCATCCCGGGCAGCGTGACGGAAGCGATCCTGATTGGCGCGCTCACGATCCACAATCTTCAACCGGGTCCGCTGCTGTTTCAAAACTCGCCGGAAATCGCCTATGGCATTATTGCCGCTTATCTCGTGGCCAACATTCTCATGCTCATCCTCATGTGGAGCACCGTGCGCTATATCGCGGCAATCGCGCAGATCCCGCGCGCGGGTTTGCTTGGTGTCATTCTCGTGTTCTGCGTGGTCGGCTCGTTTGCGGTCAACAACAGCTTCTTCGATGTCTGGGTAATGATCGCCTTTGGTGTGATCGGGCTGTGCCTGGAACTCGCCAAGGTGCCGCTTGGACCGTTCGTCATTGGCTTCGTGCTGGCCCCGATCGCGGAGGAGCAATTGCGGGCGTCCATGATGATGTCCGATGGCGACGTGACGGCGGTTCTCCAGCGGCCGTTTGCGCTTGTGTTCCTTGTCATCGCCTTCGCGGCGCTTCTTTGGCCTGCTGTATCGGCCCATCTTGCCAAGCGCGTGAGAAGGACCGCTGAATGAAGATGTTCGAGTTTCCATCGGCCGGCGATCGTCGTTACCAGCAGGTCGCGCAGGATCTGATCCGCTGCATTCTCGCTGGCGAGTTTGCGCCCGGCAGCCGGCTTCCGCCGGAACGGGAGCTCGCCGTGCGTTATGAAGTCAGTCGCGCGACCTTACGCGAGGCGATGCTGGCGCTGGAACTGATGCGCCATGTCGAAATCCGCGTTGGTTCGGGAATTTTCGTTCTTCCGCAGATCGGCCGCAATGTCAGCATGTCCGCGCTCGACGTGCCGGAGCTGGAAGGTCCTTGGGAGGTGCTGCATGCGCGGCGTGTGATCGAAGGTGAAGCGGCGGCTCTTGCGGCGGAACGCGGAACCGACGCGCAGATTGCAGCGATCGGGCGTGCTCTGGAGATCATGGCTGCTTCCATCAACGATGTGCCGCGCTTCGATCATGCCGACACCGAGTTTCACATGCTGATCGCCAAGGCGTCCGGTAACGGCATCTTCGAGACCTATGTCGGCCATCTCTGGCGCATGCGCGAAAGCCCGATGTGGGACCGCTGGTATTCGCGCACGCGTTCGGCCGCCAATCGGCGCAAGTCCGCAGCGGAACACGGCCTCATTCAACGCGCGATACACCGTCGTTTGCCTGCTGCGGCGAGGACGGCAATGGAAGCGCACCTCGACACTTTGGCAGAACGCTTCTTCGACCTCAGGATCGAAGAATGAGCGCTTCCGTGACAGCAAAAGACGAACAAACAAAGGTGCCTTCCGTGGCTGATCGGCCCAACATCATCCTGATCATCACCGACCAGCAGCGCTATGACACCATCGCGGCGCTCGGCTTTCCTTACGCGGTGACGCCGAACCTCGACCGTCTCGTGCAGGAAGGCGTTGTTTTCTCGCAATGTCACATCACGGCGCCGAGCTGCGTGCCGTCGCGCGCCAGCCTGTTCACCGGCTATTATCCGCACACGACCGGCGTGCTCGCAAACGGCCAGAAGTGGCAACACACCTGGGTCGAGCAGCTCCGGGATTCCGGCTATCGATGCGTCAACATCGGCAAGATGCATACGATCCCCTACGATTCCGATGCCGGCTTCAACGAGCGCTACGTCGTTGAAAACAAGGATCGCTATCTCGAAGGCCGATGGTATTTCGACGAGTGGGACAAGGCGCTGGCCGCTCATGGTCTCGTCAAGCAGCAGCGCGAAACCTATCGCCAGCGCAGCGACTACCGCGAAAGTCTCGGCTGCTTTGACTGGGAACTGCCGGAAGAGCTCCATTCGGATGCCTTTGTCGGCAACATGGCGAAATGGTGGGTCGAGACCTACCCGACCACAGAACCCCTGTTCCTGCAGGTCGGTATGCCCGGCCCCCATCCACCCTTCGATCCCCCTGCCCGCTATTCCGAGCCTTATCTCAAGCGCAACGATCTGCCGGTCACCAAGCCGTCCGCGGAAGAACTCGAAACGCTGCATCCTGCGTTGAAGGAAAAGCGCGTCCATGATGTCGAGGTGGATCATGACTCCGTTGTTTGGAGCCTCGATCCCACACCCGAACAGATGCACCGCCTGTGGGCCCATTATCTCGGCAATGTCACGCTGATCGACGAGAAGATCGGCCAGCTGCTCACCTCGCTCGAGGAACGCGGCTATCTCAAAGATGCGGTGATCATCTTCACCTCCGACCACGGCGAATGTCTCGGCGAGCATGGGCTGATCCAGAAGTGGTCGATGTATGATGTGGTCACGCGCGTGCCCACTATCGTCTGGTCATCCGCCGGCCGTTTTGAAGGCGGGCGCACTGTGGACGGGCAGTGCCAGTGGTTCGACCTCGGGCCGACCATTCTCGAACTCGCCGGCATCACGCCGCCGCCCGATTTCGAAGCGCAGAGCCTGATGCCAGCCCTCCAAGACAAGCCTTGGGAACCGCGTTCTTACGTCTTCTGCGAACAGGCTGGCGATGTTGCGCTTGGGGGCGTCGAGTTCATCACCGGCGTGCGCAGCGATCGCTGGAAGCTTGTGCACTTCAAGGGATCGAAGGAGGGCCAGCTGTTTGATCTTGAAGCCGACCCGAAGGAGGTTCACAACCTTTGGAACGATCCGGCACACGCCAAGATCCGGCGTGAGCTGCTCGATGTCATGCGCGAATGGCTGATCGATTCCAACTATCGCACGCGTAACCGCACGGCGGAGATGCGCTGATGACTTTATCTTCTACAGCGGCGACAGCCGCCCAAGCAGCACAGGACGAGATGATCTGGATCGAAGGCGGCACCTTCTACATGGGATCCGACCGCCACTATCCGGAAGAAGGTCCCGTGCGCCGCGTTCAGGTCGATGGTTTCTGGATCGATCCGACGCCGGTCACCAACCGGGACTTCGCGCGCTTTGTTTCTGATACCGGCTACAAGACGGTGGCTGAGCACGATCCCGATCCCGCGCTTTATCCAGGTGCCGATCCATCGATGCTGAAGGCCGGCTCGATCGTATTCGATCCGCCGACATCGCCCGCCGATCCACGTGCGCGGGAACGCTGGTGGCGCTTCTGCTACGGTGCCTGCTGGCACCTGCCCGATGGCGAAACGCCGTTGACGGAGGCGATGATGGACCACCCGGTCGTTCATATCGCCTATTCCGATGCCGCCGCTTATGCCGAATGGGCAGACAAGGCGCTGCCGACGGAAGCGGAATGGGAGTTTGCGGCACGCGGCGGTCGCGATGGAGCGGATTTCCCCTGGGGCGACGAGTTGATGCCCGGTGGCCAGCGCATGGCTAACACCTGGAACGGCGCTTTTCCGTTTCGTGATCCGGATGGAGATGGCGACTTCGGGACGAGCAGGGTGGGGTCCTATCCCGCCAATGGCTTTGGTCTCTTCGACGTGATCGGCAATGTCTGGGAATGGACGGAGGACTTCTGGAGCGACCGGCATCAACCGAGCGAAGGGTCCTGTTGCGTAGCGCTGAACCCGAGGCGGAGCGATCCGGACAGCAGCTTCGATCGCAACCAGCCGGCCATCCGCATTCCGCGCAAGGTTCTCAAGGGAGGGTCGCATATGTGTGCGCCCAATTATTGCCAACGCTACCGACCGGCCGCACGGCATGCGGAAATGGTCGATAGTGCAACCACGCATATCGGCTTTCGCTGCGTGCGGCGCGAGCCTTCCTCCGGGAAATCAGCACCGACAGGTGCCGCATGAGCGAAGCAGCAACGGAGCCGCTCCCGCAAGCTGGCGCTGTTAAAAGCAGCTGGCGCTTCAACAGCATGATCGGCTTGAACATCGTCGCGCTGGTTTTCGGCCTCGGCTTCTGGCAGCTGGTCACCTCGCTCGGTGTGGTAGGCCTGCCGACGCCGGTCCAGGTCTTCAATCAGGCCATTGCTTCGATCTCCAGCGGCCTGCTGGTTTCCGATGCGCTGGCAAGTCTGGCTCGTGTGTTGACCGGCTTCATCCTCGGCATAGCGGTGGCCGTCCCGGTCGGCTTCCTAATGGGCTGGTATCCCACCGCACGCGGACTGATCGAACCTTATATCCAGTTCTTCCGCACCATTCCGCCACTCGCCATCATCCCGTTGGCGATTGTCACCATGGGCATCGGCGAGGTTCCCAAGATCTTCGTCATCTTCCTGGCCGCCTTCCTCACCAGCGTCGTTGCGACCTTTCAGGGCGTCATCAGCGTCGACCGCACGTTGATCAACGCCGCGCGGGTTCTTGGCGCAAGGGATGCCACCATCTTCCGCCGCGTCGTAATCCCAGCGTCGACCCCCTTCATCATGGTTGGCGTGCGCATCGGGCTGGGTTCGTCTTGGGCGACCGTGGTGGCCGCCGAACTCATCGCGGCACAGTCCGGTCTTGGCTTTCGCATGCAGCAGGGCCAGCTTTACTACGACCTGCCGGTTATCTTCGTCAGCCTGATCACGATCGGCATTCTGGGTTTGATCATGGACCGCATCGTCATCGCCGCCGACAGACGTCTCACTGCTTGGCAGGAAAAGGCATGAACCCGAAGATCTCGTTCAAGGACGTTTCGCGCACCTTCGACGTGGCCGGTCGGCCGATCTTCAAGGCGCTTGACCGCTTCTCTCTCGATATCGAGGACGGCGAGTTCATCACGGTTGTCGGCCCTTCCGGTTGCGGCAAGTCGACAGCCATGAACATCGCGGCCGGGCTTCTCCAACCCTCATCGGGCCAGGTCGTGGTCGATGGCGTGGAGGTGAAGGGCCCAGGTCCGGAGCGCGGCGTGATCTTCCAGCAATATGCGCTGTTTCCCTGGCTGACCGTTCGCGAGAACGTGGAATTTGGCCTGCGCCTTCAGAACATACCGAAGCAGAAGCGTCGCGAGATCGCCGATCACTTCATCGACCTTGTGGGGCTGAAGGACTTCGCTCATGCGCTGCCGAAGATGCTGTCCGGCGGCATGAAGCAGCGTTGCGCGATCGCGCGCGCCTATGCCGTCAACCCCAAGATCCTGCTGATGGACGAGCCCTTTGGCGCACTCGACGCCCTGACGCGCGTGCAGCTTCAGGATCAGCTGCTGCAGACCTGGAGCAAGGAACGGCGCACGGTAATGTTCATCACCCACGACGTCGACGAGGCGGTGTATCTCGCCAATCGTGTGGTCGTCATGGCGGCGCGACCCGGCCGCCTAGACCGGATCATCGACGTTGGCCTGCCGTATCCACGAACGGAGGAGATCCGTTTGTCGCCCGAATTCGCAACGCTGCGAAACGAGGTGTGGCGTGCCGTTTATCATCCGGCCGCCGCTGCTTGAGTGTGAAGTTCAACTGGGAGGAAGACAACATGCCATCGAGACGATCATTCCTGAAAACGAGCGCGGCGGTTGCTGCGTTCGGCTTAGCGATGCCGGCCACCATCGGTCGCGCACAATCGGCAACAAACATCAGCGTCGGCTATATCGCCGATTTCCCCAATGCGAGCGTGCTCGCCATCGCCGATAACCAGAAGCTGTGGGAAGCCGAAGGCCTCACCGCTGATGCCAAGGTGTTTACAAACGGCCCGATACAGATCCAGGCGATGGGCGCGGGAAGCCTCGACTTTGGTACGATCGGACCGGGCGCGCTGTGGCTGCCGGCGAGTGGTCGCGCCAAGGTCATTTCGGTCAACGATATCGGCTTCTCAGACCGCGTCATTGCGCAGCCGGACATTGCCTCCATCGATCAGCTCAAGGGCAAGAAAGTGGGTGTGCCGCAGGGCACGTCGGGCGACATGATCCTGCGCCTGGCGCTGGAAAAAGCAGGCATGACGGTCAACGACATCGACATGGTGCCGATGGATCCGAGCACGGTTGTCGCCGCTTTCGCGTCACGCCAGATCGAGGCTGCGGGCATCTGGTACCCGCTGATCACGGTGATCAAGAAGCAGGTGCCGGAGATGAAGGAACTAGCGGCCAATGCGGACTTCTATCCGGATACGTCCTTCATCAACACGCTCGTTGCCCGTAACGAGGTGGTAGATCAGGACCCGGAGAAGGTGAAGAAGTTCTTGTCGGTCATGAAGAAGGCGATCGATTGGCGCGCCGCCAATCTCGATGAATCCATCGAACTGACCACTGCTTATCTCAATGCGCCAAAGGAAGCCGTCGAGAACGTCGCCCGCAGCCGCAAGCTGCTGACGAGCCAGGAACTCGAAACTTTCACTAAGGATGGCACGGTGGAAAGCTGGCTCGATCAGTTCAACAAGATGTTCGTGGAATTCGGCCAGCTGAAGGAAGCCATGCCGCCGAAGGAGTTCTACACGGCCGACCTGTTCCTGTCCGCCTGACCCCCTGCGAATGCGCCGAGTTTCTTGCCTCGGCGCGTTCGACCTTCCCGTTCGCCGGTCAAAAACAAATATGGAGAGGTCAATGCCGGAACGGGCAAAAAGACCCAACATCGTCTTCGTCATCACCGATCAGCAGCGTTTCGACACGATCGGCGCGGCTGGTTACGACTACATGCATACGCCCAACCTCAACCGCATGGCGCGTGAGGGTGTGTGTTTTACCCATATGTACTGCACCTCGCCCTCCTGCGCGCCTTCGCGCGCCAGCCTGTTTACCGGGCTTTATCCGCACACCACCAAGGTCTATCGCAACGACGAGCTTTGGACCCACACCTGGGTGCAGCAGCTATCCGCCAGCGGCTATCGCTGCGTGAATGTCGGAAAGATGCATACCTCGCCCTTCGAGGACGCGTTCGGTTTTCACGAGCGCCATGTCGTCGAGAACAAGGATCGCGCCACCGCACGCCTGCCGTTCTTCCTTGATCATTGGGACAAGGCGTTCTTTGCGCGCGGATTGGAAAAGCCGAGCCGCGTCACTTATCGCCGTCGCGATGACTATAAGGAAAGCTTGGGCGCTTTCACTTGGGAGTTGCCGCCGGAGCTTCATTCCGACAACTTCGTGCCTGATCTCGCGAAGCACTGGCTCGAGCAATATTCGGGGACCGAACCGTTCTTTCTCCAGATCGGCATACCCGGCCCCCATCCGCCCTATGATCCAACGCCGGAGTATGTCGAACTCTATAGGGATCGCGACCTGCCGCTGCCCGTTCTCGATCGAGCGGAACTCGACAGCCAGCCTTCGGCGCTCCGGAAGCTGCGTGAGCAGCATCTTTCGGTCGACCACGACGCTGTCGTTCACCTAGAAAATCCGACGGCCGAACAACTGCGCCGTCAACGCGAGCACTACTTCGCCAACGTCTCGATGATCGACGAACAGATGGGACATCTGATCGATGCGCTGGAAGCGCGCGGCGTGCTTGAAGACACGATCGTGATCTTCACCTCCGATCACGGCGATTGCCTCGGCGATCACGGTCATTCCCAGAAGTGGACGATGTATGAGGAAAGCGTGCGCGTTCCCGCCATCGTCTGGTCGCCCGGCCGGGTGCGTGCGGCGGGAGCGATCGACGACCTCGTGTCGCTTTTCGATCTCGGGCCGACCATCCTCGAATTCGCCGGCCTGGACGTTCCGCGCTGGATGGAAGCGCGGTCGCTCAAGCCGGTCGTGGAAGAAGGCGCAGAACCGCAAGCCAGCCGCGAGCATGTGTTTTCCGAACATGCCGGAGACCGCATCCTCAGTGGCACGCAGTTCATGACCATGATCCGCGATCGCCGCTGGAAGCTGGTTCATTTCGTGGAAGGTGACGAGGGGCAGCTGTTTGACCTCCAGGCTGACCCGCATGAGATGCGCAATCTCTGGAACGACCCGGCTCATGCCGACACCCGCCGCACGCTGCTGGACGAAATCTTCCGCTGGCGCGTGCTCAGCGATGTTCATACGCAAGGTTGGCAAGAGGGCATAACGATCGGCAGCGGCCCGCATAAGACACCGCCGAACACGGCGCGCCAGCATGGCGTCTGATCCGCTTTCTGCCCGCTATCCCGATCTCGAAGGCAAGGCCGTCGTGATCACCGGCGGGGCCACCGGCATCGGCGCTTCTCTCGTGCGGGCTTTTGCCGATCAGCGCGCCGTCGTCGATTTCCTGGACATCGATGAGACGAGCGGCGAAGCTTTGGCTCAGGCCGTTCCCCGCGCGCGCTTTCACGCCCTCGATCTCACCGATACGCAGCCATTGCGAGAAACATTTGCGACCATCGCCAGAGATCGCAGCCGCATCGACATCCTCATCAACAATGCGTCGCGCGATGATCGCCATGCGATGAGCGAGGTCGAACCGGGCGACTGGCGCAAGCACCTCGCCGTCAATCTCGATCACCAGTTCTTCGCATCACAGGTGGCAGCGAACATCATGTGCGCGCAAGGCTCCGGCTCGATCGTGATGACGAGCTCGACCTCGTTCATGAAAGGCAGGCCGGGCATGGTCGGGTACACGACAGCGAAAGCCGCCGTGGTTGGATTGACCCGGACACTCGCACGTGAACTTGGCCCTTCCGGCGTCCGCGTGAACTGCCTGATACCAGGCGCAATTCGCACCGAACGGCAGAACGCATTCTGGCGCTCGCCGGAAGCTGACGCCGAAATCCTTGCCGCTCAAGCCCTCAAGATCGACCTGTCCCCCGCCCACGTCGCAGCCATGGCCCTGTTCCTCGCCTCCGACGCATCTAGCGGCTGTACAGGGGCAAACTTCCTGGTGGATGCCGGTCTGACGTGACGTTGATCTGCGGTGCAGACGCCAATCAAGCTCCCATTGATGTCGGCACCTTTGCCAGGCGCTGGAAGGTCAAACCGGAGTTGCTCGTGACAAGCTGATGATCGAGCAGACCGCAGAACCGGTCTTAAATTCGATCATCAGCCTTCAATGTTTGGCGAAACGCCTCAGCTCCAATCCAGATATTACTCGGCCGCTTCGGCGTAGTCTTCCATGGGCGGGCAGGAGCAGATGAGGTTGCGGTCGCCGTAGACGTTGTCGACGCGGTTGACCGGCGACCAGTACTTGTCGACGTGGAAGGCGCCGGGCGGGTAGCAAGCTTGTTCGCGTGAATATGGACGATCCCATTCGCCGATTAGGTCCGCCACGGTGTGCGGCGCGTTTTTCAGCGGGTTATTCGTCTTGTCCATCCGCCCGTCTTCAATCGCGCGGGCTTCCTCGCGGATTGCCAGCATCGCCTCGCAGAAGCGGTCGAGTTCCGCCTTCGTTTCCGATTCCGTGGGTTCGATCATCAGCGTGCCGGCAACCGGGAAGCTCATGGTGGGCGCGTGGAAACCGCAATCGATCAGGCGCTTGGCGACATCGTCGACCGTGACGCCGGCGGCCGGATTGAGCGGACGCGTGTCGATGATACATTCATGCGCGACGCGACCCGCTTCCGACTTGTAGAGCACGTCATAAGCGCCGTTCAGCCGTGCGGCGATATAGTTGGCGTTCAGGATCGCAACCTTGGTTGCCTGTGTGAGCCCCTCGCCGCCCATCATCAGGCAATACGACCAGGAGATCGGCAGGATCGACGGCGAACCGAACGGAGCTGCGGACACAGCCCCCTCGCCGCCGCCATCTTGCGGATGCCCCGGCAGATGGGCTGCCAGATGCGCTTTGACGCCGATCGGACCCATGCCCGGTCCGCCACCGCCATGGGGAATGCAGAAAGTCTTGTGCAGGTTGAGATGGCTGACATCGGAGCCGATGTCGCCGGGCCGCGACAGGCCGACCATCGCATTCATGTTGGCGCCGTCAAGATAGACCTGTCCGCCATGGGCATGGGTGATCTCGCAGATCTGCCGCACCGTTTCTTCGAACACACCATGCGTGGACGGATAGGTGATCATGCAGCAGGACAGGTTTGCCGCGTGCTGCTCGGCCTTGGCGCGGAAGTCCTCGAGATCGACATCACCGTTTTCGCGCGCCTTTACCGGAACCACCTTCATGCCAGCCATCTGCGCGGAGGCCGGATTGGTGCCATGCGCGGAGGTTGGGATTAAGCACACATCACGATGCGGTTCGTTGTTGGCGCGGTGATAGTTGCGGATGGTCAGCAGGCCGGCGTACTCCCCTTGTGCGCCGGAGTTCGGCTGCATGGAAAACGCGTCATAGCCGGTGACCTGGCACAGCTTGTCCGAGAGATCGTCGATCATCTCCTTGTAGCCGAGCGCCTGATCGGCCGGCACGAAGGGGTGGATGTCGGCGAACTCCGGCCAAGTGATCGGCAGCATTTCGGCCGTGGCATTCAGCTTCATCGTGCAGGAGCCGAGCGGGATCATCGAGCGGTCGAGCGCCAGATCGCGATCCGAAAGCCGGCGGATATAGCGCGTCATCTCGCTTTCCGCCCGGTTCATGTGGAAGATCGGATGCGTCATGTAAGCCGATTTCCGCAGAAGCGCAGACGGCAGCCGGTAATCGGCCGTGAAGTCGGCAACCGCGAAAGTGCCGCCAAAGGCGCGCCAAACTGCTTCCAGCGTTGACGGCCGTGTGCGCTCATCCAGCGACATGCCGATCTTGGTGGTTCCAACCTTGCGCAGGTTGACACCCTCGGCCACGGCAGCACGCAGGATCAGCCCCTGCATGTGACCGACATCAACGGTGATGGTGTCGAAAAAGGCTTCCGGCTCGATCGTGTAGCCGAGCTTTTCCAATCCCTTGGCCATCAGCACGGCCTTCTTGTGGACCTGCTGAGCAATCGCCTTCAACCCGTCGGGGCCGTGGAACACGCCGTACATCGAGGCCATCACGGCAAGCAGAACCTGCGCGGTGCAGATGTTCGACGTCGCCTTTTCGCGGCGAATATGCTGCTCGCGGGTTTGCAGCGCCAGCCGATAAGCGCGATTGCCGCGTGCATCCACTGAGACGCTCACCAAACGGCCAGGCATCGCGCGCTTATGGGAATCCTTCACCGCCATATAGGCGGCGTGCGGGCCGCCATATCCAACCGGCACGCCCAAGCGCTGCGAGGTGCCGATCGCTATATCGGCATCCATTTCGCCCGGCGATTTAAGAAGCGTCAGCGCCAGAAGATCGGCGGCAACGGCAGCCACTGCGCCGGTTTGGTGAAGGCGGGCGATCAGGCCGGAGAAATCGTGGATATGGCCGTGCGTGCCGGGATACTGGAAGATAGCGCCGAACACGTCGGCGGGATCCAGATCGGTCATCGGGTCGCCCACGATCACTGTCCAGCCAAGGGGGGCTGCGCGCGTTTCGATCAGCGCGATAGTTTGCGGATGACAGGCCTGGTCGACGAAGAACGCGGTGACCTTGTTCTTGGATTGGCGCTTGCACAGGGCCATGGCCTCGGCGGCGGCTGTGGCCTCGTCGAGCAGCGAGGCATTGGCGACATCGAGCCCGGTCAGGTCGCAGATCATGGTCTGGAAGTTCAGGAGCGCCTCAAGACGGCCCTGACTGATTTCCGGCTGATACGGTGTGTAGGCCGTGTACCAAGCAGGGTTTTCCAGGATGTTGCGCTGGATCACCGGCGGCGTCACCGTGCCGTAATAGCCCTGCCCGATCAGCGAGGTCAGCACCTGGTTCTTGTTGGCGGTCTCGCGCAGCCGGTCGAGCGCTTCGCGCTCCGTCAGGGCTGCGCCCCAGCTCAGCGGCTTTTGCTGGCGGATGGATGCGGGAACCGTGGCATCGATCAGTGCATCAAGCGACGCATAGCCGATCACGTCCAGCATCGCCTCCATTTCGGCCGGTGACGGACCGATGTGGCGACGGTTGGCAAAATCATACGGATCGTAATCCGTAAAATGGAAGTCGGTGGAATCGCTCATGCGATGAGGTCCTGATAGGCTGCTTCATCGAGCAGGGCGTCGGCATCCGCCGGGTTCTTGAGCTTGATCTTGAAGAACCAGGCAGTCTGCGGATCGGAGTTTACGAGCGACGGGTCGTCCACCAGCGCCTGGTTAACCTCTGTGACTTCGCCATCAAGCGGCGCATAAACGTCGGACGCCGCCTTGACGCTTTCAACAGTAGCGGCATTGCCGCCCTTGGTAAGCTCGGCACCGACTTCCGGCAGTTCCACGAAAACGAGATCGCCCAGCTGTTCGGCGGCGTGCTGCGTGATGCCAACGGCGGCAACGCCGTTATCGAGTTTCAGCCATTCGTGTTCGGCGGTGAATTTCAGCATGTCTTGTCTCCAAAATGGATGTGTGGACCGGAAGCCTGCGCTGCAGCGAGATCCGGTCAAAGAGTCCGAAAGGGTGTTCAGCGTTTATAGGTCGGCGTGATGAAGGGCAGCGATGCCACGGTCATGGGCAGGTACTTGCCGCGCACTTCCGCAAAGACCTGCGTACCGGCAGCAGCCAAGTCGGCCGGCAGATAGCCCATTGCAACGGGGCTCTCCACCGAAGGGCCGAACGTGCCCGACGTCACCTCGCCGATCGGCTCCCGACCACCGGCATCTCTGAAAAGCGTGGCATGAGCGCGCACGGGTGCCTTGCCGTCCGGCTTCAAGCCGACCCTACGGCGAGCCGCACCGTTGTTCAGTTCCTCCAGAATGCGTGCGGAACCGGGGAAGCCCCCTTCCCGAGCGCCGCCCGTGCGGCGCGCCTTCTGGATCGCCCATTCGAGCGCGGCCTCCACCGGCGAGGTCGTGGTGTCGATATCGCTGCCGTAAAGGCAAAGCCCCGCTTCGAGCCGCAGGGAGTCACGCGCGCCAAGGCCGATCGCCTCGCAATCGGGATGGTCGAGCAGCGCCTGCGCCAGCTCTTCCGCTTTTTCCGCCGGCACCGAGATCTCGAACCCGTCCTCGCCGGAATAGCCCGAGCGGGACACGATGCAGGCTGCACCGCACAAGGTGGCATCGCGCACATCCATGAACTTCATGGCCGAAACACCGTCCCATAGCGTGGCCAGAACGGCTTCGGCGCGCGGGCCCTGCAGCGCGAGCAAAGCCCGATCTTCAAGCAGGTTCACCGCGCAGGACGTCAGCTTAGCCTCCATATAAGCGAGATCGGCTTCCTTGCAGGCGGCGTTGACGACAACCAAGAGATGATCGCCGCGATTGGTGATCATCAGATCGTCGAGGATGCCGCCTTCGTCATTGGTGAAAAAGCCGTAGCGCTGCCGTCCCGCTTTCAGGCCGAGCAGGTCGACGGGCACCAGTGCTTCAAGCGCAAGCGCTGCGTCGGCATAGTTGCCAGACTGCGCTTTCACCACGACCTGACCCATATGCGAAACATCGAACAGGCCGGCGCCTGAGCGGGTTTGCAGATGCTCTTTCATGATGCCGAGGGGGTATTGCACCGGCATGTCATAGCCGGCGAAAGGCACCAGCCTGGCGTTCAACCGGACATGAAGCGGGTGCAGCGGCGTTTGGTGCAGGGTGGATTGATGGTCCATTCAGTGTGCTCCCGAAGCCGCTTTCTTGAAGCGGCGATGATGCGCGTTGCCGCGCGTGGAGCCCCATCTGTCCTGTGTGCCTGAGAGTGTTATCCCGTCGGCGAATCCAGCTTTGCGGCCGAATTTCTTTCCAGATTTGCGAAGATGAGAGGTCCACTTTGCCTGAGAGTTTCCGGGGCGGTTGCTCCTTCGGCGCCGGCCTGAAAGCCGATCTCTTCCACTCATCTTGATAGATGACAGCCTTGGTGCTGCCGGTATTTGTCGCGTTCCCTGTTTGAGCGGCTGAAGCCGATTTTTGTGGACTTTTAATCCACGTCTTCGCGCGCAGCAAGCAGGAAGACGGGATCAGCTTGGAGAGCTGGGGGTAAGCAGGTCGGCATGGATGCCGCCCTCGTCTCGCGCGCATCAGACGCCAATTATCTCTGGAAGCAAATAAATCGCACCTCATCAACAATGAGCTTTTGCTCGCGATCCAGCATCTGCTGAGTGGCCTGTATAAACTATATGGATGATTTTCTGCTTGCCGTGCGAATAATTGCTCGCCATAAATGATGCTAACAGCTGGTAGGTAGACCGGCGGCAGGAGGAAACATCATGATTTCAGAAACGCTGAAGGGTCTGGCCCTTTCCGCGGCCATCGGGTTGGCGGCGCTCACCGGCACGGCTCATGCACAGGAGGCTGCTGGCAAGAAAATCGGTATCGCCGCGCGCGAAATCACCAACGACTACAACCGCGACATCATTGCTGGTGCAGAGAAGGCGTTGAAGGCAGCGGGTGCGGAAGTCGTCGTTACTGACGGCGGCGCGGATCCGCGCAAGCACAACGAAAATATCGAAAGTCTGATCAATTCAGGCGTTTCCGGCATCGTGGTTCAGCTCGGCGATGCGCAGCAGCTGGCACCCGTGGTGGCGAAGGCAAATGCAGCCGGCATCCCTGTCGTGACCACCTCGATTGGATCCAAGACGGAAGGCGTTCTGGCCGATGTGGGTGGCGACGATGCCTTGATGTCGGCAATCGTCAGCCGCGCGCTTTTGTCGAGCATCGACTACAAGGGCGATGTTTACGTATTTTGGGTGCCGGGCGCGCCAATTCTGGAGACACGCAAGCGGATCCTTCAGGCGATGGTCGCGGATTATCCGCAGGTCAAGCTGCATGAAGTGCCAACCGAGCATAGTGCTGCGCGTGTTCAAGCGCAGATGGAAGACATCCTCACCGCAAATCCAGAGCCAGGCAGCGTTGCCGCTGTTTGGGGTGCATATGACCTGCTCGTTTCCGGTGCTGTTGAAGCCGTGCGCCGCAACGATCGCAACGAGATCAAGATCGCTTCAATCGATGGCGACCGGGTCGGTTTCCAGATGCTGCTGGACGAGGAAAGCCCATTCGTCGCGACCGTCGTGCAGGACGTTCCACGCATCGGTTCGCTTGCCGCTGAAATCCTGCTGAAAGGCATGGCTGGCGAGACGGACTTCCCGAGCACGCTGTTCACCGATGCCTGGCTTGCAACCCACGCCAACGGCGTTGCCTCAGCCGAAAAGCGTTGGGGCGCTGGAATCTGGGACGAGATGTCCATTCCGCGCGAAGATGTCGAAGAGCGTTGGGAGCAGAACGGCGAATTGATCGTCGTCCATCCGATCCTTCCTTAATCATCGTCGATGGGTGGCGGAGAACAAACGCCACCCTTTTCCGCATGAAGTCCCGCCGAGGTTCTGTCCTATGACAAGCACCATCGATGTTGCGCGCCATCAAGAAGCTGCGACAACCTCCGTTCTGGAATGCCGTGGCATCGGCAAGGAGTTCCCCGGCGTTGTTGCCCTGAGCGATGTTTCGCTTGAGATCCGCGCCGGTGAGATTCACGCATTCCTTGGCCAAAACGGTGCGGGCAAGTCGACGCTGGTCAAGGTGCTGACTGGCGTTTATCAAGCCACACGCGGCGAGATCCTGGTTGGTGGCAAGAGTGTGCAGCTGCGCGATCCGCGTGACGCAGAAGCCAATGGCATCGCCATCGTGCATCAGGACCAGCCGCTGGTCGCCCAGCTCGATGTCACGCGGAATGTGTTCCTTGGACAGGAGATCACGCTTGCCGGAGGCGTGCTTGATCTCTCGACCATGCGGAAGCAAACAGCCGACGCGTTGAGACAGGTTGGTGCAACCTTTGATGCCGACACGCTCGTCAGCGAGTTGAGCGTGGCGCAGCGTGAACAGGCGGCGATTGCCGCAGCGATCGTGCGAAAGCCGCGCATCCTCATCCTGGATGAACCTACTGCATCCTTGAGCGACAGCGAAGCTGAACTTCTGTTCGGCATCGTCCGCGCTCTGCGCGACAACGGTGTCACCATCATCTATATCTCGCACTATCTCGACGAAGTGCTTGATCTTGTTGACCGTGTCACCGTTCTGCGCGACGGCAAGCTGGTTGCTACCTTGCCTGTTGCCGAAACGTCCCGCGCTGGCATCGTCCAGATGATGGTCGGCCGCGACATCGAGCAGCTTTATCCCAAAGAACAGGTCACGATCGGCGAGCCGCTGCTCCAGGTTCGCGGTCTGACACAAGGCCATATGCTGCGCGGCGTCGATCTCGATGTTCGGCGCGGCGAGATCTTCGGCATTGCGGGTTTGATGGGCGCCGGCCGGAGCGAGCTTGCTTTGTCCCTGATCGGTGCCCTGCCCCGTTCGGGTGGTTCGGTGACTGTCGCCGGCAAACCATCCGATCCGCGTACACCCCGCAGCGCCAAGAAGCAGGGCTTCGCACTCATCCCGGAAGACCGCCGTCATGAAGGTCTGGTAACCGACATGACGGTGCGCGAGAACCTTACGCTGCCCGAACTCAGCCGCTTTTCGCGCGCCGGCATCGTGCGCGGCGGGCAAGAGCGTGCTGCGGCCAATTCCCTGGTCGAGCGGCTGCGCATCCAGCCACCCCATCTCAACCAGGCCACTCGCAACCTGTCAGGCGGCAACCAGCAGAAGATCGTGATCGGTCGCTGGCTTCTCGGTGATGCGGAGGTCTTCCTGTTCGACGAACCGACCACGGGTGTCGACGTGGGGTCCAAGGTCGAGATCTACCGCCAGATGGTGGAGTTGGCGCGGCGCGGTGCTGCCGTGATCTTCATCTCGTCCGACTTCGAAGAAATCGCAGGCATGAGCGACCGCGTCGCCGTCATGCACAAGGGACGTATCAACAAGCTGTTTGAACCGGGCGAAGCTACGGCTGAGACGCTGCTCTACTGGGCATCAGGCTCTGCCGACGACACCGAGGCCGAACATGGCGCTTCTCATGAGGCCGTCGCTGATGAGGCGAGCAGCCAGATGCCTGCGGCTGGCGTCGCCGCATCTCCGGCGCAGGCCGCAACGCCGCCGAGCCTTTGGGCGCGCTGGGGCACGATCGGCGGCATGGTTGTCGTGCTGGCGCTGATCGCGATCCTTGCGCCGCAGTTCCTGTCGTTCAACAACATCTTCGACGTGTTGAAACAGGGCAGCGTACTCGCCTTCATCGCGCTCGGTCTTACGGTCGTGCTGATCGCAGGTGGCTTCGATATGTCGGCAGGCGCCGTCAGCCAGTTTGCCACCAATCTGGCGGCCGGCACGATGATCGCGGGGGCAGGTTCGGCGGCCGCGCTTGGCCTCGGTGCGCTGACCGGCCTCATTGCAGGCGCCGTGAACTCAGCGCTCGTGTTGATCTTCGGAATGCCCGCTTTTGTCGCAACGCTCGGCGTCATGTTCGTCGCGATGGGCGCAACGCTGCTTTACAATGGCGGCCAGGCTCTCACGCTGTCCGACCAGCCCGGCTTCTTCTTTATCGGGCAAGGCTATGTCGGCCCGGTCCCCTTCGTGCTGATCCTGCTGCTTGGCACTACAGCCATCCTGCACTTCGTGCTGAAACGCACGCGGCTTGGCCTGCGCATGTATGCGGTCGGCCAGAACCTCTTGGCGGCTGAACTTCGGGGCATCGGTCGCGCTCGATATGCCACCGCATCCTTCATGCTGGGCGGTCTGGTGCTCGGTCTGGCCGGCGTGATCCTCGCATCCTACTCCTATGGTGCATCGGCGCTCGCCACCGGCATCGACTTCCTGATCAGCGCTCTGGCCGCAGCCTTTCTTGGCAGCACGTTGAACAAGGCGGGCGAACTCAACGTGGTCGGCACGCTGATTGCGGCACTGTTCTTGGCCTCCTTGTCGAATGGGCTCATTCTCATCGGGATCTCGAGCCAGGCTTTGCCCGGCATTCAGGGTCTGGTTCTCATCCTCTCCATCGCACTCGGCGTGATCCACAAGCGTGGCATCGGCCAGGTCCTGATCTTCTGAGGAGCATTGCGATGTCTGTTTCGTCCAATCGACCGAAATCCTCGACCAATTCGATCTCCGTTCTTGGCCTCCTGCGCGATTATGGCGCGATCCTCGGCATGATCGCCGTGCTGGGCATCTTCTGGTATCTGAAGCCGGCGTTTCTATCGGCCGCCAATGTGGAGAACGTCTTTCGCCAAAGCGGCATCGTGATGATCATGGCACTTGGCTTGACGATCGTCATGAAGATGCGTGGCGTCGACCTATCCATCGCACAAACCGCGGATGCGGCTGGACTGATCGCGGCCATGCTGATCATTGCGAAATACCCGATCTGGATGGCTTTCGCGATCCCGCTTCTATTCGGCCTGGTGGTCGGCATCGTGAACGCGGTGCTCATGGCTTATGTCGGCATCCCCGCCATTATCGGGACGTTGGGCATGATGTTCATCATCCGCTCGGGCGAGTTGATGGCAACCAATGGTGCCGAGCCGCAGATCCTCTTCACGCTGCCGCGCTCTTTGACCCGCGACTTCTTGTGGTTGGGGCAGAAGGATCTCGGCCCGGTCGCCGCGCTGATCGTGCTGGCACTTGTGGTCTTCCTCGTCGTCTTCGTGATCATGCGCTTCACGCCTTTTGCGCGCTACGCAAAGGCCGTGGGAAGCAATGTTCGCGCCGCCTTCCTGGCTGGCATCGATATCAGGATGATCTTTGGCTTGGGCTTCGTGATCGCCGGTGTGCTGGCCGCGCTTGCCGGGGTAGCGCTTGTGTCGCGTACAGGCATCGCCATGCCGCGCGGTGCCGAGCCCTTCCTGCTCGATGCTTTTGCCGCCGCTTATCTCGGCACGCTCGCATCGCGTCAGGGCGAGATGAGCATTCCCGGCACGCTGATGGGCGCCTTGTTCATCGGCTTCCTCAGCAATGGCCTGACCCTGCTGGGTCTTGGCGCCCCTTATCGTTATGCGCTCAATGGCGGATTTATCCTGCTGGCGATGGCCATCGGCGCCTTGAAACGTAAGAACTAGAACGCAAGAACTGGACGGAGGACTTTCCATGACGCTGATCATCGATGCCCATAATCATCTCGGCATTCGCCACGGCGCACGGCAGACCGGAGCAGATCTCGTTGCAAAGATCGATGCGGTCGGCGTCGACAAGGCGGTCATGTTCCCCTTTGTGGAAGGCAACTTCACCAATGATCCGATCAAGGAAGCGTATGACGAGTTCCCGGACCGCCTGATCCCATATTGCGCGGTCAATCCATGGCAGCCTGATGCCGCGCAAGAAGTCCGGCGCTGTATTCGCGACTGGGGCTTCAAGGGTCTGAAGCTGCATCCAACGATCAACGGCTATCATTTGTCGGACTCCGGCTTGGTCGACCCGCTGTTCAAGATTGCGGATGAATACGGGATTCCCGTTATCGTGCACGGCGCGAGCGACCTGCTCAATAGCCCGCCTGAGTTTCGCATCATGGCCAAGCGTTTTCCCGATGTGACTCTTCTGATGGCGCATATGGGCTTCTTCTGGTCGGTCGAGCAGGCCATCGAATATGCGCAGGAGTGTCCAAACCTCTATCTCGAGACATCGCGGGCTCCGATTTTCGAGATCCAGACGGCGGTCAAGGCACTTGGACCCGAGAAGGTTATCTGGGGCACGGATTCGCCGTTCGTGGATTACGAATTCGAGTTCAAGAAAATGGAACGTGCCACCGATGATCCGGAGGGCTATCGCGCAATCGTCGGCGGCAACATCGCCAAGATCCTGAAGCTCTAGGAAGGCAACAGCGTCGAGACGATCATGGCCATAACCGAAAGAAGCGAGGCCGATCGCCGGCTCGACCAAGCCGCCCGCGCGGCCTGGCTCTATTACGTCAAAGGTAAACGGCAAGACGATATTGCTGGGGATCTCGGCATTTCCCGGCAGATCGTTCAGCGCCTGATCGCCTTGGCGTTGAGCGAGAATCTCATCAGCTTCCAGGTCCGGCATCCGCTCGCCGAGTGCATTGCGTTGGCCGATCAGTTGAAGGAGCGTTTCAAGCTGCAGTTCTGCGAGGTTTCGTTGAGCGAGGCGGGGTCTACGGAGGACATTCCGTCGGCGGCAACGGTTGCGGCGCTGTATCTCGACAATCTTCTGGCTCAGAAGTCGCCTTTCACCATCGCGGTCGGCAACGGAACAGCGATGCGCGAAACGGTGATGCGGGTTGCGTCGATGGACCGGCCGCAGCATCGCTGCGTGTCGCTCATGGGCAATCTCACGCCGACGGGCCGGGCATCGCGCCATGATGTGGTGACGAAGCTTGCTGAACGGATCGGCGCGCAAAGCTATCCCCTGCCGATGCCGTTGGTCACGGCGACCACTTCGGATCGCGAGATCCTGCAGGCTCAGCTCGGCTATAAGACATTGAGAACGCTGGTGAATGAAGCCAATCTCCTGGTGATGGGCAGCGGCAATGTGGATTGGAAAGCCGGCGTTCATCTCGACGGTTTCATCAGCGATCGTGAACTTGCCGAAGCGATGGATGCCGGTGCTGTCGGTGAAATTCTGGGTGGCGTGATCGACAAGGACGGCCGTTTTATCGAGAGCGGCTACTTCAATCGGCTGACTTCATTGCTCCGCGAGCCCGACAGCAAGCAGACGACGCTTCTCGTGAGTTCGGGCGAAATTCGGGTGCGGGCGATCCATGCTGCACTCACCGGCAAGCTGGCAAACGCTTTTATCACGGATGAAAATACGGCACGCGCCGTGCTGCAGATGCGCTGATCTCAAGCCGCATGGCGCGGCGATCACCGCGCTGGTTCCGCAGACTAGGCTGATCAATTGCTCGTTTCCGGATGTGGTGAACGGCATGATCACCGCGATGGGGCACGAGGTTCTGTGCGGCACCGGCAATGTCGCCATTCTGTCGAACGTGTTTGCCAGCGCGTGTGAAAATTTGCCTGAGGGTCCGCTGCGCGTGCTCGCTCTTTACCAATGTCTCGCGCCGTGGCGGCAGCCACCGCAAGCGCGCAAAGGCGCACCGGCACCGCGGGTGTTCATCGGCGACACCGAGATTGAGCGAAGCGGACGCGATCAGCTGGAACGAGGCGTTTGAAACGCGCAAGGGGCTGACCGTCGAAGACGGGACCGCGCGCTATCAAGGCCGGCTCAAGGACCTGCTGGCGGAAGAAGGCTCGGTTCACGCCGAAGGCTTCGCGTTGAAGGATCTGGAAGCGGTGTGCCGCAATCTGCTCGGTTTGCGCGACCGTCTGGCAGCCCTGCCATCGCGGGTGAACTGACGCGACATCGGTGTGACGCTTCAGGTGGTCTGAACCGCTTCTTCGTCCAGCAGCGTCTTGATGCGTTCGACGATCTGGTCGAGCACGAGGATCTGGCGCGAGCCGGCGGGTCGGGCCGCGTAATAGGATACGTCGATCGTCGGCAGGAACGGCTTGGCGCAGAGTTCGACATCGGCAGCGCGCATGGTGATGCGGTCGACGATGGCGACGCCCATGCCGGCTGCCGCGAAATGACAGCAGTTGAGCATGGAGGTTTCAACCGTGTTCAGCGGCGCCTGATCGGCCTGCGAAAAGGCGCGGTCGAGGCCACGGCGTAGCGGCGAGTTGCGGCCGGCGGTGAGAACCCGGCAGTCGAGAAGGTCGGCCGGGGTGATCACATCTTTTTGCGCGAGCGGATGATCCGGCGGCATGGCGGCGACGGCGGTTGAGCTGTGCAGGTGAACGGTCTGCAGATCGCTCGGACGCGGCGGGCCGAAAACCAGACCGAGATCATAATGGCTTTTCTCTACCATGTCCCAGATGTGGCGGCTGTTTTCGACATCCATGACCAAGGGCAGATCGAGGCGCGGGCCGACGATCTCGACCAGGGCCTGATGCAGAAAGGGCCGTACCAGTGAAGTGACGCTGGCGATGCGCAACACGACGTTGAGGTGCTGGCGGATGTCGCCGGCGGCGCGCGCGACCTGATCGATCCCGATATAAAGCCGCTCGACCTCGGCCAAAAGGAGCACCGCTTCGGGCGTCGGCAGGAGGCGTCCGCCCTGACGGGTGAACAGGGTCATGCCGACTTCGCTTTCGAGATCGCGGATCAAACGACTGACGGCGGGCTGGGCGATGTTCATGGCGTCAGACGCCGCCGTGACGCCGCGCGTGAGCATCACATGGCGGAAGGCTTCCAGCTGACGCGGCTTCAAACGCATGCGGTGCCTCCATAACGTTTCGGCATGGGATCAGGCTATAATGCAATTTTGCATCATTGTGCGAAGGAAATAAGCAATTGCCACTGATCTCCCCATCTGGGGATGGAGCTTTGGAGGAGCTTATCATGAAATTTTTCACAGCCGCAGCGCTTGCCGCTTCCGTGGTTCTGTTTCCGTCGGCCGGTGCATGGGCGCGCGACCTGACGGTTGGCCTTTCGGCCTCCACCACTTCGATGGACCCGCAATTCTACGTCGTCGGTCCCAACAGCGCGATGGCGCGCAACATCTTCGACGGTCTGGTGAACCAGGATGCCCGCCAGCAGATACAGCCGGCGCTGGCGACCAGCTGGAACCGGGTCGACGACACGACCTGGGACTTCACCTTGCGCCTGGACGTGAAGTTCCATGACGGCAGCGACTTCACCGCCGAAGACGTGGTGGCCAGCATCAAGCGCGTGCCGATGGCCGCCAAGAACAGCCCGAGCGCGTTCACGCCTTACGTCAAGGCAATCGCCGACGTGACGGCGGTTGATCCGATGACGGTGCGCATCACCACGAACGGCCCGACGCCGCTTCTGCTCAACAATCTCAGCCGCATCGCCATCCTGCCGGCCGAGCAGGGCGAAACCACCACCGAACAGATGAACCAGGGCAACGGCGTGATCGGCACCGGCCCGTTCAAATTCGTGTCCTGGACGCCGGACTCGCAGATCAATCTCGAACGCAACCCGGATTACTGGGACGGCACGGCGGATTGGGAAAAGGTCACCTTCCGCATCTTCAAGAACAACAGCGCCCGCGTTGCCGCGATCCTTTCGGGCGATGTGGACATGATCGAGAACATTCCGACCGCCGATACGAGCCGTCTGGAAGAAAGCGATGCGATCGAGGTCATCAAGGCCACGGGCAACCGCTTGATGTATCTTCACATGGATCAGGACCGTGAAACCTCGCCTTTTGCGAAGGGTCCCGAAGGCAAGAACCCGCTGCGTAGCGCCGAAGTTCGTCGCGCGCTGTCGCTGTCGCTCAACCGTGAGGCGATCGTCGACCGCATCATGGACGGCCAGGGCACGCCCGCTGGCCAGGTCGTGCCGGAGGGTTACTTCGGTCACGATGCGTCGCTTGCAACCGATGCGTATGATCCTAACAAGGCCAAGCAGCTTCTAGCGGATGCCGGCTATCCAAACGGTTTCGACCTGACCTTCCATGCGACCAACGATCGTTATCCCAACGACTCTAAGGTCGCGCAGGCCGTCGGCCAGTTCTTCAGCCGCATTGGTGTGACGACGAAGGTCGAAACGCTTCCGGGCAGCGTGTATTTCTCACGCGCTTCGGCCCGCGAGTTCAGCTTCATCATGGGCGGTGCTGCGGTGGAAACCGGCGAACCCTCGGGCGTGCTCGGACCGCTTCTGGAAACCTATGGCGACAATGCCGGCCAGGGCAATCGCGGCCGATATTCCAATGCAGAGTTCGACAAGACGCTGGAAGAAGCCCGCAGGACGCTAGATGACGGCGCGCGCGAAACCCTGCTGAAGAAGGCAACGGGGATCGCCATGAACGATCTCGGCATCATCCCGCTGTTCTTCCTCGACAACACCTGGGCTGCCAAGACCGACCTGTCCTATGAAGGACGTTCGGACGGGTACACGCTGCCCTTCTACGTCAAGGCCGAGCAGTAAGCGGCGCGGCTGGGGACTCAGGCCATGTCTTTCCACGGCGTCTTTCCCTATCTCGTTTCGCCAACGACCCCCGGCGGTGACATCAACACCGCCGTTCTGGGAGACCTGGTTGAACACCTAATCTCCGCAGGCGTGCACGGGCTGACGCCGCTCGGCAGCACAGGCGAGTTCGCTTATCTTTCGAACGAACAGCGCCTGGAGGTGGTGAAAACGACGATCGCGGCCAATCGCGGTCGTGTTCCGGTTGTGGCGGGCGTCGCATCCACCACGATCCGCGATGCGGTTGCGCAAACCGAGGCCATGGTGGAAGCGGGTGCCGACGGCATTCTGGCGGTTCTCGAAGCCTATTTCCCCGTCGGTGACGCCGGCGTGGAAGCCTACTTCAAGGCGATCGCAGGCGCGGCGCGCGGGCGACCGGTGGTGCTTTACACCAACCCGAACTTCCAGCGCTCCGATCTGACGCTGCCGGTGATCGAGCGGCTGAGCCACATCCCCAACATCAACTACATCAAGGACGCCTCCACCAATACCGGGCGGCTGCTTTCGATCATCGAGCGCACGCGCGGGCGCATGGAAGTGTTTTCGGCTTCCGCCCATATCCCGGCCTGCGTGCTGATGATCGGCGGCGTCGGCTGGATGGCGGGTCCGGCCTGCATCGTGCCGAAGCAGAGCATCGCGCTCTACGACGCCGCGAAAGCCGGTGACTGGACGCGGGCGATGGAACTGCAGCGGCCTTTGTGGCGGGTCAACGAGATCTTCGCGCGCTATTCGATCGCGGGCTGCATCAAGACCGCCTTGCAGTTGCAGGGCTTCGCCGTCGGCGATCCCATCGCGCCGCAGGTGCCGCTGGATGAGGCCGCACGCAACGAAATCGCAGAGGTTCTGCGCACTGTGGGGGCGCTTTAGCGCTGTCACCACGACCACCGAAATGCCTTTGTCGAATACGGGGCGCCGCAGCTTGCGAGCGCGCTGACGCCCGGTGTCCGACAAGACCAATGCTCAGGTAATGTTCATGACGTCCACTCCGATCATCATCGATTGCGATCCAGGGATCGACGACTCGATCGCGCTTCTGGCGGCGTTTGTTTCGCCCGAACTGGAGATCCTCGCGATCACGCCGGTATCCGGCAACCAGCCGCTCGAACGCACGGTGCGCAATGCCTTGCAGATCTGCGAGCTGGGTGGGCGCACCGACATTCCGGTTTATCCCGGCAGTTTCCGTCCGCTTCTGCGCGACGTGATCCGCGGCCAATTTCACGGGCATTCCGGCCTCGGCAACACCAGTTTGCCGGAGCCGCGAAAGGAGGCCGAGGACAAGGGCGCGGTGGAGTTCCTGGTGGACCGGCTGGGCGAAGCCGCGCGAACGGGCAAGCCGGTCACGCTGTGCTGCCTCGGGCCGATGACCAACCTCGCCATGGCGCTGCGGATCGACCCGAACATCGCCGCCGGCGTTGCGCGCATCGTGATGATGGGCGGTGCCTATCGCGAGCCGGGCAATCGCACGATGACGGCCGAGTTCAACATGCTGGCCGATCCTCACGCCGCGCATATCGTGTTTTCGTCCGACATTCCGATCGTGGCCTTGGCGCTCGATGCCACGCATCAGGTGATCCTGACGCCGGAGCATGTCGAACAATTCGCGGCGGTCAGCGGCCGGATCGCCTCGACGGTGGCAGACCTGATGGCGTTCTGGGACCGCAATCAGGTGGAGCGCTATGGATCGCGCGGTGGCCCGCTGCACGATCCGCTGGTGATCGCCTTCCTATTGGCCCCTCACCTGTTCCAAACCAAACCGGCCCGCGTGTTCATCGAGCATGAAAGCGAGTTGTGCATGGGGCAGACAGTGGCCGACTGGTACAACAAGAGCGGCCTCGAGCCAAATGCGGAGATCGTTTGCGACGTGGATGCAAAGGGTGTGATCGCGCTCTTCCTGCAGCTGTTTTCGCGCTACCAAATCGAGCGCGCCGCATGAGCCGCATCTCCGTCATCATCGACACCGATCCCGGCGTGGACGATGCGGCGGCGATCATGCTCGCACTGGCTTCGCCCGAAATCGACCTGCGCGGCGTGACGGTGGTGGCCGGCAATGTCGGTCTGCCCGCAAGCGTCGGCAATGCCTGCCGGATCGTGGCGCTGGCTGGGCGTCGCGACGTGCCCGTTCTGGCGGGGGCCGCCGTTCCGCTGATTGGCAAGCAGCTCTTCGGCAAATATGCCCATATCGGTGACTTTCCCCCCGATCTGATGCCGGAGACCGACTACCAGCCGGCAAGGTTCTCGGCCGTGCGCTTCATCGTTGAACAAGCGCGCGCCGCCGCTGTTGAAGGGCACGGCATCACGATCTGCGCCATGGGTCCGCTGACTAACATAGCGCTGGCGCTACGGATGCATCCGGATGTGGCCGATGGCATCGAAAGCATCGTGATCATGGGTGGCGCCTTCGCCGCGCTTGGACACCGCACGCCGTTTGGCGAATACAACGTGATGGCCGATCCGCATGCCGCCGCCATCGTCTGGCAATCGGGCGTGCCGGTGGTGCTGTTGCCGCTCGACGTGACCTTGCAGGCCCTGTTTGCGGATGGCGATTTCAGCGCGATGGAAGCGCAGGGCAGCCCGAGCGGCAAGGCACTGGCTGGGCTTCTGCGCCGCTTCGACCGCGGCGATCTCAAGCGCTTTGGCCGCCCCGGCGGCCCGATCCATGATGCGATGACCATTGCATGGCTGTTGCAGCCGGAACTGTTTTCGGGCAGCCACTGCGCCATTGGCGTAACACTTTACGGCCCCACCGCCGGCCAGACCTGGGCGGACCTTCACAACAAAAGCGAGCAGCGCCCCAATGCCTGCGTGATGACCCATGTTGACGAGGTGGGTTATCGCCGCCTCCTTGTGGAGCGCATCGCCGGACTTGGTGCGATCCCGCTGACCGCTACTCCGAAAAGGGAGTTCCACGCATGAGCAGTTACCTTTTGAGCCGCTTCATCCAGACGATCGTGACGCTGTTCGTCATGAGTCTTCTGGTGTTTGTGGGGCTTTATCTCGTCGGCAACCCGGTTGATGTGCTTTTGAGTTCATCGGCCACACCGGCCGAGCGGCTGGAGGTGATCCAGGCCTTCGGGCTCGACCGGCCGGTCTGGGAACAATATTTTGTGTTTCTGGCCAAGGCGCTGACGGGCGATCTCGGCAATTCCTTCGTGTTCAATCAGCCGGCGCTCGATCTTATTCTGCAGCGCATGCCGGCGACGCTGGAACTCGCTTTCGTCGCCCTGATGATGGCGCTGATCCTTGGCATTCCGCTCGGCATCTATGCCGGCTTGAAGCCGAACAGCGCGGTTTCGAAGTCGATCATGACCTTCTCGATCCTCGGCTTCAGCCTTCCAACCTTCTGGATCGGCCTGATCATGATCATGGTATTCAGCGTGCAGCTTGGCTGGTTGCCGGCGTCGGGACGCGGCCAGACGGTTGATCTATTCGGCGTACCGGTGAGCTTTCTGACCTGGGACGGTCTGAGCCACCTGCTTCTGCCGGCCTTCAATCTGGCTTTGTTCAAGATTTCGCTGGTCATCCGCCTGACGCGCGCCGGCGTGATGGAGGTGATGCAGCTCGATTTCGTGCGCTTTGCGCGCGCCAAGGGTATGCCGGAAAGCCGCATCCTGCGCGTTCACGTGCTGAAGAACACGCTGATCCCGCTGATCACCGTGATCGGCCTCGAGCTCGGTTCGCTGATCGCCTTTGCGGTGGTGACCGAGACCATCTTCGCGTGGCCGGGAATGGGCAAGCTCATCATCGATTCCATCGCCGTGCTCGATCGTCCCGTCGTGCTCGCTTACCTCATGATCACCGTGATCATGTTCAGCGTCATCAACCTCGTGGTCGACATTCTGTATTCCGTTGTCGATCCGCGCGTCCGTTTGGAAGGAGGTTCGCGATGAGCAACCCTCACGAGCTCTCGACCTCGGTTCACGCCGGAACGGAAACCATCGCCGCAAAGCCCGCGATGTCGCCCCTGAAGCGTACCCTGATTGCGCTGCTGCACAATCGTTTGGCGCTGGTGGGTTTGATCATCACCGGCATCCTGCTTTTGGCGGCCGTGCTGGCCCCGGTGCTGGCGCCGCAGGATCCGTATGATCTGGCGCAGCTCGATATCATGGACGGACGGCTGGCGCCGGGTGGCGAAAGCATGACCGGCCTGACCTATTGGCTGGGCACCGACACGCAAGGCCGCGATCTGGTGAGCGCCATCATGTATGGCTTGCGCACCTCGATCCTCGTTGGTCTCGTGAGTGCCGCCGTGGCTCTGGTGATCGGCACGAGCATCGGCCTGTTCAGCGCCTATGCCGGCGGGCGGATCGATGCGGTGCTGATGCGCATCGTGGATATTCAGCTGAGCTTCCCGTCGATCCTGATCGCGTTGATCTTTCTGGCGATCCTCGGACAGGGCGTCGACAAGATCATCATCGCGCTGGTGGTGACGCAGTGGGCCTATTACGCCCGCACGGTGCGCGGTTCGGCGCTGGTGGAAAGCAAGCGCGCTTATATCGAAGCCGCGCGCTCGATGGCGCTGCCCGATCGCAGCATCATCTTCCGCCACATGCTGCCGAACTGCTTGCCGCCGTTGATCGTGGTGGCGACGATGCGCATAGCCTATGCGATCATGCTCGAAGCGACGCTTTCCTTCCTCGGCATCGGTTTGCCGGTAACGGAGCCTTCGCTCGGTCTGCTGATCTCCAACGGGTTCGAATACATCCTGTCGGGCGATTACTGGATCAGCTTCTTCCCGGGCATCACGCTGCTTCTTCTTATCGTGGGCATCAACCTGATCGGTGATGCGCTGCGTGACATTCTTAATCCGCGCCGGGAGGGCTGAGCCATGACCAGACCGATCCTTCTCATCGACGACCTCAACACCGCCTTCAAGGTGGGCGGCGAATGGCGCAATGTGATCCGCGATGTGTCGTTTGAGATCGCCGAACGCGAAACGGTGGCGGTTGTCGGTGAATCCGGTTCCGGCAAAAGCGTTACGGCCATGTCGATCATGCGCCTGCTCGGGCCCAATGCACGCTCCACGGGCCGCATCGAGTTCGAGGGCCAGGACCTCCTGTCCTTGCCGATGGAGGCGATGCAGACCATTCGCGGCAATCGCATCGGCATGATCTTCCAGGAGCCGATGACCTCGCTCAATCCGGTTCTCAAGATCGGCAACCAGATCACCGAAGTGCTGATGCAGCATCGCGGCATGGATCAGGCGGCGGCCCGGGCGGAAGCCGTGCGGCTGCTCGACCGGGTGCGGATCCCGTCGGCCGAAGCGCGGTTGAACGAATATCCGCTGAGCTTTTCGGGCGGCATGCGCCAGCGCGTGGTGATCGCCATTGCGCTCGCCTGTGAGCCGAAGCTTCTGATCGCCGACGAGCCGACAACTGCGCTCGACGTGACAATCCAGGCGCAGATCCTGGAACTGATCAAGACGCTGCAGCAGGAAGAAGGCATGTCGGTTCTCTTCATCACCCATGACATGGGCGTGGTGGCTGAGATCTCCGACCGAACCGTCGTCATGTATCGCGGCGACATCGTTGAGGCCGACACGACGAAGCGCATCTTCCGCGACGCCGCGCATCCCTATACGCGCGCGCTTCTTTCGGCCGTGCCGCAACTGGGTTCGATGGCCGGCGAACCGCGTCCGCTGCGCTTCCCGATCGTGGATATGCGTACCGGCGAAGCACAGCCGGTGAAGCAGACCGCCGACACGGTGCGCGCCGAGGAAGCGCCGATCCTGCAAGTCGAGCACCTCGTCACGCGCTTTCCCGTGCGCAAGGGGCTCCTGCAGCGCACGGTGGGCAACATTCACGCGGTGGAAGACGTGTCGTTCGAGGTGCGCAAGGGCGAGACCCTGTCGCTTGTGGGTGAATCCGGCTGCGGCAAATCGACCACGGGGCGTTCGATCATCCGATTGACGGAGCTGACCTCCGGTTCTGTGTCGATCAGCGGTCGCGATGTGGCGAGTGCGTCGAAGTCGGAGCTGGCGGACATCCGCCGCGATGCGCAGATGATCTTCCAGGATCCGTTCGAAAGCCTCAATCCGCGCATGCGGGTGGGCGATGCGATCGCCGAGCCGATGATTACGCATGGGCTGGTGAAGCGCAGCGATGCGCAGCAGCGAGTGGGTGCGCTGCTCGAACAGGTCGGTCTGTCGCAAGCCATGGCGGATCGCTTCCCGCACGAGTTTTCAGGCGGACAACGCCAGCGCGTGTGTATCGCGCGTGCTCTGGCGCTCGATCCGAAGCTGATCGTTGCCGACGAATCCGTGTCGGCGCTGGATGTTTCGATCAAGGCGCAGGTGATCAACCTGATGCTCGACCTGCAGGAACAGCTTGGACTGGGCTATCTCTTCATCAGCCATGACATGGCGGTGGTGGAGCGCATCAGCCATCGCGTGGCGGTGATGTATCTCGGCGAGATCGTGGAGATCGGTCCACGCCAGGCGGTGTTCGAGAACCCGCAGCATCCTTATACGCGCAAGCTGATGTCGGCGGTGCCGATCGCCGATCCGACGCGGCGACGGGCGCGCACCATCTCCACGGACGAGATCCGCAGCCCGTATCACGATGCCGGCTATGCTCCGGCTGCGCGCCAGTACCAGGAAATCAGCGCGGGTCACTTCGTGCAGATGCAGGCGGTCGAGAAGGCCGCCTGATCCGAAAAGCCAAGCGCGCCGTTTTGCCGATGACAGCACCGGCAAAACGGCAGCGCTGCGGTTTACTTGTGGGCCGTGACCACGATTTCAACCAGCGTGGTGCCGCCGAGATCGGCGACGCCGACAGTTGCGCGGGTCGGGAAGGTGTCGGGCGACAGCCATTCCTTCCAGACCTTGTCCATCTCCGGCTTCAGGTTCATGTCGGTGATGAAGATCGTGGCCGACAGAAGCTTGGTCTTATCCGAGCCGGCCTGCGCGAGATAGGTGTCGAGCTTGGCGAGGATTTCCTTCGTCTGGCCTGCCATGTCCAGGCTTTCGTCATCACAGGTCGTGCCGCCGACGAAAACGAGGCCGCTATGCTCCACGACGCGGTGCATGATCGGGGTCTGGAGGTGGCGATTGGTCATAAGTTTGGTCCTTTCGGGTTCGTTGATGGTTCTGGCCGGCGGCCGGTGACGGCGAACACCGCGTCTTCGGTCTGCGGCAGGGCCGCGAGTTCCGACAGGCGCACCGGCTTGATGGGCGCGCGCAGACGGTAGGTGCCGATCTCAGCCGGGCTGACGCCGCGTTGTTCGGCCATCATCTCCGTGACGGTGGAAGCGCAGAGACGGCCCTGACACGGGCCCATGCCGCAGCGGATAAAGGTTTTCAGCTGGTTCGGGCCGGGCACGCCGAGTTCGATCACCTGCCGCAACTGCCCTGCCCGCACTTCTTCGCACCGACAGATGATCGTCGCGTCGTCCGGAGGGCTGAGGAACTGCTGGGCGGGTCGATACAGGATGTCGAGAAAGGCACGGCCACGACGATAACGGCGCCGCTCCTGCTTCAACGGAGCAAGTCGGGTTTCCGCCTCCCCCTGCGTGATCAGGCCGAGGTCGGACAGCGCGCCAAGTGCGGCGATACGGCCTTCAACCGCGGCGTGATCGGCGCCGCCAATGCCGGCACCGTCGCCGGCGGCGAACAGGCCGGGCACCGACAAGCGGCCGAGATGGTCGATTTCCGGCTGAAAGGCGCGCTGGTGTTCGTTCCAGCGGATGGCACAGTCGGCGCTGCTGGCAAGATTGATGCTGGGGATCACGCCCTGATGCAGGAGAACGGTTCGGACGGGAAGCGTTTCGGAGCGGCGGCCGCGGCGAAAGGTGACGGATTGCGCATGTGCGTCGCCGTCGATGGCGAGATCGGTGATGCCGGAGATGACCCGGGTTTGACGCCGCACATCAACAAGCAGGCGCAAACCCTTGGCAAAATAGGGCGAACCAAGGAAAGCTGGCAGGTGCGGCAGCGCTCTCAGGCGCTGTCCGGCATCCGCTGTGTCCAGCACGGCGGTGATGTCCGCGCCGGCCTTAAGCAGCTGGGACGCAAGCAGATACAAAAGCGGGCCGCAGCCAGCCAGCACGGTAGGACCTTCGGGAATGGCGGCGATCGACTTCAGCGCGATCTGGGCTGCACCGGCCGTCATGACGCCTGGCAGCGTCCAGCCGGGCACGGGCATCGGGCGCTCCATGGCGCCAGTGGCGAGGATGACGGCACGGGCTTCCACACGGCGAGCCGAACCCGCCAGCGTCAGGCCTATGGTGGCGTGAGCCGATGGTTCTTCGGCGGGATCGAGGCTCCACACGGTTGTGCTTGAAGCAAAGTCGATCGTTGCGGCCATGAAGGGGTCGGCGATGCTTGCGCCCTTCCAGTAATCCGCGCCGAGCACGTCGTCATGCCCGCGCGAATGGCGCGTCACGGCGCGGTAGATTTGTCCGCCGGGCGCGGTGTTTTCGTCCACCACGAGAACGGTTGCACCGGCAAGGGAGGCTTCCACGGCCGCCGACATGCCGGCTGGCCCTGCTCCGATGATCGCGATGTCGTAATGGTCCGCGAGCTCGGCCGCGACGGTGATCCTGCGCATCAGGATTGGCCCTGCAGAACCTGGCGGCCGCCGCGCCGGCTTTCCACCACCATGCCGTCGCGGGCTTCCATGAGGCAGCTTTGCTGGTTCTGGACGCCATCAACGGTGACGAGGCATTCGAAGCATACGCCCATCAGGCAATACGGCGCGCGCGGCTGATCGCCGACCACCGAATGGCGGAACGTCTCTACGCCGCTCGCAAGCAACGCAGCCGCGAGCGTATCGCCGCGCTCGGCGGTGATCGGGCGATTGTCGAAGGAGAAGCGGACCGGATCGGTGATCTCACACAGTCTGCGAAGCATGAAACCTCTGCGATCCGAAAGCTGACAGACCATGCGACAAGGCACCGGCCGCGATCTGGGGCGCAACAACCAGCGCGTGGTTGGCGGCAAGCGTGACGCCGGAATGGCACACGGCAACGAAAGCCCCGGGGTGGGTGGTGGATTGTTCGTAGATCGGCAAACCATCCAGCGACTTCACGCGTTGGCCGGTCCAGGAGCGCACGATGTTGAGGTCGCCCAAAAGCGGAAAGGTGCGCACGGCGCGATTGGCGAGCACGGCGCTGATGTCCTGGTTGGTGGCATGGGCGGAAGTGTGCGTTTCTTCGCTGTCGCCGATCATCACGCCGCCCTCGTCGGTCTGGCGCAGGGTGGCGGAGGTGTGATCGAAGAAGGGCGCGCATTTCTCCGTCACAAGGATCTGGCCCTTGCTGCGCTTCATGGGGGCGTGAAGGCCGACCATCTCGGCCAGACGGGTGTTGTCGAGCCCGGCCGCCAGCACGATGCGCTTGGCAACCAGCACGCCTTTGGGACCAATCAAGCGGAAGCCATCAGACACTGGCTCGATGCGCTCGACAGCGTAGCCGGCGCGGTAATCGACGCCGCGTTGCTTCATGCCCGTGTGAAGGGCGCGATACAAGCGCAGCGCGTTTACATGACCATCGAGCGGTGAATAGATCGAGCCGACCACGTCGCGGCCGACGAAGGGCAGACGTTCGCGGGTCTCAGTGCCGTTGAGCACAGCAAAGGGTGCGGCGCGCCCGTTGGTTTCGCGGACGATGGCCTGCATCTCGGCCTGCCAGGTATCGAGCTCGTCCTGATCGAGCGCGAAGGAAAAGCCGCCATTCTGGTTCAAGGACACGTCGATGCCAGTGTCGTCGAACAGGGCTGCGGCGAGCTGCGGCCAGCGTTCGGCGGAAGCCTTGGACCAAAGCGCATAGGCGGGTGCGCCGACGCCTTTGCCCTGCACCCAGACCAGCGCGAAATTGGCGCGCGATGCCCGCGGATCGAGATCCGTCCCGTCGAGAACGGTGACCTGCAAGCCGGCACGCGCCAGGCCCCATGCCAGCGTGGAGCCGACAAGGCCGCCGCCGATCACAACCATGTCGATGGAAGATGCGGTCATCAGATGTCCGGAAGGGATAAGGTGGTGCGGCCCCATCAGAAACCGCACCGGTCGGGTCAGGTCGGATCAGCCGCGCGGGCTGACATCGACCTTGAACCACTTCATGGAAAGGTCCTTGATCGTGCCGTCGGCTGTTGCGGCCTTAATTGCCTCGTCGAACTGCGCCTTCAGCTCGGTGTCATCCTTGCGCAGACCAACCGCGATGAAGCCGAACACGCCGCCGGAAAAGATCGGGCCGGAAATCTTGGCATCCGCCATGTCGGGCTTGCCGAGCGCTTCGGCCAGCACCGTAGCGTTTGCCAGAACGGCATCGAGGCGGCCGCTGGTGAGGTCGAGATTGTGCTCTTCCGTGGTCTTGTATTCGCGCAGATCAACGCCGTCCTTGAAGTTGCTCTCCATAAAGGAGGACGCGGTGGTGGAGCCCTGAACGCCGACGATCTTGCCCTTGAGCAGCGCCGCGATCTCTTCGATCTTCGCGTTGGCTTCTGCTTCCTGGCTGTCCAGCGAATAGGTCTCGCCCGTTCCCGGCATGTCGGCGAGCGGACCATCGCTCAGCACGGCAAAGGCGTTGAGGCCGGCGGCATAGGGATCGGAGAAGGCGATGACTTCCTTGCGCGCAGGCGTGACGCTCATGCCAGCCATGATCGCGTCGTACTTCTTGGCGTTGAGCGAAGGAATGATGCCGTCCCAGTTCTGGGCAACGATCTCGCATTTCACCTTCATGCGCTCGCAAAGAACCTTGGCAAGGTCGATCTCGAAGCCCTGCAACTCGCCGCTCGGACCCGTGAAGTTCCAGGGTGCATAAGCGCCTTCGGTGGCGATGGTGATGGTCTTTTCCTGCGCAGACGCCTGGCCTGCGGCAGTGAATAGCAGAGCGGCTGCGAAAACGGATTTCAGATACATGTGTTCACCTCTGTTGATGGTCTTGCGCGACAGGCACTGCCTCAGTGGTCGCGTGAAATGAATTGCCGGAAGCGGTCGGAACGCGGGTTCTCGAACACTTCGGCGGGAGCGCCTTCTTCCTCGATCACGCCGTTGTGGAGGAAGACGGTGCGGGTGGAGACATCGCGCGCAAAGCCCATCTCATGGGTCACGATGAGCATCGTGCGGCCTTCGGCTGCAAGATCGCGCATGACCTTGAGGACTTCACCGACGAGTTCGGGATCGAGCGCCGAGGTCGGTTCGTCGAACAGCATGACGCTCGGATGCATCGCCAATGCGCGGGCGATTGCCGCGCGCTGCTGCTGGCCGCCTGAGAGATGCGCGGGGTAGGCGTGGCGCTTTTCGGCAATGCCAACGCGGGCGAGCAGCGCTTCGGCCTCGGCAATCGCCTCCTTGCGGTCGCGCTTGAGGACATAGACCGGGGCCTCGATCAGGTTTTCGAGGATCGTCAGGTGAGACCAGAGGTTGAAGGACTGGAACACCATGGCGGCCTTGGCGCGCAGACGGTTGACCTGTCTCATGTCGCGGGCGCGCGGCGGCTGGCCGGGCTTCTGGTCGAGCGTGATGGCCTCGCCGTGGATCGACACGCTGCCGGCATTGGGCACTTCCAGCATGTTGATGCAGCGCAGAAGCGTCGACTTGCCTGAGCCGGACGAGCCCAGGATGGAGATGACGTCGCCTTCATTGGCGGTCAGCGAAACGCCATGCAGCACCTCGTGCTCGCCATAGCTCTTGCGGATATTCGACAACTGGACGGCGGGTGTCTTTGCGGGATCAGGCACGGGCTTTCTCCGGCTGGTCGGCTGTTGAAGCGGGCGCGGGACGACGCTCCGGCGACAGCGCATATTCAAGTGCGGCAAAGGCGCGGACGACGATGAAGTTGATGGCGAGGTAGATCGCACCGGCGCAGATGAAGACCTCGATCGGGCGATAGCTCTGCGAGATCAGTTTCGCGGCGATGCCGGTGACTTCCATCAGCGTGACGGTGGACGCGAGCGCAGTCGACTTCACCATCAGGATGATTTCGTTGCTGTAGCCCGGCAGCATCTGGCGCAAAGCCTGCGGAAAGATGATGCGGCGCATCAGCAGAAAGCCGGACATGCCGGTTGCGCGCGCCGCCTCGATCTGTCCGGCCGGCACAGACAGGAGCCCGCCGCGAATGATCTCGGCGCTGTAGGCTGCCGTGTTGAGCGCAAGTGCGAGTGCTGCGCACCAGTAGGCCTGGCGCAGAAATGGCCAGAGAATGCTGTGGCGCAGTTCGGGAAACTGGCTGAGGCCGTAATAGATGATGTAGATCTGGACCAGCAGCGGCGTGCCGCGAAAAACGAAGATGTAGGCTTGCGCGGGAAGGTCGAGCCACCATCTGTTCGACACCCGCATCAGTGCGAGCAGCACAGCCAGCACGGCGCCAGTGACCACGGATAGAGCCGTCAGCTGGAGTGTCAGCGGAACGCCGTTCAGAAGCGTGGTGAAGCTTTCCCACAGAAACGGAAAGTCGATGACCATCACGCAGCCCTCCGCACGCCGCGCATGGCGCGCCGTTCCGCCAAACGGAAGCCGCGGCCCGACACGAAGGTGATCAGGAGATAAAGCGCGCCGGCGGTGAGGTAGAAGCTAAAGGGCTGGCGGGTAGAGCCGGCGCCGATCTGCGACTGGCGCATGATCTCGACCAGGCCAATCACCGAAATCAGCGCCGATTCCTTCAACACGAGCTGCCAGACATTGCCCATGCCGGGAATGGCGAAGCGCGCGGCTTGCGGCAAGATGATGCGGCGAAACAGGAGAAAGGACGGCATGCCGTAAGCGCGGGCCGCCTCGATCTCGCCCTTGGGAAGCGCCAGAACCGCACCGCGAAAGACCTGCATCTGATAAGCGCCGGACACAACGCCGATCGCCATCGCGCCGGTCAGGAAGGCAGGCGCGCCAACGAACCCCTCAGCCCCGAACAAGGCGCCTACGGCCGAGATCACCGAGCTTGAACCGAAGTAGAAGAGATAGATCACAAGAAGATCGGGGATGCCGCGCAGAACGGTGGTGTAAAAACCCGCAATCGCTCGCAACGGCATGAAGCGTGAAAACGCGGCGGCGGCTCCAAGCGAGCCCAGAACGGAGCCGATGAGGTAACCACACAGTGCCACCGCGACCGTCATGCCGGTGGCCGCGAGCATGCCATAGCCCCAGCCATTGGGCCCAAAGCCCATGAGCTGCAAGTAGTCCAACTTTCAGCCTCTCGTTCCCGCGCGTGTTCGGCACGCGTTTTTGATCCAACGCTCGTTTTGCGGGCTGGTATTTGAAGGCACAAGATTGTCAACGCGTCTGCATTCCGTCAAATTCGTTCTGAGGACGTAAGAATAAGCAGATGTTATGCTAAGACGATGATGAACCTGAGACAGGTGGAGGCGTTCCGGGCCGTCATGATGACCGGGCAGATGACAACGGCGGCCGAGCTGATGTCGGTGACGCAGCCTGCCGTCAGCCGCCTCATCCGCGACCTGGAGCATGCCACGAAGCTGCGGCTGTTTGAACGGCGCGGCAACCAGATCATTCCGACGCAGGAAGCGCTGACGCTTTGGAAGGAGGTCGACCGCGCCTTTGTGGGCCTCAATCATATCGCAAGCCTCGCCAAGGAGATCGCGCGCCAGGCGGCGGGAACGTTGCGGATCGCGGCCATGCCGGCACTAGCGAACGGTGTGCTTGCGCGCTTCCTGGCGCGGTTTTTGGAAGACAAGCCGAACCTGCAGGCCTCGTTGAGCGGTTTGCCGTCTTCGCTGGTGATCGAGGCGGTGGCGGCGGGACAGGCCGAGATCGGTTATGCCGATGGTCCGCTCGATCGACCGGGCTTCATCATCGAACCGCATTCCATACCGGCCGTGGTCGCCATGCCGCAGCATCATCCGCTGGCAGAAAAGGCCGTGATCCAACCGGCCGATCTTCGCGGTCAGCGGATGATCAGCCTCGAGCCCGGCACGGTGTTTGCCATGCGGGTGGAAGTGGCGCTGGCCGGGGTGCAACGGTTGTCGATCGTAGAAACGCGGCTGTCGCACACGGCCCTGTCGCTCGTCAGCGAAGGCGCGGGCATTGCGATCATTGATCCGACATCCGCCAGCGAGTTCATAGACAGGGGTGTTGCGGTGCGCCGCTTCGGCCTTTTCATCGATGCCGGCTTTCTTGCGATCCAGCCGGCCAATCGCACACGTTCAGACATCGTCGACCGCTTCATGCGCGAGTTCGTCATGTTCCATGACGCATCTGTGGACGACCGCCGGCTAGTGCGCTTTGCGTCACACGAAGGCTGAGTTCAGGCCGGTCTGAGATATCTGTGCAGATGGGGGTCGATGGGAAACCGGCCCTGGAACTGCTTTGCCGACACAGGGCGGCCGACATGGAACCCCTGCACCTTGTCGATCGCAAGCTCCTGCACGACGGCGACGTGTTCGTCGGTTTCGACGCCCTCGATCAGCACGGAATGGCCGCGGTTGCGCACGAGGCCGACGATGTCGCGCAGCATCGCCTTGCCCCGCGACGTGTGGCTGTCATGCAGGAAGGAGCGATCGATCTTGACCGTGTCGAAGTCGATCAGACGCAGCCAGGACAGGCCGGCAAAGCCGGTGCCGAAATCGTCCAGCCAGATGCGAACGCCGAGGCGCTTCAGGTCGGCGATGCAGCGCAGAACATCCGAATGCATCTCCATATCCAGGCCTTCGGTGATCTCGAAGGCAAGCTTGCTGCCGCTGACGCCGTGTTCATCGAGAATCGCGGCAACGCTGGCTGCAAAGCCAGGCGCCTTCAGCTGGATCGGCGAAACATTGACGCTGACCAGCGAGACATGGCCATCCACCAGGAGATCCTGGCACACGGTGCGGATCGCCCAAAGGCCAAGATCGAGGATTGCGCCCGTGCGCTCGGCTACCGGGATGAATTGGCTGGGAAGGATCAACGTGCCATCAAGCATCCGAAGGCGCATCAGGGCTTCGACGGCCTCCGTTTCGCCCGATGCGGTGTGCTGGATGGGCTGGTACACCAGCGACACCAGCCTATCGCGCGTTGCAACCCGCAGAAGGGCTGCAATATTTTCGGTTTCGTCGCTGTTGGCGGGATCGTTGGGATCAAACACCCGCGTGCAGTTCCGGCCGCTCGCTTTGGCGTTATAAAGCGCCCGATCGGCTTCGTGGATGATCCGTTCGACCTTGTTGTCGGAGCGCGGCCGCACAAGGGCGGCACCGACGCTGACGGTCACATCTGTAATGCCGTCACGGCGCAGCTCGTGCTTGACCCCGAGCCGTTCAACGGCCAGGCGGATCTCTTCAGCGAGGCTCGTGACTTCTTCCTGCGTGTTGGTGGGCGCCAGGATGATGAACTCCTCGCCACCATAGCGGCCCATGAAGCCGTGATGCTTGTTGATCACGTCGCTGAGCGCATCGGCCACGAGGCGCAAACAATGATCGCCTTCCTGATGGCCGTAAAAATCGTTGAACTTCTTGAAGAAGTCGACATCCACCAAGATGGCCGAAAAGCTCATGCCGAGCATCTGCCAATCGTCCCAGAAGTCGCGCAGTTTCTCATCCACTGCACGGCGGTTGGCGACGCCGGTCAGGGCGTCGGTCCGTGACAGCTTCAACAGGGCTTCGCCACGCTGCACGGCTTCGGTTTGCTGGAAGCGCGCTTTCATGGAGTTGAGGAAGACGCTGAAGCGCTCCTTGTTGAGCTTCCAGTTGACGTAGGTCGTGAAAGCAAAACAGGACAGATAGAAGGTGGCGAGGGTCACCCGGTAGGTCGTGCTTCCGGGAAGAAGGTAAAGCGCAGTCAGCACACTGATCAGGATCGCCGTCGACGACATGACGGACAAGGAGAACTTGAAGCTGAAGAACAGGTTCGCGCCCATCATGAAGATGCAGCCGTAGAACATGTAGTAGGAGAAGTTCTCGACATACTGGGTCTGCAGCGAGGTGAACAGCCAGGCAAGATAGGCGACCACGAGCGCGACGGCGCATGTCAGGTCGAGAGCGCTTGAGCTCTGGTGCCGGTGATACTGCACTTCGAAAACTGGCAGGATGATCAAGCCCACCAGAACACGGGCGGTGATGGAATAAGGCGCCACATCCGGAATAAGCACGGCGTCGGTGACGGAAAAAAGAAGATACATGATGAACGACAGCCAGATGCCATGCCGGGCTATTCTGCGGCGCGCATCATCGCTTTCGCTCTGGTAGAGACCATCCAGCACCTTTGGCAGGGTGGCGCGCGGCTTCTTCAGCAGCGCGGCTTCGATGAGTGCTGGCAGGCGTTGGTCGATCATGGTTGCGAGCGAAACCTGTTGTTGGCGCGGCCGAGCAGATCATGGTCGGGATGATCATCCCGCCGAGCACTTCCCTGCCCCAAGCAAGCCGTACCCATTGATAGACTTAGCTCCTTTCCGAGCGCTTTAACGGTTCGATCCAATTGTCTCCAACCGTCCGATAATCGGCGACAACTATCCCGGGAAAGCCGCGTCTGCACCTAAAGTTTTAGGACCTGCTTAATAAAACGATCTAGTCGCATCCGAGTGAAAATGTTAACCGATGATTAAGGTTAACATAAGTTAAATCGGAGTGGCGGATGAGCCAGATTGTGTTCGACGGCATGAGCCTCATTACCCCCGATACCGTCGCCGCCGAACTGAGGACAGCCGCTTCCGAGCACCGCATCGCAGCCGATAACGCGCGCGCTCAGCTAGCACTGATGCTGCAGCTGACAGAACTGCGCTTTTCAACCGGTGTTGATCTCGAACAAGCCACGATGCGCATCAACCAGGATCTCCATCAGATCCGCAGCCAGGTGAGCCCGCAAGTGTGGGAAAGCCTGGTTCCTGTCGTGCAGGATCATGCCGTTTCAGCGTTCATGATGCAGGATCCGTTCACGCGCTGGTCATTCGAGAAGCCGCGCGGCTATTCGGGCGATGCGCAGTTGCTCGATTTCATCTATCGTCATCCGTCCGCGCAGGATGCCATTACCGCCGCCTCCCCTGTGGGACAAACCCTGTACCAGATCACCAGCGCGTCGCAGTCATCGGCTGCCGTTCGCGAGCGGCGCGATCTGCTGACGACCTATGTGGATGAAGTCGGCGAAACGTTGGGTGGCGGCGCGGAAGTGCTGACGATCGCTGCCGGCCATCTGCGTGAAGCCAACAGTTCCGCTGCCCTTCGAAACGGCCAGCTCGCGCGCTGGGTGGCGCTCGATCAAGACCCGCTCAGCGTCGGGTCGATGATGCGCGATTTTGCGGGAACAGCCGTCGAGCCGATGGATGGATCGGTTGCAGGTTTGCTGACGGATACTTACGAGCTCGGCCAGTTCGACTTCGTTTATGCCGCTGGCCTCTACGACTATCTGCCGCGCAAGGTGGCCATACGGCTGACGAAGAAATGCATGCAGATGCTGAAGCCCAAGGGCACGTTCCTGTTTGCCAACTTCGCCGCGGGCATTCCGGACGACGGCTTCATGGAAACCTTCATGAACTGGTCGCTGCTGCTGCGCTCGGAAGAAGAGATGTGGGACATCATCAATGCCAGCGTCGACCGCAACACGGTGGATGCACACGTCTATCATGGCGACAACCGCAACATCGTTTACGCGACGATCCGCAAGAACGACTGAAGCGGCCGAACTATAACATCGTTCTGACGTTCCAGAGTTCAGGAAACAGCACGACGTCGAGCATGCGGCGGAGATAAGACACACCGCCGGTGCCGCCCGTGCCGCGCTTGAGCCCGATGACGCGCTCAACAGTGGTGACGTGGTTGAAGCGCCAGCGGCGGAAGTAGTCTTCGAAGTCGACGAGCTTTTCGGCGAGTTCGTAGAGGGTCCAGTGTTTCTGCTCGTCGGCGTAGATCACCTTCCAGGCGTCCAGCACCTTGGGGTTCTCCGAGCGCGCATGGCGCCAATTGGAGCGCATGGCGTCTTCGCCGATGTCGAAACCGTTGCGGTGAAGCAGAAGCAGCGCTTCATCGTAAAGGCTCGGCGCCGCGAGGATGTCTTCGAGGCCAGCAAGCACGGCCGGACGGTGGCTGTGCGGATTAAGCATCGCCAGATTGCGGTTTCCAGCGAGGAACTCGATGGCGCGATACTGATGAGACTGGAAGCCCGAGGACTGGCCGAGCGCGTCGCGAAAATGGCTGTATTCGCTGGGCGTCATGGTGCGCAGTACGTCCCAGGCACTGTTGAGCTGCTCGAAGATGCGGGCGACCCGCGTCAGCATCTTGAAGGCCGGTTGTAGCCGGTCTTCACGTATCGCCAGAATAGCGGAGCGCAATTCGTGGATCGCGAGCTTCATCCACAGTTCGGATGTCTGATGCTGGATGATGAACAGCATCTCATCATGCGCGGAGGACAGCGGCGTCTGCGCGTTCAGGATGCGTTCGAGATCGAGATAGTCGCCATAGGCCATCCGGTCCTTGAACGACATTTGAGCCCCTTCTTCACGGGGATCATAGGGCCGGCTCATGTGACGCGGGCCTTTTTGCGGTATTCCGCCTTGTCCCAAAGACGATCGGCCATGATCTCGGCCAAGATATTAACGGCGCGGGAAACATCGCCCTGCGAGAGGTACAGGGGCGTGAAGCCGAAGCGCAGGATGTCGGGCGCGCGAAAATCGCCGATCACCCCACGCGCAATGAGCGCCTGCATGATCGCGTAGCCTTCGGCATGGCGGAACGACACCTGGCTGCCGCGCCCGTTCGGGTCGCGTGGCGAGGCGAGGGTCAGATCCGAGCATCGCGCTTCGACCTGCTCAATGAAACCTTCCGACAAGGCAATTGAGGCAGCGCGCAGATCGCCCATGTCGACGCCCTCCCAGGCATCGAGCGCGGCTTCGAGGGAAGCGAGCGCGAGCACCGGCGGCGTGCCGACGCGCATGCGCTCGATGCCCGACCCGGCACGATAATCGAGATCAAAGGCAAAGGGCGCTTCGTGGCCCATCCAGCCCGACAGGCTCGGGCGAGCCATATCGGCATGGCGGGGCGCGACATAGATGAAGGCCGGCGCGCCGGGTCCGCCATTGAGATATTTGTAGGTGCAGCCGACGGCGAAGTCGGCCCCGGCGTCCGCGAGTTCCACCGGCAGGGCGCCGGCGGAATGGGCGAGATCCCACACAGTGATGACGCCGGCCGCATGTGCCTTCGCGGTCAGCGCCTTCATGTCGTGGAGCCGGCCAGTGCGGTAGTCCACCTGCGTCAGCATCAAAACGGCGACAGTCTCGTCGATGGCAGCTTCAACGGTTTCCGGGTCCACGACCTTCAGCTCATGGCCTGATCCACGCGAGTGCAGCAGGCCTTGGGCGATGTAAAGGTCGGACGGAAAGTTGCCGTTGTCGGATAAAACGATCTTGCGCTCCGGATTGAGATCCAGCGCGGCTGACAAAGCCTGATAAACCTTGATCGAAAGCGTGTCGCCCATCACGACGGTGCCTGGCTCAGCTCCGATCAGGGGTGCGATCCTATCGCCCACGCGCGCGGGCTGTTCCATCCAGCCGGCGGCATTCCAGCCGCGGATCAGCATCTCGCCCCATTCCGCTTCGAGCGTCTGGCTCACCCGCTTTGTTGCAGCCACCGGCAGCGGTCCGAGCGAATTGCCGTCGAGATAGATCACTCCGTCGGGCAGGTGGAACAGGGTCCGCGTGGTGGTGAAGTCGGTCATCGTCAGCCTTGTTGGCGCAACAGGAATCTCTGGATCTTGCCGGTCTGGGTCTTCGGCAGGGTCTCCACGAATTTCACAGAGCGCGGATATTTGTAAGGCGCAATCGTCGCCTTCACGTGATCCTGCAACAGTTTGGCCGTCTGCTCGCCGGCATCGACCCCGCTCGCGAGCACCACATAAGCTTCCACGATCTCGCCGCGGTCGCGGTCGGTAGCACCGATGACCGCGCATTCCAGCACATGCTCATGCGCAAGAAGGGCCGCTTCGACTTCCGGACCGGCGATGTTGTAGCCGGCCGACACGATCATGTCGTCGGATCGGGCGGCGAAATGGAAACGCCCTTCCTCGTCCTGGATGAAGGTGTCGCCCGTCAGGTTCCAGCCATCGCGGACATATTCGTGCTGGCGGTCGTCGGCGAGATAGCGACATCCGGTGGGGCCGCGCACGGCCAGACGCCCGATGCTGCCGCGCGGCAGTTCGTTCATCTCGTCATCGACAATGCGCGCCTCGTAGCCGCCGACGGGCCGGCCGGTGGAGCCCGGCGCATTGTCGTCGAGACGATTGGTGATGAAGATGTGGAGCATCTCGGTCGAGCCGATCCCGTCCAGCATCGGCTTGCCGGTTTTACGCTGCCATTCCTCGAAGATGGGTGCCGGCAGGGTTTCGCCGGCAGAAACGGCAACGCGCAGCGAAGACAGGTCGGCACCGTCTTCCATGCCCTTCAGCATGGCGCGATAGGCCGTTGGCGCAGTGAAGCTGATGGTTGCTTTGTATTTCTCGATGATCGCCATCATGTTGGGCGGCGTCGCACTTTCGAGCAAGGTCGCGGCCGCTCCGAAGCGCAGCGGAAACACCGCGAGCCCACCAAGTCCGAAGGTGAAGGCGAGCGGGGGCGAGCCGACAAACACGTCGTCAGGCGTGACGCCCAGCACTTCCCTGGCATAGCCGTCGGCGATGATCAGGATATCGCGGTGAAAGTGCATCGTGGCTTTCGGCACGCCGGTGGTGCCGGAAGTGAAGCCGAGCAGCGCGACATCGTCGCTGCTCGTTTGCACGGCGTTGAAATCCACAGGCTTGTCGAGGGCCGCGCGGTCGAGCTCTGCATCGTGATTGGCCGTGCCGTCGAAGCCGACAACGCGCTTGAGGAAGGTGCTGTCGGACGCACAGGCCTCCATCTCTTCCATCAACCGCGTGTCGCACAAGGCCAGCGAGATCTCGGCCTTGTCGACGATCTTGGACAGTTCGCCGGCGCGCAGCATGGGCATGGTGTTGACCACCACGGCGCCCGCCTTGGTTGCCGCCAGCCAGCAGGCGACCATGGCCGGATTGTTGGCCGAGCGGATCAGGATGCGGTTGCCGGGCTGAACGCCGAAGTCTTCAACCAACGCGTGGGCCAGACGGTTCGTCCAGTCGGACAGTTCCTTGTAGGTGCGCCGGCGACCGTTGCCGATCAAAGCCGTGCGATTGCCAAGGCCGCGTTCCACCAGACGATCGGTGAGTTCGACGCCCACATTGAGGCGGTCCGGATAATCGTACCCATCAAGCAGAAGCTGCGGCCAGTCCTCCATTGATGGAAGATTGTCGCGCGTAAATGTGTCAGTATGAGCCGAAACTCCAAGCATCACAGCAGTTCCCGAGCTGGATTGTCCAAGCGTGCCGTCCGCTTCTTGTATGAGCACGCACTCGTGCTCGCGGCGGATCGGCGATCAGGGGAGCGTGGCACGCTGTTCGAGATACTTCAAGCATATAGTTTTTCGATTGCGGACCAACTTCATTTGGGTAGGATCGGCGTCAACCGAGCCAGGAACCGGAGCAGCAAGCATGATCTTCCGCCATATCGAGGATTGGGACGACGCTTATGCCAACGGTCCCAACATCGCGTCCGGCGATCGCTGGCCGAACGCCTGGGTGGAGCCGGCCGCCAACTTTCGCCGCGACCTGGAACAGGCCGGGCGGGCGAAGCTCGACATTGCCTATGGTTCGGGTGAGCGAAACCGGCTCGACCTGTTCATGCCGGAAGGCGAGCCGGTGAGCCTCGTGGTTTTCGTGCATGGCGGATACTGGCGTGCACTCGACAAGAGCTACTGGTCGCATCTGGCGGCAGGCCCGCTGGCGCATGGCTTTGCGGTCGCCATGCCCTCCTACACGCTGTGCCCGACGAACAGCATTGCCGGCATTACCCGCGAGATCGGAGCCGCGATCAGCCATGCTGCCGAGCTTGTCTCGGGTCCAATCAGGCTGACCGGTCATTCTGCCGGGGGGCATCTCGTTGCGCGCATGGTGAGCGCGTCATCGCCCTTGTCGCCCGCGCTGCAGCAACGCATCGCGCATACCGTTCCGATCTCCGGCCTGCATGATCTGCGGCCTCTGATGCGCACGCAGATGAACGAAGCCTGGCGGCTCGACGAAGCAGAAGCCGCCAGCGAGAGCCCTGTTCTTCTGGCGCCGATGGAAGGCGCACGCGTGACCTGCTGGGTCGGCGGCAACGAACGCGCCGAGTTTCTGCGGCAATCCGAACTGCTCGCCAATATCTGGGTCGGGCTCGGTGCCCGTATGGCATATGTTTGCGAACCGGACCGACACCATTTCACCGTCATCGACGGTCTCGCCGATCCGCATCATCCCCTGACGGAAGCGCTGATCGGCTGAGCGGTTGATCTCGATTGGTTTGAACGGGTAATGCCGCGCTGGCATTATGCCTTTCGAGGGCACGGCATATCGGGCATGTGGCAGGGGAAACAAGCGAAGTGAGCGCTGATCAGTTCAACACGGATCCCTGGCTGGATGGCGAAACGCAGATCGCCGATGCGCCCGGCAATCACGGCGACGAAACCCATCTGTGGCTTCGCTTGCTGACCTGCACGACCCTGATCGAGACCGAAATCCGGCGCGGATTGCGCGAGGAGTTCGACTTCACGCTGCCGCGTTTCGATCTGCTGGCTCAGCTCGAGCGCGCGGAAAACGGGATGGTGCTCGGCGAGATCTCCAAGCGGATGATGGTGTCGGCAGGCAATCTGACGGCGCTTGTGGAGCGGCTGGTGGAAAGCGGCCACATCACACGCACCACCTCCCCGTCCGACCGGCGCGTGCAGATCATCTCGCTGACGCCCTTTGGACGCAGCGCCTTTGGTGACATGGCAGAACGCCATCGCGCCTGGCTGAACAACCTGTTTTCAGGCGTATCAGCTGAGGAACGGGACATGCTTCTAGCCGCGCTCGCCAAGCTCAAGATTTCCGTGCGGCGGGGTTTGACGCAGGAACGCTAGGTGTGTGAGCCGCTAGCCAGAAAGCTCGGCAACATTCACCCACAGGCAGAAACTTTAAGCTTGAAACTTCTTTCGAAGCGGTCCACCCTCGCGGTGCCTTGGATGGTCCGCCTCGGGCGGCGCTCAACGAAGGAAGAGAACCTATGCGTATCGTTTGCATCGGCGGTGGAGCAGCCGGCCTTTATTTTGCGCTGCTGATGAAGCGGCAGCATCCAGCGCATCAGATCACCGTGGTCGAGCGCAACAAGCCGTTCGACACGTTCGGCTGGGGCATCGTTTTTTCCGACGCCACCATGCAGTCGATGCGCCAATGGGATCCGCAAACGGCGCAGGTGATCGAAGACAGCTTCAATCACTGGGACGACATCGAGCTTCTGTTTAAGGGTCGGCGCATCCGCACCACAGGCCACGGCTTTGTCGGCATTGGCCGCAAGAAGATGCTGAACATCCTGCAGGATCGCTGCCTCGAGCTTGGCGTGGAGCTGCAGTTCGAGCGCGAGGTCGAATCCGACGCCGAGTTCCCGGACGCCGACCTGATCATCGCCGCAGATGGCGTGAATTCCAAGATCCGGCGGAAGTATGCCGAGGTCTTCAAGCCCGACATGCTCGTGCGGCCGAACCGCTTTATCTGGCTCGGCACCAACAAGCGCTACGATGCCTTCACCTTCGACTTCCGCCGCACGGAGCATGGCTGGTTCCAGGCGCATGTCTACCGCTTCGATGAGAACACCTCGACCTTCATCGTTGAAACAACCGAAGATACGTTCAAGAAGCACGGCCTCGGCGAAATGAGCCAAGACGAGTCGATTGCGTTCTGCGAAGGCGTGTTCGAAGAAACGCTCGAAGGCCACAGCCTGATGAGCAATGCCCGCCATCTGCAGGGGTCCGCCTGGCTCAACTTCAACCGGCTGATCTGCGATCGCTGGAGCCATTATAACGGCAACAGCCATGTGGTTCTGGTCGGCGACAGCGCCCATACCGCGCATTTCGCAATTGGCTCCGGCACCAAACTGGCTTTGGACGATGCGATCGAACTAACGCGCCAGTTCGATATTGCTGGCCATGAGGCCGACAAGATCCCGGCCGTACTGGATGCCTACGAAGACATCCGGCGTGTGGATGTCGCGCGTATCCAGAATGCCGCGCGCAACGCGATGGAATGGTTTGAGGTCGTCGGCGAGCGCTATGCCGACCACTTCGAGCCGGAGCAGTTCATGTATTCCATGCTGACGCGCTCGCAGCGCATCAGCCACGAGAACCTGCGGCTGCGCGATCCTGTCTGGCTGGAAGGCTATGAACGCTGGTTTGCCGAACGCGCCGGTGTCGAACCCGCTGCGAACGGCGCTGTTCCGCCGCCGATGTTTACACCTTATTCCATCAAGGATCTGACGCTGCACAACCGCATCGTGATGTCGCCGATGGCGATGTATTCGGCCACCGACGGCCTGGCTGACGACTTCCACCTCGTGCATCTCGGTTCGCGTGCCATGGGCGGCGCGGCGTTGATCTTCCCCGAAATGACCTGCGTTTCGCCGGATGGACGCATCACGCCCGGTTGCCTCGGGCTGTGGAACGACGAACAGGGTGCTGCGCTGAAGCGGCTTGCTGATTTCGTTCACACGAAGACGCCCGCCAAGATCGGCATCCAACTCGGCCATGCCGGGCGAAAGGGTTCAACCAAGCTTGCCTGGGAAGGCATGGACCAGCCGGTGGATGAAGGCGGCTGGGACCTGATCTCAGCATCCGCCCTGCCCTACAAGGCGGCATCCCACACGCCCCGCGCCATGACGCGCGAGGATATGGATCGGGTCGTGGCCGACTTCGTGTCCGCCACGGAACGCGCGGCGCGAGCCGGTTTCGACATGCTGGAGCTGCATGCCGCGCACGGCTATCTCCTGTCGAGCTTCCTGTCGCCGCTGACCAACAAGCGCGATGACGAATATGGCGGCAGCGCGGAAAACCGTGCCCGTTTCCCGCTCGAAGTGTTCAAGGCTGTCAAAGCGGCTTGGCCGGAAACGAAGCCGATCTCCGTGCGCTTGTCGGCGCATGACTGGTATGAAGGCGGCAACACGCCGGCAGACGCCGCGGTGTTTGCACGGATGTTCAAGGATGCCGGTGCCGACATGATCGACTGCTCGTCGGGTCAGGTGGTGAGCGAGGAGAAGCCGGTTTATGGCCGTCTGTTCCAGACGCCGTTTTCCGACAAGATCCGCAACGAGATCGATGTGCCGACCATCGCGGTGGGTGCGATTTCAGAAGCCGATCATGCCAATTCGATCATCGCGGCGGGCCGCGCGGATCTTTGCGCGGTGGCGCGGCCGCATCTGGCCGATCCCGCCTTTGTTCTGCATGAAGCGGCCAAGATCGGGTTCGAAGGCCAGCAATGGCCCAAGCAGTATCATTCCGGCCGAGCACAATATGTCACCAACCTGCAGCGCGCGGCAGCCGAGGCTAAGCGGTGAGCCGCCATGCCTTCGTCACCGGCGCCGGTAGCGGAATCGGCAGGGTCATTGCGCTCAAGCTCGCGGAAGCGGGTTGTTCGGTAACCCTAGCGGGCCGTCGAGCTGAACCGCTTCACGCGGTGTCAGCGGAGATCGCGGCAAACGGCGGTGGCAGCTTCGTGCTTGATGGGTTCGACGTCACGGACGAGGCCGCCGTGCAGACCGGTGTTTCGCGTGCGGTGACCGACGCAGGACCGATCGCCGTGCTCATCAACTGCGCCGGCGAAGCACCATCGGCACCGTTCGAGAAGACCGGTGTGGATCTCTGGAACCGTGTGCTCGGCATCAATCTCACCGGCACCTTTCTCACCACGCAAGCCGCTCTGCCTTCGCTCAAGCAGGCCGGCCACGGACGCATCGTAAACATCGCCTCGACGGCCGGCATGACCGGCTATCCATATGTTTCGGCCTACTGCGCCTCCAAGCATGGCGTGCTCGGACTGACCCGTGCGCTGGCGCTGGAGCTCGCGAAAACGGATGTGACGGTGAATGCGGTCTGCCCCGGCTTTACCGACACGCCGCTTCTCGATGGCGCAATCGACGTGATTACCGGCAAGACCGGCCGCACGGCCGATGAAGCCCGCGCCAGCCTCGCGCGCAGCAATCCGCAGGGGCGATTGGTGACGCCGGAAGAGGTGGCGCATACCGTGATGTGGCTGGTGTCGCCCGATGCAGGGTCGATCACCGGGCAGGCGATTGCGGTGGCCGGCGGCGAAGTGATGGCCGGCTGAACATCAAGAACAAGGGCGCCGGACCGCATGGTGATGCGGTCGATGCAGCCCTGCGAGGGAGGACAATGATGACCAACGCGATGCAGAACAAGCAGCGTCCGTTCAAGGACCACAAGGCCAGCCACTTTCTGTTTGAAACGAGCGAGGACGGCCGCGTGGCCACGATCACGCTCAACCGTCCCGAGAAGAAGAACCCGCTTACCTTTGAAAGCTATGAGGAACTCGGCGACCTCTTTCGTTCGCTGCATAGGGCAAGCGACGTGCGTGTCGTGGTTCTGCGCGGAGCCGACAACAACTTTTCCTCGGGCGGCGATGTGTTCGACATCATAGAACCGCTGACCAAAATGAAGATGCCGGATCTTCTCGCCTTCACGCGCATGACGGGCGATCTCGTGCGCCAGATCCGCGCCTGCCCGCAGCCAGTGATCGCGGCGGTAGACGGCATCTGCGCAGGCGCCGGCGCGATCCTGGCGATGGCTTCGGACTATCGCCTGGCAACACCGGAAGCCAAGACCGCTTTCCTTTTCACCCGCGTCGGTCTGGCCGGGGCAGATATGGGTGCTTGCGGCATTCTTCCGCGCATCATCGGCCAGGGACGTGCGGCCGAACTCCTGTTTACGGGACGGGTTATTGACGCTGCCGAAGGGCACGCTTGGGGGTTCTATAACGCCTTGCATGAGCGCGACGCACTTCTTGGCGAAGCACAGCGTTTCGCCGGGATGCTGGCCGACGGCCCCTGGTTCGCTCATTCCATGACCAAGAAGATGCTCGATCAGGAATGGTCGATGGGCATCGATGAGATGCTGGAATCGGAAGCGCAGGCGCAGGCGATCTGCATGGCCACGGGCGATTTCCGCCGCGCTTTCGAAGCCTTTGCCGGGAAAACCAAGCCGGCCTTCGAGGGCAACTGAGCCATGGCGGATCAATCCCATAGCGCGGCAGGCGCGCCGACGCGCGACCATCTGGACTGGCCCTTCTTTGGTCCGGAGCATCACGAACTCGCCGCGCAGCTGGACAGGTTCATTGCGGCGGGCGGCCTCGGCGCGATCGACCACGGCGACGCCGATGCTGCCTGCAAGGCGCTGGTGAAGCGGCTCGGCGACGGTGGGTTCCTGCGCCATTGCGTGCCCGCGGCGTTCGGCGGCGCATCCGAAGTGATCGACAGCCGCGCCTTGTGCGTGATGCGCGAAACGCTGGCTTATGCCGATGGCCTCGCCGATTTTGCCTTTGCCATGCAGGGGCTCGGCACGGGGGCGATCAGCCTTTCGGGCTCGGATGACGTGAAGAACCGCGTGCTGCCACGGATAGCCAAGGGCGACTTGATCTCGGGTTTCGCGCTGACGGAACCGGACGCCGGTTCCGATGTCGCGGCCATGGCGACAACGGCCGAGCGCGACGGAGACGACTACGTGCTCAACGGCGAGAAGATCTGGATCTCGAATGGCGGTATCGCTGACGTTTATACCGTCTTTGCCCGCACCGGTGAAGCGCCGGGCACGCGCGGCATCTCCGCCTTTGTCGTGTTTGCCGACACGCCCGGCTTCGTGATTGCCGAGCGCCTCGAGACCATTGCGCCGCATCCTCTTGCGCGCATCCGCTTCGAAAACTGCCGCGTTCCCGCGTCCCAGATGCTCGGCGCGCCCGGCGAGGGCTTCAAGATCGCCATGCGCACGCTTGATATTTTCCGCCCCTCCGTTGCCGCGGCAGCACTTGGCTTCGCCCGCCGCGCCCTGGACGAAGCGGTGGCACATGCCGCGTCGCGCAAGATGTTTGACGCGACATTGGGCGATCTGCCGACGGCACAAAGCACATTGGGCGACATGGCGACGGCGATCGACGCCGCATCGCTGCTGACGATCCGCACCGCCTGGAAGCGCGACGTGCAGAAGCTGCCGACGACGCGGGAAGCGGCCATGGCCAAGCTGACCGCAACAGAGAACGCCCAATGGGTGATCGATCAGGCCTTGCAGCTTTTCGGCGGACGCGGCGTGCGCGTCGGTGAAATCACCGAGCGGCTTTACCGCGAGATCCGCGCGCTTCGCATCTATGAAGGAGCGACCGAGGTCCAGAAACTGATCATCGGGCGCGAATTGATGAAGGCCGCGCGCACATGACCTTTGGCCGACAAGGCTTCAACGCTCGCGTGATCCGCCGATCCGCGACAATCAGCATTTGAATGGAGAAGGACATGAGCGTCCCCGACCTGTCCGAACAGCCCAAGGCCGCAGCGAACCGCATCCTCCAGCCTGAGGGCTGGGAAAGGCCGCGCGGCTATTCCAACGGCATCGAAGCACGCGGGCGGCTTGTTTTTGTCGGCGGTCAGATAGGATGGACCGGCCAGTGCAAATTCGAGGTCCATGATCTTGCTGGGCAGGTCCGCCAGACACTGGAGAACATCGTGGCCATTCTTGCCGAAGCTGGTGCCGGCCCGGAGCACATTACGACGATGACCTGGTATGTGCTCGACCGCAAAGCCTATTCCGCTTCGCTGAAGGAGATCGGTGCCGCCTACAAAGCCGTGATCGGGCGCAATTTCCCGGCCATGGCCGTCGTCGAAGTGTCGGGCCTCGTGGAAGACGAAGCGCTGGTGGAAATCCAGGCGACCGCCGTGGTTCCGGACTGACGCCATGGCTGTTTCCCTTACGCGAAACGGTGAGATCGCGCGGATCGTGATCGACAGTCCGCCCGTGAATGCGACATCACAGGCCGTGCGCGCAGGCTTGATGCAGGCTTTGGCGCAGGCCAGTGCGGATGATGCCATCACCGCGATCGTGCTGAGCTGCGCCGGGCGCACTTTTGTTGCGGGTGCTGATGTCAAAGAGTTCGGTCAGCCGCCGCAGCCGCCGTTTCTGCCGGATGTGGTCAATGCAATCGAGGCTTCAAACAAGCCAATCGTGGCGGCGATCCATGGAACCGCTTTTGGCGGCGGGCTGGAAGTGGCTTTGGCCTGCCATGGTCGCGTGGCGCATGCGGATGCCGAGCTGGGACTGCCGGAAGTAAAGCTCGGCATCGTTCCGGGTGCCGGTGGAACGCAGCGATTGCCGCGCCTGATCGGCGTTTCCTTGGCAATGGATCTGGTTTCAAGCGGGCGGCGCATGGGTGCTGCCGAAGCTAAGGATTGTGGCCTTGTCGATGCGATTGCTCAAGGCGATCTGGTCAGCATCGCCACGGAACTCGCCCGCAGTCTGGTGGGCACCGAACCGCGCCGAACGGGGTCGCTTGCCGTGCCGGCGTTCGATGCGGAGCCGGTCAAGACGCAGTTTGCCGGCGTGGAGAAGAAAGCGCGAGGGCAACGCTCGCCGGCTGCGGCCGCTTCCCTTGTTCTTCAAGCAGCACAACTGTCCTTGGCAGATGGTCTGGCCGCCGAGCGCGCATGCTTCCTTGAGCTCGTTCAGTCGGATCAATCCAAGGCGTTGCGGTATGTTTTTGCCGCCGAGCGGGCAGCCGGAAAGGTGCCGGGGCTGGAGGACGCGAAGCCGCGGACCATTCAAACAGTCGCGGTTGTCGGTGCGGGGCTGATGGGCGCGGGCATTGCTGTTGCCTTTCTTCAGGCAGGCTACACGGTGCGCGTTGTGGAGCGCGATGAGGCTTCGGCAGACGCCGGGCGCATGCGCATCGAAGGCTTGTTCGCGCGTCTGGTGAAATCCGGGCGCATCAGCGAAGCCGGGAGCGACGAGCAACGGGGCCGGCTCAGCACCTTTGCCGAGCGTACCGCCCTTGCTCCTTGCGACCTCGTGATCGAAGCCGTTTTCGACGATCTCGCCGTGAAAACGGAACTCTTCGCGGAACTCTCCACGATCGTTCGGCCTGACGCCATTCTGGCGACCAACACCAGCTATCTCGATCCGAACGAGATCGCCCGGGTCGTCACAAACCCGCAGCGATTTCTTGGCCTGCACTTCTTCTCGCCGGCCAATATCATGCGCTTGGTGGAGGTCGTTCGCACCGCCGAAGTTTTACCGGATGTGCTGGCAACCGGCCTTGCCGTGGTGAAGAAGCTCGGCAAGCTCGGCGTGGTCAGCGGCGTTTGCGAGGGCTTCATCGGCAACCGCCTGTTCACCGCTTATCGCCGCGAATGCGACTTCATGCTGGAAGACGGCGCACTGCCGCACGAGATCGACGCAGCACTCGAGGGCTACGGCTTTGCGATGGGTCCTTACGCCGTCAACGATCTGGCCGGGCTCGATATTTCCTGGGCGCGGCGCAAGCGCAATGCGGCCACGCGCGATCCAAACGAGCGCTATGTGACCATTGCTGACCGCTTGTGCGAGGCCGGACGCTTCGGCCAGAAAAGCGGAAAAGGTTATTACGACTATCAGGATGGGCGTCGCACGATCGATCCCGACGTGACCGCAATGATCGAGCAGGCGTCGCGTGATGCCGGTGTCGAACGCCATCCCTTTGCAGCGGCCGACATCGTTGCGCGTGTGCTGGATGGGATCGTTTCAGAAGGTCGCAAGATCCTTGATGAAGGCATCGCCTTGCGCGCGTCCGACATCGATCTCGTTTTGATCAATGGCTACGGCTATCCCGCCTGGCGGGGTGGGCCGATGGTTCAGGCAGGAATTTCGTAATGGCCGAGAACGCTTATATCATCGACGGTCTTCGCACGCCGATCGGCCGCTACGGCGGCAGCCTGTCTTCGGTGCGCACCGACGATCTCGCCGCCCACCCGATCCGCGCCTTGATGCAGCGCTTCCCACAAGTTCCGGCTGAGACAATCGAGGAAGTCGTGCTTGGTTGCGCCAACCAGGCCGGTGAAGACAACCGCAACGTCGCGCGTATGGCGGTACTGTTGTCGGGCCTACCCGAAACAACGGCGGGCACCACCCTCAACCGCTTGTGCGGCTCCGGGCTGGATGCTGTCGGCTATGCCGCGCGTGCGGTGCGCCTTGGCGAGGCGGATCTGGTGATTGCCGGTGGCGTGGAATCCATGTCGCGCGCGCCGTTCGTGATGCCAAAGGCAACGACGCCGTTTTCGCGCCAGAACGAGGTCCACGACACGACGATCGGCTGGCGCTTCGTCAACAGGTTGATCGAAAAGCAGTATGGCATCGACTCCATGCCGGAAACGGCAGAGAATGTTGCCGCCCAATATGGTATCGCACGTGACGACCAGGATGCGTTTGCGCTGCGTAGCCAGGAACGCACCCTTGCCGCGCAGACCAGCGGCCGCTTCGCCCGGGAGATCGCACCGGTCGAGGTGCCGGCTGGAAAGGGCACGACGACCAAGGTCGATCGGGACGAGCATCCACGCCAAACCACGATGGAAAAGCTCGCTGCGCTTGGCACGCCCTTCCGTCAGAACGGAACGGTGACTGCTGGCAATGCGTCCGGTGTCAACGATGGTGCGGCGGCGCTGCTGATCGCCTCCGAAAATGCCGTGGCGAAGTACGGATTGAAGCCGTTAGCCCGCATCACCGGTATGGCGACTGTCGGCGTTGCACCCTCGATCATGGGTATCGGCCCCGTGCCAGCCACGCAGAAGCTTCTTGCGAGCAAGCAACTCGACATTGGCGACATCGACCTGTTCGAGCTCAATGAAGCCTTTGCTGCGCAGTCGCTTGCCTGCCTGCGCCAGCTCGGCCTTCCCGATGAAGCCGATTTCGTCAATCAAAACGGCGGTGCCATCGCGCTTGGTCATCCGCTGGGGATGTCTGGTGCACGCCTTGCGCTTACAGCGGCCATCAACCTCGCAGACAAACAAGCAAAGCGCGCAGTGGTGACACTCTGCATCGGGGTCGGCCAGGGCATCGCCGTATTGCTGGAACAGCCCTGACCGCTTGGTTTAGCGTACTTCGTAGTGGATCGGCTTGAAGCTGCCGCCGTTGCTGGCTGGGGCCGAGCACGCGGTGAGGCCGATGATGAGATCCATCTTGGCGACGAACACGATGCGGTCGCCTGCCTTGCTCAAGGGAGGTAGAACCTTGAACTTGCCGGTTTCACCATCCACCGGCACGTTCATGAAGCAGTTGAAGGCGATCGGAATTTCATCTTCCTCGATGCCATAGGGCTTCAAGGCAGCCGCGAGATTGCCGAGGCAGCCGCGATGCGGCGGCTCGTTGTCGTAGCACATGCGGAAGGTCGCCTCGGAACACGGCGTAAGCAAAAAGTCGTGCCGGCCGACATCGTCTTCCACGATCTCCAGCATCACGTTGGAGCGATTGGAATAAAGCTTGTCGCCGGTGGTGAGATAGATGCGCTCGGCATAATCGAGCGTGCGCCCCGATGAGAGCATCTCGCGCTTGTCGGCGGCGCTGACCGCCAGAAGATCGGCAACCTGCGCACCGAGAGCGTCAATCACGGTCAGAGTTTGCCCGGCCTTCATCTCAAAAGCGTCGCCACTGCGCGGTGGGATGACGTGGTGATGGTGGTGTGCGTGATCCATCACGAACGCTCCTCATTGTCGGCATCGGCTGGCTTGGGCTCCAGCATAAGTTCTGCTTCCGCCTTGCGGCCGAAGGGACAGCGCCAGTCTTCCGTGACGGCGCGACCGCTATATTGACGTGCTTCCGAGATCGAACCGTGACGCGCCAGCATCGGGTTGATGTCGCCGGCGAGCTTCACGTCGCGATCGAGGATCGACTTGCGCAGCTTCTCGTAACGGTTCTGCTGCCGCAGCATTTCGAACTGGTCATGCAGATTGAACACCATCGTCGGCTGGTTGAAGCGCCGCGCCGGGCGGCTGGCATTGGGGTGCAGACCAACCACGAAAAAAGCTTCGCCACCGAAGCTCAGTGAGAAATGCGGGTCGTCAGGGTCGGAGCTGACGCGCGGATCATGCTTCTGGCCGCGCCAGGCATCCTTGTCGGCCAGCGATTGCACGCGCTCCCACAAGGCTGTCTCAAACTCGGCTTCGCTGAGATCGTCAGGACCTTCAAACACGACGGCAAAGCTGGTGAAGAGCGTCGGATCCTTGGAATAGGCCCAGGCAAACTGCATGAGTGCATCCTGGATCTCGACATCGTTCCAGGCGCTGCGAATATCGCGCGCCGGGTAAACCGTCATGCGGCCTTTCTGAACGGCGGATTTGGCGCCAACACAGGGAAATTCCGGATCAAGAATGAAGTCGCGCAAGTGTTCTTCGGCACTCGACGCCATCGGCTGCTCGAGTACGGCATGATTGGTACGCATACAAACCCCTTCGGTAGTGTCCATGAACCAACAGGGCTGGGTATGGTTCCGATGATGCGAGGCGCTCCTGACACGAGATTGATCATGCAGATATAGAAATGAAACCGAGTCAGCATGACGCGAGCCGGCATTGCCGTAAGGCTGCGGCTCTCCACATAGATGGTGAAGAAGCTGGCATCGGGTCGCGGGGGGATAACATGGGCCAATTTGAATTCGGGGGCTTATGAGCCGCCAGACCATCGCACATCTTCCCGTTGTTGCTGTTCCAGCAAAGAACGAAGAGGAAAGGCTGCCGCTTCTGCTTGCGGCACTGGCTGGCCAATCCTGGTGTCTGCGCACCGAACAGCCCTTGCGGGTCGTTGCGGTTCTAAACAATTGCACCGACCGAACCAGAGACGCGGCCCTCGTCTTTGCTCGAACAGCTCCGAACCTCCTGATCGAGTTGATCGACGTGGCACTGCCGCCTGATACAGCGCATGTGGGCACGGCACGGCAGATGGCGATGGACCGGGCGCTGGAGCTTTGCTCAGGCCATAACGGCGTCATTCTCAGTACGGATGCGGACGCCGTTCCCGATCCGAACTGGGTTGAAGCCACCTTGAAGGCCATCGACGGCGGCGCGGATGCCGTTGGCGGACTTTTGTATGGCAACAAGCAGGAAGAAAGCCGCCTCGGCGAAGGTTTCCAGGCTCGTGCGGCCGCCGTGGCTGAGTACGGCGCTTTATGCGACCAGCTGGCTTCGCTGATCGATCCCCTTGCCCATGATCCCTGGCCTCGTCATCGCGATCATACAGGCGCCAGTCTTGCGGTGCGTGCCGCGATCTATCAGGCCGTGGGCGGTTTGCCGCCGCTCAGGATGCGTGAAGATCTGGCGCTGGTTTCCAAGATACGGGCTGCGGACGGAAAGCTGGTTCATCCGCTGGATGTGCGCGTGGAAGTGTCGGCACGGCTGACCGGGCGCGCGCAAGGCGGAATGGCGGATTGCCTGAAGTCTTGGCTGCGTGCGGAAGCCGAAGGCGAGCCGATCCTGGTTGAAGATCCCGACCAGCTGAAACAAAGGCTTATGCACCGGCGTGCGGTTCGCGATCTTGCTTCTCTGCCGCAACAGGAGCGTTTCGCAGCGGCTCGGACATTGGGCATCCCCGAAAGCGCTGTTGATGAGACCCGTCAGCGCTTGTCGGCCGGTGCGCTGGTGGAGCAGTTCGCTCCCGATGACCCGGATGCGCCGGCTTCAATCGAAGCAGGCATCGCAACGGACCGCCTACGTCGTATGATCAGCGAGTTGGAAGAGCCTGTTTATGCCGTCGGATAGTGCCGCGCACGACCCTTACCATCAGCATTTGCACCTGGCGCTGCGAAGCGAGGCCGCGGAGCGCGATCGCGATCGTGGCTTTCCGCAGGCAGGTTTCGACGCGCTTCAAACACGCGGCCTCCTCGGCGATCCACCGCTTGAGCCATCGCAGATGCGGCGGCTTCTCCGGCTTCTGGCTAAAGTCGGTCGTGGCGATCTGCCGACCGGGCGGATCTATGAAGGCCATGTCAACGCGCTCGACCTGGTTCGTCGCCACGGAACGGCGGCGCAGCGCAGTCACTATCAAGCCCTGGCGGACAAAGGGCATGTCTTCGGGATCTGGAACACCGATCAGCCCGGCTATCCGCTTCATCTGGAAGACGGCCGTCTCGGCGGAGCCAAGAACTATGCGTCTGGGGTGGATGGTCTGTCCCACGCCATCGTCACCGTCACCAGGCCAGAAGGGCGGGTGATGATCATCGCGCCGCTCGACGGCCTGCCGGTGGATCGCTCATGGTGGAAGCCGATGGGGATGCATGCGTCCGGAAGCCATGTCGTGGATTTCAGCGGGTTGGCGGTCACGCCAGACATGATCCTCGGCAAACCGGATTCCTACCTGGAACAGCCCTGGTTCTTTGCCGGCGCGATCCGGTTCGTGGCCGTTCATGTCGGCGGAATGCATGCCGTGTTCGATGCGGCGGTTGAGCATCTTCGCGCAACGAAGCGCATCGGCGATCCCTACCAGTCGCACCGGGTTGCCCGCATGGGCACGGCGGTGGAAAGCGGCTATGCCTGGCTTGATCGGGCAGCGGCCGAATGGGCGAGCGTTGCAAGCGGTGACGGCAATCCGGATGCGCTCGTTGCGACTGTGAACGGGGCGCGCGGCGCCGTTGAAGGTTTTGCGCTGTCGGTTCTGGAAGATGCGGAACGCGGTGTGGGTGCGGCAGGCATGATCGCGCCCCATCCTCTCGAACGTCTGATCCGCGATCTGCGCACCTATTTGCGCCAACCCAACCCCGATGGCGCGCAGCAGGCGCTTGGGTCTGCCATCGCGAATGGAGCGTGGGAACCCGGCTGGTTGAACGAAGAGGCCGAGCAATGACCGTTCGCACGCTCACAGCCGCCGATCTTCTTGCCAAGCGCGTTCTCGTGGTTGCGCCCCATCCCGACGACGAAACGCTGGGATGCGGCGGTCTGATCTGGCACCTGATGAAGCTTGATCGGGCGCTGCACGTAGCCTTCATAACAGATGGCGGCGCATCGCACCGCAAGTCGCCGACATGGCCAAGACAGCGGTTGGCCGAAGCGCGGGAACACGAGGCCGCCGACGCTTTGCAGCGGCTTGGCGCCGGGGATGCCGGGCGAACCTTCATGCAGCTCCACGATGCAGCCATGCCGAAGGGAAACACGCCGGAAGGGGAACGCGCCCTCGAACATGCGCGGCGCATCGTCGACACGTTCGAACCGGACCTCGTCGTCTTGCCATGGCGCCGCGACCCGCATTGCGATCATCGCGACGCGTGGACGCTGTTTCAGGCTGCTTTGAACGCCTCGGCTCGGCGGCCGGATATCTGGGAATATGCGATATGGCTGGATGAGCTCGGCGCGGACGAAGACAAGCCCGCTGCCGAGGAAATGGAGCGTATGGCTTTTGAAATCGGCGAAGCCTTGCCTGCCAAGCTGCAAGCCGTGCAAGCCCATCAAACACAGCTCGGCGCCCTGATTACCGATGATCCCGACGGCTTTCATCTGACGGACGTCACGATCGAGCGCCTTGTCGGCCCAGTGGAAACCTATTGGCTGACCCGCAGGTGAAGCCGAGCGACGTTCATAGCTTCGAAGCGCTGTTTCAAAACGCGATCGATCCCTGGAACTACCGAACATCGCGTTTCGAAGCCAGGAAGCGGCAGGATCTGCTGCGTGCCTGCGGCAGCGGCAAGGTCGGTCGCGGACTGGAACTCGCCTGTGCCATCGGTGAAACCTCGCGTGCCCTGATGTCTCGCTGCCTCACGCTTGTGGCGACCGACGGCGCACCGACGGCACTCGCCGAAGCAAAGCGCCTGACGCCGCAAAATATGCGGATCGATTACCGAGCCGGCATCCTGCCCAGGGATCTGCCGCGTGGTCCCTTCGATCTGATCGTCGTGTCCGAGATCGCCTATTATCTGCCTGCACGGCAGCTCGACGGTCTTGCCCGATCCCTGCTCAAGGCGGTTGCGCCAGGGGGAACGATCGTGGTGCTTCACCACGTCATTCCCTTCGACGATGCCGCTCAACTGCCGGCCATGGCGCAGGCGCGGCTTTGCCGTGCGCTTGAAGCCAGGATGATCCGCGTTCACGGCAAACGGCAGCGCCGTTATGTGGCGGCAGCCTTTCGCAGGAAAACAGGGCCGATTACGAACGGCTCGAAGTGACCTTGCCTGCCTGAAACGACCAACGAAGACGCGCAAAGATGATTTGCCGATGTCGACCTTTGGCGGGGTTGGCAATGCGCGCGAAGCCGCTAGGATGCGGCTGACATTCAGGGAGGAAAGAATGCACAAGCTCAAGGCCGGTTTGGCCGCAATGGCGCTCGGCGTTTCGATCAGTGCCGCACCGATGGCTGCTCAGGCAGCGGAATTTATCAACGTGCTGACCGGCGGCACATCGGGCGTTTATTATCCGCTCGGCGTCGCCATGTCGGAAATCTACGGCAAGAACATCGAAGGCGCGCGCACGCAGGTTCAGTCCACCAAGGCGTCGGTGGAAAACCTCAACCTGCTGCAGCAGGGCCGCGGCGAGATCGGCTTTGCGCTGGGCGACTCCGTGAAGCTGGCGGTTCAAGGCGACAAGGAAGCCGGGTTCCCGATGCCGCTGGACAAGATCCGTGGCATTGCCGCCATCTATCCGAACTACATCCAGATCGTCGCCAGCAAGGATTCCGGCATCACCAAGCTGGAAGACCTGAAAGGCAAGAGCCTGTCGCCCGGCGCGCCGGCTTCCGGCACCGAACTCAACGCCCGCGCGATTTTGGAAGCGGCCGGCATGAGCTACAAAGATCTGTCCAAGACGGAATATCTGCCATTCGCCGAATCCGTTGAGCTGATGAAGAACCGCCAGATCGATGCGACGCTGCAGTCGGCCGGCATCGGCGTGGCTTCCCTTCGCGACCTTGCGGCTTCCGTGCCCATCAACGTGGTGGCTGTGCCGAAGGAAGTGGTGGACAAGATCGGCGCTCCGTATCTGTCCGTGACGATCCCCGCAAACACCTATGAAGGCCAGACGGAAGACGTGCAGACCGCAGCCGTTGGCAACATTCTCGTGAGCCATTCCGGTGTGTCGGATGAGACGGCTTATCAGATGACCAAGCTTCTCTACGAGAATCTGCCGACCCTGATCGCCGCGCATTCGGCTGCCAAGATGATTGATCCGGCAAAGGCCATCGAGGGCATGCCGCTGCCGCTGCATCCCGGTGCCGAACGCTATTATCGCGAGATCGGCCTCATCAAGTAAGGCAAGGAAGCGCCGGCTTTTCCCGGCGCTTTCGCTTTTCGACAGCCAGATTGATCTGTCGTCACCACATGCGTTGCTGCTTGCTTCGCATGTCGGCGTCGCGATCTTATTCCACGGACCTGCCCCATGAACACGTCGTCGATGGATGCCGACCTGCAGAAACCCAATGCTGCGCTTTCCGACCAAAGCCCGACGGCGGCGGATGAGCATGTGGAGGGCTTGCCGCCGGGCTTCGGCGTCGGCTGGGGCGGTCGCATTGCATTTTCGATCGCGGTGGCGTTTTCGCTGTTCCAGCTTTGGACGGCGGCCTATGGCGCTCTGCCCTCGCAGGTGGTTCGCGCCATGCATGTGGGCTTCCTGCTGCTGCTCGGCTTCGGCCTTTTGGCGACGCTGAAGGCGAAGACCACCGTGGGTCGCGCCTGGTTCTGGTGCCTTGGCATCCTGGGCATGGGCACCGGTGTCTACAACTGGGTGTTCTACACCGACATCATCCAGCGATCCGGCTTCCTGACCCATGCCGATCTGGCAATCGGCGTGCTTCTGATGGTGCTGGTGTTTGAAGCCGCCCGCCGTCTGATGGGTCTGCCGCTGGCGGTGATCTCCGGCATTTTCCTCGCTTACTGCTTTTTCGGCCAGTACATGCCGGGCCCGCTCGTGCATCGCGGTTACGATGCCGAACTGATCATCGAGCATTTCGCATTCGGCACCGAGGGCATCTACGGCACTCCGATCTATGTTTCCGCCGCTTACATCTTCATCTTCGTGGTTTTCGCCGCCTTCCTCGAACGCGGCGGCATGATCGCGCTGTTCAACGATTTTGCGCTGGGTCTCGTCGGCGGCGCGCGTGGCGGGCCGGCGCAGGTCAGCGTCCTGTCCTCCGCCCTGATGGGCACGATTTCGGGTTCCGGCGTCGCCAATGTCGTGGCATCCGGCCAATTCACCATTCCCCTGATGAAGCGCTTCGGCTTTTCTCCGGCCTTTGCCGGCGGCGTGGAAGCCACGGCCTCCATGGGCGGGCAGCTGATGCCGCCGGTGATGGGCGCGGTGGCGTTCATCATGGCCGAAACCCTGAACGTGCCTTATGCCGACGTCGTGAAAGCCGCGCTCATTCCGGCCTTCCTGTATTTCGGCGTGTGCTTCTGGACGGTTTATCTCCAATCCTGCAAATCGGGTTTGAGCGGCCTGTCCAAGGCCGAACTGCCGAACCCCTGGAAGGCTGTGCGCGAACACTGGCCTTTGGTTCTGCCGCTTGCCGCCCTCGTTTGGCTCCTCTTTGCAGGCTACACGCCGATCTTCGCCGGCACGATGGGACTGGCGCTGGTGACGGTGCTGATCCTCGGCGCTCCCCTGGCTGCGCGCATCGGCCCCCTCGCCTTCCGGCTCGTGTTCTGGCTGGCGGTCGGCATCGCGGCGGCGAGCTTCCTGCGCTACGGCGTCAACCTTCTGCTTGCCGTGATCGTGCTTCTGGTGATCGGCTGTTTCTTCGTGAAAGGCGGCAAGGAAACCGTGTGGCTATGCCGCGACGCGCTGGCTGAAGGCGCCAAGAACGCACTGCCGGTGGGCATTGCCTGCGCAATCGTCGGCTTCGTGATCGGAACCCTGACGCTGACCGGCATTGCCTCGACCTTTATCGGCGCAGTGATCGGCATCGGCGAGAACAACCTGTTCCTGTCGCTGATCCTGACCATGATCACCTGCCTCGTGCTGGGCATGGGCATCCCGACCATCCCCAACTACATCATCACGTCATCGCTAGCCGGCCCAGCCTTGCTGGCGCTCGATGTGCCGCTGCTCGTGTCGCATATGTTCGTGTTCTATTTCGGCATTTTGGCCGATCTGACGCCCCCGGTGGCACTTGCCTGCTTTGCCGCGGCACCGATCGCCAAGGCCTCAGGTCTCAAGATCTCCATCCAGGCCGTGAAGCTTGCCATTGCCGGTTTTGTGGTTCCGTTCATGGCCGTTTATACTCCTGCGCTGATGCTGCAGGACGGCGGAGCGATCGCGGCTGCCTGGGGCTATCCGGTAGAAGTCGGTTATGTGCTCTTCAAGGCCGTGCTTGCGATCATGTTGTGGGGCGGCGCCTTCGTGGGCTGGATGTTCAGCCGTCTTACCTGGTGGGAGCGTGTTTGGGCCTTCGCGGCCGGCGCCAGCCTCGTGGCCGCGCTGCCGCTCACCGATGAAGTCGGCTTCGGATTGGCGGCGCTGTTCCTGATCTGGCACGTCTGGCGCACACGGCAGCAGCCCCAGAAAGCGGTCGCCGTATGAGCCTGTGTCTGGCGGTGGGCGGCAAGATCACGGCACTGGCCTTCACCGCCTTTACCCTGTCCTGGACGCATTCGGTGGAACGCGTGCGCTGGGAAGAAGACTGGCAGCTGACCGGAAACAAGCTTCAGCTGGTTGAAGCCCGCGTCAAGGGATCGGGCGCGGGCATGGAGCCGCCGGCCAATGCCGTTCTGCGCGATGGCTGGCTGCGCTGGAAACCAGAGCTGCCCGCACAAAAACAGCTCGTTCTCGCAGCCTCAGGTGCAACATCAGGCGGCTGGACTTTGTGCGGTGCCGACAAGACATGCTTCGAGATCGGCCGCGAGGCAGCCGAACCGACGCACCTCCAAAGCTGCGACCGCAAGCCCTGACCAGCGGGCACTCAGGATGACCATCTGGCCGATCGCCGGTTTTTAATGTGCCGCCGGCTCCCGCTTTTCGCCCGGCCATGTGCGCCGCGCCACGCGGCCAAGCGTCAGACCCTGCACCACGATGGTGAACAGCACCACGGCATAGGTTGCGGCCAGAACCGCCGCCTTGGCGGGATCGTCAGGGAGCGATAGGGCGAGAGCAACCGAGATGCCGCCCCGCACTCCCGCCCATGTCAGAAACGGAATGTTGCGCGCTGACAAGGCTCCGGTCCATCGAAACAGGATCACCGGCGTGGAAACGGCGATCAAGCGGGCCACCAGCACCAGCGGCACGGCAACGAGCGCAAGCGTCATCGTTGTCGGCTCGAAGCGCAGGATGATGACTTCCAGTCCAATCAAAAGGAACAGCACCGAATTCAGCACTTCGTCGATCAGCGTCCACAGCGCCGAAACATAGCTCTGGGTCCGGTCGCTCATGGCGCGGCGTGTGGCGAGATCGCCGATCACGATGCCGGAGGCAACCACGGCGAGCGGTCCGCTGAAACCGAGCCGCTGCGCAACGGCATAAGTACCCGCCACCAAAGCCAGCGTGATCAGGACCTCGACCGCGAAATCGTCGATCGCTCGCATGCCGCGATAAGCGATGTAGCCGGTCACCAAGCCGAGCACGATGCCGCCGCCGGCCTCAAAAGCCAGATGCTCAAACGCCGAAGCGACCGAGAAGCTGTCCTCGCCCATACCTGTCGCAAAGCCCAGTAGCAGGGTGAACAGGACCACGCCGACGCCATCGTTGAACAGCGCTTCACCCTGCATCTCGATCTGGACGTGGTCGGGCACATCGACATTCTTGAGGACATTGAGAACGGCAACCGGATCGGTCGGGCTGATGAGAGCGCCGAACAGAAGCGCCCATACAAGGGGGATCGAGATGTCCATGAGCCCTGCGACCCACCAGAACGCCAGGCCAACGATCGCCGTGGAGATCAGCGTCCCGATCAGCGCCAGAAAGGCGATCTGCCAAGCGCGGCTGCGCAGAAGCCGAACATTGAGGTTGATTGCGCCGGCAAACAGCAGGAAAGCGAGCATGCCTTCCATGACCACCTGCGTGAAGTCGATCTGCCGCAGGGCGCGCGCGATCTCCTCGTAGAGCAGTTCTTCGGGAAACACGGCCTCGATGCCGACAAGTACAAGCGATGCCAATAGGCCCATCACAAGCAGGCCAGTGGCATGTGGCAGATGGATGAAGCGGTGGTTTATCCAGCCAAACAACGCCGACAGAACGAGCAACAGCGCAGAAATGTCCTGGATGGAGATCATGTAACCAGACTTTCGATGATCATCGCGTGATCCCCCTCACCCTTCGCCGGTGTCGGGAATGGCAAGAAGATGCCCGCAGGCCTTGCAATGAACGGCATCAGGCTCGTGCCGAAGCAGGGCGCAGCGCGGACAACGGAACGACACCTTGTACGGCCGAAACAACGCCTGCGCGAGACGAACGAACAACGAGATGCCGACGATCATCGTGACGATGGAGGTCAGCTTGCCGAGCGTTCCCGGCAGGGTGATGTCGCCGAAGCCGGTGGTGGTCACCGTGGCGACCGAGAAATACAGCGCATCGACCCACCCTTCCATGCCAGATCCGGGATGAGCGAAAACGGTGAAAACAAAGCCGGTGATCAGGAATAGACAGGTCACGAGATTGATCGCGGCGCGGCCGACATCCTCCCACTCGCCATAGCCACGCGTGCGTAGAGAGCGCCAGAACAGATCGTTCTGCGACAGCGTCCAAAGACGCAGGATGCGCAAAAAGCCGAGATTGACCAGCCAAAGCGGGGCCAGCAGCGTGGCCAGGACAATCAGGTCGACCCACACCACGGGGCGACGAAGCCAGTGCATCGGGTGCTGTGCAGCCAGAGCGCGCGCACCGAGGTCAAGGATCAGGAGCAGCGCAACGGCGTAATCGATCCAGAGAAACGCCTGCGTGTCCTGAAGTACCGGGCTAAAGATGAAGAAGGCAACAATTACTAGATCGACGCTGGCGATCGCCCACTGAAACCGGCTCGCGCGCTTGTCCGTGCCGACATAAAGGTTGCGAAGCTCGGTTCGCCACTTCGGCCGGTTGAGGTCGTCGCTTTGGCGATGATCGCGTTCTTCCTGCAAGATCGTAGCGACGCTCGGCTCATGCTGCGCAAGCGAGCTTTCGTCGCGCGCGAGGTCGCCTTTGTCGTCGTTATGAGAACTTGCTTCGATCATGAGGCTGCCTGCAGCTCCGAAATTGAATTGCGCGAATGACGCGCATGTTTCGTTCATTCCACGCGTTCGTGATCCCCTGTTGCAACAACATGGTGCAGCAAACCGCGTTGATCAGGGATGAAGTGGTCCGCACCTCCGATGCTGCTGGACCGATTTGGCTCACGTCTTCCAGAATGCCGGGGAAATCAGCACGAGAATCGTCAAGATCTCGAGGCGGCCGAGCAGCATGGTGAGCGCCAAGATGTATTTGGCCGCATCCGATAGACTGCTGAAATTGCCCGCGGGTCCAACGATGGTGCCGAGGCCTGGGCCCACATTGGTCAGGGCGGTCAGGGCGCTGGTAATCGCCGTCAGAAAATCGAGCCCCGTCAGCGACAGCAGCAGCGACGATGCCGCCCAGATGATGAAGAAGCAGGCCATGAACAACACGGCGGCCTGCTGCACGTCGTCTTCAACGCGCGCGCCGCCATAACGGAAGGGCCGCACAACGTTGGGGTAGATGAGGCGATGAAGACCGTTCACCAGCATCCGGTACAAGATCAGAAAGCGATAGGCCTTGATGCCGCCTGCCGTCGAACCCGCACATCCGCCAAGAAACGTCGCGCAGAAAATGCAGGCAACAGCGAATGGACCCCACAACGTGTAATCGACGGAGGCAAAGCCGGTGGTGGTGATGACCGACACGAAGTTGAACGCGGAGTGGCTGAGCGCGTAGCCGAAGGGCATTCCCGTTTCGATCCGAAGATCAACCGCAACAGCCACGATGAAGCAGACTGTATAACCCGCATAAACACGAATCTGGTCATCTTTCAGCGCACCAAGACGTCCCTGAAGGGCGAACAGGATCAGGACGGAAAACGGCAACCCGCCGATGAACATGAAGATGGTGCCCACCCACAAAAGCGGAAGATTGTTTCCGAACGCACCGAAGGACGCATCGTGGGTGGAAAAACCTCCGTTCGCCTTCGTCGTCATGGCATGGTTGGCAGCATCGAACGGCGTCATGCCGGCCAGTGCATAGGCGATTGCGCAGAACAGCGTCATCAAGACATAGATGACGATGAAGCCGGTGATGAAGGTCTGGAAGCGGGGAAAGGATTTCTCCGAAATGTCGGAGGATTCCAGCTTGAAGAAGCGGATGCCGGCAACCCTGAGATAAGGCAGCAGCAGAAGTCCCATGGCGATGACGCCGAGACCACCCATCCATTGCAGAAGAGAGCGCCACACGAGAATGCCATGCGGCATGCTGTCGAGCCCGACCATGACGGTGGAGCCGGTGGTGGTAATAGCCGACACAGATTCAAACAGCGCATCCGCCGGAGACATCGCGACTTCCGACAGCATGAACGGAAGCGCCCCGATCACGGCGAGAGTCATCCAGAGCAGGTTGATGAGAAGGATGCCGAAGCGGGGCGAGGCAATCGGCAACGCGTCGCTGGATGAAGCGAGCGCGATCAGAACGGCAACGGCGGTCGTGCCGACGGACGCAAAGGCGAAGGCGCGCCAGTCGGACGCCCCGCTGGCGATATCCGCTACGAGCGGTATGAGCATCGAGACCGCTAGCAGCCCCGCAAACTGCGCCGCCAGATGGCATGCGGGACGTAAAAGGCGGTTCGTGATCAACGGCTAGGCTCCCGTTCCTGGCCTCTCATAACAGCCGCCAAAGGCGACTGTCATCTGCTGCCGCGCGAACCTTCCCGTTCTTTCCCGTCAAATTATCCGAGGCGACCGCAGAAACATCAGTCGCCCTTTAACCCTTGGTTCGCCGCAGCGAACTGCGTGCCGTAGATATCGCGCAGAACGTTCTTCTGCACCTTGCCCATCGTGTTGCGTGGCAGGGCATCGGCCACGAAGATGGCCTTGGGCTGCTTGAAGCGCGCGATACGGTCTTTGATCGCCGAGCGCATTGCTTCCGTGTCGAGCTCGGCGCCTTTTTTTGCAACCACAACGCAGGCCACCGCTTCACCGAAATCAGGATGCGGCAGCCCGATCACGGCCGATTCCAGCACGCCCGGCTGTTCATCCATGATCAGCTCGATCTCCTTCGGATAAACATTGTAGCCGCCGGTGATGATGAGGTCCTTTTGACGGCCGACGATGCTGACATAGCCGTCTTCGTCGATCTGCCCGATATCGCCCGTGATGAAGAAGCCGTCGTCGCGTAGTTCTTCCCTGGTCTTTTCGGGCATCTGCCAGTAGCCGGCGAAGACATTGGCACCGCGCACCTCGATCATGCCCGCCTCGCCCTGCGGCAGGGTTTCTCCTGTCGTGGGATCGGTGATCTTGAGCTCGACCCCTGGCAAAGGAAACCCGACCGTGCCCGGGCGGCGATCGCCGTCATAGGGGTTGGACGTGTTCATGTTGGTTTCCGTCATGCCGTAGCGCTCAAGGATCTTGTGTCCCGTGCGCTCCTCGAACGCCTTGTGCGTTTCGGCCAGCAGCGGCGCCGAGCCGGATGTGAAAAGCCGCATGTGCTTCGTCAGCGCTTGATCGAAGCGCGCATCATCCAGCAACCTTGTGTAAAAGGTCGGCACGCCCATCATCGAGGTCGCGCGCGGCAGCGCCTCCAGCACGGTGTCGATCTGGAATGCGGGCAGGAAGATCATCGATCCACCGGCAAGCAACACGGTGTTGGACGCCACGAACAATCCGTGCGTGTGGAAGATCGGCAAGGCATGCAGAAGCACGTCTTCGTTGGTGAAGCGCCATTGCTCAACCAAGACGCGGGCATTCGACAGGAGATTGTCCTGTGTCAGCATTGCTCCCTTGGAGCGTCCAGTCGTGCCTGATGTGTAAAGAAACGCGGCCAGATCATCATCGCCGCGATCCACCGGGATGAAGCTGCCCGTCTGCTCGCTCGCCCGCTCAGTGAACGAACCTGTGCCATCCGCATCGAGCGTCAGGAACTGCGCCTTGGCGCGGTCGGCCACGGCTTGGAGCGCATCCGCATTGGCACTGTCGCCAAGCAGCAGGCTGGCGCCGGAATTATCCACGAAGTAGGCGACTTCATCGGCGGTATAGGCTGTGTTCAAGGGGAGAAACACGATCCCGGCAGCCACTGCGGCGCCGTAGATTGCCAATGCCTGCGGCGACTTGGCGGCCTGCATAGCCAAACGGTCGCCCGGCTTCAAACCAAGTGCCTGCAGCGTGGCGGCATAGCGCAGAATCAGGTGGTGGAAGGCACGACCGCTCATGGAGCTGCCATCAGACAGATGCAGCAGATCCGTGTCGCGGTTTGCAAGCGGCTTGAAGAGAGCGTCGTAGAGTGGATTAGGCATTTGTCTTCTTTCCCTTTGCCGCGGATGCGCTGCGTGCCAAGGCCTTGATATCGCGCGAGCTTGCCACCGTGCGGCCCATCAAGAACTCTTCGTGGTTCTGTTCCACCGTACGCAGATCATAAAGATAGTTCACCATCGCGCCGCAGGACTGGCGCATGCCATTGGGCGAACTGTCGGCCATTGCGTGCACCTCATGCACTAGAGCGCCGTTGCCGAGGTGAAACCGCGCCACGGCATCCAGCGGCAGGCCGTCGTCACGTTTCTGGTCCACGAGGTAATGCGCCGCCAGTTGACGAAGCTCGATGCGAAGGGGTTCTAGCTTTTCGGGCTTGTCGCGCGAAGCCGCAAGCACACGCGCGGCGAGCTCGTCCCCATCCTGGCTGCGCTGTTCCATCCAGCGCGCCAGCCCTGGAATGGGTGACAGCGTCACGAAGTTCTTGAGGTGGGGCAGTTCGGAGCTGAGTTCCTCGACCACCTGCTTGATCAGCGAGTTGCCGAAGGAGATGCCGCGCAGGCCCTCCTGGCAATTCGAGATCGAGTAGAACACAGCTGTGTCGGCTTTGTTGGGATCGAGATGCGGACGCGTTTCGGCCAAAAGCGACTGGATTGAGCCTGGAATGCCGTTCACCAGCGCGACTTCCACGAAGATCAACGGCTCGTCAGGCATGGCCGGATGGAAGAAGGCGAAGCAGCGCCTGTCAGGCGGCAGCAACCGGCGTCGTAGCTCGTCCCAGCTGTTGATGGCGTGAACCGCTTCGTATTCGATGATCTTTTCGAGAATATTGGCCGGCGTGCGCCAATCAATGTGCCGCAACACAAGGAAGCCGCGGTTGAACCACGACTTGAACAGATGCACGAAGTCGAGATCCGCACGGGCAAATTGCGGATGGGCTTTCATCAGATTGAGCAGGTCGAGCCGCATTCTGACCAGACGCCCGGTTGCGCCAGGCGCCTGATTGAGGCGGCGAAGAAGCTCCTGCCGGCGGGGTTCGGCCACGCGGTAGAGCGCTTCGAGGCGCTGTCCGTCGGGATGATCGGCATAGGCCTTGGCCGCGCTTTGAACGGCCTGCGCATCCACATCGAGTTTCTCGGTGAGATACTGGAAGAAATCCGCCTGCTCGCTCGGATCCATCTGTTCGTAGCGCGCCAGGATCGTGCTGGCCGTCCGGATGCCCGAGATTTCGCCGCGTCCGGTAAACAGCGCTTCGCACATCTCAGTGGTCGGCTTACCGGCCGTCGACGTGTCCATCCACGGCGTGCGCTCGAGCAAAGTGTTAATGAAGTCGGCAAAAAAGCTCGACGACTTCACGCTTCCAGCCTTGGTGGTCGGAGCTCCGTTCATATCGCCGGTCCCATGATCAGGTCGGGCAGCCAGGTTGCGATCTGGGGCACGAAGCAAAGGATGAGGATTGCTGCAAACATGCACAGCACATAGGGCATCGATCCGCGTAGGATGGTTTTCAGCGAAATATCCGGCGCGATGGAGTTGATGACGTAGAGGTTGAGCCCCACCGGCGGCGTGATCAGGCCGACTTCCAGGTTGATCGTCAGGATCACGGCGAACCAGTACGGATCGAACTGCGCCGCCGTCAGGATCGGCAGAAGAATGGGCGCGGTCATCAGGATCACCGCGACGGGCGGCAGGAAGAAGCCGGCCACGAGCAGGAACACATTGATGATGGCCATCAAGACCCAGCGGTTCACCTCGAGCTGGGAGATCCATTCGGCAATGGATTGCGTGATGAACAGTGACGACATCATGTAGGCGAACACGCCGGCGGCAGCCATGATGAAGAGGATCATCACGGATTCGCGGGTGGAATCCCGCAGGATCGCCCACAGGTCCTTTGCCCGCCACATGCGGTAGATCGCAATGGCCATGACGAGGCACAAAAGCGCGCCCACCGCCGCCGTTTCCGAGGGCGTCGCGACCCCGCCATACATTGCATAAAGCACGCCGAGAATGACGATCAGGAACGGTATGACGCGCGGCAGAACTTCGAGCCGTTCACGCAGGGAATACCGGCGCGGCGACAGGAGATGCATCGCACCAGAGCGCCAGGTGCTGTAGATCGACCACAGCATGAACAAGGCAACCAGCAGGAAGCCTGGAACGACGCCGGCCAGGAACAGGCGGCCGATCGAGGTTTCGGTCGCGATCCCGTACACGATCATCGTCACCGACGGCGGGATCAAGATCCCAAGCGTTCCGCCGGCTGCAATCGACCCGGCGGCCACTTCATCCGAATAACCGCGCTTGCGCATTTCCGGAATGCCCATCTTGCCGATTGCCGCGCAAGTCGCGGGGCTCGAGCCGGACATGGCCGAGAACAAGGCGCATGCACCGAGATTGGACACCACCAACCCGCCGGGCACGCGCGTCATCCAGCGTTCGATGGCTTCAAACAGATCCGCGCCGGCGCGAGTCGACGCGATGGATGCACCCATGATGATGAACATGGGGATCGACAGAACGGTGAAGCTGTTCAGATCGGCGAAATAGACTTCCGGCAGCATCTGAAGGGAGCGCGTGCCGTCGAACACCAGAAGAAAGAAGGCCGCGACGATCAGAAGACCAACGGCGACCGACGCGCCGGAAAACAGGATCAGGATGGTCAGAAACGCAACCAGCAGGCCGAGTGTCAACGGATCCATTACTCGCGCCCTTTTCCGAATGGCTCATCGATGCGCAGGTAAAGCGCGGCTATGTCTGCCAACAGTTGCAGAAGATAGAGCGCAAAGCCGACGGGCACCGCGAGCCACGGGATCCACAAGCGCACACCCCATACGGTGCTCGACTTCCAGTTGCGATCAAAGGTCTCGAACCAGGTATGTCCGGCATACCAGGCGATCACGCCAACCACGATCACGGTGAGGATCAGCACGAGGTAAGCCAGGATCCGCCGGACCCGATAGGGCAGCATCAGCGGAACGAGATCCACATTCACGTGGCCGCGCAGCTTTTGCACGTAAGCCAGCCCGATCGTGGTGGCCGCGATCATCATGTAGATCACGGCTTCGGTCTGCCAGATCGTGGATTGGCCGAGAACAAAGCGCACGAAGATCATGTGGCATGTCACGAAGATGGAAGCGATGATCAGCCCGGCGGCGATCCAGCCGCAAAGCGTGGACACCGCTCCGATCAGGCGCAACACGCGTGGCTGATGAACCGTGCCGACGGTTTCGCGTTCGCTGAAAGACAATTCAGCCATGAATGAGATCCTGAAGGGGATTGAAGGCCTGGTGCGCTGAGGGCGCCCCCAGCCGGGTTGAACCGCGAGGAGCGAACCGCCGCTTCAAGAAGCGACGGCTGCCGTTTCTCGCCTGCTTCACTTCACCTCGAAGGCGAGGTCGAGCAGCTTCTGGCCATCCGGAACTTCTTCCACGAAGGCCTTGTAGGACGTGTCTTTGGCAAGCGCGCGCCAGGTGTCGAAATCCTCCGGCGTCATCTTGGCGATTTCCACGCCTGCCTTTTCGAACACTTCCCTCGAAGCAGCATCTTCCTTCTTGGCTTCCTCGAGATAGAAGGCCTGCGCCTTTTCCGAAGCGGTGCGGAGCGCCTGCTGCTGCTCCGGCGTCAGGTCATCGAAGGTCGATTTGTTGATGAGCATCGGCTGGTACATGAACCAAAGCGCGACATCGCCGGCGGGTGTGTAGCATTTGACCTGCTCGTAAAGCCGGTAAGACACGAAGGATGAGGATGAGGTGTTCATCGCATCCAGAATGCCCTGCTGCATGCCGCTATAGGCTTCCGAAGACGGCATGGACGAGATCGAGGCCCCTGCCCCTTCCAGCATCTGCTCGAAGGCCTTGCCGGCCGCGCGCACGGTCATGCCCTTCACATCCTCGGGCTTGGTGATGCACTTGCCCTTCGAAGCAAAGCCGCCGGCGAGGTAGCCGTGCACGAGAACCATGACATCATCTTCGGCCATGATGTCTTCCAGCGCCTTCATGAAGGGGCTGTTGTTCATGCGTGCGGCGTGGTCGTGATCCTTGATCAGGCCCGGCATCAAGGTGAGGTTGTATTCCGGACGCTGTCCACCGGCGTAAGACAGCGGCAGAACCGTCATGTCCAGCTGCCCGCGCGACAAGGGCTGATACTGCTCGTTGGCCTTGAACAGCGAGGACGATGGAAAGATGCGGATCGACAGGTCGACATCGGCTGCGGCGACATCGTCGGCAACCATCTGCGCGACCTTGTGGCGAACGTCGTTGGGCGCAAACTGATGCGACAAGCGCAACTCGGTCGCTTGCGCCGTGAAGGCGGCAAACGAGAAAACAGCGGTGGCAAGAAGATGCTTCAACATAGGTGTTCCTCCCAGAACCATTGGTGGAGCGGCGCTGCCCCAGGCGGTGAAGCCTCCCAACTCCACCGCACAGCGAACCTGAACAGTCTTGTATTTTAAGTCAAGCCGCTTGTATGCAAGAATGCAGTAGCGTCGTGTTTGGACTTTGGAAGCAGCCATGGTGAGCCGCTCAGATCTGGTTCGTGAGAAGCTGGAACAGATGATCGTCGAAGGATCGTTCGCTCAAGGCGAGCGGCTCGACGAGATCAAGCTGTCCCAGCATTTCGACGTGTCACGCACACCACTTCGCGAAGCCTTCCAGGCGCTGGCGGCGTCCGGTCTGCTGGTCCTCGAACCACGGCGGGGCGCCTTTGTGCGCTATCCCGCTTTGGAAGAAGTGTTCGAGATGTTCGAGGTCATGGCCGAGCTGGAAGCCTTTTGTTGCCGGCTCGCAGCCGGACGCGTGACGCAGCCCCTTCTGGCCGATCTCGACAAGACCATGGTTGACTGCAAGCAGGCGGTGGATAGCGGCGATGTCAGCCACTATTACCGCGCCAACGAGCGATTCCACGCCCTGATCTACCAGGCCTCGGGCAACCGCTTCCTCGAAGGCGAAGCAACGCGGCTTCATCGGCGGTTGAAACCATTCCGGCGGCTGCAACTGAACAATCGCGGACGTCTGGCGCATTCTTTTGCCGAACATGGCCGCATCATCGATGCGCTAGCCAAGGGCGACGCGCAGGCTGCTGCAATCGAAATGCGCGCCCATATCGCCATTCAAGGCGGCAAGTTCAACGACCTGATCGTCAGCTATCGCCAGGCAGCCCGTAAGGTGACTGGAGAAGATGGTGTTTCAACAAGGGCGCAGACTGCGTTGGGTTTGTAGGAGACTTTGCGCCTGTCAGCTCAGATCGCGGCTCGCCAGCTTGCGATACCAACGGGTCAAAAGAAACGGCGTCAGATACATCGGGATTTGAAAGCAGCCGATGAACAGGAGCAGATCATTCGCCGTTGCGGCGGGTAGCACGCTCAGGAACAGGCCGATATTGCGGTTACCGGCCACAATGCCGATGGCCGGCGCGCTCGTCGGATCGCGGCGTGCGGTGATCGTTGCGGCAAGGATCTGCAGCGGAAAGTTCAACGCGAACGCTGCGCCAAGCGCCTTCGCAAAGCTTGGCCAGTCTCCGAGCAAGGCAGGTCCAACGGCAGACATCAGGCCAACCACCACCAGGGAAAGCAGCACGGCGGCAAGGCCGTCCATGACCTGAAACGCGCTCGTGCTTGCCTTGACAATCCGCCTTTGTCGCAAAGCAAGCGCGACGCCGCCCACCAGCAGGATCAACAGCAGCAGCCGCGTTGCAGCCAGGGTGACGGCAACAGGACTGCCGAAGGGCGGAACCATCAGGAAGACGGGAATCGCGGTCAACGGCAGCAAGGCTGTTCCGATCACCATCTGGCGCAGCGCCGGTGCGGGATCGCCACCCGCCATGATGGTGATGTTTGCGCTGCCGGTGATGGGCGATGCGGCCAAGGCCAGAACCACGCCGATCGCGAGCGGGTGCTGCAACACCCCGAGGCCTGCAAAGATCGCGATCGCCCCGAGCGGTAGGACAAGCTGCAGCAGCAAGGCGAGGCAAGCTGCGCGATGCAGCCCCTTCAAGCCACTGCGCACCCCCTCCGGCCCCAGTCGAAGCACGGCGAGAAACAGAAGCGCCAGGATCATCGGCGCGATGGCAGGGCGCAAGGCGGTTGCAAGCTCGGGCGAGGCAATGCCTGCGCCCAAGCCGCCGAGCAGCATCAGCCGCCCGTTGCGCGACAGCCACGCGAAAAGGCGCATGGTCAGACCGGTGCTAATTGCTCATCATCGTGTTCGGCAGCCACAAGGCGATTTGCGGAAAGAGCGTGAGGATGGTCGTTGCCAGCACCATGAGCAGGAAAAACGGCAGCGCGAACCAGGCGATCTCGAAGATGTTGCGGCCGGTGATCGACTGGATCACGAACAGGTTGAAGCCGACCGGCGGCGTGATCTGGCTCATCTCGACGGCAAGCACCAGGAAGATACCGAACCAGATGGGATCGATACCGGCAGCCAGCACCATGGGCAGGATCACCGATGTGGTGAGAACCACGATGGAAATGCCGTCCAGGAAGCAGCCAATGACGATGAAGAACACCATGAGCACGGCCAGAAGCGCATATTGCGAAAAGCCCTGCTCACCGATCCAGGCAGCCAGAATGCGGGGGATTCCGGTAAAACCCATGGCAACGGTCAGGAAGGATGCGCCGGCAAGAATGAAGGCGATCATGCAGCTGGTGATCGCAGCACCCGTCAAGGACGCGACGAAGCCCTGACGATCGAGCCCGCCGCTGATCCCCGCGATCGCCAAGGCGCCGGCGACGCCGATCACGGCGGCTTCCGTTGGTGACGCAAAGCCGGCATAGATCGATCCGATAACGGCCACGATCAGAAGCAGGGTCGGCGCAAGCAGGCGCAAGGCCGCGAAGCGCTCGCCCCATGTCGGCGCAGGTTCGGCCGGCGGCATGCGCTTCTTGTTGAGCGTGGCCCAGATAGCGATGTAGGAGCAGAACAGCACCGCCAGCAAAAGGCCGGGGCCGATGCCTGCCAGAAACAGGCGCGAAATGCTTTGTTCGGTTGCCGCGCCATAAACGATCATGATGATCGACGGCGGAATGAGAAAGCCGAACGTCCCTGACCCGGCCAGCGTGCCCATCGCCATGCTCGGATCATAGCCGCGCCGCTTGAGTTCGGGCAGCGACATGCGCCCCACCGTAGCGGTGGTCGCGGCGGAAGAGCCGGACACGCAGGCAAACAGCGCGCAACCGAAGACGTTGACGTGCAGCAGCCGGCCCGGCAGGCGGCGCGTGAAGGGCGCCAGCCCCGCAAACATGTCGGACGAGAGGCGCGAGCGGAAAAGAAGCTCGCCCATCCAGATGAACATGGGAAGCGCGGTCAAGTCCCAGCTGTTCATCGAGCCCCAGACACGGCGGGCAAACACCGATGCGACCGGCGCCGAGGTCGCGACTTCCATGGCAACGAGGCCAACTGCCAGCAGTGCGAAGCCAACCCAAAGGCCGGCCAGAAGCAGGCCGAACAAGACAACCACGAGAACAAGCGAAAGAAGGCCGATCTCCATGTCAGTGGCCTCCTTCCGTGGCTTCGCGGGTGCGCTCCACATGGCGGAAAGTCGGCTCATGACCTTTCAGGAGCGTGATCAACTCATCCAGGATGGCGACGGCAAAGATCACGACGCCGAGCGTCATCACGGCCTGCGGCAGCCAAAGGGGAATGGCGATGATGCCGTAGGACACCGAACCGCGTTGCAGCGATGCTGAGGCCTGAACGCCGAGAGCCCAAGCCGCAAATACGGTCAGCCCGAGCGCGACAACCAGCACCAGGGCGGTCAACGCCTTGTCGGCAGCTGGATTGAGAAAGCGAAGCACAAGCGTCACGCGCACATGCCCTGCCGCCCGCAGAGCCGCCGGCAGAGCCAGAAACGACGCGGCGACAAACAGAAAGCCGCCGATCTCGGCCAGCGACGGAATGATGAAGCCGAAGCGGGCCATGCCGAGAAGCTGGACGAACCAGTCCACGACGCGCGCCAGCACCTGGATGAACACGAGCACCGCGATCACAAGCATGGACATGCAGGCGCCAAACAAGGCTGCTCCGTACAGGGCATCAAGAGCCTTGCGCATGGTGAGATATTCCTGAGACCAAAGAAAAGGGTGGGCTTGTTCGGCCCACCCGTGCTGGTTTTAGCGGTTGCGGTAGGCTTCGATGATCGCCTTGCCCGTATCGCCGGCCTTTGCCTGCCATTCGGTGGTCATCGTCTCGCCGACCTCCTTGAGCTTGGCCGACAAAGCTTCACTCGGCTTGGAGATCTTCATGCCGCCCTTTTCAAGCTCGGCGATCTTTGCGGCGGTTTCTTCCTTCGACATTTCGAGCCCGCGCGTTTGTGCGGTAGCTGCAGCGTCGGTGAGCGCTTTGCGCTCCGCATCCGTCAGCGCTTCGAAGGCTTCGGTGTTCACCACCACGACGTTGCGCGGAAGCCAGGCCTGCACGTCGATGAAGTTCGATGTGAAGTCCCAGGCCTTTGCATTCGCGCCCGTGGATGGCGAGGTGATCATGGCTTCAACGCGCCCGGTGGAGAACGCGGTCGCCACGTCGGTTTCCTCGACCTGCGTCGGAATGGCGCCCAGCAACTGCGCAAGACGCTCGGAAGCGAGATTGTAGGCGCGGAAGTTCAGGCCTTCGAGCTGCTTGGGATCCGTGACTTCCTTGCGCAGATAAAGGCTCTGGCCGGGCCATGGCACGGAATAAAGCAGGGTCAGGCCTTGCGCAGCCAGCTTCTCGGAGATCGCATCCTTCGACACATCCCAAAGAGCGGTCGATTCCTCATAGGACGAGGCAAGGAAGGGGATCGAGTCGAGGCCGAAGACCGGATCTTCGTTCACAAGGCGCGACAGAAGGAACTCGCCGATCGGCACCAGACCATCGCGCACCGCATCGCGGATTTCCGCATGACCAAACAGGGAGTTGGCCGAATGCACGGTGATCACCAGATTGCCATCGGTCGCCGTTTTCACATCGTCGGCAAACTCACGGATGTTCTGCGTGTGGAAGATCCCGTCGCCATAAGGCGTCGGCATGTCCCACGCGGTTTGCGCGAAAGCCGAGGTGGTCACGCCCGCGGCGAGCAGCGCGCCGACGAAGCCCGAACGAACGAGATGCATCATGATATATCCCCAATCTGGTTCACGGGCCTGCTTGATGCGACCCAGCTTTTGAACCGTTCCCCAATGAATAGCGAAGGTTGCCGCGCCGCCCCGAGCCTTGTCAACGGCTGATCAAGCGTCATCCACTTGGGATGACTGCATCAGTGCCGCTCCGATCAGCTCCAGCGCTTCTGCAAAACAAAGAACACGCCGGCGCTCAGGATGAAGAGGCCGAGGATCGCGGTCTGCCAAGCGCTCGGAATGCCGATCAGGATCAGCACATTGCTGACCAGCGTGATCAGAACCACGCCAAGCAGCGTGCCGAGCACGGACCCTGAGCCGCCGGTGATCCGCGCGCCACCAAGGATCACGGCGGCAATCACCGACAGTTCGATGCCGGCAAGGTCGAAAGGGTTGGCGAGACGGTTGCTCGACACATGGATGATGCCGGCAACCCCCGCCAACATGCCGGCCCAAGCAAACACGAAAAGCTGCACGCTGGACACGCGGTAACCCAGGCGCTCGGCGATGTCAGGCCGGCCGCCGACAGCGTAAACGGCGCGCCCAATCAGGGTGAAGCGCAGCATGGCCCAGGTGGCGAGTGCAGCGACCGCCAGAACCAGCACAAACCCCGGCAGCTGCACGGTGAAGCCGTTTTCGGCCGTGCGCGACATCAGGCTCCACTGGCCGAAATGGTCCATAGCGGGCGGGATGTTCATGAAAAGCGCCGTGCCGATGAAGGTCAGAAGAAAGCCGCGATAGGCATATTGCGTGCCGATGGTGACGATCAGCGACGGTGCCTTCAGCGCATTGACGAGAACGCCGTTGATTGCGCCCAGCAGCGCGCCGCCAACCGCCGACATGATGAAGATCAGCACCATGCCGGTATCAGGCGCAAACAGCGTCACGGCCTTGGTGACGGCATACATCACGAGCGCGGCGATGGCCGAGAAGGAAACATCGAGACCGCCGGCTGCCAGCACCATGAGGACCCCGAGCGCAAACAAGCCACGCACAACCGAACCGCGCAGGATGTCGAACAGATTGGCCAACTGCCAGAAGGCCGGATTGAGCAGGCCGACGCCTATGCACAGGATCAGGATCAAGAGCGCCGCGAAGGCTTCTGGATAGCGGCGGAAGAAGCCTGCGATGCGTTTTGCAAACCCGGCGCGGCGGCCTTCGTCGTTGGCTGTAACAGACAGGCTCATGCTCTCGTCTCCGCCGCGTCGCTCGTGCGGGCCGCGGCACCCATCAGTTCGTAGAGTGCGGTTTCGCTCAGGCTTTCGGCGGTCTTCGTTGCCACGACCCGGCCCTTCTCCATCACGGCGACCCGGTCGCAGTTCTGCAGCAGTTCCGGCAGATCGTCGCTGATCAGGATCACCGCCATGCCCGTATCGGCAAGCCCCTGGATGATGCGGAAGATCGTGTCCTTGGAGCCCACATCCACACCGACGGTTGGACCATGCAGGATCAGGAGGCGCGGCTCGATCGCGAGCCATCGGCCGATCAGCACGCGCTGCTGGTTGCCACCTGACAAGGATTGCACCGGCGCCTTGATGTTGGGCGCGACCACCTTGAGGTCGCTCATCAGCTTGCCGGCAACGGACGCGCTCTTGTTGCGATCCACCAGGCCGAGCTTGTTGCGCAGCCGGTCGAGGATTGCCATGACGACATTGTCCTCGATCGGCTTTTCCAGAAACAGACCTTCGGTCAGACGGTCTTCCGGGACATAGCCGATGCCGGCCGCATTGGCGGACGCAGGATCGGAAAGCGAAAGGCGCTCGCCGCTCAGCCTTATCTCACCGCGATCTGCCGGCACAACGCCAGCCAGCGCCAGCGCCAGCTCGTTGCGGCCGGAATCCAGCAGGCCGGTAATGCCGAGGATCTCTCCTTTGGCGACCGAGAACGAGATGTTTGCGAAGTGTCCGGCGCGGCTGAGGTCTGCGACCTGCAAAAGCGTGTCGCCAAGCTTCGGGTTGTCGCGATAGCGGCCTTCTTCCAGTTCGCGACCGGTCATCCACTGGCCAAGCTCGCGCTTGCTGGCTTCCCCGATGTCGCATTCGCGCACCATCTCACCGTCGCGCATCACAAGGGCGCGGCCGCCGATCTCCTTGCACTCATCAAGCTTGTGCGTGACGAACAGGACGGACACGCCATCAGCATGAAGCGTGCGCACGACCGAGATCAGGTTCTCGACCTCGCGGCGCGTCAGCGAGGTGGTCGGCTCATCCATGATCACGAGGCCGGCCTTGCCGGCAATGGCGCGCGCAATCGCCACAAGCTGGCGCGTGGCGATCGGCAGGTCCTCGATGCGCTTGGTCAGGAAATGGTTGTCGTTGGGCAGACCGACCTTGGCGAGCGCGCTCTTGGCGGTTTCGCGCAAACGGCGGCCATGCAGCGGTCGAAACAAGCGGCCATTGCCTTCAACCAACTGCCGGGTCAGGCCGATATTCTCCTCGACCGAAAGGTTCGGAAGGAGCGACAGGTCCTGGTAAACGGTTTCGATGCCGGCCTGAAGCGCGCGGATCGGATCGAGTTCGGTTTGAACGGTCCCGTCGATCACAAGCTCGCCTTCGCTGGACGCTTGCGCGCCGGAAAGGATCTTGATCAGGGTCGATTTTCCGCAGCCGTTCTCGCCAAGGAGATGATAGGTCTGGCCGCGTTCAATGGAAAAGCTCACGCCGCGCAGCGCATGCACGCCGCCATAGCGCTTATGAAGGTTGCGCACTTCAAGAAAGGGCGTCGATCCGGCGCGCTGCTGACCTGGGGCCGCGGCGGGCGGGCTCTTGGCGTCGAGCTCCATGGTCTTGGTCCTGCGTAATGCTTGCAGCAGCGTTTGGTGGCGCTGCGATCAGGAAGGGAAAGGTCAGGACGACGTTGCGCCGCCCTGACCCCCGTTTGCTGTTGGTCAGCCGATCAGAACGGATAGTCCTTGTAGTTGTCCTTGGTGACGTCGACCCAAGCCTGGCCGCGCACGATCACGCCCTCGCCCGGACCTTTGGTGACGGCGACCTTGTTGTAGCCGGACACGCCGAGATCCATTCCGTCGGTGATTTCCTCACCCTTCAGAACCTTGTCGGCCAGGATGTTCATGACGTAACCGGCATCCTTGGGATCCCAGAAGGAGATGCTGTCGACGGCGCCGGATTCGAGATACGGACCGGTGTCCTTCGGCAGGCCGAGGCCGATCACACAGGTCTTGTCGGCGAGACCGGCTTCCTCGACCGCGCGGCCGATGCCAATGACGTCGATGGCCGAACCGCCCTGGAAGCCCTTGATGTCGGGATGAGCGCGCAGGATTTCCTTTGCGAGCGTGTAAGCGCGGTTGGCATCGTTGAAGGACTCGTTCTTCGGCGAAACGAGCTCCATTTCCGGATGCTTCTTTGCGTTCTCCGCACCGCCGTCAGCCCATTGCACATGGGTCAGGCTGCCGAGCGATCCCACGAAGGACGTCCACTTGCCCTTGCCGTCCATGCAGGTGGCGAGCTGTTCGTTGAAGTGGGCACCGAAGGCGGTGTTGTCGAAGGCTTCGAGGTCGACCAGCGTGTTCTGGAGGCTGTCGGCTTCATGGGTGATGACCTTGATGCCGCGACCCTGTGCGCGCCGCAACACGCCTTCCAGCGAAGATGGGTCCATCGGCACGATGGCGATGGCGCCAACGCCCTGGGCAATCAGGTCCTGCACAATGGCGGCCTGCTGGGCCGCATCGGCCTTTGCCGGACCGACCTGACGGGTCGTGACATCCTTATGGTCTTCGCCGAAGGCTTTGACGCCTTCTTCCATGCGGGTGAACCAGTTTTCGCCGGTCACCTTCACCACGGTCACGATGCTGTTGTTGCCTTCCTGGGCAAACAGCGGGGTGGCAAGCAGGGCGCACATGGCGGCGCTGCCAAGAAGAGTTGCTAGTTTACGCATGTTTGGGGTTCCTCCCTTGATCCCTCGACGATGGCCGCTGCGCATGAGGGCGTGCGCGGCGGATGGTTCTTCAGCTCCGCACGCGTCGGTAAGGCGTCAGGTCGATGCGCGCCGATGCAAGGAAAAGCAGCAGCAGCAGGCCCCAGGCGCAATCGCGGAAGAAGTTGGAAATGCTCATGAAGTTGAACAGGCTGGACAACATCTGCAGCGCGATCGCCGACAGAACCACGCAGATCACGCGCCCATAGCCGCCGGCCGGGCGCACGCCCGCCATCACCACCACAAGGATCGCCACCAGCACATAGGACGTGCCGTAATCCCATTTCACGCTCGATGTGCGCGCGGCGATGATGAAGCCCGCGACGGACGCCAGCACGCCGGCCAGCATATAGGTGGTGAACAACATGCGGCGCACGGGAATGCCGGCGAAAAAGGCTGCCGTCGGATTGCTGCCCAGCAGAAACAGGCGCTTGCCGAAACCGGCGAAGCGCAGGATCACGGCAAGAAGCGACGCCACGGCGATGAAAAGGGCAAAGGGCAGCGGCACGCCCCAGAACGGCATGTTGCCGAAATCGTCCATGGGCACGATATAGCCCAGCGTTTCAGCCGAACCGCCGGTCAAACCGACGGCGATGCCGGTAAACAGCAGCTGCGTTCCGAGCGTCGCGATGATGGGTGTCAAACCGGCATAGCCGATAAGCAGGCCGTTGAGCGCACCGCCTAGACAGCCGGCAACGAGCGCCACAAAGGCGAAGCTCAGCGTGTAAGCCACCGGCGCGGCGTCAGGCGAAACCATCAGCGGCACAAGCAGCACGGCCATGACGCCGGACAGGTTGGCCAGCGCGATGCCGGACAGATCGATACCGCCATTGCCCGAAATCATCGCCAGCATGACGCCGAGCGACAGAAGGCCGAGTTCGGGCACCTGCGCACCCATGGACTGGAAGTTGAACAGGTTGACGAAGGAACCGCCGACGAACACCAGTGCTGCGGCGAGGATCAACACGTTGACCCCGACCAAAAAGCCGAGTTGGCCGTCCAGTTGCCTGTTCATACGCTTCCTCCCACACCGTTCGGTCGTCGATTGTCCCCGAAGGGCCACTCCCCGCCTCCCGAACGCCGAAGCTACCTTTAGCTCGACATATGTCAAACTCAAGCTGAAATAGGTAAACTCGCGCGAAGCCTATCCACAGGCTGGTCTCCTTGGCCAACAGGAAATCCTAGCAACAGCCGCCTGGTAACCTTGGACTTACGGCTGGAAAACCACCGCCATCAGAGCGAGCAGCAAGGCGGGCGGCATAACAACAAAGCCGAGCTTCAGAAAGCGCCAGGTGCTGAAAGACAGTCCTTGACGACGCAACGCCGTCAGCCAGAGAATGGTCGCCAGGGAGCCCGTCACGGAAAGATTGGGGCCGAGATTAACCCCGATCAGGATGCCATCGACGACCCTTTGCGGCAGATCGGCAGCCGTGGTGAAGGCGCCTGCGAGCAGGCCGAGCGGCAGGTTGTTGGTGAGGTTGGTTCCAAAGGCCACGACAGCGCCGGCCAGAAGCGCGCCGACACGCGGTGCATCATTCAGCGGTTCCTGCAAGGCTTGCACCAGTACCGTCTGAAGGCCGCTCAGTTCCAGCGCGCGCACGATCACGAACAAGCCTGCAACGAGCACCAGCGTATCCCAGGAGATTTCCTTGATCAGCGGCAAAGGGCTTGAGCGTTCGGCAAGCATCACGGCGAACCCCGTCAACAAACCGGCAGCGAGCGTCGGCAGGCCAAGCGATAGGCCCAGCGCCGAACAGCCCAAAAGCACGAACGCAGCCGCCACCAACCCAAATGCGGCAATGCGGCCACCTGCCGACAGCCGGGGAATGGCGATGTCGGTGCTGGTTCTTCCTTTCAGGTCGGCATCTTGCGTCCAGCGAAGCACGAAGAAAGTGGCTGCAAGGGCCAGCACCGAGGGAAGCGAAAAGCGCGCGAGCCAATCCTGGAGCGCAGGCATGTCCTGTCCAAACACCACCAGATTGGCCGGGTTGGAGATCGGCAGCACAAAGGAAGCAGCGTTCGCCACGAAGGCGCAGATCAGAAGATAAGGGATGGGTGAGGACACGCGGGCGGCACGGGTCACGGCAATCACGGCCGGCGTCAGCACCACGGCCGTCGCATCGTTCGACAGGAACACCGTCACCAGTGTCCCGATCAGAAAGATCAAGGTGAACAGGCGATGCGGCGATCCTTTTGCCATGCGCGCCGCATGCGCCGCCAAAGTGTCGAACAGGCCTTCGCGCCGCGCCGTTTCAGCCAGCAACATCATGCCGGCGAGGAACATGTAGACATCTCCACCCTCCTCGACGCCGTGCAAGGCTTCACGCCAGGGCAGAAGTCCAAGCCCCACGAGCAGAACCGCGCCACCGGCCGCGAAAACCCATTCCGGCACCCGCATCGGCCGAAAGATGACGCCCGCGACGGTCAAGGCGCTCAGCACCCAGGTGGCAGTGTTCACGCTGAAAGACATGTTCGGGAAGCCCGGCTCGCGGCAGAGAAAGGTGCCGTCACGACCTCTGGCGTCAAACGCTGAAGTGAGCGGCGGAAGAGCCGTAGCGCGCACCAATCATGCCGGCAATGGCAGAGCTGATCATGGCAGCAGCCATTCGTGCAATCTCGCCTACAATGCTCCATTCATGTTACGTCGCGAGATGGCAGTATCCCGTCTTCGTGTTTGAACGATTTGGCGTGATGAGGATTGGTCTCGCTCCTTCACAATCCGATCGGATCACCGTGCCTCTTCGTCTTCTTGTTGTTGCAACCGAAACCGCCGAACAATGCGAGGCTCGGCGCAAATATGCCGGCTCCGCCTCCCACGAAAGCTACGCAGAAACGCTGCGTGCGCTGCACGACGGTGCGGAGATCCAAACCGTGTCCTGCGTCGATCAGGTCGATCCGCTGACAGGGGATGAGGTCGGCCGCTTCGATGGGATCTTCTTTGCCGGATCGCCGATCCAGATGCACAAGGAAAGCTTCGAAAGCCGCGCCGCTACCCGCTTCATGCAAAAAGTGTTCGATGCCGGCACGCCGTCCTTTGGCTCATGCGCAGGCTTGCAGATCGCGGCCGTTGCGGCCGGCGGCAAGACCGGACCGCGCTCGAACGGAATGGAAGCAGCCTTTGCACGCGACATCGTCATGACGAGCGAAGGCCAGAAGCATCCCATGCTTGCCGGCAGGCCTGCCGTGTTCGATGCTCCCGCCATGCATTCCAGCGTGATCAAGACCCTGCCGACGGGTTCGACCTTGCTGGCAAGCAACCGGCATACGCCGGTGGAAGCGCTCGAGATCCGGCATGGCAACGGCGTCTTCTGGGGCGTGCAATATCATCCCGAGATCACACTCGGCGAGATCGCCGCGTCGTTGCGCCGGCAAAGCGAAGACCTCGTCAAAGAAGGCCTTGCATCCGACCAAGCCGCTGTGGAAGCGCATGCTCAGAAGCTGGAAGAGCTGGATCGCAACCCGAAGCGAAGCGACCTTGCCTGGCAGCTCGGTCTCGATCCTGAAACAACGGACGCGGATCGCCGAACCCTGGAATTGCGTAACTTCCTCGCGTTCATCAGCCAGCGTGGCTGAAGCATCACGCTTAACAGCACAAGCGCAGACTTGCGCACTTTGCTTGCGGTACCTTGGCGGAAGCTTGTGGGCGCAAATGATATGAAAGACATATAGTTATAACCTATGTTGACCTCCGCTGCCGGTCATGGGAATGCTCGATAAGGGGATGGAGCAGGTTGACATCATGACGGATCGAGGAACGGCGAGCGGACCCGTCGCGGTTGTCGGCGGGGGACTGATCGGCATCAGCTGGGCGGCCCTGTTCACAGCCTATGGCCATGATGTCGCGCTATACGAACCGGTGGAAGCGGCGCGCGCTGGATTGCAGGCAAGGATTGCGGTGGCCCGGACGCAGATCGGGGAAATTGCGCCGGATCTTCTCGACGCCGGCACGGTGACGCTGGCACAAAGCCTCGTCGACGCAGTGACGGATTGCTGCTTCGTTCAGGAGAACGTGCCGGAAAAGATCGCGCTGAAACGCGAGATCTACGCTTCGATCGAGGCTGCTGCGCCAGCCGATATTACCATCGCATCCAGCACATCGTCGCTCGTCTGGTCCGATCTCAGCGCCGACATGACGAACCCGTCGCGACTGATCACCGCCCATCCCTTCAATCCACCGCATCTGATGCCGCTGGTGGAACTGTTCGGCAGTGATCCAACACGGCTGGCAGAAGCGGCTTCCTTCTACCGCGCGCTCGGTCGTCATCCCGTTCGCTTGAAGCGCGAAGCGGTCGGCCACATCGCCAATCGCCTGTCGTCCGCGCTTTGGCGCGAAGCGGTGAACATGGTGGCGCAAGACATTGCCGAGGTGGAAGACATCGACGCGGCACTTGTTTACGGACCGGGTCTGCGCTGGTCCGTGATGGGCTCGCACATGGCTTATCATTTGGGCGGCGGTGACGGCGGGATCGGCCATTACCTCGCCCATCTCGGCCCCAGCCAGGAACGCCGCTGGCAAGATCTCGGCCACCCCACGCTTGATGCGGCGACGCAGGCGAAACTGGTGGACGGCATCGAAGCGGAAGCGCGCGGTCGCTCGATCCGCGATCTCGAAGCTGCGCGCGACAGCGGCCTCATCGCCGTGCAGCAGGCGCTATGGGGCAAACGCTCCTAGTCCCATCCAACTTCGCTGCCATCCGCGGTTTTCTGGAAAGACATCATGGTTGAAGTGCATTCTCCGACGCCGCTTTATCACCGCATCTATGCGGTTTTGCGCGAGCGGATCGTGAAGGGTTATTATCCCGCTGATCGCGCGATCCCAAGCGAAGCGGAGCTGTCGGAAAGCTTCTCCGTCAGCCGCATCACCATACGCCGCGCAATGGAAATGCTGACCGCCGAGCGGCTGGTCACGCGCACGCGCGGGCGCGGCACCTTTGTCACGGATCGCACCAAGGACAACGAGTTCAATCGCGCCGTCGTATCCAACGTCAACGGCCTGTTCAGCTATCTCAACGATGTCGGCAAAAGCACGCGGCTCAAGGTGATCAGCCTTGATCGTGGCGAAGCCCCGCCGCGCATCTGCGCGCAAATGGGCGTGGAACAGGCCACCGAACTGGTGCGCGCCGTGCGCGTGCGCCTGCTCGACAAGCGTCCGTATTCGCTCTCCATCGCCTATCTCCTGCCAGAGATCGGCGGCATGCTGAAGCGTCAGGACCTGGCTAACACCAACATGATCGACCTGGTTCAGGAGGCCGGCGCTTCCGTCGAGCAGGTCGAACAGGTCATGACCGCCACACTCGCCGACGATTATGCCGCCAAGCATCTCGAGATCCCGATCGGCGCGCCGTTGATGCTGGTGAACCGGCTGTTCTTCAATGCCGAGCTGAAGCCGTTCTATGCGGCCGAAATCTTCTATTGCGCCGACCGCTATGAATACCGCGTGTCGCTGAAGCGCGAAGACGGCAAAGATTTTTCTCTGGGCAACTGAAGCCGGCGTCAGACCCCGAACGGCTGCCGAAGCGCCTGCCCGAGATCGACGGGAAGCGTCGACGCAGAGTTGCCTTCAACACTGTTGATCAGGTGCCGAAGCTCAAGCTGATGATCCGGGCTCCAGATCGATCCCATCAGCTTGGCGGCTTTCCGGTCGACATCGTCGCGGGTCAGCGCCAAGGCGCCATCGCCTTTCGGCACCAGCACTTGCGCCGTCTCGGTTGTACCGTCCGAGAAAACGAGAACCACGCGTGCCGGGCGGTTGGCCGGGTAAAGCGCGTTTAGATCGCCAGCTGCATGGAGTGTGACCTTTGCTGCAACATCGGTGACCTGAGAGCGGTGAAGCCGTTCAGGCGAAAAGCCGTCATGCGCCAGCGGGCCAAAGCAGATGGCGAGTGCTGCGGCATGCCGGAAGCTGAAGCGCGCTGCGAGATCGCTCTTCGGATCAGGAGCGTCGTAGTCCAGCGCGGTGGCATAGGTTTCGATACGCACCTCGACGAGCGCCGACGGATCAAACCTGCCCAACCGTGCGCGCAGTATTTCAAGGCAGTCCACCATCGGACCGAGATGCGCGCACACAGGGTGCCACTTCAGATAGGCCGCCATGATCTCGAAGCGATCCCATTGCCCATCGTCGCCGATGCCGTCGACCAGCAGCGACGGATCGAAAGCCTCGCCGGCACGTGGGCCGAAGAAGCGCTCGAGCGTGCCGATAGACGGGTTGAGTCCTGCCAAGGCACCAAATGCTGCGTTGAGACCGTTCTGAACGCCGAGGCCGACGAACAGGTGGTGGACACCGGCACCTTCCATGCAGGTGTCGCGGAACGGAAACAGCGCAACGGCCGCCGAATTGCCGATCGCGGCCTCGATCAGCGCTATCCGTTCCGCTTCATCCCGATCGCGGCCGAACAGATGCGCGGCAGCAACCGCTGCACCGATGCAGCCGAAGGTGCCGGTATCGTGCAACAGCGGCTGCATGCCGCCCAGCGACGCGCCGATCCTCGTTGAAACTTCGTAGCCAGCCATTACCGCATCGAGGAACGCGGTTGCCGATGCGCCTGTGTCTTCGGCAACCGCGAGAGCCGCCGGCAAAACATGGCTCATCGGATGGCCCCGGGCACGCCGGTGTCCATCCTGCAACTGAAGCACCGTCATGGCGGCACCGTTGATGAGCCCGGCAACGCCGACCGGCGCGCCTTCGTGGAAACCGGCCACCGACGCCCGTCCCCTTCCCGCGGACGCCTTGAAGGTGGTCCGCGCTTGCGCCAGCGATGGATGCGCCGCGCCGGCCACCATCACCGCGACCGTATCGAACATGAAGTCGCGGTAAGCCGCCCGCACCTGGCGAGGGGCTTGCCCGAAATGCGTGCCCGCGGCCGCAACCGCGAGCTGATGGGCGGCGTTGGTCAAAGGCTCAGCCCTTCGCCGCATTCTCCGCAGCTGCACCCGCCTTCATCATCGCGTGGACCATGTCGATCCGGCTTTCAACCGGCGCCGGGTACACATCGCGGCCATGGGTGAGGCCCAGCGCCAGGAAGGTTTCCATCAGCTTGTAGGTCAGCGGACCGGGATTGACGACCGGCACCGGCAGGTTGGCGGCCAGGTATTCGCCGGCCTGGTGCATGGTGGTGGAACCCAGGCAGATCACCTCCGCGCCATCCTCCTCGATGCACCGCAGCGCCACATCACGCATGCGCGGGAACACCTTGTCTTCCTTACCGTCGAGCAGGTTGGCGAAATCCGGCGGCTGGTCGAACGAGCGCACGGAAGCGCATTGCCGGTCGAAGCCATATTCGCGGATGGCCTTGCGATAACGCGGCAGCGCGGGCTTCCACTGCGCCAGCACGGAGAACTTGCCGCCAAGCGTCAGAGCATAAAGCATGGACGCCTTGCCGGCGCCGATCACCGGGATCGACAAAACGGAGCGCAGCGGGATCATGCCGCTATCCGACATCGTGTCGATGCAAACGGCGTCAAAGCCTTCCGCTTCCGCGTTGCAGCCGGCTTCAAAGATGGCGAGGTCCATCAGACCCCAATCATGCGGCGACATGAAGGAGGTCGGGCCGCAGGTCACGGGGCGATAGGTCAGTTCCCAGTCGGCCGGCAGCGGCACGTAGCCGGACTGCGCTTCGCGGTTCTTGATGCCTTCGGCGTCGAGCGCAAAGGGTACGATCACGAGGATGCGGGTCATGAGTGGCCCTCCAGATAAGAAGCCCCGGCAGCGCCGATGGCGCGGATCATCTCATGCTTGGGCGCAAGCGGCGTCGGCCAGGTTTCCTTGCTGTGGGTAAGCTTGAGATCAAGCGCGATCGACGCGAGCTTGTAGGTCAGTGGGCCCGGATTGATCACCGGCACGCCGATCTGCTTCGACAACCAGCCATGCGCTTCATGCATGGTGGTGGATCCAAGGATCAGCACCTGCGCGCCATCCTGTTCCACGCATTTGCGCGCGGCATCAAGCAGCAGCGGAAACACTTCGTCTTCCTTGCCGGACAGAAGGCTCTTGTTGTCCGGCGTCACGCCGATAGAGCGCATGGAAGCGCATTTATGCTCCATGCCGAGTTCACCGAGCGTCTTGGTGTAAAGCATCTTCCAGCGATCCCACATCATCAGGATCGAGAACTTGTCGCCCAGCATCTGCGCCACCAGCATGGCATGACGGCCCGGCGCAATAACCGGAATGGTCAGGATCGAACGAAGCATGGCCATGCCGCTGTCCGACATCGTGTCGATGCAAACCGCATCGAAGCCGTTCTTTTCTGCATCGAGCCCGGCATCGACGATCGAGATGTCGGCGAGCACCATATCATGCTGGCTGGAATAGTTCTTCGGCCCGACCCGAACCGCCTTGTAGTGGAACTCGATACCCGGACCGAGATCAACGGCCTTCATCTGCGCCTGACGACGAACGAGATCCTCCTCGCCCATCGGGAACGGCACGATCACCAGAACCCTCTTCATATTTCCTCCTCTCAATTGCGTGGGGTGGATGTCAGCCCGCTTCGGCCACCTGAGCAGCGCTCATGCCGGCCAGCCTGCCGAAGGTCGTTGCCGACAACAGTCCGTTGCCGGACAGATAGCCGTAGTTGGAATCGCCCGACACGCCGCGCGCCGCACCACCGCCGGCAAACAGGTTCGGCAAAGGCTCGCCGCTTGAGCGCAGAACGCGAGCCTGCGCATCGATCACCAATCCACCTTGCGTATGGAACAGCGCGCCATTGACCTTCACCGCATAAAACGGCGGCTTCAGCAAATCGGCCTCGACGAACACACGGCCGAAACGATCCGGCTTGCCCTCACGCGCCGCTTCTTCAATGGCGTCGAACTCCGCCTTGATCGAAGCGAGCGGCAGTCCTGTAGCTTCGGCCAGTTCTCCCAGCGTGTTCGCCGTCTTCACGGCGCCAAGCTTGCGGATCTCGCGGTAGTCGTAGAACCCTTCGGCAGCCTCATGGCCCGAAGCGCCAAAGATGTCCCAGGCGACATGATCGGGCTGCGCCGCCACTTCCGCGCCATGCTCGGAATAACCGCGCATCTCGTTGGAAAAGCGCTCACCGGCCGTGTTCAGGAGAATGCCGCCCTTGGTAATGACGGCCCAGGTCAGCGGCAGGGAATGCGGATGCGCAACCGAGCCGTGGCCCTGATAGCCCGCCATATCGGCCGTCGCCGCACCTAGTGCCGTTCCCCACTTCACGGCGTCACCGGTGTTGGAAAGATGACCGCAGCATTCGGCGTCGGCGATCTCGGGAATATACTGGCGCACCATCTGCGGGTCGCCGGCAAAGCCGCAGGAGGCCAGAACCAGCGCCTTGCAGCCGAGATCCTCCGTTGCGCCGTCAGACCGGCGGCAACGCACGCCAACCACGCGGCCGGAAGCATCCGCATAGATGTCCTCAACGGACGCACCGGTGATAAGGTCGATGCCGGCATTGGATACGGCTGCCAGCAAGGCTTGTTCGAGATCGGCACCCGTCCGGCTCTTGGGGCCGTGCATGCGCATGCGCGAATGGCCGGGATAAAGGAAGCCCGTGACCAGTTCGAGTTCGACGCCGTGCGTGTCCATCAGCCAGTCGATCATCGGCCCAGCGGCTTGTGCGGCCACGAGCGCCTGATCGTGCGGGGTGCGGTCATGCGTCTTGGCGACGATGTCGGCGGCAAAGAGTTCCGGGCTGTCTTCGATGCCGGCCTCCCTTTGAAGCCTTGTGCAGGGTGCCGGGATCAGGCCCGCCGAAAGCGATGTCGAGCCGGTCGGGTTCTCGTCGCGCTCGAGGATCATGACGGCCTGCCCGGCGTCGTGGGCAGCCAGAGCGGCGACAAGGCCGCAGGCGCCCGCGCCGACCACCACAACCGGAACTTCGAATTCGAACGTTACGCCTTCGGGATTGAGAAGCGCCATGATCAACCTCTTGTTCAACGGGCGGAGGCGCAGCGCGCCTCCTTTTGATGCCTTAGTAACCGGTGCGGCTGTTTTCCGGCGTTCCGTAGCGCGCTTCGAGTTCCTGCACCTCGGCCATGCGGGCCATGTCGAAGAACTCCTTGAAGCTCATCACATTGGGCGCAACCGATGCGATCGTTTCTTCGGTCTTCAGGACCTCCAGCGTCTTGCGCGCGGCTTCCATGGCCGAAAGCAGGAGCCAGTTCGGGTAGATGATCAGCTTGAAGCCAAGCGCCTCGATTTCCTCGCGCTTCAGGAACGGCGTCTTGCCGGAGGTCGCCATGTTGTAAAGCAGCGGCACACCGGGGAAGCGCGGCGCGACATGCGGCAGGTCGTCCGGGCCGGGGCTTTCCACGAAGATCACGTCGGCACCGGCTTCGCGATACATTTCGGCACGATCAAAGGCCGCTTCGCGACCATCCACGGACAAGGCATCCGTGCGGGCGATCACCACGAAATCGGGATCGACGCGGGCATCGACCGCAGCCTTCACCTTGGCGACCATGTCGGCGGCGGAAATGAGCTGCTTGCCCGAAAGGTGGCCGCAGCGCTTGGGCAGCACCTGGTCTTCAAGATGGATCGCGGCGACGCCGCCGCGCTCGTAAAGCTGGATCGCGCGGCGCACATTGAGCGGCCCGCCGAACCCGTTATCGGCATCAGCAATCAGCGGCACATCCGAGGCATCGGCAATGCGCGTGGCGTTGTCGACCATCTCGGTCATGGTGAGCAGGCCGACATCGGGATAACCGAGGCGCGTCGCCGAAGTGCCGGCACCCGTCATATACATAGCCTCGAAGCCGGCTTCCGCGACAAGGCGGGCATACATGGCGTCAACTACGCCGGGAGCCATGACGGCTCGCTTGCCTGCAAGCGCCTGCCGCAGGCGCTTTGTGCGCGTTAAGGACATGGTGTTCTCCAATTGGTTGGTAAGCGAGGCTATGATTGCGCTGGTGGCGCGATCACATGCCGAGATAAGCCTGCCGCAGCTGCGGATCGGCGAGCAGCGTCGCTGCTTCGCCCTGCATCACGAAGCGGCCCTGTTCGATGACATAGGCGCGCTGCGCCACGCCGAGCGACTGCATGACGTTCTGTTCCACCAGAAGCACCGAAACGCCATCGGCGTTGATCTTGGTGATGAGGTCGAACATTTCCTCGACCATGATCGGGGACAGGCCAAGCGAAGGCTCGTCCAGGATCAGAAGCTCGGGTTCCGACATCATGCCGCGTCCGATCGCCAACATCTGCTGTTCACCGCCTGAAAGCGTTCCCGCCAGCTGGCTGAGCCGTTCCTTCAAGCGCGGGAAGATCGTGCAGACACGGTCGAAGTTCTGGCTGATATTGGAACTCGCGCGGCGAAAGGCGCCAAGCTTCAGGTTCTCGCTGATCGAAAGGTTGGGGAAGATCTTGCGGCCTTCCGGCACATGAGCCACGCCCATGGCAACGATCTCGCTCGGCTTGCGATTGTTGAGAACGTCACCCTTGAACGTCACCGTACCGGCAGTCGGGCGGATGAAGCCGGAGATGACGTTGTTGAGGGTCGTCTTGCCGACGCCGTTCGAGCCCAAAAGCGCGACGATTTCGCCCTTGTCAACGTGCAGGTCGAGGCCCTGAAGAACGGACATCGAACCGTAGCCAGCCTTGATTCCGGAAAGCTTAAGCATGGTTTTCATCCTGTAGGCGTGCGGCCGCACCGTGGCCGAGATAGGCCTCGACGACGGATGCGTCCTTCACCAGTTCGCGCGGCGTTCCCTGTGCGATCAGCTTGCCCTGGTTAAGGACATAGGCCGTTTCGGCCAAGCTCATCACGGCCTGCATCACGTGCTCGATCATGAGGAAGGTGTGCCCTTCCTCACGGATCTGCCGGATGATGCCGACGATTTCGGTGATTTCAGAGGGGATCAGGCCCGCCATCACTTCGTCCAGCAGGAGAAGCTTGGCGCCGGTGGCCAATGCGCGGGCGAGTTCCAGCCGCTTGCGCCCGGCAATCGTCAGCGAGGAAGCCGGCCGGTCGAGCATGTTGCCCATGCCGAGCCGTTTGCCAACCTGGCTGGCGATCGCCATGGCTTCGCGGCGGTCGTGATGATGCAGATAAGCGCCAACCGCGATGTTTTCCTGCACCGTCAGCCCGGCAAAGGGCTGCACGATCTGAAAGGTCCGGATCATGCCACGCGTGCAGATCTTGTGCGGCGGCATGCCCGTGATGTCTTCGCCGCGGAACGTGACGCTGCCCGTGTCCGGCTGGGTGAAGCCGGCGATCATGGTGAAGCAGGTGGTCTTGCCGGCGCCGTTGGGTCCGAGCAAGCCAACGATCGATCCTTCCGGCACATCCAGCGATACGTCGCTGACCGCCTTCAAGCCACCGAAGCTCTTGGAAAGGTTGCGGACCTCAAGCATGGTCTTCGTCCTTCCGGGTCTTGAGAGTGCCGATCAAGGCAGCCAGGCCCATCAAACCGCGCGGCAGGAAGCGCACCGCACAGATCAGGACAATGGCATAAAGCACGAAGTTGAGGCCGGGCGCGTTGGGCAGGAGATGCTTTGCGCCCTCGCCCAAAAGATGCAGGCCGAGCGTGCCGATCAGCGGTCCCCAGACAGTCCCGGCACCGCCGATGATCGGGCCGATCAGCGCCTCGATGGATACCGCGCTGCCGTAAACCACCGTGCTGTCGATGAACAACCAGAGCTGGAGATAAAGCGCACCGGCAAGACCGCCGAAGGCGCCCGAAATCACCATCGCCTGGACCTTGATCTTGTAGGTGTCGATGCCGAGCGCGCGCGCCGCATCTTCGTTCTCGCGAACCGCTACGAGGTAAGCGCCGAACCGCGACTTCTTGATCATGTAAGTGACGAGCATGACTAGCGCGACGACAACCAGAAGAAGCGTGTAAACCACGGTCCGGTCGGGGAACTGCAGGTTGGCGATCCCCGGCTCGAGCTTCAGCTGCAAACCGCTGCCGCCGCCCGTGATGTCGAAGGACGAGGCGCAGATGCGCAGCACTTCCGCGAAAGCGAGCGTGACAAGCGCGAAATAGGAGCCCTTCAGACCGTAACGGAACGCCAGCGCACCGATGAAGCCGCCCATCGCAGCACCGGCCACGATGCCGATCGCGAAGGCCAGCCACGGATTGACGCCATACTGCACCTGAAGGATCGCTGACGCATAGGCGCCGGTGCCGTAGAGTGCTGCGTGACCGAAGGACGACATGCCGCCGAAGCCACCGGTAATGTTCCAGGACTGCGCGATTACGGCCACGATCAGCGCGTTGATCGTAAAGCCCATCCACACCGGCGAGGCCATGAAGTAGACGCTGAGAAGATAAGCGCAGACGGCGACAACAAGCGCGATCTGGCCAACGGAGTTGAATTTCATCAGCGTCCCACCTTGCCCAGCAGACCGGACGGTTTGAACAAAAGGATTAGGATAAAGGCGAGGAAGATGCCGATCTGGCCGAGGCTTTCGCCAAGGAAGAGGCCGCAAAGCGACTCGATCACGCCGAGCAGCAGGCCGGCAACCAGTGCGCCGAGCAGGCTGCCCATGCCGCCGAGAACCACGGTCGTGAAGGCCACGAGCACGAAGGTGTAGCCCACCTGCGGCGTGACATAGAAGGTCGGCAGAAGAAGGCAGGCAGCCAGCGCCACGCAAGCCGTGCCGATACCGAAGCACACGGCATAGGTGTGATTGACGTCGATGCCGACGAGCTCGGCGCCCCGCTTTTCGATCGCAACCGCGCGAATGGCCGAGCCGATGCGCGTGCGCGACATGAAGAGCCACAGAAGCGGTGCGGCGGCGAGCGCTGCAACAAAGGCGATCACGCGGCCGAGCGGCAGGTAGGCGCCAAGGATTTCCACCGTGTCATAGGCATAGGGAATGTCGACGGTACGGGTGTTCGACGTCCAGAAATACAGCGCCAGATTGTCGATGATCATCGACAAGGCCAGCGTGATCAGAAGAACGTTCTGCTCCGAGCCGCTGCTCATTGGTGAGATCAGACCGCGCTGCAGCGCGTAGCCCAGCGCGAAAAACACCGGCAGCACGATCGGGATCGCCAAATAGGGATCGATGCCGAGCTGATAATGCAGGAAATAGGCCGCAAACAGCGCGAGCATCAGCAGGCTGCCATGCGCAAAATTGATAATATGGAGCACGCCGTAGATCAGGGTCAGGCCTAGCGCGATCAGCGCATAAACCGCCCCCATCATCAGGCCGCTCAACACGGCAGGCAGGATCAAACTCGACATCGGGTTCACTCAAGGTTGTGTAAAGAAAGCCTCGGCGGCTTTCGCACCGCCGAAGCTTCGACCCGGCCCTACTGGGCAGCGGGAATGGGGAACACCGGCTCGGCGCTCGCGAATTCCTTCGGGAACACGACTTCGATCTTTTCGCCGCGGATCTGGGTATTCACCGGGCGCGAGTTGACGTTGTCGCCATTCACGAACTTGGTCGGACCGTAGGGCATGATCGAGCCGTCGAAGGTGGACGCAGCGAGAGCTTCAAGCATCTTCTTGCGGTCGTCCGAACCGCTGCGCTCGAGCGCGTCGGCGATGACCTGGATCGTGGCATAGGACACCATGACGTCATAGGTCAGGTCGAGACCGGCGGCAGCCGTGGTTTCGGCCAGTGCCTTGGACTCGTCCTTGTTCGGATCGTACCAGTGGTTGCAGTCCATCACATACTGCGCGACTTCCTGGTTCTCGCGAACGAACTTGATGTTGGAAGCAGCACCGCCGAGGATCGAATAGATCGCCTTCAGCTCCACGCGCTGCTGACGCAGCGAACGCGCCATCAGCGTGTATTCGTTCAAATAGTTCGACGGGATCAGGATGTCGGCCTTCGACGCCTTCACGCGCAAAGCGATGTTGGAGAAATCGCGATGCGGGGTCGGGTGCGAAATGGTTTCCACCACTTCGATGCCCTGCTTGGGCAGCTCGGTCGCCAGGATCTTGGCCATGTTTGAGCCAAATGGACCGTCTTCATGGACGATCGCCGCCGTTTTCACGACGTTGCCGGCACCCTGGTTCAGGAGCTTGAGGTTTTCCAGAGCAACGCTCGTGCACTTGTTCACGCCCGGCGTGAAGCGGAACACGTTCGGCAAACCGCGTTCCACGACGGTTTCGGCGGTGCCGATGGAAAACACCTGCGCCAGGTCGTATTTCGCGGCGGCCTGCGAGGATGCAAGACCGAGCGAGGATGCGGTTGCGCCGGTGAAGGCGACGACGCCGGCCTGCGCCAGCGTGTCCACCGACGATGCGGCAACTTCCGGACGGCTCTGCGCATCCACCACGACCAGTTCGATCATGGCGCCGTTCATGCTCTTGATGCCGCCGGCAGCGTTGATCTTGTCGGCAGCAAACTTCGCGCCGGCAGCGCTCTGCGTGCCGTTATAGGCAAGGTTGCCCGTCAGCGGCTCGAGCACGCCCACCTTCACCGTCGCGCCTTGTGCACGCAGGATCGAGGGCGCAGCCAGCGTCATGGCCATTGCGCCCGAGGCTTTCAGGAGGTCACGGCGATCAATTCTGAAGTTCATAAACAGTCTCCCATTGTTCGACGGCGATTATTCGCGCTGGTTCGTCCGTCAGCGACCCAGCCAGGGGTGTGAAGCGATCCGGGCGCTTTCGAACGCCTGGATCTGCTCTTTGTAGGTGAGCGTCATCTCGATCTCATCGAGACCACGCAGAATACCTTCGCGCGCAAACGGATCGATTTGGACGGGATGCGTGCCGAAATTGCCGGGAAGAACGATCCGCTCTGCTTCGAGATCAACGGTCACCTGCGCTTCGGGAAAGCGGGTGAGATGATCTTCGAGCGCGTCGCAAAGCTCAACCGGCAGGCGCACCGGCACAAGGCCGTTCTTCAGGGCATTGTTGTAGAAAATATCGCCGAAGCTCGGACCGATCAGCGCGCGGATGCCATGATCCACAAGCGCATAGACCGCACCTTCGCGCGAGGACCCGCAGCCGAAATTGTCTTCAACCAGCAGGATCGTCGCCTGATCCGCGCCCGGCTTGTTCAAGGGAAAGCGCGGATCAAGTTCGCCATCGGCATCGCGGCGGCGAATGTCGTGAAACAGGAATTGGCCATAGCCCTGCGCGCGATCGGCCTTGAGAAAGCGGCCGGGGATAATCTGATCGGTGTCGCAGTTCACGCCTGGAATGGCGACGACACCTGATGTTTCCTTGGTGAAAGCTCTCATCATCCCTCACAGACGCCGGACATCGGTCAAACAGCCGCTGATGGCGGCGGCAGCAGCCATTGCGGGGCTGACCAGATGCGTGCGCGCACCCGGTCCCTGACGTCCCACGAAGTTGCGGTTGGAGGTGGACGCGCAGCGCTCGCCCGGTCCCACCACGTCGCCATTCATCGCCGCGCACATCGAACAGCCGGATTCGCGCCATTCGAAGCCCGCTTCCTTGAACGTCGCAGCCAGGCCCTCACGCTCGGCCTGCTCCTTCACCTGCGTCGAGCCCGGCACCACGATAGCGGGAATGACCACTTTGCGCCCCTTCAGAATGGACGCGGCTGCGCGCAGATCCTCGATGCGGCTGTTGGTGCAGGAGCCGATGAAGACCTTGTCGAGCTTGAGCCCGTCGAGCGCCGTGCCCGGTGTAAGCTCCATATAGTCCAGCGATTTCGCAGCCGACTTTCGCTTGTCGGCGCTGTCGAAGGCTGAGGGGTCGGGCACATGACCGTTGATCGCGACCGCATCTTCCGGGCTCGTGCCCCAGGTCACCATCGGCGCGATCGCCGCGCCATCCAACACGACTTCGCGGTCGAACACCGCACCCTCGTCGCTGACGAGTTCGCGCCAATGCGCAACCGCCCCGTCCCATTCCTGTTCGGACGGTGCGAAATGGCGGCCGCGAACGTAGTCGAAGGTAATCTCGTCGGGCGCCACCATGCCGAAGCGCGCTGCAGCCTCGATCGACATGTTGCACAGCGTCAAACGCGCTTCGATCGAGAAGTTGCGAACAACCGGACCGGCGAATTCGATGGCGTAACCACCGGCACCCGCCGCACCAATCTTGGCGATCAGCGCGAGCATCACATCCTTGGCCGTAACGCCCTGTCCGAGCGCGCCATCCACGGTGACGCGCATGGTCTTCGGTCGTGTCTGCCACAGCGTTTGCGTCGCCAGCACATGCGCGTTTTCAGACTGACCGATGCCGAAGGCGATCGCACCCAGCGCGCCTTGCGTCGAGGTATGGCTGTCGGAACACACGATCGTCAGGCCGGGCAGCGTGATCCCCTGCTCGGGCGCCACCACATGCACGATGCCTTGTTCGCGGCTGGTCAAACCGAAATGGCGCACACCGCCCCATTCCATGTTCTCGTCGAACGTGTCGATCATCTTGGCGATCGCAGGGCTCGCCGCGTCGCGCGCGCTTCGGCCAAGGGTCGGCACGTAATGATCGGCAACGCCGAAGATCTGCTTGGGACGGCGTGGTTTCAGGCCGCGACGCTTCAAATCCGCAAAGGCATGGAAGCTGCCCTCGTGGATCATGTCCCGGTCGATATAAAGCAGCGAGGGGCCGGCGGGATGGCGCATGATCTCATGCTCATCCCAGATCTTGCCCAGCATCGTGCGAGGTGCGGCGGCAGGTGCCATTTTACGCTCCACTAGAAGGTCTGCGTCGGTTGGATCAACCGGCGCAGCCTCAGCTCGACGCGCGGAAAGCCGCGCAGATTTCGCTCGTCGGCGCGGTCCACACGCCGTCATGCGAAAGGATGTAGTCGAGGACCTCCCGCAGATATTCGATGCGGTAAGGCATGCCCGAAACCCAGCTATGCAGCGGCAGGCTCATCACCCGGCCACCATGATCTGCGCTTTCGCGGTAAAGCACGTCGAAGCGATCCTTGACCTGCTGAACCCATTGCGGCTCGGACTGGAAATACTCGTCCGCCACCACACGGTCGTCGGTCTCGTAAGCCATCGGCATGGCGACCAGCGGCCCGTTCTGCGTGCGCATGTCATAAGGCAGATCGTCATTGGCCCAGTCGAGGCCATAGGCAACGCCGTTCCGCGCCAGGATTTCCGGCGTGTTGAAGCCCTGCGCACGTCCAGGCGACAGCCAGCCCGACACCGACTGCCCGCTTGCGTCGCGCAGCAAACGAAGCGCTTCGGCAACGATCGCGTTTTCCTCGTCTTCCGTCAGGCCGGAATGATGCACCTTGCCCATGTCGAGCCCGTGCGCGACGACCTCATGCCCGCCTTCGACAACCGCCCGCAGCAGCGCCGGATAGCGCTCGGCGATGATGCCGTTGATCGCAAAGCTGGTCTTCAGGCCCAGCTCGCCGAGCAGCCGCAGCACCCGGAACACGCCGACGCGATTGCCGTAATCGCGGTTGGTGTAATAGCGAAAGTCTGGATAGGGCATCGACAACGCGCCCGGTGCCTTGAAGGGCTTGGACGGCATGTCGAGCGGAAAATACTGGACATGCGTGACGATCGACAGCGCGATCCGCGCTCCGTTCGGCCAACTGATCGGCTTGCGCTTGAACATGTCCGACCAGTCGTAGCGGTCATGGTCCATGCCGTAGCGGCGATGCGGATAGTCCAGATAATCGTCGGGCATCGGCATCAGCGTGATCCCCCTTGCGCATTATGCGTCGCCATCGCGGCGTTGAAGGCGTCGTAAGCACCCGATGCGTGATAGGCCTGCGCGATCTCGCGGCCGGTCGTCTGCCAAACGCCCTCATGACCTGCGATGTATTCGATCGCTTCGGCAAAGGCGTCGATGCGGTGCGGCTGGCCGACAAGATAAGGATGCAGCGGAATGCACATCACGGTGCCGCTGTCGGCGCCTTCCTTGTAGAGCTGGTCGAACTGCCGCTTGATGATCTCGCCATAATGGCGCGGCGTCACCTTCTGCGTGTTGTAGACGATGACGTCGTTCATCTCGAGCGAATACGGCATCGAGATCAGCTTGCCGCTCTTGACCTTGACCGGCATCGGCTGGTCGTCATGGAACATGTCGCAGGTGTACTGGATGCCGGCTTCCGACAGGATATCCATGGTCCAGAAGTTGTTCGACAGCGCCGGCGACAGCCAGCCTGCAAGCTCCTGCCCGGTATGCTTGCGCACAGTGTCGAACGCGTCGCGAATGATCTCGCGCTCCTGTTCGATCGTCATGTTGTAGACGTAGCGGGTGTTGTAGATGCCGTGGGAGAAGAACTCCCAGCCACGATCCGCGCAGGCCTTGATGATCTCGGGATGATGATCGCACAGCGCGACGTTCAGCGACACGGAACCGCGGAAACCGGCGCGATCCATCGCTGCCATCATGCGCTGCCAACCGACACGGTTGCCGTAATCGCGATGCGAATATTGCAAGACGTCCGGGTTCGGCCGCGCCCAGGGGGTGCGCGTCGGATTGTTGGGCGGATTGTATTCGTAGAACTCGATGTTCGGCGCGATCCAGACGGCAATCTTCTTGTCGCCCGGCCAGGTGATCTTTGGCCGCTCGGTCCAAGGCAGATAATCGTAGAGACCGAGATCCGACTGCATGGGCTTGGCGTCGGCCGACATCAGCGCGCTCCCGGCTGATAGGCCTCGTACCAGGCGATCGCCTCGGAAACCGGGATCACGTCGCCATACTTCACCGAGATATCGTAGAGATTGGCGAAATGCGGGCTTTCATGCTTGTCGGCAACGCATTCTTCCGGAACTACGACGCGATACCCACGCGAAATCGCATCCACAACGCAAGCGCGCACGCAGCCCGACGTCGATCCGCCCGTAATCACGACCGTATCGCACTGGTGCCAAACCATCAGCGACTGCAGGTTCGTTTCGTGGAAGGGAGACGCCATCCGCTTGTTGATGACGATGTCCCTCTTGTGGTCGATCTTGAGACGCGGATCGAACTCGGCGCGGCGCGAGCCGACCTTGATGTTCTGAAGTGAATCCGGCGTATCGGTGCGCGTGCCCCACACGCCGCAATCTTCACCCGAATCCATGTAGGCGACATAGGTCCAGGTGATCGGCAGGTTCTTTTGCCGCGCAAGATCGGCCAGCGTGTTGACGTAGTCGAGCTGCTTGGGATCGGTCTCATAGGCCGTCGCGAATTCACCGACGGCTGTGTAAGCGCATTGAAGGTCGATGTTGACCAGCATCGGCTTGGCGCCAAAGCCGAAACGGCGGCGCGTCGGATTGGCCTTCGCGTGCTCGAAAAGCTGACGCGCGGTGAGTGATGACATTTCCATATCGGACCTCCACTTCCTCCGGCACCTGCCTCGCTCACAGGAGAAGAAATTTCCCTGCAAGCGCTTACAAGCGCCTCAAGATTTTATTGTTATCACTTTATACCATTTGTAAAGTTCAAAATTCGGCCGTCCGCAGGCCCGTTGTTGCGTCTCATTGAGGCCGCGGAAACGATGGCTTAAAGCTCTGATCAAGTGGAGGAAACGCCTGTGAACAACCGACCCTGCCAACCAATTGTCGACACAAATTGGCCCGAAATGGTCGCCGACCTGCGGGATGGTTTTGCCGGACAGCTCAACGTCTATCGCACCATGGCGCACCATCCTGCCTTGCTGCGCGCATGGGCGCCGTTGCGCCAGCATCTGGTGAAGAACAGCGCACTTGGGTCGGATCGTTCGGAGGTGGTGATCCTGCGCACCGGACATCGTCTCGGCTCGAGCTACGAATGGGCGCACCACGTGTCGCGCGCCCGCGCGCTCGGCTTCAGCGATGAGCGCATCAAGGCAATCGCTGCCGAGCCGAACGGCGAAGACGGTTTGATCGTGAAAGCCGTGGACGCCCTGTTCGACCTCCACCGCATTCCCGCCGAACTCGAAGCCGAGCTGGCCGAGGCGATCGGACGCGAAGCCGTGTTCGATCTGATCGCGACCGTCGGCTTCTACACCGTTCTCGGCGGCATTCTGCAGACCTACGAAACGCCCCTCGACGACGCGATCGCCGCCGAACTGGCGCAAACGCCCATCTGAGAGCCCTTACGCCTGTTGGTTGCGTCAGCGGCGGCCTGCGCATCCCAGCGCAGGCTCACTCAAGAAGAAGCGCGTTTTGCGCGTCCGCTCAGTTCTGGAGCCAGCAGGACACGAGCGCCATCCCCGACATCAGCTCGCCTGCGGGATGCGGCTCGTAACCGCCGACCTTGTCGGACACGGCATCGATCCAGTCGTTGAACACCGGAATGATCGCCCCGCCTTCGTCGCGCACCATCAGCGCCATGTCGCGATAGATCGCCTTGCGCTTGGCCTCATCAAGCTCGGCACGCGCCGTGATCGCCATCTTGTCGAAGTCTTCGCGCTTGAAGCGGGTCTCGTTCCAGTCCGCCGATGACAGATAGGCGGTGGAATATTGCTGGTCCTGTGTTGGCCGACCCACCCAGTAGGAAGCCGAGAACGGTGCCTTGTTCCAGACTTCCGCCCAATAGCCATCACCCGGCTCTCGGCTGACATTGAGCTGGATGCCGGCCTTGGCCGCACTTTGCTGGAACAGCTGCGAAGCATCCACCGCGCCGGGGAACGCTACATCGGACGTCTGCAGGATGATCGGACCTTCATGGCCCGACTTCTTGAAATGGAACTTGGCCTTGTCTGGATCGAAGGCGCGCTGCTCGATATCGTCCGAAAACAAGGGATAAGCGCCGTTGATCGGGAAGTCGTTGCCGACTGCGCCATAGCCAGCCAGGATCTTGTCGACGATTTCCTGCCGGTCGATCGCGTATTTCAACGCCAAACGCAGATCGTTGTTGTCGAAGGGTTCCGTGGTGCACTGCGCCGCAAAAACATAATGCGCGCTGCCGGCGATGTTCTGGATCGTGACGCCCGGAATGCGCTTCACGAGATCCACGACCTTGGGCTCGACACGGTTCATCATCTGGATCTGGCCGCTTTGAAGCGCCGCCATGCGCGCCGTCGTGTCGTTGATGACGAAGATCTCCACCTGATCGGCGAAGCCCCGCTTGTCCTTGTCCCAGTATCCATCGTAGCGCTCGCCTGCTGCGCGAATGCCCGCTTCGTGGGACGCAATGCGATAAGGGCCGGTGCCGATGCCGGCTTCGGGATCGTCACGACCGCCATTGGGCTGAATCACCAAATGATAATCCGACATGAGGTAAGCCATGTCGGCATTGGCTTCCTTGAGCGTCACGATGAACTCGTCGCCCTGCGCCTTCACCTGATCGATGCCGCGCAAGACACCGAGCGCGCCCGACTTCGTGTCCTCGCCCGCGTGCCGCTCGATCGTTGCCGCGACATCGGCAGCGTCCAGCTCCTTCCCGTTGTGGAAGGTCACGCCCTTGCGGATCTTGAAGGTCCAGGTCTTGGCATCTGGCGACGCGCCATACTCGGTGCAAAGCGATGGCCGCAGCGAACCGTCGGGTTCCACTTCCACCAGCTTTTCGCCCCAGCATCGCGCAAAATTGGCGCGGAACTGATTGTTGATCGCGGCGGGATCGAGACCATCTGTCGATTCACCGCCAACAAGCCCCGCCTTCAGAATGCCGCCCTTCACCGGTCCGGCAGCCTGCGCGGCGCGGGTCAGGAGCGTGCCGGCCATCGGCGCAGCCAGCCCGAGCGCGGCAGCGCGCCCCAAAAAATCGCGGCGGCTCAGCTTGCCGGCAGCAACGCGCTTGCTCAGGAATTCGAGTTCGTTCGACATTGTGTGTTCTCCCGCTCGGATTGTTCAGGTGCTCAAATATGGATCAGGGCGATCCTGCGAAGGATGCGATCTTCCCCGTACCGTGGGCACTTACCTAGTCGCATTCCCTTTCTCTTCTACCCAACCTCGCGCCGGCCGCCCTTTCTGGCGACGCTCTCAGGCGCCGTCGGAAGCCGGCGAATGCGTATGGAAAAGGGTCTTCAGCAGCGTCCTGACCCAGTTCAGGGCCGCGTCCATGTCCGCGCGATCATGCCAGATCATGCAGTAGGTGATCGGTTCCGCCTCCGGAAAATCCACAACGGCCAGATTGCCTGATGCGGCCACGAGCCTCGCCATGCGCGCCGGAGCGCACAGAACGAAATCCGACAGGCTGACGGCGAGTGGAGCAGACAAGAAGTGCGGCGTGCGCAGGTCGCCCGGACCAAGCGGCCGCCCATAAGCCGCCAACGGATCGTCCACCCCGATCCCGGTTCCATCGGGATAAAGCATGACGACACGTGGGAGCGCCGCGAGTTCCGCCGGCGCTATATGACCGGCGCGATCGCGCTTCGCGAGAATGGGATGGTCTTCGCGCAGAAGAAAGGCGAACCCCTCCTCGAACAGCGGCACCTGGTGAAAACCTGAAGGCAGCACTTCGTCGGTATATAGCGCAAAGTCGACCCGCCCTTCCTCCAGGTCGCTCAGCGTATCGCCGCTCCACGCGCACAGTTCGAGAGACAGCCCTGGCGCTTTCGCGTGAAAGGCGCGCGCAAGGGAGGGAACAACCACAGCCGCACCGTAATCGGTGGTTGCAATGCGAAACGAGCGCTCAGACGTCTGCGGATCGAACACCGGTCGGGTGAAGACCTGATCCGTTGCCGCGATGGCTTGCTTCAGCTTCGGCAGCAGTTCGGCTGCGCGTGCGGTCAGGGCGTATCCACCACTTGCCGCACGCACGAGCAGCGGATCGCCACCCAGGGCATGCCTGAGTTGCGCAAGAAGCCGGCTCGCAGCCGGCTGGCTCAGACCCATTGCTTCTCCGGCACGGGTCACGTTGCGCCGCGTGAGAACCTCCAAAAGGAAGCGCAAGGCACGCAGGTCAACATGACCGAAGCCCGGATCATTCGTTAATTGCATGGCGATCAGTCGTACAACGTCATTCAGCGCATGGGAAGAGCGTCGTAGAACGCGTCGAGAACAAGCCGCTACCGCGAACAGATCGAAGGAGCCGCTCATGGCCGACAGCATCACCCACAACCAGCCTTTGTCCGAAGAGAACATCGCGCGCCAGCTCAAGGAAATCGCGCATGGATGGGCATATCCGAGCCGCTCGCCGGTTCTCCGCACGCCCGCTGACGAAGGGCTCGACTATGAGGACGTGACGTTCCCGGCACAGGACGGCGTGCCCCTCGAAGCCTGGTTCATTCCTCGCACGGGATCCGATCGCCTCGTGATCTGCAATCATCCCATGATGTTCAACCGCTACGGTTTTCCGTCGCATCTTGAGCCATGGCGAAGCTTTGGCGCTGCGAGCGGCAACACGTTCGAAGTCGATTATGTCGCCGACTACCGCATCCTGCACGAGGCCGGGTACAATGTGCTCACTTACGACGAACGCAATTTCGGTCTGAGCGGAACAGGCAATGGTGGTCTGAACAGTGGCGGCCGCTACCAGGCGCGGGACGTAATCGGCTCCTTGCTCTATGTGCGTAGCCGTGAAGATCTCAGGAACATGGCTGTCGGCCTGTTCTCCCGCTGCAATGGCGCGAACGCGAACCTCTACGCCGTTCATACCCAGCCGCGCTTTTTCGACGACGTGCGCTGCATGGTGCTGTGCCAGCCACTCTCGGTCGGCTCGGTGATGAAGCGAACTTTGGAGGGCATGGGGCTGGGCGAGCGTCTCGATCAGCTCGATCGCGAAATCCAACTCGCCGCGAGCCTCACCTTCAACCAGATGTCACCCAACCTTTGGGCGCGCAGCGTCCAAACGCCGACCTTTGTTTATCAGGTCCATGACGACGCGTTGACCACTCCGGCCGACGTTCAGGCGACGTTCGATGCCATCCCCATCGAAGACAAGGCGCTTCATTGGATCCGCGACACGACGAAACGCTGGGACGGCTACCTCGAGTTCCAGCGCCGACCGGAGCCGATGATTGCCTGGTTCGACAGGCACATGGCCTGATCACGCTCAACGATCGACCACGCAATTTATCCAGACTTTTCCGCGCAATACGAAAGGACACCGACATGACAAGCGACCAGCAACAGATCGAGGCGCTCAGGACCGAATGGCTCGAGGCTGCTCAATCGCGCGATCTCGATCGCATCATGGACACCTATTATCCCGGCTCCGATTACCTCGCCTTCGACGTAATGCCGCCGTTCAGCTTTGAGGGTTGGGACACGTTCCGCGCCCACTGGCAGCGCTTCTTCGAGATGTTCGATGCCGACCCCCTCTTTGAGCGAGCCGACACCCGGATCCACTGCTCCGGTGACCTTGCTTTCTCGACCGGCTTTACCCGTTTCGCGGCCTCCGTGGGTGGCAAGGCCATCGACCTCTGGACCCGTGAAACGCTGTGTTACCGCAAGTTCAAAGGCAGCTGGCGCATCTTCCACGACCATGTGTCCGTGCCGATCGACCTCGAAACGCATCTCGGCGTCACCGACTTCAAGCCGTAAAGCGGATCCGATGCCGTCCCACAGTATCGCGGACGGCATGGCTTGGCGGGTAACAGCCGGACGTGCGGCAGCCCCGCCAACGCCGGCTGTCCTTCAACCCGTCCCGGGCAGAACGTCTGCGTCCGTCGCGCCTGCGGTTGCGTCCCCATCTTCCTTAAGGGTCGTCAGCAACGCGTCCAGCGTTTTGCAGACTTCCGTGACCTGTGCGGAAGTGAGTTTGCGTCCCAACCCGGCTGCCCAGGGGCGCTGAAGCGTCATCGACTTCTCGAACACCTCGCGGCCGTGACTTGTCAGCTCCACCAGCTGCGCACGCTTGTGTCGGGGATTAGGCCGATAGGCGATCACCCCCTCGCTTTCCAGTTCGTTGGCGATCCGTTGCACGGACTGGCGCGTGACGCCGATCTCACGCGCCAGTTGAGCAACCGATTGCGGCTCTTCGCAATCGGCAATGCCACCGAGAAGCTGCCACCGCGCGCTGGTCAGTCCCAGCCCGTCCACCAGCTGATCGCCGGCAGCAAGCAGCGCGCCGTTCGCGCGAAAGATGCGCAAGATCAACGCGGTCACATCATCAGGTGTGGCGGGTGCCAGATCGCGATCGGAGGAACATGTCATGTCCGTGAAAAGAGCATATTGACAGCATGCTGTCGAGCAGTTCATGTTGACAGCACGTTGTCAATTAAGGAGCCTCGCCATGCAGATGAAACCGCTCGACCCAGCTTTTCCGATCCAGCAGCAGCTGGGACTGTCCCACGAAGGGCCGATCGTCCTGGGCAATCTGTTCACAATTGACGCCGCGGACGAGGATGCTTTTCTTGCCGCCTGGGCGGTCGATGCCGCTTACATGAAGGCGCAGCCGGGCTTCATCTCCACCCAGCTGCATCGGGCCCTCGGTTCGAGCCCCGCCTATTTTAATTCTGCGGTGTGGGAGAGCCTTGACGCGTTTCGCGCCGCGTTCACCAACCCGGCCTTCCAGGCAAAGCTGACCGACTATCCTGCAAGCGCGGTTGCCTCGCCGCACCTGTTCCAACGCGTTGCTGTGCCCGGCATCTGCACCGAGTGAGCTGATCTTCGGAACGCATGCCGGTGCTGCGCACCATCAAGGAAAAGGGCGGGTGCCAAACATGCGGCACCCGCCCTTTTTCCGTCAAATGGTCTGGCCGCCCGACACTTCGATGCGCTGGCCGTTGACCCAGCGATTGTCCGAACCGAGCAGGCTCGCCACCATCGGGCCGATGTCATCCGGCACACCGACGCGGCCGAGTGCCGTCATGCTCGCAAACGCCGTGTTGTAATCGGGAATGTCGCGTACCGCCCCACCTAGGAAGTCGGTTTCGATCGCGCCGGGAGCAACCGTGTTTGCGGTAATGCCGCGCGCGCCAAGCTCCTTCGCCATATAAACGGTCAGGATTTCCACCGCGCCTTTTGCGGCCGAATAAGCGGAAAAACCGGGGAACGAGACGCGCGTCAGACCGGACGAGAAGTTGACGATGCGCCCGCCATCGGCCAGCACCGGCAGCAGTTTCTGCGTCAGGAAGAACACGCCCTTCACATGGACGTTGAACAGCGCGTCGAACTGCTCCTCCGTGGTGTTGGCGAAGTCTGCCATCTCACCATGGCCGGCATTGTTGACGAGGTGGTCGATCGTGTCGCGGCCGAAGGTGTCGGGCAGCGCGGCGCGAACGGCGTCCACGAATGCCGGGAAGGTCGACACATCCGCAGTATCAAGCTGCAACGCCACCGCCTTGCGGCCCAGCGCCTCGATCTCGGCAACAACGGCCTCGGCGCCCGTTTTGCCACTGCGATAGGTCAGGATCACGTCACCGCCATGTCGCGCGATGCTGATTGCCGTGTTGCGGCCGAGCCCACGGCTGCCGCCGGTAACGAGAGAAAGTGTGGTCATGGATGCCTCCGGTTGGTGTCACCGGTGATATGCACCGAATCGCGCTGATCCTGTTGCGCGATCATCCCGAAAACTTGCCTGATACTCCAAACACGTTGCCGGATTGCTCGCATCCTGCTACCGAAACTCCATGACAGATCAGCTCCTAGATCATGCCCGGCGCTATGCCGATGCGCACGCAGATCGCTCCGGGGTCGCCGCCACGCCGATCGAAGGGCTGGTGCTTCTGCGCGAAACAGCGCCGACCATGCTGCAATACGCTATATCCAAGCCGCTTGTCGCGCTGGTGCTGCAAGGCTCCAAACGGGTGACGATGGGCAGCCGCAGCTTCGACTTCGGTGCAGGCGACTCCCTCCTCATCACCACCGATGTGCCGACGGTCAGCCAGATCACGACGGCCAGCCGCGCCTTGCCTTATTATTCGCTCGTTCTCGAACTCGATGCCACCATCATCGCCAGCCTGGTAAGCCAGATAGGCGCGGTGCCGTATGAAGCGGATCAGCCGGTGCGCGTCGATCCCACCGAACAGGAGGTTGCCGACGCAGCCTTGCGCCTGCTTCGTTTGCTCGACCGCCCCGACGCACTCGGCGTTTTGGGGCCACAATTGAGCAAGGAGCTGCATTACTGGCTTTTAAGCGGACGTCACGGAGGCGCGATCCGTGCACTGGGCATCACCGACAGCCACGCACAACGCATCGCAAAGGCCGTCGCCCTCCTGCGCGAACGCTATGCCGAAACGATCAAGGTCGAGGCTCTGGCAGACGTCGCCGGCATGAGCCTGTCCGCCTTCCATGTTCACTTCCGCAGCATCACCTCACTGTCGCCGCTGCAATTCCAGAAGCACCTCAGGCTGATCGAAGCGCGCCGCCGCATGCTCGCGCAAGGCGAAACCATCAGCACAGCCGCCTACGGCGTCGGCTATGAAAGCGTGCCGCAGTTCACCCGCGAATACGGCCGCATATTCGGCCAGCCCCCCGCCCGCGACGTTCGACAAGCCCGAACCCAAGTAAACGCTGCCGCATAGCCGGCCTTGAGACGCCGATGGCGCGTTGGTGAGGCAGGAGCTCTGCACCTGGCTGCCTTCACTCAGTCCGGCACCGGTTTACCACCTTCTTCTGGCCATTCCATTGCGCCCCGCAAACCCTTTGCGGAGCGCTCGAGACTGGAAAAACGACGTGCAACAAACCTCACATATGATCACGAGGGATGCGAGCACTGCGTTCGCGCGAGAAGACGCAACGGTCGCCATGATAGGCTTGCCTGCTTTCCGAAATGATCCACTCGGTTTGCGTGCAGGACATGCGCAGCGTTCCAGCCGACTTGGTCTGCCAGCCATCGCGCTGGGCTTCGCAGGTATAATGGGCTTCGGCGGTCATCGACAGCGGATCGCCTGACTTGATGGACCAAACCTGGTCCACCGTGTCGCGTGTCGCCAGACCATTGCCAGGGTGGCGGTTCAGGCCCGTGTCTTCGCTGACCTTGTAGCGCGTGACGCCCTCACGAAGATCGCGTTCGATCAAACGCGATGAGGCGCCCTCTTCCACGGTCTCGTAATACGGCAATGGATCTTTGTTTGCCGGTTCCGGAACTTCGATACGCTGGTGGTCGCCCAAGAGAGGCAGGTCGATCCGGAGCGATGCAAGGTCGATCATCAGGGTCGCATCGAAGGGCGACGGCAAGATCGTGGGCCAATATGCGCTCGACAAGGAAAGCCGCATGCGGTGCCCCGGTGCGAAGCGATAGCCGCAGGCATCGAGCACCAGCGTGATCTCCACCGGTTCTCCGGGCGTCAACGCCTGGGGATCTGCATTGCCGTCGCGGTGAGCGAGGTTGAGCACGCCGTAAGATACGCGGGTGGCGGTTCCGTCGGGATGCACATCCACCAGGCGCGCGACGAGGTTTGCCAGCGGTGCGTCACTCGTCAGGATGAGATTCAAGGATGGCTGGCCGAGCAGAACCTGTTCCGCGCTCAAGACATCGCTTTCGAACACGAGCGAGCCCGCATCATCCGAACGCTGGTCGCCAGCGAGTTCTGCGTCGGGTTTCAGCGTGAACCATTCGCCTGCAGCCGTTCCGGTATCGAGCGGCGATTGCAGAGGTGCATGTCCTGTTGCGCTCGAAGCAGGGTTCTCCTGCAAACGCCGGTGAGCATCCAAGCTCAGGGTCAGCATATCAGGCTTTTGCCAGGTTTCCTTGGCAATCCAGTAGCCGGGATCGTTTTCGCGCCATCGTGCGGGTTTTGGGCCATCCAGAATGAAAGCTCTCACCTGCGGAAGGTCGACTGCGCCCGTTTTCTCGTTGCAAAGCCAATGGCGCCACCAGGCAATAGCCTCGCCATGGAAATCCGCACGCGGCTTTGGATAAGCGAAGTGCGGATACTTATGCACCCATGGCCCGATCAGCGCCTTGGCTTTTTCAGGCATGCCTTCAACGGCCTTCAAAGGCGTATTGCGGTATCCGTCGGCCCATCCGGCGATCACCAGTGCGGGAACGGGAAAAGCATCGAAGTCTTCGCAAATGGAGCCGTGACGCCAGAAGTCGTCGCGCGCTTGATGCGACAGCCACTCCTCCATGAAGAAGGGTTCGTGCTCCAGCCGCTCAAGCCACATATCCTCCCAGCGTTCGCCAACGAGCTCGGGATCAGGCGAACGTGACTGATAAGCGCTCATCGTCGTAGCCCAGGAAAACTGCGCAGAAAGCTGTGTCCCGTTCTTGTAATGGATGTCGTCGTTGTAGCGATCCACTGTGGATGCGATGGAAATGACAGCCTTCAGCGCTTGTGGCTTGAGGGCTGCGACCTGCAGGCAGTTGAAGCCACCCCATGAGATGCCCATCATGCCGACGCTGCCATTGGACCAAGGCTGGCTCGATATCCATTCGATGATCTCCACAGCATCGGACAGTTCGCGCGGTGTGTATTCCCCGTCGATGACACCGTCGGACTCTCCCGAACCGCGAATATCGACCCGCACACCCGCAATCCCCGCCGCTGCGAAAACGGGATAGGTGGATTCATCGCGAGGCGCTGTGCCGTTGCGCTTGCGGTAGGGCAGAAACTCCAGAACGGCAGGCACACGGCTTTGCCCCTCTGCAGCATCGGGCATCCAGATCCGCGCGGCCAAGCGGGTGCCGTCCTTCAGGACGATCCATTCGTTGTCGATGACGTGGAAAGACGTGTCGCTCATGAAGTCTCATCAGGCATGTAAGGTCAAAAGAAAGCCGATCGCCCTCAAGCGGCGATCGGCATTTTACGGCATGAGCTCAGGCGTCGAGCCAAACGCGGCTTGCGACGCGGCCATTCGACAGATCGTTGCCGATGTCGTGGACGAAGCCCTTCAGCGTCTTGCGGGCAGCATTCACGTAGTCGTTGAAGACAGGCAGGATCAAACCGCCCTCGTCTCTCACCATGATCGCCATGTCGTGGTACAGGGCGCGCCGCTTGGCTTCATCGAGTTCCCCGCGCGCTTTTGCTGCCATGGCATCGAATTCCGGCCGCTTGAAGCGGGTGTCGTTCCATTCCGCGCCGGAAACGTAGGACGTGGAATACCGCCCATCCTGGGTTGGACGTCCGCCCCAATAAGAAGCGCAGAATGGCTGCACGTTCCAAACTTCGGTCCAATAGCCGTCGTTCGGATCCCGCTGCACTTCGAGTTGGATGCCGGCTTTGGCTGCACTTTGCTGAAAGACCTGCGCGGCTTCAACGGCACCGGGGAACGCTGCTTCGGAAGTTCGAAGCAGGATCGGACCGTCATGACCGGACTTCTTGAAATGGAAAGCAGCCTTATCGGGATCGTACACGCGCTGTTCGATGTCGGTCGGCGCCAGCGCATAGTTGCTGTTGACGGGATAATCGTTGCCGATCGTGCCGAAGCCACCGATCGCCTGGGTCAGGATGGCCTCGCGATCGATTGCGTATTTTAAGGCGAGCCGCAGATCGTCGTTGTCGAAAGGAGCGGTGTCGCAATGCATCAGGAAAGAATAGAAACCTTTTCCCGAGCTTCTCAGTATTTCGACATTGGGAGCTCGCGACAGCAGCGGCACCACTTTGGGTTCGATCGTGTTGATGAAATCGACCTGACCGGCGCTCAAGGCGCTGATACGCGCGGTTGAGTCATTCATCACGATGATCTCGACGCCGTCCACGAAGCCGCGATCATCGCGCCAATCGTCTGTATTGCGTTCGAAAACGGCACGGATGCCCGGTTCGAAGTTGACCAGCTTGAAGGGTCCCGTGCCGATCGCCGCATTGGGATCATCCCTGCCGCCATTCGGCTGAATTTGGAGGTGGTAGTCCGTCAGAACCAGGGGAAGATCGGCATTGCCTTCAGCCAGGGTGATGACGACATCACCGCCACGTTCTTCGATCGTCTGGATGCCGGCGAGCAGACCCAAAGCGCCAGATTGGGAGTTTTCGTCCGTGTGCCGGCGCAGGGTTGCGACCACGTCGGCAGGCGTCATCTGCTTGCCATCATGAAAGCTAACGCCCGAGCGAATCTTAAAGGTCCACTCTTTTGCATCCGGCGAAGGCGTCCAGGACTCGGCGAGTGAGGGCAGTGCGGCGCCGGTTTCCGGATGCGACTCGACAAGCGTATCGCCCCAGCAATGAGCCATAACGAACAGCACGCTTGCCGACGCAAGTGCAGGGTCGAGCGTGTCAGCGGAAGCGCCGCCGGCCAAGCCCATACGAAGAGTGCCGCCGCGCTTGGGCTCCTGCGCCATTGCAGATCCGGCGCTCCAGACCCCTGTTGAAGCCGAAAGGCCGAGCATCGCACCTCCCTGCAGAAAGCCGCGACGGCTGACACTCAAAGTTTTCAGTAACTCGTTCATCGGATCCCCACTGCTTTTGATTGTGGGAATAATGACCCGGGATCAGCGCAGCACAATTTCGCGGCTTGACGCGCATTTAAGCGGGTTTACGCTGCAATCATGCGTGAGGATGACCTTCATTTCTTTTCCAACCTGAGGCTGGCTTGCAGCACTTGGACATCGATTTCCGATCTGTGCCGCAAGATTGGCATCAATCGGCAGCAGTTTAACCGCTATATCAACGGCAACTGCCAGCCTTCAGCGCATAATCAGCTGCGGATTGCGGCCGCGTTCGGCTTGGAACCGGCAGACTTCCACCGCACTCCGCCAGTCTTTCGAGCCAAACTGAAGGAAGCAAAACGCCCGAAAGTCATGGACGGCCCCTGGGCCGACGCGTTTTCGGGGAACGCAGGAGCGCTGCAGCCTTATCTCGGCTTTTATCAGACCTGGCACATTTCATTATCCTGGCCCGACCACGTGGTATGTTCGTGTGCCCATCTACGCGAAAGCCAGGGCCAGGTGCTCGTCACATCGCTGGAAAGGATCGACGATCTGGAAAGCGGTATTCGGCAGCGTTCGCGTTATGCCGGACTGGTCGCCTTCCAGCGCAATCGCATTTTCATAACCGAGGTAACACGGGGCGAAGCACCGACCTTTGGACAAACGATCCTTCTGCCGTTTGAGGTTCACCAGCGGCAATTCCTGCGCGGCCTGACCATGGGATTATCCTGGCGCAACGACAATCTTCCTTACGCCACGCGTACGATCTGGCGATATCGCGGCATGCAAACAGACAAGCGCGCCTTGCTTAAAACGTGCGGCATTTACCCGACCACTTCCGGTGCACTGCCATCGGTCGTCTCGTCGTTTCTCCTGCAAGACGGCGCAGTCATGACATTGCCCACGCACACCTGATTTTCATCAAGCCATTCACGGCAGATCTGTGTGTCATCCGCCTCGCCCAAACAGCCCTTCTATCTTCGTCGCCTACTTGCGCCGTGAAGTCGCCCGGACGCCGAGCTGATCGAGCGCGTCGGGGTTGCGCCGGCCCCAGTCGTAAAGCATTTCCACGGGTTCAACGAAGCGCAGACCAAGCTCCGTCAGGCGATACTCGACCGCCGGTGGCACAGTGCCTTGAACGTGCCGGGTGAGAAGACCGCTTTGTTCCAGCTCCCGCAGCGTCTGCGTCAGCATCTTTTTCGAAATCCCCGGAAGGTTGCGCAGAAGAACGCCGGTCCGCGCCCGGCCCTCATGACGCGCATGAAGCGTGTGCAGGACCATGCTTGTCCATTTGGTCGCAAAGAGCTCAAGGACGCGCCTTGGCGCGCAGTCCTCGCGCCATTGCTCTTCGGATGATCCTGGTTGCATGATGGAAACCTCTTGGTGCCTAGGTCCCAATTTGGTTCCTTCTGGAAGGCCGTCCAGCCCCTCCTTAGCTTATCCAACACAAGCAAGGAGTTTCAGCATGGCAAAATCAGCTCTCGTGGTAGGCGCAAGCGGCATCAGCGGAAGCGCAACAGCCACGCTGCTCAACGCGCATCAATGGACGGTGCATGGTCTCGCCCGCCGCCCGGTCGACGCGCCCGGCGTTCACCCCGTCAAGGCCGATCTCACCGACGCAGCCGATACGGCTGCCGCCCTCAAGGATCTCGATCCCGAAGTCGTCTTCATCACGACATGGCTGCGGCAAGACAGCGAAGCGGAAAACATCCGCGTCAATTCGGCCATGGTCCGCAATCTTCTCGATGGCTTGCGATCGAAAAGCGTGCGTCACGTGGCGCTGGTCACCGGCCTCAAGCACTATCTCGGACCGTTTGAAGCCTACGGAAAGGGAACGCTGCCGCAAACACCGTTTCGCGAGGAACAAGGCCGCCTCGACGTCGCCAACTTCTATTATGCGCAGGAAGACGAGCTTTTCGCCGCCGCCGAGCGCGATGGCTTCACCTGGAGCGTCCACCGGCCGCATACGGTGATCGGCAGGGCCGTAGGCAACGCGATGAACATGGGCACGACGCTTGCCGTTTATGCCACGCTTTGCCGTGAGCTTGGCCGACCATTCCGCTTCCCTGGATCGGCGGCGCAATGGAACGGCCTCACCGACATGACGGATGCCCGCCAGCTGGCTCGCCAGCTCCTGTGGGCTGCAACCACGCCTGCAGCGGCGAACCAGGCCTTCAACATCGTCAACGGCGACGTGTTTCGCTGGAACTGGATGTGGGAGCGGATCGCCCAGTGGTTCGGGCTGGAAGCCGCGCCGTTCGACGGCGAAGTTCTGCCGCTTGAAACGCAGATGAAGGATGACGCGCCGGTGTGGCGCAAGATCGCCGAGCAGCACGGCCTTGTTGAGCCCGATCTCGACCGCCTGGCCTCGCCCTGGCACACCGACGCCGATCTTGGTCGCCCGATCGAGGTGATGACCGACATGTCCAAGAGCCGCCGGCTCGGCTTCGATGCGTATCAACCCACCGAAGACTCGTTCTCCGACCTGTTTGAACGCCTGCGTGCCGAGCGTCTGATCCCGTAAGGGAGCGCGTCCTGAAGGGTGAAGAAAAGCGGCACGGGATCGCCTGGTTCCAGATCATGGACCAACAGGCGGTCCCGCGCCGCACGTCCGCTTCACTGACCGCTTCTTATCAGCCTTCGAAAGGCAGCGGCCAGTCCTTTTGTCCGAGCACGCGGATCGCCGTCACGATGCGCTCGAAGCTTTCCTTCGCCCGGTCCACCGTGTTGCGGGCGCGCAGATAGCCGTGCACCAGACCCGCTTCTTCCCGCCACATCGCCTTGCCGCCAGCGGCGGTGATCTTGTCGCGATAGGCTTCGCCGTCCGATGACAGTGGATCGCATTGCGCGGTGATCAGGACCGTCGGCGGCAGGTCGGAGAAGTCTTTGTCGCGCAAGGGTGCAAAGGCCGCGTCACCAGACACATCCGCTCCGCCGGTGCGCACCGTCTGGTAGAACGCCATGTCGCGCGTGGTCAGCATCGGCGCGTCGGCATGGGTGACGTAGGATCCGCGTGTCGGATCGCCGCCCAGACCGGGATAAATCAGGACCTGACCGATCGGCGCGCGCGGATGATGCCGGAAGCGCCCGGCAACGGCTGCCGCGATGTTGCCGCCAGCAGAATCGCCGCATAGCAGGATCGGGCGATCATCGTCTGCCACCGCGCATTCGAACGCCGCATAACCATCCTCGTGCGATGCCGGATAAAGGTGCTCCGGCGCCAGGCGATAATCGATCGACACCACCTCGTAGCCGGTGGCCGCACAGATGTCGGCGCAAACATCGTCATGGCTTTCCAGACCGCCGAGAATGAACCCGCCGCCGTGGAAATAAAGAACGCGCACGCCGGTGTTTTCCTCATCCCGCTTGTAGATGCGGATCGGGATCTGCCGCTCGGGCCCGGATGCTGCGATCCGGTCGGTGCTCGCACTCACGCCGGTTGGATAGCCTGCGGAGAAGGCACGGCACATCCGATCATAGATCTGCCTTTGTTGTTCAACGGTGTAATCCACAGTGTCCGGCGGATAATACGCGTTGGTCTGGTCAATAAAGGCCCATGTCTGCGCGTCGATCAGCTGCGAATAATCCGTCAATTCCAACCCTTTCCGAGCTTAGCATCTCTTGAAACACCAGCGAACAAATCGTCCGTCGTCAGACTAGAAGCATCAAGCCCTGCGCGATGTTCAATTCACGCACCATCTTTTGCAGAGTTCGCATTCGACCCGCAGCAGCGTTTGACAACCCCGCCGATCAAGTCAGCGGCTTCTGGCGCGTTTCGTGGTTGATCAGGCTGGCCGTCACGGCGCCCATCAGCAGGAACACGGCAAACAGTGCAATGGCGCCGTTGAAGCTTTGCGCGATCACGATCGTCATCAAGGATGGCGCGAGCAAGCCGCCGAAACGCGCCATGGCACTAGCCGCACCCATGCCGGTCGCGCGGCTTTCGGTGGGATAAAGCTCGGGCGTGAAGGCATACAATGCGCCCCATGTGCCGAGCAGGGCAAAGCTCATGATCAGAAGCGCAGCGGCGATCATCGTGGCACTGCCGGCAAACACGAACAGGAAACAGGCCAGCGCGCTTAACAGAAGAAAGCCCACCAACGTCGGCTTGCGGCCCCAGGCTTCCACGCCATAGGCCGCCAGCGCGTAACCGGGGATCTGCGCCAGCGCGACGATCACCAGGAAGCCGTAGCCGCGCACGAAGCCGAAGCCCTCGCCGGCAAGGCGCGCCGGCATCCAGGTGAAGATGCCGTAATAGGAGATCGAAACAAAGAACCACACCAGCAGCATCGCGATGCTGCGGCGCCGCATCGGACCCGAAAAGATGCCCTCGCCCTTATGGCTGATCGGCGCTTCGAGCACGCTGTCTGCTGGAAGTGGCGGCTTGCCGTTGGACAAAAGCACCTGATCCAGCACCGTCTTGGCTTCCGCCACGCGGCCGGTCTTGATGAGATACATCGGCGATTCCGGCACCCACCAGCGCAGGAACACTCCGATCAGGGCCGGCAGTGCGGTGACAGCGAAGATCCAGCGCCAGGCATCGGCCACGCCATACACGCTCGCCGCCCAGGCGGTGAGTGCGACGATCACCGTGCCGATCGCCCAAAAGCCTTCCAGCATTACCAGCCAGCGACCCCGGTTTCTGGCCGGCAGAAACTCGGCCATCATCGCGTAATCCACCGGCAGGGTGCCGCCAACGGCAGCGCCCGTCAGGAAGCGCAGCACCAGCAGCACTCCGAAGGACGGCGCAAACACGGATAAAAGGCCGAAGACTGCGTCGCAGCCGACCGTGATCAGCAACACCCGGCGACGGCCATATCGATCAGCAAGCTTGCCGAACAGGCTGGCGCCGATCAGCATCCCGAGGAAAAACAGGGTGCCGGTTTGCAGCGCTTGGGGAACCGTCAGGCCGAAGGTCGCAGCAATCGAGGCTGCGGTGAAGCCAACCGCCAGAACCTGCATGGCGTCGGCCGCCCAAACGAAACCGAACACCGCGAGCAGCCGGCGCTGGAAAGCCCCTGCACCGGCCTGCGCGAGGATATCCTCGACCGTGGTCTTCATGATCTGCCCTCACCCCAGATGATGATCGCGCACCAACAATCCCCGGATGCGCGATCTCTGATGTACCGCTAAAGCCTTCGGCCTTTCATGTCGAATCCGATGGCGCGGAGGCGCAGCGGCAAGAACACCGGTTCAGCTCGCCTGGTTCAGCGCATTCAGCTGCTGCAGATGATCAGCCTCGAGCTTCAAGCCGGCGGCGGCAACATTGCTGCGCAGATGCGCGCGCTTCGATGTGCCGGGAATAACCAGGATGTTCGGGCTGCGCTGCAAAAGCCATGCGAGTGCCACGGCCTGCGGCGTTTGCGCGAGATCGGCGGCCACCTTGCTCAAACCATCCGCCTGCAAGGGCGAGAAGCCGCCAAGCGGGAAATACGGCACAAAAGCAATGCCGGCTTCAGCCAGATCGTCGATCATCGCATCGTCTGCACGATGCACGAGGTTGTAAAGGTTCTGCACGCAAACGATCGGCGCGATATCGCGTGCCGTTTGCAGCTGCATGGCATCCACCGTGCTGATGCCGATATGCGCGATCAGCCCTTCTTCCTGCATCCGCCGCATGGCCTGCATCGGTGCGACGATGTCATTGTCCGGCCCTTCCATGCGCAGATTAACGATCTCCATCTGCTCCAAACCGAGCCGATCGAGATTGTCCTCCACGGATTTGCGCAGGAAGTCGGCATCGCGTTCGAGGATCCATTCCGCGTTGTCGTTGCGCCAGGCGCCGATCTTCGTCACCAGCGTCAGATCGGCGGGATAAGGATACAGTGTTTCGCGGATCAGCCGGTTCGTGACATGGGGGCCGTAGAAGTCGCTGGTGTCGATGTGATCGATGCCGAGATCCAGCGCTTCGCGTAGCACCGCCTTGGCTTCTTCAGGGTCCTTGGGCTCGCCGAACACATGCGGGCCGGCAAGTTGCATGGCGCCGAAGCCCATGCGGTTCACGGAAATCGATGTGCCGGGAAAGGTGAAGCGGCCTGCAGCCGCTGCGTTGATGGTGGTGTCGGTCATGGTGCTCGTCCTTGTTGGTGTGACCCGAAGATGGCTGATCGGATGAGCATTGATAATTGGGGCTGCGGCGAATAGCCTGTTCGGCATGCCGAACAATGATCATGCCCCTTCACTTGATGATCTCCGGGTGTTTCTGGCGGTTGCCGATGCCAACGGCTTCCGCACGGCCGCCAAGCGGCTTGGGCAATCGCCATCCACCGTCAGCGAAACGATCACCCGGCTGGAAGTGCGGCTCGGCGTTCCCCTGTTCAGCCGCACGACGCGCAGCATCATGCTGACCGAAGCCGGGCGCGCGCTTGCCACCCGCACCGCGCCGCTTCTTTCGGAAGCCCGTGCGGCACTCGACGAGGCCTCGAGCTCGCAAAGCACCGTGCGCGGGCGGTTGCGGCTCAACGTGCCGGGCGCCGTGATGTTCGACATCCTGCCTCCCATCATCGACCGCTACATGGCAGCGCATCCGCAGGTGCGCGTCGAACTGGTTGTCGAAGATCGGCTGGTGGACATCACCGCCGCCGATTGCGACGCGGGCATCCGCTATGGCGAGCATCTGCAACAAGACATGATCGCCATTCCGATCGGTCCGCGCCGGCAGCAGGCGGCGCTGGCCGCCGCACCTGCCTATCTCGAACGCCGGGGCACCCCTGAACATCCGAGCGATCTTCTCCAGCACGACTGCATTCGCATCAGGATCAGCGGCGCGGCCGTGGGCGCATGGGAGTTCGAGCACGGCGAAGAAACGCTGCTTGTCGATCCGCCGTCGCGTCTGATCGTCAACACGGCCGGCGCGATGGCTTCGATCGATTTGGCAAGACGCGGCCAGGGTCTCGTTTACACCTTCCGCAACTGGCTCCATCCCCATTTTGCGGATAACACGCTGGTGCCCGTTCTGGAGGACTGGTGGCAGCGCTATGATGGCCCGCGCCTGTATTTCTCGCGCCGCTTCATGCCCGCTCCGCTACGCGCCTTCGTGGATCAGGTGGCGCAGGAGCGATGACGTCCGCTCGACCCTAGAGATCGGCTTCCTTGAACACGGTGACCAGCCAGTCGAGAAACACGCGCAAGCGCGGAGCGAGCTGCCGGTTCTGCGGGTAAAGCGCGAACAAGGGCGTGGGCGATGGCGGGTGATCCGACAGGACCTCCACCAGCCTTCCGCTCGCCAGATCGTCCACGAAGCGATAGCGCGGCGCTTGCACCAGGCCGAACCCCATGCGCGCAAGATCTGCCATCGTGTCGGAATTGTTGACAGAAACGCGGCTCGGCAGGCGGATTTCCCGCAGGGTCTGTCCGGTCATCAATTCGAGCGGCAGCACCTCTCCCGTTCGCGACGACACGAAGCCCACCACCTGATGACCTTGGAGCGCATCCGGGCTGTCCGGCACTCCATGGCGGGCAAGATAGTCCGGGCTCGCAACCGTGACTTCCTCAAGCGTGCCGAGACGACGGCCGATCATGCCGCTGTTGCCGGGTTCGCCGGAGCGGATCACGCAGTCCACCCCCTCCCGCACGAGGTCGACCCGTCGGTCACCCTGACCGAGATGCAAGTCGATCTTCGGATAGCGGTCGAGAAACTCCGGCAAACGCGGCAGCAGGAAGGTGCGCGTCATAAGCACATGCGCATCCACCCGCAGGAGACCGCGCGGCTGGGTATCGCGCAACATGCTTTCTGCTTCATCCAGGTCGCCGAGAATGGAAAGGCAGCGGCGGTAATAATCCTGACCGTCCATGGTCGGCGCCACATGCCGCGTGGTGCGATCGAGCAGGCGCGCACCGAGATGCGCTTCCAGCCCCTTCAAGGCTTCCGTCGCGGTTGAGCGGGGAATGCCGAGATCGGCGGCGGCAGCGGTGAAGCTGCCTCGCTCCACGACGCGAATAAACAGGCGCATGCAATCGAGACGATCCATCCCGCATTGTTCGCCATAGCCGAAAGCTGTTGGCAAGAGGCGGGCGATTATTCGCCGAAAAGAACGGCCTATCTCCACCTCACAAACAAAGGAGATCAAACATGGCCCTTCAACAAAAGCGCGTTGCCATCGTCACCGGCGCATCCAAAGGCATCGGTGCCGCAATCGCCCAACAACTGGCAATGGACGGCTTGGCCGTTGTCGTCAACTATGCCCATGGCCGGGAAGACGCAGAGCATGTCGTGCGCGGTATCGAGCGTGAAGGCGGGCAGGCGATCACCGTTCAGGCAGATCTTGCCGACCGCCTCGGCATTGCTTCGCTGTTCGACCAGGCTGAACAACACTTCGGTGGCGTCGATGTGCTCATCAACAATGCCGGCATGATCAAGCTCGCGCCGCTCGCCGAGTTCAGCGACGAAGATTTCGATCAGCAGATCGCACTCAATCTCGGCGGCGTGTTTCGCGGCATGCGCGAAGGCGCACGACGTGTCCGCGACGGCGGCCGCATCATCAGCTTCTCAAGCAGCGTGGTCGGCCTCTGGCAGCCGGGCTACGGCGTTTATGCCGCCACCAAAGCGGCCGTCGAAGCCATGACGCATGTTCTGGCCAAGGAACTCGGCGCGCGCGGCATCACGGTCAATGCGGTCGCACCCGGCCCGGTAGAAACGCAGCTGTTTCTCAAGGGCAAGAGCGAGGATCAGGTCAACGCCATTGTTGCGATGAACCCGATGAAGCGGCTCGGACAACCGCAGGACATCGCCAATGTTGTGTCGTTCCTGGCCGGCCGGGACAGCGGCTGGATCAACGGCCAGATCATCCGCGCCAATGGCGGCGTGGTCTGAACGGACACCCTTCTTTCAATTACCCTTCACCACACACGCAAAGAAACCAAGCCATGCCCTTCGCCAACATCAAGGTTCCGCAGGCGGCCCTCTCCACCGTCCAGAAGGAAGAGATCATCCACCGGATCACGGACATCTTCGTTGACTACTTCAGCGAAGCCGCCCGACCGCACACGATGGTGCTGATCGAGGAAGTTCCCGATGGCGGCTACGGCCGCGCCGATGAAGTCTTCATCATCCCTGAAGCCTATCGCGCGGCAAACTGATACTGCCGACATCAGCAAAGGACGCGATCACCCATCACGTCGCCTTGCTGTGGCAGGCTCTGAAGAACACGTCAGGCGTATTTGCGCCAATCGTGCTCTTCCTTGAAGCCGAGCACGTCGCGGATCTTGGCGTTCGACAGCGGCGCCTGGAAGCCGGGAATGGGCTTCGTGATCGGTGTGTTCGGCGCCCATTGGCGCAGGAACTCTTCCGTCGGCTGATCCGCCGTGATTGTGTCGTTCACGGCATTGAACACCTGAAAGCCGAGCCCGTCCTTCATCAGGGCCAGATGCACGATCTGGCCGAGATCGCGCGCGTCGATATAGCTCCACGCATTGCGTTTGCGTAATCGCGGGTTCTCCGCATAGGTGCGGAACGGAGCGTATTCGTCCGGTTCGATGACATTGCCGATGCGCAGCGCATAGATGTCGGCGCCGCTGCGATCGGCGAAGGCGCGCGCGGTGTTCTCGTTGCACTGCTTGGACAGGCCATAGGAGTCCATCGGGTCGATCGGATAGTCCTCGTCCAGCGGGAAGCGATGAAAATCCTTGTCGCCCTCGGCAAAGCACACGCCATAGGTCGTTTCCGACGACGCGATGATGATCTTTGGGATGCCGAGCTTCACCGCCGCTTCGATGACGTTGTAGGTCGACATCACATTGTTGCGGAACGTCTCGTTATCGGGCTTCAGCAACACGCGCGGCACGGCTGCGAAATGCACGACGGCATCGACCTTGGCCGGCCCCTTGCCCGTTTCGAACTCGTCCTGACTGAAATGCATCGACAGCGCGTTGAAGACCTGGCCGGACTCCGCCAAATCGACGTCGAGCGTGTTGACGCCTGCATAATCGAGCGGCTGGCGATCGAGGTTCAGGATCTCATGCCCGCCCCGCTCCTTCAGCCACGGAACGACATGACGCCCGGCCTTGCCGGATCCGCCAGTGAAAACAACGCGCATGGAAGGTCCTCCCGGGATGAACTGATCGCCCTAGCGACATAGGGCGATCGCCGAGCGGGCACAGGGCCGCTGCATGGCCGGTCTATTCGGAGGCAGAAGGCGGCGCATCCCACCGCGGATCCGGATCGGCTTCGCGCAAACGATAACCGACGCCGGTTTCGGTCGTGATGTAATGCGGATCGTCCGGGCTTTGCTCGATCTTCTGTCTGAGCTGGCGAACATAGACCCTGAGATACTGCACGTCCGTCGGACCGCCCCAGACTTGCTTCAGGAGATGCTGGTGGGTGATGACCTTGCCGGCATGTTGCACGAGGATGCGCAGGATGTCGTATTCCTTGGGCGACAGCTTCACCTCCTGCCCACTCACCTTGACGATGCGCTTCACCAGATCGACGGACAAGGCGCCGGTCTGGAAGATCGGCCGCTCGCCTTGCTGCTGAAGCCGGTGGCGCAGCGCGACACGGATGCGCGCCGCCAGTTCCTTGATGCCGAAGGGCTTGGGCACATAATCGTCGGCCCCGCATTCCAGCGCCCGCACGATCCCCGCTTCATCGGTGCGGCTGGACAAGATGATGATCGGCAGATCGAGCGGCTGCGCGCGCCAGCGCTCGAGCAGATCGTGGCCCGAAACATCGGGCAGACCGAGGTCGAGCAGGATCAGGTCCGGGCTTTCCTGTTCAACCAGATTAAGGGCCTCCCGCGCATTCGGCGCTTCGATCAGCTGATAGCCTTCAGCCGTCAGACCCACCCGCAGGAGCTTGCGAATGGCCGGTTCGTCGTCGACAACCAGGATCTTGACGGTGGACTGGGTCATTGAAGGGCTTCCGGGACCTGCATGGGCGAAACCGGCATCTGGATAATGAACACGGCGCCGGACCGATCCGGCCGGTTGCCCGCCGTGATCCGCCCGCCCATCGCTTCAACGAAGCCACGGCAAATAGCAAGGCCAAGGCCGGTGCCGGCCCGCACATGATCGGTCTTGCGCACGCGGTGGAAGCTGTCGAACACCCGTTCGAGATCTTCAACCGGAATGCCCGTTCCTTCGTCGATGATCTCCAGCCACACCGAATTGCCGCGATGCACACCGCGAATGAGCACCAGCGATCCTTCCGGCGCATATTTTGCGGCATTGTCCAGGAGGTTGAAGAGCACCTGCTCGAACAAAACGGGATCGAGCTTCACCATCGGCAGATCGGCGGGAAATTCGATGCGCGTGGTGTGTCTGGCGAGGATCTTGTCGGCGCGCCGCAAGGCACTGCCCACGAGATCCCCGACATAATGGGGCGACATCACCGGCTCCATCGCACCGGATTCGATGCGCGTCATATCGAGCAGGTTGGCGATAAAGCGGTTCAAACGCTCGGATTCTTCCACGATCGTGCCAAGCAGATCGGCACGGTCGCTGTCCGACATCGCCTGCGGATAATCCCGCATCGTTCCCGCCGCTCCCATGATACCCGCGAGCGGCGTTTTCAGGTCATGCGAAATGGACGTCAGCAGCGCCGAGCGCAGCTTGTCGGCTTCGGCTGCCATCTGCGCGCGGTCGACATCGGCCACGAGCTGCGTGCGCTCGATGGCCACCGCCGCCTGGTCGGTGAGCGCATCCAGCAAACGCTGTTGTTCCGGCGTCAGAAGCGGCCCCTGCTTGTCGTTGTCGAGCCCCACGACGCCGATCGGCATGCGTCCGGTGCGCAAGGGAAGGTATAGCCGCTTGGCGCCGGGCAGCGTGTCGGCGCCGCGACCTGCCGGGCGATTGTGCTCCCAAGCCCAGCGCGCAGCCGCGATATCGGCATCCACCAGCGTGTCGTCGGGTGGATAGCCCGCGCGCACCGCGATCGTGTCCCCCTCGGGCAGCAGGATCACCACGCGCACCTTCAGCATGGCCGCGATCTGATGCGCGGTCGCCCACAATACGTCATCAAGCGTGCCCGTGCCGGCGAGCTTCTTGGAAAAAAGATACAGGTCTTCGGTGGTACGCGCCCTTTGCCGCGCCGCCTTGGCCTGCCGATGCACGCGCCCGGTCAGATTGCTGGCAATCAGTGCGACGCCGAGAAAGAACACGAAGGCGATCACGCTTTCGGGGTCGCCGATGTCGAGCGTGTAAAGCGGCAGCAGAAAGAAGAAGTTGAAGGCGAGCGCACCCACAACCGAGGCGAACAGCGCCGGCCAAAGCCCCGCCGTCACCGCCGAAGTCAGCACCGCCATGAGAAAAACGAGCGCGATGTTGCGCACATCCAGCACGCGCGCCAACAACGTGCCGACTGCAACCGCAACGCCGACATAAAGGCTGGCAAACAGGTAAGGCAGCACTCGGAAGCGTCGGGGATCGGCGGTCTTGATCGCGCGCGCCGGTGTCGCTTCGCGCTCCTTGCCGGAAATCACGTGAATGCTGAGATCGCCGGCATGGCGGATCAGCTCATGCGACACCGATCCCTCAAACAGTTCGCGCCAGCGCGGCTTGTCCGATTTGCCGATGATGACATGGGAGAAATTGTTGGCCGCGGCATAGCGCAGGATTTCGCGCGTGATGTCCTGACCCGGCAGGGTCACGGCATCGCCGCCAAGCTGTTCGGCAAGCCTGAGCGTGGCGGCCACGCGATCCTTGTCGGCTTCCGACAAGCCGCTCGCATTGGGCGCTTCGACGTAAAGCACCGCCCATGGCGCGCGCAGCCGGTCGGCCTGCCGTTTGGCATAGCGCACCAGCGTCGGCCCGCGCGCTTCTTCGTCCACGCAAACCAGAACGCGCTCGCCCGCATCCCACGGCCCGGCGATGGCATGGGACTGCATGTGCCGCAAAAGCTGGTCGTCGACGCGCTGCGCGGTGCGGCGCAGCGCCAGTTCGCGCAAGGCCGTCAGGTTGCCGGGCGAAAAATAGTTCTCGATGGCGCGTTTGGCCGTGCGGGGAAGATAGACCTTGCCGTCATGCAGCCGCTTGATCAGGTCGTCGGGAGTAACGTCGATGATCTCGATGTCGTCGGCGCGATCGATGATCGAATCCGGCACGGTTTCGCGTACCCGGATGCGCGTGATCTGCGCCACGACATCGTTGAGGCTTTCGACATGCTGGATGTTGAGCGTCGAATACACGTCGATGCCGCGATCGAGCAGTTCCTGAACATCGAGATAGCGCTTGGGGTGGCGGCTGCCGGGCGCGTTCGTGTGGGCCAGTTCGTCAACGAGAACAAGAGCCGGCTGGCGTGCGAGAATGGCATCGAGGTCCATCTCCTCCAGCGCCTGCCCCTTATAGGGCATCGCCATGCGCGGAATGATCTCGAACCCGTCGAGCAGCGCCTGCGTTTCGGCGCGCCCATGGGTTTCAACGACGCCGATTACGACATCGAGGCCGTCACCCTTACGGGCACGGCCTGACATCAACATCTCATAGGTCTTGCCGACGCCGGGTGCTGCGCCGAGAAAGATCTTCAGCCGCCCGCACCCTTCGCGCCTGGCATTTTCCAGAAGCGCATCGGGCGACGGCCGGCCGTTATCGTTGAGATCATCATCCGTCATCGGCGATCGTTCACCTCACCCGCCTGTTCCCCAAGAGAGCCGGCACCTCATGTAGAACAAGATGCCGGCTCCTGTCTTCATTCTGAAGCGTTGGCATCCAGCGCCAGGTTCAGGGCGAGCACATTGACCACCGGCTCACCGATGATCCCGAGCGCCCGCTCCTCGACATGGCTGTCGACGAGCGCGCGGATCGCGGCTTCATCCGTGTTGCGGGCGCGTGCAACACGCGCCACCTGGAAGTATGCGGCTTCCGGCGAGATATGCGGATCAAGACCGCTGCCGGATGCCGTCACCAGATCCATCGGCACGGCCGTGCCGGGGTTTTCCGCCTTCAGCGCTTCCGTGTCGGTTCGAATGCGCTCGATCAGCTTGGGGTTGGTCGGCCCGAGATTGGAGCCGCTCGAGCTTGCCGCATCATAGCCATCGCCGGCAGCCGAAGGCCGGCCATGGAAATAGGTCTCGCCCGTGAATTGCTGTCCGATCAGGGCGGAGCCGACCACCTGGCCATTGCGCTCGATCAAACTGCCATTGGCCTGCGCGGGGAAGATCAGTTGCGCCAGACCGGTCATGCCCAGCGGATAGATCAAACCGGTCAGAACGGTGAAGACGACGATCATCACGATCGCGGGTTTCAGCTGTTTCAGCATGGGTGTTTCCTTAAGCGAGGCCAAGCGCGGTGATGGCGAGATCGATCACCTTGATGCCGACAAAGGGCACGACGATGCCGCCGAGGCCGTAGATGAGGAGGTTGCGGGACAGAAGCGCACCGGCGCCCACCGCACGATATTTGACGCCGCGAAGCGACAACGGGATCAGCGCCACGATGATCAGCGCATTGAAGATGATCGCCGACAGGATGGCGCTTTCGGGTGTCGCCAGTCCCATGATGTTGAGCGCGCCGAGCTGCGGATAAAAGGCCAGGAACATCGCCGGGATGATCGCGAAATATTTGGCGACATCGTTGGCGATCGAGAAGGTGGTCAGCGCACCGCGCGTCATCAGCAACTGCTTGCCGATTTCCACGATCTCGATGAGCTTGGTCGGGTCGGAATCGAGATCCACCATGTTGCCGGCTTCACGCGCGGCCACCGTGCCCGTGTTCATGGCGACACCCACATCGGCCTGCGCCAGGGCTGGCGCATCGTTGGTGCCGTCGCCGCACATGGCGACCAGCTTGCCCTTGGCCTGTTCGTCGCGAATGAGCGCCAGCTTCATTTCCGGCGTCGCCTGAGCCAGGAAATCGTCCACGCCCGCTTCCGCCGCGATCGCCGCTGCCGTCATCGGGTTGTCGCCGGTGATCATCACCGTGCGGATGCCCATCTTGCGCAGTTCCGCAAAACGCTCGCGAATACCGCCCTTCACGATGTCCTTGAGGTAGATCACGCCGAGCAGGCGACCGTCCCGGCTGACCGCCAGCGGCGTGCCGCCTGCCTTGGCGATCTCGTCGGCAATCGCCTGCGTTTCGCGCTCTTCCGCACTGCCGCCGAGCGCCACATTCTTCAGCACGGAATCCACCGCGCCCTTGCGAATGGACGAACCGTCGAAATCGACGCCGCTCATGCGGCTTTGCGCGGTGAAAGGCACGAAAGTGGCATTCAGGCTCGCCATGTCACGAGCACGGATGCCGTACTTTTCCTTGGCGAGTACCACGATGGAGCGGCCTTCCGGCGTTTCATCGGCAAGCGAAGCCAGTTGTGCGGCATCGGCGAGATCGGCTGCTTCAACGCCGCTGATCGGACGAAACTCGGTGGCCTGACGGTTGCCGAGCGTGATCGTTCCGGTCTTGTCGAGCAGAAGCGTGTCGACATCGCCTGCCGCTTCCACGGCACGGCCGGACATGGCCAGCACATTGAAGCGCACCAGCCGGTCCATGCCGGCAATGCCGATGGCCGAAAGCAGTGCGCCGATCGTGGTGGGGATGAGCGTAACGAACAACGCCACCAGCACGATCACCGAAATGCTGCCGCCGGCATAGGCCGCGAAGCTTGGGATCGTCACGACGGCAAAGGTGAACACGAGCGTCATGCCGGCAAGCAGGATGTTGAGCGCGATTTCGTTCGGGGTCTTCTGCCGTTCCGCGCCTTCAACCAGCGAGATCATGCGGTCGATGAAGGTCGAGCCCGCCGCCGCCGTGATCCTGACGCGGATCACATCCGAAAGCACCTGCGTACCGCCGGTCACCGCCGAGCGATCGCCGCCGGATTCGCGGATCACGGGCGCCGATTCACCGGTGATGGCCGCTTCGTTGACCGACGCCACGCCTTCGATCACCTCGCCATCGGATGGAATGATGTCGCCGGCTTCCACCAGAACGACGTCGCCCACCTTGAGGCTGGTGCCGGGCACGGTCTTGAAGTCGCTGCCCGCGCCGCTCGGCAAGAGCTTGGCCTGCGTTTCCGTGCGGGTGCGGCGAAGCGAGTCCGCCTGCGCCTTGCCGCGCCCTTCGGCCACGGCTTCCGCGAAGTTGGCAAACAACACCGTGAACCACAGCCACAGCACGATCTGGAAGGAAAAGCCGAGGCTTTGCGATCCGACGATGAAATCCTTGACGAGAAGAACGGTGGTCAGCGCCGCAACCACGGCAACCACGAACATCACGGGGTTCTTGGCGAGGCTGCGCGGATCGAGCTTGCGCAGGGCGCCTGTTAAGGCAGGCACGAGGATGCGAGCATCCAGAAGGCTCGCGGATTTGGACTGGCTCATGAAAGAGACTCCAGCGGGAATTTCATTGTGAAAACGAGGCGGCAGCGGCGGGTCAGAAGGTCTGACCCGCAATCGTCGCAAGATGTTCGACGATCGGTCCGACTGCTAAAGCCGGGAAGAATTCCAGTCCGCCGAAGATCAGCACCACGCCCACAAGCAGGCCGACAAACAGCGGACCCGTGGTCGGGAACGTGCCGGAAGACGCAGGCACCGCCTTCTTGGCCACCAGCGATCCGGCCATCGCCATCACCGGAACGATCATCGCGAAGCGTCCGATCAGCATCGCGAGGCCGAGCGTGATGTTGTACCAGGGCGTGTTCGCTGACAGGCCGCCCAGCGCCGAACCGTTGTTGGCGGCGGCCGACACATAGGCATAAAGCACTTCGCTGAAGCCGCGCGGACCGGGGTTCGCCATCGACGACACGCCCGTTTCCAGAACAACCGCGATCGCCGTGAAGCCGAGCATCACCAAGGGCAGGATGAGGAGCGCGAGCATCGCCATCTTGACCTCCTTCGCCTCGATCTTCTTGCCGATATATTCGGGCGTTCGGCCCACCATCAGGCCAGCCACGAAGATCGACACGACCACGAACAGGAGCATGCCGTAGAGACCTGCGCCCACGCCGCCGATGACGATTTCGCCCAGCATCATGTTGATCATCGGGATCATGCTGCCGAGTGCGGTGAAGCTGTCATGCATGGCGATCACCGCGCCGCAGGATGCAGCCGTCGTGATCACGGCGAACAGGGCCGACAAGGCGATGCCGAAGCGCGCTTCCTTGCCTTCCAAATTGCCGCCTTCGAGACCGAGCGCCTGCACGATCGGATTGCCGGCAGCTTCGGCCCAGTAACAAACCGCGACGCCGGCGATGAACAAGACGCCCATGGCCGCGAAGATCGCCCAGCCCTGACGCTCGTTGCCGACCATGCGGCCGAAGACGTTGGTCAGCGCGCCGCCGATCGAGAAGATCGCGATCATATGGATGAGGTTGGTGATGGCCGACGGGTTCTCGAACGGATGTGCGGCATTAACGTTGAAGAAGCCGCCGCCGTTGGTGCCGAGATGCTTGATCATCATCTGCGAGGCGACCGGCCCCTGCGCGATCACCTGCTGCGCGCCTTCCAGCGTCGTGGCCGTCGTATAGGCGTTGAGGTTTTGCGGAACGCCCTGCCACACCAGAACGATCGTGCCGATCACGCAGATCGGCAGAAGGATGTAGAGAACGGTACGGGTCAGATCGACCCAGAAATTGCCGAGCGTCTGCATCGACTTGCGCGAGAAGGCGCGGATCAGGGCGACCGCAATGGCGATGCCGCTCGCTGCGGACACAAAGTTCTGCACCGTCATCCCAGCCATCTGCGTCAGGTACGACAGCGAGCTTTCGCCGCCATAAGCCTGCCAGTTGGTGTTGGTGACGAAACTCACCGCCGTGTTGAAGGCAAGGTCGGGCGCGACCGACGGCATGTCGGCGGGATTGAAGGGCAGCCCACCCTGGAAACGCTGCAGCAGATAAAGCACAGCGATGCCGGCCAGGCTGAAGAACAGCAGCGCGGCCGTATAGGTCTTCCAATGCTGTTCTTCCCCTTCACTCGTTCCGGCCAGGCGGTAAACGCCGCGCTCGAGCGGGCGGAACACGAACGAGAGCAGGGTTCGCTCGCCGTTGAAGACGCGCGTCATGTACCCGCCGAGCGGTTTCACGAGCGCAATGATGATCCCGCAATAAAGCAGGATCTGGATCCAACCATTGATGGTCATTGTATCGCTTTCAAAGAAAAGAATGCGCTGGGGATCAGAACCGTTCGGGGCGAACGAGCGCGTAGGTCAGGTAAACGAAGATGAACAGGGCGACGCCTGCGCCGAGGATGGTGTCGAACAACATCGCTTTTCCTTAAAGCTTGCTGCAGGTCTGGATGTAGGCAAACGACGCCGCGAAGAACGCGACGGCCAATCCGATCATGACGAAATCCATGTCCCACTCCTGATCGCCGGCACATCCCGAAGACAGGACGCGGCTCGGCATCGCCGCGCCGGTTTGGTCCACGCGCAGCGGGTTGATGATGAGGACACTATCGGCTCGAACCGCATAGGCGTTCGAGACCGGAGCGCAGGCGAAGACATAGGATTTTCATATATGGACGATCGGCCCATAGACCGTTTCAGTCCCATGATCCGGCAGCGGATGGCGCGGGAACCCCGAAGCAGACGATCGACGGCGAAGGCTGCAATAGAGTTTCCGTCACGGAAACAATAGAGTTTCGCCCCGCCACCCCCAAGGCGCGAGACCTGCTTAGTGTCTTCCGGCAGTTCCGGAAACGATCCGATCAGTAACGCGATCCCCCGTGAACCACGACCAAAGAACAGCTTGCTTGCCCGCGCTTGATCCAGATCATGTCGCAACGCGTTTTCCCGTGCTTTGGCACGATATATGTTGCAAGCTTCTAATGAAGCGCTTAACCGCAAGAGCCTTGAAACCGCTTCAACAATCACGACTGCCGACACAACTTGGCCAGGTGAGCTGCAGCCGCCTCCCGGTTTGTCAGAGATGGGCGAGAGCACACGAATGGCAATCAACGAGGCTGCGACAAGCAAGCTCCCCTTCTGGAAGCGTACCCCCGTTGTGGGGCTGGTGCTTTGGCTGATCGTGGTTCCGGCGGCGCTTGCTGCCTTGGGCGCGTGGCAGATCCAGCGCTCCGCCACCGTGCTTGCAAATACCGAAATTCTGGCAAACGAGCTGCCGCAAACCCTCGAAAAGGTTCGCGACATCGCGGCCAATGAACCGATGGCCATGCTGCAGTTTGGCGCTGGCAACGACATGCGCTCCATGCCGGCGACGATGGCGCTCGCCCAGATCGAGAATGCCGTCGCCTCCATTAATACGGATCTGCAGGTCGCCAGGGTGCGCGCGCCTATGGCCTGGGGAACGGTGATCGGCAGCTTGCTCAGCCTTGTGGCCGCCTTGTTGGGGCTGATCGCCGCCACCGTTGCCGGTTTGCGCGCCAAGCGGTCGCGCGACCAGTTGATCCTCAGCTTCGAGCGTCTGCGTGTCATCCTGCCTTTCCTGCTTGCAGCCGTGATCGCCGGCTTCAGCGTGGCGATTTTCTGCGGCACGCTGTTCGAGTCGCTCAGCCTCTGGTTTTGGGAGCGTGTATCCGGCAACGGGATCAAGCTGGTTGTCGGGTCAGTGGTTCTGGCTTGTATCGCCATTTACGGCGCCTTCACCGCCGTTCTTGGCCTGCGGCAAGTGTTTTCCTTGTTCACGCCGGAGCCGATGGAGGTCCAGGCCCGCATCGTCACGGAAACGGAGGCACCCGGCCTTTGGCGCTTCGTGCGCGAACTCGGCCGTCGACAGGACGCGCTTGTGCCCGACACGATCATCGTCGGCCTCACTGATGGCTTTTATGTCACCGAAGCGCCCGTGCATGTGATGCCCGAGGATCGGCTGCTGAGTGGGCGAACCCTTCACCTTCCCGCGCCGCATCTGGAACTGCTGGATACATCCGAGGTCGCCGCGATCGTTGGCCACGAGCTGGCGCATTTCACGGGCGACGACACAAGCTACAGCACACGCTTTGCCCCGATCTATGCAGGGCTTTGGCGAGCGCTCAATGCGCTGCAGCTTGCCAAGGGCGGTGGCTTGGTGGTGGAGCCGGCGCTTCGGCTCGGCTTCCATGCAGCGGGTCGCCTTGATGTCGCAGTCGCGCATTGGAGCCGGTTGCGCGAGTTCGAGGCAGACAAGAAAGGCAGCCTGGTCAGCGGTCCCAAGGGTGCCGCTTCGGCACTGATCCGCACCAGCATCACGACCCCAGCCGTTCATTTCAGCTTGAACAATGCATTCGAGCGGCCGGAAGCCAGCGACGCCAATCTGGTTGCCGCAATGGCCGAGCTTGTTCGCCAAAAGGGCCTGCCTGATCCGGCCGAGCATCTGGAAGACCGCCAGCCGCACCCAACCGACAGCCATCCACCAACCAGCCAGCGCATCGCGGCTCTTGGTGTGACCCTCGACGACACACTCCTCGCTCGGGCGACCCGGATGCCTGACGGCGACCAGCCGTCCTTCGGCAAGAAGGGTTTTCGCGATTGGGAAGCCTTCTGCGCCACGCTCGGTGCCGACTTCCTCGGTGAAGCCCGCCAATTCCAGACGCAGTATCAACAGGACCTTGAAACGGCGGCGGCTGCCGTCGTCGAGGATGAGGTGATCATCTACGACAACACCAAGGGCATGATCGTCGTGATGGCGATCTCCGCCGCGCTGTTTGTCGGGGTCGCCGTGGCGGTCTTCGTCATGGCGAGCCAGATTTATTTGGGCGATGCACGAATTCTGGTTGCCGGCTTCGCATTCCTGATCGGCCTCGCCTTCGCGTTCTACGCCTACAAACTATCGCGCCGGTTCGATGCACCGTTGATGGTACTGACACGCGACACCCTCATCTCGCCTCGCCTCGATGCGCCGATCGCATGGACTGATGTTGCGACCTACGGCGTTTATGCCGTGCAACGTTTCTCCCTGGTGCTCGTCCTGCACCCAAACGCGCCACTGCCCAAAACCCGCCGCTGGTCGCTTTATACGAAGGTCAAACGCAAGAAACGAACGGTGACGCTCGACGCTTTCGGCATTCGCGGCATGAAGCCCGGCGACTTCTCCGATCTTGTTGGCCGCTACCTTCAGGCCGCTTATGCCCGCCGTGAACTGGAAGCCAAATCGATCGAAGCCGCTTGAGGCCTAATCAGGCGCTGGCCTTCCACAAGCGAGAGCCGGGTGTGTGGACAAGAGCCGGGTGAGGTGAGGAAACGAAGATGCTGATGAACCTGCTTCGCGCGACCCTTGTTGTTGCCGTGACCCTCCTGGCCAACCAGTCCTTGGCGCAAGATGCCGACACGGAGGATCGGCTGGGCGTGCCGGGTCCGATTCAGTTCCAGAACACAGCGTTTGCCCTCGCCTGGTCATCGAAGCCCACGAACAACACCTACAAGCAGGAATATGTCCCGGCAGGCCAGAGCGTCGAAAGTTTCGAGGACATGTTCCTCGTTGAAGCCGTCACCGGCTCCCTGACGCCGGCCGAAGCGGCAACGGCGCAGATCGACTTTCTCAAGCAGCGCAAAGCCACCGATCCCGTCGTGAACTACGCGATCCTGCACAACGAGAAGACCGGCAACATCGTGCTGGATTTCGTGCTCAGCGATCTTCAGGCCGATCCGGTGATCGTTGAATGGAATGCCTATCGCTACGCCCCGCTGAAGAACGACGGCGGCGTCGCCCTCTATGGCATGAGCCGCCGTGCCTATGGCGAGGCCGATGCCAAGGCCATGCTGCGCGGCCTGAAGGCCATTCGCGATGCCGATCTCGAACCGCTCGCTCTATTCGACGTGCCCGTCATCAGCGTGGAGGACTGAGCGGCAACCGCTCAGCCCATAAGCCTCAAGCCTGCGTCGCCGCCTGCTTGATCTTCTCGCGGCTCAGCGGCAGGTCGAAGATGCGCTTGCCGATCGCATGCGTAATCGCATTGGCCAAGGCCGAACCGCCTGGACCCTGGCTGCACTCGCCGGCTCCCAGAAACGGCGTGCCGGGCCGCGGGATCACTTCGACATCGATCTTCGACGGCAAGGCATCGAAGCGCATGATCGGATAGGTCGACCAATCCACGCTGGTGATGCGCGTGTCGTTGAAGGTCACGCCTTCATAAAGCGTCCAGCTCGCCGCCTGCACGATGCCGCCCTGCACCTGGTTGGCAATGCCGTCCGGGTTGACGATCTCGCCGGCATCGGCCGCGCTGGATGCGCGCAGAATACGCACGCGTCCGGTTTCCGGCTCGACCTTCACTTCCATCGCCACCGCGCAATAAGCGGCGAGGTTCTTGTAGCGGGCAAAGGCGAACCCATAGCCGTGGTTCTGAGGCGCCACCTGCCCTGCCTTCCAGCCGAACATCTCCGCCGTTTTCCTCACGACGTCGCGCGCACGCTCGTCCTGAAGATGGCGCAGCCGGTACTCGACCGAATCGACCTTGGCCGCAGCGGCCAGATCGTCCATCGTGTTTTCGATCGAAAACACGTTCATGTAAGCGCCGAGCCCGCGCAAAGCGGATACGCGCAGCGGCATTTCCTTCAGGAAGTGCCACACGACATGCCGGCTCGGAAAGGCATAAAGCGGGTTGGAATTGCGGTCGCCGTTGCCTTCCGGCGTGATCTTGAGTTCCGGCGTCTGAAGCTCGAACCCATTTTCAATGTAGCGCGCCGGCAGAAGGTTGCCCGCCGGACCCGGACGCGTGTTGTGGCTGTTGCTCCAGACCTCATAGGTCCAGTCCACCACATTTCCCTCGGCATCCGTGCTGGCGCGAACCTTCGTGACCATGCCCGGCGAATACGGCTCCCAGGCATGTTCCTGTTCGCGCATCAACTGCAGGCGAACCGGACGTCCGGGCAGTGCCTGCGCCAGCAGTGCCGCATCGGCTGCGGCATCGTCGGCGGCGTTGTGACCGTAACAGCCCGAGCCTTCCGCATGGATCACGCGCACCTGCTCGATCGGCACGCGCAGCATTTCAGCGATCGCCTTCTGGTCGGGATAAACACCCTGCGTATGCGACCACACCGTCGTCACACCGTCGTTCAACACACCCAGCGCGCAGGACGGACCGATCGATCCGTGCATCTGGTAGGGCTTGGTGAACATCGCCTCATGGGTTGCGGCCGCATTCACCACCCTGCGGTCGTCGGCCACGATCCCGTCTTCCTGCGGCAGCGCCATCAGCTTTTGCGGCAGATCGTCCATGCCGGGCAGGGTCGGGCTTTCCGTCCACTGCGCCAGAGTGGAAAGGGTCCGCATCGCCTTGATCGCGACCCATTCCTTTTCGGCCAGAACGCCCAGGAAGCTGCCGTTCTTCACGACCTTCAACACGCCGGGCATAGCCTCAACCGAGCTCGTATCGATGCCGCGCAGCTGCGCGCCGGGGCTCGGCGGACGCACCACGCGCCCATGCACCATTCCGTCCGGCCGCATGTCCTGCACGTAAGCCGGCGCACCGGTGACCTTGCCGGGAATGTCGATGCGCTGTTGCGGCGTGCCCATCACGGTGAACGCGTCGGTCGGCGTCAGCTTGGATGTCGGCTGCGCCTGCACCTGGATCAGCTCGGCCGCGATCAGCTCGCCATAGGTCGCGCGCTGGCCATCCGGCGCGATCACCGCACCGTTTTCGGCCTTGAGCGTATCCGCCGCCAGGTTGAAGCGTCCGGCCGCCTGCGCGATCAGGATTTCGCGCACCTGCGCCGCCGCATTGCGGATCGCCGTGCCGCTGTCCTGAACCGAGTGACTGCCGGCCGTGTAACCTTCGTTCGGGCTCAGGCTCGTATCGGGACCGATCAGCTTCAGTTCCGCGAACGGCACCTTCAGCTCTTCCGCCGCGATCTGCAGAACCGCCGTCTTGATCCCCTGCCCGAGCTCGGACTTGCCGGTGAACACGGTGGCGCTGCCATCAGCGTCGATGCGGATCCAGGAATCCAGCTGCGGATTGGTTTTCAGGCTACCGGGCAGATCGGGTGCGGCCTGTTCCACCTGCTCGAAATTCTGCGCCTCGCTGCCTTGCACGGTGGTCTGTGCGGAAGCCGGGCGAAGCGAAAAGGCGAGAACCAGCGATCCCGTGCCAAGCAGAACCGAACGGCGCGAAACGTCGGGAAGGGTCGGACCTTTCATCAGCCTGCCCTTTCCTGATTGCTTGCCGCCGGTTTGTTCGACGCGGTCTGCATCTGCGAAGCGGCGCGTTTGATCGCGGCCAGAATGCGCATATGCGTGCCGCAGCGGCAAAGATTGGGCTCCATATGCGCCACGATCTCTTCGTCGGAGGCGCCGGGATTGCGCTGCAACAGCGCCTGCGCGCGCATCATCATGCCCGGAATGCAATAGCCGCACTGCGCGGCCTGTTCCTCGATAAAGGCTGCCTGCATCGGACCGGGGCTTTCGATCGTGCCCAGGCCTTCAACCGTGGTGATCTCGCGCCCTTCGAGCAGCATCACCGGCGTCACGCAGGAAAACACCGCCTCGCCATCCACCAGCACCGTGCAGGATCCGCATTGGCCAAGGCCGCAGCCATATTTGGCGCCATGCAGCTGAAGCTCGTCGCGCAGGACGTAGAGCAAAGGCGTGTCTCCATCCGCCTCGACCTCCCGCGATTGGCCGTTCACCGTCAAAGCTACCATGATGTTTCCCGCTTTGTTGGATTGGCTGGAGCGGAGCCGCCGCTGCTCGACAGCGATTGCAGATCCGTGTGTTTCTCGCCTGCCCGAACCTGTTGCACGAGGTCCTGGATGTTGTCCCAGGCCGGCTTGTCGCTGAAGGTCGCGCGGATATAGGCCAGCAGATCGGCCGTTTCCGCATCGTCCAGAACACCGGCAAAGCCCGGCATGATCGGCCCGCGCTCGCCTTCGGGCGCCGGCAACCCATAGAGAATGACGTTGATCGGGTTGAGCGGCGTCGGCCCATAGGTCGCGGTGCTCAGGGCGAGCGGCAGACCGCCGTAAGGCACGGGACGCCCGGCATCATGGCAGGATGAACAGGCCGCAGCATAGATCTTGGCGCCGCGATCTTCGCTTCCCACCTCGCCCGGCACGGTCTGTCCACCGGCTGCCTGAACCTGGATCCCTGGCGGATGCCGCGTCGCCTGTTCGCGCACCTGATCCGCCCGCGCCTGGCGTTCCGCCGTCGGCTGGCCCATCACGGAAGTCACATAGGTGGCGATTGCCCGCGCATCGTCTTCCGGCACGGCTTTCATGTTGGCCGTCACCGGCGCCATCGGGCCGCGCGCCACGCCGTGATGCTCTTCCCAGCCATTGGCGAGGTAATGCGTCATCGCATCAACCGACCACGGCACGGGTGCCGGCGAGGCCGCGTTCAGCGCATAGGCCGTCCAGCCTTCCTGCTCGGCGCCGGCAAACAGCTCGTCCTTCTTTTCCGCGCCCAGCATGTTGCGCGGCGTATGACACGCCCCGCAATGGCCGAGACCGTCGGCCAGGTAATGACCGCGATTCCATTCGTCGCTCTGCGCGGTATCCGTTTGGTATTCGCCTTCACGGAAGAACAGCAGCTTCCAGCCGGCCACCATCATGCGGATGTTGAGCGGGAACGGCAGCTCGTTGGCAGGCGCTTTCGCCTCAACCGGCTTGCGCGTCATCAGGTAAGCGTAAAGCGCCTGATTGTCCTTGTCGGTCACCTTGGTGAAGTGGTCGAACGGGAAAGCCGGATAAAGATGCCGTCCTTCGCGATCCACACCGGAGCGCATGGAGCGGTTGAAGGCTGCTTCCGACCAGCGGCCGATACCGGTTTCCGGATCGGGCGTGATGTTGGTGGAGTAGATCGTCCCGAACGGCGTCTTCAGCGGCAGACCGCCGGCAAAGACCTCGCCGCCCTCCTTCGTGTGGCAGACATTGCAGTTGCCGACCGCAGCAAGCGCTGCGCCACGCTGAACCAGCTGGGGATCGAAGCTTGCAACCGCCGGAGGCTCGGCGGCCGGGATTT
>NZ_JAFMNX010000003.1 GCF_018457165.1 Tianweitania aestuarii | reverse complement strand
GTCATGGAAGTCGCTGTCGCATCTCCGTTTACGGCGCTCTCGCATGAGATTGCCGAAGCCTGAGCCTCGCGACCAATCTCGTTAGGTTTGGATGACCTCGAAATCGAGACCGCCCAACCACCGGCGGCGACACGCAATTCGGCACCTTCACCATACAAGGCGACGGCCCAAATTGCAAGCACCAACGGCAACAGGAAGCGCACGCTGTGCGCCCTCCGCCCCCGGTCCCCCGGCGACACCGCGTCTCCACAATGCATACTAGCCTCCCTTGAGTTAGACGGGACATGAGGCCTGCCAAGTCCTGGCGCTGCGGAACGAATGTGGGCTTCCCCACCACGGCCACCATGAACAGTCCGCTGGACCGAAGTCATGGAAGTCGCTGTCGCATCTCCGTTTACGGCGCTCTCGCATGAGATTGCCGTCAGCGTTTTAAACTAAGCGATGCAAAGAGACCGGTCCGCAGAAGAGCGGGCGGAGCTGTACGACATCAAGCTGGCACAAGGTGCGAACACGATAAATAGGCCACTCTCCCCATTCCACAGTTTAGTGCTGGCTCGACGGGCCAGGTATTTTTTGGGAAAAACCGCGAGACCCCTACTCTACGTGGACGCAGATGCGTGCTCCCCCATGCCCCCAGGGCCACCCACCTACCCTGCCCTGCCGCCGAGGGACACCGGGAATGGCTCAAGCGAACCAAGCTAGGCTTCACGCTTCAGTTCATCGCGGCAGTCCTGGCAGACTGATAAGGTGGACGGCAAGCTAGCCGGGAGATTGTCCGATAGGGCACACCCATCGGTCACATCTCAAACGGACGAAATAGCGTCCGTTAGGGTTGACTTCTTCTATGTGGACAGACATCTATTCGGACATAACCACAACGGACACTCCGGACAACTCTATGGCAACCTTCCTCTACGCTCGCGTCTCCACCGCAGAACAAACCCTCGACCACCAGCGCATCCAGGCCGAAGCCGCAGGGTTTATCTTCGATCACGTCATCGCAGACCATGGCGTGTCTGGAGTGGCCGTGAAGATGAGGGACCGGCCGGAGGGCAAGCGGCTCTTCGACATGCTCCGCGCCGGAGACACCCTCGTGGTCCGCTGGATTGACCGGCTGGGCCGAAACTATGACGATGTGACAGACACAATTCGCGAGTTCATCCGTAGGGGTGTCACGGTGCGGACCGTCATTAATGGGATGGTCTTCGACGGACAGCCGAAGGACCCAATGTCAGCGGCCGTTAGGGACGCTCTGGTGGGTTTCATGGCTGCTATGGGTGAAGCGCAGGCGGAGGCTACGAAAGAGGCCCAACGGGCTGGCATCGCAGCGGCACGAGCTAAACAAGGGGTAGAAGCAATAGGCTCCTACCGGGGCCGCAAGCCAAGTTTCTCGGCGGAGCATGTCGCTCTGGTGCAGGACATGACCGGGAAGAACATGGGCGTTGCAGAGATTGCCAGGACCACGGGCCTGTCCCGACAGACAGTTTACCGGATCAAGGACGATCCGGTAGCGGCGCAAGCGGCCCTAGCGGCATGGGCCTGAAGGCAGCGCCAAGAGAGAGAGAGAGAGAGAGAGAGCCCTTAGAGGATGTTGAGCACGAAGAGGGACGGCATGGCCGCACTTGCGCTGACATAGGTAGCAGAAGCAAGCGAACAGATTAGTTATTTTCGACCTCATTGTCGCCCTTCCGCATGCTCTCCTTGCCGCCCAAAGATTACCGTTGGCTCGGTATTTCACGGACGGCAGAGCAGGGCTGTTTTGAGGCTAGCAGTTTAACAGAATTTTGCGCTTCAAGCGCCTTATCTCTAAATTTCGCTGCCCCCCGCGACCAGATCGGCCGTTTTAGTAGTCAGCATTCTACATAGTGGCTATGCTGATGATGCCGGGATGGCACTTGCGGGGATGCACCATTTGATGAAAATGACGTATCAATATCTGTTTGCAGACACTTATCTTCTCTCGGTCTTTCATCAGGAATATCAGGCGTTTCGTGGCAGCGCGGATGAACAGAAACTGCGTGAGCGGCTTGAAAAATGGGCGTCGAAGTCCTTCCAGAAGGAGACAACGTCAGAGATTGCCTTCGTCAATATCTTCTTCGATGAGACCTGGGGCTACGTCCAAAGTGGTAAGGCATCCGGCAGTGGCTATACCTGCTACCCCAAGTTCGCGATTGGCGGTTCCGGTCAAGGTGGCGGGACTGGCGAAGCTGACGCGGCGCTAGGGTACTTCAACGATCCCGTTGTTCCGCCTACCCCGCAAGTAGTTTGCGAATTCAAGGATGTTCGGTCAAACCTTGACGCTCCGCAGAAGCGCAAGGGGAACAATCGTTCACCAGTCAAACAGTGCGCTGATTATCTGCGCGAAGCGATGAAGCCTCATTTCGGTAATGAGGCGGTTCTGCCTACCTGGGCCATCGTGACAGATATGAATGAGTTCCGACTCTACTGGCGGAACACGATTCCGACCCAATATCAGCGCTTCATCATTAAGAAGGCGACCACTGATGCAGGCGTGTCGTTGCTCGACGACACGGAAGCTGGCAGCTTTCAGCGATTTCTATTCCAGAAACTCTTTCATGCTGACACGCTGTTAACGACCGGCGGGGCCTCTCTGCTCCAGCGCCTTCTTAAGGATCAGCGGTTCCGAGAGAAGGACATCGAGAGCAAGTTTTACAAGGAGTACAGCGCCTATCGGCAGAAACTCATCGAGCTCATCATCATCAACAATACGGCTTTCTCAGGAACACGCGGAAAGTTGGTCCGGCTAGCCCAGAAGCTGATCGACCGTTGTATCTTCATCATGTTTTGTGAGGACATGGGAGAGCAGTTGAGCTTTCCTCCTAACGCCCTCCGCGACTATCTCGCAGAACTGAGTAAAGCGACGACCTTCGAACCTTCCGAGTTCGATGCTTGGAACAAGCTCAAAGAATTGTTCACCGCCATGAATGACGGGACCAAATTTCGGTCGCGCAATCTCAACCGATTCAACGGGGGCCTGTTCGCGAAGGATGATGCACTAGAGGCGCTTCGTATTCCGAACGAAGCGTTTTGTGTTACCATGCAAGGCGAGAACGACACCACCTTGCGTTCTTCCCCGCTGACACTCCTGTATTTTTCCGGCTCGTATAACTTCGGCACCATGAAGCGCGAGGGAAAAGCGATCACGCTTTTTACGCTTGGACGCATCTTCGAACAGTCAATTACCGAACTCGAAGCGTTGGAAGCGGAGGCCGAAAACCGCCCATCAATCACGAAAGAGTCCAAGCGTAAACGCGATGGCGTTTACTACACTCCCGAGTGGGTAGTCGAAAAAGTCGTCTCGGAAACCGTTGGTACGCGGCTGGATGACATTCGGCGCAATCTCGGCTGGAGCTTCCAGCTTGAGGGTGATGAAGACGCGATCAAGGCACAGGTAGATCTATCCCCTTCGAAGAGAAGTCAGGTGTTTGTCCGACATGTTAAAGCGGTCGAGCAATTCAGGGTTCGGCTCGAAACCTTCACAGTTTTAGACCCGGCCTGCGGCTCGGGAGCGTTCTTAATTCATACGCTGGAATATCTGCTGCGAGAACGTCAGCGCGTCGAGCGCGAATTTGCGCTTGTCACTGGGGGTAAGGGCGCTGCGCTGTTTGAGTTCAAGTCGGACGAAGCGGTTCGCAGCATCCTTTCCTCGAACATCTTTGGTGTAGATATCAATCCGGCATCTGTGGAGATCGCAAGGCTGGCGCTCTGGCTCCACACAGCGAAGTCCAACCAGCCGCTCACGAACCTTGATTCCAACATCGTGACCGGCAATTCGTTAGTCGGACCGGAGGTATATGAATTCAAGAAGGATTTGCTGAGCGCCGACGAGACCAAAAGAGAGACGATCAACGCATTCGATTTCGAAGCTACGTTCCAAGCCGTTTTCAACAAGAGCCGGCCAGAGGGGAAGGGCTTCGACTGCGTGGTGGGCAACCCGCCCTATGTAAAGCTTCAAAATTTCAAGAAGGTCTATCCCGAGACCGCAGATTTCCTGCGCAATGCAACAGGGAAAGACGATGTTCCCCTCTATCAGAGCTGCCAGAGCGGCAGCTACGATCTTTACCTACCATTCATCGAGCACGGAATTTCCTTGCTGAACAACGCGGGGCGTATGGGCTATATTGCGCCAAGCGTTTGGCGGTTTAACGGCTATGGAAAGTCTCTGCGAGCCTACATCAAGCAGAATAGGTCGCTAGATCGCTGGATTGATTTTGGCTCATTCCAGGTCTTCGATGAGGCGATCACCTATACCGCCCTTCAGTTCTATGCCAAGTTCCCCTCCGAAAGCATTCAGATCGCGTTCGCACCTGATGGTGCTCTGGGCGACATTCCCGACTGGAATGATCCAGAGTGGCGGATAAGCTACGACCAAATTCCTGCCGCTGACCCGTGGGTATTTGCATCACAACCCACACTGAAATTGCTAGCTAAGCTTAAAACAAACTCACTGAGGCTGGGCGACCCCGCCGTGACAGAGGCTGTATCACAGGGACTTGTTTCTGGCGCGTTTGACATCTTTGCCAACCATCAGATGCAATCAGGAAGCTATCGCTCCGTCGTTGAAAAGGTAGCGAACGACGTTGAACTTGAAGATGCAGCCACCCTGGCCCTCATCAACGCGACCGACATTGACCGCTTCGTCATTCATCCGACCAAGCTCCGGATCATCTTTCCTTATAAAGTGACTGGTGATCGCGTTTCGCTGATACCCGAGAGTTCATTCAGCACCAAGTTTCCGAAAGCCTATGCTCACCTGAAGACCTATGAAAAGAAGCTACGCGCTCGAGACGCCGGACAGTTCAGCGACATTCCCGGTGCGAACGGCAACGGGGGTGCTCGGGCTCATGAATGGTACGCCTACAGTCGAAACCAGAATCTTGAAAAGCAATCTCGTCCAAAAATCGTGATCGCCGGGACGGCGACCCGTATCGAGGCGGCGTTAGATGAAAAGGGCGTCTTCGCTACGAACGACAAGCGCGTATACACTATATTCCCGCGCAAGCCAGATGACGTGAAATTTTTAGTTGCCATTCTGAATAGTCGCGTGTCGACTTTTGTATTTAAGCAGTACGCACGACCGAAAGCAGGTGGCTATTATGATATCGAAAGCCAGTTTTTGAATCCGATACCAATCCCAAAGGCTAGTGATAAGGACAAGAAGAGAGTTTCCGATCTTTCAGATAAGCTTTCGAAAGCCCACGTTGCCAATATTGAGCTTCTCGATAACATCTCGCGACGGCTTGCAGCTTGCACCAAGATCACGAAGGCTGAGGAGTGGCTTTGGCCAGGCAAAGTGGCTTCTCTTAAGGAACTCCGAAAGAAAGCTCCGTCCACGCTCGGAAAGCGGGAGCAGGCGAAATGGGCGCGAACTGAACGTGAACGTCAGATCGGGATACAAAACGAACTGTTAGCCACGCAGTTGCGGCCTGACATGAAACTGGAAGCAGGTCTCACCACCGAAGGCGAACTAACAATTAAATCCGGCGAGATGACCGTACTTAACGGGGTCTTCGTGAGTGCTGATGAGGCCGAGATGATCTTGTTCAGTTGGAACAATATCCTGCGTCGCAATCCCAGCTTAGATAGCCAACACTTCGCCAGAAAACTGATGGACGTCCGATTGACCGAAAACAACGCGATACGGCAGCAATTGAAAGGTCTCGACCAAAAGGCCACTCAGTTAGCGACTGAAATCGAGGGGCTTGAAACAGAGCTCGATGCTATTGCTTATGAGCTTTTCGGACTAAGCGTCGAAGAGCAGAAAATAGTTGAGGCCAGTTAGTCGAAGCTTGTCTGAGTTCCGGTCTCTCCGGTGGAATAAGCTAGGGATACGGGAAAGTCAGAGCTTTTAGAATTGCTTTAAGTTAGCGAATCTTTGACCTTTTTGGTCGCGTAGAGGGACAAGTACAGTCACTGCACCGGAGGCCGTCGATTTCCTTCCACCTCTGGAGAAGGGGGCCGACTTCTTCCTGACCCTATAGGGTTGAACATCCCCCCCGAGACACAGGACGCCCCTGTCTCTCCATCTGTTCGGGCGCAAGTGCAGTCACTGCACCGACGCTGAGCGCGTCGAATCGAATACCCCCCACTCCAAGAGGAAGAGCCGCCGAGAACCTCGCGGGCTTTTCCCTTCGGTCCCCTTCTGCGAAGCCGGCCGCCCCATCAATCACGACGCTATGCCGCCAACGCTCCCGGTCTCACCAGGACGTCTGTGTGTTCGTGCGTCCAAGCAATAGGACTAAACCACCATGACTGATACCATCACCCTCCAGGCCTTTTCCGTGGCACCTGAAGGTACAACCACCACTACCCGAGAAAAGCCGTCCGCCGATACCTTTCAGGCGTATGTGGATGGCTCTTCACTCGGGAACCCTGGGCCGGCCGGCTGGGCCGTTGTCCTGCGAGAACGGGACGCACCAGGAGAGCCGATCACGACCCGCGTTATCGTCGGCTCCGCAGTACATGCGACGAACAACGCCATGGAACTAGAGGCCGCGACCATGGCGCTCACGAGCCTTCCACTGGATGCTCGGGGGACCGTCTGGAGCGATGCCAAGTATGTCGTGGACGGGCTAAACGAATGGCTCCCGAAATGGGAGCGGAATGGATGGAAGGGCAGCAAGGGCAAGCCCGTGAAGAACATGCGGGAATGGTTGACGTTGGCGGCCCTCTAGCGGCAGCGACCGGGCGTGAGCTTCAGATGGGTGCAGGGACATGCTGGGAACCGATACAACGAGCTTGCAGACACTTCGGCGAAGACGGAGGCAGAGAAGGTCCAGGCTGGCCTTCCTGCGGTAATTCGATTGGAGTTGAACCCTTGAGCATCGGAAGGGGACTGTCGAGGGGGACCGCTTCGGAGAAGGACCGGCTGGAGAGGGAGGCCCAAGCCGGCACCCGTGAGGACCGGCCGACCGTACTGCGGCTTCGGGACATTCATACATGCCCACCCGTCTTCCAGCCCAGGCTTGGAGAAGATCGGAACGGGGCGACCAACGGCGACCATGTACGGGCGCTGGTCCACCAGCTCGATACCATGCCGGCCGGGGCCCGGAAGCTGGAGCCCATCGCGGTCTACGCGGCCGGGCGGCGCTTCTACATCGTGGACGGTCACCACCGCAGGGCCGCCTATGAAAAAGCCGGGATCACCGAAGGCATCCCTGTCAGGCATTTTGAGGGGACGCTTGAAGCGGCTATCCATGCAGCTCTGGAGTTCAATAGCCGTGCCCATCTCGGGCTGACGAACGCTGAACGTAACGAAGCCGCGTGGCGGCTGGTGTGCATCGGGGAGATGAAGCGGCCGAGGATCACAGTCGCGGCGATCGTGCAGGCTTCACGCCTTTCGAAGAAGAGCGTCGAAAACATGCGGGCGCTCTGGAGACGGTTGCAGGCTCGCTTTGGGGACAACTGCGACATTACCGGGGAGCGCCTGCCGGCGGTCTTCGACACCTACAGGGAGGCCGTGGAAGCGGACCGAGGAGAGAAGAAGGAGTTCACGAAGGAGATGCGAGACGCGATGATCGGACAAATGGTGGACAAGCTAGGCAAGGCCCTGGGCAAGCATCCGCACCAGCACCCCGAGATGATGGGCGAGGCTCTTGTTCGCTACCTTGGCGAGGTCCGCTTCGCGTCCATGGTGGAGGAGCAAGGGTTCATGAAGGTGGAACTGGAGGAGCTTGAAGAGTTCCGGGCATGGAAGGACCGAGGGGCGATAAACCCGCATGTCTTACACCCCGCAAAGTGCGGGTTCGGAGACGCAGGCCATGACTACCGGACCGACCCGAGCGACTTCTAACCGCAGTTTGCAGCTCCCCGCAACTTGCGGACGCAACGGAGTGACAGACAACGGGAGCCCTGGGGCTTTTGCCCGTCCAGCCGATGCGTCCCGTGGGTTGCCATGGCACGGCCACGCCTCTACAACAAGACTGTACAACAGCACCCGGCTTGAGCCCCGTGCAACCCTTGTAGCGCAAGGCTCTCAGCCTCTTGAAGGCTAGTCCTCTCCTAGGCACCATCACCTCACAGGATGTTGGTCTGCAAGCTAATCAACCAAACCATTTTCTTAGCTTGCAGTGTTCACCGCTCATGACGAGCGATGTCGCTTCTCTCCTAACTAAAGACTTGCTTGCTCGAACCGGCATCAACGCAGGCCTGCTGCTTCTGACGAGCTTCAAACACCTGTGGCGCTAAGTGCTTGCTGAATAGTGGCGCTTCAGGATGCTGTCCGTTGGCGCTCTGATCTATTTCACTGCCCGAAGGCGGATTTTACGGCTTTCCAGCCGGGAGAGATGATCATGCTTGCGATCGGTATCAGCACAGTGCCGAGCGCCAGGCCGAATAGTCCGAAGGCAGCGGTTTCAGCAAACCAGCCGACGATCGGTCCAGCCGCGTTACCGGCAAGCTCATGCACATGCTCGATCGCTGCCGCCGGACCATGGATGCCGAATTCGTGCATACCATGCGCGACGATGCTGCCGCCGACCCAGACCATCGCAGCCGTGCCAACGACGCCCAGAACAAGCATGATGGTCGGCATGCTCTTGACCATTGCGCGCCCGACACCGCGGCCAAAGCCGGTGAAAGCATTGCGTGCGAGATAGATACCCATATCGTCCAGGCGAACGATCAGCGCCACGGCGCCATAAACAAGCATGGTGATGCCGACGCCGACAATGGCCAGCACGGCAGCCTGCATGATGAAGTTGTCGACCTCGATGGCGGCCAGCGCGATCGTCATGATCTCGGCGGAAAGGATGAAGTCGGTCTTGATGGCGCTTGCAACCTGCTCATCCTCACGGCTCGCCGCATTCATTGCGACCGGCGTGAGCTTGTTTTCATGGCCTTGCGCGTGGCTTGGCGCCAGAGCGTGGAACACTTTCTCCGCCCCTTCATAGGCTAGATAAGCGCCGCCGAGCATAAGAAGCGGCGTGATGGCCGAGGGAAGAAAAAAGCTCAGTATCAAAGCTGCCGGCAAAAGAAACAGGAGCTTGTTCTTGAGTGAGCCGACAGCGATCTTGCCGACGATCGGCAATTCCCGTTTGGCGGCAAAACCGTCGAGGTAGCGCGGCGTGACAGCGGCATCGTCGATCACGGCGGCACTGGCCTTGACGCCTGCCTTGGTGGCCATACCGGCGACATCATCGACCGAAGAAGCCGCAACCTTGACGATGCCTGCTATATCGTCAAGCAGCCCCAACAGTCCGATGCTCATGCACGTCTCGCTTTTTCTCGTGTTCGCTGAGATCAAATTGGACAAGCCAGCCGCCAAGGCAAGGCGGCGGTTGTTCCTTTGTGCAACTTGCCGCATACAGGCGGCTCTCAAGAAGAACAGCAGGGAACAAGCATGGTGCAGCAACAAAAGCCCAGCGAGCGGATTGCAATCATCGGCAGCGGCGGGATCGGCGGCTATCTGGCAGGACAACTTCATGCCGCCGGCCATGATGTCACCTTGTGCGCGCGCACACCCTTCGACAAGCTTGTGATTACCGAAGCAAAAGACGGCTCGGAAACAACAGTGCCTGTTCGCATCGCCACGGACCCTTCTGCGGAAGAGCCGGCCAAGTGGATCCTGGTGACCACAAAGGCGCAGGACGTGCCGAGTGCCGCTCCCTGGCTGGAGCACCTTACGGGCCCTGAGAGCCGCATCATCGTGGTGCAAAACGGCATCGACCATGAAGAGCGAGTGCGCCCCTTCTTGCCGGCAGACGCGACGGTTGTGCCGTCCAGCATCATCTGCGCGGTGGAGCGCCGGGCGCCCGGGCACATCCTTCATCACGGCCACGCCAAGATCAGCGTGCCAGGAGGCCCGATTGCCGATGAGCTTACCGCCCTGTTTTCCGGCAGCGCCTTCGAGATCATCGGCGAAGATGACTTCCTGACGGTCGCCTGGGGCAAGCTGCTGACCAACGCCATGGTAAATCCAATTACTTCGCTGACCCTGCGCCGCAGTGCGGTTCTGGCAGACAGCCAGGTTGCGGAACTGGCTCGAGCGATCGGCCGCGAGGTCGTGGCTGTGGCCAAGGCTACTGGCGCGAAGCTCAGCGACGGCGACATCGAAGGGCCGCTGGCGCGCTTGGCCGGCTCTCCCACAGGTGGATCATCGATGCTTTACGATCGGCTGGCCGGCCGGCCCCTCGAATATGCGTTCATTACGGGAGCGGTGGTTGCCGCCGCTGAAAAGCACGGCATCGACGTTCCGGTTAACCGAACGATCCTGGCCCTATTGAAGGGCGCTAGCGGTCACAGTCTAGATGGGGCAAACTGAAGCCATTCAGACTTCTGCGATGCCGCGCATCGTTTTGCCAGCTGCGAAAATCAGCCGGCACAACACAGGTCTTTGAAACGCCATGCGCAAGACGCTCTGTGATGTTCGCCGCCCCGAGATCGTGCAGGCCGCAATCAAGGCAATCTCGGAAAACGGCCTGCCGATGCCGTCATATGACAGCATTGCGGAACAGGCTGGCATGTCACGCCAGCTCATCCGCCACTATTTCCCGGAGCCGGAAGCCTTGATGGTCGCGGTGTGCGAGGCCCTGGCCTCGGCACATCGCATGCTGCTCCTGCGCGGTATTCATCAGGCGAACTCGACCGAGCGTCTGCCCTTGTTTCTGGATTACTACTTCAATCTTCTGACCAAGCAGGGAATATCCAAGCCTGCGGATACGGCCGTCTATGATGCCGTCATGTCGCTTGCGACAGGGTCGGCGGCAGTGCGGAACACGCTCAAAGACCACTACAATCTCCTGCAGCATACGATTGCGCACGAGGTGCAGATCAGCAATCCCGATCTCAGCCAACGTGCCTGCACCGAAATCGCATTCCTGTTTTCCAGCCTGATCCAGGGACATTGGAAACTGGTTGCCACGTTGGGCTTTTCGGAAAGCTATAACCGCGTCACGCGTGAAGCCATCGATCGACTGATTCAGTCCTACAAGATGCGCTTCGACGATCCTGATCTGGCTGAACCGGAGACCGTCTAAGCCTAAAGTTGCACGACTTCGGCCGCCGTTTCCCTGATTTTCGAATTGAAAGTTGAAGACTTTTCCTGCCACTGTGCCTTGCAGATGTTCGAGCATCGCAACTCGCAGGGGGAGGAAACATGCGCAGTCGTAAACGAGCCAAGGATCGGCGACTTGAAAGACGACTTGCCAGAAAGGTCACGAAGACCGGCGAGAAATACGCTCCCGAAGTTTATCAGGCCTATCTGTCTGGGATGCAGCGCGGCATGGAAATCAAGGAACAGCAAAGAGCCGAGATCGAGGCAGTCCCTTACCAGGACATCTTTGGCAACCCCATTACTTCCATGAAGATGCGCGAAATACGGACCGAGGATGCCATATGCGCCGTGTCCGCCAGCAGCCCTTCGGCAAACTTCCACTAAGACGATACGAAATAGATACGCAGAGGTTCTGCTTTTACGTCAAAATTACATAGGAATTTACCTATCTGCAACGACACAGGGTTTATACCGAGCGCGTAGATCTTCGACAGGGTCGCGACCATGAAGTTTGATGTGGATGGGCCGGAGCCCGTTTATGAAATCTGGGGGCTCTGCTTCCTGGCTGTTATTTTCAATTACGTGTATTGGTCTATTATCGCCTAGGTCGACCTCTACAGCGTATGTGATCTTCGCGCACGCCCATATCAAACACGTGTTTTAACGGCGTTCCAGCCAATGCCATATGAAGGTCGCAAGCGGGGTTTCAACATGAACCCATACCTGCTTGTCTGCCGTGCTATGCAATAAAGCGAGCTGGCCGCACACCAGCGTTGCAGCTGACGAGCTTTCCCCTTCCAGATCGACAAAGGTCATTTCTTCCAGGAGGCTCCGCAGCTTCGGACCTTGCAGCTCAAGCGTGCAATAAGCGTCGTCAGCCAGGCTGACGGCGTAACCCTCTGCATTCCAGCCCGGCTCGGCAGCGAGCGGGTCGACGGAGGTGAGTAGCATGCGGTCGCGGCCAATCCGCAGCGCCTGAATGTTTCCTTCGGAGATCTGCCAAAGACCGATACTCGGTGTGTCTGGTGCGAGGTTCGCCAAAGCTGTTTCAAGGTTCCCGCTGACAAGCAGCCGGTGAAGGTTCGGCACGACGCGTGCGCTCCAGCCATTACCGTCGAGTGTCGCAGTGCTCCAGTCCGGCACCGGCGTCCAAAAGGCGCCACGATCGAGCATGGTTTGCGGCCGATGATCAGGCATTGAGGCGCGCTCCTTCCGGATCGAAAGCGCAAGGATCCGTGATTTCGGCGCGGAACACCTGGCCGAGATGCACGAGGTCTATCATCTCGCCCTTGCGCTCCATGCCGCGCTCAATGAGGCCGAGCGCGATCGGTCGGTTCAGGGTGGGGCTTTCATAACTGGACGTCACAAACCCGATTGAGCGACGCGTGTTGTTCACCGTCTCAACACCGTGCGTCCCGACCGGGAGCATCGTTTGGCCTTCCACGGTCAATCCAACCAGCTGCTGCCGGTCCGCGCGCTGGGCGTTATCGGTGAAGAGCGAGCGGCGGCCGACATATTCATTCTGCCGCTTGTTCATAGGCCCGGTAATGCCGAGATCATGCGGCATGGTTGTACCATCCGTGTCCTTGCCGGCGATGAGATAGCCTTTTTCGGCGCGCAGCAAGAGCAGAGCCTCGGAGCCCATCAGGACCGCATCGAGCTCCTTGCCCGCTTCGCGCATGGCCGCAAGCAGGTTTGCAGCCTTGGATGAGGGTACGGCAATCTCATAGGAGCGGTCGCCGGTGAAGGAGACGCGTGACACGCGCGCCATTGCCCCATCGAACTGGCCGTCAGCAAAGGCCATGTGCGGCAAAACCGCGTCGTCAAGATCGACGCCGAGGCTAAGGGAAGAGACGAGCTTTCTGGCTCTCGGACCGCTGGCGGTGAGCGTTGCCCATTGCGGCGTGGAGTTATGAACGAAAACGCGAGCGGGATCAAAGCGGTCCTGACGCCATTCTTCGAGACGCGCGACCACGCCCGCGACATGGCCGGATGAGCAGGACACGACGTAATGATCGTCGGCGATCTTCGTGGTGACGCCGTCATCATAGATCACGCCGCTTTCGGTGAGCATGAACCCGTAGCGGATGCGGCCGGGCTTCAGCGTCGACAGGGTGTTGTAGGAATTGTAGTCCACCAGCGCGCCGGCATCGGGGCCGATCACCTCGATCTTGCCGAGCGGCGAACCGTCAAGAATGGCAACCGCTGTGCGCGCGGCGATTGCTTCGCGACGAATATTGGCTGCGCCGTTGGCGCCGCCGAACCAGGCGGGACGCAGCCAGCCGCCATATTCGCGGAAGGTCGCGCCTGCTTCGCGATGCTCGTTCTCCAGCACCAGACGGCGCACAGGGTTGAAAAACTCACCGCGCCGTCGTCCCGCCACAACGCCGAAGGGCACCGGCACAAAGGGCGGTCGGTAGGTCGTCGTGCCGGTCTGCGGAATGGTGCGGCCGGTCAGCGCCGCCATGGTGGCGAGACCGTTCATGTTCGAGGTCTTGCCCTGATCGGTCGCCATGCCGAGCGTGGTGTAGCGCTTAAGATGCTCAACGGCGCGGAAGTTCTCGCGTTCGGCAAGCGCGATATCCTTGACGGTGACGTCGTTCTGAAAATCCACCCATTGCCGGCCTTGAACGCCAGCTTCAGGCCAAGCGGGGGCAATGGCGTAGGGATGGATTGGCCCGTCGCCGCCGAGGATCTCCGCAAGCGAATAATGGCCGGATGCGGCGCCGACCACCCGCATGCCGGGCAGGTCTTCGCGCGGCACGAAGGCGGCGATCGTTTCGTCGTAAGCAAGTTTGCCGCCGGCTTGGCAATAAAGATGCACGCTCGGCGTAAGGCCACCGGACATCAGCAGGCAATCGGCCGCAAGGCGCTGCCCGGATACCGTGACGGCTTCAACGCCGTTGCTGCCATGCACTGCCTCGATCCGCGCGCCGGCGATTGCGCCGTCATGGGCCTGCTGCCGCAGATCGGCGATCGTCACATCCGCACCGGCAGCACGCAGCGCCTCGGCAACAGGATAAGCGCGGCCATTGTTGGTGGCGAGCACGATGCGGCGGCCGACCAGCACCTTGTGTTGCGCAAGATAGCTCAGCGCGGCATCGGCCAGCATGATGCCCGGGCGGTCATTGTCCGGAAACAGAAGCGGCCGCTCGATGGCGCCGGCGGCGAGGACGATCCGTCTTGCGCGCACGCGCCATTGCGCATCAGGCTGGCCCAGGCGGCGCTGCCAGAGGGCGACGAGATTGTGGTCGTAAACGCCGTACGCCGTGGTGTTTGCAAGAACGCGATGCCCCTGCGCCGTTAGTTCGGCGGCAACTGCCGACGCCCATTCCCCACCTTGCTTGCCGTCAATCTCGGCATGACGAAACAGGAGCGAGCCGCCGATCGTTTGCTGATCATCCACCAGCATCACCGAGCGGCCCTCGCTTGCTGCCTGTGTGGCGGCATGAAGGCCGGCAGGGCCGCCGCCGATCACCAACACGTCGCAATGGGCCGCTATCTGCGGGTTCTGCGCAGGCGGTTCGTTTGTCGGATCAAGCCGCCCAAGCCCCGCCATTGCGCGGATGGAAGGCTCAAACCGGTGCCAATCCGGCCAGATAAAGGTCTTGTAGTAGAAACCTGCCGGCAGAAGCGCCGCAAAGCGATCAAGGAAGCCCTTGCGATCACCAGCCGCAGTCGGGCTGGCATTCACCGCGCGCACCACCATGCCATCGACCAAAGCTTCCGTCGTGGCGCGCAGGTTGGGTGTGGTGACGCCGTTCAGCGTGACATCGACGAGCGCATTGGGCTCCTCGACGCTATAGCCCATGATGCCGCGCGGGCGATGATATTTGAAAGAGCGCCCCACCACGCGCACGCCATTGGCCAGCAGCGCGGAAGCGATCGTATCGCCGGGCCGGCCATCATAGCGCGTGCCGTCGAAGGTAAAGTGCAGCGTTTCATTGGCAAGCGAACCGATGCGATGGCTTGTCATGCTCAGCTCTTCCGCAGCGCGTTTGTGGTGGAAACCACATGGCTGACCGTATCGCGCTCCATCAGAAAATACTCGCCGCAGGTCTGATGCACCCAGATCTCGCTCGTCGCGCCACGCGGATTTCCCACCCGGTGGAGATATTTCGACCAGTCTTCGGCCGAAACTTCTGGCGCAGGCTCCGGGCGGATCTTGCCGGCTTCGCCGCCGAAGGTGAACTCGGTTTCGTCACGCGGACCGCAAAAGGGGCAGGAGAAAAGCTGCATGATCGCCTCCTAATGCGCGATGCCGGATCCGGCCGCCTCGTCGACCAAGCGGCCGGTGCGAAAGCGATCCAGATCAAAGGGACGGCTGATGTCGTGATGCTCGCCGGTGGCCAGCAGATGCGCAAACACCACGCCGCCGGCCGGAATGGCCTTGAAGCCCCCAGTGCCCCAACCGCAGTTGAGATAAAGGCCGGGCACGGGAGACGGGCCGATGATGGGCGACGAATCCGGCACAACATCCACCACGCCGGCCCATTGCCGGAGCATCTTGAGCTGCGCGAAAGACGGAAACATCTCGAGCATGCCCGACAGCACCGTTGCCTGAACCGGCGGATTGCCGCGTTGGGCGTAGGACGGGATGCGGTCGATGCCGCCACCTACCACGATCTCGCCTTTGTCGGACTGAAACATGTAGGTGCCCGTGCCGAGGTAAAGCACGACCGTGTCGAGGCAGGGTTTTACCGGCTCTGACACCATGGCCTGCAGCGAATAGGATTTGATGGGCAGGGTGAAGCCGGCCATATCCGCCATCACGCCGGAATTGCCGGCGGTCGCGATGCCCACGGCTTCGGCGCGGATCTCACCCTTCGAGGTTTCAACGCCGACGCAGCGGCCCTTTTCGATGAGGAAGCCGGTCACGGCGCAATCCTGGATGATATCGACGCCGCGGGCATCCGCCGCGCGGGCATAGCCCCAGGCAACCGCATCATGGCGGGCGACACCGGCCCTGCCCTGCCACACGCCGCCGAAGATCGGATAACGCGCTTCGTCGCCGCTGTTCAGAAGCGGTGCTTTTTCCAGAACCTGTGTGCGCGAAAAGAGTTCGGCATCGGTGCCGTTGATCTGCATCGCGTTGACGATGCGGGCTGCAATTTCCATCTCGGCGTCGGAATGCGCGACGGTAACGACGCCGCGCTGCGAGAACATGATGTTGTAGTTCAGTTCCCGCCCCAGCGTTTCATAGAGCTTCAGCGAATAATCGTAGAGCGCCACGCTTTCGGGATAGAAATAGTTGGAGCGAATGGTTGCCGTGTTGCGGCCGGTATTGCCGCCGCCGATCCAGCCCTTTTCGATCACGGCGACCTTCGTCATGCCGTGGTTCTTCGCGAGGTAATAAGCGGTTGCGAGCCCCTGCCCGCCGCCGCCGATGATGATGGCGTCGTAGGCGGGCTTCGGTTCGGGCGAGCGCCAGGCCTGCTGCCAGCCGGAATGACCGCGCAGCCCCTCGCGAAGAAGGCTCAGCGCCGAATAGCGTTTGTGGAGGCGCGGTGGCTGCAAGCGAGATCCTTCGACGTCGGCCGGCGATCCGGCACGGTCACCTGATTGCCACACTGAGGCAAGCGCCTACCGCCAGGGATTCGACATTTACTCCAGTTCCTGCGCCATGTGCAGGCGGGCATAAAGACCATCCAGAGCCAGAAGCTCGCGATGTGTGCCAGTTTCCACTACGCCTGAGCGATCCACCACGACGATCTTGTCGGCGTTGCGGATGGTTGCCAGACGGTGTGCGATTACCAGCGTGGTGCGGCCTTTCGAGAGTTCGGCCAGCGACTTCTGGATCTCGCGCTCGGTTGCCGTATCCAGCGCCGATGTGGCCTCGTCGAGGATCAGGATCGGCGGGTTCTTCAGGAACATGCGGGCAATCGCCAACCGCTGCTTCTGACCGCCCGAAAGCTTCACGCCGCGCTCGCCGATGATCGTGTCATAGCCGGCCGGCATCTGGGCGATGACGCTGTCGAGCCGCGCCAGCCGCGCTGCCTCCACGATGTCGGCTTCCGCCGCATCGAGGCGGCCATAGGCGATGTTTTCGCGGATCGTGCCGCCGAACAGAAACACATCCTGCTGAACGATGCCGATCTGCCCGCGCAGAGATCGCAGTGTCATGTCGCGGATGTCGATACCGTCCACCGTGATCGTGCCATCCTGCGTCTCGTAGAAACGCGGCAGAAGCGAGCAGATCGTGGTCTTGCCGGCGCCGGACGGGCCGACAAAGGCGACGGTGGTGCCGGGTTCGATGGCGAGATTGACACCGGACAGAACGGGCGTGCCGCCATAGCCGAAGCTGACATCGTGATAGTCGATCCGGCCGTTAAGCGCCGGCGCTTCCCTTGCATCGGTTCGGTCTGCGATGTCGGGTTCGGTGTCGAGCAGTTCGGTGTAGCGACGGAAGCCGGCAATGCCTTTCGGATAGGTTTCGATTACCGAATTGATCTTCTCGATCGGGCGGAAGAACACGTTGACCAGCAGCAGGAAGCCCACGAAGCCACCGGCCGTCAGTTCGCCTTCCAGCACGAAATAGGCGCCGGCGACCATGACCACGAGCTGGATCAGACGCATGCTCATGTAGGACAGCGAGGTGGAAGCGGCCATCAGCTTGTAGGCTTCGAGCTTGGTAGAGCGATAACTTGCATTGTCGCGCGCAAACAGCTGGCGCTCGTGGTCCTCGTTGGCGAAGGCCTGAACGACCCGCATGCCGCCGACATTTTCCTCGATGCGGACGTTGAAGTCGCCGACGCTGCTGTAAAGGGCGCGCCAGTTGCGCGTCATGCGGGCGCCGTAGCGGCTGGTGACCCAGGCCATGAACGGCACGATCACGACAGCGATCAGCGCGAGCTTCCAGTTGACCGAAAACATCAGGGCAAAAGCGCCGATCAGGGTCATGAGCGCGATGAAGAGGTCTTCCGGACCGTGATGCGCGACCTCGCCGATTTCCTCGAGATCCTTTGTCACGCGGCCCACGAGGTGGCCGGTTTTATGGTTGTCGTAGAAGCGAAACGACAGTTTTTGAAGGTGATCGAAGCTTTTTCGGCGCATTTCGGTTTCGATATTGATGCCGAGCATGTGGCCCCAATAAACGACGACGGCCATCAGGCCGGCGTTGATGGCGTAGATGACGAGGAGGGCTGCGGAGGCGAGGAGGATCAGGGTCCAGTTTTCGGTGGGCAGCAGATCGTCGATAAAGGCGCGCACCGCCATGGGGAAGCCGAGTTCAAACAGGCCGGCAAGCACCGCGCAGCCAAAGTCCAACAAAAACAAGCCCTTCCACGGCGTGTAATAGCTGAAGAAGCGCTTGAGCATGGGCATGGACAAGGCAGATGACCGCGATCGGGGCGGGGTAGCAGGCATGAAAAACGTCCGGATTCACGTGAAAGCGACGGCCGGATTGGCATCGGCTGGTGCGGCAGCGCTTGGCGCCTTCTAGCCAGCTTGGCGCATGGGGGCAACGATCGAGCGGCTCTTTGCGCATGTCCAAGGGGTCAAGCGGGAGCGCCATTTGCGCATTTGGCTGCACGATTTGCGCATTTGGCAGCGCAGAAAGCTGTAAAAATCGGGTCTTAAAACCTAGATCGGGGAGATGACAGACCTGAAAAACGCCTCCCCCGCCACTCGCCCGCAATGGGCCGACGACGTTCTCACTTTTTGGTTTGACGAGCTGAAGCCGGACGACTGGTTCGCCGGTGGCACGGCTGTCGACGACCGGATCCGCGACCGCTTTTCGATCCTTCATGACGAGCTCAGCGGCGTCTTGCCGAAGGACGTTGTCGGCGATGCGAAAACGGCGCTGGCGGCGATCATCGTGCTCGATCAGTTTTCGCGCAATCTGTTTCGTGGAACCGCGAAGGCGTTCGCGAGCGACGATCTCGCTTTGGCGATCACGCGGCAGGTGCTCGACCACGATCTCGATCAGGCGATGAGCACGAATGAGAAGCTGTTTCTTTACCTGCCGCTCGAACATTCGGAAGTTCTGGCCGATGGCGAGCGGTGCGTGGCCTTGTTTCAGGGGCTCGGCCACGAGGGTGGATTGAAGGCCGCGATCGAGCATCGCGATATTCTGGCGCGCTTCGGACGCTATCCGCACCGCAACAAGGCGCTGAACCGGGAGAGCACGCCGCAGGAGCTCGCCTTCCTTGCCGAACATGAAGGCTTCGGACAATAAGCCTTGTTGCCAGTTGATCTTGCGTCTGTTCCGGCGCTGCCGGTAAACTGGACTTAAAAGCAGGATCGGCGGAGGGACCCGAAATGGCGAAAGCGGTTAAAGCTGCGCAGGCAGAACCGGGTATGGAAGACACGGCATCGGACAAGCCGAAGCGCGTTCGCAAGACGGCTGCCGTTGATCAGGCCGCATCGAGCGAAGCCGCGGTCAAGCCGAAGGCTGCCGGTCGCGCAAAGGCCGTCCGGAATAGCGCACAGGCTGATACGGTCACTGCGGCTGAAGCGGCGAAGCCGGCACCGCGGTCTCGCGCCAAGTCCAGCGCAGCCGATGGAAGCGCAACGGACAAGGCGACCAAGCCCCGCACCCGCAAGGCGGCGGATGCGGCCAAGGCCGACAAGTCGAAGGCCGAGACCGCAGATCAGGACGCGGTTTCAACAGACACTGGCGATATGAAGCAGGCTGCTGGCGGCGCTGCAAAGAAGCCCAAGGCGAAAACAAGCAAAGCCGCCGCCGCTCCTGTCGAAAAGCCCGCGGCGAAAAGCCGGGTGCGTAAAAGCGCATCGAGCGCCGATCAGGAGCCGAACACCGTATCGGTGGCCAATGCGGGGAATGCCGCGGTTTCCGTTGGTTCCAGCAGCGACGAGACGTCCGACACGGCTTCACCGGCTAACGCTACGGAAGCCCTTGCTCCCGTCGAGACAAAAGCAACCTCGACCGCTGGCACGCCAGCGGAGGCGTCCTCGCCGGCCGAAGCCATGAGTGAAACGGCTTCCGTTGAAAGCACATCGGACGCGGGTGATGCTGCCATATCCGCATCGCCGGCGGATGCGCCGAAATCGGCCTCGGCCGAGAAGCCCTGGCTTGCGAGCTATCCCTCCAACGTGCCGAGCGTCATTCCGGGCCTGCCGGCGGATTCGCTTGGCGACCTGATGGTCAATGCCTGCAAGCGCTATGCCGGACGGATCGCGTTTTCCTGCATGGGTCGGGACATGAAGTTCGCGGAACTGCAGGAAGCATCAGCCGCCTTCGGCGCTTATCTGCAATCCAAGGGCCTGCGCAAAGGCGCGCGCATCGCCTTGATGATGCCGAACGTGCTTCAATATCCGATCGCGCTGATGGGTGCGCTGCGGGCGGGCTACACCGTGGTCAACGTCAATCCGCTTTATACAGCGCGTGAGCTGGAACATCAGCTCAAGGATGCCAGCGTCGAAGCCATCGTGATCCTGGAGAACTTCGCCCATACGCTTCAAAGCGTGATCAACAACACGTCGATCAAGCATGTGGTGGTGGCGAGCCTCGGCGACCTCATGGGGCTCAAGGGCATTGCGGTGAACCTGGTTGTCCGGCGCGTCAAGAAGATGGTGCCGAAATGGACCCTGAGGAACCATGTCGGCTTCAATGCCGCGCTGAAAGCCGGTCGCTCCGCCAAGCTGAACCCGGTGGCGGTTGCGCCCCAGGATCTCGCCTTCCTGCAATATACCGGCGGCACCACCGGTGTTTCCAAGGGCGCGATGCTCAGCCACGCCAATGTTTTGTCGAACATCGCGCAGAACGCGGCCTGGCTGGAAAGCGCCTATAACAAGCGCGCACGCCCGGAACGTCCGGTTTATGTCTGCGCGCTGCCGCTTTATCATATCTATGCGCTGACGGTGAACGCCCTGATGGGCATGCAGCAGGGCGCGCATAACGTGCTGATCCCCAATCCGCGCGACATTCCCGCTTTCGCGAAGGTGCTCAAGCGCACCAAGTTCAACATCTTCCCCGGCCTCAACACGCTGTTCAACGCGCTGTTGAACAACAAGGACTTCCAGAAGCTGAATTTCTCGTCGCTCGTGCTGACCTTTGGCGGTGGCATGGCGGTGCAGCCGGCGGTTGCCGAGCGCTGGCAGGCGCTGACCGGCTCGACCATCGCGGAAGGCTATGGCCTGTCGGAAACCTCGCCCGTCGCCACGGCCAACCGCTTCGATGCCGACACGTTTTCGGGCACGATCGGCCTGCCGCTGCCATCGACGGAAGTCTCGATCCGCGATGAAAACGGCGTCGAGGTCGCGCTCGGCGATGTCGGCGAAATCTGCATTCGCGGACCGCAGGTGATGTCGGGTTACTGGAACCAGCCGGAGGAAACGGCCAAGGTAATGACGGCGGACGGCTTCCTGAAGTCCGGCGATATCGGCTTTATGAACAAGGAAGGCTACACCAAGATCGTTGACCGGAAGAAGGACATGATCCTGGTTTCGGGCTTCAACGTCTATCCCAACGAGATCGAGGAAGTCGTCGCGCGCCACCCCAAGGTGCTGGAAGTGGCGGTGATCGGTGTTTCGGATGAAAAAGCCGGCGAAGTGCCGAAGCTGTTCGTGGTGAAAAAGGACGACAGCCTCACCGAAGAAGAGTTGCGCGAGTTCTGCCGCGAAAACCTGACCGGCTACAAGCGGCCGCGCCATGTCGAGTTTCGTGCGGACCTGCCGAAAACGGCTGTCGGCAAGATCCTGCGGCGCGATCTGCGGAACTGAGCCGGCGAGGATCAGAGCGGGAGGTCTCGGTGCCAGAATCTCCCACTCGCGCCTGCTGCGTGACCTCCCCTTAAGTGGGAGGTTGGAAGCGGCTGGCTGTGTGTTCAGCGGCTAGTCGTTTTCGCGCGCTTCGCGTTGGCGCATCGGCATGGAGTCGATCAGGGCAAACAGGGCGTCCGGTGAAACGGGCTTGCTGTCGCGCAGCTTTTCCTGGCCATCCTTGCCAAGCAGGATCACCGTGAAGCGCTGCTGATCGTCGACCTTGAAGCGGCGGCGCAGGGCATCGGCGGGCGGCAGGCCGCCGAGCTGGCCGCCATCCGAAACGGTGCCGCCGACGATCGTCAGGATGGTGAGATCGCGGTTTTCTACCTCTTCGCGAACAGCCTGAAGATCATCGGTCTGGTTGGCGACGTCCTGGTTCATCTGGTCGCCGAACACCAGCACCACGCGGCGCTTCCAAAGGAACTTGCTGAAGATGTCGCCGCTGCCGGCTGCGGCAGGAATGGCGGCGGCGGCAAGGGCTATCGATGCGGCGGTCAGCAGATGCATCATCATGGCTGTTGCTCCCTTTGGAACTGGGATAATTAAAGCGGCAGCCTTGAGGTGTCAGTCGTCCTTACGGGCTAGAACCAGCCTGTTGAACCCTCCTGGTCGATCACCATCGCCAAGACCCGCCGCTTACGGATTAGCCTTGATATAGGCCGGAAGATCGGCAACGGAACCCAGGATCACATCGGCCAGGCTGCCCAGGGTCTGACGCGAGCCCGTGCCGCTGAGAACACCCACCGCCAGACCGGCACCGGCGGCGCGCGCCATCTCCAGATCATGGCGGTTGTCGCCCACCATCGCCACTTCGCTCGGGCGCAGACCGTTCATGTCGGCAAAGGCATGCAACACATCGGGTGCGGGCTTTGGATTGGCCACAGCATCATAGCCGTAGGCGGCCGCAAACATCTGCGCGATGCCGAGCGCCAGCAGCGTTTTTTCCGCGCCGAGCGTCGAATCGTTGGTGGCGACGCCGAGCTTGATCCCGTTTTCGTGAAGAGCCGTCAGCGCTTCCCTCACGCCATCGAGCGGCACCGCATGATTGGCACCTTCCTGGGCGGTGAAATCATCATAGCTCGCCACGAGCGCATGGCGCTCTTCCTCGTTCGCCTGCGGATACCAGAGCGCGATGAGCTCGGCATTGGTGCCCGCGGCAAACACGGAATCGGGCTTGAAGCGGCGGTTTTCCGCATCGTAGCCGGCGACATCCAGCAGCCGTTCGGCTTCGGCCCGGTCGCCGTCTGCGGCCTTCATCGCCATGTTTTCGGCAATGGCGCGCCATGTCGCCTCGAAGTCGATGAGGGTTCCGTCCTTGTCGAACAGGATCGCCTTGATTGCCATGGGTCGGCCCTCAGCTGCGCAGAGAAGAAATGGCGGCAACGAGGCCGGCGGTGGAGGAATCGCGGCCTTGGGCATCCGCCTTGCCTTCGATCACCGGCTGGAGTTCGGTGGCGAGTTCCTTGCCGAGTTCCACGCCCCACTGGTCGAAGGCGTTGATCCCGAACAAGGCCGCTTCCACGAACACGCGGTGCTCGTAGAGCGCAATCAGGCGACCGAGCGCGTAAGGATCGAGCAGCTTGTGCACGATCGTCAGCGACGGGCGGTTGCCGGGGAAGACCTTGTGCGGCGCGAGCCTGGCGACCTCATCGGCGGCCATGCCCTTTTCGCTGAGCTGGGCCTTTGCTTCTTCCAGCGTGCGGCCGCGCATCAGGGCTTCCGACTGCGCCAGACAGTTGGCGATTAGAAGATCCTGATGGGTCTTGAGCTCCGGCTCGTGCGACTGCGCGGCGATGATGAATTCAACCGGAATGACATCCGTGCCCTGATGCAGCAGCTGGAAAAAGGCATGCTGGCCGTTCGTGCCGGGTTCGCCCCAGACCAGCGGGCCGGTCGGCGTATCCACCGGCTCGCCATCGCGCGTGACGCGCTTGCCGTTGGATTCCATGTCGAGCTGCTGGAGATAGGCCGGCAGGCGCAGAAGGCGCTGTTCATAGGGGATCACCGCGCGGGCGGGATAATCGCAGATCACGCGGTGCCAGTAGCCGATCAAACCGAGGATCATCGGCAGGTTGGTTTCAACCGGCGCATCGCGGAAATGGGTGTCGAGCGCATGCGCGCCATCGAGGAAGCGGCGGAAGTTCTGCGGGCCAACGGCGATCATGATCGGCAGGCCGATGGCCGACCACAGCGAATAGCGACCGCCGACCCAATCCCAGAAGCCGAACACGCGATCTTCGGGAATGCCGAAGGCTGCGACCTTGGGCAGCGCGGTGGACACGGCGGCGAAATGATGCGGCACGGCGTCTTCGCCGAGTGCACCCGCGATCCAGCGGCGCGCGGTTTGCGCGTTGGTCATGGTTTCGATCGTGGTGAAGGTCTTTGACGCAACGATCACCAGGGTGGAGGCTGGGTCGAGCGCTTTGAGCGTATCATGGATATGGGCGCCATCGACATTCGACACGAAATGAGCGCGCGGGCCGTCATGATAGGGGGCGAGCGCCAGCGTCGCCATCACCGGGCCGAGATCGGAACCGCCGATGCCGATATTGACGATGTCGGTGATCGGCTTGCCGGTCGCGCCCGTGATCGAGCCATCGCGGATGCCATCGGCAAAGGTGCCCATGGCGTCGAGCACGGCGGCGATATCGGGCAGAACGTTCTTCCCGTCGACCACAACCGGATCGCTGCCGTTGTTGCGCAGGGCGGTGTGAAGAACGGCGCGGTTTTCGGTTGTGTTGATGACGTCACCCGCAAACATCGCATCGCGGCGCTCGGAAACGCCTGCGGCATCGGCGAGCTTGTGGAGGAGCTGCATCGTGTCGATGGTCACGGCGCATTTGGACCAGTCGAGCAGCATGTCCTCGAAGCACGCGGACAGGGTGGCGAAGCGGTTTGCATCGCCGGCAAACAGGGCGCGCATGTCGGTGGGCAGGGTTTGGCGATGCGCGCGCAACGCGGTGATCGCTTCGGCAACATGCGGCTTGGACATAAAACGCTCCTTGTTCGCATCGCAATGCAGGGTTTTTGCATATATCGCGGCCGCCCCTCAGCGCCAGTTTTATCCTGATAGTTAGCAACCTATTCCTGTTGCTGAAGCATCCATCAAAAGAATTGGTGGCTTAGTGCATTGGTCCAGGGTTGATCCAGATCACCCCCTCCCATAGCGTCAGTTCGGAGGGAAATATCATGTCGCATCGCAATGACGCCGCTCTTTGGTCGGGCTTGTTTCGAATTTCAGCGGATTCGGGTCAGACCCTGCAGGCGCAGATCCGACAGGCCATCGTCGCCGCCATTCTCGATCGCCAGATCGCGGCGTCCATGCCGCTGCCGTCCTGCCGCATCCTGGCCGACAAGCTGGGGGTCGCGCGCGGAACCGTGGTGATCGCGTTTCAGCAGCTGGTGGATCAGGGCTTCCTCGTTGCGCGCGAACGGCGCGGGCACTTCGTCAACCCGCAGGTGCTGGCGACGCCCGGCAAGCCGGCGGCAAAAACCGACATCGCGCCATCAGGCATCAACTGGAAAGCGCGGCGGCGCGTGGCGGCGAGCGATATGCCGCGTCCGCTCAAGCGCGACAACTGGATCGCTTCGACCTATCCGTTCGTGTACGGCCAGTTCGATCCCAACCTTTTTCCCACCGCCGAATGGCGCGAATGCAACCGCATGGCGCTTGCGGTGCTCGAAATCCGCAACTGGGCGTCCGATGTGGTGGATCGCGACGATCCGCTTCTGATCGAGCAGATCCAGGCGCGTTTGCTGCCGCGCAAGGGCATCTTCGCCAATCCCGACGAGATCATCGTGACCTTGGGCGCGCAGAACGCGCTCTACATGCTGGCCACGCTTTTAATGGGCAAGGGCTCGCGGGTTGCCATGGAAAATCCGGGCTATCCCGATGCGCGCGCGATCTTCACGCTGGCGGGTGCGGCGATCGACCCGGTGCCGGTGGATGCAAACGGGCTGGTTGTGTCCGACATTCCCGACGACAGCGGCTTCGTGTTCACCACCCCCAGCCATCATTGCCCGACCATGGTGCCGATGACGCAGGAACGGCGGCAGGCGCTGATTGCCAGCGCGATCGCCAACGACCAGATCATCATCGAAGACGGTTATGACAGCCAGCTCGTCGACCAGGCGCCGCAGCAGGCCTTGAAGAGCCTCGATCGCTCGGGGCGCGTGGTTTATGTCGGCTCGATGTCGAAGACCTTGGCGCCGGGCTTGCGCCTTGGCTACATCGTGGCTTCGGCCGATCTGATCGCGGAATTGCGGGCGCTGCGGCGCTTCATGATGCGCCATCCGCCGGCCAATAACCAGCGTGCGGTGGCCCTTTTCCTGTCGCTCGGCCACCATGAAGCGCTCGTGCGCCGCATGTCGAACGCTTATGAAGAGCGCCGCCAGCGGCTGGTGCAGGCGACCTCGACCTTTTTGCCGGACTGGCAAACGCATGATCCGGCCGGCGGCACCTCCGTGTGGCTGGAAGGTCCTGGCGATACCGATACGCGCGCAGTGGCCGAAGCCGCCGCCCAGCGTTCGGTTCTGGTTGAACCCGGCGACCGCTTCTTTGTGGGAGAAAACAAGCCGAAACGCTTCATGCGGCTCGGCATATCATCGATCGGCTTGCAGCAGATCGAGCCGGGTATCCGCGAACTCGCCGCAGCCACGGTCGGCCGGCGACAGGTCGCGGCCTAGCCGAGAAAGCTTGCGTCGTAAGGCAGGCTCAGCTGCTCACCGTCTTGGAAGATGACGGTGAGCTTGTTGTCGCCTGCGCGCACGCTTTGAACGGGGTTGTGCGTGTCGGCCAACGGCGTGACGCCGAAGGTCTGGCGCACAATGACATCGCCCTGCCCGAGCGGGAAGGCGGTGGGGATGCCTTGTTGTGTCAGGGCGTTTTCGCCGAGCGACGCCGCATGGCCGGAGGCGCTGGCGCGGGCGTCTTCGATGCCGAGCACGCCGATGTGTCGGCTGTTCCAGGGCGCATAATCGCGGCCGCCATTCGACATCCAGAGCATGGTGACCGGCAAGACATCCGGTTGTTTCAAAACGATCAGCATGTCCCTTTCGGCATGGCGGCTGATCGTGGTCCAGCCGAGCGACGCGCCTTCCGCTTCCGCGAGCGTGAGGAAGTCTTCGTGGCGTTCGGCGGGCGGATAGATGCGCAGATCGGTCGTGCCGCCACGTTCAAGCGGAAAGGCGGTAAGATCGGCTTGTGCGGGATAGGCCAGGACGAAGCGGCCGCGCGCCGGGTCAGGCTCCAGGGAGGTGTCGGGCGTCAGCGCGAAGCGCTTGGGCGAAAAGCCGAGCAAACCACCGGCCTGCATGTGGGTCATCAGGTGGTGCGAAACGGAAACACCGCCCTGCCCGCCGATCAAGCGGTGTTCCTGGTAGATGAAGGGGTGATTGTCTCGCAGGGTGATGCGCTTTTCGACGGTGGCGCCGAATACCGGGCGGCTTAGCCGGAAGGTGGCAACACGACCGCCGTCGATCCGTTCGTCGGACAGAAGCGACCACGGTGCGTTGGCGGTCCAGCCGTGGCCCGGTGCGTCTTCCACATCGTTGCGCCCAAACGGCGCGCAGAAGAAATCGCCGGATAGCCGCGCAAGGCCGCTCGGGGTGTTTTCCGGCAGGTTTTCGCCGCTGTCGATCCAGGGCGCGCGATGCAGCGGATGAAGCACCCGGCCCTCCGCTTCCACATCCAGTGCGGCGATGTGGCCGTTGGTGAGGTCGAGCACCAGGCTGACGCCGGCGACATCCAGTCGATGATGATTGTTTTCGCGCATGGCAGTCCTCCTTCGCGTGCCTTATGTGAACAAAGCGGGTACTGGCAAGAGAGTCGCGTCAGCCCGGAACCACGTCGCCCTCTGCCATCTTAAACGCGCATCGTCATCATCCGAGGACGCTCCTTGATCCGAAAGAAAGTCAGGCCGCCGCGCAATCTCGTTCTGGTCATGGGTGACCAGCTGGATGGTGCGTCCGCGGCTTTCGACGGCTTCGATCCGGTGAACGACATCGTTTTGATGATGGAGCTGCGCGAAGAAGCCGACACGATCCCGCAGAACAAAAGGCGCATCGCCTTCTTCTTCGCGGCCATGCGCCACTTCTGCGCCGAACAGCGGGCGCTGGGCAGAACGGTGTTTTATTCGGAGCTGGACGAACCCGGCAATGCCGGCAGTTTTGTTGGCGAGTTGCAGCGGCGCTTCGAACAGATCAAGCCGGATGGCGCGGTGATCGTGCTCGAACCCGGCGATGACCGGGTGCGCGAAAGCCTGCAAGCGTCAGGACTGCCGGTTCAGTTTCGCGAGGACCGGCACTTCCTGTGTTCGCGCGATGCCTTCGCTGCCATGCGCGAAGACCAGCCGACGATGATCCTCGAAGACTTCTACCGCGCCATGCGGGTGAAGCACGATATCCTGATGAAGGACGGCAAGCCGGTCGGCGGGCAGTGGAATTTCGACAAGGACAATCGCAAGAGCTTTGGCCGCAACGGGCCGCCGCTTCTGCCGCCGAAGCCCATCTTCAAGCCGGACGAAACCACCGAAGACGTGCTGGCGCTGGTGGAGCGCTGTTTTCCAGACAATCCCGGATCGCTCGCGCGCTTCGACCTGCCGGTGACGCGCGACCACGCGTTGCAGGCGCTGGAGGATTTCGTGCGCTATCGCCTGCCGGACTTCGGCCGCTATCAGGACGCGATGGCGGGCGGACAGCCCTTTTTGTTTCACTCGGTTCTGTCCGGCCCCTTGAACCTGCATCTCCTGAACCCGCGCGAAGTGATCGATGCGGTGCTCGCCAACCCCTCGAACGCGCCGTTGAATGCGGTGGAAGGGTTTGTCAGGCAGGTGCTTGGCTGGCGCGAATGGGTGCGCGGCATTTATTGGCAGCTGATGCCAGACTACGCCCAGCGAAACGCGCTCGATGCCGACCTGCCCGTGCCGCGCTTCTATTGGACCGGCGAAACCGACATGCGCTGTCTGGCGGATGCGATCGGCCACACGATCCACCATGCCTATGCCCATCATATCGAGCGCCTGATGGTGCTGGGGCAGTTCTGTTTGCTGCTCGGCGTCCGGCCCTATGACGTGCATCGCTGGCACATGTCGATGTTCTGGGATGCGATCGACTGGGTGTCGCTGCCCAATACGCTGGGGATGAGCCAGCATGGCGATGGCGGCGTGATGGGCACCAAACCTTATGCGGCGTCGGGCGCTTATATCGACCGCATGAGCGATCATTGCGGGCGCTGCCGCTATGATCCCGGCCTCAGCGTCGGCGAGCGGGCTTGCCCGTTCACCACGCTTTACTGGGATTTTCTTCATCGCCACAAGGAACGCTTGGCCGGCAATTCACGCATGCGCGGGCCCTATGTGAACCTTGCGCGCAAGGATCCGCACGAGATGCAGCAGATCCGTGACCGTGCCGCCACCTTGCGCGATACACTGACGGCGGAAACCTTTTTGCCCGAGCCCGGTCAGGCGTAGCGGCGCGGAAAGGTGGAAATCGCGCGTGCGGCCGTTTCAACGCCGTGTTCGAGAGCGGCCTGGATCGTGTTGTTTTCGCTTAAAGCCGCAAGGAAAGCGGCGTTGAACGTGTCGCCGGCGCCCACCGTGTCGATCACGGTGACGTCCGGTGCGGGCACGTGGACCACGGTGTCGCGCGTGTAAGCGGACGCGCCATCGGGGCCGCGCTTGATCACGAGACGCTGGTGGGCCTGCAAGGTCTTTGCCAAGGTTTCGGCAGCTACGTCGAGATCATCGAGGCCGGTGAAGCCCTTGGCTTCCTCCGCATTGATGAGGGCGATGTCGGCTGTTTGCAGCCAGGTCTGGAAGCTGGCACGATTGGCGGCGGTCCAGCCTTCCACCGGCCAGCCGGGATCGATGGCGGTTCGCCAGTTTTTCGTTTTCAGCTGGTCGAGGAGCGCAACGGTGCCGGCGGCAATGGCGGGCATGAGGAAGTTGCCGGACAGAATGGCATGGGCCTGGCTGTGCGGTGCTTCAGGGATGTGGGCGGTCAGATCCTCCAGTCGGGCGCTTTGCAGATGCCCCGGCGTGGTGAAGAACACGCGGTCGCCGCCCTTGTGCACGATGCCGACCGTCAACGTCGTGTCGGCAGCATCGTTTATCCAGACGCTGCTTTGTCCATCGAACTGCGCGCGCAGCCACAACCCATTGGGGTCCGTGCCGGTGGAAGCAATGAAGCGATGCGGCACACGCAAGCCGGTGAGCGCGAGCGCCGTGTTTCCGGCAGAGCCGCCGGCGCGCTGTTCGGAGCGCTGCACCACCACTTCCGTGCCGATCGCCGGCCAGCCATCGACCTCGCCCAAAACGAGATCGACATTGGCATTGCCGAGCACAAGCAAAGCGGGCGTCGTCATGGCGCTTCGCCGTTTGTCACCTTCGTTGACCGAAGGGGCGACCCGAAGCCTTCGCCGATCCGGGCGGCGGCCGCTTCGATCGCCAGGCGCTGCACGGCGGGCAGGAGTGTGGCGACGGCACAAAGGCCCGCGTGGTCGGGCAAGGCGATGGTGATCGCGCCGTTCACCGGAGAATGCGCGCCGAGATCGAACAGGATCGGCGTCAGGCCATAAGACAAAGCGGCTTCGGCAACGCGCGTAACGGCGGCGGTATCCCCACCGGTGGGGCGAACGAGAACAAGCGCCATGTCCGGACCCAGCATCTCCATCGGTCCATGCAGGAGCTGGCCGAGTTCAAGCGCCAGCGACGGCGTGCGGGCGAGTTCGGTGAAGGTGAGGCCGGCCGCTTCGAGCGCGCTATGCGGCTGGGCGCGGCCGGACAGAACCAGAAGCGAACAGGTTCGCAGGCGCTCGATCGCTTCGGGTGGTGGGGCGACGCCGAGGGGATCGGCGGTTTCCAGTAGATCGAGCAGCGGCCTGATGTTGATGCCGAGTTCCTGGAGGATCGCGGCATGGAGGCACAGCGTGAGCAGGATGCTGCGGGTGGCGGCGAAGGCTTGTTCGCGACCGCCCTGCCCGATCAAGCACGGCACGGCACGGCCAAGCGTGGAGTCCGCATTAAGCGTCAGGCCGACATGATCGGCGTGATCGCGGATGCGCTCGAGATAAGCAGCGATCTCGCCCGAATTGCCGGATTGCGAGGTGAGAAGCGTGACGCGCGGTCGGTCGGGCTGCGGCGCGCGCATGGCTTCCGACAGGACTTCGGCGGCGGCATCGATGCCGGCTTCGCGATAGGAGGCCAGCGCCATGCGGTTTGCCCAATGCGAAGCGCCCATGCCGAGCATCAGGAGCTTGCCGGTCTGGCGGATGCGCGCGGCGATGGGGACGGCCTGCGGATGCGCCAGCGCATGACTTTGGAGGCCATCGCTGAACTGTCGGGCCATCTCGGCGCGCAAGGTGGTGAGGCCGGGCAACTCAGCCATGAGGGCGTGCCACGACCGGGACGTAGTCTTCGAGCTCGGCTTCGGGGAAATGCACGGTGCGGCCGGTTTCGGCCGAGAGATACAGGCCCATCAGCATTTCCACGACGCCCAGACCGTCTTCGAAGGTTTCGAGCGGCGTTTGGCCGGTGCGGAAGCATTCCACCATGTGACGGTTCTCGTCGGTGTAGCCGTAAACGCCGGCTTCGTCTTCGAGAACGGGCATCAGGCCTTGTTCGGCATTCTGCTTTTCAACGAGGTCTTCGCCCTCCGAACCCGTCACCTCACGCGACATGAAGATCTTGAGGCCGGTCGACAGCGAGTTGAACTCCATCGCGTATTCGGGCCCGAGCAGTTCGAGCTGGATGCGCAGACCGGCGCCGACATAGGCCCAGGAGGTCGAGGCTTCCACCATCAGCGTGTTGCCGTCCTCGTCTTCGAAGGTCAGCGTGCCCCGCGCGAAATCTTCCGAAGGGCGGTTGCGGTAATCGACGCCGAACCGGGTCCGCAGCTGGTCGGCGTAATGGGGGCGCGTCCATTTGAGGTTGGCGACCTGGCCGTTGGCCGATTTCAGCTTGAGCGAGGACCGCGGCGCGCCGGGGGCGGTCAGCAGATGGCGGCCGACTTCGACCGAATGGCACATCATATCCGACAAAACGCCGCCGCCCTGTTTGTCGCCCTGCCAGAACCAGGGCTCGTGCGGGCCGGAATGTTCTTCCGCCGCGCGCGCGAGATAGGGACGGCCCGTGGTCGAGGCGGCGCGGCGCCAGATGATTTCCTTGCCGCGCAGAACGGGCGTGCAGAAGACCTGGTTTTCGAGATAGCCGTGGTTGAGCCTGGCGTCGTCGGCCAGGCGCAGCATCTCGCGGGCTTCGCGCACGGTGCGCGCCAGCGGCTTTTCGCAGGCAACGGCGAACACCTTGGAGCGGCCGGCAGTGACCTCGGCATGCAGCACGCGCATCACATCGAGGCGAGTGTAGTTGGGCGACAGGATCCAGATCGCGTCGACATCATCGGCCTGGAACAGGGATTCCAAGCTGTCATGGGAGCGGCAAAGCCCAAGCCCAAGCTCGTCCACGGCCTTGACCAGCCGGTCGCGATTATCGGCGCTGCGGCTGTAAACGCCCGTGACATCCACATTGCGCACTCCGACCAGGGACTTCAGGTGGAAATGCGCGATGAAGCCGGTGCCGACGAAACCAACACGCAAACGGGGTTTTGGCAGGTCGGTCATGATCAGGCACTCCTTCTTTGGTTCAGTATTTGCGGTGCGGCGGTGGAGCCGCGCACTGCCAAGGTGGTCGGCAGGATGATCGGCTGATCGGGTGCGCCGCGTCCGTCCAGAATGTCGAGCAGCACGGTCATGGCGGCGCGGCCGACATCGGCGCGCGGCTGGCTGATCGTGGTCAAAGGCGGCTGGAAGGCTTCCGACAGATAGATGTCGTCGAAGCCCATCACCGAAAGATCGCCGGGAACGGCGAGGCCACGTTCGTGGGCGGCGGCGATGACGCCAAAGGCCATTTCATCGTTGGCCGCAAAGATCGCGGTGGGCGGTTGGGGCAGATCCATCAGCGCACAACACAGGCGCTTGCCCGATACGAGCCGGTAATCGCCGCGCTGCTCGTAACCTTCCGGGATCGGCAGTCCTGCTCGTTCCATGGCATCGCGATAGCCTCGAAGGCGCAGTTCGGACATCTGCTCGGGCAGCGGGCCGGAAATATGAGCGATGCGCGTATGGCCGAGGCCGATCAGGTGCTGCACGGCATCGCTTGCGGCGGCGCGGTTGTCGATCTGGATATGCGGCAGGCCGGTTCCGTCGATCATCTCGAGCGCAACCACTACCGGCAGGTTGTCCGGCAAACCTTCCTTGTAGCGCCCGGCCTGGGGCATCTGGCCGGTGATCAAGACCATGCCATCGGCCTGACCATCGCGCAGCATGTCGAAAAAGCCGGTTTCGCGCTCCGGATCGTTTTCGGTGTTGCCCATGAGAACGGCATAGCCAGCCTCACGCGCAGCGGCTTCCACGCCTTTGAGAACGTCGAGATAAAAGGGATTGCCGACATCGCGCACCACCATCAGCACCGCCTTGGAGCGGCGGGTGCGCAGGTTGCGGGCGCTGACATTGGGGCGGTAGTTCATGGCAGCCGCTGCTTCGCGGATGCGGGACAAAGTGGGTTCGGCGACGAGACCGCTATCCGACAAGGCGCGCGACACGGTGGCTGGAGACACGCCGAGCTTGTCGGCGATGTCGGTGATCTTGACGCGTCCGGTGGGCGCCATCAGCTCAGGCCCGCAAGGCCTTGCCCCGGCCATAAAACAGCATGAGCAGGAGAAGCGTGGCGCCGAACACCATCTGGCGGCCGGATTCGTCGATGTTGATCGTGGTGAGGATGCTTTGCAGCACGGTGAGCAGGATCGCGCCCGCCATCGTGCCGGTGTAACCGCCCTTGCCGCCCGATAGCGGCGTTCCACCGAACACCACGGCGATGATCGACGGCAGCATATATTGCTCGCCCACATTGGCGAAGGACGAGCCGGAATAGCCGAGCAGGCAGATGCCGGCGACCGCCGCAAACATGCCGGACAGAACGAACAGGAGAATACGGGTGGTTTTCACCGGCATGCCGGCCATGAAGGCCGCCTGTTCGTTGGAGCCGATCGCATAGATGCGGTAGCCGATCATGGTGCGGCCAAGCAGAAAGGCCATGCAAATGCCAATCACGATCCATAGCCAGATGATGCCGGGCAGACCGAGCAGAAAGGGCTGCGTCACGAATTGCGACAGGCCGGGCGCGGCACGGCCGGACGGGATGCCGTTGCGGATCACCACGAGAAGACCCTGCAACACGCCGAGCATGCCGAGCGTCATCACCAAAGGCGGGATGCGCAGAAGCGTGACGCCGATGCCGTTGATCAGGCCGACAAGGGCACCGGCGGCAAGACAGCCGACGATCGCCAGAACGATGCCCGAGTTCTCGCCCGCCATCAGGTTGCCGGCAATGATGGCGGCAAGCGACACGACGCCGCCGACGGACAGGTCGATGCCTTCGCGCCCGCCGAGGATCACAAGGTTCTGGCCGGCCGCGACGATGCCCATGAGGGCCGCGACGATGAGGAGGCGCAGGATCTGCTGGCCCGAGGCAAAGCCCGGCGAAAGATATTCGCCTAGAAACAGAAGGAAGACGATCAGCGCGACTGCCACGACGAGCGGCGTTTTGACGATGTCGATCACGGAGAAACGGCTGCGGGGCGTTTGATCCATCGTGCTCATCGGCTGGCCCTCCGTCCCACCAGAATGCCGGCCATCAGCGCAAGCAGGATCGCCACGCCCTGAACGAGGTTCTGCCATTCGGACGGGGTGCCGACAAAGAACACGAGCGACCCGATCAGGCCGATGATCAGCGCGCCAATCACCGAACCCGTAACCGTGCCGAAGCCACCGGCGAGTGCGGTGCCGCCGAGAACAACGGCCGCCACCGAGTTCAGCGTCATCTTGCCGCCAACCAGGGGATCGCCGCTGGCGGTGTCGCCGGTGATGCAGAAAGCTGCGAGTGCGGCGAACAATCCGCACAGCGCATAGCCCTGCAAGCGGATGCGGGTGACGGGCAGACCGCTCTGGAAGGCGGCCTGCTGATCGTCGCCCACGCTCAAAAGGCGCAGGGCCAGCTTGGTGCGGGCGAGAACCAGAAGCAGCACGGCCAGCACGATCACGGCATAGAGCACAAAGGGAATATCGAGGATGCGCCCGCCATAGGTGCGCCAGAAAGCGGTGGGCGCGGGCGTGCCGGCAACCGGCATGACATAAAGCGCAAGGCCGGTGAAGAAGATCGAGGTGGCGAAGGTCGCGACGATCGCCTGCAACCGCAGGGTCGCCACGACGATGCCGTTGACGATGCCGCAAGCGAGCCCGACGAGGAGACCGATGCCGAGGCCGGCCAGAACCGCACCGGTGCCGCCGCCCAGCGCATCCATGGCCGTGATGATGGCGACGTTGACCAGCGACACGATTGCGCCTGCCGACAGGTCGATGTCGCCGGCGTAAACGACATAGGTCTGGGCGATCGCCAGCAGCATCAGCGCGAGATAGGTCTTGATCAGGCCGGTGAGGCCGATGAAGGACACGCTGCGCGGCTGGTAAAGCCCGTTCAGAACAAGCAGCACGACCAGGATGATCAGGGCCGGAAGAAAGGGAAAACGCTCGACGGCGCGCTTCAGCGCATTGCCGCGCGCGGGCTGAGCCGCAACGAGATCGGTTGTCATGCTGCCTCGTAAGCGGCTTGATAAAGGTTGAAGGGGGTGCGGTCCGCGCCGGTGAGTTCGCGCGTGACCGAACCGCCGTTGAACACGAGAATGCGGTCGGCATTGCCGAGCAGTTCGGCATCCTCGGAGGAATAAAGCACGATCGCCATGCCCTCAGCCGCCAGCTTGCGGATGAGCTGGAACAGGTCGGTCTTGGCCTGGAGGTCGATGCCCTTGGTGGGGTCATCGAGCAGAAGCACGTCGGGGCGGTCGATCAGCCAGCGCGCGATCACGATCTTCTGCTGGTTGCCGCCCGAAAGCGAGCCGATCGGATGCGAGAAGCCGGCGAATTTGGTGCGGAGCGCTTCGAGCGCGGGCTTCGCTTTTTCGCGCAGGGAGGATGGTGTGGCGAGCGACAGGCGCTGCTTCAGTGCATGAACCGGCGTGACGTTTTCGAGGATCGGACGGCCGGCAATGACGCCGTCGCGGCGGCGGTCACCGGAGATATAGGCGAGGCCGCGATTGATCGTGGCGCGCGGGCTGGAGGAGGCGAGCGCTTTGTCGTTGAGGAGAACCGTGCCTGATGTCGGCGGGGTCGCGCCGAACAGGGCGCGCAACACGGCCGACTGTCCCTGCCCGTGCAAACCGCCGAGGCCAAGGATCTCGCCGGCAGCGACGTTAAAGGAAACATTGCCGAAGCCGTCGCCGGACAGCGCGTCAACCGCCAGAACCGTCTTGGCCGTGGCAGCCACTGCGGTTGGCTGGTGCGGCTCGGCTGCTGTCAGCGTTTCATCGCCGCCGACCATCAGGCGGATCACCTCGGCGGCATCGGTCTCGGCGATGCGCTTGGTGGCCACCGTTTCGCCGTCGCGGATCACGGTGACGCGGTCGCCCAGCGCAAAGATCTCGTCCATGCGATGCGAAATGAAGACGATGGAGCGACCGTCGTCTTTCAGCTCGCGCAGGATTTCAAAGAAGCGGTCGACCTGCGCGCGATCGAGCGCCGAGGTCGGTTCGTCGAAGATCAGGATCGGCGCTTCCGAAGACAGCGCCTTCATGATCTCGACCAGCTGGCGCTGGTCGGGCCGCAGCGTTTCCACGATCGCCCCGGCATGGAAGTTATCGCCGGTCACGTTCTTGAACAGGTCGATATAGCGCTGCGCCTTGGTGTTCAACGCCTTGCGGTCCACGAACACACCGCCCGGCAGGTCCGACAGGAGGATGTTTTCGGCCACCGTGCGATGCGGCGCGAGGCTGAGTTCCTGGTAGAAAATGCCGATGCCGATCTTGCGCGCGGCGTTTGGTCCGGACACCACCATCGGGTGGCCTTCAAACAGGAGCTCGCCGTTATCGGGCCGCACGCTGCCGGCCACGATCTTGCACAAGGTGGACTTGCCGGACCCGTTCGAGCCGATCAGCACATGCACTTCGCCGGCCTCGACCTCGAGGTCGCCACGGCGCAGGGCCTTTGTGGCTCCATAGGTCTTGCTGACAGCTTTGGCGGCGAGTCTGGCCAAGGAAACGGTCCTTCAGGGCGCCGAAAAACACGGCGTGCGCGGAGAGCCGGCTCGCGCATGAACGCGAGCCGGGAGTTCAGGTGGCTGAGGCAGCGGTTACTTGAACAGCGCTTCCGCGTCGGCGATCGAAAGCTGGTCGGTATAGGAATAATAGCCCGGCTTGCCTTCAAGCTGCTTGGCGGCTTCGGCCAGGTTGGACGAGTCGATGAACGGGATGTCGAGATACATCGCGTTCTCGTACTGACCCGCCGTTGCCGGCTCCTTCAGTTCCTTGCCCTGCAGCATCAGAACCGCGACGTTGAGCGCCGAGGCCATCACGCCGGGAGGGTTCACGGTCGCGCCCGAGTTCAGCTTGTCTTTCGTCCACAGGTCGATGAAGTCCTTGCGGATCTCGCCGGTGGCAGCGATCTGGTCGGTCTTGCCGGCGTCCATGATCGACTTCCAGGCGCCCGCCGCCATGCCGTCCTGCACGAGAACGCCGTTGATGTCGGGATAGGTGGCGAGCAGGTTCTGCATGGCCTGCTGGCCCTGCGCCTGATCCCAGTTGGCGTTCACTTCGTTGACGAGCTTGATGTCGGGATGCTTGGCGAGCACTTCCTTGTAACCGGCAACGCGCAGCTCGTTGGCCGGGTGACCCGCGACGCCGTTGATGGCGACGATGTTGCCCTTGCCGTCGAGCGTCTTGGCCAGCCATTCGGCGCCGGCAGCGCCATAGGCCTTCTGGTCGATGCCGACATAAAGCGCGTCGGGCGACGAGACTTCGGCGTCGGTGGCGATCACCAGAATGCCGGCTTCCTTGGCCTGCGCGAAGACCGGATCAAAGGCCGTCGGGCTGTTCGGGTTGATGATGATGGCGTCCACGCCTTCCGAAATGAAATTGCGGACATGCGCGATCTGGCCGGGCACATCGACATTGGCGCTTTGCACGACAACCTCGACATTGACGCCCTTGTCTTTCCAGGCGGCGGCTGCGGCCTGCGCTTCCTCGATCATCTGAGTGCGCCATTCCGAACCGACCCAGCCGTTGGACAGTCCGATCTTGTAGTCTTCCGCCTGCGCCGCGAAAGCGGTGAGCGCGAGAGCGGCAACGGCGCCAAGGGCGCGCGCAAAGGTCTTCTTCATTCTGTTCCTCCCAGGAGAATGCATCCGATAAAGCCACGTTAAAGGCGAATGAAATCGATTTCAATCGGCCTTTTCATAGCAAGATCGTGAAGTTGAACCTCAAGCCGGGAATGTCGTTGACTGTGCGGAGTTCATCATGCGCCTAGCTACCTTCAACATCAACAACATCAACAAGCGGCTGGAAAACCTGCTGCAGTGGCTCGGAGAGACGCAGCCGGATGTCGTTTGCCTGCAGGAGCTGAAGGCCGAGCAGACGGCGTTTCCGCTCCAGGCCATCGAGGCGGCGGGCTACGGCGCGGTGTGGAAGGGGCAGCGGACGTGGAACGGCGTGGCGATCCTGGCGCGAAACGCCGAGCCGGTGATGACGCGCGACCAGCTGCCAGGCGACAAGGACGATGCGCAAAGCCGCTATATCGAAGCGGCGGTGCGCGGCGTGCTGGTGGCGTCGATCTATGCGCCGAATGGCAATCCGCAGCCGGGACCGAAATTCGACTACAAGCTTCAATGGCTGGAACGGTTGCATCGCCATGCCACCGCCTTGCGCAAATCCGGTGCGCCAGTGGTGCTGGCGGGCGATTACAATGTGGCGCCGACGGCCATCGACATTTATCCCACCCGCTCCTGGGACGATGATGCGCTGATCCAGCCGGAAAGTCGCGCTGCGTGGCGCAAGCTCGTCGGGCGCAGCTGGACGGATGCGTTACGGGCGCACTATCCCGACCAGCGGATCTATACGTTCTGGAGCTATCTCAGGAACCGCTACGAGCGCGATTCCGGCTTGCGGCTCGATCATTTCCTGCTGACGGCAGACCTTGCCGGACAGCTCACCGATGCGGGCGTAGATCGCGAGGTGCGTGGACGGCCTGAGGCCAGCGATCATGCGCCGGTGTGGATCGAGCTCGATCGTTAGCCGGATTCAGGTTTGCGGATGTTCAGGAAAGTCGGTCTCGGACTTGGCTTCGCCCGCCGCCGTGCCGCGGCCTTCCGGTGCGCCTGCGGTGGCATCGCGCCCTGTGCCGGCACATGTGTCGGGATCGGCACCGGGGCGGCGGATATGAGGAGCGGCTTCGAGCACCAGCGGCTTCAAGCCCTCGCCGCCCGCATCCAGCATCGCAAACAGCTTGGTGCGCATACGCGGTTCCCAGAACTTGTTGATGTGGATCGCCACACCTTGCGGCCCATCCTCCTTCGGCTGGCTTTCAAAGAAGGTGGCGATCTGGTTGGCCATGTAAACCAGCTTCTGATCGACATTCATGGTTCAGGCTCGCACCGGTTCGGCAGCGTTCTCGGCGACGCGCTCGGGATGGGTGAAGACGTCATATTCATCGCCGCGCACCAGCGCGATCAGCGTCAGGCCAGCCTCTTCTGCCGTGCGAATGGCAAGCGCGGTCGGGGCCGACACGGCGATGATGAAGGGCGCGCCGATAGCCGCGGTTTTCTGCACCATCTCAACGGACACGCGACTGGTGACGATCACGGCGCCCGAACTACCCGCAACGCCTTGTGCGGCGAGTGCGCCGGCGAGCTTGTCCAGCGCATTGTGGCGGCCGACATCTTCGCGCGCGGCGCGGATGCCGTTGGCCTGCTGAAAGAACCCTGCGGCATGAACCGCTCCGGTCTTTTTATGCAGCGCCTGATGGTCGGACAGCGCGCGCACGGCGTCGGTGATCGCGAGCGGCGACAGCTGAAGGGTGCCGTGGGTGTGCGGCACGCTGCGCATGGCTTCGTCGATGGATTCGATACCGCACAATCCGCAGCCGACCGGGCCGGCCAAACGGCGGCGGCGGGCCTGAAAGCGGGTGTTGGCTTGATCCTTCAAGCGGATCTGGATGTCGATGCCGGCACCGGCATCCTCGACCTCGATCGTGTCGATTTCATCGACGCTGGCGATGATGCCTTCCGTCAGGCTGAAACCAAGCGCGAAGTCATGGAGATCGGCGGGAGAGCCCATCATCACGGCATGGGTGGTGCCGGCATAAGACAGTGCGATCGGCACTTCTTCGGGCACGAAGCGATCGGCTTGGGCACTGCCATCGCGGCGCTGCGCATAACGGGAAACGCTGGTGATCGGGGGACGCGTCATGCCTGCTCTGTTTTTACTCCGCCGCTTCGAGATGACCGGCGATGCGGCGGCTCTGACGGGCCTGTTCGTCATATTCGACCTGCCAGTCCGACGGACCGTTGGAGGGCGAGATCTGCACCGCCGTCACCTTGTATTCCGGGCAGTTGGTGGCCCAGTCCGAATAATCGGTGGTGATGACGTTGGCCTGCGTCGTGGGGTGGTGGAAGGTAGTGTAGACCACACCCGGCGCGACGCGGTCGGTGATGGTGGCGCGCAGCGTCGTGTCGCCCGAACGGCTCGACAGTTTGACCCAGTCGTTTTCATGAATGCCGCGCTGTTCGGCATCGTGCGGATGGATTTCGAGCTTGTCTTCGGGATGCCAGACGACGTTGTCCGTGCGCCGCGTTTGCGCGCCGACATTGTATTGGCTCAAGATTCGGCCGGTGGTGAGAAGCAGCGGGAAGCGTGGACCGGTGCGCTCGTCGGTCGCGACATATTCGGTGCGGATGAACTTGCCCCGCCCCCGCACGAAGCCATCCACATGCATGATCGGCGAACCAACGGGGAAGTGCTCGTTGCAGGGCCACTGCACCGAGCCGACCTGATCGAGATAGGGATAGTTGACGCCGGCAAAGGACGGCGTCGTGGCGGCGATCTCGTCCATGATCTGCGAGGGGTGGGTGTAGTCCCAGTCGAGGCCCAGCGCGCGTGCGAGGTTCTGCGTGACTTCCCAGTCGGCGAACCCGTTCTTCGGCGTCATGACCTTGCGCACGCGGTTGATGCGGCGCTCGGCATTGGTGAAAGTGCCGTCCTTTTCCAGAAAGGTCGAGCCCGGCAGAAAGACATGGGCGTAGTTGGCGGTTTCGTTGAGGAAGAGATCCTGCACCACCACGCATTCCATGGCGGCCAGTCCCGCCGCGACATGCTTGGTATCGGGATCGGATTGCAGGATGTCCTCGCCCTGGATGTAGAGGCCCTTGAAGGAGCCTTCCACGGCGGCATCCAGCATGTTGGGGATGCGCAAACCGGGCTCGGACGAGATCGTCACGCCCCACATCTTTTCAAACACGTCACGTGCGGCTTCATCCGACACATGGCGATAGCCCGGCAGTTCGTGCGGGAAGGAGCCCATATCACAGGAGCCCTGCACGTTGTTTTGGCCACGCAGCGGGTTCACACCGACGCCGGGGCGACCGATGTTGCCGGTGACCATGGCGAGGTTGGCGATCGCCATCACCGTGGTGGAACCCTGGCTGTGTTCGGTGACGCCAAGACCGTAATAGATCGCGCCATTGCCGCCGGTAGCAAACAGCCGCGCGGCGCGGCGCAGGTCGTCTGCCGGCACGCCTGTAGAGGTTTCGGTGGATTCCGGGCTGTGGCGGATATCGGACACGAACTCGGCCCAGTCCTCGAACTCCGACCAGTCACAGCGTTCGCGGATGAACTGCTCGTCTGCGAGACCTTCGGTGACGATGACATGCGCCAGTGCGGTCATCACCGCGACATTGGTGCCGGGCTTGAGCGCGAGGTGGTGCGCTGCTTTCACATGCGGCGTCTTCACGAGGTCGATGCGGCGCGGATCGATCACGATCAGCTGCGCACCCTGACGCAGCCGCTTCTTCAGCCGCGAGCCGAACACGGGATGGCCATCGGTCGGGTTGGCGCCGATCACGACGATAACGTCGCTGTGTTCAACGGAATCGAAGTTCTGCGTGCCGGCGGACGTGCCGAAAGCCTGGCCGAGGCCGTAGCCGGTGGGCGAATGACAGACGCGGGCGCAGGTATCGACATTGTTGTTGCCGAAGCCGGCGCGGATCAGCTTCTGGACGAGGAAGGTTTCCTCGTTGGTGCAGCGCGACGAGGTGATGCCGCCGACGGACGCGCGGCCATACTGATATTGCAGGCGGCGGAACTCGGATGCGGTGTGGGCGAGCGCCTCTTCCCACGACACTTCGCGCCACGGATCGGTGATCTTGTCGCGGATCATCGGGTTGAGGATGCGGTCCTTATGGGTGGAATAGCCGTAGGCGAAGCGGCCCTTGACGCAGGAATGACCGCGATTGGCCTGGCCGTCTTTCCACGGCACCATGCGCACCAGTTCTTCGCCGCGCATTTCGGCCTTGAAGGAGCAGCCGACGCCGCAATAAGCGCATGTCGTGACTTCGGAATGTTCGGGCTGGCCGATGGCGATCACCGACTTTTCCGTCAGCGTCGCGGTGGGGCAGGCCTGCACGCAGGCGCCGCAGGACACGCATTCGGAATCCGCGAACAGTTCGTGGGCGCTGGGTGACACACGTGAATCGAAGCCCCGGCCCTCGATGGTCAGCGCAAAGGTGCCCTGCACTTCCTGACAGGCGCGCACGCAGCGCGAGCACACGATGCATTTCGAGGGGTCATAGGTGAAATAGGGGTTGGACTCGTCCTTCGGCATCCACTTGGCGTTGATGCCGGCGTCCTTTTTGGCGCGCACATGGTTGTCGCCGTCATAGCCGTAGCGCACGTCGCGCAGGCCGACCGCGCCCGCCATGTCCTGCAGCTCGCAATCGCCGTTGGCAGCACAGGTCAGGCAGTCGAGCGGATGGTCGGAGATATAAAGCTCCATCACACCGCGCCGGATGTCCTTCAAGCGCCCGGTCTGGGTGTGAACCACCATGCCATCAGTTGCCGGCGTGGTGCAGGAAGCCGGCGTGCCATTGCGGCCTTCGATCTCCACCAGGCAAAGGCGGCAGGAGCCGAACGCATCCACCATGTCGGTGGCGCAGAGCTTCGGCACCTGAATGCCGGCCTCGGTGGAAGCGCGCATGATCGAGGTGCCTTCCGGCACGGTGATTTCGCGGCCGTCGATGGTCAGCGTGATCGTCTTGTCGGAAAGGGCGGCGGGGGTGCCGAAGTCGATTTCGTGGATCAGGCCCATAATCGTTCCTCCTCCTCACTCGGCCGCGACCGGCAGCACCTGCGGCCGGAAATCATCGGGAAAATGCGTCAGCGCGCTCATCACGGGATAGGGCGTGAAGCCGCCCAGCGCGCAAAGCGATCCGAACTTCATGGTGTTGCAGAGATCTGTGACCAAAGCGAGGTTGCGCTCGGGCTCGATGCCGGCGCGGACCTTGTCGAGCACCTCCACGCCGCGTGTGGATCCGATGCGGCATGGCGTGCACTTGCCGCAGCTTTCGATTGCGCAGAATTCCATGGCAAAGCGCGCCATATGGAGCATGTCGGCGGTGTCGTCGAACACCACGATGCCGGCATGGCCGATCAAGCCGCCGACCGCCGTGAAGGCTTCATAGTCGAACTGGGTGTCGAACAGCTTTTCAGGGAAATACGCGCCGAGCGGGCCGCCGACCTGAACCGCCTTGATCGGCCGGCCCGTGGCCGTGCCGCCGCCGATGTCGTTGACGATTTCGCCCAAGGTCAAACCGAAGGCTGCCTCGAACAATCCGCCATAACGCACATTGCCGGCGATCTGGATGGGGATCGTGCCGCGCGAACGGCCCATGCCGAAGTCGCGGTAATAGGCGCCACCCTTGTCCAAGATGATCGGCACTGAAGCGAGCGAGATCAGGTTGTTGATCACGGTCGGCTTCCCGAACAGGCCCTCGATCGCCGGCAGCGGCGGCTTGGCGCGCACCACGCCGCGCTTGCCTTCCAGGCTGTTCAGCAGAGCGGTTTCCTCGCCGCAGACATAGGCACCGGCGCCGACGCGGACTTCCATGTCGAACAGGTTGGGCGAGCCGAGCACGTTCCAGCCGAGCAGACCGGCGTGCCGCGCGATCCCGATGGCTTCTTCCATCACCTTGATCGCTTCGGGATATTCCGAGCGGATATACACATAACCATGGGTCGCGCCAGTCGCGATGCCGGCGATGATCATGCCTTCGATCAGAACGAAGGGATCGCCTTCCATGATCATGCGATCGGCAAAGGTGCCTGAATCGCCTTCGTCGGCGTTGCAGACGATGTATTTCTGCGTGGCTTTGGCATCATGCACCGTTTGCCACTTGATGCCGGTCGGGAAGCCTGCGCCGCCGCGCCCGCGCAAACCGGATTCGGTGACCTGCTTGACGATTTCGAGCGGCGGCATGGCGAGCGCGTTGCGCAAACCGGCGAGGCCGCCATGGGCTTCGTAGTCCTCGAGCGACAGGGGATCGATGATGCCGCAGCGGGCAAAGGTCAGCCGCTGCTGACGCTTCAGGAACGGGATCTGTTCGGGATCACCAAGGGAAAGCGGATGATCGCCGCCTTCGAGCAATCCGGCAGCAAACAGGGATGCGACATCGGCGGGGGTGACGGGACCATAAGCGATCCGCCCGCCGGCGGTCTCGACTTCAACCATCGGCTCGAGCCAGGCCATGCCGCGCGAACCGTTGCGCACGACGAGCGCATCGAGACCGCGCGCGGCGATCTCGTTTTGGATAACGGCGGCGATCTTGTCGGCGCCAAGGGCGAGCGCAAAGGAATCACGTGGCACATAGATGCGCTGGCTCATGACCGGATCTCCTTGACGATCTCGGCAAGCTTGGTTTCGTCGAAGCGGGCGATGAGCTGGTTGTCGAGCATGGCGGCGGGCGCGCAGGCGCACAGGCCGAGGCAGAAGGTGGGTTCCAGCGTGAAGGCATTGTCGGTCGTGGTTTCGTGAAAGCCGATGCCGAGCAAGGCCATCGCACGCTCGGCCAGAGCCTGGCCGCCCAGCGCCTGACAGGCTTCGGCGCGGCAGATCTTGAGGACGTGCCGGCCGGCCGGATGCTTGCGGTAATCGTGGTAGAAGGTGACGACGCCATGAACATCGGCGCGCGACAGGTTGAGCGCATCGGCAATCACCGGCACGCTTTCGTCGGGCACATAGCCGAACTCGTCCTGGATGCCATGCAGGATCGGCAGCAGCGCGCCGTCCTTTTCCTTCAGCGCGTCCACCACGTCGGTTATGCGCTGCATCACTTCGGTACCTGCCGCCTGCATCATGTGCAGCGCCCTCCCAGTGTCCTCTTCCCAGCGAAGAAACAGATCAGCCGGCTTTATTCAATAAGCCGCTGCCGTTACGCGATAGAACAAATCTATCACGAACCGGCCGTTTCCGCAGCCAGAAGCCGCGCTTCCTGAAGCAGGGCGGCGACCAGCGGCGTGTGCGGCTCGCGCTTTGGCACCACGAGGCCGATGCGGTGGCTGACATCGGGCTCGGTGATCGGAATGGCGCGCAGCGTCGCCGACAGGCCGAGCAGGGCCAGATCGAACGGCATGATCGACGCCCATTTGCCGGTCAGCACATGCGACAGAAGGGCGATAGTGGAGTTGGATTCCATCGTGGCGGATGGTTGAACGCCGGCTGCCAGGAGATGCTTGTTGATGATGCGCCGGTTCTGCATTTCGGGCGTCATCAGGCACAGCGGCAGGGTCGCGACCTCCGCCCAGCTGACGCTGTCGCGGTCTGCAAACGGCGTTCCGAAGGCGGTGATGAGCTGGTAGCGCTCGGAATAAAGCGGCAGGATAGTGACGCGGCCGAGCGGCTCGTTGTCGACATAGGTCAGGCCGGCATCGGCTTCGAGATGATCGAGATCGGCCAGCACTTCCACCGAGGTGCGCGACAGGATGGAGAAGGTGACGTCGGGATGGCGCTCGCGAAACGGCGTCGTCAGCCGCGCCACCATCGCCAGCGCCGTGGGAATGGCGGATATGCGCAAGGTGCCGGACAGGCCACGCCGTGCCACGCGCATTTCCTCGCGCATGGTTCGCGCGTCACCGACGATGCGGCGCGCCCAATCGAGCACGCGCTGGCCTTCCGGCGTCAGGCCCTGGAAGCGCGAGCCGCGCTGCACCAGGCTGACACCGAGCTGTTCTTCCAGCTGCTTGATCGCCGCCGACAAAGTGGGCTGCGTCACGCCCGCTTCTTCCGCCGCGCGGCCGAAATGCTGGTGGCGCGCCAGCATGATGAAGAATTCGAGCTTGTCGATCATGCAGGCACCGTAGCCGAGCGCGGGTTCGCCGAAAACAGGCTCATCGCGCGATCACGACAATCCGTTCAGCCGAAGCGCTTGCCGAGCAAGCCCGAGGCGCCTACCTCAAGGTCTTTGCAGGATCAAAGGATACTCCATGACATTGAAGCTCAAGATCATCATCGGCAGCACGCGTCCCACGCGCCTTGGACCGAAGGTCGCCACCTGGTTCGAAGGGGCTGCGCGCGAACACGGCAAGTTCGAGGTCGAACTGCTCGATCTCGTTGATTTCAACCTGCCGGTGTTCGACGAGCCCAAGCATCCGCGTGCGCGCGATTACCAGCATGAGCACACCAAGAAGTGGAGCGCGGCGATCGAGCCTGCGGATGCCTTCGTGTTCGTGACGCCGGAATACAATTATTATCCGCCGTCCTCGCTGATCAACGCGCTCGATTATCTCGTGCTGGAATGGGGCCGCAAGCCGGCTGCCGTTGTGTCTTATGGCGGCATTTCCGGTGGTCTGCGCGCAACCGAAGCGCTGCGTCCGCTGCTTGCCACGCTCAACATGATGCCGATCCCGCAGGCGCTGCCGGTGCCGCTGTTTGGCACGATGATCGGCGATGACGGCGTTTTCCGCCCGACCGAGCCGATTGTGCAGGGCGTGAAGCCGATGCTGGACGAGCTGGCAATCTGGGCCGACGGCCTGCAGACCATGCGCCGCGCGCTTTCGTAGCAGGTTGGGATCGCGCCGGATTGTTTGTTCCCGGCGCGATCTGTTTTATGGCGGCGATCAACACCGTCGCTTTCCTTTTCAGCAAGGCTGCCAATCATGTCCGTTACAGAGCAACAGGTCATCGATGTGCTCCGCACCGTGAAAGGTCCGGACTTTGAAGGCGATCTTGTTTCGCTCGGTCTCGTATCCGAGATCTTCATTGCCGATGCCAAGGTGTTCTTCTCGATCACCGTTCCGGCCGCACGCGCCAAGGAACTCGAGCCGCTGCGCACCGCAGCCGAGCGCGCGGTGAAAACCATTCCAGGCGTGGCTTCCGCCGTTGTCGTGCTGACGGCCGAAAAGAAGGGGGGCGGCATGGAAAACGGGCCGCCACCGGCACGTCCCGCCGCACCGCCCCGGCCGCAACCGGCAGCGCCCGCGCGCCCCCATGCGCCATCGGGCCAGCAGCCCGGTCGCCGCGATGTGCCCGGCATTCGCTCGATCATCGCCGTTGCGTCGGGCAAGGGCGGCGTCGGCAAGTCGACCACGGCTGTCAATCTCGCGCTCGGCCTGCAGGCGCAGGGCCTCAAGGTCGGCGTGCTCGATGCCGATATCTATGGCCCCTCCATGCCGCGTCTTCTCGGCCTCACCGGCAAGCCGGAAACGGTGGATGGCCGCACGATGAAGCCGCTGGAAGGCCATGGCCTCAAGGTCATGTCGATCGGCTTCCTCGTGGAAGAAGAAACGCCGATGATCTGGCGCGGTCCCATGGTGATGTCGGCCTTGACCCAGATGCTGCGCGAAGTGGCCTGGGGCGAGCTCGACGTGCTCGTGGTGGACATGCCGCCCGGAACGGGCGATGCGCAGCTGACCATGGCGCAGCAGGTGCCGCTGGCCGGTGCCGTGATCGTTTCGACGCCGCAGGATCTGGCGCTGATCGATGCGCGCAAGGGCCTGAACATGTTCAAGAAGGTGGACGTGCCGCTGCTCGGCATCATCGAGAATATGAGCTATTTCATCGCCCCCGATACCGGCACGCGCTACGACATCTTCGGTCATGGCGGCGCACAGCGCGAGGCCAACCGTCTCGGCGTGCCTTTCCTCGGCGAAGTGCCGCTGGTGATGGCGATCCGCGAATTGTCGGATGCCGGAACGCCGATCACGGTAGCCGAACCGAACGGCCCGCAGGCCGAGGCCTATCGTGCCATTGCCGCCAAGGTGCTCGCCCAGATGGAAGCCAGCACGGCCACGCAAAGTGCCGCTCCGGCGATCGTTTTCGAGTAAGGGACTTGCCCGCAGCCAAAATATGACAATTTAGCTCAAGAAAGGGGTCGCGCTTGCCGCGATCCTGCGTTAGTGAGCCGCAGTTGTTGTGTTTTTCACCTTGGATCTCCGGGGGTTCGGTTGCGCAGATTGCTTTTCGTTTCAGCCTTGGGGCTGGTTCTGTCCGCCACGGCATCGCCTGGCTTTGCTCAGGAAACGAGCGAACCGGCCACGCCAACCGCGCCTGCGGTCCAGACGCCCGCGCCTGCCGCGCCCGCTTCTTCCGAACCGGCGGCTGCCCAGCCATCCGTGCCTGAGACCGCGCCGGTCGACCAGAACGCCGTTCCCTTCGCGCCCGCAGACGAGGCCGCGGCTCCGCAAGCAACGGAGGCATCGCGCACCATTCCGCACAATCTGTCGCCTTGGGGCATGTTCATGGCGGCCGACATCGTCGTGAAGGCGGTGATGGTTGGTCTGGCCTTTGCTTCGCTGGTGACCTGGACGGTGTGGATCGCCAAGTCGCTCGAACTTGCCGGCGCTCGTGTGCGTGCGCAGAAGGCCGTGAAGGCGATCCGCAACGCCCGCACGCTGGAAGATGCCGCTAGCGCTTTGCCCGAGGGCAAGGGCCCGGCCGCTATCTTCGTGCATGCCGCGCGTCAGGAAGTGGCGGTGTCTTCCGACGCAGGCACCGTCAACCACGGCGAAGGCCTGAAGGAGCGCGTCGCCTCGACGCTCGGACGCCTCGAAGCGCAGGCGGGACGGCGCATGTCGCGCGGCACCGGCGTGCTCGCCACGATCGGCTCCACCGCACCCTTTGTCGGTTTGTTCGGCACGGTCTGGGGCATCATGAACTCGTTTATTTCGATCAGTGAATCGCAGACCACCAATCTCGCCATCGTGGCGCCGGGCATCGCCGAAGCGCTTCTTGCCACCGCGATCGGCCTCGTGGCGGCCATTCCCGCCGTGGTGATCTACAACGTGTTTGCCCGGTCCATCACCGGCTATCGCCAGGTGCTGGCCGATGCGGCGGCGGGCGTGGAACGCCTTGTGTCGCGCGACCTCGACTTCCGCGCGCGCCCCTTTGCGGTGGCAGCAGAATAAGGGACTGAGCTCATGGCTGGCGGCATTCGCGAAAGCGGCGGCGACGACCTTCAGGAAAACCACGAAATCAACGTCACGCCCTTTATCGACGTGATGCTGGTTCTTTTGATCATCTTCATGGTGGCCGCGCCGCTTGCCACCGTGGACATCAATGTCGATCTGCCGGGTTCAACCGCAAGCGCGACGCCGCGCCCGGACGAGCCACTGTTTCTGACGCTCAAGCGCGATCTTTCGCTCGCCGTCGGCAACGATCCCGTTCAGCGCGCCAGCTTCGGTGCGACCATCGACCGGCTGACCGAGGGCAACAAGGACACGCGCGTTTATCTGCGCGCCGACCGCGCCGTGGATTACGGCCAGGTCATGGAGGTCATGAACCTTCTGCGCTCGTCCGGCTATCTGAAGGTCGCGCTGGTTGGCCTCGACGGCGCATCGTCCGCATCCGCAGCAGGAAGCGCTCCGGCCGCGCAATGAGGTCTGCCGTCGATATCACCACGGGAGCGAGCGGCTTACCGTTCAAGCGCGAACTCGTTCTGTGGAGCTCGGCGGCCCTTGTCGTGCTGGCGGTTCACGCCGGCGGCGGCTGGTATCTGGCGCGCACGCTCGACGTGCAGCAAGAGCCGGCGGCCGTCGAAGAAGCCATGATGGTCGACCTCACGCCGATGCTGGAAACCACGCCGGAAGCGGTGGAAAGCGAAACGCTGAGCGAAGAAGAGCCGACCGAAATGGCGGCGGCCGAAGAACCGGTCGAGGCGACCGCACCGGATGCGCAGGAGGTCGTTCAGCCGGAAGACCAGGCCCCCGTTGTGGAAGAAACGACGCCGGAAGAGTTGGTCGCCGAGGATGCGACGCCGGTTGAACCGGAGCCGGCCGAGCGGGAAACGGTTGAGCCTGAACCTGTCGAGCCCGATGTAGTGACGCAGGAAGCGGTCGAGGAACCGACGGTGGCCTTGCCCGACACGGATATCCCGATGCCGGTGAGCCGTCCCGAACCGCCTCGGGAACCCGTGCGCGAACGGCCCGTGCGCCGTCAGCCGGCACGCGAACCGGTTCGCGAACAGCCGCGCCGTGAAAAACCGCGCCAGCCGCAACGCCGTGCCACGCAGGAAGCCCGGCCGCAGCCGCGCAGCCAGGCATCCACGCAGCAGCGCGCGTCGTCTGCGCCAAGGGTGTCGCCGGCCCGCTGGAATTCGCAGGTTGCCCGCCTCGTGCAGCGCTCCGCCCAGCGCGCCATCCGGCGCATTCGCGGCACCGGTACGGTGTTGATCTCGTTTTCGGTCGGCAGCTCGGGCGGGGTCAGCAATGTTCGCGTCGCCCAATCTTCCGGCAATCCGGATATCGACGCGGCCGTGGTTCAAGCGATCCGCGGGATCTCGGCACCGCCGCCGCCCAATGGCAGCCAGAACGTGACGATCCCGGTTCTGAAGAACCGCTGACGCAGCGTTTGCGCAGATGATGAACGGCGCGCGCAACTTTGCCGCGCCGTTTTTCGTTGTTGAGCGCTGAAGCGCGGTGTTGTCGAAAGACAAAAAAGCGGCACTTCTTTTCCGTTCAATCCGGAGCCGCCATGTTCTTGTTGTCTCGCGCCAAAGTGCTGTTCGTGTTGCTGCCCGCCCTGCTCGGCCTGTCCGGCTGTTCATCGCTTGGCGTGCTCAACGCCGTTCTTCCCAAGGATGCCGGTTCGAGCCAGGTCGCTTCTGATGTCGCCTACGGAAGCGATCCGCGCCAGAAGCTGGATGTGTATGCACCGACAAACGAAGCGGCCACGGGCAAGCGCGACGTCGTGGTGTTCGTGTATGGCGGCTCGTGGGACAACGGCTCGCGCAGCAACTATTCCTTTGCCGGCCGGGCCTTTGCCAGCAAGGGCTTCGTGACGGTGATCGGCGATTACCGGCTGGTGCCCGATCACCCCTACCCCGACTTCGTTCAGGACACGGCATCGGTTGTCGCCTGGGCGCATCGCAACGCTGCGCGCTTCGGCGGCGATCCGAACCGCATCTTTCTCGTGGGCCATTCCGCCGGCGCTTATAATGCCGCGATGGTGGCCTTCGCGCCGAACTTCCTGCAGGCGGACGGTGTTTCGCCGGATGTGGTGAAGGGCTTTGCCGGGCTTGCCGGTCCGTATGACTTCCTGCCGCTCGACGTGGATGCCAGCATCGCCGCCTTCGGGCATCTAAGCCCGGATGACTTGCGCTTGAGCCAGCCTATCAACCGGATCGCGAGCGACACCTATGCGCCACCTGCCTTTCTCGCCACCGGCGCCGACGACACAACCGTGCGCCCGCGCAACACGGAACAGCTCGCCGAGGTTCTTCGCGCGCATGGCCATTCGGTTCAAACCAAGATCTATCCCGATCTTGGCCATGCCGGACTGGTGCTGGCGCTGAGCCGGCCCTTGCGGAACAAGGCGCCGGCGCTGGATGATGTTGTGGCGTTCTTTCGCAGCCTATAAGGCGGGGCCTGTAGCCGAGGCCTGTAGGCTAAAGCTCGTTTAGCCGACGAACGCGCGTTCCACCACGAAGTCGGCCGGAGCGGCGTTGGAGCCTTCCACGAAGCCGGCGGCTTCCGCGATATCCTTGACGTCGTTCAACATCGCCATCGAACCGCAGATCATGATGCGGTCGGTGGCGCGATCGAGCGGCGGAACGCCGAGATCGGTGAACAGCGTGCCTTCGGTGATCAGCTTGGTGATGCGACCCATGCGCGGCGAGGTTTCGCGCGTGGTGGTGGCGTAATAGCGCACGCGCCCTTCCACCAGTTCGCCGATCAGCGGATCTTCACGCACGCCGGAAACCAGCTCGTTGCAGTATCTGAGATCGGCCACGTCGCGGCAGGTGTTGGTGACGATGACCTCGTCGAACTTCTCATAGGTTTCGGGATCGCGCAGCAGGCTGGCGAAAGGTGCGAAGCCGGTGCCGGTGGCGATCATGTAAAGGCGCTTGCCCGGCGTCAGCGCATCGAGAACCAGCGTGCCCGTCGACTTCTGGCGCAGCAACACCGTGTCGCCCGGCTGGATCTTCTGGAGGTGCTGGGTCAGCGGACCATCCGGCACCTTGATCGAATAGAATTCCAGCTCTTCGTCCCATGCGGGGCTCGCAACCGAATAAGCGCGGAATACCGGCTTGGCGGCGTTGGGAAGACCGATCATCGCGAATTCGCCGGAGCGGAAACGGAACGTGGCCGGCCGCGTCATGCGGAACGAGAACAGGCTGTCGGTGTAATGGGTGACCGACGTGACGCGCTCTGCGTAAACATTCGCGGGGATCGGGAAGTCCGTGCTTTTGGCGTCGAGCGCCAGGGCTGCGTTCTGCATGCATCCATCCAGTTGCTGGTCGGGTCGCGCATTGCGCGAAAACGGCGGCCAGACCGCCGCCTCTTTGCTTGCGGCGTGATTAGATGAAGATAGGGGCCGGAGCAAGATTTGCACCTTTTGCGGCGCTGAAATCTGACCTTCCAACACGAAGGATTGTTCAGCGCCGTCTGCGCCGGGGAGAATAACGAGGCGGAGGCTGCAAACATCCGAAATCGCCCCACCGCGCCTTGCGATCAACAAACGCGTCCTGCACCTTCCGCTTCGGAACAAGGAGACTGTTATGACAAACGAGGTTCTGATCGTCGTTGATCTGCAAAACGACTTCTGCCCCGGCGGCGCGCTGGCGGTTTCCGATGGCGACGGCATCGTTCCCCTGGTGAACACGATGATCGCCGAAGCCGATCATGTCGTGCTGACGCAGGACTGGCATCCGGCGGGCCATTCCTCCTTTGCTTCGTCGCATGAAGGCCGGGCGCCGTTCGACACGGTCCAGATGCCTTATGGGCGGCAAACGCTGTGGCCGGATCATTGCGTTCAGGGCAGCAAAGGCGCCGCCTTTCATCCCGATCTCGACTGGACGAAGGCCGAACTGGTGATCCGCAAGGGCTTTCGCCCCACGGTCGACAGCTATTCCGCTTTTTTCGAGAACGATCGCACGACGCCAACCGGCCTTGCCGGCTATCTGCGCGAGCGCGGGCTTTCCAGCCTCACGCTTTGCGGGTTGGCGACGGATTTCTGCGTGGCGTTTTCCGCGATCGATGCGGTGAAGCAGGGTTTTGCCGTCAAGGTAAAGCTCGACGCCTGCCGCGGCATCGATCTAGACGGCTCGCTGGACTTCATGATGGACGAGATGCGCGGGGGCGGTGTTCTGCTGGTGTAGCCCCCTTTAGCCCAGCCTTTGTGGACCAACGCGGGCAAGCGGTTTGGCCAGCTTCTTTCCTTTCCGCAAGGTCGGGCTTAAACACGGCACGCAACTGCGGGGAGACACGCCATCATGGCACGAACGGATATTGCGCGCCGGGTCTACAATCACACCTGGAAAGTCGACCCGATCATCCGCAGCCTGCTCGATACCGACTTCTACAAGCTCCTGATGCTGCAGATGATCTGGTCGCTTTATCCGGACGTGGATGCGACCTTTTCGCTGATCAACCGCACCAAGAAGGTGCGGTTGGCCGAGGTGATCGACGAAGGCGAGTTGCGCGAACAGCTTGACCATGCCCGCACCCGCACGCTCTCGAAAAAGGAGCTGATCTGGCTCGCCGGTAATACGTTTTATGGCCGCAAGCAGATCTTCCAGCCGGAATTTCTGGCATGGCTCGCCGATTTCCGGCTGCCCGACTACGAGCTGGCGCGCTCCAGCGACGGTCAATACGAGCTGACCTTCCACGGCAAATGGAAGGAAACGACGCTGTGGGAGATCCCGGCCCTCGCGATCATCAACGAGCTGCGGTCGCGCGCCGCGATCCGCTCGATGGGACCGTTCGCCCTCGATGTGCTTTACGCCCGCGCCAAGGCCAAGACCTGGGACAAGGTCGAGCGGCTGCGCAGCTTTCCCGATCTTCGCATTTCCGACTTCGGCACCCGCCGCCGCCATTCCTTTCTGTGGCAGCGCTGGTGCGTGGAAGCGCTGAAGGAAGGCATCGGCGATGCTTTTACCGGCACGTCCAACGTGTTGCTGGCCATGGATACCGATCTGGAAGCGCTCGGCACCAACGCGCATGAACTGCCGATGGTGGCGTCAGCCCTTGCCACCAGCGACGAAGCGCTGAAAGCCGCGCCCTACAAGGTGCTGCAGGACTGGAACACGCTTTATGGCGGCAACCTGCTGATCGTTCTGCCCGACGCCTATGGCACAACAGCCTTTCTGCGCAACGCGCCAGACTGGCTGGCGGACTGGACCGGCTTTCGCCCCGACAGCGCCCCGCCGATCGAGGGCGGCGAAAAGATCCTGACCTGGTGGAAGGAGCGCGGCCGCGATCCACGCGAAAAGCTGCTGATCTTTTCCGACGGGCTCGATGTTGACACGATCATCGACACCTACAAGCATTTCCAGGGACGCGTGCGCATGTCGTTTGGCTGGGGCACCAATCTCACCAACGACTTCGAAGGCTGTCTGCCCGTCGACAGCGACCGGCTCGATCCGATTTCGCTGGTGTGCAAGGTCACGCAGGCCAATGGGCGTCCGGCCGTGAAACTGTCCGACAATCCCAACAAGGCCACCGGCGAGCCGGCGGAAATCGAGCGCTATCTCAAGCTGTTCGGCACACAGGATCGCGCCGCGAAGGTGGTGAAAGTGTGAGGATGCTTCCTACGGAGCGATGAGCTCGACATCCGGAAAATAGGTCCGGTAGTGGCGCGGATCGCGCGTCAGCAGCGGCAGCCCCTCGATTGCAGCATGGGCGCCGATGAAGAAGTCCGGCAAAACGCCGGTTCGTGTGCCACCACGCTTGCGATAGGTCTGAAACGCCTTGCCGGCGAGAAAGAGGGCTGGTCGAGAAAGCGGCTGAACCAGAGGTCCTGCATCTGCTAGAAAAGCGTCGAGATCCTCTCGACTGGCAAAACCGACGGAAAGTTCGGAGTAAACCACGTCGATGATAAGGAGCCGACCTCGCGATCGTGCTTCGGCAAGAGCCTCAAACGACCATTGCGCCCAAGCATCACCCTTCAACACATCGAGGAAGATGTTGGTATCGACCAGTGTAGCCGTCACACTTCGCCTCGAGACATCTCCATGATTTCATCCGTCGTCGGCCCATCACGAAGATAGCCAATCCATTTGGCGAGGGGATCGGCTTCTGGTGCCTCCTCGGACCGCACCAAAGTCACCTTGCCGCCGGCATCGGTTTCGAAATCCACTGCCATGCCCGGCGTGATGCCGAGCTGTTTGCGCACGGCTTCGGGCAGGCGGACCAGACCATCTTCTCTTACAATTTCCGACATCGCAGCCTCCGTGTTCCGCATCAAGGTAATGCGGAACACGGGTTATCGCCAGCCTTGGCTTGAGGCTCAGCCTCGCGCGGGAATGTTCAGGCCCTTCTGGCTTGCCGGGCGTTCTTCGGCGCGCGCGACCCAGTCCTGAACGTTGCGAAGCGAGCCGAAGCCCAACTCGTCACCGGCCTTGTAGAACACGGTCAAACCGCGCACCCATGGGAAGATCGCGATGTCGGCGATCGTGTAGTCATCGCCCATCAGCCACTGGCGACCTTCCAGGCGCTGTTCCAGCACGCCGAGGAGGCGCTTGGTTTCGTCGCGATAGCGATGCATCGGCCGCTTGTCCTCGATTGCCTTGCCGGCATGGGCGAAGAAATAGCCGAACTGGCCGAACATCGGTCCGATATGGCCGACCTGGAAAAACGTCCATTGCAGCGTCTGGTAGCGCAAAGCGGGATCGGCCGGCAGGAGCTTGCCGGTCTTTTCGGCGAGGTAGGTCAGGATCGCGCCGGATTCGAACAGTTCGAGCGGCTTGCCGCCCGGTCCGTTCGGGTCGATGATCGAGGGGATCTTGCCATTGGGGTTGAGCGCCAGGAATTCCGGTCCCCAGGTTTCATTCTTCGTGATGTCGACCGTATGCGCCTCGTAAGGCAGATCGAGTTCCTCGAGCGCGATGGAGACCTTCACGCCGTTGGGCGTGGGAAAGGAATAAAGCTGGATACGGTCGGGGTGCTGGGCAGGCCAGCGCTTCGCAACGGGAAAATCAGACAGATCGGTCATCGGTAATCCTTTTGAGATCGGCAATAACACCGACATAGGATTCACCGGAGCCGTTTGACAGATGCGCTCAGACCGCCTTCACCGCGACCACGGCGTTGGTGCCGCCAAAGGCAAAGGCGTTGGACAGGGCGGCGCGCACGCGACGTTCCCTGGCGACATTGGGGGTGACGTCGAGATCGCAGGCGGGATCGGCTTCGCGGTAGTTGATCGTGGGCGGAACGATGCTTTCGCGGATCGCCATCACGCAGGCCAGCATTTCCAGGGCACCGGAAGCGCCCAGCGCATGGCCGTGCATGGATTTGGTGGACGAGACGGACAAGGCAGCGGCCGCGTTTGCGAATACGCGCTTGATCGCTGTTGTTTCGATCTGGTCGTTGGCTGATGTGCCGGTGCCGTGGGCGTTGAGATAATCGATGTCTTCCGGCGCCAGACCGGCATCGCGCAAACAGGAGGTCATGGCTGCGGCCGGACCCTCGACGGTGGGGGCCACGATATCGGACGCATCCGCCGACAAGCCGACGCCGGCCAGTTCGGCCAGAATGGTCGCGCCGCGCTTTCGGGCGTGCTCCTCGGTTTCCAGAACCACCATGCCGGCGCCCTCGCCGATCACCAGACCCTGGCGATCGGCGGAAAACGGCCGGCACGTATCGGGCGACAGAACGCGCAGCGCTTCCCAGGCCTTCAAAACGCCGAAAGACAGCGGTGCATCTGTTCCGCCGGCCACCATCACATCGGCGCGGCCAAGCAGGAGCTGGTCCATTGCGGACGCAAAGGCGTGATTGGCGGAAGCGCAGGCCGAGGTCAGGCCGAACACCGGACCGCGCAGCCCAAGCTCCATCGACACCTGGCCGGCCGGTGCGCTTGGCATGATGCGCGGCACGGTGAAGACGTTGGGCCGCAGCTTTCCTTCCACCAGCATGGCGCGGTAGTTTTCGTCCACGGTCTGGGCGCCATAAACGCCCGTACCGATCGCGGCGCCGATACGCGTGCTCGTTTGCTCGTCGACCTCGACGCCCGCCTGGGTGAAGGCCTGCCGGGCGGCAAGGATCGCCAGCAGGCTGAAGCGATCCATGGTGATCAAGCGCCGTCGATCCAAGCCATGATCCGGCAGCGCCTTGATCTCGGCACCGACCTTCACATGAAGCGCGGATGTATCGGTGTTTTCCAGCACGCCGATGCCCGACGTGCCCGTCTTCATGGACGACCAGATCGCCTCGACATCGAGGCCCAGCGCGCAGATGCCGCCAAGGCCGGTTATGACGATGCGCGGTCTTGCCATTAAAGGATCAGGCTTTCTGTTCGACGAGCGTGCGCACGGCAGCGACGATGTCGCCGACATTGCGCAGGTTGTTCCAGGCCTCGGCCGTGTTCATCTCGACGTGAATGTCGTACTCATCCTCGATATCAAAGATGATCTCGGTCAATTCGAGGGAATGAATGCCGAGCGAGCTCAACTCGCTTTCAGGCGTGACGCTGCCGGGCTCCAATTCGCCGTGACGCTCGATCTTTGCGATAATGTCGTCAGCAAGCGCATCAGCCATCGAAGCTCATCCCCGTTCAACCGCGTTTATCCAGGAAGCGGCCGCATTGGTCATCTGTTTTGACGAAAACACCGCTTCACAACCGGTATAGGAGAGGCTTGGGCCGCAAAGCAACCTCGCTGTCCTCAACACGCAAGCCCCGTGACACGGCCTGCCGGGCCGGGAGGCTCGAACTGCGCGCGATGAGGGCAGATCGCCCGGTGCTTATTGGGTCGGTTTGACGGCTGCGGCGTAGATCACCGCCTTGTTGTTCTGGAACTCGATGGCCAGCACATCGCGCAAGATCACCTGACGCGAGTTGAGCGCATGATAGAGCATGGCGTTGCCCTCGATCTCCTTGCGCAAACGCAGCACGTCGTCCTTCTTTTCCGTGAGCTTGGCTTCGATCGCATCCGGCGGCCCGCCTTCGGTGGGCGCGGCATCGGCGAGAAACACGATCTCGACTTCGTCCAGCATCGTGGTCTTGCGCACGGTCGAGATGTTGTCGGTCGATTTGTCGATCGCAGCGATGACCTTTTCGGGGTCCGCCGCGGCCTTCGTTTCCTCCTGATGCACCGGCGTGCCGACGATCGCTTCGATCGTTTCGGGACTTTCCAGGCCCTGCGCGACGGAAACGTCCGTGTTCAGGAACGCGAGAAGTGCAGCTGTTGAAGCCAGGATTTGCGCATGGCGAGCCATAGGGCAGAACCTCGTTTTTATGGTCGTTCTCAGGCGATGAGGCCCAACGACGACGGTCGGATCAGGGTTGCGAGGGAGGTCGCCTTCTCTACCTCGGGGCAATAAGTGGGAGGATAGGACGCCAAGACAAGCCTACCTTGCGTCGCCGCACGCGAAGAGCCGTGTTTATTGGCGCTTCAAGCGCCGCCGCCTTGGCCGCGCCATTCTTGTGGCGCAACGGCTCTTCGATGATCAGTCACGAGGTCGGTTCTTGAAGAAGCTGCTTGCCGGTCTCCTGTTGCTCATCCTGCTTTTTGTCGCGGCGGGCGCTGCGGGTACGTTCATCGCGGTGCCGTTCAACGAACCGCCCGCACCCGTTAGCCGGGCAGAGCCCAAGCCGCGCGAAATCCTGATCCTGTCGAACCCGATCCACACCGACATCGCGCTGCGGCTCGATGCCGAGACGCTCGCGCAGTTCGGCTTTCTCGAAGACGCCGGCGTGCAGCTGCATCATCCCGATGCGCAATGGCTGATCTTTGGATGGGGCGGGCGATCCTTCTACATGGAAACGCCGACCTGGGCCGACCTCAAGCCGATGCCGTTGTTCAAGGGGCTGACGATCGATCACTCCGTGATGCATGTCGATCTGGCTGGAGCGATCGATGTGACGCAGCCTTGGGTGACGCCACTTACGATCGACGATGCGCAGCTTCACTCGATGATGGATTTCATCGCCGGCAGTTTTATCCGAACCGATAACCAGGTCGCTTCGATCGGCAGCTATGGGGCGTTCGACCACTTCTTCGAAGCCAAGGGCCGATTCAACGCCTTGTTCGGCTGCAATACCTGGACTGCCCAGGCGCTGCGCACGGGCGGTCTGCGGACCGGCTTGTGGAACCCGATCCCGCAAAGCCTCGCCTTGTCGTTGAAGCTCTTTAATCCCGAAAACACGTTTCAAAGCCCCTAGCCGGGGCATCTCGCACATTTTTGCCGCATTTTAGCCTGGCGGCGGGAACCTGCCTTGTTCATCTCGCGTTTGCGAATGGGCATCAAAACCAGGCGGGGCAGTGTACGAGTATGGCGGGTTCAACAACGGTGGCGGGTAAATACGAGAAGCGGGCGTCCGAGACAGGGCGCGGACGCGAGGCCGAGACGCCCACCCAGATCCCCGCCAAGGGATGGCTGGACATCGGCTGGCGCATCTATTCCTCCGTCATGGAAGACCGCATCCTGCTGATCGCGGCCGGCGCGACCTTCTATCTGCTGCTTGCTCTGTTCCCTGCACTCGCGGCCTTTGTTTCGGTTTACGGCTTCGTTGCCGATCCGCGCACCGTGGCCGATCAGGTCGCTTATCTCGGCGCCATGCTGCCGCAGGGCTCGATCGACATGATCCAGGCGCAGCTGCAGGCGCTGACGACGCAGGAAACCAGCTCGCTTTCGCTCAGCTTCATCTTCGGTCTCGGCATAGCGCTCTGGAGTGCGAACAACGGCGTGAAAGCCCTGTTCGAGGCCATGAACGTCGCCTACCGCGAGGAAGAAACGCGCTCCTTTATTCGCGTCAACCTCGTGTCCTTCATGTTCACCCTGGGCGCGATCGTGATCGGCATCCTGATGATCACGATGGTCGGCGTGGTTCCCGCGCTGCTTGCTTTCCTTCATATCGACAGCTGGACAGAGACCATCGTCAAGGTTCTTCGCTGGCCCGTGATCTTCTTGTTCATCGGCACGGGGATCACGCTGATCTATCGGTATGGCGCGGATCGCGAGCCGGCCAAGCTCCGCTGGCTGACCTGGGGCGCAGGTTTCTCGACCATCGTATGGTTGGTCACGTCGATCCTGTTTTCCTGGTATCTCGAAAACTTCGCCGATTACAACGCGACCTATGGCACGCTTGGCGCGGTGATCGGCTTCATGACCTGGACCTGGATTTCCTGCATCATCCTGATCGTGGGTGCCGAGATCAACGGCGAGATGGAACATCAGACCGTGATGGACACCACCACGGGCGAGCCGAAGCCCATGGGCACACGCGGTGCCGTAATGGCTGACACGGTCGGCGTTGCTTCCGACGAGAAGCCGACCACCTGATCTCTCCTCGATCAGCCCTGCGCGTCGACGGGCTGATCAACCTCCTGCGCCGGCGTGCTGACAACGAGGTCGGCGGGACGCTGGTGCGCAAGAACCCGGTCAATGTTCGGCCGGTCGTTGAATGCAATCCAGGCCAGTCCTTCCGCATCGGACTTGCCATGGAAGCGCCAGCGCTCGACGAGCCGTTGTTCGAGCGTGGCGACCGGCACGTCCAGCATGATCGTCCAATCGAACAACGGACCGAGCGTCGACCATGGCGCTTCGTCCAGCAAGAGGTAGTTGCCTTCAACCAGAATAAAGCGCGTGTCGGCTGAGATGATGTCTGCGCCGGCGCGCGACAGTTCCATCGTGCGGTCGAACACGGGAATGGCGATCTCGGCCTCGTCATGGGCGCGGATGCGCTTCAACAAGACCTGGAAGCCGCCGAAGTCGAAGGTTTCGGGCGCGCCCTTGCGGGATCGAAGGCCGCGCCTTTCCAGCACAACATCGTCGTAATGGAAGCCGTCCATCGGCACGACCACCGTTTCACCGGCCGGCAGAAGCGTTTGCAGTTCGGCTGCCAGCGTGGACTTGCCTGAACCGGGCGGCCCGGCGATGGCCACGACGAAGCGCTGGTGGTTCTGCGCCCGGCGAACGATCTGTGATGCAATGGCGCCCCGTTCCGACATGGTGCTTCTCCTCCCCCATCAGCCTGAGATGCGTAAAGGCTTCGAACAAAGCAAGCTGGGTTGCAGGTCCCGTCTCGCGCCTGCCGGACGGCCGGCTGTCATTCGCCCGTCATGACGCGGCTTCTAAGGAGCCCCTGACGCATCATTATCGGGGGTTTATCCATGCCGCGCAAAACCATTCTCGCACCGCTCGCAGCCTCGTTGCTGCTCGCCACCAGTCTTTCGGCGGGCGCCGAGCCGTTCTTCGACCGTATCGCCACCATGATGGTGCGCGACAACCTGCCGGACGGCGGCAAGGGCGTGAAGGAAGCGGTTGCCGAGATCATTTCGGTCAGCGAAGACGGCGTGACGCTGGTTTACACCGATGCACCCGGCAAGCAGATCGGCATGATCGACCTGAAAGACCCGGCCAATCCGAAGCCGATGGGTACGGTTGCGGTCGGCGGCGAGCCGACTTCGGTGAAGATCGTGGGCGGTACGGCCTATGTCGCCGTGGACCAGACGGAAGATTTCACCAAGCCCGCCGGCAAGCTGGTGGCCGTCGATATCGCCGCCAAGACGGCTGGAGCGGAATGCAAGCTGCCGGGCCAGCCGGACTCGGTTGCCGCCAGCAGCGATGGTGCGTTTCTGGCGATCGCCATGGAAAACCAGCGCGACGAGGACCTCAACGACGGCGCCCTGCCGCAGCTTCCGGCCGGCAGCCTGGTGACGGTGAAACTCGGCGACACGCTGGATTGCGCGGCGATCACCGAGATCGCGCTGACCGGCCTCGACGGTGTCGTCGCGGCGGACGATCCGGAGCCGGAATTCGTTGATATCAACGACAAGGGCGAGATCGCGCTGTCCTTGCAGGAAAACAACGCGATCCTGATCATCGACGGCATCACGGGCAAGGTCACCAGCCATTTTGATGCCGGCACGGTCAGCCTCGACCGGATCGACACGCAAAAGGATGGCGTGATTGACCTGTCCGGCTCAATGAAGGATGTGCCGCGCGAGCCCGATGGCCTCGCCTGGATCGGCGATGACCGCATCATCACCGCCAACGAAGGCGACTGGAAGGGCGGCACGCGCGGCTTCACCATCTTCAATCGTGACGGAACAGTCGCCTTCGATGCGGGCAACACGCTCGAGCACGAGATCGTTTCGCTCGGTCACTACCCCGAAAAGCGCAACAAGAAGGGGATCGAGATCGAGGGCGTGGCCGTCGGTCAGTATGGTGACGAGGACCTTCTCTTTGTCGGCTCCGAACGCGCTTCGGTGATCGCCGTTTATCGCGACAACGGCAACACGCCGGAACTGCTGCAGGTGCTGCCCGGCGGCATCGGGCCGGAGGGCCTGCTTGCTATCCCACAGCGCAACCTGTTCGTGACCGCAACCGAAACCGACCTTACGGAAGACGGCGGTATCGGTGGCCAGGTCGTGGTTTACGAGCGTGGCGAGCGGCCGGCGCCCGCTTACCCGACCATCCGCTCCGAAAAGGGCGAAAACGGCCTGCCGATCGCCTGGGGCGCCTTGTCCGGTCTTGCTGCCGATCCAGCCAAGCCCGGCCAGCTTTATGCCGTGACCGACAGCGTTTACGGCGCCGCGCCGCGCATCCTGACCGTCGATGCGACGCAGAAGCCGGCACGCATCACGGCCGAGCTGACGGTGACCCGCGACAACAAGCCGGCTGCCGATCTCGACCTGGAAGGCATTGCGATCGCTGAACAAGGCGGCTTCTGGCTGGCTTCCGAAGGCAACACCAAAGAGCGCAAGAACCTGCTGCTTCATGTCGATGCTCAAGGCGCGATCAAAGAGGAAATCGAGCTTCCAGCCGATGTGGCCGCAACCGCCACGTCGTCGGGCTTCGAGGGCGTGACGGTGACCGGCGAAGGCGACGAGCAGCTGATCTGGCTGGCGCAGCAGCGTCCATGGAAGGGTGATGCGGAAAACGAGGTCAAACTGTTCGCCTACAAGCCGGCTACGAAGGAATGGGGCGCGGTGCGCTACCAGCTCGATCCCAAAGGCGCCGGCTGGGTCGGATTGTCCGAGATCACCGCTGCCGGTGACCGCGTGATCCTGATCGAGCGCGACAATCTGCTGGGTGCCGATGCCAAGCTGAAAAAGCTCTATTCGGTGGCTTTGGCCGACATGAAGCCGGCACCGCTGGGTGGGGATCTGCCGCTTGTGGAGAAGACCGTCTTGCACGACCTCCTGCCGGATATGCAGGCGCCGAAGGGTTATGTGCTCGACAAGATCGAAGGCTTCACGATCGACGCCGATGGCGAGGCCTTTGCCGTTACCGACAATGACGGCGTGGACGACGCGTCGGGCGAAACGCAGTTCCTGCGGCTCGGCAAGCTCTAAGCTTCACCGCAAAAAGGAGCCGTTTCAATCGCGGCGGCTCCTATTTCCATCAAACCGGTTTCGCCGGTGGTTCGTGCCGGCGTTTGCGGCGGAGCGCTTCGGCAATGAAGTCGCGCGACAGGGCATGATAAAGCGGCTCATGCGAGATAATGCGAGCCGTGCCATAGCCGAGCATCGCAGCCAGCATCAGCGCGATGACATTGTCATGGTTGCCGGTCATTTCCAGAACGATCACGAAGGCCGTCATCGGCGCCTGCACCACGCCGGCGAAATAGCTGGCCATGCCGAGCAGGGCCGCAACGCCGGTTGCCGTGCCGAACAGAAGGCCAAGCGTGCTGCCGAAGCCTGCGCCAATGGACAAGGACGGCGCGAAGATGCCGCCGGGTATGCCGGATATCATCGACAACACGCCGGCCGCGAACTTGGCGATAAAGAAGTACCACGGCAGCGCCTCGCCTTCGATCGCACCGCGCGCCTGATCATAGCCGGTGCCGAAGGTCAGGCCGCCGCACAGGATGCCGATCACCGCAACGAGCAAGCCGCAAACACCCGCCAGAACCAGCGCACGTGGCATGGGCGCGAGACCGTTCCAGCGCCGGATGCGGCGCATCGCCTTCAAAGCAAGCCGGGAAAACAAACCGCCCAGCGCGCCGCCGCCGACGCCGCACAGGAGAACAAAGGGCCAGTCGGCGAAGGAGGCGATTTCATGCGCCATGCCGAAATAGGTGTAGTTGCCGACCCATCCCAAAGACGCCAGACCCGCCAGGATCACGGCGGTCAGAACGAGGCCGTTGGTGCGCGCTTCATAGGTGCGGCCCATTTCCTCGATGGCGAAAACAATGCCGGCGAGCGGCGTGTTGAAGGCCGCAGCAATGCCTGCCGCCGAGCCTGCGAGAATGACGCCGCGCGTTTGCAGCATGCCGCCCCAGCGCGCCGCAGACAGCATCAGGGATGCGCCCACCTGCACGGTCGGGCCTTCGCGGCCGATCGAGGCGCCGCAGAACAGGCCGACGATCGTCAGCATGATCTTGCCGAACGCCAGCCGCAAGGACAGGATCTGCGAGCGGTCGTCGTCGTCGCGCAGATGGCGGGCAGCGATCGCCTGCGGGATGCCGCTTCCCTGCGAACCGGGAAAATATTTGGCGGCTAGCCATGCCGACAAAACGAAGCCGGCCGGCGTGATCAGGAGCGGAAGATAGAAGCGCCAACCCGATCCGGTCTGCGTCAGCACGGTGAACCAGCGCTGCGCTTCATCGGCCAGAAGCGCAAACAACACGCTGACGACGCCGATGCCCAGCGCGCCTGCCCAGAACACCACGCGCGGGCGCCAGGTGCGCCGCGTTCCCAACAAAACGCGGGAGCGCCGGAACATCGGGTGTTTACGTGGGAAAGCAGGCATCAATCTTCCAACAGGACCGGTTGCAGCCGTGCCGGTCGCACGCTTAACGAGGATGGAGCCTTAGCGCGGACGCAAGGCCAGAACCAGTTGACGGCCGATCTCAGCCGGGGTCAGGCGCGACGACGTGCGATACCAGGTCGGCATCCAGTTCAGCGCGCCAAGGAAGTTTAGCCGAAACAGGCTGCGGTCGAGCGATGGCGGCAGGTCGAGCGCGTCCACGAGACCGGCAATCACCGTCTCGTAGCGGTCGCGCTGCGCCACCAGCGTTTCGCGCAGAGCATCGAGCGATTCCGAGTAATAAGGCGACACGATCACCGGCACTTCGCTTGAGCCGAGCAGATCCGAGCAGTGCGCTACAGCTGCCGCTTCCAGCCGGTCCCAGGGATCTTCCACGCCTTCGATCGCCCGCAGAACAGCCTCGGTGATCTTCTCCATGCCGGCGCCGTGCACGGCCACGAAGATGTCTTCCTTCGACGCAAAATGGTAATAGATCGAGCCGCCGAGAATGCCGGTAGCCGATGCGATATCGCGGATCGTGGTCGCCTCGAAGCCGCGCGTTCCAAACAGCCTTGCCGCTTCCTGCATGATCTGACGCCGACGCGCACCGACGCTGGCATCGTCGTCCGATGGTTTCTCGCTCCTGATGTCGCGAGACGCGCGCGCGCCCTCCTTCGGCTTGGCGGCCGGGCGTTTGGTTTTCTGCGGAGATGACGTCATTCAAGCGATCTAGCCGGAAACAACCGGCGGCGCGAGCCCTTCTTGCTCTAACGTTCGTTTGTTTGCGCGGCATTCAGGTGGATGAAGCTGGTAGCGCTTGCGTGATCGGGGGAACGGCTGCTCCTTCCTTTCGTTGAAGCCGCAGATCACCTGAGGGAGCTTAACCATGACCATCGCCATTTCACGCCGCACGACTCTTGCGCTCGGTGCTGCCGCCGCTGCCAGCACCGTGTTCAAGCCCTATGTCGCGCGCGCCGCAGTGCCTTTCGAACAGCCGCCGCTTCCTTATGCCGAAGATGCGCTTGCGCCGCAGATCTCTGCGCGCACCGTGGGCCTGCATTACGGCAAGCACCACAAGGCCTATTTCGACAAGCTGAACGAACTCGCCCCCGGCACGCCTTATGCCGACATGACCCTCGAAGAGGTCGTGAAGCAGTCCAAGGAAAAGGGTGACGACGCGATCTTCAATCAGGCCGGCCAGGCCTGGAACCACATCTTCTATTGGGACCAGTTCAACGGCGGCCCGACCGAGCCGACAACGGCCTTGGAAGAAGCCGCAACGCGCGATTTCGGCGGCATGACCGATCTGCAGGAAGCCATCGTCACCGAGGGCGGCAAGGTGTTCGGAACGGGCTGGGTCTGGTTGGTGCAGGACGGCGACAAGCTTGCCGTTCGTGGTTATCAGGACGCCGGCAACCCGCTCGGTGACAATCTGAAGCCGCTTCTGGGCATCGATGTCTGGGAACACGCTTATTATCTCGATTACGAGAACCGCAAGCCGGATCACATCAAGACCGTGCTGGCCGAACGCGTGAACTGGACCTGGGTCGGCGAAAAGCTCGCCGGCTGATCCTGGCCACCCAAGACAAAAAACCGGCGAGCAGCAACGATGCTCGCCGGTTTTGCGTTGTTTCAGGAGCCGCAACGACCGCTTTTATCCGGAGTGAACTCACATGGACGTTCTTCGCATTCTGCTTGCCATTATCCTGCCGCCGGTGGGCGTGTTCATGCAGGTCGGCATTGGCCTGCATTTCTGGCTGAACATCCTGCTGACGCTGTGCGGTTATATTCCTGGCATCATCCACGCAGTGTGGGTCATCATGCGCAAGTAAGAAGAAAGGCGCCGATCAGCAGCGCCGCCTTTCGTCATGCAGCGTGGCCTTTTTCGTCGGCCACGCGCTCGCGGAAATGCGCGATCGTATCGCGCAGGCCTTTTTCCAGCGGCACGGTCGGCTCCCAGTTAAGCAGCGCCTTTGCGCGGCTGATATCGGGACGCCGGCGCGTTGGATCATCGACCGGCAAGGGCTTGAACACGGTTTCGCTTGACGTGCCGGTTTGTTCCACCACCAGCTTTGCCAGTTCGTTGATGGTGAACTCGCCGGGATTTCCGATATTGACCGGCGCCTTCGGGTTCTCGGCCACCGTCATCAGCGCCATCATGCCCGCAATCAGGTCCGACACGTAACAGAACGAGCGCGTTTGCTCGCCGGTGCCGTAGATCGTCAGCGGCTGGCCGCGAAGCGCTTGCACAACGAGATTGGACACGATGCGCCCATCATCGGGGTCCATGCGCGGCCCATAGGTGTTGAAGATGCGCATGACGCGCACATCGGCGCGGCCCAGACGCAGGAAGTCGAAGCAGAGCGACTCCGCGGCACGCTTGCCTTCGTCGTAACAGGCGCGCGGTCCCGTGCAGTTGACGTTGCCGTGGTAGTCTTCGGCCTGCGGATGCCGGTCGGGATCGCCATAGACTTCGCTGGTGGAGGCCTGCAAGAACCTGGCGCCCTTGGCTTCAGCCAGCATCAGCAGGTTCAGCGTGCCCTGCACCGATGTCATCATCGTGTGGATCGGGTCTGCCTGATAGCGCGGCGGCGAGGCCGCACAGGCGAGGTTATAGACGAAATCGAGATCGTCCTTGATGTCGAGCGGCTCGCAGACATCCTGCTTGATGAAACGGAACTGCGTAATATTCTCGAGATGCGCGATGTTGCGCATCGAACCGGTCAGCAGGCTGTCGACGCAGATCACCTGCATGCCTTGCTCCAACAGCCGGTCGCACAGATGCGAGCCGAGGAAGCCGGCGCCGCCGGTCACCATGGCCGTTTTGCCGGACGATGTTGCTTGGTTCATCATGCCAATTCCTCAGTCGTCGCGGCACGTGCCGCTTTCGATGCGCCGTTGCGCAGATAATCCGCCAGCTCGGCCGCGCGCGCATGTCCGGTATGACCGGCCAGAACACGCGCCTTTGCGGCTTCCGCCATCGCCTGTCGGCGCTGTTCATCCATTTCGGTCAGGATCTGCACCACATCGTCGCTGGTCCTGGCGATCTCGATCGCTTCGCCCAACGGCAGCAGATCGCCCAGGCCTTCCCAGAAGTCGCTGATGATCGCGGTGCCGCAGGCGGCGGCCTCGAACAAGCGCACGCTTGGCGACCAGCCGGCGGCGATCATGTCCGCGCGCGTGACGTTCAGCGTGAAGCGCTGGCGGCTGTAGAAAGAAGGATGCTCGGCCGGCGGCAGATGGTCGATGCGCTCGACATTCGAAGGCCAGTCGATCGTGTCGGGATATTGCGGCCCGGCTACCACGAACTTCAGATGCGGCAAACGGCGGGCAGGCTCGATCAGCAGCGCTTCGAGGGTAGGCTGGCGGTCGTCGCTATAAGTACCGAGATAGCCGAGGTCCCAGATCGGCGCTTCGCCGGTGTTGCGGTAGCGCGTGTCGTCAACGGAGCAATACAGCGCTTCGGCCCGCGGCGCGCCGAACTCGCTTTCCAGCTGGCGCAGCGTGGGACCGCCGGTGAAGGAGAAATAGATATCGAAGAACGGCACCTGACGTGCCGCCAGATATTCCTCGTCGCCCTTTTTCAGGCGCGCAACGGTGATCGGCGTGTCGATGTCGTAGAAGGTGAGCTGCTTTGGGTTCAGTGCGTGAACGGCGTCGATGACCTTTGGCCCTTCCGGCACGTAGGAGCCGATGATCACCGCGTCGGCCTGCCTGATCTTTTCGCCGAAACGGGTGATCAGCTCGTCCACCGTATCGTAGTAATGCAGGGCGCAGAAATCCGGCGACGGCAGATCGCGATGGGCGGCGTACCAGGGCACGTCGCGTTCCAGAAACGTGACGCGGTGGCCCAGCGCCTCGAGCCCGCGCAGCATGCCGCGATAGGTCGTGGCATGACCGTTGCCCCAGGATGACGACAGCGACAGGCCGATAATGACGATGTCGAGCGCGTCACTCATTCGGCAGCCTCCGCCTGTTTGGCGCGAAAGTCGCGGAAGATCACGTCGGCTTCGGCGGCGCGGTCGGCATAGGTGTGATCGCGCAACACACGTGCGAGACCCGCTTGGCCGATCTCTCGGGCGCGCTCGGGCGTCAGGCCGGACAGGATGTCGGCGACGTCTTTGCCATCGCGCGCCACCAGCACTTCCTCGTCGGGCTTGAGGAAGAAGTCGACGCCGAGCCAGGCATCGGTAATGAGACAAGCGCCGGCGCCGCAGGCTTCGAACACCCGGGTTGCCGGCGAAAAGCCCATATCTGCCATGGAGTCGCGGGAGATGTTCAGCACGGCCTTTGGCGTGACGTTGAAGGCGTTGTGATCGCGCGTGCCGACATGGCCGATATAATCGATGTTGCCGGCCATCGGCTTGTCGCCCCAGCCGGATCCACCCAAAATGAAACGCTGCTCGGGCAGGCCAGCGGCGGGGTTCAGGAAGAAGCTTTCGACCCGCGCTTCGCGATCCGGCAAACGGTTGCCGAGGAAAGCGAGATCGGCGGTGAAGCGCGGATCGGGATCAACCGGATGATGCGTTTGCGGGTCAAGCGCATTGTAGATCGGAATACAGCGCTTGGCGCCGATTGCGGTGTAAGCGTTCACCACGGGATCGCCGCCGCCATAGGTCAGCACCGCGTCGATCTCATTCAGCGCCTTCAACTGCGGATGATCGGGATCCGCACGCAGTTCGGCGAGCGTCGCCGGCGCATCGACATCCCAGAAGATCTTCATCGCACCCGGCCGCGCGGCGCGCAGCACTTCGTCGAGCAGCCGATTGTCCTCGAAGCCGACGCCGCTGGTTTTCACGACGATGTCGGCATCCGCAGCCTTGGCCGCCGCATTGCGCAGCGCCTCGACCGTGCCGTCATACACCACGACCTTGCACCATTCCGGCGGCTCGATGTCGCGGTTCTTCTGCCGGTCATACACATCCGGCTCATAGAAGGTGATGTCATAGCCGAGGGCCGCCAGGTTGCGCAGCAGGCCGCGATAATAGGTGGCAGCGCCGTTCCAGTAGGACGACAGCAGGCTCGAGCCGTAGAATGCAATCTTCACGCTGCGGTCTCCTTGGAATTGGATGGGGTGATATCGACATCGAGGCCGGACAGGATCGCCAGCAATTCATCGACCCGGTGGCGGCAGGTGTGGCGGGCGCGGATGGTTTCCAGACCGGATGCCGCGATCTCCTCGCGGCGCGCCGGATCGGCCAGCAGATCACGGATCAGTCGGGTCATCTCCTCGCCGTCCTTGGCGAACAGGAAGTCCTTGCCGGCGCGAAACAGACCTTCTGCGTCGTTCCACGGGGCCGAAATCAGCGGAATGCCACAAGCCAGCGCTTCAAACATGCGGATCGTGGGAATACCCGGCAGCGATTCCACATAGGGCCGGCGTGGGATGTGCATGGTCAGCTTGTGTCGTGCAAAGGCCATCGGCACATCCGCATTGGCGATCCAGCCGCCATAGTTCAGCCCGGCCTTTTCCAGCGAGTCCAAAGCGCGCTGCGGGTAGCGCACGCCGCGAACGGTCCCGTTCAGCTGCAGTCTGGCCGCCGGTTCGGTGAGGAAGGAGGCAATCTCGGCGGTGCGCTCGTCGTCACCCCAGTTACCGATCCAGATCAGGTCGCCGGTCTTCTCTATCTCGGGATGCGGCTTGAACAAGCGATCATCGGCCGCCTCATGCCAGGTAAAGACGCGCCGTCCCCAACCGGCCTTGATATAGCGCTCGCGCAGCGTTTCGCCGAATGCGAGCACGGCATCGTAGCCGCTCAGATCAAGGCCGCCGATGTCGCTTTCGGCCGAAACGGCACGGTGATGCGTGTCGTGGAAGATCAGGGTGAAACGGCCGCCATCCCGGCGCGCCTTGCCGATACGCGCCACCAGCGCAGGGTCGGTCCATTCATGCACGAGCACCACATCGGCCCCATCAAGGGCTGCTTCATGGTCAAAGTCGGCATCGTATTGCTCGGACTGGAGCGTGGGGAAATCCTGCGCGAAGCGCGCAACGGCGGCCTCGCCCTGATCCTTCACCAGGTTCTCGCGGCTCCAGGCATCAACCGGCTCCAGCGCCCTGGCTTGATAGCCGCGTTCAACCAGATCGCGCATGACGCCGCGCAGGAAATGCGCGTTGCCGTGGTTCCAGTCGGACAGGAGGGAATGGGTATAAAGAAGAATTCTCATCAATCAGCTCGATAAAACCAGGCGCGGCTCGGCCGCCACGCAAACAGCGTCGTAGATCTGCAGCATGGCTTGCGCCTGCGCTTGGAGGGAATAGCGTTTGGCGCGATCCAGGGCCTTGCGGCCCATGTCGCGGCGCAGCGTCTCGCTTGCGATCAGCGTTTGGAGCGCTTCCACAAAGGAAGCGGGATCGCGCGGCGAGGCAAACAAGGCCGCGCCATCCCACAATTCGCGGTAGGTCGGAATGTCGGCGAGAACCAGCGGCGTCGCGGTGCACGCAGCTTCAAGCGGAGCCAGGCCAAAGGGCTCGTAAAGCGATGGCGACACGAAGATGCCGGCAGCCTTCATCAGCTCCTGGATCTGCGCGGTCGGCAGAACGCCCAGATGATCCGCCTGTTGCAGGTTGATCTGCTGGCCGTTCGGCCCTTTCAGCGCTCCGGCAAGTTGCACCGGCCACTCCACCTGCCCCGCAACGTCGTCCAGAACCGCGCCATTCTTGCCTTCGTCCCACCAACGGCCGGCGGCAAACACGAAGGGCTGGCGCTGCGCGATCTCGGCGCCTGCCTGGGAAGCGTTGTAGACCACCGACAAAGCGTCGATCGGGCCGTAGCATTGTTCCAGCGCGTCGGCGTGGCTGCGGCTTGGCGCAAGAACGACATCGGCGGCATCGAAGCCTTCGCGGTTGAGCCGTTTCTGCCACGACCATTGCGCCGGAACCTCCTGACCGCGAACGGCGTGCATCCAGGTCACGACGCAGGAATGCGACATCGCCACGATCGGGCAGTCGAGCTTCAAACCACAGGCTTGCGAGGGTGCGTTGAGATGAAGAAGGTCGACGCCTTCTTCGCCGACGAGCCGCTCCAGGAGGGCTGGAAGATCAGCCAGATCTTGCGGGCCTTCAGCCAGCCAGTCGAGCTGTGCATCTTCCCAGATCAGCTTTCCCCAACGCTCGGCTTCGGAGCGCTGCGCGGGGGATGGATTCGGACCGAGACCGACGAAGATAAAATGAACACCGGAGGCTTGCAGGCCGGCGGCAAGGTCCATCGCGTAGCGCCAGACACCGCCAACGGCATCCACCGTCATCAGGACGCGCAGGGGGCGCTGCCCGTCTGCGGCTGTTTCGATGTTCGATCCTTCGCCTGCCGCGCGACCTGCTGCCTTCACGCCGACAGAACCTGTTGCTCCGGCTGCTCTTTCGCCGCTCTGGACGCGACGCGGTTTTCGGCCAGCCAGCGGGCGAGATCCGCCAGGCCCTCTTTCCAGTCGGTCTTGGCTTCCCAGCCGATCGCTTGTTCGATCTTGCGCGTATCGGCGACGAAATAGAACTGGTCGCCCTTGCGCCATTCACCATGCTCGAGCTGCATGTTGCGGCCCGTCAAACGGGCGATTTCGCTCAACACGGTGCGCAGGCTGACGCTGTTCTGCGGTCCACCGCCGAGATTGAAGGCCTGGCCGGACACCTCGTCGATATGATCGAGCAGACCGCGATAGGCCGCCACGCAATCGCTGACATGCAGGATGTCGCGCACCTGCTTGCCGTTGCCATAGATCGACACCTGTTCGCCGCGCAGCGCCTTGAGCAGGAAGTGTGCGACCCAGCCCTGATCCTCGGTGCCGAACTGGCGCGGACCATAGATGCAGCTCATGCGCAAAACGGCGGTCGGCAGATCATAGGACTTGGCGTAATCCAGCACATACTGGTCCGCCACGCCCTTGGAGCAGCCATAAGGCGTGCAGAAATCGAGCGGACGGCTTTCGCTGACGCCATGATCGCCGATGGCCTCGTCGGCGGGATGGTAGCGCTCGTCGCCTTCCACCATCTCCATGTCTTCAAGGCCGCCATAGACCTTGTTGGTGCTGGCAAAGATCACCGGTACGCGACGGCCCGTGGCACGGATCGCTTCCAGAATGTTCAGCGTGCCGCGCGCATTGACCTCGAAGTCGTCCATGGGATCAACGAGGCTGGTGGTGACGGCCGTTTGGGCGGCGAGGTGGAACACCGCGCTCGCTCTGCTGACAACCGGAACGAGGGCCGCCGTGTCGCGGATATCGACACGGGCGGCTTCAACGAGATCGCCATAGGTGGCAGTCAGCCAGGCAAGGTTTTCTTCGACGCCGGGACGGCTGAGATTGTCCAGAATCGTGACGTGCCGGCCTTCACGAAGGAAGCTTTCCGCCAAATTCGATCCGATGAAGCCGCTGCCGCCAACGATAACGACTGTCTGACCGCCTTCGACGATCGCAGGTCCTGCCACGCTTCAAGCTCCCTTATTGCCGATGCTTCGCGTCATTTACGACACCAAGCCCCGCTCTTCCAACTCCTTCTTCATCTGCGCGCCGCGATCCACCGCGCCAGTGACGCTGACCCACTCGGCCAATTCGCCGAGCGTGTCCTGCAGGCGATATTTCGGCTCGAAGCCGAGGAGTTCGCGCGCTGCCGTGATGTCGGCGAAGCAGTTGCGGATGTCGCCCGAACGCGTCTTGTGCAGAATGTCGGGCTTCAGTTCCGGCACGCCCATGGCGTTTGCCAGCAAGGTCGCGACCTCTTCGATCGTATAGGCGTTGCCGCTGCCGACATTGATGACGTGGCCGTTGGCCTTCGGAGCTTCCAGCGCCAGGCGGAAGGCACGGGCGACATCGCGCACATGCACGAAATCGCGGCGCTGCTGGCCGTCTTCGAAGATCATCGGCGGCTGCCCGTTTGCGAGACGCGATGCGAAGTTGGCGAGAACGCCCGTATAGGGATTGGACAGGGCTTGGCCCGGGCCGAACACGTTGAACAAGCGCAGGGCGATGGCTTCGACGTTATAGGCCTGACCGTAGATCAGCACTTCGCGTTCCTGCGCGAACTTGGTCAGCGCATAGATGGAAGCGAGATCGACCGGCTTGTCTTCCGACGTCGCGACCGGCGTCAGCGCACCGCCGTTTTTTGTTTCAGGGTTCCAGTGGCCGGCCTTGACGCGCTCGGCCTGGCGGCGAACGGCGCCGTGCAGCTGGCCGCTTTCGTCCTGGTAGTAGCCTTCGCCGTAAACGCTCATCGACGATGCCACGATGATGCGCTTGATCGGTTTGCCGATCATCTTTTCGAGCAGAACGGCCGTGCCGAGATCGTTGGCGCTGACATAGCGGGCAATCTCATACATGGACTGGCCGACACCGACTTCGGCTGCCAGGTGGATGACGCTTTCGACGCCATCGAGCGCCTGTTCCACCGCCTTGGCGTCGGTCATCTCGGCCTTGATGAAATCGACGCGCGGATCAAGTTCGGGAGCAACGCCGCCATGGACCTGTTCGATCAACCCGTCGAGAATGCGAACGTCGTGGCCTTTCGCGAGAAGCTCCTCGACCACATAACGCCCGATGAAGCCGCAGCCTCCCGTCACCAATACCTTCTGCACCTGCTTGTCGCTCCTCAGCTCACTGCGCCGACATAATTAGGGAGGATCTTCTACTCGGGAAGTGGGGGAGCACCAACCCTTTGCCTGATCCCTACCGACAATCACCGGCAGTTCCCCAAGGTCGTCGGCGTGGCATCATCCACTTGAACGTAGCTGCTGATGCTCTAGCTGCCGCTTCAATGAGGGTCTTCAGGATTTTGCATGGTGAATGCTGAGCAGGAGCGCTTGGAACTGAGCTCGAAAACGGCTTGTCCGTTTCATGCAATGTCACCACGCTTATGCTCGACAGGGCTACAAAGCTTGATGTCCCTCCCGAATTCTCCGAAGTTGACGACATGAAGAAGAACGCTGCACCCCTATCCGACGGGAGCATCGATCAAAGGTTCGGGCGGCTCACTCGATGATGCCGCCGGCGCCCACCGAAGTTGAGGGACATATGAAGATCACGATTATCGGTGCCGGTTATGTGGGGCTGACGTCCGGAACCTGTCTGGCGGAACTTGGTCACCATGTCACCTGCATCGACATGAACGAAGATCGCGTGGCGCGCCTGCGGGCCGGCGAAGTGCCGATCTACGAGCCCGGACTTCAGGAATTGATGGCCTCCAATATCCAGGCCGGCCGCCTCCTGTTCAGCGCCGACACGGTTGACGGCGCTGCCGATGCGGATGCGGTCTTCATCGCGGTCGGAACGCCCTCGCTTGCCGATGGTGACATCGACCTGTCCTTCGTTCAGGACGCGGCGCGCGGCATCGCCAGGGTGATCAAGCCGAACTGCGTTGTCGTGGTGAAGTCAACCGTCGTGGTGGGCACCTGCAAGGCGCTGCGCGAGATCATTGCGGAAGAACGCGGCGCGCTCGATTTTTCGATCGCCTCCAATCCCGAGTTCCTGCGCGAAGGCACGGCCGTGCGCGACTTCCTCGAGCCCGAGCGGGTGGTGTTCGGATCGGACGATCCACGCGCCTGCGCCGTGCTCGAACAGATCTATCAACCGCTGGCCGATCGTGGCGTGACCGTGATGCGTACCAGCAACGCCAATGCCGAGCTGATCAAATATTCCGCCAACGCCTTTCTCGCCCTCAAGATCGGCTTCATCAACGATGTCGCCAATCTCTGCGAGCAGGTGGGCGGCGATGTGTCGGCCGTTGCGGCCGGCATCGGGCTCGACACCCGCATCGGCTCGGCCTTTCTGTCGGCTGGCCCCGGCTTCGGCGGTTCGTGCTTTCCCAAGGACACCCGCGCCTTTGCCGCAACGGGGCGCAAGCATGATGCGCCGCAGGGGCTGATCGAAACGCTGATCGAAGGCAACGAAGCCCGCTCGCGGATGCTGGCGGAACGCGTGCTGCGCGAGCTTGGAAGCAAGGCAAACGGCGCGACGATCGCCGTGCTCGGCCTCGCCTTCAAAGCCAACACCGACGATATCCGGGACTCACCCAGCCTCGCCATCATTCCCTGGCTGCAAAAGGCTGGCTGCCGCATCAAGGCGCATGATCCGAAAGCGATGACGGAAGCGGCCAAGCAGCTGGACGACATCACCTTCTGCGACAACGCCTATGACGCCGCGCGCGACGCCGATGGCGTGATCGTGCTGACGGAATGGGACGAGTATCGCCACCTCGATCTCGCCAAAATCGCCGGCACGATGCGCGGCGCGCTTTTGGCCGATTACCGCAATCTCTGGCTGCCATCCGACATGACCGACCTCGACCTCACCTATCTCAGCATCGGCCGGCCAACGGTCAGCCGTGCCAGCGCGGCGGTGCAGGTCGCGAAACCTGCATCGCGCACGGTTGAGCGTGCGATGACGGCCACGTCTTCGGCAGGCTGAGCAGCATCATGTCCATCAACGAGAAAGCCGCAGGCAACCGCGGCACGATGAAGGCCGCTGTCGTGACCGGCGCCGGCCAGATGCAGGTCGATCAGGTCGCCATTCCCCAACCGAAAGCCGGCGAGATCCTCCTCCGGCTGGAAGGCACCGGGGTGTGCGCGTCCAATCTCGGTCCATGGAGCGGGCCGGACTGGATGAAATTTCCGACCGAACCAGGCGGTCTCGGGCATGAAGGCTGGGGCGTAATCGAGGCGCGGGGAGATGGTGTGACCGACTTTGCCGTCGGCGACCGGGTAGCAGCGCTCTCCCAGCACGCCTATGCCGCTTATGACACGGTTGCGGCCGATATGGCGGTTCGTTTGCCGGATACCCTTGCCGGAAAACCGTTCCCTGGCGAACCGCTGGGCTGCGCCATGAACATCTTTCGCCGCGCAGAGATCGAGGCCGGGCAGACCGTGGCGATCATCGGCATCGGTTTTCTTGGCGCCCTGCTGACACAGCTTGCCTCCAAGGCCGGCGCGCGCGTCATCGCCATTTCGCGACGGCCGTTCTCCTTGGACTTTGCGAAAGCGATGGGGGCTGCCGAGGTGATCCCGATGGAGGATCACTGGGCGATCATCGAACAGGTCAAGCAGCTGACAGGCGGACGCTTCTGTGATCGCGTGATCGAAGCGGTCGGCAAGCAATGGCCGCTGGATCTGGCCGGCGAACTGACGATGGAGCGCGGCCGCCTGATCATCGCCGGTTACCATCAGGATGGGCCGCGTCAGGTCAACATGCAGATGTGGAACTGGCGCGGGCTCGACGTGATCAACGCGCATGAGCGCGATCCCGCGATCTATGTTCGCGGCATGCGCGAGGCCGTGGATGCGGTGGTCAGCGGCCGGCTCGACCCGACGCCGCTTTATACCCACACCTATCCGCTCGAAGAGCTTGGCACCGCCTTGAACGCCACGCGCGACCGGCCGGACGGCTTCCTCAAGGCGCTGGTGGTGCCGCAATGAGCGCTGCCAAGCCACGCATCGGTTTCCTCGGCGTCGGCTGGATCGGCCGGCACCGGATGGAAGGGATCATCGAGACGGGAGCCGTCGAGGTGGTCGCCGTTGCCGACCCCTCGCCCGAGATGACAGAGGAAGCCGCCAAGCTCGTGCCGGGCGCGGCGGTCGGGACGACGCTGGAAGATGTGCTGGCGCAGGATCTCGACGGTTTGGTGATCGCCACGCCGAGCGCCCTGCATGCGGATCAATCGATTGCGGCGTTGAAAGCCGGCGTTGCCGTGTTCTGTCAGAAGCCGCTTGGCCGTTCGGCTCGCGAAGTGCAGGCCGTGATCGATGCGGCACGGGAGGCTGATCGGCTGCTTGGCGTGGATTTCTCCTATCGCTTCACCGCCGGCGTTCAGGCTATCCGCGAATTGGTTCAGGGCGGACAGCTCGGCGACATCCGCGCGATCGACCTCACCTTCCACAACGCTTACGGGCCGGGCAAGCCGTGGTTTTATGACCGCAATCTGTCTGGCGGCGGCTGCTTGATCGATCTGGGCGTGCATCTGATCGATCTGGCGCTTTGGGTGCTCGATTTTCCGGAGGTGAGCGACGTCAGCGGCCATCTTCTGTCCGACGGCAAGCTGCTCGAAGCCAATCCGGAGGCCGTCGAGGATTATGCCGTGGCCTCGTTCCGGCTGGGCTCCGGTACGATCGTGCGCATCGCCTGTTCGTGGCAGCTGCATGCGGGGCAAGAAGCGGTGATCTCGGCTGCCTTCTATGGCGCAGGGGGCGGCGCAGAACTGCGCAACGTCAACGGCTCGTTCTATGACTTCACGGCCAAGCGCTTTCGCGGCACATCGAGCGAAACTTTGGTTTCGCCACCCGACGAATGGGGCGTGCGGGCCGCGCAGGATTGGGCGCAGCGGCTTGCTGTGAGCAAGCGCTTCGACCCACAAGCCGAGCGGATCGTGGATGTGTCGCGCGTTCTCGATCGCATCTACGGTATCGCATAAAAAAGGGAGCGCTCGGCGCTCCCTTTTCGTTTCAGGCTCCTGTCCGGCTCAAACGAGCGCGGGCGTTGTTGCCGGCACCGTCTGGTTGCGCTTGGACGAACCGGCATACCGGCGCGTCATGGCGGCGCAGAATTCCGCGAACTCTTCCGGCACCTGTGGCGCACTGGAATGATGCGGCGCGATCCCGCGATGCTCGGGCGTGAAGCAGTAGGTGACCGTCACGTCGAAATCAGCCAGCGCTTCCATCTGCTTGTCGAACCAGTCGAGCGCATTGGGGCGGAAGCTGTCGGCCCAGGAAATGCCCGTGCGCAGATAGGTGACGCCGAGGCGCTTCATCCAGGCAACGGCGTCTTCGAGGCGGTGGTCATGATAATGGAACCACTGCACCACGCCCATATCCGGCGTCAGCTCGGCAAAGGCTTCGGCCGAGGGCTTCGGCGTGCCGTCCTGGCGCAGAAGGCCCATGTAGAAGTGGCGATAATAGGAAGAGCCTTCCGCTTCGCGATGACGCGTGGTGGCTTCCCATTCACGCGGCAGGTCATAAAGCGAATACCAGTGAACGCGCGGCGCCTGGCCTTTCAAAAGCTCCGCCGTGCGCTTGATGCCCCAAAGCTGCACTTCTTCGGCGCCAAAGGTCGAGATACCGACCTCGCTGACCCAGACCGGCAGATGGGTGAGCGCGCGGATTTCCTGCACCTTCTGCGGCCATTCCCCGATCTGCCACAGATTCCAGTCGAGCGGGAAACCGTGAACGGCAACGGCGTCGACATGGTCGAGCACGCCGAAGTCCTTCATGCGGTTGATGAAGATCGGATCGATCGGCGAAATGCCGCCCAACACGCGCGTGAGCCCAGGTGCCTCGGCTGCGATCGCCTGACCGGCGAGCTTGGCCATATCAGCGAATTTCGACCAGTCCGGATCGATCTCGGGATCCCAATGCGACTTGTTGTTGGGTTCGTTCCAGATCATCGCCGCTTCGATCATGGGCGGTCTCCTTTCGCGGGGTAAATCGCTTCTGCGCCGTAGGGGCGTTCAGTCGTGCGGCAGATATAGACTTCTTGTTCGGGATGCGCCTCGATCCGGAAGCCGGCGCTGCGCAGCATGGCTTCCATGCCGGCGCGGTTCGGCACCCACCAGTTGGTGGGATCATTGGCGTAGCGGCGCTCGATGAAATGCATCTTCGGATAGGCTGGATCGTCGAACAGCTCCGTTTGTTCAAACGGATAGTTCTCTTCCAATTCAGGCACCGGCACCTGCGCACTGCCGCGCTGCATGGACTGGAACACGAGCATGTCCTTGGCTACATGCTCGCGGATCAGGTCGAGTGCCAGCAGCGGGTGACGCAGATGGTAAAGCACGCCCATGAAGATCACGACGTCGAACTGTTCGCCGAGCTTGCCGACATCATAAACCGACAGCTGACGGAACTCGATATCGGCGCCTTCCACTTCGGCCACGAAGCGCGCCTGCGCCAGATAGGCTTCGTCGAAATCGACGCCCAACACGCGCTCGGCGCCGCGGCGCTTCATTTCAAGCGAATAAAAGCCGCCATTGCAGCCGATATCGAGCACCGTCTTGCCGGTCAGATCCGCGGGGATCGCATCGGCGAACTTGCGGAATTTCTGTTGCGGATAGTTGCCGAGAAAATGGTCGGGCGCCGTGAACTGCCCTTGCAGCTCGATGTTGTGAAACCAGGGGCCGAGTTCCCTGATGCGCCCTTCTATTTCGCTGCTTGAAAGCGACAAAACCCAATCTCCTTCTTCACTGAAACCACAGGGCAGAGCGTAGTGTGCTTACCCGAGGTGGCAAGCTTTGCGTTACGAGACCGTCTCGTTCAACCACAACAGCTTGGCGCCCCAATCCCCCCACACCACGGGTGTGATGGACGCCGGATTGATGTCAAAGCGATGGACATGGCCAAGCGGCAGATCCAGCACGTGACAGATGATGGCCTTGATGACGTCGGCATGGGTGACGAGCACCACCGCACCATCGGCGTGGCGCCCGGCGGCGTCCGACAAGGCGGCAACGGCGCGCAGCTGAACCTCGCCCATGCTTTCGCCACCAGCCGTTCGCGCCACCGCGCGCTCGGCGTTCCAGTGGTTCCAGGTGGGATCCCCGTTGAGCGCTTCCCAGGTCTTGCCGGTCCACGCGTCGCCGAAATCGATCTCGTCCAGCCGCTCATCCGTTTCCACGACCATGCCGGATGCGGACGCAATGGCGAAGGCGGTTTCCTGGGTGCGCTCGCGGGGACTGGACAGCACGGCCGCGAATGGCTCGCGGCGCATGCGTTGCCCAAGGCGATCCGCCTGCGCCCTGCCTTCCAGACCCAGCCGAATGCCAGGCGTGCGGCCGGCGAGGAAGCCGCCTACATTGTCATGCGCGGCATGACGGACGAGATAGATCGTCGTGGTCACTGGGGTGAACCGGCTCCTGATCCAGCTCTGGCAGGTTCATTTTCACCGCCGATGAAACGCAAGGTGCGATCGCGCGCTTCGGCATCCGTGAACTGTTCCGGCGGCGACTTCATGAAGTAGCTCGACGGTCCCGTCAGCGTGCCGCCGATGCCGCGATCCATCGCGAGCTTGGCGCAACGCACGGCATCGATCACCACGCCGGCGGAATTGGGCGAATCCCACACTTCGAGCTTCAGCTCGGCATTGAGCGGAACACCGCCGAAGGTCGTGCCTTCCAGCCGGATATAGGCCCATTTGCGATCGGTGAGCCATGGCACATGATCGCTCGGACCGACGTGAACATTGCCCGCTTCGAGCGGTACGTCGATCTGGCTGGTGACGGCCTGCGTCTTGGAGATCTTCTTGGATTCCAGCCGCTCGCGTTCCAGCATGTTGAGGAAGTCGGTGTTACCGCCGAAATTCAGCTGGTAGGTGCGGTCCAGCCGCACGCCGCGCTCGCGGAACAGATTGGCGAGCATACGGTGCACGATGGTGGCGCCGACCTGGCTCTTGATGTCGTCGCCGATCATCGGCACGCCCTTGTCGGCGAAACGCTGCTGCCATTCCGGCTGCGAGGCGATGAAGACGGGGATGCAGTTGACGAGTGCGACGCCTGCTTCCAGCGCCTGCTCGGCATAAAACTCGCTGGCCTTCTGCGATCCGACGGGCAGATAGGACACGAGAACATCGGCCCCGGTCCGGCGCAGGATCTCGGCCACATCGGCAACGGGTGCCGACGATTCCTTCACCGTGTCTTCGAGATAGCGGCCGATGCCGTCGAGCGTCGGCCCGCGCTCAACCGTGACGCCGGTTTTCTCGACGCCGGAGAACTTGAAGGTGTTGTTGGGTTCCGCGAAAATCGCATCCGATACGTCGCGGCCGACCTTGGTGTCGGCCACATCGAAGGCGCAGCAAATCTCGACGTCGCCGACATGGTAGCCTCCGAGGTCGACATTCATCAGGCCAGGAACGGGCTCGTTGCCGCTCGCTTCACGATAATAGTTCAACCCCTGCACAAGGGACGACGCACAATTGCCGACGCCGACGATTGCGACACGGACTTTTTTGGAACCCATTCAATTCCCGATCTTAGGAGCTAAGTACATGGTCAACATTGTAGGGCTCCGGAATGTTCCTTCCAGCGCCTTTCCCAACCGAACTGACATTGCCCGTCACAATAAACGGTAAAGGCTTGCTTATGTGGGTGTATGGCGACGCGCAAAGAACCGGCGACGTGCAGGATCTCGCGACCCACATTGTCCAAACACTCGATGATGCCAGCGCCCTTTCTAACGGGATCGCACGGCATGAGGCGATCGCCCGCGCCTTTGTGGATGCGGCGGAACTGATCCAGGGTCTGATCGACAGGACGTTCCACGAGCGCGGGTTCGATGCGGCGTCGCCCGAGCAGACCATCCTGACACAGCTGTTGTTCGCCTTTGCGGGTGTCGTCGAGCGCAGCTGGCAAAGCGGCTTCACCGAACAGGTGGTGCCCGAGACGCTGGTTGACGACTTGAAGGGTGTTGCGCGCGATTATCAAGGTGCGATCACCACGCGCAGTGCGGAAGGCTACAGCATCTATGCGCTTTATCCGGAAACCTATCTCGAAGCAGCGCAGGCGTCCGGTCTCGGTTCCAACACGATCGTCATCGGCATCCGCAGCATCGGCTTGAGCCTGTCTTGTCTGGTGGCGGCCGCGCTCAAAGCGCCAGCGCCGATCAGCCTTCGCCCCACCGGTGATCCTTTCGCGCGCAGGATCGAGGCCGATCCGCAACTGTTGGACACCGTGCTTGCCCGTGGCGACGGACCGATCGCCATCGTGGATGAAGGCCCCGGTCTGTCCGGCAGCTCCTTTTTCGCGGTGGCGGATTGGCTGGAACGCGGCGGTGTTGCGCGCGATCGCATCCACTTCTTCCCCAGCCATGCCGGCGTGCCCGGCGGACAGGCGCCCGCCGATCATCGCCAGCGGTGGGAGGTGGCGCCGCGCCATGTGCGCCCGTTCGATACGACCTTTCTGCAGAACAACAGGCTGCAAGGCTGGATCGGAACGCTGCTTGGGCCGCTCGAGCGCCCGTTGCAGGATCTTTCATGGGGCAACTGGAAACGGGCGGAAGATGCGTCGTCGCCGGTGGATGCACGGCTGGAGCGACGCAAGTTTCTGGCTGATACGGCCAACGGGTCTTTCCTGGTGAAATTTGCCGGTCTGGGTTCGGAAGGGCAGCGGAAGTTCGAGGTTGCGAAGGTGTTGTATCGCGGAGGCTTCGCAGCCGAGCCGGTCGCCCTCCTGCATGGCATGATCGTCGAGCACTGGGTTGGGGGCGAACCGCTCACCGCCGATCATGATCGCGCTCGCCTCCTCCAAACGCTCGGTTCCTATCTCGCCGTGCGCGCCACTCTGCCCGCCCATAATGAAGGGGCTTCGCTTGCCCTCCTTGCGGACGTCGCCGCCTTCAATGCGGGCCAGGCCTTTGGCGGCGAGGCGGAAGCGCTTGTGCGCAAGGCGACCGGCAGTGCCGCGGCGCTGCAGCATCTGGTTCGGCCGGTCGATACGGACAGTCGACTGCATCGATGGGAATGGCGGGTGACGCCCGATCAGCGCCTGATCAAGACGGATGCGCTCGACCATAGCGGCGCGCATGATCTCGTTGGATGTCAGGACATCGCCTGGGACATCGCCGGCGCCATTGTCGAGCACGACCTGACGCAGGATGAGACCGAGCGGCTCGTCAGCCACGTCGAATGCGGGAGCGGGCGAGCGATTGAGCGCGAGCTCATGGATCTGCTCTTGCCCTGTTACCTCGGCTTTCAAACGGGCTTGTGGAGCATGGCGCTCGATGCCGCAGCCGACGATCACAAGCCGGCGCTGCGCCATCTGCTCGAGCGCTGCAAGCACCAACTGATGCAGCTTTAGCCGAGATCGACCGGTGTCTTGGTTTGCAGGCCCGGTTCACGCGGGTCGGTCGGCCGCACGACCATGCGATGCACCTTTGGCGGTTCGCTGCCGGCATGGAGCGCACGCACCGCGTCGTAGATGATCGCATCGGCCTGGGTACGGCGCTGGTTGTGGCGAACGTAATCGTTCCAGGTCGGGACGTGATAGGTCTCGATCCACTGCTCGGGATGCTGCGTGTCGCGCAAAAGCTCCCAGTTGCGACCGCCATCGCGCCGGATGATGCGGCGGCGCTCATGCATGAGGCTGAGGAAACGCTCGGTGTAGTTTTCGGGGATGATGTGCTCGATCATGATCGCCATCGGCCCGCTGCGCCCTTGAAGATCCAGTGCGAGGCTGGGCACCTTCCAGCGGTTGAGCGGTTCGAGATTGTCGCGCGACAGATTGGGCAGCGGCAGACTGAGACCAACCGCGGCACTGGCCAGCATCACCGCGGCAGCGCTGATCAAGGCGACCGAAATGCCATGGCTTTCGGCCACCAGGCCCCAGGTCCAGCTGCCAAGCGCCATGCCGCCGAAGGTTGCGGTCTGATAAAGCGCAAGCGCACGACCGAGCACCCAGCGCGGCGTCGCGAGCTGCACGGTAACGTTGAACATCGACAGCGCCAGCACCCAGCATGCACCGCCGATCAGCATGCCGAGCGCCACAAACGCCTCGTTGCCGCCATAGGCGATCAGGGTAGCGGATACGGCAAAGCCGACAAAGGACCCGCGCGCGATGTTCTCGTTGGAGGTCATCTGGCGCACCTTGCCGCCGAGAAAGGCACCACCAACGGCACCGATGCCGTAGCAGCCGAGCAAAAGGCCATAAAGCAGCGGACCGCCATTGGGCAGATCACGCGCCACGATCGGCAGAAGCGCCAGAACGATGATGGCGGTGAAGCCGAACAGGAAACCGCGCAACAGGACCTTTTCGATCTGCGGCGACATGGCGACATAGCGCAAACCAGAAAACATCGCGCTGAGCAGCGTTTCGCGCGGCAGCGTGCGCGGCGGCGTTTCGAGCTTCCAGCGTGAGATCACGAACAGAAGCGGCAGATAGCTCAGCGCGTTAACGGCAAAGGCCGCGACCGCTCCGGCGCTCGCCACGATGATACCGCCGATCGCCGGACCGACGCTTCGCGTCAGGTTGAAGTTGACGCTGTTGAGCGCCACCGCATGAGGCAGATCGCTACGCGGCACCATCTCGCCAACCGATGCCTGCCAGGACGGGTTGTTCAGGGCCGTGCCGCAGCCGATCAGGAAGGTGAAGCCGAGCAGCATCCACGGCGTGATCCAGCCGAAATAGGTGAACAGCGCCAGAAACAGCGACACAACCAGCATGAAGGCCTGCGCCGTCATCATCACGCGTTTGCGGTTGAAGTTGTCGGCCACAGCACCCGATGCCAGGGAAAAGATCATCACCGGCAAGGTGGTGGATGCCTGCACCAGCGCGATCATGTCGGCCGACGGTGCGATCGAGGTCATCAGCCAGGCCGCACCGACGGACTGGATCAGTCCGCCGAGATTGGAAGCGAGGCTGGCAAACCAGACGGCGCGGAAAACGGGAGAGCGGAAGGGGGACAAAGGCGAACTTGGCAGCACCACGGCTGGGCCGGCTTGCGGGGTGGCGCTGGCTGCTTGTTCAACCCCGTTCCCGATGCTCCGTTCGCTCACATCACGTTCCCAAGTACTTCCGCACGCCGTCCCCCAGTGCTCGCTTTGAACGCAGGTGCGCGTCGCGTTCCGCTGCTTCGTTCACCCATTTTGCCGACAAAACGATGGGGTCGGCAAGAGCACGCCTTCAAAAGCGCGCATCCGGGCGGGTTCTCGAGCGCGTTATCGATCTGGTTCCTTTACCTGGAACCTGATCGGCTACTTTCTAGGCCAGAAAGAGGCCGTGAGTTCGCGTGCCGTTTGCATGATCGTGCCGCGCGGTTCGGGGTCGCCTTCCACAATTGCGCCCATGAAGTTGCGCGCCTGCTCGAAGGTGATATGCGGCGGGATCGGGCCGACATTGGGATCGGTGATCATGTCGAGCACGAAGGGCTTTTTCGAAGCCAGCGCTTCTTCCCAGGCTGGTCCGACATCCTCCGGCCGCTCGACACGGCGACCGCCCAGGCCGATCAGCTTGGCGAATTCGGCATAAGGCACATCGGGCAGAGACTGGCTCGTTTCCCATTTGGGATCGCCCGCCTGCACACGCTCTTCCCATGACACATAGGCCAAATCGCGATTGTTCAGCGCCATCACGATCAAGCGCGGATCAGCCCAGCGCTGCCAGTATTTCGCGATGGTGATCAGTTCGGACATGCCGTTCATCTGCATCGCGCCATCGCCCACAAGCGCAATCACCGGACGGTCCGGATGCGCGAACTTGGCGGCGATCGCGTAAGGCACGGCACAGCCCATCGTCGCCAGCATGCCGGATACGGAGCCCATCATGTCCTCGCGGAACCTCAGGTTGCGCGCATACCAGACGGATGTCGTGCCGCTATCGGCCACAACGACACTGCGGTCCGGCAGGCGTTCCGACAATTCATGCACGACGCGCTGTGGGTTGATCGGATCGGCATCGACCATGGCTGCTTCACGGGTCTCGGCCCAGGCATCGGCCGTGGCCTCGCGAATCTCATCTTGCCAGCTGCGGTCCTGCTTGTGGTCGAGCAAGGGCAGCAGAGCTTCCAGCGTGGCGCGGGAATGACCGAGAAGGTTCGCTTCCATCGGATAACGAAGGCCGAGCATGCCTGCCGAAATGTCGATCTGAACGCCGCGCGCTTGTCCGGGCTTGGGCAGGAACTCGGTGTAAGGAAAGCCGGATCCGACCATCAGAAGCGTGTCGCATTCCTGCATCAGCTTCCAGCTCGCCTTCGTGCCGAGCAGGCCTATCGAGCCGGTGCAGAACGGCACTTCATCGGACAAAACGGCCTTGCCGAGCAGGGCTTTGGCAACGCCTGCACCCAGTTTTTCGGCGACAGCGAGCACGGCATCGCCGGCGTCAAGCGCGCCGGCACCCACCAGCATCGCGACCTTCTTGCCGCTGTTGAGGATATCGGCGGCATGACGCAAATCGGCCTCGCCCGGCACCATGGGCGACAGCTCGATGCCCGTGCCGGAATGGGTCATGCCATGCGCCATCGGCGGCTGCTTCATGGCTTCCATCTGCAGATCGTTGGGCAGGATCACGCAGGTGACCTTCCGCTCCGCCTTGGCGATGCGATAAGCGCGGTCGATCAGATGCGGCACCTGTTCGGGCGTGAAGGCCGTCGCGATAAAGGCGCTGGCGACGTTCTGGAACAGCGCCTGCAAGTCGATGTCCTGCTGATAATGCGAGGCGAGCGCGCTGCGTGCTTGCTGGCCGACCAGAGCGACCACCGGCTGATGATCACCCATCGCATCGTAGAGACCATTCAGGAGGTGGATGGCGCCGGGGCCAGACGTCGCAATACAGACGCCGACTTCGCCGGTGAACTTGGCGGTGGCGGTGGCCATCAGGCCGGCCATTTCCTCGTGGCGCACCTGAACGAAGTCGATAGCGCCTTCCGTGCGCGCCAAGGCGCCGATCAAACCGCCGATGCCGTCACCCGGATAACCGAAAACACGGCGAACGCCCCAGGCCTGCAGGCGCGTCCAGATGAAGTCGGCAACGGTCTCGGTCATCGGGCGCGGTCCTTTTGGCGGGGGAAACTGGATGTTGAGGACCGGCTGGTCCGGTCCTGCCCGCTAACCCCTGAACTGCGCCGCCGTTCCATCAGCAAGGAGGCATGTTCGGCCCGATCGGTAAAGTTTTGCGTGATGGGGGAACAGGTGGCGGCGCTGAGGCTTTGCCAGATGCGATTTTCATACAAGATTGGAGACGATGATGACATCCGACAGCGCCGATCGCTCCCGGCGTCTTCTTGTTGGCGGCATGTCCGCCGGCCTCGTGACGGCTTTTGCCGGCCGTGCGAGTGCGCAGGAAAGCAGTGGAGCCGCGAAATCTGGCACAGCGGCAGCGGCAGCAACACCGACGCAGCCCTTGCAGGATCCGACCACGAAGTATCCGCAGCCGCCTTATCCCGCGCAGACGCAGGAATGGCCGGGTCTTGCCAGCAAGATGGACCCGAAGCCCGACCATGGCGAGGAAAGCTACAAGGGCTCCGGACGGCTCGCCGGCCGCAAGGCGCTGATCACCGGCGGCGATTCCGGCATGGGTCGCGCGGCTGCGATCGCCTATGCCCGCGAAGGTGCCGATGTCGCCATCAACTATTTGCCGCAGGAAGAATCCGACGCCAAGGAAGTTGTCGCACTGATCGAGGCGGAAGGCCGCAAGGCCGTGGCTTTGCCGGGCGATCTGAAGGATCGCGCGTTCTGCAGCAAGCTGATCGAGGATGCGTCGCGCGAACTCGGTGGGCTCGACATTTTCGTCAGCAATGCGGCACGCCAACAGGCGCGTGAAAGCCTCGAAGACATCTCCGACGAAGACTTCGACGCGACGTTCAAGACCAATGTCTATGCGATGTTCTGGCTGACAAAGGCTGCGTTGCAGCACCTCAAGCCCGGTTCGTCGATCATCATCACGACCTCGGTCGTGGCTTACGATCCGCCCGACGTGATCATGGATTATGCCATGACGAAAGCGTGCGGGCGCAACTTCGTGCAGAGCCTGGCCAAGCAGCTGGCCCCGAAGGGCATTCGGGTCAACGGTGTTGCGCCGGGTCCGATCTGGACGCCGTTGCAGCCGAGCGGTGGCCAGCTGCCGGAGGATCTGCCGCAGTTCGGCGCCGATACGCCGCTCGGTCGCGCCGGTCAGCCGGGCGAACTGGCGGGCATTTACGTGCTGCTGGCATCGAACGAAAACAGCTTCGCGACCGGCCAGGTTTATGGTGCGGTGGGCGGTAATGGCGGTCCGTAACCGCTATTTGGCAGCGCAGAACGCCGATATGGCAACACAGAACAAGGGGAACGCCGAGGCATCGGCGTTCCTTTTTGTTATCTGGTGAAGCGCGAGCCGTGAGCGCCGCGTTCTTTGTCGTCACGCCATCGTTTCGAGCAGCGATCTGACGAGTTCCAGACGCTCAGAACCCGGTTCGGTCGACTTGGCGAGGATCAGACGATCTTCTCGACGCGACACGTCCTCGCCTTTCAGCCACGACTTCCAACGTGCTTCGGTCGGCGTCTTGCGGAAGCTGATGGCGGTTGCTTTCGGGCCGGCGGCGATGCGCGACATGCCGTGATCGCGGGCAAGGAGTTTCAGGCGGGCGAGGTCGAGCAGGGTGGTGACGGCTTCCGGCGGCTCGCCGAAGCGGTCGGCGATTTCTTCAACAAAGGCGTCGAGTTCTTCGGTTCGGGTGATACGCTGGAGACGGGCGTACAGGTTGAGGCGGATCGTGGCTTCCGGCACGTAGTCCTGCGGGATCGATCCCGCCATTTCCAGATTGATCTCGGGCTCGGTGCGATCGCCGGCCGCATCGCCGCGCGCGGCATCCACGGCTTGGGCGAGAAGGCGCTGATACAGGCTGACGCCGATCAGCTTCATATGACCGGCCTGTTCCTCGCCCATGAGATCGCCGGCGCCGCGCAGATCGAGGTCGCGGGCGCTGATGGCGAGACCCGAGCCGAGGCGGTCGAAGGCAACCAGCGTGGACAGGCGCGAGCGGGTGGCGTCGGGCACCGCCTTGTCGGCTTCGGTGAGAAGATAGGTCACGCCCTGGGTTCGACCGCGCCCGACGCGGCCACGCAGCTGGTGGAGTTGGGCGAGACCGAAGCGGTCGGCACGCCACACGATCATCGTATTGGCGCGCGGCACATCAAGGCCGCTTTCGATGATGTTGGTGGACAGGAGAATGTCGCCCTTTCCGGCGGCAAAGCCGACCATGACCTCGTCCATGCCCTTGGCATCCATCTTGCCATGCGCGACCCGCAGATCGAGCTTGGGCACGAGGGTCTTCAGGAGGGCCTCGATCTCGCCGAGATCCTCGATGCGGGGCGCCACAAAGAAGCTTTGACCGCCACGTCGTTTTTCCCGGATCAGCGCGGTCTTCAGGGACGCGGCATCGTAAGGCGCAAGAAAGGTGCGGATCGGACGGCGGCGCGCCGGCGGGCTTGCCAGAATGCTGACATCCTGCACGCCGACCATCGCCGATTGCAGCGTGCGGGGAATGGGCGTCGCGCTCATGGTGAGCGTATGAAGCGCGGGAGCAAGCGTGCGCATCTTGTCTTTGAGCTTGGCGCCGAAGCGATGCTCCTCGTCGATCACCAGCAGGCCGAGATCGGCAAAGGTGACATCGTCGGAGGCCACGGCCTGAGTGGCGACCACGATGCCGATCTCGCCCGACTTCAACCCTTCCTTGACGGCCTCCATTTCGGAACCGGCGGTGATGCGCGAGAGATGGCCGACCTTGATGCCGGTATCGGCAAAGCGGCGCTGGAAGTTCTCGAAGTGCTGGCGCACCAGAACCGTGGTCGGCGCGACAACCGCGACCTGCTTGCCGGTCAAAGCCACGGCTGCCGCGGCACGCAGCGCGATCTCCGTCTTACCGAAGCCGACATCGCCGCAGATCAGCCGGTTCATGACCTTGCCGGATTCCAGATCGTCCAGCACCGCCTCGATCGAGGCCGCCTGATCGGGCGTTTCGGGATAAGGAAAGCGCGACGTGAACTTGGCGTAAGCGGCACGCGGCGGCTTGATCGCTTCGGCCGTTTCTGCAGCGCGCGCCTTTGCAGCCGCGATCAGATCGGCGGCGGCCTTGTCGATCTCGCGGCTGACTTCGGCGCGCCGCTTCAGCCAGGCATCGGTGTTGAGGCGATCGAGCTTCACGGCTTCGGCTTCCGCGCCATAGCGCCAGATGCGGCCGAACTCCTCGATCGGCGACAGAACCGACGCTTCGCCATGATATTCCAGCCGCACGGCATCACGCTCGGCCCCGTCCACCGTGACGCTTTCCAACGCACGCAGAACGCCGACGCCGTGATCTTCGTGGATCACGACATCGCCGACGCGCAGTTCCGGTTCCGATAGGAGGTCTTCGGTCGTGGCTTCGCTTGCGCTCAAACGCGCGCCGAACAGATCGGACGCGGTGACCACGACAAGATCATTGTCGGGATCGTCGAAGCCGCCGCTGAGATCGAAAGCGGCCTTGGTGACGCCGGCCTTCGGCGTTTCGAGCGCCGCCTGCCAGGTGTCGACGCTGGTCACCTCGCCATCCACATTGCGCGCCAGAATGCGCGACAAACGCCTGAGCTCGGGACCGACGCCCGTGACCACCACGCGTTTGCCGGCCTCGACCTTTTTCTTCACGAAGCGGGCAAAGGCTTTTTGCGGATGCGTTTCCAGGGTGAAGCGCGGCACCGCTTCCACCGCTTCAGCCTTGATCGTCACAGGCTTGCGGCTCTTCAGCGCCTTTTTCCAGGATTTTGCATCGATGTAATAGGTATCGCCGCCGCGCGAATGCGCTTCGCCGAAGTCGCGGCGGGCCTGAAGCGCATCCTTGATCAGGTCGAGGGCCGCATCGGCGCGCTCATCCGCTTCTTCCGACAGGCTGACGGCGAAGTCGGGCAGGCGATCAAACAGCGTTCCCATGTCGTCATAAAGCGCCGACATGCGCGCTTCCATGCTCTGACCGGATACCGCGTCGGCTTCCTCCTCACCTGCCGGCGCAATGGCTTCGCTGGCGGGGCCGAAGGCGAGGCTTTTGATCGACTCGTTTGTGCGCTGTGTTGCCGGATCATAGGTGCGGATGTCTTCCACGATATCGCCGTCGCCCAGCATGACGCGAACGGGGAAGGCGTCGGAGGCCGGGAAAATATCCACGACATCGCCGAGCAGGGCTGCTTCGCCCGCTTCATCGACGCGATCATCGAGAATATAGCCGGTGCGTAGGAGAAAGGCGCTCAGCGCGTCGCGATCCAGCGTGTCGCCGATGGCGATCGAAAAGCTGGCTTCCAGAACGACATTAGCCGGGGGCAGGCCCTGCAGCATGGCGGCGGGCGACGTGACCACCAGCCGGCGCTTGTTTGGCTGTCTATCGATTGCGGCAAGTGCCGCCATGCGCTGACCCATGCAGTCGCGCTGCGGCGGGGTGCGGTCATAGGGCAGACAATCCCACGGCGGCAGAAGCAGCACTTCGATCGCGGGATCGAAACAGCGAAGCGCACGCGCGATCTCGTCGGCCTCGCGTTCGCTGCGCGCGATGTGGATCAGGCCGGGCGCTTTCTCATCGGCAAAGGTGGACAGGAGGCGGGCCGCGACAGCTGCGGCGGGTGCATGACGGGCAACGAGATCGGTCGGCATTGGCAGAGCGCCTGGAACGAGCTGCGGCTCACTTTCGGCCACGGCTAAACGAGATGGCATGAAGACCCCCGGAAAATGTTGCAGCCAAACACGGATGACGTGCGAACAGTTCCGCGCCCGGCTGCAGCCTCCCGACATCCGGAAGTCAGGCATGGGCGATCAGCACGGAAAACCGGCTCATGTGGTGACGGTTTGCCGCGCTGCCCTATTTTGGAAAATCTGACCCGTTTCGAACCGTTTCGTTTAAGAACGTGCTCTTTCAGAACCGTTCGGCGAACCCGCGTTCCTCGACACCTTCGCCAGAAAACAAGTAGCTATACGCTCCCAATTTCGGACTACCTGTGACTTTGACACCCACTTCCTTTTCCCCTGCCGCAGCACCCGCCGCCGCGCCGCCGCCGCCCGCCTTGATCCAGTTGCGCGAGGTGGAAAAGACCTATGCCGGGCGTACCGGCACGGGTGCGGTGACCGCGCTGCACACGATCACGCTCGATGTCCCGAAGGGTGCGATCCTTGGCGTGATCGGCCGTTCGGGCGCCGGCAAGTCGACCCTGATCCGCCTCGTGAACGGGCTTGAACGGCCGACACGCGGCCAGGTGATCGTGGACGGCACCGACATTTCGGCGCTGGACGAGCGCGCCTTGCGTCACGAACGACGCTCGATCGGCATGATCTTCCAGCATTTCAACCTTCTGGCGCGCCGCACCGCCTACGACAATGTCGCCTTGCCGCTCGAAATCGCCGGTGTCAGCAGTGCCGCCATCAAAAACAAGGTCATGCCGCTGCTCGACCTTGTGGGACTGGCCGACAAGGCGCGCCGTTATCCCGCCGAACTGTCGGGTGGCCAGAAACAGCGCGTCGGCATTGCCCGCGCTCTGGCGACCGATCCGAAGGTGCTGCTTTCGGATGAAGCGACCTCGGCGCTCGACCCTGAAACCACCGAGCAGATCCTGGCGCTCTTGCGCCAGGTGAATGCCGAACTCGACCTGACCATCCTTTTGATCACGCATGAAATGTCGGTGATCAAGGCGGTGACCGACCGTGTTGCGGTGATTGATGGCGGGCGCATCGTGGAAGAAGGCCCGACCTTCGACCTGTTTACCCGCCCGCAGCATCCAACCACGCGCTCCTTCGTGTCGTCGATCACCGGCAACGAACTGCCGGCGCATCTGGCCAGCCGTTTGAGCGCCCAGCCGCTGGCCGGCAGCCAGGTTCTGGTGCGCCTCACCTTTACCGGCGGCGATGCCAGCCAGCCGTTTTTGTCGGTGCTGACGCGCAAGCTCAACATCGATCTCGGCATCATCCAGGGCAATGTCGACTATATCGGCGGTCATCCGTTCGGCACGCTGGTTGTCAGCACGCCGGCCGATCAGGCCCATCTGCAGGCGCTGACGGATGCGTCGCGCGAACTCGGCCTTCAAGTGGAGGTGCTCGGCTATGTGGCCTGATGTGTTTTCCCCGCAGATCCTCAACCTGCTGATCTCCTCCTTCGGCCAGACCCTTTATATGGTGGGTGTGTCGGGCCTGATCGGCTCGCTGATCGGCATTCCGCTCGGCGTGTTTCTGGCGACCAGCCGCTCCGGCGAACTGTTTGCGGCACCCTGGATCAACAGCGTGCTCGGCCTCATCGTGAATGCGGCGCGCTCCACGCCCTTCATCATCCTCGTTGTCGCCATCGTGCCGCTGACGCGCTTTCTGGCCGGCACCTCGATCGGCACGAAGGCTGCGATCGTGCCGCTGACGATTGCAGCCGCGCCCTTTATCGCCCGCGTGATCGAAGGCGCCATTCGCGGCGTCGACCAGGGCCTGATCGAAGCCGCCCGGGCAATGGGTGCGACCCCGATGCAGATCGTGCGCAAGGTGTTGTTACCCGAAGCGCTGCCCGCCATCACCCTGGCGCTGACGCTGACCGTGGTCAGTTTGATCGGCTATTCGGCCATGGTGGGCGCCGTTGGCGGCGGCGGACTTGGCGATCTCGGCATCCGCTTCGGTTACCAGCGTTTCATGCCCGACGTGATGCTGACGGTGGTGATCGTGCTGATCATTCTCGTGCAGGGCGTGCAAAGCCTTGGCGATTTTCTTGCGCGGCGCTTCGACAAGCGTTCGCGGTTCTAACCCCCCCTCCAGTTCAAGGATCCCTTTCTCATGACCCTGAAGACCCTTTTTGCCGGCCTCGCGCTCGGCCTTGCGCTGACCACCGGTGCGGCTTATGCCGAAACGATCAAGATCGGCGTGACGCCCGGACCACATGCCCAGATCCTCGAAGCCGTGAAGCCGCTTCTGGCGCCAAAGGACATCGATCTCGAGATCATCGAGTTTTCCGATTACGTCGTTCCCAACGAAGCGCTGAACTCGGGCGAACTCGACGCCAACTCGTTCCAGCACCAGCCTTATCTCGACAACCAGGTGACGGATCGCGGCTACAAGATCGAGTCGGTCGCCACCACCGTGAACTTCCCGATCGGCATCTATTCCAACAAGATCAAGGCGATCGGCGACCTGCCCGAAGGCGGCACGGTTGCCATTCCCAACGATCCCACCAATGGCGGCCGCGTTCTTCTGCTCATGGCCGATGAAGGCGTGATCAAGCTCAAGGACGGCGTGGGCACCAAGGCCAGCATCGCCGACATCACCGAAAACCCGAAGAACCTGAAGATCGTCGAGATCGACGCAGCCCAGCTGCCCCGCGCGCTGCCCGACGTCGATGCCGCCGGCATCAACACCAACTATGCCGAACAAGCCGGTCTCGATCCGGTCAAAGACCCGATCCTGCGCGAAAGCCCGAAGGGCCCCTATGTCAACGTGATCGCGGTGCGCAGCGAAGACAAGGACAAGCCCTGGGTCAAGGAACTGGTTGCAGCCTACCATTCCGACCAGATCCGCGACTTCGTGGAAAAGACCTTCAAGGGCTCGGTTCTCGCCAGCTGGTAAGCAGCCAGGCGTATAGGTGAACTGACAAGCGTCTGCCTGGGGAACCGGGCAGGCGCTTTTTTGTGGGGGTGCTCTTGCGGCTTCAAAGTGTGGGTGGCAGCGCCTGGTGCACAGAGGTGGACGAACAAGGGCGTTGTGTTAAGGCTAGAGCATTCGCATAGCATCGGAACCGTCGCATTGACCCTTGAACCTGTTCTTGAGCGCGTCACCACCCGCGCCACAGTCCAAGACATGGTTTATAGCCAGCTGCGCAGTGCGCTGATCAATGGCGACTTCGATCCGGGACAGGCGCTGACGATTTCCTTGCTCGCGGGGCAGTTCGGCACCAGCCATATGCCGGTGCGCGAAGCCCTGCGTCGTCTCGCGGCCGAGAACGCGCTTGATGTTTCACGCAACGGGTCGGCACGCGTTCCTCCCGTGACGCTTGCGCGGCTGGACGATCTGTGTCGGGCGCGGGTGGCCGTGGAAGGGTTGGCCGTCGAGCTCGGCACACGGTTCATCACGGCCGAAGATCTGGCCCGCCTTGTGCAAATCGAAGACGCGCATACGGCGGCAGCCAAGGCCGGTAATGTTTACAGCATGCTGGTGGGCAATCGCGATTTCCACTTCGCGATCTACCGGGCGTCCGGCTCCGACGTGCTTGTGCAACTGATCGACACGCTGTGGCTCCGCTTCGGGCCCTATATGCGGATGCTGTCCAAGCATGTGAAACCTCTCGTCAAGAACGGCACGCACGAGCCATACATCCGGCAGCATCTTGCCATTCTTGCCGCGATCGACCGCCGCGACGAAGCCCAAGCGCGCGCTGAACTCGAGCGGGACATCACCATCACCTGGGATTTGCTGAAGGAGCTTTGCGGATGAGCCTCTTACCCCGGCTGTGGGTTGGGCCTTTTCTGAACGGCACCAAGAAGCGCGCATGAGCAAGCGTAGCAGTTGACGACCTCCTCCTAACATGATCATTTGATCAAATCGGGAGGCGCTGATGTCGGGTTATTTTCTTTATCATTCCATTGGCACGTTTCCCGGCAAGGCAGGGGCGATGACGCAGGCCCTGACGCAGTTCTCTGATGCCTGGTCGGCTGAAGATGACGCGCAATGGCCCTACGCCCTCAAGGCACGGCAAGCCTTTATCGAAGCATGGCAGCGCCTGATCGAGGCCCCGGGATCCAGCCTGACCACAGCTGAAAACGTCACCACGGCCTTGTTCAGCCTCATCGGCGGGTTGCCCGAAGGCACGTTGCGGGGCAAGCGCGTGCTTGTGGCGGCCGATTGTTTCCCGAGCCTTCATTTCCTCTTGAACAAGCTTCAGGATCGGTTCGGCTTCGTCCTCCATACCGTCCCCCTCCGCCCCAATGAGACCTGGGTGCGCGACGAAGACATTCTGGAGCAATGGGGCAGCGATGTCGGACTGGCTTTGCTGACCTTCGTGTCCTCAACAACATCGCATCGCTGCGACTTGAAGCGGCTTTCCGAGCATGGTCGCGCCATGGGCTCGCTTGTTGGCGTCGATATCACGCAAGGTGTTGGCGTTCTGCCGTTCTCGGTCGCCGATCTTGCCGTCGACTTCATTGTTTCCACTTCACTGAAGTGGCTGTGCGGCACGTCAGGTGCCGGCATCCTCCAAGTGCGGCCTGATCTACTCACCCAGTGCGAGCCCGAACTGCGCGGCTGGTTCAGCCAGGAGAACCCTTTCTCCTGGGACCTCGACAAGTTTACTTATGCGGGCGATGCGCGCCGGTTCGATCATGGCACGCCGGCGATTTTGGCAAGCGTGGCGTCGCTGCCCGGACTTCGATGGGTGGAGCAAACCGGTATCGCAGCGATCGCACAACAAAACCGCACGCATACGGAGCGGTTGGTCGCCATGGCCCATGCAAACGGCTGGACGCTCGCCTCGCCGGCCGATCCGAATGAGCGCGGCGGCAGTGTGATGATCACCCTGCCGGACCATGCCAATCCTGCCGAGATCGTCGCTTCCTTGCGCGCGGCCGAGCTTTACACCGACGCACGCGGACGTACGCTGCGTTTGTCGCCGGGTATCGTCACGACGCCCGAAGCGGTGGATGCGCTGGAGGAACGGCTGATCGCCCTGTTGCGCACCGCCTGACGCATAACAAAAGCAACCGATGGCCTGCCAATGGGCCATGGTGGCGTAATCACCGGCACGACCGGAACAAAAAGGGGAAAGAACATGATGAAACGCATCGTCCTTGTCGGTATGGCCTTCGCCGCGCTCAGCGCCTTTGCCCTGCCATCGCAGGCTCAGGAGAATGTGGTTGTTGGCGCTTATGCCGCCAATCCGCCCTGGGAGTTCAAAAACGAAGCGGGCACCTTTGAAGGTTATGAAGTGGATGTGGCGACCGAAGCCGCCAAACGCATCGGCAAAGGCGTCGAATTCCAGGAACTGGGCTTCCAGGCCTTGTTTGCTGCCACCGCTTCGGGTCGCATCGACTTCGCGATCTCCTCGATCTCCATTACTAATGAACGGCTGCAGAACCAGTCCTTCACGCAGGCTTACTATGACAGCGACGGCACGATCGTCGGCCGTCAGGGTACCGAGATCGCAACGCTGGAAGACCTGAAGGGCAAGACCATCGGCGTTGTTGCCGGTACGACCGGCGACAAGTGGGCCAAGGAAAACGCCGAAAAATACGGCATTGCCGATGTGACGAGCTACAATGCCCAGCAGGATCTTCTGCTCGACGTGCAGAACGGCCGCATCGATGGCGGCGCGGGCGAACTCGCCGGCTTCCAGTATGCCATCAAGAAGATCCAGGCTCTCAAGGTTCTCGTTCGCATCCCGACCGGTGAGCGCTTCGCGATGATGGCCAAGAAGGATCTGCCGATGCTGCCGGAGATCAATGAAGCGATCTCCGCCATGAAGACCGATGGCACGATGGCCAAGATCCACGAGAAGTGGTTTGGCGTGGCGCCTGAAGCCGGCACCAGCACGGTCACGCCTTCCGACGTGCCAACCGCGCAGTAATCGCCTTCAACGAAGCGCCGCCTCGATGCGCGGCGCTTCGCTTCCTGTTCTCCACCGCTCCGGATTTGTCCCATGGAACTGATCGAGACCTTCTTTAACTGGGACATCCTGATCCGCTCTTTCCCCATTCTGATGCGGGGTCTGGGCAACACGATCATGCTGGGCGTGGCCAGCATTCTGCTTGGCACGTTCTGCGGCCTGCTTCTATGCCTCGTGCGCTTGTATGCGCCGCGTCCGATCCAGCTTCTGGCGATCGGCTATATCGACATCTTTCGCGCCCTGCCGATCCTGGTGCTGCTGATCCTGATCTACTACGCCCTGCCCTTTATCGGAATTCGGCTGAATTCCTTCGTGTCGGCGTTGTGGGCGCTGTCCATGGTGCTGGCGGCGTTTACCGCCGAAGTCTGCCGCGCGGGCATTCAGAACGTGCCAGCCGGCCAGTTCGAAGCCGCCGCGACGCTCGGCATGCCGTTCTGGATGAGCATGCGCAAGATCATCCTGCCGCAGGCGATCAAGGTGATCATCCCGCCGCTGACGTCCAACTCCATTGCCGTCTTCAAGGACACGGCGCTGGCTTCCGTTGTCGCCATGCCCGACCTGCTCAAGCAGGCGCAGGACACGCAAGCCCTGATGGCCAATCCGACACCGCTGATCGGTGCCGCCATCATCTATCTCGTGCTGCTTTGGCCGCTTGTGCGTATCGTCGGCTATCTCGAAGGCCGCAACCAGCGCCTTTACGCGCGGTGATCCACCGCCTCGCCGCTCTCACACGGTTTCCGGCTCGCTCCCTATCGAGGCCCTCATGACGTCTGCTCACCCGCACAAAATCGACTTCAACGGCGTTCCGGCGGTCAGCATGACGGGGATCAACAAGTGGTACGGTGCCTACCAGGCGTTGCGCGACATCGATATTCATGTCTCCTATGGAGAACGCATCGTCTTGTGCGGACCTTCGGGGTCCGGCAAGTCCACGCTGATCCGCACCATCAATCAGCTGGAAACTCATGTCAGCGGCACGCTGATCGTCAACGGCATCGAACTGACGCCGGGCATGAAAAAGCTCGACGAGGTGCGCCAGGACGTCGGCATGGTGTTCCAGCACTTCAACCTTTTCCCCCATCTCACCATCCTCGAAAATTGCACGGTCTCGCCGATCTCGGTGCGCAAGGTGCCGAAGCGGGAAGCGGAAGACCGGGCCATGCACTATCTTGAGCGCGTCAAGATCGCCGAACACGCCAACAAGTACCCGTTCCAGCTTTCCGGTGGACAGCAGCAGCGCGCGGCCATTTCGCGTTCCCTTTGCATGAAGCCGAAGATCATGCTGTTCGACGAGCCGACCTCGGCGCTCGACCCCGAAATGGTCCGCGAAGTGCTGGATACGATGATCGGGCTCGCCGATGAAGGTATGACCATGGTGGTGGTGACCCATGAGATGGGCTTTGCGCGCGAAGTGGCCGACCGCGTGATCTTCATGGATCAAGGGCAGATCAAGGAAGTCGCGCCGCCGGAGGCCTTCTTCGCCAGTCCGCAGGAACCGCGCGCCCGCGCCTTCCTCAACCAGATCATGCACTAGGCCGCTTCAATGAACACCTCGCCGGCCGTCTTTCCGCTCGATCATGTGCGGGCGCAATTTCCTGCGCTGGCGCAATCCGGCTCGACCATCTTTTTCGACAACGCAGCCGGCGCACAGGTGCCGCAAGGAGTGTTCGACGCGATCCACATCCATCTCCTGCAGCACAACGTGCAGCGCGGCGGGCGTTATCGCCAGAGCGTGGCTGTGGATCAGTCGGTCGCCGACGCGCGCGAAACCGTTGCGCTCTTTCTCAACGCCGCTCATCCGTCGGAAGTCTCGTTCGGCATGAATGCGACGTCGTTTATTCGCCTGGTCAGCCTCGGCATCGGTCAGATGCTCGGCACCCGCAACGAAATCATCGTCACCGATCTCGACCACGACGCCAACATTGCCACATGGCTCGCCTTGGAGCCGCTCGGCGCGCGCATCGTGTGGTGGCGCATGCGCCCTGATGGCAGGCTCCATCTCGACGATCTTCGTCCGCTGCTGAACAGCCGCACCCGACTGGTGGCATTTACCCGCGCTTCCCATGCCCTCGGCACGCTGGTCGACATCCGCGACATCGCCGATGCCGCGCATCAGGCCGGCGCCGAAGTGTTCGTGGATTGCGTTCATTTTGGCCCGCATGGTTTGATCGACGTGCAGGCCTGGGATTGCGACTATCTCGTTTGCTCCGGCTACAAGACGTTCTCGCCGCATATGGGCTTCATGTGGGGCAAGCTCGACAAGCTGCGCGCGCTGCCGACCTTCCGCGAAGACTTCATCCCGAACGAACCGCCGTTCAAGATCGAGGTCGGCACCTTCGTTTACGAGAACGTGGCCGGCATGGCGGCGGCCATCCGCTATCTCGAAACGCTTGGGCAGCAATTCGTGTCCGAAACAGCCTCGCGGCGCGATGCCCTCGTTGCCGCGATGAACGCGATCCAGGCTTACGAGCAGGACCTGTCGGCCCGCAGCCTCGACGTGCTGCACCGCCACGGCGCCACCATCTACGGCATCGCCGATCCCGCCTGCACGATGGAGCGTGTACCGACGATCTGCTTCAACCTGCCCGGCCACGCGCCCGGTGCGATTGCCCAGGCGCTGGCCGACAGGGACGTCGCGGTGCGTGACGGCCACATGTTTGCGCCCCGCCTGATGGCCCGCCTCGGCCTTGCCATGTCCAGCGGTGCCTTGCGCATTTCGCTGGTTCACTACAACTCAGCCGATGAGATCGCGCGCTTCGACGCGGCCATTACCGATATCCTTTAGCAAACGGGCACGCCGTTCCCTGCCCGATCGCCTGCAGGTTCCATGACCCGCTTTGCCCGCCGCATCACGCACACCTCGCCGAAGAGATCGGAAGCGGCAACAACGCTGTTGCTGCTGCCTCCGATGGTGATGTGATCGGCGGTTACGCCCGATCAGGCCTTTGAAACAAGCGCCAGAGCACGCACCGGGCTGCCGGTGCCCTGTACGATCTTCAGGGGCGCAACGATCAGGATCGCGCCCTTTGCCGGCAGCTTGTCGAGGTTCACGAGGCTCGCCAGACCATACCGGTTGTTCTTGTGCAGGAGGTTGTGCGCCGGGAATGGCGGCTCGAATCCGCCGGCAGCGCCCGCATCCGTGCCGATGCACTGCGTTCCCCAGCCGATCGCGCCCTTTTCCAGGATATACTGGATGCAGTCGGGTGATGGTCCGGGCGAATGTGGTCCGTTTTCATCGGCGTTGAGGAAGGCGTCCTCCGACTCGTTGCGCTTGTCCCAATCGGTGCGCATCACCACCCACTCACCCGGCTTGATCTCGCCATTGGCGGCTTCCCAGGCCTTTACGCCTTCGGCGGTCAGGAGGAAATCGGGGTTTTCGGCGGTCTGCTGCGAGCAGTCGATGACGTTTACCGGCGCAACGAAGTTCTTCACCGGGATCGTGTCGGTGAAACCGTCGGAAAAGTCCTTGCCCGTGATCCAGTGATGCGGCGCATCGAAATGTGTGCCGGAATGTTCTCCGACCTTGAGCCAGTTCCAGGCCCAGAACGGACCGTCCTGATCATATTCCGAGATGCGGTGGATCTCGATCTTGGGGGTATCCTTGGCAAGCTCGGGCGGCAGCTTCAGGAGCGGCGTGTTCGGTCCGAGTGGTGCCGTCAGGTCGACCACCTCTACCCCTCCGCTTACCAGCAATTCCGTCAGTTGGCCGAGCGCGTTTGCAGCAGTCATAAAGAAACTCCCTTCGATCAAGCAGATGTGCCAGCGCCACGACAGCGGTTCATGAGGAGGCGGACAGGCTGTTCCCGGGAGAAAGACTAGACGTAAAAATATGCGTATGCAAACATCTCTTCAGGGGTGATCGGCGATCGGCATGACGGCAAATCACGCGGTGTTTCCCAGGCATCATTTCGCTGTCTTTGCCGACGTTCTGATCAGCTCTCGAACTGGCAGATTGACGCGGTTCACCGCTAAATCTATGCTAAAGCATATTTCTCTGGCTGGTTTACCAGGAGTGTTCGATGGCTGAACGGTCATTTGCGCGAGAAGTCGAGGATCTCAGGCTCGGCGACGGTGAGGAATTTCGTGGTGAAGGTATTCTGGCCATCACCAAGGCGCTGCTGCAATCCGGCGTGTCGTATGTCGGCGGCTACCAGGGTTCGCCTATTTCCCACCTGATGGACGTTCTGGCCGATGCCAAGGATGTGCTCGACGAGCTTGGCGTCAACTTCCAGAGTTCGGCCAACGAAGCCACGGCGGCCGCCATGCTGTCGGCCTCGGTGATGTATCCCTTGCGCGGTGCTGTCGCCTGGAAATCCACAGTAGGCACCAATGTGGCGTCGGATGCGCTTGCCAACCTGGCTTCAGGTGGCGTGACCGGCGGCGCGATGGTGATCGTGGGTGAAGACTACGGCGAAGGCTCCTCCATCATGCAGGAGCGCACCCACGCCTTTGCTATGAAGTCGCAGATGTGGCTGCTCGATCCGCGCCCCGACCATACCTGCATCGTCGACATGATCGAAAAAGGTTTCCAGCTCTCGGAAGCGTCGAACACGCCGGTGATGCTGGAAGTGCGCGTGCGCTCCTGCCACATGCATGGCTCGTTCATCGCCAAGGATAACGTCAAGCCGTCCTTCACGCTGCAGGACGCGCTGAACAACCCGAAGCGCGATCTGAGCCGCATCGTTCTGCCGCCGGCCGCTTACGTCCAGGAACAGGAGAAGATCAAGGTCCGCATGCCGGCCGCGATCGACTTCATCCACGAGCACAAGCTCAACGAGTATTTCGGGCCGCAGGAGAATGCAAAGACAGGCATCGTGATCCAGGGCGGCATGTACAACAACGTGATTCGCGCGCTGCAATATCTCGGCCTGTCGGACGCCTATGGCACGTTGAAGCTGCCGATCTACTGCATGAACGTGACCTATCCCGTGATCGACACGGAAGTGGCGGAGTTCTGCCGAGGCAAGGATGCCGTTCTGATGGTGGAAGAAGGCCAGCCGGAATATCTCGAACAGGCGATCAACACGGTTCTGCGCCGCCGAGACATCAACACCAAAGTGGCGGGCAAGGATGTGCTGCCGATGGGCGGCGATTACACCGCGCAGGTTCTGATGGAAGGCATCCAGGCCTTCCTGGAACAGCACGACCCGATGATCCTCGGCAATCGCCCGCCGGTGCCCGATGCGCGGCCCGTACTCGACCTGCCGGAAGTGAAGCGCCTGCGCGACGTCGTTCCGCCGCGCCCGCCGGGCCTTTGCACCGGCTGCCCCGAACGACCGATCTTCGCATCCATGAAACTGGTGGAAGAAGAACTCGGCGAGCACCACGTGTCGGCGGATATCGGCTGCCACCTGTTTTCCATCCTGCCGCCTTTCAACATCGGCGCCACCACGATGGGCTTTGGACTCGGGCCGGCTTCCACTTCGGCCTTCAACGTCAAGGGCGCCAAGAAGTCGATCGCCATCATGGGCGATGGCGGTTTTTGGCATAATGGCCTGACGTCCGGCATCGGCAACGCCGTGTTCAACAAGCATGACGGCGTGTTCATTATCGTCGACAACTTCTATTCCTCGGCCACCGGCGGGCAGGACATCCCGTCTTCGCGCGCATGGAACAAGAACCGGCAAACCAACAATTCCATTACCAAGGCGGTGGAAGGCATCGGCGTCAACTGGGTGCGCCAGATCGACCGCACCTATGACGTCACCAAGATGCGCGACACGCTGCGCGAAGCGCTGACCTCCACCGAAGAAGGCCCCAAGGTGATCGTGGCGTCTTCGGAATGCATGCTGAACAAGCAGCGCCGTGTGAAGCCTCTGGTCAACAAGGCGATCAAGGGGGGCGAGCGCGTCGTCAAGGAGCGCTATGGCGTCGACGAGGACGTGTGCACGGGCGATCACGCCTGCATGCGGCTTTCGGGCTGTCCGTCGCTTTCGGTAAAGGTACTCGACGATCCCTTGCGCGACGATCCGGTGGCGGCAATCGACAACACCTGCGTGGCTTGCGGCAATTGCGGCGAAGTGGCGGAAGCGGCCGTGCTGTGCCCGTCCTTCTTCCGTGCGGACGTGATCCATAACCCGACCAAATGGGACCAGTTCAAGGCCAAATGGACGATGAAGGTCATCACCTATCTTCAGCGCCGCCGTGCGGGTCGCCGCGTACAGGTCGCCGTGGCATGATGAAGGACGACACGATCCACTTGCCGCTCGCAGCCGTTGGTCCGGCCACCGAGCGCCCGATCTCGATCGCTATCGTCGCCATGGGTGGTCAGGGCGGCGGCGTGCTTACCGACTGGATCGTCAAGCTCGCCGAAGATCAGAATTGGGTGGCGCAATCCACCTCCGTGCCGGGCGTCGCCCAGCGCACCGGCGCCACGATCTATTATGTCGAGATGATGCCGCCGCTCGATGGGCGCAAGCCGATCCTGGCCCAGATGCCCACACCGGGCGACGTGGATGTGGTGATCGCATCCGAATTCATGGAAGCCGGCCGCTCTATCCTGCGCGGCATCGTGACCCCAAAACGCACGACGCTGATTGCGTCCAACCACCGCTCCTTGTCGGTGACCGAAAAGATTGCGCCCGGCGAAGGAATCGCCGACAATTCCGCCGTAACCGGCGCCATCGGCGTGGTGGCAAAACGCGAGATCGTCTTCAACATGGAAGAGCTCGCCGTGCGCAATGGCAGCGTGATTTCGTCCGCCATGTTCGGCGCGCTCGCCGCATCGGGCGCCCTGCCCTTTGCAAGGGAAGCCTATCTCGACATCATCCGCAAAAGCGGCAAGGGCGTTGAAGGCAGCATCCGCACCTTCGAGGCCGCCATGCGGCATGTCGAGCCGGATGACACGGAGGGAGGTCCGGCCGCGACAGAACTGCCGGCACAAGCCGCGCCTTCATCGGAAATGGCCGCCGCTTCGCCGCCCAATCTCGGACCTTCCGCGCCTATCGAAACGCCGGCGGAATCGTCTTTCGATGGCGATCCGCGCTTGAAGCCATTGCTGGCGCGTATCCAAAGCCTGCCGGTGGAAGCACGCGCAATGGCGGATGCCGGCCTGCGCAAGGTGGTGGACTATCAGGACGTGGCCTATGGCGCGGAATATCTCGATCTGCTCGACGGCCTGGCGCGCGACGATGCTGCCGCCGGCGGCGGCGCGCATGCGTTCGCCTTCACCACCAACGCCGCAAAATACCTCGCCAACGCCATGTGCTACGACGACGTGATCCGCGTCGCCGACCTCAAGACCCGCATGCAGCGGCGTGACCGCATCGAAAAGGACATGGGGCTGCGCGACGGTCAGGTCATGCAAACCACCGAATTCATGCATCCGCGCATGGAAGAGGTGAACGGCCTGCTGCCCGCCGGTCTCGGCCGCTGGATCGAAGCGCGGCCGAAGCTCTTCGCATGGCTCGACAAGCGCGTGTCCAAAGGTCGGCGCGTCAAAACCTATTCGCTGCCCTGGTTCGCCGCACTCTACATTATGGGCGGCATGCGCTTCCTGCGCCGCCGTTCGCTGCGCCATCAGGGCGAGGTCGCCCATCGCGACCAGTGGCTGGCCACCGCGCAGCGGCTGCTTAACCAGAACTATGCGCTCGCCGTCGAAGTGCTGCAGTTCCAGCGTCTGGTGAAGGGCTATTCCGATACCCATGCACGGGGCATGTCCAAGTTCGACAAGGTCATGTCCACCGTCACGCTTCTGGAAACGCGCGATGATGCGGCAGATTGGGCGCGCCGTTTGCGCGACGCAGCGGTCAAGGACGGCTCCGAGAAACAGCTCGACGGCACCATCGCAACCATCAGAACCTTCGTATGACCACGGGTTCACAGACGTCCAGCGTCGACAAGCCGATGCCGCTCGATCGCTCAGCCCTGAAGCCTGGTTTGTGGTCGACGGCAATCAAGATCCGCTTCGGTCATTGCGACCCTGCGGGCATCGTTTACACGCCCAGATTCTTCGACATCTTCAACGTGGCCATCGAAGAATGGTACAATGCGCGACTTGGGATCAGCTATTACGACCTGATTGGACCGCGCCGCACCGGCCTTGGCTATGTCAACGCCCATGCCGACTTCTTCCAGCCGGCGTGCATGGGCGACACGCTGGAGATCGCGGTTGATCTGGAGCGCGTTGGCACATCGTCCTTTGCGCTGCAGCTTCATGCCTTCAACGGCGAAGCGGAAGCCTTGCGCGGTCGCTTCACGGTGGTGACCACCGATCTTACCACGCACCGCTCCAAGCCCATTCCCGACGATCTGCGCGTTGCCTTGCTTGATTATGCCAAATCGTGAATAGGTTTGCGGCAATCTGAGCAGCCTTTGTGCACCGGAAGAACCAGGTGCGGCGGCGGCTAAGGGGGGGTGCAGCAAACGAGGGTCCAGTGCCGGATATCGCCGAAACGGAAGCGGACCCCGAGCGCCGCAAGGTGGAAACGCGCATCTGGCTGCAGATCCTGTCGCTGGAAAGCACCGTATTCTCGCGGCTCAACAGCGCTTTGAGTGCTCATCACGGCTTGTCGGTGGCAAAGTTCGAGTTCCTGGCGCAGGTCGAGCGCTATCCCGACGGCATCAGCCTTGGACAGATCTCCGCCAATCTGAAAGTCACGAGCGGCAATGTGTCGGGTCTGGTGCGGCGTTTGCTCGCCGACGGGCTGATCACCAAGACAATGTCGCAGGACGACCGGCGATCCTTCATCGTTCGCTTTACACCGGAAGGAAAGGCGGCGTTCGACGAGGCCAATCGCCTGCACGCGCAAAAGCTCGCAAACTGCTTCGCCGGTGCGCCGATGAGCGAGCTGCAGGCCTCGCTCGGGGCGCTGCGGGCGCTTTCGGTCCGCATCCAGGGAAACGCAGATGACCAGACCTGAAAAGGCCATGCACAAACGTGTGCCCGAGGGAGAAAGCGGCATCGACCACGCGCCGGTCGATCTTGATGATTACCTGCCTTATCTCCTGAATCGGCTCGCCAATCGCTGGAACCTCGACCAGAACCGCGATCTGAGCGCGTTCAACATCAACAACACGGTCCTGCGCACTTTATCGGTTCTGCATGTCCATAAAACGCTGACGGTGAACGAGATCGCCGCTTATGCGGTCGTGGAGCAATCCAATGCCAGCCGCACAATCGAAACGATGGTGACGGCGGGGCTTGTGGAGCGCCAGATCGCCGCCAGCGACCTGCGCCGGCGCGAAGTGGCCCTGACGCGCGAAGGCGAAGCGCTGTTGCAGCAGGTATGGCCCACCATCGCGCGCAATCACGACCGCCTGGTGGACGGTATTCCGGACGCAGACATGCAGGCCTGCCTGCGCACGATCCGCGCCATGATCCGCAACATCGGCGGGGACGCGGTCTGATCCGTGTCAGGAAACAAACAGGTCAGGACTGCTGATCATCCTGACGTCACGGCCATCGCAATCTTCCGGCAGCTGCGTTTGCGTTGAGATTGCCAGCGTCGATTGCAGTTCCTGCGAAGGCAGCTGTGCTCAGAGGTCCCGGATCTGCAGGCCGGGAACCGACGCCACACGGCGGCGGCAAGGCACTTCAGATGCCCGTGCGAGCATACCGCACAAAGCATGGATCATGAGTGCGGCTGCTGCGGGAGATTGTTAAAGAATCGGGTCATGCGGTCCATGGCCAAGGTCAGCTTCTCCGTGGTTTCCGAACCGAAGCAAACCCGCAGGTGACCTTCGCCACCCTTCCCATAGAACGTGCCCGCCTCGACCACGACTTGTGCCTCGTTCAAAAGCGCGTCTGCCGCCTGTTGCGCTGAAAGGCCGGTGCCTGAGATGTCGGGAAAGGCGTAGATCGTTCCTTGGGGCAGTTCGCAGGTGACGCCGGGCATCTGATTCAACCGCGACACGACGAGATCGCGCTTCATGCGATCGTCGTCGACCATGTCCCCCAGCACCTCGGGCGGCGCGGTGATCGCGGCCAGGGCGCCATGCTGGATGAAGGTGTTCACATGGGTGACCTCCGTTGCATGCAGCTTCACCAAGGAGCCGATCAGCGACTTGTCCGCCGCAAGCCAGCCGATGCGCCAGCCGTCCATGGCAAAGGCCTTGGTAAACGCGAACATGGTGATGGTGCGCGCGCGCATCCCCGGCAGGGAGGCGATCGAAATATGCTGCGTGCCGTCGAAGGTGATGCGTTCGTAAACCTCATCGCAGATCACCGCCAGATCGTATTTCTGTGCGAGTTCGGCCACAGCGGTCAGTTCTTCGCGGCTGTAGCAGCGGCCCGTCGGGTTCGACGGATTGACCAGCGTGATCACCCGGGTTCGCGGCGTGATCTTCTCTTCGATAAGCTCCTTGACCAGCGTGAACCCCGGACCGGTGCTGGCGATCACCGCCTTGGCACCCGCCATTTCGATCTTGCCGAGATGCTGGGGATAATAGGGGTCGAGCAGGATTGCCTCATCGCCTTCATCCAGCAGCGCCATGAAGGCGATGAAGGACGCCTGCGTCAGGCCGTTGGTGACGATGATCTCGTCTGCAGTGAAATCCAGCGCATTCTGCTCGTGCATTTTCACGGCCAGAGCGTTGCGCAGTTCGGGGATGCCCTGGAAATGGGTGTAATGGACATGCCCGGCACGCATCGCGGACACGGTCGCTTCCTTGATCAAATCCGGCGTGTCGTGGATCGGCATGCCGAGTTCCAGATGGATGAGATCTGGGCGTGGTCCCAGTGCGGCAGCCTTGGCGAACATGCCATAGCTCTTTGCGGAGGTCTGGGTCAGCCGGCGGGCAAGTCGAAGCATCAGAGTTCCTTGGAGATAGATCAGGTCTTTGGTGAGTGCTGCGGTGCGATCAGACCGCCAGCCCCATCAAGGCGCGAACGCGCCGGTTGAAGGAATGGTCGGGCACGGCCAGCGCTTCGGTTAAAACGGAGACATGGTTGGTGCCCGGCACGTGCAAGGCCTCTGAAGGCTGCCCCGCGCGTGTGCAAAGATCAGCAAAGGCGTCGGTCTGGCGCAGGAACTCGGTCGTCTCGTCTGCGCCAACCGCAACCAGCATGGGCACCACCGAACGGTAACGGCGCGTCAAAGGGCTGAAGTCTGCAACCTCGCTTGCAGTCAGCGTCAGGCTGTCGTCCTGAAAAGAGCGCGTTACCGGCTCCAGATCGTAGATGCCGCTGATCGGCACTGCTGCAGCAATAGGTATCCCGGCCCCTTGAGCGCTGGATCCGCAGGAATGTGGCGCGTCGGCGCAGGCGAGTTCGGCAACGAGGTGACCGCCGGCCGAGTTGCCGCAGATCGTGATCCTGTTGGGATCACCGCCATAGTCCGCGACATTTGCATGGGTCCAATGCAAAGCGCGCGCGCAGGAAGCCAGAACGTCAGCAAGCCGCACGTCCGGCATGAGAGGATAATCGATCACCACCAGCATGGCGCCGAAGGGAACGAAGCCATCGGCCAGGAAGCTGAACAGATCAGCATCCAGCGACCGCCAGAAGCCGCCGTGGATGAAAAAGAGAACCGGTGCGCCGCCGACTGATGATTGTGCTGAATCTGCCGGGAACAGATTGAGTGTTTCGCCCTGTTTCGGCCCGTAGCGGAGGGCATGATGAACGGGCCAACGGTTCAAGGCGGACTGTGCCGCCTCTGCCCTCCGTTGAAACAAAAGCGGGAGATCGGACACACCGTCCAGGCTGAACTGGACGTCCATGTCTCGCAGGCGCGGAGCTTTGCCTGTCATGTCCGATCCCCCCTTTCCTTGAGTTACTTTTCGATGGCCGCAGTGGCCGCATCGACGCGCGGGATGTCCCAGGTGTCGATCGTGGTCAGCTTGCCGTCCTTGACGCCCCAGATCAGGTAGGGACCATTGACGTCGCCATTGGCATCGAAGGTGATCGGGCCCGTTGCGCCGACATAGGTGAACGGCTTGTTTTCAGCCACCAATTGTTTGGCGCGGGTGAAGCCTTCGACACCTGGCAGGATCACCTCGCCCTCACCACCCGTGACGGTGCGGATGTTATCCGCGATGGCTCGACCGTTTGGTTTACCGGCCTTTTCCATGGCCAGGAGTGCAACCGCCGTCGCGTCATACATTGTATGGAGGCCAGGACCGTTTGGAGCCGAACCGAAGCGCTTTTCCCAAGCTGCATCGAAGCTGCTGACGCTTTCGCCGGAAATCTGCGCATTGTCGATGCCAACAGCATCAACGAGGATATCCGCGCCTACTGCATGAACGAATTCGTCAGCGCGCATCGCGTTCGACAGATAAAGCTTCGAAGATCCGCCGAAGGAGATCCATTCACGCGCCACCGTCGCTCCGTCTGCCGGGAACGCCACGAGGAACATCGCCTCTGGCTCACCCTGCAGCGCGGCATTCACTTCGACGCGGTAGGATGGCTGCTGCTCGTTATAGGCGATCATCTGGCTCACAGTGCCGCCGAGCTTTTCGAACGCTTCCTTGAAGTCGCGGGCGAGACCCACGCCGTAATCGGAGTTTACATAGACGATCGCCATGGTCTTCAGCCCGGCTTCATGAGCCAGCGTGGCCATGACGATACCCTGCGGACGCGAGGTCGGCAGGGTGCGGAACCACAAGCCATCCGTGCCGCCTTCGGCCGCCAATTCGGTCAGCGACGGTGCCGATGAGCAGCAGGAAATCTGCGTGACCTTTGCCGGAACAGCAACCGACGTCAGAATCGGCAGCGTCACTCCGGAGGCGATCGAACCCAGAATCACAGGAGAACCATCGATCTCGACCAGTGACTTGGCGGCATCAACGCCGACATTGGGCTGCCCCTGGTCGTCACGAAGGACATAACGCACCTTACAGCCGGCTGCGCCGCCTGCTTCATTGAACTGGTCGACCGCGAGCTGGCCAGCATCGCCGATCGCCTTGCCAATGGCGGCGTTGGGCCCGGTGAGCGAAAGAACGGACCCGAACGCGATCTCGCAATCCTGCGCCATGGCAGAACCGGTCATGGCGCCGAGTGCGCAGATGCTTGAAAGCAGAAGTTTCTTCATGTGTGATCCCATTGATTGTTTGTTAGGCTGCCGATTGCCGGTTTGCGTGAGCCCGGTCTTCTTGTGTTTTACGGATGGCTCGCCTGTCGGCCCGGTCGCCCTGCAGGAGAAAGGCCGAGGGTGCCCATCGAGCCAGAAAGGGTGCCGGAACAGCCGAAGGCGCGCCCAGCGGAATCGGCAGATCATCCAGAGAATGGCCTTCCAGGAGAGCCTTGCCGATCATCTCACCGGTGACGGTTGTCATAGCCACGCCACGGCCATTGCAGGCTGTGACGCCTAGAAAGCCTGGACCAAGATCAACCAGATGCGGCAGGAAGTCGGTCGTAACGGCGGCCGTGCCACGCCAGATATGATCGACGCGTGGCACCGCCGGCAGGCGCAGTTCGCGCGCCAGCCGCGTCACGATGCGCCGCGCCATTCGGGCTTCCGCGCCAAAATACGGCACCACCGCCATGCCGCCCGAGATCAGCCGGTGGTCGGCCGTCAGGCGGAAGGTGAAGATGTTTGCACGGGTGTCCGATAGAGGCTCGCGATTCGGCGAAAAGCGCGCGATCACGGCAGCATCCAGCGGCTCTGTTGCGATCTGATAGACGTTGAGCGGGATCACGGTGCGTCCAAGCGCCTTGGCTGCCCCGAGCGTATGGGCATTGGTGCACATCAGCACCTTTGGAGCGTCGACATGGCCTGAAGCTGTTTCAACCCTCCAGCCTGAACTGCGGCGGGTTATGTTGCGTGCAGCGCTGCCCTCGAACAGCCGCGCGCCTGCCTTTTGCGCCCGTCGAGCAAGGGCTGCGGCATGAGCGACGGGATTGATGACGCCACCCGAGCGATCGAAAAGCGCGCCGTGATAGATGTCGATCCCGGTACGGCGAGCTGTTTCTGCCGCGTCCAGCCATTCCACGGGTCTGCCCAACGCCGCCCAAGCCTCGACCCGTGCTTGAACAGTCTTTGCCATTGCCGGTGAGTGGGCGGGTTGCAGCCAACCGTTTTGTTCGGCCTCCGCTCCCAGATCCGCTTCGCGAGCCAGTTCAAAGACGCGGTCGGCTGCGCCGCTGACCATGGCAAGCAAACGTTTGCCGCGCTCCGGTCCGAGTTTTGCCAGGACTTGCGCCGGATCTGCCTTCGAGAAATTGGGCACAACGAAACCCGCGTTGCGTCCGGAAGCCGAGTGCGCCAGGCCTTCGGCCTCGAGAAGCACCACATTCGCGCCGCCCTCGGCCAAGGTGGCCGCGGCAGCCAGACCTGTGAAGCCTCCCCCAACAACGACGACATCAGCTTGCAGTCCGCCCTGCAGCGCAGGACAGTCGGGCAGCGGCACCCGAGAATGCCAGAAGGTGTTGGGGCGGCTAATTGGCATGGCGTGAAATCGTTTCGGATTCCCCGATCAGGCCGCGGGGTCGGAACAGCAAGGTCAGGACGATCAACAGGCCAATCAGCATGGTCTGGATCGCGCCACCTTGCGACTGAAACTGCACCGGCAAAAGCTTGCTGACCGCCATGCCGCTGACCGACCACAGGCCCCACACCGCGAAGGCTCCCACAAAAGCCCCTTTCGTATTGCCCGAGCCGCCGACGATCAGCATTGCCCAGATCTGGAACGTCAGGATCGGCAGGAAGTCCAGCGGGCTGACAAAGCCGATGAAGCCGACATAAAGCCCGCCAGCCAGGCCCATGAGGGTGCAACCAAGCACGAAAGCCTGCAGCCGCACCATGGCCGGATTCTTGCCGAGCGAAGCAGCCGCGGTTTCATCCTCGCGCACCGCTTTCAGCAACCGTCCCCATGGCGACCCCAGCGCAGTCTGAAGCGCCAGGTAGACCAGCGCGGCCATGCAGGCGACGAAGCCGAGATAGAACAGATTGAACCCGTTGGGGCTGTCGAACATGGAAAACAGCGGGCGCGGCAGTCCGATCAGGCCTTGTGCGCCGCCGGTCAGGCCTTCGAAGTTCAGAGCCACCAGCTGAACGGAGATCGCGATCCCGAAGGTAGCAATGGCAAGATAATCATCGCGCAATCGCAGCGCTGCAAGCCCAACAATCAGCGCGCCGAGGCCGGCGGCCGCCATGCCTCCAATCAGTGCAATTGGGAACGGCAAGCCGAAGCCGCCGATCAAGGTCGAGCGGTCGGGCCCCATCAGGACGGCGGTGCCATACGCGCCGATGGCATAGAACGCCACCACGCCGGCGTTGAACAGGCCGGTATAGCCCCATTGCAGGTTCAGCCCCATCACGACAATCGAATAGATCAGCGTCACGATCAGGAAAAAAACGAGGTAAAGCAGGATCCCGGTCATCTCACGGCTCCTTTTGCCGATCCGAACAGGCCGGTCGGTCTCAGGTAAAGAATGAGGAGGAGTAGCAGGAACGGCACGGCCATCTTGTAGCCGGGTGGGATGAGGTAGATCGACAGCGACTCCGCCAGTCCCACAATCAGGCCGCCCAACACCGCGCCATGGACATTGCCGACGCCGCCCATGATCGCCGCGGCGAAAAGGGGCAAGAGCAGGTGGAAGCCGATCTCAGGCCGGATCTGCACTGTTAACCCGTAGAGCACGCCGGCGAGAGCCGCCAGCGCGGCACCGATAATCCAGGTCCAGCGCAGAACGCGCTCGCTGTCATAACCGTAGATTCCCACCAGCTGCGGGTTTTCCGCATAGGCACGCATGGCAAGGCCGAGCCGCGTGAATTTGAGGAAGAGGTGCAGGCCGACAACGATGATGATCGTCAAGCCAAGGGTGAAGACCTGATCGGGCATCACCCGGAACAGGCCGCCAACCCTGATCGCTCTCTGCAGCGCGGTCGAGTAGTAGGTGGCAGCTCCACCGAACACCAGAAGAATGGACATGCGCACCAGCAGCGACACGCCGAAGGAGCCAAAGACCACGGTCATCTTTTTCGACCGCGCCCGCAGCTTGCGATAAACGAGGCGGTCGATCAGCAGCGCCAGAACGGCAGTGGCGGCCATGGCAACGACCGTCGCCAAGATCAGGGGCAGGCCGAAGGACAATGGCGCAAGCGGCCCCATGAACGCGCCCGTAAGCCCCAGCACGGCCAACGCGATATAAGCGCCGAAGGTGATCAACTCGGCATGCGCGAAGTTCGGGAAGCGCAGTACGCTCATTGTCAGCGTCAGCCCGATCGCACCGAGAGCGATGATGGATCCGGTGAGGATCCCGTCTGCAAGAACCTGAAAGAGCATCAGTGTTTGCGCCCCCCGCCGCCCAGATAGAGTTCCACGATTTCGTCCATGGCGCTCAGATGCTCCGGAGTGCCGTCCAGTCGATTGCGGCCTTCCGTCAGCACATATGCGCGGTCGGCGACCGAAAAGGCGGCCTTGACGTTCTGCTCCACCATCAGGATTGCGACGCCGTCGTGCACGAGCGCCTTCAGGCGGCTGAAGACGTCGGAGACCATCAGTGGCGATAGTCCGGCGCTGGGCTCATCCAGCATCAAGAGCTTGGGGCTCGTCAGCAGCGCACGGGCGACCGCCAGCATCTGCCGTTGCCCGCCCGACAAAGCGCGGGCAGGCACGTTCCGGAAGCGTGTCAGATCGGGAAAGGCTTCGTAGGATCGAGCCAGTGCCTGGCCCGCCTGCCCGCGCGACAAGGCTGCCGCACCCAGGCGCAGATTTTCGTCGATCGTCAGGCTGGTGAAGACATTGTTGGTCTGCGGCACGAAGGCCAGTTCGGCTTCGGCCAGACGGTGCGGCGGCGTGTTGGTGACGACACGCCCGGCCAACTCCACCTGCCCAGACCAGATCGGCACGATGCCGGCGATGGCCTTCATCAAAGTTGATTTGCCCGCACCATTCGGACCGATCAGGGCAACGAACTCGCCTGCGGAAACCTGGATCCCGGCACCATGCAGGATGGGCAGGCCCGGACGATAACCGCCAACCAGATCGCTGGCCGTGAGAAGTGGCATGCTCATGCGACACCCCCACCAAGATAGGCCTCGATGACCTTCGAGTCCGCCGTGACCTCGGAGGGTCGCCCTTGCGCGATCAGGCGTCCGGCGGCCATGACCGCCACATGGTCGCAGAGCGACATGATCACATCCATGTTGTGCTCGATGATGAGAAAGGTCAGCCCCTGCTTACGCAGCTCGGCAATGCGATCGACGATATGGTCCAGCAGCCCAGGGTTTACCCCTGCTCCAGGCTCGTCCAGAAGGATGATGGCTGGGTCGCCCATCAGCACGCGCGCCAGTTCAACCAGCTTCTGCTGGCCGCCCGAGATCGCACCGGCCAATTGCCGCTCGACTTTCGTCAGGCCACAGAACTCGATAATGGCGCGCGCCCTGTCGCGCAGGGCTTTTTCCTCACGCGCGACGAGGCCTGGACGCAACCAGGTGTTCCAGAACTGCTCGCCTGCTTGGCCTGCTGGCGTGACCATCACGTTTTCCAGAACAGTCATTTCCGCGAAGGGGCGCGGGATCTGAAAGGTTCGCAGCAGCCCGTGACCGAAGATCCGGTGCGGTGCCAGACCATCAATCCGGATGCCGTTCAGCATCACTGAGCCGGAATTGATCGGCAGTGTCCCTGCGACCGAATTGAAAAGCGTCGTCTTTCCCGCGCCATTGGGCCCGATGAGGCCGGTGATGCCTCGCGCCTTGACGGTGAAAGACACGTCATCAACCGCTCGGATCGCGGCAAAGCTACGCACGACGTTCTCGATGCGCAGTTCCCCGCCGGTACGGCGTGAGGCTTGCCAAGCAACTGTCATCTGGTTCCCCGTTGCTTTCTTATATCGTTTGATCAAAGTTAGACGCGATCAGATCGTTTGATCAAGATGCTTGAAGGATAAAATAATGGCAAAGCGCTGGACCATCAGCTCAGGATCGCGGTTCGAGGAGCTAGCCGGCTATTCGCGTGCCGTCGTCGATGGCGATTGGATCTTCGTTTCGGGTACGGCAGGGTTCAATTTCGAGGATGGGTCGATCTCGGACGATGCCGTCGAGCAGACACGCCAGTCGCTGCGCACGATTGCCGACACGCTGGCAAAGGCTGGCGCGAGCATGAGCGACGTCGTGCGTGTTCGGGTGTTCATCCGTGACCGCGCCGATGTCATTCCGGTCAGCCGCATCCTGGGCGAAACCTTCACCGAAAACCGCCCAACCAACACAACCATCTTGTGTGGCTTCGCCGAGGAAAGCATGAAGGTCGAGCTTGAAGTCACCGCGCGGACACGTTCCGAGCCGTGATCTCCGTTCAACGCGCAACCTTGAAGGCCTGAATGCCCGCAAAAACAAAGCGCCAGCACCCTGCGCGGCCGAACTTATCGCCCGTGGTTACCCGAACAACCGTGGGCGACCATGTCTACGAACAGCTTCGCAGTGCACTGATGTGGGGGCAGTTTGAGCCAGGCCAGTCGATAACAATCGACAGTCTGGCGCAGGAAATGGGGACATCGCATATGCCCGTGCGCGAGGCGCTGCGGCGCCTTGCCGTCGACAACGGCGTGGACATCACGCGCACCGGTACGGCACGTGTTCCCGAAGTTTCGCGTGAGCGGCTGGATGATATCTGCCGTGCGCGGATCGAGATCGAGGGGCTGGCCGTGGAGCTCGCTACCCTGAAGGCGTCGGATGCCGATCTCGATCGGTTGAGCGTTTTGATGCGTGATCATGAGGCCGCGGCGGCATCCGGCGAAGTTTACGAGATGCTGCACCGCAATCACATCTTCCACTTCAGCCTTTACGATTTGGCTCGATCCGACGTGCTCTCGCGCTTCATCAGCGTGCTTTGGCTGCAGATGGGCCCTTACATGCGCCTTCTGACCCACAGCATCGCCGGCCGCTATGGCGCACCCACCGCACCACCAGAAGAAAACCGTCACCCGGCCATCATGAAGGCGCTTCGCAATAAAGATGCAGCCTTTGCAAGGCAGCTGCTGGGAGAAGACATTCGTATCAGCCAGCATATGCTGCAGTCGATCTGCGCCGCCAGACTGGATGAAGAAACGATCAGCGACCGCCCTCTGATGTAAGTCAGACGTTCAACGTCGTTGTTCTCGGATAAGTCCGATCAAGCTCTGTATCTTTTCACCTGCTTCGGAAGAAACCCTTCATTCTCACTTAGGTCTTGCGGTCGCGCTTCAGAAGCAAGCTCTTCTTCCGCTCCGCAGACCTTTGAAAGGCTTGGCTGCCGTTGGATCGCTGAATTCCGTAGGTTATAGCCCCACAAGCATGCACAAATCCGAGGCTCGGAAGCTGCGTGGCTCGAAAACTAGCCTCCCCGCATTACGAGGTCCCAGCCGGCGGACAGGACGACGTCGCAACCAGCCGCACGAGCTTGGACGAATATGAAGCGGATCAGATTTTCGTCAGGAGCGAGCTACCATGCAGCAAACCCGGACCAACGCCGACTTCCCTGTTCCTGAAAAGCGGAGCCCTCTCCCTGTATTGGACTGCACTTGGCTCTGGCAGGGCTGCGGTCCTACGAATGCGCTCCATGCTCATGGGCGTGGCGCAACATTCCGTCAGTCGCGGGGGATCAGAACCTCGAAATGATGCTGATCCCCAGATCCGGCGAGGCTTCCATGCCCACGAGAGCGTCCACCGCATCGTCCAGGCTGATATGGCGCCCGATCAGCTTCTGGGGTTGCAGCGTGCCGGCGGTGATCATGGACAGCATGGCGTCGTAGCGCCAGGCCTGCATGCCATGGCTGCCGAGGATCTCGAGCTCGTGCGCGATCACCTGTGCCATGGGGATCGATGGCGCCGTGTGATCGCCCAAAAGCAGACCCACCTGAACATGGCGGCCGCGGCGGCGCAGGTTGCGGACGGAGTTGAAGCATGTGGTCGGCGCGCCGAGCGCATCAAGCGACAGATGCACGCCGCCGCCGCTGATCGTGCGCACCGCGTCCACCACATCGGCCACCTCGCCTGCGTGAACCGTCGCGACAGCACCCAGCTGCTTCGCGAAGGCCAGCTTTTCGGCTGAAATGTCGATCGCGATCGGCTGCGCACCCATGGCCGCCGCAATGGTGATGGCCGACAAGCCAACCCCGCCGCAGCCATGCACGGCAACCCATTCGCCGCCACGCACGCGCCCCTGATCGACAACGGCACGAAACGATGTCGCGAAGCGGCAGCCGAGGCTCGCGGCGGTGGCGTAGTCCATCGTTTCCGGCAGAACAACCAGATTCTGATCGGCGAAGTCGATCGCCACATATTCCGCAAACGAGCCCCAATGGGTGAAGCCGGGCTGGAACTGATGTTCGCAAACCTGTTGGTTGCCGCTCCTGCACTCCCCGCAGCCGCCGCAACCGGACACGAAGGGAACTGTGACGCGGTCACCCTCGCGGAAGCGAGAAACGAGGCTGCCGCGCGCAACAACGGTGCCGGCAAGCTCATGGCCGGGCACATGCGGCAGTTCGATGTCGCTGTCATGTCCCTTCCAGCCGTGCCAGTCGCTGCGACAAAGCCCGGTGGCTTCAACCTTGATGACCACGCCCCCCGGCGTTGGCGTCGGGTCGGGCAAGGTGCGGATCTCGGGCCGGGCGCCGAACGCCTCGAACATCATCGCGCGCATGAAAGAAAGCTCCGTGGGTTCGGTGACATCGCTTGGGCCACCATGGGTGAGGTGTCAGCATCGTCAATGACGAAGCGTTCAGCGAGCACGCCAAGGCGACACAACTCAGCGCTATTAGGCAAAAGGTGGTCGAAATCTACCGAGAATTCCGCACTCGCAGATTTTTCAGGTTTAGCCATCCCGACGGGAAGAGGTGCCGTGGGTCGGCAAAACGTCACGATGCGCAAAGCTGTCATGCCGTCGCACCAAGTGCATCCGCCGGAATAAACCAAGCGAACAACCGTTCTGTTTCACTTCAGGGATGACAATGAGTGATGGTGCCGCTTGCGTGACTCAAACACGCGATCCCCGCATTACGGATTGGCCGTTAGTGGGTTGGACTTGGTGGCATCGCGTTGCCCCTTGTTGCGGTGAGCCTTTGAGCTAGCTCTTGCTTTCTCGCTCACAGTTGTACAGCGCTTGCTGGTGTTGGACGCTGCGCCCCTACTAACAGCCGGTTACCTGAGCTCGCTTATCCATTATTGAGCTTATTGACCCGCGCGGCGGAATGCTGCGACCGCGTCAGAGCCAAGCGTTTACGCAAGGTCACCATAACAGCGATATGACTTGCTGACGAAGCAGATGTCCAATTTGCCTTGCGCGACCGGATCAAGACTGGCGATCGCTTTGGCATCATGATGCCAAAGCGATCAGAGCGTCTTGAAGCCGTCAACCAGGCTTCTTGCCGATCTGAAGAAGGATGGCACGCTAGCGGAAATTCATCAGAAATGGCTGGGCGCGGCGCCTGAACCTGTTAGCTCAACCGTTACGGTTCTCGACATTCCCGCCGCGAAATAATAGCCATCCAAGTGGCAGCGGCTTAGCCGCTGCCACTCTGGCTCATCAGGCTTGCGCTTCCGCCAAGACCGACATCGCCCTCAACTCGCGCCGTCGCCGATATCCCAATAGATTCCTGCCATGATCCGCAAGCCCTCTTCGGCGATCGCAATCGGCAGGTGTTCGTTGGGCGCATGCTGGGCGCAGCCGGGATAGGAATGCGGCACCCACACAGTGGGCAAGCCGAGATCCCGGGCAAAGATGTCGTTGGGCAGCGATCCGCCGAGGCTGGGCAGAATGGCCGGCTGATGTCCGACCGTGCGTTCAATCGACGTCGCAACCGCTCTCACCCAGTCATGATCCGGATCAAGCCTGGTCGCCAGGAAGATCGCGTCATGCGGTTCATGCACGATCACATTGCCGAAGCCGGCATCGCCCAGTGCCTGTCGCACGGCCGGCACTACGGCCTCGACATCAACGCCGAGGGGAAAGCGCAGCTGCAAGCGCGCTCTGGCACTTGGTGGAATGGCATAGAGCGGCTCGGCCAGATTACCGCACGCCATCTCCATGATCTCGAAGCTGCTCCAAGCGAAAACCTTTTCTTCCGCCGTCAGCCCCGGCTCACCCCACCAGTCCTCGATCGCCGGATCGTCCGGTTGCGGCGTCACCTTCAACCGCGAAAGATGGGCGCGAACATTGTCGGGAATGGCGCTCGGCGTAAGGCCGGCAACCTTGATCTCGCCCTTGCGGCCGATCAAAGCGGCAATCGCATGGCAAAGCTCGACACCTGGATTGCTGAGCAATCCGCCCCAATTGCCGGAATGATAGTAGTTTTCGCGCGCCTTGATCTCGATGTAAAAGGAAACGCCGCCGCGCGCCCCAAGAAAAATCGTCGGCTTGTCGCCCGCCAAGCGCGGGCCGTCAGACGCAATCAGCACGTCGGCGGCAAGTGCCGCCGCATGCACACGGCAGATCTCACGCAACCCAAGAGAGCCAGACTCTTCGCCCATTTCGATCAGGTATTTGAGATTGAAGCCAAGCTTGCCGCGGGTTGCCAGCAGTGCTTCCAAGGCTGTGAGATTGACGTTGAGCTGGCCCTTGTTGTCGGCGGTGCCACGGCCATACCAGCGACCGTTGCGCTCGCTGAGCTCGAACGGGGAGAGCCCCTCGCTCCATCCGTCCAATCCCGCAACCACATCACCATGACCGTATTGCAGAACCGTCGGCAGATCGGCACCTTCGAAGCGTTCGGCAAGAAGACATGGACCTGGAGCATCGGGATGGGTCAGCAAACGTGTCGTAAACCCCATTGCAGCAAACAACGGGATCAGCTCGTCCACGAGGAAACGCTCCAAGTTAGGCTTGGCACTGAGAACACGGCTCGCGGATCGAATGGCGACGAACCGCGCCAGGCGATCTTGGAAGGAACCATCGCCGATGGTCGCTTGGGCCCGCTCGATTGCCTGGGCCCGGCTCATGCCGGCACCGACAGGCTCTTGGGCGTCAGATCGAAATGGCAGCGCACCTCGCGGGCCGCTTCCCAACGTAAGGGCGGCGGTGTTTCGGCACACAGCGGCTGGGCATAGGGACAGCGCGTGCGGAACGAGCAGCCGGATGGCGGCCGTGAGGGATCGGGCAGTTCACCCGGAATAGGGTGCAGCGTCCGGTCGATCGGGTCGAGATCTGGGGCGGCATCGATTAGCAGGCGCGTATAGGGATGCTTGGGATTGGTGAAGATGTCATCGGCGGAAGCCAGTTCCACCAGTTCGCCGAGATACATCACGCCGACACGGTCGGCCATCAGGCGCACGACCGAAAGGTTATGCGTGATGAACAGGCTGGTGAGCCCCAGCCTGGACTGAAGATCGCGCAAGAGGTTGAGGATCTGCGCTTGAACCGACACGTCCAGTGCGCTTGTAGGTTCGTCCAGGATGAGAAAGTCGGGTTCGCCGGCCAAGGCGCGGGCAATGGAAATGCGCTGGCGCTGGCCACCCGAAAAAGCCTGCGGATACTTCACGCCGTCTGCTGGTGAGAGGCCAACCTGTTCAAGCAATTCGGCGACACGCCCGGCAACCTCCCCCTTCGGGCGCAGTCTGTGGGTGCGGATCGGCTCGGCGATGATGTCATCCACGCGCCAACGCCCGTTGAGGGACGAGAACGGGTCCTGAAATACCATCTGCAAGCGGGGCTTCACGCCACGAAAGGCGATGTCGCCTCCTGTGGGTTCCAGCAACCCACCAATGACGCGCGCCAAGGTGGACTTTCCGCAGCCCGATTCACCGACCAGGCCCAGCACCTCGCCGCGCGAAATGGAAAAACTGACATCGCGAACCGCTCGGAGGCCACGCGGCGTGCGGCCAAGCAGACGCTCAAATGCACCGGCCTTGCCACCGAAGGTCTTCGAGACGGCCTTGACGTCCACCCCCTCCAGCTTCATGCAGCAGTCCTTTCCGGAAGAGGGTGGAGGCAGGCCGCCTCGCCTGTGCCCAGCACCACGAGAGGTGGAACGACCGTGCGGCAATCAGCCTGAGCGCGCGGGCAGCGCGGGTGAAAGGCGCAACCAGGCGGCAGCGCGTCCACGCCGGGCATTGCGCCCGGTATCGCCACAACCTGCATCCCGCCTTGTCCGTCAGGTGCCGGTGTCGCGCCAATCAGGCCGGCTGTGTAAGGGTGTCGCGGTGATTGAAACAGTGCTCTTGTCGATGCTATCTCGATCAACCGGCCAGCATAGAAGACAGCGACACGGTCGGCCATCTTAGCCACGACACCCAGGTCGTGGGTGATCAGCACCATGGCCGTGCCGGTTTCCTTATGCAGCAAGCGCATGAGGTCGAGCATCTGCGCTTGCACCGACACGTCGAGCGCCGTGGTCGGTTCGTCGGCAATCACGATCTCCGGCTCGGCGCAAAGGGCCAACGCAATCACGATGCGCTGCCGCTGGCCGCCGGACAGTTCATGCGGCGCAGCCTTCAGAATGCGCTCGGGGTTGGGAAGTCCGACGCGGGTGACCCAGTCCAGCGCGCGACCGTGGAGTTCCGAGGACCCAAGCCTCAGATGCGTGCGCATCGTATCTTTGAGCTGCTTGCCAATCGACAGAACCGGATTGAGGCTCGTCATCGGATCCTGAAAGATGAAGCCTACCCGCTTGCCTCGGACACGATGCATCTGGCGCGGCGACATGAGATCGAGGCGATCGCCGCGAAGAGCAATTTCGCCGGCCGTTCTCCGCAAGGGCGGCACAAGCAGATCGATGATCGCCGCACCCGCAACTGACTTACCTGCACCGCTTTCGCCTACAACACCCAGCACTTCACCCGGCGCCACATCGAAGGACACATCGTTTAGAACCGGCAGCTGCGTGCCTTGACGGCTAAGGCCGATCGAGAGGTGTCGGACGGAAAGCAGCGGTTGTTCCATCATGACCGCCCCCGCAGCTTGGGATTGAAGTGATCGCGCAGGTGATCGCCCAGTACGTTGACGGCAATAACCAGCACCACCAGCACCAGGCAGGGCCAAGCCGAGATCCACCATTCGCCCGATTGCAGGAAGGCGTTGCCATTGCGGATCAGCGCGCCGAGCGACGGATGGGTCAGCGGAATGCCGATGCCAAGGAAGCTCAGAGTGGCTTCGGTGATGATGGCAATGCCGAGATTGATGGTGGCTATGACGAGCACCGGCGCCATCACATTGGGAAGGATATGCCACATCACGATTGCTAGCTTGCTCCTGCCGGTGATCTGCGCTGCCGCCACATAGTCCTGATCTCGCTCCACCAGAACGGACGAGCGGATGGTGCGGGCGAACTGGACCCAGAACGCAATACCGATGGCAAAGATCACGATGGCGATGGCGAGTGTTGCACTTCGCTCTCGGCCAACAACGGCGGTGGCGATACCGTCGATCACCATGGCGAGCAGCAAAGCCGGGTAAGCCAGCTGCACATCGGCAATGCGCATGATGACCGCATCGGTGCGTCCGCCTACAAAGCCGGCAAGAAGACCTAAGGCGCCGCCGAGCACGAGCCCAATCAGAACGGCCGAAACACCAACAACTATCGACGTTCGCAGTCCATAGGCCATGGCCGTGATGATGTTGCGGCCCTGATCATCCGCACCTAGCGGAAAAGCGGGATTGCCACCGTCCATCCAAAGGGGCGGCGTGAACGAGTCCATGATCGACATGCCCGCCAGCTGAAACGGATCGGCAGTAAACAGGGGCACAAGGAACGCGTAGGCAAAAAGCGCTGCGATCGCCAACGTGGCTAGGGTCGCGCCGGGTGCGCTGCGGAAGGTGGAAAACAAAGAGCGCGCGACGATCATGCGCTCCTCCGTTTCAAGCGCGGATCAATAAGGGGATAGGAGAGCTCCACGGCCAGGTTGATCAGCATATACACGGCGCCTACGAAGATGAGGTAGATGGCGATCACCGGAATGTCGGCTGACTGCACCGACTGGAGGAACAGCGAGCCCAGACCTGGCCAGGCAAACACGCTTTCCGTCACCACCGAAAAAGCGATGATGTTGCCGAGCTGCAGGCCGAGCATCGTCACAGTTGGAAGAAGTGCGTTGCGGATAGCGTAAACGAACCAGACCCGCGTTTCGCTCAAACCGCGCGCCCGGGCAAAGCGGATGTGTTCGCTGTGGCCGACTTCCATGAGCTGCGTGCGCAGCATGCGTATAACGAAGGTCATCTGGAAAGAGGCAAGCGTAAAAGCCGGCAGGATGATCGCCTGCCATCCTGAAACCGTCAGCAGGCCTGTGGTCCAGTTTCCGAGCTCAACAACCGTGCCGCGTCCGAAGGATGGAAACCAGCCGAGATGCACAGAAAATACGGCGATCAGCAGAATGCCGATCACGAAGTTCGGCAGGGTGATGCCTGCAATCGAAACGAGCATGATGGCGCGCGAAACCAAGGTTTTTGGCTTAACACCGCACAAAATACCGGCCGGAATAGCCAAAACGATGGTGATCAACAAGCTCACGAAGGCGAGTTCGACAGTGGCTGGCAGCCGTTCGGCGATCATCGCACCGACATCTTGCTGAGTACGGTAGGAGAGACCGAAATCGCCTTGAAGAATACCCATGACAAAGGACCAGAAGCGCTGCAGCAGCGGCTGGTCCAGGTTTAAACGCGCGATCAACGCATTACGTTCGGCAATGGTAGCATCAGGCGGCAACAGAACGCCAAGTGGATCGCCGAGCGTACTGATGAGCATGAACGCAACGAAGCTGATCACCAGCAGAACAAGGATGGTCTGCAGGACGCGCTCGACGAAATGCAGGATCATCGCGTTGCCGTATCTGCCAGCTTGATCAGGAAATCGGTACAGGCTTGCAGTTGTTCAGTCGCAATTCCTTCATCCGGCTGGTGAGCATCCGCGATGGATCCGGGTCCGATCACCACAGACGGAACACCGGCGGCCTGGAAAATACCGGCTTCGGTGCCATAGGAGACGGCAAGCGGCTGTTCGCATCCGAGCAGCGCTAACAACTCCGCTTCCAAGGCAGCGTCTCCCGTTGGTGCGAGCGTGGGGATGCGTGCTTGAATGTCGAAGCGGATATTGGCTGCGGGATCAACCGCTTTCATGCCCTGCTCGAGCTTGTTCGCGAAGCCGAACATGCGGTTGAGAACGGCATCGAAGCTCTCGCCGGGAAGAAGCCGCATTTCCCAGAAGAACTTGCAATGTTCGGCCAGAATGTTGCCGTGGCTGCCACCCTCGATCTGGTTGACCTGGATGGTGGAATAGGGCGGATCCAGCGCCTCGAACCTTGGTCCACTGCGCATGTCAGCGTAAATGGCGGAAATTTCCTCGATCAACGACGCCGCAATCATCACTGCGTTAACCCCACGCTCGGGCTGCGAGGAGTGCCCCGGCTTTCCCAGAACATGGGTCCAGCCGATGCAGCCGCCTTTGTGGGCGTTGACGAGTTCCATGCTGGTGGCCTCACCAATGACGGCAAGGCGTGGCTTCAAGTTAGCACCTACCCATTCCGCCATGGGACCCACACCCGTGCAGCCGACTTCCTCGTCATAGGAGAAAGCAAGATGCACCGGCTTCTTCAGGTTCATCGCGGCAATCTGCGGCAGGGCTGCAAGGCAGCAACCGAGAAACCCCTTCATGTCAGTGGCGCCGCGCCCGATCAGGCGATCGTTGATCTCGCGCAACGTCCAGGGATCGCCCGACCAGTTCTGTCCCGTGACAGGAACCACGTCGGTGTGCCCACTGTAGACCAGACCGCCCTCAACTTCGGGACCAATCGAAATTAGTAGGTTGGCCTTCTCGCCCGATGGCTCGGCGAAGCGACGTACCTTCGCACCCTGCGGCAAAACCAGGGACTCGACATGGTCCAGCAGCGCTAGGTTGGAAACCGAACTCACCGTCGGAAAGGCAACGAGCTCAGCCAGGCGGCGGGCGAAATCCGCATCAGCGCTCATTCCGGCACCTTGAACCATGCCAAGGGGTAAGCGAGGTCGGCCAACTGAACCACCTCAACGCCTTCCTTGAGCGCCCACAAGATTTGCAACTGATGGATAGGAATGAAGGAATGGTCGTTCTTCAGGATCGTCAGCGCCTCGTTCAGGAGCGCGCGGCGCTTTTCCTGATCGCTTTCCGTGCCGATCTCCACAGTCAGCCTATCGAGTTCCGGGTTGGAATAGCCACCGATGTTGAACGCGCCCAAGCCAGAGTCCGGATTGCGTGTCGTGGCTAGAGCGGTCAGGAATTGGTGCGCATCATAGGAATAGGGCGAATAGCTCAACAAGGTCAGAGACGTGTTGTACCCGGGCGGATTGATCTGCTGCGCCCAGCGCGCCGTTGGCTGGACCCGCGGCGTAACCTTGATGTTAATCTGCGACAGGAAGGAACCAATCGCCAAGCAGGTCGCCTCGTCGTTGATGAAGCGATCATTGGTGCAGTCGAGTGTAACCTCGAAGCCGTCGCCGTAACCGGCTTCTTCCATCAGAGCCTTTGCGCGCTCAATATCCGGTTTTGTTGGCGTATTAAGCTCGTCGCTCGAACCCTCGACTTCCTTTGCGATCGGCAGTCCGACCGGCGTGGAATAGCCGCGCATGATGCGCTTCTGGATCGCCTCTCGGTCAATCACGAGGTCCATGGCTTCGCGGACCTTGGGATCCTTGAACGGATTGCCCTTGGCGCTGCCATGGATGAGTTCGTCGCGTGCAACATCTGGCTGCAGGTAGACGGTACGCAGGTCCGGCTTCGCCGCGATCTTCAATCCGTCGGTTTGCTCGATGCGCTGCGTATCCTGCGGTGGAACGCCGTCGATCATCTGAACTTCTCCGGACATAAGCGCCGACACCCGGGTCGAGGGATTGGCAATCACGAAGAACGTCGCGCTATCGACGTTACCCTTGATTTCGCCCCACCAGTTCGGGTTTGCCTTGAAGTCCGTGCGAACGCCGGGATCGCGCGACGCGATCACATAAGGTCCGGTGCCCATGGCGTTGCGATTGGCGAAGCCTTCGGCGGAGTTGTCTGCCTGACCAGGCGCTTCTGCGCCGTTCTCACTCGCCCACTCCTGGTCAGCCATCATCCAATTGACGAGTTGGTTCGGCAGGATCGGGCTCGGCTTGTTTGAAATTAGCCGAACGGTGAGATCATCTACCTTCTCGATGCGCGCGACGTCCGAAAGGTGGGAAGACACGCCGCCCTTCTTTGCGCGATCAAACGAGAAGACAACGTCGTCCGCGTTGAACACATTGCCATTGGAGAACTTAACATTTGGGCGGAGTTTGAATTCCCAGGTGAGATCGTCGACCTGATTCCATTCGGTCGCAAGCACGCCTTCCAGAGCAAGATCGGGGCTGCGTTGAACCAGCGACTCGTAGACGTTGTGTAGGACGGCAAACACGAGCGTGTTGGACACAGCATGCGGGTCCAGTGTGTAGGCGTCCAAGGGGCCAGCGAATTTGAATTCGGCAGCATGCAAAGGCAAAGCCGCTCCAATTGCAAGCGTGGCAACGCACGCACGGATCGTCCTCAACGAGCCATTCAGTCCCATCGTTATCGTTCCCTTATTGGCCGATCAACAACCAGCCGTTAAGCCTCTAGCGGGCATGTGACCCAACGATATGAGATCGAAACGCGGATGCAAGCCCTTATTTGATCAAATGCGCAGCTGAGCGAACCCTGCTGATCAGCAGAACTTGCACACAAGGGCCTGGGTCGCTTTTATATCCGCAATAAGGGCTTGTTCCGCTGCCTGACTGTCGCGCCGACAAAGGGCAGACAGAACATCCACGTGGTGTTTGGAATATTGCCCGCCGATATCGCTGCGCAAAAGGTCAGTCATGCGGTCAGACAGAAGGCGCACATAAGGCCCGTATTGAAGCCATAGGTTCTCGATCAGGTTCACCATGACCGGGTTGCCTGCCGCTTCATAGATAGCAAAGTGAAATGCACGATTGGAGGCCAGCATCTGGCCAGATGCGCCGTCTCGCAGTGCTTCGACATGGATGGCCGCGGTTGCTTTCAGCTTCTTTACGGCCTCGTCGCTGATCAGCTCTGCAGCAAGCCGTGCGGCAGTTCCCTCCAAAATACAACGTGCTTGTCCCAGATGGTCCAGACCCGCCGCCGATGTCAGGGGCACCATTGCTGTTCCCGAGGTGCCAATCGACAAAGCGTTCTCCGCCGCCAGCCGCCGCAATGCTTCACGCACCGGCATGTGCGACGTTCCAAACTGGTCTGCCAGTGCAGCAACCGTGAAGCCATGTCCCGCCTCAAACATGCCGGCAATAAGCGCGTCACGCAGTTGCTCATAAACAAGGTCCTGCGTTGTCGAGCGCTTCTTGACTGCACGCAGTCCAGCGCTATCGACGCGGTTCTTCGATGGTGACGTAAGCATGGCGACCGAGCGTGTTCCTTCTCGTTCTTGCTAATCCGCAAAATTTGATCATACGATCATGAGAAGTCAGCTTCGTCAAACCAAGCAACCAGTCGTGCTTTAAACGGGTGCTTTGACAACAAAACAGCTTCAACCCTAAAGCTTCTCCGGTAAGACTTGCCTTGTCCGATCATGACACCGGCTGAGCACCTTGACCGCTTTCTCGAAGCCACAACGAAGGGACCGAACATGTCTATCATCCATGATGTGATGGCTGCGCAAAATGGCGGCAAAACCGCGTTCAGCGGAATTCGCGACCAAATCAAGGATCTTCGCACGGAAAACATCGCACAGTTGGCAGTCAAGGCTGGCCAGCTCGAAGACGTAATTGCACTCTGGTATGGCGAAGGTGACCTCGTGACGCCGGCTTTCATCCGCGATGCGGCGAAAGCTTCGCTCGACCAAGGCGAAACCTTCTATGTCCCCGACATGCGCGGCCACCCTAGGCTTCGCAATGCATTGAGCGCTTACCAGACGCAGCTGCATGGCCAATCGATCGATGTCATGCGTTCAACAGTCGCGCCCAGCGGCATGCAGGCGTTGTACATCGCTCTGGCCTTGATTGCAGATGCCGGCAGCAACGTCGTTTATGTCGCGCCACAATGGCCAAACATCCACAACGCAATCCACCTGGTCGGCGCAGAGCCTCGCGCGGTGGCGCTGGACTTCGATGGCGACTGGCACCTCGACCTGGATAAGCTTTTCGCTGCCTGCGACGCGCGCACACGGGCGATCTTCTTGTCCACGCCAGCCAATCCAACAGGCTGGACGGCTTCTTCTCAAGAAATGGCGGCCTTGCTCGAGTTCAGCCGTAAGACCGGTATTTGGATCATCTCCGACGAGGTCTATGGGCGTCTCTATTTTGAGGGCGATGTTGCCCCCTCAATGCTCCCCATCGCGAACGATGAGGACCGCATCATCACGATCAATAGCTTTTCGAAGGCATGGGCTATGACCGGATGGCGGATCGGCTGGCTGACGCATCCGAAAAGCGTGGTCGACCAGCTTTCTGCCATGACGCAGTATATCAACAGCGGCACTGCGGCTTTCGTTCAAGCCGGTGCGGTGGCAGCCCTCGAGCAAGGGGAGCCGCTGGTCTCGGATATTCGTGGCCGGATCAAGCAAAACCTCGATGTGCTTTATTCGAGTTTGGCTGATGTCCCCTCCATTCTCCTTTCCGAAAAGCCAAAAGGCGGAATGTACGCCTTTATGCGTCTGGAAGGTGTACCAGATGCGCGGGAAGCCTGCACCACGATCTTGGAGAAAAGCCGCGTTGGACTGGCTCCAGGTCACCTGTTCGGGCAATCCTCCGCAGGCTTCATGCGCATGTGTGTGTTCCGTGAACAAACGCTGTTTCAAACGGCAGTGACCCGAATGGTCGAAGCGCTGAACTAGACTGGGCAACCGCCATCGGTGCGAGCTTCGCGGGCTGGTGCCCGTAGGCTCAACCGCTTGGCGGCAACCCATGATAACGCCGGTCGAAATACACCAAGCATCCGTCGCCTGGTGCGCCCGGGGCAATGGTGTTGACGGCGCAAAAGAGCACCTGATGTGTGCCCTGCTCCGCCACGCTACGGATCGAGCACTCAAAGCGAACCAAGGCATCAGCCAGCCGAGGCAAGTCACCAGCTTCCATCGTCCACTCGCCAGTTGCAAAACGGTCCGCCATCGGTTGTCCATTGCCAAAGGCGCGCGCCACCAGCTGCTGATCGGAAGCCAGCGTATTGACGCAAAGGCTGCCGTTAGCGAGCAGCGCATTCAGCGAGGAGGCGGCAGTGTTGACACAAACCAGCAATGTCGGCGGCGCATCACTGACGCTGCACACGGCAGTCGCAGTGAAGCCGTAACGGCCCGCTGGGCCATCCGTGGTAATGATGTGCACGGCCGAAGCAAGCCGCGCCATGCCATCCCTGAAGGACAGGAAAGCCGGCATCGGTAACGCTCCGCCTGTTGTCAGATCGGCAAGATCCGTTCTCATCTCAGGCGTCCCGATCACGTTCGCAAGCCTGCTTGCCGCAACAACGGCAGCACTCGGTCACAGAAATAAGGCAGCTCATAAAGGTAGTTCACGAAGGATAGTGCGATACCGGAATAGCCCTGTTCTGAGATCGCGATCATGTCCTCCACGATCTTTTCGGGCGTACCAACCAACGGATAAGAACCGGCACCTCCCGCAAAGCGCTTGCGATAGCGCTCGTAGGATGCCGCATCATGCGACTTGGAGAACTCCTTCTTGCCGGCCATGTGAGCGTCCACAGCCGCCGTGTCAGCCTGCGTCATCGCATACCGCTCGTAGTAATCCTCGGCTTCCACCTGGGTATCACGGCAAACCACGTGGCAAACTGTGTAGCAACCGACATCGCGACCGGCTTGTTGCGCCCGACCGCGGATGTCGTGCACATGCCGCCCGGCTTCGGTGATCTCGCTAAATGTCGTGAAAAGATAATCGCAATGCGCGGCAGCAAAGTTGCGCCCCGGATCGCCAAACGCGGCATTCATCGTAACCGGTCGGGGCGCTTGCAGGCTGGCCGGCCGACTGACGACCTGCTTCAGTTTGTAGTAGCTGCCATCAAAGTCGAAAGGCTCGTCGGCTTGATAGGCCCGCTCGATCACCTCGATCCATTCCGCCGCCTGATCATAACCCTTTTCCACCGGAGGCGTGCCGAACATGGCAAATTCCTTGGGATTCCAGCCGCACACGATGTTGAGACCTGCACGACCGTGGCTCACATGATCCACCGTCGCCAGAGCCTTGGCGGCGTAAAGCGGATGCACCATCGGCACATGTACGGTCATGAACAGGCCGATCCGTTCCGTCGACGCGGCAAGCGCGGCAGCCCAGGTAAAGGTCTCGAACGACCATTCGCGCACACGGTTCTTGCCTCCGAATCCGGCCCAGCGTGCAATCGGCAGAAAGAAGTCGAGGCCCTTGCGATCGGCGATCTGCGCCACGCTGAGCACATCATCCCACTGCGCCGTCCAGCGCTCCGGCACGTCCGTGATTGCAAGACCACCATCGGCATTGGCCGAAAAGACGCCAAGCTTGAGCTTGTTGGGGCCTTTCAATGGATGCTGTCTGATCATTGTTCCCTCGTGTGTTTTGCTCCGGACCGGCGTCGGCCGGAGGGCTTATGGTTTTCGGCAGCCTCACCCTCGATGGTTTCCAGCGCGGTGCGATATGCGGTTTCGGCGGCGAACAGGAAAAGCATCATCCGATCAGCGGCCGCCAGCGAGTCTCGTGCAAGGAAGGCGTCATGCAGATCGCCCATTGCAGCGACATAACCGCCACGCGTGGCGAGGTCGGCAAAAGTCTGCAGCCGGATAGCCTGGAAATAGTCGATGTAGCGCGAAATGGCCGATGCCAGCCGGCGATTGGTAAGGCAGCCCGTCCAAGCCCTGCGAAAGTCGAGGTTCGCGCGCACCATCGCACCCACGTCGCCTGTTGCATGAGCCTCGCGGATAACGGTCATTGCTCCGCTCAATGTCGCTTTTGCCTCATCTGTCAGGTCGCGCGCGGCGGCGGCGGCGGCACGGGGTTCAAGCTGGCGCCGAAGCTCGAACAGATCTGTCAAGTCTTCAGGTGTCAGGCGCGGCACAACGAACCCACGCGTGGTGCCTTCAAGGAACCCTTCCGATACCAACCGAAGCAGCGCTTCCCTGGCAGGCATGCGTGACGTCCCGAATTCACGGGCCACATCAGTGTCGACCAAGCGGTCGAACACCCCCACTTCGCTCAGCTGCAAGCGTGAGCGGAGCGTCTGGTAAACGGTCTCAACGAGGCTAGGCGTGGCTGTGATCATGATTTCTCAGTCTGAAGTGTATACTGATTTACTCTTGCTTCAAGCTTTAAACTTAAAAGACGCACCAGAAAAGCCATTCTCGACCTCTCGCATCCTAATTTCCGTATACTGTTATATGGCTGCCTGTCAGCATCGGCGCTGGACATCGGGCAACCGGCCAACGCATGTTTGGGCGCGACACAAGGCTTAAACCAAAGTAGCCGCTTCATTCCGCAAAGGCCTCAAAGATCTGATGATCAGTTTTCGGCAAAAATGCCTTCAGCATGAGCGCGTTGTGGGAACCTTCGCTTCCATTCCCCACCCCGTCGCGATCGAGGTAACGGCTGCGGCAGGCCTGAATTTCCTTTGCATAGATTGGGAGCATTCGCAGATCAGCCGCGAGCGGATCGAGGATCTGATCCGCGCAGCCGATGTTCACCAAGTTCCTGCGATGGTTCGCGTACCCGGCCATACGCCGGAATGGATCGCGTCCGTTCTCGACGCGGGCGCGGCTGGCGTGCTTGTGCCACGGGTTTCCACCGCCGCCCAGGCTGAAGCTGCCGTGCAGGCAACGCGATACCCGCCGATTGGCGAACGCGGAGTTGGCCCTGGGCGCGCCGCCGCTTACGGCTACCGCATTCCTAATTACCTCCAGGCAGCCAACGAGGACCTGGTGCTGGCCATTCAGGTCGAGACTGCCGAAGGTCTGGCCAATATTGAGGCAATCGTTGCGGTGGAAGGCATCGACGTCATCTTCATCGGCCCTGGCGATCTTTCCGTTTCGATCGACGCTACCGGCCCATCCGGAACTGAGAAGCTCGAGGCCGCAATTCGAAAGATAACGTCAACCGTACGCGCTGCCGGCAGAACCGTCGGCATCTTTCGCCCTTCGCCGGACGACGTCGGCAAATGGGCCCAGGCCGGCGTCAGCTTCTTTCTCCTAGCCAGCGACACGATGTTCCTCGGCGCCAGCATCGCAGCCGGCGTAGCCGCCGCACACGCTGCGGAAGGGTGAGATCAGCAGACGCCCGCAGTGACCTCCTGGGTGGAACGCTACCGCTGGCCAGGCCTGAGAAGCGGGGAAGCACCGCGCCCCTCGGCGACCAGCTTACGAAAATCTGCGATCGCTTGAGGCGGCGCCTTGGCACAGAAGGGGCCGCGGCTCGGCTCAAACCCATTGAGCGCTTGTAGCCGAACGTGCATCTCCGCTGATTTCAGCGCAACGGCCGCACAGTTAACCACCGGCGCATGGCCGAAGCACAGCCCATGCTCGCTGCCGATCAACAGCCCCGGCAACACACCGGCCGGGACGATCACATCGGCGCCACCAGCAACCATCGGCTCGGCAACAAGGCGGAAGGCCTCAATCATGCGAGCTTTGGCGTCAAGATCGCCGGCAAAGCAGGCCGAGAAATCGGACGGGTCGGCATTCAGGCCTGCAACATGGCTGATTCTGCCGGAAAGTCCGTAGAGATCGCCTTGTTCGAAATGCATGGTGCGGAAAACGTCGTCCAGGGTGACGAGACCGAGATGGCGGCCTTGCTGGGCCGCGAAGTGCAAAGTTGCCTCCCCGGTCCCGATCACCGGGATAGATACGGCAGACTTGAGCTCAAGAAGGCCCGGATCCTGGAAGTGGCCGAGAACAACGGCGTCGTAGCCGGCTTCTTCCGCAGCGATGCCGTTGTCGATCGCAAGGATCGCACAACGAAATTCGGACAAGCGGCCGAACGAGCGATCCGGCGGACTGATACCGTGAACCTCAATCACCGTTCCCGGCTCGGCGATTGCATTCAGATAGTCCTGCAGGCGCGTCATGTAGGCGGCGGATGTGGTATGGTCGATGAAGCTTTGCCAGAAGATGCGCAACGGCTTGTTTCTTTCTCAGCGACCAGAGCTCGGCACCAGCGCCAGAACACGCAGCGGACTGCCGGAACCGTTCTGGATCTTGAGCGGGGCGGCAACGATCATGGCACCCATAGGCGGCAGCTGGTCGAGATTGCACAGGCACTGCAGCCCATAGCGGCCGGCACCATGAAGATAGTGATGCGCGGGATAAGGTGGCTGGAAGTGCCCGCCCTGTCCGGCATCCGTGCCGATCGTTTCGGTGCCGAAGCCCAGGACCGCCCGCTCCTCGACCAGGAAGCGCATCACCTCTGCATCCGGTCCAGGCGTATGCGGACCGTCGTCGGCCAAATTGGCATAGGCTGCGCCAGCGCGCTGCGACCAATCTGTCCGCATCAGCACCCATGAGCCGCTTGTGATCTGCCCATGCATGGCTTCCCAGGCGAGAACCATATCTCGCGTCAAACGAAAGTCGCCGTTGTCAGCGCTTTCCCTTGAACAGTCGATCACACAGGCCGGGGCAATCATGTGGGCCGTGGGAAGCGTATCCACCGCGTTGTTCGCCAGATCGCGGCCGGTGAACCAATGAATCGGCGCGTCGAAATGCGTCCCCGTGTGCTCGCCGAACGAGATGTTGTTCCAGTACCAGGCAGGGCCGGCAGCATCGTAGTGAGAGATGCGCTCGATACGCACCGGCATGGATTGGCCAAGCTCCGGCGGCATGACGATGGTCGGGAAGTCCGGTGACAGCGTTTGCGTCAGGTCGACGATGCTCACTGCGCCGGTGGCAAGGGCCAGGGCGAAGCCACTGAGCGGGCTATCAGCATGCATCGGGATCATCCCTCCAGCCCCGCTGCCAACTCACGCTCGAGCGCCTTGGGGTTTCGTTGCTTTCGCGCATGGAGATCCTTCGCGGTATCACCGACATACGTCTCCTCCATCCCACGCTTCAAGGCATCAACAAGCGCGGCGGCAATCGCCGACTGGCTGACTTTCGGTTGCGCGGATGTCTGGTACCACTCGCTGTCCGTTGGACCTGCGAACACATTGGCAAGCCTGACGCCACCTTTGGCAAGTTCAGCGCGCAAGCCTTGCGACAACGCGACGGCTGCCGCCTGTGCGCCGCTATAGGTGGCATAGGCTGGATCGTGCACTTGCGCATAGATCGACAAGAGGTTGACCCAGGCGGCAGCCCCGGCGTCGCCATCCGCTCCGCGTGCGATCATCACCGGTGCGAAGGCTTCGGCAAGGCGCAACTGGCCGAAGTAAAGTCGTTCCATGGCCTCGCGCGCGGCATTCAGCGAAGAGGCTCCCCCCAGCGGGCCGGGACGCAGATAGTCGGCCGTGTTGATCAAAATCTCGATCTTTGCCGCATGATCGCGCGCCAGATCGATCACCGAGCGCTCATCGGTGAGGTCGAGAGGAACGATCGTCACCTTATCCATCGCGGCCAGCGCATCCCTGTGCGCGAACGGCTTCCAGCTTTCACTGAGGCCAATGATGATCTCGCCAGCGCCCGCTCCGTGCAACGCGGCGACGAGCGGCATCAGGACGGGATTGCGTCCATCGGTGATCAGAATGCGGCGGTGTTGCGGGTCGGCGCCAAGCTCGCGCCATTGCGGATCTTCAGACAGTTCACGCTCCGACATTGCTTGTCCTTTGCCCGCTGGAAACGCATAGAAAACGGCTTGGCCCGCCCTGTCGAGCCGTAGCTGCAGCCGCACTAAATCGCCAGGCCGGCATCGCGGGTTCAGGAAGCAAAGAACCGTGGGCCCGCCATCCATCCGGACAAGTCCGACACTCCACGGCGCACGTTCCCGGAAATAATTATCGGCCGGGACCTCTGCCTTTGTCGCGGAAAGCAGTTCGCCGCCATCCGGCGCATCACGCAAGACGAGCCGGTCGGACAAGCACGCGGGGCAAGCCTCGCGTGGCGGATAGGAATAGGTGCCGCAACTCTCACAGGCGTGAAGCGCAAAACGGCCTTCGGCGGCAGCCCGGGTGAGGTCATGCGCGCGGCGGCTGCGCTTGGCCGGCGGCAGGAGGGGCAGCCGTGTGCGCTCAAGCGGATTCTTGCGTCGCGGCGGCTGCAAAGGCTGCGTCATGGCTCGTTTCCCGCCAGGATCACCGCGCCGGAGGCAAGCCCGCGATCATAGTTGATCATGCCGAAGCCCGATGCCAGCGCAAGCTTCGCATTCGCCACCTGAGTGCCTTCGGCCCTGCCCGTTACCTGGCGGACCGCTTCCACGATGCCGAGGTGGCCGCCTGCGGCACCTGCCTGGCCGGCCGACAACTGTCCGCCGCTGGTGTTGTGCGGAAAGCTGCCCCCGATCGTCAGATCGTGCTGGCGCACGAAATCCGGCCCCTCACCCTTACGGCAGAAGCCGAGATCCTCGAACTGCATCATCGAAATAACCGGATAGTCGTCATAGGTTTGCAGCACGTCGATCTGTTGCGGCCGGACGCCTGCCATCGCATAGAGTTCATCGATGTCCTGCACCCAGCCGCCGCGCTCCTGGATCGCATCCTGCGCAAAAGCGTGATGACGCTCGATCGCGGATAGGAGACGGGCATAAGGGAGCCCCTCCGCCCTGGCCGTTTCCTCGCGCATCACAAGGAAGGCTTCCGCGCCGGCACAGGGCATGACGCAGTCGAACAGATGAATAGGCTCCGCTATGGCGCGCGCATTCATGTACTGCTCCATGCTGAGCGGCTTCTTCATCAAGGCATGCGGGTTCTTCAGCGCGTTCGAGCGTTGGGCTACAGCAATCTTGCCGAAATCTGCTCGCGCGGCACCGTATTTGCGCATGTAGTTTGCAGCAATGAGAGCGAAACTGACATTCGGCCCGCCGGTCCCATAGGGGTAAACGGCGTCCTGCGAGAACCGCGAGAAATTCTCGAGCGAATGCCTGAACGAGTTTACGTGATTGGTATCGGCAGCCACGCAGGCGACGATATCTGCATCACCCGCCTGGACAGCGCGCGCGGCGTGGCGGATCGAAACGATGCCGGATGCACCGCCCATGGGAATGAAATCGACGAAGCGGGGCGACAGTCCGAAGTGCTGGGTCAAGCCGATGGCGGTATCGGGCGCCGTCGAAAAGCTTGCGAGCGAGAAGCCGTCGAAGTTCTGGTGCGCGATCCCGGACGCTTGCGACAAGGCGGCTAGCGCCCTGCCAACCCACCAGGCGGTGCTCTCGATGCTGAAGCGCATGTAAGGCACGGTGACGGGTGCGGCGAGCACCACACCATCATAGCCTTTCCGTCCACCGCGCAAGCCGGGACCCATGCGGCCGCTTAAGCCACGGTCAGCACGACGTCAATATTGCCGCGGGTCGCGTTGGAGTAAGGGCAGCGCTCATGCGCGCCGGCAACAATATCTTTGGCAACTGCCCTGTCCACTCCTGGCAGCAAGACCGTCAGTTCAACGGCCAAGCCATAGCCGGTTACGACCGGACCGATGCCAACCTTTGCGGTAACGCTTGTATCCTCGGATAGCGCGACCTTGTTTGTGCGAGCGACGAGCTTAACGGCGCCAAGAAAACAGGCGGCATAACCGGCTGCGAAAAGCTGCTCGGGGTTTGAACCGTCGCCACCAGCGCCGCCTAGACCTTTTGGCACGCTGAGATTCGTCGAGAAGGTTCCGTCGGCGCTTTCGACTTTGCCTTCGCGACCGCCATGGGCCGTCATGCTCGTTTCGTAAAGGATTTTTTCCGGCTGCATCGCGTGATCTCCTATGTTTGAGCTTGCGCCCGTTTCTAGCTTTGATCGGAAGTGGCGAGCTGTTCGTGCTTGCGGATCGCAGCCTTGCTCGACCTTAGATCCACGCAGGCGCCCTCGGACAGCGCCAGGGCCGCTTGTTCCTTCACCACGCCGCGTTGAAGCTTTTGCGTTGATCCAACCGGCAGAGCCTGAACGAAAGCGATGTATCCCGGGAGCTTGTGATAAGACAGTGATTGCGCCGCATGAACGAGAACGTCGTTTGCGAGCTTGTCACGCCCGGCGTCTCCTTCAGCGTCCTTAAGCACTACCAATGCAAAAACTTCTTCGCCACGCAGATCGTCGGCGACAGGAGCGACGGCCACCGCCTTGATCGCGGGGTAGTTGGCGAGGGCTGCCTCGACTTCCAGAACGGCGATGTTTTCACCCGATCGGCGCACGACGCTCTTCTTTCGATCAAAGAAGTAGAGAAGGCCCTTGGCATCTGCTGAAACGAGATCGCCGGTGTGGAACCAGCCGCCAGCCCACGCCTCCTCCGTGGCTGGCGCATCGCTGAAGTACCCGGAGAAAAAGCCATGCCGAGGATTTTCGCCCTTGGTGCGCACCAAGAGTTCGCCGGGCTCGCCTATCTCCACCTCCTGCCCGACGTCATCGACGAGCCTGTAGTCCATGGTGGAGCGTGGCCGACCGATGCACCGTTTGCCAGGTTCATAAGGGTCGCTGGCTGTTGTCGTTGCCGCAGCACCGCCCGTTTCGGTCATGGCCCAGGCCTCCACGATCGGGAAGCCGTAGCGAGCCTCGAAAACCGATTTGTGGCGCGCATCAACACCGGGTCCCAGCGCAAAGCGAACCTTGTGACTGCGCTCACATGGATCTTCGGGAAGCTGCAGCAGGATAGCGGGGATGACCCCCAGGCAGTGGACGATCGTTGCGCCGCTATCGGCAACGGTGCGCCACCACCGGCGGGCATGGAAACGATCCAGCGGAACCACGGCACCGCCCTTGATCATCATGCCGACGGCCGTGCAGCCGAGTGCATTCATGTGGAAGAACGGCAATGGCGTGAGCGCGACTTCGCAATCCTCACCCATCTCTGCAATGCCCCCTTGCGTGACGTACCAGTCTGCAAGGGTCATGAAATACAGGTTTGAAAGAATGCAGGCCTTGGGCTTGCCGCTGCTGCCGGACGTGAATAGCAGCGCGCATTCACGATCTGCTTCCTTTAGGTCGGTCTGTGCTTCTTGCTTGCGATCACATGGAGGGATTGGCTCACCGGGCAGAATAGCAGTGGCTGTCTCACTCAGCCCTTTGACCACGAGGTCACTATACTCGGGCAAGGCAACAACAAGATCTGCACCGGACACCTGCAGCTGAAAGTGCAGTTCCTCGGGTCGCATATCCGGGTTCAAAGGCACGATCGAGACGCCAATGCTGTTTAAGGCCAGCCAATGAACAAAGAATTCAGGGCGGTTCTCAAGAAGCAGGGCGATGCGATCGCCAGCCTTGTAGCCCGCCGCGCGAACGCGATCGCCGAGTTCGGAACAGGCGTCGTGTATCTCCCCATAGGTCAGCCGGAAACCATCCGGGGCATAGGGCAGCCCCGCCGATGCAGGCGCAATTAGAAAGGGAAGATCCGGCCGGCTCAAAGCCTTGCTGCGAAATGCGTCATAAGGTGATGTGGAGTGCACAGTGTACCTTCCGCTTATTTTAAGCATAAAGTAGCAAGGTGTTTGATCGGGTGCTAGCACAATAATGTACGACGTATTCGGATCGATCCCGGCATGAGTATCCTGGCCGGGCAACGATCGTGAAGCCTACTTCGATCCAAGCTCCGGCCGCCGGTGTCCGGCTGGATCTGCCCGGTCAACCCGTTGAAGGAGCGTAACGCGTGAAGGCTATTCAGTACCGCGAGCATGGCCCCGCCGAGGTCATGATCTACACAGACATTCCCGATCCCGTTGCAGGACCCGGCCAGATTCTGGTCAGGCTCGAGGCGGCCAGTGTAACGCCCTTTGATTGCAAGCTTCGCCAGGGGCTCCTGCAGAACCACTTCATGCTTGCAATGCCAAGCGTGCCCGGCCGCGACGGTGGTGGAACGGTGATTGGCAAGGGAAGCGACGTCACGGACTTCAAGATTGGCGATCGCGTCGTTGTCATGGCGTCAGTGATTGCACAGGGTGGCTATGCTGAGTTGATCGCGGTCGATGTTGAGAACGCGGTGGTTGTTCCCGAGCGATTGAGCATGGTGGAGGCGGTCGCGATGACCAATGCAGGCCACAGCGCTTGGCTTTGTGTGCAGGCAGCCGGTCTGAAGCCGGGCGACAAGGTGCTGGTGCATTCCGGTGCCGGCGCGGTGGGCGGGCTTCTTGTCCAGCTTTGCCAACATCTTGGCGCTGAGGTTGCCGCTACCTGTCGCTCAACCAATCGCGACTATGTGCTTGGCCTCGGTGCAACCTTTGCCATCGCCTATGACAGGGAAGACTTTTCCGAGATCCTGTCCGAACAAGACATCGTGTTCGACCTCATGGGCGGCGCCGTTCACGACAGATCCTACAAAGTCCTCAAGCGCGGCGGCACGCTTGCCTGGCTGGTTGCCGACCCCATTCTCGATCGCGGCGCCGAATTCGGCGTGACCGTCAAACGCGTGATGATTTCCGACGGCCGCACAGCGCTCCAGGCGATGATGGACTTGGCTGCCCAAGGAGCGATCGAGCCTCAGGTGGCCCGCACAATGCCGCTGTCCCAAGCCGTTGAAGCGCATCGGCTGATGGAAAAGGGCGAAATTACGCGTGGCCGCCTAGTTTTGACGATGTGATCTTCGGGGGTCAACCAGAACAGCAATTACTCGTGGCAACCAGTAACACTGCTCTGCGCACCTGCGTAATCTTCCATCGAATTGCTAGCAAAACACGCAGAAATTTTAGGCTTGAAGTAGTTCATTTCCAGTTCTACCATCCTCTTGTTGTTAAGGATCGCCGCGCAGAACGGCTGAAAATCATCAGTAGAATCCTCGGCAGCATTCAGGTTTGCGTCTTCAACAGCCGTCGCAGCCCCATCGGCCATGCGCCTTTGGCAACCAGAGGGAAACTGATGACTTTCTCAATTGACCGCCGAAATCTCCTGCAGATGCTTGGGCTGGCAGCCGTCGGTGGCTCGGTGCTGTCGCGCGCCGACATCGCCTATGCGGCCGAGACCGATAGCGTGACCATCGGCTGGCCGTCGGACGTCCCATCATGGGACCCGAACCTGCGCTTCGTTCCGGACGCGCAACCGCTGTTCAAGATGGTGTACGATCAGCCGCTCGATCAGGCGCCGGACCTCAAGCTGATCCCCAATCTGATCACCACGTGGGAACCGCAGCCCGATGGCATGTCGATGCCGTTCGAGATCCGCAACGACGTGAAGTTCCACAACGGTGACCTCATGACGATGGAGGACATCAAGTACACCTTCGTCGATCGCATCAAGTCCGGCCTGAAGCTGGATATCGCCAATTCATGGCGCACCCTCACCGATATTGAAATCCTGTCGCCGACATCCGGCGTCATGAGGTTTTCCGCAGCAACGCCAACAGCGCCGCAGTGGCTGGCCTTCCTTGGTAGCTATGTCGTGCCGAAGGCTTACGTGGAATCCGTCGGCGCAGAGGAATTTGCCAAGAAGCCGATCGGTACCGGCCCCTACAAGCTGGTCGATTACCAGATGAACTCCCGCATCGTGCTGGAACGCAACGAGGATTATTTCGGCACGAAGCCGAAGATCAAGCGGGTCACGATCGACATCATCAAGGATCCGTCGGCCCGCGCAGCGGCCATCCAGGCGGGCCAGGTGGACCTTACGGTCAACATTCCCGTCCGCGAGGCAGAGCGCCTGGGCAAGGTCGAGGGGCTCGTGTCCGAGATCAACCCGTTCACCCGCCTCATCCTGCTGCAGATGCGCAACGACAAGGGTTTCGCCGACCAGGCCATCCGTCTTGCCGCCCATCACGCGATCGACAAGGCAGCGCTGTCCAAGGCGTTCTATGGCGGCGCGGCCGTTCCGCTTTCGGTCCCAGCAACCCCTGGCACGCCGGGCTACCTGCCGGACTACAACTTCGCCTATGATCCAGACTTGTCCAAGAAGCTCCTGGCGGATGCAGGATATTCGGACGACAAGCCGGCGACCTTCACGCTTGCCGCCACCAACGGCCAGTTTCCCAGCGACTTCGACATCGCCCGCGCACTCGTGCAGATGTGGCAGAAGGTCGGGCTGAAGGTTGAACTGCAGCAGATCGAATATTCTAAATATTTCGAACTGAACCGCGGCGGACAGCTTCCCGAGGCCACGCTCTACAGCTTCGACAACGCCACCGGCGATCCGGAGATCTTCTCAGGTTATCTCATGAACCCGAAGATGCCCTTTGGTGCCTGGAAGGGCCAGGAGATCGGCGACAAGATCCTCAAGCTGTTCGTCGAGCCGGATTACGAAAAGCGCATCACCGGCTACAAGGATCTCGCCAAGGAGATCGTCGAGACGGGTGCCAACGTCCCGCTTCTGCAGAGCGTCCAGACGCTCGTGCGCAAGCAGGACCTGAACTACGTCAAATACGGCAATGCCTGGGTCCTCGGCAACACGATGTCCTGGTCCTGATCTTAGGGCAGGCAAGTGGTTAAGGGGTCCGGGAGAAATTCGGACCCTTCCCTGACATTCCAAGATACGGGGCATGCGCATGTTTGCGACCATTGCCAAGCTGTTGGTAATGCGCGTACTGACCGCCATTCCCATCCTGTTTGTTGTTTCGATGCTTCTGTTCGGCATCCTGCGGATCCTGCCCGTCGATCCGGCTGCGATGTCGTTGCCGCCGAATGCGACGACGCAGGAGGTGGAGGCGATGCGCTCGGAGATGGGCTTGAACCGGCCGATCTATGAGCAGTTCGGCATCTGGCTCGGTAAGCTTCTCGAAGGCGATATCGGTCGCTCCATCCATTTTCGCCAGGACGTGACATCGTTGATCGGCAGCACGCTGCCCGCCACGATCGAGCTTGCCTTACTTGCGATGATGGTTGGCACCGTGCTCGGGATCGCCGGTGGACTGTTCCTGTTCTACGTCCGCGGCACGCGCGCCGAAGCGGTGATGGACTTCGTGTCGATCCTGCTTCTGTCTCTGCCCGAGTTCCTGTGGAGCCTCTTCCTGCTCCTGATCTTCGGTGTCTTCTTTGAAGTGCTGCCGTTTACCGGTCGCCTAAGCCCCGGCTTCGAGCGACCTGTGGTTACCGGCTTCCTTTTGTTCGACAGCCTGATCACCGGCAACATAGCGACGCTCCTCAATGCCATGCAGCATATGATCCTGCCCAGCCTGGCGCTTGGCATCGCGCTGTCGCCAGCTCTGATGCGCGTGCTGCGCTCCAGCCTGCTCGATGCCTATCAGGACGACTACATTCACCAAGCGCGGCTGCGCGGCCTGTCCGAAAAGCGCCTTCTGGTTCGCCACGGGCTGAAGAACGCGATCTTGCCTACGCTCAGCCTGATGGGCGTCCAGTTCGGCTTCCTCTTCGGTGGCACCTTGCTCGTGGAGATCATCTATTCCTATCCCGGCATGGGCAATCTGATGGTGGATGCGATCCGCAACGCGGACCTGCCGATCATCCAGGGCGCGGGGCTGACTTATTGCGTCGCCGTTCTGGTGATCAGCATCGTGGTGGACAGCCTCTACCTCATCCTCAACCCGAAACTGAGGGTGCGCTGACATGCGACCGATACCCCTTTGGCTGAAATCCGGCCGCGTACAGACAGGGTTGGTGATCATCGCCATCCTCGCAATCTGCGCCCTCTTCGCGCCCTGGCTGGCGCCCAACGATCCCAACGAGCAGGATCTTCTCGCGATCTTGGCGCCGCCTGCATGGGCCGATGGAGGCGATGCGCTTTATCCGCTTGGCACCGACAGTCTTGGGCGCTGCGTGCTGTCGCGCCTCATCTTCAGCGCCCGGGTTGCCCTGACGGTTGCGTTTTCGGCTTCGGTCGGTGCGATGATCATCGGCGCCTTTTTCGCCCACGTTGCGGGATATTTTGGCGGCTGGGTTGATTGGCTGATCAGCCGCATCGTTGAGATCTGGCTGTCGTTCCCGCCAGTGATCCTGTCGCTGATCCTTATGGTCGGTCTCGGCACGGGCCTGCGCAATGTCGTGCTGGCGATCATCCTGGTGGACTGGACGCGCTTTTGCCGCGTGTTGCGAAGCGAGGTCATCGTGCTGAGACGCCGCGACTATGTTTCCGCCGCCCAGCTCGTCGGCTTTTCGCACTGGCGCACCATAACCCGCGAGATCCTGCCGGGAACGATGCCGCTGCTGATCACGCTGATGAGCCTTGAGATGGGCGTTGCCATTATCGTCGAAGCCATCCTGTCCTTCGTCGGCATGAGCGTCGGCTCCGAAACACCAGCCTGGGGCCAGATGATCGCCGATGCGCGGCAGAACATCTATGAAGCGCCGTTCAACATGATCGCCCCGATCCTCGCGATCTTCTTTGCCGTGTTCGGCTTCAACATCCTGGGCGATGGCTTGCGGCGTACGCTCGATACGCGCCTGACGCAGACGGAGCGCACCTGATGGCCTACCCAATTCTGTCTGCGCGCGGTCTTTGTGTCGAGTCACTCGGAGGCAAAGAAAGCTTTCCGGTCCTGACCGATCTCAATTTCTCGCTCGAACCCGGCAAGATCCTCGGCCTTGTCGGCGAGTCTGGCGCCGGCAAATCGATGATCGGCCGCACCATCTCGCAGTTCCTGCCGCATGGCTTTGCCGTGACCAAGGGAACCCTTCAGTTCGGCGGCGAAGATCTCGTTGGCATGCCGGCTGAACGCAGGCGTGCCCTGCTGGGTCGCGACATCGCCTTCATTCCTCAAGAGCCGCTGTCGGGCCTCGATCCCGTTCTCAGCGTCGGCCAGCAGATGAAGGAGCACCTGCACCGCATCGGCCTTGCACCCGGCGAAAGCTGGCGCGACCGTGCGCTCAAGGAGTTCGAGGCCGTTCATCTGCCTCACGGCGCTGCACTTCTGGAAAAATTCCCGCATCAGCTGTCCGGCGGCATGTGTCAGCGCATCCTGATTGCGATGGCCTTTGCAAGCCGCCCGCGTTTGCTGATTGCCGACGAGCCGACCACCGCGCTCGACGTCACTATCCAAGCACGCATCGTCAAGCTGATCGGCGAGATGCAGAAGCGTGACGGGACTGCGGTGATCTTCATCACCCACGATCTCCGGCTCGCTTCACAGATCAGCGACGAGATCATGGTTCTTTATGCCGGCAGGCCGGCCGAGTACGGTCCCGCCAAGCAGCTGTTTTCGGCGCCGGCCCATCCCTATACGCGCTGCCTACAACTGGCCAACCCGACGATCAGCGGGCCGCGTCGTGGCCTCTTCATCCTTCCCGAGCGGATGCCTGGCCTTCGGGTTCTGAAGGAACTCAAGGGTTGCCGCTTCGCCTCTCGCTGTCCCAATGCCATCGAGGCTTGTACCCAAGCCGAACCACCGCTCCTGCCCATCGGCCCCGACCACATCGCAGCCTGCATCCGCGTGGAGAAAACGCCGGAGATCGTGCCGCCGCCGTTCGCACCCGGCCGGGCAGCGACTTCCGCCAAGGCCCATCTCACGGCTGAGAAGCTGACGAAGACCTACACCACAGCCTGGAGCCCTTTCGGCAAACGCAGCAGTTTCAAGGCGGTCAACAACGTCAATCTCACGCTCGACGAAGGGGAGTTCGTGGGCATCGTCGGCGAAAGCGGCAGCGGCAAGAGCTCGCTTGCCCGCCTTGTGGTTGGCCTCGACAATCCGACGGCCGGCCGGATTACGCTCGACGGTCGCGACGTGACTGCAAATGGCCAAGCCGAGCGCGCCTTTCGGCGCGATTACATCCAGATGGTGTTCCAGGATCCGCAATCCGCGCTTAATCCGCGCCGCCGCATCGGCAGCATCGTGACGCAGGCAAACGAGGCTACGGGCCTCCACAACAGCCAACGCGAACGCGCCGATCGCGCCGCCGAGCTTCTGAAAGAAATCGGGCTTCCGGCAGACGCTGCCCTGCGCTTTCCGTCACAGCTGTCGGGTGGCCAGAAGCAACGCGTCAACATCGCGCGCGCCCTGTGTACATTGCCCAAGATCCTGGTGGCCGATGAAATCGTGTCCGGCCTGGATGTATCGGTTCAGGCGCAGCTTCTTGATCTGCTCCTGAAGCTGCGCGACGAGCACGGCTTCTCCATGCTCTTCATCAGCCATGATCTGTCGGTTGTTCGCTACCTCTGCGACCGGGTGATGGTGATGTATCGCGGCGAGGTCGTGGAAAGCGGCCGGACGCAGACCGTTTTTGCTGACCCGCAACACCCCTACACCAAGAGCCTGCTGACGGCGGTGCCGCCGGATGACATCAATCTTCAATGGTCTCCAGTTGCCGCTGAGGCCGGATACCAGGTGGAGTGATGCCACTGGCCGGCCGCCGACACTACAGCGGCCGCAACCTGAGCCGCGCTGTCACGATCGCCGACCTGCAGGGCATGGCTCATCGCAATCTTCCGGCCTTCGTGAGGGAATATCTCGAAGGGGGCGCCGAGAACGAGCAGACGCTTCGTCGCAATCGCGATGCCTTTTCAAACATCGAGTTCCGCCCCTCGACCTTGACCGGCGTCGGCGCGCCGGACCTTTCCACCACCCTGTTCGGCACGCCGATGCGACTACCGCTTGTCATTGCGCCGACCGGCTTCAACGCCCTTTTGCGTTTCGAAGGCGACAGGCTGCTTGCACAGGCTGCAGCCAAGGCGGGCGTTGTCTTCACGCAAAGCACTGTGTCCAACGAGCGCTTCGAAGCACTGGCGGCCGTGCCGGACCTCACCCACTGGATGCAGCTTTACGTCTTCCGCTCACAGGCCTTCATGGACGAGCTTGTTGCCCGCGCCCAGGCCGCCGGTTGTCAGGCGCTCATGGTCACCACGGACGCAGCGACCTTCGGAAATCGAGAGTGGGACCGCCGCAATTATCGATCCGGAATGAACCCGACCATACGCAACAAGCTCGACATACTGTTTCATCCGCGCTGGGCCCTGTCGGTCATGGCCCGGGGCATCCCGGCTTTCGGCAATCTCCTCGACTTCCTTCCGCCCGACCAGCAGAGCTTTGCGCGTACAGCGATCTGGTCACGCGAACAGATCGAGCCGCACCTCCACTGGAGCCACATTCAGCATCTGAGACGCATCTGGAAGGGGCTGCTGATCGTCAAGGGCATCCTGAGCGCGCCCGATGCACAGCGTGCCGCTGATGCCGGTGCGGACGGCATCGTAGTCAGTAACCATGGCGGGCGTCAGCTCGACGGTGCGCCGAGCCCTATGGCGGTTTTGCCGGACATCGCGGATCGGCTGAAGGGACAGCTTGTCATTTTGGCAGACAGCGGCATTCTGCGCGGCACGGATATCGTCAAGACGCTGGCGATGGGCGCCGATGCCGTGATGACAGGCCGCGCAACGCTTTACGGACTGGCCGCTGGCGGAGAGGCTGGTGTGGCGCGCGCCCTTGCCATCCTCGAAGAAGAAACTCGCCGCACGATGGCGCTGCTTGGCTGTCGCTCGGTAGCAGACTTGAACCGCGACCATCTCAGGACGGTTAGGCCTTGACCGCTCAGGGCGTAATGATCCGCGTTTCCATCGGAAAGTGAGAGTTACCGCCTTCAAAGGGAGGAAACATGTTGAAGTCCTCGCGCATCGCGAAGCGTGCCGGCGATTGCAGAGCGGCCTGCAGGGCGGCGGGGCTGTCGAACATCACGCGGTTGCGCTGCATGTAATCGATCCGCTGCCAAGGCAGGAAGCCAGTCCAGTCCAGTCGCGAAAGAACCTCGATCTTCCTGATGCCGGGAAAGGTGCGCATGACCTGCGGATGGTGTGAGACATAGTGGTGCATCCACACGTTCAGATCCTGTGCCGGCCCCTGGTAATGAACGACATAGGAGCAGGGATTGCCGTTCTTCCCGATGTCGAGCGCGGCGTCGTCGACAGGAAAATGCCTGACATACATGGCCTGCTGCGTCGCCTTGGCACCTTCTATGCTTGACAGCACGCCGGGCGCTGTAAGCTGCTGCAGGTGACCGGACGGCGCGATCGCATCTTCCAGTTCTGAAAGCTCGTTGAAATGAAGCTGCATCCCGAACACGGGCGACTGTTCATCCGCATTGAACAGGTCCTTCGTCACTTCGGGCGTATAAAGGTTTGCCGAGGTCAGGCCCGGCGTCTGCCTAACAATCTCCGCCACCGTTTTCAGATCAGCCTTGCTGACGGCAAGCTGTGCGCCATCGGCATTGTCGAAGAAGGCGAAGTAGGCAAAGCGCATGGCCAATCCCCAGTCTGAATAAGGGTGCAAGTGCTGTCGGCTTTGCGCCCGCTGGCCACAAGTTAGCGAAGCGCTTGAAGCGCAACAAGTTTAAACTTAAACCATTGAAGAGAGGCTGGTCTCATCACCGATCAACAATGGTCGGTGCCGATCCGGTAAATGGAGCCGTCATGACCGAGACGATTGTCGATGCCCTGCGCGCAGAACTCGGAGCTGAGGTCGTCTTCGGCAACGATATCCCGGCAAGGTACCACAATGACTGGGCGGGGATGTCTCCAGTGTTACCGCTTGCGCTTGTTCGTCCGCGATCAACCCAGCAAGTGGCGGCGACCATGCGTATCTGCAACGCGTTCAAGGTTCCCGTCACACCCCAAGGCGGCATGACCGGGCTCGCCGGCGGCGCACGACCGATCAAGGGCGGCGTCGCGCTTTCGCTCGACCGGATGAACGGGATCGAGGAGGTCGATACCGTGATGGCGACGATGACCGTGCAAGCCGGGGTGCCGCTGAGCACGGCCCAAAAGGCAGCGGAGGACGCAGGCCTTTTTCTTGGCCTTGATCTCGGTGCGCGCGACTCTTGCTTGATCGGCGGCAACTTGTCCACCAACGCCGGCGGAAATCGGGTCATCCGCTACGGTATGGCGCGCGAGCATGTACTCGGCCTTGAAGTCGTCCTGCCTGATGGCACGGTCGTCACCTCGCTCAACAAGATGCTGAAGAACAATGCCGGTTACGATCTGAAGCAGCTCTTCATCGGCTCGGAAGGAACGCTGGGTATCATCACCCGCGCCGTGCTGCGCCTGCAGGCTAGGCCCGCAATGCTGGCAAGTGCCTTTTGCGGCTGCCCGGATTTTCCATCCCTGCTCGAGCTTCTCAAGAGCGCCCGTCAGCAAATGGGAAGCGCGCTGACGTCCTTCGAGGTGATGTGGCCGAGTTTCTATGATTTCATGACGCAGGGTCTGCCCAATCTGCGCCGTGCCTTCAACGAACCGCACGGCGCGTATGTGCTCATCGAGAGCGGAGGTCGTGACGCAACGGAAAACGAAGCCCTGCTGCAGGATGTCCTTTCGAGCGCCCTCGAAGCGGGCTTTGTCACAGATGCCGTCCTGCCGTCTTCCGAGCGCGAGACACGCGACTTGTGGGCGGTGCGCGAAAGCGTATCCGAATACGGCAAGCTGATGGGCCCCCTCACCGCCTTCGACGTCGGCCTGCCCACGAGTGCAGCCGGAAAGGTGGCGGATGCGATCGAAGCGGCCATGACCGACCGCTGGCCCGACGCGATCGCGCTCAGCTACGGTCATATCGGCGACAGCAACCTTCACGTCGTCTGCCACATCCCGTCTGCCGGCCAGGATCAGCCACATAAAGAGATCACCGAGCTCGTGTTCGGCTTTATTGCGGCTGAAGGCGGGACGATTTCCGCCGAACATGGAATCGGTCTCCTGAAGAAGCCCTATCTCGGGTTGTCCCGCACACCGGAAGAACTCGCGCTAATGGCCAGGATCAAGCATGCAATCGATCCAAACTTCATCTTAAACACAGGAAAGGTGTTTTAGGTCCGGAACGCAAAGCAAGATTGGCTCGCCCCTACGTTTTGGTTCATTTGCGATGCCTCTTCCTGCACGTGGAATGTGCAGATCAATGTTCGTTTGAGGATAACGCAAGCAAAGCAACACGACAGAGATGGCGCGCATAGCTGTCCCGCCATTGATTAGCTTGCAACGACCCACATACTGCAGAGAACTTGAGAAGTAAGGAGAAATGGTGCCGCTTGCGTGACTCGAACACGCGACCCCCGCATTACGAATTAGTAGTTAGTGGGTTGGACTGGGTGGCAGCGAGTTGCCCCTTGTTGCACTAAGCCACTGAGCTAGCTCGTGCTTTCTGCTAGGCATTGTATGATGTCTGCTGGTGTCGGACACTGCGCCCCTCCCCTACTAACGATGCACCGCTGATATTGGTTATTGAACCTATGACGGCGGACGCGCATCGAAGGTGGGGCCTTACGCGTATACGCGCGAGGGAACCTAACTGGCACGCACTTTCCTGTTGCTCATTCAAACATGCATCCGGGATGCCGGGATGTGCGAAGGGTGACCTTTCGCTAGCCTTGGAAACATTAAAGTGTCGTCGCTGAGTTTGTTGCCGATGTATTACCGTTAATACAGCACAGACAAACAGATCGAACTCTAATCCGGCGTGCTGTGGACGCGCAAAGCAGCCAGCGATCAGTGTTGATGTTTTCGTGCCGATTAGATCGCTATCACGATGGCCGTTTTGCACCTGGCACTGCTGCCCGGTCCAGTCTGCGCTCCGCCGCGTAAAGCGCAAGCGCGCCGAAGCGATAGATGCCGTGTACGAACTTTCCGTAAGGCATCGTCAAGAACAGAGCGAAAACAGCTCCGAGATGAACCGCAAGGGTAATGCCCATCGCCGGCGTTTCGCGCAACACCATCAGAAGGAGGCCAGTTAGTCCCGTCACCAGCATCATCAGAAGGAAAGCGGTGTCCATGCCGAATTTGGTAGGATCCATCAGCGCGCGGTCACGCACAAGCTTCGCGTGGATGAGGCCGAGAGAGCCAACCACAAGACCGATACCGCCAGGTATGCCAAACAGTTTGGGCAGCGTTAACAAGCCATAGGGTGCAGGCCAGTCAAAAGCATAATGGTAGATCGTGCCCGACGAGGTGGAGGCGAAACACAGCAGGAAGCCGTAGAATGTCAGGTGGTGGAAGAGCCGGCGGTTATCGGTCGGGCGCTCATCTTCATTGTAACAGCCGACACCGCCGCCATCGAGATACCGCAAAGCTGCTGCATCGCGGCTTGCCTGCAGGAGGGAGCCGCCAGACCCTGCTGAAACACTGCGCGCACCAATATCGCACCAAAAACTGCGGAAACCCATGCCGAGCGCAAGAAGGCTGAACAGGAAGGCAGCCCCAAAAAGTGGGGCCATCACGTTGTGTGGCATCAGTCGGTAAAACTGACCCTCACCTAAAAACAGCACGCGCGGATCATGCCACAGCGCAAAGCCAAGAATGAACCCCGCTATGCTAAGCGCTGTAACCACCGCAATTGCTAAGCCATTGCGGTCAAACATTGGGCGCATGAAGCCTGGCCATGCATGCGAGCGATATGACACGCCACGAAGCTGCGCCAAGGTTCGTGGCACGTTAACCTTGAACTCATGCGGAGGCGAGAACTGGCAATCCACATAACACGCGCCACAACCATGACAGAGATTGGCAAGGTAATCGAGATCGCGGTTCTCGTAGCTACGCCGCAGCTCCATGGCCGGAAACACCGCGCACAATCCTTCGCAATAGCGGCAGGAATTGCAGATCGTCATAAGCCTTTCGGCTTCCTTGTAGTGGTCAGCCGCGTGCATGACGTGCTGCTCCTTCTCCCGCGAGCTTTCCGAAGACGCTGCCGATCGTCATACCTATGCCGGCGGCATAGCCCTTGCCGAGCACATTGCCGGCCATGATTTCGCCAGCAGCGAACATGTTTTCGGCGCCCAAACCACCTTTCATGCGCATACGCGCTTCGCGGTCCACCCGAGTGCCGAGATAAGTAAAGGTGATGCCGGGCCGCACCGGGTAAGCGTAGAAGGGTGGCGTTTCCAGACGGCGCGCCCAATGGGTCTTCGGTGGGTTAAGCCCTTCCGTGTGGCAGTCGTCGAGGATCGTGTGGTCAAATGTTCCGGGCCGCACCGCCGCATTGAAATCACGCACTGTCTTTTCCAGTGCTTCAACCGGAAGCCCCAGCTTATCGGCGAGATCAGCCACGTTTTGCGCGGCGATCGGCGGATAAAGCGACGGCATGAACATCTTCAGGGATTTAGCGTCGAAGATAATCCAGGAGATTTGATCGGGCTGCTGCGCGACTAGACGTCCCCAAATGGCATAGCGCTTCGGCCAGAAGTCCTGTCCTTCATCATAAAAACGCTCAGCGTTCCGGTTCACCACGATGCCGAACACCACGCAATCAAGTCGCGTGATGATGCCGCCGTCGAACTTCGGAGCGCGCGCGTCAATCGCGACGGCATGGCACTGCGTGGGATCGCCAATCGTTTCGACGTCGGCTGCCATCAGCATTTTTAGAACGTCGCCACGATTGTAAGGCGTGCCTCGGATCAGGAAGTTATCGGCGATGTCGCCCCAGCCTTCCTTGAGCCATTCAATATTTGCCTCGAACCCACCGGCTGCTGCAACAAGAGACTGGGCTTCGACCACCTTGTCGCCTTCGACCGTCCGGATCGTGGCCGATTTGAAGCGCCCATCCTCAACGTCGAGTGCAACCACCGAAGCATCATACTGGATCTGAACACCAAGCTTTTCAGCAGTGAGGTAAAGTGCATTCAGCATGGCCCTGCCACCACCGAGAAAGAAGGAATTGGTGCGGCCGAGGCTGAGCGTGCCCCCAAGGGAAGGCTGAAAGCGAACGCCCTGTTCCCCAATCCAGTCCAGCATCGGCTTAGACAGCGAGATCATGTGGCGAGCGAGTTGCTCATCCGTGTTGCCTTCGGTGACCCGAAGTAGGTCGTCCAGGAACTCGTCTTCCGTGTAGGGACCGGTCAGGTGCTGCGTAGCCGTGTCATGAGCGCAGCGCATGTTGCGGGTGTGTCGGGTGTTCCCACCTCGGTAAAATTTCGGCGCGCCCTCCACCACCATCACTGATGCACCCGAGCGGCGCGCTGCGATTGCGGCGCACAAAGCAGCATTCCCACCACCGACGACGAGTACGTCCAGCGCATCCATCAAGGTTCACTCCGACTGCCTTACATGTTTATGTATACAAAAGTATACCATTGATGACAAGGGTGTTGCCCTATGCTGCTATGTTGTAGGAACTGACATCCGCAAAACGCGGAATGCGGCTGAAGCATGTGGGCGGCTTGAAGAACGAAACGCAGGAAAATCGCGGCGATCGGGTCTATCGCACACTCGTGGAGCGTATCCGCACGGGTCAACTTCTGTCGGGTGCGCGCCTGCGGGAAGAAGACATCGCCTCGGTACTTGGCGTTAGCCGCACACCCGTACGTGAAGCCTTTGCCCGCTTGCAGGTTCGAGGCCTCGTGCAACCAGGCGCCAGCGGTCTAACCGTCGCCTCCTTGGATCGGTCGCAGGTGATCGAACTTTATGCCCTTCGCGCTCGCCTGGAAGGCAGCGCCGCAGCTTTCGCGGCAGAAAATGCGTCATCTGGCGAGCTAGCTGGGCTCACGCACATCGCCTCTTTGTTCGAGCAGCAACGGAGCGACCCGGCGACCGCCGCGCGCATCAATGCACTGTTTCATGAATCGATCTACGAAGCCGCTCATAATCGCTATCTGCGCCGCATGCTGGGCGACCTGAACGACTCCCTTGCGCTTTTACCGAGCACGACATTTTCAGTAGAAGGACGCTCAGAAGCGGCGTTGGTCGAGCACCAGGTGATGCTAGATTTGATACTGAACCGCGATGCAGCGGGAGCCGAAGCTGCCGCTCGCGCCCACATCGATCAAGCACTCCGTGCCCGTCTAACGCTATTGTTTTCTTCCGGTGGCAGCGCTTCTGAAGCTTGATCAGGTGCTCCCTTGTTGAAAGACGCTGATCGGGCAAAGCAATCGCTCGATCGGCTGAAGACTTGTCAGCCGACCATCTGCGCAAGCGTCGTGCGCCAAGGCGCGGCAAGAATGGCCTGATCGAGATCCAAAGCGGCGGAAATCAATTCCGCCCCCCCGGGATAAGCCGGAGCAAGATTGCCCAGGATCTTGTCGCGCAGAACTTGCGTACTGAACGGCTGATCCGCGCCGCCGGGTGCGCTGAGGCAGGTTCCTTCCAGATGGCTGCCATCGCTCAACACCACCTTAACATGCGACGGGCGGTCATTCGGCCATGGCAGGTCTTCTGGAAAAGCATCAATCGAAACAATATCACGCAGACGCACCATGTCCGGATCGACGAGGCTGTCGGCACTAAACGCTGTTGCGCCTGCGTGGCCCTGAGCGAGGGTAGCGGCAGCAATATGCTGGATGGAGAACTTGGCTGCCAAGCTGGTTTCCGGTTGTGGTCGATCCAGACGGCGACCCTTCCAGTGTGTCGCGACCACGATTTGCTCGACGCTCTCTGGCTCCACCTTTCGCTGTTCGAGAGCTGAAAGCATCGCCTCCACGGTGGAATGGGCGTACTGACAGCAGGCATGCATTTTGTGGTAGCCTTGCGTGATCTTCCAGCCCTCTCCTAGCGCCTGATCAAATGCACGAGCATCGACAATGCCACCGAAGATGTCGGCGAACACTTCGGTCATCGACCAAGGGCTGCCGGTGATCCCCAGAGGTTCCCAATCTACAGCGCGGATGCCGTTCTGCGCGCATAGTCCAGGCCACACATTGCGGATCAGCGCGCCTGACACCGCATGGTTGAACGGTCCCGGCAAGCACAAGGTCGCGGCGGTAGTGATCGCCCGGAAAGTCTCGTCAGCGCTGGATCCACGCAGCTTGGCAACCGCTGCCGCCGATCCGACGGTCGCGAGCCCGCCATGGGGATGCAGCACCAAGCCGGGAAAGCTGAACGCGTGAGCGGTGCGGGCGACCGTTTCGTAGCCAACAACAAGCGCCAACAACAGGTCCTGCAAACTGGCATTTGTTGCTTCGGCTTCTGCGAGCAAAGCGGGAATGCAGTAGAGCGCGGCATGACAAACCACCGCACGGTAGCCACCGTCCAACTCAGCCCAGTCTGCTGCCGTGCCATTGACCAGCGCCGTCGAATAGCGATCCAGGCGGAGCGCAGGGCGCGCGCCGTTCAGGACCGTCGCCTCGGCTGGGCCGCTTACGCGCGCTGCTTGCTGGCTCAAGGCTTGCAGTTCAGGCTCTTCCCGCGCCGCGATCAGCGACGTGAAGTCATCACAAAAGACGGTGGCGGCACGCTGTTGAACATCAACAGGCAAGTCCGACCATATCAGTTGGGTTGTGTGTTGAACAAGCGCCTTGAGCGCTTCTGCGACTTCCTCGTGCTTCTCAACAGAACAAGACTTTGCTTCGTTCATTGTCCTACCCGCAATTACGAGATCAGCGACGGAAGAAAGGTCACCAAGCTCGGAAAGGCAATCAACAGAGCCAATGCAACGACTTCCATCAGGATAAAGGGCAACACACCAGCAAACACCTGTTCGAGCCGTAGCGGGACCGGGGACGATGCACGCACTACAAACGCGTTCAGTCCAACGGGCGGCGTAATCAAGGAGATCTCGCACATCTTGATCACGACGACCCCGAGCCAAATCGGATCATAACCAACATTCATCATCACAGGGAACATGACCGGCAGCGTCATCACGATGATGGCGATGGGTTCAATGAAACAGCCCAAGATCAGAAACAGAACCGCAAAGGCCATGAGGTAAGCGAAAGGCGGAAGTTCTTGTGTGATCAGCCAGTCAGAAACCTCCGAAACAAGTCCGGTATAGGTCAAAAAGCGGGCAAACAGCATGCCGCCTATCACAACCAGGAAGATGGTTGCGGACGACAGGATCGCTTCCAGAAACGTTTCGCGCAGGGTCGCGAAGTCAGCGCGACGCTTCATAAAGACGATCAGGAAAGCTCCAAAGGCTCCCACTGCACCAGCATAGGTTGGAATGAACCAGCCGCCATAGATACCGCCGATCACCAGAGCGAAGAGAAGCAGGATGCCCCAGGTGTTCTTCAAGGATCCGATTTTGTCCGAGAAGGATACGGAGTGTTCTGGCATAGGTGCATGATGGGGCTTCAGTTTCGCCCACACATAGATGCCACCCAAGAAGATAAAGGCGGTCATGAGACCCGGGATTATGCCCGCAATTAGCATCTTGCCCACTGATTGCTCGGTTGTAATGGCGTAGATCACCATAAGAACGGACGGCGGGATCATTGCGGATAAGACGCCGGCCGACGCAATCGAGCCTGAGCTTAGGCGCTTGTCATAGCCTGCATCCGTCATCTCGGGCATGGCCATTTTGGTGAATACGGCGGCATTCACCATCGTTGATCCAGACGCAGCACCGAATGCTGCGGACGCCATCGTGGTGGTCATCGCTAACCCACCGGGCAGTTTGGCAAACCAGTTATGAGCCGCGGCATAGAGGTCTGTCGTCAGCCGCGCCTGTGTTGCCAGAGAACCCATTAAGATAAACATCGGGATCACGGCCAGCGTGAAGCTGTTGACGGTGGAAAACGGCACCGATCCAGCTTGTGCCAGCGCCGCGAACTCACCCATCGACAGGTATATACCGAGCAAGCCGCACAGCCCCATCGCAACGCCGATATGCACACCGGCAAGCATGAGTAAAAAGAGCAGCCCAATGGCAATAATTGCAGCAGTTGCTGGATCAAACATCTTGTTTGCCTTCCGGCGAGGGTCTGGGAACAAAAACGGTCAAGAACCGCAGGTCAGCCGAACTCAACCGGATGAGGGTTTCCGAAGTGCGTCAGGTCGTACCAAAGGTCCAGCAGCAGCTGAAGGACCATCATGGTCGAGCCGAACACTAGGATCCAGCGAGCGGGCCAAAGGGGAAAGCGCAACAGACCGGACGTCGCTTCTTGTATCTGCCAGCTATAGAGAGCTTCTACTGCGCCTTGCCAAATGATCAAACCGAAGAAGAGGATGCCCGCTATGGACGCAATGATATCCATCGCAGAGCGCATGCGCGGTCCAACTTGCAGGTAAACAAGCTCGACGCGAATGTGGGAACGACGTATCTGCGCCCAAGCAATGCCGCCGAATACCACAAGAACCATCGTGCTTTCTGTGAATTCAAGCGCACCAGGGACTGGTTGCCCCATCTGCGTTCCGACCACATCGCCGACGCTAAGAAACATCGACAGCAACAAGGCAATGCTGCCGATGGCTACGGAGAACACGGCAAGTCGTCGGATAAGTTGATTCAACGCGCTCTCCATCACTTTTGCTACGAACTGTTCAGAGTGTTTACTGGTCGACCCGCTCACGCCAGGCCTGTGCAACCGCTGCAGCTCCTTCGCCTTCACCACGGCCCTTCAGCTCATCAACCCACATTTGCAGGAGATCAGGGGTCTTTTCTTTCCACTCGGCAAGCATCTCTGGCGAGATTGCAATGATCTCACCGCCACCCGCCTTGATTGCTTCGCTTGAAGTTGCCACCGACGATTCAACGAAGGCAACATAGTCCTTCTGCGCCTGAACGGATTCTTCAGTGATGATCGTCTTGATGTCATCCGGCAGGCGCTGCCAGGTGCGATCGCCGATGACAACCAGGTGACCAGCGATGTTCATAGCCGGTCCACACGTGAACTTGCCCGCTTCATAGAGCCTGTACACATTAACGTTGCCGAGGTTGACGAAGGAGTAGTCAATCGTGCCGCGATCAACAGCCTCGTAAAGATCACCAGCTGGTACCGTGACCGGCGTGGCGCCGACCGCCGACATCATGTGCGGAATGAGGCTGCCAAACGTACGAATCTTCTTGCCCTGCAAGCCGTCAAGCGACTTACAAGCATCCGTTTTACCCGTCAGATAGTAGGGGTCGACCGGCTGATGGAACAAGCGATGCACACCCAGTCGCTCCATTTCATCCTTAAAGGGCTGAAGCTCAGAGAACGAGTAGTTAGCGATCTCAATAGCTTGTGCAGGGCTGCTGAAAACAAACGGCGTCTGCAAAGCCTTGCTGTAAACTAGCTGATCTCCATAGTAGCCCGGCACAATCGCAGCCATATCAATGGCACCTCGGCCGACAAGGCCTAGCAACTCGGAGTCCTTGCCGAGGCCTCCTGAGTACACAATATTGATTTTTACGCGTCCGTCGGTCCGCTCTTCGACGCGTTTAGCAAAATCCTGCTCTACCTTCACGAAAGGTGAGTTAGACAGATAGTGGCCGAAGTTAAGCCGAAACTCCTGCGCCGAAGCCGTTGAAGAGGCGAAGGCCGCTGCGACGGCTGCGAGTCCAAAGCCTAAGAGGGTCTTGATCATAGCGGTTTTCCCATTTGAAGTTTCGCTAGCGTTCCCGCGCTAGACATTATCTTTCGGCACAGATTCCGAAAACTGTTTACAGTTTGCACCAGTTAGGGGCAGTGTCAATCCGCATGTGATTGCCATTCCTCAACAAGCGGTGTCCCGATGGAAATCCAAAACGATCAGCAGACCCTTTCAGCGAATGACACTCAGACGATTTTGTCTCGGCTGGCATCTCGCTTGTCTTGCCGCGATTTCGACGGTAGCCGCATTGCTCGCGAGGAGTTGCTGCTGATGCTGTCGGATGCGCTCGAAGCCCCCTCCTCCTGCAATCAGCAACATTGGCATTTCATCATCGTGGATGATCCGCAGCAACTCGCGCGGGCAGCCGAGCTGGCCGGCGGCAATCCGCATTTCCGCACCTGCTCCGCTCTGGTTTACCTGTGCTTTCAGAAAGGTTGGACGCATGACAACTTTTCCGTTGTTCAAGGCGTTGCGGCGGCCGGATATCATCTGATGCTTTCGGCCCATTTGCGCGGGTATCATGCAATCTGGAACGCCGGCATCGGTGATCCTGAAGGCGTTCGCGCCATGCTTGATTTGCCTTCGGTGTTCGACTGTCAGGGTGCCATTGCTTTGGGTCGCGCACATCCCGATGCGCCAGCACGCAAGCCGCCGCGCCGTCCGCTTAACAGCGTTGTTTCATTTCAAACGTTCGAGCGTCCTGAGAACACGATCTACCCTGTTGAAAACGCGAATACCTATCCCTTCCATGCCGTCTCCCGAGACTCTAATCCCTATGCGCAATGGGATCCTACACAATGGAGCTGGGCTCAACTGGCTGATTATCGCGCGTGGTCGGTTTGGGCCAAGTCACCGCTTAACGGCGTTTATACCTCGCGGCGCCAAGGCGAAGCGAGTGAGCGTGAGCTGGATCTGATCCCGTCTCTTCCCACAGAGGCAAAGGTGGCCGAACTCATGCCTTGGGGTGGAACCAGCACTGTTACACTCGCACGAAGGCTGCCCCTGGATGCATCGCTTACTGTCGTGGAGTTGCACGAAAACAATCTGCATTTTATCCAAGACAGGCTGCCGCGCGAAGGGATCACCCACTCGGTCGAGGGTGCCTTGTTCAGCGGCACGTCGTTGCCCTTCGCGACGCAAAGCGTTGATCTTGTGGTGATCGCACAATCGCTGGAACACATGGCCGATCCCGCAGCCATATTGCGAGAGGTGCGCCGTGTGCTGCGCAATGAAGGCCATCTTGTGCTTAGCGTTCGCAACCGCGCGTCCCGCTACGGCGCGGAATGGGCTCGGTCGGAAGCGAGAGGACAAGTGCCTTTGCAAGGTCCATTCACACCCATTGGTCCGAAGCGTCTGCAGCAACTGCTATGTGCCAATTTTGAGGTTGAGGAGCTTCACGGCATCGGACAATCAGCCGGTGGGGACAGCGAAGTGCTCAAGGAAGGGCTCGACCGCTTTCGCCGCCGCATCATCGCGCTGCGGGCAAGCCCCGCCTGATCGTGAGCGAGCCCCTTGCGAGCGAAATGATCAGTCGGGCGCGCCCGGCAGAATGCCGGACGGCAAGCTGCGGATATGGGCGTTCACCCCGCCAACGGTGGTGATCCAGATCTCGTCTCTGTGGAGCAGAATATGCGCCAGTGCCCGGCGCAATGCGTGCAGCCGGTAAGGATGCCCTATGATGAAGGGGTGGGTAATCAGCGAGAAAACCAGGGGCCGCTTGGCTGATTGAAACAGCATCTCATCGAACTGATCGATGATCATACACTCGAAAGACGCGATGCTTTCCTGGCGAAACACCATGGAAGGCGAATCGTTCAGTTCCACGGAGTAAGGGACGGACAAGATGTGCCCGCCTCGCGTCCGCATCCACACCGGTTGATCGTCAACCGGCCAATCCAGCATGAACTCATAACCGGCTTCTTGAAGTAGATCGAGCGTGACCTCGCTTTGCGCGAAGTATGGTCCCATCCAGCCTTTGGGCTGGTAGCCGGCCAAGGATGTAATTTCTTCGGTCGCCTCGGCGATCAGCTGGCGCTCTTCGTTTTCGGATAGAACGTCCTGCCGTTCGCCATTCGAGCGGCCATGACTGACGATCTCGTCACCGCGCGACAGGATCCGCTGTAGGATCTGCGGATACTGCCGCAACACGGCGGAGTTGACGTTGTGCGAAGCAGGAAGGCCGCACTCTTCGAGCAGATCAAACAGGTACCATTGTCCAACGCGGTTGCCATAATCACGCCAAGCGTAATTTCGGTGCGTTTGCGGCGCGGTCAGTGTGGCGCTATCACTGCCTAATCCGGATCGGTAGCTGAAAATCTCGATATTGTTGCAGATGCAAAGCGCCAATCTCTTGCCGCCAGGCCAATGGTAGTCTGGCCGCTCCGGCAGCGCCGAGTAGCCATATCGTCCGTGATCACGCAACTCCATCGTTCCGGCTCCTGGCCTAGACTCTATCGAAGAATGTTTGCAGCTGTTCCGGATCATGCTCAACCAGCAGGCCCAGCATCAGCAAAATGCGTGCCTTGTGCGGGGTGAGAGCACCGGCTGCGATCCAGCCATTCTGCTTAAGCCAATCGCGTCGAACAACTCGCCCCTGACCTGCACGACTGGCTTGCACCACCGCTATGCCTGCTTGCGACGCTTCGATTATAGCGGCCCGTTCCTGCGTGGCCGGCATACCGGGTGCGAAACCTGCAGAAATCAGGCCTTTCGCGCCGGCGGCCAAGAAAGCGCGGACCGCCGTTCCGTCACTTCCGGCATAAGCGTAGCAGATGTCGACGCGCGGAAGCTCCGTCAGATAGCTGACGTCCACTGGCAAGCGAAAACGGTCAACGCCCTCGGCAGGGTAGTTGAAAACGATCCGATCCGGGTCGGCTACACCCAGCAAGCCCGCAGCACCTGAGTTGAAGGTTTGAAGCCGGAGGGTCGAGCTTTTGGTCACCACACGGGCGGCATGGATTTCGTCATTCAGAACAACCATCACGCCACGCCCGGCCGCACCTGGATCGGCGGCAACGCGCACGGCTGCTATCGCATTGGCGGCGGCATCGGACGACACTGTGTTGAGCGGCCGTTGCGCCCCCACCAACACCACGGGACGGCCTACTGGCAGCGTCAAATCCAAAAAGAAGGCGGTTTCTTCAAGCGTAGCGGTTCCGTGCAGGATCACCACACCAACGATCTCCGGGTGCGCGGCAACCGCATCGGTGATTGTTCGGTGCAGCCGCAGCCAATCCTCGGGACCCACCGCGCTTGAACCAACCGAGCGGAAGCTTAGCGGAATGAGCTGAGCGAAGCCGACCAGTTCGGGGAGATGCGCCAACACCTCGTCAACCGACAATTTGCGCCCCGTTTCGGGGTAATTGACATAGTCTCGCTGATCAACCGCAAGCGAGGATATCGTGCCCCCCGCCCCTATGATAGCGACAACGGGAGGGCCCACCATTTGCTAACCTCTGAAACCGAGTTTGCGATGCTGATAGCGTCCGATGCCGGCGCTGGTTTCGGTGAGGTTCCCGTCGCGCACGACTGTGTGACCGCGCACAAACGTATGTTGGATCGCGCCCTTGAAGGTCTTGCCCTCGTAGATCGAGTAGCCGGCCGAAGATGCGACCTTGTCGCGCGTCAGGGTCCATTCAGCGTTCAGATCAAGCAGCACGATATCCGCATCCTTGCCCACCGAAAGCGTGCCTTTGCGCACATCGAGCCCCATCAAACGCGCGGGTGTTTCCGACAGGACTTCCACCAATCGCTCCAACGGAATACCGCGGCCATGGTAGCCTTCGGTCAGCATGACAGGGAGCAGCGTTTCCATTCCCGGACATCCAGGGGAAGCAGCCCAGATCCCGTTGGCCTTGCTCGAGATGTCGCGATGGACGTGATCGGTGGCGACAGTGTCGATGTCGCCCTCTTCGATAGCCTGCCACAGCCGCTCGCAATCGTCGCGGCTGCGCAGCGGCGGATTAATCTTCGCGACTTCGCCGATCGGATCGGTGATGTCATGCGTGAGGTAATGGGGGCAGGTCTCAAAATAGATCTCGTCACCGGCGTCGCGGCGCGCGAGGCCGGCTTCCAGCGCGGCCGCAGACGACGTATGCACCACGTAAAGCGGCGCGCCGGCAACATTGGCAACATAGGAAGCCCGCTGCACCGCTTCGGCCTCAACGAAATCCGGTCGTGACGCATCCCAAGAGGCCAGCCCAGCTTGGCCGTCGGGATCAGCCTTCATGGCGCGGTCCCGCAGCACCCAGGCGATCTCTATGTTCTCGGGATGCGGAGCAACCATGCCGCCATGCTGCGCGGCGGCTTCCGCCAAACGGAAAAGAAAGCCGTCGTCGATATCGGGCAGATTGAGGCGTTTGCCTTCCCCACCGCGATTGTTCATGAAGATCTTCAGCGTCGGCGCGCCGAATTTACTGATGTAGTCAGGCACTTCCGCCAGCTGCGCTTCGGTCGAGATAATGAAGTGGTAGCCAAAATCGATCCGCGCACCCGCTTCCGTTACCGCCTTCACCTCACCGAAATCAGCCGCATGCGGCTCGGATGACATGAGGAAAGGGATCATGCACGTTACGCCGCCCAACGCGGCCGAAGCGGTCTCGACATCTGCATCCTTCGGTTCGCGCGGCCGCGATATGTCTTTGCCATGACCGAGATGCAGATGACAGTCGATGACTCCAGGCAGCGCCACCAGGCCCTTACCATCGAGGATTTCTGACGCTTCAACAGAGCTGCCGGGCAGAAGTATCGCAGCGATCTGGCCGTCGCGGATCGCGATATCGCAAGCGGTACGCCCTGACGCCGGAAGAACGGCTTCAACATCACGGATAACCAGATCATAGGCTGCCATGCTATCACTCCTCCAACGAAACAACGGATCGCAGCGTGCGCGTGACCTCACCGAGGTCATTTGCCTTCGGCAAGCCCGTCAAAGCAGCAAGCAGCGGCGCGGCATCGACACCTGGTGCAAACCGCTCCATGTTGCCAGCAAACTTGCCATCCAGGTCAGCTTGCGCCGGCGGACGAGAGCCGTTGCCGTAAACATCGTCGATCCGCTTTTCCACCACACGCCCATCCTTGAGCGTCAGGCGCAGATAAGCATCGAACAGAGCGGGAAACGCGCTATCGGTCAACACGTGCCAGTCGCTGAGCTCCGCCAGTTCCAAAACACCCGGCGAAAGAGGTTCCTCGAAACTCGCCAGGTCCACGCGACCATCGACCATCTGCATTGCCACGGTTACCGGCAGCGACCAGCGCGCTTGATGCCCCGCAGCCGCGACCTTTGAAGCCCAAGGTTCGGCGATGATGCCGGCAGCGCCCTTCGGCACACCGCAATCGAACCTCGCGATCTGGTCCGCCCGCACGCCCTGCGCCTGCATCAAGCGCGCGGCCTCGATAAAGGGGTGCAGGTAATGGCAGCAGGGATGAAACTTGTAGGCTGCCTTGTCGAGATGCCAAACTTCACCCATGTCGGGAAGCATATCGGCAAACCGCTGAGGCGCCGCATCATCACCCGCGAACACCCGGAACAAGCCGAATTTACCTTCCAGCGCGGTGAAAGGCCCGGTCATACCCGCTTCCGCGAGATCGGCGGCGATCAGTCCAGCATGAGCCGCCCAGCCGGGATGCATTGACTTTACGGTTGCCCCGTTCGTCAAAAACTCGAAAACACCCGACGCCTGACTTAACGCGATTCCGATAGCGGCCTGCGAGGCGTCGGCGTCGAGCCCTTTCAGATCGGCTGCAATGCCGGCAGCACACAAGGCGCCACCCACGGAAGTCAGCTGGAAACCGCGGTTCTGAAACCCGCCCGCGGCTGCTAGGCCAAAGCGGATGAAGACTTCGTACCACAGCGCATAGGAACGCATCACCGCCGCGCCGGTCGCTCCAGCCGCTTCTCCGGCCGCTAAGGCAGTTGCAGCCAGAACCGCTGATCCGTGGACGATCGAGCCGGTATGGGTGTCGTCATATTCCAGGCTGTGGATCAGCCCGCCATTCACCAAGGCAGCCGTTGCGGCAGGCAGTCCATGCGACAGGCCAATTACGCTGGACGTTCCCTGTGCTGTTTGTGCTTTGGCGTATTTCCGCCAATGCGCGCCCGCTTGCGACCCTGCCGCACCATGGGCAACGCCGATCGCATCGGTGAAATGGCGAACAGCCGTCGCTTGAACGCCGTCCGGCAAGCGCTCCACAGAGCGCAGTCGCGCAATCACATCAGCCGAAAGCGTCATCTCACGCCCCTATGTCGGCAGCAGCCGCACGCGCCGCCAGTCGGCCAAGCGCCACCGCCGTAAGAAGCCCATTGCCGGAAGCGTAGCCGAGGGCGCCGGCTTTGCCCGAAACACCCGCAGCAGCACCGCCACCGGCGTAAAGTCCGGCGATTACCGAACCATCCTTGCGCAGAACACGGGCATCATCATCCACAGCAAGGCCGCCCTGGGTGTGGAACAACGCTGGCAAGGTACGGCAGGAATAAAATGGCGCTTGCAACGGCGCCAAGCCGGAAGCCGTGCGACCAAACGCATCGGCCACGCCCTGCTCGGCAGCCGCATTGTAAGCAGCCACGGCAGCTTCCGCGGCAGCGCCATCTAACCCCTGCGCCGAAGCCACTTCAGCGACTGTGTCTGCCTTTTTGAGCCCTTTGTGCTCCCACAGCTCGGCGAACTCTTCTTCCTGCATGGCGATCTCGAAGATCCGCTGGTCGAAAATTGCCCAGGAACGCGAACCCTCGGCCAACACATGCTTGGCATAGCCGGAATAACCGAGACTTTCGTCACCGAAACGCTCGCCTTTCTCGTTCACGAGAACGCCGCCTTTTTCGATGGTGGTCCAGCTGAGGATCGAGCCATGAGGATCGGCCACGGCGGCATAGCCCTGGTAGGCTGCCATATTGCGAAAGTCAGCGCCGAGCTCCTCACCCCAGATGATCGCCTCACCATCCGATCCGAGGGCGCCGAAATACTGTGCGCTGGCGATTTCTGGTATGTAGCGCTCCACGAGCGCGCGATTGTTGCCAAAGCCGTTTGATGCAAGTATCACCGCGCGGGCACGGATCTCCATCACGTCGCCGTCGCCAGCATCCACAACAGCGCCGACAACCCGGCCATCCTCGACGATCAGACTTTTGGCAGAGTTGCCAACCGCCAGCGGAATGTCGCGTTGCTCCACGGCGCCAACGAGGTCATCGACCAGATCTTGGCCCCGGCGCGAGCGCGGAGCGTGTAGGCGGGATACGGAATGCCCGATATGCTTGTAAGCGGTAATGAGCTCCATTCGGCAGCCAACATCATCGATCAGCCATTCCACCGTTTCCGCGGAAACAGCTGTCATGCGGCGCACAAGGTTTTCCGCCTCGGTTTCGCCAGCAATCCCCATCAGGTCACGAAAGTACTTCTCGGGATTGTCTTTGATGCCTGCTTCACGCTGAAATCGGCTGTTGGCGGCAGGCACTGATCCTGTCGAGAGAGCTGAGTTGCCACCCGGCCGCTCGTTCTTCTCGATAATGGCTACGCTCAAGCCTTTGTCGTGAGCCTGGATCGCGGCACAGAGCCCGCAGGCCCCAGCGCCGATTACTAGAACGTCAAGCTCATCGCTCATGCTTGTCTTCCATCAGATCGCATATTGAAGTTCAGCTCAGGCGAGCGCTTCCAGCGCCGCAAGCGTGTCTTCGGTAGACAGCACGTCGGCATATTTATAAGCCATGTCGAAAAGGTTCACCGCATGCGAGGTGAATGACCGGTCGTAACAAGCATCCTGCGGCACGGTGCAACGGAAGTTGTAAGCAAAACCATCCACCACGGAGCCGCGCACGCAGCCTGAAGTCGAGCACCCCACCACAACTAGGGAGTCCACGCCAAGGTCTATCAGGTAACTGGCGAGCGGGGTTCCAAAGAATGCCGAAGGATGCTTCTTCGGCAACAGGATGTCGCCTTCGCGAGGCGCAATCTGCGGCGGGAACTCGTAGCCCTTTGCGGCAACGCCGAGCAGCGCCGGAACCTTGTCACCTAAGCGGCCAGTATCAAAGGACTGCTTGGGCGCGACATAAGGGTAAAGAACAGGCCAGTTGCGGCTGCGAAAGACCTGAAGCAACCGCTCGATATTCGCCATCGCATCCCAGGCGATCTCGCCACAGGATGTTTTGAACTCACCGATCGCCTCCCAGAACGGCATCGGACGCGTTCCGGTTGTGCGATATTGAACATCGATAATCACCAGCGCAGGGCGTTTACCCAGTCCAGTCGGACGGCCAAAGCCGGCAGCGTCATAAGCGCGAAGATCGTCTTCGCTGATGATACCATCCCACGGGCGCGACATAGCTTTCTCCTCCCTAGCGGCTGTCTTGAACCGCTGACTGTCTTAAAGCGCTTGCTTGTACTTGGCTTCGAGACCGTCCCAATAATCCTTGTTCACCGAACGCTGGCGCTCATCAAAACCGGCAAGCAGATCGGCGACGCCGTCGAGACTGCCCTCGTCGCGCAAGGCGCTCAGAACCTGCGTGGATGCGCGCAATGCGGCCTGCAAAGCGGCGTTGGCGTACAACACGATCGAGAAACCGTTCTCAGCCAAAGCTTTGCGGCCCGGATCAGGCGTTTTCCCGCCAAAAACGATGTTGGCGACCTGCGGAACGACGAGCTCAGTGCCGATGCGGCGCAATTCTTCTAGGCTTGCCGGTGCCTCCACAAAGGTCATGTCCGCACCGGCCTCGATATAAGCAGCCGCACGGTCCAACGCCGCATCGAGCCCTTCGATCGCGCGTGCATCAGTGCGAGCGATTATCAGAAGGTCTTGGTCGGTTCGCGTATCCACGGCTGCCTTTATCTTCTGCAGCATCTCAGAAGCCGGGATGACATCCTTGCCGTTGAAGTGGCCACACTTTTTGGGGAATACCTGATCTTCAAGCTGGATTGCCGACGCGCCAGCCCGCTCCAAAAGTCGGATGGTCCGCACAGTGTTCACGGCATTTCCGAAACCGGTATCCGCATCTACGATCAACGGAAGATCAACAGCGTCCGAAATGGCAGCGACAGTATCCGCAACCTCGGTCACAGTTGTCAGTCCGACGTCTGGCGCACCCAACCGCATATTGGCGATGCCCGCGCCCGTAACATAAACCGCCTCGAAGCCGAGATCTTCGATCACGCGTGCAAACATTGCATTCGCTGCACCGGGAACCGTAACTGCATCGCGGCGCGCGATGAGAGATCGGAGCTTCTGGTTTCTTTTCATTCTAGGTTCCTGGCTCGATGAGTTTGCCTGCGCGGCAAGGACAACGACCAGAAAATGCGCGGCAAACTGCAATCTGTCAACAGTTTGCAAATATGTAGCTGATCGGTCTTGTAGGGCTGTGGGTGGTTTGCCGTCGAAGGTCGCTTAAGCCATGGGCTCGCTTAAGACGGCTACGGAACCATCGCGCGCCGATGAGATATGAATGCGCATGGCCGCTTCCGCCTTGTCAGGATCGCGAGCGCGGATCGCATCTACAATCGCGAAATGTTGGCGGAGTGCTTCTTCGGCGCGACCGGGCCGCATCGAGGATTTTAAGCGCGCAATTCGCAGCTGGTAGTTGACCTCGTTGAGCAAAATTCGCTCAATATTAGCGCACCCGGATGCGCGTGCGATGAAGAGGTGAAAATCTTCATCCACTGAGCGCTGACGGTAAGCGCGACTTCCTGTATCTCGAATGTTGGCTTCGTCACCGCGCAACATACTCTCAGCACGATCTGCCCAATCATCGGGTGCCCGTTCCGCTGCAAGGCGTGCTGCCATGCCCTCAAGCGCTTCCCGAAGATAAAAAAGCTGCTGAAGTGAGTCATGATCGAACTGGATGACTCGAACACCCAGACGAGGCTCTCGCTGCACCAGCTTGCCTTCCAGCTGATGCAACGCTTCGCGGACCGGACCCCGGCTGATTCCAAGTTGACGTGCCAACTTGGACTCCGACAGCTTCTCGCCTGGTTCGAACTCGCCAGATGTGATTGCAAGCACAACGCGATCAAGCGCCTCGTTTGAGAGAGACCGAAGCTTGATGGGCTCCAACATCGCAATTACTCCATCTACCGCTTCAAATTTTAGCTCAGAGGCAAACCTCTTAGTTCATCGCCTGCCACGGTTCCAGCGGCAGTGATCCTTCAGCTAACCACCCCTTAAATTGATAAAGCAGCGAGTTACCATATACATGATCAGCTTAGGTGATTGCTTCATGGACCTCGACGCTAACTCCGCGAAGGCCGCAGTGATAACGTTGCGGTACGCGCCCAGCACCTATTGGTGAGCATTCGTACAAATCAGATCAGATTGAACAAAGAAGGATTTAGCGTCTTCAAACGATCATCAATCAACGACTTAGAAGTCGATGGTGCCGCTTGCGTGACTCGAACACGCGACCCCCGCATTACGAATGCGATGCTCTACCAACTGAGCTAAAGCGGCATCGCTTGGGCGGACGGATGGGTGTCTCGCAGCGATCGTGGGCGGCTCATAGCTGGATTGTGCGGCGGAATCAAGTGAAAGCGTGCATGTCGCCCTTCACGCAGGATCGATATGACAAAGCGGTGCGGCCGGCGGGTTGCGCCCTATGTGACAGGCGATCAAAGCCTAGGCATCGGGGTTGGAGTTTCATGGCGGGACGATCTTCTTTCGGCTTTCTCGGCCGCTTCGGGCGCTCGTCCGATCTGCGGGCGTTTGATGATGGGTTGCGGCGTTGCGATGTGCATCCGGCGCAGGTGGTGGATGGCGTGAAGCTGGCGGCGGTTCGGCTGGTGCAGAAGCATTCGGCGTCCGGCGAGCCGACCGAACGCGCCTATCACGACGCGGCGGCGCTCGTTTCGTTCACCGTTTTGGGTGAAGGGCGCATGGGTGAACTGCTTGGCGAAGGCATGGCGCAGTCGCTTGCGGCGCGGGTCGAGCGGGCTGTCGATTATCCCGATGGGCTGGATGCCGAGCTTGTTCTTCTGGCGCTGCATGCCGGGCTTGTGGCGCCACATGTGGCCGACACGTTCGGCTTGTCGATCGAAGACGATTGAGCGGCCATTCCCGGGCCGATCGCGCGCGGGTTGCAGGATCATGGCACAGCTGCGATTGAACCTCTTCAGGCGGTGCGTTAACGATTCGCACGAACAAGGCTCAAGAGGAACCGGTGGACACACTCGAACGCGCCATTCGATCAGCGCTCGAAAAGGGCGATTTCAGCGATCGCGCTTATCGCGAAAAGGTGTACCAGTCAGCCTTTGCGGCGCTTGAGCGCGCCTTGAACAATCCCAACGTGTCGGAAGACAGCGCGCAGGCCCGTCGGACCGGCTTGCAGCAAACCATCGCGCGCGTGGAAGGCGAACATCTCGCCGCTACCCGCCCCGCGCCGGTTCCCATGCCCGACGAAGCGCGGGTTGAGCCCGAAGCGCCACGCGCCGAGCCCCGTATTGAGCCCGGGCCAGACCGCCGCAGCGAAGCGCCGCGGGTTGTGGAACCCGAACTGCGCGCCGAACCGCGCTATCCCCAGCCAACCCGTTCCCAGACACCTCGTTCTCAGGCACCTCGCTCGCAGGCACCCCATTCTCAGCCACCCCGTTCGCCGGCCGAGCGCCGCGAGCCGGTGATGAGCGCCGAGCCAGACGCGCCGCAGCTGGACGAATACGGCATCGATGCCGATCTCGATGAGACGGTGCGGGGCGAAACACGAAAAACACGACGCAAGCGCCGGCCGTTCGCGCTCCTTTTCGTGATCATCACAGGGCTGGCCGTTCTGGCGGTTGCGGCCTGGTGGGTGGTCGGCAGCGGTATATTCATTCCCGCCGATCAGCGCGACGGGTCGGTGCCCAATCCGTCGCCTGTTCGCGAAGCCGAGGATTTCAATCCGGCGGCCGGCAGCCCGCCCACTAATAGCAGCGCACCGCGTCTTGGCGCGGAGGCCAACGATCCCGATGCCATTCCCCTGTTCACGCCAGGCGACCAGGACGATTTCAGCACGCCGAGCGATGCGGTGGCCGAGCTGACGGGTGAAGGCGCGAACCGCGCGCTGCGCATTCATTCGGGACAATCGGGCTCGGCGATCCTCTTCAACGTGCCGCAGGACGTGTTGAGGCAGCTGGCCGGACGCCGCGCCCTTTTCGTCGTGGAAGGCCAGGCGGAAGAAGGCGAAACCACGCAGATCTCGATCAGCTGCTCGTTCGGCGAACTGGGCGATTGCGGCGGACGGCGGCGTTTCGACCTGACGGGCGAACGCGGCGACGTGATCTTCGATGTAGATCTGCCGACGGTCGAGCCGGGGTCCGATGGCACGATCGCGATCGTCAGCGACGTTTCCAACAGCAACAAGGCCGTTGATATCTTTTCGATCCGCGTTTCAGCGAACTGAACCACTGCGTGACAGGCTTGCCGGACCGGCTTTCTAGCCTTCCAGCATGGATTGCAGCACCTCGATTCGGTCGGCTTCGGCCGTGGGCTTGTCCCAGCGCAGCCGGCTGATGCGGGGAAAGCGCATCGCGACGCCCGACTTGTGGCGCGTCGAACGGTTCAGCCCTTCAAAGGCGACTTCGAACACCAGGCCGGTTTCGCGATTGGCGCGGACCGAACGCACCGGGCCGAAACGGTCGATCGTGTTGTCGCGCACGAATTTGTCGATCTGCTTCAGCTCGGCATCGGTGAAGCCGAAATAGGCCTTGCCGACGGGTACGAGTTCCGGGGCATCTTCCGGGCCGGACCACACGCCGAAAGTGTAATCGGAATAAAAGCTGGCGCGCCGGCCGCTGCCGCGCTGCGCATACATCAGCACCGCATCCACCGTGTAGGGATCGCGCTTCCATTTGAACCACGGGCCCTTGGGGCGGCCGGGCACATAGGTCGAATCCCAGCGTTTGGCCATGACGCCTTCGATGATCGGATGCGGCGGGCGCTTGCGCTTTTCGTCGAGCTCTTCCCAGGACGAAAACGGCACGAAACGCGACACGTCGAACCGGGTGGGATCGAGATCGGCGACAAAGGCTTCGAGATGCTTGCGGCGCTCGATGAAGGACAGGGTGCGCAGGTCGTCTTCGCCGGCCTGCAGAATATCGTAGCAGCGCACGAAAACCGGAAACTGAGCCTGCACCTTGGCCGACACGCTTTTGCGGTTGAGGCGCTGTTGCAGATCGGAAAAGGTCGCCGTGCGGCCCTGCGGATCGCCGACCAGAAGCTCGCCGTCGATCACGCCTTCGAAATTGACCGCTTGCATGAGATCGGGAAACGAGCCGCTGATATCGTCGCCCGTGCGCGAATAAAGCCGCTGCGCCCCATTCATCGCAACGACCTGCACGCGGATGCCGTCCCATTTCCATTCGGCGCAGTAATCGGCCGGATCGAGCTTGGGATAATCGGTTTCGGTCATCGGGTTCGACAGCATCACCGGACGAAACAGCGCCTGGGCCTGCGGCACCGGCTTGTCGGCCACCCCTTCCAGCCAGGCGAACAGATCGGCATAAGGCGCATGCAGACCGTGCCACAGTTCCTCGATCTCGTTGATGTCAGCCTGGCCGAGATCGGCCAGCGCCTGCTTGGCCAAACGCGCGGATACGCCGATACGCAATGAGCCGGTGACGAGCTTGAGGATGGCGAAGCGCTCGGACGCCGTGGATTGGTCGAGCAGCGCTGCCACCACTTTCGGCGCATCGGAACGGCTGACGCGGCTGAGCTGGTCCACGACACCGGCCAGCGGTAAGCCATCGCCCGCGCCGCTGTTGCCGGTTGGCCAGACCAGGCTGATCGTTTCGGCGAGATCGCCCACGAAGTTATAGGAAAGGCCGAACAGAACCGGATCCATGCGCTCCGAGATCATGGCGCGCAGAATGGCCGGCTTCACGCCGGGAAAATCGAGGTCACCGATCAGGGCCGCCAGCGCCAGACCACGATCGGGATCGGGCGTGGCACGGAAATAATCCACCAGAAGCTGAAGCTTGCGGTTGCGCGACGGCGTCAGAAGCAGGCGATCGAGCAGTTCGGCAAAGGCTCTCATTCCGCCTCGTCCTCATAGCCCACGAGATGCAGGGGCTGGGCGCGCAGCTGCTTGAGCTCGCAATAACGCACCAGCGCTTCTTCGCGGCCGTGGGTGACCCAGATTTCTTCTGCGCCCACTTCGTCGATTGTTTCGCACAGCTCGTCCCAGTCGCAATGATCGGAGATGATCAGCGGCAGTTCGACGCCGCGCTGGCGAGCGCGCTGGCGCACCTGCATCCAGCCGGACGCGAAGGCTGCCACCGGATCGGCGAAGCGGCGCGCCCAGCGGTCGGCGAAGGAAGATGGGGTGCCGACCACGATCGCGCCGGCGAAATCCTGTTTTGAGCCTTTTTCCAGCGTCGCCGGCTTCAGCTCGCCGAGCGCGATGCCTTGCGTCTCGTAGTAGTCGCAGAGTTTCTGCAGCGCGCCGTGGATATAGATCGGCTCGTCATAACCGGCATCGCGCAACTCCTTGATGACGCGCTGCGCCTTGCCCAGCGCATAAGCGCCGACCATATGGGTGCGGTCGGGAAACTGCGCGACCGAGCGCAGCAGCTTGGCAATTTCGGCCTTGGAGTCCGGATGCCGGAACGCCGGCAGGCCGAAGGTCGCTTCGGTGATGAAGATATCGCAGGGCACCAGTTCGAAAGCCTGGCAGCTCGGATCGGGACGGCGCTTGTAATCGCCGGATGCGACGATGCGCAGGCCGTCGCATTCGACCGCGATCTGCGCCGAGCCCAGCACATGGCCTGCCGGATGAAAGGTCACGGTGCAATCGCCGATCTTCACGGGAACGCCCCACTCGGCCACCTGGCTCGTTTGCGCGAAATCGGCGCCATAGCGGATCGCCATGATATCGAGCGTCTGCTGCGTCGCCATCACCGCCGTGTTGCCGGGGCGCGCATGATCGCCGTGGCCGTGGGTTACCAGCGCGCGCGCCACGGGGCGCACGGGATCGATGAAGAAATCGCCGGGCGGGCAATAAAGCCCTTCGGGGCGGGGATGAAGCAGGTCTTGTCCGCGCATGACCTTCTAGATAGGTGCAGCACCGATTGCGGGAAGCCTGTGGCGCTTACGCTCTTGCCAAGACGGCAATCTCCAGCGATGAGCGTCCTCCTCCACCCCACAGCGCGGTTGTCGATGGTCGTTGCGGCCCTGTCTTCTGGTTTGTCATCCGGCGACCTTCTTGCCGACCGTCGTGCCGATTATGCGGAGATGCTGGCGCAAGGCCAGGACTGGGCGGCTGCCGCCGAGCTGATGACGAGTGCCCTGCAGCTCGCGCCAGACTGGGCGGCCGGCTGGTTTCGCGTCGGCGAGCTGCGCGAAAGGGCCGGCGACGAAGCGGGTGCTGAACAAGCCTGGCGCGAAGCTCTGCGGCTGGAGCCGGCCGATCGCTTCGGCGCGACGCTGAAGCTCGCCTTGCTGGGTGCGGCCCCCATTCCCGAAACGCCGCCGGCCGACTTCGTGGAAGCGCTGTTCGACGATTACGCCGCACGGTTCGATCAATCGCTGGTGGACAAGCTCGGCTATTGCGTTCCCGAACTGATGGACACCGCCCTGCGGGCTACTGGCCGCACCCGTTTCGACAAGGCTGTTGATCTCGGCTGCGGCACCGGCCTGATGGGCGAGCGGCTGCGGCCTTTGTGCGGCGATCTGGAAGGCATCGACCTGTCCGCCGAAATGCTGCGCAAGGCGCAGGCGCGCGGCGTTTACGACCGGCTGGTGAAGGGCGACATCGGCGAGCTCAGCGTGCCGCGCAGCGTCGATCTCGTGACCGCAGCCGATGTCTTCATCTATGTCGGCACGCTTGATGCCGTGTTCACCTCAGTCACCGCCATGCTGCGCCCGAACGGCCTGTTCGCCTTTTCCGTGGAAGCGTCAGAAGGCGACGACCTCGTGCTCCAGGAATCCCGCCGCTATGCGCATGGCCGCGCGTATGTGGAGCGCGAACTGGCCCAAGCCGGTTTGACGCTGCTGTCGGTGAGGGAAGACACGATCCGCAGCGACCGCGGCGCGGCGATCCAGGGGCTTGTGGTGGTGGCGGGATCGACTTGAAATAATGCGCTGAATGTGTACCTTATTTTTGTACACACTGCTTTTGGGTGCCCATAGAATTCGAATGGGATGAAAACAAGCGCGACGAAACGCTACGGTCTCGACGCGTAGACATCCTTTATGCCGCAGGCATCTTTGAAGGCGACGTCACTACCAGCATAGACCGACGATCCGATTATGGAGAGGTCCGGCTGATATCGGTAGGCATGGTAGAGGACGAGTGTTTCGTTGTGGTTCATACACAGCGTGGCCACGTCACCCGGCTGATCACCGCCTGGAAAGGAGGGCGAAATGCCCGAAGAAAATATCAAGCGTGCTTCCCTGGCAGAGCTGACCAGGATGAGGAAGGCCGGTGAACTCTATCACTCGCCCGATGCGCCAGAAGGCGAAGACCTCGGGCCGGAATTCTGGGCAAACGCAAAGATCGTGCACCCTCCATCGAAGTCCGTACATCTGCGGCTCGACCAGGAAGTCTTCGATTTCTTCTATGCGGAAGCCGACGGCAAAGGTCATGTGACCAAGATGCAGAATGTCCTGAAGGCCTATGCCAAGGCCCAGAGCAAAGCCTGATCCGCAACTTGTCATCTCTTGAATGGCGCGCTGCTTCCGGACGCCCTATCTCTAGGCGGTGACAAAGCCCATTCTCGCTCCCCTTCCTGAAACCACCCTGCCGGCCCGGCTGCCCGAACCGTTTCTTCAATGGTTCGGCAAGAAGGGGTGGGCGCCGCGGGCGCACCAGATGGAGCTGCTGGGGCGGGCGCAGGCGGGCAAGTCGGTTCTGCTGATTGCGCCGACGGGTGCCGGCAAGACGCTGGCGGGGTTTCTGCCGAGCCTGACCGATCTGGCGGAACGGCCGAAGAAGAAGCCGGGCGAGCCGGGGCGCGGCGTACATACGCTCTATATCAGCCCCTTGAAGGCGCTTGCGGTGGATATCGAGCGCAACCTGACCAAGCCGGTCAACGAGATCGGCCTCAAGGTCACGCTGGAAAACCGCACCGGCGATACGCCGGCCTCCAAGCGGCAGCGCCAGAAGCTGGTGCCGCCCGACATTCTCCTGACCACGCCTGAGCAGCTGGCGCTGTTGATCGCCTCGTCGGATGCCGATCGTTTCTTTGCCGATCTGCGCTACATCGTGCTCGACGAACTGCATTCGCTGGTGACCTCCAAGCGCGGCCATCTTCTGTCGCTGGGACTGGCGCGGCTGCGGCGGTTTCGGCCCGAGCTTCAGGTAATCGGGCTGTCGGCCACGGTGGCGGAACCGGACGAACTCCGGCGCTGGCTGGTCAGCCAGGGAGAGCCCGGCGCCCTGTCGGACCTCATCACCGTGGATGGCGGGGCGAAGCCGGATATCTCGATCCTGGAATCCGAGGAGCGCGTACCCTGGGCCGGTCATACCAGCCGCTACGCGATCCCCGAGATCTATCAGGCGATCAAGGAGCACAAGACGACGCTCCTTTTCGTCAACACGCGCTCCCAGGCCGAGATGCTGTTTTCAGAACTGTGGCGCGTCAACGAAGACACGCTGCCGATCGCGCTGCATCACGGATCGCTCGATGCCAGTCAGCGGCGGCGGGTCGAAAAGGCCATGGAAACGAATGCGCTGCGGGCGATCGTTGCGACATCGACACTCGATCTCGGCATCGACTGGGGCGACGTGGACCTTGTCGTGCATGTCGGCGCGCCGAAGGGTGCCAGCCGTTTGGCGCAGCGCATCGGGCGTTCCAATCACCGCATGGACGAGCCCTCAAAGGCGATCCTCATTCCGGCCAATCGCTTCGAGGTGCTGGAATGCGAAGCAGCACTGGAGGCCAACTATCTCGGCGCGCAGGATACGCCGCCCTTGATCGATGGCGCGCTCGATGTTCTGGCGCAGCATGTGCTGGGCTCGGCCTGCGGCGCGCCGTTCGATCCCGACCAGCTGTTCGACGAGATCCGCACCGCCGCCCCTTACGCCCATCTTGAGCGCCCGACTTTCGATCGGATCATCGATTTCGTGGCGACCGGCGGTTACGCGCTGCGCTCTTACGAACGCTACGCCAAGATCAGGAAGACCAAGGAAGGGCTGTGGCGCATCAGCCATCCGCGCTTTGCGCAGCAGTACCGGCTGAATGTCGGCACGATCATCGAAGCGCCATCGCTCAACATTCGTTATGTCGGCAAGGGCCGGGGAACGGCGTCGCGCGGCGGCATGACGCTCGGCAAGATCGAGGAATATTTCCTCGAAACCCTGACCCAAGGCGACACGTTCCTGTTTGCCGGCAAGGTTCTGCGCTTCGAGGGCATTCGCGACAATGAATGCTTCGTGTCGAACGCGCCGGATGCCGAAGCCAAGGTGCCTTATTGGGGCGGCTCCAAGTTTCCGCTGACGACCTATCTGGCCGATGTCGTGCGCTCCATGATCGCCGATCCCGAACGCTGGAAGGCCCTGCCCGATCAGGTGTCGGACTGGCTGCGCATCCAGGCCGACAAATCCGTTCTGCCGCATCCGGAAGACCTGCTGGTGGAAACCTTCCCGCGCGGCAACCGCTTCTACATGGTGGCCTATCCCTTTGAAGGGCGGCTGGCGCATCAAACGCTCGGCATGTTGCTGACCAAGCGGCTGGAACGCTCTAAGCTGCGCCCGCTCGGCTTCGTGGCGACGGATTACTCGCTTGCGATCTGGGCGTTCGATGATCTCGGCGCGGCGTTCAAGAAGGGAAAGCCGCGGCTTAGCGAATTGTTCGACGAGGACATGCTGGGCGACGATCTCGAGGACTGGCTGGCATCGTCTTACCTCCTCAAACGCACCTTCCGGAACTGCGCCCTTGTTTCGGGGCTGATCGAGAAGCGGCATCCGGGGCAGGAAAAGACCGGCCGGCAGGTCACGATCTCGGCCGATCTGATCTATGATGTGCTGCGAAGCCACGAGCTTGACCACATCCTCCTGCAGGCGACCCGTCAGGATGCCGCTGCGGGACTGCTCGACATCCGGCGTTTGGGCGAAATGCTGTCGCGCATCCGCGGACGAATCATGCATAAAGACCTCAAACAAATCTCGCCGCTCGCGGTGCCGGTCATGATGGAGATCGGTCGGGAACGGGTTCATGGCGAGGCTAGCGAAACGCTGCTCGCGGAGGCCGAAGGCGACCTCATCGGGGATGCGATGGGTCCGGAATGGAACGAACCAGCCTAACAAGAGCAGCAACACCGAACCCCGCAGCGATGCGGGGACGGATACGGATCGCGGGCCGTGAGGTCGTGTGCGACCGATCCGGCGCGCTGTGGTTCGAAGACCTGTCGCTGCTCGTCGTGTCCGACCTGCATCTGGAAAAGGGCTCGGCCTTTGCGCGGCGCGGCTCGTTTTTGCCGCCCTATGATACGGCGGCGACGCTGGCGCGGCTGAAGCAAACCGTGGAACAGCATGATCCGCGCATGGTGATCAGCCTCGGCGACAGTTTCCATGACGGCGGGGGTGCGGCGCGCATGCCCGAACCGTTCCGCGAAACGCTGGCCGCCCTGCAAAAGGGCCGCGACTGGTACTGGATCACCGGCAATCACGATCCCGACGCGCCGCAGGGCGTAGAAGGCGAAACGGTGACGGACCTTGCCCTTGCCGGTTTGACCTTCCGGCACGAGCCGACGCTTGTTTCAATCGCTGGCGAGATTGCCGGGCATCTGCATCCCGGCGCGCGCATCGTGCAGCGCGGCCGCTCCGTGCGCCGCCGCTGCTTTGCCAGCGACGGACGCCGGCTGGTGATGCCGGCCTTCGGCGCGTTTACCGGCACGCTCAACGTGCTCGACCGCGCTTATCGCAACCTGTTCGACTGGAGCGATTTCCGCGCCTATATGCTGGGCGAAGAGCGCGTTTACGCGGTGGCCACCGGCAATCTCCATCCAGGCTGAGCGGCCGACGACCAGCCGCGAACGCACCTTAAGCCGAGACCCAAATGGGTCTTCAGTCGCGGCTGAAGATGATGCGGCCGAGCCAGCCCGTGATGATCGCGAGCGCGACGGCGAAGATGCCGTAAAACAGGCTGTATTCGTGGGCTGCCTTGAAGATCGACTGTTCCACGCCGGATTTCTGGATCGCCAGCTGCGCCGATGTTTCGCGGATGAACTGGCCGTTCTTGAACAAAAACGCACGGGCGCGATGCGTGCCGATCGGCACGTTGGGCGCAAGCTCCAGCGTGGCGCGAAACAGGTTGGGCGACAGGAACTGCACGCCGCCGGTGAGCTCTGAATAAAGCCCGGTCACCTGCTTGCGCTCGCGAAGCGCTGCGGTGAATTCCTCGATCGTGGCCGGCTCGTCGTCACGGTTGCGCGGCTGCAGATACATGTAGTCCGCACCCAGCGACAGGCGCTTGTAGGTGGCGGGCTGCGCCATGTCCTGAAACGGCCGCGTGGTGGACACGGAATAGGAAATCGGCACGTTCAGAAAGGTTTCGGACTGCGTGTTGATCCACATGCCGACGACGCGATCCTTGCGGCGCACCACAACGGGGCGCGCCGGACCTTCCAGCACCACGATGACATCATAGCGGTTTTGCCGCGCAAGCTGCGGATCCACATCGTTCAGGGCGCCGAAGATGGTCAGATCCGTGCCGGAAAAGTCCGTGGTGATGGTGATGCGGTCGGTCGACAAGCCGATCTGGATCGACTCGTTATATTGCGGCGGCCCTTGTTCGAGTTGCGGTGCAGGTGGCGGCGCCTCCGGCTGCGGCGCGGCTGGTGCGGCTGGTGCGGCTTCCGGCTGAGGGGCCGCTTCGGGCTGTGGCTGGGGCTGCGCCGCGTCCGGCGCTGGCGTCGGCTCCGTCTGCGCATGCGCGGGTGCCAGCAGCGCCAGGAGGATCAGAACAGCGGAAAAAGCGCGCTTCATCGCTCAGAACTCCCCGAGCGGCCCGAGCGAATACAGATCCGCCGGTTGCACGAAGAGATCGAAGGCAAGCCGCAAGGCAACCGCCACAACCATCAGCGCGAGCAAAAGGCGTAGCTGTTCGCCGCGCAGCTTCTGGCCGGCCTTTGCACCATATTGCGCGCCGGCGACGCCGCCGATCATCAGGAGAAAGGCCAGAACCACATCCACGGTCTGGTTGGTCGCGGCATGAACGATCGTGGTGAAGGCGGCCGTGAAGATGATCTGGAACAGCGAGGTGCCGACAACCACATTGGTCGGCACCTTGAGAAGGTAGATCAGGGCCGGCACCATGATAAAACCGCCGCCCACGCCCATGATGGCCGCCAGAAAGCCGATGCCGGCACCCAGTGCAATCACGGGAATGACGCTGACAAACAGCTTGGAGGTGCGAAACCGCATCTTCAGCGGCAGCTTGTGGATCCAGTGATGCTGGCCGGCTTTCTTGAGCGACACCGCGCCTGAGCGCGATTTGCGCAGCGTGTTGACGCTTTCCACCAGCATCAAGCCGCCGACGGAGCCCAGAAACACCACGTAAAGCAGCGAAATGAAGAGGTCGAGCTGGCCGAGCGCGCGCAGCCAGGCGAACACGACGATGCCGATACTCGAGCCGAAAATACCGCCGCCAAGCAGAACGAAGCCCAGCTTGAAGTCGAGCGTGCGTCGTCGGAAATGCGCCAGCGCGCCCGACATGGACGAGGCGATGACCTGATTGGCGCCGGTCGCCACGGCGATGGCAGGCGGAATGTTGTAGAAAATCAGCAGCGGCGTGATGAGAAAGCCGCCGCCCACACCGAACAATCCGGATAGAAATCCGACGGCAGCACCCATGATCAGCACAACGAGCCCGTTGACTGACATTTCGGCTATGGGGAGATAGATGTTCACCCCGTCACACTCAGCTTCTTATCCGTTAAAATAGAAGCGGTCCCGGCAAAGCGGGACCGCAGGTTCGTTCAACGCGAATACCATGGAGAATGCAAGGCAAGATGTCCGCCTTGCGACGTGATTGTCCAATCAGACGCCGAACCGCCGTTATTTCTTGGCCAGAAGGGCGCGCACCAGCGGTTCGTTGACCTCGCCATCGGCCGTCAGCCCGTTGGCTTTTTGGAAGGCGATGATCGCGGTCTTGGTCTTGCCGCCCATCAAACCGTCCGGACGACCGGCATCGAAGCCGTTCTTGTTCAGGATGAGCTGGATGTTGCGCACGGCCTGCTTCATGTCGATGCTGGCGGTGATGTCGTTGCTTTCCTGCCATTCGGGCGGGATGGCGACATCGTTGGTCTGGGGATCGACCGGCTTGGCGCGCCACAGGTCGGTGTCGGCGCGAGCACGGGTGAGGTCTTCCGGCTTTAAGGACTGGGCGATTTCATCGCGCTTGGCTTCGGCATCCTTGTCGCCCGTCTTGGCCACGAGCGCGAACCACTTGTAGGACGCAACGAGGTCCTGGTTCAGGCCAACACCCTTGGCGGCCAGGATGCCCAGATTGAACTGGCTGTCCTTGATGCCGCGCTCGGCCGCTTCGGTGAACCAGCGCACGGCCGCCTTGTTGTCGGTCGTGCCATCGGCACCCATGGCATACAACACGGCCAGGTTGTGCATGGCGCTGGCATTGCCCTGTTCGGCGCTTTTTTCGTAGAGCGCCTTGGCTTTGGACAGGTCGCGATCGACGCCGACGCCCTTTTCATAGAAATTGGCGAGGCGGTACTGCGCCGGCGCAAAGCCGCGATTGGCTGCACGCACATACCAGTCGGCGGCAGCCTTCATGTCGGGCTCGCCATTGCGACCTTCGGCGTAACGGGTGCCGATCTCGTAGAAGGCCTTGATGTCACCGGCCTGCGCGGCTTCGCGCAAGGCAACCGGGCCTGCATTCATCGGCACGGCGCCGGCTTCGAGCGCGACCTGGGTCGGCGCCATGTCATCCACGGTGGAGCGCACCACGGCCGATCCAACGGGGCTGTCCGGGTCTATCGACGCGACGGTGGCGAGCGCAGGCTCAGTTGGCTCGGACGCCGCCGGTTCCTGCGGCTGGTCATCCACATTGTTCTGCGGAGCTTCGGCAGCGAGAGCGGGCGTTGGCTCCGTTGGTTCCGATACAGCGGTGGCAGCAGGCGGTTCGACCGGCTCAACCGTCGGAGCAGCGGATGCCAGTTCCGTGGGCATCTCCTGGCGAACAGGCTCGGGTGCTGCCTGAGTTGGTGTTTCGCTTTGGACAGGCGCAGCGGCGACATTGCCGACCGGCGCAGCAGACGAGGCCGACGCGGCGGGGGCGGGGGCGGCGGCAGTGAGCGCCGGGGCGGTTTCGTTCTCGCCACCAACCGGTTCGGTGGAGGCGAAATAATGCGGTTCTTCGGCCAGAAACGCGCGGCTCAGCTGGAAACCGCCGACGCCCACGACCATCGCGGCGGTGGCCATCAACACGGTTTTGCGGCGAAGTCCGAGGATGCGGCCGATCTTGCGGCGGCTGGACGCGTCTTCAGCATCCGTGCCGGTTTTCCGGCCTTCGGCTTCGGCTGCAGCGGCTTGTGCGGCACGGCGGGCGGCGGCAATGAAATCGGACTTGGCGGTTTCCGCCTCGTCCTGATTGTTGCCGGTCATGCCGCGCTCGTCGCGCACCCGCTTCATGATGGCATTGAGATCAGGAGCCCCGCTGCCGGGTTCCAGCGGCTGGTTGGCGATGCGCGGATCGAGCGGCTGATCGAGCGAGGGGAATTCCGGTTCCTCCGCTTTCGGCAGGGCGACAACCGGCTTTTCAACGGCGTCCGGCTGCGGCTTGTCCTTGCGGTTGCGCAGAGCGCGCGTGAAGCCGCCGAGCTTGGACCCCGTGTCGGGCGCCTCATCCTGGTCGTCGCGTTGATCGACCGGCTTGGCTTGCGCCTCGCGCTGGCCGAACGGGACCTCGCCGACGGAAAGATCGGACGGGTCGAGATCGAACGCGTCATCGGCCGCGATCGAGGGCGCATCGGCGACAACCGGCTTCGCGACAGGCTGGGCGGCAGCGTTCGCGACGGCCTGGGTGGCTGCCTGTGTGTGCTCGCCCTGCTCCATCATGCTGAGGCGATCGACGATCTTGATCAGCGTATCGTGGATCGCCTCGAAGGTCTTGGAATTGCGCTCGTCGGACTGGCGCGTCAAAGCTTCGAGCGAGCGCAGTTCGCCTGACAAACCGGCAACGGCCTCGCTGTCGCTTTCACGTTCCGCCAGTTCGCGCACGGCGTCGGCGGCAGCGTTGCGGGCCGCTTCGATCAGCGCATCATGCTGGCCGGCAAGCGAGCGCTCGATCTGGTCGAAGCGCGGCGCGAAATCTTCGAGTTCGGGCAAAACGCGCGGCGGATTGGACAGGCGTACGGATAGTTCCGCGACCTGCGCTTCCAGGCGGCCGATCACCGCTTCATCCATCGAGGACACCTGGCGCGCGGATGTATCGAGGCGCGAGGCGATGTCGCCCAGCCGCAGTTCCAGTTCGCGAATGCTCGCGGCTTCCGGACCATAAGCGACCCGCTCGTCGAGCCGGGCGGCAAGCGCTGCAAAGCGCTCATCCATCACCGACAGGATCTCGCCGCGGTCGCTCGGCTTTTCGGCCTGCGTATCGAGGCGCTGAACGATCGTGTCGAGCCGGCCTTCCATGTCACGCAGAAGCTTGTTGCCCTGCTCCATCGAATCGGCCTGACGGCGATCGAGCGCATCCGACAGAACGGCGAAGCGGTGTTCCAGGCCATCGAAGATGGTGGAAACATCGGGCGCTGCCGGTTCGCGTTCCAGCCGCTCGGCGATCTGGCCGAGCTGCTGGCCGAGGCGTTCAACCGCCTTTTCGGGAAGCGCTGAGCGGGCGGCAAGCTCGTCCACGCGGGTCGACAGCGCTGCGATCTGGCCGAGCACCTCATGCGCCGGGCGCTCTTCGATCAGTTCCTCGATCTGCGAGGCGAGCGAGGCCATGCGCGCTTCGATGCGCTGGAACGGCGCGGGATCGATGGCGGACGCGGTCGAACCGCGCGTGAGCGATGCAGCGATCGCGCGCGAAATCTCATCGAGACGCTCAGCGATCATGTCGAAGGTCTGCTCGCTTTGCGCGTCCTGCTTGCGGGCAAAATGATCAAGCGCGCCGGCAAGCGTGCGCACCTTGTCTTCCAGCGTGCGCAGCGACAGCGATTCCGGCAGGACGTCCACGGCAGCGGCGATCTGTTCGAGACGGTGGGTCAAAGCGTCGATCGCCGCATCGTCGCGCACCTGCGGCGACTGGGCGGCAACGCGCTCTTCGAAGCGCGACATACGGTCATCGAACGCATCCCAACGCACGCCGACGGCGCGCAGCGTGTCTTCGCGCGCCAAAGCGCCGATCGAGCCCTTCACCTGGTCGAGTTCGAGACGCAGCAGCGAGACGTTCTTGTCGTCGCTGCGATGCGACAGGTCGGCGATTGCGCCCGAAAGGCGCTCGACCTCACCCAAAAGCGCTTCGCTGGAGCCGCCATGCTGGGCTTCGGTCGCCAGGCGATGCACGTCGCTGCGCAAGGCATCGAATTCGCGCGTGAGCGAAGCGGCCATCTGCTGGCGCATGTCTTCGCGAAGCGCGTGCAACTCGGCCGCGATCTGGCCAACGGCCGCCACACTGTCGCCTTCCCGGCGCGAGCGTTCGAGGTCGCGGGCAACGGATTGAAGGGCCGCGCGCGGGGCAGACCGGTCGCGTCCCGTGTCGCGGCCAACATCGCGGGCCAGATCGGAACGGGTGTCGAAGGCTGATTCGGCGCGTGGTTCTGGGCGCAGGGGCGTTGGCGCTTCGGAGCGCAGGTCGGCGCGGCGCTCGGTGTGCAGGATCGGGCGCGCGGTCTCGAGCGGTTCGCGGCGGCGCAGATCGGCAAAGGGCGAAGGGCGCTCCAGCTGGGTTTCCAGCGCTTCCAGCGTGCGCGTCAGCTCGTCGAGAGACGATGTTCCGCGACGTTGCCGCCCGGAATTCAAAGTCTCGAGATAAGATCGCCTGCTGGTCATAAAACCGCCCGCCGCCATTGAAAATGGTGTGCCACCGCGTGAGCTAAACACGAGGAGGATTGCCGGGACCTTGCGTCACCGCGTGGCTGATGCGGAACTTTCGGTTCGATCGAGGCTTCAACAAGCACTCGAAACACGCCGTGAAACGATTCGGTACAGGCGGCTCACGGAATGCCGACACCGATACAATTCCCGAGAGGTGGTAAAGAACCCGTTAACCATATTTGAAGGCGATCTTGTCCCGCCTTTGCAATCAGTCGTGCCAGCATCCGCGTTGCATGTCGGTGGGGAAGGCCTATATAGGCGGGTATCAGGACCGCCCCCACATCGGCATCAGAAACACGCGTATCCAACAGAAGCCTGTCGGAACGATGCCGCACGGTTTTGCCCGCGAACCCACAGCAAGAAGAACAAAAACAATGGCTTATCACTTCAACCGCGCGACCGCGGAGAAAGAGTCTCACCTCGACATGCCGAGCGCCGACGATACGGCTGGCATGGAAGAAGACGCACGCCGCATCGGCGACCTCGCCAAGGAATATGGCGTCTCGCTGCGCACGCTGCGCTTCTACGAAGACAAGGGATTGCTGACGCCCGAGCGCGTCGGAAGCACCCGGCTTTATCATCGCCGCGACGTCAGCCGGCTCGAGCTGATCCTGCTTGGCCGCAAGGTCGGTTTCTCGCTTCGCGAAGTGAAGCAGCTGATGGATCTTTATGATCCGAACGGCACGAACATCCGTCAGTTCAAGGCCGTCGTGGATCGGTCCACACGCCAGCTCGGCCGTTTGGAGAAGCAGCGGGCCGAACTTGATTCGGCGATCGAGGCCATCAGCGACCTGATCGCGACCACCAAGGAAAAGCTCGCCGCCATTCCCACCGGCAAGCCGAACTGATCGCGTTCATGCCACTTTGACTTTGACGTTTACGCAAACGTCAAAGTTTGATAGATAATCCTCCAAGCGCCGGTCCATGGGCCGGCGTTTTTTCGTGTTGCATGCGCTGAAGCGCCAACGCTTCGCGCTTGATCTGGAGGACAGCATGCCCGTTTTCCGCGCGCCCGTAGAAGACACCCGTTTCATTCTGAACGAGGTTCTCCGGCTCGACCGTTTCTCGAACCTGCCCGGCTTTGCCGACGCCTCCCCCGATGTGGTGGATGCGATCCTGGAAGAAGGCGCCAAGCTTTCCGAAAGCGTGCTTCAGCCGCTGAACCGGATCGGCGACACGCAAGGCTGCGAACGCGCCGCGGACGGTTCCGTCACCACGCCGAAGGGGTTCAAGGAAGGCTTCGACCAGTATCGCGAAGGCGGCTGGATCGGGCTGGCCGTGCCGGCGGAATTCGGCGGCCAAGGCCTTCCCTACACGCTGCATACCGCCGTCAGCGAATATATGTCGGCCGCCAACATGGCGCTAATGATGTATCCCGGCCTGACGCAGGGCGCTATCGCCGCGATCATCGCGCATGGTTCGGACGAACAGAAGCAGCTTTATCTGCCCAAGATGGTGGATGGCACCTGGACCGGCACGATGAACCTGACCGAGCCGCATTGCGGCACGGATCTCGGGCTTCTGCGCACCAAGGCGGTGCCTGGCGAAAACGGCACCTACAAGATTTCCGGCCAGAAGATCTTCATCTCGGCCGGCGAGCACGACATGGCCGAAAACATCATCCATCTGGTGATCGCCCGCATCGAAGGCGCACCGGAAGGCGTGAAGGGCATTTCGCTGTTCGTGGTGCCGAAGTTCAAGCTGAACCAAGACGGCTCGGTCGGCGAGCGCAATGCGGTGTCTTGCGGCTCACTCGAAGAAAAGATGGGCATCCACGGCAATTCCACCTGCGTCATGAACTACGATGAGGCGGAAGGCTTCCTGATCGGCGCCGAGAATGGCGGCCTCAAGGCCATGTTCGTGATGATGAACGAAGCGCGCCTCGGCGTCGCCTTGCAGGGTCTCGCCGTTGGCGAAGCGGCCTACCAGAACGCCGTGTCTTATGCCCGCGAGCGTATTCAGGGCCGCTCGCTGTCGGGTGCAAAGGCGCCGGACAAGAAGGCCGACCCGATCATCGTTCATCCCGATATCCGCCGCACGCTGCTCACCATCCGCGCTTTGACCGAAGGCGGCCGGGCGCTGCAGCTCTGGACGTCGCTGCAATCCGATCTCGCCCATCACGGTGAAGACGAAACGACGCGTCAGGTGGCGGACGATCTGCTCAGCCTGATGACGCCGGTGGTCAAGGGCGTGCTCACCGACAAGGGCTTCGACCATGCGGTTGCCGCCCAGCAGGTGTTCGGCGGCCACGGCTATATCGAAGAACACGGCATGAGCCAGTTCGTGCGGGATGCCCGCATCGCCATGATCTATGAGGGCGCCAACGGCATTCAGGCGCTCGATCTCGTTGGCCGCAAGCTGGCGCTGAATGGCGGCCGCGCCGTGCAGGCCTTTTTCAAGGAAGTCGGCGCGTTCTGCGAAGACAACCGCGCCGATGAAGCCATGGCGCCTTTCACCAAGGCGCTGAAGAAGGGCCTCAACGACCTTCAGGCCGCAACCATGTGGCTGGTGCAGAACGCGATGCAGAAGCCCGACAATGCGGGTGCGGCGTCCACCGATTACATGCACCTCTTCGGCCTCGTTGCGATCGGCTATATGTGGGGCCAGATGGCCAAGGCCGCGCAGGCGAAACTCGCCGACGGTTCGGGCGACACTGCGTTTTATGAAACCAAGCTGGTCACGGCGCGCTTTTATGTCGAACGCCTTCTGCCGGAAACCGCAACGCGCCTCGCACGCATTTCGGCCGGTGCCGATACGCTGATGGCGCTGCCTGCGGAGGCCTTCTGATCACAGCGATCGTGCAACCTAACACTTGATAGGTTGCACGCCGCGACCCCATATTGAACGCAAGAGACAGAAGGAAGGAGGATCCGATGTCGAACCCCGCTGCCATTCTCGGCCTGTTAAAGGCACAATGGGCGCGTGACGACGTCGAGATGCTCTACGATATGTCCGTGCGGTTTTTGTCCGAGGACATCGCACCGCATTACGAGACCTTCGAGAAAAACGAGATCGTCGACAAGGATGCGTGGCGAAAGGCCGGCCAAGCCGGCCTGCTCTGCGCCTCCATGCCGGAAGCCTATGGCGGCTCGGGCGGCACCTACGCGCATGAAAGCGCGATCGCGGAAGCGATCGGCCATGTCGGCGTGGATGGGTTCGGCATCGCGCTGCACAATGCGATCGTCGCGCCCTACATCCTTCATTACGGCTCGGAAGAACAAAAACAGCGCTGGCTGCCGCGCATGGCAACCGGCGAGCTGATCGGCGCCATCGCCATGACGGAGCCGGGTGCCGGTTCCGACCTGCAGGGCGTGAAGACAACGGCCGTCAAGCAAGGCAACCAGTACACGCTCAATGGCTCCAAGACCTTCATCACCAACGGCCAGAACGCCAATCTGATCATCGTCGTGGCCAAGACCGATCCGGCACAGGGTGCCAAGGGCACGTCGCTGATCGTGGTGGAAACCGACACGGTGGAAAGCGGCTTCGAGCGTGGCCGCAACCTGGACAAGGTAGGCCTCAAGGCCAACGACACGTCCGAATTGTTCTTCAACGATCTGCGCGTGCCCACCGCGAACCTGCTCGGCACGGAAGAAGGCGAGGGCTTCATCCAGCTCATGCAGCAGCTGCCACAGGAGCGGCTTCTGATCGGCGCGCAGTCGATTGCCATGATCGAGCGGGCGCTGAGCGTCACCATCGATTATGTCAAAGAGCGCAAGGCGTTCGGCAAGGCGGTGATCGACTTCCAGAACACCCAGTTCAAGCTGGCCGAGCTAAAGACCGAAGCCACCGTCGGCCGCGTCTTCTATAATGACTGCGTGCAGCGCCATCTCGATGGCGGGCTCGATGCCACCACCGCGTCCATGGCGAAGTATTGGTTGAGCGACCTGCAATGCAGAATCGTGGATGAATGCCTGCAGCTGCATGGCGGTTACGGCTACATGAACGAATATCCGATCGCGCGCATGTTCCGCGACGCACGAGTGCAGCGCATCTATGGCGGCACAAACGAGATCATGAAGCTTCTGATTGCCCGGAGCCTTTAGCCATGGACGGCCTTTGATTATGGAGGGCTTTTGATCATGTCGACCCACACAGCCGCCATCCGCTGGCGTCAGGATGAGGACGATCATTTCAACCTCGGCCGCTACACGCGCGTTCACGAGATCGCCTTTGACGGCGGCACCACCATCCAGGCGTCGGGCGCGCCAGGCAATGTGCCGGCACAGTTTTCGAGCGAAGTGTCGGTTGATCCCGAAGAACTCTTCGTTTCCTCCCTGTCGTCCTGCCATATGCTCTGGTTTCTCGACATCGCCCGGCGCGCCGGCGTCGAGGTCCTGTCTTACGAGGACCAGGCCGAGGGCGTGATGGAACAGGATGGGCAAGGCCGCACCGCCATCACCCGCGTCACTCTGCGCCCGCGCGTCGAGACCGACGGCGACCTCAGCGCCAATCAGCTCACCGACCTCCACGCCCAAGCGCACGACGCCTGCTTCATCGCCAATTCCGTGAAGACGGTCGTTGCCGTCGAACCCGTTATCTAAGGAGACCAGTCCATGGCCGACGCTTTTATCTATGATGCCGTTCGCACGCCGCGCGGTCGCGGCAAGAAGGATGGTTCGCTGCATGAAGTGCCGGCCGTGCGCCTGGGCGCCAAGGTCTTGGAATCACTGCGCGACCGCAACGGGCTCGACACGACGAAGGTGGACGACATCATCTTCGGCTGCGTCGATCCGGTGGGCGAAGCCGGTTCGGTGATCCCGCGTTCGGCCGCCTTTGAGGCCGGCTACGACATCAAGGCGCCAGGCATGCAGATCTCGCGCTTCTGCGCGTCGGGTCTCGACGCCGTGAACCTCGGTGCGGCCAAGATCGCGCAGGGTGCCGATGACATCGTGATCGCGGGCGGCGTGGAATCCATGTCGCGCGTCGGTATGGGCATGTCGGGCGGCGCCTGGTTCATGGATCCCTCCGTCGGCCTGCCGGCCTGGTTCATGCCGCAGGGCGTGTCGGCCGACCTGATCGCCACGAAATACGGTTTCAGCCGCGACGACGTCGATGCCTACGCGGTGGAAAGCCAAAAGCGCGCGGCCAAGGCTTGGGAAGACGGCCGCTTCAAGAACTCGGTTATTCCGGTGAAAGACCAGAACGGAATGACCATTCTCGATCATGACGAGCATATGCGGCCTTCGACCGACATGCAGTCGCTGGCTTCGCTCAACCCGTCTTTCGTGATGCCCGGTGAAATGGGCGGCTTCGATGCGGTGGCGGTGCAGCGTTATCCTGAACTGGAAGGGATCAACCACGTCCACCATGCCGGCAATTCATCCGGTATCGTGGATGGCGCAGCGGCCGTGCTGCTGGGCTCGAAGAAGGCCGGCAAGGCAATGGGCGTGAAGCCCCGCGCCCGCATCCGCGCCTTTTCCAACATCGGCTCGGAGCCGGCCTTGATGCTGACGGGGCCGGTGGATGTCACCGAAAAGCTCCTCAAGCGCGCCGGCATGAAGCTGTCGGACATCGACCTGTTCGAGTTGAACGAGGCCTTCGCCGCCGTGGTGCTGCGCTACATGCAGGCCTTCGACATCGACCATAAGGACATCAACGTGAATGGCGGCGCGATCGCCATGGGCCATCCGCTGGGTGCCACCGGCGCGATGATCTTCGGCACGCTGCTCGACGAGATGGAGCGGCGCGACGTCAATGTCGGTCTGGTGACGCTGTGCATCGGAGCCGGCATGGGCACCGCCACGATCATCGAGCGCGTTTGAACCGATGATGCGAACGCTCCCGCGCGTGGCAGATTGGCGATCAGGCAGCCGGGCGAAGCGCCTGGCTGCCTGCGTTCGACAGCGCGGGCAGCGTTTCGAAGCCGGGCTTGGCGAACCAGTAGCCCTGAAACAGGCCGACGCCGGCATCCCTGAGCACCCGGAACTCCGCTTCCGATTCGATGCCCTCGGCCAGAACCGTGATGTCGAGCGCGCCCGCGATCTGCATCACGCCTGCAATGATCGCCTGACGCGCCTTGTTGGTGTCGATGTCGCGGATCAGCTCCATGTCAAGCTTGATCAGGTCGGGCTGGAAATCGGCCAACAAGGACAGGCCGGCATAACCGGCGCCGAAATCGTCGATCGCCGTTGTGAAGCCCTGACGGCGATATTCCGAGATGATCGAGCGCAGGTGATCGGTGTCGCGCACGCTTTCGTTTTCGGTGAACTCGAACATGATCGCTTCGCGCGGAAATTGGCTCTTTCGCGCCGCAGCCAGCGTGGCGCGCAAACAAGCGGCCGGTTCGTAAACGGCGTTCGGCAGGAAGTTGATCGACAACCGCGGCGTTCGGCCGTCAGACAGCGGAAACAAGCGCGCCGCGAGATCGATCGCCTTGACCCGGCAGGCCTGGTCGAACTTGTAGCGTTGTTCGGGCTGCACACGGCCCATAATGGCGCCCGCGCCCTCCCCCGCCGTGCCCCGGATCAGCGCTTCATAGCCCCAGACAGAAGCGGTATTCGCATCCACGATCGGCTGGAAGGCCATCGTGAAATCAAATTCGAGTTTGCTGCCGGACTGACATCCCGGGCACGATCCGTCCAAAACCATGATCTCCTTGGCCGATACACTACCAACAGCGACGTAAGTCGTTGCCATTTCATGAAGATCGAACTGCGTCGCAGGTTAAAATGTTCATTGGCGCCTTGCACTTATCATAAGTTAATTGCAGGCGCCCCCAAGCACATGAAGGAGGCTTGAAGCTCATGCCATATGTGAACTTCACGATCGAAACTGACGCTGAAGGCGTCGCTGTCATTACTTGGGACATGCCGGACCGTTCGATGAACGTCTTCACCGAAGACGCGCTGCGCGAACTGGACGCGATCATCGATGAGGTCACCAAGACCGAAGCGATCAAGGGCGCGGTGTTCACCTCGGGCAAGGAAACCTTCTCCGGTGGCGCCGATCTCACCATGCTCAAGGCCATGACCACCGAGTTCGCGCGCCTGCAGGAACAAGACAAGGACAAGGCGGTCGCGTTTCTTTACGACCGCGCCGGCGCGATGAGCCGCATCTTCCGCAAGCTGGAAACCTCCGGCAAGCCTTGGGTGTCAGCCATCAACGGCACCTGCATGGGCGGCGCGTTCGAACTGTCGCTCGCCTGCCACGGCCGCGTAGCAGCCGACAGCGACAAGGTGAAGATGGCGCTGCCGGAAGTGAAGGTCGGTATCTTCCCCGGTGCCGGCGGCACGCAGCGCGTTCCGCGTCTTGCGAACACGCAGGACGCCCTGCAGATGCTGACCTCGGGTCAGACGCTGACGCCGAAAAAGGCTAGGGGTATGGGCCTGATCACCGAGATCGCCGCGCCGGACGCGCTGGTCGCCACGGCCAAGAGCCTGATCAAGAACGGCCTCAAGCCCGTTCAGCCCTGGGACGAAAAGGGCTTCAAGCTGCCCGGCGGCCCGGTTTATTCGGCTGCCGGCGCAAACCTCTGGCCACCGGCGATCGCCATCGCCAAGCGCGAAACATCCGGCAATTATCCGGCCGTCCTTGCGATCCTGAAGAGCGTGTATGAAGGCCTGCTGGTGCCCTTCGACACGGCGCTTCGCATCGAACTGCGCTATTTCGTGGAGATCATGCAGACCACCGAAGCGGCGATGATGATCCGCTCGCTGTTCGTGTCCCTGCAGGAACTCAACAAGGGCGCGCGTCGCCCCGCCGGCCAACCGGAAACCCAGTTCACCAAGATCGGCGTGCTCGGCGCAGGCTTCATGGGTGCGGGCATCGCCTATGTCACGGCCAAGGCCGGCATCCCCGTGGTGCTGCTCGACCGCGACATGGAAGCGGCCGAGAAGGGCAAGGCGCATTCCGCCGGCCTTGTGGACGCGCAGATCAAGAAGGGTCGCGCCACGGCTGATGCCAAGGAGCAGCTTCTCGGCCTGATCACGCCGACTGCCGATTATGGGGATCTCGAGGGCTGCGACCTGATCGTGGAAGCCGTGTTCGAGGATTCCGAGGTCAAGAAGGGCGCAACCGAGCAGGCCGAAGCCGTGATCGCGAAAGATGCGATCTTTGCCTCCAACACGTCCACCATCCCCATCACCGGCCTTGCCAAGAACTCCAAGCGTCCCGCCAATTTCATCGGCATCCACTTCTTCTCGCCGGTGGACAAGATGATGCTGGTGGAGATCATTCTTGGCAAGAAAACCGAAGACAAGGCGATCGCGGTCGCGATGGACTTCGTGCGCGCGATCAAGAAGACGCCGATCGTGGTCAACGACACGCGCGGCTTCTACGTCAATCGCTGCGTGCTGCGTTATATGTCGGAAGCCTACAAGATGCTGATCGAGGGCATTCCGGCGCCGATGATCGAAAACGCCGCCAAGATGGCCGGCATGCCGGTCGGCCCGCTGGCGCTGACCGACGAAACGGCCGTCGATCTGGCGCAGAAGATCATGAAGCAGACGGTGCGCGATTTGGGCGACAAGGCCGTCGATCCGGCTCAGCTCGAGCTCATCAACACGATGGTCGACAAGCATGATCGCAAGGGCCGCAAGAACAACAAGGGCTTCTATGATTATCCCGCCAAGCCGGCGAAGAAGTCGCTTTGGCCGGGCCTCAAGGATCTCTTTGATCAGAAGAAGCCGGAAGATGTCGATGTCGAGGAGATCAAGCAGCGCCTTCTGGTGACGATCGCGCTCGAAGCCGCACGCGTCATGGAAGAAGGCATTGTGGTCGATCCGCGCGAAGCCGATGTCGGCTCGATCCTCGCCTTCGGCTTTGCCCCTTACACGGGCGGCGCGTTGTCTTACATCGACGGCATGGGTGCCAAGCACTTCGTGAAGCTCGCCAAGACCCTGCAGAAGAAATACGGTGCGGACTTCAAGGCGCCGAAGCTGCTTCTCGACATGGCCGAAAAGGGCGAAACCTTCTACGAGCGCTTCGATCCCTACAACACCACACCGCCGCAGAAGCAGGCGGCGTAAGGGGCGGCACGATGTATGTCTGGGCGCGGCTGGCGCGGACGCTGGCCTCGTCGGGCAAGCGGGGTCCTTACCTCATGGGCGGCGAAAGCCGCCTTTGTTTCCGCTGCCTGCCATCCGATATCGACTTCAACCGGCATCTCAACAATGCCCGCTACATGATGCTGGCCGATGTTGGCCGCCTCGACATCTTCAATCGCAGCGGTCTGATCAAGCTTGCGCGCGAGCGCGGCTGGGCGCCGATGCTGGGCGGCCTGCAAACGGTGTTCGTGCGCGAGATCCGGCTGTGGAAGCGGTTCGAGATCGTGTCCACGCTCGAAACCTGGTCCGACAGCCAGGTCATCGGCCGCCATCGTTTTGTGATCGACGGCGATGTCACGGCGGCGATCGTTCTGACCACGGCCGGCATCTACGACAAACAGAAGCGCGCCTTCGTGCCGATCCAGGATGTGGTTGCAGCGCTCGGGCTCGATGGGACGCCGCGCGAACCCACGGAAGCCGAAGCGATCTTCATGGCCTCGCATGCTGGCCTACGTTCCATTGCAAAGACGGGCCGCTGAGCAGAGCGCGTAACAGGCTGGACAAGCCGCGCCGACGCCCCTAGAACGAATCAGGACTTTTTTCCTCTTGCAGGCTACGAGCAGAACCATGCTCTCGCATGAAAAAGTATGGGCGGCGATTGATGCGCTGGCGGCACGCCATGCGTTGTCGGCATCCGGTTTGGCGAAAAAGGCCGGGCTCGATTCCACCGCCTTCAACAAATCCAAGCGTCAATCGGTGGATGGCCGACCGCGCTGGCCCTCGACCGAGTCGCTCGCCAAGATCATGGCTGCTACCGGATCGTCGCTCGACGAGTTCATGGGCTTCATCACAAAGTCGGCCGACGTTCCGATGATCGATACAAAGCCGGCTAAGAGTGTCCCGTTAGTCGGATTCGCACAGGCCGGTGCCGGCGGGTTTTTCACCGATGCGGGCTTTCCCGTCGGTCAAGGCTGGGACATGGTGGAAGCCCCCGCCATCGTGCCGGAAGGCGGCTATGCCCTGGAAGTGCAGGGCGATTCCATGCTGCCGCTTTATCGTCATGGCGACCGGCTGATCGTCGATCCCAATGCAACGGCGCGCAAGGGCGACCGTGTGGTGGTGAAAACCACCGGCGGCGAGGTCACCGCCAAGATCCTGATCCGCCGCACCGCCGATCTCGTTGAGCTTCATTCGCTCAACCCCGAACATCCCGATCGCACGCTTCAACTGGCGGATATCGAGTGGATCGCGCGCATCGTGTGGGCCAGCCAATAGATCATGCAGCGGCGGCTCGGCACGACCAGTTTTACGGCGCTCGTGGGTGGCGGGCTGATCCTGTTCTGCGCCGCGATCTTTGCGTCCGGCCTGCATATCAAGGCACGCGAAGCTTCGCCGTCGGTGACGGTGGACGATGTGCCCTTCATGCCTGATTCCGGGCTCGACGATGACGATGCGGCCGCCATGGCCGCAGCCGCCGGCATCGAGACCCCGCCGGATGATGGCGGCGCGGTGTTGCCGTTCGAGCCTGAAACGACGCCGCAAGAAACGGTGCAGCCCTCGCCCGATCAAACCAGGACCGCTGTTCCCGATGACTGGAAGCCGAAGCTGCTTTATCGCCCGACAGCCAGCGCGGCCGGGCGGATCGAAGCGCAGGGCTACCAGATCGCGATCACCGGCATCGAGCCGATGGATCCCGACGAAAGCTGCGGCGAAGGCGCCAATGCCTGGCCTTGCGGCACGGCGGCGCGCACCCAGTTCCGCCAGCTTCTGCGCGGCCGTGCGCTGACCTGCACCGTTCCCGAAGCAGCGCCCGCCGAGCCGGTTGAAACGGCCTGCAGCGTTGGCGGCGACGATGTCGGCGCGTGGCTCGCTGCGCAAGGCTGGGCGCGGGCAAGCGAAGACGGCGTGTTTTCGGATGCGGGTGAGCAGGCGCGCGACGCCGGGCGCGGGATCTATGGAGCCAAGCCGGTTCTGCCGGCCATCGAGGTCAACACGCGTTCGGCGTTCGAACTGCCGCTGCCGCCATCGGCACCCAGCCTCATCGCACCCGTTTCGCCGGCAACGCAGTCAGCACCGGCCGTGCCTGCCCATACCGAAGACCGGGGCGCGTTTCCGCCAGCCCCGCCTTTGCCGGTTCAGTAGATCGAAGCTTATTTCAGCTCGCCGGCGAGCGCCTTGACGATCAGCGCGCGCGTTTCACCAATGCCGTAAAGGGCTGCAAACGAACCGAAGCGCGGCCCACGTTCCTGCCCGATCAGCACCTGATAGATCATCGCAAAGAAGGCGACCGACACGCCCGGCCCACCTTCGGGGCTCTTCTTGTTGTGGTCCTGATAGCGCTCGATGCGGCGCGCGACGTTGAGCGCCGCGTTCTGGATCGCCTCGCCGTCCGCACCCGCCGGCAGGTCGCCCAACGTATCCGACAGATCGCTCAAAGCCTGACGCTCGACCTCGTCGGGTGCCCGGAAGGTCTTGGTCGGCTTCACGAAATCGTCGAAGTAGCGGATGGCATAGCCGGTCAGCCGGTCGAGTTCCGGATGCGTTTCGGCGGTTACACCCGGCGCATAGCGCGAGATGAAGCCCCACAGCACGTCCTTGTTCTGGGCGTTGGAGGCGCTGACGAGATTGAGCAGCAGCGCAAACGGCACCGGCAGTTCCACCGCCGGCGGATTGCCCGAATGGATGTGCCACACCGGGTTGTCGAGCTGCGCCTTGGCGTCCTGCCGGCGATACGCGGCAAGATAGGTGTAATACTCGTCCACCGCCTTCGGGATCACGTCGAAATACAGGCGCTTGGCCGTGCGCGGCTTCTGGAACATGTAAAGCGACAGGCTTTCGGTGGGCGCGTAAGCCAGCCACTCGTCGATGGTGATGCCGTTGCCCTTCGACTTCGAGATCTTCTCGCCGTTTTCGTCGAGGAACAGCTCATACACGAAGTGCTCCGGCGGCTTGCCGCTCAGGATCGAGCAGATGCGGTCATAGATCACCTGATTGGTCTGGTGATCCTTGCCGAACATCTCGAAATCAACGTCGAGCGCTGCCCAGCGCATGCCAAAATCCGGCTTCCACTGCAGCTTCACGCGCCCGCCGGTGATCGGCAGTGTGGTTTCCTCGCCGTCCTCGTCGTCGAAGGTGATCGTGCCTTCCTTGGCATCCACGTTCTTCATCGGCACGTAAAGCACGCGGCCGGTTTTTGGGGAGATCGGCAGAAAGGGGCTGTAGGTCGCCTGACGCTCGGCGCCCAGCGTGGGCAGCATCACCTTCATGATCTGGTCATAGCGCTCGGCCGCCAGAAGCAGCATCGCATCGAAGCGGCCCTGCTTGTAGTAGTCGGTGGCGCTGGCAAAGGTGTAGTCGAAGCCGAACGTATCGAGGAAGCGGCGCAGCATCGCATTGTTATGGTGGCCGAAGCTCTCGTAATCGCCGCCGAACGGGTTCGGCACCGACGTCAGCGGCTTGTGCAGATGCGGCTCGAGAAAGGCGCGGTCCGGCACATTGTCCGGGATCTTGCGCATGCCGTCCATGTCGTCGGAAAAGCACAGAAGCTTGGTCGCGACCTTGTTTTCGGTCAGGACATGAAAGGCGTGGCGCACCATCGTGGTGCGCGCCACTTCGCCGAAGGTACCGATATGCGGCAGGCCGGATGGGCCGTAGCCGGTTTCGAACAGCACCACATCAGGGAAATCGCGCCCCTGATAGCGTTTGATGATCTTCTTCGCTTCCTCGAACGGCCAGGCTTTGCTCACGCCCGCGGCTTCGAGAACCTCGGGAGAAAGCTGCATGGACGTTGGCAAGACGGAAGACATGGTGTTGATCCCTGGGAAGAAGAGCGGAATGGGCCGTTGAAAACGGCAGAAACCGCGACGTCCTCCGCTTAAGGGGCCCAAGCCCCAGCGTCAATGCGCGCGCTTTGCCACGGCGCGCAGGCTCCCGGCCGATCAGAAGAAGCTGATGGGAAAATAGCGCAGATAAAGTTCGGCAAAGGTGCCCTTGGTGCCGATCTCATGCAGCGCATAATCCAGCGCCTGCTTCAGCTCCGGGCGATCCACCGGCACGGCGATGGCAAGCCCTAGCCCGAGATATTCTGGCGCAAGATAGGGGCCGCCAACAAAGGCGCAGCAGTCGCCCGCCTCGCTTTCGGTCAGCCAGAAGCTCATGCGCATGCCGTCGCCAAAGGCCATATCGATCATGCCGGTCTGCACGGCCGCCAGCATGGCGTCGAAATCATCGAAGCCTTGCACGGTTGCACCGGGAAAATAATCGCGCAGCATGCGCTCATGCGCGGAATTGGCGATCACGCCGATCGTTTTGCCTTCAAGCGCTGCGCGCGTGGTTTCCGGCGCATCGCCCTGGCGCCCGACAAAGCGGGCCGGGAAGCTGAGATAGGGTCGCGAAAAAGCGTAGGTTTCGCGGTTGTCGCTGTTGACCGCCAGCCCCGACAAAAGCGCCTCGCCTTCGCCGTCAGCCAGCGCCTTGGCGTGCTCGTTCCAGGGCAGCGCCTGGATCTGGCAGCGATCGGTGATGCCGAGTTCGGCGCAGATGGCGCGGGCGAGATCGACATGAAAGCCGCTCAGCCGTCCGGATGCATCGATAAAGGAGAACGGCGGAAAGTCCGTGGTGGTGATGAAGCGCAGCCGCTTCAACTCGCTCATATCCGGCTTCACCAGCCGCTCGCGCGTGTCCCAAAAGCTCGGGATCGACGGATCGGCCTTCGCCGGCACGGGCAAGACCAGAAGAGCCGAAGCCACGAGCAGAAGGCAGGAAGCCAGAAGGCGGCGCATAGACAACTCCGGGCGGCGCGGCGAGAAACCTGAGGGGTGCCCGCTCCGGTGCAGCCTGTCAATTGCGCTCTGAGTCCGGGTCGATCGGATCGAAGCCGACGATGAAGATCGACGCCGACAGGCTGCCGCCGATATCGACCCGAACGCGGCACGGCAGAAGCACGGCGTCCATCGCCTTCAGCTCCACCGGCTCACCGCCGATCATCATTTCAAGCTCGCCTTCGTGGCAAAGAAGCAGGTTGACCTCGGAATCGAGGTTGCCGAGATCATCCAGCGAACCATGGCGCACGGTGTGGCGAAAGGCGCCGCGCCGCGTCATGACGTTGAGATCGGTGATCGGCCCGTCGATCAGCTTGGCGCCCGTATGTGTGTCGGCCGGAAACGAAAACGGCTCGCTGTCCCGGTCGAGGCGGACTTCCTCCTGACCGGACACGGCAAGCTCGATCCCCTCGCCCTGCAACACGCTCAAAGTGCGGTCGATGTCGGGGAAGGTGGAGAAGGGTCCATCCTCCACCACATCGGCCATCGATACGCGCCATGCGAAATCGTCGAGCCCGGCGCCATCGGGAAAAACCGCGATTTCCGTGGTTTCTCCCTTGCCGTTTTTCCAGGGCATGCGGCGGTAATCGGCGGCGCGTAAGATTTTCATGGAGAAGGACCTAGCCGAGGATCCCCGGCAGGTTCAACCCATGTTCCTTCGCGCAGTCGATCGCCTCATCGTAACCGGCATCGGCGTGACGCATCACGCCGGTGGCCGGATCGTTCCAAAGAACGCGCTCCAGCCGGCGGTCGGCGTCTTCCGTGCCATCACAAACGATCACCATGCCCGAATGCTGCGAAAAGCCCATGCCGACGCCGCCGCCATGATGCAGCGATACCCAGGTCGCGCCCGAGGCGGTGTTGAGCAGTGCGTTCAACAGCGGCCAGTCGGACACGGCGTCCGAGCCGTCCTTCATGGCTTCCGTTTCGCGGTTGGGCGAAGCGACCGAACCGGAATCGAGATGATCGCGACCGATCACCACCGGTGCCTTCAGCTCGCCGTTGCGGACCATTTCGTTGAAGGCGAGGCCGAGGCGGTGACGATCGCCGAGACCCACCCAACAGATGCGCGCCGGCAGGCCCTGGAAGTGGATGCGCTCGCGCGCCATGTCCAGCCAGTTGTGGAGATGGTGGTTACCGGGGGTGAGCTCCTTCACCTTGGCGTCGGTCTTGTAGATGTCTTCCGGATCGCCCGACAAGGCTGCCCAGCGAAACGGTCCGATGCCGCGGCAAAACAGCGGCCGGATATAGGCCGGCACGAAGCCGGGAAAATCGAAGGCATCTGCGACGCCTTCTTCCAGCGCCATCTGGCGGATGTTGTTGCCGTAATCGACGGTGGGCACGCCCATTTTCCAGAAGTCGAGCATGGCACGCACATGGGTCGCCATCGACTCCTTGGCTGCATGTTCGACCGCCTTGGGGTCGCGCTCGCGCTTGTTCTCCCATTCAGCCAGCGTCCAGCCCTTCGGCAGATAGCCGTTGACGGGATCATGCGCCGAGGTCTGGTCGGTCACCGCATCGGGGCGTACGCCACGACGCACGAGTTCGGGGAAAATGTCGGCGGCATTGCCGAGCAGGCCGACGGAAATGGCCTTCTTGGCCTTCACCGCTTCGTCGATCATCGCCAGCGCTTCGTCGAGATCCCCAGCCTGTTTGTCGAGATAGCCGGTCTTCAGGCGCATCTCGATGCGGCTCGGCTGGCATTCAACGGCTAGGCAGGATGCGCCAGCCATCGTTGCGGCCAGCGGCTGCGCGCCGCCCATGCCGCCGAGACCAGCGGTCAGGATCCAGCGGCCGGACAGATCGCCGTCATAATGCTGGCGGCCCATTTCCACGAAGGTCTCGTAGGTGCCCTGCACGATGCCCTGGCTGCCGATATAGATCCAGGAACCGGCGGTCATCTGGCCGTACATGGCCAGGCCCTTCTTATCCAGCTCGTGGAAATGATCCCAGGTCGCCCAATGCGGCACGAGGTTGGAGTTGGCGATCAAAACGCGCGGCGCATCCTTGTGCGTTTGAAACACGCCAACCGGCTTGCCCGACTGAACGAGCAGCGTCTGATCGTCTTCCAGCGTCTTCAGGCTCGCCACGATCCGATCGAAGCTTTCCCAGTCACGCGCGGCACGGCCGATACCGCCATAAACCACGAGCTCGCCCGGCTTTTCGGCCACGCCCGGATCGAGATTGTTCATCAACATGCGCATGGGCGCTTCGGTGAGCCAGCTCTTGGCCGAAAGCTCAGAACCGGTGGCGGCGCGGATCACGCGCTGGTTGTCGATACGGGTGGTCATGCAGAGCTACTCCGGCAAGGTCTCAAACGGGTTGATGACGGTAATGTTGGTGTGGGCGAAATGACGGGTATTGCGGGTCAGCAGCGTCATGCCGTGATGGCGCGCTGTTGCCGCGATTACCGTGTCAGGCCAGTCAGGCTGAAGACCTTGCATCCGTTGCTCGACGCTGAGTTCTGCGGCCAGAAGAGCAATCTCGCGAGACACTGGCAGCAGTCGATCAATGAAACGCCTATCGAGCAACTTGAACCAGATCGTCATCGCTTCATGTCGCCGACCTGGCTCGCGACGACCGAGTTCAAGAATGCCTGCGTGGATCTCCAGCGGTGTAATGACCGAGAGATAAAGCGATGCATCCATCCGCTTGATGAAGTCGACCACAGCAGGTTCTGCACGGTTCTTCGTGGGTGCGAGCTCCGAGATGACGTTTGTATCGACAAGATAGTCAGTCAAAGTCGATCACGCGCATAGGGCGACGATCGCGTTCGAACTCCATCTCACCCGGCATCGAGAGCAGCCACTCCGCGAAGCTCAGCTTCTCGCCGTCTGGCTGTTCCGAAACCTTCTCGATCGGCACGATCCGCGCTGCCGGCTTGCCGTGCCGTGTAATGACGGTGGCTTCGCCCCGCTCCGCCGCATCTACCAGAGCAGACAACCTTGCCTTGGCATCGCGCAACTGGACCGTATTCATCATCAGCCTCCGTGACTACATGTAGTCACATTATGCCTCGCGCCTTGCCCATTCAAGGCACGCTTCAAGGATGGTCTTCAGCGTCGCGCGGATCGGCGCGGCGTAGGCGGGATCAAAGGGCACCGGCCAGTTGTCGGCCGTACCCTTGCCCTCGGGCTCATCGAGATAGCCGCGGTTGGACAGTTCCATCTGCAGGCCATGCACGCCGTTTTGCGGCTGGCCGTGGTGGCGGGTGATGTAGCCGCCCTTGAAGCGGCCATTCACGACGAAGCTTTCGCCGGTGTTCGCCAGGATCTCTGCGACCTTCGCCTGAAGGGCGGGATCGGCGGCCTTGCCGTCATTGGTGCCGAGATTGAACACGGGCAGCGTGCCTTCAAACAAGCGCGGCAGAACCGAGCGGATCGAATGGCAATCATAGATCACGACGCGCGGATTATGCCGGCCCAGCCGCTCCAGTTCCGACGCAATCGCGGCCTGAAAGGGCGCATGATAGGTTTCCAGCCGGCGCGCGACTTCTGCCGCATCCGGTTCGCGGCCGGGCTTGTAGAGCGGATCGCCGTCGAAGGTTTCGCGTGGGCAAAGATCGGTGGTGGTCTGGCCGGGGTAAAGCGAGGTGCCGGACGGATCGCGGTTGACGTCGATCACCGAGCGGGAAATCGCGGTGTGAACGATCGTGGCGTCCAACTCTTCCGCGAAATCATAAAGTTGGTCGATCCACCAATCGGTGTCGCGCTGCGCCAGCCAGGGCGAGACATAATCGTCGTCGAGGCCGGCGAGGCTGGTTCCGGTATGGGGAAAGCTGACGAGAAGCGGCGCCTGGCCGCGGCGGATGGTGAGCCAGTCGTTCATGCGCTTATCCCCGGCAAGGTGATGGTTGCCGCCGCTTCCACCACCGCACCGGAGCGCACCAGCGCATTGGCGGCTTCCATGTCGGGATAGAAGTGGCGGTCGTCGTCGAGATGCGGAACCTGCGCGCGCAGAAGCGTGCGCACGGCTTCGAGCGGCGTGCTCGAGGACAAGGGCTGGTGGAAGTCGCAGCCTTGTGCTGCGGCCAGAAGCTCGATGCCGATCACGGCACTGGCATTCTCCACCATGCCCATCAGGCGGCGCGCACCGTGGGCTGCCATCGACACATGGTCTTCCTGATTGGCGGAGGTCGGAATGGAATCGACGCTCGCCGGATAGGCCTTCTGCTTGTTTTCCGAAACAAGCGCAGCCGCCGTCACCTGCGGGATCATGAAGCCGGAGTTGAGGCCGGGCTTCGGCGTCAGGAAGGCCGGCATGCCCGACAAAGCGGGATCAACCAGCATGGCGATGCGGCGCTCGGCGATCGAGCCGATCTCGCAAACGGCCAGCGCAATCATGTCGGCGGCGAAGGCCACCGGCTCGGCGTGGAAGTTGCCGCCCGATAGCGCGGTGTCGTCTTCAACGAAGATCAGCGGATTATCGGATACGCCATTGGCTTCGGTTCCAAGCGTGTCAGCGGCCTTGCGCAGCACGTCGAGGGCAGCCCCCATCACCTGCGGCTGACAGCGCAGGCAATAAGGATCCTGCACGCGCTCGTCGCCCAGGCGGTGGGATTCGCGAATGGCGCTGCCTTCCATCAAGGCACGCAGCGCATCGGCCGTTTCGATCTGGCCACGATGCTTGCGCAAGGCATGGATGCGGGGATCGAAGGGCGCATCCGAACCACGCGCCGCATCGGTCGACAGCGCGCCGGTCACCAGCGCGGTCTGAAACAGCGTTTCGGCTTCAAACAGGCCAGCCAGCGCATAGGCCGTGGAGAACTGCGTGCCGTTGAGCAGCGCCAAGCCCTCCTTGGCGCCGAGCACGGCGGGCTTCAAGCCAGCCGCTTCCAGCGCTTGCGTGGCGGGCACACGGGTTTCGCCTTGCCAGATTTCGCCGACGCCAATCATCGCCGCCGTCATGTGCGACAAGGGCGCCAAATCGCCGGATGCGCCGACCGAACCCTGCGCCGGCACGACCGGAATGACATTCTTCGCCAGCATGGCTTCGAGCAGTTCCAGCGTTTGCAGCTGCACGCCGGACGCGCCCTGCGCCAGGCTCGCCAGCTTCAACGCCATCATCAGCCGCGTCACCGCCACCGGCATCGGCGCACCGGTGCCGGCCGCATGGCTGAGCACGATGTTGCGCTGAAGCGTCGCCAGATCCCCATCGGGAATGCGCACGGAAGCAAGCTTTCCGAAGCCGGTATTGATGCCATAAACCGGCTCGCCCTTGGCCAGAATACGCGCGATCGCGTCCGCACTCGCCTGCACCTTGGGCTTGCAGGCCGGATCGAGCGCGACATCGGCACCGCGCCAGATCGCGCGCCAGTCTGCGAGCGAAGCGTCGCCCGGCTTCAAGACTATGGTGGTCATTGGCCCCTCCAGATGCGGGCATGAAGCGGGTTGAACCCGATGCGGTAAACAAGCTCGGCGGGCCGCTCGACGTCCCAGATCGCGAGATCGGCCCATTTGCCGGCCTCCAGCGTTCCCACCTCGTTCCCCAGTCCCAGCGCCTGCGCGGCATGGCGGGTGACGCCGGCGATGCATTCATCCACCGTCATCGAAAACAAGGTCGCGCCCATGTTCATGGTGAGCAGAAGCGATGTCAGCGGCGAGGTGCCGGGATTGGAGTCGGTCGCCAACGCCATGGGAACGCCGAAACGGCGAAACAGGTCGATCGGCGGCTTCTTCGTTTCGCGGATGAAGTAGAACGCGCCGGGCAGAATAGTGGCGACCGTGCCGCTTTGCGCCATCGCTTCCGCACCCAGCGCGCTCGTATGTTCGAGATGATCGGCCGACAAGGCACCGTAGCGCGCGGCCAAAGCGGCGCCGTCGAGATCGCTGAGCTGATCGGCATGCAGCTTCACCGGCAGGCCGAGCGCCTTTGCGGCATCGAACACCCTGGCGATCTGTTCGGGCGAAAAGGCGATGCCTTCGCAAAAGCCGTCCACGGCATCGGCAAGATTGTCGCGCGCGATCGCCGGCAGCATGTCGTTGGCGACCTTGGCGATATAGGCGTCCTTGTCGCCATCGGCTTCCGCCGGCAGGGCATGGGCGCCGAGAAACGTCGTGCGGATCGTCACCGGCCGCTCGGAACCCAGCCGCCGCGCCGCGCGCAGCGACTTCATCTCGCTTTCCCGGTCGAGACCGTAGCCCGACTTCACTTCCACCGTGGTGACGCCTTCGGCCAACAGCGCATCGAGCCGCGGCAGCGTTTCCTTCACCAGCTGGTCCTCGGAAGCCGCACGCACGCCGCGAACGGACGACACGATGCCGCCACCGGCGCGTGCGACCTCTTCATAAGACGCACCGGCCAGACGCATCTCGAATTCGTTCGCGCGGTTGCCGGCATAAACGAGATGGGTGTGGCAATCGATCAGGCCCGGCGTGATCCAGCGCCCGTCGCAGTCGACGACCTGCGCATCGCCGAGACCGGTGGGAAGCTCGGCTTGCGACCCCGCATGCACGATGCGGCCATCTACGGCCGCCACCGCGCCGCCCTCGGTTTCGCCCAAGCCGCCGAGCTCCGGCCGCAAGGTTGCGAGCCGTGCATTGCGCCAGATGGTGGGTCGAGCGGCTGATGGGGACATGATCACACTTCCCGGTCGGCTTGTTGTTATGTATAGACATAATGAACAGACAGGCGCAGGCTTGGCAAGCAAGAAAAACAGGGGAACGGTGATGACCACGATCCATGCAAGCCACGCCCTTCTGCCCACCGGCTGGACCGGTGACGTCAGGCTGAGCCTTGAAGACGGACGCATCACGCGGCTCGAAACCGGCGTCGACCGCCAAGCCGGCGACGAGCGTCATGCCATCCTTCTGCCGGCGATGCCCAACGTCCACAGCCATGCCTTCCAGCGCGGCATGGCGGGTCTGGCCGAAGTGCGCGGGCCGGGTTCCGACAGTTTCTGGTCATGGCGCGAGGTGATGTATCGCTTCGCGCTGACCATGACGCCCGATGATGTCGAAGCGGTCGCCGCGCAGCTTTATGTCGAGATGCTGGAAGCGGGCTTCAACCGCGTCGGCGAGTTTCATTATCTGCACCACCAGCCGGACGGCCAGCCTTATGCCGATCTTGGCGAGCTCGCGTCACGCATTGCGTCTGCCGCCAGGGAAACCGGCATCGCCCTGACGCTGCTGCCCGTGTTCTACGCCCATTCCGGCTTCGGCGGCGGTGCGCCCAACGAGGGCCAGCGCCGTTTCATCAACACCCGCGATCAGTTCGCCGCTCTGGTTGAACGCTGCGAAACGCTGACCGATGCCCTGCCGAACGGGGTCACCGGCCTCGCCCCGCACAGCCTGCGCGCCACCACGCCGGACGAACTCGACTGGCTTGCCGCCTTGCGCCCGAACAAGCCGATCCACATCCACATCGCCGAACAGGTGAAGGAGGTCGAGGATTGCCTGGCCTGGTCCGGCCAGCGACCCGTTCAATGGCTGCTCGATCATCAGGCCGTGGATAATCGCTGGTGCCTGATCCACGCGACCCACATGAGCGAGCAGGAAACCCGCGCAATGGCCCGGACTGGCGCCGTGGCCGGCCTTTGCCCGATCACCGAAGCCAATCTCGGCGACGGCATCTTCGAAGGCGTTGCCTTTGCCGAAGCGGGCGGCGCGATCGCGATCGGCTCGGACTCCAATGTCGAGATCGGCGTCGGCGCAGAACTGCGCGCGATGGAATATGCCCAGCGCCTCAAACATCGCGGCCGCAACATGCTGGTTGACCCCGGCAAATCGAACGGTGCCGCCCTGTTCAACCGCGCGCTGTGTGGCGGCGCGCAGGCGCTTGGCGTTGAAAGCGGCCTGCAGGAAGGCGCTGCCGCCGATTTCGTCAGTCTTCAGGCCGATGATGTCGCGCTCGCCGGCCGGGCGGGCGACGCGATCCTCGACGCCTGGATCTTTTCCGGCCGTCCGCTCGTGGATTGCGTCTGGGTCAACGGCCACAAGCAGGTTCAAGCCGGCCGACATGCCAAGCGCGAGGTTATCGCCCAACGCTTCACCCGCACGATCGAGCGGCTCCTTTCCTGGTGACACAGCGCGCCATCCCGCTTCATCGCCGGATCCGCGCGGCGATCGAAGCCAAGATCCTGTCGGGCGAATGGCCGCCCGGCACGCGCATTCCCACGGAGGCCGAGCTTGCGGCCACCTATGACTGCGCGCGCATGACCGTGAACAAGGCGCTCACCGATCTGGCCGCCGATGGCCTGATCGAGCGCCGCCGCAAGTCCGGCAGTGTGGTGAAGCGGCCAGTTCTGCAATCGGCCGTGCTCGACATTCACGACCTGAAGGCGGAAGTGGAAGCCGCCGGCTTTACCTATCGCTACACGATCGCGACGCGAAAGATCCGCCAGGCGACGCGCGCCGATTGCGAGCGGCTGCAACTCGCCAAGCCCGTACCGGTTCTCGCCCTGTCCTGCCTGCATCTGGCGGATGATCGCCCGTTTTGCTGGGAAGACCGGCTGATCAGCCTCGCCGCCGTTCCGCAAGCGCAGGACGCCACCTTCATCCATCAATCGCCCGGCGCCTGGCTGATCGGCGAAGTGCCATGGAGCGCTGCCGAACATCGCATCAGCGCCGTGTCCGCCGACGCATCCCTGGCTGCACTCGAACTTGCCCCCGGCACACCGTGCCTGGCGATCGAGCGCCGCACCTGGGATGCCGAACAGCCGGTGACGCATGTGCGTCTCATTTATCCCGGCGATGCCCATGCGCTCGTTGCCCGCTTTGCGCCATCCAAAGCCGGCTAATTATCTATCTTTTAAAGCCTGATCGTCCGCTTTGCGGTGCCTGCTTGACGATGCGGCACTTGGCGCCGCCTGCCTAAGACGATCGCCAGGCTTGCCAGATCCCCTGCCGACGCGGTCTAGTGCAGTTTCACAACAACAAGCGGCCAGCAAGGCCGCAGGGGAACGAGAACACTGCATGGCGATCAAGGCTGCGATCCACCATCTCACGCATTATCGGTACGACCGGCCGGTCACGCTCGGGCCGCAGATCATCCGCCTGCGCCCTGCGCCGCATTCGCGAACACGGGTGATCTCGCATTCCCTCAAGGTTTCGCCGGACAACCACTTCGTCAACCTGCAGCAGGACCCCTACGGCAATTGGCAAGCGCGCTTCGTGTTTCCCGAGCCGGTGCGCGAACTGAAGATCGAGGTCGACGTCGTCGCCGACATGACCGTCTACAATCCGTTCGACTTCTTCGTGGAGCCGGAAGCGGAAAGCTATCCCTTCACCTATCCCGCCGACATCATCGAAGACCTGTCGATCTACCGCACGCCGGAGACGGCCGAGCCGCGCCTGCAGGCCTTTCTCGACACGATCGAGCGCCAGGCCCCGTCCACCGTCAATTTCCTGGTTGATCTCAACACGCGCATTTCGCGCGAGATCGCTTATCTCATCCGCATGGAAGCCGGCGTGCAGACGCCGGAAGAAACGCTCCAAAAAGCGTCCGGCTCCTGCCGCGATTCCTCCTGGCTGCTCGTCCAGGTTCTGCGCCATCTCGGCTTTGCTGCCCGCTTCGTGTCGGGTTATCTCGTTCAGCTGAAGCCCGATCTTGTCTCGCTCGACGGACCTGCGGGCACGGCGGTTGATTTCACCGACCTGCATGCCTGGGTGGAAGTGTTTCTGCCGGGCGCCGGCTGGATCGGCTTCGACCCGACCTCCGGCCTGCTCACCGGCGAAAGCCATATTCCGCTTGCTGCCACGCCGCATTACCGCAACGCCGCCCCCATCAGCGGTCTGGCGAGCTTTGCCGAAGTCGATTTCGCCTTCGACATGCGGGTTACCCGCGTGGCCGAACATGCGCGCATCACCAAGCCCTTTTCCGACGAAGCCTGGGCCGAACTCGACCAGCTCGGCCACAAGATCGACGCGGAGCTGGAAAAGGAGGACGTGCGCCTCACCATGGGCGGCGAGCCGACCTTCGTGTCGATCGACGACTTCGAATCGCCGGAATGGAACACGGCCGCCGTCGGCCCTACCAAGCGCGACAAGGCCGACCAGCTGATCCGACGTTTGCGCGAACGCTTCGCACCGGGCGGCTTCCTGCATTACGGTCAGGGCAAGTGGTATCCCGGCGAAACCCTGCCGCGCTGGACCTTCTCGCTTTATTGGCGCAAGGACGGCGAGCCGATCTGGACCGATCCCGACCTGATCGCGACGGAAGCGGCGGAAACGAAGGCCGGCCCGCGCGAAGCGGAAGCGCTGACCGCCGCTATCGCGTCTTATCTCGATCTGCCGGCCGACGCCGTTGCGCCGGCTTACGAAGATCCCGCCGAATGGATCCTTCGCGAGGGCAACCTGCCCACCAATGTCGATCCCGCCAATTCCGAACTCAGCGACGCCGAAGCGCGCAACCGCATGGTGCGCGTGTTCGAGCGGGGGCTGAACACGCCATCCGGTTATGTCCTGCCGGTGCAGCGCTGGAACGCCAGGGCCTCCGGCCATCGCTGGCAAACGGAAAAATGGAAGACGCGGCGCGGCAAGCTTCTGCTTGTGCCGGGCGATTCCCCCGTGGGCTATCGCCTGCCGCTCGGCGCGCTCGAACACATCCCGCCGGCACGCTTTCCGTTCATCGTACCGACCGACCCGTCCGTTGATCGCGCCCCCTTGCCGCCGCGCAGCGCTTTGTCGACGCCTGCCTCCCGCAACCAGCAAGGCGACGATCGCGCTTTGCCGGAAGCCTCCTTCGAGGCCGGGACGGTCGGCCAGACCCAAGTCGAACAGACCGCCTCCACCATCGAAGGCGTGGTGCGCACGGCCATCTCGGTGGAACCGCGCGATGGCCGCCTTTGCGTCTTCATGCCGCCGGTGGAAGCGCTTGAAGATTATCTCGAACTGATCGCCGCAGCCGAAGAAGCCGCGAAAAAGATCGGCCTTCCCGTGCATATCGAGGGCTATGCGCCGCCGTCCGATCCGCGTCTGGAAGTGATCCGCGTTGCGCCCGATCCCGGCGTGATCGAGGTCAACATCCATCCGGCTACCAACTGGCAGGACTGCGTCGACACCACCACCAAGCTTTACGAGGAAGCGCGGCAGACAAGGCTCGGCGCCGACAAGTTCATGATCGACGGTCGCCATACCGGCACCGGCGGCGGCAACCATGTCGTGGTCGGCGGTGCGACACCGATGGACAGCCCGTTCCTGCGCCGTCCCGATCTCCTGAAAAGCCTCGTTCTGTATTGGCAACGCCATCCCGCTTTGTCCTATCTGTTTTCCGGCCTGTTTATCGGCCCGACCAGCCAGGCCCCGCGCGTGGATGAAGCGCGCCACGATGCGCTCTACGAGCTGGAAACGGCCATCGCGCAGGTGCCGATGCCCGGCGAAGGTCTCGCGCCCGCGCCCTGGATGGTGGACCGCTTGTTCCGCAACCTGCTGGTGGATGTCACCGGCAATACCCATCGTTCCGAGATCTGCATCGACAAGCTGTTTTCGCCCGATGGCCCGACGGGGCGGCTCGGTTTGGTGGAGTTCCGTGGCTTCGAGATGCCGCCCTCACCCCGCATGAGCCTTGCCCAGCAGCTGCTGGTGCGCGCCATCATTGCGCGGCTGTGGAAGGCACCGCTCGACGGCCAATTCGTGCGCTGGGGAACCGCGCTGCATGACCGCTTCATGCTGCCGCATTATGTCTGGGCCGATTTCCGCGATGTGCTGGCCGATCTCACCAGCCACGGCTTTCCCGTCAAAGCCGAATGGTTCGAAGCCCTGCTCGAATTCCGCTTTCCCTTCTGCGGCGAGGTGGAAACGGAAGGCCTGCGCCTCGAGATCCGGCAGGCGCTGGAGCCGTGGAACGTGCTGGGCGAAACCGGCGCGATCGGTGGCACCGTGCGGTATGTCGATTCGTCGGTTGAACGGGTGCAGGTGCGCGCGGAGGGCTTCAACCCCGAACGCCACGGCGTCCTTTGCAACGGCCGCGCCGTACCCCTGGCCCCGACCGACACGAACGGCACCTTCGTCGCCGGCGTGCGCTTCAAGGCGTGGCAGCCGGCCGCCGGGCTTCATCCGACGCGCCCCGTGGATGCACCGCTGACCTTCGACATCTTCGACCGCTGGTCGGGACGCGCGATCGGCGGCTGCGTTTATCATGTCGCCCATCCCGGCGGGCGCAACTACGAGACCTTTCCCGTCAACACCAACGAGGCCGAAGCGCGGCGCCTGGCCCGCTTCATCCCCTATGGTCATACGCCGGGTCCGGCCACGTTCCGACCCGAACACCCCTCACGGGAGTTCCCGCACACGCTCGACCTGCGCCGCCCGGCCGATTTCTGAGTGAAACCAGCCGGAAGGGACGCGGCCCGCGTGGATTGCTGCGCACAAACAGGAGGATAAAGCGTTGGTGGTGAGACAAGGCTCACGATCAATGCTTTATCACATCCCATGACCACGCCCACTTCCAGATCCAGCCCCAGATCCGGGCTGGCGCGCGCTTACCGCCCCTTTCCCGACGTCTTCGATGAGATGATGGCGGCGGATGGCAGCGTGCGTCCGGCCTGGCAACCGCTGATGACTGCGTTGAACGGTCTGGAACCGGACGAGATCAGCCGCCGCTTCGCCCGCGCCGACCGATATCTTTCCGATGCCGGCGTGTTCTACCGGCTCTACAACGAAGGCGGCGCGAGCGAGCGGCAATGGCCCTTGTCGCATCTGCCGCTGATCCTCGACGAAGCGGAATGGCAGGCCATCGCCACCGGCCTCATTCAACGCGCCGAACTGCTCGAAGCGCTGTGCGCCGACATCTATGGCGATAACCGCATGGTGGCGGAAGGGCTACTGCCGCCCGATCTCGTCGCAAACAATCCCGAATGGCTGCGCCCGATGGTCGGCCACCGACCGGCCGGCGGTCATTTCCTGCATTTCGTGGGCTTCGAGCTCGGCCGCGACCGCAACGGGCGCTGGCGGGTTCTGGGCGACCGCACGCAGGCGCCGTCCGGTGCCGGCTTTGCCCTGGAAAACCGCGTTGCGATCACACGCGCCTTCGGCGACACGCATAGCGCCATGAACGTGCATCGTTTAGCCGGCTTCTTTCGTGACTTCCGCGAACATCTCGCCGGCCTGCGCCGCAGCGGGGATGAGGCGATCGCCATCATCACGCCCGGCCCGCTCAACGACACCTATTTCGAACACGCCTACATCGCCCGTTATCTCGGCTTTCCCCTGCTCGAAGGCGAGGATCTCGCGGTGGTGGACGGCAAGATCACGGTGCGCACAGTGTCCGGCCTCAAGCCTCTCGGCGTTTTGTGGCGACGCCTCGATGCCGCCTTCACCGATCCGCTGGAATTTCGCGCCGATTCCCGCATCGGCACGCCGGGTCTCGCCGGCGCCTTGCGCGACGGCCAGGCCGCGATGGTCAATGCGCTCGGTTCCGGCATCCTGGAAACTCGCGCGCTGCTCGCCTTTCTGCCCGCCCTTGCCGAACGGCTCGTCGGCGAAACCCTGAAAATTCCCAACATCGCGACCTGGTGGTGCGGCCAGCAGGCCGAAGCCGGCATCGTCCAGGAGCGTTTCGACGATCTTCTGATCGGTCCCGCTTTCGCCACCGGCCTGCCGGTGGAAGACGGCATCACCAAGCGCGGAAGCGTCATGACGCCATCGGCGCGCCAGGCCGCCTTGCGCGATCTGTCGGAAGGGAACGGCAGCCGCATCGTTGGCCAGGAAGCGATCGCGCTGTCCACCATGCCGGTGAACCTGCGCAGCCGTCTGGTGCCCCGCCCCGTGATCCTGCGCGTGTACGCCGCCCGCACGGCGGATGGTTGGACGATCATGCCCGGCGGTCTCGCCCGCATCGCTCAGACCACCGATCCGCAGGCGATCGCCATGCAGCGCGGCGGCCGCGTCGCGGATGTCTGGGTGACCAGTCCCAAGCCCGTCGATCAGGTCACCCTGATGAGCCGCGAAGGCGACGAAGTCGTGCGCACGCCGCAGGGTCTTTTGCCGTCGCGCACGGCCGACAACCTGTTCTGGCTCGGCCGCTACGTGGAGCGCGCCGAAGACACGGTGCGGATCCTGCGTGCCTACAACAGCCGGCTGGCCGAACGCCCGGATGACCGCTCCGGCCTTCTTGCCATGACCGCCACCTATCTCGGCCGGCTCGGCACCGATCCCACGCGCGGCATCCCGGTCGCGCTCGTTCATGCGATCGACGATGTGCAGCAAACCGCAGCGCGCGTGCGCGACCGCTTTTCGCCCGATGGCTGGCTTGCCCTGCGCGATCTTTCGAAGGCCGTCGGCCAGTTCGCGCCCAAGATCCAGCCGGGCGACGATGCGGCGCGCGCCATGACCGTGATCCTGCGCAAGCTCACCGGCTTTTCCGGCCTCGTGCATGAAAACATGGTGCGCTTCACCGGCTGGCGCTTTCTGGAAATCGGTCGCCGCTTGGAGCGCGCGATCCAGATGGCGCGGCTGATCGACAGCTTCGCCGACACCGACGCACCCGACGGCGCGCTCGATATGCTGCTCGAGATCGGCGACAGCGTGATCACCCATCGCCGCCGTTATTCCATGACCTTTCGCGCGCTGTCTCACATCGACCTTCTGGCGCTCGATCCGCTCAATCCGCGCTCGATCCTGTTTCAGTTGGCCGAACTCAAAACACAGATCGAGCTCCTGCCCCTGCGCGGCGAGACCCCCGCGCGCGCGCCGCTGCGCCTGGAGGCCCTGCGCCTGCACACCGCGCTCGCCGTGCGCGATCCCGCGTCGATCGACCGCGCCGTTCTTGATACGCTGCGCGACGATCTCGCCGGCCTGTCGAACCAGCTCACCTCCACCTATTTCCGCTGATGCTCTACGATATCCGCCTCAGCCTGCATTATCAGTACGGTTATCCCGTTGCCGGCGGCCGCCATCTGCTGCGCGTCACGCCACCGACCCTTCCAGGCATCCAGCGCGTGATCGACAGCTCGCTGACGGTCACGCCAAAGCCCGGCGAGCGCTCCGACACCCACGACTTCTTCCGCAACGCCACGACGGCACTCGGCTTCAACGCACCGCATGACAGTCTGGAGCTCGTGATGCGGGCGCGGGTGGCGGTGGAACGCGAAACGGCGGCCTTCGACATGTCGCCCGATCTCGACGGTTTGGCGGCCGAAATCGCTGCGATCCGCTCGCTTGGTTCCCGGTCCCCGCATCATTTCCGCAGCCAGACCGCCCGCCTGCCTTTCGTGCCGGAGATCGCCGCTTACGCCGAAAAGAGCCGGGCACCCGGCCGTTCGGTGCGTGCCACGGTCGAAGACCTTTGCCGCCGCATTTACCGCGACTTCGCTTATGATCCCGACGCGACGCTGGTGGACACGCCGATCGCCGAGGCCTTTGCCGGCAAGCGCGGCGTGTGCCAGGACTTCGCCCATATCATGATCGCCGCCTGTCATACGCTGGGCATTCCCGCCGGCTATGTCTCAGGCTTCATCCGCACCATTCCGCCGGAAGGCAAGGAGCGGCTGGAGGGTGCCGACGCCATGCATGCCTGGGTTCAAGCCTGGTGCGGCCGCGAAGCCGGCTGGGTGGAATTCGATCCCACCAACGACATGCCCGCCTCCGACGACCACATCATCGTCGCCCTTGGCCGCGATTATCGCGACGTGTCTCCTATCGTCGGCGTTCTCCAGGCCGGCGGCCGCCATTCCACGCAGCAAAGCGTCGATGTGAAGCCGGTGGCGGAAGGGTGAAGGTGGGCGCAGTCTGCTTTACGCCTTGCGCCTTTAATCGTATTGGCGATGATCACTGCAGCCCATCGGGGAGGAAAACAGATGTTCAGTCATGTGATGATCGGTTCAAACGACATCGAGCGCTCGGAGCGCTTCTACAACGCCGTGATGGGTGTTTTCGGCATCGGCGCTGCCGCGCATAATCAGAACAAGACCGGGCAGGAACGCCTCTGGTATCGCCATGACGGCACGGCCCTTGCCGTGACGCAGCCGATCGACGGAAAGCCGGCCACCGCGGCCAATGGCGGCACGATCGGCTTCAAGTGCACCTCGCCGGAACAGGTGCAGGAATTCCATGCCGTCGCCGTTGCCCATGGCGGCACCCCGGTCGAGGACGCACCTGGACCGCGCAATTCGGGCACCGGCGAAATCCATCTCGCTTACGTGCTTGATCCGGATGGCAACAAGCTTTGCGCGCTTTACCGCGCCTGACGCCTCCTGCCTGACGCGATCTCCAAGGCTTTTCCTTGGGGTCAGAACGTGCGAGCCTCTTTCAACGAGGGGCTTGCACGCTGCACGGGAGAACGGCGTGTTATCGGCATGACGGTTTCGATCGGGAGAAGCGTTCATGAACACCACAGGTCCTGAATCAACGCCGCGCAGCCAGCCAACGGCTGCCTTGCACCATCTGCCGACGAGCCGATCCGTTCCTGCGAACGCGCCCGCTAACCCGGCCGAGCCCGAGAAATCCCAGCGCAATCCCGGCCTTCACTTCGATCCGCGCTTTCTCGATGAATTGCGCGCGGTCAATCTGAGCGCCATCGAGCGCCGCGCCGCTACGCTGGTTAAACGCCGCTCGATCAAAGGCGACAACCAGTCCGCCTGGCTCCTGCGCGCGCTCGCCTTGATGGATCTCACCACGCTCAACAGCAACGACACGGACGAGCGCGTGCGCCGGCTTTGCGCCAAGGCGCTTCATCCGCTGAGCACCGAGTTGCGCGATGGCCTTGGCCTCGGCGACCGCCTCATCCGCCCCGCCGCCGTTTGCGTTTATCATCCCTTCGTTGCCACCGCCGCGCAGGCGCTGCATGGCTCGGGGATCGAGATCGCCGCCGTGTCCACCGCCTTCCCCCATGGCCTCGCCCCGCTGGAAACCCGGGTGCGCGAGATCGAGCTGTCGGTGGCCGATGGCGCAACCGAGATCGATGTGGTGATCAAGCGCGGCCTTGTTTTCGCCGGACGCTGGCAGGAGCTTTACGACGAAGTTCAGGCTTTCCGCCAAGCCTGCGGATCGGCCCATCTCAAGGTCATTCTCGGCACCGGCGATCTTGTCAGCCTGCGCAATGTGACGCTCGCCTCAGCCGTTGCGATGATGGCCGGCGCGGATTTCATCAAGACGTCGACCGGCAAGGAAAGCGTCAACGCGACCCTGCCCGTCGGCCTTGCGATGGTGCGCGCGATCCGCACCTATCACGGGGCCACCGGCATCCGGATCGGCTTCAAGCCGGCCGGCGGTATTTCCACAACCAAGACCGCGCTGGATTGGCTGGTGCTGATCAAGGAAGAGCTCGGCCGCCGCTGGCTCGAACCCGATCTCTTTCGTTTCGGCGCATCGAGCCTGCTGACCGATATCGAGCGCCAGCTCGATCATCACGTCACCGGAAGCTATTCCGCCACCCACCGCCACGCGCTTGCTTGAGATGAACGATATGAACATCCTCGAGCGCTTCGACGCGATGGACTATGCCCCGGCTCCCGAAAGCCGTGCCGACGCCGACACATGGCTCGCCGGCCGCGATTTTTCCCGCAGCCTGTTTATTGGAGGCGAATGGCGCGCTTCGAGCGGCGCCAAGACCTTCGACACGCATGATCCCGCCACCGGCAAGCTGATCGCGCAGATCGCGGAAGCCGAGCGCGCGGATGTCGATGCCGCCGTTCAAGCCGCCAGCGATGCCCTGCCCGCCTGGCGCGACGCATCGGGCTATGATCGCGCCCGTGTGCTTTATGCCATCGGCCGCGCCCTGCAGCGTCATGCCCGCTTGTTTGCCGTTCTCGAAACGATCGACAATGGCAAGCCGATCCGCGAAAGCCGCGACATCGACGTGCCGCTGGCAATCCGCCACTTCATCCATCATGCCGGCTGGGCGCAGAGCCTTTCACGCGACTTTCCCGGCGAACGGGCCGTTGGCGTGTGCGGCCAGATCATTCCCTGGAACTTCCCGCTGCTCATGCTGGCCTGGAAGATCGCGCCCGCACTTGCCGCCGGCTGCACCGTGGTTTTGAAGCCTGCCGAATACACGCCGCTCACCGCCATCCTGTTTGCCGAAATCTGCGAGCGGGCCGGCGTGCCCAAGGGCGTGATCAACATCGTGCAGGGCGGTCCGGCAGTTGGCGAGGCGATCGTCGAGCATCCCGGCGTGGCCAAAATCGCCTTCACCGGCTCGTCGGAGGTCGGCAAGCGCATCCGCCGTGCCACGGCCGGATCGAACAAGGCCCTGTCGCTCGAACTTGGCGGCAAGTCGGCCTTTATCGTGTTCGACGATGCCGATCTCGATTCCGCCGTTGAAGGTCTGGTGGACGGCATCTGGTTCAATCAGGGCCAGGTCTGCTGCGCCGGCTCGCGATTGTTGATCCAGGAAAGCATCGCCGAGCGTTTCATCGCCAAGGTGAAGACGCGCATGGCAGGTTTGCGGGTCGGCGATCCGCTCGACAAGAACACCGACCTCGGCCCGCTCGTTGATGCCACCCAGCTTGCCCGCGTCCAAAACCTCGTGGCGCAAGGCAGCGCCCAAGGCGCGGCTTGCTGGCAGCCGCAAGGCGATTTGCCCGCCGGCGGCCATTACTTCCAGCCGACGCTTGCGCTCGATGTCGCGCCCTCCAACGTGCTGGCGCAGGAGGAAGTGTTCGGCCCCGTGCTTGCCACCATGACCTTTCGCGATGTGGGCGAAGCGATCGAGCTTGCCAACAACACCCGCTATGGCCTCGCCGCCTCCGTCTGGTCGGAAACGATCAGCCTTGCTTTGCATGTCGCACCCAAGCTCAAGGCGGGCGTGGTGTGGATCAACGGCACGAACATGCTCGATGCCGCCGTTCCGTTCGGTGGGGTGCGCGAAAGCGGTTTCGGACGCGAAGGCGGTCATGCTGGTCTGCGCGCCTATCTTGCCCCTGCCGACACTTCGCCCGGCGCGCCGATCGTGCCTTTCCAGCCGCAACCCGTTCAAGGTTCCTCCGAAACGCTAATCGACCGCACGCCTAAACTTTTCATCGGCGGCAAGCAGGTGCGGCCGGACAGCGGCTACAGCATGGCGATCGCCGATGCGCAGAACCGTCATGTCGGCGAAGTCGGTATCGGCAGCCGCAAGGATATCCGCGATGCCGTGTCAGCCGCCCGCGCCGCGGCGAAAAGCTGGGGCGGCGCGACCGGTTTCAACCGCGCGCAGGTGCTTTATTACCTCGCCGAAAACCTGTCGATCCGCATAAACGAGTTCGCCGCCCGCATCCAAAACCTCACCGGCGTTGCACCGGACGCAGCCCGTGCGGAGGTCGAAGCCTCGATCGAGCGTTTGTTTGCGTGCGCCGGCCAGGCCGACAAGCAGGAAGGCCGCGTTCACAACCCGCCATCGCGCACCATCGCCGTGTCGCTGAAGGAACCGGTCGGGGTGATCGGCATCGTCGCGCCTGACGCTCAGCCGCTGCTCGGGCTTATCGCCATGCTCGCGCCCGCCTTGGCTGCAGGCAACACGGTGGTTGCCGTGCCCTCGCCCCGCTGGCCGCTTCTCGCCACCGATCTTTATCAGGTGATCGAAACCTCGGACCTGCCCGCCGGCGCGGTCAACATCGTCACCGGTTCCGCAGCCGAACTGAGCAAGGTTCTCGCCCGGCACGCCGATGTCGACGGTCTCTGGATCGTGGCCGATGCCGACACGGCGAGAAACGCGGAAGAAGACAGCGCCGTCAATCTCAAGCGCGTATGGACGAGCGGCGGGCGGGCGATCGACTGGATGGCAGTCGAAGGCTCGGCTGAGCGCTTCCTCACACGAGCGGTGGAAATCAAGTCTGTGTGGATTCCCTTCGGCCATTGATCGCCTTAAGCTTCGCACCGAACCCTTTGCAGCTAAATTTTGGCTGGAGGGTTGCGATTTTCCCCGTTTAGCACTAGGTGAAGCCCATCTGTCGACCGTCGTGGATTCTTATGGGTCCTGTTCCGGTCGGTTTGCCCGGAAAATTCGACCAAAAAGACCAAGGGGTCAGTCATTGCAGGTTCTCGTCCGTGACAACAATGTGGAGCAGGCGCTCCGCGTTCTGAAGAAGAAATTGCAGCGTGAAGGCGTGTTCCGCGAAATGAAGGCGCGTCGCTCCTTCGAAAAGCCGTCGGAACGCCGTGCGCGCGAAAAGGCTGAAGCCGTGAGCCGTAGCCGTAAGGCCGCTCGCAAGCTCGCCCAGCGCGAAGGCCTGATTGCTGCACCGAAGAAGAAGGTCCGCGAGCCTCGTCCGGGCCAGGGCGGTCAGGGCGGCCAGGGTGCTCAGAGCGCAGCACCGAGCGCAGCTCGCTCCTAAGCACTGCTCTTCCAAATTCGAGAAACCGCGCTGCTGGTCACCCAGCGGCGCGGTTTTTCTTTGCCTGAAGATCGCTTTGCCCGCAGAGCTCCTTGCCTGAACAGGTCCTTGCCTGGATGGGACCGGCGGGGCTTAGCCGCCGATCACGAAATCCATGAGCAGCTTGACGTTCAACAGCGCGATGATGACCGCGATCCCGTAGGCGCAGACAACCAGCCAGCGCGGCGCTACCAGCGCGCCCATCTTGGTCTTGTCGGCGGTAAACATCACCAGCGGAAACACGGCGAAGGACAGCTGCAGGCTGAGCACGACCTGGGTCAGGATCAACAGCTCGGCCGTGCCAGCTTCGCCATACCAGATCGTCACCAGCGCCGCCGGCACGATGGCGATGGCGCGCGTGATCAGGCGGCGCAGCCAGGGCGCGAGCTTGATATGAAGAAAGCCCTCCATCACGATCTGCCCGGCGATCGTCGCCGTCACCGTCGAGTTCAAGCCGCAGCACAGAAGCGCGATGCCGAACAGGGTCGGCGCAAGGGCCGCGCCCAAGAGCGGGCTCAACAGCGCATGCGCCTCGCCCAGTTCCGCCACCTCCGTTTGCCCGGTGGCATGAAAGGCAGCCGCCGCCAGGATCAGGATCGAGGCGTTGATCAACAGCGCAAACATCAGCGCCACCGTGGAATCGATCGTCGCAAAGCGCAACGCGTGGCGCTTTTCTTCCAGCGTGTCGCCATAAGCACGCGTCTGCACGATACCTGAATGCAGATAAAGGTTGTGCGGCATCACGGTGGCTCCGAGAATGCCCAGCGCGAGGTAGAGCATCTCCGGATCGGAAACGATCTCGCTCGTCGGCGCAAAGCCGCGGATCACCTCGCCCCAGTTCGGATCGGCCATGGCGATCTGGATGCCGAAACACACGGCAATCACGCCCAGCAGCGCGATGATGAAGGCTTCCACCCATCGAAAGCCGAGCTTTTGCAGGTAAAGGATCAGGAACACGTCGAGCGCGGTGATCACGACGCCGATCTCGAGCGGAATGCCGAAGATCAGGTTGAGGCCGATCGCCGTGCCGATCACTTCGGCAATGTCGGTGGCGATGATGGCGATCTCCGCCAGCGCCCAGAGCGTATAGGAAACCGAACGGGGAAAAGCGTCGCGGCAGGCCTGAGCGAGATCGCGACCGGAAGCGATCGCCAGACGCGCGCAAAGCGATTGCAGCACGATCGCCATGATGTTCGACACGAGCGCCACGCTCAGCAGCGTGTAGCCGAACTTCGATCCGCCGGCGAGCGAGGTCGCCCAGTTGCCGGGATCCATGTAACCGACGGCCACAAGATAACCCGGCCCGATAAAGGCGAAGGCGCGCTTCCATAGCGGGCCGGTGCGTCGCACCGGGATAGAGCCATGAACATCGGCCAGCGACAGTTCGCCCTGGTTCTGGCGCCAGCCCGCATCCCCTACCGGTTTATCCATGATCCGCTTTCCATCGCCCGTCGCGCATCACAGCATCTAGAGCAGGAGCAAAGCTTGATCAGTGCACTTGCAGATCATTTGCAGCTGGGCGGATCATTCCCGGGGAAATCTCAGATGAGAATTTTTGCAACTGGCATCCGGTCGGCTATAATCTGGCCATGACAACGCAGATGATTCAAAAACGCGATTACGAAGGCGAGTTGAAGCGCGCCGGCGTGCGTTTGACCAAGCAAAGGCGGATCATCGTCGGCATCCTCGGCGAAACCGAGGATCATCCGGATGCGCTCGAAATCTTCCGCCGCGCTTCCGCGCTCGATCCGAGCATTTCGCTCTCGACCGTTTACCGCACCACCAAGCTTCTGGAAGGTCTCGGCGCCATTCATCGCCACGCTTTCGAAGGCGGCCCGTCGCGGTTCGAACAGGCCGGCGGCGATCACCACGACCACCTGATCGATCTCGACACCGGCGACGTCATCGAATTTCATTCGGAGCGGATCGAAGCCCTGCAAGCCGAGATCGCCGAGCGTCTCGGCTATGACATCGTGCATCACCGGCTGGAGCTTTACGGGCGCAAGCGCAAGAGCGGCTGACCCGCTCAGGCTCCAGCACCGTGATGGCGTCAGGCGGCTTTTGCCGCCGTTTGGGGATGCGGGCGATGACCTTGATCTCGAAGTCATAGCCGGCCAGCCAGGTCACGCCCACGGCCGTCCAGTTGGGATAGGGCTTGGTCGGGAACGCCTGGTTCTTCACCTTCATGATCGTGTCGAACTGCTTTTGCGGATCCGTATGGAAGGTCGTCACGTCGACGATGTCGTCGAAAGTGCAGCCTGCCGCAGCCAGCGTTGCCTTGAGATTGGCAAAGGCGCGCTCGATCTGGGCTTCCAGTTCGGGTTCCGGTTCACCATCCGGCCGGCTTCCCACCTGTCCCGACACGAACAAAAGGTCGCCGGAGCGGATCGCTGCGGAATAGCCGTTGCGCTCGTAAAGGTCCTGCCGCTCGGCAGGAAAAACAGCGTCTCGCTTGGTCATGATTTTTGTCTCAGCGGTTGAGGGGATAAGAATTGCACGGACGAAGCAATGCCTCTAACAACGCATACGCTTCGTATGTAAAACCTATCTCATACGTCGCGTATGTCAACTCGCATACGCCGCGTATGATCTGAACCGTGAGTGTTATGGCTGAAAACAAGCGCGCAGCGTCGATGGAAGCGACCCGGGCCAAGCTGATCAAGGCTGCCCGCGCAGCCTTCGCCGACAAGGGCTATGCCGGCGCGTCCATGGACGATCTGACGGCGCAAGCCGGGCTGACGCGCGGCGCGCTTTATCACAACTTCGGCGACAAGCGCGGTTTGCTCGCTGCGGTGGTAAACCAGATCGACGAGGAAATGGCGCATCGCGCCCACACCATTGCTCAAGGAGCGGGCCATGACTGGGAGTGCCTGGTGGCGGAAGGGGCCGCTTATATCGAGATGGCCCTGGACCCCGAAATCCAGCGCATCGTTCTGCTCGATGGGCCGGCCGTGCTTGGCGATCCATCGCAATGGCCGAGCCAGAACAACTGCCTGGCCGTCACACGCACGGCGATCGAAGGCCTGATCGACAAGGGCCTTCTCAAGCCGGTGGATGCGGAAGCCAGCGCGCGTCTTCTATCGAGTGCCGCTTTCAACGCAGCGCTTTGGATCGCGGCCAGCGACGAGCGGGAAGTGCTTTTGCCCAAGGCGATCGCCGCCTTTCGCGCCCTTGCCTCCGGCCTGCTCGCAGAGCCGGAGGCGCGAAGCCGCGACCGGCGCTGAAACCGCTGCAAAACGGCGTCTTTCGCAATCGCGCATAGCTCCTGCCCGCTCCCGCTGGTTGACGTAGCGGATATGGTGCCCAACATCCCCCATCCCGACCTTGACCCGTGCTGGCGTCTGTTGGCCGGAACTAAAGGAGATAGCCATGCAAGCGGAAATCGGCCTGATCGGGCTCGGAACAATGGGCTCCAACCTCGCCCTCAACATCGCCGAAAAAGGTCACGACATTGCGGTGTTCAACCGCACCACGGCAAAGACCGGCGCGTTTTTTGAAGCAGCGGGCGCGCTGCGCTCCAAGATCATCCCCTGCACCACGCTCGAGGAATTCGTTGGCGCGATCCGCCCGCCGCGTCCCATCATCCTGATGATCAATGCCGGCGAGCCGGTGGACGACCAGATCGAGGCGCTCAAGCCGCTTTTGTCGCATGATGACATCCTGATCGACGGCGGCAATGCCAATTTCCACGATACGATCCGCCGCAACCTGCTGCTCGACGGAACCGGGCTGAACTTCATCGGCATGGGCGTTTCCGGGGGCGAGGTCGGCGCACGTCATGGCCCGTCGATCATGGTCGGCGGTGCCCAAGCCTCCTACAAGCGCGTCGAGCAGGTGTTGCTGGACATTTCCGCCAAATACGAGGGCCAGGCCTGTTGCGCATGGCTCGGCGAAAACGGCGCCGGTCATTTCGTGAAGACCATTCATAACGGCATCGAATATGCCGACATGCAGATGATCGCCGAAATCTACGGCATCATGCGCGATGGTCTGGGCATGCAGGCCAAGGAAATGGCGCCGGTGTTCGCCGGCTGGAACGAAGGCCGCCTGAACTCCTATCTGATCGAGATCACGGCCGCCGTGCTCGACACGGAAGATGCCGAAACCGGCAAGCCGATCGTCGATATCATCCTCGACCGTGCCGGCCAGAAGGGCACCGGCCGCTGGTCGGCGATCGAAGCGCAGCAGCTCGGCATTCCCGCCACCGGCATCGAAGCCGCGGTTGCCGCCCGCAGCCTGTCGGCGCGCAAGGATGAGCGCGAAGCCGCTGAAAAGGCCTATGGCGCGCTCGGCGAAACGCTGAAACGCGACGCAGGCCCGCTGGAAGACCTCGAACTCGCTTTGCTCGCCGGCAAGATCGCCGCTTATGCGCAGGGCTTTGCGGTGATGAGCGGCGCATCCGGCGATTACAAATGGGACCTGCCTTTGCCGGAGATCGCCCGCATCTGGCGCGCTGGCTGCATCATCCGCTCGCAGTTCCTGTCCACGATCGCCGAAGCGTTCGAAGGCGCGGAAAAGGAAAGCAATCTCCTGCTCGTGCCGGCCTTCGTGGAGATGATGAGCGAAGCGCAGGCCGGTTTGCGCCGGGTGGTCGCCCGCGCCGCCACGGCTGGTCTGCCGGTGCCGGCTCTGTCATCGGCTTTGTCCTACTTCGACATGTATCGCCAGGGTCGCGGCACGGCCAACCTGATCCAGGGCCAGCGCGATTACTTCGGCGCTCATTCCTTCGAGCGCATCGACAGACCGGGCGCATTCCACGGACCGTGGGCGATGAACGCTGGGTAAGCACTGACGTCTGGCCTTTGTGCGCGCCAGACGGCACCATGCGTGGTCGAACCCTGGGAGACCACGCATGACCTACCACCCCGCTGACACGCGCTACGACGCCATGATCTACAACCGGTGCGGCCGCTCCGGTTTGAAGCTGCCGGCCATCTCGCTTGGCCTGTGGCACAATTTCGGCGAAGACACGCCGCATCAGACCAAGCGCGCGATCTGCCAGCAGGCTTTCGACCTCGGCATCACCCATTTCGATCTCGCCAATAATTACGGCCCGCCCGGCGGTTCGGCCGAAACCGCGTTCGGCCAGATCCTGCGCACCGACTTTGCCGGCTTTCGCGACGAGCTGATCATTTCCACCAAGGCCGGCTATGACATGTGGCCGGGACCATATGGCGCGTTCGGCAGCCGCAAATATCTTCTGGCCAGCCTCGACCAGAGCCTGGCCCGCATGGGCCTCGATTACGTCGACATCTTTTATTCGCACCGCTTCGATCCCGACACGCCGCTTGAAGAAACGATGGGCGCGCTCGATCACGCCGTGCGGTCCGGCAAGGCGCTTTATGCCGGCATCTCGTCTTATAATTCCAAGCGCACCCGCGAGGCAGCCGCAATCCTCAGGGAACTCGGCACGCCCTGCCTCATCCACCAGCCGTCTTATTCCATGCTCAACCGCTGGGTGGAGCATGATGGCCTGCTCGATACGCTGGACGAAGTCGGCGCCGGCTCCATCGTGTTCACGCCGCTGGCGCAGGGCCTGCTCACGGACAAATACATTTCAGGCAAAGGAGAAGGCGGTCGTGCGACGCAGGGTAAGTCGCTCAAGCCCGATACGCTGAGCAAAGAAAACCTTGCCAATATCCGCGCCCTCAACGAGATCGCGGGGCGTCGCGGCCAGACACTGGCGCAGATGGCGATTGCCTGGGTGCTGCGCGGCAATCGCGTGACGTCGGCGCTGATCGGCGCCAGCCGGCCGTCCCAGGTGGCCGACTGCGTCGGGGCGCTGAAGCAGCTCGACTTCACGCGTGAAGAACTCGCCGAGATCGACCGCTATGCGGTGGACGCCGGGATCAATCTCTGGACGAAATCGGCCGAGCTTTAACCCTCGGCCTTCGGCGGCGACTGATAAACCCGCGTCAAACTGCGCAAGGGGATCGCGATCTCCATGCGCAGTCCGTTTGGCGAAAAGGTCGGGCTCAGCGTTCCGCCCATCTGGGCATTGACGCTGAGCGCCATCAGCTTGGTTCCGAAGCCGGACGGGGTCGTGCCTTCAGCCACGCTCGGCCCGCCGCTTTCGATCCAGGTCATGCGATAGGTTTCGCTCGGCGCATCGATCCGCGTTTCGAGCGCGATCGAGCCGGTGCTGTTGGCCAGCGCGCCATATTTCGCGGCATTGGTCGCCAATTCGTGGAACAGCAGCGCGAGCGGCGTGGCGGCACGATCGTCGATCGGCACATCTTCGCCGCGAAAGACCAGCCGGTTCTGGTTGGTGGCGTAGGGCGACAGGAGATCGGATACGAGCGCATGCATCGTGGTTTCCACCCCAGCCACACGCGACACATGGCTGTGGGGGCGCACGAAATCATGCGCGCGTCCCAGTGCTGCAATGCGCTGACGCAATTCGCCCACCACCGGCGCAAGCTCGGGATGTTCGCGGCCCGATAGCGAAACGAGGCCGGTCAGAACCGCGAAGATGTTCTTGATGCGGTGGCTGAGTTCCTGCGCAACGATCTCGCGCTCCACCGCCGCGATCTTGCTTTCATGAATATCGGTGCAGGTGCCGAACCAGCGCATGATCGCGCCTTCGGCGTCATGCACCGGCAAGGCGCGCCCCAATGTCCAGCGATATTGCCCGGAGCGGTGGCGCAGCCGGTATTCGATCTCGTAAGGGTCGCCCGTTGCCAGACAATGCCGCCATTGCGCAAAGGCGCGCTCCTGATCGTCGGGATGAAACATGCCGTTCCATTCCTCGCCGTCGGTGGAGCCTTCCGGCATGCCGGTGAACTCGTACCAGCGCGCATTGTAGTAGTCGTGATAGCCGTCGGGCCTCGTCGACCACACCATCTGCGGCATCGTATCGGCAATGGCGCGAAATCGCGCTTCACTGTCGATCAGAGCCATTTCCGTGGCTTTGCGCTCGGTGATCTCGACGGAAATTCCGGGAAGCCGCGTTGCTTCGCCGCTCGGCCCGCAAAAGACGTGCCCCACAGCCAGCACCCAGTGCTCGACGCCGTCGCGATCGCGCACCCGGTATTCACCGCGAAACGGTCCGCATCGAGCAATGGCCGTCTCGATCCACGCCTGCACGCTCTTGCGATCGGCGGGATGAATGCCGTCAAAAAAGGTGCCGATCGGCGTTCCGCGCGCGGCCACAACGGGATCGACCCCGTAAAGCTCGGCGAAGTGGCGATCGGCCGTGATGATGTCGTCCGGAATGTTCCAATCCCAGGTGCCGACGATACCGGCCGCATCGAGCGCAAACGACATGGTTTCCCGGCTGGCGGCAAGCGCGCGCTCGGTTTCCATGCGTTCCGTGATGTCCTGGACGATGCAAAAACCGCCGAGAACCTCGCCCGTTCGGTCCGTGATCGGGATATATTCGAGATCAAGCCAGACATCGGTCAGTTCGCCCGTCCGATTGAGCTGAAGCTTCATCTCCTTGTAGCTGAAGGTCTCGCCTCTGCTCAAACGGACAACATTATCCCGGTTGAAGTCGGCGACTTCCGGCCAGGCATCCACCGCCGGCAAACCGATCAGGGTCTTGTAACGCGCGCCTGCAAATTCCGCATAACCATCGTTGAACAGCAGCACCCCTTCGGGTCCGAGCAGAAGCGCCATCGGCGTATCGGATGCCAGCATGAAGCGCACGGTCGTGCCGATGGCTTCCGGCCAGGACGAAACCGGTCCGAGCGGCGTTTTCGACCAGTCGAACCCGTCGATCAGATCATGCATGAAGCTTTCTGCCATGTGCTGCGGCAGCTTCGTTCTGTCGTTGGCGATAATGCGATTGTGCATGATACTCGTCGCGGGGGGTTACTGCTCTTTAGGTCGGAGGCACGAACGAAGAGCCATGAGTCCGGTGCACGCCAACGTCTCATGACGGGTCGCGTTCCAGTATTCCACACAGCTGCTGCGGTCTGCTGATCCTCCTGTCGCAACAGGATAGAGGCAGCTGTGAGAAAGTCCCGTGTTCATTTGGAAAAAGCGACGCGAAACCCTATATTCTCATGACATTCAGGAGCGATTCGCCACAAGAATTGCGATGCGCCCAGCGCGCGTCATTTCTGACGGCCTCGAAGCGGAAGTATTGATGTCTGACCAGCCCGAAGCAAACGGCGTTCCAGCCGAATATGGCGCCGATTCCATCAAGGTCCTGAAGGGCCTGGATGCCGTGCGCAAGCGGCCAGGCATGTATATCGGCGACACCGATGACGGGTCGGGCCTGCACCACATGGTTTATGAGGTCGTCGACAACGCCATCGACGAAGCGCTGGCCGGTCACGCCACGCTTGTTACGGTGACGCTGAATGCCGACGGCTCCTGCACGGTGACCGACAACGGTCGCGGTATTCCCACCGACATGCACGAAGAAGGCGTCTCGGCTGCCGAAGTCATCATGACCCAGCTTCATGCCGGCGGTAAGTTCGACCAGAACTCCTACAAGGTCTCCGGCGGCCTTCATGGCGTGGGCGTTTCCGTGGTGAACGCGCTTTCGGTGTGGCTGAAGCTCAAGATCCGCCGCAAGGGCAAGATCCACGACATTTCGTTCACCCATGGCGTGGCGGATTCGCCGCTCGTGGTCACGGGCGATGCGGGCGATGAAACCGGCACCGAAGTGACGTTCCTGCCGTCGTCCGAAACCTTCACAATGGTGGAGTTCGATTACAACACGCTCGAACACCGTTTGCGCGAACTCGCCTTCCTCAATTCGGGCGTGCGCATCCTTCTGACCGATCGCCGTCCGGCCGACGTCAAGACCACCGAACTGCTCTACGAAGGTGGCCTCGAGGAATTCGTCAAATATCTCGATCGCGCCAAGAAGCCGCTGATCCCCTCGCCGATCGCCATCAAGGCCGAGCGCGACGGCATCACGGTGGAAGTCGCGATGTGGTGGAACGACAGCTACCACGAGAACGTGCTGTGCTTCACCAACAACATCCCGCAGCGTGATGGCGGCACGCATCTGGCCGGCTTCCGCGGTTCCCTGACGCGCCAGGTCACCGGCTATGGCGAAAGCTCGGGCCTGACCAAGAAGGAAAAGGTTTCGCTCACCGGCGACGATTGCCGCGAAGGCCTGACCGCCGTTCTGTCCGTGAAGGTGCCCGATCCGAAGTTCTCGTCGCAGACGAAGGACAAGCTGGTGTCCTCGGAAGTCCGCCCCGTGGTGGAAGGTCTCGTCAACGAGGCGCTCGGCACCTGGCTGGAAGAACATCCGGCCGAAGGCAAGGTTCTGATCGACAAGGTCATCCAGGCCGCAGCCGCGCGCGAAGCCGCCCGCAAGGCGCGCGAAATGACGCGCAAGTCGACGCTGTCGATCACCTCGCTTCCGGGCAAGCTGGCCGATTGCCAGGAAAAGGATCCGGCGAAGTCCGAAATCTTCATCGTCGAGGGTGACTCCGCAGGCGGCTCGGCCAAGGGCGGCCGTTCCCGGCAGAACCAGGCGATCCTGCCGTTGCGCGGTAAGATCCTCAATGTCGAGCGCGCCCGTTTCGACCGCATGCTGTCGTCCGAAATGATCGGCACCATGATCACCGCGCTTGGCACCGGCATCGGCAAGGACGAGTTCAACGCCGACAAGCTGCGTTATCACAAGATCATCATCATGACGGACGCCGACGTCGACGGCGCCCATATCCGCACCCTGCTGCTCACCTTCTTCTTCCGGCAGATGCCGGAGCTGATCGAGCGCGGCCATCTCTACATCGCGCAGCCGCCGCTCTACAAAGTGACGCGCGGCAAGAGCTCGCAATATCTTAAGGACCAGCCGGCCTTTGAAGAATATCTGATCGATGGCGGCCTGGACGACGCGACGCTGACGCTTGAATCCGGCGAAGTGCGCGCCGGCGGCGATCTCGCTTCCGTGGTCAATGATGCGCTGCAGGTTCGCGGTCTCATCAACGGTCTGCATTCGCGCTACAACCGAATGGTGGTGGAGCAGGCAGCGATCGCCGGCGCGCTCAAGCCCGATCTCCTCGATGATCTCGGCCGCGCCAACGCGCTGGCGGAAGAAGTGGCCAAGCGTCTCGACGCCATCTCGGAAGAAACCGAGCGCGGCTGGACCGGTCGCATCAATCCGTCCAACGAAGGTTCAGGCGGTTTCGTTTACGAGCGCACCGTGCGCGGCGTGAAGGAAACGGCCACACTCGATGCCAACCTCTTGAGCTCGGCCGATGCGCGCGCGCTTGATCGCTATGCCGATCGCCTCGGCGAGATCTACAGAACCCCGCCGGTTCTGCGCCGCAAGGACATCAACGAAACGATCAGCGGCCCGCTGCATCTGCTCGATGTCGTGTTCGCCGCAGGCCGCAAGGGCCTCGCCATGCAGCGCTACAAGGGCCTCGGTGAGATGAACGCCGAGCAGCTTTGGGAAACAACGCTCGATCCGAACGTCCGCTCGCTGCTGCAGGTCAAGGTCAACGATGCCACCGACGCCGACAGCCTCTTCGCCCGTCTGATGGGCGACGACGTCGAACCCCGCCGCGACTTCATCCAGGACAACGCCCTTTCGGTCGCCAACCTGGACGTTTGATCTGGGCGGGAACCTGCTTCCCGCCTGTTCCGATCGTACCGAGGATGCGGAGTGTCGGCGGTCGTTTTCGGCAATCGCCGGCCGGCTCAATGGCAGGTCGCCAGCCGGCTCAGTGGCAGGTCGGGCGGCAGGTTTCGCTCATTGATCGTGCACCTGTTGGCGAGGAACAAGTGATGGCTGAACCATACCTCTCCGGCCGGAGCTCCAAGGCTCACGATCTGGCGCATCGCTTGGCAAAGCGGGAAAACCGCTCGATCACCGATATTGTCGAGCGAGCTCTGGAGGCCTACGAAATGCGGGAAGCGCCACGCGAAACCGCAGAGGCGTTCTACGCCCGGCTCAAGGCGTTGGCGAGCACAGATATCGATCTGGATGAACTGATCCGAGAGAGCCATCGGCTTTATTGTGAAAGTTCAACGCACAGCAACGGCGCTGAAATTTAGGGCCGAACCATTTCCGCATGGAAGCGCCCCGTGTTCTCGGCTTAGTTCAAAGCTATCGATCCGATGGGCAACCAAGCCTCCATACCAGGCAAGGCCTTCAAGGCGCCAAGCTCTGCATTGTGATTTATCAATATTCTTTCAGTGTTTTACTTATTCAGGGTGTCCTTGATTGAGTTTTTGTTTTGAATCTCTCTGCAAGAGCATTGCTTTCGACTTCGGAAATGTGGTGCTGCCACCAGCATGCAGCAGCTTTTAATGCTTCAGTGGGTGAATATGATCTATCACCGATAAGCAGATGCCTGACCTCTGAATGCTCCCCACCCTTGTACTCGGGATTGTCCAGACTCAAGGCTGAGCCATACTCCTTAAGAAGGAGGTTTCGCTCTTTGTTTATAAACTCCCAATAGATAAGGTTGTGAAATTCATCTTCTTTTATTTTATTGAAATTTTTCTCAATAGCATTTCTTAGCCATTCCGACCTAAGGACATCCTTGTTTTTAAGCACGTGTCCAACCGCTCGTGCCAGTGTTAAGCATGTGATCCATTGGATGCGGATCTCTTGCTTATTGTTTCTGATTAACGCCTCATCAAACAGCCGCATAGCTAGTCGCAGATCGGAGAGAACCAATCGCGCCTTACCTGCGTAGGTAGCTGTTGGAATTTCTTGACGTTTTGCCATCTTCTTTCACTTTTGAACAATGAATGCGTTTACGAAAACCAAGCTTGTTTCAAGCTTCTTCGCCCGTCCAGCGATCACCGTCGCGCCTGACCTGATCGGCTGCGTCTTCGGCGTCGGCGAGACTTCCGGCATCATCGTCGAAACCGAAGCCTATGAGCCGGACGATCCGGCGTCGCATTCCTTTCGCGGTCAGACCGCGCGCAACAAGGCGATGTTCGGGCCGCCCGGTACGGCTTACATCTATCGCTCCTATGGCATTCACTGGTGTTTCAACATCACCTGCCTGCCCGGCAGCGCTGTGCTGCTGCGCGCCATCGAACCGACCGAAGGCTTGCAGCTGATGCGGCAGCGGCGCGGGATGGAGGCTGCGCGGTTACTGTGTTCGGGGCCGGGCAAGCTTTGCCAGGCGCTCGGCATCGACTTTGCACTGGATGGCTCGGCGCTCGACCAGCCGCCATTCACCTTCCGCCACCAAACGCCTGCTGGCCCGATCATCGCCGGTCCGCGCATCGGCATCACCAAGGCTGCCGAGCAGCCCTGGCGCTTCGGATTGCAAGCCTCCCCCTTCCTCAGCAAACGATTCTAGGAATCGGCGCAACATCCTGGAACGATTCAACTTCTCCGTCTTTCTAGAAGAACGAGGCGTAGGAGTTCGTTAGACGTGGCACCGCGGGCAAACTGGAAGGGCTTCCTCAAGGTGGGCGCACTGAGCTGCCCCGTGGCGCTTTACACCGCCGTTTCCACCTCCGAGCGCATCGCCTTCCACACGCTCAACCGCAAGACCGGCAACCGCGTGCATCGCGAATTCATCGATGCCGAAACCGGCAAGCCGGTGGACAAGGACGACCAGATCAAGGGCTACGAGATCAACCAGGGCGATTATGTCACGCTGGAGCCTGACGAGGTGGCGAGTGCCGTGCCCGACAGCGACAAGACGCTGTCGGTTGAAGCCTTCATCGCCTGCAACGACATCGACGACATCTATCTCGACCGCCCTTACTACCTCGCGCCGGCCGACAAGGGTGCACAGGATGCTTTCGCGCTGATCCGCGATGGTCTGGCAAAGTCGAAATCCGCCGCCTTCGCCAAGACCGTGCTGTTTCGCCGGGTCCGCAACCTTCTGATCCGGCCGCATAATGATGGGCTGATCGCGACCACGCTCAACTTCGATTACGAGGTCCGTTCGGCTAGGGAAGCCTTCGCCGATATGTCAGACACCAAGATCGACGGCGAAATGCTCGATCTCGCCAAGCACATCATCAACACCAAGTCCGGCAAGTTCGACCCGAAGAGTTTTAACGACCGCTATGAGTCAGCGCTGGCCGAACTGGTGAAAGCCAAGATGGAAGGCCGCGACTTCCAGGTCACCAAGCCCAAAGCACCTGCCAAGGTGGTGGATCTCATGGATGCGCTGCGCCGCAGTGCCGAAAGCGCCAAAGCTACTGCCAAGAAAAAGGCTTCGGCCAAGAAAAAGGCCGCGCCCAAGAAAACCACCGCCGCCGCCAAGCGCGCCAAGGCTGAACCACAGCGCAAGGCGTCCTGATCGTGGCACTCGAGGATTACAACAAGAAACGAAACTTCGAGCAGACCGCCGAACCGCGCGGCAAGATCAGCAAAGCCAAGTCTGCCAAGACCGGCAACAGTTTCTGCATCCAGAAGCACGATGCCACCCGGCTGCATTACGACTTCCGGCTTGAACTCGACGGCGTGCTGAAAAGCTGGGCCGTGACCCGCGGTCCGAGCCTGGACACCTCCGAAAAACGCCTGGCGGTTCAAACCGAAGATCATCCGCTCGATTATGGCGACTTCGAAGGAACGATCCCGAAGGGCGAATATGGCGGCGGCACCGTTCTTCTTTGGGATCGCGGAACCTGGAAGCCGACCTATGATCCGCACAAGGGTCTCGCCAAAGGTCATCTCGAATTCGAGCTCGAAGGCGACAAACTCTCCGGTCGATGGCACCTCGTGAAGATGCCCCGTCGTGCCCGTGAGAAGCGCGACAACTGGCTGCTGATCAAGGCCGATGATGACGTCGCCCGCTCTGGTAACGAGGGCGACATCCTCGAACAACGGCCGGAGTCCGTGAAAACCGGCCGCAGCCTCGATGAAATCGCCAGAGAAGCGCCGGGGTGGTCATCAAAAACCGGAAAGCTTCCAGCCAAATCGCCAAAAGAGCCGCAAAAGGACACGCCAAATCGCCGAAAGAAAGCGCCTGCCAAGCGGGCAAGCGCGTCTGCGATCAAGGGAGCGAAGCCGTCCGACCTGCCTGATTTCATCCCGCCGGGCCTCGCCACACTGGTCGCAAAAGCACCGGGTGGGAAGCGCTGGATCCATGAAATCAAGTTCGACGGGTATCGCCTGCAGGCCCATGTAAGTCACAGAGAAATCAGGCTTTTAACCCGCACCGGCCTCGACTGGACGAAGAAGTTCGGCACCGCTGTGGCCGACGCCTTTGCCGCCTTGCCGCTGGAAACTGCGCTGATCGACGGCGAGCTGGTGGTCGAAACGCAAAGCGGCACGTCGGATTTCTCCGCGCTGCAGTCCGATCTCAGCGAAGGCCGGAGCGATCGCTTCATCTATTATGCCTTTGATATCATGCACTTGGATGGTCAGGACCTGACCGGCGCCAGGCTTCTGGATCGCAAGGCGGAGCTCGAACGCATCGTCGGACCCGAAGGCACCGTGCGCTATTCCAGCCACTTCACCGTGGAAGGCGAAGTGATGAAAGCGCATGCCTGCAAGCTCAACCTTGAAGGCGTGATCTCGAAGATCGCTGACGACCCCTACCCTGCCGGACGATCGAAAAGCTGGCTGAAATCAAAGTGTTCGAGCCGGCAGGAATTCGTGATCTGCGGTTATGTGCCCTCCACCGTCGACAAGAAGATGATCGGCTCTCTGGTGCTCGGCGTTCACGAAAATGGCGCGCTTCAGCATATCGGCCGCGTCGGCACCGGCTACAGCCGCAAGGTCGCGGCGGATCTTTATAAGCGACTGAATTCGATAGAGATTTCCAAAAGCCCCTTCCCCGAAAAATTGCCCGCCGAAGCGCGTCGCGACGTGGTGTTTGTCGAACCTGAGCTCGTGGCCGAGATCGAATTCCGCGGCTGGACCGGGGACCATAATCTGCGCCATGCCTCGTTCCGCGGCCTGCGCGAAGATAAGCCGGCGGCGGAGGTCGTCAGGGAAGAGCCCGTTGCGGCGGTAAGCGCTTCAAAAACAACGACTTCTGCCGAGGTCGCGACCCTTCCTACAAGCGTCAAGCTGACCCATCCCGAGCGCATCTACTGGCCCGATGAAGGCGTCACCAAGGAAGGTCTCGCCAACTATTACGCCGATGTCTGGCGTTCCATGGCGCCTTTCGTCATCAACCGCCCGCTCGCCCTGCTGCGCTGCCCCGGCGGCATCACCGGCCAGTCCTTCTTCCAAAAGCATATCTGGCGCGGCGCCAACAAGGCGATCAAGCGCTTCAAGGATCCTAAGGATGGTCCCGATGAAGAACCGCTGGTGATGATCGACGGGCTCGACGGATTGATCGGCCTCGTACAGGCCGGCGCGCTGGAAATTCACCCTTGGGGTTCGACGATCGAGGCGCTGGAAAAGCCCGATACGATCATCATGGATCTCGATCCCGGAGAAGGCGTGACGTGGGATCGCATCTGCGATGGCGCGCGCGAAATCAAAGCCCGCTTCGAGGCTGTGGGTATGGCGGCTTTCGTGAAGACATCCGGCGGCAAGGGCCTGCATGTCGTGTCGCCCCTGACGCCGAAAGCCGACTGGGCCACGGTGAAGGCCTTCACCAAGCAGATGGCCGAAGCGATGGCTGCCGACAGTCCGGACGATTATGTCTCGGTGATCACCAAGTCCAAGCGCAACAACAAGATCCTGGTTGATTATCTGCGCAACGGCCGCAACGCCACGGCCGTGGCCGCTTATTCCTCGCGCGCAAGGCCCGGTGCGGCAGTGTCCATGCCGATCGAATGGGACGATCTGGGGCCGCAGATCAACCCGGCGGGCTTCACGGTAGAGAATGCTCCCGCGCATGTCGCCAACCGCAAGCGCGATCCTTGGGGTGACTTCCTGAGCGCTGCCGTGCCATTGCCGGCTACCAAGCCAAAGACCAGAAAGCGGTAGTTTCAGCGCTTCTTGGCAGGCTTCTTGCCGCTTTCGGCTTCCAGGCTCTTTTTCAGTGCATCCATGATGGAGATGACGTTCGAGCCGCTTTCCTGCGGCTCGGCAGCCTTTTTCTTCGGCTTGGCCTTACGGCCCTTCTTCTTGGCCTCGATGAGGTCGAGCAGCTTGTCCTGAACCGGATCTTCCGCGAATTTGGGGCTCCATGCCTTTGTTCGCTCGCCGATGACCTTCTTGATCATCGTCAGTTCCTTGGTGTCGACCTTCTTCTCGCCGATCGCGCCGAAATAGGTGTCCTCGTCGCGCACTTCGTCACCGTAATGCAGCGTCCACAAGATGATGCCCTTGTCGCGCGCTTCAAGCATTACGGCACGTTCGCGGCGATACATCACGAGCCGCGAAATGCCGACCTTCCCCGTTTCCGCCATGGCATCGCGGATTACGGAAAAGGCTTCCTCGCCGACCTCGTCATCGGGCACGAGGAAATGCGGCTTGTCGTAGTAGATCCACTGGATCTCGTCTTTGGGCACGAAGGTCTCGATGTCGATGGTGCGCGTGGAGTCGAGCGCAACGGCATCGATCTCCTCGTCTTCCAGCATGACATATTCGTCTTCGCCGCGCGGATACCCCTTCACCTCGTCTTCATCAGCCACCGCCTTGTTGGTGACGGCGTCGACATAGTGCGTGGAGATGCGGTTGCCGGTTTGACGGTTCAGTGTGTGAAACTTGACCTTGGCATTTTCGGTGGTGGCGGGTGTCATGGCCACGGGACAGGTGACGAGCGAGAGCTTGAGATAGCCCTTCCAAAACGAACGCGGCGCCATGAACGAACCCCTGACATGATCGGACAGTGTCTAGAACTTACAGGATTTGCCCGAGTTCCGTGTGTGTCAAACGCGCGTCTTCGGACCAAAGCTGCACATGTCGGCGCGGCGAGTCCCGCCGCTGCCGTAGAACGGCCGAACTCAGCACAACAAGTACACGGCCTCATCTTTGTTCTTTATATGTTCTATTTGACACCCATCATCATAGTGAACCGAGCATTTAAGTAAAATTTTACGCTACTGGTCCCAAACTGAGACTTATCAGGCTTTTGCTGGAACCCTTCTAAAGTCATCGAGTTTCCCGAATGTCAGGAGTAGCGGAATGATGACGCAGACAAATACCAAAAGAGGCGTTGAGGCAGCAGGTGCTGCCAATCTGAGGCGGCAGATCCGCACAGAAATCAACAGCCGATTTCTGCACAATCTTCCGGCGTTCAAGATGGAGCGCACGTTGCCGGACGATCTCGAAGTCCTGCTTGATCGTCTCGATCATGTCGATCTTGGACGTCGCCTGAGCTAAAGCCTGGGCAGCAGGCGTATCGAGGCCTGCTGGAAGACAAGGAAAGCCCTCTTTCAGCCTCCTGCCTTGTCAGTGTTTTGGAACACCATCCTCCGCATCAGCGTTTGTTCGATAAGCAAGTGGCATGAGCATCTTGCTTGTTTCTGCAGCAAACGAAGGAGACGAGGATGTCCGATATCAAGCTCGAACACGGCGTGTGGGTCGTTGTCGCCGACGGTGAAAAGGCGTTGTTCCTTCGCAATCAGGGCGACCATGAACATCCAACCCTGGAAGTTGTCCGCGAGATCAAGGACGACAATCCGCCGACGCGCGAACAGGGCACTGATCGTCCCGGCCGTCACTCCGATGGTGGTGGCAATCCGCATAATAGCGGCTTTGAAGAAACCGACTGGCACCAGCTCGAAAAAGATCGCTTCGCCAGCGGCATCGCGGAGAAGCTCTACAAGCTTGCGCATCGCAACGCATTCGAGAAGCTGATCCTCGTCGCGCCGGCAGGCGTGCTGGGCGAAATGCGCAAGCAGATGCACAAGGAAGTCAGCGACAGGGTTACGGGCGAAATCGCCAAGACGCTGACCAATCACCCGCTTTACGAGATCGAAAAGCTGCTGAAAGCAGCCTGATCATGCCGTTTTGGCTGCGGAGCGCACTTCAACAGGCGCTTCGCAGTCTGCGGCACCCCATCAAACGTGCTGACCGCCGTTGATGTGGATTTCCGACCCGGTGACATAGGATGCCTGGCCGGAACATAGGAAGAAGATGATATCCGCGACTTCCGCCGTCGTGCCGAGGCGGCGCATCGGGATCCCCTCAACAATCTTGTCTGTTCCCGGCGAGAGGATCGACGTGTCGATCTCGCCCGGTGCGATGGCGTTGACGCGAATGCCATGCGGGCCGAAGTCGGCTGCCATCTCGCGCGTCAGCGAGCCAAGCGCCGCTTTCGACGTGGCATAGGCCGTGCCTGCAAAGGGGTGAACGCGTGTGCCGGCGATCGAGCTGACATTGACGATCGAGCCTTTGGCTGCCGACAATTCGCGGAACAAGCCGCGCGCCAACATGATCGGCGCAAAAAAGTTCACCTGAAAAACATCGCGCCAGACATGCATCGGCGTTTCGATCGAGTTCATCCGCGCGCCGTCTTTCAGCTTCGGCGAAATGGCGGCGTTGTTGACGAGCGCATGAAGCTCGCCATTGTTGTCTTCGAGGCGGTGACGGATTTCAGCAACCGCGCTACCGACATCTTCGGGATCGCTCAGATCAATCTTGATATGGTCTTCCGGACCGGACGGCCACGGGCAATCGTCGGAAAAATCCTGCCGCGAGCAGGTGATGACGCGCCAGCCTTCGCGCGAAAAGCGCTTTACGGTGGCATGACCGATGCCGCGGCTCGCGCCGGTCAGCACAAGGGTCTTACGGGAATCAGTCTCAGCCATGAACGGGATCTCCAGCTTCCGCTATGTAGCGAAAGACCGCGTGGTTTGCGAGATGGCGACATGTCGCTTCGACATCAACATTCCCGGATAATCAGTTGCCGAGAATGATCGACAGGATGCTCTTGCTGGAAGCCGTGTTGCCGACCTCCGCCTGCGGCCGACGGATCGCACCGGTTGCAGGATTTTCCCCATCATCGGCACGTACGCCGACCGGTTGAGACGGCGGCATTGGCAGAGCGGGCTGCTGTTGCTCCGGCGCGAGCTTTTCTTCGGCCGAACTGAGAATGGCGTCCAGCTGCGGCTGGGCGCGGTAGAACTCGACGCCCGGCAGCTTCACCGGCTGCAAGCCCTCATGCGCCGCCGCCATGAAGTCATGCCAGGCGATGGTGGCGAGGGAGCCGCCCGTCGCGTTCTTCATCGGCGAGCCGTTATCGTTGCCGAACCACACGCCGGTGGTGAGGTTTGCGGTGTAACCGACGAACCAGGCATCGCGCGAATTCTGCGTCGTCCCGGTCTTGCCGGCAGCCGGCCAGCCGAAGCCTGCACGCTTGCCGGTTCCGGATTCAACCGTGCGCGACATCATGGAGTTCATCATGCCAACAATGTCCGCACGCACCACGCGCGGCGTATCCTTGCCCTTGAAGTCGTAGAGCACTTCGCCTTTCGGCGTGGTAATGCGCTTGATCACGTGAAGGTCGGCCTTGAAGCCCCCATTGGCATAAGGAACGTAGGCTGCCGTCAGTTCGAGGGGTGTGACATCGGACGTGCCGAGCGCGATGGAGGCATTGCGGTCGAGCTTGGAGTTGATGCCCATGCGGTGGGCGACTTCAATCACGTTATCGACGCCAGCTTCGCGGGCCAGCTGCGCGGCGATCGAGTTCAGCGACTTGGCCAGAGCATCCGACAACGTCACGCGGCCATAGTATTTGCCCCCGTAGTTTTCCGGCTTCCACTTCCCGATCGTGATCGGCGCATCGTTGCGCACCGAATCCGGACGAGCGCCCTGTTCAAGGGCTGCCTGATAAACAAAGGGCTTGAAGGCAGAACCGGGCTGGCGTCGTGCCGCGGATGCGCGGTCGAACTGGCTCGTGGCATAATCGCGGCCGCCCACCATGGCGCGAATAGCGCCGGAACTGTCGATCGACACGAGCGCGCCCTGGCTGACCTTGTTCTTGGCACCGTTCTCGTCAATCAGCGTTCGGATCGAAAGTTCAGCAAAATGCTGCAGCGTCTGGTCGATGGTGGTTTCCACCACAATGTCGCTGTTCACCTCGCCTACCAGATCCGGTAGAGCATCCATGACGCGATCGGCGACATAGTTTTCTGACCCGGTCCAGTAAGACGCAGCGCGTGCGGCCGGCGCACTGATGGCGCTGGCAAGTTCCTTGTCGGCGATGACGCCCTGATCGCGCATGGCGGTGAGCACGATCTGGGCGCGATCTTCCGCCGCCTGCGGATCACGCGCCGGCGACAAGCGCGACGGCGCCTTGAGCAAGCCAGCGAGGAGAGCCGCCTGCGACAGGCTCACATCTTTTGCCGAAACGCCGAAATAGCGCCGCGACGCGGCTTCCACGCCATAGGATCCCGAACCGAAATACACCCGGTTAAGATACATCTGGAGGATCTCATCCTTGGTGTGCTCATGTTCAAGCCAAAGGGCGAGCATGACCTCCTGCACCTTGCGCTCCAGCGTGCGCTCGGGCTTCAGGAACAGGTTCTTGGCGAGCTGCTGCGTGAGCGTCGAGCCACCCTGCGCAACCCGGCCACGCACGAGGTTCTGGAACACCGCGCGCCCAAGGCCCAGCGGATCAACGCCGAAATGCTGGTAGAAGCGTCGATCCTCGATCGCCACCACCGCCTGCGGAATGTAAGGCGACATCTGGCTCAGACTGACCGCTTCGCCGCCAGTGGCGCCACGATTGCCGATCAGCATGCCATCAACAGCCACGATCTTCACATTGGGCGGACGGTCCGGAATTTCCCAGGTCGTGGCGCTGGGCATACGTGCGGCGTAATAGGCCATGAGACCGACACCGGCGATGCCGCCCCACAGGCACAGAACAAGGCCCCAATAGATGGCGCGGCCAAACAAGCCGAAGCCGCCGCGACGCTTTTTTCCGCCGCGCGCAGATTTCCCGCGTGATCCAGCCGTCTTGCGAGTGGTCTTGGCTTTGGCGGGGTTGACGATGCGGTCATCGGAACTCACCGAAAAGCCGTCGCCCTTCGAAGGCGCGCCGAAGCTCGGTTCGATCCGCTTGCCGCTTCCCCGCTTTGCCGCCATGCCTACCGCGCCCCCAACACCTGCCGTCACCGCCAGTGTGGCTGCAGGGTAAATGCGGCGCCTTTAGGGGCGGTTAACCCTCTCGCAATCTGCAGCCCCGCTGTTCATTCGCCTTAATTGGCCCTTCAGGGCGCTCCACTAAGCTTGCACCGTTCAATCGGAGAAAGCGCTCGTTATGGCGGCTGTGGGAGCGGAGCGGGTCGACTGGGTCGATACGGCCAAAGGATTGTGCATCATCTTCGTGGTGATGGTGCATGCGGTTCTGGGCGTCGAGATTGCGGCCGGAGAACAAGGCTGGATGCATCATGTCGTGACCTGGGCGCGGCCTTTCCGCATGCCCGACTTCTTCATGATCTCCGGCCTGTTCCTCGGCCTCACCATCGACCGACCCTGGCGGCGCTATCTTGACCGCAAGGTCGTGCATTTCGCGTATTTCTACATTCTGTGGCTCACGATCCAGTTTGCCTTCAAGGCGCCGGGCATGGCGATGGAAGATGGCGCGGGTGCCGCGCTGACCAACTTTCTTCTATCCTTCGTGCAACCCTTCGGCACGCTGTGGTTCATCTATGTGCTACCGATCTTCTTCGTCATAGCGCGGCTTTTGAAGAGCGTGCCGGTGGCGATCGTGCTCCTTGCAGCGGCCGTTTTGGAGATCCTGCCGATCCACACGGGCTGGATGGTGTTGGACGAGTTCTGTTCCCGCTTCGTGTATTTCTATGCCGGTTATGCGCTGGCGCCGTGGATCTTCATTTTGGCCGACAAGGTCCGCACCAGACCGGCTGCAGCACTCGGCTTTCTGGCAGTCTGGGCAGTGGTGGAAGCTTTCCTCGCTTTCACCCCGGCACCGGCTGCCTTGTATCCGTTGGTAGCGCATGAGGTCGGCCAATCCGGTGGTATCGGCGGCGTGGCCGAACTGCCGCTGGTGAGCCTCGTTCTCGGCTTTCTGGGCGCTTGCGCAGTGATATCAGTAGGCGTGCTTCTGTCGCGCCTGGCCACCATGCGCTGGCTGACATGGCTCGGCGCGCATTCGATCGTGATCTATCTCGCCTTTTTCCTGCCGATGGCAACGACACGCGCGGTGCTGCTCAAGCTCGGGATCATCGGCGATGTCGGAACGATGGGCGTATTGGTCACCGCTGCCGGCGTGATCGGCCCGGTGATCCTGTATCTTCTCGTGCAATGGAGCGGCTTTGGCCGCTGGCTGTTCGAGCGCCCGCGCTGGGCGTCGATCGAGCACAACCGCGCAAAGGCGGAGCGCCCGATCGCTGTTGTCGAGTAGCTCCTACGAGTGAGCGAAGATGTCCTGCTCGTCCCAGCCCATCAGATCGAGCTTGGCGCGCGTCGGCAGGAACTGGAAGCAGGCCGCGGCCTCTTCAGCCCGGTTTTCACGTGCAAGACGCCCAGCCAGCACATCGCGCAGGCGATGGAGGTAAAGCACGTCTGACGCGGCATAATCGAGCTGGTCCTGCGACAGTTCCGGCGCGCCCCAGTCCGATGATTGCTGCTGCTTGGAGATGCCGACGCCAAGCAGCTCGTTGCAGATGTCCTTCAAGCCATGGCGATCCGTGTAGGTGCGGGTCAGGCGCGACGCGATCTTGGTGCAGAACACCGGCTCCGGCATAACGCCGAAGGCATGATACAGCACGGCGAGATCGAAGCGCCCGAAGTGGAACAGCTTGGTAATGGCGTCATCACCCAGCAGCTTCACGAGGTTGGGAGCTTCTTTCTGCCCCGCCGCGATCTGGATCACATCGGCCGTGCCGTCGCCGGGCGAAATCTGCACCACGCAAAGTCGGTCGCGATGCGGGTTGAGGCCGAGCGTTTCAGTGTCGATCGCCACGGCGTCGACCTGATAGTGCTCGAGATCCGGCAGATCGCCCTTGTGGAAGCGGATGGTAGGCTTGGTGTTCATTTCGCGAGAGCGTCCAGAATGCGGGCCCAGGAGCGCTGGCCCTTGCGGAAGGATTCAACGTCGTATTTCTCGTTGGGCGAATGGATGCGGTCATCCGACAGGCCGAAGCCGACCAAAAGGGACTCCATGCCGAGATAGGTCTGGAAGTCACCCACGATCGGGATCGATCCGCCCATGGCGATCATCACAGCAGGCTTGGGCCATTCATCGGACAAGGCGGCCTGCGCCTTGGACAGGAACGGCGCGTCATAAGACAGCTGGATGGCCGGCGAGCCGCCATGTTCCTTGCCCCACTCGGCGCGGCAATCGGCCGGCAGGCGCTCTTCCACGAACTGGTGGAACGCATCGCGGATCTTCTGCGGGTCCTGCTTGTGCACCAGACGGAACGACACTTTGGAGGAGGCCTGCGCTGGAATTATAGTCTTGAAGCCCGGACCGGTGTAGCCGCCGGTGATGCCGTTGAACTCGGCAGTCGGGCGCGCCCAGACGAGTTCCAGGACCGAACGACCCTGTTCGCCGGATGGCTGCGACAGGCCGATCGGGCCGAGCATGTTTTCGGCCGTCTGGCCCAGCGTTTCCCAGCTCTTCAGGATCTCGGTCGGCGTTTCTTCCACGCCGTCATAGAAACCGGGAATGGTGACGCGGCCGGTCTCGTCATGCATGTCGGCGAAGATCTTGGCGAGCACGCGGATCGGGTTGGCGGCGGCACCGCCATAGGAACCGGAATGCAGGTCGCGATTGGCGGCATGGATGGTCAGCTCTTCGCCAACCAGACCGCGCAGGCCGGTCGAGATCGCCGGCGTTTCGCGGTCCCACATGCCGGTATCGCAAACCAGTGCGAAATCAGCCTTCAGCTCGTCCTTGCAGGCTTCGAGAAACGGTTTCAGCGACGGCGAACCGCTTTCTTCCTCGCCTTCAAACAAAATCGAGATGCGGCAGGGAAGCTGACCATGCGCCGCCTTGTAAGCGCGGCAGGCTTCCACGAAGGTCATGATCTGACCCTTGTCGTCGGACGAACCACGCGCGCGGATCACCTTGACGCCGGTTTCGTCCGTGTCGATCGCCGGATCAAACGGATCGCGATCCCACAGATCGAGCGGATCCACCGGCTGAACGTCGTAATGGCCATAAAACAGCACATGCGGGCTGCCGGCCGGACCGTCATGATGCGCCACCACCATGGGATGACCGGGCGTGTCGCGAACGCTGGCGTCGAAGCCGATCGACTTCAGATCGTCGACCAGCCATTCGGCGGCTTTGCGGCATTCGGCGGAATAAGCGGGATCGGTTGAGATCGACTGGATGCGCAGGAAATCGAACAGGTGATCGAGGCTTGTGTCAAAATGGGCGTCGAGAGAATCGAGAACTGGGGCGAGCGTGGCCAAGAAACGGCTCCGATGATTTTGGAAAGTGCGATGAACCTAGTGGATCGAACCCGCAAAGCAAAGGTGGCAGACCGCCATAAAGAAGCGGCCACCGTGGTGGAGGGGGGATACCACGGTGGCCGTATCAGAATGCGGCAGCCCGGAGAGGGGGATGAGGCCACCGCATTTAATCCGGTTCGAGGCGGGGGACGAGCCTTAGCCGGAGCCAGCAACTTTGTGCCGACAAGGCATATTTGTGTTTGCCAAGATGGCCAATCAAGGGCAGCAAGATTACATCTTCGTAACGTCGCCGTTACTTGGTGAAATCCTGTACGACCTGCTGTTCAGCTGCCGGCGAACAAACAACGCAGCCGTGCGTTTCCTTGGCGAACACAAGCGGAGTGAGCCCATGAACCCCGACCAAGCAAAGCCGGCCGACAAAGGCCAGACCGGACCCGCCGTGGACAACGAAAATCCCGGCAAGAGCCCGATGGAGCCGGGCACCCAGCCTACCGGACCTGCGCAGCCCTTCGATGTCGAGCATGTCGAAAGCGACCGCGCCAAGAGCCGCGGCCCGCGTCTTGGCGAGGGTTCAAGCTGACAGGTCGTGGCGGGAGCGCCTGCTCTTGTTCCGGCGTAACCGACTTCGCCATGGACAGTGTTCGCGCCCGGCGCTAGGCGTAGCGCCATGAAAAAGGGCGATCATCTCTTCCTCGTCGACGGCTCCGGCTACATCTTCCGCGCGTATCACGCGCTGCCACCGCTGACCCGCAAGTCAGACGGGCTGCCGGTAGGTGCCGTATCGGGCTTCTGCAACATGCTGTGGAAGCTGGTGCGTGATGCACGCAACACTGATGTCGGCATCGTGCCAACGCATTTCGCGGTGATTTTCGATTATTCCTCGAAGACGTTCCGCAATGAGCTGTTTTCAGAATACAAGGCCAACCGCACCGCACCGCCGGATGATCTGATCCCGCAATTCGGCTTGATCCGCCAGGCAACGCGGGCGTTCGACCTGCCCTGCATCGAGCTGGAAGGGTTCGAGGCCGACGACATCATCGCGACCTATTGCCGGATGGCCTGCGAGGTCGGCGCCGACACCACCATCGTGTCGTCCGACAAGGACCTGATGCAGCTGGTCGGCCCGTCCGTCCAGATGTACGACCCGATGAAGGACAAGCAGATCGGCGTTCCCGAGGTCATCGAGAAATGGGGCGTGCCGCCCGAAAAGATGATCGACTTGCAGGCCCTGACCGGCGATTCCGTCGACAATGTGCCGGGTGTGCCGGGCATCGGCCCCAAGACCGCCGCCCAACTCCTGGAAGAGTTCGGCGATCTCGATACGCTGTTGGCGCGCGCTTCCGAGATCAAGCAGAACAAGCGCCGCGAAACCATCATCGCCAATGCCGACAATGCTCGCGTTTCGCGCGAGCTGGTAAAGCTGCGCAACGATGCGCCGCTGACCGAACCTCTGGATGATCTGACGCTGCGCCCCGTCAATGGACCGATGCTGATCTCCTATCTGAAGGCAATGGAGTTCACCTCGCTGACGCGCCGCGTGGCCGAAACTACCGATACCGACGCCAATGCGGTGAATGCCGGTACGGTGACGCTCGAAGGGTTCGAAAGCGCGCATGGGCCGGACCTAAATGTCAAACCGGCAGCTTCAACGAGCGATGCGGCGGCACAAAACGCTGCTTCAAGTGAGAAGACGCCGGCCGCGCTGGCAGAACGTCGCGCGCAGGCGGGCGCTGGCCAGAGCATCGACCTGTCGGCCTATCGCACCATTCGCGACCAGGATGGTCTGGATACGCTGATCGCTGAGGCCTACGCCGCTGGCGTCGTCGGCTTCGACATACAGATGACCTCGATCGACCCGATGCTGGCGGAGATCACCGGCATCACGCTCGGCACCAGGGCGGGTCAGGCCGGCTATATCCCGATTGGACACAAGTCGCAGGACAGCGACCTTCTCGGCTCGGGCGCGATGGAAGGGCAGCTTGCGCTTGCAACAGCGCTGCAGGCCCTGAAACCGATTTTGTCGGATCGCTCGGTTTTGAAGGTCGGGCACAATCTGAAAACCGAGTGGCTGCTGTTGTCGCGCCACGACATTGCGCTGGAAGCCTTCGACGACATCATGCTGATGTCTTATGTGCTCGACGCCGGTTCGGGTACGCATGGCCTCGATGCCTTGGCACAGCGCTGGCTCGGCCATGCCGCTACCACCGTGAAGGACCTGCTCGGCTCCGGCCGGTCGGGCATCTCCTTCGACCGGCTCGCCCTCGAACGCGCCACGCAGGCAGCGGGCGAACAGGCAGATCTGTCCTTACGGCTATGGTCGATCCTCAAGCCGCGCCTGGTCGCCGAAGGTCTCGTTTCGATCTATGAGCGACTTGAGCGACCGCTGGTTTCAACGCTGGCGCAGATGGAAAGCCGGGGCATTGCGATTGACCGCCAGATGCTGTCGCGTTTGTCCGGCGAGCTGGCGCAAAAGGCGGCCGGGCTGGAAGACGCCATCTACAAGGCAGCCGGCGAAAGCTTCACCATCGGCTCCCCCAAGCAGCTCGGCGATATCCTGTTCGGCAAGCTTGGGCTTCCAGGCGGCGCGAAGACCAAGACAGGCCAGTGGTCGACCTCGGCGCAGGTTCTGGAAGAACTCGCGGCGGAAGGTCATGAGCTCCCGCGCAAGATCGTGGATTGGCGCCAGCTGACCAAGCTGAAGTCGACCTATACCGACGCCCTGCCCGGCTATGTGCATCCCGAAACGCGGCGCGTGCACACGTCTTATTCAATGGCATCGACATCGACGGGCCGCTTGTCGTCAACAGAGCCGAACCTGCAGAACATCCCGATCCGCACGGTGGAAGGGCGCAAGATCCGCACGGCTTTCATTGCCGAAGACGGCAATCGTCTGATTTCGGCAGACTACAGCCAGATCGAGCTGCGCATCCTCGCCCATGTCGCGGATATTCCGCAGCTGAAGGCGGCGTTTGCCAATGGCGACGACATCCATGCGATCACGGCATCGGAAATGTTCGGTGTGCCGGTGGAAGGCATGCCACGCGAGGTGCGTTCACGCGCCAAGGCGATCAACTTCGGAATCGTTTACGGCATTTCCGCCTTCGGCCTCGCCAACCAGCTGTCGATCCCGCGCGAAGAAGCCGGCGCTTATATCAAGCGCTACTTCGAGCGCTTCCCGGGGATTCGCGATTACATGGATGCGACAAAGGCATTCTGCCGCGAGCATGGCTATGTCGAAACGATCTTCGGGCGGCGCGCGCATTATCCGGAAATCCGCGCGTCCAATCCCTCAATCCGCGCCAATTCCGAACGCGCAGCCATCAATGCGCCGATCCAGGGATCGGCGGCCGACATTATCCGCCGTGCAATGGTGAAGATGGATGGCGCTCTGCAGGAAGCCGGCCTTGGCGATGTGCGCATGCTCCTGCAGGTGCATGACGAACTGGTGTTCGAGGCAGCAGAGGCGGACGTCGAAAAAGCGATTCCCGTGATCCGCAAGGTCATGGAAGACGCCGCGATGCCAGCTGTGGCGCTATCGGTGCCGCTGCAGGTCGATGCGCGGGCGGCTCATAACTGGGACGAGGCGCACTGAGCCGGCGTGACCGGCCAGGCGTCGATCGACACTCGACGTTAGTTGATGTGTGAAGGCTGGAGCGCAAAAAGCTGGAGGCGCTTGGGCGGAACGGCAACCGCCTTGTTGTGGCATGCACGCGCGTAATGGATCGCCTGTTTCAGCTCATCGTCTGCAACCGGCTTCGACAACACGCCAAGCGTTCCGGGCACGCCTTCGCTGATCTGCGATGGGTTGGCCGTCATGAACAAAACGGTGATGCCATGCTTGTCGGCCAAAGCGCGGCCGATCTCGGGGCCGGTCGCACCATCACGCAGATTGAGGTCCACTAAAGCGATATCCGCGTCCGGAGCCAGATCCATCGCCGTGCGATGATCCGCTGCAATTCCGATCGCGCTATAACCGAGTTCCTCGACCACGTGCTCAATCTCGATTGCGACGAAAATTTCGTCTTCAACCACGAGTACTTTGCACATGTCTGGTTCTGTATCCCTGTCGCAACTTACCAAACTCGCGTTGGTACAGTTTCGTTGCACCACTGGATGAATTTTTTTGCCTTGCTGAACAGGGCGCGTCAAGAAGCCTGCGGCGAAGAGGTTTTGCGTTTGCGCATTGAGGCTCTTCCTCACCGTTCCCATATCAGGGACATGGCTGGAGCCCTTTTCCATGGATGCTAAACCCGCGCCCTTTATTCCGCCCGCACCGAAGCCGCGCACCATACCGCCTTCGACCCTGCAGATGATCGGGATCGTTTACCGCAATCCGTTGGAGCTGTGGGGTGCGCCTTCCTACAACGAGCCCTGGATCAGCGTTGCCGGTGTCGGCGGACCGTTGCTGATCGCCAACGATCCTGGACTGATCCGGCATGTGCTGGTGGACAACGCCAAGAACTACAAGATGGCGACGGTGCGCCAGAACATTCTGCGCCCAATCCTGCGCGATGGTCTTCTGACCGCCGAGGGTGCGGTGTGGAAGCGCTCGCGCAAGGCGATGGCGCCGGTGTTTACGCCGCGCCACAACAAGAACTTCGCGCAGCCGATGCTGAAATGCTCGACCGATTTTGTTCAACGCTACGAAGAACAGGCCGATCGTCCCGGTGCGGCTGTGGATGTCGCACGCGACATGACCACGCTGACCTATGAGATCCTGGCCGAAACCCTGTTTTCGGGCGAGATTGCCGGAGAGCCGGGATCGTTCGAAACGCAGATCGATCGCTTGTTCGAAACGATGGGGCGCGTCGATCCGCTCGATCTTCTGCGCGCGCCGAAATGGCTGCCGCGTTTCACGCAGTTTCGCGGGCGCAAGGCAATGGCTTACTTTCGCCAGATCGTGTCCGACACGATGGATCTGCGCCGCAAACGCATGCAGCGGACGCCCGATGATGTTCCGGAAGATTTCCTGACGCTACTTTTGCGCGCCGAAGGTCCGGACGGGCTGACGCGCGGCGAGGTCGAAGACAACATCATCACCTTTATCGGCGCCGGTCACGAAACCACGGCCCGGGCTTTGGGCTGGACGCTCTATTGCCTCGCCAATGCGCCATGGGAGCGCGCACCGATCGAAGCCGAGATCGATCAGGTCGTGGCGAGCGTGCCCGATCCCGTTGACTGGCTCGACGCCATGCCGCTGACACGCGCGGCTTTCGAGGAAGCCATGCGGCTTTATCCGCCGGCACCTTCGCTCAATCGTGAGCCGATCGAGGACGACCGTTACAAGGATCTCGAGATCAAGCAGGGCACGCAGGTCCTGATGATGCCGTGGACGGTGCATCGCCACCGCAAGTTCTGGGATCAGCCGGACGCCTTCATGCCGGAGCGCTTTCATCCGGAGAACCGCGACAAGATTGATCGCTACCAGTATCTCCCCTTCGGTGCGGGCGCCCGGACCTGTATCGGCGCGAGCTTCGCCATGCAGGAAGCAGCGATTGCGCTGGGCGTGCTGATGTCGCGCTACCGGTTCGACACCACGGCGCAGACCAATCCATGGCCGGTGCAGAAACTGACCACGCAGCCGGAAGGCGGTTTGTGGATGACCGTGACGAAACGGACCTAGTTTCGTCCCTGGAAGATGTTCGGCACGTGGATCGGCCAGTGCCAGGGCAGTACGGCCACCATGTCGAAGCGCAGGTTGAGCCGGGCATAATCGCGTTGCCTGGCCAGCCACAGATCGGCGGCGGCTTCGATGCGGCCCTGGGCCGACGGACTGATGGCGTCCATGGCCTGTGAGAGGTTTGGCCTCGCCTTGACCTCGACGATCGCCACAAGCGTGCCTCGACGGGCAATGATGTCGATCTCGCCGCTCTTCGTGCGGTAGCGACGCGCGACGATCCGGTAGCCCTTCACCATCAGCGCGAAAGCGGCAAAGGCTTCGCTGGTGTGGCCGCGCCTGTACGCCTTGAGCTTCGCCTTGCCCGGCACCTTCACGCTTGTGCGTCCTTCAGCTCCAGAAGGCGTTTGTAGAGGTCGCCTTTCGGCAGCCCGGTTTGCTTGGCCGCCTCGCCTGCCGCTTTCGCCGTCGACATCTCCTCGGAGAGCGACAAGAGAAGCGTGTCGACATCCGCTTCCTTTGGGGCGTCCGGCTCGCCGGGTGGAGCAACGCAGATGACGATCTCGCCGCGCGGCGTATCGGCTTCGGCATAATGCGCGGCAAGTTCACTCAGGGTGCCGCGACGCACTTCCTCGAAAGTCTTGGTGAGTTCGCGCGACACCGTCGCCTGCCGGTCGGCACCAAGTTCATCGGCCATGGCCTGCAGGCTGACAGCAAGACGGCGCGGCGATTCATAGAAGATCAGCGTGCCTGGAATGGCTTTTACCGCGTTCAAGCGACTGCGCTTGGCACCATCCTTTGGTGATAGAAAGCCGGCAAAGAAAAAAGAATCCGTTGCTAGACCGGAGACTGCAAGCGCTGAGAGAACGGCAGATGCGCCGGGGATGGGGATCACACGCAAGCCGGCTTCCGCCATCGCGCCGACAAGTCGAAAGCCCGGATCGGAAATCAGCGGCGTGCCGGCGTCGCTCACCAGCGCTACGCTCTTGCCGCCGGCGACCGCTTCAACCAGACGCGGCGTGGCTTCGCTTTCATTGTGCTCATGATACGCGAAGGCGCGGCGGCGTATGCCGTAGCGTTCGAGAAGTACGCGGGTGACGCGGGTATCTTCGCAGGCCAAAATGTCGGCAACGGCCAATGTTTCCAGCGCGCGCAACGTGATGTCGCCGAGATTGCCGATTGGCGTCGAGACGATGTAAAGCGCTGGCTCGAGCGGGCGAGCCGGCATAGTCGTCTGGCCGATCATGAAGCTCTTCGGCGCGTCCGCTTCGTCCTGCACGGTTTTGTCCTTCGGGGTCATGTCAGGGCGAGCTTTGACACGGCGTGCGCAAGCTTGCAAAGTCCCGCGCGATTTTGAAAGCCGGTATCGAGCCGGAAAGGATTGTTGTGACGCGTTTGTTGTTCCGCCGACCGGGTATGCGCCAGCTGGGCTTCGTGCTTGGACTAGGGCTTCTTGCAGGCTGCCAGACCCAGGTGCCGGCAGGCATGCCGCAGCAACCCCAAATGCAGGCCGCACCGCAGGCAATCGAAGCACCGTCGCTGACACAAAACGCCTTACCGCCGGCCAGTGGCGAAGTGCTCGGACAGGGATCGGTGCGCGTCGCGCTGCTTTTGCCGTTGTCAGCGGAAGGCACCAGCGCGCAGATCGGCCGCGAATTCCGCAATGCCGCAGCGCTTGCCATGGAAGATGTCGGACAAGACACGTTGCAGCTCGTGATCAAGGACACCGGACGCGATGCGGCCCGCGTGCAGGCAGCGGCCAGCGAAGCCGTGCTTGAGGGGTCGTCGCTGGTTCTCGGCCCGATCTTTGCCGCCGATGTGTCGGCAGCCGCCGGCGTGACGCGGCCTGCGGGCAAGACGATGATCGCCTTTTCCTCGGATCGCAACGTGGCGGGTTCGCGCGTTTATCTGAACTCCTTCCTTCCCGGTGGCGTGGTAACGCGCACTGTTTCCTATGCTTCGCAGAACGGGGTGCGCTCGGTGCTTGGCTTCTTTGCCAATGGTCCTGCCGGCGATCTCGCCGAACAGGCCGCGCGTACCGCAATCCAGGCCAATGGCGGCGTGATGGCGGCGTCGGTGCGCTATGACGCAAACGAGGCGTCCATCCAGCAGGCGGCTGCGGCGGCAGTTCCGGTTCTCATGCAGGCCGACGCCATTCTCATTCCCGATGGCGGCCCGACGCCGGCGGCCATTCTCGGTGCGCTGCGCTCCAACGGTGCTGATCTCGCAAACAAGCGGTTGCTCGGCACCGGGCAGTGGACAACCGCCAATTTGAGCGATCCGGCGCTGCAGGGCGCCTGGTTCGCCGATAGCGACCAGCAGCGGCTGACCGCCTTCAAGGCGCGCTACCAGGGCAAATTCGGGACAGCACCCACCGCCAATGCCGCCCTTGCCTATGATACTGTGGTGATGGCCGGCAGCGTGGTGAAGCGCTTCGGGGCCGGTGGGTTCGCTAACAGCGTCATCGAAGCCGATTCAGGCTATGCCGGTTACGCCGGCGTGTTCCGGTTCGAGCCGGATGGCACGACGCAGCGTGGCTATGCCGTGTATGAAGTCGCTCCCGGTGGTGCGACCCGGGTTGTCAGCCCCGCACCCCGCAGCTTCAGCGGCAGCTAAGCCCCCGCCCCTGATCATACGCTTACGATGACGCTGCGTAAGAAACTCTCATCTGCCTAAGAAGAAGGCGGAACCTGCCGGCGCTTTGCGCGTTTCGGCAGGTCGGGAGTTTATTATGAGCAATCTGCAGGTCCATAACAGTTTCGAGCCCTATTATGCGGGCCGCAACACTGATGTTTCCAAATGGACGGTGCGCAAGAAGACCGGTGACCGGATCGATCCGGTGAAGATCGAGCACGCTCCTGAGACGCAGGTCCCCGCAAACATGGACACGCGCCTCAAGCAGGCCTGACGCGTTTTATTGCGCGAGGTCTGCGACCAGCGCATCGAGCACACTCATGCCAGCCTGCGTTGCCCGCAAGCGGCTGTTGCCGATCGATTCCACCAGACCCTGTTGTTGCAGAAAGCTGAGACGCTCCGGTTCGAAGCCGCGGTTGGCGAGCGCTTCATAGCGATGCACTTCGATGCCTTCGCGCAGCCGCAGGCCCATCAGAAGAAGCTCGTCGGCTTCTTCCCAGGACGTCAGCTGTTCGCCTGATGTGATGCCAGTGCCATTCTGCTCCACCGCCGCCAGCCAGTTTTCCGGATGCCGTTCGGCGATCGTCACGATCCGCTGGCGCCCCTCTACGAAGCGACCATGCGCACCGGGGCCGATGCCGACATAATCGCCGTAGCGCCAATATGTCAGGTTATGCCGGCTTTCCGCGCCGGGAACGGCGTGGTTCGAGACTTCATAGGCCGGCAATCCGGCTTGTGCCGTGACGGTCTGCGTCAGCTCGTAAAGATCGGCGGCGTGATCGGGATCGGGAATGGCGAACTTCTTGGCACGGTGCAGCGCGTAGAAGGGCGTGCCTTCCTCGATGGTCAGTTGATAGAGCGACAGGTGGTCGGCAGCATAGCCGATAGCCTGGCGCAGTTCCGCTTCCCAGGCTTCGAGCGTCTGCAGAGGGCGGGCATAGATCAGATCAAAGGACAGGCGCGGGAAGATCTCGCGCGCAAGGTCGATGGCGGTCAGCGCCTCCGTCACATTGTGCATGCGACCGAGAAACCGGAGGTCGATGTCGTTCAGCGCCTGCACGCCCAGCGACACGCGGTTGACGCCGGCTGCACGATAGCCCCGGAAACGATTGGCTTCGACGGAGGTCGGATTGGCCTCCAGCGTAATCTCGATGCCATCCGGCACGGTCCAGTTGGCTGCAACCGCATCGAGCACAGCACCCACCGTTTCCGGCTTCATCAAGGACGGGGTGCCACCGCCCAGGAAAATCGAGGTGACCTCGCGTGGCCCGGTGCGCTCGCGCATGCCGGCCATTTCGCGCCGGAAGGCTTCGGCGAAGCGTTCCTGGTCCACCGGCTGGTGGCGCACATGGCTGTTGAAGTCGCAATAGGGGCATTTGGCCGCGCAAAACGGCCAGTGAATATAAACGCCGAAGCCGGGCGAGCCGTCGTCGCGCCGCACCTAGACCTGAGACTCCAGACGGGCTGTGGCGAACTTCTGGAAAGCCCGGGCACGATGCGACAAGGCTTCCTTGTCGCCTGGCTTCCAGCCATGCTTTTCTTCAGGCGTCATTTCGCCGAAGGTGATGTCGCGGCCATCCGGCAAAAACACCGGATCATAGCCGAAGCCGGTTTGACCGCGCGGCGGCCAGATGAGCTGCCCTTCCGCTTCGCCGCGATAATATTCCACCTCGCCATCGGGAAAGGCGAGGCAGATTACGGCCACGAAGCGTCCGGTTCGCTGTGCGGGATCCACCGCGCCAACCGCCTGCAGCCGGTCCTCGACCTTGCGCATCGCCATCACGAAATCACGTGTGCCATCGGCGGTTTCCGCCCAGTTGGCGGTGTAAACGCCGGGCTCGCCGTTCAGCGCATCCACGCACAGGCCGGAATCGTCGGACATGGCCGGCAGGCCGGTCGCCTTGGCGGCGGCCAGCGCCTTGATGGCGGCATTTTCCTCGAATGTCGTGCCGGTTTCTTCCGGCTCAGGCAGGTTGTAATCGGCAGCCGATTTCGCTTCCAAGCCGAACGGCGCGATCAGATCGGCAAATTCCCGCAGCTTGCCGGAGTTGTGGCTGGCAACCACGATACGGTTGCCGATCGGGCGCAAGGTTTCGGCCATCAGGCTAATCCCCAAATCTCTGGGTTTGCGAATTCCAGCGAATTGCCGGCTGGATCGCGGATGTACAGCGAGCGCCCGCCTTCCGGCCAGGTGAACGCGGCTTCTATAGCGATCCCAGCTTGCGCCAGCCGCTCTTTCCACCGGTCGATCTCTTCGTCCGAAGCCCGGAAGCAGAGATGCCCTTGGCCCCTTGCGCCATGTGGTGGCACGGGTAAGCGAGCATCCGGTGCGGGCGGCTCGATCGTGGCGTCCGGGTTGAAAAGCAGCAGCACGCCCTGCCCGCAGCGCAGGAACACATGGCGGCCTTCCACCTTGCGGATCAAAGGCAGCCCGAGCACATCCGTGTAGAAGGCTTCCGCTTTGTCGAGGTCATCGACATAAAGCGCGGATTCCAGGATGGCCGCCGGCTGCATGATACCGGCCTCAGCCGATCGCCATCTGCTGCAGGCTGACGAGACGGGCGATGCCGTTCTTGGCGAGGCCCATCAGCTGCGAGAATTCTTCTTCCGAAAAAGGCGCGCCCTCGGCCGTGCCCTGGATCTCGACGATGCCGCCCTTGCCGGTCATCACGAAATTGGCGTCGGTTTGGGCAGCCGAATCTTCGAGGTAATCCAAGTCGATCACCGGCTGGCCCTCATAGATGCCGCAGGAAATCGCCGCGACGTGATCCTTCAGGACCTTGTTGACGCTGATCATCTTGCGCGCTTCCATCCAAGACAGACACTGATGCAGGGCCACGAAGCCGCCAGTGATGGCCGCCGTGCGGGTGCCGCCATCGGCCTGGATGACATCGCAATCCACCGTAATCTGCACTTCACCGAGGGCGGCCATGTCCACGACCGAACGCAGCGAACGGCCGATGAGGCGCTGGATTTCCTGTGTGCGGCCACCCTGCTTGCCGGCAGCAGCCTCACGGCGCATGCGATCACCCGTGGCGCGCGGCAGCATGCCGTATTCGGCCGTCACCCAACCCTTGCCGGTGTTGCGCATCCAGCCGGGAACGCGCTCTTCGAGGCTTGCGGTGCACAACACATGCGTGTCGCCAAACTTCACGAGGCAGGAGCCTTCCGCGTGCTTGGATACGCCGCGCTCAAAGGAGATGGCGCGCATTTCGTCGGGCTGACGCTTGGAAGGTCGCATGCAAGGTCCGGTCATAAACTGAAATCAAGAATTGCCGGCTTTTAACCAGAGCTGCGCTTCAGTGCAAAGAAAAAGGCTGCACGCGCCGCGCCACCCAGGTGTTGGGCGCTTCAAGGCGGTTGTGCCGGTGTGGGAACGGCATATATCTCTCTTATGATCTTCACAACCGTTTCGAAGCGATGACCTTTCCGCTGCCCGATCCCGCTCTGGCGGCATTGGATGCGCGTTCGCGCGACATCTTCCGGCTGATTGTCGATGCTTACATGCGCGACGGCGAACCGCTGGGATCGCGCAACCTGTCGCGCATGCTGCCGGTGAACCTGTCGGCCGCCACCGTGCGCAACGTGATGAGCGATCTCGAACATCTCGGCCTGATCTATTCGCCACACACTTCGGCCGGCCGCTTGCCGACGCAGCGCGGTTTGCGCTTTTTCGTCGATGCTTTCATGGAACTCGGCGATCTCGGCGAGGAAGAACGCCGCGTGATCGATGCGCAGGTGAAAGCGTCGGGTGCCGGCTCAAGCGTCGAAACCATGCTGACGGAAGCCAGCCAGATGCTGTCGGGTATGTCGCGCGGCGCCGGGCTCGTGGTGGCCACGAAAAGCGAAACGGCGCTCAAGCATGTCGAGTTCATCCAGCTCGAACCCACCAAGGCGCTGGCCATCCTCGTGTCGCAGGGCGGCGAGGTAGAGAACCGCATTCTCGATCTGCCCGCCGGCATCGCGCCTTCGCAGCTGCAGGAAGCTTCCAACTTCCTCAACGCCCATATTCGCGGCCGAACCATTTCGGAAGCGCGCTCCGATATTGCACGGCTGGTGGAAGAAACACGCGGCGCGCTGGATGCGCTGTCACAGGATCTCGTGACGCGCGGCCTTGCCGTTTGGGCCGGATCGGAAAGCGGTCTGCCGGCACGCCTGATCGTGCGCGGTCGCGCCAACCTGCTCGACAATCTCAACGCCGCCGCCGACATCGAGCTCCTCAAGCACCTGTTCGAGGATCTGGAAGCGCAGGAAGGCCTGGTGCAGTTGCTTGATCTCGCCGACGAGGGCTCGGGCGTGCGTATCTTCATCGGCTCGGAAAACAAGCTGTTTTCCATGTCCGGCTCTTCGCTGGTTGTGGCACCCTATCGCGACAAGAACTCGCGGGTGATCGGGGCTTTGGGCGTGATCGGGCCGACGCGGCTCAACTATGCGCGGATCGTTCCGATGGTGGATTACACCGCCCAGTTGATCAGCCGCATGATGCGGTGAAACCTGCCGCGACCATCACACGCTCTTGATTTTAACGGCCCGGCACTCGATATCGGGCGCAAATCACAATTCCCTAAGACAAACAACGACCGGATGAGCCATGACTGACGAGGCAAACCAGAATCGCGCACCGGAAGAGGCTGAAGTTCTCGCTGCCGAGGCCCCCGAATTCGCAGCCGACACCGAAGCGTTCTTGCGCTTGGCGGCGGAAAACGAAGAGCTGAAAGACCGCGCGCTTCGCATTGCCGCCGATATGGAAAACCTGCGCCGCCGCACACAGCGCGACGTGGCCGATGCGCGGACCTATGCCGTGACGAACTTCGCCCGCGACATGCTGGGCGTATCGGACAATCTTCGCCGTGCCCTGGAAGCCATTCCAGGTGATGCGCTCGAAAGCGGCGACGCCGGCTTCAAGGCATTGGCCGAAGGTGTGGAAATGACCGAGCGCGCGATGCTGTCGGCTCTTGAGCGTCATGGCGTGAAGAAGCTCGAGCCGCAGGGTGAGAAGTTCGACCCGAACTTCCACCAGGCTATGTTCGAAGTGCCGAACCCCGAAGTGCCGAACAACACGGTCGTTCAGGTGGTCCAAAGCGGCTACGCGATCGGCGACCGCGTTCTGCGTCCGGCCATGGTCGGCGTGGCGAAGGGCGGACCGAAGGTTGCGGCCGCGGAAGCGCCCGCCGAGGCAGCAGCTGCTGCACCACAAGGCGACAACGAGGCTTAAACCGCTTCCTCATTTCACCCGATGCGGGGCTTCTCTCGCGTCGGGTGCCTGATCTCTGAGGCAGCGTTCATGGATCTCATCCAGGTGCTGGATTATGCCGGCGTGGCCGTGTTTGCCGCGACCGGCGCTTTGGCGGCATCCCGCAAGCAGCTGGATCTCATCGGCTTTCTGTTTCTCGCTGCCGTAACGGGCGTAGGCGGCGGCACGGTGCGCGATGTGATCCTCGGCCTGCCGGTGTTCTGGATCATCCAGCCGCTTTACATGATCATCTGCGCCGGCGTGGCGCTTCTTATCTATTTCACCGCTTATCTCGTTGAATCCCGCTATCGGCTGCTTCTGTGGCTCGATGCGATGGGGCTCAGCGCGTATTGCGTGCTCGGCGCCTTCAAGGGGCTTGCCAGCACCGGGTCGCTGACGGTCGCCATCGTGATGGGCATGCTGACGGCGGCGTTCGGCGGCATCATGCGCGACACGCTGGCCGGCGAGCCTTCCGTTCTTCTACGGCCGGAAATCTATGTCTCGGCGGCGATGGCGGGCGCGGTTGTTTATACGCTGACGGCGATGCTCGGCCTGCCACCGACGGCGGCCGCCTTGCTGGGCATGGCGACGGCCTTCCTGATCCGGGCGGGCGCGATCCGGTTCGGCTGGACGATCCCCACCTATCGCTCGCGCCCGGGCCGGCGGCCGGAAGACATCACGTAATCAGATCAGCCCGGCTGCGCGCGCTGCATCGCCCAGGTTCTTGCGGGGGCGTGGTCCGATCTGCTGGATCACCAGACCGGCTGCCAATGAGCCCAGATTGCCGCAGGTCAGGAGATCACGGCCGGTTGTGTAGCCGAACAGAAAGCCAGCCGCGTACAGATCACCCGCACCGGTGGTGTCCACCAGTTCCGCGATGGCGATCGCCTGCACCTCGACCGTTTCCGCACCGCGCACGATCACCGACCCCAGTTCGGAGCGTGTGACCGCGGCCAGCTTGCAGTCGCGGCGCACCGCATCCAGCGCGTCTTCGAAGGACTCGGTCTGGTAGAGCGACTTCAGCTCGCTTTCATTGGCAAACACGATGTCGACCGTGCCGGAGCGCATCAGCTCGAGGAAATCGTTGCGGTAGCGATCGACGCAAAAAGGATCCGACAGCGTCATTGCGACTTCATTGCCGGCCTCATGCGCGATCGAAGCCGTTTGCCGGATAGCATCCTTGGCGCGCGGCGGATCCCACAGATAGCCTTCGAAATAGGTGACCTTGGCAGCTTCCGCCTTTGGCCGCTCCACATCCTCCGGCCCGAGTTCGACGCAGGCGCCGAGATAAGTGTTCATCGACCGCTCGCCATCCGCGGTCACGAAGATCATGGAACGTGCCGTCGGCGGTTCGCCGGTCAACGGCTTCGTATCGAAAGCCACGCCTTGCGCGCGGATGTCATGAGTGAAGATCTTGCCGAGGTGATCGTCGCTGATCTTGCCGAAATAAGCGGCCTGCGCGCCGAAGCTCGCCAGACCGGACGCCGTATTGCCGGCACTGCCGCCCGACGTTTCGATCGCCGGTCCCATACGGCTGTAAAGAAGCTCAGCGCGCTCCGCGTCGATCAGGTTCATCGCACCCCTGATGATCCCGTTTTCGACCAGAAACGCGTCTTCGCAGCGAGCGATGATGTCGACAATGGCGTTGCCGATGCAAAGAACGTCATATTGGGTCATGAGGCTTGGCGTCCGGTCAAAACAAAGGGCGTGACCGGAGCAATCCTCGGGTCCGACCCGGTTTAACGCGGGCCATGCGCATTGCCTAGCTTGCTTGCGCATCTTATCTGCGGGGCACCGTGCATCAGGAGCCATCGACACCATGATCATCGAAAGCGCGCGCGCAGCCGCCGGTCATCTGTTCAGCGCGCCCTTTCGCGCCGTGCTTTTCAAGTCGCTCGGCTTGAGCATCCTTGTGCTGATGGCTTTATGGTTCGGTTTGACGCAGCTGTTCGACTGGATGGCGCTGCCGCTGCTCGAAGGTCTGTTCACGGGCGCACCGGCCTGGGGCGAATGGGTCGGCTTCTTTACCGCGATCCTCGCCGGTCTTGCTGTTGCCGCCGGGCTGGCGCTTCTGATCGCACCGGTGACAGCGCTGATCGCCAGCTTGTTTCTCGATGATGTCGCGGAGCGGGTCGAGCAGATCGACTTTCCCGCCGAAGCGCCCGGCCGGCCGGTACCAATCGTTCAGGGCGCCTGGTTGTCGATCAAGTTCTTCGGCGTGGTGATCCTCGGCAACCTCATCGCCTTTGCCCTGCTGCTGGTGCCGGGCGTCAACATCGTCGCCTTTTTCGTGGTGAATGCCTATCTTCTCAGCCGCGAGTTCTTCGAATTCGCCGCCATGCGCTTTCGCTCCGAGGCCGAAGCCAAGGCGCTGCGCCGCAAGCATGCTGCAACCGTGTTTACCGCAGGTTTGGTGATCGCCGGCCTTTTGGCCGTGCCGCTCCTCAACCTGCTGACGCCGTTGTTTGCCGCCGCCATGATGGTGCATCTGCACAAGCGCATCTCGGCGCGTGAAAGGCTGCCGGCGCGCTAGCGGGTCGCGGCAATCTCGGCTTCCACCGGATCGAGGATCTCGATCGGCACAAGCGGCGCAGGCACGTCCGTCGTCTTCTCGTCGGCCTTGCAGAGATCGGCGATGACGCAGGCCGGGCATTCCGGCTTGCGCGCCTTGCAGACATAGCGGCCATGCAGAATCAGCCAATGATGGGCGTGGCGTAGATAATGCTCGGGAATCACCCGCACCAGCTTGTTTTCGACCTCTTCCGGCGTTTTGCCCGGCGCGAACTTCAGCCGGTTGCCGAGCCGGAACAGATGCGTATCGACCGCCATGGTGAGCTGGCCGAAGGCTGAGTTCAGCACGACATTGGCCGTCTTGCGCCCAACGCCCGGCAAGGCTGTCAGGGCATCGCGCGTATCAGGCACTTCGCCGCCATGATCGCGGAGCAGGGCTTCCGACAGGAGGGCGACGTGTTTGGCTTTCGCGCGCCACAGGCCGATGGTGCGGATATGTTCGGCGATCTTGGCCTCGCCCAGCGCCGCCATCTTGGCTGGGGTATCGGCCACAGCAAACAATCCACGCGTCGCCTTGTTGACGCCGGCATCGGTCGCCTGCGCCGAAAGCACCACCGCCACCAGAAGCGTGAAGGCATTGACGTGCTCAAGCTCGCCTTTCGGCTCCGGCCGCTGCACGGCGAAGCGGCGGAAGATCTCTTCGATCTCGGCTGGCGAATAGGGTGATTTCCAGCGCGGCTTGGCGCGTGTCCGCTTTTTCACCGCGCCCTTGGCCGCAGGCTTGGCGTTCAACTTATCTGGCGCAGGCGCTTGTGTCGCGATTTCGGGCTTGGGCTTTGTCATCGGCTCTCTATAATGCGGGGAATGGCCGAGACCAACGCCGCTGATGCGCCGATTTTCCGGGCTTTATTGACGCCGCACCGATCCCTCGGTCCGCGCGGCTTTCGTGTGCTGATGGGCATCATGGTGGTCAGCAGCCTGATCTGCGGCCTGTTCTGCATCGCAGCCGGCGCCTGGCCGATCTTCGGCTTCTTCGGCCTGGATGTTCTTGTCCTGTATATCGCCTTCAAGCTGAACTACCGCTCAGGGCGCGCGCGCGAAGAAGTGTCGGTGTCACGCACCTCGCTCGACATTCGCCAGATTGCGCCATCGGGCCAAGCGCGCGAACATCACTTCAACCCGTTCTGGGCACGTTTCGCGGTGTCGCGGCATGAGGAGATCGGCATCACCCGCATGGCCGTGGAAGCGCAAGGCCAGCAGGTGCAGATCGGCAGCTTCCTCAATCCCGATGATCGCGAAAGCTTCGCCAAGGCCTTCGGCCGCGCCTTGGCTACAGCCAAAGCAGGTTAAGCGCACACGCTTCCAGGTTGTGACGCGGCGTCATTAGCCTGTCATGGCCGGCCTCTACTTCCGCAGCTGATCCAGCCACATCAGCCAGAGGTCAGGCCATGTCCAACACATCACCTTTTCGTACGAGCCAGCTCGAAGACGCCGCAGGTCCCGGACAAAATCCGACCGAAAATCCAACAATGGGCGAGATCATCGCAACGCGATTTTCGCGCCGCAACTTCCTGCGCGGCTCGCTTGCCGTTTCCGCCATTGCCGCAACGGTCAGCCCGGTTGCCTTGATGATGGCTGATGAGGCCCGCGCCCAAACCGGTACCTCAGCCTTCACCTTCGACGAGGTAAAAGCCGGCGTCGACGAAACCCACCACGTCGCAGCCGGTTACGATGCCGACATTCTGTTGCGCTGGGGCGACCCGCTGTTTGCCGATGCACCGGACTTCGACCCGGCCAATCAGTCGGCTGAAGCCCAGGCTCGCCAGTTCGGCTACAACAACGATTATGTCGGCTTCATTCCGCTGGAAGATAGCGATAAACGCGGGCTTCTCGTTGTGAACCACGAATATACCAACGAGCACCTGATGTTCCCCGGCATCGTCAAGATCGTTGACGACAAGCTCGAAGTCGCTCCGGCCGACAAGAAGCGCGTTGACATCGAAATGGCCGCGCATGGTGGCACGATCGTGGAAATGACGCGCCAGGACGGCAAGTGGCGCCCGGATCGCAACGGCAAGCTCAACCGCCGCATTACCGCGACCACTGAAATGGAAGTCACCGGCCCGGCCGCCGGCCACGACCGTTTGAAGACCAAGGCCGACGCAACCGGCACCAAGGTTTTCGGTACGGTCAACAACTGCGCCGGCGGCGTCACACCGTGGGGCACCTATGTCATGGCGGAAGAAAACTTCCACGGCTATTTCGACGGAGACCTGCCTGCCAATCATCCGGAAGCTGCGAACTACAAGCGCCTCGGCCTGCCGGACAGCAGCTATTCCTGGTCGAACTTCTATGACCGCTTCGACCTGTCCAAGGAACCGAACGAGCCAAACCGCTTCGGCTGGATCGTGGAAGTCGATGTCATGGACCCGAACTCCACCCCGAAGAAGCGCACCGCGCTCGGCCGCTTCAAGCATGAAGGCGCGGAATCGATCGTCAACAAGGACGGCCGCGTCGTGTTCTATCTCGGCGACGATGAGCGTTTCGATTACGTCTATAAGTTCGTGACAAAGGGCACCTTCAACCCCGATGATCGCGCAGCCAACATGGACCTGCTCGACGAAGGCACGCTTTACGTGGCGAAGTTCGCGGAAGACGGCGGCATGACTTGGATGCCGCTGGTTCACGGCGAAGGTCCGCTGACGGCCGAAAATGGCTTCAACAGCCAGGCCGATGTCGTGATCGAAGCGCGTCGCGCAGGCGATCTGCTCGGCGCCACCAAGATGGATCGTCCGGAAGACATCCAGCCCAACAACAGCAATGGCAAGGTTTATGTCATGCTGACCAACAACACCAAGCGGGCGGACGATCAGGTCGATGCCGCCAATCCGCGTGCCAAAAACGCGTTCGGCCACATCATCGAGATTGCTGAACAAGACGGTGACTTCGCAGCCACCACCGGCACCTGGGAAGTGCTTCTGAAGTGTGGCGATCCATCGGTGGCGGATGTCGGCGCATCCTTTTCGACCGCCACAACCGAAAACGGCTGGTTCGGCATGCCCGACAACTGCGCAGTGGATTCGGCTGGCCGCTTGTGGGTTTCCACGGACGGCAACTCTCCGGAAGCAACGGGTCGTACGGACGGGTTGTGGGCCGTGGATACGGAAGGCGAAGCGCGCGCCACGTCCAAGCTGTTCTTCCGTGTGCCGGTGGGTGCGGAAATGTGCGGCCCGCTCTTCACGCCTGACGATGAAACCGCCTTTGTGGCCGTTCAGCATCCCGGCGATGGCGGCGATGATTGGGAAGGCTTCGGTCGGTTATCCTATTACGAAGACCTGTCGACGCGCTGGCCGGACTTCAAGGACGATATGCCGGTTCGTCCTGCCGTCGTGATGATCACCAAACAGGGCGGCGGCAAGATTGCCGTTTAATCAAACAACAGCTTGAATAAAAAGAAGGCCGGCATGGGAGACATGTCGGCCTTCTCAAATTCGAAAGCGGCGCGGCTGCTGTTAAAGCGCCGGCGCCGCTTCCGTCAGCTGCGGAACCTGATCCGCTACTCCGCAGCCGACCTCTGCGCAGCGCCACCTTCGACAGCTTCGATGATGGTCGACACGAAGGACTCAAGATCGTCCGGCTTGCGCGCGGTGATCATGTTTCCGTCCTGGACCGTCATCTTGTCTTCCCAGTTGGCGCCGGCATTGATCATGTCGGTCTTGATCGACTTGAAAGACGTTGCGCGCTTGCCTTTCACCAGGCCAGCTTCGATCAGAAGCCAAGGCGCATGGCAGATCGCCGCAAGCGGCTTGCCGGTTTCGTAAAAGTTTTTCACGAAATCCACGGCCGAGCTTTCAACGCGCAGCTTGTCGGGATTGATCTGGCCGCCCGGCAGAACAAGGGCGTCATACTGGTCTGGCGCGACTTCGCTGAGCGTCTTGTCGACCGGAACCTTGTTGCCCCAGTCGGTCTGATCCCAGCCTTTGATCTCGCCTTTTTCCAGGGACACGACGTCAACCGTCGCGCCGGCGTCGCGCAGCTTCTTCAGCGGCACTTCGAGTTCCGACTGTTCGAAGCCGTCAGTTGCGAGAATGGCGATGCGAGCCTGATTGATCGCTGGCATGATTGAACTCCTGTATTTTGGCACGAGACTTCGGCATTCGCCGTGTCCGCGCTCCGGTCTTGTCTCATCAACGCACCGGAACAGGATTTGTTCACCGCATCGCAGCAGAGAAGATGGCCAGGTGTCAGATCCCGCCAGTGGATCCGAAACCGCCATCACCGCGCGCGGTCGCCTGCGTGCTGTCACGCACATCGAGCTGTGCCTGCACAACAGGAGCGATCACCATCTGAGCGATCCGCATGCCGCGGGTGACGGCGAAATCGTCATGGCCGAGATTGATCAACAGGACCTGGATCTCGCCGCGATAATCGCTGTCGATCGTGCCGGGCGTGTTGAGGCAGGTGATGCCGTGCTTGAGGGCTAGCCCGGAACGCGGCCGGATCTGTCCCTCGAACCCTTCCGGCAGTTCCATGATGAAGCCGGTGGGGATCAGCGCACGCCGGCCGGGCGTCAGGATCACGCGCGCATCGGCCCTAACGGCAGCGCGCAGATCCATGCCGGCGGCACCAGCCGTTTCATAGGCGGGAAGTTTGAGATCTTCGCCATGGCTCAGGCGAACGAGGCCGATGGTAGGGCCAAGGGTGGGGAGCGCTGGATGTGTTGTCATGAGGCTGCGCCATACCTCATCCAGCGCAAACCGCCAAGCAGGGTCGACTTTCCCTCGCGTGATCGCTATATGCGCGCAACCGAACGGATTCCCTTCTCATGCCAGAACCCATCCAGGAGGCGGTTGCCCGCCGCCGCACTTTCGCGATTATTGCGCATCCCGACGCCGGCAAAACCACGCTGACCGAAAAGCTTCTGCTGTTCGGCGGCGCGATTCAGCTCGCCGGTGAGGTCAAGGCGAAGAAGGACAAGATCCAGACGCGCTCGGACTGGATGAAGATCGAGCGCGAGCGTGGTATCTCGGTTGTCACCTCCGTGATGACCTTTGAATATGGCGACAACGTCTACAACCTGCTCGATACGCCGGGCCACGAAGACTTCGCCGACGATACCTATCGCACGCTTTCGGCGGTGGATTCGGCCGTGATGGTGATCGACGCCGCCAAAGGCATCGAGCCGCGCACGCTGAAGCTGTTCGAGGTCTGCCGTTTGCGCGACATTCCGATCGTCACCTTCGTCAACAAGATGGACCGTGAAGCGCGCAACACGTTCGAGATCCTGGACGAGATCGAGCAGAAGCTGGCGCTCGACACCGCGCCGATGACCTGGCCGATCGGTCAGGGCAAGACGTTTTCCGGCACCTATCATCTGGCCGACAATGCGGTGCGCCGCTCCGACACGGAAGTGGAGCGCACAAAGGTCAACGGGCCGAACTCCGACAAGGTCGCCGGCCTTTTGCCCGAGAACGAGCGCGAAACGCTGATCGAGGAACTGGAACTGGCGCGCGAGGCGTGCCGTCCGTTCGACCTGAAGGCGTTCCGCGAAGGACATCTGACGCCGGTGTACTTCGGCTCGGCGCTGCGCAATTACGGCGTGCGCGATCTGATCGAGGCTTTGGGCGAATTCGCTCCGCCGCCGCGCGCCCAGGAAGCCGATAGCCGCACGGTTGAAGCCACCGAACCGAAGATGACGTCCTTTGTGTTCAAGATCCAGGCCAACATGGATCCCAACCATCGCGACCGCATCGCCTTTGTGCGGGTGTGCTCGGGCACGCTTCAGCGCGGCATGAAGGCCAAGCTGGTGCGTACCGGCAAGCCGATGTCGCTCACCGCACCGCAATTCTTCTTTGCCCGTTCGCGCATCACCGCCGATGAAGCCTATGCTGGCGACGTGGTGGGTATTCCCAACCACGGCACCCTGCGCATCGGTGATACGCTGACTGAAGGCGAGGAGATCCTGTTCCGCGGCGTGCCGAACTTTGCACCCGAAATCCTGCGCCGTGTGCGGTTGGGCGACGCCATGAAGGCCAAGAAGCTCAAGGAAGCCTTGCAGCAGATGGCCGAAGAAGGCGTGGTGCAGCTGTTTTCGCCCGAAGACGGCTCCCCGGCCATTGTCGGCGTCGTGGGCGCGCTGCAGCTCGACGTTCTGAAGGAACGGCTGTCGGTGGAATATACGCTGCCGGTTGATTTCGAGATCGCGCGCTTTTCCGTGTGCCGCTGGATCTCGGCCGATAACGCCACCGACCTCCACCGCTTCATCGAGGCGCATCGCGGCGACATCGCGCGCGACCTCGACGACGACCCCGTTTTTCTCGCCCAGCACGAATTCGGACTCAACTACGAGGCGGAACGCTGGAAGGCGATCAAGTTCGACGCCATCAAGGATTACCAGGTACGCGACGCGGCTTGAACGCCGCGCCCGTCCTCAACGAAAGAAAACTGACGATGACTGATTTTCCCGGCGTGCTTGCGCCCCTTGCGCAAGCATTGACCGAACGCGGCTATTCCACACTGACGCCTGTGCAGGAAGCCGTCCTCACGCTCGAACCGGCAGGTGCGGATGCGCTTGTTTCGGCACAAACCGGCTCCGGCAAGACGGTCGCCTTCGGCCTCGCCCTTGCACCGACCCTGCTTGGCGATGCCGAGCGCTTCGAACCAGCGTCGCAGCCGCTGGCGCTCGCCATCGCACCGACCCGCGAATTGGCCCTGCAGGTCAAGCGCGAGCTGGAATGGCTTTACGCCAAGACCGGCGCGGTTGTGGTGTCCTGCGTCGGCGGCATGGACATGCGCTCCGAGCGCCGTTCGCTGGAACGCGGCTGTCATATCGTGGTGGGCACGCCTGGCCGTTTGCGCGATCATATTACCCGCCATGCACTCGATATGAGCGCCCTGCGTGCCGTTGTGCTCGACGAAGCCGACGAGATGCTTGATCTTGGCTTCCGCGAAGATCTCGAATTCATTCTCGGCGAAGCGCCGGAAGATCGCCGCACGCTCTTGTTTTCGGCAACCGTGTCGCGGCCGATCGCGGAACTTGCCAAGAACTACCAGCGCGATGCCGTGCGCCTCAGCACGACCTCCGAGCGCACCCAGCATGTCGATATCGAATATCGCGCGCTGACGGTGGCGCAGGCTGACCGCGAGAACGCGATCATCAACGTGCTGCGCTATTACGAAGCACCGAACGCCCTGGTCTTCTGCTCGACCCGCGCGGCCGTGAACCACCTGACGGCGCGCTTCAACAATCGCGGCTTCTCGGTTGTCGCCATGTCCGGCGAGCTCAGCCAGAACGAGCGTACCCATGCGCTGCAGGCCATGCGCGATGGCCGCGCCCGCGTGTGTATCGCAACCGATGTCGCCGCGCGCGGTATCGATCTGCCGGGTCTTGAGCTGGTGATCCACGCCGATACGCCGACCAACCGCGAAACGCTGCTGCATCGCAGCGGGCGCACCGGTCGTGCCGGTCGTAAGGGCGTGTCCGTGCTGATCGTGCCGCAATCGGGCCGCAAGCGCGTCGAGCGCCTGTTGAGCTCGGCCAATGTGCAGGCGAACTGGGCGCGTCCGCCATCGGCCGACGAAGTTCTGGCGCGCGACAATGAGCGTATCCTTGCCGATCCGGTGTTCACCGAGCCCCTGACCGAGGACGAAGCGCCGTTCGTGAGCGAAATGCTCGCCAAGCATGGTGCCGAAGCCATTGCCGCCGCTTATGTCAGAACCTTCCGCGCCAAGAATTCGGCTCCGGAAGACCTGATGGAAGTCGCCGTCACCGGCGCGCCTGTGCCTTCCGAAAAGCGTGTCGAGCGCCGCGACGAGTTCGGCGAAAGCGTGTGGGTGTCCCTGTCGGTCGGCCGCAAGCAGAATGCCGAACCGCGCTGGCTCATCCCCATGCTGTGCAAGGCCGGCAAGCTTTCGAAGAGCGACATCGGCCAGATCAAGCTGCAACAGGACGAAAGTCTGGTGCAGCTGGAAGCCCAGGCCGGCAAGCGCTTCCTTGATATGCTCGGCAGCCGCTCGCTCGAGCGCGGCATCACCGTGCGCGCGATCGAAGGCACACCGGACTTCGGCGCCCCATCGGGTGGCTACGACAAGGCGCGTGGACCCAAGAAGCCGCATCGCGGCCAGGGTCCGAAGGGCGAAGGCAGCTGGGCCAAGCCTGCGGGCAAGAAGCCTTTCGCCAAAAAGGAAGGCGGCTTCGACAAGCCCTGGGAGTCCCGAGGGGAATCCAAGGGCCCGAAGAAGACCAAGTCCTTCGGCGACAAGCCACATGCGCCGGGCGGCAAGAAGTCCAAGCGCAAGCCGGACTGATTGCCCGACCCTTGATCCAAGCAAAACCGGCCTCCCGAAAGGGGCCGGTTTTTTGTTGTCGTCCCTTCGGGCTGGCAGAGCCTGGAGCGCGGGCCTACCTATCCCCTCATGGATACGCTCACCGCCGCACCCCGCCTGCCGTTCGACAACTCCTATGCCCGTTTGCCGGAGCGCTTCTTCGCGCCGTTCCAGCCGAGCGCGGTATCCGCGCCGCTGCTGATCGAGCTCAACGAGCCCTTGGCGCAAGAGCTTGGCCTCGATATCGAATGGCTGAAAAGCCCGGACGGGCTGGCGATGCTGGCAGGAAACCAATTCCCCGAAGGCGCCGAGCCGATCGCCATGGCCTATGCCGGACATCAGTTCGGACAGTTTTCACCGCAGCTCGGCGATGGCCGCGCGACCTTGCTGGGCGAGGTGGTCGACGCCCAAGGCCGCCGTCGCGATCTTCAGCTGAAGGGGTCCGGCCCAACATCGTTTTCGCGCCGCGGCGATGGTCGTGCAGCCATCGGACCAGTGCTGCGCGAATATATCGTCAGCGAAGCCATGGCCGCCCTTGGCATTCCCACGACGCGCGCCTTGGCGGCGGTCTCGACCGGCGATCCGGTGTACCGCGAAACCGTCATGCCCGGGGCCGTGCTGACCCGCGTCGCATCGAGCCATATCCGCGTCGGCACGTTCCAGTTCTTTGCCGCGCGCAGCGACGAGGAAGCGGTGAAGCTGCTGGCCGATCACGCCATCAACCGGCACTATCCCGATGCGAAAGGAGCCGAGAACCCGTATCGCGCGCTGCTCGAAGCCGTGATCGAGGCGCAGGCCTCGCTGGTTGCGCGCTGGATGGGCGTCGGCTTCATTCACGGCGTGATGAACACCGACAATATGGCGATCTCAGGCGAAACCATCGATTACGGCCCTTGCGCCTTTCTTGATGCCTATGATCCCGCCAAGGTGTTTTCCTCGATCGATCAAGGCGGCCGCTATGCCTATGCCAATCAGCCCGGCATCGCGCAGTGGAATCTGGCGCGTCTGGCCGAAGCGCTGCTGCCCTTGCTGCATGAGGATCGAGACGAAGGCGTCAAGATCGCGCAGAGCCTCATCGCCGGTTTCCGGGAGCCGTTCGAAAAGGCCTACATGGCTGTGCTGCGCGCCAAATTCGGGTTGTTGACGCAGGAAAACGAAGACGGCGATCTGATGCAGGGCTTGCTTGATCGCATGATGGAAGGCGGTGCGGACTTCACCCGCACCTTCCGTGCCCTGACTGCAGCGGCAGGCGATCCTGCCGCCGATCGCGGCGTCCGCGCGGAGTTCATCGACCCGATGCTGTATGAGACCTGGGTGACCGAATGGCGCGCGCGACTGGCGCGCGAGCCGGAACAGGACGGCGTGCGGGTCGACGTGATGCGGCGAGCCAATCCGGCCCTCATCCCGCGCAACCACCGCATCGAAGAAGCGATCAAGGCAGCGATTGAACATGCCGACTTTACGCCATTCCGCCGGCTGAATTCCGTTTTGTCGCGGCCGTTCGACGATCAACCCGAGCAATCCGATCTCGCGATAGCACCGGAGCCCGATCAGCGCGTGTTGCGAACCTTCTGCGGCACCTGAGCCATACAACAAATGTTGACTTCATAGACATTTGTTCTCATAGCAGCCTCTGTCCTGCCAGCGCGCAGGCGTGTGGCAGCTGTGAACGGAACGATGGACAGTCTCGGCAATCAGGAACAGGCAGTCCTCGATCTGATCACCGCCAACCCGTTCATCGGGCAGCAGGAGATCGCCACCGCGCTCGGCCTGGCTCGCTCCACGGTCGCGGCGCATATCGTGTCGCTGGTGAACAAGGGTTATGTTCTTGGCCGCGGCTATGTTCTGCCGGCCTCGCAGCGCATGATCTGCCTGGGCGGCGCGGTGTTCGATCGCAAATACCACGCCAAGCGCCCGCTGATCTTCGAGACCTCCAATCCCGTTGAAAGCCACCGCTCCTTCGGCGGCGTGGCGCGCAATGTTGCCGAGAACCTGGCGCGGCTCGGCGTCGATCTCGGCTTCATATCGATTGTCGGCGATGATGAAACCGGCCGCGTTCTGACCCGTCACCTCGCCGATCTCGGCGCGGATGTCGGGCAGGTGATCACGACCTCCGAGCGCCCCACGGCAGAATATGCCGCCATCCTCGGTGTCGAAAAAGAGCTGGTGCTCGGCATCGCCGATATGGACGTGTTCGACCTGTTCTCGCCCGCTTATCTCGACCGCGTCTGGCCGCACCTCGCTTCAGCGGCTTGGGTGTTCATGGACTGCAACATGCCGGCCGCGACGGTCGAAGCGTTGCTCCATCGAAAATCGGGCGCGCGCTTCAAGCTGGCCGTGGATACGGTATCGACGCCGAAGGCGGCGCGGTTGCCCAAGGACCTGTCCGGCATCGACCTGCTGTTCACCAATTTCGACGAAGCCAACACGCTGCTTGGCCTTGCCGGCGACGCCAGGCTGCAGCCGCGCAAAGCCGCACAAGCGCTGCGGGTCGCCGGTGTCGGCGAGGTGATCGTGACCATGGGAGCACAGGGATGTGCGGTGGCAAGCCGTGCCGGCGTCAAGCTCCTGCCGCCCGTCGAGGCCCGGCCGGTCGATGTCACGGGCGCGGGCGACGCCATGATTGCCGGCACGCTTTACCGGATGCTTGCCGGCGATCCCCTCCCGCTCGCTGCGCGAACCGGCGCCCTGCTCGCCAGCCTCACCACCGAATGTGAAGCCAGCGTGCGCCCCGACCTTTCCGCCCGCTTCCTCGAAGCCAGCATGCATCGTTTTCCCGCCGTCGGTTGACCAACGAGCGGACCAACCAAGAAGGCAGACTTGCTCATGAAAGACCTCATCAAGCTCAGCGCCGAAGTGGCCGACGCCCTTCAATCCGGCGCACCGATCGTTGCGCTGGAATCCACTATCATTACCCATGGCATGCCCTACCCCGCCAATCTGGAAATGGCGCGCGGCGTGGAAGCGCTGATCCGCGATGAAGGCGCAGTGCCCGCCACGATCGCCGTGATCGATGGCGAACTGCGCGTTGGGTTGAACGACGCCGACCTCGAAGCGCTGGCACAGGCAAAGGATGTGGTGAAAGCATCCGGCCGCGATCTTGCCGCCGTGATGGTACGCAAGCAGACCGCCGGCACCACTGTGTCGGCCACGATGCGGCTGGCCGAGCTCGCAGGGATCGCGATTTTCGCTACCGGCGGCGTCGGCGGCGTGCATCGCGGCGCCGAGCAAAGCTTCGACATCTCGGCCGACCTCCTCGAACTCGGCCAGACCGGCACGACGGTGGTTTGCGCCGGCGTGAAGTCGATCCTCGACATTCCCAAGACGCTGGAAGTGCTGGAAACGCAGCGCGTGCCGGTGATCGCCTACGGATCCGACGATTTCCCGGCTTTCTTCACGCGTTCCAGCGGCTTGAAGGCCGATCACCGCTTGGACTCGGTTGAAGACATCGCCCAGGCCATGATCCTGCACCGCGCCATGGGCTCGCAAACCGGCATCTTGATCGCCAATCCCATTCCGGAAGGCGATGCGCTCGACCCGTCCTTTATCGACGGCACGATCGACGATGCGGTTGCGGAGGCCGATCGTAACGGCATCGGCCGCAAGGAGCTCACACCCTTTCTTCTTGCCAAGATCAACGAGCTCTCCGAAGGCCGCAGCTTGAAGGCCAATATAGCCCTTGTTCGGAACAATGCGGCAGTCGCTGCCCAGATTGCGGTGGCTCATGCCCGATTTCGGCCGCAAAGCGCCTGAGCCAGGCTCAAATTCCGGGTGTCTCAATCCGGAAAATGCAAAAAATTCCGGTTAGACACAGTTAAGAAATGCGGCAGCGACACTGCCGCATTTCCACCCGGCGACAGCTTGCCGCCATCAAGGCTGGCTGGCGACCAGAGCACGAATTTCGTCCCAGCGACCGCCTGCTCGCCTCAACTTGCGGATAAAGAAATAGCGCTGACAACAACTTGTCACCCAAGTCGCGGCCGGAATTTTCAGAATAAGGATCAGGCAATCTATACTTTTCCAGATCGGCAGCTACGTTGATGATCAGGCTTGCCTATACTGCAAGATGTGACTCCTTCATCATCCTGGATGGCGTTCCGAAGTTTGTTCGAGATCGATGAGTCAACCCATCGAGTCTTTACCTTTATAACAAATTCACACGCATTGATTCAAACTGTGACACCGCGTGATCGGAACCGAACGCGACGCTGCCACTTTTGGGCGGCATTTGGCGTCTCGTTCGATTAACGGGATGATCCCAGTCAATGAAGAAGACCGTTCTCGCCGGCATGATGCTGGCAACCGGCCTGTGCCTCCCTTCCTTCGCCTACGCCCAGTGCGGCGGCGCTTCGTGGTACGCCCTCACCTCCAAGACCGCTTCCGGCGAGCGCATGGACGCATCGAAAATGACGGCCGCGCATCGCAGCCTTCCGTTCGGAACCAAGATCAAGGTCACGAACCGCAGCAACGGCAAGGAAGTGGTTGTTCGGATCAATGACCGCGGCCCCTTCATCAAGGGACGCATGCTCGACCTGTCCAAAGCCGCTGCCGGCAAGCTCGGTTTTATCGGCAAGGGACACACCAAGATCTGCATCGAAAAGGCATAACGCCTTTCGCAGCAAAGCTGTGCGGGATCAAACCGCGTCGTTTGATCCCCATTGCCTCTCGACCTGACTAGCCAACGGCCAGCGACCGCTCAGGGCAGAACCCTGTAGACATCGAGATTGCCGTTGTCCGCCTTTGTTGGCTGCAGCCAAGCTGGCGCCGCTTTGCGTGCCAGCTCGGCCGCCAGACTGTTCGGCGCTCGCGCAACGAGCGATGCCGACTCCGGATTGCCGGGACACCAAACAACGAGCGTCACGCCAGAGCCTTGCAGCATGCTGCGCGCCGCCTCCGGAGCGGCCATCAAGGCTTGTAACGCCAGACGATTGCCATCGTGGTTGCGGTGATACGGGCCGGCCAACGCGCTGTGCCCGGTATAAAGCAAAATCGCGGAGCCGAGATTGGTGGGGGCCAGCACCCTGCCTGTCGGCTCCTGCGCAAGGCCGGCATAATCAGGCTTGTTGTAACAGGCAGCGGAATTGTCCGGCATCATCGCCTCGGCCGGTTTGCCTGCCATTGCGGCCAAACCGGCATTGATGCCGATGCTGAGCGCAATCCAGCTCACGATGAACGATCCGATCCAACTGACCGCCATGGCCAGCAGATGCCGCCGTGACGGCCGCTCGCTTGCCCTTCGCCGCGCTTCGGCAATCCAGGCTGCAAGGGGAATGGCTGTCAGCGGCAACAGGAACAGCGAGCCCCGCACCTGCCAAAGCGTCACCACATAAGCCGCAAGCAGCGTCGCCAGCACGAACAGGTCCGCTCGTCGGGGACGGCGCCATAGCCGAACGAGAAGAACGCCGATCCCAAGCAGGGGATAGGCATAATAAGTCGCCAGCTCCGCCGGCTTGTCGTGAACAAGATCCCAGGCCGATTGCGCTTCCGACACGCCAGCCAGCCAGTTCGCCTTCAACCATGGATCGACCATGGCATAGGGGTCGGCAAGGCATTGCGGATAAACGAACACCAACAGGCTGGCGACGGCAGCTCCCAGCAGGGCCAGGCCGATCGTCCGACCCGTTCTGGTGCGCGTCAAAGGCTTGACCGCAGCCAGACCAGCCAGCCCGAAGCCGGCCAGCGTCGCAACGGCCCATTGAACAAAGGAATAAGCATCGCAGGCGGGCTGCATCCAGCTGGACCGCGGCACGGTCGCAACGAAGACGGCACCTGCCACAACGGCAAAGCCGAGCCCGAAGCCGATCGCCGTCGGGCTCTCTTCTCCACCGCGCCACCAAAACGCCAGCGCCGCGCAAAGCCCACCCACCGCCACATAAGGCGCGGTTTCCATGCCGATCGCCAGCATCAGCGCAGCGCAAGCACCGGCCCCCGCTGCCGGCCAAAAGCGGCCCCGGCTTGTCACAAGCCCAGCCAGCATCGCCAGTGTGAGGGTCAGCTGCGCGTTGTGATGATCAAGCGCCCCGGGTGCGAAGATGCCCACATAATAAAGGCTGGTCGTTGCGATCACGGCAGCCGGCAGCAACGCAGCCTCGCCAGCGAGGCGCCGGGCGATCACAAGAATGGCGTTGAGGGCTGCAAAGAACAGCAACAAGGGCCATACGACCGCCGCGATGTGCTGGGCGCGCTCGGGCGCGGCACCCAATGCTCCCGCAAGCCAGATCACTCCGGCAATCGGCGCATCGATCAGCCGCGACCAATGCATGACAAAGCCGCCAGCCAGACCCATGCGCGTTTGATTGAGGTTGAACCAGCCCTGCCCCCCAAGCAGATCGCGCACCTCCACCAGACGCAACATGCTGTCATTATCGCCGCGCCCTTCATGCAGCGTCGAGAAGCCGGAGCTGGCGTAAAGGACAAGAAGAGCGAAAGTCGCCAAGGCCGCTGAAAGCACAACAGGCGTCCAGCGCGGGAAAAACAACCTTCTGTTAGCGATATTGTCGTCCGTCACCGAAGGATAAGCCCCTGATCATGCCTGGGAAACTTAGCTTTAACGGCTTCAAGAAATGGTAAAGTCGATCGATCAGGCAAAGTGTCTGCTTGCGCGCAGAGCCTTTGGAGACCAACCATGCGGCATGACATTTCCGGCGACTTCTCGATCGCCGTGCTTCTGCCCTGCTTCAACGAGGAAGGCACCATCGCCGATGTTGTTCATCGGTTTCGCCAGGCGCTGCCAGCCGCTTCCATCTATGTTTACGACAACAATTCCAGCGACCTGACCGCCTTGCGTGCACGAGCTGCCGGCGCGATCGTCGTTCGTGAGCGCAGACAGGGTAAGGGCCATGTGGTGCGTCGCATGTTCGCCGATATCGATGCCGACATCTATATCATGGCCGATGGCGACGGCACCTATGCGCCCGAAGACGCACCGCAGCTGATCAATACGCTGATCACCGAACAAGCGGACATGGCGGTCGGAACCCGCCGCGGCGTCACCGCCGATGCCGGACGCGCCGGACACGCCTTCGGCAATCGGCTGTTCAACGCTTTGTACAAGCGCCTGTTCGGAAAGGACTTCACCGACATCTTTTCCGGCTATCGCGCGTTCACCCGTCGCTTCGTGAAGAGCTTTCCGGCCGTTTCCGGCGGCTTCGAGATCGAAACAGAGATGTCGGTGCATGCCTCGCAGCTGACGATACCGGTTAGCGAGATCGCGCTCGATTACGGGCGGCGGATGGAAGGCTCGGCATCCAAGCTGTCGACCTATCGCGACGGCGCACGCATTCTGTGGATGTTCGCCATGCTTATGAAGGAAACGCAGCCGCTGCGTTTTTTTGGCATCATCGCGGCCGTGCTCCTCGTGATCAGCGGCTTCTTCATGGCTCCTGTTCTGGTTGATTATGTCGAAACGGGGCTGGTGCCGCGCATGCCCACCTGGATGCTGGCCGTGACTTTGTTCCTTCTGTCGATGCTGATGGGCGTGACCGGCTTGATCCTAGACTCCGTGTCTCGCGGCCGCGCCGAACAAAAGCGCATCTTCTATCTCAGCCTCGCAGCCCTTCAGGGCAGCCGCGCCATCGAAGCGCCGGTGTCTTATCGATCGCCGCCCCGAAACCGGCCGAACAACAACGCCGCCTGAGCGCATTGGCAGGCGCGCGAGAACCCGTTAAGGCTTCCCCACTTCCTGCCTTGTCCCTCCCGGAGTTCGAACCGATGTCCCTGAAGATCGCCGTCCAGATGGATCACGTGTCCACCGTGCAGATCGCCGGCGACACGACCTTTGCGCTGTCGCTGGAAGCGCAGCAGCGTGGTCATCAGCTGTTTCATTACACACCGGACCGGCTTTCGCTCAGCGACGGCAAGGTCATCGCCCGTCTGGAAGCGATGAAGCTTGCGGATGAAAAGGGCCGTCACTTCGAGCTCGGCGAGCCGGTGCGGACCGATCTGTCGGAAATGGACGTGATCCTGCTGCGCCAGGATCCGCCTTTCGACATGAACTACATCACGACCACCCATATCCTCGAGCGCATTCATCCCAAGACGCTCGTGGTCAACGATCCGGCATGGGTGCGCAACAGCCCGGAAAAGATCTTCGTGACGGAATTCGCGGATCTGATGCCGGAAACGCTGATTACCAAGGATCCCCTTGAGGTCGCCGAGTTCCGCGCCAAGCATGGCGACATCATCGTCAAGCCGCTTTATGGCAATGGTGGTGCCGGCATCTTCCATCTGCTCGAAGCCGACCGCAACCTGGCTTCGCTGCTCGAGATGTTCGGGCAGATGTTCCGTGAACCCTATATCGTGCAGCGCTATCTCAAGGATGTGCGCAAGGGCGACAAGCGCATCATCCTGATCGACGGCGAGCCCGTCGGCGCCATCAATCGCATCCCGTCGGACACGGACTCGCGCTCCAACATGCATGTCGGCGGTCGGGCCGAAAAAACCGAGCTGACGGATCGCGAACGCGAGATCTGCACGCGGATCGGACCGTCCTTGCGCGAACGCGGCTTCATTCTGGTCGGCATCGACGTCATCGGCGACTACATGACCGAAATCAACGTCACCTCGCCAACCGGCATCCGCGAAGTGAAACGCTTCGGCGGCCAAGATATTGCAGGCTTGTTCTGGGACGCAGTGGAAGCCAAGCGCCGCTGAGCCCCGGTTCAACCGCGCTTTGTTCTACCCACACAACCGCCTGCAACCAGAATACATCTTATTGGCTTGATTGTTCCCTTCTTGTTCTTGCTTTGAACCTGTTCTTGTGCTTTCCTTGACTTAAGGTAAGCACAAGAAGCAGGGGCATGCGGCGCCCCTTTGGAGAAGAGGGGCACATGGTTTCGCGTGTGAGGACAGTCGCCTTCCAGGGCGTGGAAGCAGTGCCCGTGGATGTGCAGGTGATGATTGCGCCCGGCAAGATGGGCATGCAGATCGTCGGCCTGCCCGACAAGGCGGTTGCCGAAAGCCGGGAGCGGGTGCAGGCCGCGCTCCATGCATCCGGCCTGTCGATGCCGCCAAAGAAGGTCACCATCAATCTGGCGCCGGCCGATCTACCGAAAGAAGGCAGCCATTACGATCTACCGATCGCGCTCGGCCTCATGGCGGCCCTGGGCGCCATTCCCGCCGAAGCCCTGAATGCTTTCGTGGTTCTGGGCGAGCTTTCGCTTGATGGCACGATCGCGCCTGTGGCCGGCGCCTTGCCTGCCGCCATCGGCGCGCATGCCGACAACAAGGGGCTGATCTGCCCGCATCATTGCGGCCCCGAAGCGGCCTGGGCAGGCGCGGATATCGAGATCCTGGCGCCGCGCAGCCTCATTGCGCTCGCCAACCACTTCCGGGGAACACAGCTTCTTTCGCGCCCGGAAGCGCGCATCCGCCCGCCGGCGCTGTCGACGCTCGATCTGGCCGACATCAAGGGCCAGGAAACGGCCAAGCGTGCCTTGGAAGTCGCCGCAGCCGGCGGGCACAACCTCCTGATGGTCGGACCGCCCGGTTCAGGCAAATCGATGCTGGCTCAGCGTATTCCCTCGATCCTGCCGCCTTTGTCTCCGCGCGAACTCCTCGAAGTTTCGATGATCGCCTCGATCGCGGGAGAGCTCGCCGATGGGCAGCTGACGGATCGGCGACCGTTCCGGGCACCCCATCATTCGGCCTCCATGGCGGCCATGGTGGGTGGCGGCTTGCGGGTGCGGCCAGGGGAGGCTTCCATGGCGCATCACGGCATCCTGTTTCTCGACGAGTTTCCCGAATTCTCGCCGGCCGTTCTGGATTCACTGCGCCAGCCGCTGGAAAGCGGCGAATGCGTTATTGCGCGGGCCAACAACCGTGTCAGCTATCCGGCCCGCGTGCAGCTGGTGGCCGCGATGAACCCGTGCCGATGCGGCATGGCCGGCGAGCCCGGTTTCCAATGCGCGCGCGGGCCGCGCTGCCAGAGCGATTATCAGGCGCGCATTTCAGGGCCCTTGCTCGACCGCATCGATCTGCGCATCAACGTGCCGGCCGTGTCTGCCGCCGATCTGATCCGCCCATCAGCAGGCGCGGAAACGAGCGCCAACGTTGCGGTGCGCGTTGCCCGCGCCCGCGAGATCCAGCAGGCACGCTTTGCCGCGCTCGGGCAGAGTTCGACCACCACCAACGCGCATTGCGCGGCTTCCATCGTCGATACGATCGCGGCTCTGGATGCGCGCGGCACGTCGCTGCTGCGCGATGCCAGCGAGAAGCTGCAGTTCTCGGCACGCGCTTATCACCGCGCTTTGCGGGTCGCGCGCACGCTGGCCGATCTCGAGGGATCGGATGCCGTCAATCGCATTCATCTGGCGGAGGCGATTTCCTATCGCATGCCGGGAGAAGGTCAGATGAAGGCCGCTGCGTGAGGAAGACAGCGGCAGCGCGTGGTTGATCCTGCGCGGCCTTGGTAGCTCCGATAAAGAGACCCGCTCTGCTTATCCCATCAGCGTAGCTGCGGAATCGAACGCAGCGGCGAACGACGCCTTGCATACGAAAGGAGGAGCTGCGCCGAGCACAGCTCCCCCCAAGGCCCTGCCCAAGCGCGTTTATTTCGTCGTGGAGCGCACCGCACCCACCAGCGGCGGCGTGCTGCCACCACGGATGCTGTTCCAGCGTCCTGAGTGGTTCTCGGCCTGACGCTTGAGGAAGCGGTAGCCGGTCTGTTCCCAGGCCAGAACCTGGTCGTTCAGATTATCGAGGATGTAATCGCCGTGATCGGTGCGCACCGTCAAAACGGCATGACCTTCGCCGTCAGGCTTGCGAACAACGGTCATCAGCAGGTTGGCGGAGGAAATGCCGCGCTGCATGAGGATACGGCGCTTCTGCAAGGCAAAGTCTTCGCAATCTCCGCGCTGGCCGCCTTCATTGGGATAGGCCCACCATTCCTGCCGGCCATAAAGGTCGTTGTCGCTGACCGGCTCGACGCTGCGGTTAACCGTCAGGTTGACCCGAACAATCAGGCCAAAGGTAGCATCGGTCAACGCCAACGGCTTCACATTGCTGCTGCGAATGGCGCATTCGCCGGGATAGCGCTTGCAGAACTCATAATGGCCGATGGGCTGCGAGGTGATGCCGCCCACGTCCATTGCGGCTGCATTGGCCTGCCCCCCGGCCGACACAGAAACCACTGAGGCCACAAGAGCGCCTGCAAACAGCATCGCCTGTGTCCATCCGCGCGTGACCTTCATAGTGCCCTCGCCCCGTTCCCCTCGTTAAGGAAAAATTAAGAGGAGTTACCAGGAAGAGTCAATTCGTCGGACAAAGAAGCTTCATGTTTTGGTTAAAGCGGCCACGCTGTCCCCGGAAAACGCTCAGATATCCAGGCGCAGCCTGATCCGAGGATCTAGCTGCTTTGGCTATGAACCACGTGCGGTTTGGCTTTTTTCGGCAATTTCTGGCCGTGCGCGCGCATGAATTCGACGATGCGTGGCACGATCTCGGAACGAAAGCGCGAGCCGTTGAAGACGCCATAATGGCCGACGGATGGCTGCACGTAGTGGCTTTTCTTTTCCGCAGCCAGGTTTGTGCAAAGATCATGCGCGGCCTCTGTTTGACCGAGACCTGATATATCATCGTTCTCACCTTCGATCGTCAGAAGCGCGGTGGTGCGGATGGCTGAAGGGTCAACAAGGGTGCCGCGATGGGTCATCGTGCCCTTGGGCAGGCTGTGTTCGATGAAGACGGTTTCCACCGTTTGCAGGTAGAACTCCGCCGTCAGATCCATGACGGCCAGATACTCATCATAGAACTCGCGGTGTTTTTCAGCGGGATCGCCGTCGTTCTTCACAAGGTTCATGAAGAAGTCCTTGTGTGCGCCGATATGGCGATCAAGGTTCATGCTCATGAAACCGGTGAGCTGCAGGAAGCCGGGATAGACATCGCGGCTGAAGCCGGGTTCGGGAAACGGCACCTGCATGATGACGTTGCTGCGAAACCATTCGAGATCATGCTCGGCAGCAAGGTTGTTCACGGCAGTCGGATTGCGGCGCGTGTCGATCGGGCCGCCCATCAGCGTCATGCTTGCCGGAGCAAAGGGATCGCCATTTTTCTCCATGATCGCCACGGCCGCAAGCACCGGAACGGACGGCTGACACACCGCCATGACGTGGGTGTCGGGGCCAAGTTCATGCAGCATTTCAATGACATAGTCGATATAGTCGTCGAGATCGAATTGGCCGTCGGCGAGCGGCACCATGCGCGCGTCGGTCCAGTCGGTGATATAGACGTCGGCGTGGCTCATCATGGATTCTACCGTGCCGCGCAGAAGCGTTGCGTAGTGTCCCGACATCGGCGCAACGATCAGAAGCTTGGGATCAGGATCCCGTTTCGCCGGCAGATCCCTCTCGAAATGGATCAAAAGGCAGAAGGGTTTTTGCCAAACGATCGTTTCGACAACAGGAACGTCCTGATCGCCCACTTTCGCGGTCGGAAGGTTGAAGGCAGGTTTGTCGTATTGGCGGGTGGTGCGCTCGAAAAGCTCGGCGCTGGCGGCGATGGTGCGGCCAAAAACCGTTTCGCTGAAAGGGTTTAGCGGATCGGTATAGAGCGTGCGGACAGCTTCGGCCACGGCCCGCGACGGTTGGAGAGCCGCACGCTGCATGGCATAGAACTGATAGAACATGGGGTTTCCTGATCGCGGCACGGCTCAACCCGAGCCTGAGAAAGGCGTCGGGTTAAACTAGGACCGACGATGTTGCGTTGCAATAGGCGTGCCTGAGAGCACAAAACGGCTGCATCGCAACGCAGAACACCCGGTTTAAACGGCCGCGCCCTCTACAATGATCAATTCGGAGTCGGCGCATTCCTGACGGATCGCCGCGGCCGCCTGATACTCGGGCGACTCGTAGCACTGACGCGCGACATCCACGGATTCGAACTCGATGACGACGTTGCGTCCACGCGCCCTGCCTTCGAGTTCGGTCACTTCGCCGCCGCGGGCGAGGAACTTTGCGCCGAAGCGTTCGAAGGCCGGCTTGGCGGTTGAAACATAATCCTTGTAGCGTTCGGCATCGCGGACATCCACGCGCGCGATCCAGTATCCTTTGGCCATGATCTCCTCCTTCAGGCTTGCATGTCGTTCAAGACGGCTTGGGCTGCCGCCTTGCGGTCCGCAGCTTTCACGATCGGACGGCCGACTACAAGATGGGTGGCGCCGGAACGCAGAGCATCAGAAGGCGTCATGACGCGCTTCTGGTCGCCGTGGTCGAAACCGACGGGGCGAATGCCGGGGGTGACGACCGCAAGATCGGGTCCAACGATGTCGCGGACATGCCCGGCTTCGGCGGCTGAACATACGATGCCGCCCATGCCGGCCTGGCGCGCTTGTTCGGCGCGGCGCAGCACCAGGGCTTGCGGATCGATATCATAGCCTGCTTCGCGCAGATCCTCGGCATCCATGGAGGTGAGGACGGTGACGCCGAGCAGGCAAAGATCGGTGCCGCGAGCGGCTTCCACGGCTGCACGCATGGCCTTGGGATAGGCATGCAGGGTCAGCATGGACGCGCCGATGCCGAGCACGCTTTCCACGCCCTTGGCCACGGTGTTGTCGATATCGAGCAGCTTGAGGTCGAGAAAGACCTGCTTGCCGTCCTTGACCAGGTCGCGCGCGAAATCGAGGCCGCCGGCAAAGGCCAGCTGATAGCCGATCTTGTAGAAGGACACGGTGTCGCCGAGTTCGCTCACCACGGCAGACGCGGTGGCCAGATCCGGCACATCGAGCCCTACGATCAGCCGGTCGCGTGCTTGTTTCATGGTTCCACTCTCTTCGACAGTTGGGAGGCCCGCTCGACAAGGATGCGGCAGGTCGTTTCCATGTGCCTGCTCGTGCGCTCATCGGCAAGAGCGCCGTTCTCGTTGAACGCCGTTGATGCATGGGCAATCGCGCATTGCGACGTGATGACTTCGGCCCCCACCGCCATCAACACGTCGCGCAGATGATAAAGGCCGCGCATGCCGCCATAAGCGCTATCGGACGCCGAACACAGCGCCACCGCCTTGTCGGCAAAGGGCCGGACATCTAGCTCGTTGTCGCGGCGAATGCGGCTCACCCAATCCAGCGCGTTCTTCAGGAGCGGCGGAATGGACGCATTATATTCGGGGCTGGCGATCAAGAGACCGTCATGGGCGAGGATCTGTCGCCCGAGCTGAAGCGCCGGATGCGGGATGCCTCCCTCGCGCTCCAGATCTTCATCCACCAGGGGCAGCGGGTAATCGGCGAGCGAAATACGCGTGACCTCGGCACCGGCCAGCGCCAGTTCGCGCTGGGCGACGTCGGCGGTTTTGGCGCTGAAGGCACCGGTGCGGATCGAGCCGGCGAAAACCAGGATACGCGGGATCAACATCCTCTGCCCCTCCTTGCTTCAACCGGCCTGACCCGCCTGGGGCCAGACCGCACCCGAAAAGCGCCTACTTTTCGCCGAAGGACTCGAAGAAGTCCTTCATGCGGGAAAAGAAGCCTGATGATTCCGGCGAGTTTTCCTTGGAAGAAAGCTGCTGGAACTCTTCCAGCAATTCGCGCTGGCGACGGCTGAGATTCTGCGGCGTTTCGATGTCGACCTGGATATAGAGATCGCCAACGGTTGCCTGACGCAGTACCGGCATGCCCTTGGAACGCAACCGGAACTGACGGCCGTTCTGGGTGCCTTCCGGCACTTTCACGCGGGTCTGCGTGCCATCCAGCGTGGTGACTTCGAACTGACCGCCGAGCGCTGCGGTGGTCATCGAGATCGGCACCTTGCAATACAGGTCGGCGCCGTCGCGCTGGAAGAACTCGTGCGGCTTGACCGACAGGAAGATGTAAAGGTCGCCCGATGGACCGCCGCGCATGCCGGCCTCCCCTTCACCGGAAAGGCGGATGCGGGTGCCATCCTCGATGCCGGCCGGAATGTTGACGGAAAGCGAGCGCTCTTCAACGAGACGGCCCTGCCCGGCGCATTTCGGGCACGGATCCTTGATCGTCTGGCCGCGGCCCTGACACTGCGGACAGGTGCGCTCAACCGAGAAGAAGCCTTGTGCTGCGCGCACACGACCGGTGCCGGAACACATCGAGCAGGTGACGGGCTGCGTGCCGGGCTTGGCGCCGCTGCCGCCGCATTCGTCGCAGGTGATGGAAGATGGAACGCGAACCTCGGCGGTCTTGCCGGTGAAGGCTTCGCCAAGCGAGATTTCCATGTTGTAGCGCAGATCGCTGCCGCGCTCGCGGCCATTGGGCGAGCGACGCTGGCGACCGCCGCCCATCATCTCGCCGAATATGTCTTCGAAGATGTCGGAGAAGCCACCCGCTGCGCCGAAACCACCAGCGCGACCGCCGCCCATGCCGTTTTCAAACGCCGCATGGCCGAAGCGGTCATAGGCCGCGCGCTTCTGCGGATCCTTCAAGCACTCATAGGCTTCGCCGATTTCCTTGAACTTGCGCTCAGCCTCGGCATTCCCCGGATTGCGGTCGGGATGGTACTGCATCGCGAGTTTGCGGAAGGCTGACTTCAGCTCTTTTTCGTCGGCGCCCTTCTGGACACCGAGCATGTCGTAGTAATCGGCCTTGGTCATATCGCGCTATCGGAACCCTTGGAGTGATGTGTCTGAGGGCGAAATTGCCGGAGCGGCTTCGGCGTGAACGCATGAAGCACGGCCCGCTATGCCATAGCAGCCCTGAACAGACCCAGCATTTTTATTCTTGAGATCGACCCGGCGGTGCCGAGGATCCTTTTAGAACAAAGCCCGGTGCTTTGCGGCACCGGGCTTCGGTTTCACGTGAGTCGTTGAAGAAGCTCGCGTTGTTTATGCAGACTTCTTGCGATCGTCTTCGTCGATCTCTTCGAAGTCGGCATCCACCACGTCTTCGCCGGACTTGCGGGCATCAGCCTGCGCGTCTGCTTCGGCGGCTTCCGACTGGCTGGCCTCATACATGGCCTGACCAAGCTTCATCGACACTTCGGCCAGCGTGTTGCTCTTGGCCTTGATGTCCTCGGCGTCGTCGCCTTCCACGGACGTCTTCAGCGCGGCAATCGCATCGGCAATCGCGGTGCGGTCGTCTTCGGAGACCTTGTCGCCATATTCGGCGAGCGACTTCTCCGACGAGTGGATCAGACCTTCGGCCTGGTTCTTCGCTTCAACCGCCGCACGACGCTTCTTGTCGGCCTCGGCATTGGACTCGGCGTCTTTCACCATCTTTTCGATGTCGGCATCCGACAAACCGCCGGAAGCCTGAATGCGGATCTGGTGCTCCTTGCCGGTGCCCTTGTCCTTGGCCGACACGTTGACGATGCCGTTGGCGTCGATGTCGAAGGTCACCTCGATCTGCGGCACGCCGCGCGGTGCCGGCGGAATGCCGACGAGATCGAACTGGCCCAGCGCCTTGTTGTCGGCAGCCATCTCGCGTTCGCCCTGGAACACCCGGATCGTCACGGCGCCCTGGTTGTCCTCGGCGGTCGAGAAGACCTGGCTCTTCTTGGTCGGGATCGTGGTGTTGCGGTCGATCAGACGGGTGAACACGCCACCCAACGTTTCGATGCCGAGCGACAGCGGGGTCACGTCGAGCAGCAGCACGTCCTTAACGTCGCCCTGAAGAACGCCGGCCTGGATGGCGGCGCCAAGTGCGACGACCTCATCCGGGTTCACGCCCTTGTGCGGCTCCTTGCCGAAGAACTGCTTCACGATCTCCTGGATCTTGGGCATGCGGGTCATGCCGCCGACCAGAACCACTTCGTCGATTTCGCCAGCCTTGAGCGACGCATCCTTGAGCGCTGCCTTGCAGGGCTCGATCGTGCGCTGCACGAGATCGTCCACCAGCTGCTCGAACTTGGCGCGGGTGAGCTTCATCGTCAGGTGCTTCGGCCCCGAAGCGTCTGCGGTGATGAAGGGCAGGTTGATCTCGGTCTGCTGGGCCGACGACAACTCGATCTTGGCCTTTTCAGCGGCTTCCTTCAGGCGCTGAAGAGCGAGCTTGTCGTTCTTCAGGTCGATACCCTGTTCCTTCTTGAACTCGTTTGCGAGGTATTCAACCAGACGCAGGTCGAAATCCTCACCACCGAGGAAGGTGTCGCCGTTGGTGGACTTCACTTCAAACACGCCGTCGCCGATTTCCAGCACGGAGATATCGAAGGTGCCGCCGCCAAGATCGTAAACGGCGATCGTCTTGCCGTCCTTCTTGTCGAGGCCGTAAGCCAAGGCAGCAGCGGTCGGCTCGTTGATGATGCGCAGAACTTCGAGACCCGCGATCTTGCCGGCATCCTTGGTTGCCTGGCGCTGCGCGTCGTTGAAGTAGGCGGGAACGGTGATGACGGCCTTTTCGACCTTTTCGCCGAGATAGGATTCAGCGGTTTCCTTCATCTTCTGAAGGATCATCGCGGAGATCTGAGACGGCGACTGCTTCTTGCCGGCAGCCTGAACCCAGGCATCGCCGTTGTCGCCGCTGACGATCTTGTAGGGAACGAGGCCCTGGTCCTTCTTGGTCACCGGATCATCGAAGCGGCGGCCGATGAGGCGCTTCACTGCGAAGATGGTGTCTTCAGGATTGGTGACGGCCTGACGCTTGGCCGGCTGGCCAACGAGGCGCTCGTCAGAATCGGTAAAAGCGACGATCGACGGCGTGGTGCGCGCGCCTTCGGCGTTTTCGATGACCTTCGCATCCTTGCCGTCCATGACGGCGACGCAGGAATTGGTCGTTCCCAGATCGATACCAATGACTTTAGCCATGTTGTCTCTCCATTTAGCGAACAGCGATGGGACCCGGAAACGGCGTTCCCTTTGCTGCCCCTGTCACACGAATTTCCCCGGTCAGGGCTCGATCACGAACCCGTCACCGTGGCGTTGCGGCGTATATAAGAAGGGCATTTTTGACGCGCAAGGCGGTGTTCGCCCGCGATTGTATCTTTCTGACACGATCAAAGGGCAGCGCTGCGCGATTTCGGCCTAGCTGACGGCGTAGCGAAGATGCACGACGCCATGGTCGAGCGTCTCACACGACGTCAGCGACAGCTTCACCTTGCCGGCAAGACCATCCGGCCCCGCATCCACAAAGGCCTGCCGCTCCGGGTTGCCGTCGACGGCCGGCGCAATCAGCAGGCTGATCTCGTTTACCAGTCCGGCAGCAAGGAACGAGCCGTTGATGCTCGCGCCGCCTTCCAGAAGCAGGCGGCGAATGCCGAGTTCGCGACCGAGCACATCGAGTGCGGCACTCAGATCGATCGTGTCCCCGTCAGCCACGATATAGGACACGCCGTCCGCCGTGAGTTCCGCCAGATGGCTGTCGGGCACATCGCGCCCAAGCAGCACCACCACGTGATCGCCGCCGACATCCGGCTTGTTGAAATGCAGCTTGCCCGATTGATCAAGCGCGATCGCATAGGCCTTGGCATCGCGCTTGGCGAAGTGATGCGGGCGCTCGACGGGGCCGGCATTGGCCGGCGGATGCGTCTGCGCCTTGCTCATCTCGGCCATGGTGACGCGCCCGACGATCCAGGCGTCGCCTCCTAGTTTGTCATGCAGCGTTTCAAACGCATCTGACCAGTCGCTCTTCTGGCCATCCGGGCTTTGCGTCCAGCGGCTGGCATGGAGGCGGCCGTCGATCGACGTCACCATGAGGCAGATCACGTGAGGCTTCATGTGCCGTTTTCCTGTTGCTTCGGGTTAATGGGTTGGTTGCGGAGTTCAGGCCGGTGAAGCGAGATAGTCGTCGTCGGTGACCTTGTGCAGCCAGGACACCGACACGCCATCCTTCACTTCGGCGATCGCGATATGGGTCATGGCGCAATCGGGCGCTGCGCCGTGCCAATGCTTCTCATCGGGCGCAAAGAACACGATGTCACCGGGGCGGATTTCTTCCACCGGCCCGCCTTCACGCTGGGCGCGGCCGAGGCCGGACACCACAAGCAGCGTTTGGCCAAGCGGATGGGTGTGCCAGGCCGTGCGGGCGCCGGGCTCGAAACTCACGGTGGCGCCGTTTAAACCACCGCTGCCGGTGAAGGGCGCATCGAGGCGCACCGTTCCCGTGAAATAGTCCTCCGGCCCTTTTCGGGAGGGCACGGATCCGCTGCGCTTGATGTCCATCTTTCGATCCCTTCCCGGCTGCGGGCAAACGCGCCCTTCAGCCGGGAGATAGGATCAAACGCAGCGCAAACCAGTTTTTAGCCGCGCAGAACGCCGCCGGTCTGCTTGCTCACATTGGCAACGATCTTGGCGGCGAGCGCCTCGAAGTCTTCTTCCGTGAGCGTCTTGTCGGTGGGCTGGATCGCCACTTCGATCGCCACCGACTTCTTGTTTTCGCCCAATGCCGCGCCTTCGAAGATGTCGAACACGGACACTCCCGTGATCAGCTTCTTGTCGGCGCCCAGCGCTGCCTTGGTGAGCGAGCCGGCTTCCACCGAACGATCCACCACAAAGGCGAAATCGCGCTTCACGGCCTGGAAGGGCGAGAGTTCGAGCTTCGGCTTGGTGCGCGTCGCCTTCTGCTTGGGCTCGGGAATCGCGTCCACGAAGATCTCGAAACCGGCAAGCGGGCCGGATGCGTCGAGCAGGTCGAGCGTTTCGGGATGGAACTCGCCAAACGTGCCGAGCACGACCTTGGGGCCGAGCTTGATCGTGCCGGAGCGGCCAGGATGATACCAGGATGGACCGCCGGCCTCGACCTGCAGCTTGTCCACGGGCGCGCCACAGGCTTCGAGCGCGGCAAAGGCATCGGCCTTGGCGTCAAACACGCCGACCGTTTTTGCGGCACCCGACCAGTGACGGCCGGAGCCTTCGACGTTTGCGCTGCCGCGGCGAATGCCGGCTGCCACGCGGCGCTGTTGATCCGGCGCATTGCCTTCGTACGTGCCGGACACTTCGAACAAGGCGACATCACCGATGCCGCGATCGGCATTGCGCTGGGCTGCCGCAATCAGGCCGGGCAGAAGCGAGGGGCGCATGTCCGACATGTCGGCGGCGATCGGGTTGGCGAGCTTCAAGCCGGTTGAACCGCCGCCGAATGCCTTGGCCTGCGCTTCCGGGATGAACGACCAGGTGATCGCTTCCATCATGCCGCGCACGGCCAGCGCGCGACGCGCATTGCGGGTGCGGATCTGGAGCGTGGTGAGGATACGGCCGTTGACGGCGTCGAGGCTTGCCAGCGGCGTGGAAGCGATCTGGTCGACGCCCACCATACGCATGACTTCTTCCACCAGGTCGGCCTTGCCATCCACATCCGGACGCCAGGACGGCACGGAGACATCGACGATATAACCGGCGCCGTTGATCGTGAAACCGAGACGCTGGAGGATTTCGAGGCTCTGCTCGCCCGGCACATCGAGGCCGGTAAGGCGCTTCACTTCGGTCACGGGGAAGGTGATGACCTTCGGCGTGTAGCCGGCGTAGCCGACGACGCGGCTTTCGGTGGCTTGGCCGCCGCACAGATCGAGCACCATCTGCGTCGCCTGTTCGAGGCCGGGCACCATACCTTCCGGATCGACGCCGCGCTCGAAACGATAGCGCGCATCGGTGATGATCCCAAGCGAACGGCCGGTGCGGGCGATGTTCAGCGGCTCCCACAAAGCGGATTCGATCAACACGTCGGTGGTGTTTTCATCGCAGCCGGAATGCTCGCCGCCCATCACGCCGGCAATGGACTCCACGCCGTTTTCATCGGCGATGACGCAGATCTCGCCATTGAGCGTGTAGTCGCGGCCATCGAGCGCCAGCACGGTCTCGCCCTCCCGGGCGCGGCGTACGGAAAGGTTGCCCTTCACCTTGGCGGCATCGAAGACATGCAGCGGCCGGCCCTGGTCGAAAGTCATGTAATTGGTGATGTCGACCAGCGCGTTGATCGGGCGCAGGCCGATCGCCATCAAACGCTGCTGCATCCACTTGGGCGACGGACCGTTGGAAACGCCGCGCACCAGACGCAGCGCGAAGCCGGGGCAAAGCGAGGGCGTGTCGCCGAATTCGAGGCTGACATCGACCGGGCATTCACCCGATGCTTCGAAAGCGGGGGCGACCGGTGTCTTCAGCGTGCCGAGGCCGGATGCCGCGAGATCCCTGGCAATGCCATGCACGCCGGTAGCATCTGGATGGTTCGGCGTCAGGTTGATGTCGATAACGGGATCGTCGAGCTGCGCCCAGCTGGCGAAGGACTGGCCGACCGGCGCCTCCCCAGGCAGTTCGATGATGCCGTTATGCTCTTCCGACAGTTCCAGCTCGCGCTCCGAGCACATCATGCCGCGGCTTTCGACGCCGCGAATGTTGCCCACCGATAGCGTGACATCGAGGCCGGGCACATAGGTGCCGGGCACGCCCAGGACGCCGATCATGCCAGCGCGCGCATTGGGCGCGCCGCACACGACCTGCAGCGGCTGATCCCCACCGATATCGACCGACAGAACCTGCAGCTTGTCGGCATCGGGATGACGTTCGGCCGTCAGCACTTTGGCGATGGTGAAGGGGCGCAGGCCCGCCTTGTCATCGACGCTTTCGACTTCGAGGCCGATCGCGGTGAGGCGCTCGACGATCTGTTCGAGCGACGCGTCGGTTTCGAGATGATCCTTCAACCAGGACAAAGTGAGTTTCATGACCGCTCCTTAGGGTCTCGGTACGGCGTTCGCTTCCAGCCGAGGCAGATCGTCGTCGAGATGAAAGAATGACAAGGCATTGCCGGCATAGCTGTGCATGGTCGGCGGATAATCGTTGGGCGCGTCCATCGCGCCAAGCATGATGAAGACGCGATCAGGCAATCGCGCATCGGCATAAGCGATCGGTGCGCCGCAATCGGCACAGAAGGACCGCGTCACCGGCGCCTTGCCAAAGGTTGCCGGCGCCTTGCCGATGAACCGCGAATCCTGCGTGTTGAAGCCGACGAAAGCCGCAACCGGCGAACCCGTGGCACGCCGGCAGTCCGTGCAATGGCAATAACCGGAAAACACGGGATCGCTGTGGGCTTCGAAACGGATCGCGCCACAACGGCAGGACGCGGTGTGATGGCTCATCGCCGGATTTGGCTCCACTTGAAACCGATCTCACCCGAACCGGCACCAACCCAGGCGCGGGCTTTCGGCTCGGCATCCACGAGGAATTCGACGCCGTCGCCATCGCCGTCGGACACCTTGCGGAAGCCGATGATCTTGCCCTGGCGATGCGACGCAACCGTCTTGTTCTTGTGCAGCGCCAGATAGGCACCGCCATTGACGCTCAGATCCGGATCCGCGTCGCCGGTCGCAACGGCATGGCTCCAGAAGCGCCCGTCGCCGAGATCGACGATACCAAGCTCGCTTTCGCTCACGACATGATAGCCGCTGACAAACATGTTGGCGCGCGACGCCGTGCTGTCCGAAGCGAGCCGGCGGGTCGATCCGCCAGCCACGCGCGGCGTGCTGGAGCGGCTGGCGACAACCGGTTTGCGCTCGGCCAGATCGAGGTCGCACATTTCAACAAGATCGTCGGCACCCAGACGCAGGGCGTTTTCACGGATCGTCTCGACCTTTTTCTTGTCGAACGTCCTGAGAGCCTCCGGCGTGAAGGTGTGGGTAAGCGGTTTAGCCAATTTAATTCCTTAAGAGCTCAAGCCGCCAAACAAGGTCGGCATGTCGAGCGGGCGGAAGCCGTAATGCTGCAGCCAGCGAACATCTGCGTCGAAAAAGGCGCGCAGATCGGGCATGCCGTATTTCAGCATGGCGATGCGGTCGATACCCATACCCCAGGCGAAGCCCTGATATTCATCGGGATCAAGACCGCCGGCGCGCAGGACATTGGGATGAACCATGCCGCAGCCCAGGATCTCCATCCAGTCATTGCCTTCGCCGAAGCGCACTTCGCCCGGACGCGAGCGATCGCACTGGATGTCGACTTCCATCGACGGTTCGGTGAAGGGAAAGAAGCTCGGGCGAAAGCGCATCGTGACCGACGGCACCTCGAAGAAGGCCTTGCAGAACTCTTCCAGCACCCATTTCAGGTTGCCGATATTGGCGGATTTATCGACCACCAGACCTTCGACCTGATGAAACATCGGCGAATGGGTGGCGTCGCTGTCCTGGCGATAGGTCTTGCCGGGAATAACGATGCGGATGGGCGGCTTCTGCATCTCCATCGTGCGGATCTGCACGGGAGAGGTGTGGGTGCGCAGCAGCTTGCGCTCGCCCTTTTCATCCGGCTGGAAGAAGAAGGTGTCGTGCATTTCACGCGCCGGATGACCTTCGGGGAAGTTCAGCGCGGTGAAGTTATAGTAATCGCTTTCGACATCCGGGCCTTCGGCGATGGTGAAACCGAGATCGCCGAAGATCGCGGCGATCTCGTCGATGACCTGGCTGATCGGATGGATGCGGCCACGCTCTGCCGGGGATGACCGCACCGGCAATGTCACATCGAGCTTTTCGGAAGCAAGGCGGGCGGCAATGGCGACCTGGCGCAGTGAAGCCTTGCGGGCAGCCAGCGCTTCGGTGACGCGGGTCTTCAGGCCGTTGATCGCTGGTCCCTGGACCTGGCGTTCTTCGGCCGACATCTTGCCGAGCGTCTTGAGCAGCTCCGACACAGAGCCCTTCTTGCCGAGTGCTGCGACCCGCACATTTTCCAGCGCGGCTTCGTCGGATGCGGCTTCGATATCAGCGAGAACGCTGCTTTCGAGATTTTCCAGATCGTTGCTCATCTCAGGCTCATGCTGCGACGGTCACTGTCGCGTTTCGACATAAGAAAAACCCGCGCCAGCCCTGCCAGCGCGGGTTTCCCAAATCAGTTTTTAGACGTGCTTGGGAAGCGCTAGCAGTTAGGCTACTGCGCGCTCGTAGGCACCCGGCGTGGTGTCCTTGAGGTATTCCAGCGCCACCTTGGCCTTTTCAACCAAAGCAGCGAAGGCAACCGGCTCATGGATCGCCATGTCGGACAGGATCTTGCGATCGATTTCGATGCCAGACTTGTTCAAACCGTCGATGAAGCGGCCATAGGTCAGGCCATGCTCGCGAACGGCGGCGTTGATGCGCTGGACCCACAGAGCGCGGAAGTTGCGCTTGCGGTTCTTGCGATCGCGGTAAGCATATTGCAGCGACTTTTCGACTGCCTGCTTGGCGATGCGGATGGTGTTCTTGCGACGGCCGTAGAAGCCGCGGGCCTGCTTGAGGACCTTCTTGTGCTTGGCGTGGGACGTTACGCCGCGTTTGACACGTGCCATGTCATGATCTCCTTAAAACGCGATCCAGTGAACGACTTAAAGGCCGTTCGGGAGGAAATTCTTGATGACCTTCTTGCCGTCCGGTTCAGCAAGAACCATCGTGCCGCGGGCATCGCGAATGAACTTGTTGGAGCGCTTGATCATGCCGTGACGCTTGCCGGCAGCAGCTGCCAGCACCTTGCCGGTGGCCGTGATCTTGAACCGCTTTTTTGCAGCGGACTTGGTCTTCATCTTGGGCATTTTGCTTACAACTCCATTCTTATCGCGCCGAGCGGCGCTTTTTTGGGTTCGAGCCTGTGGTTGAAGACCGGTGGCTCGAACAGCATTGAGAGCCGCCACGGCATGCCCTGCCGGACGGCTCCTTTAACCGGGCGCTTCCTACCAGCAAGATCGCCCGAGCGCAAGCGCGCGGAGCGACCTCAGGCACTGGCTTCAAACCCTGCCTCAAAGCAGATGAACGAGAACCGGAATGAAGCCGCTTTCCTGCGCCCGTTCGATCATCTCGAAGAACGGGATCGAGGCAAAGAACACGAGCCCGTCGAGAAGCGTGTTGTTCAAGATCTTCGGCCGGAACGTCACGGTTGCCTGGTCGCGGTAGATCAGCGGATTGGGAAAGAAGCGCGGCACGCGGGTGAGATAATCGCTGTAGGGCGCGCCCAGAACGGTGGTCAGATAGCGCTCTTCGCGTCTTGCCACGACGTGAAAGGAGATCGCGCAGATGACGCCGCAGGCCAGCGCCACGAGCAGACTGCCGGTTTGTGCCCCGACGCCCAGGGCAGCGAGGCTGGAAAAGAAGTAAAGCGGATTGCGGGTGATCGAATAAGGCCCGGTTTGCACGACCGAGGTGGATTTGTGCCCATCGATGTAAAGGATCGACCACAAGCGCCCGGCGATGCCCAGAAGCATCAGGGCCAGGCCATAGGCCTCGATCTGCTCATGCCGGAGCTCCGGCTGAGCCGATGCGCTGAAAACCAGCAGAAGGCAGATCAGGGCGATCATCGCCCCTATGACCATGCGGCGCGCCGATTGATAGCGCGCCATGGCCTGAGCATTTTCACGTGACATGACAGGGCATCCGGAACAGGGTTGAACGCTGATCCGCCCCGATCATGGCTATCTCGGGGCGAGAACCATCATCATCTGACGGCCTTCGAGCTTCGGCTCGGCCTCGACCTTGGCAATCGTCTCGGTTTCCGCCTTGACGCGGTTCAAAAGCGCCATGCCCAGTTCAAGGTGGGCCATTTCGCGGCCACGGAAGCGCAGGGTCAGCTTGACCTTGTCGCCTTCCTCGAAGAAGCGATGAACAGCCCGCATCTTCACGTCATAATCATGCGTGTCGATGTTGGGACGCATCTTGATCTCCTTGATCTCGATGGTCTTCTGGTTCTTGCGCGCTTCGGCAGCCTTTTTCTGGCTGGCATATTTCAGCTTGCCGAGATCGAGGATCTTACAAACCGGCGGCTCGGCATTGGGGGAGATTTCCACGAGATCAAGCCCAGCCTGCTCGGCGATCTCAAGCGCTTCCTGAATAGAGACGTTGCCGCGATTGGCGCCCGTGTCATCAATCAGCTGGACCCGTGGAACCCGGATATCCCGGTTGGACCGTGGGCCGTCCTTGGTTGCCGGCGCGGCTTTGAATGGTCTGCGAATGGTCGTACTCTCCTGGTTATTGAACGAACGGTCGACGATCGGCTTGCCGGTGTTCGAGACACACGGCACAACACGATGAGGGGGAATGTCGTTCCCACGCTCGATGTGTCAATAGCACATTGGCAGGTGAAAATCACCTGTTGCGATCAGAAACCTGCTTTTCGGCCGTTCGTTGGACTACATCCGGCCTGAACAAGCGGGGATGCGAGGGGGCAGCGATGGGAGGGCCGGTGATGCAAGGAACTGAGCGGATGGACACCACGGGGGCACCGACAAACGCCACGAACGAGATCGCAGGCCGCCTCGATGTCGGTGATGTAAGCATCGCATATCGCCATGCCAAGGGGTCGGCGCCCGGCCTGATGTGGCTCGGCGGTTATCGGTCCGACATGACCGGCACGAAGGCCGAAGTGCTGGCCGCGCATGCCGCCCAAAACGGATTGCAGTTCACCCGCCACGATTATTCCGGCCACGGCCTGTCGGGCGGCGAGTTTGCCGACGGCACGATCTCGCTGTGGCTCGCCCAATCGCTCGCCGTGCTCGACCAGGTCACCGAAGGTCCGCAGATCCTTGTCGGGTCTTCCATGGGCGGGTGGATCACCTTGCGCATGGTGCAGGAACTGAACAGACGCGGCGATCGCGGCCGCATCGCCGGCCTGCTTCTGATCGCGCCGGCACCCGATTTCACCAGCGACCTGATGCAGCCGCTTCTTTCCAGGAAGCAAAAAGAGCAGATCGAAACGCTGGGCTATCTCGAAGAACCGTCGCAATATTCCGACCAGCCCAACATCTATACGCGGGCGCTGTTCGAAGACGGCGAGCAGAACCGGGTGCTGACCGGTTTGATCGACACGCATTGTCCCGTCACGATCATCCAGGGCATGGCCGATCCGGACGTGCCGCACAGCCATGCGCTGAAGCTCGTCGAGCATCTGCCGGCCGACAATGTCACGCTGTCGCTCGTTCCCGATGGCGATCACCGTCTTTCCCGGCCGCAGGATCTCGACCTGATCACCCGCAGCGTTTCCAGTCTGGTTGAACAGGTCCGCTGATCATGCGCTTGTCGATCCCGGTTTCGGCCTTTGTCGGCGCATTTGTCGGCTTTTCCAGCACGCTGGCGATTGTTCTGGCCGCCTTGAACGCCGTGGGCGCGACGCCGGACCAGACGGCCAGCGCGGTCACCGCGATCTGTTTGGCGCTGGTTGTGTCGTCCTTGATTCTGTCCTGGCGCACCCGCATGCCGATCGTGACCGCATGGTCGACGCCCGGTCTGGCCCTGGTCGCGGCGAGCCAGGGTTTCACGATGGGAGATGCCGTGGGCGCTTTTCTCATGACGGCGTTTTTGCTCGTTGGGACCGGTCTGCTGCGTCCTTTGATGCGGCTCGTAGCACGGATCCCGATGGCGGTGTCGTCAGGCATGCTGGCCGGCATCCTGTTTGTTTTCGTAGCCGATGTCGCTCGGGCGATCGGCACCGATCCGGTGCTTGTTTTGCCGATTGTGGCGCTGTTTTTCGTGGCACGCTTGTTCAGCCCGACGCTGTCGATCCTGATCGTGCTCGTGGCGGGCGCCGTGCTGGCGGTGGCGCTCGGGCGGATCATTGCGTTTCCGAGCCCCGAAGTGTCCACGCTGGTTTTCACCGCGCCGACCTTCTCCTTTGCGACGTTTCTCGGTCTTTCGATCCCGCTTTATCTCGTCACGATGGCCTCGCAGAACCTGTCGGGCCTGGCCGTTCTGAAAGCCGATGGCTACCAGCCGACGCCGGGACCCATCATTGCGACCACCGGCCTCGTTTCGCTCCTGTCAGCGCCGTTTGGTGCCGGGCCGAGCAACCTTTCGGCCATGGCGGCGGCTTTCTGCACCGGTCAGGACGCGCATCCCGATCCGGCGCAGCGCTGGAAAACAAGCTGGTTCTATGCCGCGACCTATCTTGGCTTCGCGGTGTTCGGCGCTTCGCTGGTGGCGCTTGTGGCCGTGCTGCCGCCGGTGTTCATCGTGGTGGTGGCGGGGCTAGGCCTGCTCGGCTCCTTCATCAACGCGATCTCGCTGTCGGTGACCAATCCCGTCGAGCGATTTCCTGCTGTGACCGCCTTCGTGGTGACAGCGTCCGGTCTGGTGCTTGGCGGCATCGGCTCGGCCTTCTGGGGCCTTCTGGCAGGGCTGCTGGTTCATGCGCTGGAAACATGGAAAAGATCGAGGAAAAACTGAGGCTTATCCGGTTTTCAACAATGCTGTCTTGAATCGCCTGATTTGGTCTCCCATCTCAAAATCAAGCAGCCGATGTCGGTTGTTTTCCAAACGAAGGAACGCAAGCAAATGAACACGACTGCACTGATCCGACCGGCCTGGACGCCGGCGACCATTGCGCTCATGGTAGTCGGCTTCGTGGTCTTTTGGCCTCTCGGCCTGGCCATGCTGGGCTATATTCTGTGGGGCGACCGGCTGGACGGCTTTAAGCGCATGATGAACGGCGAAGGCTGGTTCAAGAATTGCGCCGCCAAGCGGTCCCGCCATTTCGGCGGCGGCTTCAACTCCACCGGCAATGTGGCCTTCGACGATTGGCGCTCGGCCGAGCTCAACCGTCTCGAAGAAGAGCGCCGCAAGCTGGATGAAGCCCGCGACGAGTTCGACGCCTATGTCCGCGAACTGCGCCGCGCCAAGGACCAGGACGAGTTCGACCGGTTCATGAACAACCGCAACACCCGTCCGCAGACCACCGGTTCGACCGAAATCCGCGATCCGGGCGTTTGATCCACGCCTCGATCACCTGAGCCAAGGAAACGGCGCCTCGCAAGGGGCGCCGTTTTTTGCGTCTCAAGCTTCTTCAAGAGGCGCGAATCGCGTTAGCTCACCCCATGGGTCTCCTGTCCGCCTTTTCCCGTTCCCGCAAACCGGCCATCGCGCCGCCGGTGGAGCGTGCGCTTGATGTGGCCGGACGCACCCTGCCCCTCAAGATCGTGCAGAACCAGCGCTCCACGCGGTTGACCCTGCGCATCGATGTCGGCGGACGCGGTTTGCGCGTCACCACGCCGCCCGGCATTTCCCTGCGCGATGTCGACCGCTTCATCGCCAGGCATACCCAATGGCTCGAAACGCGGCTGGCGAAATATCCCGACAAGCCGATCGTGCGGGCCGGCGTGCGCATTCCCCTTCGCGGCGTACCGCACCTCATCGTGCATGAGCCAGGCAGACGCGGCGCGGTGTCGATCGGCGCCGTCGACGGCAGCCCGGTTCTTCATGTGCATGGCGACGAAGCGCATCTGCCGCGCCGGGTCAGCGATTTCCTCAAGCGCGAAGCCAAGCGCGACATTGAGGCGCTGGTCGCCAAACACACGGCAACCGTCGGGCGCAAGGCAAGATCTGTCCGCTTCAAGGACACGACCAGCCGCTGGGGCTCCTGCACCGCCGATGGCGGTTTGTCCTTTTCCTGGCGCATCATGATGGCCCCGCCGGTTGTGATCGATTACCTCGTCGCTCACGAGGTCGCGCATCTCAAGGAAATGAACCACGGTCCGCAGTTCTGGGCGCTATGCCGTGCGCTGTGCCCGGATACCGACCGCTGCAAGGCCTGGCTGAAGAAGAATGGCGGCGCCCTGCAGGCGATTGCGTTTGAATAAGCGCGGTCGCGCCGCTATCTCCTTCTCTATGGATATCAAGATCTGCGGGCTTTCCACGCCCGAAACCGTGAACGCCGCGCTGGACAATGGTGCAAGCCATATCGGCTTCATCTTCTTTCCCAAGAGCCCGCGCAATGTGTCGGCTGACACCGCTGCTCCTTTGCGGCAGCTGGCGCGCGGCCGGGCGCAAACCGTGGTTGTGACGGTGAATGCCGATGATCAAGCGCTGGACACCATCGTGTCCGCTGTTCAGCCGGATGTGCTGCAGCTGCATGGCGGGGAAACGCCCGAGCGGGTATCGGCGGTCAAAGCGCGATATGGCCTGCCCGTCATGAAAGCGCTGTCGATCTCCACGGCGGACGATCTCACCCATGCGCAAGACTATGCCGGCGTGGCCGATCGTCTTCTTTTCGATGCCAAGCCACCCAAGGGCGCGGACCTTCCGGGCGGCAACGGCATCACGTTCGATTGGTCGCTGCTCCATGGCCTTGACGCTTCGCTGCCTTACATGCTTTCCGGAGGGCTCAACGCGTCGAATGTCGGCGACGCCTTGGCGCGCGTTCACCCATCCGGACTGGATATTTCGTCGGGTGTCGAGCGTGCGCCGGGGATCAAGGACGCGGCGCTGATCGACGCTTTCTTTGCAGCCATTCGCAGCGCCAAACAGCGCGCGGCCTGACCTTATTCGTTGTTTTTGAACCCACGCATCCAGGAGCACGGCATGAACAAGCCGATCGAGCCGAATTCCTTCCGCACCGGACCGGACGAACAGGGCATGTTCGGCATCTTCGGCGGCCGCTTCGTCGCCGAAACGCTGATGCCGCTGATCCTGGATCTGCAGCAGCATTGGGAAGAAGCCAAGACCGACCCGGACTTCCAGGCCGAGCTCAAGTCGCTGTCGACCTATTATGCGGGCCGCCCGTCCAAGCTTTATTTCGCCGAAGGCCTGACGCGTCACCTCGGCGGCGCCAAGATCTATCTGAAGCGCGAAGACCTGAACCACACCGGTTCGCACAAGATCAACAACTGCCTCGGCCAGATCCTGCTCGCCAAGCGCATGGGCAAGACGCGCATCATCGCCGAAACCGGTGCCGGCCAGCACGGCGTGGCTTCGGCCACCGTGTCGGCGCGCTTCAACCTGCCATGCGTGGTCTACATGGGCGCAACCGACGTCGAGCGCCAGAAGCCGAACGTGTTTCGCATGAAGCTCCTAGGTGCCGAGGTCAACGCGGTGACGGCCGGCCACGGCACGCTGAAGGACGCGATGAACGAGGCCCTGCGCGACTGGGTCACGAATGTTCATGACACCTATTACCTGATCGGCACCGCCGCCGGCCCGCATCCTTATCCCGAAATGGTGCGCGACTTTCAGGCCGTGATCGGTACGGAAGCGCGCGAACAGATCCAGGAACAGGAAGGCCGGTTGCCCGATGCGATCATCGCAGCCGTTGGCGGCGGTTCGAACGCGATCGGCCTGTTCCATCCCTTCCTCGATGATCGCGACGTGCGCATCATCGGCGTGGAAGCCGGCGGACGCGGTCTCGAAGGCGTCGAGCATTGCGCCTCCATGAGTGCCGGCAAGCCCGGCGTTCTGCATGGCAACCGCACCTATCTCCTGCAGGACAAGGACGGCCAGATCATCGAAGGCCATTCGATCTCGGCCGGTCTCGATTATCCCGGCGTCGGCCCCGAGCACAGCTTCCTGCGCGACACCAAGCGCGTGGAATATGTGCCGATCCTCGATGACGAAGCGCTCGACGCCTTCCAGCTGACGACCCGCGTCGAAGGCATCATCCCGGCGCTCGAATCCGCCCATGCCATCGCCCATGCCGTGAAGCTCGCGCCCACCATGGACAAGGACCAGATCATCATCATCAACCTGTCGGGCCGCGGCGACAAGGACGTGCATACGGTCGCCAAGATGATGGGGATGGAGATGTAAGAAGGGCTGCCGTTGGCGCAGGTTTCAGGCCTGTGCTAACCTGCCTTGCCCGGGTTGAAGGAGTGCGAAATGGGTGAAGTCCCGCTTTCATTGCACATCAAGGCCGACACCAATCGCCGCCTCGAAGAAGAAGCGCAGCGGCAGAATACGTCCGCTGCGCACATCGCCGAGCAGGCGCTCACCTGGTATCTCGAAAGCCGTGAGCATCAGCGCCAGCTCCTAAGCGAGCATGCGGCAGAAGCAAACGCAGTCCTCTCCTAGATGGTCTCGAACTGATAACGGTACAGAAATATTGCGCGTCTTCGATGGTCGCGCTAACCCCGTGAGGCTTGAGGCTGAAGGAGCCGATCAAACGTGACCGCCCGCATCGACATCCCTTCGCGTCCTGTCGATGACGGCAACCCGCCTGCCGACGTCTATCGTCCGCGTCGGGCCTGGTTTCAGGCGCTGATGCAGGTCGGTCCCACTGCGATCAAGCTCAACGCGATCTGCGCCGATGCGGCAGCGATCGATGATGCGGTGTTCGACAAGGCCAAAGCGCAGATCATCGAAGCCGAGCCGGAGATGAGTGGCATGCCGCATCTTGGTGCCGGCTTTGCGATCCTGCATGAAGGCGAGGAAGGTCGCTGGCTGCTGCTTCATTGGTGGCAGCCCGGCGGCATTTGCGCCCGAAAGCTCTGGCGCGCAGACCTCCATCCCGATGCGATGTTCGAAGAAGCGGCGCCGCATCTGTTTGCCTGCGTCTGGGAACTGGCACTCATTGACTTCGAGCGGCGCGCATGGATGGAAACAGCGATGTCGCACAAATCGATTTCGGACTATATCGCGACAAGATTTTCCGGAGATACCGTATGACAACCCGCATCGACCGCCGCTTCGCCAAGCTCAAGGATGAGGGCCGTCCCGCGCTTGTCACCTATTTCATGGGCGGCGATCCCGATTATGACACGTCGCTCAGGATCATGAAGGCCATGCCGAAGGCGGGTACGGACGTGATCGAGCTCGGCATGCCGTTTTCCGATCCGATGGCCGACGGCCCGGCCATTCAGGCCGCGGGCCTGCGCGCGCTGAAAAGCGGCCAGACGCTCGCCAAGACGCTGCAGATGGTGCGCGACTTCCGGACCGACGACAACGACACGCCGATCGTCATGATGGGCTACTACAATCCGATCTATCTTTATGGCGTCGAGACCTTCCTGGCCGAAGCCGTGGAAGCCGGCGTGGACGGCTTGATCGTCGTGGATCTGCCGCCGGAGATGGATGAGGAACTCTGCATTCCGGCGATCCGCGCGGGCATCAACTTCATCCGCCTGGCAACGCCGACTACAGACGACAAGCGCCTGCCGAAGGTGCTCGAGAACACATCCGGCTTCGTTTACTACGTGTCGATGAACGGCATCACCGGCTCGGCCCTTGCCAATACCGGCGATGTGACGGAAGCGGTGAAGCGCATCAAGAGCCATACGGATCTGCCGATCTGCGTCGGATTCGGCGTCAAGACGGCCGAACAGGCGCGGGTGATCGGCGCGTCCGCCGACGGCGTCGTGGTGGGTACGGCGATCGTCAATGCGGTTGCCAATGTGCTTGGACCCGATGGCCGCATGACGGCCGATCCCGCGGAAGCCGTTGCCACGCTGATCGGCGGCCTTGCACAAGGGGTGCGCCAGGCGCGCCTTGCCCATGCCGGCTGATCGCCCCATTTTGTTTGCTCAGATAACGGAGAGCCAGCCGTGAACTGGATCACCAACTACGTTCGTCCGAAGATCAATTCCATGCTTGGCCGGCGCGACATGCCGGACAATCTGTGGATCAAGGATCCCGATTCCGGCGAGATGATCTTCCACAAGGACCTGGAAGAAAACCAGTTCGTGGTGCCGTCTTCCGGTCATCACATGAAGATCAAGGGCAAGGAGCGGCTGCGCTTCCTGTTCGACGAGGGGCATTACGAGACGCTCGAGAACCCCAAGGTCGCCGTGGATCCGCTGCGCTTTCGCGACGAGAAGCGCTATATCGACCGTTTGAAGGAAAACCGTGCCAAGACCGGCATGGAAGACACGATCATCAACGCCACCGGCGAGATCGACGGTCTGCCGGTCGCCGTAACCGTTCAGGACTTTTCCTTCATGGGCGGCTCGCTCGGCATGGCGGCGGGTGACGCGATCATTCGCGGCTTCGAAAACGCGGTCGAAAAGAAGCTGCCGCTTGTTCTGTTTGCCGCATCCGGCGGCGCACGCATGCAGGAAGGCATTCTGTCCCTGATGCAGCTGGCGCGCACGACGGTTGCGGTTGACCGGCTGAAGGAAGCCGGCCTGCCCTATATCGTGGTTCTCACCAACCCGACCACCGGCGGCGTCACCGCGTCCTATGCCATGCTGGGCGACGTTCACATCGCCGAGCCCGGCGCCCTGATCGGCTTTGCCGGCCCGCGCGTGATCGAGCAGACCATCCGCGAAAAGCTGCCGGAAGGCTTCCAGCGCGCCGAATATCTGATGGAACACGGCATGGTCGACATGGTCGTGTCGCGCCTCGACATGAAGGCGACGCTTGGCCGGCTGCTGCGCATTCTGATGAAGCAGCCGCCCGGCACGGTGATCGATCCCGAAGCGCTGCCGGCAGCTGCCAGCGACGAAGCGCCGACGCCCGCGCACGCTTAAACCAGACCGACGGTTTTCCCGCATGAGCGCCGCAACCGACGAGAGCCAGGCCGCCCGCGCGATCGAGCGGCTGATGACGCTTCATCCCAAGGGCTTCGACCTGTCCCTGGAACGCGTCACGCGGCTGCTCGAGCGGCTCGGCAATCCGCAGGACCACATGCCGCCGGTGATCCACATCGCCGGCACCAATGGCAAGGGCTCCTGCGCGGCCTTTTCGCGCGCGCTGCTCGAAGCCGATGGGCGCATCGTTCACGTTCATACCTCGCCGCATCTGGTGAACTGGCATGAACGCTATCGCTTGGGCGCCCCCGGCGGTGGAAAGCTGGTTGCCGACGATGTGCTGACGGACGCCATCGAGCGTGTCGCGGACGCCAACCGGGGCGAGACGACCACCGTTTTCGAGATCCTGACGGCGGTGATGTTCGTTCTGTTTTCCGAACATCCGGCCGATGTCGCGATCGTGGAAGTCGGTCTCGGCGGGCGCTTCGACGCCACCAACGTCATCAAGCGGCCGGCCACCAGCGTCATCATGCCGGTGTCGCTCGACCACGAAGCCTATCTCGGCGACCGCGCCGAGCTGATCGCAGCCGAAAAAGCCGGCATCATCAAGCGGGGTGCACCCGTGGTGATCGGCGCGCAGGAAAGCGAAGCCGCGCGCGAAGTGCTCGAATCCACCGCAGAACGGCTCGGCGCGCCTGCCTTCATCTATGGCCAAGATTTTCTCGCCTTCGAGGAAAACGGCCGCATGATCTATCAGGACGACACCGGCCTGATGGACCTGACGCGCCCCCGTTTGCCGGGCCGTCACCAGTTCGCCAATGCCGCCGCAGCGATCGCTGCCGTGCGCGCTGCCGGCTTCAATGTGACGCCTGCAATCGCCGACCGTGCCTTGGAAACGGTGACGTGGCCGGGCCGCATGCAGAAGCTGACCACCGGCAAGCTCGTGGAGCTTGCGCCGCAAGGCGCCGAGATCTGGCTCGATGGCGGGCATAATCCCGGTGCAGGCGCCGTGATCGCCGAAGCGCTGGCCGATCAGGAAGACCGCAATCCGCGGCCGCTGTTTCTCATTGCCGGCATGATCAACACCAAGGATCAGACCAACTATTTCCGCGCCTTCAAGGGCATGGTGCGCCATGTCTTCACCGTGCCGGTCGGTTCAAGCGATGCCGGCGTGCCGAATGACGAACTGGCGGTGCGCGCCGGAGAAGCCGGCCTGTCGGCCGAGCCGATCGCTTCGGTGGGCAATGCGCTCAGCCTGTTGCGCGAAACCTGGGACGAAACGGAAGACGCGCCGCGCATTCTGATCGGCGGTTCGCTTTATCTTGCCGGTCAGGTTCTGGCCGAAAACGGCACGCCGCCGGCCTGATCCCGCTCAAACGCGATCCACCGTTTCCGGCTTCACCGGCGCGCCTACGACCTTCTTGCGGTGGAAGATGAACAAGCCGGCCACGATGATGATCACCGAGCCAAGGATGACCTGAAGGTCGGGCAGTTCGTCGAAGAAGATCACACCCAGAATGATCGCCCATAACAGCAGCGTGTATTGAAGCGGCGCGAGCAGCGAAGCGGAAGCAAGCTTCATCGAGCGCGTCATCATCATATGCGCAATGCTCGCCACGACGCCCAGCATCAGCATGGCGATCAGGCTGGTCAGATCAGGCGTGGTCCAGGCGTTCGCCGACAGGGTGACGCCGATGATCAGCACGCCCACCGTCTGCCACGTCACCAGCACGCTATCTGATGTGTTGCGCAGGAGCCGGCTCAGGATCAGCTGCACGGCAAGCGAAAAGCTGCCCATCACGGCAAACAGCGACGGCCAGGTGAGCGAGGCGCTGGATGGGCGCAACACGATGATCACGCCGATAAAACCGACGAAGATCGCCGTCCAGCGCTTCCAGCCGGAGCGCTCGCCCAGGAAGAAGTGCGACAGGGCCGCGACATAGATCGGGCCCGCCATGTAGAAGGTCAGCGCGTCGGCGAGCGGAAGATAAGCGACGGCTGCGTAGAAGAAGCCGACATCGGCGGCACTCGCCAGAACGCGCAACGCCTGCAAGGCCGGCTTTTCCGGTCGGAACACCGCTTGAACACTGTCGCGCGCCACCAGCATGGGGCCGAGGATCAGGAACGCGCCGATCGAGCGCACCAGAAGGATCTGGCCGACCGAAAAGCTCGCAACCAGCCATTTGCCCATCGCGTCGTTGATCGCAAACAGGAACAAGCCCACCAGCATGATGATCACGCCCGCCGCTGTGGCGTCGGTTGTGCGAAGCTGCTTCGTCCATGCACCCATCGCCACGGCCTTTCGGGTTCACCGCATCACGCTCGCGCTCTTCCAGTCACGAAAAAAGCCCGGCTGTCCAGCCGGGCTTTCGCATGAAATCTGAGCTAAGTGTCAGACGTTTCCGTTGATCCAGGACGACAAAGCCGTCTTGGGGGCCGCGCCGACCTTCATGTCGGCCACTTCACCGGCCTTGAACATCATGAGGGTGGGGATCGAGCGGACGCCGAACTGGGCGGCCAGTTCCGGGTTCTCGTCGATGTTGAGCTTGGCGATCTTCACCTTGCCGCCCATTTCCTGCGAAATCTCTTCCAGCGCGGGCGCAATCATCTTGCACGGGCCGCACCATTCCGCCCAGAAATCGACAACGACCGGCTCGTTGGACTGGAGCACGTCGGCATCGAAATTGTTCTTGTCGACCTTGACGGTAGCCATTGCATAAGTCCTTCAAATGTTGATGGCGCGCTCAGGGGGAGGATGCAGCGCGCCGTTCGAGGGGAGATGTGGGACGTCAGGTCAACCGCGTCAAGCGCGTTGCGTTGAAGCTGCGTTCAATCCTTGCAATGCTGCATCCATGCGCGCGGCCGGCAGGGCGATCAGGCGCGGCGCTTCAGTGAACAACAGAGCCGCTTCGATGCGTTTTTGCGGATAAAGATCGGCCAGCAGCGCACGATACAGTGCGAGCTGCAGCACATAAGTGTCCGGCACGGCGTCCAGATCAGCCGGCGGCGGGCGGTTGGTCTTGTAGTCGAGGATCAGCACGGCCTCGTCCATCACCGCCAGCCGGTCGATCGTGCCGGCAATGGCGCGCGGCGTGTTGCCGAGTTCAAGCGTGCCCATCACCGAAACTTCGGCGCGCGAACCCGGCGCAAACAGCGGCGCGAAGGTTTCGTCGTCCAGCACGGCGAACACAGAGCGCAGAGCGGCGTCGCGCTCCTGTGGCTGCCATCCCGCACCCACCCGGCCGAGATAGCGCTCTGCGGCCGCTGCGCGCGCGTCCGGCTGCATGTCCGGCAGGATCTGGAGCAGGCGGTGGATCGCGTTGCCGCGTTCAATGGCGAAAGACGGTTCAAGCTGCGGATCAAGCACCGGCGAGCGCTGGGTCGGCGCATCCGCCGTCGTGGTTTCGATCAGGGCAGCTGCACGCGACGGGGCCAGCGGGCGCGGCAGTCGCGGGGCGGAGGGCGCCTTGCCGCGCAGATAGGCGGGAAATGCCGGCGCTTCCTCAGACGCTGTCTGGGCCGCATCCTTCAACACGACCGGCTGCTTCGTCACCTGATAATGCAGAACGGTGCCGCGCTCGTCCGGCAGATCGTTCGTCGTGGTTTCGGCCTGACCTTCCAGCCCCTCGCGCACCATCGTGAGCCAGGTCGGATTGGTCGGACCGCGCTTGCCATGATAGCCGCACACGATCAGCTGATCTTCGGCGCGCGTCATGCCGACATAAAGCAGCCGGCGATATTCGTCCTCGGCCTTATCCTTCAAGCCGGCCTCGATCTCACCGGCAAAGCTGTTGTTGAGGTCCTTGCCGGCACGCCACAGGAAGCGTTTGCGCCGCGCCGCATCGGGCGTCTCGTAAGCCAGCAGGCGCGGCAGATGGCCGGCGATAAAGGGTTCGCCGCCGCTGTCCACCAGAAACACGATCGGCGCTTCGAGGCCCTTGGCGGCATGCACCGTCATGATGCGGATCTCGTTGCGCGTCTGGTCCATTTCCCGCTTGATGTCCGGGCCGGACTGGTCGAGCAGCGACAACACGCTTTCGAGATCGGGCGGCCCCGCACGCTCGGCGCCAAGCAGGAAGTTCAGGAATTCGTCCAAGATTTCGCCGGCCTCGTGGCCGAGGCGCGAGATCATCTTTTGCCGGATGCCGTCCCGCCCGAGAACGGCGGCATAGAATTCGAAGGCCGGTTTGAAGCCGGCTTCGTTGCGCCAGCCGGTGAGCTGGTCGAGCACCGCTTTCAGGATCAGATCGTCGCCGGCCCTGCGCCGCAGGCTCGTGTAAAGCGACACGCCGTCGGCACGACCATGCGAGAGGCCAAACAGCGCATCCTCGTCCAGCCCGAAGATCGGGCTTTTCAGAAGCGCGGCGAGCGACAGGTCGTCTTCCGGCTGCAGCACGACGCGGCCGAGTGCCACCAGATCCTGCACCGCGATATGGCCGGGCAGGCTGAGGCGATCGGCACCCGCAACATCGATGCGGCGGTTCTTGAGCGCACGCGACAGCGCATGAATGAAGCTGTCACGCTTGCGCACCAGCACCATGACGTCGCCGGGGCGGATCGGGCGACCCTTGCCGGGCAGGATCGTGTTGGTTTTCAGCCAGCCTTCGACGCGCGTCGCGATCTCTTCGGCCACGAGCACGGCGGGCGCCGAAGCATGATCGATCGCTTCAGCCCAATCATCCGGTTCCTCGATGCTGGTTGCGCCGACGAACGGCCAGGCTTCCACCGAACCCGGCTCCTCCCGGATCGCCTTGTGCTCGAAGGCAACGCCGTCCTGCGTCAGCCCGCGGCGCCGCTCAGGCGTGGAGAAAACGCGATCCACGGCCGACAACACATCCCACGTCGAGCGGAAGGAGCGTTGCAGCTTCACCGTTTCGAACCGCTTTTCAGCACCCTCGACATGCCTCTTGAAGTCGCGCCGGTTGATGTCGAAGCTTTCCGGCTCGGCTCCCTGGAACGAATAGATCGACTGTTTCTCGTCGCCCACCGCAAAGATGGTGCGTTCGGCATCGGCGCGCGCGCCATCGCCCACGAAGAACTCGCCCGACAGCGCGCGGATCACCATCCATTGCTGCGGGCTGGTATCCTGCGCCTCGTCCACCAGAATATGGTCGATTCCCTGATCAAGCCGATAGCGCACCCAGGGACCGGCATCGGAGCGGGCAAGCAGCGCGATCGTGCGGCGGATCAGGTCCTCGAAATCGAGAAAGCCGCCGGCATGTTTCAGGCGCGAATAGTTGCCGATCAGCCGGTCGGCGATGGTGAGTGCTGCCTTCGTGGCATGAAGCATGTCGAGCAGCGCGATGCGGTCGCGGCAGGCAACCAGCCCATCGGCCATTCGGGTGAATTCTTCCGCGAAGTCGGGGAAGCGGGCCACTACCTCCTTTGCCGCGATCTGGCCGGGCTTGCGCGGCTCACCGGATGCGGTGAGGAAGAGCTTGCACAGAAGCGCGAAACACTCCGGTGGCTCGGCCTTGGCCACCGCGCTCAAGCCAGCCGCGAAATCCGCCGCACGCACCTTGTTGGACGCACATTGCGCGATCGTCTCGGCCAACGAGGCATCGAAATAGCTGTCCGGCCAGATCGCCTCGCTCAGCGTTTCCGCCGTTTCATCCGAACCGAAGCCATGCTCTGCCAGCATGTCGCCGCCATGCAGATCGGTGATGGCGGCCTTCAGGTCATCGCGCTTGGCGACGATCTCGTCGAGCAAACGGTCGAGCCCGCTTTCGCCACCGCGCTGCAGAACCGTGGCAAAGGCATCGGCCAGATCCGGCTCGTTGCGGGTGCCGAGCAGCAGTTCGCGCCGCGCTTGCGCCAGGAGTGCGGTGGCCGCCTGTCCTTCAAGCAGCTCGAAATGCCCGGCAATGTTGGCTTCAAGCGGAAACTGATGCAGCAGCGCTTCGCAAAAGGCGTGGATGGTCTGGATCTTGAGGCCGCCCGGCGTTTCCAGCGCCTGCGCAAACAAGCGCCGGGCGCGCTTCACCGTGCCGGCGGTGGCGCTGCCTTCGATATCGGCGATTTCCTTGGCCAGTGCTGCGTCATCCAGCATCGTCCAGCGGCCGAGATCGCGGAAAATGCGGTTGGCCATATTGGCGGCGGCGGCCTTGGTATAGGTCAAACACAGGATGCGCGACGGTTCGGTGCCCGACAAAAGCAGCCGCACCACGCGCTGTGACAAGACATGCGTCTTGCCGGAGCCGGCATGGGCCGACACCCAGACGGAGTTGCCGGGATCCGACGCCAGCGTCTGGTCGCGCAGCGTGTCTTCGGGAACAACGAAGCGGACGCTCATTCTTCGCCCCCTTCGCCGCTTTCCGCTCCGGCCGACCATTCCAGCACGCGGGCGAGATGATCGTAATCGCCCGATGTTTCGGTTTCGCGAAACGGCAGCGCGCGCGACAGGTAGCCGCTGGTGGGATCGGCATAATGCTTGATGAGCGTTTCAAGCCGCGCCCAGGCATCCTCCGCCAGATCGCCCGCACTGCGCAGGGAGGCATTGGCGCCCTTGATTTCCAGGATCGATTCCGGCTCCACCGCCCCGTTCGGCTTCAAGCGGATATAAGCGAGATCGGCCGGCTCGGCCTTGTCGAGCTCCCCGAATGCGCCGCGCCGCAGAAGGGCGGCTTCAAGCGCCAGCTGCGGCGCGATCAACATATGCGCCTGCCGCTTGGACGGCGTGGAGCCGGTCTTGTAGTCGAGAATATCGGCCATGCCGCCGGGCAGAAGGTCGATCCGGTCGGCACGCCCACCCAGCGTCACGCCGGTGCTGCCGACCACCGTCTTGTCGGCCTTCAGCTCGGAATGCCGCGCCGGATCCTTCTGCGCCTGATCCTGTTCCCACGCGATGATGTTGGCGGCCATCGCCTCGAAGCGCGGCCACCAGACCACGCGCAGATCGTCGGGCAGAGCCGCTTGGTCGAAGGCCGTGTCGCCGATCGCGATCAGTTGTTCCAGCGCGTCCGGCGCATGGGGATCGATCTCGGCTTCGGTGAAATGATGCAGAATATCGTGGAAGAGGTTGCCGCGTTCGGCCACGCTCGGATCGCGCAGGACCTCATCGAGCGGCTGAAGTTTCAGGACGCGTTTGGCATAAATCGCATAAGGATCGCGCCGCAGCGTTTCGATTTCGGTGACGGAGAAATGCTTGGGGCGTGCACCGAGCGGCGGCTTCGGATTGGGGCGCGGCGCAAAGGGCACGTCCTGCCGCTCGTCCAGCCTTTGCGCCCAGGCGAGCAGGACGCGGCCGCGCGCACGCGCCGTTTCCGCGACTTCCTCGCCGAGAAAGGTCGTGAGCCGTTGCAGCCAGCGCGACGACACGGCCGGCGCATCGCCCGAGCGTGCGGCGCGCGACAGGATCACCCGCTCGCCACCCAGCGCCATCATGAAATCATGCGCTGCCTGGCCGATGCGCCGTTCCGGCGGTTCCAGCGACAGGCCGCTTTTCATGCCGCGCGACAGAAAGCGGTCCGGTTCAGCGCGGCGCGGCCAGGTGCCTTCGTTGAGCCCGCCGACAACGAGCAGGTCCACCGTTTGCAGCCGGGCTTCCAGCGCACCCCAGATCGCGATGCGGTTATCCCCGGCAATCGACGGCTTCACCGCTTCGGGCGCGATCAGCGCATCGAGCACGCCCGGCCATTCAACGGCCAGGATCTCGTAACCGGCCTGCGTGCCGATCAGTCCGCGCAGGAAATCGGCCACGCCCGCACCCGCATCCCCGGCATAAAGCTCGCTCAACGAACCATCGGCCGAGCGGCCCAGCGCTTCCAAGGCTTCGACGGAAATGCGCGCGGCGGCTTCCGTGGTGAAACGGCCGCCGTCGCGCAGCTCGACCAGCGGCGCCAGCGCCTGTTCAAGCGCAAGAAGAACGCTGCGAGCTGCTTCAAGCCTGGCCGCATCGATGCGCGGCAACCAGAAGGGCTGGCGTTCGGATGCGCCGAGATCGGAGAAGCAATTTTCGAACAAGGTGCCGAGCGTCGCGATATCGGGGCGACCAGTGCCGCCGCGCAGGGCAACCAGTTCGATCATCTCGGCGGCGCGGCGCACCGTGCTGCGCTCCAACCCGAGCGCCAGAAGCGGGTGCTTCAGCAGAGACAGGATCGCGATGGGATCGCCGGGCGAAAACACCGCGCGCACGGCCTGCAGGAGCAGTGTCGCGGGCGGCGTCTTGAACAAAGGCGTGCCGCCGGAATCGTCGGCCGTGATGCCGAAGCGGCGCAGTTCTGCACTGACGCGCCGCGCCAGAATGCGGTCCCCGGTGACCAGTGCAGCCGTCTTGTTGGGTTCCTCGATCGCCTGGCGCAGCGCGATGGCGATGGCCAGCGCTTCATCGCGCTCGGTTGGCGCGTCGAGCAGGGTCACGCCGGCAAAAGCGGCATCGAGATCGTGTCGCTCGTAAGCGCCGCGGTGCTCGGCCCAGGCATCTGTGGTATCGGCCGGGCGCAGCGCTTCGGACAGAGCGGCAAGGCGCAGCGTGCGATGCGCCGGCGCTTGCGCGATCGGCTCGACATCGCCGCGCAACACCTGGAGATGGGCGATCAGCTTGCGCAGCTGATATTGCGGATGGCCGTAAACCGAGGGATCGCTTTCCGTGCGCCCCACCGCACTCCATGCCGCGTCATCCAGATCCTGGTCGAGGCCGGGCAGCACGATCGCGCCATGGCTTGAACGGGCAATCACGCTGAGAAGCTCGGCGGTTGCGGGGATCGAGCCGGTGGAGCCGGCAACGATCACCGGACCGGCTGGCGGGTTGCGCTGCAGGCGCGCGGCTTCTGCGCGGATCAGCGCATTGCGATGCGCGGCCGGATTGCTGCGGCCAAGTTCGGCCAGCATCCCCGGCCATTGCTCGGATACGATCGACAGAAAGGCCAGCGTCACCTGCCACCAGTTGGCGAGCCCTTCGGGCACGAGATCGCCGAGCTTGCCCCAGTCCGCGCCTTCCGTTTCGATCTCGTCCATCAATTCGGTGAGGTCGCGCGCCAACCACAGCGCATCGGCCGACGATGCGGGCACCACGACATCTTCGCCGTAAAGCGCGGCAAGGTGGCCGGGCAGACGCTCGATCCAGCGCCGCACAAGGGGCGCGAGATGCAGCAGGCGGTCGAGCGACGCCACGGGCGGATCGAGATCGACGGTGGAATGATCCGCGCTTTCAAACAAAACGCGGTCTTCTTCGAACTCGCCGAGCGGACGGATCGTGGGCAGGATCGCCGCGCGGCCCTCGCCCATATCCACGAACAGGCTGCGCAGTTCGCGCGCCGCGCGCCTGGTCGGCACGAAGATCGTGGTGGTCGCCAGCGCCAGCGGATCCTCCGCGCGCCAGGTCGCGTCGTCGTGAAAGCGCCCGCTGCGCACGGCTTCAACCAGCGTGGGCAGGAACGGCAGGCCGGCGGGAATGTTGAAAACGCGCGGCCTTGTCGCGCCCGCGCTCATTGTTCTTGCTGCCGCCATGCAGCGACGGTGGCTTCGGCCGGTGCGATCGCATCCGGCGTGCCGACGGTGATCCAGCGCCCGCGCATGACCATGCCATGAAGGCGGCCAGCCGCGATGGCGCGGTCGAAATAGGCATTGAGCGAATGCGGAATGGTGTCCGCGCCGTCGAAGATGCGGGGATGCACGATGCCGGCACCGGCATAAACGAGACCGGACGGATCGCCCTTGGCGCGCTCGAGCCGCCCGTCCCCGTCCAGAAGAAAGTCGGTGGAGCCGGAATGGCCGGTCACATCATCCATCGAGGCCAGCATCAGCAGGATATCCATCCGCCCATCGTCCCACAGCGCTGCCAGACGCGACAGGCTCGAAGGCGACTGGTCCAGCCAAAACGTGTCGGCATTGAGGATGTAGAACGGTTGATCCCCAAGCTGCGGCAGCGCCTTGACGATGCCCCCGGCGGAATCCAGCAATTCGCGGCGTTCGTCGGAGACCGTTATGCGCGGCGACACACGCTGCGACACATGCGCATCGATCTGGTCGGCGAGGTAATGCACGTTGACCACGGCCCGCTCCACGTCTTCCGCTTGGAGCGCATCGAGACCCCAGTCGAGCAGCGTCTTGCCGGCGACCGGTACGAGCGGCTTCGGGATCGTGTCGGTGATCGGCCGCATGCGTTTGCCGAGACCGGCGGCGAGCACCATGGCCGTGCGGGGTGTTCTATTGGGCATCGGTGGATGCCAAAATGCCGTTGTCTTCGACGAAGCGGCGAACGGGTTGAAGTGCAGGATGGCCAAGCGCACGCGCGAAATAGCTGCGGATGCGCGGCAGGTGCTTGAGATAAACCGGCTTGCCGTCGCGCTCGTTCAGCCGCACGAAAATGCCGAGGATCTTGGCGTTGCGCTGCGCCGCCATCACCGCATAAGCACGCTCGAAACCTTCCACGTCGAAGGCGCCCTGCGCCTGCCGCGCCGCGACATAGGCGGCCTTGGTGGAGGCTTCCAGCGCCGGCGCGATATCGACGCGGGCATCCATGGCGAGTGACGCGACGTCATAGGCGGACGGGCCGATCAGCGCATCCTGGAAGTCGATCACGCCAATGCGGTTCAGGCCGTCTTGTTCAGGCCGCCAGATCAGGTTCGGCGAATGATAATCGCGGATGACGAGGTGCTTTTCACCCGTGTCGAGCTGGTCGAACACCGCGCTCCAGGCAGCATGGTAATCGGCGCGCATGGCATCCGACGCCGGCTTGCCGGTGACAGACGGCAAATACCAGTCGATCAAAAGCTCGGTTTCGATATGGAGCGCTTCGCGGTCATAGCTGGGCACGCGGTATGTGTCGCCGCCAACCGGCAGCGTGTCCGGGAAAGACTGCGCGTGAAAAGCCGCGAGCACTTGCGCCGCCAGATGATAGCGCTCCGCGACCGGCTCGCCGACATGCAGAAAATTGCCGGATCCGAGATGTTCGATCAGCAGCAGGCCTTCATCGAGATCCTGCGCGAGGATCGCGGGGGCTGCCATGCCGCGCTCGTACAGCGCCTGGCCCACCGCCACGAACGGCGTGACGCTTTCGGCGAGATGCGCGATCTGGCTGTAAGGCTTTCCATCCCGGATCACCGGCCCGTCGGGGCGCTTGGGCGCGTCCATCAGGATACGCGTCGGCTGATGCGGCTGCGTGATCGTTTCATAAGCGCGGGTGGACGCATCGCCGAACATGAAGCTGCGCTGTGCTTCGCCCTGCCCGGCATCCTGCAGGAAAGCGCGTATGGCGAGCGTGCGCTGAAACCGCGCCAGGGTTGCCGCCGGTCCGTCGAACGTGATCCGGCGACCTTCACCGGAGGCTTCGATCACGACTACGATCGGATTACCCGGCAGATTGCCTTCGGCGCGCTCCGGCCATTCCACCAGAACCACGCCGCGCCCTGCGGCTTCATCGAGGCCGAGCTCGTCCAGTTCGTCGGGCGAGCCGATGCGGTAAAGGTCGGCATGCAGCACGGGCAGCCGCGCCTGATAATCCTGCACCAACGTGAAGGTCGGGCTCGGCACATCGAGATCGGGATCGCCGGCCAGTGCGCGGATCAGCGCGCGTGCCAGCGTGGACTTGCCCGCGCCCAGATCGCCCGACAGCGCCAGAACGTCGCCGGCCGCCACCGCCATTGCAAGATCCGCGCCGAGGCGCGTCATCGCGGCTTCGCCATCCACCTGCAAGGTGAGGCTCTGTCTGGACGCCGTCACTCGGCCGCCTCGCGCATTTGCGTCGGGCGGTTGGGAAAGCGGCAGATCACGGTCGTGCCACGGCCTTCGCCGGTATGAATATCGATCACGCCGCCATGCAGTTCCACGAAGCTTTTCACGATCGAAAGACCCAAGCCTGCCCCCCTGCGGCGGCCGCCATTGGCGCGCGGCTCGAAGCGGCGGAACACGGTGTCGAGCACATCGTCGGGCATGCCCGGACCATCATCATGCACGCTGAACACGACGTCGTTTTCGTGTTCGAGGCAGGTCAGCGTCACGGATGAGCCTTCCGGCGCGAAGTTGCCGGCATTGCTGAGGAGGTTGACCAGGATCTGCTTGATGCGGTGTTCGTCGGCAAAAAGCGTGCGCGGCGCGTGGCTGAGGTCGGTGCGCAGCGAAATCGCGTGTTCCTTGAGCCGCTCGTCCACCAACTCGACCGCCGCCTGCACCGTTTCGGCCACCGGCACTTCCGCGATGTCGAGCGCGACCATGCCGGCATCCACCGTTGCAAGATCGAGGATGTCGTTGACCACGTTGAGCAGCACGGACGACGACGAACCGATATGGTCGAGGTAATCGCGCTGCTTTTCGTTGAGCGGTCCGGTGGTCGGCTGCGTCAGAAGCTCGGTGAAGCCGATGATGTTGGTGAGCGGCGAGCGCAGCTCATAGGACACATGCTGCACGAAGTCGTTCTTGAGCTGCTCGGACTTCAACAGCGCTTCGTTCTTGTCGGTCAGCGCGCGCTCGATATTGGCGCTGTCAGTGATGTCCACGAAGGTGATCATCGACTGGCCGTTCGGCAGATGGATCAGCGCATGGCGCAGGATCTTGCCGGAGGTAAGCTCGACCTGCCCCTGCCGGTCGCGGCGCTCTTCGTCGAAGCCGGTGACCGACGCCACGAAGTCGTTCCAGGGATTGGCCGCGGTGCGGGCATCGGCCGCTTCGCGCAGCGCCGAAATATGCGTGCCGGGTGCGGCCAGATCGGCCGGCAGGTCCCACAACTGGTGAAAGGCCGGGTTGGACAGGCGCACGCGCCCATCCGGGCCGAACACCGCGACGCCTTCGGCCAGATTGTCCAGCGTTTCGCCCTGCACGCGCACGGCCGTGCGGTAACGGCTTTCGAGATCGATCTGTTCGGTGAGGTTTTCGAACACCCAGGTCGCGCCGCCGCGCGGCTGCGGGTTGCCGACGACGCGCAAGGTGCGGCCATCGGGCAGATACCATTGATCGGCGATCGGCTCGACGGCGCGATAGGCCGCCAGCACGTTTTCCTTCCAGCGCCGCCATTCCGGCTGTTCGGCAAGCTTGCGCTCGGAGCGCAACCGGTCGAGCATCAGGGCATGGTCGGGCGCGCTTTCCAGGAAGCCTAGATCGAGATCCCACAAGCGCTGGAACGCCTGGTTGAAGAAGCGCAGCTTCTGGTCAGCATCGAAGATCGCGATCGCCGTGTTGATCTGGTCGAGCGTGTCGGAATGGCTTTTCACCGTGCGCTCATGTTCGGCGCGCATGGCCTCGATCTCGCTGACATCGCAGGCAATGCCGGCCGAGCCCTGCGGTGTCGCGGCATCGGTCACATCCACCATGCGGCGATCGCCGCCAATCACGGTGGATACGGTCTGCTTGAAGGCGCGGCCCTGCGCGACCTCTGCCGCAATAGCGGCGCGCACCGGCGTGCCGAGAAGTTCGCGCCCTTCGCGTATGGCGGCCGCAGGATCGGCGGCGTCGACGGCCTTGGCGTAGGCGGCGTTCACCCATTGCATCCGCCCACCCGCATCGCGCAGCCAGAACGGCAGATCGAGCGCGTCGAGCAGGGTCAAAAGTGCTGCGCGCTCACCTTCCAGCTTCTGGTGTTCCAGGCGAAGCGCGGCATGAGCGCGCTGTGCCTGGCTGAGCGAGGTGAAGCGCAGCAGCGCCAGGCTCGGCGAGCGACGACCCTGAACATCGAGCAGCGCACCGTTTTGGGTTTCCACCGTCAGTTCGAAGGGAGTCGCATGGTCGCGCAAAGCGGAGACGGCATGATCGAGGGCTGCGGCCGAGCGCGGCATCAGCCAGCGCCCGAAAGCGAGAAACGCGGCGCGTTCTTCCGGTGCGCCGGCTTCGATCGGCAATCCGCCAACCAGATCCGGGCGCTTGCCTTCGGCGTCCCACACCACGATCCGCTGATCGCGCATGTTGAGCAGCGCATCGGCGCGCTGCGCCTGGGTGCCGAGCTCGGCCACCCGCGTGCGCAGATCGACATTTTCGGCAGCCGTGCGGCCACGCTCGCGGATCAACCAGACGGCGGAAATCATGGCGGCAAAGAGAATGCCGCAAAAGGTGGCGAACTGGATGACTTCCAGCGTGCTCATAACAAAGCCGCCGCTTTGCGCCAGCGCCGGCGAGGCCGCGAGAAGCGCGATCGACGCCGATCCTGTGGCAAGCATTGTCAGATGGCGAACGGTTCGTCGGCCGGTCTGCAGCAGACTGGTGACGGCCTGGCCGCATCTTGAAACGAGCATCCCCGCTTGAAGCGGGTCGTTGGATGGCATGTCTTGTAACCCTCTCGCCGCCTGCCAAGACCGCCTGGCTGCGATACCGGGTGGGCTCTTCGCCCCGCGCCCCAGCGTCCGATATCGCGAATCATGACACTGTACAGTTATCGGGAATCTGCGGGAAGAATCTTGCGGCGAAAAAGAAAGGCGCGGCCAAAAGTCAATGGCCGCGCCTCAATATGTTGTGGTTATCCGCCGCCGTATCAGTAGCGGTAGTGTTCCGCCTTGAACGGACCTTCCGGCGTCACGCCAATATAGGCGGCCTGTTCGTCCGACAGCGTGGTGAGCTTGGCGCCGAGCTTGTCGAGATGCAGGCGCGCGACCTTCTCGTCGAGGTGCTTGGGCAGCGTGTAAACCTCGTTGCGGTACTCCGCACCCTTCGTCCAAAGTTCGATCTGCGCCAGCACCTGGTTGGTGAAGGAGGCCGACATCACGAAGGACGGGTGGCCGGTGGCGTTGCCGAGATTGAGCAAACGGCCTTCCGACAGGAGGATCAGGCGCTTGCCGTCAGGAAATTCGACCATGTCGACCTGCGGCTTCACATTGGTCCACTTCAGGTTGCGCAGGGCTGCGACCTGGATCTCGTTGTCGAAGTGACCGATATTGCCGACGATCGCCATGTTCTTCATCAGGCGCATGTGTTCGAGCGTGATCACGTCCTTGTTGCCGGTGGTGGTGATCACGATGTCGGCGGTCGGTGCGGCATCTTCCAGCGTGACGACCTCGAAGCCGTCCATCGCCGCCTGCAGCGCGCAGATCGGATCGACTTCCGTGACCTTCACGCGGGCACCCGCGCCGCGCAGCGATGCGGACGAACCCTTGCCGACATCGCCATAGCCGCACACAACGGCGACCTTGCCGGCCATCATCACGTCGGTGCCGCGGCGAATGCCGTCCACCAGCGATTCCTTGCAGCCATACTTGTTGTCGAACTTCGACTTGGTCACCGAGTCGTTGACGTTGATGGCCGGGAACGGCAGCAAATCGCGTTTCTGCAGCTGATAAAGACGGTTCACGCCGGTGGTGGTTTCCTCGCTGACGCCCTTGATGGCGTCGCGGGTGCGGGTGAAGAAGCCGGGCGTCTGCCCCATGCGCGTCTTGATCTGCGCAAACAGGATTTCTTCTTCCTCGTTGCCGGGATTGGACAGGACGTCCTCGCCGGCTTCGGCGCGCGCGCCGATCAGGATATACATCGTTGCGTCGCCGCCATCGTCGAGAATGAGGTTGGTGGGCTCGCCATCCGGCCATTGGAAGATCTGGTCGGTGTAGCGCCAGTAGTCTTCCAGCGTCTCGCCCTTGATTGCGAAGACCGGCGTGCCGGTGGCAGCAATCGCGGCGGCCGCATGGTCCTGCGTGGAAAAGATGTTGCAGGAGGCCCAGCGCACGTCGGCGCCGACAGCCTGCAGCGTTTCGATCAGAACGGCGGTCTGGATCGTCATGTGAAGCGAACCGGAAATGCGCGCGCCCTTGAGCGGCTGCGACGCACCGAACTCTTCGCGCGTGGCCATCAGGCCCGGCATCTCGGTTTCGGCGATCTCGATTTCCTTGCGGCCCCAGTCCGCAAGCTTGATGTCGGCAATGATATGATCGTTGGTGGTGGTCATGAAAGCTTCCTTCCAGAAAACGGCAGCGCGCGGAAAAGGATCGAGCGCGCGCGATATGCCGTCCTCCTAGCAGAGGCAGCCCGATCAGACAATCTCATATAAAGAGGTCTTTATGTCGTTATGAAGCTTAGTGCTCTTCGCCGAAGCGGTCGGCGATCAAGGCTTCCAGCGCCTGGATCACCTGCGCGGCCTCATCACCCTTGGCGCTGACGCGGATCGAACAGCCGGGGCTGGCCGCCAGCATCATCAGGCCCATGATCGAGGTGCCGCCAACGCTCACCCCGTCCTTTTCCACCCGAACATCGGCGTTGAAGCTGCCGGCGACCTGCACGAACTTGGCGGAAGCCCGCGCATGCAATCCGCGCTGGTTCACGATCTTGAGTTCTCGGGTCAGGGCAGCGTTGGGGGCCGCGTTCTGGGTAATGGTCATTTACAGGTCAGCATTTGGCTCGCGACGCTAATATATTTGCGGCCGGCCATCTGCGCGTAATCGAGGGCCTGCTGCATCGAATGGGTGACGCGCACGCTGGTGAGCTTGATCAGCATCGGCAGATTGGTGCCGGCAATCACTTCCACGCGTCCGGTCTCCATCACGGAGATGGCGAGGTTGGAGGGCGTGCCGCCGAACATGTCGGTCAGGATGATCACGCCCTTGCCGGTATCGACCTCGGCCACCGCATCAACGATGTCCTGCCGGCGCTGTTCCATATTATCATCCGCACCGATGCACACAGTCATGAACTGTGTTTGCGCGCCGACCACATGCTCGACGGCTAAGCGGAATTCTTCGGCCAGGCGACCGTGCGTCACCAGCACGAGTCCGATCATTCTTGAGCGACTCCTGTCAGATCCGCCGGATAGTGGATGGCGGCCGCCCCTTCGCAGGTGCGGAACGGCCATCTTGTCGAGGCGCTCGCCGTTGACAAGCCATTATCTGCGCTTTGGATGGTCACAATGCCGCAGTTTGCGCCTCAGAGCGGTAACTTTCCAGGCAAAACTTTGTCACCGAGGATTTTAAGCAACGCCGTAACGGCCGGTTCCGTGTTGCGCTGCGGGAGCTTCAGCAAAGGCAGGGTCACCCGATCGAGCGTGATCGGGCCGATATCCACCATCCGCTCCGTGTCGTTCGGCGTAACGAGATCCACCACCCAGTCCACCTGGGCGCGAGGCTCGAAGGCGATCGGCACGGGACCGAGCGGCGGCATTTCCACCAGACCGGCGAGAGGCTGCGGCACCCATCCGATCAGGCGACCGTGATGGTGTTGCAGATAAACCTGATCATCCGCCACGAGGCGAACAAACAAACCCAGCCGCTGACCGGCCGCGATCAGGGCAAGCGCCAGCGTGCTCTTGCCTGAACCCGATTGGCCGCGGATCAACACGCCCGTGTCGCCGACAACAACGAGCGTGCCGTGATGGTTGGCAGCGCCCATATTGCGGCTCAGCTTTCGGCCGGCAGGCTGACGATGAAGCGCGCACCAAGATAATGGCCGGGCGTGACGCCCAAAATATTCTCGGCGCTCAACGTGCCCCCATGGGCTTCCACGATCTGGCGGCTGATCGACAGGCCGAGGCCGGAATTCTGGCCGAACGCCTCGCTCGACGGGCGGTCGGTATAAAAGCGCTCGAAGATGCGCTCGATATTCTCCACCCCGATGCCGGGCCCATTGTCGGACACGGTGATCACGAAGCGCTTACCCTTGCGCGCCAGGTTGATGTCGATCGCCCCGTCTTCTTCCGGCACAAAGGAGCGCGCATTCTCGATCAGATTGGTCAGCACCTGCCCCAGGCGCAGATCATGGCCGAGCACAGAAAAGGCCTTGATTCCCTGCGGCAGCTTTTCCGCCGTGAAGCTGATCGCCACCGGCTTCTTGTGGCGGCCGGGCTCGGCCGAAATCGAAACGATGTCGGTGATCAGCTTCTTCAGATCGACCTTGGCGGAATCGTCGCGCGCCAGTTCCGCATCGAGACGCGAGGCGTCGGAAATGTCGGTGATCAGGCGGTCGAGGCGTCGCACATCGTGCTGGATCACTTCCATCAAACGATCGCGCGCTTCCGGCTTCTTGGCGAGCGGCAGGGTTTCCACCGCGCTGCGCAGCGAGGTCAGCGGGTTCTTCAACTCATGCGCCACATCGGCCGCGAAACTCTCGATCGCTTCGATGCGGGCATAAAGCGCGTTGGTCATGTCGCGCACCGCAATCGACAGATTGCCGATCTCGTCGCCGCGTTCGGAAAAGTCCGGGATTTCCTCGCGCGTCGACGAACCCCGACGCACCCGAACGGCAGCGGCGGCCAGGCGGCGCAGCGGCTGGGCGATGGTGGAAGCGAGCAGCATCGACAGGATCGCGACGACCAAGGCCGCCACGCCGAACACACGATAGATCGCCTTGCGCTCTTCGGCGACGATCTTGTCGATATCGCCGCCTTGCGTCGATAGCATCAGCACGCCGAGCACGGCACGAAAGCGCTGCACCGGCACGGCCACCGACACGATCAGCTCGCCCTGTTCGCCGGTGCGCACGATGGTGGACGGTCCGCCGGTCAGCGCCGTCATCACTTCGGGAAACGCCGTGCCGCTACCGCCCGGCGCTTCCTTGTAAACGGGAAGATCGGTGCGGCGGAAAAAGCTGATCAGGTAATCTTCGGCCTGTTCGAACCAGTTCGGTTCTTCTTCCACCGGCGGCAGGTTGTAGCGCAGGATCTGGCCGCGCGAATAAAGCCGGCTGGAATCCAGAAGCAGATTGGCATCGCGATCATAGATGCGCGCCCGGGTCTTGGTGGGCGAAATCAGGCGACGCAGAAGCGGCGCGACCCGTTCGGGATTGATCGGGAAATCGAGGCTGTCGAGCTGGTCGGAACCGGGCGCGACGCTTTCGCCGGCCTGCAGTTCCAGAAGCGCTTCCGGATCGATGCTGATCGAATCCGTGTCCACCGTGGCCGAGGCCGCGATCGCGCTGGCGATGATTTCGCCCTGCGTCATCAGGCTTTCGACCTTGGCGTCGATCAGCCCGTCACGAAACTGGTTGAGATAGGAAATGCCGACAACGAGTACGCCGAGCGCGGCGAGGTTCAAAACGAGAATGCGCCGCGTCAGGCTGGAAAAGACGTAATGGCCGAGAAAGCGCTGCAGGGTGCGGTTGAAGCGGCTCCAGCCGATGCGCAAGCGCCGACGCGATTGGCGCATCGGGGCGCCAACCGGTTTGACGACACCGGTGCGCGGCTCGTCCGCTTGCGTCATTGCGCAACCCCGCTTCGATCTGGCGTTTCGCCTCACGCTTCCTTGAAGCGATAACCGACGCCATACAGCGTTTCGATCATCTCGAAGTCGTCATCGACCTGCTTGAACTTCTTGCGCAGGCGCTTGATGTGACTGTCGATGGTGCGGTCGTCGACATAGACCTGCTCGTCATAGGCCGAATCCATCAGGGCATCGCGGCTTTTCACGACGCCCGGGCGCTGCGCCAGGGAATGCAGGATGAGAAATTCGGTGACCGTCAGCGTCACCGGCTCACCCTTCCAGGTGCAGGTATGGCGTTCCTGGTCCATCACCAGTTGGCCGCGCTCGAGCGAGCGGGCGGCTTTTTCCGGCGACTTGCCCGGCAGGTCACGAGTGCTGGCGCGGCGCAGAACGGCGCGCACGCGTTCCACCAGAAGGCGCTGCGAAAACGGTTTGCGAATGAAATCGTCGGCGCCCATCTTGAGGCCGAACAGCTCGTCGATCTCGTCGTCCTTCGATGTCAGGAAGATCACCGGCAGGTCGGTCTTCTGGCGCAAGCGGCGCAGAAGCTCCATGCCATCCATGCGCGGCATCTTGATATCGAGGATTGCGAGGTTTGGCGGGCGCGCGCCCAAGCCTTCCAGCGCGGAAGCCCCATCGGTATAGGTCTCGACGCGGTAACCCTCCGACTCCAGTGCAATCGACACCGAGGTCAGGATGTTGCGGTCGTCATCGACCAAGGCGATCGTAGCCATCTCCGGCTGCTCCCTCATAGGCTAGACTGTCCCTTTCCAGTCGCAGGAGCGCGCTGTCTGGAGGACAAATTGGGTACAAAATGTGGCACCCGGTTCATTCCGTAGCGGCTGGCCTCGGGCAAGGCAAGACGAGCCACCCCGCAGAACCAAGGGCGCACCAACACAAGTGCTTGTTCTCCAAGATAGCCCCCGAACGGGGTCTTACAACCGATTTAGACGCTTTTTAAAATCTTTAAATCGATTAATGATTTGATATTGTTCAGCTTTTCTGTTTCCCCAACAAAGATGAGCCCTGACGCTCGATGTTTATCCCGTTGACGCTTGGGAGGCGTAATGAACGAGACCGGTACGCGCAATCCGCACCATGGTTTGCTTGAAAGCGGGCTGCGGAACCCGGGCCATGTGTTTTACAATCTCGGCGCCGCAGAGCTCACTGAGATTGCGATTCAAAGAAAGGAAGCGCGCCTGTCCGCTCATGGCGCGCTTGTTGCCGATACCGGCGAACACACCGGACGCTCGCCCAAGGACAAGTTCGTGGTGCGCGACGCCGACACCGAAGATCATGTCTGGTGGGACAACAACAAGCCGATCAGCCGCGAACATTTCGAACAGCTGCATCGCGACTTCCTTGCTCATGCGGAAGGTCTCGACCTGTTCGTGCAGGATCTCGAAGGCGGCGCCGATCCCGTGCATCGCCTGCCCACCCGCGTGATCACCGAATATGCCTGGCATTCCCAGTTCATCCGTAACCTGCTGATCCGGCCGGATCGCTCCGAACTGGCGGACTTCACGCCGGCGCTCACCATCATCGACCTGCCGTCTTTCCGGGCTGATCCGGCCCGTCATGGTTCGGGCACCGAAACGATCATCGCGGTGGATTTCACCAACATGCTCGTTCTGATCGGCGGCACGTCCTATGCCGGCGAAATGAAGAAGTCGGTGTTCACGGCGCTCAACTATCTTCTGCCGGCCAAGACTGTGATGCCGATGCATTGCTCGGCCAATGAAAGCCATGATGGCGAAACGGCCGTGTTCTTCGGCCTGTCGGGCACCGGCAAGACCACCCTGTCGGCCGACCCGTCGCGCACTCTGATCGGCGACGACGAGCATGGCTGGGGGCCGGACGGCGTCTTCAACTTCGAAGGCGGCTGCTATGCCAAGACGATCCGCCTGTCTGAAGAAGCCGAGCCGGAGATCTTCTCCACCACCCGCCGCTTCGGCACGGTTCTGGAAAATGTCGTGCTCGATGAGAACCGGGTGCCGGATTTCGACGATGGCTCGCGCACCGAAAACACGCGCTGCGCTTATCCGCTCGACTTCATCCCCAATGCGAGCAAGACGGGCCGCGGTCACCATCCCAAGAACATCATCATGCTGACGGCCGATGCTTTCGGCGTGATGCCGCCGATCGCCAAGCTGACGCCGGCGCAGGCCATGTATCACTTCCTGTCCGGCTACACCGCCAAGGTGGCGGGAACCGAAAAGGGCGTGACCGAACCGGAAGCGACCTTCTCGACCTGCTTCGGCGCGCCCTTCATGCCGCGCCATCCCAGCGAATACGGCAACCTCCTGCGCGAGCTGATCGCAGAGCATCAGGTCGATTGCTGGCTGGTGAACACCGGCTGGACCAACGGCGCCTTCGGCACGGGCAAGCGCATGCCTATCAAAGCGACGCGCGCGCTGCTGGCAGCCGCTCTCGACGGTTCGCTGCACGAGGCCGAATTCCGCACCGACGCCAATTTCGGTTTCGCCGTGCCGGTGGCCGTGCCCGGTGTCGACAGTTCGATCCTCGACCCGCGTTCGACTTGGGCGGATAAGGCCGCTTATGACGCACAGGCGCGCCGCCTCGTCGGCATGTTCATCGACAACTTCGCGAAGTTCGAAGACCACGTCGATGGCGCCGTGCGCGAAGCAGCACCCCGCGTTCCCGAAGCGGCGGAGTAAACAGCTTCATCAAGCGAACAAAGGCCCGGCATCAAACCGGGCCTTTTCTTTTGGCCTTTTCTTTTGGCAATGACCGCTGCATCTGATGGCGCATGAGCGACGAGCGCATTTCCATCGGCCATGGGTTGAGCATCCGAAACGACGATCTTTCGGAAAGCTTCATTCGTGCCGCCGGCCCGGGCGGCCAGAACGTCAATAAGGTCGCCACCGCCGTTCAGCTGCGCTTCGACCTTCTGGCCTCCGATCTGCCTGAAGCCGTGCAGACGCGCGCGCTGCGCCTGGCCGGCCAGCGCGGCACGAAAGACGGCGAGATCCTGATCGAGGCCAACCGCTTCCGCACCCAGGAGCGCAACCGTGCCGATGCGCGCGAGCGGCTGGTCGATCTTCTTTCGAAGGCCGCCGAACCACCGCCCCCGCCGCGCAAGAAAACGCGTCCCACCAAAGGCTCGGTCGAGCGCCGCCTCAAGGCAAAGGCGGGACGCTCTACGGTGAAGCGCATGCGCGGCCGTGTTGGTGACGATTGATGCCGTTCGCCTTGCCTGCAGGCTTTCGCCACCTGCCCGGTTTCTTTGCTCTTGAAGACCAGAAGGCCCTTCTCGAAGAGATCCGCGCCATTGTTGCGCAGGCACCGCTTTACCAGCCGGCCATGCCCCGAACCGGCAAGCCGCTCAGCGTGCGCATGACCAATTGCGGTGCGCTCGGTTGGGTCACCGACAAGGATAATGGCTACCGCTACCAGCCGCATCATCCCCTCACAAACGAGCCTTGGCCCGCGATCCCGCAGCGCCTGCTCGATCTATGGAATGAACTCGCCGATTATCCGCACGAGCCGCAAGCCTGTCTGGTCAACTTCTACACGGCGGACGCCAGGATGGGCCTGCACCAGGATCGCGACGAAACCGATCTCCAAGCGCCCGTTCTATCCGTCTCGCTCGGCGACACCTGCCTGTTTCGCGTCGGCGGCACCAGCCGCAAGGACGCGACCGGCTCCTTCAAGCTCGCCAGCGGCGATGTCGTCGTACTCGGCGGCCAAAGCCGCCTCGCCTTCCACGGCGTCGACCGGATTTACCCCGGCACCTCGACGCTGTTGAAGAACGGCGGCCGGATCAATCTGACGCTGAGGCGGGTGACGGCGGGGTGATTGTCAAGATCATCCGCTTTCCTTAGGGGAATCGAGACTTTTCACGGGCAAAATGGATCCCGTCATGCGGATCGATCAGATGAATGCACGTCGGGATGCCATCGGCCCATCGCCCTTCTTCAGCAGTCTTGTTGCCTATACTTCGGCAGACAAGTGGCTGTATCTGGTGATTGCCGCCTACAGCGTTGCCGGATCCCTGTTCCTGCTGCACTTCGGCCTTTTTAGCTGGGCGTCGTTCGGCATCTATCCGGGCAAATGGTTCTTCCTGTTTGCGATCTTCATGCCGGCCATGGCTGTTTTGTGGGATGCCGCCTGCATCATCCACCGTTTCGACCGACGACGCGCACTGGTGTTTCGCCGCGTTTATTCGCGTGAACGGCTAGCCTATATGGCCGCTGGCATTCTTTGCCTTCTGGCTCTCAGCGTTTTCCAGTCCGTTTTCACGGCGGTGAAGACTGCTTTTCCTTTGATCGAAGGTGGCTTTCCCTACGACGCCACGCATGCGGCTCTTGATCGGCTCCTTCACTTCAACACCGATCCGTGGCGCATTCTGCAGCCTTTCCTCGGCTACGATCTCGTGCGTTCGATCATCGAGTGGAACTACAATGCGCTGTGGTTCGTGATCTGCTTCGCCGTCCTGTTCTTCATGATGACCTCCCCGAAGGCAGCGGGCATGCGGACGCGCTATTTTTTGTGCTTCTGCCTTGTTTGGACGGTGATCGGCACGCTTCTGGCCGGGTTCTTTCTTTCCGCAGGTCCGGCCTATTACGGCCTTGTCACAGGCGATGCCGATCGCTTTAGGGATCAATTGGTATTCCTGGCGCGCAGCGGCGAGCAGGCTCATTCGGCGGTCGCCTACCAGCATTACCTCTGGACGGTTTACAGCCAGAGAAGCCTTGGCTTTGGATCAGGCATCTCGGCCTTTCCAAGTGTCCATGTCGGGCTGATCACGCTAACGGCGCTGTTTCTCGCAGAGCTCAACCGGAAGCTTGCCATCCCGCTCGCGGCTTATGTCGGCTTCGTCATGATCAGTTCGGTTTATCTTGGCTGGCATTATGCGATCGACGGCTATGTTTCCGCCGCCGTCACGCTTCTGATCTATGCAGGCGTCAACAAGGCTTCCACAGTTATAGGCCGGCGTCGGTGGCACAAGGATCACGGTCCGACCTTGGACGATGCAAGCACCGCCCCCGCCCCCTAAATCTTCCTCAGCGCCACTTCCTCGATCAGGTGATCGGCGCCTTTGCGCAAAATCAGATCCGCCCGCGGCCGCGTCGGCAGGATGTTGTCCTGCAGGTTGCGCAGGTTGATGTTTTGCCACAGGCCTTCGGCGATGGCGCGGGCGGCTTCTTCGGTGACTTCCGCATATTTGTGGAAGAAGCTCTGGGGGTTGGTGAAGGCGGTTTGGCGCAGGCGCATGAAGCGGTCGATGTACCAGCGGTGGATCAGCGCTTCGTGGGCGTCGATATAGATCGAGAAGTCGAAGAAGTCGGACACGAAGGGCACCGCCTTGCCGTCACGCGGCAGGTCGCGCGATTGCAGAACGTTGATGCCCTCGAAGATCAGGATGTCGGGCCGGTCGACTTCCACGAAGGCGTCGGGCAGCACGTCATAGGTCAGGTGCGAATAAACGGGCGCATGCACGTTGCGCTGGCCGGACTTGATGCTGGACAAGAACCGCAGCAGCTTGCCGAAATCGTAGCTTTCGGGAAAGCCCTTGCGCTCCATCAGGTTGTCGCGCCGCAAAATCGCGTTAGGCAAAAGAAAGCCGTCGGTGGTGACGAGATCGACCTTCGGGCTCGACGGCCAGCGCGCCAGCAACTCCTTCAAAACGCGCGCGGTGGTGGATTTGCCCACCGCAACCGAGCCGGCAATGCCGATGATATAGGGCGTCTTGCCGACGCCATCGCCGTTGAAGAAGGCCTGGCGCTGGCGATACAAAAGCTGGCTTGCTTCCACATGGGCCGAAAGGAGGCGCGACAGCGAAAGATAAATGCGGCGCACTTCGTTGAGGTCGATCGGATCGTTCAGCGAACGCAGCCGCTGCACTTCGTCTTCATCGAGCGTCAGCGGCGTGTCGGCGCGAAAATGGGCCCATTCTTCCGCAGAAAAGAAACGATAGGGCGAGTAATGCTCCGCCTCGCTCAGAAGCTCCGCCAGCTGGTTGGATGGGGAGGCTTCCGCGATTCTCATGACCCGCTCCGTGCCGCCTTTTCCGCGATGCCGGTCTGCGCGGTGCGGCGCTCGAGTTCGGCCATCACGTCGGCGAGCGGAATATCGGCCACGGCCAGAACCACGAGCCAGTGGTAAAGCAGGTCGGCGCTTTCGGACACGAGTGCGGCCTTATCCTCGCCCATCGACGCGATCACGGTTTCCACCGCTTCTTCGCCGAACTTCTTGGCCGCCCGTTCCATGCCTGCCTGATAAAGCTTGGCGGTCCAGGAATCGGCAGCACCGGAGCGTGCGCGGGTCGCGACGATCGCTTCCAGGTCGGCCAGTGTGAAGTCGCTCATGGCAAGTCCCCCGCTTAGAGGTCAGCCGGATCGAGACGCACGGCCAGGCCGGCTTTTGCCATGTGCGCTTTGGCTTCGGCAATCGAAAACGTCCCGAAATGGAAGATCGAGGCGGCCAGCACCGCGCCCGCACCGCCTTCGCGAATGCCGTCCACCAGATGATCCAGCGTGCCGACGCCGCCCGAAGCGATCACCGGCGCGCGCACCGCATCGGCGATCGCGCGGGTCAAAGCGATGTCGTAGCCGGCTTTGGTGCCGTCGCGATCCATCGAGGTCAGTAGGATTTCACCCGCGCCGAGATCGACGACCTTCCTTGCGAACTCCACCGCGTCGATGCCGGTCGGCGTGCGGCCGCCATGGGTGAAGATTTCCCAGCGATCCATTTCGCCGGACGCCGATACTTTCTTGGCGTCGATCGCCACCACGATGCACTGGTTGCCGAACTTGTCGGCGGCTTCCGCCACGAAGTCGGGGGTCTTCACGGCCGCCGTGTTGATCGACACCTTGTCGGCCCCGGCCAGAAGCAGCTTGCGAATGTCGCCCACCGCCCGCACGCCGCCGCCCACCGTCAGGGGCATGAAGCAATGCTCGGCCGTCCTCGCGACAATGTCGAAGATCGTGTCGCGATTGTCTGAAGATGCAGTGATATCCAGAAAGCAGAGTTCGTCCGCGCCCGCCGCATCATAGGCCTTGGCCGCTGCCACGGGATCGCCCGCATCGATAAGATCAACGAAGTTGACGCCCTTAACGACGCGGCCGTCCTTCACGTCCAGGCACGGAATGATGCGGGCTTTGAGGGTCATGACAGCGGTCCGCTTCCACGAAAAACAATGACGCTGCCGCAATGCACCAGATCAGAAGGAAGATCAAACCGAGCGGCACGGTAAACACGGCCGTTCGCCTTTCCTCATGCGCCCTTTCGGTGCCAGCGAAAAAGCGTGATCAGGGCAACCACCAACCAGACCGCCAGCAGCAACGCACCTGCTGGAATGGTGATGAGCATGAACCAGCCCATGACGCCGAACTGGTAAAGCGTTTCGCCGTAATCCGTGCCGTTGATCACACAGGGATGAACCGACGCTTCATCGACCCTGCAACCATAGGCATCGGCGACCGAATAGACCGTAAAGACGGAGAGGATGGGTGCGGTCGCAAAAAGCAGGATGGCAGCCAGCGCAAGCAGAAACCAGACAACCGTCCGAGATCGGCTGCGCTTCGCCACCATGGATCAGGTCCCGCGCGCGGTCGATCCGCCAAGGATGGCAAGCGCCTCGGCCGGACCGATGCGGCCATCATAAAGCGCCCGGCCGGAAATCGCGCCTTCGAGCTTGGCGGCATCGGGTTGGGTCATGCGGCGGATGTCGTCGAGCGACGCCAGTCCACCCGAGGCGATTACCGGGATCGACACGGCGTCTGCAAGCGCAATGGTCGCATCCCAGTTGATGCCGGCCAGCACGCCGTCACGGTCGATGTCGGTGTAGATGATGGCCGAAACGCCGGCGCCTTCGAACTTGCGGGCGAGCTCGATCACTTCAAGCGACGAGGCTTCCGCCCAGCCTTCCACGGCAACCTTGCCGCCCTTGGCATCGATGCCAACTGCGATCTTGCCCGGAAAGCGACGGCACGCCTCGCGCACCAGATCGGGATCGCGCACGGCAACCGTGCCGAGGATGACGCGTGCCAAGCCCTTCTCCAGCCACGCCTCGATCTGCTCGAGCGTGCGGATGCCGCCGCCGAGCTGAACCGGGTTCGTGGTGGCGCTCAGAATGGCTTCAACCGCTGCCCCGTTGCGGCTTTCACCGGCAAAGGCGCCATCGAGATCCACGACATGCAGCCACTGGAAGCCCTGTTCCTGAAAGGCACGCGCCTGATCGGCAGGGTCTTCATTATAGACAGTGGCACTGGCCATCTCGCCCAGCTTCAAGCGAACACAACGGCCTTCCTTGAGGTCGATAGCGGGAAAAAGGATCATGGCTTCCACTTCAGGAAATTGCCGAGAAGAGCGAGGCCAAGCGTCTGGCTCTTTTCGGGATGGAACTGCGTGCCGGCCATGTTGTCGCGCGCAACGATCGCGGTGACATCGCCGCCGTAATCGGTGGTCGCGACGAGCTGGTCGGCCTGGGCCGTGGCGAGGTGATAGGAATGCACGAAATAGGCGTGCAGCCCCCCTTCCCCGGTCTGGATATCAGCCAAAAGCGGGTGCTGATGTTTCACGTGAATCGTGTTCCAGCCGATCTGCGGGATCTTCAAACTCGGATCGGACGGCGTCATCTCGACAACGTCGCCGGCAATCCAGCCGAGGCCCTTTGTGGTGCTTTTTTCCAGACCGCGCTCGGCCATCAGCTGCATGCCGACGCAGATGCCGAGAAAAGGTTTTCCACCTCTTAGAACCGTTTCTTCCAGCACCGCGACCATGTCGGGAACCGCATCGAGACCGGCGCGGCAATCGGCATAGGCACCGACACCTGGCAGCACGATCCGGTCCGCCTTGCGCACGACGTCGGCGTCATCGGTCAGAAGGATATCCGCTTCGATCCCGCTTTCACGCGCGGCCCGCTCGAGAGCCTTTGTGGCCGAGTGCAGATTGCCGGAGCCGTAGTCGATGATTGCAACGCGCATCAGCGTGTCCATGGAAAAGGATTGGAAACGATCGGGGTCGCTGCGCCACCCGCCGGCGTGGTGATGTTCGCCCGTTGCGGCCAGGGTGCGTTTTCGAGCACCACCGACCGCGCATCCGCCGCAGCCGCATAGCGCAACTCGGCTTCATTCTTGTTCAAGGCTTCCACCGGACCCCAGATGCGCCAGCCGCGGCGGCACAGCGCGTTGATCTTGAGGTTGCGGGCTTCCAGGCCGAAATAAAGCTGGGTCAGCAGCGATAAAGCGAGGCCAAGCAGCGGAGAACCGCCGACCTGGCTCGCCAGCGCTCCGGCTGCCGCCATCAATGCCAGGGCTGCCAGCGCTTCGATCCAGAGCCGATGAAGGAGCAGCCAGATCACCGGAACAACAAAGGCCCAGAAGGCAAAACCGTCGCGCACAAGGACGGCGCGCTCCTGCGCCTGTGTCAGGTCGGAGACATCTGGTTCGAGAACAACGAAAACGGCCATCTCAGCCTTTCAGCGAACCTTTGGTGGAGGGAACGACATTCATCTGGCGCGGATCGACCTCCGTGGCCGCACGCAGCACCCGCGCCACCGCCTTGAAGCAGGTTTCGGCGATATGATGCGAGTTGGCGCCATAGTGGTTGGTGATATGCAGTGTGATGCCAGCGTTTTGCGCCAAAGCGTGGAAGAACTCCCTCAACAGCTCTGTGTCGAAACGGCCGATCTTCTCCGACGGAAAGCGCACATCCCAGATGAGGTAAGGACGGCCAGAGACATCCACGGCAGCGCGCGTCAGCGTTTCGTCCATCGCAAGGTCGAGCGAAGCATAGCGCGTGATGCCGCGGCGATCGCCCAGCGCCTTGTCGAGCGCCTGGCCGATCGCGATGCCGACATCCTCCACCGTATGATGATCGTCGATATGCAGATCGCCATCGGCCTTGATCACCATGTCGATCAGCGAATGGCGCGACAGCTGTTCCAGCATGTGATCGAAGAAGCCGACGCCGGTTGCGATGTCGAACTGGCCGGTGCCATCGACGTGGAGCGATACCGCGATCGCCGTTTCCTTTGTCTTGCGCTCAACCGATGCGCTGCGTTCTGCCGCCGTGGTCATGCCGTCTCGTTCCGCTGCCCGTGTTTCAGCGTCCCATACCAGCCGCTCCGGGCGCTGACCAGAAGCGGGCTTTGCAAAGTGGGACGCTGCTTCATACATAGCCGGCGAGTTCAAGGGGTTCGCGGGATCGCCGTTCGGGTGACGCGGATCGCCAATCCGGAGTCTGGTTATGAGCAACGAAATCATCATGCACGGCACGACGATCGTCACCGTGCGCAAGGGAAACAAGGTTGTGATCGCCGGCGACGGCCAGGTCAGCCTGGGTCAGACCGTCATGAAGGGCAATGCCAGAAAGGTGCGCCGGCTCGGCAAGGGCAACGTCATTGCCGGTTTCGCCGGCGCCACGGCGGATGCCTTCACCCTGCTGGAGCGGCTCGAAGCCAAGCTCGAGCAATATCCCGAACAGCTGACCCGCGCCTGCGTCGATCTCGCCAAGGACTGGCGCACCGACCGGTATCTGCGCCGGCTCGAAGCCATGATGCTGGTGGCCGACAAGAATGTTTCGCTGGCGCTTACCGGCACCGGCGACGTGCTCGAACCCGAACATGGCGTGATGGCGATCGGCTCGGGCGGCAATTATGCGCTTGCGGCGGCGCGCGCTTTGTTTGACACCGATCAGGACGCGGAAGCCATTGCCCGCAAGGCCATGCAGATCGCCGGCGAAATCTGCGTTTACACCAACAACAGCGTCATTCTGGAAAGCGTCGACATTGACTGAGTTCACCTACGACCTTCGCGCCGTTACACCCGACGACCTGCCGCTTCTGGAAAGCTGGCTGCGCCAGCCGCATGTTTCGGCCTGGTGGGGCGATGATGTGACCGGCTCGCTCGAAGAAATCATCGAAGCGGCCGAAGGCGTCGACACCGAGCCGGTGATCGTCGAGCTCGACGGCCAGCCGATCGCCTATCTCGAGATCTATGATCCTCATATGGAAGACGATCATCCCTATCAGGATCAGCCGTTCGGCACGCTCGGGCTCGATCTCACCATCGGCGACCCCGCGATGATCGGCAAAGGCCACGGCGCGGCGATCCTTGCCCAGGTTAGCGAACAGCTGTTCGAAGAAGGCGCGCCGCAGCTGATCGTCGATCCGCATCCCGACAACACCGGTGCGATCCGCGCTGCCACCAAGGCCGGCTTCACGGAAGTCGAGCGCCGCGCGGAAATGGAAGGCGCGGTTGTTCTGATGCGGCGCGAAGCACCCGCCGACCTTGATCAGCCGAACCTCGATCAGCAGGATGACAGCTGACGAACAGGCTTCCTCCATGCAATGAAGACCGACGTTCTCGTTCTTCATTGCCGGAGCCAGCATGAAAGCCGCCACGCCACCCTCCTCTCCCCGCTCCGCCTGGAAAACGGGGGCGCTCCTCGTTGTGGGTCTGATCGTCATCCAGGCGATCACGCTTTACGCGATGGGGCGCGTGCCGATCTGCGAATGCGGATATGTGAAGCTGTGGCACGGTGTGGTGAACTCTTCGGAGAACTCGCAGCACCTTTCGGACTGGTACACCTTTTCCCACATCATCCACGGCTTCCTGTTTTACGCCCTGATGCGCTTCCTGTTTCCCCGCGCGTCGCTCGGCACCAGGCTTGCGCTCGCCGCCGGTCTAGAGATCGCCTGGGAGCTCGTGGAAAACACCGATTGGGTGATCAACCGCTATCGCGAAGGCACCATCTCGCTCGATTACGACGGCGATTCCATCGTCAATTCGGTGATGGACACGGTGTTCATGGTGGCGGGCTTTGTTCTGGCCTGGCGCCTTCCGGTATGGGCCACGATCACGCTGGCCATCATTGCCGAACTGGTTGTCGGCTTCCTGATCCGCGACAATCTCACCCTCAACGTCCTCATGCTGGTCTATCCGCTCGATGCCGTGAAAGCATGGCAAGGGGCGCTGTGAGTTGAAGACCGGCCAGAACACCGCCCCGACCAGCACGATCAGCCTGGCCACGCTTGAAGCCGCAACCGCGTCCGGCGTAATCTCGGCTGACCAGCGCGATCGCCTTCTTGCGATGGAAGCCGGGCCAGCGAGTGGCGAGACCGAACAAAGCGACGAAGAAAACCTGCGCCTGATCGGCGGCGGCAACGACCTCTTCGTCACCGTCGGCACCGTGCTTCTGACCGCCGGCTTTTATTTCGTGCTCAACACCATCCTTGCCGGACGCCCGCTTCTGATTGCGGCAGCGCTCGGCCTTTTCGCCTGGATCGTTGCGGAAGTGGTGACGCGCCAGCATCGCATGAAGCTGTCATCCACCGTTCTCGCTTTGCTGTTTGCCGCGTCCGGCACCGTCCTGCTGGTGCTTGCCGTGCAAGCCGGTCTGGGCATCCGAATGCCCGATAGCCTGTGGGCGTTGATTGCCATGCGCGGGCCGGTGTCTCAGGCCGGCTACCTCGTGCTCGGCGGCGTCATCCTGGCGGCCGCCCTCTACTTCTGGCGCTTTCGCGTTCCCATTCTCGCCGGCGTGGTGGCGATCGCGGCAACGCTGCTCGCCTTTCTGCAAACCGCGCTCATGCTCTACGACGGCGTCACATCGGGCACGGTCGCCCCGCCCAGCCTGCAGGACGGGCCGGAACTCGTGCGCGCCGCCCTTTACATGCCGCTGGTCTGCGGCCTGCTGATCTTTGCCACGGCGGTTGCGCTCGATCTGCATGACCGCGAGCGCCGCACGATCTGGTCCGACTGCGCCTTCTGGCTGCATGTCGTGTCCGCACCCATGCTGGTGCATCCGCTCTTCATCATGGCGACCGGCCAGGACATCGCCTTCGGGCGCATCGAACCGGGCACCGACGCCACCGTGATGCTCACCCTCCTCATCATCGGCTTCGTTTATGTCGCGCTCGCCATCGATCGACGGTCGCTGCTGGTGCCGACGCTGGCTTACTTCGGTACGCTCGGGATCTATTACCTCGTTCACTCGGCCGCCAACACCACGGGCATCCCGCCCTTTGCGCTCATTCTTCTGGTTGTCGGCTCGCTGGTGATCCTGTTCGGCGCCGGCTGGCAGCGCATCCGCCGCTTGATCATCGGCTCGACGCTCCCCACATCCGTTCTCAGCAAACTGCCTCCCTTCAGAATCCCTCCGTTCAGAACCTAAGCATCTCCCATGACCAATTTCTCTCCCCGCGAGATCGTTTCCGAACTCGATCGCTTCATCATCGGCCAGAAGGACGCCAAGCGCGCCGTCGCCATCGCCTTGCGCAATCGCTGGCGCCGCCAGCAGCTCGAAGGCTCGATGCGTGAAGAGGTGATGCCGAAGAACATCCTGATGATCGGGCCGACCGGCGTCGGCAAGACCGAGATCTCGCGCCGCCTCGCCAAGCTTGCCGGTGCGCCTTTCATCAAGGTCGAAGCCACCAAGTTCACCGAAGTCGGTTATGTCGGCCGCGATGTCGAGCAGATCATCCGCGATCTCGTTGAAGTCGCCATCGGCCTGCAGCGCGAAAAGATGCGTGAAAACGTCAAGGCGCGCGCCCATGTGAACGCCGAAGAACGCGTTCTCGAAGCGCTTGTCGGCAAGACCGCCAGCCCGGCCACGCGGGACTCATTTCGCAAGAAGCTGCGCGACGGCGAGATGGACGACAAGGAAATCGAGATCGAAGTGGCCGATACCGGCTCACCGGGCGGCTTCGAGGTTCCCGGCATGCCCAATGTCGGCGTGCTCAACATCAGCGACCTGATGTCGAAGATGGGTGCCGGCCGAACCAAGACGCGCCGCACCACCGTCAAGGAAAGCTACGACTTCCTGATAAACGACGAGAGCGACAAGCTGCTCGACCAGGAAGAAGTCACGCAGCGCGCGATCGAATCCACCCAGAATGACGGCATCGTCTTTCTCGACGAGATCGACAAGGTTGCCGGCAGCGACAGCCGCACCGGTCCGTCGCGCGAAGGCGTGCAGCGTGATCTGCTGCCGCTGGTGGAAGGCACGACGGTTGCGACCAAGTATGGGCCGGTGAAGACCGACCATATCCTGTTCATCGCATCCGGCGCGTTCCATGTCGCCAAGCCGTCCGACCTCCTGCCCGAGCTTCAGGGTCGTTTGCCGATCCGCGTCGAGCTGCGCGCTTTGGAAAAGGACGACTTCCGCCGCATCCTGACCGAAACCGAAGCCAGCCTCATCAAGCAGTATATCGCCTTGATGAACACCGAAGGCGTCACGCTCGACTTCACCGACGATGCGATCGACCAGCTCGCCGGCATTGCGGTGGATCTCAACGCCAATGTCGAGAACATCGGCGCACGGCGTTTGTCGACGGTGATGGAACGGGTGCTGGACGAGATTTCCTACACCGCACCCGACCAGGGTGGCACATCGGTCACGATCGATGCGGAATATGTCATGAAGCATGTCGGCGACATGGCCAAGAACACAGACTTGTCGCGCTTTATTCTTTAACAAACGAAAAGGCCGGGTTCGCCCGGCCTTCCTCATTTCGAGCCCGGCTTCGGCATGGCTCAGCGGTTGGTCAGCTCCAGGGAAAGCAGCGTTTCCATGCGCAGGGTCTGCATTGTCGTGCTCAGCCTTCTTCTTGCGGCGCCGGCTTACGCCATCACGCAAGTGCCTGCCGGCAACCGCAATGCCGAACAGCCCGGTGTGCCCGGTGGCTCGGCGCGCCGCACGGCGGCCCTGAGCACCACCTATGAAAACAAATATCGCAAGGTCCTGAAGCTCCTGCAGACCGACAAGGCGCTGCGAGCCAAGATCATCCAGGCCGGGCGCGCCTATGGCATCGCCCCGATCCATATTGCCGGCGCGATCGTGGGTGAGCACACCTATAATGTCGATGCCTATGACCGGCTGCAAACCTATTACGTGAAGGCCACGTCCTATCTCGGCTCGAGCTTCGCCTTCAAATATGACGGCGAAACCGTGGACCGTTTCGTGCAGCGTCCCGAATTTGCGTCATGCCAGTCGATCGGGGAAAGCTATGCGCTGTGGAACTGCCGCGAGCGTGTGTGGAACAGCAAGTTCGCCGGCAAGACTGTCGGCGGCACCAAGTTCCCGAACGATCGATTCGGAGCCGTTTTCTTCCAGCCTTTCTATGCCGGACAGACCTTCGGCCTCGGGCAGTTGAACCCGCTGACTGCGCTTCAAATGAGCGATTTGGTTCATCGTGTGTCGGGTTTGCCGAAGCTCGATGCGTCCAACCCCTCGCAGGTCTATGAAACGATCATGGATCCCGACAAGACGCTGCCCTATGTCGCCGCGACCTTGAAGAAGTCGATCGATGCCTATCGCCGCGTCGGCTTCGACATCTCGAACAATCCGGGCATCACCGCCACGCTCTATAATGTCGGCCAGCCGGAAGCGCGGGCCTCGGCCCTGAAAGCGGAAAACGCCCAGCGGCGTGCGCGCGGCGAAGCAGAGCGGTTGCCGGAAGAAAACTATTACGGCTGGCTGGTGAACGACCGCATCGCCGATCTTCAGGCCCTGTTCTAGACAGCACCGTTCTTTCATCGTCGTCCTCTCTGGCGAAACCGAAAGCTACTTCGACGTAGCTTTCGCCGGCTTGTCGAGAACGGTCTGCATGGCTGCGATCCGTTCGGGCGACAAGGTCCGGATCTGCGCTGCAAGATGGTTGGCCAGCGCGGTCGCTTCCGGCGCAAGGTTGGTTGTATCGATTACCACCCGCGGATCCGAGATTTCCGCCAGTCGCTGCAGATCGTCGGCTTCATCCCAGATCACGTTGAAATAGCCGATGATCTTCTGGATCATGACCCAGGTCGGCTTGCCCCGTCGCCCATGTTCGAGGGCCGAGAGATAGGAAGCGGACACGCCAAGGGCGGCCGCCATTTCCTTTTGCTCGACGCCGCGCGCCTGCCGCAGCTGGCGCAATCGTGCACCGAACGGCGTCACGCCGTGCGCCGCCTTAGCCGAACGTAAAGCGCGCCCGTTCCGCCGTGATGGCGCGCCGCATCGTGATAACCGCCGACCAGCGTTCTGAAGGCCGGCGTCGCAAACCAGGCCGGTACAGCGCGCTTCAGGATGCCTTCACTGCCAAACGACGCGCCCTTGCCGGTCACAACCAGCACATGGCGGCGGTCATGCGCGTAGGCCTGATGCAGAAAGCCGAGCAGCATGGAATGCGCTTCGCTTTGCGTCAGGCCATGCAGATCGATCTTGCCATCGATCACCACCCTGCCCTTCGCAAGCTTTTCGCGCGTGGGACGATCGATGACCTGGCGCGGCGCCGTCATGGTGGCAGCCGGTCGCTTGACAGCAGGCGCGCGATCGAGGTCGGCGGCGAAGCGCTCTGCGGAACTCTGGTTGCCGTCGGTCGGGTCGACATCCCTCGTCGGCAGCGATTCCAGCGGCAGCGCCTTGCCTTTCATCGGCGTCGCGGTGGACGCCACCGTGTGCCACAGGATGCGATCTTCATCGGACAGAGGTTTAAGGGGGCGCTTCATCAACCAAACCGCTCCGCAGCCAGCTTCGGCACGAGGATCGTGAAGGCGGCCTGTTGCTTGATGACGCCGGCGATCTCACCAGCGGCCTCACCAGAGCCGATAAACAGATCGCCGCGCGCCGGACCCACGATCGCCGATCCCGTGTCCTGCGCAATCATCAACCGCGCGAACGGCTGCGAATCAACCTGGGTGAGTTTGGGGGCGTGGATAAAAAACGGCGTCCCGAAAGTGTGAATGAGGCGATCCACCGCCAGCGACCGTCCGGGCGTCAGCGGCACTTTGGCGGCTGCGATCGGTCCAAGCTCGGGATCGTCGACCTCGGCCTCACGGAAGAAGATATAGGACCGATTGTGCCGCAAAATGCGCGAACGCTCTTTGCCAAATCGTCGAATGGCGGTTCTGATGCCATTTAAATCGACCGTTTCGCGTTGCAAGACACCCATATCAACCAGCACTTTGCCCGGTCCGGTAAAGGGATGACCGCTCTTGGCGGCATAAGTCACGCGCTGTTCCCCGTCAGGAAACTGCAATCGCGCCGCGCCTTGCACGTGGATCAAAAAGGTCTCGAACTCGTCGGCCAGCCAGGCCATTTCCAACCCGCGCCCCGCCAGCGCCCCGGTCTCGATCTCGCCTCGATCATGATAGGCGACGATGCCGCTATCTGTTTGACGTCCAAACATAAATTGCGGGTCGAGGTCGGCGGGACGATTTGTATCGTCGAGGTCAATCAGGTCGTCCGGCCGCCTCAGAAGCGGGTAGCAAAACACATCGGTGCGATGCCGCGATGCTTCCACGATCGGCTCGAAATAGCCGGTGACGAAACCGTCTTCCCCTTCGCCCGGCCTGATCCGAAACGGCACGAAGTTCGTCTCGAAAAAACGCCGCGCCGCTTCCTCATCCGCATCGTTCAGAGCCAGGGCTGACTGGTAGGCTTCGGCGAAATCGGCAGGCCCAAGACCCAGGCTTCCCGTCCGGTAAGCCTTTGTTTTCGCATGCAAAGCCGAGCGTTGAAACGCACGAAGCGCGTCAACAAACGTGTCCGCAGCCCATCCGCCAAGGTCGGCAAAATCCGTGCGCTGGAGGGTGGCTGCGGGCTGCATGATCGAACACGAGAACCGAAGCGCCGCTCAGTCTTCGGCTTCGGTAGCGACCAGCTTCCAGTTCGGATCGCGCGACCGTGTATCCCTGGCAAAGGTCCAGACATCCTTGACCTCGGCGACCGTTTCCGGATTGCCGTCGATCACCTCGCCCGCCGCATCGCGCGTCGCCGAAATCAGCTCGGACACGATCCGCAGCGTCACATGCGCTTCCGAACCCTTCAGTTCCGCGCCAACGATGTCAGCCTTGTTGATGCCGACGAAAGACGACTGGATCTTCTCATCGCGCTTTTCGCGCTCACTTATAGCCGCAACGAAGCCGTCATAGACTTCCTTGGACAGGAGGTTCTTGAGCGTCTTGCGATCGCCTTCCGCAAAAGCGGTCACGATCATTTCATAAGCCATCTTGGCGCCGTCGACGAAGCCGGCGGCTTCAAACGATGGATCGGCGTCGCGGATGGCGCGCAGACCGGTGTTGGCCTCACTGCCGGGCTTGGTCAGCGCGTCGATCGCGGCATAATTTTCAGCCGCCACCTCCGCTGCCGGCTTCTGCTTGCGCGGCAGGGAAACGACATTCTCGGACCCCTGCGCCGGATCAGGGCTGCGCTTGCGCGCTGCGGTATAAGGGTCGAACGGCGGGCGCTCTTTGCCGGTGCGGCGTCCAAGCACGTTGCGCAGCTGATAGAAAATCACGGCAGCCGCGACGATGAAGAGGATCGTGCCCAGATCGAAATATTCCATCTCTGACGCCTGTCGGCTCCTGTTTTGCTGCGTCGGCATCCCGCCGATCGCCTGACCTATCGGATGCTGTCCCACATCCATTGCATCCTTTCCATATAGAATGCGCTAGGGCATCATTCAAATTCCCGAAAGGCGTTCCCATATCTGGGGGATCATCCTGACCGGGATGCTGATTTTGTCCTTGAACAAAAGGGTCGACGCCACGGTGCGCCTGTCCATTTTTCCCCTGATCTTCCTCGGCTACATCCTTCTGGAAATCGCCGTCTTCATTCTCGTTGGCGATGCCATCGGCGTATTGCCGACGCTCGGCCTCATTCTTCTGTCCGGCGTGGTCGGTATCGGTTTGATGCGGGTGCAGGGCTTCGGCATGATCGCCCGCATGCGCACCGAACAGGCGGCGGGCCGGGTTCCCGGCCGTGAAGTGCTGCATGGCTTCATGATCCTGCTGGCCGGCATTCTTCTTCTGCTGCCGGGGTTCGTCACGGATATCCTGGGCTTGCTCTTGTTCATCCCGGCGGTCCGCGATGGTGCCTGGAACCTGCTCAAGAACAAGCTGACTGTTGTTACCAATGTGCGCGGTTTCCGCGGCCGTCGCGCGCCGGCTGATCGGGTGGTGGATCTGGATGATGAAGAGTTTCACCGAACCGAACCGCGCGCATCTGATGGCAAGCCCGGTTCGAGCCCCTGGATCCAGCATGATGACGATCGCCGCGACTGAGCGCGCTGCGCTTGTCACCGAAACGGCAATCATGTTAGCCACGCGGCACGTCTGAAAGCGGGTGTGTTTTAGCCCGAAACGTTAGGGAATGATATGTCCGACAAGCCTTTTGCGCCTACCGGCGCCCCTGCCAATGGCGCGGCGGCGCCATCGCTCAACATCCTGACTCAGTATGTGAAGGACCTGTCCTTCGAGAATCCAGGTGCACCGAACACCCTGCGCGGCCGCAACCAGTCGCCCAATATCGGCATCAACGTGAATGTTGGCGCCAACCCGATCGGCGACAAGGAATATGACGTGACCCTGACCCTGTCGGCCAAGGCCGGCGAGGAAAAGGACGTCCTGTTCAACGTGGAGCTGGTTTACGGCGGCGTATTCCGCGTCGAAGGTTTCCCGCAGGAACACATGCTGCCGGTGCTGTTCATCGAATGCCCGCGCCTGCTGTTCCCCTTCGCGCGTCAGATCCTTGCCGACGCCACGCGCAATGGCGGCTTTCCGCCGCTGCTGCTCGATCCGATCGATTTCGCCCAGATGTTCCAGCAGAAAATGGCCGAGGAACAGGCGAAGAGCAAAGTTCAGGTCAGCTAAGCCGCTTTGCATAAAACTGAATGAGAAAAGCCCGCGATGATCGCGGGCTTTTCTTTCATGCCAATCAGGCTGCTTGTTCTGCAGCCCCGGGCAAGCTGTTCCAGATGGCCTTTTCGCCAAGCCCTGCGACGAGCGCGGCATGCGCTTCGCGTTCGGCCTCGCTCAAACGCGGGGTCAAAGCACGCGGACGAGGGCGCGTTTCGAGCATGATGGCGGTGTCCGTATCGCCATTGTTGCCCGACAGCGAGATCTCGAGACCGAGCGCTGCCTGCTTGCCACCAATCAGTTCGATATAGACTTCGGCCAGCAGTTCGGCGTCGAGGAGCGCTCCGTGCTTGGTGCGGCGGCTGTTGTCGATACCATATCGACGGCACAGCGCATCCAGGGAGTTCGGCCCCATCGGATGCTTGCGCTTGGCCATGGCCAGCGTATCGACAATGCGGATCGGCTCCACGGCAGGATGGCCGAGGCGCGCGAATTCGGCATTGATGAAGTTGATGTCGAAGGTGGCGTTATGCGCCACGAGCTTGGCACCTTCGATGAAGCTCAGGAAGTCGTCGCAGATATGCGGGAAGTGCGGCTTGTCGGCGAGGTGATCGGCTGAAATGCCATGCACAGCCTGCGCTTCCGGATGGATCTCGCGCCCTTGCGGATTGATATAGACGTGGAAGCTGCGGCCGGTTGGAAAGCGGTTGTCCAGTTCGATGCCGCCGATTTCGATAACACGATCTTCGCGATGATCGAGGCCGGTGGTTTCGGTATCGAAGATGATTTCGCGCATCGATTCGGGTCCGTTCTAATTCGTTCAAACGTTGGTGCAGCTTTGCATTCAGCTGGAAGCAATGATCTCAGACGCTGAGCCAAGCTCTTTCAGGATCGCCTGAACGGCGGCGCGTGCTGGCTCCAGCCCCATGCTCGTGTCGATGACGTAATCGGCGCGTCGGCGCTTTTCCATGTCGGGCAACTGCTTCGCCAGAATAGACGCAAACTTGGCTTCCGTCATCGTCGGACGTGCCAGAACCCGTTCACGTTGAATGTCGGGCGATGCACTCACAACGACGATCTTGTCGACCCGATCTTCGCCATGGGTCTCGAACAGGAGCGGAATATCGAGCACGGCCACAGGTGCATCCGCTTGGCGAGCGGTATCCAAAAAGCTTTCGCTTTCAGCGCGAACGAGCGGATGGATAATCGCCTCCAGCCGCTTCAGCTCGGCTGGGTTGTTGAGCACCGCGGCGGCCAGCCTTGTGCGATCAACGACGCCATCCACCACCGTTCCAGGAAAGGCCTTGTCGATCAGCGGGACCGCTTTGCGGGCATAAAGGCGATGAACCGTTTCGTCGGAGTCATGCACCGGCACGCCTTCATCGCGAAACATCTGGGCCGTTGTGGATTTGCCCATGCCGATCGAGCCGGTGAGACCGAGAATGATCATGCGGCCTTTTCCACATCTGCGGCAACCAGATCATAGAGCGCCTGATCGACGATTGGCCGCATGTCGAACCAACGCTCGAAGCCGGGAACGGCCTGATGAAGCAACATGCCGAGCCCATCCACCCCGCGCAAACCGCGCTGCGCGGCTTCGCGCAACAATGGCGTTTGCAGCGGCACATACACGATGTCGGACACAACGGCGGTTTGCGGCAGGTGATCGAGATCGAGATCCGGGCCGGGAGTTCCCTTCATGCCCAGTGAGGTTGTGTTGACTACGAGGCCGGCATCGCCAAGCAGATCGTTCGTTTCATCCTCGCCGTGAGCGGAAACGCCGTTGCCGAAATGATCTGCCAGGCTTTGCGCCCGCGCGAGGGTGCGATTGACGATCCGGATCGACGGCACCTTGCGTATCTGCAACGCATGGATGATGGCGCGCGCGGCTCCGCCTGCGCCCAGCACCACCGCTGTCTCGCATTGATCCCAGCCCGAAACTCGCGCATCCATGTTGGCGGCGTAGCCGTAAGCGTCGGTGTTGCCGCCCCACAGTGTTTCGCCCTCCATCCACAGCGTGTTGACGGCGCCGATCGCTTCGGCCGCTTCATCACGGCGATCAACCAGCTGGAACGCCGCTTCCTTGTGGGGGATCGTGACATTGCCGCCGACAAAGACACCGGCCCGCAGCTGTGCGATGAAATCGGCGAAGGCATCGGGCGTGACTTCGACGCGCTCGTAGGAACCCGGAAGGTTCAAGGCCTTCAGCCAATGATTGTGGATCATCGGGGAGCGGGAATGGGCGATCGGAAACCCTGCGACAAAGGCCCTGCGATCAGCCATCGATGGCTCCTTGTTCGCGCAAGGCTGAAAGCAACGGCAGCAGCGGCAGGCCGACGATGGTGAAATAATCGCCCTCGATTGTCTCGAACAGCTGAATGCCCGCACCTTCGACCTGGTAAGCGCCTACGCTTTGCAGCGCCTTGTCGCCGACATGGCTGAGATGGCGGCCGATGAAAGCCGGTTCAAGCTTGCGCATCGTCATGTGCGCCACCGAGACGGTTCGCCAGACTGGCACACCAGCGCGCGCAATCACGACGGCGCTGTTCAGTTCATGGGTTTTACCCGACAGCGCAAGCAGGTGGCGGCGCGCGCCTTCCATGTCGGCCGGCTTGTGGAAGATCTGATCTCCAAGCGACAAGGTCTGGTCGGCGCCGATCACAACGGCATCCGGATAGTTCTCGCTGACACTGACGGCTTTCGCTTCGGCAAGGATGTTTGCGACCTCAGCCGGCGTGACGCCGGTGTTTTCAAGCGTCGAATCGATCGCGCGCTCATCGATGTCCGAAGGAACGGCTTCGACGGTAAGGCCTGCGTCGCGCAACATCTTCAAGCGAAACGGGCTGGTGGAAGCGAGTATGATCTGCGTCATGGCAAGGGTCCTCCAAACCCGGGGCTAACGTGTCTTCCCGCGCAAGGCAACGATGGCGGCGGCGGTCTCTTCAATGGAACGGCGGCTGACATCGATCATCGGCCAGCCGTGCCGGCTGCAGATCTGGCGGGCATAAGCGAGCTCTGCGGAAATCTGGGAGCGGTCCGTATAAGACGAGATGTCGAAGCTGGGCGTAGAGCCGAGCAGCCGGTTTTCGCGGACCTGCGAGATGCGTTCGGCCGAGGCGATCAGGCCGACGATCAGCGGTTTCGTGGCTTTGGCCAGGCTGTCGGGCATTGGTACGCCCAAGACGATCGGAATATTGACGGTCTTGATGCCGCGATTGGCGAGATAGATGCTGGTTGGCGTCTTCGATGTGCGGGAAATGCCGATGAGGATGATGTCGGCATCGTTCATATTCGGCGGCAGCTGGCCGTCGTCATGTTCCATAGTAAAATTCAGCGCGTCGATGCGGCGGAAGTAATCGGCATCCAGCACATGCTGCGCTCCGACGCGGCGGCCGGCCGGCGTTCCGAGATAGGATTGAAAAACGGTCAGCACCGGTTCCAGAACAGATACATAAGGCAGGCCCATCGCCGCGCAGCGCGCATCGATGATCGCCGCAAGGTCCTGATCCACCATCGTGTAAAGAATGATGCCGGGCTCGGCTTCGATCTCTTCCAGCACTTTTTCGACCTGTTTGGTGGTGCGGATCAGCGGATAGATGTGCTCGATGGCGCGCGCATCCTTGTATTGCGACGCCGCCGCGCGACCTGCGGCGAGGAGAGTCTCGCCGGTCGCATCAGAGATCAGATGCAAATGGAAGTAGCTTTGCGGCTTGCTCACACTCTTTAGCCTGTCCTGTGGGGTTCTGTGGAAAAGGCGGGACGGTTCGGAGGCCTGTGGAAGAGCAGGCGGGATAGAGGCCGATTTGTCCACAATTCACGACGATCGGGCAATGGTTACGTGATGGCTGGGGAGATCGTGGACGACGTCGGCTTGTTCATACCGGGTTTGCAAATCCGATTAAACAGGCTTCAAACAAGCCGTTGACTTGCAAACGGAATTTGCAGTTATCCCCGTGATTGACATGTTGCCTGCCCATTCTTCCCCGCCGCGCTTCGGCAGTGACGCATCGACGCGGGAAGTGTGGGTAATGTTGAACTCCCGTTACGAACAGAGTCATAGAAACAAAAGACTCTTAGATAAGATATTTTCTTTATTAGGATGGCAGGAATGGAAGCGCCGCGACGCGTGGTAGTCGAGGTACTAAAGGGTTCAACCGCCTTTCCGCCTCCGATCTGGATGATGCGCCAGGCAGGCCGTTATCTTCCCGAGTATCGAGAGCTGCGTCAGAAGGCAGGTAGTTTCCTCGATCTCTGCTACAACCCCGACTTTGCCGTTGAAGTGACACTGCAGCCGATCCGCCGCTTCGGCTTCGATGCGTCGATCCTGTTTTCGGATATCCTCGTGGTTCCTCATGCGCTGGGACGCGATCTACGCTTCGAGGAAGGACGCGGTCCGCTGATGACGCCGATCAGACCGGAAGAGATCGCCGAACTCGACGGTTCTCGCTTCCACGAACATCTGGCGCCGGTCTACGAGACGGTTCGACGGCTGCGTGGTGCCCTGCCCCCCCAAACCACACTGATCGGCTTCTGCGGCGCTCCCTGGACGATTGCGACCTATATGATCGCCGGACATGGCACGACGGATCAGGCCCCGGCTCGTTTGTTCTCGTTCCAGTATCCTGATTTGTTCGAGAAGCTCCTGAATACCGTTGCCGATCATTCGGCCGAGTATCTCATCCGCCAGATCGAGGAAGGCGCGGATGTCGTGCAGATCTTCGATTCCTGGTCGGGCGTGCTCGACGAAGCTTCGTTCGAGCGCTGGTGCGTGAAGCCGATGGCGCGGATCGTCGGCAAAGTGCGCGCCCGTTTCCCTGATGTCCCGATCATCGGTTTCCCGAAAGGTGCCGGCATGCTGTACGGGCAATATCGGCAGAAGACAGGCGTGACCGCGCTCGGGCTTGATTGGTCCGTGCCGCTGAGCCAGGCCGCCAGCCTGCAGCGCGATGGTGCCGTTCAGGGCAATCTCGATCCCCAGCGACTGGTAGCCGGCGGCGAAGCGCTGCGCGAAGGTGTCGCGGGGATCCTCGAGCAACTCGGCTCTGGTCCGCTGATCTTCAATCTCGGCCACGGCATCACGCCGCAAACCCCGATCCCTCATGTGCAGGCGATGGTGGATCAGGTACGAGCCGGGTTGTAAGCGAGGATCGAGGCGATGCGCGGGGTTCTGGCGATCCTCATTTCGGCGGCCGGCTTGGCGCTCTTGTTCGCCTTGGCTGGCGACGGGTTCTATCCCTGGGCCAAGGCCATCCACGTCATGGCCGTGATCTCCTGGATGGCCGGGATGTTCTATTTGCCCCGCTTGTTCGTGTATCATGCGGATACGGAGATCGGCACGCCGCAATCGGAAACGTTCAAGGTGATGGAACGGCGTTTGCTGCGCGCCATCATCAATCCCGCGATGATCGTGACCTGGATCTTCGGGATTTGGCTGGCCTGGCGCGTCTTCGCGTTTTCCGGTGGCTGGTTGCATGCCAAGATCGCGCTTGTGCTGGTTCTTTCAGGCCTGCACGGCTACCTCACGGCAGCCCAACGCCGCTTCGAAGCGGATCAGAACCTGCGTCCGTCTCGGCACTGGCGGATGATCAACGAGGTTCCAACTTTGCTGATGGTGCTGATCGTGATCCTGGTGATCGTGAAGCCGTTCTGAGGCACTCAGGAATCGCTTCAAGCCATCTTGCGTGGTCGCACAGACAGAGCTATGTGGAGGCCCTCCCTCCTTTGTAAGCGCCGATTGTTCTTCGTTCGACGCCGCAGGCTGCATTCCACCGAAAGCGCCGGCACCTTCACTCCCCATATCTGATCCCCACTAGGTTCCCCATGCAGGAAATGAAACTCCAGGAGCTCAAGAGCAAGAAGCCGGCGGAACTCGTCGCTTTTGCTGAAACGCTCGAAGTCGAGAACGCCAGCGTTCTGCGCAAGCAGGAACTGATGTTCGCCATTTTGAAGAAATTGGCTGCGCAGGAAGTCGAGATCATCGGCGACGGCGTGGTCGAGGTTCTGCAGGACGGCTTCGGCTTTCTGCGCTCCGCAAGCGCCAACTATCTTCCGGGCCCCGACGATATCTACATCTCGCCCTCCCAGATCCGTCGCTTTTCGCTGAAGACCGGCGACACGGTTGAAGGGCCAATCCGCAGCCCGAAGGAAGGCGAACGCTATTTCGCCCTCCTCAAGGTCAACACGATCAATTTCGATGATCCTGAAAAGATCCGCCACAAGATCCACTTCGACAATCTGACGCCGCTATATCCCAACCAGCGTTTGAAGATGGAGATCGACAATCCGACGACGAAAGATATCTCGCCGCGTGTGATCGATCTCGTGGCGCCGATCGGCAAGGGACAGCGCGCGCTGATCACCGCACCGCCACGTACGGGTAAGACCGTGCTGATGCAGAATATCGCGCATTCCATTACGACCAACCATCCCGAATGCTACCTGATCGTTCTTCTGATCGACGAGCGTCCGGAAGAAGTCACGGATATGCAGCGTTCGGTGAAGGGTGAGGTCGTGTCCTCGACCTTCGACGAACCGGCCGTGCGTCACGTTCAGGTTGCAGAGATCGTGATCGAGAAGGCCAAGCGCCTGGTGGAGCACGGCCGCGACGTCGTGATCTTGCTCGATTCGATCACACGTCTTGGTCGTGCCTACAACACGGTCGTGCCGTCATCGGGCAAGGTGCTGACCGGCGGCGTGGACGCAAACGCGTTGCAGCGGCCGAAGCGCTTCTTCGGTGCTGCCCGTAACATCGAAGAAGGTGGCTCTCTGACGATCATTGCGACCGCGCTGATCGACACGGGCAGCCGCATGGATGAAGTGATCTTCGAAGAGTTCAAGGGCACCGGCAACTCGGAAATCGTGCTCGACCGCAAGGTCGCTGACAAGCGCATCTTCCCGTCCATGGACATTCTAAAGTCCGGAACACGTAAGGAAGATCTCCTCATTGCGCGTCAGGATCTGCAGAAGATCTTCGTGCTTCGCCGCATCTTGGCGCCGATGGGCACGACCGACGCCATCGAGTTCCTGATCGACAAGTTGAAGCAGACGAAGACCAATTCCGAATTCTTCGAATCGATGAATACGTAATCGATTCGGTTCCGCAACATTGATGAGGACGAAGGCCGGGTTGAACCGGCCTTTTCCATTCTGATGGCCCATGCAAGCGACACGATCTACGCTCTCTCTTCCGGCGCCTTGCCGGCTGGCATTGCCGTTGTCCGCATTTCCGGATCGAATGCCGAGACAATCCTGGCAGATTTGAGCGGGCGGAGTGTTGAACCACGCGTCGCTCGTTTGCTGACCTTGAAGGATCCAATTGGTGAAACGCTTGACCGCGCCCTCACCTTGTTCTTTCCCGAAGGAGCAAGCTTCACCGGGGAGCCAGTGGTCGAACTGCACCTTCATGGGGGCAAAGCCGTTCTTCGTGCGGTTCTCGATGCGATTGGCGCCTATCCCCGAACACGACCTGCTGAAGCCGGTGAGTTCACCCGGCGCGCCTTTATCAATGGCCGTATGGATCTGACTGCTGCTGAAGGCGTAGCAGATCTCATCTCAGCCGAGACAGAAGCGCAGCGCCGCTTTGCCATTCGCAACGCTGGTGGGCAGCAAGATGCGCTCTACTCGAATTGGCGCTCGAGGCTGATCGAAGCACGGGCCCTGATCGAAGCCGATCTCGATTTCGCGGATGAAGCGGATGTTCCCGGCTCTGTTGCCGATACCGTGCTCGATCAGGTTCACGCCCTGAGTTCGACAATTGAAGAGCATCTTCGACATGCGCGATCCGGCGAGATTTTACGCGACGGCTTTCGCGTCGTAATTGTCGGTGAGCCCAATGTCGGGAAGTCGAGCCTGTTGAACGCTCTTGCCCGCCGTGATGTTGCGATCGTCTCAGATGAAGCCGGAACAACCAGAGATCTCATTGAAGTTGCCCTGGATCTCGGCGGCTACAAGGTCGTGTTGACCGACACAGCCGGGCTGCGCGAGACAGACAACAAGGTCGAGCGGATCGGCATCGAGCGAGCGCGTGAGGCAGTTCAACAAGCCGATCTTGTTCTCCAGCTCTATGTCGCTGGCACCTCTCGACCTGAGCAACTGGACGGCGAGCGTCCAAGCGTTTTTGTGGCGACGAAAGCTGATCTATTGAGAAATCAGGCGGGTGCCGATTTCCTTATATCCGTCAGCTCAAATCAGGGGATTGCGGAGCTGCTTTCAGCGATTCAAGTTCGGGTTCAAGCTGAAGCTGGGGGCTCTTCAGTTCTACCGAGCCGTGATAGGCACATTCACCATCTTCGCGAAACAGTCGATGCGCTTCGTCGAGCTGAGGTACCAGACCTTGCACTCGAGTTATGCGCTGAGGAATTGCGGATCGCAGCGGACCATCTTGGTCATATTACCGGCGTCATCGGCGTCGATGATCTTTTAGATGTTGTCTTCTCACGCTTCTGTATCGGGAAATGACTCACGTGAAACACAGAGCTATGTCAAACAACAGCTATGATGTCATTGTGGTTGGCGGCGGTCATGCCGGCTGCGAGGCCGCTGCTGCTTCTGCTCGGCTCGGGGCCCGCACAGCCCTCATCACCATGGATGTCACTAAGATCGGGGTGATGTCGTGCAATCCAGCGATCGGCGGATTGGGCAAGGGACACCTTGTGCGCGAGGTCGATGCGCTTGATGGCCTGATTGGCAGGGCCGCAGATCGATCAGGCATTCAGTTCCGAATGTTGAACCGGCGCAAAGGGCCAGCCGTTCGCGGACCGCGCACGCAGGCTGATCGAAAGCTCTACCGGTCGGCTATTCAGACACTATTGCAGGAACAAGAAGGCCTAACCCTTTTGGATGGCGAGGTCGCCGATCTTGTTCTTGATGAGGGGCGGGTCTCTGGTGTTGTTCTATCCGACGGGTCTGAACTCTTTTGTGGTGCTGTTGTCCTCACGACGGGTACTTTTCTAGGCGGGATCATCCACTTAGGGGATCGTACCTGGCCCGCGGGTCGCGTGGGCGAACAACCGTCTAATGCGCTTTCCGTTAGGCTCCGAGATCACTTGCAACTCGGCAGGTTGAAAACCGGTACCCCTCCCCGCCTGGATGGAAGAACGATCAACTGGGACGCTCTTGAAAAACAGGAAGCTGATGCGGACCCAAAGCCTTTCTCATTGTTGACGGCTAAAATCGAGGTGCCGCAGATTGCCTGTGGCATTACCCGGACAACGCTAATGACCCACAACGTCATTCGCGAGAACCTGCACCGTTCGGCGATGTATTCGGGTTCAATCACCGGCGTTGGCCCACGCTACTGCCCTTCCATCGAAGACAAGGTGGTACGTTTCGGCGATCGTGACGGTCACCAGGTCTTCCTGGAACCGGAAGGTTTGGACGATGACACAGTTTATCCGAACGGCATCAGCACCTCTCTGCCTGAAGATGTGCAACAGGCAATCATCCATTCCATGCCAGGTTTAGAACATACGCGCATTCTGCAGCCAGGTTACGCCATCGAGTATGACTACGCCGATCCGCGCGAACTGGATCACTCGCTTGAATGCAAGCGCCTCCCCGGCTTGTTCCTCGCTGGGCAAATCAATGGGACGACGGGTTACGAAGAAGCCGCGGCGCAAGGCCTTCTTGCTGGGCTGAACGCCGCGCGCACTGCTGGCGGAGACAACGTGGTTCGTATGAGCCGCACGGAAAGCTACCTAGGCGTGATGGTGGATGACCTCGTCACGCGTGGCGTGAGTGAGCCTTATCGCATGTTCACCTCGCGAGCGGAGTTCAGACTCTCGCTTCGGCCCGACAACGCTGATGAACGTTTGACGCCGATGGCGACGAGGTTGGGGCTTGCGTCTAATCGGCGTGCATCAGCTTACATTACATATGAGGATGAAATTGCCCGTGGCATGAGTCTTCTCTCGACCCTGAAGGCATCACCTAACCAGCTTCGCCAATCAGGGCTGGAGGTAAACCTCGATGGTCGTGTCAGGTCGGCCTTTGATATGCTTTCCAGCAGCGGCATCGATCTCGAAGATGTTATTCGTGTTTGGCCCGAAGTCGGTGCCTTGAGCGTTGCAGCGAGAGAGGCGTTGGAGATCAAGGCGAAATACTCGGTTTATCTCGACCGCCAGGAAGCTGATGCTTCGATGTTGCGAAGAGAGGAAGCCAGGAGCTTGCCTTTAGATCTGAACTACGCGGCCATCTCAGGCTTGTCGAATGAGCTCAAAGCCAAGCTTACCGCCACGAAGCCTTCTTCTCTGGCTGTGGCGCAGAAGATCGAGGGGATGACGCCCTCTGCTCTGTCGCTGGTTTTGGCGCATGCTCATCGGACGCAAGCTGCCATATGACACCGAGCGAAAAGATCGAATCACTTCAGGCTATTGCACCTGACGTTTCACGTGAAACAGCTGAAAAGATGATTCGCCTGGAAGCTTTCTTCTTGAAGTGGGCTAAGACGATCAATCTGGTTTCGCCAGCTACTTTGAACGTAGCTTGGCACCGCCACTTTCTTGATAGCGCCCAGATTTGGCGCTGGCGTGGTTCAACCAAGTCATGGATCGATCTCGGCTCAGGAAGTGGCTTTCCCGCTCTCGTTATTGCGGTGCTAGAGACGAAATCGGGTTCGAAGGTCACGCTAGTTGAAAGCAACGTGAAGAAGTCTGCTTACCTCCGGCAGGCAATAGCTGCCTTAGATCTCAACGCGGAGGTTCTGACGATACGTGTTGAGGAACTAGACGCAAGCCTTCTCAGCGCACCTGAGACTACCATCACAGCACGCGCATTCGCCCCGCTTGACCGTATGCTCGACTGGACGAACGGCTTTGGAAGCCCATCATCCCGAGCCCTCTTGCACAAAGGCCGTGGATTTCAGGATGAGTTGGCCGATGCGCGTAGGCTGTGGGCATTCGATCTGTTAGAACACGCAAGCCTGGTTGATTCCGACAGCGTGATTTTGGATATCACTGCCGTTCGACGGCTGTAGGCGCGAAACTCAATGTGGTTAGCCAATGCGCATCATAACTCTGGCCAATCAAAAAGGCGGTGTCGGTAAGACGACCACCGCTATTAACCTTGCGACTGCCCTCGCCGCCATTGGTGAGCGCGTGCTGATCGTTGACCTGGATCCGCAGGGCAATGCGAGCACCGGGCTGGGGATCGACAAGGAAGATCGCACCCTCTCCTCTTATGATGTTCTGGCAGACAAGACGCCGCTCTCTGAAGTGGCCATCCAAACAGTCGTTCCCAATCTCTGGATTGTTCCATCCACAATGGACCTACTTGGGGTTGAGATGGAGATCGCTGCCCTCCCCGATCGCACGACGCGCTTGAAGTCGGCGCTGGGCGATGCGCAGGATCTCTTTTCCTATGTTTTGGTGGATTGCCCACCTTCGCTGAACCTTTTGACCATCAATGCCATGGCTGCCGCAGATTCGGTTCTGGTGCCGTTGCAGTGCGAGTTCTTCGCACTTGAAGGTCTCAGCCAGCTTTTGCGAACCGTCGATATGGTCCGGCAGACGATCAACCCGCAGTTGATCATCCAAGGCATCGTGCTGACGATGTATGATGGGCGCAACAATCTGGCGAACCAGGTGGTGGATGATGTTCGAGCCCATATGGGCGACAAGGTTTATGAAACGGTCATTCCGCGCAATGTGCGGATTTCCGAAGCGCCTTCCCATGGCAAACCAGCCATTTTGTATGATCTGAAATGCTCGGGTAGCCAGGCTTATCTCCAACTGGCCACCGAGGTCATCCGGCGCGAACGGCGTTTGAAGGCAGCTTGATATGAGTGAAGAAACCGGAAAACGCCGCCTAGGTCGCGGCTTGGCTGCTTTGATCGGCGAGATTGATCGGCCTGAGGAAACACAAGCGCCGGTTGCGCGCGCTGATGGTGTTGTACCGATCGAGATGGTAGTCGCCAACCCGCGCAACCCGCGTCGGACCTTCGGTGAGAACGATCTGACGGATCTGGCGCAATCGATTCGCGAACACGGCGTCGTGCAGCCGGTCATCGTGCGGCCGGGCCGCGTAGAAGGAACCTATGAGATCATCGCTGGCGAACGCCGGTGGCGGGCATCGCAGCGCGCTGGCATTACGCAGCTTCCGGTTCTGATCCGTGAGGTCGATGATCGCGTTGCTCTCGAGCTTGCCATTGTCGAGAACGTTCAGCGTGCTGATCTCAATCCTGTTGAAGAAGCAATGGGTTATCAGCAACTGATCGATGAACACAGCTATACGCAGGCTGATCTCGGACAGGTCATCGGCAAGAGCCGCAGCCATGTCGCCAATACGCTGCGCTTGTTGAAGCTCCCGACCATCATCCAGGACATGCTAACCAGCGGCACACTGTCGGCTGGTCATGCACGAACCCTAGTCACGGCGGCTGATCCTTCAGGCCTGGCCAAGCGCATCGTTGAAGAAGGCCTGTCGGTACGTCAGGCCGAGGCCCTGGCACAAGCGCCCGAAAGCAAGACGCCGACGCCGTCGCGTACCAATGACAACGCCAAGGATGCGGATACGCTCGCGCTTGAGAAAATGCTGTCGGATCAAACTGGATTGCGCGTGACCATCCAGCACAAGGAAAAGGGCGGCGAGATCAAGATCGCTTACCGCTCGCTCGAACAACTCGACGAGCTTTGCCGCCGTCTTCAGGCTTGATCCCGAACACCTTCAGGAGCGGTGCAGCGTCAGGCCAAGAAGACAGCGCTCGATAATCGAGTCGCTGAGGTCAGGATAGCGCCGGCTTTCCAAAACGGCTGCCTGCACGCGTTGCAGGGCGGCCGACGCTTGCGCCAGTGAAAAGCGCGTCAAAGCACGTTCCACTGCGGTTTTGCGATCAAAGTAGAGTGGCGGCCGTGCCGAGCCGATTACCGCGCCGGCAGGCCGATTGGACGTCTGCATTTCCGCGCGCAGGGTTTGCACAATCTGCAGCTGGCGCAGTGCGGACAGGAGCAGGGTGGTTCTGTTACCCCCTGCGGACTTGAAGCGTTGAAGCGCCTGCTGGAAGCCAGGAACATCGCCTTTGAGCGCAGCATTGAGCGCATCATCGGCGGATGTTGCCGACACATCGCCGATCAGCAAGGCGACATCGTCTTCCAGGATTTCCGACTTGCCGTGGCAGTAAAGCGCAAGCTTCTCGATCTCGCCGCGTGATGCCAGCCGATCGCCACCAAGCAGTGCCTTCAAGCGGGTGCGCGCGGGCAGGGCAATGCGTAAGTTATATCGTTGCAGGACTTCATCGATCAAAGTGTCCACCGCCCGTGGGTCGTCACTGTAGCAAGGCAGAGCCATGCCGCTGAACGCCGTTTCCACGACGCCCCGCACTCCAGCACCTTTCTTGAGATCACCACCCTCGATCAGCACCAAAGCGTCGGCAGGCGGATCCTTGGCAAGATCCTTGATCGCATCGGCGAACGCCTTTTGCGCTCCGGCATTACGGATCCAGATCAGCCGCTGGCTGCTGAACATCGAAAAGGTTTTCACCTCATCGAACAAGCGCCCGGGATCGGAGTCGATTTCAGCGGCATCGAGCCTGACGACAGCAAAGGGATCATCCAGAGCAATGCCGGTGGCCACCGCGAATTTGCGCGCACGCTCGGTGACCAGGCCGCGGTCGGGCCCATACACCAGCACGATGCGGGCGGTGCGGTCGGGCCGTGCCAGCCAGGAGTCGACTTCGTGGTTCTTCTTCTGCGCCATGGGAAAATCAGTGTTTCACTCACCGGAGGTCGTAGCTGAACAACCCCCGGCATGTCACGCGGTGAGGACACTACCCGCACGACTTGCCGCTGCGGCATCGACACTGGTTTTCGCCATTGAACCCGGCTATCGGGTGAGCCGAGGCTCATATGGGGGACGCGATGCCGGAACGAGGGAACGAGCAGGCTACGGCTGATCGCCGGCCTTTAGCGTCGCGGAGCACCGGGTGGGCACAGGGGCTGGCGAGATTGCTTCTCAGGACATCGGCCACGCCGAATGCCGTGTCAGCCACGGGCATTGTTTTCGCGGCCCTCGGTGGGCTCGCCTTCGCCTATGGTCCTCTTCACCCCTGGCTGTTCCTTATGGGAGCGCTGATGGTGCAACTGCGCTTGTTGTGCAATCTGCTCGACGGCATGGTGGCAGTGGAAGGTGGTCGTGGGTCGCCCACGGGCGCCTTGTTCAATGAGATCCCCGATCGCTTCGAAGACAGTTTCCTGCTTATCGGCTTCGGCTATGGTGCCGGTCTTCCGGAACTCGGATATGTCGCCGCCATTCTCGCTGTGATGACCGCCTATCTTCGTGCATTCGGCGCGTCTCTGGGGTTTGGACAGGATTTTCGCGGCCCGATGGCCAAGCCGCAGCGCATGGCCGCGTTGACGATCGGCGGTGTGCTGGCTTTCCTGGAAGTCGTGCTGCTGCACACGCTTTACAGCCCGATCATCGTCCTGGCCGTAGTCATCGCCGGCACGGCATGGACCTGTGCACGCCGCATCGGTGGCATGAGCGCGCGTTTGAAGGACCGGGCATGATCGACCACATCCTGATCGGACTGGCCCGCTTTCTTGTTGGCGGGCGACCGGAATGGCTCGGCACGCAGCCATCCCTTCGGCAGCGCATCTACTTTGCCAACCATGGCAGCCATCTCGATACGATCCTGCTTTGGGCAGCAATTCCGACGCGCCTGCGCCCGACGACGCATCCTGTTGCGGCGGCAGACTATTGGGGCAAGGGGCGTTTGCGCCGCGCTGTGGCGCTTGATCTCCTGAACGCTGTATTGGTTGACCGGAGCGGCGGCGGGCCCGCATCCGGCCAGGATCCGCTTGCGCCACTGGAAGACACTCTGCAATCCGGGCACTCGCTGATCATCTTTCCGGAAGGGACCCGTGGCGGCGAGAAACTGCCTGCAGCGTTCAAGTCGGGCCTGTTTCGATTGGCCACGCGTTTCCCGCAGGTCGAGCTCGTGCCGGTTTATCTTGAAAACATGTCACGCGCGTTTCCGCGCGGTGCCTTTTTGCCGGTTCCGATTTCCTGCCATGTGCGCTTCGGCACACCACTCTTCATCAAGGCCGGCGAAACGAAGGAAGCGTTTCTGGAGCGTGCGCGTGAGGCCATCGTCGCGCTGGCGGAGGTGAACTGATGGATCCGACGCTGGTCACCCTTTTTATCGGGCTCATCGCTGTTCTCACCACCGCAACCCTGATCGGTCAGATCCTCGGCCGTCGCGCCCAAAGCACCGAAGCGCGCGCAACGGTCGACAACCTCAATGCACGGATACGGGCGTGGTGGCTGATGGTCGCGATCTTTGCCGTCGCCTTTGTTTTCGGTAAGGGCATCACGCTCGTGCTGTTTGCGCTGACCTCGTTCTACTGCTTGCGTGAGTTTATCTCGCTGACGCCCACCAAGGCGGGCGATCACAGCGCGCTTGCCTTTGCCTTCTATGTTTTTCTGCCGCTGCAATATCTGCTCATCGCGATCGACTGGCAGTCGCTGTTTTCGATCGCCATTCCCGTTTATGCCTTTTTGCTGCTGCCGGTTCTGGCCGTGCTTCGCCACGACACCGACGACTTCCTGGCTCGAACGGCCAAGCTTCAATGGGCCCTGCTGCTGACGGTGTATTGCATCAGTCACGCACCGGCTTTGCTGCTGCTGCGTATCCCCGGCTTCGAAAACAAGGGCGTGCTCTTGTTGTTCTTCCTGGTGACCGTGGTCCAGGCCAGTGATGTGCTGCAATACATCTTTGGCAAGCTGTTCGGCCGACACAAAATCGCACCCGTAGTCAGCCCCAATAAGACGTGGGAGGGCTTTGTCGGCGGCGGCCTGGCTGCCACCTTGCTGGGTGCCGGCCTATTCTGGATCACGCCTTTTACGCCGCTGCAGGCAGCCGGCATGGCATTGGCGATCGTGCTGGCCGGCTTCTGCGGCGGGCTCGTTCTGTCAGCTGTGAAACGTTCGATGGGCGCCAAGGATTGGGGCCGTATGATCGAAGGCCATGGCGGCGCGCTCGACCGCATGGACTCCGTCACCTACGCAGCGCCGCTGTTCTTCCATCTGGTGAACTACTACTTCGCGGTCTGATCTGACGTGTGCCCATCAAGATCATGCCGACACACGCCGGCACGATCTTGATGGAGCATCAGCGATGCCCGGTGCGCCTAATTGAGATCAGCGTCACCAGGCTGATTGCCGCGGCACAGGCCAGATAGATGGCCGGCGCCAGGTTAGAGCCCGTCAGCTCGATCATCCAGGCAATGATGAACGGTGCAAAGCCGCCGAAGATCGCCACAGCGAAACTATAGCTCATCGACAAGCCGGCACCACGCGAACGGGTCGGAAACAACTCCGCCATCATCGCAGCCAGTGGGCCGGAATAAGCCGCCATGGCCACCGCAAGCCCTGCCAGAACCAGCTGGAAGCTGAAGGCAGAGATATGTCCGTTGAGGTAGATGAAGGCAGGGATGATGCCCACCAGAATGGCCAGCGAAGCAAGGAGCATCGTGGGTGTTCGGCCGATCCGGTCAGAAAAGGCTCCGAACACAGGCGTCAAGGCGACCTGGATGAAACCCATGATCAACGTGCCCGTGAACCCGGCGGCGGCAGGCAAGCCAAGCTGACGGACCGCATAGGCCGGCAGGAAGAGGAGGGTATACGCCATCGTGGTCAGAAGAACCACGAGCCCGAACGAAAGCAGGAGATTGCGTCTTTGCGTGGAAACGGTGCCGGAAAGGGTGCCCGTCTCGCCTTGCTCGCTCAAATCCACGAATTCTTCCGATTCGCGCATGTTGCGGCGAATGTAGATCGCGACGGGGCCGATCAGGAGCCCGAAGATGAAGGGCAGGCGCCAGCCCCAGTTTTCAAGCTGCTCGGGCGTCAGGCCGGTGCTCAGATAAACACCGAAGGCGGAAGCGAAGATCGTCACCAAACCCTGCGATGCAAACTGCCAGCTCGAATATAGACCGCGCTTCTTCGGGTTCATTTCCGACAGGAATGCGGTCGCCGAGCCGAACTCACCGCCAGCCGAAAAGCCCTGCACGAGACGCGCCAGAACCAGGATTACGGACCCGAGCAGGCCAGCTTGAGCATAGGTCGGCGCAACCGCAACCGCGAGCGTGCCGATCAGCATCAGGGTGATGGACAGGGTCAGCGCCTTCTTGCGCCCGGCGCGATCGGCATAGGCCCCGATCACCACGGACCCCAGCGGCCGCATGATGAAGGCGACGCCAAAGGTGGCGAGCGTCAGAAGAAGCGAATAAACGTCATTCCCGGTCGGAAAGAACAGTTTCGCAATCGTTGCGGCCAGAAAGCCGTACACAGCGAGGTCGAACCATTCCAGCGCATTGCCGATGGAAATGGCCACGATTGTTTTTATCGTTTTTCCCCGGCTGACATGTCCGTCCGGCCGAGCAGGAGAGTGCGTCGTCATCTTTGTACCCCTCGTTTGTCTTTGACCGTGTGAGCTCGATTCACCCGTCGATCTTGCCTTGGTCCAAGGCAAGTCGCGCGATCTCCGCGTAAAGCATCACGCCTGTCGGCAGGACGTCATCATTGAAGTCGTAGGACGGATGATGCAGGCCGTGTTCACCACCTTGGCCCAGCCAGAAATAACAGCCAGGCACTTTCTGCAGCAGGAACGAAAAGTCTTCGCTGGTCATGGCCGGCCGCAACCCGGTGGCGGATGTTTCAACCTTCAGGCCGATGTTTCTCGCGGCCGTTTCGACGAGCTCGGCAGCCGAGGCGTTGCTCGACGTGACGGGATAGAAGTCCGTCAGCGTGACGTCGGCCTCGACGCCCCAGCTGCGGGCTATGCCTTCGATCAAGGATGGCAGTTCCGTGCGGATGATGTTCGCCGCTACGTCGTCCAGAATACGGATGGTGCCGTCGAAGTGCACCTGATCCGGTATCACGTTCATGGCTTCACCCCCCGTAAAGCGTGTAATGGTCAGAACCGCCGGGCTGAAGGGCGGAAGCCGGCGCGCCATGAACACATGCATCTGGTTGAGGATCTGGACAGCGATGTTGAGCTGATCTGTGCAGGCATAAGGGGTGGCGCCGTGTCCGCCTTGTCCTCGTACAGTCACCTCGATCATCTGCCCACCCGCCATGATGGGGCCGGGCATCACGCCCACGGTTCCTGCTGGCAGGTCGGGCCAATTGTGCAAGGAGAAGATCCGGTCCATCGGAAAAGCCTCGAGCAGCCCGTCTTCGATCATCCGACGCGCACCTGCACCACCTTCTTCCGCCGGCTGGAAGATGAAGCGCACCGTGCCTGCAAAGTCGCGGTTCTGCGAAAGCCAGGCAGCCAAACCGAGCAGCATGGTCATATGACCATCATGGCCGCAGCCATGCTTCTTGCCTTGAACGAGCGAGCGATGCGCGAAGTCGTTCTGTTCCGTTAAAGGCAGTGCATCCAGTTCCGCACGAAAGCCGATCACCGGCGCTTGCCCTGCATCCCGGCTGCCGGACCCGGTCAACGTTGCCACGATGCCCGTTCCCCCCAATCCCCGCTCGTAGGGAATTGCCAGTGCATCCAAAGCGGCAGCGATGAAGTCAGCCGTTTGATGCTCTTCGTAGCAAAGCTCGGGATTCTGGTGGATGTGGTGGCGGATCGATCGCAGCGATTGCCCGTTGATGAGGAGAGCATCGGCGGCGTGCTGCGAGGGTGAGGGCGGCATGGAAAACATCTCCAACTGAAATGCTTACCATAAGTAAGTAATCGGCCAGGCGGCAAGAGCCGACTTCCTGATTTGCGCTAGGTGCTCGACGGTCGGCTGATATGCCTGAGCAAGCGGAAAAGCTCCTGCTGTTCTTCTGTGGTGAGCCCTTCCAGCAGCCGGCGATCCTGCTGGTTTGAAAGCCTCTTCATCCGCTCTGCTTCGAGGTGCCCGCTTTCTGTTGCACGATAGAGCGTGAGGCGGCGATCATGTTCCGCGTTGCGACGCGTGACATGACCCTTGGTGTGCAAGGCGTTCAGCAGACGCTGCGTAGCGGGCATTTCGATGCCAATGGCGCGTGCAAGCGCCTGCAAGGAGCGATCCGGGTTGTAGCAGACAATCAGAAGTGCGGTGACTTCGGCGCGCGTAAAACCGTTTTCCCGAAGAACGGGAAGCACCAATTGATCGGACGCCCTTGCCGACAATCGCAAGAGATAGCCGAGGATTTCAGGGAGTTCCCCGAGGTCCAGAGTGCCGTCTGGCGCAGGCGATTGTCTCATTTGTTCGGCTTCGATCCGGCTCCAGGGCTCGCCATGAGATGACGTGTCACTGCAGGCGTCAATGGCGGAGACTTCAACAAAACGGAAGCACGCTGGCAACTCAGAGCCGAACAACAAAAAAGCCGCCCGAAGGCGACTTTTTGAATGCTTGAACTTCCCTAAGGAAGATTGGAGCGGGTGAGGCGATTCGAACGCCCGACCCCAACCTTGGCAAGGTTGTGCTCTACCCCTGAGCTACACCCGCTCACACGGCAACGCCGCAAGCCGCGCCTATATGGCCGAAAGCTTTTTCGATTGCAACAGGAATTTCGCATGCTTGCGCACGGTTTCTGCTGCCTTTACGGAACGTTGCTGACGCACCGGTTTGGAAAGCATGGGAGAGCGAATGCGTGTGAATCGAGACGGATTGCTGGCGAAGCTCGACCAGCTCGGCATCCAGACCAGCACGGTTGATCACCCGCCGCTGCATACGGTGGAAGAATCACAGCATCTGCGTGGCGACATTCCCGGTGCGCATACGAAGAACCTCTTCGTGAAAGACCGCAAGGATCGGTACTTCCTGCTGGTGGTGGAAGAAATGGCGACGGTCGATCTCAAGACCGTTCACCAGTTGATCGGCGCATCGGGCAAGGTCTCGTTCGGAAAGCCGGAAGCGCTGCTGGAACTCCTGGGCGTCGTGCCAGGCGCGGTTTGTGTGTTCGGTGCGATCAACGATGACAACAACAAGGTGACGGTGGTGCTCGACAGCAGCTTAATGGAAAGCACGATCATCAACGCTCATCCGCTGACCAACGAAGCCACGACATCGATCGGAAAGAACGATCTCCTGGCGTTTCTTGCAGCCGTCGATCATCCGCCTCTTGTCTTGAAAATCACCGGCTGATTGCTCACATCTTGAGCCAACCGAACGATATGAATGCTGACGCCCGGAAGGATGTTTCATGAGCGATAAAGCCGGCAATCCCTATGCAACCGAAGGGCAGTCCTACCAGACCGCAGTGACCTTGGGTGGCGATCTCAATGCCGGTGGCGGTGCAGGTGGCGATCTCATCAAGGATACGACGACGTCCGGCTTTTCGGCCGATGTGATCCAGGCCTCGCGCGCACAGCCGGTGCTGGTCGACTTCTGGGCACCATGGTGCGGACCGTGCAAGCAGCTGACGCCGGTTCTGGAACGCGTGGTTCAGGCCGCGCGCGGTGCGGTGAAGCTCGTGAAGATGAACATCGACGAACATCCGTCGATCGCGGGCCAGCTCGGCATCCAGTCCATTCCTGCCGTGATCGCGTTCAAGAACGGTCAGCCGGTGGATGGGTTCATGGGTGCGGTGCCCGAAACCCAGATCAAGGCTTTTATCGACAAGCTGACGGCAGACATGGCCGGTGGAACGGCCGATCTCCTGACCCAAGCGGAAGAAGCAAAGACGCGCGGTGAGGCAGCCCTTGCAGCCGATCTTTACGCCGCTGTGCTCGACGAAGATGAAGCCAATGTCGATGCGCTGGCCGGACTGGCAAACCTGTATTTCGATGTCGGACAGGTGGATGCCGCGCGCGAACTTCTCGAGCGTGTTCCGCAGGATAAGGCCGGCCATGTCGGTGTTGCCGCTTTGCACGCCAAATTCGCTCTGGCAGACCAGATCGCCGAGCTTGGCGATGAAAACGAGCTGCAGCGTCGGCTCGATTCCGATCCGGCCGATCATGCCGCCCGTTTCGATCTGGCTTTGATCGCCAATGCACGCGGCAACCGCGACGAGGCAGCCGATCAGCTGCTGGCAATCATGAAAGCGGACCGGGAATGGCGCGAAGATGGCGCGCGTCAGCAGTTGCTCAAGTTCTTTGAAGCATGGGGCATGACCGACCGTGCGACGCTTTCGGCACGCCGCAAGCTTTCGGGTCTCCTTTTTCGTTGATCGGCAGCCTGCACAAACGGTCTTGAGAAACCGAACGGACGCTCCACATCATGGGGCAGGCGTGAGGAGATGTTTGTGCAGGCCGGCAATGCCCATTACCGCACCGCTGAAGATATACCTTCGGTGGTCCCGATTTTTCCGCTGTCGGCAGCCTTGCTGCTGCCTGGCGGACGCATGCCGCTGAACATTTTCGAGCCGCGCTATCTCAAACTGATCGATGCGGCGTGTCGGGGTGATCGGCTGATCGGCATGATCCAGCCAAGCCTCGACGGCGGAACGCTTGCCAATGGCGAGCCGAGCTTGTGCGCCGTCGGTTGCCTTGGACGGCTCGTGTCTTTGGCCGAAACGGGTGACGGTCGTTACCTGATCGGCTTGCAGGGCATCTGCCGCTTTCGTGTAGCGGAAGAGATCGAGCACAAGGCAGCCTATCGCATGTGCCGCATCGCGCCTTTCGTCGGCGACCTCAACGAGGAGGCCGGCAGTGGTGAGATCGACCGGCCGGCTTTGTTGAAGACACTGAAAGCCTATCTCGAAGTCAACGAGCTCGATGCCGATTGGGAAGGCGTCAGCCGGGCAGAAAACGCGACGCTGGTGAATGCGCTGTCCATGATGTCCCCGTACGGCGCGGCTGAAAAGCAGGCGCTGCTGGAGGCGCCGGATCTGCGTACGCGCGCCGATACGCTGATCGCGATCACCGAAATGGCCTTGGCCCGCTCCCAGGACAGTTTCGGCTCAGGTCTGCAATGAGCCGTCTGCGAGTTTCTCGCCATGGGTGACGAGCTGGAGCAGAGCCCCTCGTCGCCGCGTCGTGTCGCCAAGCTGGATGTTCGCATGCTCGAGCTTCTGGCTTGCCCGGTGACCAAGGGCTTGCTGCGCTATGATGCCGAGCATGAAGAACTGATTTCGCCCGGTGCGAGGCTGGCTTATCCGGTGCGCGATGGCATTCCGATCCTGCTCCAATCGGAAGCGCGTGTGATCGAGCTCGATTGAACGCTTCTCATTGAAAGTTGCGGCCGCGTGGCATGACCTTTGCCGAGCGCTTGGCAAGTTCCTCGATGTCATCCTTGAACTCCGGCATGTCCCGCATGAGTTTGGCGACACGCTTTTCGGAATAAGGACCGTTGGCGCTTTGCGGCAGGGGGCGGCGCACATGGTCCGCACTGGCGAGGCTGTCGATGGTGGGGCCGTGTTCCGACAGGTCGGCCAAGCGCGGTGTCAGATCTTCCAGCCTGTGCGCCACCACATGGATGACCTCGCCCTGGTGCTGCAGCTTGCCGGACACACGCACCAGACGCGCGCCAAGCACGATCGGGCGGAAGGTTTCGAAGACCTTTTGCCATATGATGATGTTGGCGAGACCCGTTTCATCTTCCATCGACATGAAGATGACGCCCTTGGCCGAACCAGGGCGCTGACGCACCAGAACCAAACCGGCAACGGACACGAAACGGCCGTTCCTTGTATTGGCCAGATCGGCGCAAGCCAGCGTGCGTTCGCGCATCAGGGGACCGCGCAGGAAGCTGACCGGATGCGCCTTCAGGGACAGGGTCAGCGTGCGGTAATCATGAATGACATGCTCGCCCAGCGGCATTGCGGGCAGGTGGGTTTCCGGCTCGAAATCGCGCAGCTTGGTGTTTGCCTGCGTAAATAAGGGCAGGGTTTCGGGAGCGGCCTTGGCGTCGAGGGCGCGTGCAGCCCATAAAGCAGCGCGCCGATCGAGGCCGAGCGAGCGAAACGCATCGGCTTCCGCCAGGCGCACGATCGTGGATGCAGGCAAACCGCTGCGCAGCCACAGATCGCGCACCGAATCGTAGCCGGTGCCGCGCCGGATAACCAACTGCTCCAGTTCCTTGATCTTCAGGCCTTTGACCTGCCGGAAGCCGAGCCGCACGGCATGATGGCTGCGGATCACGTTCTTCATGGAGCGATGGCGTGGAGCGATCCGCTCAGGCTCGAAGCGCACCTCTTCCAGGGTACAATCCCAGTCGGAATGGTTGATGTCGACTTCGCGGATCTCCACGCCATGCTCGCGCGCGTCGCGCACGAGCTGCGCCGGAGCATAGAAGCCCATCGGCTGAGCGTTCAGGATCGCAGCGCAGAAGACGTCGGGATAAAAGGTCTTGAACCAGCAGGATGCATAAACCAGCAGGGCAAAGGACGCGGCATGGCTTTCGGGAAAGCCGTATTCGCCGAAGCCTTCGATCTGCCGGAAACAGCGCTCGGCGAAATCGCGCGGGTATCCGTTCTTGACCATGCCGTCGATCAGTTCGTGTTCCAGCTGCGAAATGATGCCGACGCGCCGGAAGGTCGCCATGGCGCGGCGCATCTTGTCGGCCTTGTCCGGCTTGAAGCCACCGCATTCGATGGCAATCCGCATGGCCTGTTCCTGGAAAAGCGGCACGCCGAGCGTTTTGCCGAGGATCGCTTCCAGCTGGGGCTTGATATAGGTGGGCTCTTCCAGCCCTTCGCGGCGCCTGAGATAGGGATGCACCATGTCGCCCTGGATGGGACCGGGGCGCACGATGGCGACCTCGATCACGAGATCATAGAAGCGACGCGGTTTCAGTCGCGGCAGCATGGACATCTGCGCACGGCTTTCAATCTGGAACACGCCCGTTGTGTCGGCGCGGCAGATCATGTCGTAGACGTCGTCTTCCCCTTCGGGGATGCTTGCGAGCGAGGTGGCTTTTTCGTCTGGGTAATGCTGCGCTGTCAGATCAAAGCAGCGCTTCAAACAAGACAGCATGCCGAGAGCGAGAATATCGACCTTGAACAGGCCGACGGAGTCGAGATCGTCCTTGTCCCATTCGATCATCTTGCGTTCAGGCATGGCCGTTTTCATGATCGGCACGATCTCGTCGAGCCGGTCACGCGTGATCACGAAGCCGCCGACATGCTGGCTGAGATGGCGGGGAAAGCCCTGGATCGCATTGGCATAGTCGAAGAAGCGCCGGGTCAGCGGATCGCGCATCGCAAGGCCGGCCGAAGCGGCTTCGCGTGCGCCGAGCGAAGTATCGCCCCATTTCCAGGTCGATGCCGAAAGGGCGCTGATCGTGTCTTCCGACAGGCCCAGCGCCTTGCCGACTTCGCGCATGGCCGAGCGTGAGCGATAGGAAATCACCGCTGCCGCAAGGGCCGTGTTTCGGAAGCTGTATTTCTCGTAGATGAAGGCGATGACTTCGTCGCGGCGCTGGTGCTCGAAATCGACGTCGATATCCGGCGGCTCGCCGCGCTCTTTCGAGATGAAGCGCTCGAACAGCGTTTCCATGCGATCCGGGCCGATATCGGTGATGCGCAGACAGTAGCAGATCAGGGAATTGGCGGCCGAACCGCGCCCCTGGCACAGGATGCCGATCTTGCGCGCATGACGAACGATGTCGTTGACCGTCAGGAAGTAGCCGGCATAGCCAAGCTCCCCAACCAGAGCGAGCTCCTTTTTCAGGATTTCGACGGTCTTTTCGCTCAACCCATCGGGGAAACGCACCCGCGCCCCTTCCCAGGTCAGCCGCTCCAGCTCTTCCTGCGCCGTTGCGCCATCGCGCGTGGGCTCATTGGGATAGTTGTGTTTGAGTTCGCTCAGCGAAAAACGCAGCGTGGCGGCAAAGCGCTGTGTTTCAAGCAGGGCTTGCGGAACGCTGGCGAAAAGCCGCGCCATTTGCGCCGGAGATTTCAGGTAGCGCTCGGCATTGGCCTGACGCTCCAACCCGATCTCGCTCACCGGCTTGTTGAGGCGGATCGCGGTGACCACATCCTGCATCTCGCGGAACTCGGGGCGGTGATACAAGACATCGTTCACGGCCATCAGCGGCAGGCCGGAATGGCGGGTAAGCGCCGTCATCTGTGCAAGACGAAAGCGATGATCGCCATGGTAGGTCGGTGCCATTGCAAGCCAGACCGAGCGGCGAAAGCGCTGGCGAAGCTCTTCAAGAAAGGGGAGCGTCTGCGCCGCATCGCCATGAGGATCAGCCAGAACTGCAAGCGAGATGTCCTCGCCCCATTCGAGAAGGTCGGCGCGATAAACGTGCGATGCGCCTTTTTCGCTTTCCTCGCGCAGATTGGCCTGGCTCAAGAGCCGGCAAAGATTGCCCCATCCCTTTCGGTTCTGCGGATAGGCCAGCACATCCGGTGTGCCGTCACAGAAAACGAGCCGGCTGCCGGGATGAAACGCAGCATCGTTGGTTTTCGCCATGTTCCAGCCGCGCACCACGCCGGCCACCGTGTTGCGGTCCGCGATGCCAACCGCGGTGTAGCCGAGTTCCAGCGCCCCGCCGACCATCTGCTCGGGCGAAGCGGCGCCATGCAGAAAGGAGAAGTTCGATTGCACGGCGAACTCGGCATAGGCGGGTGCCTGGATCTGGCCGGACATGGTTACGCAAAGATCCCGTGCATGTACCAGCGCGGCATGGGTGGAGGCGCTGCGGGCAGGCTGTCGTCATCCTCATCCTTTGCCGGATTGGGATCTTCGGCCTTGATCGATTTGCCGGTTCGACGGCGTTCTTCTTCCTCCATCTTTTCCTTCATCAAGGGCGCAAGTCTCGGCTCGCCTTCATAAAGCCCTTGGCGAAACAGCCAGTAGCGATGGCCTTCGCCATCCTCGACGCGGAAATAATCGCGTGTTTCGCCTTTCTCGTCGTGCCACCATTCGGGTATCATCCGCTCCGGTCCTTCGGCGCGAACAATGCGGTGATGCATGCGCCGCCAGCGGAAATGGGCAGGCGGACCTTCAGGCACTTCCGCCGTGACATCCACGGGCTCGGGTTGGCGCAGGAGACGCAAGGGGCGCGTGAAGGTGGAGGCCGGCTGGACGTCATCTTCCTCATCCACCGGTGTTGCGGCACCCGGCGCATAGGCGATCGCGCGTTCCGGAATATGGCTCGCGATCTCCACCGGATGCACCACGACCTGGCGGCCGAGCCTCGCTTCCACCCGGTCGGCAAGAAGGGCAATGGTCTGCACCTCTTCATCGCCTTCCTTCATCAGATCGCTTTGCACTTCCGCAAAAGGCTGTGCGGTCAAAACCGACAGGCGCAGGAGATCGAAGCCATAGCCGGGATCGAGGCTTTCGCTCGTTGCGGAGAGTTTCTCGCGAAACAGGATCCGGATCAGCTTGGGATCGCGCAGCGGCCGGGCCGTGCGCACCCGTAAACGAAACACGGTGCCATCAACACGAAACAGCGCCAGCTCCAAGGCCGTCGCGCCTTCACCGCGCTGCGCTAGAGCCGGCTGAAGGGTGGTGGACAGGGTCAGAACGAGCTGCTCGATATCCTCGATCGTGCCGATCGGCTCGAAGAAGCGGCGTTCAACCGATAGGTCGGGGACCGGACGGCGCGGGGTGATGGATTCTTCCACCCGTCCCACGGCCTGGTCTATGCGCAACAGAAGCTCCTTGCCGAAACGCTTGGCGAGCGGGGCTCGCGGAGCGGCCATGACGGCACCCACCACGCGCAAGCCGACACTTTCCAGGCCGTGACGGGTATCGGGAGCAATCCGCAGGGCAGACAAGGGGAAGGGCGCCAAGGCCTGCGCTTCATCGCCTTGTTCGATGATCGCACCGGAATCGAAGCGTGCCAGAGCATAAGCGGTGCCCGGCGTCGCGGCGAGCCCACCGCGCACATCGAAGCCCTGTTCCCTCAGCCGGCGGCGCGCATCTTCCATCAAGGCCACTTCGCCACCGAACAGATGCGCACAGCCGGTGATGTCGAGATAAAGCCCGTCCGGCCAATCCATCGCTACCAGCGGCGTGTAGCGATCGCACCAGTCGGCCAAAGCATCGAGCAGGCGGCGGTCGCCTTCAACATCTTCCTCGACGATATCGAGATCGGGATGCATGGCGCGTGCTTCGGCAATGCCCTGGCCGATCCGCAGCTTGAGGGCTTCCGCCTTTGTATCGAGAGCGGCAATCCGCTGCGCATTGTCCTGCCGGCGGCTAACCACCAGCGGCGGCCCGTCGCTGTTCCGGCGCGAAGCCCACGACTTGCCCAGCCGCTTGCGCCAGATGCGGTCGGTAGACAGACGCGGAAACCAGAGCGCCAGGAACCGCTGGCTGTGCTTGGGCTGAAGTCTGGTTTGTTGTGCGGAGTTGGAGACGGCGTTCATGAGGGTTCCATTCCAGCGTGAAGGTGCCTGGACGTGCGGTGCGGCTTTTGGCGACTGTAAGAAGGAGCCCAGGCGGGCCGAGCGAGCCTTGCAGGGGGCCATCAAGCGTTTGCCGGGGTGCTGCGGGGGCAGGGGCCACAAGCAGCCGAACGGGTGCGGCGGTGGGCGTTTGTTCGGCTGACTGGCGCAGCAGGAACACCGGCCTGCCTGCTGCCTGCGCACGGCGATGCAGCCGGCGCGTGGCGGTGAGATCCAGCATGCGCGGATTGCCGCGCAGTTCCAGGATCACGCCGGCCAGATCCGGCAGCCGTGCCGCTTCCTCACCGATCCACAGCGTGTCGCCAAGCCTGGGCGCTTCGGCAAAAAGAAGGCGCTGCGGAGCGATGCCGAAGGTTTCACGGATACCGGCGGCATAGGGCAGGCCGCCTTCTGAAAAGGCTTCCGTCGTGCCCAGCCACAACAGCGGCAGATGCTTTTCAGGTTCGCGCTGCAGGAGCCTGGAGCCGAGCGCCAGAACAAAGGCTGCTGCCGCCCCCGCTGCACGTGCTGTGGGCGCATGGATTTCCGTCAGCGCACCCAAAGGCAAGCCGCCGCCGAGGAGCTCATCGAGCGGCTCCACATGGCTCGGCAAAACATCGCCATCGGGCAGACCGCGCCCGCTGCGCCGCATCAGGATGCCGTTAGCGGTTGCTTCCTGTTCTTTGCCGGAAGGAGCGCCTGAAGGGGCGGCCAAGCGCTCCGGCAAAACGCCCTCGATCCTGGCAATCTCGTGACGCAAGGCACAAAGCCTCTCCTGCGCCAAGGCTGATACCGCCATGACGTTCCACTCCGATCGAGTTCGTTCGTGTTATGTTCTAATAGATTCCCGACGGTGCCCTGAGAGTCAAGCGCGCAGAAGAGAATTTATTCCTGACGCTGCGGCCTCTAGGGGTGTTGATGCGAAAGTCCTCGAAAGCTCTGATTTTAAGCTCTATATGAGCCGGCCAAAGGAGACCGAATGGCTCGTCTTTATCAAACCCGGCAATGGCATGATCAGTTTTCGCCCTCGATCGAGGAGTTCGAACTGCTGGCGCTGGAAACCTATGCCCATTTGCCGGAAGATTTTCGCAAGCTGACCGGCGACATCATCATCCAGATCGCGGAATTTCCTCCCGAAGAGATCATGGACGATCTGGCGCTGGAAACGCCGTTCGACCTGCTCGGCCTTTTTGAAGGCCGCGGCATTGCCGAGCGCTGGACGCCGCAAACCGGCGAGGCACCGAACAAGATCACGCTCTATCGCCGTGCGATCCTCGATTACTGGTCGGAAAACGAGGAAACGCTGGGCGACATCGTCAGCCATGTGCTGATCCATGAAGTCGGCCACCATTTCGGTTTGTCGGACGACGACATGGAGAAAATCGAGGAAGCGGCGGAGTAGAGCCTACTGCTCGCCGAGCTTTATGTCGGGATGGTAGTCCTTCCCTTCCACATCCTTCACCACGGCCTGGCCGCAGCGCATGATGCCGCTTGCGGCATCAAAGGTCTGGGTCGGGCTGCCATAAAGCTCCCAGCCTTTGTTCAGCGCCGCTGTCACCTTGTGGCAGAAGCTCGAATCATCGGGGGCGGACAGGAAGCGGTAGAGTTTCATCGTTTCTCCTTTAATCGATACGGGCGGCGAGCAGCGCCTCGGCTTGCGCGAGATGCAGCCGCTCGATCATGCGACCATTGATCTGGATGACGCCTTGTGTCGGATCGGCGGCAAAGGCGTCAACAATGGCTTGCGCTTGCGCCACATCTTCGTCGCTCGGCGCAAAAGCGCTGTTGGCGGGATCGATCTGGGCGGGATGGATCAGCGTCTTGCCGTCGAAGCCCATATTGCTCGCTTCCCGGCATTCAACCGCAAAGGCATCGAGATCGCGAAAATTGTTGCTGACGCCGTCGAGCACCGTGAGGTTTCCAGCCCGCGCGGCCATCACCATCTGTGACAAAGCCGGCATAAGATAGCGCCGGTCCGGCGTCATGCGGATGCCGGTGTCCTTGGCGAGATCGTTGGTACCTGCGACCAGGCAGGCAAGACGCGCGGCACGGTCGCGGCCGAGCCCGGCAATCGCGCCGATATTCATCATCGCCTTCGGTGTTTCGATCATCGCCCACAAACGAATGCGCTTGGGCGCGTCACCCTCATCCAGCGCATCATCGGTTTCCAGAATATCGCGGGGCGAATCGACCTTGGGCAGGAGAATGGCGTCCGGTTTGCAGGCTCTCGCAGCCGCCAGATCGTCAACGCCCCATGGCGTCGACATCGCATTGATGCGGATGATCAAGCGCTTGTTCGGCCGCTTTTCAAAGAACCGGACTAGGCTGTTGCGCGCGGCTGCCTTCTGGTCGGGCGCGACGGCATCTTCCAGATCAAGAATGATCGCATCGGCTGGAAGATCGGGGATCTTGGCCAGCGCCTTTTCGTTGGCCGCCGGGACATAAAGCACAGAACGATGGGGATGAGCGGATGTCATACCCATTCATCGCCGGGCCTCGAAAAGGGCGCAAGAGCTTATCGGACTTTCTCCTGAGGCCAGCGACTGCAAATGCCGCTTGCGAAGGCGGCATGAACCTGATTGCGTGCGCCCGCTTTCACGGAACGAACATCCTCATGACTGGCTACGATATTCTCATTATTGGCGGCGCAATCGTCGGCAGTTCCACGGCCTATTTCTTGCGCGATCAGGGCTTCACCGGCACGATCGGCCTTGTGGAACGCGATCCGAGTTTTGCCACATCCGCCACGACCTTGTCCGCGGCATCGATCCGCCAGCAATTCTCGATTGCCGAAAATATCCGTCTGTCACGTTTCACGCTGAACCTGTTTCGCGAGCTGACCGACCGCTTTGGTGCGGATGCCGACATTGCCTTTCGCGAAAAAGGCTACCTGATCCTTGCAAGCGAAGCAGGCCTGCCGATCCTGCGGGCGAACCACGCCGTGCAGCTGGCTGAAGGCGCGGAGATCGTGCTGGAAGATGCCGAAACGCTCGCCAAGCGCTTTTCCTGGCTCTCGACCGAAGACATCGCGGGCGGTGCTTATGGGATCAGCGGCGAGGGCTGGTTCGATGCCCATGCGCTGCTCGGCCTGTTCCGCAAGGCGCTGAAGAGCATGAAGGTCGACCTCATCACGGATGCGGTGACCGGCATTGCGCGCGAAGGCGACACGATCACCGGCGTGACGCTGGAAAAAGGCGGAACGGTTTCGGCCGGTCTCGTGATCAACGCGGCCGGTCCCAACGGCGGCAAGGTTGCAGCGATGGCAGGCATCGACCTGCCCGTGGAACCACGCAAGCGCAACGTCTTCGTGTTCGAAGCGCGCGACCGGTTCGAGGACATGCCTTTGATGGTTGATCCGTCCGGCATCTATGTCAGGCCGGAAGGCCAGGTCTACATTACCGGTGGAGCGGAGAACCCGGATACGGATGGACCGGCCGATCCCCAAGATTTCGATCCGGACTGGAGCCTGTTCGAGGAGGTGATCTGGCCCGTTCTGGCCACCCGCGTCCCCGCCTTCGAGGCCATCAAGCCGACCCGCGCCTGGGCGGGGCATTACGACTACAACACGTTCGACCAGAACGCGGTCGTGGGTCCGCATCCCCAGGTCAAGAACTTCATCTTCGCCAACGGCTTTTCAGGCCACGGCCTGCAGCAGGCCGCCGCCGTCGGCAAGGCGCTGGCGGAACTGGTGACCTTCGGCCGCTACCGCAGCGTTGATTGCAGCGCCTTCGCCTATGAGCGCATCCCCGGCAACAGGCCCTTTGTGGAGCTGAACGTGATTTGAGGGCATGAAGGACTCGACAGTAGCCTGCAGTTTTTCTATTAGCTAAGTTAGCTAATAGGAGTGTCGGATGCAGGTCACGGTCCATGCCGCAAAGACCAACCTTTCCAAGTTAATCGAGGCAGCCTTGTCAGGCGAAGAGGTGATCATCGCCAAGGGCAAGCTGCCGGTGGTCAAGATTGTGCCCGTCGCGCAGGGCCAATTCAAACTCGGCGTTTTGAAGGACCAACTTACTGGAACCGGCCCCGACTTCTTTGAACCTATGAGCGAGGAAGAATTGGCGCTCTGGGAAGGTCGGGATTGAGCCATATCCTTCTTGATACGCATGCTTGGGCTTGGTCCCTCACAGCCGATTCTCGTTTGTCCGCCAGTGCACTTGCCGCAATGGAAGGGGCCGATAGGGTTTCGATCAGTGCCATCAGCCTGTTCGAGATCGGCCAGAAAGTCCGCCTGGGCAAATGGCCTGAGATGCAGCCGTTCTTAACGAGTCTGATCAGACTGGCGGATGAACAAGGCGGACGTTTTTTGGACGTGTCGCCGGAAGTAAGTTTAGTGGCCGCCACTTTGGATTGGGCGCATCGCGATCCATTTGACCGGATCATTGGGGCAACTGCCCTCACGCGTGGCCTGACGCTGATTTCGGCCGATATGGCTTTCGATGGCTTAGCTGCCGAACCGAAGTGGCCCGGTCGGATCTGGTGATCAAAGCCGACCAAGAAAAAAGCCGGCCCGCAATGCGGACCGGCTTTTTTGGTAGATCATTGGACGCAGCTTAGGCGAGCTTGGCGTCCAGGCTGACCTTGATGGCGCCCAGCGCCTTGGAAACCGGGCAGCCTTCCTTGGCCTTGTTTGCCAGTTCCTGGAACTTGGCGTCGTCGATACCCGGAACCGTGCCGGTCAGTGCAATTGCGCTTTCGGTGATGGCGAAGCCGCCGCCGTCAGCCGGGCCGTAATGCACGGTAGCAACGGCATCCAGCTTGTCGGCCGGCGTGCCGTTTTCGGCCAGGAAGTGCGACAGCTGCATGGCGAAGCAGCCGGCATGGGCTGCGGCGATCAGTTCTTCCGGATTGGTGCCGGACTTGCCGCTTTCATCCTGGAACCGACCCTTGAAGGAATAGGGTGCGCCGGTCATTGCGCCGCTTTGCGTATCGAGCGTGCCGGTGCCTTCAGCCAGAGTGCCCTTCCAGACTGCCGTTGCTGTGCGCTTCATGTGCGATCTCCTGAGTTTAAGGACAAGTGATTGTCCGACGTGTCGGGACGACACAGTCGGGTTCTCAACCGCATATAGCGTGCGCAATCCCCGTTTCCATCGCAGGCCTGGTTATTGGCAGATGTCCACCCACTGCGCCTGCGTCAGCTCAGCCAGACGCTGGGGCGACAGGCGTACGGCTGTGTTTGTCGCTCCTGCAGCCGGCAGCACTTCGGCGAATGCGTGCAGGCTTTCGTCGCAATAAACGGCAAGCGGCGACGGCAGACCGAACGGACAGATGCCGCCAACGGGATGACTTGTCAGAGCTAGGGCCTGCTCGGCGTCGAGCATTCTTGCCTTGCCCCCGAACCGGTCGCGAAACTTGCGGTTGTCGAGGCGCGCCGTACCGCTGGTGACCACCAACAGCACCGTGTCGTCGACTTTCAGAGCGAGCGTCTTGGCAATCTGTGCCGGCTCGACGCCATGCGCCGCAGAAGCCAAAGCAACGGTTGCCGAGCTTTCCGCTGTTTCGATGATTGTGATGTCAGCTGCGTGTTCGGCAAAGAAGGCTCGGACTGAATCGAGGCTCACCGTTGTGCTCCGCCCTGTTTCCTAGATCGGCTGCCCTTGCAGAAGCTTCGGCGAAGGCCCGCTCACGCCGGCGGCCTGGTTGATGAAGAAGTCCTTCAAGCGCGGCATGCGATCAACGAGGCCGAGGCCAAGATCACGGATGGCGCGGATCGGCGCGATGTCGTTGGAAAACAGTCGGTTCAGCACATCGGTGGTGATGCCCATCTGCAGCGTGTCGAAGCGGCGCCAGCGCTGATAGGTTTCCAGAACATCGAGCATGCCGATGTCGCGTCCCATGCGATCGGCTTCCACGATGACCTGAGCAAGCGCTGCCGCATCCTTGAAGCCCAGATTGAGGCCCTGTCCGGAAATCGGATGAATGCCGTGCGCGGCATCTCCGGCCAACGCAAAGCGATGGCCAACGAAGTCGCGCGCAAGCGTCAAACCGAGCGGCCAGGCCTTGCGCGGACCTTCAACGCGGATTTCGCCCAGCTTCAAGCCGAAGCGGCGTTCGAGCTCGAGTTCGAAGATCAGATCGTCTTCGGCCACAAGGCGGTTGGCGTCCTCGGTGCGCTCCGTCCAGACGATGGACGAGCGGTTGCCCTTGAGCGGCAGCGTGGCGAAGGGGCCGGCGGGCAGGAAGTGCTCTTCGGCGCGCCCTTCATGCGGCCGCTCATGCTTCACCGTGCAAACGATGCCGGATTGGCCGTAGTCCCATTTGTTGACCTTGATGCCGGCGAGGTCGCGCAGCTTGGAGCGCACGCCGTCTGCCGCAACCAGCAGGCGGCTGGTCAGGGTGCGTCCGTCGCTCAAGTCGATCGTGACGCCTGCGCTTCTGCGCTCGAAGTTGCTGACGCCGGCCCCTTCGATCAGAACAATGCCGAGTTCGTCGACCCGGCGACGCAGTGCGCCGTTCATGTGCACATTGGCAATCATATGCGCGAAGGGCTCACCGGCGCTCACCGTGCCGTCGAAGGTCAGGAAAACGGGGCGCACGGGATCGGCGGTGCGCGAATCCGTGATGATCATCTCGTTGATCGGTTGTGCTTCTTCAGCCAGTTCGTCCCAGCAACCGAGCGTATCCAGCATGCGCCGGGCAGCCGCTGCAATCGCCGAAGCACGCGAATCCTTTTTCCAAACGCCGGCCGGTGCAGCGTCCACCACAGCGACCTCGAGCGACGGGCGCGCCTGCTTGATTGCGACGGCGGTCGCGAGGCCAACATAATTGCCGCCGCCGATCACCACGTCGAAGCTGGTGCGCGTGGCCGCGTCCGATGGGGTCTGCTCCGGCAGATTGCTCTTGGTGGAAGGCGCCATGTTCGGCTTCTCCGTTCTCAGGGGTCTGCCTTGACTTGCACGCGGCGAACTGTTCGTAAACCGGGCGCCACCAAGCAGCGGAAGGATAACAGGCCATGTCTGAGGCCATGCGGGACTTGTTGGATATACTTGATCTTGAAACGCTGGAACTCAACCTGTTTCGTGGTCGCAGCCCCCAGGTCGGGTGGCAGCGCGTGTTCGGCGGACAGGTGGTAGGCCAGGCGCTCGTTGCGGCGCAGCGCACGGTAAGTGCGGATCGCCACACCCATTCGCTGCATGGTTATTTCATGCGTCCGGGTGATCCGGCCGTGCCGATCATCTACGAGGTCGACCGTATCCGCGACGGCGGCAGCTTCACCACGCGCCGCGTGGTGGCCATTCAGCACGGGCATGCGATCTTTTCGCTCGAAGCGTCCTTCCAGAAGGACGAGCCGGGGCTGGACCACCAGGTGCCGATGCCGCTCGATGTGCCGGCACCCGAAACGCTGATGACGCAGATGGAGCTGATCGAGCGCTATGGGCAGAACCTGCCGGAAGCGATCCGTCGTTTCTGGGCGCGCGAACGGCCGTTGCAGATCCGCCCCGTCAACATCGAACATTATGCATCCCGCGAGCCCTTGCCGCCGCAGCAGAAGGTGTGGATGCGTATCAACGGCGTCAAAGCCGCCACACGGGCGTTGAATGCCGCGATGTTGGCCTACATCTCGGACATGACGCTGCTCGACACCGCAACCTTCCCGCATGGGAGGTGGGGCTTCGAACCCGATATCCAGATGGCCAGCCTCGATCATGCGATCTGGTTTCATCGGGAGCCACCGAACGGAATGGATGACTGGCTCCTTTACAGCCAGGACACGCCCTCCACGATGGGCGCACGCGGCTTCGCGCGGGGCCAGATCTTCAGTCGCGACGGGACCCTGATTGCATCCGTTGCTCAGGAAGGGCTGATCCGCCTACGCACGAAGCATCCTGCTTGATCTCTGGATCTTTGCCTTTCTAACAGGCAGTTCCAGGCGAGCAGACTCGTCGTCGCCGGTTGTTTCATTGGCGAATGAGCTGCTTTTTGACCATTCGCAACCGCTTCAGCCCAACTGGCATGAAGCTTGATTCTCTTCGTCCATGGGCCGCGTTTGCGCGCGGTTGAGATGGGGCAGCGGGCTCAACCCGCGAAACGAAGGGGTATGGTTGCGTATGAAAATCGTCATGGCTGTTATCAAGCCGTTCAAGCTCGACGAAGTCCGTGAAGCGCTCACGGCTGTCGGCATTCAGGGCCTGACCGTCACCGAGGTCAAAGGCTATGGACGGCAAAAGGGTCACACCGAAATCTATCGCGGCGCCGAATATGCCGTGAGCTTCCTGCCGAAGATCAAGATCGAAGTCGCGGTTGCGGCCGAACTGGTTGATCGCGCCGTGGAAGCCATCACCGCTGCCGCCAAGACCGGGCAGATCGGCGACGGAAAGATCTTCGTTTACGCGCTCGATCAGGCCGTTCGCATTCGTACCGGTGAAACCGACAGCGACGCGCTTTGAGCGGCCGACGCGAATCCAAGGAGATTTCCATGACAGTTTCCACTTCTTTGGCCGCTCGCCTGCTGCCAATGGCGCGCACCGGCCTGGCTGCGGCCGCGGGTCTCGGCGCTTTCGGCGTTCTCAGCGCCTTTGCACAGGAAACGGCACCGGTTGCCGCCGATGCCGCAGCACCCGTTGTTGCAACGGTCGACAAGGGCGACGTCGCCTGGATGATGGTTTCCACCATCCTCGTTTTGTTCATGATCCTGCCGGGCCTGGCCCTGTTTTATGGCGGCCTGGTGCGCGCCAAGAACATGCTGTCGGTGCTGATGCAGTGCACGATGATCACCGCCGTGGTGATCGTGATCTGGGTTCTGTGGGGCTATTCCTTCGCCTTCGGCGGTTCCACCAGCCCTTACTGGGGTGGTCTCGGCAAGCTGTTCCTGGCTGGTGTCACGCCGGAATCGCAGGCCGCCACCTTCTCTGATGGGGTGATGATCCCCGAATTCGTGTTCATCTGCTTCCAGATGACCTTCGCCTGCATCACGCCGGCTCTGATCGTCGGTGCCTTTGCCGAGCGCATCAAGTTCTCGGCCGTGATCCTGTTCGTGGTTCTTTGGGTGACGCTGGTGTACTTCCCGATCGCGCACATGGTCTGGGATTCCAACGGCCTTCTGTTTGGCTGGGGCGCGCTTGATTTCGCGGGCGGCACCGTCGTGCACATCAATGCCGGTATTGCCGGTCTGGTTGGCGCGCTGCTGGTCGGCAAGCGTCACGGCTATGGTCGCGACAACATGGCGCCGCATTCCATGACGCTGACCATGGTGGGCGCTTCCATCCTGTTCGTCGGCTGGTTCGGCTTCAATGCCGGCTCCAACCTGGAAGCCACCGGCGGCGCGGCACTCGCCATGATCAACACCTTCACCGCCACGGCAGGCGCCGTGATCGCATGGGTGGTGATCGAAGGTCTGGCGCGCGGCAAGGCTTCTATGCTGGGCGGCGCTTCGGGCATGGTTGCCGGCCTCGTTGCCGTCACACCGGCTGCGGGTCTGATCGGTCCGATCGGTGCGATCGTGCTCGGCGCTCTGGCGTCCGCGGTCTGCTACTGGTTCGTTGCCGTGGTGAAGATCAAGGCTGGCTATGACGACTCGCTCGACGTGTTCGGCATCCATGGCGTTGGCGGCATCATCGGTGCCATCGGTACCGGCATCTTCACGTCCACGTCGCTCGGCGGCATCGGCTATGCCGAAGGCGTCACGATGGGCGGCCAGGTTTACACGCAGATCCTCGCCGTTCTGGTGACGATCGTGTGGTGCGGTGTGGTGTCGGCAATCCTCTACAAGCTGGTGGATGTCGTGATCGGTCTGCGTCCAACCACCGAAGCCGAAACGCAGGGCCTCGACATCACCTCGCATGGCGAAGTGGCGTATCATTCCTGATCGTTCCGAAGCGGGCTATAACGGCCCGCTTCTTCGACCGGACGCGAAAGGAAAAAGCCCGCCGATCGAGCGGGCTTTTTTGTTGGACCCAATTAACAAAAAGCAATCGGGGCTGGGCTTGGCAGTGTATCTAAGCTCTTGTATTTACCTGAGATCTTTCCTTCGTTCGTGTGAGTCTCCCCGTGACCAATCCCCTGGTGATGTTTTTGTCGCGGCGGGATGACCTGTCCACCGACGAAATTGCTGCCCTCGACGCGCTGACGCTCAACAGCCAGGATTATGCCGCAGGCACGGCGATGATCCGGCAAGGCGACCGGCCGACTTCCAGCATCCTCGTTCTCGAAGGTCTGGCGGCACGTGCGCATTATCTAGCCGACGGAAAGCGCATGATCAGCGCCCTGCATGTTCCGGGCGATTATGTTGATCTGCATTCTCTGCTGCTCGACCAGATGGATCACGACGTCACGGCGCTGACCGATTGCCGTGTGGCGCTGACGGCCCATCCCGAAGTGCGGCGCGTGACCGAGCGTCTGCCGCATCTCGGACGCCTGCTGTGGCTGGCCACCACGATCGATGCCGCCATGCACCGCGCCTGGATCGTTGCGCTCGGGCGCATGTCTCCGCTCAGCCACATGGCCCACTTCCTGTGCGAAATGTATATCCGGCTCGATATCGTCGGGCTTGCCAAGGATTACAGCTACCGCCTGGCGATCACGCAGATCGATCTCGCGGATATGCTTGGCCTTTCCGTGGTGCATGTGAACCGCACCCTGCAGGATCTGCGCGCAACGGGCATGGTGAGCTGGGTCGGATCGACCGTCAGCATCAAGGATTGGGACGGCTTACGCGAGCTTGCGCAGTTCGAAGACGCCTATCTCAACCTCAACAAGCGGGCGCGCTGAGCGATCTTTCGTTCTTCGGGTAAGAAAGTCGGTAAGGTCACCGTTGGGTAAGCTGACTGCATACCCATGGTTAATGCCGCTTTAACTGTCCTGTCGTTACGGTCGCTTCGGATCAGTCGGGTAGAACCCGGCCCTTTTTCGCACGATCGAGGACTGTTCAATGCGCACTGGCCTTTCGGCACCCATGAATGTGGCTGATGCAGGGTATGGCTTGCGCGGTTTTGCCCGGCGTCAGGTTGCGCGTCTGGTTGGGGTTTCCCTGCTGGGCCTGACCGCGCTCGGCGTCGCGTCGCTGGCAACCTGGAACGTTGCCGATCCAAGCTTCAGCCATGCCACCGACAATCCGGTCACCAACGCCATCGGCTATCCCGGCGCGGTGTTTTCCGATCTGGCGACCCAGTTCTTCGGTTTGGCGGCGCTGGCCGTTCTGGTGCCTCTGGCGATCTGGGGCGTGCTCCTGATGACCGGCCACCGGATCGATCGCAAGCCGACGCGCGGGGCCGTGTGGTTCCTCGGCGGCCTGTTTGCCGCAGGCGTCGCCGGCTGTTTCGCGCCCAACGCCACTTGGCCTCTGCCGACTGGTTTCGGCGGCGTGTTCGGCGACATCATGCTGAAGCTTCCCTCGCTTCTGCTTGGTGCTTATCCCCAGGGCTTTGTGGCCATTGTTCTCAGCGTCATTCTGGCGATCCCAGCCGTCGCGCTGCTCGCCTTCGGTGCGGGCCTCCTCGGTCGTCGTGCGCCGGTTGAAGACGACTTCGAGGATGAAGACGATCTTGCCGTGTCCGTGCACCGAGACGACGAAGAGGACGAGCGCGAGTCCGTTCTGATGGGCTTGATGACCCACTGGTTCTTGTCGGGCCGGGCCATGCTGCGCCGTTTGAAGGGTGGCGGCGAGCGCCAGGCGCCGCAAAGAAGCAAGCTGCGTCAGGCCATGGTGCGGATCGACCGCGACATGGACATGGAAACCGAATATCGCGCACCGGCCCAGCGCGTCGAGCCGGGCTTCGGAAGCGCCTATGCCCAGGACGAGCGGGACGAGCTGTTCGACCTCGACCGCGTCGTGGGCGTTGCCAATCCCGCGCCGGCTGCGGCTCCTGCTGCCCTGCGCACGAATCCCGAAATGCCTGTTGTCGAAGCGCCGGCGCGCCGCCCGATCGTGGTGGAGCCGCCAGCGCAGCCCGTGCCGCAGCGTGTCGAGCGCGTGGAACCCGATTGGTCGAACTGGACACCGGTTCAGGAACGCCCGAACGGTCACGTGCAGGCCTTCCGCTCCATGCCCGGTATGGTGCGCGGTGTGCGCCGCCCCGAGCCTGAAATGACGCAGCCCGTCGACATGCAGGTGGAGCCGGACTTCGCGCCTTTGGCAGATCTGACGCCGGAAATCGGCGAAGACGAAGCGCCGTTCGACATGCCGTTCGATGCACCGTTTGCCGACGACTATGCCGAGCCTGCTGCAGCACCGCAGCCGGTAGCGCCAGCTGCCGCAATGAGCCAGCCGGCTGCACGCCAGCCGGTCGCGCGCTCAACCGAAACGCCGGACCAGTTGTTCGATGCGCCTGCCATGTCGCGCGGTGAAGCGCAGGCTCGCGGCATTCAGCGCACCGATGCGGCTGCCTCGTCACGCGTGATCGAAGCGCCGATGCCGAGCCGCGCCAAGATCGAATCGCCGGCACCTCGTCCTGCCCCTGCAAGCGTTGCGCCCCGTGCTTCGGCAGCGATGGCCGCTTCGCCTTATGATGACGGCTTCATCATGCCGGCGCTCGAATTCCTGGCCGAGCCGAAGAATATCGGCCGCGATCCGACGCTGTCGAAGGACGCTCTGGAACAGAATGCGCGGCTGCTTGAAGGCGTGCTGGAAGACTTCGGCGTTAAGGGCGAGATCATCCATGTTCGTCCAGGCCCCGTCGTTACGCTCTACGAACTGGAGCCAGCGCCCGGCATCAAGTCGAGCCGCGTGATCGGCCTGGCGGATGACATCGCCCGCTCCATGAGCGCGATCGCTGCCCGCGTCGCCGTGGTTCCCGGTCGCAATGCGATCGGCATCGAACTGCCGAATGCCCGCCGCGAAACGGTGTATCTGCGCGAGATGCTGGCATCGCAGGCCTTTGACGACTCTTCGGCCAAGCTTGCGCTGGCGCTCGGCAAGACGATCAACGGTGATCCGGTCGTGGTTGATATCGCCAAGATGCCGCACGTTCTCGTTGCCGGCACCACCGGCTCGGGTAAGTCGGTTGCCATCAACACGATGGTTCTGTCGCTGCTTTATCGCATGAAGCCGGAACAGTGCCGCTTGATCATGATCGATCCGAAGATGGTCGAGCTTTCGGTCTATGACGGCATCCCGCATCTTCTGACCCCCGTCGTGACCGACCCGAAGAAGGCGGTTGTCGCCCTCAAGTGGCTCGTGCGGGAAATGGAAGACCGCTACCGCAAGATGGCCAAGGTCGGCGTGCGCAACATCGACGGCTTCAACCAGCGCGTGGCGCAGGCTGCCGCCAAGGGCGAAACGATCACGCGTACCGTTCAGACCGGCTTTGACCGCGAAACGGGCGAGGCGATCTATGAAAGCGAAGAGCTCGATCTGCAGCCCTTCCCGTTCATCGTGGTGATCATCGACGAAGTGGCCGATCTGATGATGGTGGCCGGCAAGGAGATCGAAGGCGCGGTTCAGCGTCTCGGCCAAATGGCGCGTGCCGCCGGTATCCACGTCGTGATGGCGACGCAACGTCCGTCGGTGGACGTCATCACCGGTACGATCAAGGCCAACTTCCCGACCCGCATGTCGTTCCAGGTGACGTCGAAGATCGACAGCCGCACGATCCTGGGCGAGATGGGCGCCGAGCAGCTGCTCGGCATGGGCGACATGCTTTACATGGCTGGTGGTGGCCGCATCCAGCGCGTCCACGGACCCTTCGTTTCGGATGACGAGGTCGAGAAGGTCGTCGCCCATCTCAAGCTTCAGGGTGTGCCGGATTATCTCGACGCGATCACCGAAGATGACGAGGAAGAGGGCGATGATACACCGTCGGGCAAGAACGGGTCGTCGGGCACAAGCAACCTCGAAGACTCCGAGGATCCGTATGACCAGGCGGTTGCCGTGGTGCTGCGCGATGGAAAGGCGTCCACCAGCTATATCCAGCGGCGTCTGGGCATTGGCTATAACCGCGCCGCATCGATCATCGAGCGGATGGAAAACGAGGGTATCGTCGGCCCCGCCAACCATGCCGGCAAGCGCGAGATTCTGGTGCCGACCGAGGACGACAAGTTCTGATCGGCCGCTTGAAGCGAACACGTTGCAGCGAGTTTGAAAGGGCGTGTCTTGGCGACGCGCCCTTTTCGCCATACCTGATGGCCATACTCACGCGCACATTGAGCCAAAATAGAGCCGCACTGGTCCGCTACCCGGTGCGCCAAAGAATAAGGAACCAGGAATGATGAAGCATCTTCCGAACCGTTTTGATCGTCGCGGCGTGCTGCGCCTGATGGGCGGCGCCGCTCTTTCCGTGACACTGCTGGGTTCTCTCGGGATCAGCCATGCTGTTGCCCAGGACGCTGCGGTCGCGCAGCAGGTCGCCGACCATTTCAGCCGGGTCAAGACCATGACCGGCGAGTTCGTGCAGTTCGGACCGCGTGGCGAACAAACCGGCGGCAAGTTCTATCTGCAGCGCCCCGGCAAGATCCGCTTCGATTACGAAGGCAAGAACGGCTATCGCGTGACGGCCGACGGCACCTCCGTCGTGATCGACAACAAGAAGCTGCGCACGGCCGATCTTTATCCGCTGTCGAAGACGCCGCTGAAGCTTCTTCTCGACAGCCGCATCGACCTGTCCGGCAACAAGGTTCAGCAGGTGAAGCAGGAACCGGACATGACCACGATCAAGCTTGCCGATCGCAGCGTATTCGGCAATTCGACCATCACCATGATGTTCGATCCGACGTCCTATACGCTGAAGCAGTGGACGATCACGGATGCGCAGAACAAGGACACCACGGTCATGATCTTCAACACGAAGGAAGGCGTGAGCTTCGATCCCAGCGTGTTTGCGATCGATTACAACCGCGTCAACCAGATGAACGTGAAGGGTCCTGGCGGTCGCTGATCCCGCATCCCGGTCTCACGGAAAAGGTCGCTGCGGCGGCCTTTTTTGTTGGTGCGCTCTGTCGATCAAGCCACCGGGCTTGTCTCCTCTGATAGGGGCTGGCAGGGTCGCACAGCTTTTTTCACCAACAGTCTGATTGTTTTCATGCCCTTCACAGTCGCCACCTGGAACATCAACTCCGTGCGGCTGCGCATGCCGATCGTCGAGCGTTTCCTGCAAACCTATCAGCCGGACGTGCTGTGCCTGCAGGAGATCAAGGTTCCCGACGAGCTGTTTCCAACCGAGGCCTTCCACGCCATCGGCTATGAGCATGTGACCTTCCACGGGCAGAAGGGCTATCATGGTGTCGCAACCGTCGCGAAGCACCGCATCGACATCGAGGAGAAGCGCAATTTCTGCGACATGGGTGACACCCGCCATATGTCGACGCGCATCGAAATCGCCGGCAAGTCGATCCTTCTGCACAATTTCTATGTTCCGGCCGGCGGCGACGAGCCCGATCCCGTCAAGAACCCGAAGTTCCGCCACAAGCTCGATTTCATCGAGGAAATGCGCTGCTTCAAGGCGCTGTCGGGCGACAACACCGCGTCGATCCTGGTGGGCGATCTCAACATCGCGCCTGGCGAAAACGATGTCTGGTCGCACAAGCAGATGCTGAAGATCGTCAGCCACACGCCGGTGGAAACGGAAGGGCTGGAAGCCATGCGCCGCGCCGGTGAATGGGAAGACCTGATGCGCCACCATGTTCCGGCCGACGAGAAGCTTTTCACCTGGTGGAGCTATCGCGCGGCCGATTGGGCAGCGTCCAATCGCGGCCGGCGGCTCGACCATGTCTGGGGCTCGGCCAATCTGGCGCCGCTGCTGACCGATATCGAAGTGGTGCGGGATGCCCGTGGCTGGGATCGGCCGTCCGACCATGTGCCGGTGATCGCACGCTTCAACCTCGATGCCTGAGCAGATCCGTATCGATGATCTGCGCGATCGTCCCGAGCGCATCGATGATGTGGCGGACCGGCTTTGGACCGCGTGGTGGCGCGATGGGGGTGTTTCGCTCGAGGAACTGACGGGGTTGGTGCGCGAAAGTCTCGGCCCTTCGATCGTGCCGTCGACTTTCGTGGCCCATCGCGACGGCCAGTTTGCCGGAACGGCCTCACTCATCGCCCATGACATGGATGCTCGGCCGCATTATTCGCCTTGGGTGGCCGCCGTCTGGGTGGAAGCGGATCATCGCGGCAGCGGGATCGGTTCGCAGCTCGTGCGCCACATCTCCGCTCTTGCCTTCGCGGCCGGCATTGCCCGGCTTTATCTCTATTGCGAACCGTCCAAGGGGCCGTTCTATGCCGCGCTGGGCTGGCGGCAGATCGAGGCGGATGTGGACGGCAACGACATCTTCGTGCTCGATGCCTGAGGCCTAGTCCTCGAAGCGGCCGGCGAGCTGGGCGATGCGGGCAACCAGCTCCTGAAGATCAGCTGAAATGCGGTGGTGCAGCAGCGCGGCGAGCTGCGGATATTCTTCGAGGATGCGGCGAAACAATCGCCGGTTGAGCCGGATCAGCTCGACATCGGTTGCAGCGATCGCGCTGGTGGGCCGCGATGTGTCGGCGATCAGCGCGAGTTCGCCGAGCAGGGTGTTGGCCCCAAGTGTTTGCAGCTCGACGGCCGTGTCGCCGCTGCCATGCACGAGTTTGACCGTGCCGGATGTCACCACGAAGGCGCAGTCGGCCGAATCACCTTCTGCGTAGATCAGGCGGCCGCTAGCTACGGAGATGTTTTCGGCGCCGAATGCCAGCAGGCGGAGCTGTTCCTGGGCGAAGCCCTCAAACAGCGCAATGCCGGCCAGAACCCGGATATCGTCATCCAGCGCCATTCACACGTCAATCCCCGGCACCCGTCATCTCAGGCACACATCAATCCCGGTGCGCCTTCCTCCTCGTGATCCCGGTTTTTTAAACCAGGGCAATCACGGAACGAGCTTGTACCCACCGCTTTCTGTCACAAGAATTTCGGCATTGGAAGGATCACGCTCGATCTTCTGGCGCAGACGATAGACATGCGTTTCCAACGTGTGGGTGGTGACGCCGGAATTGTAGCCCCAGACCTCTTCCAGCAGGATGTCGCGGGTCACGACCTTCTGCTCGGCGCGGTACAGGTATTTGATGATCGACGCTTCTTTTTCGGTCAGCCGGATCTTGCCGCCCTTGGCGTCGAGCAGGAGCTTCTGGCTCGGCTTGAACGTGTAGGGGCCGACGGTGAAGGTCGCGTCTTCGCTTTGCTCGTGCTGGCGCAGCTGAGCGCGGATGCGGGCCAGAAGCACGGCGAAGCGGAAGGGCTTGGTGACGTAATCGTTGGCGCCGGCTTCGAGACCGAGGATCGTGTCCGAATCGGTGTCCTGCCCGGTCAGCATGATGATCGGCGCCTTGTAGCCGCCCTTGCGCAGAAGCTTCACGGCTTCGCGCCCGTCCATATCGGGCAGGCCGACATCCATGATGAGCAAGTCGACCGTGCGGCTGCGCGCGGTGTTCACGCCCTTTGTGGCCGTCGGCTCCTCGATCACCTCAAACTCCTCATAGAGCCCGAGCTGTTCTGCCAGCGTGCTGCGCAGGTCGTCGTCGTCGTCGACAATGAGGATGGTGCGAGAAGTCATCGATCAATCCATTGTTTCATATGGTCAAATGAGAAGCTTGACGATTTTGGCAATATGCTGAACCTCGCCATCTTCGATAGGCCGATCACGGCGAAGTGTCCGATGGTGAAGAATTCGCGTGCAGGGATCCAGAAAAAAGAACCGCGTCATCAAGCGCATCACGGTGCGGCCACGTCCCGGCAAGCCGACACAAGGGCTGCTGGTTATCGATGGAATTGCATTTCCGTGCGCGCTCGGCCGCGGCGGCATCACGGCCAACAAGCGCGAAGGCGACGGCGGAACGCCGCTCGGTTCGATGCGCCTCCTGAACGGCTATATCCGGGAAAGGCGCTTTGCTCACAGCAGCCGCTTGCCGCTGGCACCCATCACCGCCGATCTCGGCTGGTGCGAAGTGCCGGATGACCGCAACTACAACCGCCCCGTGCGCATCCCTTATGGCGCCAGCCATGAGCGCATGAAGCGCGACGATACGCTCTATGATGCCTGCATCGTCATGGACTGGAACATCCGGCCACGAAAGCGCGGACGCGGCAGCGCCATCTTCTTCCACCTGGCACGGCCAGGTTTCCCGCCGACCGAAGGCTGCGTAGCGGTAACGCATCAGGTGATGGCGCGGTTGTTGCCACGCTTGTCGCGCAACACGGTGCTGGAGGTGAGGAGGGGTTGAAGGAGGGGAATAGGTGAGTAGGGCAATAAGGCAGTAGGGGTGACCAACGCGAGGCTCGAAGCGCACCTCCGCCCGGCATGAACTCTATTGCAGCGCCCAGACCGTCGTGCGCTTGACCTCGGCATCCTCCAGTGCGCGGGTGACGGGGACCTCATATATCGCACGAGCTACCAGGCGCTCCTTCGGCAGATAGGAGCGGCCGGGATCGCCGACGAGAACGATGGCCCCGCGCGCGGACAGGCGCTCGAACCAGGGCAGGAGGCGCTCGGCAAAGGCCTGGTCGTAGAACACGTCGCCGGCCAGAACGACATCCCACCTGTCGTCATGGTCGATCAGGTCGGTGATGGTTGTGTCGATCAGGGCATCGTTGGCTTGCGCATTCAGCGCGATCGCTGCGGCGCAGAACGGGTCTATGTCGGCGGCAAGAACATGGCGTGCGCCGGCTTGTCCGGCAGCGATACCGACAAGGCCGGAGCCGGACGCGAAATCGAGCACCGTTTTGCCGCGCACTGTTTCCGGATGATCGAGGATATAGCGTGCCAGACCCTGCCCGCCCGCCCAGGCAAAGGCCCAGAAGGGCGGCGGCAGGCCGATCTCGGCAAGCTCATCTTCGGTTTTCAGCCAGAGATCATGCGCTTCGGTAGCCAGATGCAGTTGCAGTTCCGGCACATGCGGCGGCGTCAGCAGGGTCGTGTTGGCGAGAATAAAGGCGCGGGCGCCTTCAGGCGTCAGCGCCATGCCGATCAGTCCTTGAGCTCGCCCATGCGGCAGACTTCCGCCCATTCTTCCGGCTTCACCGGCTGCACCGACAGGCGCATGGAGGTGACCAGCGACATGTCTGACAGGTTCGGGTTGGCCTTGATGGCCTTCAGCGTCACGGGTTTGGGCATGTCACGGACCGCGCGGATGTCGACGCAATCCCAGCGCGGATCTTCCGTGGTGGGATCGGGATGCGACAGCTTGCAGACTTCAACGATGCCGACGACCTCGAGGCCCTCGTTGGAATGATAATAGAAGCCGCGGTCGCCGATCTGCATGGCGCGCATATTGTTGCGCGCCAGATAGTTGCGCACGCCGGTCCAGGTCTCGCCGGCTTCGCCCTTGGCTTTCTGTTGCTCCCAGGACCACGCCTTGGGTTCGGATTTGAACAACCAGTATTGCATCAGGCGGTCGTGGTTTCCGGCTTGTTGAACACCCAGTTCCAGCCGCGGATCTCGACGGAAGCGAACAGGCCGGCCTTGGCGTAAGGATCGTTGGCGGCGATTGTCTGCGCAGCTTCCATGCTGTCGGCTTCCACGATCACGATGGAGCCGGTGGGCTTGTTGTCTTCTCCGAGCGTCGGGCCGGCCAGAACCAGCTTGCCTTCGGCATTCAGGCCGTTGAGGTAATCCACATGAGCCGGGCGGTTGTCCATGCGGACGGAAAGATGGTCTGGCTTGTCGGTGCAGTAGATGGCGTAGTTCATGGACGGGTCTCCTTCACTGGCGCTTTCCTGCGGGAGAAGGCGAAAGCGGTCAATCGGCTTCGTGCTTGAGCGGGCGGGTCATCAGCGCTTCCACCGTTTGCGCGATGGTGCTTTCACCCTTCAGGATGGCATCGACGGCCGTGATGATGGGCGCGGCGATCGCGTGTTCCCGGGCGATCCGGGCGGCAATCGACGCGGTGGCCACACCTTCGGCGAGCGGCCGGTTTTCGAGCGGTTCGCCGCGTCCCAGCGCTTCGCCATAAGCGAAATTGCGCGACTGGCCGGAGCCGCAGGTCAGCATGAGATCGCCGAGGCCCGACAGGCCCATCAGCGTTTCGCCCTGCGCGCCAAGGGCTGCCCCGATGCGACGCAGTTCCACGAAGCCACGCGTGATCAGCGCTGCCTGCGCACTGGCACCGAGGCCTGCTCCTGCAGCGGCACCGGCGGCAAGCGCCAGCACGTTTTTCAGCGCACCGCCGATCTCCACGCCGGTGAGATCATCGGCGGAATAACAGCGCAGGCGCGGCGTCGACAGGTTGGCGGCGAGCTCTGCGGCCAGCTCACGATCGCGCGCAGCAACGGTGACGGCGGTAGGCAGACCGCGTGCGAGATCGGTAGCGAAGCTCGGGCCGGACAAAGCGGCAGGCGGATTGTCCGGCAGCGTGGCTTGAAGCACGGCGGAGGGCAGGAGACCTGTGGCGCGCTCGATCCCCTTGGCGCAGATCACGATCGGCAGGCCAGCCGGGATATGGTCAGCCAGGGATTGCAGAACGGAGCCGAAGATCTGCGCGGGCACAACGGACAGGATCGCTCCAGCCCCTTGCAGGGCCTGTGCTGCATCCGTCGTGGCGCGCAACGCTGGATCGAGCGCGATGCCCGGCAGATAGCGCGGGTTTGCCGCCTGGCCGTTGATGGCGGCTACCGTTTCGGCGTCGCGGGCCCAAAGCAGCGTCGGGCGGCCGGCGGCGGCAAAGGTGTTGGCAAGTGCTGTGCCCCAGGCGCCACCGCCGAGAACCGCAATGCGCCCGTTTGAGGTGTTTACGCTCATGCCTTGGCTCCCCTTCGGCCCGAACCCACCACCGGAGCGGATTGGGCGTCGAGCGGCCAGCGCGAACGGGGGGCGAAGTGCATCGGGTCTTCGTGGGAAAGCCCAAGCGCCATGCGTTCGGCACCCGCCCAGGCGATCATAGCGGCATTGTCGCCGCACAGCTTGATCGGCGGCGCAACGAAGCGAAAGCCATGGCGGGCGCAAAGCGCTGTCAAACCACCCCTCACGGCCTGATTGGCGGCAACACCACCGGCCACCACAAGGGCGGGTTCGGCGGCATCGGGAAAGGTTTCGCGAAAGCGGGTCAGCGCGCGCCGAACGCGGTCGTCCAGCGTATCCACGATGGCGCGTTGGAAGGAAGCGGAAATATCGGCGCGATCCTTTGCCGACAGCGGCGCGATGGCCGTAGCCGCCTGCCGCACGGCGGTTTTCAGGCCTGAAAAAGAGAAATCGAGACGCTTTTCGCCTTTCAGTGGCCTCGGGAACACGAAGCGTGTTTCGTCACCGTCGCGCGCGGCGATCTCGACATTGGGGCCGCCGGGAAACGGCAGGCCGATCAGCTTGGCTGTTTTGTCGAAGGCTTCGCCAAGTGCGTCGTCGATCGTGGTGCCCCAGCGCTCGTACTGTCCGACGCCCTTCACCAGAACGAGCTGGGTATGGCCGCCGGAAACGAGCAGCAGCAGATAGGGAAAGGCAACTCCATCGGTGAGCCGTGCTGTGAGCGCGTGGCCTTCGAGATGGTTGACTGGCAAAAGCGGCTTGTCGGCTGCTGCAGCCAGCGCCTTGGCCGTCATCAGGCCGACGATGAGCCCGCCGACAAGACCGGGACCGGCGGTCGCGGCAACGGCGTCGATGTCGCCGAGCGTCAGGCCGGCTTCGTCGAGTGCTGCAGCAACGATGTCATCAAGCGCTTCCACATGGGCGCGCGCGGCGATCTCCGGCACCACGCCGCCAAAGGCCGCATGTTCGGTGACCTGGCTGAGAACGACGTTGCTCAGGATTGTGCCCTGACCGTTCTCATCGCGCAGCACGACGGATGCGGCGGTTTCGTCGCAGCTTGTTTCGATACCTAAGACGCGGATTGTCACGGCTATGGGCTCCATCATTGCCGCTGGCGGCGTTCCCCGATAGGAGAAGCGCACAAACAAAGGCTCGGGCATTGCTTGAGCGCGCGTATCACGGACCGAGTTCTTCATGCAAACACAGCCCATCCGCATCGGCACACGCGGCAGCGATCTCGCTTTGGCGCAGGCGCGCGAAACGCGGGCGCGCTTGATGGCGGCACATGGCCTGGCCGAAGACGCCTTCGAGATCGTGGTGATCACCACCACCGGCGACCGCATCACCAATCGCCCCCTGTCGGAAGTGGGCGGCAAGGGTCTGTTCACGCTGGAAATCGAGGAAGGCCTCACCGAAGGCCGGCTCGACATCGCCGTGCATTCCTCCAAGGACATGCCGACCGTTTTGCCCGAAGGGCTGGAGCTGTCCGCCTTCTTGCCGCGCGAAGATCCGCGCGATGCGTTTATCGGCAAAACGGCGCCTACCATTGCCGGCCTGCCGCAAGGGGCGGTGATCGGTTCGGCTTCCCTGCGGCGCCAGGCGCTTTTGCGTCGCATGCGGCCCGATCTTCATGTGGTGCTGTTTCGCGGCAATGTGCCGAGCCGTCTGGCCAAGCTGGAAGCGGGCAAAGTGGATGCGACGCTTCTGGCCCAGGCCGGCTTGAAGCGGCTCGGGCTGGAAGCAGCAACAACCGAGCTTTTGCCGCTCGACACCTTCCCGCCGGCTCCCGGTCAGGGTGCGATCACCATCGAATCGCGGCGCGGCGACGAGCGGATCAATGCGATCCTGGCGCCGATCCATCACCGCGAAACCGGCCTTGCGCTGACCTGCGAACGCGCTTTTCTCGGCGCGCTGGATGGTTCGTGCAAGACCCCGATCGCCGGCCACGCCACGATCGATGGCGACACGATCACCTTGCACGGCATGATCCTGACGCCCGATGGCACGCAAGCGCATGAAACGCGCGTGGATGGCTCCGTCGGCGATGTCGTGGCGATCGGCGTTGAAGTGGCGCGGATCCTGCGCGAGCGCGCCGGGCCGCACTTCTTCACGACCTGGTAACCGGCAATGAGAAGGGCACGTGTTCTTCTGACACGGCCCGAGCCGGGTGCGTCCCGCACGGCAAAAGCGCTGTTCCAGCACGATTTTGAACCGATCGTGATGCCGCTGACGCAAGTGCGGGCGGTTGTGGCTACGGCTATCCCGACAGCGATCGACACTGTCGCGATCACCAGTGCCAATGCGGTGCGCCATGCTTCGGCGGAGCTGATCGCCGCGCTGCAAGGGTGCTCGGTGTTTGCTGTCGGCGCGCGTACCGCCGATGCTGCGCGCAACGCTGGCTTCAGCCAAGTGGAGGATGCAGGCGGGTCGGCTGTCCTGCTGGCTGACACGATCATTGCGCGCAGGAAAGCCGACGCGCGGATCGCCTATCTCTGTGGAACGCCGCGCAAGCCGATCCTGGAAGCAACCTTGCAAGATGCCGGACGGCAGGTCGCGGTGATCGAAACCTATGCGATGCTTCGCCTCGCTCCCGACGCTTCAAACCTGGCCGATCTGGCGCAGCAAGGCTTCGATGCCGCGCTTGTGTATTCAGCCGAAAGCGCTGCGGCGCTGATGGATATGCTCGGCCAACTGGAACACAGCATCTGGCAAAGCGCGGTGTTTATCTGCTTGTCCGCCGATGTCGCACAGGCTTTACCTGCAGACCTGCGCATCGCGATCGCCGAAACACCGGATGAAACGAGCTTGTTCGCTACGCTTGAAGGTCGGTTTTCTCACTCGTCCAGCTCACGCTGAGAGCATTTGCAACGCCCGGCTTGGCGCGACACCCCTTTTCAGGGGCCCCTCCTGTGCTAGATCGTCATAGGAGATCGTTTTTTCGTCCGGCAGCATGCGCGCCGATAACCAGAGCGGAGACGAAGCATGGTGAAAAAGCCGAGCACACGGCACTCGAAGAGCAGCCGAGAGCCCGTCACCATCGATCTGGACGCCTCGGAACCCCAGACAGCGGCTTCGGCTGGCGATAAGGGGCAGCGCGGACCTGCGACCCGCGCGGGCGATGTGTATTCGGATGCAAAAGGCGAGGCTGCCGCCGGCACCGCGCCGCTGCAATCGGAACCCTCGCTTGCCGATGAAACGCTGGTCGATACGCATGCGGATTCACCTATCCTGCATGGGGACGACGACAAGACGGACCAGCCGGCGCAATCCACCAGCGACATGCTGCATGCCGATCGGCCATCAGACGCGGGCGACGCCGAAAAGGTCGGCGATGCACCGGTGGATGCCGGCGCTGCTGAAACCTCCAATCCCTATGAGACCCCTGCCGCTTATGACGATCCCCAATACGAAAAGCCGCCGGTGCATCCAACAACGGCAGCGTCCACAGTGACGCCGGACACCGAAAAGCCTGTTCGTCGCGGTGCCGGGTTCGGATCGCTGCTGGCTGCCGGTTTGATTGGCGGTGCGCTGGCGCTGGGTGGCTCTATGCTGCTCGATAGCAGCTTGCGCGACGGCGATATGTCGGCGAGCGGCGGTGCATCGACGGCGGATATCGAAGCCTTGCGCACGCAGGTCGGCGAGCTTCAGGCCGCGCAGGAGAATGCGCCAGCGGCAAACGGCGGTGCCGATGTTTCGGGCGAGATCGAGCAGCTGCGCACGCAGATTGCGGACTTGCAGCAGAACAACGGCGGTGACGGTGCCGATACGCAGGCGCTGTCGAGCCGGGTCGAAGAGTTGACCAACCAGGTGCAGCAGCTGAGCCAGAATGGTGGCGAAGCGCAGACGGTTGATCTTCAGCCGGTGAACCAGCGCATCGATGCGCTGGAGCAGTCCGTGCAGGCCGCCAGCCAGGCCGCTGATCAGGCTGGCAGCACCAGCGAACAGCGTTTGAACGAGCTGCAGCAGTCGCTCGATGCCTTGAGCCAGAAGGTGGACGAGCGGATCAACGATCCGCGTCTTGCCTTGGCGATCACGGCTTCGGCCTTGAAGGCGGCGATCGATCGCGGTCAGCCATTCCAGACCGAGTTCGACGCTTATGTCGCGGCCGCACCGAATGCGCCCGAAGCCGACACGCTGCGCGACATGGCCGCAACGGGCGTGCCCACGCGGGCTGAAATCTCGGCTGAACTGCCCGAAGCCACCAGCGCGATGATCGCGGCCGGCAGAAGCGAACCAGACAATGCCGGCGTGATCTCGCGTCTGTGGTCGAGTGCCACCGATCTCGTGGAAGTGCGTCCGGTCGGTGCCAACGTGCAGGGCAACGAGCCCGGCGCGATCGTGGCCCGCCTGGAAGCGGCGGTGCAGGCCGGCGACTACGAAAGAGCGCTTGCCGAATACGACACGCTGCCGGCCGCTTCCAAGAATGCCGGCGCCGATTTCATCGCCAAGGTCCGTGCTCGACAGGCCGCGGATGATCTGGTTGGCAAGGCGCTTTCCGAAGCACTCAAGGCCTGAGGACGCCCTACATGATCCGTCTTCTTGTCTTTCTTCTCGCCGTCTTCGCCTTTGGTCTAGGCTTCACCTGGCTGGCCGACCGTCCCGGCGAAATGATGATGACCTTCGGCGGTTATCAGTATCGCGTGTCGTTGATGGTCGCGATCGTCACGGTTGTGGCCATTGTTGCTGGCGTGATGCTGCTTTGGTGGGTGCTCAAGGGCCTTTGGAGAAGCCCTTACACCGTGACGCGTTATTTCCGCACGCGTCGGCGTGATCGCGGTTACCAAGCGCTGTCCACCGGCTTGATTGCGGCGGGTGCGGGCGATGCGGCCAAGGCCAAGTCGATGCGCAAGCAGGCGGCCAAGCTGATCAATGCCGACCGCGAACCGCTGGTTCATCTTCTCGATGCGCAGACAGCGATGCTGGAAGGCGACCATGACGGCGCGCGCAAGAAGTTCGAGGCGATGCTCGACGATCCCGAAACGCGGCTTCTCGGCCTGCGCGGTTTGTATCTCGAAGCCGAACGCCACGGCGACCATGCCGCTGCCCGCCATTATGCTGGCCGCGCTTCAGCCGTTGCCCCGCAGCTTGCCTGGGCATCCGATGCCACGCTGGAAGACAAGGTCGCACAGGGCGACTGGGATTCGGCGCTCAGGATCGTCGATGCGCAGAAATCCACCAAGCAGATCGATCGCGACGTTCTGAACCGCCGCAAGGCGGTGATGCTGACCGGCAAGGCGATGACGCTGTTTGAAAGCCAGTTCGATCAGGCAAAGGCTGCGGCCATCGAGGCCAATCGCCTGCAGCCCGAATTCGTGCCGGCTGCGGTGATTGCAGCACGCGCCTATTTCCGAGGCGACGAGTTGCGCCGTGGTTCCAAGATCCTGGAACATGTCTGGAAGCGCAAGCCGCATCCGGAAGTGGCGCAGGCCTATGTGTTTGCTCGCCCCGGCAATTCCACGCAGGATCGTTTGCCGCGCGCGCAGAAGCTGCAGTCCTTGCGCAACAACAATGTGGAATCCGCGCTTGTTGTGGCGCGTGCCGCACTGGATGCGCGTGAGTTCCATCTGGCGCGCGAACAGGCCGAGGCTGCCTTGCGTCTCGAGCCGCGCGAAAGCGTTTACCTGCTGCTTGCCGATATCGAGGAAGCCGATGTCCGCAACCAGGGCAAGATCCGCGAATATCTGTCCAAGGCCGTGCGCGCTCAGCGTGATCCCGCCTGGACGGCCGATGGCATGATCTTCGACACCTGGGCTCCCGTGTCGCCGATCAGCGGCCGCTTCGATGTGTTTGAATGGAAAACGCCGGTTGAGCGCGCCGCACCCGTGATCGAAGATCATCGTGACGAGCCTGCGCAGGAGCCCGAGCCGGAACAGGCCGAGACCCATCCGACGATCGTCAGCCTTCCCGTTGCCGTCGGCGCGCCGCCGCCAACCGTGCTGGAAGTCGTGCAGCCGGAACCGGAAGCCGAGGTCGAGCCCGCCGTGGTTGAAGACACCGCGCCGGTTCAGACCGCGGCCAAGACGGACGCCGATCAGGACGACACATCCGCTGAAGAAGCCTTTGCGGCTTCTGAAGCCGATCGCAGCGTGGACGAGGCGCAGCCGGTTGATGACGAGAAGAAAAAGCCGCTCGAGCTGACGCGCCTGCCCGACGATCCGGGCGTGTCGGATGACGAGAAGAAGGAACCGGCACGGTTTCGCCTATTCTGAGGGCAAACGCCGTTAACCTTCCTTGTGGCTTCCAGGCCGCAGGCTGATCTTTGTTGGGAGGGGCGCATTGTCGCCCCTCCTTTGCGTTCCTAGGTTGTTTGAACAACGAAGAGCTTAAGCTCCCAAGGGGTGCACGGATGTTCGAACGGCTGGTTTCCTTCCTTCAAGGCCTTGGCGGCGGTGCTGAAAAGGGCATCACGGAAGACGATCCGCGTGTCGCCGCGACGGCACTTCTTCTGCATGTGATGGATGCCGATGGCGTGCGCAGCGAAGACGAGCACAGCGTTCTGCATCAGGCGCTGAGCAAGCGCTTCGGCCTCCAAGGCAGTGAGCTCGACGCGATTTTGGCGGCCGGCGAGGAAGCCGAACGCGAAGCCGTCGATCTCTACGGCTTTACCAGCGTGTTGATGCGTCAGCTCGACGAAGAGCAGCGCGTGCGTTTCATCGAGTTGATGTGGCAGGTCGTGTTCGCCGATGGCGAAGTGCATGAGCTGGAAGACAACACGGTGTGGCGTGTTGCCGAACTGATGGGCGTTGACAGCCGCACCCGCACCGAAGCGCGCACCCGCGCCGGCGGAAAAACGCCGACGTTGGATGCGATGGCTGAGCGCGACGACAGCTAATCTGGGGTTTAAACGCGCCCGTTTAGGTGGCGCGTCTTGCGTAGCTGCGGGAAGGTCCAGGCCCAGATACCCGCCACTGCGATCGCACCGACACCGCCGAACACGACAGCCGGCATCGTGCCGATCAGCGCCGCCATCGTGCCGGCGCGGAATTCTCCGAGCTCGTTGGACGCGCCCACAAAGACATTGTTCACCGCATTGACGCGACCACGCACCTGATCGGGCGTCCAAAGCTGGATCAGCGTTTCGCGAATATACACACTCACCATGTCGGTGGCGCCGAGCAGGGCGAGCGCGACGATCGACACCCAGGTGGTGGTCGACACGCCGAACACGATCGTCACCAGACCGAACAGGGCCACGAAGACGAACATGATGATGCCGGCATGGTCGCGGATCGGATGGCCGGCGAGCCATACGGCAACGAGGATCGCACCAACGCCGGGCGCAGCGCGCAGCAGACCGAGGCCCCATGGCCCGAGATCGAGAATGTCGCGGGCATAAACCGGCAGCAGCGCCACCGCGCCGCTGAGCAGCACGGCGAACAGATCGAGCGAGATCGCGCCGAGCACGACCTTTTCACCCCAGATATAGCGGAAGCCGGCAAACAGCGTTTCTGTGGTGGGCTTTTCGCCCGTGATCTTTTGCGCCGGCTTGGGAATCGAAAACACCAGGAAGGTCGCAGCCAGCATCAGAACGGCGGCGGTGGCGTAGGCGACTTCGGGGTTGAAGCCATAAAGCAGACCGCCGGCGACAGGCCCGACGATCGTCGCCGTTTGCCAGGCTGAGGAGTTCCAGGCGACCGCATTTGCGAATGTCTCGGCCGGCACGAGGTTGGCAACGAGCGAGGCGGAAGCCGGGCCGAAAAAGGCGCGGGCAATGCCGAACACGGCCAGCAGCACGAAAATGCCGGCAGGACCCGTGAGGCCATGCCAGGTCAGCAACAAAAGGGCGAGCGCGCAGAAGGCTTCAAGCAGCGCGGCCAAGCCCATCACCAAGCGGCGGCCGAAGCGATCGGCAACCGCACCGGTCACCAGGACGAGCAGCAGCGAGGGCAGGAACTGGATGATGCCGACCAGACCCAGATCGAACGGGTCGCGGGTCAGATCATAGATCTGCCAGCCGACCGACACGGAAACGATCTGTGTTGCGAAGGTGGTGAGGAAGCGCGCTGCCCAGTAGCGAAGAAAAGCGCCGTGATGAAACGCAGCGAAGCGCGCTTCTGGTGCGGTCTGATCAATCTGCATGGGAAAACAAGCTCGCAAGAACGGCGCGGAAGCTGCGCGAGCCAAGCCCTTAAAGCCATTGCGTTGAAGGGGGAAGCCAATTTGTCGCACAGGCCCATCGGCTTGGCCGATCTGGAAGAACGTTTCGGCTGAAGGCTGAACCAGCGAAGCGCTTCTTTCCCGCGCCGAAGCCCTTTATAGAACTGCAACAAAGCGGCGAACGGTGGTGCCATGCAAAGCAGAGCGGATGTGCTCCAGAAACTGAGATCCGGTGACACGGGCGATATCCTGATCGTCGGCGGTGGCATCAATGGCGTCGGCGTGTTGCGCGATCTTGCAGCGCAGGGCGTGGCCGCGACGCTGGTCGACATGGCCGATTTTTCCAGCGGCACGAGTGCAGCACCCTCGCGATTGATCCATGGCGGCATCCGTTATCTGGAACAGGGCGAGTTCAAGCTGGTGCGCGAATCAGTGGAAGAGCGCGACCGCCTTCTTCTCAACGCGCCGCATCAGGTAAAGCCGTTGAAGGTCTGGGTGCCCGCCTTGTCCTGGGCCGGCGGCACGGTGCAGGCAGCCCTGCGCTTCATGCGGCTGGTGAAGGATCCGGGACCGAAGGGCGCGCTGATCCTGAAATTCGGTCTCGCCTTCTTCGACAGCTTCTCCTGGCAGCACCGTTCCATGCCCAAGCACCGGCTGATCCGCCGCGATGAGGCGCTGAAGACGATGCCGGGTTTGACGGAAGAAACGCGCATCGTCGCCGAATATTACGACGCCAAGATCGAGAGCCCGGAGCGGCTGACGCTGGAGCTCGTGGCCGACGCGGAAAAGGATTGCGCCGGCTCGGTCGGCATCAACTACATGAAGCTTGCCGGGTTCGCCGATGGTGAAGCCATTCTGCGCGACGAAACCGATAACAGCACGATCAAGCGGCGGTTCAGGCTGATCGTGAACTGCGCCGGTGCCTGGATCGACAGCGTCGATGCCAATCTCGGCATCAATGAAGGGCTGGTTGGCGGCACGCGTGGTTCGCACCTCGTTCTGGCGCGGCCCGATCTCGCGGCCTCGCTCGGCGAAACCATGCTGTATTTCGAAACGCCGGATCACCGCGCCTGTTTGATCTACGCGCTGGATGTGGACCACGTTCTGCTCGGTACAACCGATCTGCGCACCGACAAGCCCGATGATCGCGACACCACGGATGCCGAGATCGATTATCTGTTCGATGTGCTGCGTTCCGTGATGCCGCAGTCCAACTGCAAGCGTGAGGACATCACCTTCGCTTATGCCGGCGTGCGGCCGTTGCCGCATACATCGGGCGGCGCATCGGGCGCGATCAGCCGCGACCATGTGCTCAAGGTCTATGAACCGGCAGGCGAGCGCGATGCTCCGGTGCTGACCCTGATTGGCGGCAAATGGACGACCTATCGCGCCTGCGCCGAGCAGATCGCGGATGCGGTTCTGACCCGGCTGAAGCTGCCACGCAAAACCAAGACCGAATCCATCCCGATCGGCGGCGGCGTCGGATATCCGCGCGACGAAAAGGGCCTTGCGCTTCTCGAAACCAGCATCGCCCAAAGCAGCGGTGTGTCGCGCGAGCGGGTCGGTGTTCTGGTTGAGCGTTACGGCACGACCGCCAAGATCGTCGCCGCCTGGCTCAAGCAGGAAGGCGACACGCCACTGGTCCATGCGCCGCTGTATTCGCGCCAGGAAATCGCCTGGATCGCCAAAAACGAGCGTGTCGTGCGGCTCGAAGATGTGGTTCTGCGCCGCTCGCTGATGGGCTTCGAAGGTGTGGCCGATGAAGCCGCGGTGCGGGAAGTGGCTGAAGTGCTTCAACAAGCATTGGGCTGGGATGCAGCGTTCCGCGACGCGGAGATTGCATCCACCGTCGCGCTGCTGCACACCCGCCACCGCATGCCGGTTCATGCCGGCCTGCCTGACTGAATTTCTGGAGTTTGTTTGATGTCGCGTCCGCTTGAAGGTCTCAAGGTTCTTGAACTTGCCCGCATTCTCGCCGGGCCTTGGGCCGGACAAACGCTGGCCGATCTCGGCGCCGATGTCGTGAAGGTGGAAAGCCCGGAAGGCGACGACACCCGCACCTGGGGGCCGCCCTTCGTGGAAGCGGCAGACGGCGGCAATCTGTCGGCGGCCTATTTTCATGCCTGCAACCGCGGCAAGCGCTCGATCACGGCCGATTTCACGACGCCGGAAGGCCAGGCCACCGTGCGCCAGCTCGCATCCCAGGCCGATGTGGTGATCGAGAACTTCAAGGTCGGTGGGTTGAAGAAATACGGGCTGGATCACGCCAGCCTGAAAGAGGTCAATCCGCGCCTGATCTATTGCTCCATCACCGGCTTTGGGCAGGACGGTCCTTATGCCAGCCGCGCCGGTTATGACTTCCTGATCCAGGGCATGGCAGGCGCCATGTCGATCACCGGCGATCCGGAAGGACAGCCGACCAAGACCGGTTATGCGATGGCCGATCTGTTTTCGGGTCTGTACGCCACAATCGGCATTCTGGCTTCCTTGCGCAAGCGCGATGAAACCGGCGAGGGCGCTTATATCGACTGCGCCTTGATGGACAGCCAGGTGGCCGTGCTCGCCAATCAGGCGATGAACTATCTGGTGTCCGGCAAGTCGCCGCAGCGGCTGGGCAACGCCCATCCCAACATCACGCCTTATGAGGTTTTCCCCGTTGCAGACGGCCATGTCATCATCGCGGTTGGCAATGACGGGCAGTTTCGCCGCCTTTGCGGGGCACTCGACCGGCCGGATCTGGCTGAAGCAGCGGAGTACCAAACCAACGCTTTGCGGGTAAAGAACCGGGGCGAGCTGGTGCCGGCGCTGACCGCCGCCACGCTGCGCTTTGATCGCGACACGCTGCTCAAGCGTTTGGAAGGCGCGACCGTACCGGGCGGCCCGATCAACACGATCGGCGACGTATTCGATGATCCGCAGGTCCAGCATCGCGGTTTGCGGCTCGATCTGCCGAGCGACGCGGCGGCAAGCGGCAGCATTCCGGGCGTGCGCACGCCGCTTCTGATCAACGGCCAGCCGATGGCCGATCCGCGGCCAAGCCCACGTCTCGGCGAACACGCGGCGGAGGTTGCCGGCGATCCGCTCTGGGCACAGCGCCAGCCGGGTTGAGGCCAGGAATCGCGCCGAGAACTGGGAGCAGCCTGGCCGAACGGGTTTTTGTTGTTTCAGCCTAGGCAGGCTCCCGGCGGCGGCGTAATCAAGAAGGGAGCAGGTGCGGGAGGAACCCGGCACCGCTGGTTTGATCATTCATCGTCACCCAGGGGAGGACACTATGGATCGTCGTTCATTTTTCCGCAAAGCCGGCAGCGCAGGTGCTGCGGCCGCAACTGCTTCCGTTTTGGCGGCACCGGCCATCGCGCAGTCGATGCCGAAGGTCAGCTGGCGCCTGACATCCGCTTATCCGAAGAGCCTCGATACGCTGTACGGCATCAGCACGGATGTCTCGAAGCGCGTTTCGGAACTGACCGAAGGCAACTTCACCATTCAGCCTTTTGCCGCCGGCGAAATCGTGCCGGCGCTGCAGGCAACCGACGCCGTCACGGCCGGCACGGTGGAATGCGCCCACACGCTGTCGTCCTTTTCGATCGGCAAGGATCCGACCTTCGCCTTCGACACCTCGCTGCCATTCGGCCTCAACACGCGCCAGCATATCAGCTGGCTTTATTACGGCGGCGGCCGCGAGCTCGTGAACGAGTTCATGAAGGACTACAACATTCATGCAATCCCGTCGGGCAATACCGGCGCTCAGATGGGTGGCTGGTATCGCAAGGAGATCAAGTCGCTCGAAGATCTCAAGGGTCTCAAGATGCGCATCGCGGGCCTCGGCGGCACGATCCTGTCGCGTCTTGGCGTCGTGCCGCAGGTGATCGGCGGCGGCGACATCTATCCGTCGCTCGAACGTGGCACGATCGATGCGGCCGAGTTCTCTGGTCCTTACGACGACGAAAAGCTCGGTCTGCAGAAGGTCGCGCCGTTCTATTATTATCCCGGCTGGTGGGAAGGCACGGCCAACGTCATGCTGGCCATCAACCTCGACAAGTGGAACGAGCTGCCGAAGCCTTATCAGGCAGCCCTCGAAGCGGCTGCGTCCGAAGCCATGTCGCACTGCCTGGCCAAATACGACGCCAACAATCCCGATGCGCTTTATCGTCTGGTCGGCGCCGGCGCGCAGCTTCGCCCGTTCCCGCAGGACGTGTTGAAGGCGGCCCTTGAAGAGTCGCGCAAGCTCTACACGGAGTATGCGGCGAGCAATCCGAAGTTCAAGAAGTTCTACGACAACTGGCTGCCTTACTCGCAGAAGCAGGGCGTTTGGGCACGCGTCGCGGAAATTCCGTTCGACACGTTCGCATCGTCACAGGCTCAGGCGCAGCAGCCGGCCAAGTAAGCAGAAGGGATGCCGCGCGATCGGCATCCCCTCGACACAACTGCGCCTGCTGCATTGCCCGCAGGCGCAGTGGTTTTCTTCTGTTGATCGATCTTTGCAGCAAAGATCCTTCTGCTGCGTGACCGCCTAGCCGCATCAAAAGAAAGTCTTTCCGGCTTGCATCGGGATAGGATGCAAGGGAAGCTCGTTTGATCGAGTGGCCTTGGGAAGGGTGGAGCGCATGGGTATTCTCAGGATCAAGATGCCGGATATCGGCGAGGGGATCGCGGAAGCGGAACTCGTTGAATGGCACGTCGCGGTTGATGACGCGGTGCAGGAGGATCAGGTCATCGCTTCCGTGATGACCGACAAGGCGACGGTGGAAATTCCCTCCAGCGTGCATGGCACGGTGGTGTCGCTCGGCGGTGAAGTCGGCTCCAAGATGGCGATCGGCAGCGAGCTGGTTCGTCTGGAAGTGGCGGGCGCCGGCAATGTTTCGGAAGAAGAGGTTGTGTTGGAACCGGTTGCGTCCGAACCGGTCGGCGCGCATGCGGCCGTTCCCGCTGATGAAGCGCCCAAGCCGGAGCCGAAGGCAGAGCCTGTTGCGCAGGCGGCGGCAAAGCCAGCACCGGCACCTGCCGCGAAACCGGCCTCGACGGGTTCGACCGGCGCGGCGACGGCTCCGCGTGCGGAAGGCGAGAAGCCGCTGGCGTCGCCAGCCGTTCGCGCTCGGGCAAGAGATGCCGGCATCGATCTGCGCCAGGTGCAGGGCACTGGCCCCGCCGGCCGCATCAGCCATGCCGATCTCGATGCCGTTTTCGAAAGGGGCGCAAGGCCCGGCGGTGGTTCCGCCAAGCGCGGTCTGGCGGCGGACACTTCGGTCAAGGATATCAAGGTCGTCGGCCTGCGCCGCATGATCGCCGACAAGATGTCGACCTCGAAGAAGCACATCCCGCACATCACCTATGTCGAGGAAGTCGACGTCACCAAGGTCGAGGAACTGCGCGCAACGCTGAACAAGACCAAGCGCGACGACCAGCCCAAGCTCACCCTGCTGCCCTTCTTGATCAAGGCGCTGGTGCTGGCTGTCCGCGACGAGCCGGTGGTGAACGCGATCTTCGACGATGAAGCCGGCGTCGTGCATCAGTATGGCGGCGTGCATGTCGGCATGGCCGTGCAAACGCCGACCGGTCTGATGGTCGCCAACGTCAAGCATTGCGAAGCGCGCGATCTGTGGGACACGGCGGCGGAAGTGAACCGGCTGGCGGACGCGGCGCGCAAGGGTTCGATCACGCGCGACGAACTGCGCGGTTCCACCATCACCATCACCTCGCTGGGTGCGCTGGGCGGTCTCGTCCACACGCCGATCATCAACCATCCGGAAGTCGCCATCGTCGGTGTCAACAAGATGCAGATCCGCCCGATGTGGGACGGGCGCGAGTTCATCCCGCGCCAGATGATGAACCTGTCCTCATCCTTCGACCATCGCATCGTCGATGGCTGGAACGCGGCCACCTTCGTGCAGCGCATCAAGCAGCTGCTCGAAGAGCCCGCATTGTTGTTCATGGAGGGCTGATCATGACCGACCATCGTTGCAAAGTTCTGGTGATCGGCGGCGGTCCCGGTGGCTATGTCGCGGGCATCCGCGCCGGCCAGCTCGGCCTCGACACGATCCTGGTGGAAGCGGCACGCGTCGGCGGCACCTGCCTCAATGTCGGCTGCATCCCCTCCAAGGCGATGATCCATGTCGCCGAACAATTCGAACTGGCGCATCGTTTCACGGGAAACAATGCGCTCGGCATTTCCGTGTCCTCGCCCAAAGTCGATCTGCCGACCGCGATGGCCTGGAAAGATGGCGTGGTCGACAAGCTCACCGGCGGCGTTTCCGGTCTTTTGCGCAAGGCCAAGGTGCGGGTGGTCGAGGGCACGGCGACGTTCAAGGACGGCAAGACCGTTCAGGTCGCGAGGTCGGATGGCGAAAGCGACACGATTACGGCCGAAAACATTATCATCGCGACCGGTTCGGAGTCGGTCGAGCTGCCGTTCCTGCCGTTCGGCGATGACGTGATATCCTCGACCGGCGCGCTGGCGTTGGACGCTGTGCCGGGAAAGCTTTGCGTGGTGGGCGGCGGCTATATCGGGCTTGAGCTCGGCATCGCTTATTCCAAGCTCGGAAGTGCCGTCACCATCGTGGAAATGGCCGATCGCGTCCTTCCGCTTTACGACGCCGAACTCACCGGACCGGTGACAAAGCGGCTCGACGAGCTCGGCATCACCGTTCTGACCGGCGCCAAGGTGACTGGCGCCAGGGATGGTTCGGTCGAGGTGGGGGATGCCGCCGGTGCCAATCAGCGGATCGCTGCCGACAAGATCCTGGTCACGGTCGGCCGGCGTCCTTTCACCCGCGGCCTCGGTCTCGAAAACCTCGCGCTCGACATGGATCGCGCCTTCATCAAGGTTGACGATCGCTGCCAGACTTCCATGCGCGGTGTGTATGCCATCGGCGATGTCACCGGCGAACCGATGCTGGCGCATCGCGCGATGGCGCAGGGCGAGATCGTGGCGGGCGTCTTGGCCGGCAAGAACGAGAGCTGGGACAAGCGCTGCATTCCCGCGATCTGCTTCACCGATCCGGAAATCGTGTCGGCCGGTTTGCTGCCGGAAGACGCGAAGGCGGCCGGGTTCGAGACGATCGTGGCCAACTTCCCGTTCCGCGCCAATGGCCGTGCCATGACGATGGAGCGCGAAGACGGCTTCATCCGCATCGTCGCGCGCAAGGACAATCATCTCGTTCTCGGCATTCAGGCGGTCGGTGCCGGTATTTCGGAGATGGCGGCAGGCTTCGGCCTGGCGATCGAGATGGGCGCCTGCCTGGAAGACATCGCCGGCACGATCCATTCGCATCCCACGCGCGGGGAAGCCTTGCAGGAAGCGGCCTTCAAGGCGCTCGGTCACGCCCTGCATATGTGACGCGAAGGCTGGAGGCGCAAAGCATCCAGCCTTCTCAAGTTTTGCCTATACGGCGGCCGAATGGCGGGCCGCACCTCTGGCGAGATAATCGTCGAACCAGGATGCAACGACGCGCACGAAGGGGCGGCCCTGCTGCGTGACGGTGAAACGCTCGCCGTCCATTCGAACGAGGTCGTCGGGATCGGCCGCAACAAAGCTCGCGGCTTGCCGCAGCAGTGGCTCGGCGTGTTGCGGGAAAAGTTTCCGCAACTCTGCAACGTCAAAGGCAAAGCCGCACATCAGGAATTCGATGATCCAGCGCCGCGCTTTGTCGCTGTCGCTCAAGGCAAAGCCGCGCGCCACCGGCAGTTCGCCCGCCAAGGCTAGCTGGCTGTATTGCGCGGTTGCGGTAATCGACTGGATATAGCCTTGTTCTAGCGAGCCGATCGCCGACGCGCCAAGGCCGATCAGCACATTGGCGGTGTCGGTCGTGTAACCCTGAAAGTTGCGGCGCAACGTGCCATCGAGGGCAGCTTTCGCCATCCGGTCACCGGGTAAGGCAAAATGGTCGATCCCGACTTGGACGTAACCGGCCTCCGTCAGCAGTCGCGCACCCAGTGCTGCCTGAGCAAAGCGTTCGGTCTTATTCGGCAGCGCCGCTTCGTCGATCATCGTCTGGTGCTTTTTCATCCAGGGCACATGCGCATAGCCGAACAAAGCGATGCGGTCCGGATGGAGGCTGATCACCTGTCGGATCGTGGCGGCCAGCGTTTCTTCCGTCTGATGCGGCAGACCGTAGAGCACGTCGAGATTGGCCGATTGAACGCCACGCTGGCGAAAACCGTCCAGCGCCTCGCGCGTTTGCTCGAAGCTTTGCAGGCGATTGATGCTTTGCTGAACCTTCAAATCGAAATCCTGCACGCCGAAGCTCGCACGTGTCGCGCCGAACGCGCCCCAGGCATCGAGCCGGGCTTGCGTGATGTCGTTGGGGTCGACCTCGACGCTGATCTCGCAACCGGGCAACACCGTGAAATGCGCATCGAGCGTGGCGCGCAGGCGGGCAAGATCGGCCGGCTCGATCATCGTCGGCGAACCGCCGCCGAAATGGATCGCGACAACCGGCTGCGCACGGCCAAGATGGCGCGCAACGGTTGCTATCTCCATGTTCAAGGCATCAAGGTAGGCGGCAATCGGGTCGTAGCGCCGGACCTGCTTGGTGTTGCAGCCGCAGAACCAGCACAATCTGTCGCAGAACGGTAGATGCAGATAAAGTGATATAGGTTCGTTCGGATCAATGGCGCCGAGCCAGCGCGCATAGGTCTGTTGGGTTATCCCATCATGGAAATGGGGCGCTGTCGGATAGCTGGTGTAGCGGGGGACGGGGCCCGCATAGCGGGCGATCAGGTTCGCAGTCATGGGATCTCTCGCCGATCTGTTTCGGGGATCTCGTTCGGAAGTGTTCCGGCTGCCCCGTTCTTATCCCCGAAGGCTCGGCGGCTGTTTGATCTCGATCAAGGCCGCCCGCTTTCATCGGGGAAATGCGCGGCCAGAAACCGGTTCAGGCAGATCATGCCGGCGAAACAAGGTGCTGCGCAGGAAACGGAAAGTGCGATGACGGATCGAAAAGACATCCACAACTCGGATGTACCGGTGCTGTGTCAAAGCTGCGAAGCGCGGCACAAGGGAATGTGTGGCGTTCTGCAGCCCGACGAGCTCATGGCCTTGTCGAAGATCACGCGCATGGTGAAGCATGATGCGGGAGCGGAACTCGCGGCCGAAGCCCAGCCGATCGAGTCCTACGCCAATGTCATGCGTGGCGTGGTGAAGCTGACCAAGACGCTGGAAGACGGACGCCAGCAGATCGTCGGCCTGCAGTTTGCACCCGATTTCCTCGGCCGTCTTTATACGAAGGAAAGCGCGGTCACGGCCGAAGCAGCGTCCGATGTCGATCTGTGCCGCGTTCCGCGCACCGCACTTGAGCGCCTGATGGCGGACAATCCTGCGCTCGAACATCGCTTGATGCAGCAGACCCTTCGTGAGCTCGATGAAGCGCGCGACTGGATGGTAACGCTTGGCCGCAAAACGGCGGCGGAAAAGGTCGCGAGCTTTCTTTACCTGATCGCCACGCATCTCGATCCGAGCCACGAAGGCGAAGCGGTCCGCCATTTCGATCTTCCGCTGACCCGCGGCGACATTGCCGATTTTCTCGGACTGACGCTGGAAACCGTGTCGCGCCAGCTTTCCAAACTGCGGGCCGACAAGGTGATCGCCATTACTGGCAACCGCCATGTCGATGTAATCGACATGGCGCGCTTGAAGAACCGCTGCGGCTGATCGCTCAGGCGACGGCGCGCGGTTCCGGTGCCGTGCTCCAGGACATTTGGAGGAGCGGCGTCAGCAGTTCGCGCTCGAAGGCGATGTGCCGCCGCACGCTTTCAAAGAAGCCGCGCAGCATATAGCCGGCGGCATCGCTCGACAGGCGGTTTTCACCCTTGCCCAGTCCAAGCAGCGTGTCGGCCACCTCTTCGGCAAAGCATAGATCCTCGTAATGCTCGTAGCGCAGCCGCTCCAAAGTCGCCGGCATGGTTTTCAGCGTGGCGGACAAGGGTTCGAGCGCCGGAAACAGCACGGCTTCTTCCAGGCGATGGGCGTCGACAACCGTGCGGCACACGGCACGCGCGACATGAAGGCAGTGTTGTCGATCCACATTCGACGGCAGACTGTCGGCGATCGTTTCGAGCTGGTTGCAAAGTTGCAGCATGTCGTCATGGCTGGTGCCAAGACTGGATAAAGCAAGCTGAAGCGAAGGGCTGGGCATCACGAACTCCTCCCCGGAGCGTTGAATGAGTGGCGTTCTGGACGGTGCGGCGGCAGGATCTTCATGATGGGAGATCTATCGCTCGGGCGAAGGCTGCACTTTGATCTGGATCAGACACCCGGCAGCCGAAACCACAGGCATAGCGGTCGGCGTGGTTTCGAACCTTAACGGTTCGCTTATGCCAGCCGCGCTAGGAGTTCACAGCACCTGCAGTCGATCGCCAGCGGCTGGTCGAGGCTTCGCTGGATCAGCCGACAAGAAGCACTGGAAACACGCAATGCCGCGCGCCGAAAATCTGCGTATGCTGATGTTTGCGCTTCAGCAGGATCTCAACAACGAATTTCTGAAGCGCCTGGTGCGCCGCCTCATCGTCGACGTTCCCGGCTTTCAGGGCGAAGCCTTCGTGCGCGATCTGCAGGACTATGCGGACACGCTCGAGCAGGGGCTGGGCAGCACCAGCTCATCGCTTCCCACGAAGGCGCTGGCCTGCGAGATGTGGCTGGAAAAGATCGAGCTGGTTCAAATGGCGATGGCCGAAAACGGGTCCGACGATGGCGACGAGGATCGCTCAACCGACTAAGGCTGCACCCTCTAATTTGCGCCGCATCCCAGGGTTTTGATCTTTACAAACCATGCAACCCTTTGCTGGCTCTGTCGTTTTCGGATGACATCAGGTTTGCGAGGGCAGGTTGTCTGAGGTCGTGATTGACAACGCCGAACGATCGGCCGCGCTTCTTGCGGTGCTGGGCAATGCCAAGCGCCTTCTGGTGATGCACCACCTGCTGCAGGGCGAACTGGCCGTCAACGAACTGGCCAAACGCGTCAATCTCAGCCAATCCGCCATTTCCCAGCATCTGGCCCGTTTACGGGACGCCGGGCTGGTGGAAACCCGGCGCAACCGGCAGACCATCTATTATTCCAGCCAGTCCGAGATTGCCCGCCGCCTACTCGGTGTGCTGGACACCTATTATTCCGCACATCAGGCCGATCACTAAACCGGCTTCGGATCAGGCGGCCACCTGGTCTTGTCCGAGCACATGCGCAAAGCCGTTGATCGCCAAACCGACGCGGCTTCCCGCCGGTGGCATGTCGATGCCGCTGACGCGCAGATGCAGCGGCGGATGGTTCGGCTGGTCGATCAATCTGAGCTGAAGCGTCCAGTTGGCCCCGCTAAAGGCGGCGTGTTCGATCTCGAGCTGCGGCTGACCTGCAACGGGCGCGCAAAGCGTGATCTGCTCCGGCCGCAGCAGGATTTCAGCGGCACCCGATGAGGCCCGCTGGTTGGTCGGGAAAACCCCGAGTGCCGTGGTGGCCGTGCCGTTGTTGAGCCTTGCTGGCAAAATCACCGCTTCGCCGAGAAACAGCGCGGTTTGGCGGTCGGCAGGGCGGAAATACACCTCTTCCGGCGTTCCTCGCTGCACCAATCGTCCGTTTCGGATCAGCGCCACCTGATCGGCAAAGGACAGGGCTTCCGCTTGATCGTGGGTCACCAGAACGGAGGTGATGCCGGCCGTCCCGAGGATCTGCGTCACCGCCTGGCGCATCTGTTCGCGCAAACCGGTATCGAGCGACGAGAACGGCTCGTCGAGAAGCATCAAGCGCGGCTGGCGGGCGAGCGCACGGGCCAGCGCCACGCGTTGCTGCTGGCCGCCCGACAGTTGATGCGGCCGCCGATCCAGCATCGCGTGGTCGAGGCCGATCAGCGCCATGAGGTCGCGAACACGCTTGTCTCGATCGGGCAAACGGCGATGAAGGCCAAAGGCGATGTTGTCGGCGATGCTGAGATGGGGAAACAGCGCTCCGTCCTGTGAAACGATGCCGATGCCACGCTGATGCGCCGGCACTGCATTGGGTCCGTCCACCAGGACCTCGTCGTTGAGTTGAACCGTGCCCGAAGCGGCAGGCTCGAAGCCCGCGATGATGCGCAGCAGGGTGGATTTGCCGGAGCCGGATGGACCGACGATCGCCGTGCGGCTGTTTTGCCGGACGTCCAGGCTGACGGCATCGAGCGCGGTGACCGGGCCATAATGCTTGGAAAGCGCGCGAACCGACAGGAAGCTCATCGCACGGATGCTCTTTGTGCGCGGGTGTAAAGAAGCAGGCTCAGCGGCAGGGAAAGCACGATCATCATCAGCGCGTAAGGGGCTGCTGCGGCATAATCGAGCTCGCTGGTCTTGATCCAGAACTGGGTGGCAAGCGTGCGCGTGCCGTTGGGCGACAGCATCAGCGTGGCGGTGAGTTCGTTGGTGATGCCGAGCGCAACCAGCGCGATACCGGCAGCAATGCCGGGCGCCGCCAACCGTGCGGTTACCTGCCAGATCGTCTGCCATGGCGAACGGCCGAGCGCCATGGCCGCCCATTCCAATTCCACCGGCGCTTGTGCAAGGCTGGCGCGCAGCGCCGTCACCGCACGCGGCAGGAACAGGAGGACATAGGCGATGAGCAGCGTCGCATAAGTCTGATACAGCGGCAGCATGATGCGCACGGTGATCGTCACCAGTGCCAGCGCCACCACGACGCCCGGAAGCGAGCCGACATAGAAGTGGCAGGCTTCGATGACGCGCTGCAAACGCCCCGGCGCACGCACAGCCAGCCAGGCGGCAGGGGCTGCAATCACCGCCGCCAGTATGCCGCCGCCGAATGCCAGCGCCAGCGTTTGTCCGAAGGCCGTACCCACTTCCGCCACCGGCCAGACCGCCAGCCCCCCGGACCACAGCCAGCGCACAACGGTGAGAAGCGGGACGCCGAGCGCCAGAGCGGCAAACAGGATCACAAAGCCAAGCGCCATCGGCATTCCCCGGCCGAGGCGATGGCGCGAGGCCGTTTTCGCCGCCCCGCTGCCGACCCGCGCATAGCGTTCGCGGCCACGGATGATCGCTTCCAAAGCCAGCAGGCCAATGCAGCACAGGACAAGCACGCCGCCGAGCAGGTTGGCGACAGGGCTGTTGTAGGAAGACTGGAACTGATCGACGATCGCGGTCGCAAACGTATCGAAACGGATCATCGCGAACAGGCCGTATTCCGCCAGGAGATGCAGCCCGACCAGCAGCGCACCGCCGCAGATCGCCAGGCGAAGCTGGGGCAGAACCACGAGAGCGAAAATGGCAGCAGGTGTCTTGCCGAGCGAGGCGGCAGCGTTTTCCAGCGCGGGATCGAGGCGGCGCAGTTGTGCGGCGACCGGCAGATACAGAAACGGTGAATAAGCCAGAACCGACACCAGCACCGCTCCCGGCAAGCCATGCAAGGAAGGCACGGCGCTGATCCAGCCATAGGAATGCACGAAAGCGGGGATCGCCAGCGGCGCCACAGCAACCGCGCGCCAAAGAGCTGTGCCCGGCAGATCGCTGCGCTCGGTGATCCAGGCCAGCGTCACGGCCAGTGCGATGCAGAGCGGCACGGCAAGCAATTCGAGCAGCAGCGTGTTAAGGAGGAATTCGCCGACACGGGCGCGAAACACCAGCCGGACAACCGTGTCCCAGCCCGCATCCACGGCGACCCACATCACGAAGCCGAGCGGCACCAGGCTGACCAGCGACACGAGAAGGGCCGCCATCACAACGGGCGAAAACAGCCGGCGCTGCGGGCGCAGGCGCAGGGGTGCCCGGCCGACAGGGTCGTGGAGAAGAGAAGCTGCACTGAGCTGCGCTTGCGTCACGCTGGCTGTTCCATGACCTTGCTGAACGTGGATCGCGTTCGGGCGTTAAAGCAGCCCTGCGTCGGTCATCATCTCGGTGACCTTCTGGCTGTCGAGCTTGTCGGGATCGAGCTTGGGCGCTTGCAGATCGGCCAGCGGCACCAGGACGGGATTGGCGGCTTCATTCTTGCCGACGGGGTACTCGAAGGACGTTCCGTCGCGCAGAACTGCCTGGCCGGTCTTGGCCGTGATCCACTGCACGAAGCGCTCGGCTTCCGGCTTGTGCTTGCTTGAAGCCAGAACGCCCGCGCCCGAAATGCTGACGAACGCGCCGGGATCCTCGTTGCGGAAATAATGCAGGGCCACGTTGCCGCTGTTTTCTCCCGTGCGCGCCTGATCGCCGAAATAATAGTAATGATAGATCAGCGCGCCTTCGACCTCGCCGATATTGACGCCCTTCATCGCCGCGCTGTTGCCGCGATAGGGTTTGACGCCTTGTTTCATCGCTTCCAGCCATGTCCGGGTGGCTTCCTCACCCTTCAAGGCAAGAATGGCGCCGACGATGGCCTGGAAATCAGCGCCGCCGGCCGATGCGGCCCAGCGGTTGTTCCAGGCGGGGTCGGCGAGATCCATCACGGATTTCGGAAGCTGGTTTTCGGTCAGCTTGGTTTTGTCATAGGCGAACACGGTGCTGCGCGCGGCAATGCCGATCCAGTTGCCGCTCGATGGGCGGAATGTGTCGGGCACATTGGCGAGCGTGTCCTGCGACAGTGGCGCAAACAGGCCGGCCTTGTCCACTAGCACCATGCCCGGCGAATTCTCGGTCAGAAACACGTCGGCGGGTGATGCCTCGCCTTCCTGAAGGATCTGGTTGGCCATTTCGAGATCGGCACCCTGGCGCATGGTGATGCGGATGCCGGTTTCGGCCGTGAACTTCTGCGCCCATTCGCGCGCGAGGTTCTCGTGCTGCGCATTATAAACGATGAGCGAGCCGGCTTCCTGCGCCTGTGCTTGAGGCGAAAGCAGGCTGAAGGCCAGCAGCGAAAGCGCTGCGATGCGCGAAATCATCATGGTGAAGCCACCTCCAAACGACGCGATCGATCCGCGCCGGTTGTTTTCAGTCTAGAGGAAGCTGAGTTGGGTGGTCAACTTTTCCGCGCATCTCCCGAAGGGGTCGCAGCCACTCGCCGACGCCGATCTTTGCGCGCGTGTTGATCCAGATCAACGGAGGACGAAACGCGCCGGCGTAAACGCAGCCCATCAAACGTCAAGGAGACGAGACATGAAGCGTTCCACAGTATCTTCTCTTCTGGCTGCGGTCGCCGCCATTGTCTTTGCCGGCCCGGTGCTCGCAGCTGATCACCAAGTTCAGATGCTGAACAAGGGTGAGAAGGGCGCGATGGTTTTCCAGCCGGATTACATCGAGGCCGCACCCGGCGACACAGTGACCTTTATCCCGACCGACAAGGGTCATGATGCCGAATCCATCAAGGCCATGATCCCGGCGGGCGCCGAGCCGTTCAAGGGCAAGATCAACCAAGAAGTGACCGTCACGCTCGACAAGGAAGGTCTCTACGGCGTGAAGTGCACACCGCATTTCGGCATGGGCATGGTGGCGCTGATCAAGGTCGGCGCACCGACAAATGCCGACGCGGTCGCCGCCGTGAAGCTTCCGGGCAAGGCCAAGGCAAAGATGAGCGAGCTGCTCGCCCGAGCGAAGTAAGCCTTTCTCCAATCTCAAAACAAAAAAGGCCGGAGCGATCCGGCCTATTTTGTTGGCTGCTGCTGGAAGAGGCGCGCTTATTTGAAGGCAATCACGGCAAAGCAGATCGCGAACAGCGCGGAGATCCAGGCAAACGACACCCAGCGTTCCGCCACGCGACGGCCCCCAACGAAATCGCCGCTGCGGCGCAGTTGGGCGGCGCGCACGCGCTGCATGATGTGCGCGATCGTCAAAACGCAGACCAGCAGGAACTTGGCGGTAAACCAGGCACTGAGCGCGCGGTCGCCGCCGCCATAGCGGCTCCACAGCAAGGTCAATCCGCTGATCCAGGCGAAGGCGACGCCGAAGCTGGTGATGTCGGCCAGCGTGCGGCGTGTCAGCGCCAGCGCGGCTTCCCCTTCGCGTCCGGCACTCGCGCGCAAGGCGACGTAATGGGCGAGAAGCAGGCCGGACACCATCGCGATCGTGATGAGATGCGCCATCTTCAGAAGTTCAAACATGGCGCTGTTCCTTTTTGTCCGGATTGGTGTCGGCCGGCTGTTCGTCGTCGATCAGGATGCGGGCGGCGGCGCCGTCGAGATCGTCATATTGGCCGTTCTTCAGCGACCACAGGAAGACGAGAAGCGCCAGAATGCCGAAGCCGAGCGCGATCGGGATCAGGCCGAGCAGGGCACTCATGAAACGCTCCCGGCAACAGGCTTCGTGGGGTGGCGTGTCCCGATCCGGCGCAGGGAAAGCCCGAGCGTCAGCGCATTGGCGATCACCAGGATCGAGGACGCCGACATCGACACGGCGGCGATCAGCGGCGTGGCGAAGCCGAGCACGGCGATCGGCACGGCGATGATGTTGTAGCCCACCGCCAAAGCGAAATTGCCCGAGATCTTGCGGCGCGCCTTGCGGGCCGTAACGATGCTTTGCAGTACAGGCCCGAGCTGTTCGCCGGTGAACACGATCCCGGCGGCGGCCTGTGCGATATCGGCACCGGATGCCGGCGACATCGACACATGCGCGGCAGCGAGCGCCGGAGCATCGTTCAGGCCGTCACCCACCATCAGCACCTTGCGGCCTTCCTTCGCAAGAACCTCCAGCGCTTCGACCTTGCCGCCCGGCAGGCAGTTGCTGAGGCTTTGGCTGATACCGGCCTGCGCCGCGATCCGTTCGACCGCGCCCTGGGCATCGCCGGAAACCAAACGGATATCGAGGCCGAGCGCTTCCAGTTCGGCAATCGTTGCCTTGGCATCCGAACGCAACTCGTCGCTGAACAGAAAAGCCTGCGGTTCATCATCACCAATCCGTAGCCAGACCTCCGACAGGCCCGATCGTCTATCGGTGGGTGCGTCGACCCACTGAGCGCGGCCAAGCCGCACGGGCAGGCCGTTCCATCGGGCCTCGACACCGAAGCCGGGGCGCTCTGCGAGATCGGTCACCGGAGCAGCGCGGATATTTTGCGCGTCCGCTGCTTCAGCCAAAGCGCGTGACAGGGGATGGCGGCTGCCTCCAGCCAAGGCGGCGGAGACCGCCCAGGCGTCGCCCGCTTCAGGTCCTTGCACCAGACGCGGGGTGCCCAAAGTCAGCGTGCCCGTCTTGTCGAACACCACCGTGTCCACTTCCGACAGCTTTTCGAGCGCTGCGCCATCCTTGAGGATGATACCGGCAGACAGAAGCCGTCCGGCGGCCACGACCTGCACGGCGGGAACGGCGAGGCCGAGCGCACAGGGGCAGGTGATGATGAGAACGGCAACCGCAGCGGTCACGGCCGCATGCACGCCGAAGCCCAGCACGAGCCAGCCGATCAGCGTCAGGAAGGCCGCCGAATGAACGGCCGGCGCATAAAGGCGCGAGGCGCGATCGGCCAGGCGCACGAAGCGGCCGTCGGGGCGTTCGACCTTTTCCATCAGCCGGATGATGCCGGCGAGCACCGTTTCGTTGGCAGGTGCGGTGGCGCGCATTTCGAGCGGGCCGGTCAGGTTGTTGGCGCCGGCATGGATCGCCGCGCCTTCCCCAACCGCTTCCGGCACGGATTCGCCGGTGAGCAACGCGCGATCGAGATCGCTGGCGCCCGATGTGACGATCCCATCCACCGGCACGCGCTCGCCGGGAAGAACGCGCAAGGTGTCGCCGATCCGCACCGAGCTGATCGGAATGTCGCGGGCGCGGCCATCGGGAAGCACAAGGCTCGCCACCGTCGGCGCCAGCGTCAGCAGCCGGGCTGCGGCGCCGCGCGCGACATCGCGCATGCGGTTGTCGAGCACACGGCCGACAAGAAGAAAGAACAAAAGCGCGACCGAACCGTCGAACCAGGCATGTTCACCGCTGGTGATGGTTTCGTAGAGCGACAAGGCGGTGGCGCCGAGAACGCCGATGGCGATCGGCACGTCCATGTTGGTGCGGCCGTAGCGCAACGCGTTCCAGGCCGAGCGAAAGAAGGGACGGCCGGAATAGATTACGGTCGGGATCGCGATCATCGCCGACAGCCAGTAGAACAGGTCGCGCGTCGTGCCATCCGCACCCGACCAGACGGAAACCGACAAGAGCATCACGTTCATGGATGCAAAACCGGCCACAGCCATGCAGCGCATCAACTCGCTCGCTTCGTTCTTGGTGTCGCTTGCAACGCCGGGATCGAAGGGCCGCGCGGAGCGACCGACCTTGTGCAGCGCTTCAAGCACCGCTTCCGGCGAGCCACTGGGATCGAGATCCACCGCCAGGCGCTTGGTTGTGAGATTGGCGCGGGCATGCGCGACGCCCGGCACGGCTGATGCCGTGCGCTCGACCTTGGCAAGACAGCCGGCGCAATGCATGTCGTCGACGAGCAGGTCGAGGCTGCGCGTGCCGTCCTTCGCCGTACGGATAAAGGCCGGATCGATCAGCCGGATGGGGGAAGACAGGGTGGTGGTGGCGCTCATGATGGGCTGCTTTTTCACTCGACGGTGATGGACTTGGTTTGGCGCCAAAGAAGCTCGTTGTTTCGGCGCGCTTCGATCTCCACCAGCCAGCGACCGCGTTCGAGCGCCTGGTCGGCGCGGTAGCCGTTGGGCACTGGCGCCAGCGTCAGCTCGCGATCGGTGGAGGCATTGGACGGGCGCCCAGCCAGAACCGCCACGTCGAGGCCATGGATCGCCGAGCCTTCGCGGTCACGCAGCGTCAGCATCGGACGCCCGTCATCGACAGTCAGCCTGCCCTGCCAGCCGCGTTTCTCCTGCGCGGCGGCGTCTTTCAGGAGGAGGTTGTAGTTCTGGCTCGCGACATAGGAATTATGCGCATTGAGGCCGGGAAAGGTGCTGACCGCCCAATAGGCCATCGCGATATTGACCGAGATGATGGTGCCGAAAAACAGGAACACCACACCCAGCATATGCCAGCCGGTGAACGGATGTCCGTCGCGTGGAATGATGCTCATGGCCTGGCTCCTGCCTCGAATTGCGCCGTGCTCGAAACCGTTTCGCCGCTTTGGGGATCGGTCAGAACGAAGGTGAACCTGTCGGGCGCGGCACCGCGCGGACGGCTGACGAAAACGCGCAGATCGCGCACCGCATCGGGGGGAACGATCACCGTCAGGGACCGCGCCCGCGTTTCCGTTTCGGGCGTCCACATCACCGCATCGTCAAGTCCTTCGAGCTGAAGCTGGAGCGGCCGATCTTCCAGCGTCTTGCTGGCGAGTTTCAGCGTGTAGCCATTGCGCACCGAGCCATCGGACAGGGTGGTGTAAAGCGGCGCGCGGTCGTGCAGCACGGTGACGTCGAGATGGCCGCGTGTGAACAGCACGAACAGCATGCCGAGCCCGATTGCCGTCCACAGCGTGAGGTAAAGGATCGTACGCGGCCTGGCCAAGCGGGCGAACGACACGCGCTTCTGCTCGCTCTTGGCCGCTTCGCGCCCTTGCGCCTTCGTTGTCTGCGTATGGTGCTCGAAATCAACCAGCGTGGAATAGGAGATCAGCCCGAGCGGCTTGCCGATCTTGTCCATCACCGTATCGCAGGCGTCGATGCACAGCGCGCAGGTGATGCATTCGAGCTGCTGGCCGTCGCGAATGTCGATGCCCATCGGGCAGGCGGCTACGCAGGCGTTACAATCCACGCAATCGCCGACATCGAGCCCTTGCGCCGCCGCCTTCTTGGCGTGGCGCGAGCGGGGTTCGCCGCGCCAGTCATTATAGGTGACGATCAGCGAGTTCTCGTCGAGCATCGTGCCCTGAATGCGCGGCCAGGGGCACATATAGGTGCAGACCTGTTCGCGCATGAAGCCGGCGAGCCAGAAGGTGGTCGCAGCCAGCGTCAGGATGGTGAAGTAAGCGGTGGGAGCAGCCTGCAGCGTCACGATCTCGCGGGCGAGCGTCGGCGCATCGGCGAAGTAGAACACCCAGGCGCCGCCCGTTGCCACCGAGATCAGGATCCAAGAGGCCCAGACCGTCAGCCGCTTGCGCCATTTGTTGAAAGTCCATGGCGCCGCGTCGAGCTTCATGCGGGCGTTGCGGTCGCCTTCCACCCAGCGCTCCACCTGGATGAACAGGTCGGTCCACACCGTTTGCGGGCAGGCATAGCCGCACCAGGCGCGGCCGGCCACCGACGTGACGAGGAACAGGCCGAGGCCCGCCATGATCAGCAGGCCGGCGACGTAATAGAATTCCTGCGGCCAGATTTCGATCGCAAAGAAATAGAAGCGGCGGTGGGCGAGATCGAGCAGAACCGCCTGATCCGGCGCGTGCGGTCCACGATCCCAGCGGATCCAGGGCGTCAGCCAATAAATGCCGAGCAGAACCGCCACCAGGATCCACTTCAGGCGGCGGTAGAAACCCTGCACGCGCGAGGGGAAGATCTTGCGCCGCGCTTCGTAATCGGCGCGAAACTCGTGATTGTTGACGGGGGTGGCGTTCTCGGCGGGCACTTGGGTGCCGCGCGGGTCGCTTTGGATGGTGTCGAGCAAGGTGGCCATGTCGGCGTTTTACGCCTCGGCAAGCGAACCGACTTTGATCTGGATCAAGGTCGAGCCCGGTAGGACACTGCCGGGCAGCGACCTTGCGTCGCGTCCCGGCAGTGCTCGGTCTCTACTGCGTTGCCGCGTCGTCTTGCGTCGAAGCCTCGCCGCCGCCGAGCGCATGAACATAGATGGTCAGCTGCTTGATGGTGGCGGGGTCGAGGCGCTGGCCCCATGCCGGCATCGCGCCATGGCGCGGCGCGGTGATCTGGCGTTCGATATCCGGCAAAGCCGAGGAATAAAGCCAGATCTGGTCGTTCAGCTTCGGCGCACCCATGTCGCGGCTGCCTTCGCCGCGTTCGCCATGGCAGGACGCACAGTTCTGGGCATAGATCTCGGCGCCTTCCGCATTGTCCTCGCCAGACTGGCTCAGCGCCAGAACGTGGCGGGCAACCGCACGGATCTGCTGAGGCTCGAGAATGCCGTCACGGCCGAATGCGGGCATTTCCGAGTAGCGTGTGTCGTCGTCACCGGCAAAGCGCACGCCATGGGTAATGGTGGTCTGGATGTCGGCCAGCGTGCCGCCCCAGATCCAGTCGTCGTCCTGCAGGTTGGCAAAGCCCGGGCTGCCGGACGCATCCGCGCCGTGGCACTGCACGCAGTTGACCTTGAAGGCCGAAGCGCCGCCGCGAAACGCGGTTTCGCGTAGCTCGTCATTGCGAACGATCTCTTCCACCGGCAGATCGCGGATCTGGGCGTAGAGTGTCGCACGCGCCGTTTCGGCAGTGTCGATCTCCTGCGCCACTTCGGAGCGTGAATGCCAGCCAAGCAGGCCGGTGGTGCTGTCGCGCAGAAGCGGGATCGATGGATACAGGATGATATAGGCCAGCGCGAAGACATGCGTGGCGTAGAACACCCACAGCCACCAGCGCGGCATCGGCGTATTCAGTTCCTTGATGCCGTCCCATTCATGGCCAGTGGTCGCGGTGCCCGTCGGCTGGTCGACCTCGCCTCGGGAAGGCTCGGATCCGGGAACGCGGGGGAAACCCTTGTCTGCACCGATGTCAGTCATCTCAACGGTTCTCACGGTCGTACTTGAAGGGAATGTCGGCCTGGTCGCGGTAGGACTTGCGCGAGCCCGGGCGGAACACCCAGACGAGAATGGCCGCAAAGATCAGGGTCAGCGCGGCCAGTGCCCAGCTGTCGGCGAAATGACGAAGCGCTTCATAGAGGTTTGGTGTGTCGCCCATGTCGATCACCTCAAGTTTTCGTGGCTGAGGGGCTCGTACTGGGTGAAGTCCACCATTGTGCCGAGCGATTGAAGATAGGCGACCAGCGCGTCCATCTCGGTCAGCCTCTGCGGATTGCCGTCGAAATCGCGCGCCTGCATCTTCGGGTAGCGCTCGCCGAGCGCCGTCGTATCGGCGTCGGATGATGCCTGAGCGAGGAGGTCGGCCTTGGCGTCGGCGATCATCTCGTCGGTGTAGGGAACACCGATGAGGCGGTTGGTCTTGAGATGGTCGGCGATGTCGTCCGTGCGCAGGTCGGTGGAAGCCAGATGGCTGTAGCGCGGCATGATCGATTCGCGCACAACCGAGCGCGGATCCACGAGATGGCGCACATGCCATTCATCCGAATAACGGTTGCCGACGCGGGCGAGATCGGGGCCCGTGCGTTTGGAACCCCACTGGAACGGATGATCGTACATCGATTCCGCGGCAAGGCTGTAATGGCCGTAGCGTTCGACCTCGTCGCGCATCGGACGGATCTGCTGCGAATGGCAGGTGTAACAGCCTTCGCGGACGTAGATGTTGCGGCCGGCCAGTTCGAGCGGCGTATAGGGCCGGACGCCCTGCACCTTCTCGATCGTGTTGTCGACATAGAACAACGGCACGATCTCGACGATGCCACCGATGGTGACGATCAGAAACGAGAAGATCAGGAGGATCGAGACGTTGCGCTCCACCTTGTGGTGGTGACGGAACAGGAACTTGGAAATCGGATCGAGCATGATTTTATCCTGAACTGCCCGGCTTATTCGGCAGCGGCCAGAAGGCCGCCGCGCTGAACGGTTCCGACCGGAACCGTCTGGGTGTTTTCACCCCGAATGGTGCGCCAGACATTGTAGGCCATCAGCAAACCGCCGGTGAGGTAGAGCAAACCGCCGAGCGTGCGGATGAGGTAGAAGGGGAACATGGCCGCGACCGTTTCCACGAAGGAATAAACGAGGTAGCCCTCCGCATTGTATTCGCGCCACATGAGGCCCTGCGTGATGCCGGCGACCCACATGGCGGCGGCGTAGAGAACGATGCCGATCGTGGCCAACCAGAAGTGCCAGTTCACCAGGCGCAGCGAATAAAGGCCGTTCGTCTTCCAAAGGCGCGGCGTGAGGTAATAGATCGCGCCGAAGGTGATCATGCCGTTCCAGCCGAGTGCGCCGGAATGAACATGGCCGATGGTCCAGTCGGTGTAATGCGACAGCGAATTCACCGCCTTGATCGACATCATCGGACCTTCAAAGGTCGCCATGCCGTAGAAGGCCACCGCGATCACCAGCATGCGCAGAACGGGATCGGTGCGCAGCTTGTCCCAGGCGCCCGACAGCGTCATCAGGCCGTTGATCATGCCACCCCAGGACGGCATCCACAGCATGATCGAGAACACCATGCCGAGCGTCTGCGCCCAGTCTGGCAGGGCGGTATAATGGAGGTGGTGGGGGCCGGCCCAGATATACATGAAGATCAGCGACCAGAAGTGCACGATCGACAGGCGATAGGAGTAGACCGGGCGCTCCACCTGCTTGGGAATGAAGTAATACATCATCCCCAGGAAGCCCGCGGTGAGGAAAAAGCCGACCGCGTTATGGCCGTACCACCACTGCACCAGTGCATCCTGCACGCCCGAAAAGATCGGATAGGACTTGGAGCCGAGAAAGGACACCGGCACGGCCAGGTTGTTGACCACGTGCAGCATCGCGATCGTCACGATGAAAGCGAGGAAGAACCAGTTCGCCACATAGATATGCGGCTCCTTGCGCTTCACGATCGTGCCGAGGAACACGACGAGGTAGCAGACCCAGACGATCGTCAGCCAGATGTCGATATACCATTCCGGCTCGGCATATTCCTTCGACTGGGTGACGCCCATCAGGTAGCCGGTCGCGGCCAGAACGATGAAGAGCTGGTAGCCCCAGAACACGAACCAGGCGAGACCGCCGCCGAACAGCCGGGCAGCCGTGGTGCGCTGGACGATATAAAAGGACGTCGCGATTAGAGCGTTGCCGCCAAAGGCGAAGATCACCGCCGAAGTATGCAGTGGGCGCAAACGGCTGAAATTCAGCACCGGCTCGAGATTGAGATCGGGGAAGGCCAACTGGGCTGCGATGATGACGCCGACCAGAAAGCCGACCACGCCCCAGAACACGGTGGCGATCACGCCGTAACGGATCGGGCCGTCCATGTAGATGCCGTCATCGAGACCGGCAGGCTTGGGGCGGCCGGTCGGGTCCGAACTGGTGATGGTCCAGATGGCAAGGCCAAGACCAATGGCGGCAAACAGCGCCATATGCACGGCAAACTGGGTGTCATGGGCAAGGCCGGAGGCGATGGCTGCCACGACGGCCGCCAGGAACAGCAATCCCGGCTTGATCAATTCCATTTTGAGGCTCTCCGATAGGTATGAGGCTGCTTAGCAACCTGCTGCAGGCGCCGCTTTGATCTGGATCAAGCTGCGGGCGCCAATTGCCTGGGGTCAGGTGCCGGCAGCGCTTCGCAGCCGCTTCCTGTCCTTGACCGACACGCGACGTGCATCGGAAAAGTCGATCAAACCGTCGCGGCGCAGGGCGGCGAACTGGCGGCTGACGGTTTCGAAGGTCAGGCCCAGGAAATCGCCGATTTCGGCGCGGGTCAGCGGCAGGTCGAGCGTGTCGTGATCGTAAGCGGGATCCAGCGTGTCACAGCGCTTGCCGATTTCCGCAGGACGGAAACGCCCGGCCATGTCGAGCAGAAAGGTCGCGAGGCGTTCGCGCGCCGTTTTGCGGCCAAGCGTCAGCAAAAGGGCTTCCGCTTCGCTGAGATCCTCCAGCGCACGCAGATGCAAACGATGTTCGAGCCCGCGGTTCTGCCGAACCACGGCTTCGAAAGCATGGCGCGGCACGCAGTAGATGTCGGCTTCGGTCACGGCGCGCACCGAAACCTCGCCGGGCGGTGCAAACGGCGCGCCGAGAAGATCGGGCGCGGATTTCAGGGACACGATCTGCTGGCGGCCATCCGTCAGGAGGCGCGAGACCTTCACCACGCCGCGCAGCAGCGCAATGCAGCTGTCGCGCAGGTTCGGCGTCGCCATCAGTTCGGTTCCGGCAGGCACCTGTCTGCGAACCGAAACGGCCGCGATCTGGCGCGCTTCATCGGGTGTGAGCAGGCTGCCCACGCCGCAGCGCCATTCCACGCAGGTGGGGCAAAGGGACGACGTGCCGGCAACGGCGGCATCTTCCGGGTCAGGCTGTTTCACCGCCCGCGCCTTCCATAGCGCGAACGCAGCCTCGGCGCGATCGCCTGGGCGATCGGCCAAGCCACAACCAGGCTCACCACAACGATGACGGGCAGCAGGATCGGCCAGTGTTCCTGCAGCGATGCAACGGACAGGATGATGATCGCACCCGTTCCAAACACCACGGCATTGACCAGGCCGTAGATAATCAAGGCGATACGCGTGTTCGTTGTCATGAAAGCCCCCGAGCTTTGTCTGCCCGAATGCCTAGCGCCCCCGATGCCCGCTCGCCTTGATCTGGATCAAAACGCGCACGGCTCGGCGCAGTCGGGCGACAAGCGGGTGCGGACGGTCATCATGTCTTTTGAGCGAAGAGTGTTGGTGGAGCTGAGGGGGATCGAACCCCTGACCTCGTCATTGCGAACGACGCGCTCTCCCAGCTGAGCTACAGCCCCGTTCCACCTCTACCGAAATCTTGATCCGCGCTAGATCACCTGTCAAGCAAGCAGCGGGACGGCGCTCGGGTCGCGATCACGATGATGCGGGCAGCACGGGAGAGCGGTTTGCGAGGCTTGTTCGTTTGGATCGCAATGGCTACATCTGGCCTGCCTAAAAGGAGACCGGCATGCTCGCTTTGATCCAGACCCTCGTTCTCGTGCTCGATCTTCTGTGGTGGGTCATTATCCTGTCGGCGGTGTTTTCTTGGCTCTACGCCTTCAACGTCATCAACTCGCGCAACCAGGTGGTCGACACGATCGGCACCATGCTGTTTCGCGTGACCGAACCGCTTTATCGCCCGATCCGGCGCTTCATGCCCGATCTCGGCGGCATCGACCTTTCGCCGATCATCGTGTTGATCATCATCTTCTTCGTGCGCACCTTCCTGCTCACCACGGTTGCACCGGCGATTCTTTAAGCGGCAACAAAAAAGGGGCCGGCGCGAGCCGACCCCTTTTGAATGCTTGAAGCTGAAGCCGATCAGGCTTCCGTTGTCTTGGCGCGGTCGATCGCCTGAACGATCATCTGGCGCGCGCGGGCCGCATCGTGCCAGCCGCCGATCTTGACCCACTTGCCGGGCTCCAGATCCTTGTAATGCGTGAAGAAGTGCTCGATCTGCTGGCGGGTGATTTCCGGCAGGTCGGTGTAGTCGTGCACGTTCTCGTAGCGGCGGGTGACCTTGGGCGAGGGAACCGCGATGATCTTTTCGTCTTCGCCGGCATTGTCTTCCATGATCAGCACGCCGATCGGGCGCACATTGATCACGCTGCCGGGATGCAGACCGCGCGTGTTGCAAACCAGAACGTCCACCGGATCGCCGTCACCCGACAGCGTATGCGGCACGAAGCCGTAGTTTCCGGGATAGCTCATGGGCGTGTACAGGAAGCGGTCGACGAACAAGACGCCGGCTTCCTTGTCCATCTCGTACTTGATTGGCTGGCCACCGATCGGCACTTCGATGATGACGTTGACGTCTTCCGGCGGGTTGTTGCCCACGGGGATGGCATCGATACGCAAGGGGTCGTTCTCCGATTGATCGCAACGCGCTTAGCGCGGAGCCGGTTAACAGGGTATAAGCGAGTGATAACAAAGGGCCAGGTCGTCTTGGCTGCTCTCGCCAGGATTGATCAGCGTCGTTAATCCCAGATGAAGGCGAGCTTGCGCAGTGCCTTCTGGTCGAACACTTCGACACCTTCGGCAATGTCGCGTCCGCCGATGCCGCGATAAAAGGACAGCGCGCCGGTGTTTTCTTCCAGCGCCCAGACCACCATGCCATCGAGGCCGTGATCGGCAAGCTTCTGGCGCGCGGCCGTGAACAAGCGGCTGCCAAGGCCGATGCCCTGGCATTCCGGACGAAGATAAAGTTCGTAGATCTCGCCGCCTTGCGGCAGGTCGCGGGCCCGGTTGCGTCCAAGCGTGGCATAGCCGGCAATGTCGCCGCCGATCTCGATCACCAGAACGGACGCGGCGCGACGAATGGCATTGGCCCACCAGTTGCCGCCGCGGCGGCTGATCATCGCGTTCAGGGCCGTATGGGGGATGATGCCGGAATAAGCACCCTGCCACGCGGCGCGATGCACCTCCGCGATTGCATTGGCATCGCGAGGTTCTGCGCGGCGGATGTCGATCGTCACCGTCTTCATGATTGCTTAACCATAAACACAGCGATGCATCTCGCCAAGCAGGCTTCTGCCTGGCTCAACGAATAGTCGAAACGAAACCGATCAGCTGTGGCGTGGAGGACTCAGCAGCGGTTCCGGGCCGCAGGCGCCGTCAGATCTCGGCCAGATGATCGTCGAGTTCGTTGCGGTCGGCGAGACCGACCGGAAAATGTTCGGCAAGCAGAAGCCCCGATGCCGTGACCGCCTGCACATAGCCATCGGCGAGCCGGTTGGTTCTCGCCGCTTCAACAAGATCGGCAATGATGGCGTTCCAGTTCTCCTGCGGCACCTTTTCCGCAATGCCCTCATCGGCCAGAACGGTGGCGTAGTGTTCGGCCAGCGACACGAAGATCAGGATGCCGGTGCGGTTTTGCGTGCGATGCACGTTGCGGGCCAGGAACTGGCGCAGCGCGTTGTCATGCGCCGTGCGGTAAAGCACGCGCCGCGGCACGAGATGCAGCCGCATTGCCGGAAACACCCAGAGCAGACCCAGCACGGAAATCACCGCAGCCGCTTCGAGTGCGGCAAACAAAGGCAGGCGCAGCGAAAACCAGAGATGATCGAGGAGAAAGGCGACCGCCACGTCTGCAACAACCATCGCGCACAGAACGGAAAAGCCGGCGGCATAGAAGTAATCGCCGCTTTGGTGCGCGAGCACGCAATAGATCTCGCCGGAAGTGCGCGCTTCGGCTTCGCGGATCGCGTTGGTGACCCGCTCGTGATCGGGAGAAGTGATCAGCGCAGTCATCTACCAACTCCCCGATGCGCCGCCGCCGCCCGACGATCCGCCACCGCCGGAAAAGCCACCGCCGCCCGACCAACCGCCGCCACTGCCGCCACGGCCGAACCCGCCTCCCAGCCCGCCCGCGAAGCCGCCGCCAAACCCGCCGCGACCGCTCCGCCGGCCGCTGGACCCGCCGAAGGTCATGCCGAGCCAGCGATACCGGCCCGGCCCGATCTTGCGGCCGAAACGACGCGCCATGAAGGGCAGAATGAAGGAGGAGAAAATGATGCCGAACCAGATCAAGGCAAACAGGTCGATGCCCATGCCCGAATTGTTGCCGCTTTGCGCCGGCGCATTGCGCTTGTAACGCGCTTCCAGTTCGGCGGCGTTGCCGCTCAGAACACCGATGATGTCGTTGGTCGCAGCCTGGATCCCCTGGCCGTAATCGCCTGCGCGGAATGCGGGAACGAGAACGTTTTCGATGATCAGCTTGGAATGCAGATCGGTCAGCGTGCCTTCAAGCCCATAGCCCACTTCGATGCGCATCTTGCGATCGTTGGGTGCGACCAGAAGGAGGACGCCGTTGTTTTCACCGGCCTGGCCTAAGTTCCAGGCGCGAAACAGGCGGTTGGCATAGGGCTCGATCGCTTCGCCATCGAGGCTGGCGATCGTTGCCACCACGATCTGGTCGCTGGACCGCGCTTCGAAAGCAGCGAGCGCTTCCGTAATCTGCGTCCGAATGGCGGGATCGATGATGCCTGCCTGGTCCACCACCCGCCCACTCAGCGCCGGGAGTTCGGCCGCCTGCGCTGCACCCGCGACGCCCAAGCCTGTGATTGCCACGAAACAAAGCGTGGCAAACAGGCGGGTCAGGAGGATGCGCAGAGCAGCGGTCATGGCGCGTCAGCGGTTCAGTTGGCCGGCTGGGCGCCGGTGCCGAAGTTGACGCTCGGCGGCGACTGGTTTTCTTCCGTGGTGGTGAAAGCCTGGAATGGCTTGGCATCCGTGTACCAGATCTTGGCCCACAGGATGTTCGGGAAGGTGCGCAGCGTCGTGTTATAAACGCGCACGGCTTCGATATAATCGCGGCGCGCCACGGCGATGCGGTTTTCCGTGCCTTCGAGCTGCGCCTGCAGCGCCAGGAAGTTCTGGTTCGACTTCAGGTCGGGATAATTTTCGACCACGGCCAGCAAGCGCGACAGGGCGCCGGTCAGGTTGGCCTGGCTGTCCTGGAACGCCTTTACGGCTGCCGGATCCTGCAGCATTTCGGGCGAAACCTGAACCTGCGTGGCGCGGGCACGAGCATTGATTACGCCTTCCAGCACTTCGCGTTCCTGCTGCGCATAACCTTTCACGGTTTCCACGAGGTTCGGGATCAGATCGGCGCGGCGCTGGTACTGGTTCTGTACTTCGCTCCAGGCGGCCTTGGCCTGTTCTTCCTCGGTCGGGATCGTGTTGATGCCGCAACCGGCCAGCAGCGGCATAAGGAGAAGAAGCAGCAGCGCCGGAACGGAAACGCTCGGGCGGGGCAAGGAAAAGGCGCGGATCATCGAAAGCCTCGCAAAAACGTATGATAGCGCTTCTTACATGCTCCCTTGCGATCGCGAGACAAGAGGCGTCGGATACGCTTGGTTCCTGCGCAGGCCTTGTTATGCTGGCGGATGGTGCAGCGTGGAAGGTTGGAAGCGATGACGAGGGACGACGAGCGCACACGCGAAGCCCAGCGCATTCTCGAGCGGATGAACGGTGAGAGCGAAGGTTCTCCCATGGAGGTCGTCAGCCGCACGGCTGCACGCGGGCGCGATCATTTCAGCGCCGTGGATGCGGATGAAAGCGACCGGATCGAGGTGTGGGGCACGCGCATCGGTCGCATGATCAGCATCATCCTGCTGCTTGCGGTGGTGGCTTATCTCGGCTGGCTCGTGTTGCAGGGCTGATCGACGTTCCGCAGCGTTTCAGGACTGGGGACTATCCGGCACGACGGCATTGGTTTTCACGCTGGCCAGCGCCGGTTCGGGCAATCGCCGCCACAAGAACCAGGAGATGATGCTGGTGACACCCATCACCGGCACGACGGTGGCGAGGCCCATAACCGGGTCGGAAAAGGTTGCGATCAGCAAACCGCCCACCATGCCCGAGCCCATCTGGAAAAAGCCGGCCAAGGCTGATGCCGCCCCGGCAATATGGGGGAAGGGCGCAAGGGATGCCGTGGTCATGGCCGGCATGATGAAGGCGAGGCCGAAGGACGCGAAGGCGATCGGCCCCATCACCTTCAGGAATGTCGGGTCGGACAGGTTGAGAAAACAAAACAGCGTGGTGATGCCGATCGTCGTGAAACACAGTCCGATCGGAACGAGCGCTGCGGCATGCATGCGCCGCATCAGCTGGCGCACAACAAGATTGCCAACGAAGTAGAAGCCGGACTGCATCAGCATGCCGACGCCGAACTGACTGGGCGTCAAACCAACGCGGGTCATCAGGATAAAGGGCAGGGCGGTCGCCTGCGCATAAACCGCGCCGGTTGTGCCGCCGACCACGATTGCGGAAAACAGGAAGTAGCGGCTTTTCAGTAGCGTTGCATAGGAGCCGACCAGCGCTTTCGGCTGCACGCGGGACAGGTCGCGCACCACCGTTTCGCGCAGGGAGGTGTAAACGATGATCGCGATGCCGGCACCGGCTGCAAACATCAGAATGAAGATTGCGTGCCAGCCGAACGCTTCCATTGTCAGACCGCCGATCGTCGGTGCGGCGGCGGGCGCCACGCCAAGGATCAAACCGATCAGGTTCATGATGCGGGCCGACTGGTCGCGCGTAAACAGATCGCGCACCACAGCGCGCGAGATCGCCACGCCAACGGCAGCACCCACACCCTGTATGAAGCGCGAGACGATCAGCACTTCTACGCTCGGGGCAAACAAGGCGACCGCGCTCGCCACGCAATAAATGCCCATGAAGGCGATGGTGACGGGGCGGCGACCCCAGCCGTCGGAGAGAGGGCCGCAGATCAGCTGGGCAAAGGCGAAGCCCGCGAAATACAGCGTCAGCGTCAGCTTCACCATCTGCTCGGTTGTGCCGAAGGCACGTACGATCTCCGGCATGGCCGGCGTAAACAGCGCCATGGAAGCCGGACCGATCGCAACCAGGATCGCACCGATCAGCGCCACCCGGCGCTCGCTCATCAAGGGCTGTTTTGCGGTGGTGAACTGCGGCTGGATATTCATGCCGCGTTGGCCTGCCCATCCGAGCGCATGGCCAGAAGCTTGTCTCGAACGGCTTTCAGCATGGCCGTGAAGTGCTGCCAGTCTTCTTCGGGAAACTCGGCGGCGAGATCGGTGCGAATGCCAATCGACACGTCCCGCACGGCATCCAGCAGAACATCGGCTGCTTCCGTCACCGAAATCAGCTTGGCGCGGCGATCAACGGGATCGGGAATGCGCTTCACCAGACCCCGTCGTTCTAAGCGGTCGAGATGGCCCGACAGCGTCATGGCTTCAATACCCATGCGCTCTGCCAGCACATTCTGGCGAACCGTGCCGGCGCGTGACGCATGCGCCAGAACACGGCCTTCGCCATGGGTCATGTCGCATCCGGCCTCTTTGAACCGTTGGTCGGCTTCGTTGCGCAGAAGGCGAGAAAAATCGGTGACGAGGAACCCAAACGAGTCTGGATCAAGTGTGCGTGGCATGACGAAAATCTGAAATCCGAAATATAATAAGGGCGACTTATTATCTACCGGCATTATCGTCAAGCGGTTGCAGCTGTGTCTCCGTCCCCTTACATCGACGGGGTTACATCGAAGACCCAAGGCACCGGTCGACCGATCGGCGCTGCGCGGTTTCCAAGCACAGGTTTGTTCCATGACCATCGATCTCGGCACCCATCCGCTTACCCGCTGGACCGGCCCGTTCGACCTGCCGGCCTTCGGCAGCATCGACGACGGTGACTTCGAGCCCGTGTTCGACGCAGCGCTCGCGGCGCATGATGCCGAAATCGAAGCCATCGCCGGCAACAGCGACACGCCGACGATCGAAAATACGCTGCAGGCCCTGGAGCTGAGCGGCGATCCTCTCGATCGTGTGTCGGCGGTGTTCTGGATGCTTGCAGGTGCACATACCAACGCGCGAATTCAGGCTGTAGAACGCGCAATATCGCCAAAAATGGCGCGCCATTTCTCCAAAATAGCCATGAACGACCAGCTGTTTTCGCGAATTGACGACCTCTTCAACCGCCGCGACGACCTCGATCTCGATCCGGAAGCACGCCGCGTTCTCGAAAAGACCTGGCGCCGTTATGTCCGCTCCGGCGCCAAGCTGCCGGCCGAAGCCAAGGCCGCTTTGGGCAAGATCAACGAGGAGCTGGCAGGCCTCGGCGCGACGTTTGGGCAGAACGTTCTGGCCGATGAATCAAGCTGGGTCATGATGCTGGATGCCAATGATCTCAAGGGCTTGCCGGACTTTCTCAAGGCCGCCATGGCCGAGGCTGCAGCCTCGCGCGGCGAGCCCGGCCGGTATGCTGTCACCCTGTCGCGCTCGATCTACGAGCCCTTCACCACCTTCTCCGAACGCCGCGACCTCAGAGAAAAAGCCTTCCGCGCCTTCACCATGCGCGGCCAGAACGGCGGCGAAACCGACAATGGCGAAGTCGTGCGTCGGACTCTGGAACTCCGCGCCAAAAAGGCTGAACTGCTGGGTTATCAAAGCTATGCCGCGCTGAAACTCGAAGAAAGCATGGCCAAAACGCCGGCTGCCGTTCAGGGCCTGCTCGAGCCCGTCTGGCAGAAGGCGCTGGAAAAGGCTGCAATCGACCAGGAAGGCCTTCAGGCGATCGCTTCGGGCGAAGGTCACAATCATCCGATCGGCGCCTGGGATTGGCGCCATTACGCCGAAAAGCTGCGTGCACAGCGCTTTGCTTTCGATGAAGCCGAGCTCAAGCCTTATCTTCAGCTGGAAAACGTCATTGCCGCATGTTTCGACGTGGCAACACGGTTGTTCGGCATCGGTTTTCGCGAGGAAAAAGGCGTCACCGCCTGGCATCCCGATGTGCGAACGTTTGTGGTTCTGGACGCAGATGGCTCACAGCGCGGCACGTTCCTCGCCGACTACTTCAACCGCCCGACCAAGCGCTCCGGCGCCTGGATGAGTGCGCTGCAAAGCGGCTACAAGCTCGGTGAAGGCTCCAAGCCCATCATCTACAACGTCATGAACTTCGCGCGTCCGCCGGAAGGCGAGGCGGCGCTGCTTTCGCTGGATGAAGCGCGCACCCTGTTCCATGAATTCGGCCATGCATTGCACGGACTGCTGACCGATGTAACCTGGCCATCGGTCGCCGGCACGGCGGTCAGCCGCGACTTCGTGGAACTGCCGTCGCAGCTCTACGAACACTGGCTGACTGTCCCTGAAGTGCTGGAAAAGCATGCGCGGCATAAGGAAACCGGCGAGCCGATTCCGGCAAAGCTGATCGAGAAAATGGAAGCGGCCAAGACCTTCAATGCCGGTTTCGCGACCGTCGAGTTCACCTCCTCGGCGCTGATCGACATGGCCTATCACCAGCTGTCCCAGGCACCGGAAGACCCGCTCGCGTTTGAAGCCGACACGCTGAAGGCGCTCAACAAGCCGGATGCGATCGCCATGCGTCACCGCACGCTGCACTTCCAGCACGTGTTTGCCGGCGACGGCTATTCGGCTGGGTACTACTCGTACATGTGGTCGGAAGTGCTGGATGCCGACGCATTCGCGGCGTTTGAGGAAACGGGCAACCCGTTCGATCCCGAAACGGCCGCCAAGCTGCGCCAGTTCATCTATTCGGCCGGCGGTACGCAGGATCCCGAAGCGCTTTATACCGCGTTCCGTGGGCGCATGCCGTCCGCTGATGCGATGATGGCCAAGCGCGGTATCGCCTGAGCGATGGAGCTTCCGGCTCGCCTGCGTCAGGCGGTGGATGCTGCCCTGGCAGGCGTTCCGCTCGCTGATCTCCAACGCGCGTCAGAGCGCCTGACGCAGCGCTATCGCGGCGAGGTGCTGGATGGGCAGCTGCATCTTGGCAACGAAGTGGCCGCGCTTGCTTATGTCACGGCGCGATTGCCGGCGACCTATGCGGCGGTCCGCGCGGCGCTGGAGCATACGGCGGAGCTCACGCCCCAATTCCGACCATCGACCTTGATGGATATCGGTTCAGGACCGGGCACGGCCATGTGGGCTTCGGCCGATTGCTGGCCGAGCCTGGATCAGGCTTTGTTGCTGGATGCCAGTCCTTCCATCCGCGCGCTGGGTTCGAGGTTCAGCACGGAAAGCCGCGTCACAACGGACTGGCGCGCGTTCGATATTGCACGCGATACCCTGCCCCAAACCAGCGCCGACCTCGTCACGCTGGCTTATGTGCTCGATGAACTCACGCCAGTCGTTCAGCTGGCGCTGATCGATCAGGCATGGGCGCGCACGACCGGTATGCTGGTTGTGGTGGAGCCGGGTACGCCCGCCGGGTGGAGGCGCATACTGGCGGTAAGGGATCGCTTGATCGAGGCGGGGGCGACACTCGTCGCACCATGCCCGCACCATGCGGCGTGCCCCTTGCTCGAACCGGATTGGTGCCATTTCTCACGGCGCGTAGCGCGTTCCACCATGCATCGCATGACCAAACGCGGTGCGGTACCGTGGGAAGACGAGAAGTACATCTATCTCGCAGCGAGTCGCTTAGGCGCGGATCAGGCACAAGCACGTGTCCTGCTGCCGCCGCGCGAAAGCTCTGGCAAGGTCGAGCTGAAGCTCTGTTGTGCGGATGGTGCCGCGCGTGAGCGGCTTGTTACCCGACGCGAAGGCGAGGTCTACAAACGAGCACGCCGTGCGGATTGGGGCGACGCGCTTTAGGCGTTAGTTGTTGAGGGAGATGGTCGAGGTCTGCGGCTTCGCTTCGCGCTGCAAGCACGAGGCGGGAATATACGGCCACGTCGCCTTTTCGCAGTCGGTGCTCTTGGGCGCCGAGGCGCTGCGAACGACGCGAATGGGCTCCATGCTGCCGGAAACCTCCTTGGCAGCGGAAAGGTTGGGGGAGGCCGCGCCAGCGTAGGCCTGCATAGCGGTGGCAGGGATGGCGGCTGCGAGAATCAGTGCGGAGAGCGTGAGCGTTTTCATGGCAGAAAAACGGCTGGAGTGGGTTGTGGTTCCCTCCTGTTGTTGCAAACCCCTTTCGCATCTGCGAAAAAACCTGTAAGAGCGCGGCAAATCCGAGCGCATATCCGTTTTTCGGGCGCTTTTCGCGCGCGCCAACCTCCGAGAGCCCCGTATGAACCTTCGTAATATCGCGATCATCGCGCACGTTGACCATGGCAAAACCACGCTTGTCGACGAGCTTCTGAAGCAGTCCGGCTCCTTCCGCGAGAACCAGCGCGTTGCCGAGCGCATGATGGACTCCAACGACATCGAGAAAGAACGCGGCATCACCATTCTTGCCAAGGCGACGTCGGTTGTCTGGAAAGACACGCGCATCAACATCGTCGATACGCCAGGCCACGCCGACTTCGGCGGCGAAGTCGAGCGCATCCTGTCCATGGTGGACGGCGCGATCGTGCTGGTTGATGCTGCCGAAGGCCCGATGCCGCAGACCAAGTTCGTGGTCGGCAAGGCGCTCAAGGTCGGCTTGAAGCCGATCGTTGCGATCAACAAGATCGACCGTCCGGATGGCCGCCATGAAGAAGTGGTGAACGAGGTGTTCGACCTGTTCGCCAATCTCGACGCGACCGACGAGCAGCTCGACTTCCCGATCCTCTACGGTTCGGGCCGCAATGGCTGGATGGCGCTGAGCCCGGAAGGCCCGAAGGACCAGGGTCTCGCTCCGTTGTTCGACCTCGTGCTTGAACACGTACCGGCGCCGACGGTTGGCGAAGGTCCGTTCCGCATGATCGGCACGATCCTTGAAGCCGATCCGTTCCTTGGCCGCATCATCACGGGCCGCATTCATTCCGGCACGATCAAGCCAAACCAGGCCGTGAAGGTTCTGGCGCAGGATGGCACCGTTCTGGAAAACGGCCGCCTGTCGAAGATCCTCGCTTTCCGCGGCATCGAGCGTCAGCCGATCGAAGAAGCCCAGGCTGGCGACATCATCGCCATTGCCGGTCTTCAGAAGGGCACGGTTGCCGACACGTTCTGCGATCCGTCGGTCAGCGCACCGCTTGAAGCCCAGCCGATCGATCCGCCGACAGTGACCATGTCCTTCATCGTCAATGACAGTCCGTATGCTGGCACCGAAGGCGACAAGGTGACGAGCCGCGTGATCCGCGACCGCCTCCTGAAGGAAGCCGAAGGCAACGTTGCGCTCAAGATCGAAGAATCGACCGAAAAGGACTCCTTCTTCGTGTCCGGCCGCGGCGAACTGCAGCTGGCCGTTCTGATCGAAAACATGCGCCGCGAGGGCTTCGAGCTTTCGATCTCGCGTCCGCGCGTCGTGATGAAGGACGGCGAGAACGGCGAAAAGCTTGAGCCGATCGAAGAAGTCGTCATCGACGTCGATGAGGAATATTCGGGCACGGTCGTGCAGAAGATGTCGGAGCGCAAGGCCGAGATGGTCGAGCTGCGTCCGTCCGGTGGTAACCGCGTGCGCATGGTGTTCTATGCGCCGACCCGTGGTTTGATCGGCTACCAGTCCGAGCTTCTGACGGATACGCGCGGCACGGCGATCATGAACCGCCTGTTCCACGCTTATCAGCCCTACAAGGGCGAGATCGCCGGACGTAACAACGGCGTGCTGATCTCCAACGATCAGGGTGAATCGGTCGCCTTTGCGATGTGGAACCTGGAAGATCGCGGCCCGATGATCATCGATGCCGGCGTCAAGGTTTACCAGGGCATGCTGATCGGCATCCATTCGCGCGACAACGATCTCGAAGTGAACGTGCTGAAGGGCAAGAAGCTCACCAACATCCGCGCCGCTGGCAAGGATGAGGCCGTGAAGCTGACGCCGCCGATCCGCATGACGCTGGAGCGCGCTTTGTCCTGGATTCAGGACGACGAACTGGTGGAAGTGACGCCGAAGTCGATCCGCCTGCGCAAGCTCTACCTCGACCCGAATGAGCGCAAGCGCTTCGAAAAGTCGGCAAAGACTGCCTGATCCCCATGAACGACTAAAGACCGGTTGACGTATAGTCAGCCGGTTTTTGCTTGTGTGTCCGGCAAAACGGTCCCACATTCCATTTGTGTTCAACAGATTGGAAGGAGGTGATCGAATGTCGAGTGATTTCGTTTCTCGTTGCGTGGTCTCGATGGATCGTCTCTGTGGGGAGCAGCCTTCCCGCTAGGATGTGACGCGCGGACGAGCGCTTTGGATAGCGCCCGGGGAACAAGACCGCGCCACGGACGAATACACGGAAAGCCGCTTCGCATCAGCGAGGCGGCTTTTTTCTTGGGAGCAGGTCAGGTTGCGGAGGTTAAGCCGCTTCGCGTACACGCATCTCGCTTTGGGCAAGGATGCGACGCGCTTCTTCCGGCTCGAGTTCGTCGGTGAAGACCTTGAACGTCGTGAGGCGATGCGGGCCAAAGGTGTGGATCAGCGGCACGTCGGTGGCATCGCGGCCATAAGCAACGACCACGCGGCCCATACGCGGCTTGTTGTGGCGGGCGTCGAACGTATACCAGCCGCCTTCCAGGTAGGCTTCGAACCAGGCCGAGAAATCCATCGGCGCCGGATCTTTCGGCACGCCGATGTCGCCGAGAAAGCCGTTGGTATAGCGGGCCGGAATGTTCATGCAGCGGCACATCGTGATGGCGAGATGCGCGAAATCGCGGCACACGCCAACACGCTCTTCATAGGCCTGTCCAGCAGTGCGCGTGGAGCGCGCATAGGAATAGCCGAAGGAGATGCGATTGTGGACGTAGTCGCAGATCGCCTGCACGCGCTGCCAACCGGGCGCGATATGACCGAACAGGTTCCATGCCGTGTCCATCATCAGGTCGGTGTCGCAGTAGCGGCTGCCCAGCATGTAGACCAGCGCGTCATCGGGAAGGTCGGCAATCGGCACTTCGCCGATCATCGGATTCACCGGATCATATTCGCCACTATCGGCGATGATCGCATCGTAGCGGATCGTCGTGTCGCCGGCAGGAGCGATGAATCGGCGACAGCGGTTGCCGAACTGGTCGGTGTAGATGGATGACGGAACATGCGGCGTGAGCTGTGCCGTTTCTTCGCGCACAAGATCGACGCGCCGCTCGGGCCGAACTTCCAGCGCGGCGATGATGGGGGTCGGCGCGGGGCATTGAACGCCCAGTTCATAGCCTATGCGGATCAGCATGACTCGTTCCACTTTAGAGAGAATGCAACATAACGCCGCGTCAGTCGGCTTTGTTCCGGCTCTCCTAAAGTTCTAATGGATCGAGCAAGGAAGCCCTGCCTAAAAATCGATGGCGATGCCCTTCTTCTCCCAGTCGCCATAGCGAACCGGGTCATGACCGCCGCGTCCGCCGCGTTCCTTGGGCATGGCGGCTTCCGCTTCCTCGTATTCGGCACGGCGCGCTCGCGCTTCGGCCAGGGCGCGTTCGGCCGCCGGCGATAGCGATTTGCGTGCCGCTTCGCCGGTTTCCGGTGGATGCTGGGTGTTGGCGGTGTTGTCATCCATCATTGAAGTCCCTTTCTGCGCTTCCCATGATAATAGGCGTCACGCATGCGGCCTGAAAGGGCCCGCGTTCTCAACTGTTGCCCGCGCAAAAAGGAGGCGCCTCGACGATGAACATGATCCGAACCGCGATGTTGCTCGCCTTCATGACCGCGCTCTTCATGGGCGTTGGCTATCTTATCGGCGGCACGGGTGGCATGGGCATCGCCTTCTTGTTCGCCGCCGGCATGAACCTGTTTTCTTATTGGAATGCCGACAAGATGGTTCTTCGCATGAACAATGCGATGGAAGTCGATCGCGGTTCGGCGCCAGAATATTACGCGATCGTGGAAGATCTGGCGCGGCGCGCGGACCTGCCGATGCCGCGCGTTTATCTCATCAACGAGGACCAGCCGAACGCATTTGCCACCGGGCGTAACCCCCAAAACGCTGCCGTTGCTGCAACCACGGGCCTGCTGCGCCGCCTCAATGCCGACGAAGTGGCCGGCGTGATGGCGCATGAGCTGGCGCATGTGCAGAACCGCGACACGCTGACCATGACGATCACCGCGACGCTCGCCGGTGCGATCTCCATGCTCGGCAACTTCGCCTTCTTTTTTGGCGGCAACCGCGAGAACAACAATCCGCTTGGCTTCATCGGCGTGCTGGTTGCGATGATCGTCGCACCCCTAGCTGCGATGGTCGTGCAGATGGCGATCAGCCGGACGCGCGAATATTCGGCCGACCGGCGCGGCGCGGAAATCTGCGGCAACCCGAACGCATTGGCGTCGGCCCTGAACAAGATTGCGCGAGGCGCGCATCAGATCGTCAACGAGGGTGCCGAGCGCAATCCGGCAGCGGCCCATATGTTCATCATCAACCCTCTGTCGGGCCAGCGCATGGACAATCTGTTTTCGACCCACCCGGCAACAGAAAACCGGATCGCAGCACTTCAGGCGATGACCGACATTCAGCCCGGCCAGCGCTATGGCGGCGGGTTCCAGCACGAAGAAGCTATCGAGCCTGAGAGTGCATCCGGGCCGTGGGGCGGGTCGCAGCGATCCGGCAACCAGGCCGCTCCCGGACCGTGGAGCCGTTCGCGCAATCCGTCTTCCAGCCGCCGGGGACCCTGGTCTTGAGCGAGGCTCGCATGCGTAACGGCAACGCCAATCGCTGGTCATCGTCGTTTTCCAATGCAAGCTCCGACGTTCCGGGCCTTCCTGCGCGCCAAGCTGCGGCCAAGCTTTTGGCGGCCGTGGTGGATGCACGAACCTCGCTGGACGGTTTGACCGATGAAGAGCATGGGCATCCCGGTTATCGCGCGTTGGATAACCGTGACAGGGCGCTGGTGCGGGCCATTCTGATCTCGGCCTTGCGCTTCCGCGGCACGATCCAGGCGGCAATCTCGAACCAGCTCGATCGACCACTGCCAGGCAATGCGCTGACGCTCAGCCATGTGCTGCATGTCGCCATCGCACAGATCCTTTATCTCGACGTTCCGGATCGCGCAGCCGTGGATATCGCGGTGGAACAGGCGAAGGCCGATCCCCGCACGCGGCGTTTCGATGGGCTGGTCAATGGCGTGCTACGCTCGATCGTTCGACGCAAGGCGCAGATCCTCAACAGGACCCCGATCGCCAATGCGCCTGACTGGTTCGTGAGCCGGCTGAACGAGGCTTACGGGGAAGAGCGCGCCAAGGCGATCCTGTTCGCGCATCTGACGGAAGCGCCGGTGGATTTCACCGTGAAGAACGATGCGGCTGGATGGGCGGAAAAGCTCGGCGGCATCGTGTTGCCGACCGGCACCGTGCGCGTGGCACGGCCGGAAGGCGCGATTTCAGGTCTGCCCGGTTACGAAGACGGCGCTTGGTGGGTGCAGGATGCGGCAGCGGCTCTGCCGGCGCTGATCATGGGCGATGTCGCGGGCAAGCACGTTGCGGATCTTTGTGCAGCACCGGGTGGTAAAACGGCGCAGCTGATCCAGGCCGGCGCAAAGGTTACGGCACTCGATATCTCGCGCAGCCGCTTGAAACGCTTGCGCACCAATCTCGAACGGTTGGATCTTCCCGCCGAGGTCGTTGAAGCGGATCTTTCATCTTACGAACCGGCTGAGCTGTTCGACGCCGTTCTGCTCGATGCGCCCTGTTCTTCCACCGGAACCGTGCGCCGGCATCCCGATGTGCTTTGGACGAAATCGCCGGAAGAAATCGAGAAGCTGGCGGCCGTTCAGTTCCGCTTGTTGAAGGCGGCGGTTGGTTTGGTGAAGCCTGGCGGGCGCATCGTCTTCTCCAACTGTTCGCTCGATCCATTTGAAGGTGAGCAGATGGTGGAGCGCATTCTCCTTGAACAGCCGGAGCTGGAACTCAAGCCGATCGTTGCAGGCGAAATTCCTGTCGTGGATGCGTTCCTGACGCCGGCTGGGACTGTGCGGACGACGCCTGCCGATCTGCCGCATGACAATCCTGCACTGGCCGGCATGGACGGCTTTTTTGCCGCTCGCCTGCGGCGGCGTGGTTAATATCAGGTTGATCTCTGTGACCTCGTCAAATCTCCATTAACCATCCGGCGGCTAGGTTGCCGCCGAGCAATGGATTGATGGGATGGTCGGGTGAGTGCTGCCGTAGAAGCGCCGGAGCTGTGGGGCTTGGTGGCAAAGGCGCTGTGGCGCAAGACGCGCCGGCGCTTGCGTGCCGGTCCGGGCTGGCGCTTCCGCTATGCCGGCCGCACGCCTGACCGGCTGCTGATCGCACCGCCGGATCTGCGTGTTGCCGATCCGCAGATCGCGCAGGACATCTATTACGGGCGCTTTCCCTTCGCCGGCAAGGTGGTGGAAACCAGCGGCCGCTCGCCCTTCCATATCAAGGTTGCTTCGCCTGAATGGGTCGAGGCGCTGCAGAACTTCCACTGGCTGCGCCATCTGCGCGCCGCACAGACCGAGCTGGCCGCCGTCAACGCTCGCGCCCTGGTGGGCGAGTGGATCGGCCTGCATGGCAAGCGCATCAGCCATCCCGCCTGGGATGCGGGGATTACTGCCAGTCGTGTGATCAGCTGGTTGCAGCATTCCTCCATCGTCTTGCAGGGTGCCGACTTCGCTTTCTATCGCCAGTTCCTGAAGGCGCTGAGCGTGCAGGTTCGATATCTGCGCGCCGTGGTTGCCGAGATGCCGATGGGCGAGGATCGGTTGCGCGTTCGCATCGCGCTGGCCTTCGCTTCTTTGTCCTTGCCTGTGTCGGCCGCGAGCTTGCGCACCGCCACACGATGCCTTGCGGAAGAACTCGACCGCCAGATCCTGCCGGATGGTGGACATATCTCGCGCAGCCCGCTTGCCGTTCTGGAACTGCTCGCCGATCTTTTGCCGCTGCGCCAAACCTACGCCAATCAGTCCGCGACGCCGCCGCAGGCGCTGTTGGGCGCGGTGGACCGGATGCTTCCAGCCTTGCGCTTCTTTCGCCATCAGGATGGCTCGCTGGCCCGCTTCAACGGCATGGGCGTTACCGTGCATGACCGTGTCGCGGCGATCCTGCGCCATGACGACGCCGGTGCCGCGCCGCTGCTTCATGCGCCGCATTCCGGCTATGAGCGCCTTTCCATGGGCGGCACGACGGTTATTGCCGACACGGGCGCTGCGCCGGCCGTCGACCATTCGGCGCAGGCGCATGCCGGTTGCCTGTCGTTTGAACTGTCGTCGTCACGGCGCTCGTTTATCGTCAACGCCGGCGTGGACACGTTCGGCGCGCGCGATTTCCGCCCGCTGGCGCGTGCAACGGCCGCCCATTCCACCGCCGTGTTCAACGATGCGTCCTCGGCGCGCTTCAACCTGGCAGGCATGAACGGCTTGCTCGGAACGCCGCTGGTGGCGGGCCCGCGCGCCGTGCGCTCGCGCCGGCTGGATGAAGGACGCAACGGGTCAACCTTGCAGGGCTTCATCGCCAGCCATGACGGTTATCTCCAGCGCTTCGGCCTGTTCCACGAACGTCAGCTCGTTCTTTCGGATGGCGGCCAGATGCTGGAGGGCATCGACCGCTTCCATGCAGCCCAAAACGGCTTGCCGCGCAGCGGCCATGTCGCCATCCGCTTTCATGTGCATCCGGACGCCGAGCTCGAGCGCGACGGCGACAGCCTCACCATCCAGGGGCGCGACGGCGAAGGCTGGATCTTCCGCTGTGGCGAGGTGCGGGCCGAGATCGAGGATTCCATCTTCTTTGCAGGACTGGCAGGACCGGCGCGTACCAAGCAGATCGTGCTGCATTACGATGCCGCCGAACATCCGACGCTGGCTTGGCGTTTTACAAGAATCGCGGTTTGAGCGCCTTCAGCGCTTGCATTTGACCGCGCCCTTGGCCTAGGTCCGCCTTTCCCCAGCGAAGCCCGAGATCTCTTGCCATGGCCGTCCCTTCAAAGAACATTCCGGCACCTGACCGCGTTCATATCAAGCGTGCACTGTTGTCCGTGTCCGACAAGGCCGGTGTGGTGGATTTCGCCCGCGCCTTGCACGAAGCCGGCGTGACGCTTCTTTCGACCGGCGGCACGTCCAAGGCGATTGCCGAAGCCGGTCTGCCGGTCACGGACGTCTCCGACATCACCGGCTTTCCCGAGATCATGGACGGCCGCGTCAAGACGCTGCATCCGAGCGTTCATGGCGCGCTGCTTTCGATCCGTGACGATGCCGAGCACAAGGCGGCCATGGCCGAGCACGGCATCGAGCCGATCGACCTGCTGGTGGTGAACCTTTATCCATTCGAAAGCGTGCGCGCGTCGGGCGCGAACTATGCTTCGATCGTGGAAAATATCGACATCGGCGGTCCGGCCATGCTGCGTGCGGCGGCCAAGAACCACGCATATGTCAGCGTCGTGGTTGACCCTTCAGATTACCAGTCCGTGCTGGACGAGATGAAGGCGGGCGATGGTGGCGTCAGTCTGGCTTTCCGTCAGCGCCTGGCGGCAAAGGCTTTTTCGCGCACGGCTGCTTATGATGCCGGTATCGCTTCGTGGTTTGCCAGCGCCGTGGAAGGCGTGGCCACGACCTACGGCAGCCTTGGCGGCACGCTGGCCTCCGAGCTTCGTTACGGCGAGAACCCGCACCAGACGGCCGGCTTCTACAAGACCGGCGAAAACCGTCCGGGTGTCGCCACCGCGCGGCAGCTGCAGGGCAAGGTCTTGTCCTACAACAACATCAACGACACGGATGCGGCCTTCGAGCTGGTCGGCGAGTTCGACCCGGCCAAGGGTGCTGCTGTCGCCATCATCAAGCATGCCAATCCGTGTGGCGTCGCAACCGGCGCAACCCTGGTGGACGCCTACAAGAAGGCGCTGGCCTGCGATCCGGTCTCGGCCTTCGGCGGCATCGTTGCGTTGAACAACACGATCGACGGGGCGACAGCCGAAGAGATCGTCAAGGTCTTTACAGAAGTCATCATCGCGCCGGATGCCACCGAAGAAGCGATTGCGATCATTGCCGCCAAGAAGAACCTGCGTCTGCTCGTCACCGGCGGTCTGCCGGATCCGCGTGCGCCGGGCATGGCCGTGAAGACGGTTGCTGGCGGCTTTCTTGCGCAGTCGCGCGACAACGGCGTCGTTGATGATCTCGATCTCAAGACCGTCACCAAGCGCGCGCCTTCGGAACAGGAACTGGCCGATCTCCGCTTTGCCTTCCGCGTCGCCAAGCATGTGAAGTCGAATGCCATCGTTTACGTCAAGGATGGCGCAACGGTTGGCATCGGCGCTGGCCAGATGAGCCGTGTGGATTCGTCGCGCATCGCTGCCTCCAAGGCTCAGGACGCGACCAACGCGGCCGGGCTCGATGTGTCGCTTGCCAAGGGCACGGTTGTTGCGTCCGACGCCTTCTTCCCCTTTGCCGACGGGTTGCTGGCTGCGGTGGAAGCCGGTGCGACGGCGGTGATCCAGCCGGGCGGTTCCATGCGCGACGACGAGGTGATCGCCGCCGCCGACGAGCATGGCCTCGCGATGGTGTTCACGGGCATGCGCCACTTCCGCCACTGATCGCTGAGGCTAATCCGTTCGCCTGCGTTGTTGCGAAGCCTCGAAAGCCATAAGGCTTCCATCGGTTTCGCGCCTAGCAGGCGAACGGATTATCTCACAGCGATCGGATAGCCTGGACCGCCTCGATTCATCCTGCCTCTCGCGCTTTGGTGGCGTTTGCGCTACATGACGGCGCTTGAAAGGCAGTTGATACGATGAAATTTCTCGACCAGGCAAAAGTTCACATTCGATCGGGCGACGGCGGGGCCGGTTCGGTCTCGTTTCGCCGTGAGAAATTCATCGAGTTCGGCGGTCCGGATGGCGGTGATGGCGGGCGCGGCGGCGATGTTTGGGCGGTGGCTGTTGAAGGCCTGAATACGCTCATCGATTATCGCTACCAGCAGCATTTCAAGGCTCAGACCGGCGTTCACGGCATGGGCCGCAATCTTGCCGGCGGCAAGGGCTCGGACGTGATCCTGAAAGTCCCGGCCGGTACGCAGATTTTCGAAGATGACAATGAAACGCTGATCGCCGACCTGACCGAGATCGGTCAGAAGATCCTGCTTGCCAAGGGCGGTAATGGCGGTTTCGGCAATGCGCATTTCAAGAGCTCGACCAATCAAGCGCCGCGACGCGCCAATCCCGGCCTCGTGGGCGAGGAAAAGTCGATCTGGCTGCGTTTGAAGCTGATTGCCGACGCCGGCATCGTCGGTCTTCCCAATGCCGGCAAGTCGACCTTCCTGGCGGCCGTGACCGCGGCCAAGCCGAAAATCGCCGATTATCCCTTCACGACCCTGCATCCGGGCCTCGGCGTTGCCCGGATCGACGCGCGTGAATTCGTGATTGCCGACATTCCCGGTTTGATCGAGGGCGCGCATGAAGGTGTGGGCATCGGTGACCGTTTCCTCGGCCATGTCGAGCGGACCCGCGTGTTGCTGCATCTCGTTTCCGCGCAGGAAGAGGATGTCGCTTATACCTACGAGACCGTGCGCAACGAGCTCGAAGCTTATGGCGGCGGTTTGGATGAAAAGCAGGAAGTTCTGGCGCTGAGCCAGACCGACACGATCGATGCGGACACGCGCAAGGAAAAGCTCGCGGCCCTGAAGAAGGCATCGGGCAAGACGCCGCTCGTGCTGTCGGCTGCCACCAACGAAGGCACCGAAACGGTGCTGCGCGCGCTGATGGAAGTCGTGCAGGCCGCGCGCAAGCAGGAAGAGCCGGAGGTCGAGGATCCCCGCTGGCAGAAGGGCGAAGCCTGAATGCTGCAGCCGCTCGGCTCTTATCGCCGCATCACGGTCAAGATCGGCTCGGCCTTGCTTGTGGATCGCGAAAGCGGTCTGAGACGGCAATGGTTGGCCTCACTGGCACGTGACGTAGCGGCCTTGCGGCAAACCGGTGCGGATGTTCTTGTCGTGTCGTCGGGCGCGATTGCGCTCGGCCGCACCATTCTGGGGCTCGGGCGCGGTGCGTTGAAGCTGGAAGAAAGCCAGGCGGCAGCCGCGGTTGGTCAGATCGCGCTGGCAGGTGCCTGGTCTGAGGAACTGGCTGGTGTCGGCCTGAAGTCGGGCCAGGTGCTGGTGACGCTGGGCGACACCGAAGAACGCCGGCGCTACCTCAATGTCCGCGCCACGATCGGCACGCTGTTGAAGCTCGGCGCCGTGCCCGTGATCAACGAGAACGACACGGTTGCTACCTCCGAAATCCGTTACGGCGACAATGACCGGTTGGCGGCGCGCGTTGGTACGATGATGAATTCGGACCTTCTTGTGCTTTTGTCCGACATCGACGGGCTCTACACCGCCCCGCCGCAGCGCGATCCCGATGCGCGGTTTGTCCCTTACGTGGAGCGGATCACGGGCGAGATCGACGCCATGGCCGGCGCGGCAGCGTCCGAGCTGTCGCGCGGAGGCATGCGCACCAAGCTTGATGCGGGCAAGATCGCGACGGCAGCGGGTGCTGCGATGATCATCACAGCGGGCGATCGGCTTCATCCGCTTGCGGCCATCGACAAAGGCGAGCGCGCGACCTTCTTCAAGGCGTGGGATCATCCAGTTCGTGGCTATAAGAGTTGGATCGCCGGGCAGCTTGAGCCAGCGGGTCGGCTGACGGTGGATGATGGTGCGGTCAACGCGCTTCTCGCCGGCAAATCGCTGCTGCCGGCCGGTGTAACGGGTGTCAGCGGTGTGTTCGAACGCGGCGACACGATCGCCGTTCTGGGTCCGGATGGTGCTGAAATCGCCCGCGGGCTGGCCGCCTATGATTCCGGGGATGCGCTTCAGATCGCCGGCATGAAGAGCGCCAGAGTTTCAGAAGTTCTCGGCTATGAAGCGCGTTCGGCCATGGTGCATCGCGACGATCTCGTGATGACGCGACAGGCCGCGCGCAGCGACGCATCCGTGCAGGAAACAAGCCATGCTGAAAGTGCTTGAACAGTCTGACATCACCGAGATGATGGCCGAGATCGGCCGCAAGGCGCGCGCGGCAACAAAGCCGCTGGCCATGGCGGAGCCTCAGGTGAAGGCAAATGCGCTGCGTGCGATGGCAACCGCGATCCGCGCCGGCGCGCCGGCGATCCTTGATGCCAATGCGATGGATCTTGCCGATGGCCATGCCGCCGGCTTTTCGGCGGCCATCATGGACCGGTTGCAGCTTACCGATGCGCGCATCGAAGCCATGGCGGCCGGGGTGGAAGCCATTGCTCATCTGCCTGATCCCGTTGGCGCCGTCATGGCTGCCTGGGAGCGGCCGAACGGCTTGAAGATCGAGCGCGTGCGTACGCCGCTCGGTGTGATCGGCGTGATCTATGAGAGCCGCCCGAACGTGACGGCGGATGCCGGCGCGCTTTGCGTCAAGGCCGGTAATGCGGTGATCCTGCGCGGCGGATCGGATTCCGCGCGCACCTCCGCCGCCATCCATGCTTGTTTGCAGAGCGGGCTGGAAACAGCTGGCCTGCCGGCCGACGCGATCCAGCTGGTGCCGACCACCGATCGCGCCGCCGTGGGCGAAATGCTGGCCGGTCTGAACGGCAACGTCGATGTGATTGTGCCACGCGGCGGCAAGAGCCTTGTTGCACGGGTGCAGGCCGATGCGCGCGTGCCGGTGTTCGCGCATTTGGAAGGGCTTTGCCATGTTTATGTCGATCGCTCCGCCGATCTCCACATGGCTGTGAGCCTCATCGTGAACGCCAAGATGCGGCGCACCGGCATTTGCGGCGCAGCCGAAACGCTGTTGGTGGATCAAGCTGCCGCCGACACGCATCTCGTGCCGATGCTCGAAGCGCTCCAAGCCGCCGGATGCGAGATCCGGGGTGATGTCGAGGTTGTGGCGCGTTTTCCGTCAGCCAAGCCGACATCAACCGAAGATTGGCGCACCGAATATCTCGATGCCATCATTTCGGTGGCGCTTGTTGATGGCATCGATGGAGCCATCGCGCATATCGACACCTATTCCTCGCATCACACCGAAGCAGTGATCGCGGAAGATGCGGATGTGGTGGCACGCTTCTTCAACGAAATCGATTCGGCCATCCTCCTGCATAACGCATCGACCCAGTTCGCCGATGGCGGCGAGTTCGGCTTTGGCGGCGAGATCGGCATTGCCACGGGCAAGATGCATGCGCGCGGGCCGGTGGGCGTCGAGCAGCTGACCTCGTTCAACTATCGTGTCCACGGTTCGGGTCAGGTTCGACCGTGATATTGCTGTTTTGACGTGACGGACGCCATCCAAAACCGCTTTTTGCGCATGCCATATGTCGAAAAAGGCATGGCAGTCGGGCTGTTTGGCGGGTCCTTCAATCCACCGCATGCCGGCCACGCACTGGTTGCCGAAATCGCCCTGCGCAAGCTTCGGCTCGACCAGCTGTGGTGGATGGTGACGCCGGGCAATCCGCTCAAAAGCACCCGGGAACTGGCGCCTTTGGGCGAGCGTATCCGCTTGTCGGAGAAGTTGGTGGAAGATCCGCGCATCAAGGTCACGGCATTCGAAGCGGCCGCCAATGTCCGCTATACCGCCGATACTCTGGCTCTGGTGAAGGCGCGCAATCCCGGCGTGCATTTCGTCTGGATCATGGGCGCGGACAGTCTGGCGGGCTTCCATCAATGGGAACGCTGGCGAACCATCGCCATGACCTTTCCGATCGCCGTGATCGACCGGCCGGGTGCGACGCTGTCCTTTCTATCTTCGGTGATGGCCAAGACCTTTGCCTATGCCCGCGAAGACGAAACGGATTCGGAAGTGCTGGCCAGCCGACAGGCTCCGGCATGGACCTTTTTGCATGGTCCGCGCTCTCCTTTGAGCTCTACGGCGCTGCGGGAGCAGGCTGAGATCGCAAAGTCCTGATAACTGCGTCCACCCTATGTTCTTGAAACCTTCACCGAACTGCGCCTATCTATAGAGACGCTGAGCATGGCGTATCGTTGTTCCTTAGAAAGGGAAGACACTGAGAACAGAACTACGGAAGGAAGCGGATACCTCGCTTTCGCCGGTCGAAGTCGGCGCTGGAGCGCCTGCGACCTCCCAACTCGAAACCGTTCTTGCCAGTCTCGATGACTCCAAGGCGGAAAACATCGTGGCCATCGATATCCGGAAGAAGTCGAGCCTCGGCGACCATATGGTCGTGGCGAGCGGTCGATCGCACCGTCATGTCGCGGCCGTCGCGGACCATCTGATGAAGGCGCTGAAGGACAGCGGCGTGAGCAACACGCGCGTTGAAGGCCTGCCGGGCGCCGATTGGGTGCTGATCGACACGAGTGATATCATCATCCACGTCTTCCGGCCCGAGGTGCGCGAGTTCTACAACCTCGAAAAGATGTGGCAGGCGCCTGATCTCGACGACGGGACCAAGCACTGAAACGGATCTTCTGAGGTAACAATGCGGATCGGCATCAATGCCATCGGCCGGATGAAGGCCGTGCCGGAGCGCGAGCTTGCCGATCGCTATCTCGACCGCTTCGCCAAAGCGGGTCCACCGCTCGGCCTGGAGTTTTCAGGCGTGGCGGAAAGCGCGGAAAGTCGGCTGGGTTCTGCGGCTGAGCGAATGCGCGAGGAAGCGGCACGGCTCGAAGGCGCTCTTGGCGCCGGCGGGCTGATCCTGCTCGACGAGCGCGGCAAGAACCTTGCCTCTCCCGCCTTTGCACAGTTGATTGCCGATCATCGCGACCGCGGTTTGAGGCAGCTCACCTTTGCCATTGGCGGGCCCGATGGCCATGCACCCAGCCTGCGGAGCCAGGCGACTGCGCTGATTTCCTTCGGCGCGGCGACCTGGCCGCATCAGATGGTGCGCGTGATGCTGGGCGAGCAGCTTTACAGGGCAGCCACAATCCTTTCTGGCCATCCTTATCATCGCGTGTGAACCACCCTTCGTCTGAACGCCTCAGGTAAGCTCGCCTTGAGAAAGTGCGATTCGCTTGAGAAGGAGCGATGCTCGTGGCGCGGGGCGATGGTTGATGCTTCCTTTACGAAGCCGACCTACGATCGCCGGCAGGGATGGAACAGCATGATTTCGGGCAAGACAGGATCGGGGGCACGGACGAAGGGCGGTCTTGCGATCGCGCTCGGCTTGCTGCTCGCCTCTGTCTCGCCGCTCCTTGCGCAGGATGGCGAAGCCGTTTCGATCAGGCAGAACCAGCTGGATGATCCGATAGCTGCCATCGAAGCCCGTCGGGCGCAAACCCAGGCGGACTATCAACGCGCGCTGGATGAGATCAAGCTGTCGGAAGAGCGGCTGGCTTCCATTTCGGCCGGTATCGCAACGCTGAAGAAGGACAGTGCTTCGGTGACCGCGGCGCTTATCCAGGCTGCTAAGACCGAAAAGAAGCTCGCGGAAGACGTCGAGGAAATCAGCGGCCGTCTCGTCAACTTGCGCGGCGAGCAAGCCGGCATCAAATCGTCGCTCGATGGGCGGCGCGCGGTTCTGGCCGAAGTGCTCGGCGCCCTGCAGCGCATGGGCCTCAATCCGCCCCCGGCCATTCTGGTGAAGCCGGAAGACGCCCTGTCATCGGTGCGCAGCGCGATCCTCCTCGGCGCCGTGGTGCCGGAACTGCGCCAGGAAACCGAAACCTTGCTTGTTGACCTCAAGGAGTTGTCACGCGTCGCAGCCTCGATCGAGGCCGAGCGCGGTCGCTTGAGCGTAACGGCGGAAGAGCAGGTGGCGGAAAAGCAGCGGCTCAGCATGCTTCTGGAAGAAAAGCAGCGGCTGCAGGTTCAGTCCGAAGCCGTGTACGCTGCCGAGCAGAAGCGATCGGAGCAGCTTGCGGCTTCCGCATCCTCTTTCCAGGATCTGATCTCGAAGCTCGAACAGGAAGGGCAATCCGCCCGTGCCGCGGCGGACGCGGCAGCCAAGGCGGAAATGGAGCGGATGGCGCGCGAGGAAGCCGAGCTCAACAAACCCATTCCCGAAGCCTATCGCCTGTCCATGATCCCGTTCGCCGCCTTGAAAGGACAGATGGGCCTTCCAGCGACGGGTCGTCGCACGGCGCGGTTCGGCGAAGCCGACAATAACGGCGGCGTGAGGATGGGAGACACCATTACAACACAATCCGGGGCAATTGTTACCTCACCGGCCGGAGGGAGCGTCTTGTATGCAGGACCCTTCCGATCCTACGGTCAACTCTTGATCCTTAATGCCGGCGACGGTTATCATGTCGTGCTGGCGGGGATGGGCAGAATCAGCGTGACGCTTGGCCAAGCCGTTTTGGCGGGTGAGCCGATCGGAGCAATGGGTGAAACAAGGGTCGCTGGCCCGGTTTCGCTGAAGGACGGCAGCACCGGACCTGACCTTTACGTCGAGTTCCGGAAAGATGGAAAACCCGTGGACCCGGCCCCCTGGTGGTCGGAGCGGATCGCTGGAAGGACTGCAAATGATTCGTAAGCTGTCGCTGTTGTTTGCCGGCGCCCTGATGGGGGCTTCGGCAATGAGCGTGGTCTACGGTGCGCCCGGCTCGACTGCGAATGCTGCGGGTTCCGAAACCTATCGCCAGCTGGCGATCTTCGGCGACATCTTCGAGCGCGTGCGCGCCCAGTATGTGACCCCGCCCGACGACAAGTCGCTGGTTGAAAACGCCATCAATGGCATGCTCACCTCGCTTGATCCGCATTCCTCCTACCTCAACCAAGAGGCAGCCAAGGATATGCGCGTCCAGACCAAGGGCGAGTTCGGCGGTCTCGGTATCGAAGTCACGATGGAAAACGACCTGATTAAGGTCATCACGCCGATGGACGAAACGCCAGCTGCCAAGGCAGGCGTTCTCGCAGGCGATCTGATTGCCGAAATCGATGGCCAGGAAGTGCGCGGCCTGTCGCTTAACGACGCCGTCGAGAAGATGCGCGGTCTGGTGAATACGCCGATCGAATTGACGCTGATCCGCGATGGCGCGGACAAGCCGATCAAGCTGACCATCATCCGCGACGTCATCAAGGTGAAGGCCGTTCGGGCTCGCGTCGAAGGCGATGTCGGCTATCTCAAGATCAACTCCTTCACCGAAAAGACGTTCGACGATCTGCAGGCTGGCATCAACACCATCCGCAAGCAGCTGCCGGACGACAAGCTGAAGGGCTATGTGCTGGATCTGCGCTTGAACCCGGGCGGTCTGCTGGACCAGGCGGTCAGTGTTTCCGATGCCTTTATTGACCGGGGTGAGATCGTTTCGACCCGCGGCCGTGATCCGCAGGACATTTCGCGCTTCGATGCGCGTCCCGGCGATCTGGTGAACGGTAAGCCGATCATCGTTCTGGTGAATGGCGGTTCGGCGAGTGCTTCGGAGATCGTGGCCGGTGCCTTGCAGGATCACCGTCGTGCAACGGTGCTCGGCACCCAGTCCTTCGGCAAGGGTTCGGTTCAGACCATCATCCCGCTGGCTGAAAACGGCGCTCTGCGCCTGACCACGGCGCTGTATTACACGCCGGCCGGCAAATCGATCCAGGGCAAGGGCATCACGCCCGACGTGAAGGTCGACCAGCCTCTGCCGGAAGAGTTCAAGGGTCGTGAAGTCAACCGTGGTGAGTCCGCTCTGCGCGGTCACATCAAGGGTGTGGAAGAAAGCGAAGAAGGTTCGGGCTCGGCATCTTATGTGCCGCCGGAAGCCAAGGACGACATCCAGCTGCAATATGCTCTGGATCTGATCCGCGGCGCCAAGAGCGATGCCGCCTTCCCGCCGAACCCCGACAAGGCGGTCATGAACCAGTAAGCGTGCTGCGCTGATTGAAGTTACCATGTCCGGCGAAGGAACCCCTTCGCCGGACATTTGATTCCAGGACGATGCAAAAGCAGGTTTGAGAGCGTTCGGGTTACGATGGAGGGGCAGAAGCGGGGCGAGGATACGACGCGTATTCGGGAGATCGACCTTCCGCTTGGCCTTGGCATCAGCGGCCCGGCAAAGCGGAAGCCGGCCCGGCCTCTATCCCCTTCATCGATGACGAGCGCCGCGGTCGCCATTGCGCTTGCCGTCAGCGCCGGCGCCATTGCCCTGCGTGATCGCGGGATTCGCATGCCGGAGGCCGCTGTTGTTTCCGTGCCCGTGCAAACAGCTGCAGCCACCACCGAACCCGCAAAGGCGCCGCGTCCCAGCCTGTCGGACGATCCTGCAGGCGGTCCTGCGATCATCCGCGTCAATCCCGGGGCAGCCACCGCCGACGGCCCCACGATCATCCGCAACACGCCAGGAATGCCGCGGGATGTACGCGTTGCCCATCTTCCGGATCAGGCGCTGATCGAGACGAGCCCCGTCGGCCTGCTTCCGCAACGCGCTGCAGACGGGCGGCGGCCCTTTGATGCCTATGCAAGGCCGTGGTCCTGCGCACGAGGTGCGCGCATCGCGCTGGTGATCGGCGGTCTCGGGGTCAGCCAAACGGGCACGCAGGAAGCCATCGAGAAGCTGCCGCCTGAGATCACGCTGGCCTTGGCATCCGGCGGTAACAGTCTGCCGCGCTGGATGCAGGCTGCACGCCAGAGCGGCCACGAGATCGTCATGCAGGTGCCGCTCGAGCCGTTCGATTATCCTGCGGTCGATCCGGGGCGGGCAACGCTCACGGTGGACGCGCCGGCGTCCGAGACGGTCGAGAACCTGCAATGGGTTCTGGCGCGCACGACCAACTATGTCGGCGTCATGAACTATATGGGCGCGCGCTTTCTCGGCGAAGCGAAGCCGGTTGAAACCATGATGGCGGAGCTCGGCAAGCGCGGCCTGGCCTTTGTCGACGACGGTTCGACAGCGCGCAATGAAGCGCAGCCTTTGGCCGAGGTGAACCGCGTGCCCTTCGCTTCCTCCGACATGCAGATCGACGCTGTGCGCGAGCGCGGCGCCATTCTTGCCAAGCTCGACGAACTCGAGCGCATGGCACAAGCCAACGGCTCTGCCGTCGGCACCGGCTCGGCCTTCGACGTGACAGTGGATACGGTATCCGCCTGGGTGGCCGATGCGCAGCGCCGCGGCATCGAAGTCGTTCCTATTACTGCCGTAGCGAATGATCCCGAGCGCCGCTGACGCCAGATCCTAGAACACCAGCGAGCGGTGCAGGGCGACGCCGGCCATCACGCCATCGGCGCTTGCCCAGGTGACGCTATGGGCGCCGCGCGCGATGTCACCGGCAGCAAACACGCCGGGCACGGAAGTCTGCTTCATCTCGTCGGTATGAATGATTTGCCCAAGCGGATGATCATCCATGGCGCAACCGAGCTGGTCGGCGATGTCGCTGTTGGCGCGCATCAGCGGGCCTACGAACAGAGCATCGATAGGATCCATGCGCCCATCCGCAAGCTCCATCGCCGATAGTCCCTTGCCTTCGCCATGCAGTGAAATCAGGCGAGCCGGCTCGATCCGCACACCGCGGGCTTGCAGGTTGGCTGCTGCGGCGGGATCCAGTTCAGCACCGTTGAGATAAAGCGTCGTCGGTCCCCATTCGGTGACAAGATGCGCCTGATGCAGGGACATCGGGGTTGAATAAAGCACGCCGAGACGCCGGCCGCCGAACTCGAAACCGTGGCAGTAAGGACAATGGATCACCGTATGACCCCATCGCTCCGCCAGCCCAGGTAAGGCCGGGAGCTCGTCGGAAATGCCGTAGGCAAGCACCATGCGCGACGCCTGCAGCTGCTCGCCGCTTTCCAGCGTCACAGCGAAGCCGTCTTCGTTCTTGTTGGCGCTGAGAGCACGGCCATCGGTGATGCGCACGGTGGGGTAGGCTGCGACCTGTGCGCGCGCCTTGTCGAGCATCGCGCCAGGCTCACTGCCGTCTTGTCCGAAGAAGCCGTGGCTTTGCGCTGCGAAGCGGTTGCGGGGCAGGCCGGCATCAATGATGCGCACGGAGCGGCGAGCACGGGCGATATACATGGCGGCAGACAGGCCGGCAAAGCTGCCGCCGATGATGATGGCGTCATGATGCATGAACGGTCTCCAGATCGAATTTGCCGCCGCGTTGCGAAAGGCGGGTGTGAAAATCTGCGCTGAGCTGCGCCAGCGTGACTTCGCCGAGCCTTGTGAGCAGCAAGGCCTCGGCATCGTTGAAAGCCTGCACCAACGCGGCATTAACCGCCTGTTCGACAAGGCAACCGGGCGCTTCCGTGCGGTTGCTCATTGCGAGCAGGGTGGGGGCGCCAATCGCGTCGTAGATATCGCGCAGGGTAATGGCGTTGAGATCGCAGGTCAGCGTCCAGCCGCCGCCATGCCCCTTTTCGGACGACACATAGCCCTGGTCGCGCAGGCCACCCATGATGCGGCGGATCACGACCGGGTTCGTTTGCATGGCAGTCGCCAGCATTTCGGATGTGACCGGACCATCCTGTTCGGCCATGTGAAGGAGGACATGCAGGATGCCCGACAAGCGACTATCGCGTTTCATGTAACTCGATATGTTCCATGAAGCGGTCTGTGTCAAGCGGCGGTCAACGCGTCTTCAAACCGTCAGAGATTAGCCGTATGGGAACACAGAACGGGCAAACCAAAGCGCAGAGTGAGCGAGCCATGCCGGATAAACCGCATATCAATCCCGAAACACTGCCTTATCGACCCTGTGTCGGCATCATGGTGCTGAATGGTGCCGGGAAGGTTTGGGCCGGTCATCGCATCCCGGAGGAAGACAGCGAGACGGCAGGCGTCACCCAGCTTTGGCAGATGCCGCAAGGGGGCATCGACGAGGGCGAGGAAGCGCTTCCGGCGGCCCTGCGTGAGATCTACGAGGAAACCGGTATGACGAGCCTGACGCTGCTCGAAGAAGCCCCGTACTGGATCAATTATGACCTGCCGCCGCACCTGGTGGGCGTGGCGTTCAAGGGTCGGTTTCGCGGACAAACGCAGCGCTGGTTTGCGTTTCGTTTCGATGGCGACGAAAGCGAGATCCAGATCAACCCGCCGCCGGGCGGTCACACCGCGGAATTCGATGCCTGGGAATGGAAGGACATGGCAGCCCTGCCGGACCTGATCGTGCCGTTCAAGCGTTCGGTCTATCTGCAGGTCGTGGATGTGTTCGGCCATCTCGCCGGTCAGCCGAGCGCGTGAGCTTGCCGAGACGTGGATAGAAAAAAGGCGGCTTGTCGAACAAGCCGCCTTTTTTCAAGCAAGTGCGTTGGGGATCAGACCGGCTGCCAGCCGGGTTCGACCTTGTCGGCTTCGGCGCGCCAGAGGTCGCCGTAATCGACGTTCTGCCAGTCCTTGAACCAGGGACCGCCGTTCGTGAAGTGGACCGCGCCGGGTGTGCCGGTTTCGGGCTTCTCGTTCCAGCCTTCCAGCCAGTTCCAGCGCATCGGGATTTCACCTATCTCGTCATCCGCTGCCCATTGCATGCGGTGAAGGTAGGCGCCGCTTTCGCTGTTGATCCGCTCCGGTGTCAGCTGCTGCGTCGAGGGATGCTCGCAGTTGAAGAGCATGAAGCTCGACCAGTTCTTGCGGGGATAGTTGGTTTGAACCTTGCCATCCATCTTCACCGTCGCCTTGGGCGTGTAATCATGCTTCACGCACAACACGGCCTTGGACGGGTCGCGCAGAGCAAGGATCTCGGCGATGTCGTCGAGGAACAGGAAGTCGCAGTCGCAAAACAGCGCCCAGCCCTTGAAGCCGGCCATGTAGGGCACGAAGAAGCGGGAATAGGTGAATTCGGTTGAAGCGAGCGGATCGATGTCGCGGGTGTAAACGCCCTGTGCAACCAGCTCCTGCACCTTGATCGGGAACACGCGAACCGGAACGCTGGCATGATCCTTCAGCGTTTTCTCGGCCACGTCATACGCGATGGGTTCCCGCGAGTCCCAGCCGATATAGATGTCCAGCGATTGATCCATGGTTCAAGCCCTCCGTATGACCTGCCTAAGCAACTTGCTGGTCTTGGAGGCAATGTCGAGGAAAACTGTCGCTCTGGAACAATCGAAAGCGTGAAAAGCGGTTGATTGTCAGACCAGCAGCGACAAGCGGCCGTCGGCGATCTTCTTTTCGACCCAACCGCGCTCGTCCGACCAAGCATGCCGCTTCCAGCCTTCCCATGAAAAGCCGCAGATCTGAACGTGATGGTCGGGATAATGATGGAAGACGTGGCGCAAACCGAGATAGCCGGTGCTTGGAAAGACGGTGCGCATCTGTTCGCGCGGAATACCCAGCTCGGCGCAGCCATCCTCGTAGAACGATGGTGGCATGATGCGGACTTCCTTGCCCGCCATTCCGAAGGCTTCGATGGCCTGTATGGTCCAGTCCGCCTTGCGGCCGCGCAGACTGGACAACCAGTTTGGGCGGATCATGTAGGTCCGAATGGCATAGGGATGGTAGGGAAAAACGATCTCGCCAGCGTTTTGAACGATAGCGGAACGGAAATAACCGGGATCGCGCAAGCGGCGCTGCATCGGCTTTCCGGAATTGGAGACCATCAGCATGTCGGTTTTGACGCCCGACAAACCAAAGCCCTGCTTCGGCTCGTTGAAGCGCAGAACGAAGTCTGCACTTTCAACATCCTCCGTCAGATCACGCGACAGTCCGCCATTGCCGACAACGACGACGCGGCCAGTCATATCCGTTCAGCCTCAGACGGCGTCGCTGAGAGCGGACAGGTGATGCAGGAACTCTTCCGCGCGGGTGCGGGCATGGTCATCCGGTGCGGAGCCGACATCAGCGCGGGCACGTTCAACACGGGCCATGATGTCGGCCTTGTTGAGCGCGTCGATGTGCGTGGCGGATTCGGCCAGAAGGGTACAGGCGTCCGGCAGAATATCTGCGAAGCCACCGTAAACGACGTAGCGGTCTTCCTTGCCGGAAGCCGTCTTGATCGTGACGATACCCGGCTTGATCGTGGTCATCACAGGCGAATGGTTCGCCATCACCGTCATCTCGCCTTCGGTGGCGGGGATGACGATCGATTCAACGCTTTCCGAAACGAGCAGGCGTTCCGGCGAAACGAGTTCGAACTTGTAGGGCTCGGCCATGACGTCTCACATATCAGCTGAAATGACCGGCGATGAAAACTCGCCGGCCATGAGGTGCTTAAACTATCAGGCTGCTTCTGCAGCGAGACGCTTGGCCTTTTCAACGGCCATGTCGATGGAGCCGACCATGTAGAAGGCGGCTTCCGGCAGGTGGTCGTATTCGCCGTCCACGAGGCCCTTGAAGGAGCGGATCGTGTCTTCGAGCGGCACCAGCTGACCGGGCGAACCGGTGAACACTTCGGCCACGAAGAACGGCTGCGACAGGAAGCGCTCGATCTTGCGGGCGCGGGCGACCGTCAGCTTGTCTTCTTCCGACAGCTCGTCCATGCCCAGGATGGCGATGATGTCCTGCAGCGACTTGTAGCGCTGCAGGATTTCCTGAACGCGACGGGCAACGGCGTAATGCTCTTCACCGACGATCATCGGGTCCAGCATGCGCGAGGTGGAATCGAGCGGATCAACGGCGGGATAAATACCCTTTTCCGAGATCGCGCGGTTCAAGGTCGTGGTCGCGTCCAAGTGGGCGAAGGACGTAGCCGGGGCCGGATCGGTCAAATCGTCGGCGGGCACGTAAATGGCCTGAACCGAGGTGATCGAACCCTTGTTGGTGGTGGTGATGCGTTCCTGCATCTGGCCCATGTCCGTGGACAGGGTCGGCTGGTAACCCACCGCCGAAGGAATACGGCCGAGAAGCGCGGACACTTCCGAACCTGCCTGCGTGAAGCGGAAGATGTTGTCCACGAAGAACAGAACGTCCTGGCCCTGATCGCGGAAATGCTCGGCGATCGTCAGGCCGGTGAGGGCGACGCGTGCACGCGCACCTGGCGGCTCGTTCATCTGGCCGAATACGAGGGCGCACTTGGAGCCTTCGGTCGAGCCGTTGTTCTCGTGCGGGTCCTTGTTCACGCCGGACTCGATCATCTCGTGATAGAGATCGTTGCCTTCGCGGGTGCGCTCGCCAACGCCGGCGAATACGGAGTAACCACCATGCGCCTTGGCGACGTTGTTGATCAGCTCCTGGATCAGAACCGTCTTGCCGACGCCGGCGCCGCCGAACAGGCCGATCTTACCGCCGCGGGCATAAGGCGCCAGAAGGTCGATGACCTTGATGCCGGTGACGAGGATCTGGGCTTCGGTCGACTGATCGACATAGGCCGGGGCTTCCTGGTGGATCGCACGGCGCGTTTCAGACGGAACCGGGCCAGCCTGATCGACCGGCTCGCCAATGACGTTCAGGATGCGGCCGAGGGTCGCTTCACCGACCGGAACCATGATCGGCGTGCCGATGTCGGTCACGGCCTGGCCGCGAACGAGACCTTCGGTGGAGTCCATCGCGATGCAGCGCACGGCGTTCTCGCCGAGATGCTGCGCCACTTCGAGAACCAGGCGGATGTCGCCGTTCATGGTCTCGAGTGCGTTCAAGATAGCCGGGAGTTCGCCGTCGAAGGACACGTCCACCACGGCGCCGATGACCTGCGAGATGCGGCCGGTCTTGGCTTCTGCCATCGTATCTAACCCTTTTCTCTGGGGCTGCGGTGGCTTTCGCCTCCGAGCGACTGGTTTCTAGAGCGCTTCCGCGCCCGAAATGATTTCGATGAGTTCCTTGGTGATCTGCGCCTGACGCTGACGATTGTAGCTGATGTTCAGACGGTTGATCATGTCACCCGCATTGCGGGTCGCATTATCCATGGCGCTCATCTTCGCGCCCATCTCACCGGCGACATTCTCAAGAAGCGCACGGAAGATCTGAACGGTGAGGTTGCGCGGGATGAGATCGTTGAGGATCTCTTCCGGGCCCGGTTCATATTCGTAGAGAGCACCGTTCTCCGACGTTGCAGACGCATCCACCACCGGCGCGCTCGCCGGAATGAGCTGCTGCGCGGTCGGGACCTGGCTGATCACCGACTTGAACTCGGAATAAAACAGCGTGCAGACGTCGAACTCGCCGGCATTGAACATCTCGATGACGCGGCGCGAAATCTGTTCGGCATTGGAGAAGCCGATCTGCTTGACCTCGCGCAGTTCCAGGCGCTCGACGATGAGCGACGAGAATTCGCGACGCAGGATGTCGTTGCCTTTCTTGCCGACGGTGAAGATCTTCACCGTCTTGCCTTGAGCGAGCAGCTTGCGGATGTGCTCGCGGGCAAAGCGCGCGATCTGGCTGTTGAAAGCGCCGGCCAGACCACGATCGGCGGTGGCGACGACGAGCAGATGCACGTCGTCCTTGCCGGTGCCTGTCATCAGGGCCGGTGCTTCGGAACCATCGCTGACGGCCTGGGTGATATTGGCCAGCACCGTTGCCATGCGCTGCGAATAAGGCCGCGCGGCTTCCGCTGCTTCCTGGGCACGACGCAGCTTCGCCGCGGCGACCATCTGCATCGCCTTGGTGATTTTCTGCGTCGCTTTCACCGAGTCACGGCGATTGCGAAGTTCTTTCAGGGAAGCCATGCTGCGGCTCTGTCCTCAGGTCCGGCGTTTATGCGTAGGTCTTGGCGTAGGCGTCGAGAGCCGCCTTCAGCTTCTCGCGGGTCGCGTCCGACAGCTGCTTTTCCTGGCGGATCGTGTCGAGCACGGCCTTGCCTTCCGAGCGCATGTAGGACAGCAGGCCCTGCTCGAACTTGCCGACCTGGTTCACAGGCAGCTTGTCGAGATAGCCGTTGACGCCGGCGAAGATCACCGCAACCTGTTCTTCCGTCTTCAGCGGCGAGAACTGCGGCTGCTTCAGAAGTTCGGTCAGGCGTGCACCACGGTTGAGCAGGCGCTGGGTGGAGGCGTCCAGATCGGAACCGAACTGCGCGAAGGCAGCCATTTCGCGATACTGGGCGAGCTCGCCCTTGATGGAACCTGCAACCTGCTTCATCGCCTTGATCTGGGCCGAGGAACCAACGCGCGACACCGAAAGGCCGACGTTCACGGCAGGGCGGATACCCTGGAAGAACAGGTTGGTTTCAAGGAAGATCTGGCCGTCGGTGATCGAGATCACGTTGGTCGGGATGTAGGCCGACACGTCGTTGGCCTGGGTTTCGATAACCGGCAGTGCCGTCAGCGAACCCTTGCCGTTCTCGTCGTTCAGCTTTGCAGCGCGCTCGAGGAGACGCGAATGCAGGAAGAACACGTCGCCCGGATAGGCTTCGCGGCCTGGCGGACGGCGCAGAAGCAGCGACATCTGGCGATAAGCCACGGCCTGCTTCGACAGATCGTCATATGCGATAACGGCATGCATGGCGTTGTCGCGGAAGAATTCGCCCATCGCGCAACCGGCAAACGGTGCCAGGAACTGCATCGGAGCCGGATCGGACGCCGTTGCGGCAACGATAATCGAATATTCCAGTGCGCCGCGCTCTTCGAGCGTCTTCACGAACTGGGCAACGGTGGAGCGCTTCTGACCAACCGCGACATACACGCAGTAAAGCTTCTGGCTCTCGTCGTCGCCGTCGTTCAGCGGCTTCTGGTTGAGGAAGGTGTCGAGAATGATGGCGGTCTTGCCGGTCTGGCGATCGCCGATCACGAGCTCGCGCTGGCCACGGCCGATCGGGATCAGCGCGTCGATGGCCTTGAGGCCGGTCGACATCGGCTCATGCACCGACTTGCGCGGGATGATGCCCGGAGCCTTGACGTCGACGCGGCGGCGCTCATCGGACACGATCGGGCCCTTGCCGTCGATCGGGTTGCCGAGAGCGTCGACCACGCGGCCGAGCAGGCCACGGCCAACCGGCACGTCCACGATCGCGCCGGTGCGCTTGACGGTGTCGCCTTCCTTGATGTCGCGGTCGGCGCCGAAGATAACCACGCCGACATTGTCGCTTTCGAGGTTCAGCGCCATGCCACGGATGCCGCCGGGGAACTCGACCATTTCGCCCGCCTGGACGTTGTCGAGCCCGTAGACGCGGGCAATGCCGTCACCAACGGACAGAACCGAACCGACTTCCGAAACCTCGGCTTCGCGGCCGAAGTTCTTGATCTGGTCCTTCAGAATTGCGGAAATTTCCGCGGCGCGGATATCCATCAGCCGACCTCTTTCAGTGCGAGCTTAAGCGAAGCGAGTTTCGTTTTGAGCGACGTGTCGATCTGGCGTGAGCCCATCTTGACGACGAGGCCGCCGAGAAGGGTCGGATCAACAGTCACGTTGATTGATACGTCCTTGTTGGCAATGCTCTTCAGCGCTGCCTTCAATTCGGATTCCTGGGTGTCCGTCAGCGCATGCGCCGTGGTCACGTCGGCCGTGGTCTCGCCGCGATGCTCGGCAGCGATACGGCGGAACGCCTTGATCATGCCCGGAACGGCGAACAAACGGCGGTTCTGCGCGACGACCTGAAGGAAGTTGGCGACCAGACCGGTGATGCCAGCTTTCGCGAGAACAGCGGCGATCGCCTTTTCCTGTTCTTCAGCGGAAAAAACCGGGCTCTTCACGAGACGGGTCAGATCCTCGCTCTCGGCGAGCAAAGCTTCGAAGCGACCGAGATCGGTTTCAACAGCGGGGATGCTGTTTGTGTCGCGTGCAAGGTCGAACAGTGAGCCCGCGTAGCGGTCGGCAACACCAGCGATCAGCGAAGTGGATTGAGCCACGTTACGTTTTTCTCTCTGCCTTTGGGGGCCGCAGGGTTGTGGGCCGCAGATCGTGGCGCGAGCACTTGGACTCTGGCTTAAATCTTTGACCTTGTGTGCAAATCAGGCGGAGGCAAGCGGCTTTGCCACCTCCCCCGGCCAAAAGTCGATTGCCGTCTAGCACAGGCAAAACGGTGCCGCAACATAGGTGGCGGCCATGATTTGAACAGATTTGTCGCAGTGCAACCGGTGGCGTCGCCGATCAGGCGATGAATCCCAAGGCAAACACGAGCGCCAAACCCGCCAAGGCGCATTCCAGGAAAAGCCGCATCCAGTTGAAGGGCGTGCTCGCTTTGTCGGACAAGATCGACACCAGCCGGCCAAAAGCGGCGAAAGCCCAGCAAAAGCCCAGCGCCAGGTAGATCCAGAACTGTCCGGTGAGCAGGCAGCACAGGCCGAGACCGAGATAAAAGCCGGCCATCGTGGCACGGCCTTCGCTGATGGCTTCGGGGTGTCCGGGCAAGGTCGTGAGGCGCAGTTTGCGCAACGACAGCGCCGGTGCGATCAACAAAGCCAGACCAAACAAAACCGTGATCGAGGCCGATGTGAAGGCCAGCCACTCGCCATTCGTGATCGGCCAGGGAAATGCGAGGTTCATGCTTGTTCCGCGATTCGGGTTCTTGGCTGTTCTAGCGCGAGTTGGGCAGGCTTTGCATCATCGCAGCTAAGCGCCGTGCTTACAGGAAGCTCTGCGGATCGATATCGACCTGGACGCGCAGCGAGCCGCGCGGTTTTGGGCCGGCGGCGAGCAGGGTGCGGATATAGGTCTGGATGTCGGCCTTGCGTTCTCCCTGAATGAGCAGGCGGAAGCGATGACGGCCGGCGATCATCGCGAGCGGCGCTTCGGCGGGGCCGAGGATGTCGATCAGATCGGAGTCCGGCGCGACACGCCGGAGGGCGCGGGCATGACCTTCGGCTTCGGCCTTCGTTTCACCGCTGACGATGATGGCGGCCAGTCGTCCGAAGGGTGGAAGGTGGCCGCGGCGTCGTTCGGCGATTTCCTGTGCGTAAAAGGCCTCGGAATTGCCGGAAACCAGCGCGCGCATCACGGGATGATCGGGCTGGTAGGTCTGGATGAGGCCGCGTGACGCCTTGCCGGTTCGCCCTGCACGGCCCGTGACCTGGCTGAGAAGCTGGAAGGTGCGCTCGGCCGCGCGCGGATCGCCATTGGCAAGGCCGAGATCGCCATCCACCACGCCGACCATCGTCATGGAAGGGAAGTTATGTCCCTTGGCGACGAGCTGCGTGCCGATCACGATGTCGGCCTCGCCTTTGGCAATGGCTTCGAGTTCGAGCCTGAGACGCTTGGTGCCGCCCAGCATGTCGGATGACAGAACGATGGTGCGTGCATCGGGGAAGGCGGCATCCACTTCTTCGGCGATCCGCTCCACGCCCGGACCGCAGGCCACGAGATGATCCAGCGTGCCGCATTCAGGGCAGGCCTCCGGTTTCGGCTCGTGGTAACCGCAATGATGGCAGATCAGCTGACCGCGAAAGCGGTGTTCCACCAGCCATGACGAGCATTGCGGGCATTGAAAGCGGTGACCGCAGACGCGGCAAAGGGTCAGCGGGGCATAGCCTCGCCGGTTGAGAAATAGCAGTGCTTGTTCGCCGCGCTCAACGCTTTCACGCATCGCATCGATCAGAACCGGCGACAAGAAGTTGCCGCGGGCCGGCGGTGCCTTGCGCATATCAACCGCGCGGATCGAGGGCAGGGCGGCTTCGGCGAAACGGGCAGGCAGCGACACCAGGCCATAGCGCCCGCTCGTTGCGTTGACGCGGCTTTCCACGGACGGCGTCGCAGATGCCAGCACCACGGGGAAGTTGCCGAGCTGGCCCTGAACCACGGCCATGTCGCGCGCATTGTAGAAAACACGGTCTTCCTGCTTGTAGGCGGGGTCGTGTTCCTCATCGACCACGATCAAGCCGAGATCCTTGAAGGGCAGGAACAGGGCCGAGCGGGCGCCGGCGACGACGCGTACGCGGCCTTCGGCAACCTGACGCCACACGCGCTCGCGCATGCGCGGTGCAAGATCGGAATGCCATTCGGCGGGCTTGGCACCGAAACGATCGTGAAAGCGGTCGAGGAAAGCCTGGGTCAGGGCGATTTCCGGCACCAGAACCAGAACCTGCTTGCCCGCCTTCAAGGCTGCGGCGATGGCTTCGAAATACACTTCCGTCTTGCCCGAACCGGTGACGCCGTCGATCAGCGACACAGAAAACGTGTCGTCGTTTACACGAAGGCGCAGGGCTTGCGCGGCATCTTCCTGGTTCTCGCTCAGCGTGGGGGCGGCGTATTCCGGGTCGGGCTCGGCAACCACGGGGCGGGCGGGGATCTGCACCTTTTCGAACACGCCTTGCGCGGCCAGTCCATCCACCACGGTCAGCGACACGCCGGCGGCGTGCGCCAGGCCCGAGCGCGTCCAGGCCAGGCCTTCCCCATGCTCTTCCACGGTGGACAGAACCTTGGCGCGTGCCGGCGTGATGCGATCGGGATGTTTGTTCGTGAGGATCAGACCGTCGATATCGGGTTCGGGATCGAAGGCTGTCGGAACGCGCAGGATCATGCGCGCGACCATTCCAGGCGCCGCCAAGGTGTAGCCTGCGACCCATTCCACGAAGCGGCGCATGCGGTCGGTGACCGGCGGACAATCGAACACTTCAGCGATCGGCCGCAGCTTGCGTGCATCCACTCCGCCGCCTTCGCCGTCCCATACGATGCCGGCGACTTCGCGCGGACCCAAGGGCACGCGTACGATCGAACCGGGCACGACATCCATGCCCGGTGGAACCTGATAGGAATACGGAGCTTCGGCAGGCATCGGCACGAGAACCGGTACCACGCGTGCTCCAAGCGAATCTTGCGTCATTGCGCGTGACCTTGCCGCTTTCTTGCGCTAGAGCAAGCCCCATACAAAAGCGGGTCTTTTCGCCCGCATCACGCCTGCTTCCAAGGTGGGCAAACATGCCAAGGAGACGGTCATGAAGTTTTTCGTCGATACCGCTGACGTCAAGGACATCCGCGAACTGAACGATCTGGGTCTGCTCGACGGCGTTACCACCAATCCGTCGCTGATCCTGAAGTCCGGCGGCTCGATCGCCGAAGTCACCAAGGAAATCTGCTCCATCGTCGAAGGCCCGGTTTCGGCCGAGGTCGTGGCGGTCGAATATGACGAGATGATGCGCGAAGCCGACTTCCTGTCGAAGATCGCCGACAATGTCTGCATCAAGCTGCCGCTGACGCTGGATGGCCTCAAGGCCTGCCGCTCGATCACCGGTGACGGCCGCAAGGTCAATGTGACGCTCTGCTTCTCGGCAAATCAGGCTCTTCTGGCCGCCAAGGCAGGCGCGACCTTCATTTCGCCCTTCATCGGCCGCGTCGACGACATGGGCCTGGACGGCATGGAACTGATCCAGGAAATCCGCCAGATCTACGACAACTACGACTTCAACACGGAAATCCTGGCGGCCTCGATCCGCACCGTGAACCACGTCAAGGAAGCCGCACTGATCGGCGCCGATGTCATCACCGCACCGCCCGCCACGCTGAAGGCGCTGGTGAAGCATCCGCTTACCGACAAGGGACTCGAGACCTTCCTCGCCGATTGGGCCAAGACCGGCCAGAAGATCGGCTGATCGCCGAACTCATCGAAATAGAAAAGGCCCGGGCGGTGACGCTCCGGGCCTTTTTCTTTGTGGGCTTGCCGCTTAGCGGAAGGAGGCCGTCGGATCGGCTTTCAGGGTTTCCACAGTGAAGGTCTGCAGCTTTGCGGTAAGCTCGGCTGGATCTCCGTCCAGCGCATCCGGTTCGATGGCCTTGCCGACATGGAAGGTGAACTTCATGCCCTTCTTGTTCAGAAGCTCTCGGAACAGCGTCATGTCGCGCAGTTCGGTGGAGTGCTTGGACAGGAAGTAGAACAGGCCCGAATTTCGTGCCGAAATGTTCACTGGCACGACTGGGAACTTGTAGCGTCGAGCAAGGGCGACAAACGAGGTCTGCCACGGACGCTCGGTCAGCTTTCCCTCGTGCCAATAAGCGATGCGGCCGGCTGGAAACAAAACGATGGCACGCTTTTCCTGGAAGGCACGCGCCGTCAGCTCCAGCGTTTCGCGGCTCTTGGCATGGCTTTTCTCGCCGGCGCGCCATTCCACGGGAATGATCACGTCGCGAAAATGCGGCGCCACGCGCTGCGCATCGCGATTGGCGAAGATGGCGATGTCCTTGCGCACCTTGTTCACGAGATCGAAGGCGGCGATGCCGTCCGCAATGCCGGTCGGATGGCTCGGCGCCAAGATCACGCCGCCGGTTTTTGGAATGTTTTCCAGGCCGGTGATCGTGAGATCGAGCTGCAGCACATTGCTAATGAAATCGAGCGCGTCCCAGCCGGGCATAGGCGCGATGCGGTCGGCCATGCGCACGGCCTGATGATAATGCATCAACCGAAACAGCAGCGGCTTGGCGAACGGCCAAAGAGGATGACGCGACAGGTTGGTCGTGCGCTCATCAATCAAACGATCGATGATATGCCGGTCGTCCGCCGGAATGCGTTCCGCCGGAAAACTGCCGACCTCGGTCGTGACCGAAGGTCTCATCGTCATGATACCTTGTCCCATGACCCGTTGTTTGAACAGCGAGCATGACGCGCGAATGACGCCAGCGCCATAACTTTTGCGATGGTTGGCATACGGCCAGTCTTAGTTTGCAATCGACCCTCGTGTCTGATTGCCCGGCCGTGGCGTCACTTCGGCAATCGGGGCGGCGACGCTGGACTTGGCGCCAAAGCCTGCCGGTTGCGACAGATCCTGTGCAATGGCCAGACGCAGCAGCTCGGCGAGTTCACGCCCGGCGCGTTCCTGGGCGTCGCGCTCGGCCCGCAGCGCGGAGAACTGCTGGCGCGGTACGTCGAAGGAAGACACGACCTGGCGGCTGCCGGTGTGAATCACCTGGCTGGTTGTGGTGTCGGTGATGGTATAAGCGCCGCGCATGGTGACTGCGCCTGCCGTGGGTTCGTCTTCGCTGGTGCGCTGGACGTAAGCGGCCGACGAGGTTTCGGCGGTCACGTTGAGATCAACGGAATAGCGGGTGGTCGCCTGCGGGCGTGCACCGCCGTTCAACAGGAAGATCAGCTGATTGCGCACGATCTGCGCGGGGCGGCTGCCAACGGCCTTGACGCTGATCGAGGACAACGGCGTTGCTTCGCCGGTTGCGCCGCTGACCAGCGTTCCGCCCGTGCCGTAGAGCGGGCGCGCCTGACAGCCGGCGGCAAGCGCGAGCAGGCCGACCGACGTGATGAGAAGGGCGGGGCGCAGAAACCGAACCGCGCCAGTGTTACGACCGTCAACCGACGACATTCACGATCCTTTGCGGCACCACGATGATCTTCTTGGGCTGGCGGCCTTCAAGAGCGGCCTGGACGAAGTCCAACGCCAGCACGGCTGCTTCCACGGCAGATTGGTCAGCGTCGCGGGCAATTGTCAAATCACCACGCTTCTTGCCGTTGATCTGGATGGGCAAGGTGACTTCGTTATCCACGAGGAAGGCGGGATCGAAGTCCGGCCATGGACGCGCAGCAACCATCTCCGTGCCGCCGATCTCGGCCCAGCATTCTTCCGCCAGATGCGGCATCATCGGCGCGATCATGGCGATCAGGAAGTCCACGGCCTGGCGCAGGGTCGGGCTCGCCGTGCCACTCGACGCAGCTTCCGTGAGCGGCGCCTGCAGCGCGTTGACGAGTTCGTAGATACGCGCGACCGCCTTGTTGAAGGCGAGCTTTTCGATGTCCTCGCCGACATGCTTCAGCGTGCGATGGGCGATCTTGGCCAGAGCCTGGTCGCTTGCTGCCGTGCCCTGCGGTGCCTTCAGCGCGTCGGCTGCTTCGGCAATCAGGCGCCAGATGCGCTGCACGAAGCGGAAAGCGGCGTCAGCACCGGCTTCCGTCCAGATCACGTCGCGCTCGGGCGGCGAATCGCTGATCATGAACAAGCGGGCGGTATCGGCGCCGTAGCTGTCGATGATGTCGTCGGGATCCACCACGTTCTTCTTCGACTTCGACATCTTCTCGATAGAGCCGATCTCGACCGGCGAGCCGTCCGACAGAAGCGTTGCGGTGCGCTTGCCGTCGACATCCGCGATCTTGATCTCGGCGGGCGTTACCCAGCCGTTCGGGCCCTTGTAGGTCTCGTGCACCACCATGCCTTGCGTGAACAGGCCCTTGAAGGGTTCGGCCAGATCGATGTGGCCGGTGTCACGCATGGCGCGGGTGAAGAAGCGCGAATACAGGAGATGCAGGATCGCGTGCTCGATGCCGCCGATATATTGATCCACCGGCATCCATTCATTGGCGGCCTTCGGATCGGTCGGCTCGTTTTCCCACGGCGCGGTGAAGCGCGTGAAATACCAGGACGAATCGACGAACGTGTCCATCGTGTCGGTTTCGCGCCGCGCATCACCGCCGCAGGACGGGCACTTCACGTGCTTCCAGGTCGGGTGACGGTCGAGCGGATTGCCGGGCGTTTCGAAATCCACGTCGTCCGGCAGCTTCACCGGTAGATCGGCCTTCGGCACGGGAACGATGCCGCAGCTCTCGCAATGGATCATGGGGATCGGGCAGCCCCAGTAACGCTGGCGCGAGATGCCCCAGTCGCGCAAACGGAACTGCGTTTCGCGCGTGCCCCAGCCATCCTTCTCGAAGATCTCGAGCGAGCGCGCCATGGCTTCATAAGCTGTCTGCGTGCAGGGCTCGCCAACCCACTGCACATATCGCACGGGCTGCGTCTTCAGCGGCACGAAGGCGGTGTCGCCGACGCGCTCGTCGCTATCAACAGGCAGGAACACGTCGATCACCGGCAGATCGTATTTGCGGGCGAAGTCGAGATCACGCTGGTCATGGGCGGGGCAGCCGATCACGGCGCCCGTGCCGTAGTCCATCAAAACGAAGTTGGCGATGAAGAGCGGCAGCGTCCAGTTGGGATCGGCGGGATGCGTGACCTTGATGCCGGTGTCGAAGCCCAGCTTTTCGGCCGTTTCGATCTCGGCAGCCGACGTGCCTATGCGGCGGCACTGATCGTTGAAGGCGGCGATTTCCGGATTGGTCTCGGCAAGCTTCTTGGCCAGCGGATGGTCGGCCGCGATAGCCGCGAAGGTCGGGCCATACATCGTGTCTGGACGGGTGGTGAAAACCGGCAGCGTGTCGAAGCCTTCCGGCGCACCGACAAGCCCGAAGGAAAACGACAGGCCTTCCGACTTGCCGATCCAGTTGGCCTGCATGGTGCGGACCTTTTCAGGCCACTGGTCGAGACCGTCCAGCGATTGAAGCAGGTCCTGTGCGTAGTCGGTGATCTTGAACACCCACTGCGCCAGTTCACGCTGCTCGACTTCGGCGCCGGAGCGCCAGCCGCGGCCGTCGATCACTTGTTCGTTGGCGAGCACCGTCTGGTCGACGGGATCCCAGTTGACCTTGGACACTTTGCGGCCAACCAGACCCTTGGCCTGGAAATCGATGAACAGCATCTGCTGGCGATGGTAGTAATCGACATCGCAGGTCGCGAATTCGCGCGACCAGTCGAGCGACAGGCCCATCGACTTGAGCTGCGTGCGCATCGTGTCGATGTTCTTGTAGGTCCAGTCCTTGGGATGAACCTTGTTCTGCATGGCCGCGTTTTCGGCCGGCATGCCGAAGGCGTCCCAGCCCATCGGATGAAGGACGTTGAAGCCCTTGGCCTTGCGGTAGCGCGCCAAAACGTCGCCCAGCGTGTAATTGCGGACGTGGCCCATATGGATGCGCCCCGACGGATAGGGGAACATCTCGAGCACGTAGTATTTTGGACGTGGATCGTCGTTCTTGGTTTCGAACAGCTTGGCTGCGTCCCAGGCTTCGCGCCATTTGGGCTCGGCAGCACGGGGATTATAGCGTTCGACGGGCATGGGACGGGTCACTCTCACAATCGCGCGGCATCAATAAGGTGCCAGCCAAGGTTTGCAAGCCATTCTTGGTGCGGCGCGATTGCAAGGGGCTGTTGGCGCGTTAAGCGCCAGCAGCGTGCAGGAACTGGAAGTGCCGGTCATATTGCGACAGCACGTCCTGGATCATCTCCTCTTTCGAGAAGCCCATCACGTCGTAATCCTGGCTGCCTTCGGCCAGGAAGACCTCGGCGCGATAGTAGTTTTGCGCCTTGTTGCTGCGACGTGCGGCACTCTCGATGAAGGTGTAGCTCGGCAGGTCATAGCAGCGCATGCGGATGCCATAGGCGAAGGCTTCCGGCGTTTCCGGTGCAACGTTCAGCCGCAGGCGGTCGTCCCGCTGAGCGACGGATGCGACCAGATCGCGCTTGCGCAGTTCCTCCGCGACCTCTTCCAGAGCAGGCTTCGCGGTTTCCTCCATGAAGCGGGAAACTTCCTTCTCGCTTGGATGATGGAGAATGCCCTGAAGCTGGCGCTGCCAGTTGCGGGTGCCGCGTGGACGCAGAGTCTGCATCAGCGCGTTCTGGCGAATGCCTTCACGGGCCAGACCCTTCCACAAACCGTAGCACATGAAGAGCATGACCACGGTGAACGGCAGGGCACCTGCGATGGAGGCCGTTTGCAGAGCGGTCAGACCGCCGGCCCACAGCAGGGCTGCAGCAATGGCACCCGTCATCACGGCCCAGAACACACGACGCGTTGCGGGACCATCTTCGCGGCCTTCGGAGATGATCGTGTCGATCACAAGTGCGGACGAGTCCGCGCTGGTGACGAAGAAACAGATCACGAGTGCGATGGCGACCCAGGACGAGATGGTGCTGAGCGGCAGCTGCTCCAGGAACACGAACAAGGCGATGGTCACGTCCTGCGACACGGCATCGGTGACCGCACGCGTCGTGCCCGTCAGGTGCATGGCCAGGGCGGTATCGCCGAACACGGTCATCCAGGCAAAGCCGAAGCCCGAAGGAACGAGAAGCACGCCGAACACGAACTGGCGGATGGTGCGACCGCGCGAAATGCGGGCGATGAACATGCCGACAAACGGCGACCAGGCGATCCACCAGCCCCAGTAGAACAGGGTCCAGCTACCCAGCCACTCGCTGGGCGTCTCGTTTGGCGCATAGGCGTACATATAGAATGTGCGCGACAGAAGATTGTCGAGGTAGGTTCCGAGGTTCTGCACATAGGCGCGAAGCAGGAAGGTCGTCGGACCAACCACAAACACGAAGGCCATCAGCGCGCCGGCCATGACCATGTTGAGGTTCGACAGGAACTTGATGCCCTTTTCCAGGCCTGTGGCAACGGAAATGGTTGCAAGACCCGTGATCACCGCGATCAAGGGCAACTGGATCCAGAAGCTGACGGGTATACCGAGCAGATGGCCCAGACCCGAATTGATCTGCAACACGCCGAGGCCGAGCGACGTCGCGACGCCGAAGATCGTGCCGATCACGGCAAAGATGTCGACGGCATTGCCGATCGGTCCGTAGATGCGATCGCCGATAATGGGATAAAGCGCCGAGCGCATGGTCAGCGGCAGGCCATGGCGGAAGCTGAAATAGGCCAGGCTCAGACCGATAACGGCATAAACGGCCCAGGCATGCAGGCCCCAATGGAAATAGCTGATTTCCATCGCGGTCCGCGCAGCCGCCACCGTTTCGGGATCGCCGACGGGGGGCTTGGCAAAGTGGTTGACCGGTTCGGCAACGCCGAAGAACACCAGACCGATGCCCATGCCGGCGGCAAATAGCATGGAGAACCAAGCAACATAGCTGAATTGCGGCTCAGAATGGTTCGGACCGAGCTTGATGTTGCCGTAAGACGAGAAGCCGAGGAAGAACACGAAGATCACGAAGATCGTGACCGACAGGAGATAGAACCAGCCGAGCTCCGAGATGATCCAGCCCTGCACCGCATTGAACACGGTTGCCGAGCCTTCGGGCGCGATCACGCCGGCCAGCACGAAAGCAAGCGTGACGGTGATGGCGCCAATGAAAACGGAGCGATTGACGCCTTCAGTCAATCCAACGGGCTTTGCAGCTGGCGGGGCTTGTAGATCGGACAACGGAAAATGGTCTCCTGCGGGCTTATTTTGGGCGCAAGCGTGGCACTTGGATGAGCAAGTGGAGCGGCAAGCGCCGCCGGCAAGTCGGGAAACGGGCTTTTGCTTGACGAAACGCCCTATGCCGATCCAAACGGCACAGCTTGGATCGCAGGAGAATGCAACCATGTCGGACGCAGTCGATAACCTCAATCAGGTTCAATCGCGTATCGAGGACGCCGAGCGGCAGGCGCAGCGCGTGGCACGTTCGACGCAGCTCGTGGCCGTATCGAAGACCTTTGACGGGGACGCGATCCGCCCGGTTCTCGAAGCCGGACAGCGCATCTTCGGTGAAAACAAGGTGCAGGAAGCGCAAGGCAAGTGGCCGGCGCTGAAGAGCGAGTTTGCCGATGTCTGCCTGCATCTGATCGGGCCGTTGCAGTCCAACAAGGCCAGGGATGCCGTTGCGCTGTTCGACGTGATCGAAACGGTGGATCGCGAAAAGATCGCGGCGGAGCTTGCCAAGGAGATCGCCCGGCAGGAACGCGCGCTGCGGCTTTATGTGCAGGTCAATACCGGCTCGGAGCCGCAAAAGGCCGGCATCGAGCCGGGGGAAGCCGTTGCTTTCGTTCAGCGCTGCCGCGACGTGCATGGGCTGGCGATCGAGGGCCTGATGTGCATTCCGCCGGCAGACGAGAACCCGGGTCCGCACTTCGCGCTTCTTGAAAAGCTTGCGAAAAAGGCGGGTCTGGACAAGCTTTCGATGGGCATGTCGGGCGATTACGAGACGGCGATCGCGTTCGGGGCAACGTCGGTGCGGGTGGGCTCGGCGATCTTCGGAACGCGGCCTCGATCGAACGATTGAACCGCGCAAGGGTCGCCGAAACAACGATTTTAAGCCGATGATTCACGTGAAAAGGGCCGGCAAGCCGGCCCCTTTTAACGATTTGGCGCGCGCTTATTCGCCGGCGGAAACGATCTTGCCGTCTTCCCACTTGAACAAGGAGAAGCTCGGCGACGACAGGTCACCGGTTTCGCCATAGGTCAGATCGCCGATGGCGGTCTTGATCGGCTGGCCATCCTTGAGCGCTGCGGCAACGGCGGTGCTGTCTTCAGCGCCGGCCTTTTCGATGCCGGCCTGCAGGACCTGCACGGCGGCATAGGCGTTGAGCGTGAAGGCTTCGGCCGGGATGTTCTTGGCTTCCAGAGCCTTGATGGCTTCAGCCGAGGACGGGTTCTTCGAAGCGTCGCTGGCATTGGTGAAAAGCGTGCCGGCAGCTGCTTCGTTGCCGATCGACCAGAACTCGGTGTTGGACAGGCCTTCGCCGCCGATGATGGTGGCCTGGACGCCGGCATCCTTCAGCTGACGGGCAAGCAGACCGCCTTCGGGATGGTAGCCGCCGAAATAGATGACTTCGACATTGTCGGCCTTGAGGCGCGATGTCAGCGCGGAGAAGTCCTTTTCGCCCGGTGTCAGCGAATTATAGAAGACTTCCGTCACGCCGCCTTCGTTGATGCCGGCCTTGAAGGCGTCGGCGAGGCCTTTGCCATAGGTGCCGTTGTCATGAACGATGCCGATGCGCTTGTCCTTCATATTGGCAAGCACGTAATCGGCGGCCACTTCGGCCTGCTGATCATCCCGGCCGCAGGTGCGCAGCACATTGTCGAGCCCACGGTTGGTGAGTTCCGGCGCGGTTGCCGTGGGCGTTACCATCAGCACGCCGTTTTCGGCGAACACGTCAGACGCGGCCATGGCGACACCGGACGTAACCGGGCCGACCACGAACTTGATGCCGTCGGCTACGAGCTTGTTGGCAGCCGATACGCCCTGCGTCGGGTCGCCGGCATCGTCGGCGAGCGTCAGAACGAGCTTTTCGCCCTTGATGCCACCGGCGGCATTGATCACCTCGACAGCGGCTTCCGCACCGTTCTTCACCTGGGCGCCATAAGCGGCCACAGGGCCGGTCAGCGGCGCGATCAGGCCAACGGCGATGTCGGCATGAGCGGCGGAGTTAAAGGCGAGCGATGCGGCGAAAGCCGCGCTTGCGAGAAGTATCTTGCGCATTTCCTGCTCCTATTCTGCTTTTTGCCATCGAAAACGGATAATTTTCGACAGGAAAGGCTATGGCTAAGACAAGGAAAGGCTTGATGCAATCGACCAGGCCGTGATCGCGGCTCTGCCAGAAGGAAAGATTGAACCGGGATGGTTGCGACCGCAAAAGCGCGTTCCATCTAACGCCTTGTCATCCTCCTTTCACGAGGCGAGCCCGATCAACGGATGGCCCGATCAACGGATGGGATGACCAAGGAGATCTCCTCATGAAATACAATCAACTTGGCCGCACGGGCCTGTTTGTTTCCGAAATCTGCCTCGGCACGATGACCTTCGGCGAAGCGGGCGAAGGCCAGTGGGGCAAAATCGCTGGCGTCGACCAGGAGGGCGCGAACGCGCTGGTCGAGCGGGCGCTGGCTGCCGGCGTCAATTTCATCGACACCGCCAATGTGTATTCCTTCGGCGAATCCGAGCGGCTGCTCGGACAAGCGCTGCTGGACCTCGACGTGCCGCGCAACGAAGTGGTGATCGCCACCAAGGTGCATGGGCCGATGGGCGACAAGCCCAACCAGCGCGGATCTTCGCGCGGCCATATCATGGACGCCGTGGAAGAAAGCCTGGAAAACCTGCAGCTCGATTATGTCGACCTGTATCAGCTGCACGGCACCGACCCGGTGACGCCGATCGACGAAACGCTGCGGGCGCTCGACGATCTCGTGTCGAGCGGTCTCGTGCGGTATGTCGGCGTGTCGAACTGGCAGGCTTGGCGCATCGCCAAGGCGCTCGGCATTTCGGAGCGCAAGGACATCGCGCGTTTCGAAACGGTGCAGGCCTATTACTCCATTGCCGGTCGTGATCTCGAACGCGAGATCGTGCCGCTGATGGACGAAGAAAAGCTCGGCCTGATGGTGTGGTCGCCACTGGCCGGTGGTTTGTTGTCCGGCAAGTATGGACCGGGTGCGCCGAACGAAGGGGAAGGTCGTCGCAAGACCTTCGACTTCCCGCCGGTGAACACGGACAAGGCCTGGCCGATCGTTGCCGCCATGCGCGAGATCGCATCCAAGCACGGTTCGGATGTCGCCACCGTGGCGCTGGCCTACATCCTTGCCAAGCCATTCGTGATGAGCGTGATCATCGGTGCAAGCCGCATGGATCAGCTCGAGCAGAACCTGGCGGCGGTTGATCTAAAGCTCGATGCCGACGATCTCGGCAAGCTCGACGAGATCAGCAAGCTTTCGCCGGAATATCCGGGCTGGATGCTGGAGCGTCAGGGCGCGGGACGCCGTCCCGAGCCGTTCAAGCCCGAAAGCTGATCGGTGCAAACGATGAGCGCGCGGCTGCCGGTGGTGGCCGCGTTTTCGTTTGCTTGCTTGGCTGACACCGCTGCAAAGGTCTAATGTCGGCGAAGCGGCGTTGTTGCTAGGAACGTTCCAGGGAGGAGCGCCGAACACGGCGCTTGTTGAGGGAGGCACCATCATATGACCGAAGCACAGCTTCATCCGGTTCAGCCGGAATGGAAAGAACGCGCGCTGATCGACGACGCGACCTATCGCGCCTGGTACGAGACCAGCGTGCGCGATCCGGAAGCGTTCTGGAACAAGCATGGCCAGCGCATCGACTGGTCGAAGCCCTTCACCAAGGTGAAGAACACCTCCTTCGATGGCGATGTGTCGATCCGCTGGTTCGAGGATGGCGAAACCAACGTTGCCGCCAACTGCATCGACCGCCACCTTGCCGAGCGCGGCGATCAGGTTGCGATCATCTGGGAGGGCGACGACCCAAAGGATGATCGCAAGATCACCTATCGCGAAATGCACGACCAGGTCTGCCGCCTTTCCAATGTGCTGAAAGAGAATGGCGTCGAAAAAGGCGACCGCGTCACGATCTATATGCCGATGATACCGGAAGCCGCTTATGCGATGCTGGCCTGCGCGCGCATCGGTGCGGTACATTCCGTGGTGTTCGGCGGCTTTTCACCCGATGCGCTGGCCGGCCGTATCGTGGATTGCCAGTCCACCTTCCTGATCACCGCCGATGAAGGCCTGCGCGGCGGCAAGACGATCCCGCTCAAGGACAATGCCGACAAGGCGCTCGACATCGCCACGCGGCAAGGCGTGACGGTGCGCAGCGTGGTCGTGGTGAAGCGGACCGGCAACAGCGTCGGCTGGGTCGAGGGGCGCGATCTGTGGTATCACGACGCCGTGGAGAAAGCGTCGCCGGACTGTCCGGCTGAGGCCATGAATGCGGAAGATCCGCTGTTCATTCTTTACACGTCAGGCTCGACCGGCAAGCCGAAGGGGGTGCTGCACACCACCGGCGGCTATCTTGTTTATGCCGCGATGACGCATGAATATGTGTTCGATTATCATGACGGCGACATCTACTGGTGCACGGCCGATGTGGGCTGGGTCACCGGGCACAGCTATATCGTGTATGGACCGCTCGCCAACGGCGCGACGACGCTGATGTTCGAGGGCGTGCCGAATTATCCGGACCAGTCGCGGTTCTGGAAGATCATCGACAAGCATCAGGTCAACATCTTCTATACCGCGCCGACCGCGCTGCGCGCCCTGATGGGGGCCGGCGACAGGTATGTCACGTCCTCTTCGCGCAAGTCCCTGAAGGTGCTGGGTTCGGTTGGCGAGCCGATCAATCCGGAAGCCTGGGAATGGTATTACAAGGTGGTTGGCGACAGCCGCGTGCCGATCGTCGACACCTGGTGGCAAACCGAAACCGGTGGCATCCTGATCACCCCGCTGCCCGGCGCGACCGATCTCAAGGCGGGTTCGGCAACGCGGCCGTTCTTCGGCGTGCAGCCGCAGCTGGTGGATGCGGAAGGCGGCGTTTTGGAAGGTGCGGCCGACGGCAATCTGTGCATCGTGGATTCGTGGCCGGGCCAGATGCGTACGGTTTACGGCGACCATGAGCGCTTCGTGCAGACCTACTTCTCGACCTATCCCGGCAAGTATTTCACCGGCGACGGCTGCCGCCGCGACGCCGATGGCTATTACTGGATCACCGGCCGCGTCGATGACGTGTTGAACGTGTCCGGCCACCGGATGGGAACGGCGGAAGTGGAATCCGCGCTGGTTTCCCACGACAAGGTCTCCGAAGCCGCCGTTGTCGGCTATCCGCATGACGTGAAGGGGCAGGGCATCTACTGCTATGTCACGCTGATGAACGGCGTGGAGCCGACGGACGCGTTGCGCAAGGAGCTTGTCGCCCATGTCAGGCGCGAGATCGGCGCGATTGCTTCGCCCGACAAGATCCAGTTCTCGCCGGGCCTGCCGAAAACACGCTCGGGCAAGATCATGCGCCGCATCCTGCGCAAGATCGCCGAGGATGATTATGGCGCGCTGGGCGACACCTCGACGCTGGCCGATCCGGCGGTGGTGGACGATCTCGTTTCCAATCGCCAGAACAAGAAGGTGACATGAGGGTGGACGCAGCGTCGCTCCTCCTTTTTGCCGGCGCGCTGTTCGTGGCGGCCGGCTCGCCGGGTCCAAGCATCGCCGCGCTTGTGGCGCGGGTTTTGACCGGCGGCTTGAGAAGCGTGTTGCCGTTTCTCCTTGCGATGTGGGTTGGCGAGGCGATCTGGCTGTCCCTGGCCGTGTTCGGCCTCGCCTTCATCGCGCAGACATTTCAGCTCGCTTTCACGATCATCAAGTGGGCCGGCGTCGGTTATCTCGTTTGGCTGGCGTGGAAGATGTGGAGCGCGCCGGTGAAAGCCGAAAGCGAGGACCTGCCGAGAGGTGACGCACCCTGGCGGATGTTTGCTGCCGGTTTGGCCGTAACGCTCGGCAATCCCAAGATCATGATGTTCTATCTGGCGCTGCTGCCCACGATCATCGATCTCGGCAAGGTGACGCTCATGGGCTGGGCAGAGCTGACCGCGACCATGGTGCTCGTGCTCATGGCGATCGACATCGGCTGGGCCTTTGCGGCCTCACAGGCGCGGTGCTTCCTGCGCTCGCCCTTCGCCATGCGGATCGCCAACCGTGCAAGCGCCACGGCCATGGCAGGGGCGGCAGGGGTTATCGCGTCGCGCTGAGGCCAAGCGGCCGTCATCATTGCATCATGCTTCGCCGGCACTTTCCTGTTTGGGGTAGTCGATAAATAACCAGAAGCGACTAGATAACCCCGAAAGCAGATGGCTGGAGAAAATCGTGGACAGCGCAAGCCCGACATCGCCGCAGGGATCATCCGGTTCGAACTTTTCCAAGCGTTTGTTTGAACGCGCGCCGGCTGAAGACCTGGCGCGCTACGATGCCGCGACCCTCGATGCGGCCGCTTCCTTTGCCAGGCAGGCGCTGAAACAGCATCGCCGTGGCCAAAGCGTCGTTGCGATCGATACGCTCGCCATGCCGGACGGCAAGACGCCGCTGACCGCGATCACCGTGGTCAACGACAACATGCCGTTCCTGTTCGATTCGGTTGTGGGCGAAGTGGCGGCGGAAGCCGGTGAAGCGGCTTTGGTCGTGCATCCGATCTTCGACGTGCGCCATGATGCGGACGGCGCTTTTGCGGAAATCGTGTCCGGCGAAACGGGTGCCGAGACCGACCGCGTCAGCGTGATCCAGATCCATGCGGCACAGCTAAGCGGTGCCGATGCCGACGGTCTCACGCAGCGCATCCTGGCGATCCTCAAGCAGGTGCAGGCAGCCGTCAGGGGCTGGAAGCCGATGCTGGCGCGCCTCGATCAGGCGATCGACGGCTTTCGCAATGCGCCGGCGCAACTGGCGAAGCCCGCCGTGGATGAGGCCGTCGCCTTTCTGGAATGGTTGCGCAACGAGAACTTCACCTTCCTCGGCATGCGCGACTTCCATTACCAGGGCGATGCGACCGACGGCGCGCTGGAGCGGGTGGAAACGCCGGGTCTTGGCATTCTGGCTGATCCGGATGTGCGGGTGCTGCGCCGTGGCAACGAACCGGTGGTGACCACGCCGGAAATCCGCGCCTTCCTGCATGGCCCCGAACCACTTCTCGTGACCAAGGCCAACGCCAAGACGGCGGTGCATCGCCGTGGCTATCTCGATTACATCGGCGTGAAGACCTTTGCCGCCGATGGCAGTCTGCAGGGCGAGTTGCGCATCGTCGGCCTGTTCACGTCGACGGCCTACACCCGGTCGGTGATGACGATCCCTTATCTGCGCTCCAAAGCGAAGACGGTGATCGAAACGCTCGGCTTCAATCCGAGCGACCACAGCGGCAAGGCGCTGATCAACGTCCTGGAAAGCTATCCGCGCGACGAGCTGTTCCAGATCGAGGTGCCGGTTCTGCGCGACCATGCGGAAGCGATCCTGGCGCTGGGCGAGCGCCCGCGCGTGCGGGTTCTGACGCGTGCGGACCAGTTCGATCGCTTCGTGTCGGTTCTCGTTTTCGTGCCGCGCGACCGCTACGATTCGGTCGTGCGCGAAAAGATCGCGACCTTCCTCAAAACGATCTATCGCGGCCGCGTATCGGCCTATTATCCGTCCTTCCCGGAAGGGGCGCTGGCGCGTGTCCACTTCATCATCGGCCGCTCGGAAGGGGAAACGCCGACGCCGACGCAAGGCGAGCTGGAAGCTGCCGTGCGCGGTATCGTGCGCACCTGGGAAGACGCGCTGCGCGAGGCGGTGATCCAGGCCGGGCCGTCGCTGCAGGTGCTGACCGTTGCCGCGCGACTGCCGGAGTTCTACCGCGAAAGCTTTTCGCCCGTTGATGCGCTGCTTGATGCCGAGCGGCTTTCCGGTCTGGCCGCCGACAACGCCATCGCGATCGATTTTTACCGTCGTGAGGACCAGCCCGACACGGCCTTGTCCCTGAAGATCCACCATTATGCGGCGCCCGTTCCCTTGTCGCAGCGCGTGCCGCTGTTGGAAAACATGGGCTTCCGGGTGATCAGCGAACGCACGTTCGAGATCCCGCATACGGGAGGCGAGGGCGCCGATTTCATTCATGACATGGAGCTGGAGCCGGCAGACGGGCGTGCACTCGATCTGGCCGATTCCGGCGCTTTGTTTGAAAGCGTGTTTCTGGCCGTCTGGAACAATCAGGCCGACAACGACGGCTATAATGGACTGGCGCTAACGGCGGAGGTTTCGGCCCCCGACATCGTGGTTTTGCGTGCTTACGGCCATTATCTGCAGCAGGCCGGCATTCCGCAAAGCCAGGATTTCATTGCCGGCGTTCTCAACCGCTCGCCGGTCATTGCACGCGCCTTACTCGACCTGTTCCGGGCACGGTTGCAGGCAGGAGATGCGGCGGCTGAGACGGCTTGCGCCGACACGATCCTGCAGGCGCTGGACGATGTGGCGAGCCTGGACGACGACACGGTTCTGCGCCGTTTCCTGAACCTCGTTCAGGCCACGCTGCGCACCAACCATTTTGCCGGCGACATGGCCGTTGGCGCGACTTTGGCCCTCAAGCTCGATGCGCGTGCGGTGACCGGTTTGCCGGAGCCGCGTCCGTGGCGCGAAATCTTTGTGTATGGGCCGGATGTCGAGGGCGTGCATCTGCGCTTCGGGCCGGTGGCGCGCGGCGGTCTGCGCTGGTCGGACCGGGCGCAAGATTATCGCACCGAAGTGCTGGGCCTGGTGAAGGCGCAGCAGGTGAAGAACGCCGTGATCGTGCCGGTGGGCGCGAAGGGCGGTTTCTTTCCCAAGAAGCTGCCGGCGGGCGGCTCGCGCAATGCAGTGTTCGAAGCGGGCACGCAGGCCTACATCACCTTCGTCTCGGCGCTTCTTTCGATCACCGACAATATCGTCGGCGATCATGTCGTGCCGCCAGCCAATGTTCTGCGCCGTGACGAAGACGATCCGTATTTCGTGGTTGCAGCCGACAAGGGCACGGCCACCTTCTCCGACACGGCCAATGCGATCAGCCAGGCGCATGACTTCTGGCTGGACGATGCCTTTGCCAGCGGCGGCTCGGCAGGCTACGACCACAAGAAGATGGGCATCACGGCGCGCGGCGCGTGGGAAGCGGTGAAGCGCCACTTCCGCGAGATGAACCGCGACATCCAGTCCGAGCCCTTCACGGCCGCCGGCGTGGGCGACATGTCGGGCGACGTGTTCGGCAACGGCATGCTCCTGTCGGAACAGACCAAGCTGGTTGCGGCCTTCGACCATCGCGACATCTTCATCGATCCGAACCCGGATCTGGCGCTTTCCTTTGCCGAGCGCAAACGGCTGTTCGATCTGCCGCGTTCGTCCTGGCAGGATTACGACAAGGATGTCCTGTCGGCCGGCGGCATGATCGTGCCGCGTGCCCTGAAGTCGGTGATCCTGACGCCTCAGGCGGCGCAGCTGCTCGGCCTGCCGGAAGGAGCGGCGTCGCCGGTCCAGATCATGACCGCGATCCTGCGGCTCAAGGTTGACCTTCTGTGGTTCGGCGGCATCGGCACCTATATTCGCGGCTCCAGCGAAAACAATGCGGATGTCGGCGACCGCGCCAATGACGCAATCCGCATCACCGGAGCGGATGTCGGCGCAAAGGTGATCGGCGAGGGCGCCAATCTCGGTGTCACCCAGCGCGGGCGCATCGAATACGGTCTGCGCGGCGGTCGCTGCAACTCGGACGCGATCGACAATTCGGGCGGTGTGAATTCGTCGGATCTGGAGGTCAACATCAAGATCGCGCTTGCGTCCGCCATGCGTTCGAACAGGCTGACGCGCCAGGACCGCAATGTGTTCCTGGCCGAAATGACCGGCTCGGTGGCATCGCTGGTGCTGGAAAACAACTACCGGCAGACGCTGGCGCTTTCTTTGGCCGAACGGCGCGGACTGGTGGAACTGCCTTACCAGCGCCGGTTCATCACCGGACTGGAAGAACGAGGCCTGCTGGATCGCACGGTGGAAGTGCTGCCATCCGATGCCGCCCTTGCGGATCGGGAAACGCGTGGCGTGCCGCTGACGCGCGCGGAACTCGGCGTGCTTCTGGCCTATGCCAAGCTGACCCTGTTTGCCGATCTGGTAGGCTCAGGCCTGCCGGACGAGCCGGTGTTCGAGCGCGACCTGATCAGCTACTTCCCGCCTGAAATGGCAGAACCTTATCGCGACGAGATCCTCGGCCATCGTTTGCGCCGCGAAATCATTGCAACCGAAGTGGCCAACGACATCGTCGATCGCGGCGGCCCGGCTTTCGTGTCGCGGCTGCAGGACATGACGGGAGCGAGCACCGCCGAAGTCGTGCATGCTACCGTTCTGGTGCGCGACGGGTTCGAACTCGCCGCGCTTTATGCGGCCGTGGATGCGCTCGACAATCGGATCGACGGCCATGCGCAGCTCGATCTTTATGCCTCGATCGCCCGGCTGGCACGTCATGCCACGACCTGGCAGCTGCGCAACGGCGATCACACCAAACCCCTAGCGGAGCAGGTGGTCAATCTGCGGGCGACCCGTACCGCGCTCGAGAGCACCTTGCCGGGTCTGTTGCCGAATGGCTCGCGCGACAAGCTGCAGGAGCGCGCGCGCGCCCTGATCGAACAGGGTTTGACGCCGGAGCTGGCGGACAAGATCGCGCTGCTCGACGTGCTGCATGTCGTTCCCGAAATCATGCAAGTGGCGGCGCGTTCGGGGTCGACCTTGCCGGCAGCCGCAAAGGCTTTCTTTGCCGTCACGACGATCTTCCGCATCGGCCGCCTTGAGGATGCCATTCGCACGCTCAACCCGACCGATTACTACGAGGGTCTGGCCCTGACCCGGGCAGAAGACATGGTGGGCGCGGCACGCCGCAGGATCGCGGCCGCAGCATTGCAGGCAGAGCCAACCGGCGATCGTGCTGCGGATGACTGGGTTGAACGCTCAGGCGAGCTCGTTGCGCGCGCCCGCACACGGCTGGAAGCATTGACGGAATCCGGCGAGCTGACCGTTTCCAAGCTCACGGTCGCGTCCGGCATCCTGTCCGACCTCGCGCAAGGATGACGCATTCCACCCCCTTGCCGCCCGCCCCTCTCGACGGGCAAGTGCCAAGAACCAAGGGCATCTGGGGGTGGATGCTGTTTGACTGGGCTGCGCAGCCCTTTTTCACGGTGGTGACCACCTTCATCTTCGGTCCGTATTTCGTGTCGCGGATGGTGGAAGATCCCGCAGTGGGGCAGGCGGCGTGGGGCTACGGCATCGCGGCCGCCGGTCTGGTGATCGCTGTTCTGTCGCCGGTTCTGGGCTCGATCGCCGATCAGACCGGGCGGCGCAAGGTGTGGATCGGCATCTTTGCCTTCATCAAGATCACCAGCCTGATCCTTCTTTGGTGGGCGGCACCAGGCTCCAACCTCTTCTGGCCGCTGCTGGCCTTTGCGGTGGCGAGCGTTGCCGCCGAGTTTTCGATCGTCTTCAACGATTCCATGCTGCCGCGGCTGGGCGCCGGGCGCGACATCGGCCGCATTTCCAACCTGGCTTGGGGCCTGGGCTATGCCGGCGGCATGATCGTGCTGATCTTCGTGGTGGGCTTCGTGGCGGGAACCCCGGATGGCGGGCGCACCCTGCTCGGCTTCCAGCCCTTGTTCGGGCTCGATCCGGCCGCGGGCGAAGATGCACGCGCAACCGGACCGATCGCTGCGCTCTGGTATCTCGTTTTCATCTTGCCGATGTTTCTGTTCACGCCGGACACGCGAACGGGCACGCCGGTCGGCACCGCCGTGCGGCAAGGCCTAGGCGAGCTGCGGGACACGATCAGCGAAGTGCAGGGACGCCCGGGCATTCTGCGCTTTCTCGTCGGGCGCATGATCTATCAGGACGGCGTCAACGCGCTGATCGCGCTGGGCGGCACCTTTGCCGCGCTGCTGTTTTCCTGGTCGGTTACCGAAATCGGCCTGTTCGGCATCATCCTGAACGTGGCCGCAATCCTCGGCTGCCTTCTTGCCAGCCGCCTCGACAATCGTTTCGGCTCGAAGGCCGTGGTGGTGTTGTCGCTGGTGATCCTGATCGTGGCCACGCTCGGCATCGCCTCGACCACGGCTGACGCGACGCTGTTCGGGTGGCTGCGGCTGGGGGCCAGCGATGTGCCGGGCCTGTTCGGATCGGCGGCCGAAAAAGCCTATATCTTCTATGGTCTGCTGATCGGCGTGGCGTTCGGGCCGGTGCAGGCGTCGTCGCGCGCGTATCTCGCGCGCAGCATTCCGCCCGAAGATGCAGGGCGGTATTTCGGCCTTTATGCGCTGTCGGGCCGCGCCACCAGCTTCGTTGCGCCCTTCGTGGTGGCGACGGTCACCGCCCTGTCCGGCTCGCCGGCGGCAGGGATGGCGACCATCATCCTTTTCCTTGTGGCTGGCTTGGCCATCCTCTTGCGCACGCCTTACCCCGCTGACAAGACCGACGCGTCAGTTGTTGCGCGGCCATGAGCGCAGGCTGATCCAGGTCTTGCGGTCGAGCTGATAGCGCTCCACCGGTACCTGTCCCACGGTCCGCGACTGCGCCATGCCCGGGCCCGCATAATGAAAGCCGCATTTCTGGATCACTCGGCGCGAGGCGGTGTTCACCACGCGGCAGCTGGCATAAAGCCGGTTGATCTCGGTCGCGCGGAACGCGAGATCAACCAGCGCATGCGCGGCTTCGGTGGCAAAACCCTCGCCCTGATGGGGAAGACCGATCCAGTAACCGAGCGCCAAGCCTTCGCTGCCTTCGATCAAACTGGCGCAGCCAATGAAGGCACCGTTGTCGGCGAGGGTCAGCGCATAGCCGATGCCCGCCGTTGCATTGTTATTGCAGCGCGTGATGAAGGCGCGCGCTTCCCGCTCGCCATAGGGATGCGGCATGCTTGAAAGCATCGACGCCAGCTGACGGTTGTTGGCGTATTGAACGAGATCCAGCACGTCGTCGTCATGGGGCGGGCGCAGCACCAGTCGCTCGGTCACCAGCACAGGGCAGTTGATCGCGAACGCGCTTCTGTCTTCCAGGTCTTCCTTCTCGACAACCATCGTGCAGTCCCTCCAGGACACGAAAAAGGGGAGATGGCGCCCCATCTCCCCTTCATCTGATCTGGATTTCACCAGACACCGGACCCCGAGATGGGCGCCGGTGTTGTGGTGCGGAACCGGCTTATTCCGCGGCTTCGGCCAGTGCGTCGACCGACACGTAGGTACGGCCGTTGGCTTTCGCGCGGAACGACACGGCACCTGGAACGAGCGCAAAAAGGGTATGGTCCTTGCCCATGCCCACATTGGTGCCCGGATGCCACTTGGTGCCGCGCTGACGAATGATGATGTTGCCCGGAATGACCTGCTCGCCACCGAACTTCTTCACGCCAAGGCGCTTGGATTCCGAATCGCGACCGTTGCGCGACGAACCGCCAGCTTTCTTGTGTGCCATGGATCTACTCCTTGAATGGCGCTCTTTGTGCCTGATGACCTCACAGGGATCAAGCGGCGCCCAAAAATTGTCGTTGCGTCAATCCAAGCCTTCAGGCCCGGATCAGTTCCTCAAGCAGCCGAAATGCCGGTGATGCGAACCACCGTGTGCATCTGGCGCTGGCCGCGCTTGCGGCGCGAATTCTGACGGCGGCGCTTCTTGAACGCGATAACGGTCTTGGAGCGGCCGTGCTCGACGATTTCCGCGGTGACCTTGGCGCCGGAAACGAAGGGCGCGCCGAGCGTGGTGTTGTTCTCATCGCCATAAGCGAGAACTTCGCCGAACTCGATCGTGTCGCCGGGATTGCCGGTGAGATTGCTGATGGTGACGACGTCGTCGGCAGCAACGCGATACTGCTTACCGCCGGTCTTGATGACTGCGAACATCTTTCTTCCTTTCGGTGTTCATCCGGCTCTGAGCAAAAACCGCCCGGCCGTCTTCTTGTCAGTCTTGTTGCTCGAATTGGCTCCAATCGGCAGATCGGAACGCGTGTCTGGCCAAAACCAGGCACGGCACGCAGGGATCGAGGATCCATGCATGATCGCGCGTCCATAAAGGAGCGGTCTCGTTGCGTCAAGATCGATGCACAAGCTTCTTGGATTTGCTACGTTTGCCCCTTGTGTCCGACCGCATCTCCTTATATGGAGTGCGCCGCGCCTTTAATCAGGCGGACCAGCCGCGGAGAGGTGGCAGAGTGGTCGAATGCACCGCACTCGAAATGCGGCATGGGTGCAAGCTCATCGGGGGTTCGAATCCCCCCCTCTCCGCCACTTCTGTGGACCTCTTCCCCAATCTGCGCTAACCGTCTGTTCCGACTGGGAAATCATTTCCTGCGGCTCCCGATTGGAGGGAGATGGAAGGTGTACGTATCGCGCAATGTATCGGCAGACATATCGTCGGAAGTATCGCTGGACGTATCGTCAGGTCCGTCGCGCAGCAGGTCGCGTTTGGCTGATCAAGACAACCGGAGGAACGGCTCGCCGGGTCGATATCTCATTCGGTCAGGGTCCGTTTATCTTTTCCAGATCAGAATGCCGGAAGACATTGGCGGATCGCCCGCGCACACTTGGCGCATCGGCCTGGGTCCGCTGACGGCAAGACAGGCACGGGTGGAGGCGGAGCTGCTGGCGGCGCATGCTCGCATCCGTTTCGAGCAGATCAGGACAGCACGCATGCAGGACGATCAATCAGAAGGTGATGACGGCGACCTCCTTGTGGCGATTGGCGAGGTCAAGGGCTACCTCATGGCCGTCCGTGATCAGATAGAGCGGCCCTCACCGCCTACGCCCCCGCATCAGGAGCCTGCATTTGCGGGTATTCGCGGGCTCGTATCGCTCAACCGCGAGCTTGCAAAAGGCCCTGAGGGCAACTCGCTCATCGTTGATAATGCCGAGTTGCTGAAAGCGCAGTCCATTGCCCGCGTCATGGAGACGGTCGAAATCGTTGACGGGACGAAGAAGATGACACCGCCGCTGCGCCAGGCCAATCCGCCTGCGCCTGAAGCGGATCCTGTTGCAAGACATGTCGGCGCTCTTGACGGGGCCAAGACTTCCGCATCCGCATTGCACCTGAAGGGAACCAGCGCCTTCGTTCCGGCCGCCGCGGCTGCCCAGCCCGAGCAGGCTTCTCCAGGACGGATCCATCGCGACGACAGCGGCAAGATCATCCCTGGTTTTCGCCTCGACAGGCGGAGCGTGACACGTAAATCGTCCGACCTGCCGCGTCTCAGTGAAGTGGCAGAGGAGTACTTCGCTGCACGGGAGGTCAAGCTCGGCGGCGGTCACAAGGATATAAAGACTGCCCGGATGCGCCTCGGCGTCTTCCTCGACCTCATCGGAGATCATCCGGTGGATACCTATACGCCAGCAGACCTTCAGGCCTTCATCGCCCTCATGACACACTGGCCCGCTCAAGAGCGTCACAGGCCGTCGGACAAGTCGCCGCGTGAGATACTGGCAGCAAACGCCGACCTCAGCTTCAAGCCACTGAAGCGTTCGGCACTGGAAGACGGTTACGTCACCACCGCCAGATCGATCATCCGGTACAAAATGACGGACTACGAGTATCCCGATCCGTTTTTGAATGCGAAGCTGAGATACCCGGAAACCGCAGCGCCAAAGCAGTCCACGGAGCCTCTGAGTTCGGATCAAAAGACCCGGATCTTCCGGACCGGCGTGGAAGGCGGCCTGCTTGACGAAGCGGTATTGCCTCTCTTGGGCGATCTGACTGGGCGCCGGCTTGGCCTCCTGGTTCACCTTCAGGGGAGCGACCTTCGTGAAAAGTACCCCGGCGTGTTTGTAGCGCAGACGGGCGGTATCGTTCTCACCGCGGATGGCGTGTGGCGGCGCGTACCGATCAAGACCGACCAGAGCACCACCTTCTTCATCCTGCACGATTTTCTGCGGGAGATCGGCTTCGTAGACTGGGCAAGAGCAAAGGGGCAAACCTCTCTCTTCCCGGAACTGACGCGTTTGGCGGAGCCCAGCAAAAGTGCCAGTTCGTACATGCAACGTCTTTTCAAGAAGGCTGGGGTTCAGGGACAGGGCCGTGAAGTCTTCCATTCCCTTCGTGGTGGCCACATCGATTTTCTCCGCAAGGCCAAGGTCGATGCGCGCGATAGACGTTTGCAAGCTGGGCACAAGATCGACAACGAGCATGATCTATACGGCTTCAAGGCCATAACTGAGGACCGGGCATTCGAAATCGCCCATGCGAAGCTCGACCAGCGGGTGGACTACTCAATGTTTCGTGGGCTTGATTTCGAGAAGCTCGCACAAGGCAAACGGACGCGAGGTCGGAGGGTAAAGGGCTAGCGATGGAGGCGAGCGAAGGAGGAGCCTCGCTCTGCCTTGCAGCCCGTCGCGGACATTCAAGCAGACTTTGCTCGCGCCCAAAAGTTGACGTAGCGCCCGAACGAGATTGAGATCAGCTTTGCGCCCCATTTCGGCCGTTCGATCCGCTTAAGCGCTTCCTAGAAGCGGACATGGCAGGAGGGGTCGCTTAGCGACAGGTTTTGGGAGAAAACCAGGTGGCCAAGATCACTGAACTCGTGCTTCTCAATGCCGGATGGCGCCGCGAGGTCGAGCGCGCCGCCTAGCCACCAGCTCTTCCCAATGGGATCGCACGATCTGCGAGGGTATCAGTTCCGACTGAACACTGCTCGCCCACGCCGACTGAGTAGCCCATGCGACGCGCGGGTCGGCGTAAACTCCCGTATGACGCGACGAGGGCGCCGATCAAATGCGCCAGACCGCAGTTCAGTGCTTCGTCCTAGCACACATAGGCGATGCGACTTGCGATGAAACGAATTCCCGGAAGGAAGCCTCGGCTTTCTTATCCCGAAGGGCGCCATGTTCGGTAAGCGTCAAGGAGATTGTTCCCGCGCAACTATGGTGGGTGCTTTTGCCTGACGCTGGCCAGTCTTCGAGATGAGCCGTGCCCCTGGCTTCACCACACGCTGTTGCCAGTTGCGTGCAGGCAAGGCCGCACCCGTAGTCGAGAATGGCACCGACGACATCTGCTCTCGGGTTGCCGTGCTTATTTCTCCCGTTGGAGACGAAGACCCTATCGGGTTGAACAAGCGACAATAAGGCTGCTGCGAAATTCGCTGCCTGATTTGTTCCCGGCAGCCCACCATGATGTGGGAATACCAACGCAGATGCTTCTAGGTTAATTTTAGTTGTTTGAATGTCCTTGAGGGCGACAACGTCCAGATCGCCAGCCAGCAGCACGCCCACATCTGGGTAGCGTTCTACCTTGATCACTGCTGAGAGTGAATTCGCCGTGTTCGTGCCGCCTGCCGGTGCAACGCCACCGTTTGCCGACAGGGCAAGAGCACTCGACGGCGAGACGATCTTGAGGCGGAGGTCGCCCACCACGAGGTCGGGGGTCGCTACGGTCAGGCTGGGGACCGTACGAAATTTCCCAGTCCTAGACGCAACTGCCACCGCAGCGACGAGGTCTTTCCACACCGTGGACTTTCGGTCTCGATCTGGATTGAGATACAGACACCCAACCGTAATCCGAGTGCTGGTCAGCAGAGCCAGAATACCATGGATGTGATCGGCGTCCGCGTGTGAGATGAAGGCGTGCTCGACGTGGGTGATGCCGAGCTGATCCAAGGTGTCCAGCAGGGCTGATCCGGCTGGAGAATCTATGACTGCCGTGCAACCGGCGCCACGGACGATCGTGCAGTTTCCGTGCCCTACATCGAGAATGATCACGTCGCTCAAAACGGATTCCCGGCTGCCTCGACTACCTCGTCAACGTTGTCGAAGAACAGTTCATCCTCATGAGTAGCGCCGATGTTAACCTCCCCCAGCAGGTAGTCGCCGGCTTTTACCGAACGACGTACCGCAGGTCCGAGTAGTTGCACTGGCAACGCAAAGGCGTGATTGGGATTCCAGGAGGGAATGACGATGTCTATATAACCCTCCCGGACCGCCTCCACTCTCATGAGAACACGATGAGGCTTCCTGCTTGCGACGGGCGTATCCTCGATCTCATGCTGGACCACCTCGCGCAGGGCGTCTATGTCTTCGATCCGGAAGGTGTCTCGGCCCCTAATTACAGGTATCTGGGAGCGAGCAAGTCGCAGGGCCACGCGATCCGGATCTTGATAGGTGGTCAGCAGCATCGCGGGTCGCTTCAGCTCAATCAGACGCTTCACTACCTCAACGCCGTTGAACGAAGCGTACTGCTTCGCAGTCAGTCTCTGATCGCAAATGACGAAGCTCGGATCCAATCCCTCCACTTCATCTATCAGCTTGTCGATCCTGTTACCGAAGGGCCCGAGGATTGGTATAGCATCATAATCGCAGTCCTGAAGCTGGTCTACGATAGTGTCACGGCCGTCCGGTTCGTCGTCGATGACTGCTACGCGTCTTGCCAAATTCATCATTGGTCTACTCGAACAGGGCCCGCATTGGAAAAAGTTTGATAGTGAATTTGGCCCCACCGAATTCAGTCAATGGATCCACGTCGATCTTGCCACTCAAATCAGAGACCGAATCTCTGACGATGGTCAAGCCGAAGCCCGTTCCATCGGGCTGGCTCGTAACGCCGGGGAGAAAGATTTCAGATACGTCGAAATCCTTGATGCCTCCAGCATTATCCTCGACCATGATCAGCACGTCGCCATCATAGGCAGTCGAAATCCGAATCCGTCGCGTCTCGACGTCCGTGGAGCGTCGCTGGAAGGCGTTGATCGAGTTGGTGACCAGGTTCAGCAGCACGCCTTCTATAAGAGCCTCGCTACCACTGACTGCCGAAGTTGAGGCGTTGAGGCTGACCTCCATCTCGACATTGAAATGTCCCAGAACAGGGGCAATCAGGTCGACTAGGCCTCGAACACAGGGGTCGATGTCAACCCTTCCTCTCCGCCGCTTGCTCTTGGCGAGAAGTTTGAGCGGGATCGAGATGAACGAGTTAAGACGTTCCTTCTGCCGGGTAATTCTCCCAACACGCCGATCCGCGTCCTTTCGACGGTCTTCGGGTATCATTTTGAGGATCATGCCGAGATTGGTATCGAGCAGTTCGAGCGGACGCCCTATCTCGTGCGCAAAGACTGCGGAGGTCATTCCGGCAGTAGCCAACGAGCGATAGAGCTGCAGCTCTTCGCGTAGGACCTTGGTTTCTTGCTCGTTTGCCCTAAGAACACGCTCAATGGCGTTGTCGACCACCTTACGCTGCGTGTCCGGGACGGTTTTCGCGAGGACCTTGTCCAACGAGGCCGATGCTTTGGCGGTTCGTTTGCTCTTGTCGTCGCGCTCAGCCCGCCTCCCGGACTCTCGCTCACTGACACGCACTTTGGCGGCCCAATCCAGTGTGTCTATGCAGAAGCGTCGCAATTCGTGGAAGGCCTCACTCTCCAGATAACCGACGCGGTCGGTCTTCTGCACCAGTGCGCCAGCGGTGTTGGAGACGCCCACGCGCCCAATGGAGGTGTTAGTGCCGGGGCGCAGCTCAGGGCTGCGCACACGCAGCAAGTTGAGATCGAGCCAGTCGTTTCCAGGTCCACCATAGGCAGGAACCCGGATGCCATCCTGATACACGTGCACACCGCCGATGTGCTTCAGCCATGCGCGCACCTCAGGAAGTGTGGAACTCTTGTTGGAAAATCTCCCGGCATCGAGGACAAAATGCCAGAGGTCGAATTCTAGTTTTGGCGCTTCATAGGTCCTGGTGGCGTTGGATGAATACAGAACCTCGCCCTTCCAATCCAATAGGGAGAACTGACCCTCGCCATGGTCATTCAGTGTACCTCGAATCCTGAAGTCTGCATCTCGGAAGTATGAAGTCTCTACCTTGGACTGGAGATCCTCGAACTCGTTGGCTTCCAGTTCAGCTGTGAACCCCGGGTCGCTCGACCCGCCTGAATCGGCATGGATCTCTCGGAATGGATCGGAAAGCAGCAGGAGGTTGCGGGCCAACTTGTCTGCCGTCCCACGTGGGAACGGTGCTCGAAGATTCTCGATATGTATCTCGGTGCCGTGCCCTTTTGTTGTTGGACTACGCACCAGCGAGAGCTCGACTTCCTCGACTGCAATCGCCTCGTCGAACTTGTCCCAATTCAGCTCCAGGCGCAGCTCAATGCCTGGCTCCTCGAAAGGCCGGGTGAGGACGACCACCTTGCGCCCGAGCCTCATCGCTGACAGGCGCCCGAGGCCCTTATCGCCCACTTGAATTCTGCCAAGCCTTCGGGTCGGGGCAGTGGCCGCTTTTCGAGACCTCCCAACCACGAGGAAGCCCTCAACGAGGTCGGCTTCCGTCATTCCGGAACCATCGTCTACCACACGAATGGCGCCCCCTTCGACAGAGGTCCTTTCGAGTTTAACAGTGCACCGCAGCGCGTCGGCGTCATAGGCGTTCTTGACCAGCTCCATGATGCCTTGGTCCGCTTGCGGAACAAGCTCCTCGCCTAGTCTTGCAAGTATCGACGGAGAAAATCTGAGCCGTTCACTCATCCAACAGCTTCCAAGGCAGAGACCTGATCGCGCCGGTTGTCAGGTGCCGGCAGCGCATCAGATCGTTCAATCGGTCATTGATGGCCTGCGATTGCAGCAAGGCCAGTAGCGCTTCGCAGGACTGCACCGACCCGTCGTTAGGAATAGCCACAAGCAAATGGTTCTCTACTGCAACGGGCTCGTCACCCTCTACGATTGTGCCAACGGCTCGCATTTTGTCGCTCGGGCTTGAGGTGCGCCGGATCGCGACGAATGGAGGTAGGAATGCTCTACCAGTATGGTGTCGGCTTGCGGTTGGCGTGAAAGTGCTCCAGGCAGGCGTCGTCTTTGCGCAGATGTAAGCTCTCTCAGGCCCTGCCAAAGGATCCCGGTGGGGAACGACTGTGCCCACGCGCACTTCGAAGCGATCTCCCAGCGAAAGATTTGCAGGCTCAATCGGGGATTGCCAAAGTGGGCCGTCCGATCGAGTGAGCAGCGTCGTGAAGACGTCTACGTCCGTCCACGAGTCGAATTGGCCCCGAGCCTCAAACGATCCCGAGTAACCCCGCTCGGCCAATGCGGACTTGAATCGCCCATAGCGCGCGCCGCACCTAAGGACTTCAGGCAGGACGGCGGCAACTGGGACATTCGGGCCGATTTTCAGTGTCAGGTGGTCAAGAAAAATGGCGGCCGCGTTGATCTTCCCCGCCGCCCAATCAAGCTTTTCGTGCCAAACTATTTTGCCGAACGGAGGGTTGAAGACCACCGCATCCGCAGAGCTCAACAGGCCATGGCTCTCCTCAGCGAATATGTCCTGCACCAGTATGTTGGGGAAGTAGGCGAGCGGGTCGATCTCCTCGTCGAAGCCTCCTCTGGCCCGTGCCATGATGCAAAGACGTCCCTTGCACAGGCGGATCAGGTCCTCTCGCGTGTCGAAGCCCGCTAGCCGAGCTCCCCACGCATCAAGAGTCTTCTCCAGCGTTTCGTGCAATGGCAGATGAGCAGCCCTGGCGATCAAAAGATCGCCGATGCCGCACGTCGGATCTAGGACCAACGCGTCCTCGTCAATCACTCCCAACAGCTTGGAGGCGAGAAGGGCCGCGACGTTCTCGCTGGAGAAGAATGCGCCGATCTCTCGACGCGTCTTGATGTCGACAGTCTTGCGGAAGGCCAAGTACGCCGCTCCGTTCAACAACGGATGCGAAGACGTGATTGCCAGCCCATCGTTGCGTCCAGACCGAGCAGTGGTTATGGCAAGCTCGACGAAAGCGTCAAATGTTCCTAGGCGTTTTCCCGAACTCATGGCGTCCGCAGCAGCCGGGATATGCTCTTCTATCGTCATGACCGAATGCCAGCCCAATCGCGCTTAAGCTGGACCAGATCTTCTAGTGTGCGGGGCCACATTGGATCGTCCGGGCTGGTCACGTTGATGAGACCTATGACACCCTGCGCCCGATATAGCATTTGCCGACCAATGTCGCTGCCACCCGCTGATATCCAGTCCTGCATGGACTTTTTTAATAACAAGCTCCGCTCTGACGACGGGTCGGCTCGAACAGATGCGTCGTCCAGAAGATCCGCCACGTCTTGATGCAACCTTTCAAGTGATGGCTCGCCGGGTAGCCCTCTCTCGGCGACATAGCGTACTGCCAGCTCGGTGCGACGCTCCAGAACGTCGGTGCTGCGTTCCATTCGCCCTATGCTTTCCCTCGACATCCCAATCGCTCGCGCGAGGGCGGCTTGAGACAAACCGACCCTCTGGCGAAGGGCCTTCATTTCGACGCCGTTCAAGAGTAGCCCCGCGCATGAAAAAGAGATATGATGACACGTATGGCTACTGGATAAGAGACGTCAAGTCGCACAGTTGCCCTTTGAGAACATGTGCTGCCGTTTGGCAAAGCTTGACACCGTTTTAGGCGCTCTTTGATGTTCCTCAAATCGAGGCCCGTACCGTGTCGGGAATATTGCAACCGAGCCTCTGCGTCCGTCGTAAACGGCTCAGGTGCCCTGAATCGAGTGGCGCACCCGCAAAAGCCACAGGACCTAGTTTTGCAGTTCACTGCTCCCGATCAGGCCGGCACGAGTGACTATCGAGAGGATCTCCTCTGAAACCTCGGTGGCTGCACGTGTTGCGTCGATAACATGGTACCGCGCGCTATCCTTCCGGGCTGCATTCAGCAACCCTTCCCTGATCCGCACAAAATCCCTTGTGGCCTCTGCCGGATCCGCCTCTCCCGTCGAACCGCGGGCAGAGCGTCGCTCCAGAGCGGTTTCAGGATCGATATCCAGGATGAACGTGAAGTCCGGCAGGGTCTCGCCCACAACGGCTTGAGCGATCTTTTCGAACAAGTCGACGGCAATGTCTGAGCCGTAAACCTGGAACGCGTAGGTCGAGTCCAAGAATCGGTCGCTTACGACCCAAGAACCTGCTTGAAGCGCAGGTCGCAGCACACTCCTGACATGGTCGACCCTCGCGGCGGAAATGAGAAGCATTTCTTCCAACGGCGACAACTTCGCGGGACGAGGCGCGACGAGGATCGTTCGGACACCGGCGCCGATCCAGCCTCCGTCCGGCTCTTTGGTCTGCACAACCTTCAAGTCCATGCTTCGAAGTACATCGACCAAATACTGGACTTGCAACGATTTTCCGCTTCCGTCTATACCCTCGATACTTACAAAAGGCACGACCTACCCCTATGTGTTGCTGCCGACGTTCTTAAAAGTTGCCTAGATGACCCGATCTCGAGCCGTCACTTTTGTTTCGGCCGGAATGCTCGCGCCGAAAAAGCGGGACCATGCTCTGGCTCGCCGGCAGCTTTATCTGAACTACGGAGCCCTGTCGCTGGCCACCAAGCTCCAGTTGGCGGGACACGACGTCATGCTCGTCCACGGGGAGCACCGCCCGCCCGTCGAAGTGTTGCGCCAGTTGAAGGACAACGGTCGGTTTCCGTCAATCTACCCGCTTATGGTATCGATCCCCAGTTTCTATGCACTGCCATGGGCACAGGAATTTTGCAGACTCGCGAAGGCCGCTGACCCAGATTGCCGCATCGTGGTAGGTGGTCGTTGGGTAGTAGGGCCAGATCCTCATTGGCTGAAACTTCGCCTGCCCCAAGCAGATGTCCTGGCGCCTGGTCTCAGCGAGAGCGTCATAGAATGCCTTTTGACTGGAACGCCGATTCTCGGACGAGTGGCTGAGCCAACGCCTGGCTTCACTTTGAATCATCTGCTCGTCAGCGGGCATCAGCGCTATCAACCCAGCATCGAGGCTTCCCGAGGTTGCGGCATGGGCTGCGTGTTCTGCGAAGAACGCGATATTCCAGTAGAAAAGCTAGGTAGCGCTGCTTCCATCGCGGCCTCCATGGCCCTTGTCGCTGAGCAGTATGCCGGCGGGGAAATCAGGCCCTACCTGCAATCTTCAATGTTCATGCCTAACGTGCGATGGGCGACGGCGCTCGCCGAGAGTGTGGACCAAGTCGGGGTCAGCATAAACTGGCGCACCGAGACCAGGGTAGACGCCATGACACCGAAGACGCTCGCGACGCTGGCACATGCCGGTCTAAAGGTAATCGACCTAGGGCTCGAAACAGCTTCTCCGCGCCAGATCCTCGCCATGCAAAAGTCGTTGGACGTAGATCGTTACCTACGGCGCGCGTCCGAACTACTGGACGCATGTCGGAAGTATGGCGTGATGGCGAAGGTGAATGTCTTGCTCTACGCTGGCGAAACGCACGAAACCCTGGCAGAAACCACTGCTTGGTTGGACAATAACTCCGGCTCTATCACCGGTGTTTCGGTAGGTCCGGTCATCGCGTACGGTCCGCCCAAGTCCGCCGACGTGCTGTTGAGCGACTGGGCCGCCTTAGGCGCGAGGCCGGTCGATCCAAACGCTGCGGCAGCCAGCGGCATAACGACAATGCACCTAAGCGACGACTTTCCGGCCGAGGCGGCGGAGGCAGAAAGCTTGCGTCTGTCTCGGAGATACATGGACGAGAGCACCTACTTCGCGCTGAAGAGCTTTTCATACTATCCCCGCGACTATTCCCGAACGGACTTCGACCGCGACGTCGACGCCTCCGACCGGGCGTCGCTACCATTCCGTTTCAGCACACCCAAGACGGACAACAACTTCCGGGCCAACCACACACCGGCCTAACCGTTTTCAAGCAGGGAGGATTCTATGACCAAGATGATTAAGGACCCCATCCACGGTTCGATCGAGTTCGAGGGCGACGCGGAGCTACAGCTCAAGTCGATGCTGGCAGACCCGTTTTTCCAGCGCCTTCGCCGAGTGAAGCAACTCGGATTTTCCGACTATGTTTTCCCCTCCGCCACCCATTCGCGCTTTGCTCACTCCTTAGGGGTCTATTCGGTTGCAAAGCGAATGCTCTCTGTCGTCGAGCCGGCTTCCAACGGCGGTGATTGGGAGCCCAAAGGGCAAGCTTGCCTGGCGGCAGCTTTGCTTCACGACGTCGGCCACGGCATGTTTAGTCACGCCTTCGAGAAGGCCATGGAGCTGTTTAGCGAGCGTAACCCGGTCCATAAAGATGGGCCACTCCAGGCTGCAGTAAACCACGAGAAGGTAAGCCGGCGGATCATCACCGAGACAAACATCGGGCAGTCCCTGACCAAGATGGGCGGCAGTGATTTTCCGGCTTTGGTGGCCAACATGGTCGAAAAGAAGGACAAGAAATGCGTCTACACGTCGCTTGTGTCCAGCCAGCTTGATGCAGACCGCCTAGACTATGCCAAGCGCGACCCGTATTTCGCCGGAGTATCGTCAGGTAGCATCGACCTCGACTGGCTAATCAGAAACTTCCAGGTCGGCACGAGTGAGAATGGCCGCTTTCTCTATGTGAACAGTAAGGCCTACATCTCCCTCGAGCAGTTTACCGTTACCCTGTTTCAGCTGTACCCGACGCTTTACCTGCATAAGCGAACGCGCGGTCTGGAATACATGTTCTCATTGTTGATGAGCCGCGTGTTCGAACGCATCGCCGACGACAAGGCGGCAGCAGCAGGTCTCTCGGCGGCGCACCCGTTGGTTCGTTTCTTCCGGGAGCCCGAAAATCTGGACAATGCCCAGTTGCTCGACGACGCCCTGTTTTGGGGGACCCTCCACCTATTCCAAGAGGCACCCGACGAGCAAATCCGCAACGTTGCCGACCGCATTGCTGCCCGCCGTTTCTACCCAATGCTCGATGTGTGGAAATTGGCGGAGGATGTCGCCAACCGTCATGTCGGCATGAAGGACTTGGGTGCGTCACGACGGGTGGCTGTTCTGCATTCGGTCTGTGAAGCCGTGTCTGAAAGCCTCAGCAAGAAAACTCGGTTATGGACCGAAGCCTGTTACTACGACAGATATCCGCGCCCGATTTACAAGCCGCTCGGGGCCGTCGGAGGCCATCCCCAGCAGATCAACGTTGAGGTTGGTGGGTCGATCGTGGACATAGCCTCGATCTCCCCGATCGTCGCAAGCGCCGCGAGCTTCAGCATACACCGGATCTATTTCGATGATGCCGACGCCGGGCTTCAGGACCGCCTGGAACTGGAAATCCGGTCGGGAATCTCGAAGGAACTCGACGAGGCCGCCAAGAACGGCTTCTCAGCTTAGTGATGCAGTAATGACCGGAGACGCCCTAACGCCGCCGGTCAATCTCAGTCCCTGCCTAAATCTGAATGCAAGAAGTCGATAGAAGCACCGTAAGGTCTGTCCGGTGACGGTGGAGCCGTTGAGTACCTCCAATGTCCGCTATTTTCAGCCCTTCGCCAAGAACGGACATTCCGCTACCGGCCAGAGACTGCCTTGGAAAATATTCCCGTTAGGGAGCCGAGAGCGGTTATCTACGGCAGCCTTTGGGTGGAAAGGAGATGGTCGGCTTTCAGGTCGTGATCTTACGATTGCTGCCGTCCTCCAACGCTCGAAACGCTTCGCCTACGGGATTGATGCCGGTTCCGCTGGAAACCCAAACCGCGCAGGTGATCCCGCCCCGACCGTAGACGGCTATTTCGCTGCCCGGACCGCCGCCGGTATGGCCGATCGGATGGTCAACCGGGTCCGAGGCTCGGAGCATTAACCCGATTCCGTATGCCGGATCGGGATAAAGGTCGTTTCGAAACTGCGGGAGGGCCCTCGACTGCCGCATTCGTGACAGCGTCCGTTCGTTCACCAACCGACCTTGGAGCAAAAGCTGGAGCAGCCGTGCGGCATCCATCGCGGTTCCAACCGCGAGACCATGGTAGACCCACCCCGGATGGTAGTTAGGTTCATCGCCCATGCTCACGTTCGCGAGGTCGGCAGGAACTGTAGCGAGCCGGGCCGTTGTCAGTTCCGCTGGGGCAAAGACGAGATCCGAAAGTGCCTCCGCCAACGGTCGGTCAGAAGCTTGTTCTATCAAACGGCCAACCCACCAGTAGCCTATATTGGAGTAGGCCCAGCCGTGTCCTGGCTCATAACGCAGCCGGTCCGCTTCGACTGCCGCCATGAGTTTGTCGATCGGCCATGGCGATCGGCCCGCCGCGACGTCAGCATGATAGGCAGCCAGCGCGCCGTAGTCGGGCAACCCAGCCTCGTGACGAAGGAGTTGAGCCGGCGAGAACCGTTTGCCCGGAACTGTCACGTCCAGATCGATCCCGCGGTCTTCCGACAAGCGTAGAAGCGCAATGGCAAGGACTGTCTTGGTGAAGCTCCACCATGGGACCGCGGTCGCGATGCCAAAGGAGTTGACTTCGCCACCTACGTCTATGATCGCTCGTGCTTCCATGCCGCAAGCTTATCCGTCGCGGCCCTAAAAGCTAGAGACGGCAGCTTTCGGGTGTGATGCGCGAATGTGTGGGGGGCCTATAAGGGGTCGGAAGCTGAACGGCTTGAACCGACCCGGAACCAATTGCAAAGACTGGCATCCATTGATGAATGCTGGATCCTCAGCTTAAGTGTTCAAGAGAAAAAAGGTCCTGCAAACGCTGTGCAGGCCCTTTCTGTCGGTCAGGCAATCCGCAATCCGGTTACCGAACCGAAACAGTTGCCGTGCCGCTGTGGCTGTCACGGTCGCCTCCGAAAGAGCCGTCGCAGCGCAGGGTACCCGTAATCGTTTGCGACACCTAATTGAAGACGTCAGTATCATCGTAACTTTCGTGAAGCACAGGAAAGAGATATCCTGGTTCGAAGCTGGCAAAGGCATTGAGGTTTTCCCAATTTAGAACCGTCAGCTTGTCACGTGACAACTCAATAAGGCCACGGCTGCGAAGTTCTTGTAGCGATCGATTGACATGTACGGTTGACAGACCCGTAGCATCAGCAATGTGCACTTGGGTAAAGGGCACGTAACACGTGCGCTTGCCGCTGATATCGATGACCAGACCGGCCTGGCTAAGACGCGTGACCAACTCGCAGATCAGATGAGCAATTCTCTCCGCGGAAGAACGCCGCCCGACATTGACGACCCATTCGCGAGACGCAGCCGTATCCGCAAGGGTGTGCCGCCAAAGTGCCAGGGCGATATCTGGCTTGTGGCTGAGATTGCGCAAGCTTCCATGTGGAACCGCGCCAACATTGCACGTCCCGATAGCGAGGACATTATGATCCAATTTGCCGCCGACCAGTCCATCAAGATCAAGGATGTCGCCAGGTAAGCAGAAGCGCGTGATTTGTCTCCTGCCGTCTGCCAAAAGCTTATATGAGGCTGCCATGCCATTGAGTAGGACGTGGCAGTGGGCGTTCTGTTGTTCGGCGCGCGTAATGTCGTTGCCGCCGTCTACTTTGAATGTTCGTACAACGATGCCATCGAGAGCGTGTCGATCTGCTTCGCCGAGCGCAGAAAGTGCAGCGAGCCTGTTGGTTAGAACGTGCGACAGGTTTTTTCCTTTGCCTTGGGTCGGAAGTGCTGAACAAGTTTCGCCTTCGGAGAGGCCAGCCGATCGTCGCTTTCTGTTCGAGCGCGGGAATGAGGGCAGAGCCTGCTCCATCGCATCCAGCAACATATCCTCACTTACAGGCTTCGTAAGCCACGGCAGGTTCACGACTTCTGATGGCATATCGGACGTGTCAGGCAGCAAACCGGACTGAACTACAATCGGCACGCCGCGCTGTCGGAGAGCATGAATAAGTGGTGTGCAACCCCCGTCACCTAGGCTAAAATTAAGCAGCGCAATGTCTGGCGGCTTGTTCGTCTGGATGAAGAGAAATGCCTCGGCAGACGTCGCAAACGGACCGGCTATGGCAAAACCGGACGTTGAAAGAGTGGCTTCCAGATCGAGCGCAATCAACGCTTCGTCTTCACAAACCAGGCAGACTGGTGCCGGCATCGACAACATTCCTCCAGTGAGATTGCATTAGTGATGTCGCATATCTGCGCTTGAAAGAGCGCATTGAAAAGAGCGGACGGGGGAAGGTACAGAACCGAACAAACTGCGGCTTTAGTACCCAGCAGGCTTGGGGCACAAATGTACGGAACCATACCAAACCTGTTAGGCGTAGGTCTGTCCGCGTTCGTGGCTTGCGGTCTGTTTCTGGGCTGCGTAAATAATATTACCGTTTGCAGACGAGTTCGGGCGCAGGCGGCTGAGAGATAGCTGACAATCGCTCGCGCTCTTGCCCCCCCACCCGGGAGGCAGAGCATGGCTCGGCTGAAACAAGCGTCTGTTCGTAACCGTCTTTTGGCAGCCATGTCGCCGGACGATTTCGCCCTTCTTCAACCCGCACTTGAGCCGGTCCAGCTTGAGCTTCGTCAACACGTCTTCAGGGCGGGTGAAACGATCAGCCATCTCCTGTTCCCGGAATCCGGCTTGGTATCCATCGTTGCGGATATTGAGGAGGGACGCTTCGAGGTCGGCATGGCAGGTTGGGAAGGCCTGATCGGCGTACCGCTGGTGCTTGGGGTTGATGTGACGCCCCATACGGCCTTGATCCAGTCACCCGGAGACGGATATCGCGCACCAGCCGAACAGATGCACCTTTTGCTGGAGAAAAGCGCCTCGTTGCGTTCCCTGCTGTTGCGCTATGTTCACACCTTTTTGGTTCAGGTCAGCCAAACGGCCTATGCGAATGCCGGTTACTCTGTGGAAGCGCGTTTGGCGCGTTGGATTCTGATGAACCACGATCGGGTCGAAAGTGACGAACTGGCGATTACTCATGAGTTCATGGCCATCATGCTCGGCACACGGAGGCCAGGCGTGACATTGGCGCTGCAGAACCTAGAAGGAAGCCAGCTGATCCGGGCGACCCGCGGACGCATCTTGATCCGCAACCGGGCTGCCCTCGAGGAACTCGCAGGCGATGCCTATGGCTTTGCCGAACGGGAATATACGAATGTGCTCCAGTTGCCGATCAGAAGAGGTCAGTGACATTCCTGGGCGCTACTTCATGAACCTGCGGTATAGGCATAAATATTACGCCGACCATGAAGGTGATGAGCTTTCAAGTGAAGGTGCAGTGCGTGCTCATGCTCTCAGCACGGCCAAGGACTTGATCCGCTTCCACCGCACCGACATTGTACGCGACTGGTTCGATTGTACACTCGAGGTCACCAACGAGGCAGGCAAGATCGTCGCAACAGTGCCGTTCGGGGATGTTGTTGCCGAACTATAATTTAGTCAGACCGAGCGATAGCTTGGCTGCTCGACTATCGTTGTATATTGATCGACACCCTAATGCGATCGCTAGTTGCAGGCGAATGGCGGCTTTTCGGATGCTGCTTGCAAATCGCCAGTGGCTGACTTGGGATCGGTAGCGGAATGGCTGCTTTCACGCTTGCTTTGCCTGAAAGCTGACCGTCTCCTTTCGGCCAGAGACTGCCTTAGGAAATCATTTCCTGCTTGGTGAAGCCAATCGCCTCGGCATGTCCTTAAGTGGTGGCAAGCGGTCTGTCCGCTTTGTTTCGATCAGGTAGAGAAGCAGACAGTCATCATCCGGCGAGCGAGGTGCTCAAACCGAATAACCGCCGTTGATCGTCAAGGCTGCGCCCGTGATGAACGATGACTCAGGTCCGGCGAGATACGCGACGAGCGATGCGATCTCGGAGGTTTCGCCGAAACGACCGAGCGGTATCAAGCTCAGCGTCGGACCGGATTTCGGACCGTCCGCCGGGTTTAGGTCGGTGTCGACAGGACCCGGTTGAACGGTGTTGACTGTGATCTTGCGCAAAGCGAAATCCTGCGACAGCCCCCGCGCGAGACCAGCGATCGCGCTCTTGCTCATGACGTAAGCCGCTGCGCCGCTAAAGGCCGCACGCTGGGTGACGTTGCTGCCGATGAAGATGATGCGACCACCTTCACCCATCCGCGGGCTGGCAGCCTTCGTCGCTACGAACGCACCGCGAACGTTGATGGCGAACGTGCGGTCGAAATCGGCCAAATTCATCTGGTCGACGGACCCAGACAGCCCGACACCCGCGTTGTAGACGAGGATGTCAATGCTTCCGAAGCGGTCGGCGACATGCTCGACCGTCTCAGCGAGTGCTGCCGCGTCCGCGCTGTCGCATTTGACGGCGCTCACGCCTTCGCTCGAAGCCGCGAGCGCATCCGCTGCTTCAGCACTGCCGTGATAGGTGAAGGCGACAGTCGCGCCGGCGGCAGAGAGGCGCCTGACAATCGCCGCGCCGATGCCGCGGGACCCGCCGACGACCATTGCGGTCCGGCCCCGCAACGCGCCTGCGGTCTGACCAGAGCTTAAGTTCGCTGACTTGTCTGACATGGTTCGCTAAGCTTTCCTGCTTGCCTTCGAGGGACGACAGGATCCCGTCGCATATACGGGGCCTGCGCGTTCACATGTTGATGGCTCGACTGAGCTTCAGGCCCCATTCCGCGTCCGGTGGGACGCCTTCGCCGAGGCGCTCCATTACTAGCGCGAAGGTCAGGTCGCGGCGCATGGGCAACCGGTCCCGTTCGGCCGCCGCCAGTGCCGGCCCCATTTCCCCCGAGGTGAGATCCGTCGTGTAGGCGGGAGCCGCGGGTTGTTGTCGCCAGGAGCCCGCAAGCGTTCCGGCATCGTAGCCGTCGAAACCCGTATCCTCGACGAGGGCGATCGCGACCTCCCGGTGGTCCTTTCGGTCGCCGGCCACGGGGATTGCGATCCGTCTGGGCGCTCCCTTCGGCTTGGCCTTCGTGGCGAAGCTGTCGCAGCCGATCGCGTTCCAAGCCTTCACGACCGAACGACCGATCTGCTCGCCGACCCACTCGCTTTCGATCTGCCCCGCGTCAATCTCGGCGATCTTCCCGTCACGCCCGGGATAGTAGTTCGACGTGTCGATCACCACCACGTCCTCGGGAAGAGTGTCGATCAGATGCTTGATCTTGGGCAGCGCGTTGAATGGGATCGAGAGGATCGCGACATCGACGTCCGCAAGTGCTTCCTCGGCGGTTACCGCACGCGCACCCTGTCCCAGCATGTCAGCGTCGATGGTATCGGGTCCGCGCGAATTCGCTATCTTCAAGTCGTGACCGGCGGCCGGAAGCTTGCGCGCCAGCGTCCTGCCGATGTTGCCTGTTCCAAGAAGTCCAATCTTCATGAGGGCTGGTCCTTTGGGCTTGGGAAAGTCTGTGAAGTTCGGTGCGCGGTACCATCGGGTTCTACGAAGCCCGTTGGGCACCAACATGAGAACCCCGTGCGATAGCCGCTCCGTCACATGAATACTGCGCGCGTAAGGCGCACCTCGTAGTCCGAGTCCGGGCCAGCTTTGCGTTCGCCGAAGCGTTCCAGGATCGCGTCCATCACGATCTCCCGGCGCTTGGACAGGCGCGTTCGTTCTGCCGACGCTAGCGCGGCGGGCATCTCCTCGCGGGTCAGGTCGGTACAGTAGCAAGGCGCGCCCGGCTGCTGTCGCCAGGACTCGCTCAGCGGTCCCGAGAGAACGGCATCGAGCCCGGTATCCTCAACGAGTGCCATCGCCACCTCGCCATCCCGGTCCGTATCTGCGGCGACCGGGATGGCGATCCGGTCCGCGGTCCCGGCAGGCGCCCCCTTGTTCTTGAAGGAGGCGGAGGTGATGGCGTTCCACTCCTTGGCAATCGGGCGGCCGAGCCGCTCGGCGACCCATTCGCTTTCGGTTTAGCCTGCATCGAGTTCCGGGATCGGGCCGTCGCGCCGTGGAAAGTAGTTGGCTGTATCGATAACGACGGTATCGGCTGGCACGTGCGAGAACAGCGGCGCCACAGCCGTGATGGCAACGAACGGCATCGAGAGGATCACGACGTCGACCTTCGAAACGGCTTCCGCTGCGGTAACGGCCCGCGCGCCGTTCGAAATGATGTCGGCATCTATGGTGTGTGGACCGCGGGAGTTCCCGATCTTCACCTCGTGCCCGGCAGCGCTGAGCCGCTTAGCTAGCGTCGCGCCTATGTTGCCTGCCCGACGATGCCGATCCGCATTATGTCTGTCCTCTCGGGTTGTTTCGCACGGGTTGCATTTCCAACACCGACGCGCCGGAAGCGGCTATCGGCTCGTCTCGGGAGGGGATTGGAAGGAGTGCGGCAGGAATCGCCGCGCTCGTGTTTCCGTGGGGCTACATGAAGAGGGCACGGTTCAAGCGGACCAGCGTATCGCCGTCCGGGTAGGTCTTGCCGAACCTCTCGGTGATGACCGAAACGATTAGGTCCCGGCGCTTGGGCAGGCGATCTTTCTCTGCCGCTGCAAGTGCTTCTTGTACCTCGTTTCGGGTTAAGTCCGTGCAGTAGACTGGACTGCCGGGCCGCTGGCGCCACGACTCGGACAGGCTGCCTGCGTCAACCGCATCAAAGCCGGTGTCGTTCACGAGCGCCATGGTCACGCGCCGATCTTCGTCGCGATCGGCCGCGATCGGGATTGCGATCCGGTCCGGATCGCCGACGGGCTTGTTCTTGTCGGCAAACGAGGGCGAGCCGACCGCATTCCAGGCTTTGGCGATCGGACGCCCAAGCAGCTTGGCGACCCAGAGGCTCTCCACCTCACCCTGGTCGAGAACCTCTATCTGGCCGTCCCGCGAGGGGTAGTAGTTCGACGTGTCGATCACCACCGTCCCCTCCGGGATCGTGGACACCATAGCGGCTGCGTCGGGCAGGCGATCCAGGGGTATAGATAGAATGACGGCTTCGACATCAACGATCGCCTCCTGCGCCGTCACCGCCCGGGCGCCGTTCGTCAGGAGGTCGCGGTCGATCGTGTCGGGACCGCGCGAGTTGGCGACCTTCACATCATGGCCTGCGGCCGAGAGCCGACGCACAAGCGTCTTGCCGATGTTTCCTGTTCCGAGAATGCCGATCCTCATGGTGTCATGTTCCTTCGTAGCAATTGTGTCGGGTACGGCGGCGAGCACGCGCGATGCAGGCGCTGGCGGCATTTGGTGGGTAGCGGGTCCGTAGGAACCCTTGTGCCGCGTTGCGCGGCGGAACTTCAGCGATGGAAAGAAACGCTCTCGGACAGGGGCGCCCGGTCCATCCGCATTCTGTTTCCCGGGGCGACCTCGTCGGGGTAGCCGAAGGAGATACCGAACAGCATCTTCATCTCGTCCGGGATGCCGAGATACTCCCGGATCGTCCCCGCGAAGAACCCGAGTGCCGTCTGCGGGATGCCGCCGAGGCTACGCGCGGCCAGCGACAGCAGGAAGGTCTGGCCGTACATGCCGAGATCGCCTGCGGTGCGGACGTTGTCGCCGAACGAAGGCATGAAGAGCAGCGCGACGTGCGGCGCGCCGAAGAACGAGTAGTTCAATGCGGCAGCACGGGCGCGGCCTTCCTTGTCCGCCCGCATGACGTTCATTGCCTCGTAGTAAGCCTTGCCCTGCGCATCCTTGCGTTCGCCGTAGACGCCATGGAAGTCGGCCATCTCGAACGTGAAGTCCGGCGTGAACTCCCCGGCTTCGTTCTCGGCGTGGATGCGCTCCGACAGCCCGGTGAGTTTCGCGCCAGAGACGATATGAACATCCCAAGGCTGGGTGTTGCAGTTCGAGGGGGCGCACTGTGCGTCGTGCAGCACCTCCCGCAAGACGTCGTCCGGCACGGGCGTGTCCAGGAAGCCGCGGAAAGAGCGCCGCATGCGGACAGCGTCTTCAAACGCAAGCGTGTCGTTACGTCCAGTCGGCTCGGTCAGCTTGAATAGGGCGTTCATTCCAAACCTCGGCAATTGCGTTGCGCTTGGAATAAGGGTCCGGATAGGTTGGATGCAAGAACTCACCAAAAAGTGGGATACACACCGAAAGGTAAGCACATGGACGATCCGCGACCCTGCCGGGATCCGAAAGAGCAGCACGCTTGGGCGGCAACCGCCGCTGGAACGCTTCGCGTTCTGGAAGGCAAGTGGAAGATCGTGATCATCGTCCAGCTCCTCGCATCAGACGAACCGCTTCGCTTTTCTGAACTGGAACGACGCATTCCGGGCGTGACCCAGAAGATGCTGATCCAACAGCTCAAAGAGTTGGAGAAGGATGGGATCGTGATCCGAACGCTCTATCCGCAGGTGCCGCCGAAGGTGGAGTACTCTCTGAGCGAACTCGGGCGAGCGCTCACTCCGTCGTTTCAGGCTTTGGTCGAGTGGTCCTATCTGAAGGAGCGGAGGCTTGAAGGCTGCTCCGTAGCGTAAGCTTCCCACGGCGCCTGAAACGAGTAGTATTTAACTTGAGCGTCAACGGCTGGTTTTGGTAGCCGCCGTTCCATCACCAAACGGCTGGCTTGGGGTCGAAAGCAGAATCGCTGCTTTCGCGCTTCTTTAACCTAAAAGCGGACCGTCTGCTTTCGGCCAAACCAAGCCTTAGGAAATTGTTTCCCACGGGAGTTGCGTCGGGACATCTAAGGCGACTTTTGGTGGAAAGCGAACCGGCGGCTTTTAAGCACTTAAGATGTCCCAGCAGACGTGTGTAGCGCCCACTTCGAAGCATAGGACGACAGTCAAGCTTCCGTCCCCTCATCCCGCGAAAGAGCGTACTTCACCTCATCGCACCACTGATCGCCAACCTGTCGGGTAGCCTTTGTATGCTGCTCAAGACCCATGCCGATCCGCTCCATAACCGACCGGGATGCTACATTGTCGGCTAGGCAGGCGGCAGTGACGCGTTCAAGCTCTAGTTCGGAAAAGCACCGTTTTGCTAGGCCTTGCTCCGCTTCTGCGGCATATCCCATTCGGCGATGATCGGGATGCAGCCACCACCCGAGGTCGCCCAGCTTTGGATTATCCTGCGGCAGGAACACCCCGACTTCGCCGATCAGGCCAGCCTGCTCAAGACGTTCGATTCCAAACATGTGCCAGCCCGAAGCTCCAGTCTCGAGTTCGGACTGCTTGTGCAGGAAAGCCAAACCTTGTGCCTCGTTGACCACGCTCATGCCGAGCGCCTGAAGCGACATAGGATCGTTGCGATAGGCTAGATAGGAGGAAAGGTCATCCACACTCGGTGTGTGCAGTATCAAGCGAGATGTCTGGATTATTCGGGTCATGGCGCTTCTTGTCGCACGTTTCCGCTGTGAGAGGATATTCGTCCGCAGCGGCAATCAGGCGTTCAACTATGAGGGCTGACAAAGATTTGGGATGCTGACAAAAGCGACTGAAGATTAGAAGGTTGCTTCATCGTGCAGACAATCTCGACGCCCTCGGACCTGCGGAGGTTCGTCTCAATCAATCGGCAAGCTGGTAGGTCCATCGGCTTCGTGCCGACCATGGGGGCTCTGCATCACGGCCACATGGCGTTGGTTGAGCGATGCCGAGCCGACAACGACGTGACGATAGTCAGCGTCTTCGTCAATCCGACGCAGTTCGGACCGAACGAAGATTTCGATGCTTATCCTCGTGTTCTTGAGCGTGACCTTCAGCTTTGCCGCGAGCACGGCGTCGATGCCGTGTTCCACCCAGCCGTGTCGGACATTTATCCTGAGCCACTGCAAACTGTCGTTGAGGTCCCCGGGCTTTCGACCATCCTCATTGGCGAGCAGCGTCCAGGTCACTTCCGTGGCGTTGCGACAGTGGTCACCAAGCTGCTTAACCTAGCGGAGCCTGATCGAGCCTACTTTGGTGAAAAGGACTTCCAGCAACTGACTGTAATCAGACGTTTGGCATTCGACTTGTCGATGAGGACTGCCATCATCGGCGTGCCGACTGTTCGCGAACCAGATGGCTTGGCAGCCTCCTCCCGTAACGCCCGCCTGACCCCAGAAGAGAGAAAGGTCGCACCTACGGTCTACAAAGGGATGCTGGCAGCCAAGGAGCTTTTCGAGAGTGGCGAGCGCGATGTGATGCCTTTGCAGGCGATCGTTCGCTCGATGATCGAGCGCGAACCGGCGATCACGCTTTTATCTTGCGATCTGCGAGATATCGTAACGCTGGGCACTGTTGAAGGGCACTTGGACCGGCCGACTGTTCTGCTTGTGACGGCGCAATTGGGATCGGTGATGCTCATCGACCAGGTTGAAATTAATCCTGCTGTCGGTGCCTAGGCATCTTCCGGTTCAGGATTGGTGCTTGCGTCAGGAGGCGCGCTTGCGCTCGTTGTTGAAGCGTGAAGGCCGTCGATCCTCTAGCCTGCCAAGATCGCTGGTGGCCGCTAAAGCTCAATTTTCTAAAAGGTCATAGCTGACCAGATCAAGCTGCGGCACGTCACTTTTGAGGATGCTGTCGCGCGCGACAAAGCTGTAGCGCTTGTTTTCCTCCAGCGCGACCGGCATCAGGGCGGGCACGTTTTTGTTGACGTAAAGAACGGCGTTGCGGCCGTCGGGCGTGCGCACATGCATGGCTGGTCCCACATGGCGCGTCTTCGGCTCATTGATGCCAAGCTCAGGGTCGTCCATTGCGGGTGTCTTGGACACCAGCGTTCCTTCCAGGCGCAACAGCTTAAGCGACGTTGTATTTTCGGGCTTGTAGGGCGCATTTGGCGCACTGTTTTCGCGGATCATCCGCTCACTTGCTGCCTGGATCTCGCCGAGGCTGTGGTAGCGGATCGCCCATTCCAGGTCCTTGGTGTCGCGCATGATGCGGTAGTTGGCTTCCGCCAGCGTATAGCTCGCCACCTGCGGCTTCGCCCCGCCGGCAACGAGATCGAGATAGGCCTGGAGATAACTGCGGATCGGTTCGACGTCATCGTAGAGCAGCAACAAGCCGCCGCCTAACGCAACACCGGTCTGCCTGGCTTCCGGCGCCACAACCAGCACTGCGCCATTGCCGACCTGCAGCTTGCCGACGCGCAGCTGCCGCATGGCTTCCAGCGCATATTGATCGGCCGTGCGGCCTTGCAGATCTTTCGCGACGATCGTCACGACCTCCACATTTGCCGCGGCCGCGAAGTCATAAGCGAGCTTCGAAAGTCTGTCGCGGATCGTCGGGCTGAAGATGCCGACTTCGTCATAGATGAAGCGGTCGAACTTGCCCGGCGTCGCGCCTGCATCAAGCTTGGGCAGATGGTCGATCTGCACCGTGCGCTTGGCGTCGGCCTGCTGGATGCGCCTGCTTTCATCCGGCATGATGATGTCGCCGGCGCCCGGGATCTTCGGCATGGGAGCCGTCGCACTGCCGTTCATGGCAGTCTGCGGCTGTTGCGGCGGTGATGTTGGTGCTGATTGCGCAGGTGCCGGTTCAGCCTGCGCCATTTCGGCTTCTGCTTGGCCCGACTGCGTGTCGGCATTTGCGACCGCCGCTCCGGCCTTGCAATCGCCTTCCTGCTGCTCGCAGGAATCTTGCCAGCCTTCTTCAACGGCGCTCAAGCGCTTGGCACGGCCCGGATGGGTTGGTCCGTCCTCTTCGGGGATGAGCGTTTCAATGGCCTTTTGCGCATCGGTCAAGGCCGCCCCCATCTTGTAGAGCACGAAGCCGGAGAACTTGTCCGCTTCTAGCTCGATGGGCGGCTGGCTTCCGCCTGGAATAAGCGTATGGCCGGACAGATGATGTCCGATTTCATGCGCCATGATGGAAAGCGGCGACCAGTCGTTGTTCTGCGTCGCGTCGCGGACCTGTTCCATGAAGCGCTTGTTGTAGGCAATCACACGCTGCGGAACGCCGTCGGGGCCAAGCACGATCATTGCCGCTGCATTCGGCACATCGCTTTCCATGATGCGGAAGTTCTGCGGCAGGCCGGTAAAGCGCATGATCGTCTGCACTGCCTCGGCACCAGCCAGTTCCCCACCTTCCGTTAGACTGCGCGGATCGACCTGGATTGCCTTCCCATCGTAGGAACAGGCCTGCAGCATGGCGCTGAGCTCAGTCGCAAGCGCGGCCTCATCAGGCTTCTGGTCCTGCGCCGGGCTTTGCGCCGGTGTTTTTTTCTCTGCGGTGTCGGCCTGCGCAACCATCAGGCCGCGCTCTTTTTTCTCCAAACTGGCAAAGATTGGGTCGCAAACGGCCTTGTCCTGCTTTGTCGGCCAAAGGATCGGACCGCCTGCGGCATGGGCAACGGAAACAAACGCGGTGGCTGCGGCAAGAGCCGCGCCGGCGAGCACAGTTTTCATGGGAGTCTTCCTTCCTCAGAACTGCCAGGGCCGATGGGTTTCAGGTCAGTTGCGCAAGAACGATGCGGATCACGGCACGCGCATAAAGATAGAGAAGCCCTTCCTTTGTCAGATAGAAGACGGCAGCCCCGATTGCGGGCCACCACCACTGCCGCCGCCAATCAATGGCGAAGAATTGGCCGAAAGAAAGGAAAACAATGCCCGCCTCCACCCAATCCATATAGATGCCGGTGTAAAGGCGATGCTTTTGCACCAGCTCAGGAGTGCTGCGGATCAACAAAGGCGACAGGTTGATGATATTGGCGGCAATGATCACGAAATGCGTGTAGGTCGCCAGAACCAGGTGTTCGACGAAGTTGAAGCCGCCTCGGCGCCAGAAGGTCAGGTTCGAAGCAACCAGGATCGCCACGATGCCGAGCGAGAACGACCACTTGGAATAAGTTCGGACGAGTTCGATGGCCTTGCTCAGCGTCTGGTCGCTCGAACTGAGATAGTCGGTCTGCGCAATGACGACCAGCAGCAGCACGATCGCGGCCAGCAGCAGCTTCAAGGGGTGCGTATGGCTTTGGCGTTTGCCCAGCACATATTCGCGTGCCACGGTTCCAGGCCGAAGCGCGACCTTGAACGCGGCCTTGAGCATGTCGCCTTCGAACCAGCGGATCTTCTCCCAGGCTTCCTTGCCCAGATGCGATGAGCCGAACCGCTCTGCCTGCTTTTGTCCGCAGGCACTGCAATAAGGACCTGTCAGCGACGCCATGCAGTTTCGGCAAAGCGGCGCTTTGAAGAACTCATTGGTAAGCTGATGGTCCTGACGCGACTGCCCGCCTCCATTCTGGTCGAAGATTAAGAGCAACCTGGAAGCCAAAGCAAGCGTATGTGAAAGGTAGTTTTGGTAAGCGTGGCAGCACCCTGTTCAAGCTTGACCGCGGCGGTTTCGAGCAGGAATTATGCTCTTAGGCACTGATACTTGCGTGGTTTCATACGTAAGTGGTTCGAAAACTTATTGGAGGGCGACCAGCGCGAAGAGACTTCTATCCGAGCCGTTGATAAACGGCGCGTTTAGTTTCCCTTGCAAGCTGCTGCCACTGTTGAAGCGCAAGCCAGCCAGAGAATGAGACCAAGCACTGCAAAGCAGGCCAGCGCGAGATAAGCTGTCGTGAACCCATAGCTGGCCACGATCACTCCAGCGATCGCCGGACTGAGAGAGGCACCCACGCCTTGCACGGTCATTACCGCACCCAGTCCGGCGTTGATGTGACCTGTTCCTTTCAGCATCCTTGCAACAAGGCCGGGGACAGCAACGCCTAGAAGGCCTGCGCCAACACCATCAAGCATTTGCACCGGTATGAGCGCGAAAGGGCTTGGCCACAGTCCGGCAATGAGGCCACGGATCGGTAGTGCAACAAGCGCTGCGACGAGCAGAAGAAAGTAGCCGCGTCGACCTGCAAAGCTCGCGGCCAGCAACGCAATCGGAATCATGGTCAACTGGGCGATGATCACGGTTGCTGCGGTGTAGGACACTGGATCGTTAAGTAGCGTTTCGAGCGAGAGATGCTGGCGAACCGGCTGGGCTGCAGGTGCGCCTGGTGTCGCTTGGCCTGGCGGCAGTGTAGTGGCTGCGTCATCCGCTGCTCCAGAAGCTTGAGTGACTGACGCATCTGGCCGCCGATCAGCGCTACCTCTTTCTGCTTGAGTTGCAACTTGCTGCCCCAGCAGCGGAAGCATCGCGCCGTTTCCAAAGTGAAACAGCATCAAAGTCGCAGCAAGGATTAGCAGCGGTGTTGATTTCCAAAGGACACTGAAGCCGGACGGCACTTCATTGCCATGATTGTTCTTGTTTTCGAGACCGCGTGCGACACGATGATCGATATCCCCTGGTTTGATCAGCAAAACTGCGGCTATCGAGCCTGCCGCCATGATTGTCATCAGAATGAAGACGGCAGTCAGGCCAAACTCATAGCCAAAGAAGCCCGCACCGGCTGCCGCGAAGACATTGCCGCCATGGTTCCAAGCTTCATTGCGTCCAAGCTGAGGAGTAAGCCCGTTCTGACCAACCAGCCCGAGGGTCAAACCTGCCAAAGCTGGTCCAATCGCCGCCCCCGCGATGCCGGTGGCAATCTGAGAGGCAGTAACAAAGGCGACACTCGGTATGAAGAGAATGGCAAGCGAGGCCACGATTACCAAAGAAGCACACAAAGCGACCATGAAGCGCTTCGCCCTGGTGGCGTCAGCCAACGCGCCGAGCGGGGTTGTCGCAAGCATGCCTGAGATGCCGCCGATCGTCATGACAATCCCGATTGTCGCCGTGCTCCATCCCTGACCAATCAGGAAGATGCCCAGAAAGGGTCCAAGCCCATCGCGAACATCTGCAAGAAAGAAGTTCACCGCTCCCAGCGCCTTCACCGAGCGCGATTGCGGAACGGCTGCCTCGACTATCTCTGCCCTGCCAATTGCGCTCAAAAGCTGGATCCTCAACGGGTCGATGCAAGCATCATCATCATCGTCACGCAGACGATCCGGCCTGTAATGCTCGTTGTGCTTTTTAGTTGCTGCTGGTCTGTTATCGAGCACTCTGACCTGAGGGCTCGTTCGTACCGAAGGACGAATGGGGGTTGCAGCTTTCAACCGGAAGTTTTGAGCCTGCCTTTGAATTGGTCACCGAGCTGTGGGCCTTGTCGCTCTACTTGTCAGTAGTGTTGAGCTGCCGAGACTAGACAAACGATCGCTATATGTTTCGATGGTGAAGGTGAGGACTTCTGTTAACGGGTAGATCCGCGGATGATCATGAGCAGATGTCGGGCTTCAGGATCACTCCGCACAAGACGACTTCTATATTGTAGTGCTGCTCTGAGCGGCCTTTCTGCATTCCATGTTCTTCCTGCTTATGCCGAGTGCGCTTTCTCACCGACGCTTGGAGATGACATTTTCATCTGCAGCAGCGGCACCGCTCCTGGCGGTTTGACGGATGTTTCCGGGAACAACACGCTGATCTTTCCGAATGATGGGACGGGCGTTCTCGACGGTGATGTGACCTTCGGTGGTGGCGCTGACCGCATCACTATGGAGTCTGGCTCGATCACAGGAAATGTCGTCCAAGGTGACGGCGTGGATGCTTTCCAGATCACGGCTGGCAGCGTGCTTGGCAACATCAATCAGGGGAACGGCATCGACGACTTTCGAATGACGGGAGGTCTGGTCCAATCCCTTAACCAAGGTGACAATCGCGACACCTTCTTCATGTCGGGTGGCCGCATCATCGATGCGTTCGATGACGGTGACGTCGCGATCATGACAGGCGGACGGGTCGGACGCGTTAATCTAAAGCTCGACAACAACCTGTTCGATATGTCTGGGGGCACCATCGACCGAAACCTTGTTGCTGGCTTCGGCAATGACACGATCCTTCTTTCCGACGGTTTCATCGGTGGCAACATCAGCGTCAGCGGTGGAACGGATACGATCGCGATCACAGGCGGCTCGGTGGGAGGCAACATTCTTCTGAGCTTCGGTTCGGATCGCTTCACATGGGACAATGGCGGGATCATCTACGGCGCCATCGATCTTGGGCCGGATGATGATGTTGCCGAGCTCGCCAATCTTACAAATGCCAATGTCGGAGCAACGACGCAGATCTCAGGCGGCCTCGGTGCTGATACGTTGACGCTGAACAACGTGAAGGCAAATGGCGTTGCGCGCTTTGACCGCTGGGAAAACGTTGATCTCGCCGACGACACAGAGCTGGTCTTCAATCAAACGATGGTGTTGGGCGACAGCGGCAGTGGCTCAGGCTCGTTGAGCATCGATGCCGCCAGCACGATCTTTTCGGGATCCGCCAATGGTGCAGTGCGCGCCTTTGCAGCCGGAGGACTTGTTGATGTCGTGAATGCCGGCCGCATCGATCTCACCAACGGCAACAGCACCAGCGATACGTTTAACGTTGGAGGCAACTATGTCGGCAACGAAGGTCGTCTGCTGCTCGACACGACTTTGGGTAATGACGCATCACCATCCGATAAGCTCGTCATCAGTGGCGGCACAGCTTCGGGGCTCACCGGTCTCAGCGTCTTCAATGCAGGCGGCACTGGCGCGGAAACAACTCAGAACGGCATCTTGGTTGTGCAGGCGCTTGACGGCGGCTCAACGCAAAGCGGCGCATTTGTTTTGAACAATCGAGTGGCAGCCGGCGCTTACGAGTATTTTCTGTTTCGGGGCGGCACCAGTTCTGGAACGGAGCAGAACTGGTATTTGCGTTCCAACATCGTTGCTACAGGCGAAACGCCACCGGCGGCAGCTCCTGCACCAGATCCGCTGGTGCCGCCCGGCATCCAACCTGAACCAGAGGAACCGGAAGTCGTTGCGCCGCCTCCGCCGCTGGAACAGCCCGCTCCGCCCCTTACGGTTGATCCAAACGATCCTGATCCGGACGACACGTCCGCACCTGTCGATGTCGGTGCCATCGAACCGCAGGCCCCTCCGGAACCGCAAGTTGCAGACGCTCCTGAGCCAGCACTACCGACGGAGGGGCTGCCAACGGGCGCAGCTCCTTTGCCAGGGAAAGGAGCACAGCCCCCCACGGCAGGCGCCACCCGCGTCATCGGTGACAACGTTGCTTTGTACCGCGTCGAAGTGCCAGCTTATTCCATCATCCCGGTGGCGGCCCATCACCTCGGTTTGTCGACGCTCGGCACTTTTCATGAGCGTAGAGGCGAACAATCCGTTCTGAACGGAGCAGGTATTCTTCCTGCTACCTGGGCACGCACTTTCGGCCAAAGCTTGGAAACCAAATGGGTCGGCACTGTCGAGCCAACGTTTGATGGCAGCTTGTATGGTTTCCAGTTGGGACAGGATCTGTGGGGCGTAGAAGCCGGGGATCATGGCAGCCACCGCGCTGGCATCTTTGTCGGCTATGCTCGGATGGATGGTGATATTCGCGGCCAAGCCTTGGGTTGGAACGATCTCTCCGTCGGTGATCTGAAGCTTGATGGAACCAGTGTCGGTGGCTACTGGACCTATCTTGCCAAGGAAGGCTGGTATGTTGACGCCGTCTTGATGGGAACATGGTTCGATGGCCGCGCTTCCGCAGTTACTGGGCAGTCCCTGGAGGTGGATGGCGCTGGCATCACCGCGTCCCTGGAAGGTGGTTATCCCATAACCCTCGCAAACGGTTGGGTGCTTGAGCCCCAAGCTCAGCTCATCTGGCAGGATCTCTCATTTGATGATCAGGCCGACACCTATTCGACGGTAGACTTCGGCACTTATGGCGCCGTGACAGCAAGGCTGGGCGCGCGTTTGGGAGGAAGCTACAAAACGGCTGGCGGAATTATGAAGCCCTACGTCAAAGCCAATCTGTGGAGGACATTCTCTTCAGACCAGACGCTGCGCTTTGGCGGCACGAATATCGCGACGCAGCTCGAAGGAACGTCTTTGGAGATCGGCACAGGCGTGACGGCTGATCTGTCCTCCTCCGTAAGCCTCTACGCTACCGCCGATTACACCACCAACCTTGGTGGCAAAGACAGGGACATCGTTGAAGGTAATCTAGGCTTGCGCGTGAAATGGTAGACACGTTGTCCGGCAAACTCAGGGGCAATTGAACATTTGAGAGTGGCGAGATGCGTTACGCCTGCTTCGCTTTGGTTCTTTGCTGGTCCATGGCGCTCTCAAGTGCGTTTGCGCAGCCGCTTGAGGCGCCGCCCTGCACGAATGTCGTTGTAGCTCTCAAAACTGCACCGCCTTTCATAATGAAAGGCGAAGACGGCACCTAGTCTGGCTTGAGCGTAAAGCTTTGGCAGCAGGTTGCGGACCGGCTGCAATGGCAAAAGAAATTCCGCAAAGTAAAAGCGCACGAGCATCAGAGCTTGTGGTGAGCCGCATCCGAAAGTTTGTCAGCACCATCCTTTACGGTCGCCTTCGCGTCGCCTACAGCCTGCTGGATTTCGCCCTTCATTTCCTGAGCTGCACCCTTGGCCTGGAGCTTGTCATTCCCGACAGCCTTACCATACCTTGCTTAACGTTGCCGATCGCTTCGTTCGCCAAGTTGAAACTTTGTCGCTGGTGCTGCCCATGTTGAAGCTCCTTAAGCTGTACGTTGTCTCACGGTGACGCAGCATCCTCGCCGCGCTGTCTATCAAGACGACAAGGGCAATTTGGTTCGATGTCCTGCCAAACCTCACAGGTCAGACTGACCATCTCGTTAGTAGCCAACGAAGTGATGGCTCGACCATTGAACCATGGCTCTCGTTCGACATAGGCTTGTAGGTGACAGTAAGACTGGGCTTTGCCGCCAGATGGTCAGCGACCTCCTTACCGGTTGGGCCCCCTCGCAGGCTGCGCATGCGAGTACTGGCGGCCGATGACGCCTCTTCGTGCTCACGACGTCGTCCAGAGGTTGTTATAACGAGACGCTTAGGCCGAGTTTGCGGAGTTTCCGCGAAAGCTTCGAGTTCGCTCAGGATCGCACCATTCTTCCACCAGACGGAGGGATCTGCAGCGAAGTATTCGGTGAAGGACCACAGATCTGCGAAGAGGACATGTAAGGCAACCAGACCGCTCAACGAATGGCCGAATAAAGTCGAGTCTTCCGTGTTGATGCGGTGTCGCTTGCTGATGCTTGGGAGGATCGTGTTCGTTAGCAAGGCAGTGAACTCGTCCAATCCCCCGGCTGCAAAGGGCTGACCTGCTTGATCAAGGGGCAGAAGGTTTTCAGGCGTTTTCGGCGTCAGGTCAAAGTAGCGACGTTCCACGATCGTTTTGCGATCATCTTCGGGGTAGCCGATGCCGATTAGTAAACGCGGACGTCCGTCTTGCTGCGCGATTGTTGCAGCCTTCGGAAACATCTGGTTCCCATCCAGCAGCACGACCAAAGGATAACCCTCAGCCGGTGCCTTCCCGATAGCCAACTCCCAGATCCGGTAGCTGCGACCATGACTGGTGTAGTCGAAGGTCTTCGCCTCTGAGGCTTCAGCTTCTAGTGGGGTTACGAGCAGGCCGCTCAGCACAGCTACTGCAGAAAAAGTGAGGGAACGTAAGAAGGAGATCTTGCCACCTAAAGCCTGAAACGTCATTTCGGTCGAGCTTCCCGCATTTAATGAACAAAGTAGAACGGCATGTTGGGTAAGGGCTGGTTTCGGCCGGAATAAACGGCGAACTTGGCTGCGATCTAGATAATTCGCTAATCTGCCAAACGCTGTCTCGCTAAAAGTGCGCTCCCGTTCAGGACCTCTCCGCATCAGTAGAAAACGGCGATGCGGCGGTCGGCAATGTCGTGGATGTCGATTTCCGTTTCGAAGATGCCGGTGAGCACTTCCTTGCGCATCACGGCTTCCGGCGTGCCCTGGAAGGCGACTGCACCGGAGCGCATGGCGACGATGTGGTCGGAGTAGCAGGAGGCGAAGTTGATGTCGTGTAGCACCAGCACGATCGTTTTGCCGAATTCGTCGGCGGCGCGGCGCAGGAGGCGCATCATGGCTGCGGCGTGGCGCATGTCGAGATTGTTCAGGGGCTCGTCGAAAAGCGCGTAATCGGTGTCCTGGCACAGAACCATGGCAACGAAAGCGCGCTGGCGCTGGCCGCCGGAAAGTTCGTCCAGAAAGCGGTCGGCGAGCGGCTGAAGGTCAAGGAAACCAAGGGCTTGGTCGATATGGGCGCGGTCTTCAACGGTTGGCCGATCGCGTGAATAGGGGTAGCGACCGAAGGCGACGAGGTCGCGCACGGTGAGGCGCGCGGTCATGTGGTTGTCCTGGCGAAGGATCGACAAACGCTTGGCCAGCACGTCGCTTTTGGTGGTGGTGACATCGAAACCGTCCACCAGAACGCGGCCGCGATCCATCGGCAAGAGGCGGCTGATCATGGACAAAAGCGTGGATTTTCCAGCGCCATTTGGCCCAATGATTGAGGTAATTCCCCCCTTTGGCAGCGCCAAAGAGACGCCTTTTACCACAATGGCTAAGCCATAAGCCTTCTGAACGTCGTTGATTTCGATCATCGCGTCGCGCCCCTGAGAAGAAGGGTGAGGAAAACCAGACCGCCGACAAATTCGATGATGATCGACAGCGCCGAGTTGAAGCCGAATACGCGCTCAAGCACGAGCTGTCCGCCGACCACGCAAAGAATGGCAAGGCAGACGGCGGCCGGCAGGATGAGGCGGTGTCGGTAGCTGGGAATGATTTGGTAGGAGAGGCTGGCGACCAGCAGGCCGAAGAAGGTGACTGGGCCGACCAATGCGGTGGAGACTGACACCAGTACGGCAACGATCACCAGGATGATCGAGACGGTGCGACGATGATCGATACCGAGATTGATCGCGGTGTCGCGCCCGAGCGCCAGAACGTCGAGCGTATGAAGGATGCGCCAGCCGGCGAAGCTGGCGAGGCCGATCAGGATCGCTGACACGGCGAGCAGGCTGGTGTCGGCGGTGTTGAAGCTTGCAAACATCCGATCCTGCAGAACGAGAAACTCGTTGGGATCGATGATGCGTTGCAGGAAGCTGGTGATCGAGCGGAACATGATGCCGAACACCACGCCAACCAGCAAAAGCAGATGCAGGCTGCGCCGCTCACCCGCAAACAGCCAGCGATAAAGAAGGCCGGAAAACAGAACCATCACGGCGACTTCGCCGAGGAAAAGCCATCGCGGGTCAAGAACGGACACGCGGTTCGCCCCAAGCACGAAGACCAGAACGGTCTGGATCAGGATATACAGCGCGTCGAAGCCCATGATCGATGGGGTCAGGATGCGGTTGTTGGTAACGGTTTGAAACAGGATCGTGGAAACCGCCACCGCATAAGCGACCAGCACGATCGCCGCGAGCTTGGCGCCACGAAAGGGCAACACGAAGTCCCAGCGGCCATTGGCGCCGATCGTCATGAAGCCGATCATCACGAGCAGGGTGAAAGCGGCGAGGATCAGCAGGATTGTGCGCGCCGACAAGCTCTTGCGGCGGATTGCGATATCAAGCGACACGGGCGTTCTTCCTGAGCAGGAGATACAGGAAGAAGACGCTGCCGACGACGCCCACGACGGTGCCGATCGGCACCTCATAGGGGTAAAGGATCAAACGCCCGAGGATATCGCAAGCCAGAACGAAGCCGGCGCCAAGCATGGCCACCCAAGGCAGCGAGCGCTTGAGATTGTCGCCCAGCATCATCGAAACAACGTTCGGGACGATCAATCCGAGAAAGGGGATCATGCCGACCGTGACCACCACGACCGCCGTTACCATGGATATGATGGTGAGCCCCAGAACAACGATGCGGCGGTAGTTCAAACCGACATTGGTGGTGAAGTCGTCGCCCATGCCGGCTACCGTGAAGCGGCCGGCGGCGATATAGGCGGCGACCGTGAGCGCGAACGAGATCCACAGCAGCTCATAGCGGCCGCGCAGGATCCCGGAAAAGTCGCCGCTGGTCCAGGCGCCGAGCGATTGCAGCATGTCGAAGCGATAAGCGAAGAAGGTCGACACGGCGCTGATTACGCCACCCAGCATGATGCCTACCAGCGGCACGAGCAGGATGGAGCGCAGCGGAATGCGGCTGATGATGGCGAGAAATAGCGCGGTGCCGGCCATGGCGAAGACGGCCGCCACGCCCGCTTTGGCGATCACCGGCAGGCCTGGCGCAAACAGCATCACGGTCAGGATGCCAAGCGTGGCGGATTCTACGGTGCCTGCGGTGGAGGGCTCCACGAAGCGGTTGCGTGCCAGCATCTGCATGATCGTTCCGGCCACCGCCATGCCAGCGCCGGCAAGCACCAGCGCAATGGTGCGCGGTATGCGGCTGATCAGAAGAACCTGAAGCGCGCGTCCATCATCGCCGAACAAGGTCGACAGCGAAACATCGCTCACGCCGACAAACAGGCTGGCTACGGCCAGGAGCGGGATCGCCAGGGCACACAGCACGAGAGGCGCCTGGCTCCAATCCTTGCTTGCTTGCGGCATCATGTTCCAAAAGGTCTGCATACAAAACGCGGAACCGGCCTTTCGCGGAAGGGAGCGAAAAGGCCGGTCAGAAGGAGCTCCGAACTCGGAGCCAAGAGTGCTTGAGCGCTACTGCTTGCGCAGGGCCTTGGTGACCTGTTCGGCATCACTCTTCACGGCGCTAACGCCGCCGCCAACAAGATACCAATTGCTTGGGTTCAGGTAGACGACCTGCTCGCTTTTCCAGGCTGTGGTCTGGTTGACGAGGTCGTTGTCGAGGAACTGCGCCGCAGCCTGACCTTCACGCCCGATTGCGGCATCACGGTCGATCACGAACAGCCAGTCGGGATTGGTTTCCAGGATGAACTCAAAGGAGATCGGCTGTCCATGCGTGGTTTCCGACGCGAGATCGTCGCGCGCAGGCGTGACACCGAAAGCGGAATGGAGAACGCCGAAGCGTGACACAGGACCATAGGCGCTCATCTTGCCGCCGGTGGTGAGGATCAGCAGACCCTTGCCGGCACCCGATGCGGCTTGCTTCACATCAGCCAAAGCGGCGTCGAGTTCCGCAAGCTCGGTCTTGGCTTCGGCTTCCTTGCCGAAAACGCGGCCCAACGTTTCCATGTTCTTGCGGACACTGCCGATGAAGTCTTTCTGGTCGGTCGACATGTCGATCGTCGGTGCGAGCTTGGCGAGTTCGGCATATTTCGAGCGCGAACGGCCACCAACGATGATCAGGTCGGGGGCGGCTGCGTTGACCGCTTCATAATCGGGCTCAAACAAGGAGCCGATCTTTTCATATTCGTCCGCTTCGTACTTCTTGAGATGGGCGGGCATCGACGCCGTAGGCATGCCCTGAACCTCGACGCCGAGTGCATCGAGATTGTCGAGCGACGCGACGTCGAAAACGAGGACCTTCTTGGGCATAGAAGCAAGCTTGGTGGATCCTTGCGCATGCTCCACCGTGATTTCCTGCGCCAGCAAAGGCGAGGCGAAGGAGGCGACGGCAAGAATGCCGGTCAGGGTTGCTGCGAGAAATGTGCGACGTGTGTTCATAGGTGTGGTTTCCTCGATCGCTCAGAAATTGGTGGTCAGGCCGACCCAGAAACGGCGACCTTCAATGGAGGTGTTGTAGTCGGTGGCGCCCACTTCCTTGTCGAACAGGTTGTAAACCGCGCCGCGGAACGTGGCTTGATCGTCGACCGAGTAGGAGAAGCCGATGTCGACCGTGGTGTAGTCGTCATACTTGCGGCCGGCCGCACCGTTGATGAGAACGGGTGTGCCGTTGGTGCCCAGGCGCGCACCGCCGGCGATTTCCTCGCCATGATAGTTGAGGGACGCCCAGGTTTCCCAACCCTCCCAAGGCAGAACATAGTCGGCGCGCAGGTTGGCCATGTGCTCGGGCGTGCGAGCCAGCGGGAAGCCAGCGAAGTCACCCGTTTTCTGCTCGGAATCGGTGTAGGTGTAGCTGCCGCGAAGCGACAGCGAGTCCGTCGCATCCCAGGTGGCCGTCAGCTCGACGCCCTGGATCGTGGCATCGTCGATATTGTAGTTGTACCAGAGCCGGTAATTGGGATCTTCTTCCCAGCGTACCGGATTGCCGTTGTCGTCCAAGACCAGCGCGTTGGTGATCTTGTCCTTAAAGTCGGTGTAGAAGTAGGTCGCGCCGAGCGTGACCCCGGCATAGGAATCCCAGATCGCGCCGAGCTCATAGCTGGTGCTGGATTCCGCCTTGAGGTCCGGGTCTGCGATGATGACGCCGCAAGTGCCGGTTGGACCATAGGAACAACCGCCGCCGCCGGTCGTATAGGCATAGCCCGGCGAGATGTTACGGATGTCGGGCGCACGGAAGCCGGTGGATACGCCGCCTTTGATCGTGAGCTGGTCGGTGGGATTCCAGACGCCGTAAAGGCGCGGGCTGAACTGCGCGTCGTAAAGCTCGTGCTTGTCGTAGCGCAAACCGCCTTGCAGCGTGAATGTGTCGGTGAGTTCCCACGCGTCTTCGGCAAACAGCGCATATTGCGTGACCTGGAAGTCTTCATCCGTGCCGGTGCGACGACCAGGGTTCTGATCGGTCAGCTTGGCATCGTTGATCTGACCGCCGGTGACCAGCGTGTGGTCGCCCCATAGCGTAAAGGGCGTGGTGAACTTGCCATCGAGCACCGAATTGCGGATTTCGGGCGAGCGCGGATTTTCAACGAACTGACCGACCCTCGGCGTCCAGGCATAGCTGGTGCGCTCGGCCCATTCCTGGCTGAAGGAGAATTCCGAGGTCGTCCAACCCCAGCGACCGATATGGGTAAAGGACCAGTGATCGCGGTCATTGTAGTTGTAGGTGCCGTTGGCGTTGAGCGCCAGCGTTTCGCCCGCCGTTGCTTCGCGCTGAACGCGGGTGGTGCCGCCTTCCAGCAGGAAGTCGTGGTTCTCGTTGGGCGTGAAGGTAAGACGCCCGGTGACGTCGCGCTCTTCGGCTGCCGTCACGCCGCTCAAGAAACTGTCTTCGCCGCGCCTAAAGCCGCGACCCCAGAACTGCAAACCAAGCTTGTCCTGAAACACAGGACCGCTGCCGTAAAACGAGACCTGACCGGAATTGCCGTAATCGGAGTTTTCCTGCGCCGTACCTTCCAGCGTCACCGAGCCCGACCAATGATCGGCGACCTTGCGGGTGATGATGTTGATGACGCCACCCATCGCATCCGAGCCGTAAAGCGAAGACATCGGGCCGCGCACGACTTCGATGCGCTCGATGGCCTGGATCGGCGGAATGAAGCTTTGTTCGAAACCGGAATTGCCGTTGGTGCGCGCGTCGCGCGTCGTCTGGCGCTTCCCGTCCACAAGGATCAGCGTGTACTGACCCGGCAAGCCGCGGATGTAGATGTCCTTTTCGTTGGCCGGGCCGGTTACGGAAACGCCCTGGACCTCACGCAACGCATCGGTCAGATCGCGGAAGCTGCCTTTTTCCAGTTCCTCGCGTGAAATCACCGAGATCGAGGCCGGTGCGTCCTTCACATTTTGTTCAAAGCCGGTGGCGGTGACCACGACCTGCTGAAGATTGACCGTGCGCGAGCCCCCCTGGCTGTCATCGATGGTTTGTGCGCTTTCTTCTTCATCGACGTTCTGGACGGTGCTTTGCGCCCATGCAATCCCGGGGAAAAGCGCCGTTGCCGCAAGGCACGAGGTGGCAAGCAGAGCCGCTTTCCATCTTTTTCCCTGCGCCCTCAACACCACCGTTTCCGCCGTTCCAACCCCGTATTCCGCGTTACGCTCTACGCCCAAAGCCCCAGCCCCTAAAACTTGAGTACTTCGGTCTTGTTATATAGGAGGGGGGAGGGGTCAAGGTATCGTGTTTTCGACTGGTTCCATCTTCAGGAAACCGCAAAACACCTTGAAAAGGGGGCTGGAGTGACGCGCGCGAACCAGGTCAGGCAAGAGAATGATGGTGAGCATTCGGCCGTTCAAAGGGCTGGTATGCTAGCTGGCGCGGCGGCGTGCGAGGGCTCCAAATCATCGCTCAACCGGCTTCGTCTTCTTGTGGCGCTGGATGCGCTGCTCGTGCACGGCTCGGTCGGCAAGGCGGCCGACGAAATGGGCATCGGTGCACCGGCCATGAGCCGGCTTCTGCAACAAATCCGCGCCACTTACGGCGATCGCATCTTGGTGAAAACGGCACGTGGCATGGTGCCGACGCCCTTTGCGGAGACCTTGCGCATGCGATTGCGGGCGCTGGCTGCCGAGACCGTCGATCTGCTTGATGTTTCGCAGCCCATGCAGCCGCGTACACCGCGCGCCCAATCCAACAAGGTGCCGATCCTGGATGCGCCGCCTTTGGCCATGCAGGCGGATCTGTCGATCAGCGGCCCGACGCCGGCGGATTTCGCCGCCAAGCTGGCGCGCATCGGTCCGCTTGCCGAACCACGGCAGCGGCTGGCGAAGTTCGTGGCAACGATCGGGGCAGGTGCCGGCCGCAGCCGTCCGCTGACGATGGAAGAAGCCGATGAAGCCTTTGCGCTGATCCTCGCCGGCAAGGCCGATCCGACCCAGATCGGCGCCTTTCTGGCCGTGATGCAATATCGCGGCGTCACGGCAGCGGAACTCGCTGGTCTGGCTCAAGCGAGCCGCCGCCATATCGGTGCGGCCGAGGTGAGCGATCGCTTCGTTGATCTGGATTGGCCAGCTTACCCCTCGCCGAAAGCGCGTGGCGAGCTGTGGTTCATGCTGGCGGCAAAGATCGTCGCCAAGGCAGGACATCGCGTTTTGATCCATGGCTCGGCGGGGCAGGACACCCATGGCGAACGCCTCGGTGCAAGCGCGCGGCAATTGCAGATACCGGTTGCTCAAACGCAAGACGAGGCTGCCGAGTTGATCGCGGCGCATGGCTTAGCCTATCTGCCGCTGCGCTCCACATCGGCGCAAATACCGGCCTTGCTCGGCTTGTATCAGTTCTTCGAACTGCGCTCACCGCTCAATCTGGCCGTGCATTTGTTGAACCCGCTCGGTGCTGAAACCAGTGTTATGGGTGCATCACGTGCGATTTATGAGACTGGCTTGCGCGATACGGCAGCGTTGCTGGGGTGTAGAAACCTGTCCGTTATCTCCACCAGTCGTGACGTGGCCGAAGCCAAGCCGTTCCGGACGACCAAGCTGCATCGGCTGATTGACGGTGAGGCTGAGTCCATGATGATTTCTTCGCAGCAAGCACCTGAGGCCGTGTCTTCTACAGGCTTGTCCAACCTCGAATACAGCCAAGCCGTATGGCTTGGGCTTGCTCCCGATCATCGTCCACAGCAGATTGTTATCGAGACTGCTGCGATTGCGATGCTCACATTGGTGGGCGGCAGCCCAAGCGGCTTGGATGATCTACGAACTAAAGCTCGCATGCTGTGGGACAGCCGCTTGAACTGAGTGCTTCAGATCTCAGCGCAGCGGCTCATCTTCGTAGGAAGACTGCGCTGCGCTTAAGGAAGGTCAGCTGCTACTCGGCTCCCGATATGCAATTGACCAAGAATGCAGGTCGATCATCTAGCGTCCGCTGTCAGCGGCAGTTTCCGAGATGCCGGCGATGGCCTTGGATGACTCTATTTGGCTTAAAACCTGCTGGTCCTCTGCTGTCAGAGACTGCGTGCAGAACCATCGTCCACCTCGAAAGCGGGACCGCTCCTTGCTGCTGGAAGTTGCACGTCAATTGTCCTGTAGCTGGCACCCAGCTTTGATAAAGAGTGGATAGGTTAACAGCACGAAAACGGCGGCTCAGTGAGCCTTAGGAAACCATTTCCTATCGCCTCAGCTTCATCAAAGAGCCATTCGCCAAGAGCGCCTTGTGGTGAAGCATTCGTCACGAGCGCGCGCTTGAAGGAGCTCATTTCCGGTCAAATCGGAATACTTCGTTGTTGCGAAGCACATGATGCCTAAGTCGGGTTTTCTGAGGCTAAGCTACTTGACCTCTCGCTCGGCGGCATCTTTCCTGAGCGCAGGATTCTCTGTATTGCCAAGTTCGAAAATTTTCCAGATTGCGACAACAAGACGCATTTTGGCATCAATTCTCTCCCAAATGTGGGTTCAGTGCCTGCAATATAAGTATTTGTAAGTCTATCTCAAGTAAATCACTTTCGTTCGAAATTGCTTCGATTTTACAGACCTTCGATTCTGCCGTACAATGCTTTCATCCCTCAAAATGGTTTGTGGGTGTTGCTTTCAGGAGAGCTTATATGACTGTTGATGTGACGAGCGCCGCCACCACTGTGATGCCGACGGAGGCGCAGGCTAGCCTCGCGCCTACGAGAGAAATGACTGACGATGCAACATCGTCACTCAAGGCGAGCTCGAAGGAGACGACCGCCCCTCCGCTGCCGTCCCTTGAGGAGCTGGGCTTCATCGATGCTGACGTCGTTAGGGTTCTGAAGGAGTGCGAGGCGGAGTGGCATGTCACTACGCGTCTGGACACAAAGGTTGTCTTCTTGCGTGGCGCATTGGTCGCAAAAGCCCAGGAGGTTTGCGAAGATCAGGACGAGGTCGAACGATGGGCAAAAGGGCGCCTGAAGGTCACCAGGCGTGCGGCGGTGAACTACGGCCGAGTGCACCGCGAATTGCGGGACCACGAGCAGCGCTTCATCGATGCGGGCGTTGGGGCAACCGTGATGTATGAGATGACGGGTGCCGGTGCCGAGAAGGTTGAGGCTTTGCTGCGCCACTACGAGGAGGGTGGTTCCATGACCGTTCAGGAAGTGAAGGCCTTCGTCAAACAGACGGATGCTGAGATCGCGTCTGATGAGGAGCAAGCCGAATTCTCCGGCGCCGATGGAATCCGGGAGATGGTTAAAGCCAAGCTCAAGGTGACTGTTCCCGACATCATGCAGCGCCTGCAGTCCATCATGGCCAATTGCCTTGTTGCACTCGATGAGCACCACCGTGGTGTGCAGGTCCGAAAAGGGGAGCTTGTGGACAAGATCGAGCATGAAGCGCGGATTGTGCGCGGCAAGCTGGAGAACCTTGCTTTCACAGTGGCTTCAAACCCACACGGAGAAATTTGGCGATTGCATACCGAGCGACCCTCGCACGAAAGTGCCTGGGGAAACTTGGTGAACTTACTCCGGCAGCTTGGTGGGCGAGACGGCTGGAAGAAGCCGCTTGGCCCGTGGTTGATCGATGATGTCATTCCCGCGATCGAATGGGGTCTTGGCAGCAAGCTTGCTGAAGCAACGCGTGCTGAGGACGCAAAGCGTCTGGAAGCGATCCGCGAAGCCAAGGAAGCGGGTAAAGCAAAGGCCAAGGCTGAGCGCACTGAGTCCGTCAAGCTGCAAAAGAGGAGCGGCAAAGCCAAGACCAAGATCGCGGCCCCTGCGATCAAAACCCACTTGCCAGGAGCCGAGCCGTCCGCGGAGCAGCCGAAAGCGAAAGCGAAAGCGAAAGCGAAAGCGAAATCGGATCCAATTTCAATGGAAGTAGCAAACGCGCCGAAGCCGAAAGGTGTCAAGCGGCCAACCTTTCTTGACGGCCTTGCAAAAATCGTTGAATCGGCAGAGCAGGCTGGCCTGAAGCTCTGAGCTCAAATTGAACAAGCGCACCGCGAGGGCGTCCGGCCTATCCAACCACAAGCCCCCTTTCTCGGAAGGGGCTTCTTCTTGTGCATTTAGCGCATCGAATTCGGCTTCAGCGGATCGGCCTCGATTGCGTTTGTCTTTCTCGGGAGTGCAAGCCAATGCTTGTGCCACGTTGCCGGTCAACCCAAACGCAACCGGCAGAAGCGATATAACGGCCGTCCAGACTGACGGGATACACTGGCGCGTGGATCGAAAGCCGGTTGGCTGTCTTCAGCGTTCCAGGCCAGCGATCGTCTTGATTGGGCGAGCCCGGCATTAACCATGCGATCGCTTGATTTGCGGTCGCGATCGTTTTGCGGGCTCCCGACGTGAAAAGATCCTGCCATAGTCTTCTTGCTTCGGGATTAGCCGGAGCCGGACTGCGGCCTCCATCGGTGCTGGTAACACCGACGAAGACCTGACCCGAACCTTCTCGTGAAAGGCATCGAGCTGTGACGAACACTATCTCCAACGACCTCATCGACCAAGCCATCCCGGTTGCGAGCCCCCAGCTTCGTGAGCGGGTTGACCAGGCAGCGGGCGCAACTCGTCCGGGTCGTTACGACCACAAGCTTGATGAAGCTGCCCGACGTCCGGCGCGCTTTCCAAGTCGCTTGTCGTTGATCGAACCGCTGGTTGCCCAGATCAGAATGCTCGAGGCGCGCGCACGGTCTGCGGAACAAAAGCTTGCTGCCCATGGCCGCCATTGCATCTGCCGGGCGGCTACCATCGCCACCGAAGAGGCGGGTGTCGTGTTGGCGTGAGCAATCGGATCGGCGGCGGTTTGTTGACGAGCCGCGAAGCGCCGGATGGTTTGATGGCGGCATCAACCTGGTTGCCTGATCAATCCGTCGCCTAGGCGAGTGACTGGTTAGCTGCGCCGTTGGGGGCGTGGCCCAACCGCTGCCAAGCTCGCATCGACCACGACCACACCCAATCAACACGAACGGCACAACCGGGCGCTGCGAACGCGCGCGCCGTGCGGGCTGCTGTTTCCTTACCCCCTTGGAGTTTGATCATGACCCTTTCTGCACCGCTCATCAGCGGCCCCAGACAGGCTGTTGCCGACAGCCATGCTGTTGCGCCGTTCGCAACCGTAGACCTCGAGCAGCTGTTGCCCGCCTTCGAGCAGCTGGTTGTCGAAACCGTCGCGCAGGTTGAGGCTTGCCCAGCGAAGTCGGACCCGACCTTCCTCGGCTATGAAAGCTTGCTTGCCGCCATCCGCTCGGCAACGACGCTTGAAGGCACGCTGCTTGAGAAGGGCATTGCGCTGGTGGCCGTCGCCAATCCGGACCTTGTTCTGGTGCAGCTCGAGCGGCCGCTTCCTGTCCATGAAACAGCCAAGGCCGTGTTCCGGCGCAACGACTGGGCGAGGGCTTCCGGGCTGCGGCTCGACTCCGAAGTCGCGACGCGCGAGTTCTATAAACCCGACCTTCTGATCGTGGCCGGTGGTCGGCAGCTCGCGCTCATCATCGACGTGAAGCGCTCGGTGTCTTCTTACAAGCCGCGCGCCCTGGCGGAGCTGCGCTCGCGCATGATGGCCAGTGCGCTTGTTGTTCGTGATGTTCTGGAGCGCGACCACGATGCCCCACCTGTAGCGCGTGCCGATATCGCCATCATCGACGGCGCAAGCGAGTGCCGCGATGAGGCCAGGGGTGTGTTTGCGCTGGCCGATCTCGACTGGCTTCTGCAGATCAACGGCGCGGCTTCTGCGATTGAGCGGCTGCGTGATCTTTATGGCGACAAGGTTCGCGCGGTTCTGGACGCGCGTTGCCGAGCCATCATTGTGCCGCGCTCCGAGCAGCGGGGGGAGGTCGTACGCGGTGTGGGCAGGGTGAGGGGCAACGATGATCCCGAGCTTGCCACTTCCGGGCAAGGCACCGAAGAAGCTCGCCCCAAGGCAGATGAGGACGATGCTGGCGAAAGCGATGGTTCAACCCTTCAGATGCCTGGTTCGCAATTGGCGGCTCGTAACCGGCGCCCCCGCATCACCGTCGGCATTGCATCGCGGGGCGCACACTGATGAGCATGACCCGCAAGCCCTATGGCCAGCCTGGCGAAGCTGGATGGACTCTGCCACCAAGTGCTGACGACGGTAAAGTGATCCTGCTCAGCGACGTTCGGAACACACGGCAGCGCCGTGATGCCGTGCCGCTGCCGGTGCAAAGGCCAGTCGACCATGCGCAAGAGAAGCGGACTGGCTCAGAGTTCATCGGCTCCCCGGACCTCGCCGCCATCGCTCGCCATCCCTCTTATACAGAGCGGCGGCGCAGGCTGGCTGAGGCCATGACTTCTATCCATGGCCAGCAGCCAACCGAGCGGCTGCTGGATCATCAGATGATCGCCACAGGGCTGGCCGCGGGGCACGGCGCGACCCTGGACGGGCCAGTTGGCGAGCGCGTGTGGCCGCTGGGCAACCCATACGCCGATCCCGCTGTTGTCGTTGGTCTGGTGCTTCATCATGTCAGGCACACCGCCAGTCGCGGTCTGCCGATCCCGGCGGGGTTCCTCACCGCACTCGATGAGCATGTGGCTTGCGGCAATGCCGCCGCACGGCTGGTGCGCGATTGGCTGACTGCACGCGATGTCTCCTGCGAGCACAGTCAGCTTCGGATGCATCGTGGAGAAGAGACATGAGCGTGCGGCTGAGGAAGCATCTGCTTTATCGCTTGCGCCACGAAGCAAGGCGGCGGGCAGTGGACCGTGCGCTTGAGCGCGGCCTTTTGGCGACAGGCGAGGCTGCTGCCGCTTCAGGTGAAGGCGAGCATCAGCCTTCCAAGCGGAACAAGGCCGAACCGCAAAACGACTTCACTTTCGGCCTTGCGGCGGATGATAATGATGCCAGTTCTGGCGGTAATGCCGATGGGCTCAAGCGTCTCACCCTCGGTCCGGTTCTCCTCGGCAAGACACGGCAGGAGACGGCCATCATCCTCCAACGGTCGGGTCTGGCTTTCGAAAGCGGCGGCTTTGATCCGGAGGCACTCGTCACCGTCGCCGAGATCTCGAGCACTGTACGTGCGCGTGCCGTGCCACATGCCGACGAAGTCGCGGTGATGCTTCTGATCGCAGGAGCCGTGGAGCGGATTGGGTTGTCAGATGAGGCTTGGCGAGGCTGTCTGCGGCGTCGAGACTGGCAAGCAACCATGCTGTCGCCCGTGGACGGCTTTGAAGCACGGCTGATCCGCATGTTGAAGGAGGGATCCTTTGGGCAAACCATTGGTGTTTGCAGCAGCTCTGATCTGACCGTCGAGACCACTGGTTTGCCTTCTCGCTTCAAGCAAGGTCGAACGGTGATCCTGTTTCGTGGCAGCGAAGACAACCAATACGGGATCACCGGAGTTCAGGACAAGGTCGCCTTCGCTGCAAGGCTGGCTGTGCCTTTGCTGGGACTGGCGGAGGAAGCCGAGCACCTGCCGTCGCGCTTGTGCCGTGCCGCAGACCTTTGTCTCCAAACCGGGCCGCTGACGACAGTCATTGTGCGCGACACCTTCCATGAGGTTCTTGGCTCCGCACCCGGTGATCTCCCGCAACGCCTGCCGGATGCCGTAGCCGCAGCTTTGTCGATCCACGATCTTGCCGCTGCCATGCGACCGGGACTTGAGCCGCAGGCCGTGCTTACCACCCTGGTGCGGCTTGCAGGGCAGGGCGATGATGCCGAGAACAGGAACGGGAGCACCAAGGGTGCTCAATCGGCGAAGGGCGATGCTTCCCGATCGGGTGGGTGGCGCAGTGGTGCGTGGGATAAAACAACCCGCAGAGGCGGTGCCATCTCTTCGGGCAGCGAGGTCATCGAGCCAGCCGCACTCATGACAGCCGGTAGCGCTTCGATTGATGCCGGTGAGCCAGGGCTTTCCATGCCGCCAACCGTCGAGACGCTGCACGGCTATAACAAGGCGAGCGATTGGGCGCTCGATCTGAAGCTCGACCTGGCGCTCTGGCAGGCAGGCAAGCTTCCCTGGTCGCAGATGAGCACCAGGCTGCTGCTGTCCGGACCACCGGGAACGGGCAAGACGACCTTTGCCCGCGCGCTCTGCAACACGCTGCAGGTACCCTTAATCGCGACGTCGGTGTCGACCTGGCTGGAGCCGAGCCACCTTGGCGATGTCATCAAGCGCATGCGGATGGCTTTCGAGGAAGCTGAGAGCCACGCGCCAGCCATTCTGTTTGTGGACGAGATCGATGGCATCGGCAGGCGCGGCCAGAAGAACGAATATGACGACTACTGGAACAGCGTCGTCAACAAGCTGCTCGAACTCATGGATGGCACAACCAGATCCGACGGGTTGATCATTGTGGGGGCGACCAACCACCCGGATGTGATCGATCCGGCCATCAGGCGGTCAGGACGGCTGGAAACCCACATCGAGATCTCGCTGCCCGACGTGGATGCCCTGGTCGGCATCCTCGCTCACCATCTGGGCAATGATTGCTCAACCGTGATCGCCTCAAGGCCGCAGCCGCGTTCCGAAGCAAGGCACGAGGAGGCGGGGAGGCCGTCCGCGCCACCTCCATCAAAGACGAACCCACAACAGATGGAGCCCGGCCAATGCTGATGTTCGATCCCAAACGGAAGACCCATGGTTCGGCTTTCAACCAGGCGCTCGAGCGTCTCAGAATCTTGATGGCAGACATGGAAGCGGTGCAAGCGGGATTGGACCCCGCCAGTCTTGCTGGCGAGCCTCCGCTGTTGAACCGCTGGGCTCTAACGTGGCGCCCTGCCCAGTGTTTGACCGGGCACTCCACCGGTCATCCGCTTCTGCCTGGCGGGGAACGCGAGATCATCACCTCGGATCTGCAACTCCTTTCCAGGGATGGTTGCTGGGCGCGTACGAGCTCGCGCTGGTACCGCCTCGGCGAGCCAAACGATGCTCAACCCATGTTCGTGTCCAGGCCGCAGCATTAGCTCCGGCGACGGGGCGCACGTTCATGCAATCAATCAACGAAGGGACACCCATGGCAAACGCCAGCGGAAACGAGCCGCACCGAAGATCATCGACCGGTGCCGTATTCGGGCGACGCGCGCCATCGCTATCGCCATCGCCAGTGCCGTCTTCGCTGCGCCCGCTCGCGCGTCTGGCCGTCGGCCGAAGCGGTGCAGACATCGAGCGCGTTGTTCGTGAAGCAAGGCGCACAGCCCGGCGCGCGGGCAGGGACCTGAACTGGGATGACCTTGTCCATGCATTGAGTGCTGACCGGATGAACAGACCTGAGCCGGTGCGCTGGCGCATGGCTGTGCATGAGGCAGCTCATGCCCTGGTTCATCTTGTTGTTGGCCGCGGTGACTTGTTTGTTGTTTCCATTGAAGCCGATACGGGCGGCATTGTGCGCGTCGAGCCGCAACCGCATGTTCCGGATACCGAAGCCTCTACCATGGCGCAGATGGTTGTGCGCCTGGCAGGCCGTGCGGCCGAGGAGATCGTGGTTGGCGACCCGGTGGCCGGATCGGGCGGTTCAGCCAACAGCGATCTCGCCATCGCAACCGAGCTAGCTGTGATGCTGGAAACATGCCTTGGCTTCGCAAGCTATCAGCGGCTTGTTTATCGCGACGTGAGTGACCGCAGCCACATCCTGACGCTTGATGCCCGCCTCGCCGCCGCAGTCCACGAACGGCTGGAGGCTTGCTTTGAACAGGCAAGCGCAATCCTGAAGGCGGAAAGCGACACGCATCTGTGGCTGGCAAAGACCTTGTTGCACCATGGTGTGCTGGAAGGTGCGGAACTGGCTGATGTCGTCGCTAAAGCCCAGCAACGCTTAACAGTGCGGCGCAACCACCAGCCTGCGGGAGCGGCAACGTAAGAGCCGGTTACAAAGGTGGGGCTGCTCGAGGTCATACGGCCACGTCCGTCGCCCGCATGACCTGCAATGAACCGAAACAGCGTCTGATGACGTGCCCGCAAGGCATCTCGATTTACGGTAATCCGATTCAGGCCTGCAGGTTTGTGATTCAAGGCTAGAAGCCAACGTTGCAAGGTTCTGGACCAACGATTCAGAACCCAACGCCAGCGTTACACCTGCTCACCTTGTTTGCAGAACAAGGCAATTCAGGTCACCCGCACGTCAGATCAAATCGAGAAAATTTGCGGTCATCCGATTCACAATGCGAGAAATCCGATTCAGCGCAAACAGCGTTTGTGACTTGCAAGGCCGCCCGTCATCCTTGTTCTACGGCGATGGTGCCGGACGAGAGGAGGCAGGGATGGCAGGACGAGACAAACGCGACGAGCGGCTGAGGAAGCAGCGGGAATACCAACGAGACTATCGCAAGCGCATCAAGGCATCACGCGAACCGACCCGTGATGAGATCGCGCGCGAGCTCCTGCATTATGCGATCACGGAGAACCTCAAGCATAAACGCGAGGAGAAGCTGGATGCTCTGGCAGACGCGGTGATCGAGCGGCTGGTTAAACGCGGGTTCGATGCCAAGGCTACCGAGAATGCCTTTAACGGGATCGTAGACCGCTACAAGGCGGGTTGGACTTTCCAGGGCAGGGGGCATCTCTTGCCGCAGCCGGATGCGGCAACGCACGATGAGGACGAAGGCGACGACGATTAGACCCACAAGGGCGATCGTCGGCCTAGCCGCTTCGACTGCTCAACTGGTTGGTGCGCAATCCAGACCTTTGCACGCTTCCGGAGCGAGCTGGCGGCCTTCCTGTTTCAAGCCGAGGGCTGCGCTGACCCTTGTGCCTTCAGCCGCCTGAAACGCACACGCTCATCAAACGCCGTTATCATCCACCTCATCCTGCTCTCCCCATTACTTCACCAAACGCAGTTTGCGAGATTGCCGATTCAAAGTTGTGGGACGGCGATTCAGTCCGGTCACCCGGGTCGCCGATGCCCCATCACTGTTCCGTAGAAGCTGGCATGGGAAATGATTTCCTGAGAATTCGGTAGGGATGAAGCGTTAGCCTCTTCGCTGCTCGAACCTCCATGAAAGACAGTTAGATCATAACCAAATTGTAAGGTGCCTATTCATTCTGGTTCATTGGGCGAGCTCGATACTTCGTGCGTGCAACACCTGCACAACAGGAGTTTTCATGAAGAAGTTTGTTCTGGCCGCGCTCGCCATCACTCTCGTTTCAACAGCCGGTTTTGCTCAGGCCGCTCCGGTCGCCAGCCTGTCAATCAAGACTGACGTATCCAGTAGTTCTCTCGTCCTCGTAGATAGCCGTGGTCGTGACAAGTCACGCCACTGGTCGAGGGGGCAGAAGCTGGATCGGGGCCACTGGAACAGCCGAATTCGTGACTACAAGCGCTTTGGATTGCGTGCGCCGAACCGCGGCCACCACTGGGTTAAAGTCGGCCGCCAGTACTTGCTGATCAACGATCGCTCGGGCAGCATCGTCTCGGTTATGCGAGTTCGCTAAAGCCGCGACCTGTACTCGGGCGGCACCGCTCCTTCGGGGGTGGTGCCGGCCCCATTTTGCGTGCTGTGAACGATCATACAGCAGGCCATGTCACTGTTAGAAGACTCTGACCTTAGAAAGACGTCGGTCTTGACGCTAAGGCCGCGGTGACCATAGACGTGGCGTATGATCGCTTGGAAAAAAGCAACTCTGTCAGTGGCAGCTGGGCTGTTCTTGACTACGCACTCCTGGGCTCTTAGCGACGAGCGCCTGAATACGCAGCTGATGCGGCTTGATCGACAAACCAGACTTGAGCAGACCTGTGACCTCGAGGTGTTGCTCTTGATCAATCGCGAGCACAAAAAGCTTAACGTCGACAAAGTCATTGCCTACTCGTTTGCAGAGCCAATCGTAGGCCATAACCAGATCGAGGCACCTGGCGCTGTGTTTCGTAGCAAGGGTGAGTGGTATCGCCTCCGCTACTGGTGCGAGACAGGCGCCAAGCACCTCGACGCTCATAAGCTTCGCTATGAGGTTGGTGCCGCAGTTCCGCATGGAGAATGGCTCAAGCACAACCTCTACGATTGAGCGCCAAGCTCAATTCTCAGCCGTTCAGCTGCTTTCGCCTCGATTATGATCTTGAACGTGAATATCAGCCGGTCACCGGCTCTGATCTCGATCGCCGTTGCCCGTCTTGTGTCATCGGTCACAGCGAGCTTCACGAACTCGGTCAATCTGTCTGATGCTTCCATCTTCGCTGCATCGAAGCTTGCGAGTTCCAAGCCCGAATTGTCCACCAACAAGCTGTCACCATCGCGAAGGTCGAAAAAGTAGCGCATCATCACTCCTGCAGTGAGTGCTTGTATTTTTGCGAACCGGTGCCGCTCCAATCAACGGCACCGGGTTGTCGACGTTTGTCTAACTGGGACCCAGTGCGAGTCTCCAGCCGATCGCAATCAAGGCGCCGAAAATCGCCACGGTTGAGGCAAGCGGCACGATGAAATCGACTCTCCAAGGAGAGTGTGTTGGGTCCTGCTGATCTTTGGGATCTTTGTCTTCAATAGCCATGAGGGATCGTCCCCTTCCAGCATGAGGAGAAAGGCCGCACCACGGGCGACCATCCATAACTTGGGTTGAAGTGACTAGATCAGCAGTGAAGGCGGAGCACGTGCCTGATACGCGGAAGCACAACGCCCGCAGACATTCCCACCCGAGAAGCCAAACCGACTGTTCTGAGTTGACGGATGGAAAAGGTCTTCCTGCTCAGGTGGAAGACCTGCTACTGGCGACTTCACCGCATGTTTGGCTATTCCGCGAGCATCCGCGGCGAGCCAGTGGCCACCAACATTTGCCGCAACGGTGAGCGTTGCTCCATCTGCTGGCGGCGAGCCAATGATTGGCTGGAACGTTGGCGCTACATTGACGATCCAGAAAAACGAAACAATCAGCGCTAAAGCGCAAAATCTCAGTGCTGGTAAGGATCGTTGCATGCTTCAGTCCTCATCATGAGGCTGAAGCCTAGAGAGTTGACAAACACCGAGCTTAAAGCGCGTGCTCCTGTTTGCCAATGCCAGTCGTTCAGTGAAGCCGAGGGCACTTAAATTCTGTTGATCGAATGTTCTAGCTTGTTTTAGTCACAGACCTGCATAACAGCCGGCTGACCGCTTTTTCGGCCGAGTACCTGATTGTCGTTTAGGAGACAGCGCCATGAGACTTTTTCAGCCCGACGATGGTCTCCCAGAGAAGATCGGCAGTGTTATTGCGATCATAGTCTCGATCGGGGTGTTGGGTGTCTTTGTTCTCGTCATGCGACCGGTTTTCGGCTTCTGATTCTCGCGGCACTTCAACACGAAGGCATGAATTCCCCAATCAGCTGTTAACCACCGTTGTCGATTTTTGCGGTTGGCCGACGCCGGTCTCAGAACTGAAACATCTGACGAGGCTTTCCTGGCATTAACCTGCTGCGGATTATCCCTGATGGATGCAGTTCGGCAGGGATCAAGGGAGGATATATGCAGCTCAGCTTCGACTTAAACGCGTTAGATGTCTCAGTCTTCGTCGTTGATGTAGAAGATGGTGGATGCTTCCGCATCTTTGGGATGAATGCAGCTGCGGAACGCGAAACGGGAATTGTAAGCGCATCTATTGAAGGCAAGCTTTTCGAAGAAATCTTTGAACCGAATTTGGCACGCACCCTTAGCGAGCGTTACACCAGCTGCGTTAGGACCCGTAAAGCGTTCCAGTTTGAGGAACTCGGCTCATTGGTATCAAGAGGCGATTGGTACCGCACAACACTGTCGCCATGCCTCGATCCTGTAACAGGCGACGTGTCGCGCATCATGGCCATTTCGCAGAACATCACCGCGATCAAGAAGATTCAGCTTGAACTAAAAAGCTTTGCTTTCACAGATGCTCTGACCGGTCTGGCTAATCGTCGAGCTTTTGATCAGGAGGTGGAAAATGGATGCGCAGAGGCAGGTTACACCGGACGTAGTTTCTCGCTAGCTGTTGCTGATCTGAATGGGCTGAAACGCATAAATGACACGCTCGGTCATCGCTTTGGCGATGAAGTCATTAGATTGGTTGGTTTCGCTTTGAAAGAAGCCTTGATGCCCAACGAAACGGTTGCGCGGGTGGGCGGCGACGAGTTCTACCTGCTGTTGCGCGACGCAAACAGAACAGCACTTGATATGCGCTTGGCGCGATTAAGGGCGGTAGTCGGCAGCATCCGGCCGAGCGATGTTTATAGCGAAAGTTTTGCTATCAGCGCAGGTGGTGCAGTGTGGCATCCTGGCGATGACGTATACGAGGTCTTAGCTGCGGCTGATGCCGATATGTATCTCGAAAAGGCTCTACAATCTCGACAGGAGTGAGTTGGTTGAGAGGCTGGTCCTGTACTAGCTAAGATAAGCCAGTTCCACTGGCGCTCTAGCATGTTCGCATCTGTCGGCATTTCAATGTAGCACCGTCCGGCTCTTGAAGATGGGCATGCCGGCGTGAATAATACCTGCTGCCTCTGCAATCTTCAAACTGATCTCACTTGGTGTAAAGCACTCGATAAGGCGCGCCATTCCACGGAGTTCTTCCACCACATCTAAGAGGTCGCTGCTATTGTTGTTAGCTATCAGCTTCAGGTCTAGGGTATGCTGGTGCTGGTCTTGGATCAGGGCTGCAGCGCGTAGGATGAATCGAATACGTTGGCTACGCGAAAGCTGATCAATCTCATTGGCAGCTCTAAGAAGGTCGAAAACAAAGATCGTGGTCTCGCTCAAAAGCTAGCCGATCCTTGTGCCTTGACTGCTGCATTCGTCGTTTGACCAGCTAGGTGACAGAACAAACGAGCGGCGCGTTCCCTTGGTGACTGAGTGGGCATGATATTGTCGGATTAGGTAAGAGCATCGTCAGATCTTCAACATCTTAGACAAAAGCGTCTGAAATGTGGAATGAAGCTCATGTCAAAATATTGCAGTCGCTCTGCAAAGTACCGCGTAGTTTCATCTCGCGGCTCTTTCCGATGGTCACAGCCTGCGCGCTCCAACTTGGTGTTTATGCTCGGCAGTATCAGCGATTTTCCCCTTTGCTCTAATCCCCGTAAGCACCCAGCTTTTCACAATGGTCAGGGTAGCATGTGTGCTCCCTGCTTAGGCTACGTTGATGGGATTGGCGCAGCAGTCGGGTCGATCAGCCAGCATGACAGGATTGTTCAGGGGGACCCTGCGTGTGCACAGCCCATGCTTGCCGGATCGAGAATATGTTCCTATTCCAATCCCATGACGCGAACCATTGACACACTTGGAAAGGCGATCCGGCAAAGCCTTGTGCTACAGGTCGACTGTCGACAATGCAGTCGGCGGCAGCACTTTGATCTAGGGGGTCTTTACGCGCTTTATGGCGCTGGCCGTGATCCGCTTTCGATTCGGTTTGGCTGCGTCGAATGCGATAAGCTTGGTCGCTCGACTTTAGTAAGTATTGGGCTTCTTCCACATGGGACGATGGTTCTGCATCGCGTGAATGGAAGCTGGCTAGGTAAGCCCTCGGTAGATATCAGGCGTGCCTGAGGTAGAGTCCGGTTGAGAAAGTCAGAAGTAGCAGCACCATGTTTTTGTCCTCTTGATCAGTGGTGCGCTTAGCGGCGACAGAGGGCTGCCCGGGAAAATCTACTTAGCAGAGGCCTAAACCGGCTATCGGCATGAGACTTAAGCTTTCGAAGGTCGCAGCTGCTCTCGTGTTACTAGTCATCAACTTACGTCATCCTAAACTTAGCTGCCGATGACCGCGGCCAGCGGCTACTTCTAACAAGTCCGCTTCTTACGCTCGCTTACGGTCAGGCATTGGCGGCCTTTCCTTTGATAAGGGAGAGCTAACCTGCCGAACTTTGACCAGGAACCTTGATCTCCACCTGGTCGTGGATGCGAGGCTAACCTTGGATGCCAGATCGGAACCAACTCCAAAGATTTCTTAATACGCAGTCGTGATCGACGATGCGATGCACAGCTCAGATCCGTCCGATGTGAGCGGGCTCATCCCGCTTCCCGAGTTCCGAATGCCCTCGGTAGGCGGGAGGGTTCTAAAACGATCTTCGATCACTTGCGGGATGTGGCACCTGTCGGGCTTGGGAAATCATTTCTCAGGTTCGACGGGCGGAGATCGGGAACTGTGCCCGGGGGGAGGCATGGAGAGGACGTTCGTTCCCATCAGCAAGGCCAAACGTCTTGCGAAATTGCGGGCTCTCACACCATGTGTATCGTGCTAGGGATCGTGTGTTGTATCGCTGACCTGGCGGGTGTGTGCCCTTTTTTCGGGGATAGCGCGGTTTAGACCCCTTTGGAAAGGAGAGTCCCCCCCTCTCCGCCATTTCAGTCCCATAGTGGGCACGCTGATTCCCGCCGATTTCCCGCTAGAGACCCGTCCGCATGGGAAGCGAGATAGGCGCTGCTCAACCGGATTTCGAGGCAGGACGCTTCCCCGCCGCGATAGAAGGTCTGCGCCGCCAACGCGTGAACCACGGCGATAAGCGCCGCATCGGGCTGCTCGCCAAGGGCGAGGCGAAGGCCAAGGGTGCGATGGGCGGTCAGATCGCGGACGAGAAGGTCCGACAGCGGCTTTCCCGCATCCCCGACATCCTCGTCCTCGGTCTCGAGCGCGGGATCCGCCCGCTCGTTCTCGTTTCCCTCGTCCCCGACGATCTCCCCATCCTTGGTGACGGTCACGCCATCCACTTCATAGGTGGCGCTTTCCGCTTCCTCTGGTTCCGGCGCTTCGTCCTCGGCGCGGATGAAACCACGCTCGATCCGGGGCGTGCCGTCATGGTTGAGGATGACGAACACGCCGCCGCGCGCGATCTCATCGGCGTCATAGGCGTGGCGCTTGGCGTCGATCTGCTCGATCTCGGCTTCAAGCTCCGCCAACCTCTGATCCACCTCATCGGGCAGGTCTACATCGGCGTCCTGCCATTCCGCCGACAGGCGCTCCAACTCCTCCTGCGCGTTGTCATAGGTGGCGGCGTCTTTCTCCGACAAATCCACCGGATGCGGATAGCTGCGGCGCAAGCCGTGGGCATGGGGATAGTCGATGTGAGCGGCGCTCCACTTCCATCCCTCTGCCGCCTGCACCTCGGCGGCGATGAATTCCAGCTTTCCGATGACAAGCCGGTCGAGCAACCCGGCATCCTCGAAATAGCCGCCCCGATCCTCGGTGAAGAGGTCGCGGATGATCGTGCCGCCTGCCTCCGCATAGGCGTCCGCCCCGACGAAACGCGCCCGCCGTTCAGTTGCCTCCACATTTGCCTTGGTCAGATCACGCCGGATCGTCGCGGGTTCGCGGTTCCACGACAGATTATCGAAAACCTGTTCCTGCCGATCATGATCCTCGGTGATGGCGAAGGCCATCAACTGATCCAGCGACAAACCGCCATCCCTATAGACCTGCATCAGCTTCGGGCTGACCGCACCAAGCCGAAGCCGCTGCTTCACGACATGGGAAGAAACCCCGAACCGGGCGGCAATCTCTTCCGCCCCCCATCCGCGATTATCCGCCAATTCCCGGAACCGCTCGAACTGGTCGGCGGGGTGCATGGCCTCGCGGGTGACGTTCTCATCAAGGCTGATTTCCGCAGCGTCATTCTCGGTGTCCAGAACGCAGCGGATGGCTTCCGTCTTCTTGATCTGCTTGCGCTTAACGCGCAGCAACTGCGCGAGCCTGCGGCCTTCTCCGATGGTCACGAAATAGCTGTCGGTCGGTTCGCCCTCCGCGTTCGTCTCCGGCTCCACCACCAGATTTTGCAGCATACCCTTCGCCGCAATGCTGGCCGACAGCGCTTCGATATGGGCTTCGCTGTGCGGGGTCGTGCGGGCGTTGCGGGGCGACTTCTTCAACTTGTTCAGCGGCACGAACAGCACCGCGCCGTTTTCGGCGGCGGGGACTCCGGAAACCGTGGCGGTCGTTTCAATAGTGTTGGTCATAGTCTTGATCCTCATTGGCTTGGGTTGGAGCGCAGCGCTGCGCTGCAACCCTGGCCGTCGCCGAGACCGGGGGGTGCAAGGAGCAAGGGCGGCCGGGACGGAGGGGGATCGCCCGGCCTGCACGGAACGGAGGAACGATGCGGAGGAAGGCTGGGGATACCGTCCCGGCCGAGCGTCAGCGATCCCTTGCGCCGCGCCAGGGGGAGCCCCCCAAGCAACCGACCGGCATGAGCGCCAGCGGGCGCCGGGCAGGAAACAGGATCAGGATGTGAAAAACCGCTGAACCTGAAAACCGCGCATCCTGATTGCCGCAGCTACGCTTGTGGCGAGGTATGACCCAGTTCAACAGCCTTGCGCCGCTGGGCGGTCGTCAACGCGGTCCAGAACCGATGGACGCGCGCGGTCGGCATTTGTTTCAGATCTTCGATATGTTGTGCGCGGCGAAGCTCGATCTGGAAGAACGACGGGTGATGATCGATGTTGAAGGCCTGAAGCTTCCAGAACACGACGGCGGCTTATTTGGGGGTAAGCTTCTTGTTCTTGCGGTAGTAATCCAGAGCGCCCGACAGGATCGGATTGCTTTCTTTCGCGGCGAGCTGCTCCAGCGTGCGGATGCAGGATTCCAACTGCATCTGCTGGGTCAGCGTGGTGAGGTGACGCTTCGCCTCGGTCGGCGACAGGCGCCGACCTTTCTCCATGACCGCCACATCGAATTGCAATATGCAATGGGAACCGACCCAAAGCGTTGCGTCGGTATAGTGGTTGGCGATCTCGAAGTGATAGCGAAGGTCTTGCTGACCGCAGAGTTCACAGGTGTCGATGGGTTGCTCATGATCGACCGTGTTGTCGGTGAAGGACCATTCGTCGAACGCAGCCGGCAGGGTTCCCGCCACTTAAAGCGGAAGAATACTGTCACGAACCCGTTGCGTGTACCCGCCCATGATGGTGCCGCCCGTTATTAAAGAGTGCTTACCTTAGTTCATCTCCTATTTAAGCCAAGTGCCAATTGCTTAAATAACGCTGCGCCCACATAATGGGGCATGTCCGAATCAGCTTCCAACCTCCGGCTAGGCCGCTTTGTCGAGACCCCCGTGGCGGGTGAAATCGTGCGCGCCTTCGTGCCGCCGCCCTTGCCGCCGGAGCCGTCGATCGACGTGCTGGGCCTGCTGGAGAAGCTGAGCCTGGCGGAACGGGCTTTGGGGCGGCTGGACGGCATCACCATGCTGCTGCCGCGCCAGGAATTGTTCCTCTACATGTATGTGCGGAAGGAAGCCGTTCTTTCCTCGCAGATCGAGGGTACGCAATCGACCCTTTCGGACCTGCTCCGCTTCGAGACCGAGGCGCAGGCCGGCCAGCCGATCGACGACATCCGCGAAGTCTCGAACTACGTCGATTCCATGATGTACGGGCTGGAGCGGCTGGAAGAGCTGCCGCTGTCGTTGCGCCTGATCCGTGAGATGCACGCGCGGCTTCTGCAAAGCGGACGCGGCGGCACCAAGAACCCCGGCGAGTTCCGGCGATCGCAGAACTGGATTGGCGGCACTCGTCCCGGCAATGCGCTGTTCGTGCCGCCCCCGCCGACAGAGATGGACGGCTGCCTCGATGCGCTTGAGCGCTTCATGCACGAGGAAGGCTCGCGTCTGCCCGCCCTCATCAAGGCCGGGCTGTTGCATGTCCAGTTCGAGACCATTCACCCGTTCCTGGACGGCAACGGCAGGATCGGCCGCTTGCTGGTCACGCTGTATCTCTGCGTCAACGGCGTGCTGCGCAAACCGCTGCTTTATCTGAGCCTCTACCTGAAAACGCATCGCGCCGACTATTACCGCCTGCTTCAGGAGGTGCGCGAACATGGTGCATGGGAAGCCTGGCTCGACTTCTTTCTGACGGGCGTGGCGGATACAGCCAATCAGGCGTTCGATGCAGCGACCCGGATCGTTGATCTGTTCAAGGAGGACCGCGAACGGATCACGACGCAGAGCGACCGGGCCGGCTCGGCGCTGCGTATTCATGACCTGTTTCAGCAGAATCCTTTCCTGACCGCCAACCAGCTCGTTCAAAAGACGGGCCTCTCGGCCCCCACGGTCAATGCAGCGCTCGCTGATCTGGAGCGGTTCGGCATCGTCGAGGAAATCACCGGGCGCAAACGGGGGCGCGTGTTCAGTTACCGGCGATATCTCGCCATTTTGAGCGAGGGAACCGACCCTCTTCCCAACACGACCTGATGGAAGGAAGCCGGAGCGTATTCATTTATCATCTTGAGGGAGAAAGACGAAGAATAAACTCCGTCATTCGTAAGTATCCCCGTCGGATGTGCCCCAATGATTTTAGCATTAAATTAATGCAGATGCTGGGTTGGAGTAAATTAACAACATGATTAGATTTCAGCGTCTTGCGCCTATTCCGCTCAATTCGTGGCTGGTCGATCAAGGTATCCCGCATACGCATCAACGCTACCGGCTACGGGTTTGGCGGGAAGTTCACGGTGCCCTCGGCCCATTACGCGATGAACTTATCGCCTATGTCCAAGAAGCGCTGGACGATGCCCGGCGTCGGATACGTTCAGGCTTCCAAGACGATCTGTCGCCCTTCAACGATCCGGCTCACGACCCTGCTGCGCATTACCCCGCCATGCTTAATCGCATATCGCTTCAGGGGTATCTTGGCGAAACACTAGGCGTGCTCGCGGTTGAGCATTTCGGAGCTGTCGGCCATGCGGATTGGATGGTTCCAGCACTGCTCTTCCGTTTTCACGATCAAGAATTTCAGCATCTCGACTTAATCAACGAACGCATACTGGCCGGGGAAGCGTACGACCCAGATGCCGAAAAAGAGAAGCGACCGGGTCGGACAGGCGATGATGGACTGGCGTTCCGCATAGACGCCAATGGTGTGATTACCGACATTCTGACGCTCGAAGCCAAATGCCTCACGGTCAGCAACACCGCCATCATGAAAGACGCGCACGAGAAGCTCATGGTTGGCGGGAACCGGCCCAGCGGCGTTCGTGAGCTAATCAATCTCCTGACGGAATATGACACCCCTCAAGCGCAAGCTTGGCAACAGGCACTGCTCCAATTCTACCGGGATGGTTTTCGCACGGCGGCTCGGCACGATGGGCTGGCTTATGCTGTCGGTCATTCGCCCAAACAGCCTGCTGAACGGATTGCCTGGCTTCCTCCCGAAGCACCGCACCCTGCTTACACGATACAGCGCAACCTCGAAGCGATGGAGTTTCAGTTCGAGAATTTGGATGCTGTAGTCGATATATTGTACCGGGGCGCTTGAGATGGCGAACGCAGCTACGATCGCCATCGCCCGCGAAATTCGGGAAAATCTGGCCGGCCAAGCTCTGACGGCGCGCCAAGCCAAACTTTATAGCCAACGGCTACGGCGCGACATGGGCCGCGATGGCTTGGCGAGTTTCGGACCAGGAGACGTCGCCGGATATCTCGACGAAGCGATGTTGCTGTTGGAAAGCGGGTGGCTGGAGCGAAGTGCCGACATCAGCTCGCCGTGGCGCACGGCGATCAAGCGCGCGGCAGAAATCATCGAATGGCTTTCGCAATCCCAGTTGAAGCCGCCGGGCGCGCCGCTGCATTTGCTGGCCGCCGCGGCCTATCAGTTGGCCGATTATCCGGCGATGGCCCTGGGGCATCTACGGCGGCTACCGGAAGGAGAGCCGCTGTCGGAGCTTCTCCGCCAATTCGTGCGGGCAGACTTCCCGGCTGCTTTCAAGGCGGCGCAGACCTTCTGGAGCAGTTATCGCGGACTGCGAAGCGATGGTCGCATCGATCCCGATGATCTCGAAGTCGCGTCCGTCCAGCATATAGTCATGTGCATCGGGACGATCTGCGCATTTCTGAGGACGGGCGGTGATGCTCCCGTCGAGCGCGCGGTGGTTAAGCTAGAAGCGCTCGCCCTGGGATTCCTGCATAGCCGCGATCCCTATTCGTACCTGCTGGCGCGGCTGACGGCCGCCAGTGCGCGGCGCTTTATCGAAACCTGTTTATGGCCGCAGATCGACGGGCTTCGCCTCACGTCGAGCGGCCCGGCCGGCGACGCTCTCACGCAGTTCGCGCGCTCGGCGTTTGCCAACAAGCGAGCCCTTGTTTGGCCGGCGCAGGCTGCTGGCATCGCGAAGCTGCGCGACAACAACTCGTTCGTGTTGTGTACGCCAACCGGCTCAGGGAAAACCACGGTTGCGACCCTTGGCGCGGTCCAAGGTTTGTTTGCCGATCCGCCGGCAGGAGGTGCTGCCGGCAATCTTGTGCTCTACCTCGTGCCGTCCCGCGCGCTCGCGGCGGAGGTGGAAGGCCGTCTCGCCGAGGATCTTCGCGGGATCGCAGCGGAACCCGTTGTCGTGACCGGCCTGTATGGCGGCGTCGATTGGGGGCCGACCGATGCCTGGATTCAGACCGATCAGCCGACCGTAGTCATTTGCACGTTTGAGAAAGCGGATGCGCTCCTGCGTTATCTGGGCGTGCTGTTCCTCAACCGGGTCCGCACGGTCATCATCGATGAAGCCCATATGGTGGAGCAGGACGAAGCCCGGCTGACGGGACTGGGGGACGGAACATCGCGCTCGTTCCGGCTCGAACAACTCGGCACGCGCCTGATGCGCGCACGGGAAGATCATGAATTCCGCATTGTCGCGCTGTCTGCGGTGGCGGCACAGGCAGCGCCAGCCTTGGCCCGTTGGGTTTCCGATGCGCCCGATGCGCTCCCTACAAGCTCATCCTATCGCAGCACACGACAAATGCTTGGGCGTCTCGAAGTGCGCCCAACCGGTCAGTTCGCGATCCGTTACAGTCTGATGGATGGGAACTCGCTGAAGTTTGACGACGAGCGGCGGGACGACACACCGTTCGTACCCGATCCATTCCCCGCCGTTCCGGGGGGGATCGATGCAGAAGACGGACCCGAAGTTCGGATGCGCGCGCCGACGCTGTGGGCTGCGCTCAACCTGGCGGCAAAACGCCCGGATGGCTCAACGCCTTCAGTATTGATTTCGCTAACGCAGAATATCGACACCTTTGCCGCGACCTGCGCCGATCTTCTGGACAAATGGCAGGATATTGCACTTCCCAACTATTGGTCGATTGAGGAAGGTAACGAGATTTGGGCGCGATGCCTGGCGACCGCCATCGACTATTTTACAGCGGATTCCGTCGAGTATCGGCTGCTGGCGCGCGGTATTGTGGTGCATCACGGCAAGATGCCGGGCCTCCTCGCCCGGCGGCTGAAGACCGTTATTGATCGTGGCTATGTTCGAGTGATCATCGCCACATCAACCCTGTCGGAGGGGGTCAATATTCCAGTCAACTTCCTTCTGATCCCCAGCGTTTTCAGAAGTAACGGCGAACTGCCTTTGCAAGAGTTCAGTAATCTGATCGGCCGCGCGGGGCGGCCCGGTGTTGCAACGGAAGGCAGTGCGCTCGTTGTCCTGCCCGAGCGCACTTATGAGAACCGGTTCGGCCGGATTGTGCCAACCTATAACCGGCAGTGGAACGGCTATGAGAGCCTGGTCGCCCAACTAGAGGCGGCGACCGCAGCGGTGGGCGATCTAATCCCGGACGATCAGGCGTCGAGTCCGCTGGCCCACCTGCTTCGCGAACTGGAGCGTGCATGGAGAGCGGTGGTGGGCGGAGGAACCGAGGCTGAATTCATCGCCTGGCTTGAGCAGACGGCTGTCACTGAGCAAGCCGCAGACCCGCCAACCAGCCATGATTATCTCGATTCACTAGACGCATTTCTGGTCGCGGCGATACAGGAGGTCGAGGAACTCAAAGGTGTCGAACTCGACGACGCCCAGCTTGAAGCAGAATTAGCCAAGATTTGGCGACGCACCTATGCCCATGCGGCTTCGCATGGTGAGGCGCACCTGGCGACGATCTGGCTGGCGCGTGGCAGAGCGATCAAGGCCCAGTATCCGGACGCCGATGAGCGCCGCCGTCTATATAAGACGAGCCTGACGCCACGATCTGCAAAGCTGTTGCTGGACCGCGCGGAGGCAATTCGCGTCAAGCTTTCGCAGGGTGCCGACTATGCGCGGTGGACCGTCGAGGAGCAATTCGTCTTCATCCGCGACGTGCTAGCATTCCTGTCCGAAATTCCGGTTTTTGCGATCGAGACAAAACTTGGTCGGAAGAAGAACTTCAGCGACTGGCCGATGCTACTGCGGTGGTGGTTGGTCAAATCGACGCTGCCGCGACAGCCTCGCCCCAACGAGGTTACGAACTGGTACGGCTTTGTAGCGAACAACTTCATCTATCGCGGCAGTTGGGGACTTGGCAGCGTCATCGGCCTATTGCTGGATACAACTGATGACGGACAGCCCATTCGCGCGCTGGAAATAGCCGACTGGCCAATGAGCGGTTTGCCGTGGATCGGCTTCTGGCTGAAAGAGCTTATCAGTTGGGGCACACTTGATCCCGTGGCGGCCTTTCTTCTTGCGCGCGGCGATGCCGTGGATCGTCCGCAGGCGGAGCTGGATGCGAAAGCCTATTACGAAGGGCGCCCGGCGGGCGAAGATGCCAACGCGCTTCTCGACCCTCGGACGATCCGTGCGTGGGTGGAAACGAGGCAGCCCGCGCGCACAGCGCGCACAGGCACGGCAACGATCGCGATCGAAGTGGAATGTGTCCGTCCTGCCGAGGCGTATCGGCAGCAGCGACTGGTTGTATTACCGCTTGTGGAGGTGGACACGATCGTCTGGCTCGACCCCGCCGGTTATGAGGTGGCGCGAAGCGTAAAGCCAGGCGACTGGCCCGAGAAACCAGCCTTGTTCCAATTTGAGCTTCTGGTGGCCGTATCCTTCGTCATCGGCGAACCGTATCTGCCACACCGTTGAACCTTTTCGCCGAAGCAATGATGCGGCAGCGCGATTCTTCAGCGTTGGTTCTCCAACGAGATGGCCATCATGATACTCCGATCACGCGATATTGCCGCCGACGATCACCGAATACCGCCGATAATCGCCGGGAACCGCAGAAGCGATAAAATGTCATTTTAGATTATAATGTTACGATGAACTCATAGTTCTCATTTTCGTCGGGCGCTGCCCGCCAGCCCCGCCGATTATACGCCATGGCGCGATATTCTTCGCTAGGCCTACGCAAACGCCGTCGATTACTGCACGGATTGCCACGCGGACTGAGGCTCTGGCCAGCAACCTAATCGCATGGCGCGCTCGCAGAAGACCTGAGTCGCGCAGCCATCCATATTTGTGGATTGCCACACATGATTTTATGTGACACTATACATAGAATTATGTGATTAGGGCTCTGGTCGCGATGGGTTATGAGGGGTTTCTCCGCGATCTCGCGCGAGCTGGCCTGAGCATCAGGGCGTTTGCCGAATTGATTGGAATGAACCCGAACTCCGTTTCAAATTATGCCCGATCAGGAGGGGTTCCAGACCATCTGGCGATCATAGCCGCGCTAGTCGCTGAAATGGGCACCCAAGGACTCGATTTCAGAGGCATCATCGCGAAGGTTGAGCTAACGGCAAAAAAGCCTCGCGGTCGCGCGCGCGCTGGTCAGTTTGGTGGCGATCCACAGGTGCCATTGGATCTCGACCAATGACAGCAATCAAGTCGTTCCCGGAATTTGTCGCTGCTCGTTCGTGCCCGCTAACCTTGTCGGAAGGGGGCGTATGATCAACATGTTCAACGCCTTGAACGAGCTCGGCGCAGATCGCGATGGAATCCGCCTCTTCGATCACTCGTCCCCAGACCTGCTGGCTTACTCAACCATTCTCATGGTTCGCGACCATGATGACGATTTGCGCTTGGTTGAAGGCGTGTACGAGTGGCAGGAGGCGCCGCTAATGTTTCTGGTCGACGGCAATCGGCTCAACGCCGACCTCGATCGCCTCAAACGTATCCGACGCATCCTCGCTATGCGAGGCGACGCGCCATATCTCGGCGTGGTCTACCCTGGCCGACTGGACGTCTATCGGATCGCTCTCGATCGCCATTCGCTTGCCAAGGTCCGAGTCGATGCCGGTGTTGCCGACGATGAAACTTGGCTGACGTTTGCACGTCTGGCGAATCTGCGGCCAGCGGCAGAGATTAACGACCGGACGTGGATCACGGGCGTCATTCTGAAATTGCTCGATCAAGCCATCTCATCCCTAAAGGTTGATGGCGGCCTGTCGGGCGAAGACGCCATATCGTTGGTCGGCAGAGCGCTATTCATGCGCTTTCTGGCCGATCGGGGCCTTCTGCCTTCAGCCAGTGACATCATCGGCAGCGAACTAGGCAGCGCCGAAACCGTCCCGGAAGACTATGAACTATTTGACTGGCCGGACTTGGTCCGCCTGTCTTGCGTCTGACTGGATAAGACGTTCAACGGCGAGCTGCTACCGCTTTCAGATACGGTGCATTCGCAACTCACGTTGGAATCTTGCCGCGTGCTCGGCAACATTTTGCGGCGAGCGGAAGGTGGCCAACTCTCATTGGGCTGGAAAGAGCAGTGGGATAATCTCGACTTTTCCCACATCCCCGTTGGCGTGCTGAGCCAAGCCTATGAATACTACCTGCGAAAGCACGCCCCAAAGCAGCAGCAGCAGGAAGGCGGCTTTTACACGCCGCACCCCATCGCAAACATCATGGTGTCGGCCGCGTTTCGTGGCCTGAATGCACAAAGCATTTCGGCTACCGCGCGCATACTAGATCCTGCCGCCGGCGCCGGCGTATTTCTGCTCGCTGCGTTTCGCGAACTCGTCGCGGCGCGCTGGAGGGTAGAGGGGCAGCGGCCAGACACGGCTACGCTTCGCGACATCCTCTACTCGCAGGTTCGGGGCTTCGACATCAATGAGGCAGCTTTGCGATTTTGCGCGCTGGGCCTCTACCTGCTGTCCATCGAACTCGACCCCAATCCACGGCCGGTCGACAAGCTGCATTTCGATGATTTGCGCGGCGTCGTCCTGCATCGACCAGTCGATGTCACTGATATTGATCGTCTTGAATCGAAGCAGTTGGGCAGCCTTGGCCCGCTGATCGGCGAGGAGCATGATGGTCTATACGATCTCGTAATCGGCAATCCGCCCTGGGCCAGTGCAACTGGTTTGGAGGACTGGAACCTCCTGCGCGCCGAAGTTCACGATATCGCTCGGACCAGGCTTGGAGAGGACATCACCGCTCCGCCCTTGCCCAACGCCGTTCTTGATCTGCCGTTTGTCTGGCGCGCGATGCGATGGGCAAAGCCCGACGCACAGATCATTTTCGCCCTGCACGCTCGTCTCCTGTTCCAGCAGGGCGACGGCATGCCGCTTGCCCGACAAAGCCTGTTGGAAGCGATCGATGTAACCTCGATCATCAATGGCTCCGAACTACGTCAGACAAAGGTCTGGCCCAGCATTTCCGCGCCATTCTGCTTGCTCTTTGCTGTCAATCGCCCGGCGCACGCAGCCTCCGGGTTTCGGATGCTGACGCCACGATATGAGAAGGGCTTCAATAACGCAGGGGTCATGAGGGTCGATGCAACGAACGCATATGTCGTCCGGCCACAGGATCTTCGAGACCGCCCAGAAACGCTTAAAATCCTCTTCCGCGGTAGTGAGGCCGACCTTTCTCTCATCGATCGGGTTCGTCGGGGCAGCTTCAAGACGCTCGGAAATTACTGGGCGAAGTTGTGTGATGGCGGCCTTGCCCATGGAAACGGCTACCAAAAGCTTCGCGATAGCAGCAAGAAGCACGATGATGGCACGGTCGGAGACGACGCCAGTCATTTGCACGGACTCCCGCATCTGGATGATGTGATGTCCGCTCAATTGGTCATAGACCCTTTGCGGCTCCCGGCATTCGGCGTGGATCGTCTTCATCGCGCACGTAGCAGGTCCATCTATAACGGACCGATCCTACTCGTTCACAAATCACCGCCTGCGCAATTGCAGCGGATACAGATGTCGGTTTGTGATCGCGACATAGTGTTCAACGAGAGCTGGTACGGATTCAGCACAGCGGGAGCGCCCGAGGCGTCGTCCTTGGCTCGCTATCTAGCGCTCGTGCTTGGGAGCCGGGTCGCGCTCTGGATATCGCTAATCACCAGCGGCGAGTTCGGCTTTGAACGCGAGGTCATTGAGAAATCCATTCTGGAAGAGATCGCTATTCCCCCTTTCGAGTCACTCTCGGAAAATCTGGTGCACGAGGTCGGCGATCTTTTCAGGCGATTGGAGCAAGACGGCAACGATGCCTGGCCAGAGGTCGATGCTTGGGTGGCAAAACTCTACGGGCTCGGCGAACGAGACCTGATCGTCATTGACGACACTCTCCGCTTCAACCTTCCCTATGCGTCAAACCGGAAAATGGCGCAGAGCGAACCGTCGATCGATCAGGTCGAAAAATACTGCCAGACTTTGGAAGAAGAGCTTGCCCGTTTTGCAAAGCGATTTGAATGCGCTGTTCGCGTCATTCACGTTCCTGATCAGGGATCTTCACCTTGGCGCGCGCTTCGCGTTTTTGCGTGCCGAAGCGCGGAGAGCGAAACTCCTGACGGAGGTTCGCTGGCGGATATTCGCGCACTCACGGCTGTCGCCGATCGCACCAGCGCGACTGAAATTGTCGTGGATGAAGGTGAGCATAGCCTGGCCATAATGCTCCTCGCCCAGTCCAGATACTGGAGCGAAACGCAGGCGCGCCTGGCCGCCCAACGTTTGATCTGGACGCGACCAGAGTTGTTCAGGGAGCGCCCTGGGACATGAGTGGGCTAATTTCCGGGCTGCAAGACCATTTATCTGAACTGATCCGGGGGCAGGAACTTCCGCTGCCGGCGCTCGACCATTCGCATATCGAGTTAATTCTGGAACTGCTTCAGCAAGCCTACACAGGGATAAAAGCTGATTATCCGACCGCAGTCGCTGGCGGCGACGAGAAGCATCTCAACAGCTTGATGGTCGATCGCCTGAACCATCTGGTGGGCGATGATCCTCTGGCAAGCATGGTGGTGCGGGCGGTCTCGCGCGGGACCGAGACAAAAAACTATGATGCCAGCCGGTTCGAGATGCGGCCCGACATCCAGATATCCCTAACGAGCCGGCAACACCTCTTTCCGTTGATTGTCGAATGCAAGCTCATCGATCTGACAAAGGGAAAGACAGTTGATCTCTACTGCCGGGATGGATTGGCGCGCTTCACGACCGGCGATTATGCTTGGACTAATCGAGAGGCCATGATGCTTGCCTATGTCAGGGGCGGCGCATCAACGACCAGCCACCTTACGCCGTTCCTTGCGGCGGCAATGGGGCTTTCGCCTCCTGAGTATGCGGTGGTTTCACTACCGCAAAAATGCGCGGTTTCATTGCCGGACGCTGCTCGATCCGATCATGGGCGCTATTTTACATATGTGCATGGTGCCCAAAGCGGCAAGCTCCCAGGCGACATTGCTGTTTGGCACTTATGGGTGAACTGAAATGGCAAGCCATATTGATCGGGTGCGGCGTTAAGTTCCCAGTTGCTGGTGTTTGATCGTACAGTCGCACACGCTAGGCAGGCCGGCGGATACAAGGGGCAACTGCGTGGCGCAATCGAGCAACGGAACGGAATACGCCGCCAAATGCCCGAAATGGCCGCCGTTTGCCACCTGAATACCGTCGAAACCTGCCGACAACCGCACAATGCCAATTATGGTCATAATTATCAAATAGTTATGACGATTTCATAGTTCTCATCTTCGTCGGGCGCTGCCCGCCACTTCTGTGGGCCTCTTCCCCAATTTGCGCTAACCGTCTGTTCCGACTGGGAAATCATTTCCTGCGGCTCCCGACTGGAGGGAGATGGAAGGTGTGATGGCTGATACTCAAACGCGACGGACTTTCTTCGGGTAGTTTCAACGCTCCTTTACCGAGTATTTGCTGCTAGAGGCATGGTCCTGGATGTCGAGTGCGATATTGAACGCATCTTGATCAAGCCATGGGGCAAGAAGGCTGATTTCCGGTAGGAGCTTGTCTTGCATCACGGAGCGGCAGATCTGTGCGACCTGCCGCGGCGTATCACCGTGTTCGCCTTGTCGAGCGATGAGATAGATGCGTCGGGTGGCGGTTGGACCTGGCAGATGGGTGGCTCGCGCTTTGCCGATGAAATGTCGTGCCTGGAGCAGGCAGATGGCGGAGCTGACCGCCCAGCCGGGGCTGGCGCAAACCATGCTCAAAACGGCATCTGACGTGTCGATCTCGAAGCGATCTGCCGGTTCAAGACCAAGTCGACGTAGATGAATGTCGATCTGAACGCCAAGGGAAGAGCGGCGGCTATAGCGGATCAACGGGAGTTGTTTGGCGAGCCCCTTCAAACCATCGAGCGACAGATGCGGATATTCTGAAGGTGTCACCACCAGGAGGGGATCGCGGCAGATTTCATGCCGTTCAAGGTGATCCTCGGCATCAAACGGGTCAGACGTGATGATAAGATCGACTTCTCGGGCGAGAAGAGCGTCCCTCATCGTTGCATTGATGCCTGATCGCAAGGTCAGCTGCTCGGCTCTGCCTTGGAGTTGCGGCACCATATGAGGACCGAAAGTTGACGTGATACTGTCGATCGAGCCGAGACGAATTTTTGGAAGCGAAGTTCTTGCGCTTTCCCGGACGCTCGTCGTTATCTTCCTTGCTTCGCTAAGCATCGACTCGGCATAGGTGTGAAAGCGAATACCCGCCAAAGTCAGTCGCAGAGGGCGCGCAGACCGATCGATCAGTTGCACCCCCATGGCGCTTTCGATTGATTTCAGGATCTGCGAAACAGCCGACTGTGTCAGATTGATCTTCTTGCCTGCAGCCGTCAGGGAGCGCTCTTCGGCGATCGCAGAAAACACCGCCAACGAAGACAGCTCCACGAACTGCTCGCGATTCTGCCGTGTCGGTGCTGGCATAGCCATATCTGAAGACCTTCAGGGAGCATCGTGCGCTCTTAGGCTTTGGCATTTGACGAGTCGACTGCCACGCGCATCATCAAGCGGATTAATGGAAGTGCATCTCAAATTGTAATGGTTCAGTTTCTCACTTAACTGCGCGAGGCCTTGTGATAGCCATTTGCGTAGACCGTTATCCCGCGAAAGACGGGAGGCAGTTGGGAACCTACCATCATCAGTCACAATGGGAGAGCAGCAATGAATGTTTTTCGCAGAACCGTCTTGGCAGGTCTTGCTGCAACAGCGCTTTTCGGCGGCTGTATGTGGCCGGCTGTTGCCGCTGAAGTTGAAGTCTCGAAGGTTTCCTACGGTGGTTCACCTTGGCTGAGCCACTATCCGGTATGGGTCGGAATCAAGAAGGGTCTGTTTGCGCAGCATGGTCTCGAGGTGCAGTGGCAGAGTTTCAGCACCGGCTCGGCCAGAATGTCGTCGCTCGCGATCGGCGAAATCGATTTCGGCGGAACCGGGTCCATTTCCGCCATCGCGCTGATGGCTTCCGGTGCAAAGGCGTTCTATGTCATCGCCGCGCCCGATTCCTATGCCACCGTTGAAGGCATCATCACGACGCCGGACATCAACAGCGTTGCCGATCTGAAGGGCAAGAAGCTGGGTGTTCCGTTCGCAACCAGCTCGCATGTTCTGGCGCTCGATGTTCTTGAACAGGCCGGGCTCGATCCGAACAAGGATGTCACTCTCATCAACCTGCCATCCAGCGATGCGCCGAGCGCGCTCATGGCCAAGCAGGTCGATGCCGTTACGACCTGGACGCCAGCCTTCAATTCGTTAAAGGCGCAGCCGAACACCAAGGTGCTTCTCGATGCTCGGGAATTCAGCCTTTACAAGCAGTTCAAGCTGGGACCTGGTCCGGATCTGCTGGTCGTGAACCAGTCCTTTGCGGACAAGAACCCGAAATCGACGACCGCTTTCCTTCAAGGCTATTTTGAAGCCTCGCAGTTCATCAAGGACAATCCCGACGAGGCTGCGAAGATCCTTATGGAGCTTACCCAGCTGCCGATGGACGAGCAGTCGAACGTTCTGAAAGATATCGAGTGGATCGGACTGGCCGATCAGCAAAAAATGCTTTCGCCGGACGGCACGTTCACCAAGGGGCTTCAATCCCTCGCGGACTTTCTCGTGCGTCACAAGCAGATCGACACAGCGCCTAGGATCGATCAGTGGGTGAAGGCGGAGCTTCTGCCTTGAGAGCCGAACCTGCAGTGCGCGGTGCCTCCTCGGCACCGCCTCTGCCGCGGCGCAGAGGACCGATCGCAGGTGCGTCGAAGCTGATAATCAGCCTTGTGTCCTGCATCCTGATCATAGCAGTCTGGGAAGGCGCGGTCAGGTTCGGCTTCATTCAGCCGCTGTTTCTTCCGGCTCCTTCGCAGATCGTCAATCGCGCGATGCTCATGCTGGAGCAAGGAACGCTGTTCGGGCATGTGATCGCGTCGACCTGGCGCGTCATGGTCGGTTTCGTGCTCGCATCCTGCGTTGCCATACCGCTCGGCATCTTTTTGGGAACATCGGCGCTTTCCCGCGCTATCTTTGATCCGGTCCTGTCATTCCTGCGTCCGCTTCCCTCCATGAGCTGGATACCGCTTTCGCTTTTGTGGTTCGGCATCGGCGAGTCGCAGAAATATTCGATCGTGTTCATGGGATCGTTCGCACCGTCGCTTCTTTACGTGATGGAAGCGACCAAGGGTGTCGACCCGCTGCTGGTGAAGGCCGCGCAGAACCTCGGTGCGAAGCAGAAGGACGTGATGCTCGAGGTCATTCTTCCTGCAAGTCTCCCGCAGATCATCAGCGGTCTCAAGGTCATGCTCGGTATCGCCTGGACATGCGTGATCTCCGCAGAACTCGTTGCGGCTCGCGAAGGCTTGGGCTTCCTGATCATGAACGGCAAGGAATACTTCCAGACCGATACCGTCGTGCTCGGCATGGTGCTGATCAGCCTGACGGTGATGGCGACGGATATCGTGTTCCGGGCCTTGGAGCGGAGGATCCTCAAGTGGAAGGATTGACCTCGAACGCCGTGATCCGTTTCTCCGATGTTTCGAAAAGCTACGGTTCCCTTCTGGCGCTGAACGATGTCAGCTTCAACGTCGAGGAAGGTGAGTTCGTCGTGATCGTGGGAGCGTCGGGCTGCGGCAAAAGCACGATGCTCAACATGATCGCCGGCTTCGACCAGCCGTCGAACGGGCGCATCGAAGTGCAAGGCAAGGAGCATTCCGGCGTCAATCCGCAATGCGGGATGGTTTTCCAGCAATACGCTTTGTTCCCGTGGATGACGGTCGAAGACAACATCGCTTTCGGCCTGAAGATGAAAGGCCAGTCCAAAGCCGAACGTCGCCAGCATGCTCAGGAATTCATCGAGATGGTGGGCCTGCGCGGGTTCGAAAAGGCTTACCCGAAGGCGCTTTCAGGCGGCATGCGGCAGCGCGTGGCCATCGCGCGGGTGCTGGCCAACAGCCCAAGCGTGATGCTCTTCGATGAGCCTTTCGCGGCACTCGATGCCATGACGCGACAGGTTCTGCAGGAAGAACTCGTCAAGATCTACGAGCAGCAGCGTAAGACCATCCTTTTCATTACGCATTCGATCGATGAGGCGCTGTTGTTGTCGTCGCGCATCGTCGTGATGTCGGCCCGACCCGGACGCATCGTGCAGGATATCCAGAACGACCTGCCGCATCCAAGAAACGCCGAAGTGCAGCTTTCCGAACGCTATGTAGAACTCAAGCGACACATCTGGGGCTCGGTCCAGGCAGAAGTCATGCGCAGTATCGAAGGCGCCGCCTAGCGCCAGGCTAATACGATCTAACAACACGACATTCGTGCTGCTTCCCATGAAGCAGCAGCGGAACCGCACGCCCTGATCATCGGGTATGTGGCAGCGGCGCCGCGTCAAACAAGACTTACGATCAAGGGAACCACCGCAATGCGCACCCACGCTCAGGCAGTTGTTATCGGCGGCGGGCTTATCGGCTGCTCGATCCTTTATCACCTGACCAAACTCGGCTGGACCGATGTTGTGCTGCTCGAGCGTGACGAGCTGACCTCGGGCTCGACCTGGCATGCTGCCGCCAACATCCATGGCTTGCACGATTCCACAAACATCAGCCGGCTCCAGCATTACACGATGGGCCTTTACAAGGAGCTGGAAAAAGAAACGGGACAAAGCTGCGGCGTTTTCCAGCCAGGCTCGCTTTACCTCGCTCAAACCGAAGCGCGCGAACACCAGCTCCGGCTTCAGGCAGCCAAGGCCAAGCGCTATGGCATGAACTTCTATGAAGTCACCCGGGATGAAGCAGAGCGGCTGCATCCACTAGTTGATTATGACGGCATTCGCTGCATCATGTTCGAACCGGAAGGCGGCAATGTCGATCCGTCCGGTGTGACGGCAGCCTATGCAGCAGGCGCACGCCAGCGTGGCGCGCAGATCCACCGCTTCACACCCGTTATCGGCACCGAACAGCAGGCGGACGGATCATGGATCGTGCGCACCACCAAAGGTGACATCCACACGCAGTGGGTGGTCAATGCGGCCGGCCTTTGGGCGCGCGAAGTCGCCGCGTTGGCCGGCGTGACGCTTCCGCTCATTCCGACCGAGCACCAGTATTTCGTCACGGAAACCATTCCGCAGATCGCCGAAATGGGTCGCCGTCTTCCATCGGTTTCGGATCGCGATGGTGAGTATTACCTTCGCCAAGAAGGTCTTGGCCTGCTGGTTGGGGCTTATGAAAGGGACATGCGGTTCTGGGCCGAAGACGGTACGCCGCCCGACTTCGGTCATGAGCTTTTCCCCGACGACATGGAGCGCATCGAAGAAAACATGATGCGCGCCATCGACAGGGTCCCGGCTGTTGGTGAAACAGGCGTCAAGCGCGTGATCAACGGTCCGATGATCTGGTCGCCGGATAGTGCCGCTCTTTTCGGTCCTGTGCCGGAACTGTCGAATTACTTCTGCTGCAACGGGATCATTCCCGGCTTCTCGCAGTCGGGTGGGCTCGGCCGCTTGTCGGCGGAATGGATCGTCGAGGGCGAACCGACGCTCGACATGTTCGGCTGGGATCTCGCCCGATATGGCTCTTGGGCCAACAAGGCGTTCACCAAGGCGCGCGTGCAGGACCAGTATGCCCATCGCTTCAAGATTCATTTCCCCAATGAAGAGCGTGCTGCCGGCCGGCCGGTGCGCACGCGGCCTGTTTATGACATGCAGAAGGCCATGGGTGCCGTGTTCGGCCTGAACTTCGGCTGGGAACACCCGCTTTGGTATGCCGCGCAAGGTGAGCCGACCGAGGAAACGATCGGCTTCAAGCGCCAGAACTGGTGGGAGCCGGTTGGCCGCGAAGCCCGGATGCTGCGCGAGAAGGTCGGCGTCATCGATATATCCAATTACGCGAAGTACCGCGTGAAAGGTCCTGATGCCGAAGGCTGGCTCAATTCGGTACTCGCCAACCGCATGCCGAGCGTCATCGGCCGCTCCTGCCTTTCGCCGCTGATCGGCAAGCGCGGTGGCATCGCCGGCGATTTCACGGTCACGAAGCTTGCCGAGACCGAGTTCATGGTGATCGGTTCGGGCATGGCCGAGCGCTACCATCTGCGCTTCTTCCGCGCCGTGCCTTTGCCGGAGGGAACCAGCTTCGTGTCAGAAACGGAAGCGATGTGCGGGTTCAACGTTGCAGGACCGCTTGCACGCGAGGTGCTGCAGCCGCTGACATCTGCCGATCTTTCGACGCAAGCCTTTCCCTTCATGCGGTCGCAGGCGATCACCGTTGCCGGCGTTCCTGTTCTGGCTTTGCGCGTGTCGTTTACGGGCGATCTCGGCTGGGAGCTGCACTGCAAGGTCGAGGATCAGGAAACGCTTTACGCTGCGCTGCTCGACGCGGTTGCCAAGGTGGGTGGCGGTCCCGTTGGAGGGCGCGCGCTTTCATCGCTGCGCGTTGAAAAGGGCTACGGCAGCTGGGGCCGTGAATATTCGCCGGAATACTGGCCGCAGGAAGTCGGCTTCGAGCGTCTGGTGAAGCTGGACAAGGGCGATTTCCTCAACCGTGACGCCTATTTTGCGATCGCCGAGAAGCCTGCGCGCGAACAACTTGTGATGTTCGACATCGACGTCACGGACGCTGATGCAACAGGCGGCGAGCCGGTGTTCTTGCCGGATGGCACGCCGCTCGGCAATGTTTCCACCGGCGCTTATGGCTACTCGGTCGGTCGTTCACTGGCGCTGGGCTATGTCAAAGCTGGCATGGCGAAGGCTGGCGATCAGGTGTCGATTGCCATCCTGGGGCGTCCGCACAAGGCGGTTATCCTTGAGCAACCGTTGTTTGATCCAGAAGGCCGCAAACTGCGCGCTTGATGCGGTTTCCGCGTTCGGGTTCGATCTGTCAGGGAAAACGATGCGCTATTCGGCTCTTTCCATTCTTCGCAACGGTTTTGCCCGCCAACTCGGCTGGACTAGCGCTTGGCGCTTTCCGAAGCCGAAAGCCCATTATGACGTGATCATCGTGGGTGGCGGCGGACACGGGCTGGCGACAGCGCATTACCTGGCCAAGGAGCACGGCATCACCAATGTCGCCGTGCTGGAGAAAGGCTATATCGGATCCGGCAATGTCGGCCGTAACACCACGATCATCCGCTCGAACTACCTTCTGCCGGGCAACAACCCGTTCTACGAACTGTCGCTGAAACTCTGGGAAGGTCTGGAACAGGATCTCAACTTCAACGCGATGGTGTCGCAGCGCGGCGTCATCAACCTGTTCCACACCGATGCCCAGCGTGATGCCTATATCCGGCGCGGCAATGCCATGCGGCTGCATGGCGTCGATGCAGAACTGCTTGATCGCGCAAAGGTCCAGTCGATGATGCCGTTTATGGACTTCGACAACGCGCGCTTTCCGATCAAGGGCGGCTTGATGCAACGGCGCGGCGGCACGGTGCGTCACGATGCGGTCGCCTGGGGTTACGCGCGGGCTGCCGACAAGCGTGGCGTCGACATCATCCAGGATTGCGAGGTCACTGGCATTCGCCGCGAAAACGGGCGGGTGGTCGGCGTCGACACCAGCCAGGGCTTCATCGGCTGCAACAAGCTGGGTCTGGCCGCTGCCGGCAATTCTTCACGCGTGGCCGAAATGGCGGATCTGAAGCTGCCGATCGAAAGCCATGTGCTTCAAGCCTTTGTTTCCGAGGGCTTGAAGCCGTTCCTGGACACGGTGGTCGTGTACGGGGCCGGGCACTTCTATATTTCTCAGTCTGACAAGGGCGGCCTCGTCTTCGGGGGCGACATCGACGGTTACAATTCCTATGCCCAGCGCGGTAATCTGGCCATCGTGGAGCATGTGGCTGAAGCGGGTATCGCCATGATCCCCGCACTCTCGCGCGTCCGCTATCTGCGCTCCTGGGGCGGCGTCATGGACATGTCGATGGACGGTTCTCCGATCATCGACCGCACCCCCATCGACAATCTCTATCTCAATGCAGGCTGGTGCTACGGCGGCTTCAAGGCGACGCCCGCTTCCGGCTTCTGCTTTGCCCATCTGCTTGCACGCGGCGAACCGCACCCGACAACGACAGCGATGCGGCTCGACCGCTTCGAGCGCGGCTACGCCATCGACGAACGTGGCTACGGGCCTCAACCGAACCTGCATTAGGATCTGTCATGGCAAGCCTTATTACCTGTCCGCATTGCGGTCAGCGCCCCAAGGAAGAATTCGCCATCAAGGGCGCTGCACTTGCTCGTCCCGCGCCTGACGCCCCCCAGGGCGAGTGGTACGATTATGTCTTCCTGCGCACCAATCCTCGCGGTCGTTACGAGGAATATTGGCATCATGTTTCGGGCTGTCGGCGCTGGCTGGTGGTGACGCGGGATACGGCGAGCCATGCAGTCGAGGATTGCCGCGATGCCGCGGAAAGGGCTCCCACATGACCTCCTATCGCTTGAACCAGGGTGGTCTCGTTGACCGAGCAACCACGCTGGACTTCACCTTTGACGGTCGCAGCTTCACGGGCCATGCCGGCGATACGCTTGCCTCCGCATTGCTTGCCAACGGTCAGCGGCTGGTTGGTCGCAGCTTCAAGTATCATCGGCCACGCGGCATCCTGACCGCGGGTGCCGCCGAGCCCAATGCGTTGATGACGATCGGCAGCGGCGGCCGCACGGAACCGAACACACGTGCCACCATGCAGGAGCTGTATGCCGGTCTTGAGGCGGTAAGCCAGAACCGCTGGCCTTCGCTTGATCGCGACGTTGGGGCACTGAACAGCCTGCTCTCGCCCTTTCTCGGCGCCGGCTTCTACTACAAGACCTTCATGTGGCCGGCAGCCTTTTGGGAGAAGCTGTATGAGCCTTTCATCCGCAAGGCGGCAGGCTTGGGACGTGCAACCTACGAGGCGGATCCAGATGCCTACGAGAAGGTGTGGGCGCATTGTGATCTGCTGGTTGTCGGTTCGGGACCCGCTGGACTGTCATCTGCATTGACGGCCGGTCGTGCAGGCCTGCGCGTCATTCTGGCTGACGAGCATCATGCCTTGGGCGGTTCGCTGCTCTCGGAAACGGCTGTGATCGATGGCGTGTCGGCGCCGGAGTTCTCTGCGCGCTGCGTCGAAGAACTGCGCAGCCTGCCCAATGTACGGCTTTTGCCACGAACGACGGTGCTGGGCTGGTTCGACAGCAATGTCTTCGGCGCGCTTGAACGCGTGCAGAAGCATGTTGCGGTGCCCGCAGCCAACAGGCCGGTGGAGCGCTTCTGGCGCATCGCAGCCAAGCACGCGATCTTGGCAACGGGCGCGGAAGAGCGACCGCTGGTTTTCGGTGGCAATGACACGCCAGGCGTCATGACTGCCACGGCCATGCGCAGCTATCTCAACCGCTTCGGCGTGGCCCCAGGCAAGAAAGTCGCGATCTTCACCACGAACAACAGCGGTTATGCGCTTGGCTCGGATCTGGAAAGCGCTGGCGTCGCTTTGACAGCCATCATCGACAGCCGTGCGGACGGACCGGCCTATAGCGGCCAAGCCCGCATCATCCGCAATGCGGTGGTGACCGATGCTTTCGGTGGCAAGTCGCTGACTTCAATCCGGATCAAGCATGATGGCCGTTTCGAGACAATGGATGTCGATGCACTGGGGATGTCCGGCGGCTTCAGCCCTGTGATCCACCTTGCTCTGCATCGGGGTGGCAAGGCGCAATGGTCGGACGAACGAGCGGCGTTCCTTGCCCCCGACGATCTCAAGGGCATTGCACTGGCTGGATCCGTGACAGGCGCGGGCAACATCGCGGAAAGCGTCGCGCAAGGATCTACGCAAGCTGCTGGCTTGGCATCAATGATGGGCAAGAGTGCTGCCGCCATGTCTGCTTCCGTGGAAGGGGAGATGGAGAACAGACCCAGCCGGCCGCTGTGGTTCATTCCGGACGTTATAGGCAAAGCTTTCGTCGACTTTCAGAACGACGTTCACCGCGCCGATCTCAAGCTTGCCGCCCAGGAAGGTTACGGCCATGTCGAGCTGGCCAAGCGCTACACGACGAATGGAATGGCTACCGACCAGGGTAAACTTTCCAACGTCAACGCCATCGGGCTCTTGGCGCAAGCACGTGGCTTATCGCCGGCGGAGGTCGGCACCACGACCTTCCGGCCGTTCTACACCCCCGTTTCGTTTGGAGCGCTGAGCGGTGCTTCCAAGGGCAAGCACTTCCAGCCCGTGCGCAAATCGCCGCTGCATGACTGGGCGGCCAAACATGGTGCCGTGTTTGTCGACACCGGGCTTTGGTACCGCTCCGCCTGGTTCCCGCGCGAGGGCGAGACGGCCTGGCGCGAAAGCGTCGATCGCGAAGTTCTGAATGTTCGCTCCAATGCCGGTCTTTGCGACGTGTCCATGCTTGGCAAGATCGAGATCACGGGGCGTGATGCCACCACCTTCGTGGATCGCGTTTACGCGAATGGGTTCGCAAAACTGCCGGTCGGCAAGGCTCGTTATGGATTGATGCTGCGCGAAGACGGCATGATCTATGATGATGGCACGACGAGCCGTCTCGGCGAAAACCGGTATTACATGACCACCACGACCGCCTATGCCGCGCCCGTGATGAGCCATCTGGAATTCTGCGCCCAGGCGCTGTGGCCCGAACTGGATGTGCGGCTCGCTTCCGTCACCGATCAGTGGGCCCAGATGGCAATTGCCGGGCCGAAGGCTCGCACCATCCTGCAAGGCATTGTCGACGAGGATATTTCCGAAGCCGCATTCGGCTTCCTTGCCGCGCGCGAAGTTTCCCTCTTTGGCGGCAAGCTCACAGGCATGCTTTTCCGGATTTCATTTTCCGGAGAACTTGCCTACGAAATCGCCGTGCCCGCCGGTTATGGCGAAAGCGTCGCCGATGCGCTTATGGCGCTCGGCGAACCACACGGCATCTGCGCTTATGGCGTCGAAGCGCTTGGCGTGATGCGCGTTGAAAAAGGCTTCATTACGCATTCCGAGATCAACGGCACCGTAACGCCTGCCGACGTCGGGCTCGGCAAGATGGTCTCCCGAACCAAGCAGGATTTCATCGGCAAACAGATGCTGTCGCGCGAAGGATTGTCCCACCCAAGCCGTCTGCGTCTCGCTGGAGTGATGCCGCTGGATCCTGCGCACACCTTCAAGGGCGGAGCGCATATCCTGAGCAAGGGGGCTGAAGCCACGCTCGAAAACGACCAGGGCTACGTGACCTCCTATGCCTGGTCGCCAACCCTTCAGTCACCGATCGCCCTGGCCCTGATCGTCAATGGGCCGGATCGCCATGGCGAGGAAGTCGTCGTGTGGAACGGGCTTTTGAACGAGTTCACGCCTGCTCGGATCTGCGACCCTGTTTTCTTCGACCCGGCGAACGAGAAGCTCCATGCCTGACCTCATCCATCGCCCAGCCCTGACCAAAGAGCCACTGGTAGGCGAGCGCATCCGCCTTGCGCCGATGCCGGAAGGTACCTTGCTGGAGGTGAGGGGCCCACAAGCCGAATTGCCTGCCCTTGAAGCCGCGGCAGACGCGGCGGGGCTGGTGATCCGCACCAACGGACCGGATCAGTGGTTCGCGATAAGCGGCCAGCCGATGCTCAGGCTCGATCTGCCAGACATCTTCTCCGTCACGGATCAAAGCCATGGCCGCGTTCGGATCGCGATGGAAGGTGCAGCCGTCGACGACGTGCTTGCGAAGGGCATGGCGGTCGATCTTTTTGACTTCAAAATCGGTGCTGCGACCACCGCGCTGATTGGACACATCACCACGCATATCGCGCGCCTCGATCGCGACCGCTTCGAACTCACCGTTTTGCGCAGCTTCGCCGAAAGCCTTTGGCACGACCTGGAAACAATGAGCGCCGAGTTTCTGGATCGCTGATCAGAGAGGCGCGGAACGGTGTTTAAGAACCGAATGGAACACATATGATGATGCCCGCTCGCCACGTTCTAACCGTGAAGTGCAAGTCCGAGCGCGGCATTGTCGCTGCCATTTCAGGCTATCTGGCGCAGGCTGGCTGCAACATCGTCGACGCCTCGCAATATGATGACCTCGTTTCCGGCATGTTCTTCATGCGCGTCAGCTTCATCTCAGAAGAGAAAGCCAGTCTAGAAGAAATCGAAGCGGGCTTTAGGACCGTCGCATCCCGCTTCAGCATGACCTATGACTTTCATGACGGAGTGAAGCGCATGAAGGTTCTTCTCATGGTTTCGCGTTTCGGCCACTGCCTCAACGACCTGCTTTATCGCTGGAAGATCGGCGCTCTGCCGATCGACATAACAGGCGTCGTGTCAAACCATTTCGACTACCAGAAAGTTGTCGTCAACCATGACATCCCGTTCCACCATATCCCTGTTACAAAGGCCAACAAGCAGGAAGCGGAGGCGCGAATCCTCGACGTGGTGGACAGGACCGGAACCGAGCTGATCGTGCTTGCACGCTACATGCAGATTCTTTCCGACCGCATGTGCAGCCAGATGTCTGGCCGCATCATCAACATCCATCATTCCTTTCTACCGAGCTTCAAGGGTGCGAACCCCTACAAGCAGGCCTTCGAACGGGGTGTGAAGCTGATTGGCGCGACCAGCCATTACGTCACGGCCGACCTCGACGAAGGCCCGATCATCGAACAGGACGTCGCCCGCGTGACGCATGCACAAAGCGCCGAAGATTATGTCGCCATTGGCCGCGACGTAGAAAGCCAGGTGCTTGCTCGTGCCATTCACGCGCATATCCATCACCGCACATTCATCGACGGAAACCGCACGATCGTTTTCCCCGCCAGTCCGGGATCCTATGCCTCGGAACGCATGGGCTGAGATAGGATGAGTGGCGCAGTTGCCTTTGATACGGAGGGTGTCAGCGCCTAATTGGCGAATCGGAACTTAACGTCAGCTAATTGTCTGCGCGATTCTGAGAGCAGACCGTCGGCTTTCGGCCACGAGACGGCTCTAGGAAATCATTTCCTGCAGGGAGCAGAACTGTCTAAATCAGGCTCATTGACTTGGCCAAGGCGGAATGTTGTCGTTCGCTTGGCGATCGGCGAAAGCCTACATCTGCGCAGACCAGCAGACGCCATATCTCCATTCGCTCCGTTTTCCTCCAGGCCGGAGTGGCCGAAGGAGAACAACAATGGGAATTTCTCAGTATGATCCCGCCGCACGAGAGCGGCATGCCTGGAATGCCGGAAGGAAGGTCGGGGCAAAAATGCCGTGTTCCACCCAGGCGTGTCGGACATCTATCCTGAGCCACTTCAAACTGTCGTCGAGGTCCCCGGGCTTTCGACCATCCTCATTGGCGAGCAGCGTCCAGGTCACTTCCGTGGCGTTGCGACAGTGGTCACCAAGCTGGTTAACCTAGCGGAGCCTGATCGAGCCTACTTCGGTGAAAAGGACTTTCAGCAACTGACTGTGATCAGACGTTTGGCATTCGACTTGTCGATGAGGACTGCCATCATCGGCGTGCCGACTGTTCGCGAACCAGATGGCTTGGCAGCCTCTTCCCGCAACGCCCGCCTGACCCCAGAAGAGAGAAAGGTGGCACCTACGGTCTACAAAGGGATGCTGGCAGCCAAGGAGCTATTCGAGAGTGGCGAGCGCGATGTGATGCCTTTGCAGGCGATCGTTCGCTCGATGATCGAGCGCGAACCGGCAATCACGCTTTTATCTTGCGATCTGCGAGATAGCGTCACGCTGGGCACTGTTGAAGGGCACTTGGACCGGCCGACTGTTCTGCTTGTGACGGCGCGACTGGGATCCGTAATGCTCATCGACCAGGTTGAGTTCGATCCTGCTTTTAGTGCCTAGGCATCTTTTGGTCGTCGCCACGTATCCAGAATATGCAGGTGATTGATCGCTGCATAGATGATTTAGAGATTTGCCGCTTTGAGGTCTGCCACGACTGCTATTCGGAATGGGCCGGCACTTGCCTGAACGTCCGAGATGGGGTCGAAAACTGACCAGGCAAACTTTGCCTAGTTACGCAGATCAGAACGGCAGCTTTCCGCCTAGTACTCCCCGGAAGCGGACAGTCCGGTTACGGCCAGAGACTGCCTTAGGAAATCATTTCCCGTCCGGCAGCCGAGTTCGGTTATCTCCGGCAACCTATGCTGGAAAGCGGACAGGTAGCTTTAGGCAAGGACACAGCATAGCTGCCGCTCCCAGAGGTGATCATAACGACATTGTTTGTTGGGAATCGTTGACTTCAGAGTTCCGACATCTCGCAACCTTACCGAGGGCATCAAGCGTGAACAACAATCCAAATGACAGCCAACTTGCCATCTTTTTCTTGATGTAATTCAATCTTGGATCAGTATGCTCAAGCATCCAACCTTCTTTGATCGGAGCAAAGTCGTCAGCCTGGTTCAGTGATATGCTGTCGCTGGGTGTGGTAACTATGATACCTTCGCAAGGTTGAATGCGCATTTCGATCGGCTTGATCGTTCATCTGTGTTGACCCTTACCTTCCTCACTTCTAGGAGCAAAGCAGACGACCTTGGGGAAGGTTGATCAGCTTCGGGGGACGTGGATCATGTCGGTATCATCCATAGCGCGGCGCATCGCTGCGGTGGCCGCGTTCATTGTCTTTGCTGTAGTAAGTCTAATCGGCACTGCTCATGCGCAGCAGGTAAACGGGTCAGCCAATCCAAGTCAGTTCACGAATGCAGGTGATCGCATCACCTTCACTTACCTCTTTAACTCCGGCAATTATGCCATCGATTCATTCACTCCAGGCACAACGCTCATCAAAGAACTCGCGATGACGTGCTCTCCGTTTCAGACGGGTGTGACTAACGTCAACATCACTTGCACCACGTCGCCATACACTGTCTCCGCTCCTGATGCTTCATCCGGCGAGTTCATCGACTTCGTACAGTTCAACGCAGTCGCGAGAGGCGGCGCGCCGCTTCAAGTCACCAGTGCTCCGGTAAGAGTTTCTCGTGTGGGTGGCGGCCCGATTTCCCTGTCGGTGTCGTCATCTCCCAACCCGACAAATCCAAACGAACCGGTCACCGTTACCGCAACGATTGGTTCCCAGGGCTGTAATGCTGGCCTGGCTCCGACCGGCGTGGTGACGCTGAAGATTGGAGCGACGACGCAGGATGCAGCCATTCGGGTTGTGAATTCTTATGACGCCCAGGGGACGGCAAGTTTTCAAACGACGCTCGCAACCGGCGGCTCTTTTCCCGTGTCTGCAAGTTACGCAGGCGGCAACGGCTGTTCGGCAGCGAACGCCACGGGGCCAAACCACATCGTGCGGCAACCAACCACCCCAACGCCGGTCGTCACGACGCCTGCCAACGGTGCTTTCGTTTCGACGGCTACGCCAACCTATCAAGGGACTGCACCAGCCAACAGCACGGTCACAGTTTACGTTGATGGCGTCTCAATCGGAACCACGACAGCATCACAGGCCGGCAGCTTCAGCCTGACCCAACCGGCAAGCCTTACTGCTGCATCGCATACTGTTGCCGCAACTGCCCAAGCCGTCGGCGCGAGCGTTTCGCCATTCTCGTCCACGAACACGTTCGTCATCATCACGCTGTCGCCGACCGCTAACAGCCAGAGCGTCACCGCCGGGTTTCAAACGGCTACAGCCATCACTCTGACGGGCAACGATCCGAATTCGCCTGCAAGGCCGCTGACCTACTCAGTCACGGCTGCCCCCACAGGGGGAACGCTGTCCGGAACGGCACCAAACCTGACATATACTCCCAGCGTCGGTTTCAGCGGCTCGGACAGCTTTACTTTTTCTGCCAGCAACGGTGTGGCGACCTCAACGCCGGCAACAATCAGCATCACGGTCACCTCCCCGACAATTTCCGTGTTCCCTGCCGCTCTGCCCAATGCCATGATCGGCTCAGCCTATTCGCAGTCGCTCGACGCCAGCGGGGGGAATGCTCCCTATACATTTACGCTTTCAGCAGGCGCTTTGCCGACAGGTTTGACACTCACATCGAATGGCGTCCTGTCCGGAACACCGAGGAGTGGGGGGAGTTTCAACTTTTCTGTCACGGCTACCGACGCAAGTGGCTCTTCGGGTCCTTATTCAGGCAGCCGTTCGTATACGATGACGGTTGAGGCGCCAACAATCGTCGTGGCTCCGGCCAGCTTGGCCAACGCCACGCGAAATGTCGCTTACAGCCAGACGCTGACGGCCTTTGGGGGCACGGCACCTCACAGCTTCGCCGTGACCGCAGGCTCATTGCCGAACGGGTTGACGTTAGCGTTGAACGGAGCGCTGTCTGGCACCCCGACTGTCGCAGGGCAATTTACCTTCACGGCAACAGCAACCGATTCAAGCACCGGCACTGGCCCTTACAGCGGATCCCGATCCTATACGCTGAACGTCGCCGCTCCGACGATCACGCTTGCACCCAACGCCTTGCCTGATGGCACAGTGGCGCAGGCATATAGTCAGACGATTACAGCAGCTGGCGGTACAGCGCCCTACACCTATGCTGCGACGTCAGGTGCGCTACCCGCCGGTGTGACGCTGACCACCGCCGGCACCATCTCCGGCACTCCCACATCCGGTGGCGCCTTCTCTTTTGATGTCACGGCAACGGATGCAAACGGCAACCCGGGCGTTCAGAGCTACACGTTCCGGATCGGCGCACCTACGCTAGCGATCGCGCCGTTGTCCGTGCCTGACGCAACAACCAGGATCGCCTACAGCCAAACTTTGACTGCCTCCGGAGGGACCGCGCCTTACAGCTTTGCTGTGACAGCGGGAGCGCTGCCGGCTGGTTTGACGCTATCAACGGGCGGAGCCTTGTCTGGAACGACAACGGCTGCGGGGAGCTATGCTTTCAGCGTGACAGCAACCGAGTCTAGTACCGGCAGTGGCCCGTATTCGACCACCGCCTCCTACACTCTTATCGTGGCTGAACCGACGATTGTGGTGGCGCCTGCCACGGTCGGCCCAGCCAGCGCCGGCATCGATTACAGCCAGACACTAAAGGCTACCGGTGGCGCGGCGCCCTATACCTTCTCCGTGACTTCAGGTGCGCTGCCGTCCGGCATCACCCTCTCGTCGGCTGGCACATTGTCGGGCTCGACGCGTCAGAGCGGCAGCTTCACCTTCACGGCGACTGCCACGGACAGCAACGGTAATGGCGGTGAGCGCCAATACACGCTTGCAGTTTCATCGCCAGCGATTGCGCTGACACCGACAACGCTGCCCAGTGCACCGGGCAGCACGGCCTATTCCCAGACGTTAACGGCATCCAACGGCTTTGCGCCCTACACCTACGCGGTAACAGCCGGCACCTTGCCGAAAGGTTTGGCTCTTGCCGCCGATGGCACATTGTCGGGGGTGCCAACGGTTTCAGGTAACTTCAACTTCACCGTCACTGCAACGGACAACGCCAGCTTCACGGGTTCTCAGGCCTATACGTTGACGGTTGTGGCACCCGGCATTGCCATGTCGCCATCAAGCCTTCCGAAGGCTGCCGTCGCCGTCGCGTTCAGCCAGACGCTCAGCGCCTCTGGTGGGGCAGCACCCTATGCATTCGCCGTCTCTTCGGGCGCGCTTCCGACAGGGGTGACGCTTGCAGCCGACGGCAAGCTGTCGGGCACGCCGACAGTGGCCGGCAGCTTCTCTCTGATGGTTACGGTCACGGATGCCAACGGATTTGCCGGCACGCAAACCTTCACGCTTGACGTCTCTGCTCCAGCCATCGTCCTGGCACCCGGCTCGCTTCCTGCAGCGACCGGCAGCGCGGCCTACGCCGAAATGATTTCGGCTTCAGGCGGATTGGGCGATTACACCTTCAAGGTGACGTCCGGCACTCTGCCGACTGGCCTTAGCCTTGCTCTGGACGGGGCACTGTCTGGGGTACCCACGGTTGCGGGCAGCTTCAACTTCACAGTGACAGCAACGGACAGCGGAACTTATACCGGCTCCCAGGCCTACACATTGGCGGTCTTGGCGCCCGGCATCGCTTTGTCGCCCTCGAGTTTGCCGAAGGCTGTCGTCGCCGTATCGTTTAGCCAGACGCTCAGTGCGACCGGCGGCGCGGCACCATATGCGTTCGCTGTGTCATCGGGCGCTCTTCCGGCAGGGGTGACCCTGGCGGCCGACGGCACGCTGTCGGGTACGCCGACGGAGGCCGGCAGCTTTCCTTTGACGGCAGCGGCAACGGACGCGAATGGCTTCGTCGGAACGCAGGCCTTCACGCTTGATGTTGCGGCACCGACCATCGTCGTGGCACCGGGTTCGCTCCCCGCCGCAACCGGCAGTACGCCCTATGCGCAAACAATTTCGGCGTCAGGTGGATTGACGCCCTACAGCTTCACGGTCACAGGAGGCGCCTTGCCTAGCGGGCTGACGCTTGGCGCCAGTGGATCCTTGTCCGGCACACCTACAGTGTCAGGCAGCTTCGCCTTCACCGTAACGGCAACGGACCGCGGCAACTTCACGGCCACGCAAGCCTACACGCTGCAGGTCGATGCGCCTGAGATCTCGATCACACCAGCCTCCTTGTCGAACGCCACCGCTGGAAACGCCTATGCTGTGACCTTCGCTGCATCGGGTGGAGCAGCGCCCTACAGCTTCGCCGTGTCTGGCAGCACCCTGCCGCCAGGTTTGGCTTTGGACACGGAAGGGCGTCTGTCAGGCACCCCGCAGACGGGAGGCAGCTTTGCATTCACGATCAAGGCAACCGACGCCAACGGCTTTGCCGGGACCGAAGATGTCTCGCTCACCGTTGATGGCGAGATCCCCGTTGCGCAGGACCAGTCGGCCGGCCTGCTTGCCGGAACAACAACCACCGTCCGGCTGACGGAAGGTGCCCGAGGCGGCCCGTTCACCAATGCAACGCTGGTGAGTGTATCCGATTCATCGCTGGGCACAGCACGGATCGTGCGGTCGGGTGCGGACTATGACCTCGTGTTTGCCGCCGGTGCCGATGCATCGGGGCAGACCGTGGCGACATATACCTTGTCCAATCAGTTCGCGACCTCGGCACCGGCAACCGTGACCTTCATGGTGACAGCCCGTCCTGATCCGTCGAAGGATGCGGAAGTGATTGGCTTGGTCAGTGCGCAGGTCGAATCCACCCAGCGCATGGCGCGTGCGCAGATCAGGAATTTCCGAGACCGTCTTGAGCAGACCCATGACGAAGAAACCCGTCTGCAGGGATCGTTCGGCATCACGCTGGGCGGCGGTCAGACCAACGACAACCGGCCACTATCGTATTATGCAGAAGAAGAGCGTCGCGGCACCGATCCCGCAACGCTCGCCGTGCTCGGTTACGCCAATGACAGCAAGCCGATTGCCTTGCCATCCGAGTCGCAGGCCCGCCGTCGTTTCGGCAATGCCGCGTTGTGGACAGGCGGCTTCATCAACTTCGGTTCCCGCGATAATGACGGCATCGAGCTTGACCAGACGCTTGTCGGCATAAGCGCCGGCGTAGATTATCGCTTCTCCTCGCAGTTCGTGGGTGGTGTCGGCTTCGGTGTCGGTCGCGACAAGAGCGAGATCGGCGACCGAGGTTCGGAAACGAGCGCACGCGCTTACAGCGGTGCGCTCTATGGCAGCTACTCGCCCTTGGCTAACATTTATGTCGATGGCGTGCTCGGCTACGGTAAACTGAGCTTCGATACGCGGCGTGCTGTGACCGACCAGAATCTTCAGGCGCGAGGCGAGCGCTCTGGCGAGCAGGTATTCGGATCCCTGACGCTTGCCTATGAGCACAAGAAGAACGGCTGGCTCGTGTCGCCTTATGCAGGCTACGAAGGTTCTAGGTCCAACCTCGACGCTTATAGCGAAAACGGCGCAGGCATCTTCAATCTGCGGTTCGGCGAGCAGCAGGTCACCACGTCCTCTGCTTTGATCGGGCTGCGGCTGGAAAAGGAAATCTCCCGTCCCTGGGGCACGCTCACGCCAAAGGGTCGGATCGAATACTCACACGATTTCGACGGCTCGAGCCGTGTTGATCTGGGCTATGCGGATCTAGGCGATAATCTGCCCTATTCATTGGATGCCGACGTGTTCAGCAAGGACAACATCACGCTCGGACTTGGCATCGATGCCCAATTTGCCACCGGATGGGGCTTAGGCCTCAACTACAACACCGAGTTTGGCACGAACGGCAACGCCCAAGATCACCGGATCGAAGCAAAGGTGTCGAAGCAGTTCTAATTTTCGAACCGCGCGCAGCGGCGACGTTTAGGCGCCGTCTGAGTTCGTAAAACCCGCAAAGTCCGTTTAGGCAAATCTACCAAGGAGCTGTCTACGGCCAAGAAGGGGTCGATAGCTGAACGGCAGCTTTCACGTCTGCGTTGCACAAAAGCTGCCAGTCAGCTTTCGGCCAGCCACAGCCAGCCGCTGCGTGAGCTGACCACGTGCGGCGAGGCTCTTAGCGTCGGAAGCTTTGCTTCAATCGCGACATGGCAATTGTTGCATGAACACCAAAAGGCCAGAAAGCGTGCAAAGCGATCGGCTGCATGGTTGAGGCTGGAATTGGTATTTCGTCGGCATTGATTTCGCCGACCAGAAGCTTAGCCAAGGGCTCGCCGAGTGCTGTCGAAAGGGCCACGCCGCGACCGTTGTAGCCATAAAGCGTGTACAGGCCGTCATCGAGAGCGTGGAAGTGCGGCAGGTAGTCCTTCGTAACGGCGACCCGTCCATTCCAAGCAGTCTGCCAGCCGACCTGCTTCAGCTCAGGCCATAGCGACTGAGCATGCCTAGCGATTGGCTTCAGTGCATCGGGAGATGTTGTCGGACGCATCGGTCCACGTCCGCCGATGATCAGGCGGTTGTTGCTGTCGACGCGGTAATAAACCACCACCATGCCAGACTCGTAGAGGGACTGACGGCCGGGCATGATGCGTCCGACCAAGTTGTCCGGCAGCGGGTTCGACGCAAGAACCGAGCTGAAGACAGGAACTAGGGATTGACGAAGGCCGGGAATGAGGTTGTCAGCATAGCCATTGCAGCAGACCAGAACGCGCTTGGCCTTGAGGGTTGCTCCCGCGTTTGTGGTCAGTACCCAATTGTGGCCGTCGTGGCGCAGGGAAACAACGCGGCTGTTCCCGTGGATCGCAGTCCCGGCATTTTCAGCGGCTTTTGCTAGACCTAAAGCCAGACGCAATGGGTCTAGGTCGCCGCCGCGGTGGTCGAGGAAGCCGCCCTGATAATGGTCATGGCCCACAAGCTTCGCCAAAGCTGAACGATCGAGCCAATCAACGGGCATGCCGAAGGCGCGCATGTCGCGCTGGGTGGCTTCCACGGCGGCGATGTCGTCGCGTTTCACGGCTGCTCGGATCGTGCCTTGGCGGCGCAGCGCGCAGTCTATGCCGGTTCGCTCGATGATGTTTGCCAAACGATCTACGGAAGACCATGCAAGGTCCACCAGCATCTTGCCGCGCTTCTCGCCTAGCTTGTTGATGAACCAGCTCGGATCGTATTTGAGACCTGGATTCAGTTGACCGCCGTTACGACCTGACGCTCCCCAGCCTGGCTGATGCGCTTCCAGGACCGTTACACTTGCACCTGCTTCTGCGGCGTGAAGTGCCGCCGACAGTCCAGTGAAACCGCCGCCGATAATCGCGATGTCTGAGATGCAGGGACCCGCAAGCGCCGGATAGGTAATGGCAGTAGGCCGATCCAGCGCATAGACGGAGGTGCGGGCGGTTTCATCCATGGCGCACGCGGTCCTGGTCAGGTTGCCGGAAGCGAGACGGCCCCAGCGGCACGCAGGTTGTTCAGGATCGCTTCCAAGCGACCGTTGAGCACTTCCGAGGCCGGTGGCACCGGGAGGGGAGACTGACCTGTTTCTATGCCGATCAAGCGAAGCGCAGCGCGAATTGGAGCGGGATTTTCTTCAGCAAACAGCGCATCCATAAGAGGGTTCAGGAGCCGCTGGAGCGCCAGTGCTTCCTTGAAGCGGCCTTCTTCTGCGAGCTTCTGGATCTCGGGCCAGATGCCAGGGATCAGAACACCCGTTGTCAGAACACCGCCACATGCGCCCATGGCGACCTGTTGCGCAAACAGCGTATCCCATCCGCTCAAGGCTGCGAAATCGGGGCCTACGCTGCGAAGCACATTGTCGAAATGGTAAAGGTCGGTGCTTGATGCCTTCATACCGATGATCGTGCGATCCTCAGCGAGCTTGGCAATCGTCTCCGCCTTGACCACAAGGCGGCTTCGGGCCGGATTGTCGTAGAACAGGATCGGCAGATCAACCGTGTCACGGATCTTGCGGACGTAGTCAATCAGCAGGGACTGCGTGATACCTGTGTAATAAGGAGCGATGAGCATGATGCCATCAGCGCCGGCGGCTTTGAAGTCACGCGCGGCAGGTAGTGCATCGCCGAGCCCCGGCGCAAGGACACCAGCGTAAACGGGCGCGCCACGTGCAGCCTCAACGCAGGCTTCAACAGTATCAACCCGGATTTTTGGCGACAGGGCCGTGTATTCGCCGGTCCCGCCGAGGGGCACCAGTCCTGTTGCGCCGTTGTCGAGCATGTGACGCACCAGCGCCTGCATGGCGTTACGGTCAGCACGACCATCAGCATCAAGGGCTGTCGGGGGGGCTGGCATCAGCCCAGTCAGTTTCTTGATCGACATATTGCCCGTGCCTTTAACCCAAATTGATCCAGGTGGTTTTGATGTCGGTGTATTTGTCCAACGCGTGCAGCGACTTGTCGCGACCGAAGCCGGATTGTTTGAAGCCGCCGAAAGGCGAAGAGATATGGCCGTGGTCGAAGCAGTTTACCCAGACCACGCCGGCATTCAGCTTGTCGGAAACGCGGAAGGTACGGTTCACGTCACGCGTCCACATGCCAGCGGCCAGGCCATAGATCGTATCATTGGCGATGCTGATGGCCTGATCCTCGTCAGAGAAGGAGAGGACTGACAAGACGGGTCCGAAGATCTCTTCACGCGCGATCTTCATCTGCGGCTTCACGCCGTCGAAAACGGTTGGCTCGATGAAGCATCCGGGAAGGCCGCTTGGTTGGTGGCCACCGGACACAATGCGAGCACCTTCGGCCTTCCCGCTGGCGATGTATTCCATGACCCGTGCAGCCTGCCGGTCATCCACCATAGCGCCGATCTGCGTAGCCGGGTCGAGCGGATCGCCGACACGCATTGACTTTCCGGTCTCGACGATGATGTCGACGACTTCTTCGCGCACGTTTTCCTCAACAAGTACACGGGAGCCAGCGTTGCAGACCTCACCCTGGTTGTAGAAGATGCCCCAGGCTGCGGAAACCGCTGCAGCCTGAAGGTCAGGCGCGTCGGCGAAGATGATGTTGGGCGACTTACCGCCGCATTCGAGGCCGACGCGCTTCAGGTTGGATTGACCTGAATACTGCATGAACAGTTTGCCGACATCCGTCGAACCCGTGAAGGCGATGCAGTCGACGTCCATGTGCAGGCCGAGCGCCTTGCCTGCCGTTTCGCCCTTGCCGGGCACGACGTTGAACACGCCCTCCGGAATGCCAGCCTCGACTGCCAGTGCTGCAATCCGGATCGCCGAGTAAGATGACTGCTCTGCTGGTTTGAGAATGACGCTATTTCCGGCAGCTAAAATTGGCGCAATTTTCCAGCAAGCCATCATCAGCGGGAAATTCCAAGGCACCACGGCGGCAACGACGCCGAGCGGAGCGCGGCGCATCATGGCGACGGCCGTGCCTGGCGTAGGGGCGATTTCGTCGTAAACCTTATCGACCGCTTCGCCAAACCAGCGCAGACAGGTGATCGACAGTGGAAGATCCACGGAAACGCTGTCGCTGATCGGCTTACCCATATCGAGCGTTTCGAGGAGGGCGAGCTCCTCAGCATGTTGTTCAACCAGTTCGGCGAACCTGATAAGCCGCCGACCACGGTCGCTTGGGCTCATCTTGGACCAAAAGCCGCTCTCAAAAGCCTTGCGCGCGCTTTTGACGGCCAAGTCGACATCGGCCTTGTCGCCGGCGGCAACCGTGCCAAGCACCTTACCCGTTGCGGGATTGATGCGCTCGAAGCGCTCACCGCTTAAAGCTTCAACATAAGCACCGCTGATGAAAGCACGTCCCTCGAGCTTCAGGTCGGCTGCTTTGCGCTGCCATAAGGTGAAGTTCGGGGAGTGGCTCATCGACGGATCCTCAGGCGCGTTTCAGATCACCCGGTGTACGAACCGCGGATGGAACGCGCAATCAAAAATTTCGGAATTCTGAAAACTGTGTTGCGTGAGGTGAGTGGTGCGACTACTTGTGCCATCAAGCAGAGTTGCGTGATCATCGCGTTCAAACGAAATCATACGGAATCAGTCCATGGATGAAGTGACCTCTAGGCTTGGCCGGCGGGCCATGGATGATTTCGGAGAGCTTCCCCATCTCGGTACACGCGTTCGCGAGTTGCGTCAGGCCCGCAAGATGACGTTGGCTGATTTGGCGGCCGCGTCCGGTATTTCGATCGGTACACTATCGCAAGTCGAGCGGGACTTAGTTTCGCCAACCGTGCGAACCTTGTTTACTTTGGGCGATGCTCTTGGCGTGTCGGCAGCATGGCTCATTGATCCGTCTGGTGACGAAGGGCGCGCTGACCCGTATGTCGTACCTGCAGACAGGCGCCAACCCTTCTTGCGCTCAGAAGGTCTGCGCAAAGACCTGATCTCACCTCTGGCAAGCAAGAGGCTCAAGGGATTTTACCTCGTGATTGAGGCCGGATCAGGCTCGGGATCCGCGCCCTATGTCCACAAAGGCGAGGAAATCGGGCTCGTGATGTCTGGTGTGCTCGAGCTTGTCATAGAAGGTCGAAGTCGCGTGTTGCGTGAAGGCGATTGTTTTTCATTCCCGTCTGGGTTGCCCCACAGCTTCCTCAACGTCGGGACTACGCAATGTGTCGTGTTCTGGGTAAACGCAGATATCTGAAAAATTAGGCCTGATATTTCATTATTCAGAATTCTGCTTGTCACTGCGATTTTTTGATGCAAGTCTTTCGAAGAAGACGGCTTTGGATGCCGTAGGAACAGATTGCGTCTTATGTCAGATACAAAGCCCTACTTGGATCGTTGGACAGGTCTTGCCCTGCTTCTGCCCATGGCAGCCCTGCTGGCGGTGTTCTTCGTTCTTCCGTTGGCGCGGACGATCTGGCAGAGCGTCTACGAATATGGCTTTACGCTTCGTGCCTATGAGATGCTGCTGACCAGCACGCTATTCTGGAAGGTGCTCCAGACCACATTCGCAATCAGCTTCACAGCAACCATCGTTGCTCTTCTGGCTGGCTACCCGGTCGCCCTTCACCTTTCGCGGCTGCCTCCATCGAGGCGCATGCCTTACCTCGTCATGGTCATGCTTCCGTTCTGGACCAGCATTCTGGTCAAGAGCTTCGCGCTTATCGTGCTACTTGGCTATGACGGCATCATCAACAATGCGCTGAGCTTCATCTCCGGCCAAGACATCCATATCCCGATGGTCTTCAACCGGGTTGGCGCCATCCTTGGCATGACCAACTACCTCCTGCCGTTTATGATCTTGTCTATTCTCAGCAGTCTTCTAACGCAGGACGTAAACCTTGGTCGCGCGGCTGAAGTCATGGGGGCATCTCGGTTCACCATTTTCCGCCGTATTACTTTGCCGCTGAGCATGCCGGGTGTATTAGCCGGCGTCCTGATCAGCTTCACTTTGTCGATCGGCATGTACATCACGCCAGCGCTGCTAGGTGGCCGTCAGGATATGATGATGGCAAACCTCATCGATTTTTATACGCGCCAAACACTTGATTGGCCGCTCGCATCGGCCATCGCCGTGGTTCTGCTGTTTGTATCGGGTGTTTTGGTCGCGATGTTGGGCAAGGTCCGCGGCTCGGCAGGCATGAGGGAGATGTCGCGATGAGCTTTTCACGCCGCTCCAACCGTCTTGTCCCAGGCATTGCCTGGGTAACGTATCTCTTTCTTCTCGTGCCTTCGCTGATCGTCATACCAATCTCCTTCGGTGGGCCTGGCGAGATGACCTTTCCTCCGCGTGTGTGGACCCTCGATCTTTATCGCCAGTTCTTTGCAGATCCCGCTTGGTGGGGATCGCTGATCCAGAGCCTGCAGATCGCGGTGCTAGTCACGCTTGTTACCATCATCCTAGGTGTTCCTGCGGCCTACGCGCTTCAACGTACGAACCTTCCTGGCGGCAAAATCCTCGGCGGGTTGGCCATGGGGCCGCTATTGGTTCCCGTCGTCGTTCTGGCGCTCGGGCTTTATCTGCAGCTTGGGCCTATTGGGCTCGTGGACAGTACTTGGACGGTGGTGCTCGCCCATTCCATGTTGGCTCTGCCCTTCGTGATGGTTTCGGTTGGTGCGGCTCTCCGACATCTAGACCCGTCCTACGAACAAGTCGCGCTCATCATGGGAGCCGGAAAGACGCGCATCTTCTTCAAGGTGGTGCTGCCGCAACTGCGTGCTGGCATCGCTGCCGGCGCACTCTTCGCCTTTCTCATCTCGCTCGACGAGGTGATCGTCGCCTACTTTATTACGGGCACTGACACACAAACACTGCCGGTGAAGATGTACAGCGCCCTTCGCTGGGAGGTATCCCCGGTAATTGCTGCTGTGTCGACGATCCTGACCGTCGTATCCCTGACCTTTGCCATTGGCCTGATGTGGCTGGAGCGCAAGGATCGTCACGACTAAGCGCGGGAGCCATCCCGTGCGCGTCCTAATTGAAGAAGTTTCAGCATGCAGCCCTTAATCAAAGACATGATCCGAGTGACCGCGCTGACCAGAACATATGGTTCGTTCAAAGCGCTGGATGCCGTTGATCTGTCCGTCGCCCCAGGCGAGTTCGTCACGCTGCTTGGACCCTCGGGATCAGGCAAGTCGACCTTGCTCAACCTGATATCTGGCATGACTGAACCGACTGCGGGTAAGATCGAGATCAATGGAAAGGACGCAACCAATCAGCCGACCAATCAGCGTGGTCTCGGCATGGTGTTCCAAAACTACGCGTTGATGCCGCACATGACGGTGTTCGAGAACGTCGCCTTTCCGCTTCGGGTGAGAAAGATGCCGAAGAGTGAGATCGAGACGCGTGTTCGTGATGTGCTTCGGCTCATCCAGCTTGATCATGTCGCCGACCGGAAGCCCAAGCAGCTTTCCGGCGGCCAGCAGCAGCGCATCTCGCTTGCTCGCTGCATCGTTTATCGTCCATCGATCATCTTAATGGATGAGCCGCTGGGCGCGCTCGACAAGAAGCTGCGCGAAGACATGCAACTCGAGATCAAGAGGCTCCACGCCGAGCTCGGCATCACAATGATCTATGTGACACATGATCAAGAGGAAGCGCTGGCTATGTCTGACCGCATTGTTCTGATGCGCAAGGGCCGCATCGAGCAGCAAGGCAAGCCGGAAGACCTTTATTTCCGTCCCGATACGCTCTTCACCGCTGACTTCCTCGGCAGCTCCAATCTGCTCAAGGGCAAGATCAACTCAACGGCGCGAAGCCTCGACACGGCATATGGCACGTTTCCGTTGCCGACGGCGCGATCCGATGAGCCTATCTCCGGCGAAGCGGTTCTCATGATCCGCCCAGAATCCATGCGCCTTGTCAGCGATAAGGCATCCGCGCCTGGGGCCGGCCTCGAGGCAACTGTTCGCGACAGCATCGTCCTCGGCAGCTTCGTGCGCCATTTCCTTGAACTGCCCGGTGGCAAACGCATGATTGTGCAGGAGCCGAGCGGCGCGTCAATTTCGCGCCCCGCGCGCGGCTCAACCGTCCGGATCGGTTGGGATCTAGACGATGCCCGGCTTTTGCCGACCGACCCCGATTTCCAGAACGTCTGAGAAAACACAAAGGGAGCACAGCATGAACGACCAAATCCGCATGAACCGCCGAAACTTCTCGCTCAGCCTTGGCGCGGGCGTTGCCGCACTTGCAATGCCTGCCGTCATCACCGGACGCGCTCATGCTGCCGACACAACTATCACGGTCACATCATGGGGCGGCAACTACCACGAGATGGTGAAGAAGGTTTTTGTCGAACCCTTCACCGCCGAAACCAATATTGCCGTGCAGCTTGTCGACAATGGCGACATGGCCAAGGTGAAGGCTCAGGTCCTCAGCAACTCGGTTCAGTGGGACATCATCGACGCTCCGGCCGGTTTTGCGACCTCGGGTGCCAAGGAAAACCTCTGGGAAGAACTCGACCCTTCGCTCTCTGAGATGACCGGCCTCCTTCAGAAACCGCATTCGCATTATATGCCGATCTATCTCTACAGCGGCGGGCTGCTATGGAACAGCGAGCGCCATCCTGATGGCAAGCATCCCACCGACTTCTCAGGATTTTTCGACGTCGAAAAGTTCCCAGGTCGGCGCTGCATGCGTTCGCTTGCGCAGGAAACTCTGGAAATGGCACTGGTTGCCGATGGTGTCGCCCCTAAGGATCTTTATCCGCTGGATGTGGATCGCGCCTTTGCCAAACTCGACCAGCTCAAGCCTCACATATCGAAGTTCGCGTCCTCTACGCCTGAGCAGTCGAGCTCGGTCGCCCAGAATGAAGCCGACTTCTCCTATAGCTACTACAACCGTGTGAAGGCGCTCCAAGATAGCGGCACGCCTCTCGAGTTCTCTTTCGAGCAAACCAACAACGCACTTGACTTCTTCGCTATTCCGAAGGGATCGAAGAACAAGGAAGCGGCGATGAAGTTCATCGAGTTCTGCTTGCGCCCCGAGCAGCAGAAAGCTTGGGCGCTTGCCGGCTTCTACATGCCGAACCATCTCGAGACGCTCAATGCTCTGCGCCAAAGCCCCGAAGGCTCCTTCCTCCCAGATCTCGACAACGGAAAAAACGTCATCATTGATCCGGTTTGGTGGGGCGACAACCTCACCGAAGTTCAGCGTCGCTATGCCGAATGGATGATTTCCTGAGCTCTTGATCTCCTGCCGCCCGCGCCTGTTCTGCCCGGGCGGCGTTTCCCTTCTGAGACCTGCCAGATGACCGAATTTGCCGATTTCCTGACCGCTCTGACCACAATCGTCGGTGAGCGGCATGTATTGATTGCGCCGGACCGCATCGCTAGCTTCCTGATCGACGTTCGCAGGTCTTACGAAGGTCAGGCATTGTGCATCGTCGAGCCAGCTGACACCGCGGAAGTCAGCGCGGTGGTTGTCTTGTGCGCCGAGCACGATGTTGCGATTACACCTGTAGGTGGCAACACGGGCTTGGTGGGTGGCGGGGCAGTGCGCGGCAAGAATGCTGCGGATGGACTTGAGCGTCCAGGGATCGGGCTTTCCTTGCGCCGGCTTGACCGCATCCGCGAAATTTCGGCACTCGATGGCACGATTACTGTCGAGGCTGGATGTGTTCTGCAAAAGATCCAGGAAGCCGCAGCGGAAGCCGATCTTTTCTTCCCGCTGAGCCTCAGCGCAGAAGGTAGCTGCCAAATCGGTGGTAATATCGCCACCAACGCCGGGGGAACGGCAGCTATCCGCTACGGGGTGACGCGTCAGCTGGTGCTCGGTTTGGAAGTCGTTCTTCCTTCAGGCAAAGTGATCAACGGCTTGAAGCGCCTTCGCAAAGATAATGCCGGCTATGACCTGAAGCAGCTCTTCATCGGCTCCGAAGGCACGCTCGGCATCATCACGGCCGCAGTCATGCGGGTCATGCCCGCACCCAAGGCGACCGCGACTGCAATGGTCGCGTTGGACAGCATTCCGGCCGCTCTGGAGGTTTTGCGCCGCATGCATGCAGCGTTCGGCGAGCGCGTGACCTCGGCGGAAATCACTGAGCGCGCATACATGGATCTGGTGCTTCGGCAGTTGAAAGCAGCGCGTCCGGCCTTTGCGGAGACGCCGACCTGGTCGCTCCTGCTGGAGGTTACAGACAGCAAGGACGGAGCCGACTTAAAAAGCCCGCTGGAAGAGACGCTCGCAGCCACGCTGGAAGACGGCATTGCCGGCGATGTGCTCATTGCCCAGAACGCTGCCCAGGCCGAAGACTTCTGGTACCTGCGCCATGGTGTTTCGGAAGCGATCCGCCATGCAGGTCCAAATATGTCGCATGACAGCTCGGTGCCTCTCGAACGACAAGGCGAGTATGTTTCACGCACGCGCGAGCGCATCATCGCAAGGTTCCCAGAAGCGACGCCGCTTTATGTCGGCCATCTCGGCGACGGCAACATGCATCTTGTAGTCATGTTCTCACCGGACCGCTTTGCCGATCGTGCGGCCTATCAGGTCGTTTCCGCCGAACTCGACACGATCATCGACGATGTGGTTGTTGAGCTTGAAGGTAGCATTACCGCCGAGCACGGCATCGGCCTCAGCTATCGCACACGCCTCGCCCGTACCACTGACGTCGCGGAGATCGCACTAATGCAGGGCATTAAAGCTGTTTTCGACCCTAAGAACATCATGAACCCGGGTAAAATGCTGCCTGCCTGAGTGAACCCGGGTTTGAAATTACGATTAACCTCACATAATTATTTCGGCCGGTGAAAGACGGCGGGTGGTAGAAATCGGAACGGCTTCTTTCAAGAATGCGAGTGGCAATAGCCGACATTGCAGCCTGCTGCCTTTCTCGAATTGATCGAGTTTAGAAAATGCCCGTTGCGCTGCTAAAGAAGTGCTTCAATTTCCGTTCGGCTTGGTCGAGGTGTTCAGCCAAGCTGGATTCAGCTTTCTCAGCCGTGAGAGCGTAGCGTTGGCGAATGTAGCCAGCTAATACGCGCTGCCAACGCGGCCTTGAAGGTCCGGAACAACACGGCCCTTCAAGGCCAAGGTAAGCGCGTCGGATATGCGGCAGCGGAACTGACTAAGAGGGACGACCATCCGTTATTTTAGCAGCTTATCCGCATGGGTGGACCGGAGCGGAGCGGTCTTACCGGCGGAGGTTTATAAGCGTTGCACGAGGTGGAGTGGCGCTGATGGAAGGCCCGCGTACCAAGGCTTTTAGCGGCGTAGTCTAGAGCTAGGCACAATCAGCTACTACAAGTGTCTCGCACCAACACCTATCATACCACACCGCTCAAGCCGTAAAGCCGAACTCACCTGCTGCGTCCCAAGGCCCGCCTCGGTAGCGCCACAAGAGCAGTCCGGACGCGGTGGCATCGAAGGATTCGAAATTCCTTGTCAGCTCGTCGTAAAGCGCTCTTGCTGCCTCCGGCACCACCTTGTTCTGGATCGTCACGTGCGGCCGGAAACCTTGGCTGTCCTGACGGTTCAGGTCTGCGGACCAGAGCGCCGACAGGTCGGCTCGCAACTTCATCAATTGATCGCTTTCTACGACATAAGCAGTGCCCCGGCCCATGAAGCGGAGACCTGAAAACCTTATTGGAAACGGGCCCTGGCTCCGGCATCGTGTCGCAACGTCGTCGACGATCGCATCGTGCCGCTCTGCCGGCAGGTGGTGGAACAGGGTCAAATGCGCCGGGATGAAGTTCCGTTCGGCAGGAAAGTAGCGACGGCGAGCGCCATCGAGACGATCAAAGGACGTCCGATCGAATTGCAGGGCGAGGATCAGCGCCACGCCATCCTCCACTCCGGTACCTCCGTTTGCCATCTTCGATGCTCAGATCATTGCCAGTGGCACCTTGCTCCTCGGGGGCGGAAACATCGCATCAAGCTCGAGGAGATCGTCTGCGGTGAATTCGATAAAGGCGGCATGTAGGTTTTCTACAGCGCGAGCAGGTGACGAAGTCTTGGGTATTGCAATCACGCCTTCATGAGCCAGCAAAAACGACAGGGAGACCTGTGCGGCGGTGAGCCCTCGATCTTCCGCGAACTTCGACAGCCGTGGATTGGCGAGCAGGCGTCCCTCATCCAGCGGCGAATAGGCCATTACCGAGACGCCGCGAGTTCTACACCAGCGGAGCAGATCGTGCTCCATGCCACGGCTGTTGAGGTTGTAGAGGACCTGGTTCACCGCCACTTCGTTGCCGCCGGGTACTTTCATCAACTCCTCCATATCGTCCACGTCGAAGTTGGAAACGCCCCAAGCTCCGATTTTCCCTTCTGCTTTCAGCTGCTCGAAAGCTTTGACGGTCTCTGCCAGCGGCGTGCCGCCGCGCCAGTGGAGCAGGTAGAGGTCAATTCGGTCCGTGCTCAAGTTACGCAGGCTGCGTTCACAAGCTCCCCGATCCTCGACGCGTTAGACGGGAGCACCTTGCTGACGATGAAGCTTTTGTCACGCCGTCCGCTGACCGCTTGACCGACCACGCGCTCTGATCCTCCAGACGCATACATCTCGGCAGTGTCGATGAGCGTCATGCCAAGATCGAGACCGCATCGGAGACTCGAGATTTCGGCGGAATGGTTGCTGCCGCTTTCGCCCATGTGCCACGTGCCTTGTCCGAGGACAGTGACAGATGCACCTGAGCGGAGCTTTGTCTGGGGTACTTGCGTCATGAGCGTCTCCGGCATGCAGTGATGATCGAACTGGAGCATCAGGCCGAACTGTAAAGCCCGACTGCGGTGTTAGGCGTGTGTTAGTAAAACGGAAGCCTCTTCGAGGAAGAGGTCGTCGCCTGTAGCCTTGAAGCGATAACTGAGGACCATAGGCTGGCGACCGATGACCGCTCTTGAGCACATCTGTTTCCGTTCAGAACGGCTGAAAGGGTCGTATAGCCGAACGGCAGCTATTTGCCACTGTGGCCCCAGACCAGACGGTCCGCTTTAGGCCACAAATCGTCTTTGGAACTACTTGCTGCTTGGTGAAGCCAGTCGCCTCGGCATTTCGATAAGGGTGAATTTTGAACCGTTCGCTTCTGGTCGCGGTGCCGGAAAAGCCGCCTTTTGGTCTCTTGATCTGAGGCATGAAATCGTACAACGTTGCGTTGTCTAAAACAGGTTAGGTCGGTGCGGTTGGAACGGCCCCCCGCGAAAGCGGGTCCTTCCGTCGTCTCGATGACGGCCCAAGACCTTGAACGTCCCGTGCAATGGAGCACGGACGAACCCGGGGGCTTTGGAACATGCAGCAACAGATTTCAGTCATTACGCTTAGCATCGCGTCGATCGTCCAGTCTCGTCGCTTTTACGTTGGCGGCTTCGGTTGGACCCCAGTCTTTGAGAACGAGGACGTGCTCTTTATCAAATGAACGGGCTCATGCTTGGAACATGGGTCAACTCCGGGCTCGACGGCGATATGCGTCGTCCAAGCGGACGCGTTCCATCCGCTTTCGCCCTGGGCCACAACGTCGCTAATCAAGCCGATGTCGAAATTGTCATCCGGCGCCTTGTTGAAGCGGGAGGCACGCTGCTTCGCGAGGCAGACGCACCGCCCCATGGCGGTTTTCGTGGCTATGTCGCCGATCCTGACGGACATGCCTGGGAGATCGCTTGGAATCCCGCGTGGCGTATCGATGAACGCGGCCTCGTGACCTTCGGCGTCTAAGCAGTCGGAGCGAGCATGGCGTAGACCATCATCTTAAGTTGGCAGCTTTGAAGGAAGCGGTACCAAGCTGCCATAGTCTCGGATGGAGGTCGGTAGCGGAATGGCTGCTTTCGCGTTTCGGTTACTGAAAGCTGACCGTCTCCCTCCGACCAAATTGAGCCTTAGCAAATCACTTCCCACGGGCGTCTGGTCGGAGCATCGACGGCTACCTTTAATGGAAAGGCGACGGCCGGCTTTCGGCTTGGCAGACGAAGTAGCTGACCCACATGGTGTGTCCTTTGCGCTCGAACCGATTTCCCGGATCAGACCGTGGCGCTCGTCGCTATGAGTGCGTTCGAGCTTGGAGCGGTCTTGGGTCTCAGGAAGTCGATGAAGGCTCGCAATGCTGCGGGCATCTGTGTTCGGCTGGAGTAGTAAAGGTGGAAGCCCGGCAGCAGTTCGTCATAGTCCGCTAGCACGCGGATGAGTTCGCCACGCTGGAGATGGGGTGCGACGAAGTCGGCGGGCAGGAAAGCCAGGCCCATGCCTTGGAGAGCGCCCGCGAGCAACAGATCGGTATCGTTGGTCGTGAACACGTTCTCGGTCAAAATGGTCGCGGTGGGCTTGCTCGCGTTTCGGAAGCGCCACGGGAGAAGGGCGCCACTTCCCGACCATCGGTAGCTGAGACATCGGTGGTTGAAGAGGTCCTGCGGTGTCGCTGGGGCTTGGTGCGCAGTGAAATAGTCCGGCGAGCCCACGACCGCGTTCTGAAGATCTGGAGTGAGGCGCACCGCGATCATGTCACGGTTCACCTGGCCCCCAATGCGGACTCCAGCGTCGAAACCTTCCGCAACGATATCGGTGATTTCGTTATCAATCACGAGCTCGAGTTTGACGTCGGGAAATGCCGCGGCAAAGGCACCAAGGCGCGGCATCACCACAAGCTTGGCTGCGATGCTAGGCAGGTTGATCCGTACGAGCCCTCGAGGGCGTGTTTGGAAGGCGCCAGTCTCTCGAAGGGCAGCATCCATCTCTGCAAGGGAGGGAACGATCCGGCCGTAAAGGCCCAGGCCCGCCTCCGTCGGTGCAACGCTGCGGGTGGTTCGGTTGAGTAGCCGGACGCCAAGTCGCTCCTCGAGCGACCGAATGGTGCGGCTGAGAGCCGAGGGCGATTGTCCGAGTCGCTTGGCGGCGCGGCGGAAGTTTCGTTCTTCCACCACCAGTGTGAACGCACGCAGCTCGCCAAACTCGTTTGGTGTCATTGTACACTCCCGGTGCAACGAATGATGCCAGATAGAGACCATTCTCTTGCATAATGCCAGGGCGCACATTCCCTTCGACGTCGAAGCGCACCGGTCGTGAGTGGATCTGGCCTCCGGTGTTGGCAAACGAGGATATGAGCAATGACAACCATGCGACGCTGGGAAATCGATGCAATTGGGCTCGACCAACTGCAACTGCGTGAGCGCCCGATACCAAAAGCCAGCGCAGGCGAGATCCTTGTCCGCGCGGGGGCTGTGGCGCTGAACTACCGCGACAAGATGGTGGTGGAGAGCGGTCGCGGCCTACCCCTGCGCTTCCCATTCACGCCGGGATCGGACCTGGCCGGCGAGGTCGTGGCTGTCGGCCAGGGTGCCAGCCGCTTCGCCGTTGGCGACCAAGTCATCTCGACGCCTACGCCGGACTGGATCGACGGGCTTCGTCCGGGCACCGCCCGAACTCCCGCTTACCAGACGCTTGGTGGGTTTTATCCGGGTGTGCTCGCGGAATATGTCGCGATGCCGGAGGCCTGGTTTGTCAAAGCGCCTGTAAGCCTCGAACTCTGGCAGGCGGCGACATTGCCCGTGGCAGGGCTGACAGCGTGGTCGGCGCTTGCGGAAAGCGGCAGAGTGCGCGCCGGCGACACCGTCCTGATCCCCAGCACCGGAGGCGTTGCTTTGTTCGGTCTGCAAATCGCGAAAGCAAGCGGTGCCGAGGTCATCATCTGTGGCCACCCTGGAAGAGAAGAGCGGGTGCGCGCACTCGGCGCCGATCACTTCGTAAACGCCGATGCTGATGACTGGATGGAAGCGGTTTACCGGATAACGAACGATCGCGGCGCGGACATCGTTTTGGAGGTGATCGGCGGATCGCATCTCGGCCGATCGGTCGAGCTTGCCGCAGTCAGTGGCCACGTTTGCCAGATCGGCGCTCTAGACGGCTTCGAGTTCAGTTCTCCTGCTATGCCCCTGATGCTGAAGAACATCACGATCCATGGCATCGGCACGGGCAGTCGCCGGGCGCTGGAGCGCCTGGTGCGAGCTGTGGATCGTGCAGGCATCCAGCCCGTGGTGGACGCATGCTATCCGCTTTCCGACCTACCCGCTGCCCTCGAACATATGGATCGCGGCCCCTTCGGGAAGCTGGTGATCGACATGGTAGGATAGCGCAAGGCGACTGACTGGGCTTTGTTCATGCCCGTCAAGAGCGTCTGCTTTGAAGATGACCGCGTCATGGTCTGGAATGACTGTGATGGGGTCGAAAACTGACTAGGCAAACTTTGCCTGGTCGCGCAGATCAGAACGGCAGCTTTGCCTAGTACTCCCCGGAAGCGGACAGTCCGGTTACGGCCAGAGAGTGCCTTAAGAAATCATTCCCCGTCCGGCAGCCGAGTTCGGTTATCAACGGCAACCTTTTCATCTTAGGATCTAATAGGCAGGTAAAGCCGCGAGGCGTCAGACTAAAGCAAATTAGATCGTTCCTTAACAAGGCCTATAAAACTTTTGGTTATGTCTGAGCGCGTTATATTTTCATGTGCGCCCTTACGTTGTGAGCTTATCCACGCCAGCTCAAAAAACGCTTTTCGAGAAGACTAATCACGAAGGATACGATCAGGCCCATTACCGAAAGGATCGTGACGCCGGCGAATAGCTTTTCGAGATCGTAGAGCGAGCCGGCCTCGAGGATGTAAGATCCGATCCCGAATTGCGCACCGAGCATTTCGGCTGCCACCAGAAGAATGATGGCGATCGAGATCGACACCCGAAGTCCCGACAGAATGGCGGGAAATGCCCCCGGCAGGACAATCTTGCGAATAATCGACCACCAGGAAAGACCGAAGCTCTGACCCATTCGGATCAGGGAGCGATCGACATTGTCAACTGCGCCGTAGGTCGCGACTACTGTCGGCGTGAACGTACCGAAGGCGATCAGCATGTACTTAGACATCTCATCGATACCGAACCAGATGACGAACAACGGCAGGAGCGCAATTTTCGGAATCGGAAACAGGGCTGCGACCAGTGGCACCAGGCCAGCACGTACATAGCTGAAGAGCCCAATCATCACGCCAAGCGAGATGCCAGCGGCGATGCCTATTGCCGCGCCCACGAACAATCGCTGTAGAGATGGGAGCAGGTGCTTCCAAAGAAGCCCCGTGTTTAGAAGCTGTACGAAGGTTTCCAGAACGGCAGAAGGCCGGGGCAGTGTCAGGTTGGAAATCAAGCCTGTCCGAGTGCCTGCTTCAGCCAGCACCAACAGTGTCACGAATAGTGCGATCGCGATGCCGGGTACCGGGGTCGGCGCAAAGCCGCCGCCGCGAAACTTAACGGTACGAACCCTGGTATTGCTGTCGGCGCTATCCTTGCCATCGTCGCTTTGGGCTGCATTCATCGCGGAGATGGAGGTGATGTCACACATCGACCAACTCCTTGTCGGCGGCCAGGGCCTCTTCACGCATCAGGGACCACAATTGCTTCTGCTTATCCTCGAGCAGCGGGTCGCCGAGTCTCCGCTTGCTGAGCGGCATGTCGATCTCAACAATCTCGCGGACGCGACCGGGCCGCCGTGAAAGGACGACCACCCGGTGCCCGAGACGCACGGCCTCTTGGAGATTGTGGGTAACGTAGACCGATGTGAACGGCTGCCGGGTCCAAAGCGACACGAGATCATCCATCAGGAGTTCTCGGGTCTGACTGTCAAGAGCGGACAGCGGCTCGTCCATCAGCATCACGGCAGGACGCACCGCAAGCGCTCGGCTGATAGCAACACGTTGGCGCATGCCGCCGGAAAGCTGTTTGGGCAGCGCCGTGCGAAAATCAGAAAGGCGGGTACGCTCCAGAACGTCCGTAACGATATCGTCCATTTGAGCACCCCCAAGGCCATGATCCTCCAGCACCAGCCTTATGTTGCCTTCGACCGTGCGCCAAGGCAGCAGCGCGAAATGCTGGAAGACATAAGTAAGGGGATTGAGACAATCCCGCGGTGCATCGCCGATCTGCAGCAGTCGTCCGGAGGTCGGCCTCTCGAGACCGCCGAGAAATCGCAAAAGGGTTGATTTCCCGCAACCGGAGGGCCCGATCAAACAAATGATCTGCCCTTGCGAGATATCGAGAGAGATGTCCTTCAGGACCTCGACTTTGCCATAGGAATGGCTGACGTGCTCAACTTTAAGGTCCATATGGCCCCCAGGCAGAGGCCAGTCAGCCTCCTCAACATGATTTTTGGGCGATCAGATCGTCCTGACGTAGGATGTATCGAAAAGCTGCTCGCTCGTGATCGCGTCCTTGACCATGCCTTCGGACTTCATCCATTCCAGCTGCTCGGTGCAGCTTTCCACCGAAAGCGCCAAATCATTATTGATGCGCATGGCGCCATCAATCAGGTTCTGCTTGGCTACTTCGAACGGACTGTCGCTTTCTACATACTTGTGCATGATCTTGGCCAGAGCGTCACGCTCCGCATCGTCGGCAGTCTTGTCAACAAAGGCAGCGTTGTAGTCTGTGATCGCCCTCGAATAGGCCGTGACGAAAGACTCCGTCAGCGCACGCTCGTCACTGGCATTCTTCGTCGAGGTAAAGGCGGTCGTGACTTGGTAGTTTGGCGCGAAGTCGGACACGAGACCGATCTGCTTGGCCGCACCATCGCGGATCAGCTTCTTGGCAACGTTGGGCTGTATAGCCCAGGCATCAATCTGGCCGGTAGAGATGGCGCCGACGATCGCACCGAGCTTCTGAAGAGGCCGCAACTGGATTTCCGACATCGGAATGTTGTTAGCTTTGGCAATTTTGTGAGCCATAAAATGGAAAGATGAACCAGCGGTCGTTACACCGAAGGTCTTGCCCGCAAGCTTGGATGAATCCATCAGGCCAGATTCGTAAGCTTTGTTCGAGGCTAGGATTATTGCACCAACGGTGCCCTTTTCCTCTGTCAACGCGCCGCCGATCACCTTAACAGCATCCTTCTGCGCAAGACTAACCAAACCGCCACTCATTGCGGTAACGCCGAAGTCGGCATCGCCGGAAGCGATTGCGACCGCCATCGGTTGGGCGGCTTCGAAGAACTTCAGTTCGAGATCGAGGCCGGCTTCTTTGTAATATCCTCGCTCGAACGCGATGAAGCTCGGCGCATGGCTGGCGAGATGAAGGACGGTAAGTTGGCGGGTAGCCGCACGTGCAGGCATACCGAAGGCGGCGGCTGCGCTGGCGGCACCCACACCGATTAGCGCCTTACGGCGATTTAGCGTGATTTGCATTGGGTTTCTCCTCCGATGGTGAGCGCATGACCGGCGCCACCTCATCTAGTTGACACCGGAGCCTATGAATACAACTGAATAGCCCAATGTTCATAAACTGTGTCTGCTGCCGTTCGAACTCGACGGGTGCAGCATCCCGTTTCCAACTTGCTTGCGCTTCGGGTTGTAGAACATCTCGATATAGTCGAACACGTCGTGCCTTGCCTCCTCGCGTGTTCGGTAGGTCCTGCGCCGTAACCTCTTGCGCTTGAGGAGACTGAAAAAGCTTTACTCCACGACGTTGTCATGACAGTTTCCGCGACGGCTCATCAAGTGCTCAAAATTGTGGTGCTTCAGGAACGCCGCCCAATCCATGCTGATGAATTGCGAGCCTTGATCGGAATGGACCAAGACCTTGCTCTTCGGCTTTCGAAGCTACACCGCCATGAGCAAAGTCTGCAGCACGACATAGGTAGTCTGCCGGCTCTTCAGCGACCAGCCGATCTGCGCCTTGATCAAGGCCAGCTTGGCGAGACGGGCGATGCAGTTGGCGCAACTGCTCTCTCCCTGATCAAGAAGGTCGTCGTGCAGCTTGCGATAGTGGTAGACCCTGCTGCTCTCCTTCCAGGCCTTGTCGAGAAGCTCCGTCTGACGTTCGTTTTCTCGAGCCCGCTTGCTCAACGGGTTCTTCAGCCAAGCATAAAAGCCGCTGGGTCGGATGCCCAGGCAGCGACACATCGCCCGCACCTTGACCTGCTGGCGATGCTGGGCAACGAACGCGTATTTCACCCTGCATTCCTTGGCGAAATACGCGGTGGCTTTTTTAGGAGGTCGCGCTCCTCGGTAACGCGCGCCAGTCCTTCTTGAGGCGTCGGATCTCTGCCGCTTAATCGTCATCCGTCGAGACGAAGGCTTCGAGAACTTCCTGCGGCATGCATAAAGCGAGTGCTGACTGACCTCGAGACGCTTAGAAACCTCCGCAACGGGATAGCCCCGCTCGGTGATCTGCGCGATCGCATCGCGCCTGAATTCATCAGTGAAATTGCCAGACCGCATCAGGGCCTCCATGCCTCAAAATTAGGGAAGAAGGCGTCCACAAATCTAGGGGCTATTCATGGTAGCGGACCGTAAGGCTCGCCGACCAATCCACGCCTGGCTCGTGCTGCCAATTACACAAGTGACGATCAGAGGTTCGGCAGGCAGCATTCGGAACGGATCTGAAATCCAGCGAACGACGTGAACCTTATTCGCACTCAACTACAGCGCAGCCTTCTCGAGAAGCCTCTGTTCAGCCTCAGTAGTATCTACAAAGACACATGTTCAAGGCTACAGGTTTCCCTGGCTGGCGCAGCTCAGACGAATTGCAGCTACTCGGTAAAGGCCCCTGTAAGCGGACCGTCTGCTTACGGCCAGAGACTGCCTTAGGAAATGATTTCCCGTCGGGCAGCCGAGTTCGGTTATCTCCCGGCAACCTTTGGTGGCTAGGAGCCAGGCAGCTATTAGCCCGGACATACGTAAAGCAGACGCTTTCGGACGTTGGAGGCTCAGAAATTTCGACAGTGAAGTCGTGGCGTTAAGAATGGAGTGCTCTCCAAAACGAGGTGGCACGTCGGCGCGCGCCTAGTGCTCAGGATTTGGAAAGTGCTTCGAGGCCACCATAGTGCAGCGGAGCAACCGCTTTAATCATTTCTAAAAGATACTTGGCATTTTTCTGGGATTCCGCCACCAGTGCAGGGTCGAACCCTTTCCCAGTGTGGTGTGACAGGTCGTTGGCGAACTTGTTAATCGCCGTCTTCTTGTGATCATCGAAGTCCACTTTATCAAGCTTGGAGTATAGCGAGCCCTTCGAGGGAACGTGGAAGTCCAAGAAGGGGCGATGTTCGGGATATGATAGCAGCTCAGGATCGTTCCGTCTGATTGGAACGTGTAGAGCACCTTGAATAAGTAATGATACTCCGTAGCGTGCTCGATCAGGAACTGGTCGAGTGGCGCCAGACGTGCGGAACGACCGCTCGCGCACTCCGTGCACACCACCATCGTGTGGGACTTTTCGGCCTTCTTTAGTCCCGAATTGTCGAACCAGTTGATCAGCAGTTTCAAGAACTCGAAGTTATGCGTGAGGATGAAGAGTTGCTTCGCGTCCTTGGCTTCTTTTTTTTAGGAACGAAACGCCTGATAGATCGCGGATGAATCGAGGCTGGAGATTGGGTCGTCAATCACGACCACGCTTTCGGCCAGATCGAAATGCTGATCCTTAAGCTGAACGAGGAAATACAAGAATGCGATTGCAGTCTTTTCGCCCTCGCTCAGCCGTTTCGCTGGCTTACCTCGGCGGAGGACTTAAACCCATATAGCTCTATAAGTCCGGCGGTTGAACATAGCTTGGAGAAGCGCATGGGTGTTGGCGTTCTAAGTGCAAAGCCTAGGCCGCTCGTGGAGAGAGAGGGGCGGTCACGCGCCTCTTCACGCGCTCGAACAAACTGTCCGTTGATCCCGTCAACTTGGATAAGGAGGGCGAAAGAGACGTCAGCTTTCAGGTGCTCGGATCTCGTCCTCGACGGCAGGGTTGGGGGCCGCTAGCGGAACGGCAGCTTCTTGTCGGTGCGAACCCAGAAGCAGACCGTCCGCTCCCGGCCAGAGTACGCTTTGGTAAATCATTTCCCACTCGGGAGACGGTCAGAGCATCTATGGCGCCTATGGGTGGAAAGCTGAAGGTCCGCTTCCAAGCGGCGGGCTGAAGATCCGGCCATTCAGGTGGCAGTTGAATTGCGATTGCACGTGCCGCGAAGTCGGTCGTTCACAAGAATACTACCCTTCGCTGATGGTAGACACTCAGGTGAGCCGGAACAAAGGTTGTCTTCGCCCTCTAGGTAGCTCGTCCCATGATAGATGTTTCCTAAGTGGATATTGCGTAGCGGCTAGATTGAGGTCGCTTTGTTCGATGAAGCCAAGGAGGACGAGCGAGCTGCGGCATAAGATAACCGGGTCAACAGAGCCGATCGATCAAAATCCGATGTTGATGGATTTTCGCCTAAGATCCCGAATGACGGCACCTAGCGTTATATTGCTCCGGGCCTCGGGCCGGGCGAGGTTCGCGATTGTTGCCCTTCCCGCCGATAAACCGGCAAGCCCCACCATGGCACCCAAGGCTGAGTGTGGTGCTCGTGATGATAGCCGAAGTGGAAGCAGGAGAGGAGCGAAGCCAGATAGCCAAACTCATTCGAGCGGGCATTGTGCCGGTCAGAGAAACCATTCTCCTCCTCGTGGCGGTGGGGGCGGAACGTGCCAAAATAAAAGAGTTGCAGCGAGGACAGGAGCGACGGCAGCCCGTAAAACAGTACGACGTTGAAGACTGAGGCGCGAAACACAAGGATGTAGGTCGCCACCACGCTGCACACGAAGAGGATGGATCGACGCCCAAAGTAGCGTTTGAAGAAGGTCCAAAACCACGGCCAGAAACGATCAGGCTCGTCGATGCAGAAGTCCGGATCATCGGCGGTGCCTGGAGCGTCATGGTGGCTCATATGGGCGCCGCGGATATGGCGCCAGCCGAAACCGGCATAGATCGTCAGGATGAACGCACCGACAAAAGTATTCAGCCTCGTCCAGCCTGGCGCGAGCGAACCGTGCATCGCGTCGTGCGCAACGATGAAGAGCCCCACTGTCAGCCAGCACTGCAGAGCGATCAAGAGGGGAACGAACGGAAGCGTCCGCCAGCCAAGATCGAGAAAGAACACCGCACCGATGTGGATCGTCGACCAAGCAACGAACACACAGGCTGCCAGCGTCAAACCGATTGCCGCCTGAAATGGTCGAGTGCGGGGCTTGAGCACAGGCGCGCCTTCGCGCTGAGCGAGGGATTTCGAGCATTCCGAGGCGGCGGCGTCGCTCATCCACATCTCTCCATCCTGGTCTGTACGGTCAGCTGCAGTCTGTGGCTTAACTCGTTTTCGGCAGGCCTTTGTATATTGGGCAGGTCGACGTTCTTTCCAAGGCTTATGACAATCGACGGCGCTCGTTTGGGCGCTACGTAAAAGAACTTAATTCCCTCGCCCGAAGTAATCCACGATCAACTGGAGATGCTCGCGGCGCAAGAGCGGTTCGAAGCCAACAGGTGCCAGTTGAGGCAGTCGCCTTGCTCCTGATCATCGTCAGTTCCATTGCTGTAGGCTCTTGATATTGGTTGGTGGCATGTTCCTGCCGCTGCTTGAGCCATCCCGTTTGTGGATCCCAAGTCTCAACGAGTCGAGCACCTACCACCTTTGCCTCTGCAAATGATGGCATTGTCTTTGCCAAGCGCTTGAATGCTAAGTCGCGAGTGCTGTTGGCATCTTTCAGGGTTGAAGGCATTCGGCTTTATATACAAGAGCGGCGACCGAGGTCGGTAATGCGAGGTGACGCACATCGGACAAGGCTTGCCAGCCACGTTCTGATGCCCATATCCTGGAAATGGATCGACGCGGGCAATGCTCGCCTGCCAGAAGTGGATTCCGCAGGATCACCATGACACTTGAATTTTTCATCTACGTCGCGATAGCTCTCGTCACCGTGGCTGCGATGGAGGTTTTTGCGTGGTCGATGCACAAATTCGTGATGCATGGGCGCAGCGGTTGGTCTTGGCACAAGTCCCATCATGAGGAAACAGAGGGTTTTTTCGAGAAGAACGACCTCTACGCCTTGGTGTTCAGCTTGATTGCAATCGCCTTGTTCTTCGTAGGACAGGCATTATCCCCGGTAATTCTGGCGATCGCGTGGGGCGTCACGCTGTACGGCCTGCTCTACTTCATCGTACATGACGGGCTCGTTCACCAGCGTTGGCCCTTCAATTACGTTCCCCATCGCGGCTATGCTAAGCGGCTCGTGCAAGCCCATCGGCTCCACCACGCGGTGGAGGGGCGCGGCCACTGCGTGTCTTTTGGCTTTCTCTACGCGCCACCGATCAGCAAGCTGAAGGAGGAATTGCGCCGTTCGGGAGTTCTCGACCGTGAGCGCATAGAGCGCTCGGTGACGGAGCAGGGATCGGCCCACGCGCCCGTGCGGTGATCAGGATGACGCGCTTGTCAGAGCGGATAAGTCCGGGCTTCGTAGCGCCCGCTCCCATGCTTGCATGCTTCATCGATGGACTGAAAGGGCGACGTTGGTGCCGAGGTCAAACATTCGCTGAAGAGCAGCATCCTGTCGATAAAGAAGATCGCCCCAGGAATGTGTCGATGACCACGTTCTGTTGGCTAGATTTAGGACCAGTCTGCAAGCTTGCCCATGTCATTGCGCGGGAGCGCGTCACCAAAATGGAACGACTTTGGGCGCTCTGGTGAGGTAAGCCGTTCGGCTACAAACCTCTCCAATGAAGTATGAAGGGTGTCAGGTTCTATGCCTTCTTGCGGAACCACGAAAGCTTTCAGGCGCCCGTTAGTGCCCAAACGTATCGCGACATTTGCGACGCCGTCGAGTTCTTTCAGCATTCGCTCCACCCGTTGCGGCCAGACGCTGTATCCCCCGACCTTCACTGCACCATCACGCCGCCCAATGGGTTTTACACAACGAGGTCCCAGCCGCTCAACGCAATCGGGCATTTCGAAGATGCGGCCGTTTCGATCCGCAATCTGCCAGTCCTCTTCGGTGGGCTTCAAGGTCTAGTGCGAAAGGAGTTCAAATCCAATTGCGGGTGCGTTGCGCATTGCGATAGCGCCCGTTTCCGAAGAGCCATAGACATCCACGACCCGAACGAACCCGGCACTCAGGAGTTCGGCTGCTAGTTGATCGCTCAACAAGCCCGCCGAACTAACTGCCACGCAGTCACGGGGCACAGGCTGCTTCATCTGTAGCATCGTCTGCCACTTGTCCGGGACGGCAACGACGAGATCGCCCGGTTCCAGGCCGATCGGACTACCGAGCGTTCGGTCGGATACCTGAATTCCGAGAGCTGCAGGCAAGCAAGCCGTCCAAATCATGCCGTAGAGATGGTGAGGGGCCGCGAGGGCTATGACGGCGTCGCCGATCCGCGAACTGCACGGCAAGTTCTTCTGCCTCCTCCAATAGATCCGCAACCTCGTGTCGGCAGATTTTGGGAACCCCCGTCGACCCTGATGTCGTTACCGCGATGGTGTGGATGCCGGTTTGCCAGCAGCGCTCCAGCCAGTGGATCCAATCACCCACGGTCTCCGGGGTGATTGGGGCGATAACGCATCGTCCTGAAGGCCAAAAGTCTCAGACAACGCACCAATATGCTCCGCCTGAGGCGGACGGGGATGGCCCTTACCAGCTGATTGTTCCTTCTGCCTCGCGGACCTTGCGGATCGACGGGCGCGCTTCCAGTCTTTCCATATACCGGCGGAGATTGGGGTATGGGTCCAGTGACAGCCCAGCCGGGATAGACCAGTTCAGGACAACCAAGGCGTAGCCGTCGATCACCGAGTAATCATCGCCGAGGATGAAGGCTTGGTCAGCCAGCCGTTCTTCCAGCACCCTCAGGCGCCGCGCCACCCTACCTTCATAGAAGTCGATCAGACGCGCTTGCTCGGCATCGGTTTTGCCGAAGCCCTTGTAGATGTACTCGATGATCACGGGATGAAGGTCGGAGGCCACGAATGCCATCCAGCTGTCCGCCTGCGCCCGCGCGCGCGTGCCGAGTTTTGGCAGAAGCGCCTTCTCAGGTGCCAAGTCGGCGATATAGGACAAGGTCGCGGCATTCTGGGTTAGGACCTCGCCATCGGCGAGCACAAGCACCGGCGTCATCCCCATCGGGTTCAGTTTACGCACCTTCTGCGCGATGGGATCGTCTTCACGATCAAGATGCACTTCGATCGCTTCGTAGTCGACGCCGGCATCCTCAAGGGCAAAGTGGTTCGAGGTCGAACAGGCGCCACGGTGATAGTAAAGCGTCATCATATCGGTTTTCCTTGTTCTAGAAAGCGAGGGCGGCTTGCGCGGCCCCACATGGGGAGTAGCGGTCAGGCCACCCGCTGGTACCGTGTGGCGATCTGGGTGTTTGCATGAGCTGAACCACTTTGCGTGGCGCGATATTCGGGAAGATCCCCTTTGACGCTACCCGGGCGATGGCGCTCTCACCCGGCGGGACCTCATGTTCTTCAGCCACCTCGATAACGGCCTCCAGCATTCGTCGCGCCTCCGGCAACTCTGTGCCATGCCCCCAGCGCGCTGCGAAGTTGGAGGTGCCGCGCACCAGTTCCGACACCCGAAGCCCGGTGTATTTTTCAAAAAGCCTGTAACGCATCGTCGTCTCCACGCTTGAGCAGTGTCACCTTCCCAATCCGAAACAGACTCGCTATATCCGGATCACTGCTTCGCTTTATATTCGGAGCAGTGATCCGCTTGTCAACATGTCGGTGCTGGGCTTTCGAATGCGCGCAGATGCGAAGAAGAATTATGAGGGCCTCCTCGCCGTTGCGCGCGAGGTCATAGCCGAACAAGGCGTCGATGCGTCCTTGCGCGATATTGCGCGACGGGCCGATGTCGGGCTGGCTACACTCTATCGCCACTTTCCGACCCGCGAGGCCTTGCTGGAAGCTCTGCTGCAGAAGGCGCTATCGGACCTGATCGCGCGGTCTGAGATCCTTTACCGCAGTGATCTGCCCGCGGTTGCATTGACCACATGGTTTATCGAAGCGACGACATTCGTCCATGTGTTCAAAGGGATCGTTGACCTGATGGCAGAGGCACTCGCCGATCCCGGTTCCGCCCTGCACGAGGATTGCAAGAACCTGCGCGCGGCGGGAACGAAACTCCTGCGCAGCGCGCAGCAGGCCGGTGTTGCGCGCAAGGATGTCGACGGCGACGACCTCTTCGCCCTTATCGGCGCAGCCGGTTGGATTGGCGATCAGCCAGCCTTCGAAGATCGTGCCGATCGACTGGCCAGTTTCATCGCAAATGCCTTGATGTGTCCGCCGCAGGAGGGCGACAGCGCCGGTTCATCTTAAGGCCGCGTGATGGTGGGGGCTCCTTTTCGACCGCAATGGACATCGCCCACGACACAGATGATGTCGTCGAAGCTGGCGTCTTCGCGCACGATCTCCGCCTCCTTGGCGCACCGGATGCATGATCGCACTTCAACGAAAATGAAGGAGATCGCATCCCGCCACATCGACGACCTGTCGCATGCGCAAGAGACGGCCAATGTCATCCTTGAGGCTGTCAGCGCTGAGACGGGACGAAGGGTGGACTTCAAGCGGCGGCGACAATCTTGCGGCTACGTTTTCAGCGGATCTGGCCGATCTGACGATCTACGTGATCTCGGTGTGCCAAGGCGAAAAGATCCCACGCAAAGGTGGCCCGGCCATTACCCGCTCCGACTTGCTGGTGCTCGTCCAGGTCAACGCCTCGGTGGATCTGGATGGTTGACGCCGGCCACCTCAAACGCCGCGTTTGTTGCCCCAGATCAGGACGTGCAGCTGGGGCAGGATGCGGGGTGCTAGCCAGCCTTTGCCGACGGTTTCTTCCACGAGCCACAGCAGGCGGTCGCTGAGGCTTTGGGCTGAGACCGGCAGGGAAGGATCGGTTTCGGGGTTGCCGGGCTGAAGGTAGAGCGTGAGGGCGGGGTAGCGCGCGGCGGCGTTGCGGGCGAAGTTCAGGTCGTGATGATCGAAGATCACGATCTTCATCACCGTGTCCGTTCCTTTCGCTGCCTCCAGACAAGCGTCGAAGGCGGACCAATCGGTGTTTTGCCCGCTCGAGGGTGGTTTGGGCGAGAGCACAAGCAGGCTCAGATCGGCAAACCAGGGGCGGGCGATCGAGCCCTGCGTTTCGCAGGCGAAGCGATAGCCGTTTGCCTTACCCAATGCGATCACCGAGCCGAAATCCTGAATGGCGGGATTGCCGCCGGAGATCGACACGGTGAGCGGCTGCCCGCCTGTCAGGCGCATGACTTCAGCGATGATCGCTTCCGGTTCCATGGCGTGCCAATCGTGACGGTACTGATTGTCCACCGCATGCAGGCTGTCGCACCAGGAGCAGCGGTAATCGCAGCCGCCGGCGCGGATGAACACGGTCGGCTGGCCGATCAGCGCGCCTTCACCTTGAATGGTCGGGCCGAAGATTTCGGCGATGCGCAGGCTCATGATGGGGTAAGGGGCCGGTATTCGGCCCAGGTCTTCGGCGTTTCCGAGATCTTGACTGCGGTGACTTCCGGCCAGCGGGCAGCACACCAGTCGAAGAAGTGCCGCGCCATGTTCTCGGCCGTGGAAGGGCCTTCCAGAACATCGTTGAGATGGCGGTGATCGAAGGTGCCGTCGATATAGACCTTGAGCGGCGCCAGTTCATGATAATCGCGCACGAAGCCGTCTTCGTTGAGAGCGGGCGCGGCGAGTTCCACCACAACGATGTAGTTATGCCCATGCAGCCGGGCGCATTGGTGGTCGGCCGGCAGATGCGACAGCTGGTGCGAGGCGGAGAAATGAAATTCCTTGGTGATGCGAAACATCAGGCCTGCTTCCTCCTTTCGATCGCCTCGCACCAGAAATCGGGATCGGCATAAACGGTCGGATCCGACACGCCCGCGAGATGGAAGGCTTCGCGGCGTTCCACGCAGGTGCCGCAGCGCCCGCAATGAATGTCGCCGCCCTTGTAGCAGGACCATGTTTGTTCGAACGGCGTGTTGTGCAACGCGCCTAGCGTGACGATGTCGGCCTTGGTCGCGTTGACGAAAGGCGTATGCAGCTTGACCTTTGCATAGCCGTCGAGGGCCGCCGCCTGCATGCGATCAAAGGCTTCGGTGAAGGCTGGCCGACAATCGGGATAGATGAAGTGATCGCCGCCATGCACCGCGGTTGCCACCGCGTCCTCGTTGTTGGCCGCAGCAAGGCCGAAGGCGATCGTCAGCATGATGGCGTTGCGGTTCGGCACGACGGTGATGCGCATCGTGTCTTCGGCGTAGTGGCCGTCCGGCACGTCGATGTCGTCGGTCAGGGCCGAACCCGTCAGCGCCGCGCCGATCGGGCGCAGGTCGAAAAGGTGATGCGGCACGCCGAGCTGCTCGGCTGCACGGATCGCGAAATCAACTTCCTTGCGGTGCCTTTGCCCGTAATCGAACGAGACGAGACGGGTGAGTTCATGCTTGGCTGCCGTGATGTAGGCAAGCGAAATGGAGTCCAGTCCGCCGGAGCAGACCACTGTCGTTTTCATAGATGGAACCCTTGTTTTGATGACCGGGTAGGCTGCGACCGGTGTCGAAATAATAAGGTCTAGGCGAGCAAAGCGCAAGTTGGCAGGCGCGCTCCCTTCAAGCGCAAGAGCGGCGAGTTCAAGCCATTGGTATTACGCTGGGGCGTTGAGACGGTATCCATCTCGTGCCAGATCTCCCGCCAGGCGGGGTGCCAGCTCATGGGCTTCCGCTTCATCGAGGCGATGCGAGGTGACGAGGTCTGCCAGGAAGGCGGCGTCGGTCCGGCGGCTGACGTCGTGGCGTGCGGGGATCGAGCAAAGCGCGCGCGTGTCGTCGTTGAAGCCAACCGTGTTCATGAAGCCGGCTGTCTCAGTCGCCCGTTCACGGAAGCGGCGGATGCCCTCGAAGCTGTCTTGGAACCACCAGGGCGGGCCAAGCCGCAGCGCCGGATAGGCGCCAGCCAGGGGCGCGAGTTCCCGCGCATAGGTGGCTTCGTCGAGGGTGAACAGGATCAGCCGCATACGGGGATCCATGCCGACCACGTCGAGCAAAGGCTTGAGGGCCACGGTGAAGCTGACGGGAACCGGAATGTCGAAACCGCGATCGCGGCCATAGTGCTTGAGGACGTGGGGGCTGTGGCTGCGGAAGGAGCCTGGATGAAGCTGCATCACCAGCCCGTCCTCGACCGACATGCGCGCCATCTCGGTCAGCATCTGTGCGCGGAAGCGTTCCGCATCTTCCGCAGATGCCTTGCCGCGCCGGACCCGATCGAAGAGCCGGGACGCGTCTTCGGCACCGAGATTGGCTGTTTGCGGCGTTGGATGGCCGTGATCGGTCGCGGTCGCGCCCATCGACTTGAAGAACGCACGACGGCTGCGATGCGCGTCCAGATAGCCCTGCCAGGTGCCCGTGTCGCAGCCGGTGATCTCGCCCAACCGGTCGAGGTTGTCTTCAAACCCGTCCGTTTCAGGATCGATCACCGCGTCGGGTCGATAGGTCGGCAGAACACGACCGGTCCAGCCGCTGTCTTTCGCCATCTGGTGATAGCGCAGATCATCAAGCGCAGAGTCCGTGGTGGCGATGACCTCGATGCGGAAGCGATCATACAATGCCCTTGGCCGATACTCCGGCTGGGCAAGCTTTTCAGCGATCGCATCGTAGTAGGCATCAGCGTTGCTTGGTGACAGCCGCTGTTCAAGCCCGAACACGGCTTCCAGCGAATGATCGATCCAGAGCCGCGAGGGCGTGCCCTGGAACAGATGGTAGTTGGCGGCAAAGGTGCGCCAGATGGTGCGCGGATCTGCTTGCGCGCCTTCACCGATACCGAGCGCTTCGTAGGCTATGCCCTGGCTGACGAGCATGCGCAGCACGTAGTGATCCGGGATCACGAACAACTCGGCTGGGTTGGCGAAAGCCGGATTTTCGCCCCACCACCTGGGATCGGTATGGCCGTGTGGCGAAACGATGGGCAGGTCCGCCACCGCGCGATAGAGCTCGCGGGCGATGGCGCGTGTAGCGGGATCTGCAGGAAGCAGCCGATCTGGATGCAGCGGCATTTCAGTGCCCCATCATCAAGTCTGGAAGAAACATCACGGTCTCCGGAAAGATGATCATGATCACGACGACGGCCAGCACGGCGGCCGCAAGGGGGATCAACTCGCGCGTGTATTCCTTGTAGGAGCAGTTCAGGATCCCGCACACGGTGAACATGGAGACACCTACCGGTGGCGTCATGCCGCCGAAGGTTACCAGCGTCATCATCACGAGGCCGAAATGCACGGGGTCCACGCCTGCGGCTGTGATCACGGGAACGAGGATCGGCGTCAGCAGCATCACGATCACAGTTGCTTCCACCAGCATGCCGAACACCAGCAGGAAGATCGAGATGGTGAAAAGCAGCGCGATCTGGGAGGAAAACAGTCCGGTGGTGAGTTCCGCAAGCGTTTGCGGCACGCGCTCGAAGGTGATCACATAGCCGAAAGCGCCCGAAAGCAGGATGATGAACATGATCATCCCGATATCGCGTACAGACATCAGGAGCGCGTCGACGATCGCGGCAAACGATAGTTCGCGGTAGATCAGGACGCCGACGAAGAGAGCATAGGCGACGGCAAAAGCACCGGCTTCCGATGGCGTGAAGATGCCGAACCGAATGCCCACGATGAGCCACACGGGAAAGAGGATGGCCCAGAAGCTCTTGCGGATCGCTGCCACCACTTCGCGGAAGGTGGGCGGACGATCAACCACCGGCTGGTAGCCACGGCGCTTTGCGATCAGGGCGGTGGCGAGCATCAGCGCGATGGTCAAGAAGATGCCGGGCATGATGCCGGCGATGAACAGCCGCCCGATCGAGACTTCTCCAAGAAAGCCATATAGGATCAGGCCGAGGCTGGGTGGGATCGTGGCCGTGATCAACCCGCCCACCGACAAAAGCGCTGCGGTGAAGCCCTTTGAATAGCCCTCACGGGTCATAGGTCCGCCAAGAATGCGCGCCTGCATTGCGGCATCGGCCACCGCAGAACCGGAAATCCCGCCCATGAGCGCCGACAGAAGCAAGCTCACCTGTGCAAGGCCACCGCGCAGCCAGCCGGCGCATGTCGAGGCGAGCGTCATCATGCGTTCGGTGATGCCGGACCCGTTCATGAGATGGCCGACCAGGATGAAGAGCGGAACAGCCAGGAGCGGAAAGGACTGGCTCGAGGCGATGATGCGCTGCACGGCCGTTGCATCCGGCATGAAGGTGGTGGGCAGCAGGAAATAAACGAGGCTGGCCACGCCGATCGCAAAGGCGACAGGCATGCCGATCACGATGAAGCCGAGTGCAAGGCAGAGAATGGCGAACGAGATCACAGGAGCTGTTCCCCTTGGCGGGCTTCGGGTTCGATGGAAAACAGCAGGCCGAGTGTGGCGATCCGGCGAATGATCGAAATGATCATCAAGACGCAGCCCGTGGGGAAGGCGAGCGTGACCCAGCCATAGGAAAGACCCGACGCACCCATTTCGCGCGCCCAGTTCGACATTGCGAGATGCCAGCCGAGCCAACCGCAATAAGCAAGAAAGGACAGGATGCACACGACGCAAACAAGATGCAGCATCATTCGGCCGATGCGGGGCAGGGCGTCGGGGAGGCTTGAAATGCGGATGTGCTCGCCGCGGCGCACCACCAGATCTGCGCCCAGCATGCAGGTCCAGATCAAGAGCAACTGAGCGAGCTCGTTGCCCGCGGGCACCGGATGCCCGACAGATCGGCCGACGGCGCTGATGATCACCGCAGATACCGTGCCGCCCAGAAGAAGGATCGCAATGATCTCTTCCAAACGATCGAACGCCTTACCCACATCTTCCTCCCGTGAAACCGTTGTGCGGAAGGACGCGGCGCAACCGCCGCGTCCTTCGTAGTCGTCAGGGCTTGGCTGCGTCGATGAAGGGCTGCAGCTCGGCGCGCGCTTCATCTAGGCCAAGCTGCTCATAGACGCCCGTCGTCAGGGCGCGGAAGTCGTCCGGGTTTACTTCGTTGACCTTGATCCCGGCAGCCTTCATGTCGGTGAGGATCTGCTCTCCCTTGGCAACGGTTGCGGCCGAAGCCTCATCGCCTGCCTTTTGCAGTTCCTCGGAGATGATTGCCTGTTGTTCCGGGCTGAGGCTTTTGAACCAGGTCTCGGACGTGGTGAGGCCGGTTACGAGCTGAACATGGTTGGTGAAAGCGAGATTGCCCGTGACCTCGTGCAGCTTAATGCCATAAGCACCGGTCAGCTGGGCTTCCGCGCCATCGATCGCGCCGAGCTGAAGTGCGGAATAAACCTCCGACCAGGCCATTGGCACGGCGGTTGCGCCCATAGCGTTGATCGTGGCCAGCCAACCGGGAGCGTCGATCGTGCGAACACGCACACCCTTCAGATCCTCGGGCTTGGTGACCGGGTTCTTGGTGAACATCTGGCGCGTGCCCTGGAACCAGTTGTAGTTCAAAAGGCGCAGGCCGGTGGACGAGGCAAGTTCTTCCACCCACTTCTTGTAGGGCTCGGACGCGGTGATCGCGGCATATTGTGTCCAGTCGTCCACCAGGTATGGCGCCGACAGGATGCCAAGTTCCTTCTTGAACGGCGCAAGGCGGCCGGCATCAACCAGAACTGCGACGGCAGCACCATTGCGGATCTGCTCGAGAACATCGTTGTCGGATCCGAGCTGCGAAGACGGATAAACCGTTACGTCAATCTCGCCGTTGCTGCGTTCTTCGATGCGGGTTGCCGCCGCTTCCATGGCAACCGCGAGGGGATCCGTGGAGTTCTGCGACGTGGAAAGCGCAAACTGCATCTGAGCCATCGAGCCGACCGTGGTCGATGCCAGCAGGGCAGCCGCAAGGCTGATCGTCTTGATGTTAAGCATGGTCTAGTCTCCTCCCAGAGTTGATCAATGCCGGGCTATTCCCGGCCATAGTCCAGCCCTCGCCCCCTCCGTCAGGGCGAGCGCAAGATGGTAGAAAAGGCGTGTCAGTGTTTCGGGCCAGATCGGCTGCCCATCGGCGTCGAGCTGGTTTGCCCAGAAGCGATGTCCGGCAAACCAGCGCTCGAAGGTCAGGCACAACAACGACTGGGCGTGCTCACCGGCGCGCTGATCGCCGGCAAGAAAGCGTGTCGCGTACCACTTGATCGCTTCGGTTTGGGGCCAAAGAAGAAAAGTGTCCTCCAGCACGTCGCCTCGAGCGGAAACCGCTTCGAAAGCGGCTCCAGCCATTGGACCAGCCATGGCAAGGCCTTTGCTTTCTGCAAAGCGCGCCAGCTGTTCGGCCTGGGTATGGACAGAAGGATCACCGCCGCCGAGCTCGGCCTCACGCTGCAAAAGCCAGGCCCATTCATATTGGTGACCGGGCTCGCGGCGCAGCCCGCTCGTATCGGTTGCCGGACCTAAGTGTGGCGCGCGCCATTCAGCGATGCTGCCCGTCTCCGCATCCCCGAAATATTGCAGGGCCAAGCTTCGCACCGAGGCCGCTCGAGAAAGCCAGACGGGCTTGCCCGAGACTTCGAAAGCCTGAAGGCAGGCTTCGTAGAGATGCATGTGCGGGTTCTGCGCCCGGTTCGGGGCGTCAGCCGCTGCTGGATCGGAAACCGCATCGCTTTCCAGCAGAAGGCCCGTTTCTGGGTCGGTAAGGCGGGTCTGGAGGGCTTGCCAGCACGCTTCGATCTCGGCTTCCGTAGCGGGTGACGGCGACAGTCCGTTCAGAGTCGCCAGGCCGAGGATCACGAAAGTCTGGTCATAGCTGCGCGCGATGAGGTCTGCGGCTTCATCGGTTGCTTCGCCGCTTGCGCTGAGTGCCCGTCGGTAAAGACCCTCATCTTTCCGGAAGCGCACCAGAAACGCTGCTTGTCTCCTTGCGGCTTCAAGCAGACGCGGATCGCCTGACAGTTCAGCCAGATGAGAAAAGGCGAACAGGCTGCGGGCCTGCGCCAGAACCGTCTTCTCGGCGTGCTCGTTCGTCTCGCCCAGATGGTCGATTGCATCAAAGACGCCGCCTCGCTCATCCTGCACGCGGCGCAGCCAGTCCGGCAGCAATTCGGCCCAGAACCAGGTGGCCCAGGTGTTCGCATCGCGGTGGATGACGGAGCGTTGGCGCAGAACCTGGTTCATCCAGGCGCTCCGCTTCGCGTGAAGAAATCCGGCTGCGCTTCAACGATGCCCGGCAGATCGATCACGATTTCCTGCAGATGAATGCGCATGGCTTCTACGGCGCGATCCGGATCGCGCCTCCGGATCGCTTCCACCACTTCGGCGTGCTGGCCGATGAGGCGCTGCCGGGAAAACTGTCGCGCGCTGATATGGCGGACGCGATTGATGTGGATCTTCAGGTCTTCGAGGTGGTCGGCCACCGGGGCATGCCCTGCAAGCTCCGCCAAGAGGCGATGGAATTCCTCGTCCACCCGCATGAACTCTTCGCCGGGCGCTGCGGGATCGAGCCCGCGCTGCTCAGCCAGACACATGTCGAGCGCCTTCAGCGCAGCTGCATCGGCAACTTCTGCTGCCCGGCGCACGATGTCGGCTTCGATGGCTTCGCGGATAAAGCGCGCGGTCAAAACGGCGGGAACGGAGATCAGGGTAATAAACGTGCCGCGCTGCGGACGAACCTCCACCAAGCCTTCTTCAGCGAGCTTGATGAAGGTTTCACGCACCGGCTGTCGCGACACGGCGTAGGCGGTTGCGATCTCCGTTTCGGATATGCGGGCACCGGGGACGATGTCACCATGGATGATCTGATCGCGCAGCAGGCGGTGGAGCTGCGGCCCAACGGCCGCGCTCTGCTCCAGAAAACGGACAGCCGCAAGATTGTTCAAACCAGTTCCTCCCGCTGCAGGCTTAGCCCCGAACTTCCATACTAGTCAACTCAGATAGGGCCTGTTAGACGATGGTGTAATCAGGAGGGGAGGGTTGCATGCGACAGACTTGGCGTTGGTTCGGGCCGAAGGATCTGTGCTCGATCGATGACATGTGTCAGGCCGGAGTGCAGGGCGTCGTATCCGCGCTTCACCACGTGCCGACAGGGATGGTCTGGTCGCCTGCGGAAATCGCGCAGCGACAAAGCGAGATTGCCACCATGCAGGATGGAGGCGCGTCGAGCCTCTCTTGGGACGTAGTCGAAAGCCTGCCGGTTTCGGAAGACATCAAGCGCCAGACGGGCGATTGGCGCCAGCATATCGAGAACTGGAAAACCTCGATGCGGCATCTGCATGCCGCCGGTATCGAGGTCATCTGCTACAATTACATGCCGGTTCTCGACTGGACCCGAACCGATCTCGCTTGGCGCCTTCCGACCGGTGGCACCTGCATGCGCTTTGACCTGATCGATTTCGCTGCTTTCGACATCCATATCCTGGCGCGCCCCGGCGCAGCCGAGGACTTCACGCCTCAGGTCGTGGAAGAGGCGCAGCGTCGCTTTTCGGGAATGAGCGAGGACCGCAAAGGGCAGCTCGCGAAGAACGTCGTCTTCGGCCTTCCCGGAGCCGCGGAAAACTTCAGCCTGGACGATGTTCGCGCCCATCTCGCGAAATATGCCGGGACCTCTGCCGATCAGCTGCGGGCGCATCTGGTGGACTTTCTGGCTGAGGTGGCGCCGCTCGCCGAGGAGCTCGGTGTTCGGCTTTGCTGCCATCCGGATGATCCGCCCTTTGCCTTGCTCGGGCTGCCGCGCGTGATGTCGACGGAAGATGATTATCGCCAGATCATGGACGCCGTGAACGTTGCTGCGAACGGCATTACCCTGTGTTCCGGTTCGCTCGGGGCCCGGCCGGATAACGATCTTCCCGGCATGATGGAGCGGCTGGGTGACCGGGTTCACTTCCTCCATCTGCGAAACGTGCTGCGCGAAAGCGGTGACGTGAAAGGCAGTTTCCACGAGGCCGAGCATCTGGGCGGTGGAACCGACATGGTTGCCCTAATCGCAGCCGTTCTGCGCGAAGAGCGTCGGCGGCGGACGGCTGGACGGAGCGATGTTTCCATCCCCTTCCGCCCCGATCATGGACAAGACATTCTCGACGACCTGAAACGTCAGGCGCAGCCGGGCTATCCGTCGATTGGACGCCTGAAAGGGTTGGCCGAACTGCGCGGAATCATGACCGCGCTGGATCATCCGACCGAGGGGCTGCAATGACACGGCTCACATCGCTCGCAGCGGTTAAAGGCGGGGCGGTGCTGCCCGCCTACGTACCTTCCAAGCACGGACGCGGGATCGTGCATCTGGGGATCGGCGCGTTTCATCGGGCGCATCAGGCCGCGATGACGGACGCCGCCCTTTCCGCCGAGGGTGGAGACTGGCGCATCACCGGCGTCAGCCTGCGCTCGACGGATGTTGCCGAGGCGCTCAATCCGCAGAACGGACTTTATACGCTGATCGAGCGTGCGGATGGGGCAAGTTCGGCCCGCATCATCGCCGCCATCCGTGACGTGATCGCTGCCGATCCACAGGCCACACTCGACGCCTTGATCGATCCTCAGGTGCGCGTCGTTACCCTTACGGTGACCGAAAAGGGGTATGGCATCGATCGGCTGAAGCGTGCGCCAGACATGGATCATCCGTCGGTCATGGCGGATCTCCAAGCGCTGCGAGCGCCCGCTGGCGTGCTCGGCCTTTTGACGGCCGCCCTGCGCAAACGGCGTGATGTCGGCATCGCGCCTTTCACGGTTCTGTCTTGTGACAACCTGCCTGGAAACGGCGCGCTCCTGCGCGACGGCGTGGTGGGCTTTGCCCGATTGACGGAGCCCGCCTTGGCCGAGTGGATCGCGGACAATGTAGCGTTCCCTTCCTCCATGGTGGACAGGATCACCCCCGCCGCCACGCCCGAGACACTGGCGGAAGCCGAACGTCTGACCGGTTGCGAGGATCGGGCAGCGATCGAAACCGAGCCTTTTCTGCAATGGGTGATCGAAGACCACTTCCCGCAGGGTCGTCCCCGTTGGGAATCGGGGGGTGCCCTCTTCGTTGAGGATGTGGCGCCTTATGAACGCATGAAGTTGACCATGCTCAACGGCACCCACTCGATGCTGGCTTACGCCGGCTTTCTGACCGGCCAAACATATGTGCGCGACGTCATGGCCGATCCGGTGCTTTCGACCTTGGTGTCGCGCCACCTGGAGGCTGCTGCCGCTGTTCTTCCCGCTTTGCCGGGCATCGATCTCGCGGCCTATGCCGATGCGCTGAAAGAGCGCTTCAGAAATCCTGCCATCGCCCACGAGACATGGCAGATCGCCATGGACGGCACACAGAAGCTGCCGCAGCGCATCTTCCAGCCTGCCTTGGAAGCCTTGGAGCGGGGACAGTCGGTCCGGCCATTTGCGCTCGCCGCTGCCGTGTGGATGCGCTTCACGCTCGGTCGCACGGATGATAACCGCGAACACGCCTTGCGGGACCCGCGCGAAGAAGAAATTCGCGACGCCCTGGCGCGCGTGCCGCAAGAGCAGGGGATAGCCATTCGCGACGCTCTGTCGGCTTTGCCGGGCTTTTTGCCGGAAAGCCTGTCGGCGCAACCCGCATGGCAGGATCAGCTTGCCGACCTGCTGCAGCATATGCTCGATCACGGTGTCGTAGCCACGCTGAAGGAGGAAGCCGGGGTATGAGCCTGTTTCTGTCCATCGGCGAGGCCATGGTGGAGCTGTCCAGTGCCCCCGATGCGGGCGAGGATATTTGGCGCCTCGGCTTTGCCGGGGATACGCTGAACACGGCCTGGTATGCGCGTGCCTGTCTGCCCGACGATTGGGACGTCCAATACATGACGCGGCTCGGGCAGGATCCGTTTTCGCCGCGTCTGCTGGACTTCCTGGCAACGAACAGCATCGGCCATCGCTTCATCACCACGGAAGCATCGCGCTCTGTTGGTCTCTACGCGATCCAGTTGGAAAACGGCGAACGGAGCTTTGCTTACTGGCGCGGACAATCGGCAGCACGGTTGCTGGCCGAAGATCCCGCGCTTCTGGATGAAGCCTTTGCCGCCTCCAATGCGATCTACCTGTCCGGTATCACCCTTGCCATCCTTCCAGAGAAGGGCCGCGATGCGCTGATCTCGCGTCTGAGCGCGGCCAGGACCGCAGGCAAGACGACGATCTTCGATCCCAATCTGCGCCCCAAACTTTGGGAAAGCGCCGATTCCATGCGTGACTGGCTGACCCGCGCTGCAGCGGGCGCCGCTCTTGTGCTTCCGAGCTTTGATGACGAGGCCGAGTGGTTTGGCGACACCAGTCCCGAAGCCTGCGCCCGGCGTTGGCAGCAAGCCGGCGCGGCGGAAGTCGTGGTCAAGAATGGCGGCGGTTCGATGGTGATCCTTCAGGATGACCGGCTTGATACGAGACATGCTGAAAAGGTGTCTCCGGTCGACAGCACAGGAGCCGGCGACAGCTTCAATGGCGGCTACCTCGCAGCCCGTCTGACCGGCTCGACGCCGCTGGAGGCGGCTGAAGCCGGCCACGCGATAGCGCTCAAAGTCATCGGCCATCGCGGTGCGCTGATCGCCATGAGCGATCTCAAGGGTGCCGCTCGTTCGCGCTGAAGCCGTAGCCGTCGGGTTCAGCAAATTTCGACGGTGAACTGTGGTGCAGGCGCACGCTCTCCAACATGTCCAACTGAATAACGATGTTTGCCCGAAGGACCACCGGGTGAGAAGCTTGTGGGCGGGTTGAACGCGAGCTATCGGATCTTGGACTTTAGGGCGAAGTCCTTGACCGGAACGTCGCTGCCTTCTTTGAGAAACAACGATGCGTCATCGGATCCCCAGCTGATGTCTATCCGACGTAAACGGCCGCTGGTGCGGCGTCTGGTGCTGATCGTCGGCGCAACAGTCATTCTTTGGGCCGCTTTGGCCTATCTCGTTCTGCCGTTCGCGCTCAGCCATTACGAACACCAGAAAGCACTGAACGGCCTCGAGATGGTGACGCGCACCGCAGATGGGCTTGCGGGCGATCCGTTGAACATAGGGATTGTCGGGTCTCGGGAAGACCTCGTGACCGCTATGACTACGGCGGGTTGGTTCCCCGCCGATCCTGTGACGCTGCGGACCAGCATCGAGATCGTCGGCAGCGTGGTTCTCGACAAGGCCTATCGCGATGCGCCCATCAGTCCACTGTTTTACCAGGGACGGAAGCAGGATCTCGCTTTCGAGAAGGCGGTCGGTCGGAGCGCCGATCGCCGCCAGCATGTCCGCTTCTGGAACGTCCTGTCGAAGGGGGCGGAAGGTCGACCTGTCTGGCTGGGCTCAGCCTCGTTCGATATCGGGGTGGGTCTCAGCCATTACACAGGCGCCGTGACCCATGCTATTTCGCCGGACGTTGATGCCATGCGCGATGAGCTCAGCGCGGACCTCGCCGCAACCGGACATGTGATCGAGGTCTATGAGGTCACCGGCGTCGGCCTCACCGTAAACGGTCGCAACGGCGAAGGGGACCGCTATTACACGGATGGCGAGATCCGCTTTTCCGTTCTTGCCGGACCGGGAGAAACGGGTCGCCAGCCCCCGCCGGTTCTGCCCAACCCGCCGCTCGTGGATCTGAAGAACACGCTGTGGCACGCCGCGTCCGATTGATGTGACGTTGGCCGTCACGCGGTAACGAACCCAGCTTGACTGCCCGCTTGACCAAGTTTTGATACCAAGGGTGCAGGCTGGGGGCACAGAACTGGAGCAGGAAGGTCTTGTTTAAATGCAGACCATGTTCTAGGGACAGCGCGATTTCTCCAGCACGAAGGCCCCCTCATGGCTGCGCCACATATTCTCGCTTCCGTTTTCGGGCTGTTCGCTGTTTTGTGCGGCTCCACCCAGGCGGTGCTGGCGACACCAACCGAATATCCCCTCACGATCGACAATTGCGGCAGCAAGGTCACCGTCGAAAGGGCGCCTGAGCGGGTCGTCGCGATGGGGCAAAACAGTGCCGAGATCCTTCTGCTGCTCGGCCTTGAAGACAAGATGGTCGGCACGGCCTTTTGGCCGAACAAGGTTCTGCCGCAGCTCGCCGAAGCCAATGCCAAGGTTCCGCTTCTGACCGTGGAGTTCCCGACCTTCGAGTCCGTTCTTGCGCAGAATCCGGATTTCGTCGCGGCCGCCCTGCCGACGCTGCTTGGGCCAGACAGCAAGGTTGCCAAGCGCGGTGATTTCGAGAATGTCGGTGTTCCGTCCTACCTTTCGCCAGGAACCTGCCTGGAACGAAAGGAAGGCACGGACGCGTATGGCGCACGCGACAAGCTCTGGAGCATGGATATCCTGTTTCAGGAGATCGACGAGCTTGCGCGGATCTTCGACGTTCAGGATCGTGGTGAAGCGCTGATCGCCGACCTTAAGGCGCGCGAGGCGGCACTACGGGCAGAATCTTCAAAGGGCGCGCAGAAGCTTTCCTACGTGTTCTGGTTCTCGAGCCCTTCGCCGTCGGCCGATGCGTATCTGTCTGGCCGCAACAGCGCGTCGGCTTTCATCGCCGATGTTCTCGGCGGCGCCAATGCCGTTCAAACCGATGCGGAAAGCCCCGCAATGGGTTGGGAAAGCATCATCGCACTCGATCCCGACGTGCTGGTTGTCGCCAAGGTCGATCGCAACCGCTGGGAGCTCGACAAGCCGGAAGCCAAGATCAAGTTCCTGACCACCGATTCCGCGACGAGCCAGATGAAGGCGGTCAAGAACAAGGCCATGGTTGTGATGGACGGGCAGGCGATGAACCCGACCGTTCGCACCATTTATGGTGCCGAACAGGTTGCCGAGCAGTTGAAGGCTCTCGGCTTGCGCAAGTGACAGCGCCTATCAGCGTGATACGGCAAGGAGCGCTGTTCGTAGCGCTCCTTTTTGCGTCCTTCCTGGCGATCGCGATTGTGATCGGCCTCAGTGTGGGGATCGGCGACCTGCCTATTCCGCTGTCCACGACTTGGTTTGCAGTAACGAACCAGTTAGGCTGGACTTCGGTCAGCCTCAACCGGATCCATGAAGCCGTGATCTGGGATTACAGGCTCAGCCGCGCGCTTGTGGCCGCCTTCTGCGGGGCCGGGCTCGCGCTTTCGGGTGCAATCATGCAGGCTCTTTTGCGCAACCCGCTGGCGGAACCCTATGTTCTCGGCATCTCGGCGGGTGCCTCGACGGGTGCGGTCGCGATCGTCATTCTAGGCATCGGCGCAGGTGCCGTTTCCCTTTCAGCCGGCGCCTTTGCAGGAGCGTTCGCTGCCTTCATCTTCGTTGCGCTTTTGTCGAGCGGCACGCGTGGCGGGGCGGATCGTACGATCCTGGCGGGTGTCGCGGCATCGCAGCTTTTCAACGCGGCAACGTCTTATATCGTCACCACCTCCGGCAATGCGCAGCAGGCGCGTGACGTCATGTTCTGGCTGCTGGGCAGCTTCGGTGGCGTGCGCTGGCCGGAGTTCACGCTGGTTTCGATGGTTGTCGGCCTCGCCCTCGTCGCCTGCCTTCTGTATGCGCGGGTGCTCGATGCCTTTGCCTTCGGCGACGAAGCGGCCGCAGCGCTTGGCGTGAATGTCGGCCGCGCCCGGCTGACGCTGTTTTCGCTGACTGCCGTGATGACGGCCACGATCGTCAGCATGGTGGGCTCGATCGGCTTCGTCGGGCTTGTTGTGCCACATGCCGCCCGCTTCGTGGTGGGCTCGCTTCACAGCCGATTGCTGCCGACCTGTGCGGTTGTGGGAGCGATCTTCATGGTGCTGGCCGACATTGCCTCGCGCATACTGATCCCGCAGCAGGTTCTGCCGATCGGCGTCGTTACCGCTCTTGTCGGCGTTCCCTTCTTCTCGGTCATCCTCTTCCGGTTTGGACGTCCTTCATGAGTATCGCTGCCAAAGACATTTCCTGGTCGGTGGGACGCAAGCCGGTGCTGGATCGCGTTTCGCTCATGGCCGAACCGGGGAAGGTGCTCGGTCTGCTTGGTCCCAACGGTTCTGGCAAGACGTCGCTGCTGCGCATTCTTGCGGGGCTTCGGCAGGCGCACAAAGGGCAGGTCAGCATCGACGGGCAGAATATCCGCTCCGTTGGGCGGCGCACACTCGCCCAGCGCATCGCCTTTGTTGAACAGCATGCCGCAACCAACGTCGATCTGCGCGTCATCGACGTGGTGAAGCTCGGTCGCTTTCCGCATCGTTCTCCTTTCTCCAACTGGAGCGCCGCCGATGAAGAGGCTGTGGGTGAAGCCTTGGAACGCTGCGACATGGCGGACAGGAGCGATCAACGCTGGCAGAGCCTTTCAGGCGGCGAAAGGCAGCGTGTTCACATCGCCCGGGCTTTGGCGCAAACACCGAAGGAGCTGATCCTCGACGAGCCGACGAACCATCTCGACGTCAATCACCAGCTCAGCCTGCTCGAACTGGTGTCCAGCCTGTCGATCACCTGCATCGTTTCCCTGCATGATCTCAACCATGCGGCCATGTTCTGCGATCGCCTGGTTGTTCTGGAAAGCGGGCGTATCGTTGCGGCCGGTACGCCGGAGGATGTGCTGACGCAATCGCTGTTGAAAGACGTCTTTGCGGTGGACGCGAGGATCGAGACGTCGATCCACCATTCGCGGCCTCATGTGCAGTTCCTGCCATGCGGCCTTTGCCGATCTCCGCAGTTTCCGCTGAACTAGCGGCGGCACTCTGCATCAGACCTGCCGGGCTCAGACGTGCAGGTAGCGGTCCTTGATATCGGGGTTTTCCGTAAGACCGGCGCTGTTGCCGGTCCACACGACGCGGCCCTTCTCGATCACGACATGACGGTCAGCAAAGCGGGCGAGGACGTCGACATTCTTGTCGATCACCAGAATGGCTTCGCCTTCGGCCTTGATGGAGCGAAGGCAGGTCCAGATTTCTTCGCGCATGAGGGGCGACAGGCCTTCGGTGGCTTCATCGAGCACGATCAGGCGGGGATTGGTCATCAAGGCGCGGCCGACAGCCAGCATCTGCTGCTCGCCGCCCGACAACTGATTGCCCATGTTGCGCCGGCGCTCCTTCAAGCGCGGAAACATGGCGTAGATGCTGTCCAGCGTCCATTTGGGCGTGCTTGTGTCGTGGCGCCTGGTGGCGATGAGATTTTCTTCCACGCTGAGGGTCGGGAAGATCTGACGGCCTTCTGGGACCAAACCGAGGCCCTGCTGGGCGATGAGGTGCGGCGGCTTGCCGGTCATGTCGCGATCATTCACGAACACCTTGCCGCCCTTGGGCGGCAGAAGCCCGAAGATCGAGTTGATCGTCGTGGTCTTGCCCATGCCGTTGCGTCCAAGCAGGGTCACAACTTCGCCGGCATGGACCTCGAAATCGATGCCGAACAGGATGCGCGACTGGCCATAGGCGTTTTGGAGGTTTTCTACCTTCAGCATCAGGCGATCTCCTCTTCGCCGAGATAGGCCGCGCGGACATCCGGATGAGAACGCACGGTGCTTGGCTCGCCGGATGCTATGACGCTGCCGTAGACCAGCACGCTGACATGGTCGGCGAGCGAGAAGACGGCGTCCATGTCGTGTTCGATCAGGACCAGGGTGTGGGAACCGCGCAGGGAGCGCATGAGCTCGACGAGGACGGCGGATTCTTCGTGACCGGTGCCGGCCAGCGGTTCGTCGAGCAGCAGGAGGCGGGCGCCGGTGGCGAGCGCGATGGCGATCTCGAGTTGGCGCTTCTCGCCATGAGACAGCGATCCGGCCCGGCGGTAAGCGCGGTCGGCAAGCTGGACACGCGCTAAGGCCTTGTTTGCTTGGATGTTTATCTCGTCTTCACGGCTCGCATCGCGGAAGAAGCGGAAGCTGGAGCCGGACCTTGCCTGGACCGCCATGGCAACGTTTTCCAGCACGCTGAAGCCGTCGAGAATGGAGGTGATCTGGAACGAACGGGCCAATCCCAGGTGAACGCGCTCGGCCATTCCAAGCCGGGTAATGTCCTGTCCGGCGAAGACAACGCTGCCGGCATCGCTGCGCAGATTGCCGGAAAGCTGGTGAATCAGCGTGGTCTTTCCCGCCCCATTTGGCCCAATGAGTGCGTGAATTTCGCCCTTTTGGACATTTAGATCGACGTTATCGGTGACTTTAAGCGCGCCAAAGTTCTTGCGCAGGCCTTTAACCGCCAGCAGGGGTTCAAGCATCGGATCCTCCCCGCAAACGACGGGCCAAACCGCTCATGCCATCACGGCTGCCGAGCACCACCAGAACGAGGATCAGGCCGAGGCCGAGCTTCCAGTGTTCGGAGAAGTGGGCAAGCACGTCTTCCAGCAGGATGAAGACGGTGGCGCCGATGATCGGGCCGAGCAGCGTGCCCATGCCGCCCAGCACGACCATCACGATCAGCTCGCCGGAGCGCGCCCAGGTCATGTAGGCCGGTGAGACGAACTGCACTTGGTTGGCAAGAAGAACGCCGGCGACGGCGGCGATCATGCCGGCGATGACATAGGCGGTGAGCTGAAAGGCGAAGGGCGAAAAGCCGATGGCGCGCATGCGGGTCGGGTTGTCGCGGGTGCCGCGCAGAACCCGTCCGAAGCGGGAGGCGACCAGTGTTCGCATCAGCAGGAAGGCTGCGGCCAGTATGATCAGCACGCCGTAGAAGAGTGCGAGGTTATCGGCCAGGAGATCGGCGCCGAGAAGGGTGGAGCGTCCCGACAAGGACATGCCGTCGTCGCCGCCGAAAGCCGAGAGCGAGACCATGAAGAAGAACGCCATCTGGCCGAAGGCGAGCGTGATCATGATGAAGTAAACGCCGCTGGTGCGCAGCGACAGATAGCCGGTCACGAGCGCGAACAGGCCGGCAACGACGAGGGCTGCCGCGATCTGCAGCAGGAGATCGTTGATGCCGTAGCTCGACAGGATGCCGACGGCATAAGCGCCGATCCCGATATAAGCGGCATGGCCGAACGACACGAGGGCGCCGTAACCCATGATAAGGTTGAGCGAGAGTGCGGCCAGCGCAAAGATCAGCATGCGCGTCGCGATCACCAGGATGAAGCTGTCGTTGATCGCATGAGCCAGCAGGGGCACGGCGGCGAATAAGCCGAAGACGAGCCAGGGCGCCAATCGCGACAGCAGGGGCTGGCGCTCGGCGGTGGTCTCCATGATCGACGTGGTTGCGGGTGTCACAGCCTCGCTCATCGTGTGCCGCCTCCCGAGGAAAACAAGCCGGTGGGCTTGAGATAAAGCACGGCGGCCATGAGGATATAAACCAGCATCGGCGCAACGGTTCGGCCCATCTGGGCGGCGGCGGCCGGTTCGAGCAGGTTGCGCAGCAGCATCGGTCCGAAGGAACGGCCGAGCGTATCAACCAGACCGACGATGATGGCCGCAACAAAGGCGCCGCGCACCGAACCAACGCCGCCGATGACGATCACCACGAAGGTCAGGATGAGGATCGAGTCGCCCATGCCTGGGTCAACCGACAGGATGGGCGCGACCATGCCGCCGGCAAAACCTGCCAGCATGGCGCCGAGGCCGAACACGATCATGAACAGCCGGCGGATGTTGACGCCGAGCGCAGACACCATCGCGCCATGGGTCGCACCGGCGCGCAGCAGCATGCCGAGACGTGTGTGGTTGACCATGAGGTATAGGCCGAGCGCGGTTGCGAGGCCGGCGGCGATGATGAGGATGCGGAAGGTCGGATAACGCAGGTTGCCCATCAGCTGGATCGAACCGGAAAAGGCTTCCGGCATGGGAACGCTGAGCGGGGCGGATCCCCAGATGATCTTGACCGTCTCGTTGAGGATCAGGATCAGACCGAAGGTCGCCAGAACCTGATCGAGGTGACTTCGATCATACAGCCGTCGAAACACGAGCACTTCCAAGGCAATGCCGATGAGAAGCGTTGCCGGAAGGGCGAGCAGGATGCCGTAGGCGAAGCTGCCGGTCATGGCTGCAAAGGCGGCCGTCAGATAGGCGCCGATCATGTAAAGAACGCCATGGGCGAGATTGATCAGATCCATGACGCCGAAAATCAGCGTCAGTCCGGCGGCAACCAGAAACAGCAGGATGCCGAACTGGATGCCGTTGAGGGACTGAAGAAGAAACAGATTGAGCATAGCCAAGTCCGACGGTCACCACGCAGCCGACAGGGCGTTCAGCCCTTGCCGGCCGTTTTCCGAAAGATGCGGGGAAGGGCGATCCTCAAGCCTGAGAGCGGCCGGATCGCCCGACAGGATCTACATCTTGCACTCGGATGCGTAGTTGTCCTTGTAGTCGTCGAAGATGGTTTCGACATAGGACGTCGCGAACTTGCCGTCCTCGCGCTTGACCACCTTCGTCAGGTAGAAATCCTGGATCGGGAAGTGGTTGTCGCCAAAGGCAAGCTGGCCGCGTGGCGAGTGGAACTCGGCGCTCTTCATGGCTTCGCGCAGCGCATCCTTGTCTTCCAGATTGCCGCCGGTCTTCTTCAGCGCCGCATCGATCAGCATGGCCGCGTCATAGGCCTGCATGGCGTAGGTCGCGGGCACGCGGTTGTACTTCTGCTCGTAGGCGGCGGTGAATTCCTTGGCTTCCGGCGTGTCGAGGTCCGGTGCCCAGTTCGATCCCGCCATGAAGTCGAGGGCAGCGTCCTGTTGTGCAGGAAGCGTGGTTTCGTCGACGGTAAAGGCGGACAGGAACGGCGTGCCTTCGAGGCCGGCCTGGCGGTACTGCTTGACGAAGTTCACGCCCATGCCGCCGGGAAGAAAGGCGTAAACGGCGTCTGGCTGGTCGGCCGCGATCTGCGCCAGTTCAGCCGAGAAATCGAGCTGGCCGAGGGGAACATAAAGCTCCTGCGCGGCCTCGCCCTTATAGGAATGCTTGAAGCCGGCGAGCGCGTCCTTGCCGGCCTGATAATTCGGGGCGATCAGAACAACGCGCTTGTAGCCCTGCGTTTCGGCATATTTGCCGGAGACTTCGTGCATCTGGTCGTTCTGGTAGGACGTCACGAACAGGTTGGGGTTGCAGTCCTTGCCGGCGAGATTGGACGTGCCGGCATTGGTGCTGATGAGAAAGGCGCCGGAATCGGTGACCGGCTTCACAATGGCATTGAGCACGTTGGAGAAGATCGGGCCGACCACGAAGTCGACCTTATCACGCTCCACCAGCTGTTGCGCCTTGCTGACGCCGATATCGGGCTTCTGCTCGTCATCCTGAACGATGATCTCGGCATCGAGCCCGCCGAACTTGTTGTTGAGCTTTTCGGCGGCCAGCATGAAGCCGTCGCGCGATTGTTCGCCGAGAAGCGCGGCCGGTCCGCTCAGCGTGTAGATCAGGCCGATCTTGAGCTTCTTCTCCTGCGCATGGGCTGCGCCGGTCAGCGCGGTTGCAGTCAGCAAAGCGAGCGCCAGTTTCGTCATCTTGCTCATCGTTCCACCTCTTAAGGGTATCTTGTTGACGTCATACACCCGGCAACCGCGCTCCCACACGCCGTTGCCGGATGGTTCCTTATTCGCTTGGCGGAGGCAGGAACTGAACCTCATGTGCCGATGCTATCCGAACAACTTCCTCGGGGTCTCCGACATTGTGGATCTTCGTGAATAGGTCCCACAGTTTCGCCGATGGCGATACCCAAAAGATGCACTTCACCGTTTGATCCGACTTGTTGAAGATGCCATGCACGATGTTGCGCGGCAGGCAGATCAGATCGCCGGGTCCTGCGACCACTTCCTTATCGTCCAGCAGAAGGTCGAAGCGCCCTTCCAGCATGTAGATGAACTCGTCCTGCGTGGTGTGGATGTGGGGCGGAACGAAGGTGCCGGGCGGAAAGGTGGCGTGCCAGGACATCGAGCTTTCGTAATGATGCTTGGGCACATAGGTCTGGCCGAGAATGTTCCAGACGATCCCGTCGATGGACGTGCCGGACTGGGTGATGCCGGCTTCGGGTTGGGTCATCGTGATGGTCCTTCTTGTGGTTCGATCAGGAAGCGCGGGCCTGGTTGACCTGACTGGTCGAAAAGCCCGCCGTTGCGGCATAGCCGCGAACGATGGCTTCGCGTTCGGCAAAGCTGATCACGGTGTCGAGGTCACCGCAGCCATCCGGTGCGCGCCGCTCGACTTCATCGATGACGCCTTCCGGGCCGCCCTTGCGGTTCAGCCTGACGATCTCGCTCGTGGCCGGCAAGCGTAACGCCTGATAGGCGGCGAGACCCGCGCGGCCATGATCGGCCCGCGCAAGACAGTCTGCCAGGGTGTGGGCATCGATGATCGCCTGGCTCGCGCCATTGGAGCCAACGGGATACATGGGATGCGCGGCATCGCCGATCAGCGCCACACGGCCATCCGTCCACCAGGGCAGGGGATCGCGGTCGCACATCGGATATTCGAAGAAGGTGTCGGTGGCGCGCACGAGAGCGGGCAGGTCGATCACATCGACGCCGAACTTCTCGACATGCGGCATCAGCTCTTCATGCGTTCCGCGCCGGCTCCAGTCTTCGCGCTTGGGCGCAGGCGCGCCATCGGCGCCCGGACGGTAGGTGACGACCCAGTTGTTCAGGATCTTGCCGGGCTGTGTGCCCCGCGCGATCGGATAAAGAACAAGCTTGTAGGTGAAGCCTCCGGCCACGATCATGGTGCGGCCATCGAGGAAGGGCTCGGTTTCGGTTGCGCCGCGCCACATCATGACGCCGTTCCATTTCAGCCCGGCTTCATGGGGAAACATCTGGCGGCGGATCACGGAATGAATGCCGTCGGCGGCAATCACGATATCGGCGCTGGCCGAGCGGGTCGCGCAGCCGTCCGCGAAATGAACAATGGCCGCACCTTCGTTCTGTTCATAGCCGGTGCAGGCCTGGCCGGTCACCACGGCATCCGGGCCGAGCCGTTCGAGCACCGTTCGGTGCAGCATGGACTGGAGGTAACCGCGATGGATGGAGAATTGCGGCACATCGTAACCGGCATCCATCCCACGCGGCTCGCGCCAGATTTCCTGGCCCTGGCGGGTCGCATAGATCAGTTCGCGGGTGCGGATGCCGATCTGGTCGAGAGCGGGTAGAAGGCCGAGTTCCGCCAGCTCGCGGATGGCATGCGGCAGAACGTTGACGCCGACGCCGAGCTCGCGAATGGCGGGCGCGGCTTCGAAGATCTGGCACTGGATCCCGCGGGCATGCAGCATGAGGGCTGTTGTCAGACCGCCAATGCCACCGCCGACGATGATTGCTTTCATCGCACTTCCCCTTGTTTGCGCTTGTTTATCGGCGCTGCAGCACTTCGGCTGCTTGGGGGCGATGCTACGAAGGCGCGTCCGCCTTTCTATCGTTTAAGCGCCATTCTGTCGGCTGAGCGCCAAAATCACGATCGGAAGAGCCGTCGCGAAGCATGGCTTGCGTAGAACGACGGTGTTGATAGTTTAATCTTCAAATAAAAAGATCAGGGGACATGACGATGACGCAAGCAGGTTGCTTCTACCAGTTGTCGCCTTCGCTCGATGCTTTTCAGGCCACCATGTCCGGTCTGCTGCGCCCATGTCGGATCAGCCAGAAGTCGAGCCTTCATTACCGCACCGAAGTTTCGCATGGATCGATGCGCCCGTTCGGGCTGACGGCGATCCGCATTGGCGGGCAGGCGCGGATCGCGGTGGATGCGCATCGCGACATGACGCTTCTGCAAGTGCCGCTGCAGGGCCAATTCGTTTCACGCGATCGTCGCGGCGACGGTTTGCTTTATGGGGCCGGCTTGAACGCGCAGCTGGTGGATGCGCATTCGCCGATCGACCTCGAGTTCGAACCGGCAACCCGCATGCTGATCTTCAACCTGAACGACAGCCAGATCGAGCTGATCGGCGGCAAGGCGGTGGTTGAGCAGTTTACCTACAAGAACCGCGTTATTGCGCTCGACAATGCGGCAGGCAAGGCCTTCTACCAGCTGGCGCAGTTCGTGATGCGCGAGATCGAAGTGGATCGCGCCGCGTTCTTCAACGATGGATTGGCTAATCGGCTCGAGGATTGTCTGCTTCTGTCGCTGGCTGCAGCACTCGAAGCTTCGCCGCAGCCTTGCGTGCGTTCGGGACCGGTGCCGTCTTATGTGCAAAGGGCCGAGCGGTTCATGGCCGACAGGCTGCGTGATCCGTTGACGCTGACGGATATTGTCGAGGCTGCCGGTACGAGTGCGCGCACGCTGCATCGGACGTTTCGCGACGTTCGTGGTGACACGCCGCTCGGCGTTCTCAAGCGGATGCGGCTGGAGCGGGTTCATGCCGAACTGGTCGGCGGCAAATGTGCCACGGGCGACATCACCCGCGTGGCGATGAGCTGGGGCTTCAATCACATGAGCCTGTTTGCCGCCGATTATCGCAAGCAGTTCGGCTTGGCGCCGTCGGCAACGGTGATCCAGGCTCGGCGTCGTTGAGGGAGGGCGGCGGCCCACGCTAATTGTTGGCGGCCTGTTTGTACAGGAGCCTGCTTTGTTGTAGGCCACCTCATATAAGAAGTCGCGCAAGCAGGAGCCGTTATGTCGGATCAAGATGACGACTACGTCTATGACGAAGTCACGGGCGAATGGCGGCCGGCATCCGAAATGGCTGCAGCCGCGCAAGCGGGGCAGGCGGAAGTCCGCGATGCGGCGGGCAACGTGCTGGTTGATGGCGATGCGGTTGTTCTGGTGAAGGACCTGAAGGTCAAGGGCGCCGGGCAGACGCTCAAGCAGGGTACGGTCATCAAGTCGATCCGGCTCACTGACAATCCCGAAGAGATCGATTGCCGGCATGAGGCGATCAAGGGGCTGGTGCTGCGGACCGAATTCGTGCGCAAGCGCTAAAAACGACCAGGATCTGCCAGGATGTGGCAGCTGGTGTTGATCGGGTCTGGTGACGGGTTGTTAAGCCTTGATGGAGACTGCAACCCGGCGCCAAGGTCTGATACAAGGCCTTATTAGGGTTTAGCTGCCAGTGCTAAAATCGGTCGCGGGTTCAAACAGGTTTACGGCGCACGCTCTCGGCTCCAGACCACGCGTCGAGCGTATTGTGTATCTATGTTTTTAAACCGGCATCTCCGCTATTGGCTAATGGTAGCAAGTCTGCTTCTGGGCTTTTGCGGTGCTTCTGCCCTGATGCTGACGGAGCTTCGTCGCGACAGCTGGACGATCGCGAACACCGGTGCACGCAACCTGCTGACGGTTCTGTCGCAGGAAATCGACAGCAGCATTGGATCTTACGACCGCGTGCTGCAAGGTGTGGTCACCAAGCTCCAGGACCCGGCCTTTCTTGAACTCAACCCGCAGCTGCAACAGTCTCTGTTGTTCGGCTCCACGCTCATCAGGCCGTATTTCACCAGCCTTCTGATCCTGGACAAGGATGGAAATGTGGTTCGCGATGCCGGTGGCTTGCCGCCGCGCACCGACAATTTCGCCGATCGCGCTTATTTCCAGGCTCATGCAAAGAACGCACTGCTCGGTCTTTATATCAGCACGCCCTTTCAGCGTCGGTTGACCGGGGATGATGATGTGCTTGGTCTCAGTCGCAGGATAGACGCGCCCGACGGCACGTTTGCCGGGGTCGCGGTTGCCACGCTGCGGCTGCAATATTTCCGCGACCTGTTCGACCAGACCGAACTGAAGGCGCACGATTCCATCAACCTGTTCTCGCAGTCGGGCACGCTTCTGATGCGTAGCCCCTATCTCGAAGATCAGATCGGGCGGGATCTGTCCCAATCCCCCAACATCCGCCGTTTCATGGCTTCGGAATCGGGAACATTTTCCGGCGTTGCAGCTGTTGATGGCATTACCCGCGTTTACAACTTTGTTCGCATCGGCAATCTTCCGCTGATCCTGAACATAGCCTTGGCACATGAGGACATCTTTGAGGCCTGGCGCACACAGGCGCTGGGGATCGGCGGTGTTCTGACCGTCCTTTGTGCCTTTACCCTTTTGCTGGCTTACGTGGTTCGCCGCGAATTCGTGCAAAGGGCACGCGCGGAGGCCGTAACGCGGCGCAGCGAAGCGCAGTATCGGCTTTTGGCCGAGAACGCCACGGACCTGATCATCCGGCTCGATCGAGATCTGATCCGGCGTTACGTGTCGCCGGCATCACACGCGATGCTCGGTCTTGATCCGGCCGAGCTGGTCGGGAAACGTACCCGTGGTGTCATCCATCCCGATGATTGGCCGACGGTGGAGAAGATGGTCGCCGAAGCCAAGGTGACCGGAAAACCTGCCGAAGCGATCTACCGGCTGCAACACAAGTCCGGCGCTTATGTCTGGGTCGAAGGCCGCTACAGCTTCGTTGCCGAAGACGAGGGCTTCATCGTCGTTCTTCGCGATATTTCCATCCGCAAATCGGCTGAAATGAAGCTGGCTGTTGCCCATGCCGAACTTGCCAAGCAGGCGAACACGGATGGTCTGACAGGCCTTGCAAACCGTCGACGGTTCGACGAAGTGCTCGAAGCCGAGCATAAAAAAGCGCAGCAGGACAACAAGGCCCTGTCGCTTCTTCTGATCGATGTAGATCGCTTCAAGCTGTTCAACGATACCTATGGCCACCAGGCCGGTGACGCGTGTTTGCGCCGGGTTGCCGAAGCCATCGAAGCCTGCACCCGCCCAAGCGATCTTTGCGCGCGTTATGGTGGTGAAGAGATCGTGGTGCTTTTGCCGGGAAGCGACGAAGCTGCAGCCGACATGGTGGGCGAGCGCATCCGTCTTGCCGTTGAAAACCTTGCCATTCCCCACAAGGAAAATGAAAGCGCCGGCCAGCGTGTGACGATCAGCGTTGGTTGCGCGACGCAGGCGCCCGGCTCCGAGGACGCGGCTTTGGAACTGGTCGCTCAAGCGGATCGTCGGCTCTACGAGGCCAAGCGCACGGGCCGCAACCGCGTTTTGTCGGCGTCCTCGATGCCCGTCGCCGCCGAGCCGCCGAGACTGGTCACCGAACCCGCGCGCCTTGAGGCCGTGGAAACGGCTCTCGATACGGTGCGGCAGAAAGGATCCAACAATCTGGATCTCATTGCGCGCAGTGCGGCAGAACTTCTCGATGCGCCGATCGGCTTTGTCACTTTGGTGGGAAAAGACGAACTGACACTGATCGGGCGCCACGGCATCAATGTCAGCACGGTGCCGCGTCAGATCGCGTTCTGCTCGCATACGATCGCCGGCAGCGAACCGATGGTGGTTTATGACGCGCTTGACGACGAGCGCTTCCGCAAGAACCCCCTCGCTCAAGGCGACGAAGGCTTGCGCTTCTATGCCGGGGCACCCCTGGTCGATCCCGAAAGCGGGGAAACATTGGGCGCTGTGTGTGTGTCCGATACCAAGCCACATGGCGACATGTCCGCAGCCGACCGGGATATTCTGAAGAACCTGTCCAAGCTCGTCATGGATGAGCTGCGATAATCGTTCGGAGCGCATCAAGAATGATGCTTGATGCGAATGACCGTAAGTCCTTGTAGAACCATCTTTCCCGGGATATGCGGAACAATATTCGCAGAAATGCCCACTGGTTTAATTCAGGTGTTTCTAAATAAAGCAGCCTGAAATTGGCTTGCAGACTTGGCGCGACAGGAAGGTTCCGGGATCAATGTCGGTTTTCGGCGCGGCGGAAAGGCTCCGTTCTTCCCCTGTGCAATCCTGGACGCTGGCCTTTGTGGCCTTCGGCGTTTCGCTGGCGGCCCGCTTCCTGTTCGATGACGTGTTGCCCGCCGGCTTTCCGTATCTGACCTTTTTCCCGGCCGTGATCCTGACGGCGTTCTTTGCAGGCTTGTGGCCCGGCATTTTCTGCGCGGTTCTTGGCGGATTGTCGGCCTGGTACTGGTTCATCCCGCCGTTCGACAGTTTTCACGTGAATCATCAAACGATCATCGCGCTGCTGTTTTACGCCTGCATCGTGTCGGTCGACATCGTGCTGATCGAGCTGATGCATGGTGCCACCGAAAACCTGCGCGCAGAACGCGCCGTGACGCGAAACCTTTATGAGCAGCAGCGCGAAATGGTTGCGCAGCTCAAGGATCGCGAAGAGCGGCAGCAGGTTTTGCAGCATGAGCTTTCGCACAGGATGAAGAACACGTTGGCGATCGTGCAGGCTGTGGTCGATCAAAGCCTGCGTCATGCACCAGACCTGAAAAGCGCATCGCGTACGGCGTCTGCCCGCATCATGGCGCTTGGCCGCTCGCAGGACATGCTGACGCAAAGCAACTGGCAGAGCGCGGATATCCGCACGATCATAGACGCGTCGCTTGCGCCGCATGTGGATCATTCCGCACGCTTCCGCTTGGAAGGTGCCGGCATGAAACTCACTGCCACGCAAAGCATGGGCCTTGCCCTGATGCTGCATGAGCTTGCCACGAACGCCGCAAAATACGGGGCGCTGAGCAATGAGGCCGGGCATGTCCAGATCGCCTGGACGAAGCCCGCAGAAAACCGGTTCGAACTGACATGGCGTGAAAGCGGCGGACCCCCTGTTGTGCCGCCGACACGGCGCGGGTTCGGTTCGCGGCTGATCGAGCGCATCGTGCCGGGTTATTTCCACGGCGAGACCAAGCTTGATTATGCACCGGGTGGACTGGTGGTCACCCTGGCTGGAACCGTTGAAAGCTGAACGGCACTGGGAGACACCCAAACCCATAGGTTCAGCGCTGATCTGATTATATCTTTGTCAGCTTAAAAAGCGCCAAAGGTTAATCGACATGGCGTTCTCGCTGCCGCGCTTAAAGAAGAAAGTAAGCAGGACTGGAAATTTCGTAGGATTGCGATCCCGGAATTTACTCATATCTTGTTTTGGCCAAGTTATATCGGTTGGTCAGCAAGCCTGGACCTCGATATGCCGGATGCAATGCCTTTGAACGACGAAGCCCTCCGCCTGGAAACGCTGCGGCGCTACGATATTCTGCATACGGCTCCGGAAGGCTTCTTCGACGGGATCGTGCAGATGGCCGCGTCGATGTTCCAGGTGCCGATCTCGCTTGTCACGCTCGTCGACGATGACATGCAGTGGTTCAAGGCCCGGGTCGGGCTGAACATCTGCGACACGGCGCGTGACGTTTCGTTCTGCGATCATGCGATCCGGCATTCGCAGGTCATGGTTGTTTGCGATGCGCATGAAGATCCGCGTTTCCGCGACAATCCCCTTGTAACCGGCGAGCCCTGGATCCGCTTTTATGCCGGCGCGCCCATTATCGCGCCGAATGGCGCCGCCCTCGGCAGTCTCTGCATTATCGATACCAAGCCGCGCCAGCGGCCGAGCGAGCGCGAGCTCAACCTGCTTCAGCAGATGGCCAGCCTGGTCATGCAGCAGATCGAGACACGTATGCTGGAACGCGTGAAACGCGGTGCACGTGAGTTGGCGCGCGCGACACCGGATGCGGTTGTGGTGATCGGCTCCGACGGTGAGGTCATGTTCTGGAACAAGAGCGCCGAGCGCGTTCTGGGTCGACCGCGCAAAACAATCGTCGGCCATTCCTTTGAAGGGATCTTTCCGGCCATCGAAGGCGACAAGTTGCGGGCGGCGCTGAAAGGCAGCCGAACCGAACCGTTCGAAGGCGTGGCTCGCTTGCCGGATGGTTCAACGCGGCCGATCGAGTTCACCGCCGCGTCCTGGAACGATCAGGGCCGTGACTACGTGGGTTTCGTGATCCGCGACATGACGGAACGCAACAAGGCGCGCGCGTCCCTGCAGACAGCTTTGAGTGTTGCCGAAACCAGCAAGCGCCAGGTGGAAGACAGCCGGCGGTTTCTTGATGCCGTGATCGAAAATCTTCCGTCCGTGATCATGGCGAAGGATGAGAGCTGCCGCTACATTCTCGTCAACTCGGCTGCGGAAGCGTTTCTCGGCGTGCCGCGCGCCTCGATTCTGGGCAAAACGCCTGAAGAGCTTTTTCCAGGCTGGCGCGCGCAATATATCGCCGTTGAAGATGCGCGCATCCTCAACTTGCCCGAAGGCCGTATCCTCGAAGAGGAATATCGACACACCACGGCCACGGGCGACAGGGTTCTGAAAACGAAGAAGCTGGCGATCTCCAGTTCCGATGGCAAAGCCGATCGCATCCTGGTTCTGGGCGAAGACATAACGGAGGAGCGCGCGGCCGCTGCTCGTCTGGCCTATATGGCTCATCACGACCCTCTGACCTCGCTTGCCAACCGAACGGCGTTCAACGAGCGGCTGGCGTCGGCCTTGCGCACGGCGCCCGAAAGCGGTGACTTCGCGGTTCTTTATCTCGACCTGGATAACTTCAAGAGCATCAACGACACGCTCGGTCATCGCGCCGGCGATGCGGTTTTGTCGGATTGCGCGCGGCGGATGCGCAATCTCATCCCGGAAGGCAGCCTGCTTGCCCGCTTCGGCGGCGACGAGTTTGCGGTTCTTCTTGTCGAGAAAGATCCCGAAGCGGCGGCGCGTGATCTGGCGGCGGCGCTGCACCGGGCTCTTGCCGAGCCCTTCGCCATCGATGACCGTGTCGTGGTGGTGGGAACAAGCATCGGCGTGGCGATCGCGATGCGCCATGCTTCAACGGCCGAGGAACTGCTGCGCTGCGCGGATATCGCACTGTATGAGGCGAAACGCGCCGGACGCGGAACGCTGTGTTTCTTTGATCCCGATCTCGATCAGGTGACGCGCGATCGTCATGTTCTGGGCGCGGATCTGCGCGATGCCCTGGCGCTCGACCAGTTCGAGCTTCATTACCAGCCGGTCTATGCTGCCGTTCCGCGCCAGCTGATCGGCTATGAAGCGCTCGTGCGGTGGCGTCATCCCACCCGCGGCATGATCTCGCCGGCGCAATTCATTCCTCTGGCGGAGGAAACCGGGCTCATTCACATTCTCGGCGCATGGGTTCTGCAAACGGCCTGCCATGAAGCGGCGACTTGGCCGGAGGAGCTGCAGGTCGCGGTGAACCTTTCGCCGACGCAGTTCAAGCGCGATGGCTTGGTCAAGCTGGTTCAGTCGTGCCTGGAGAGAACGGGTCTTCACCCAACGCGTCTCGAACTGGAAATCACCGAGTCGGTGCTGCTCGATGAAACCTTGGCCAACGTCTCGATTCTCAAGCAGCTGCAGGCTATCGGGGTGAAGATCGCGCTGGACGACTTCGGCGTCGGCTACTCGTCGCTGAGCTATCTTCGCTCGTTCCCGTTCGACAAGCTGAAGATCGATCGCTCCTTCGTCACCGAGATGCCGGCGAGCCGGGAAGCGGCAGCCATCGTGCGCGCCATCACCACGCTCGGCCATTCGCTGGGCATGATCACCACCGCGGAAGGCGTCGAAACGCAGGATCAGCTCGATGCCCTTCGCAAGGAACATTGCGACCTGATCCAGGGCTACCTCTACGGCCGTCCCCTACCTGCTGCGCAGCTGGTGCATAAGGTCAACAAGGTTTCCTGAGCCGCAGCGGGTTGGCTGGCGGGCCAAACGAGGCTCCGTTGGGTCTTCCGCAGGGTGACGTATTTTTTGTCGTAAAAAGTTCGCACAGGGTGATTTGGCGTGTTGACTTGGGAGATGTGTGCTCGTAGAAAGCGGTCATCAACGAGGGCGGTTCGCCGCCGGCGGCTCTGGGGTTCGC
>NZ_JAFMNX010000002.1 GCF_018457165.1 Tianweitania aestuarii | reverse complement strand
CGGCCCCAAATCTCGACAGGGACCGCGCACAGGTGACGCGGGGTGGAGCAGCCCGTTCGGCCTAGAACCGATCCACCGGATCGCTTCTTTAACGGCCTCACCTCATCAGGCTACGCCTGACTTCGCTCCCGGGCCAAAACCCGGTTCCATGGTGACGCGGGGTGGAGCAGCCCGGTAGCTCGTCAGGCTCATAACCTGAAGGTCGTAGGTTCAAATCCTACCCCCGCAACCAGTATCTTCTCTCCTGTCACGCCATCTGATCCAAAAGCAGCCCGTTCGGCCCAGGATCGATTCACAGGATCGATCCTTTAAAGGCCTCACCTCGTCAGGCTCATAACCTGAAGGTCGTAGGGTCAAAGCCTACCCCTGCAACCAAACAAACCACCTTCCCAACTCATGTTCCGCTGGCGCAAAGCCTCGCTTCGCTGGTGAAGGGTGCTCCTCATTCGCGAGCTCACCATAACCTGAAGGTCGTAGGGGCAAAGCCTACCCACAACTCACCATCGACATAAAACGCTCAAGCCTCCTTCGGGAGGCTATTCGTGTTCATAGCACCCAGGCGCGAGAAAAACCCGCTCACCAGCCAAGACCCGCCGAAATCTTGCGCGCAGCGCTGGCAGAGATGATCACCAAACAGGCACCGCTGGAACCTGGTGCACCAATCGCGGCCAAGTTGTACCGCCCGATAGGAGACGTGGCAGATTTGCTGCCGGATAGGTCCGATATCAGACCCAAGAACTCGAGCTAAGATCTAGGTTGCTGCTGCTCAAAGAATGGGTCGGTCGACTAAAATATCACCTCAGGTGATGGGGTTAGGAGTTAGGGCGTTTGGATCGCCTTTGTTCCCAAAAGGCATCGCGTACTTCACAGCCGATTTCTAGGGCAGACGTGTAGATGTCGCTTTTCAAACTCTCGAGATGCTTTGTGTCGGCAGCGCTTGCTGGGAAGGAAAGGCAAAAGCCGATCCGTTCACCTGTGCGCTGGTCTTCCAACGCTGCGCCCACAGACGATATGCCAGGCGTGATCAGACTGTTGCTCAGTGCAATGCCGTCTGTCCTAATGGTCTTCAGAGCATTGGCTACGGTTTGTTCATCAAGCCCATGGATCGCTTTGGCCGACGTTCTTAACCCGAGAACAGCAAACACAGCCTCGTCGCTGTCACGGGCAAGGATCGCTTGGCCGATGATAGAGTCGAACGCAAATTTGCGTTCGGCTACTTTCGCGGCGTGTTGCAATGGGTACCAACCCTGCCGCGCAATCAGCAACACACGTTCGCTGCCGACAACCTTCCCGGCATGTCCTGTGAAGCCATAGCGTTCGACCAGCAATTTCAGCGCCGCGTCGACTTTGTCGATGCATGCATGGCGAGCATAATAGTGCTGAGCCAACTCCAAAGCCTTATGGCCCATTCCGTAGCCGCTGCCCGTTTGCTGTCGTTCCAGCCAACCGGCATCGCACAACACCCGCAGGGTGCGGGACACGGATGCTTTTGGCAGGTCCAGCAGTTCAGAAACGTCAGTGACCCGCAGCAGCGGTCGGGCATCGTTGATCAGCGCAAGAATGCGCAGACCATTATCCAGCGAACTCATCTCACCTCCATAATCGAAATTGTTCCATATAGGACAAAAGAGGATGGTGTATATGGAATTCCTCTTTACAGGTCCCCGCGCGGTTGGGTTATCGTGATCACCAGTTGACGTGAATTGACTGGAGACGAGCCATGCTCAGCCATATCGACCGAAAAAGCGGCACAGTGACCCGAGGCGAAGTTCGCTTGGGCGACTACCCTGACGGGATGCCGGTATCGTCGCCGGTCATGATTGCCTCCGGCCGTGGCGACGGGCCTGCCTTGTGGGTTCAGGCGTTGATCCATGGGCCTGAGATTGTTGGGCCCACAGCAATTCTCAAATTTCTGAAGACGCTCGATCTCAGCCAATTGCGCGGCACGATCATCTTTTTGATGTCGGCTAATCCGCTGGGCTTTCGTGGATACAACCGCCTGACGCCGCAAGACGGCTTCAACTTGAACCGGGTCTTTCCAGGTGATCCCGAGGGGCCGCTCTCTTATCAGCTTGCCGACCGGCTGCTGGAGCTTTCGGTCGAGAATTCCGATGCCATGCTCGACCTTCACTCAGGCGGCGATCTCACCATCACCTGCCACTACACGCTGTTCCACAACAACGGCACGGCCGAAGGGCAAGAGTCGGAGCGTTTGGGCTGGGCGTGCGGCGCCCCTTACATCTGGAATTCGTTGGAGGACGGTCTGAAGGGCTGCCACTTCACCAACTACACCAAGATCGGCAGGAAGCCTTCGCTGATCGTGGAAAGCGGTGGCGGAGCCCGCGTCTGGGAACATGATGTCGAGCGGCTCGAAATGGCGATCAAGCGCGTCGCGCAGGCAATGGACATGCTTCCAGGCAAAGCTCCCCTTGAAGGAGATTATCGACTCGGCGGCGATGCGATGCACCTGAAGTGCAGGCATGGCGGCCTTTTCATGCCGCGCATCAAAGAAGGCGACGACGTTGTCGAAGGTCAGCACCTGGCCGACATCGTGAACTTCTACGGCGATGTCGTGGAAGAGGTTCGTTGCCCTGTGAAAACGGCATGGATCGGTTCCATCCGTCGTCCGAACATGCCGATCTACAACGGCGATCAGGTGTTCGAGATCGTTGAAACAAAGGGACGCGGCACACGCTGATCAGAGGCAGGCTTACTGTCCAACATCAATTCAGAAGGGAACTTTGACATGAACATCCACCTGAACAGACGCTCGGTCATTGCCGGAATGGCGGCAATGACTGCTACCCCCTTGATCGGCAGCAAGGCACTTGCGCAGGCCAAGCCGTTTGAAGGTCGAACTCTGGTCAGCACCGGCTTCGGCGGCTCGACGATGGACATTGTTGCAGATGCCGTCTTCAAACCGTTCGACGCACAGACCGGTGCAACAACAACGCAGATGCCGATGCAGTCGAATGCGGCACTGGCGCGAATGATTGCCGAAAAAGGCAGCCCGCAGATCGATATGTACCAGTTCTCCGGCGGGCAGGAGGTCGATGCTGTTCGTGAAGGACTGACACAGGCGATCGCAGAAACTGATCAGATCGACGCTCTTGCAGCCGACATGAGGGACCCCGATGGGAACTGGGTTGCTTGGGCCGTTATCGCCGAGGGGCTTGTTTACCGAACAGACAAGTTCGATACGCCGCCCACGAGCTATCAGGACTTCTTCCGTCCCGAGCTCAAGGGACATATCGCTTTTCCGGCTATAACAAACGGCTATGGCACCGATTTCTTGGTCATGCTGGCCAAGACATTCGGCGGAAGTGAAGACAACATAGATCCCGGCTTCGAAGCAATGGCGAAGCTCAAGGACGAAACCATCTTTGCAGCCGCGTCCGACATCCCGACGCTTTTCGGACAAGGTGACATCTGGCTGATGCCTTATGACACCGGCAATACCTACAAGAACCAGCAGGCCGGTTTGCCGATCGCCTTCACCTCACCGAAGGAAGGCAGCCCCGCCGTCAAGATCACGGCATGCATAGCCAAAGATGCAGCCAACGCGGATGTCGCGAGTGCGGCCATCGATCGGATGCTTTCGCCTGAAGCTCAGATCAAGATCGCTGAGGGGATGCGCTGGACGCCCACCAATCCAAACACCAAATTGCCTGCTGACCTCGCGCAGCATGTGCCCGACGTGACGCAGCTTGTTTCGCTCGATCGTGCCAAGATCAACGAGAGCCGGGCAGCCTGGATTGACCGCTGGAATCGAGAGATCGCGTCGTGACAACGGCGTTGCCGATGCCAGCCGAGAATGCCGGGCGAGGGGGGAAAATCCCCCTTGTGCCGGTCCTCCTGCTTGCACCTGCAGTTCTGCTTTATCTCGTCTTCTTTGTGTGGCCGCAGCTTGCTCTTCTGATGCTTGGCTTTCAGGATCGCGGCGGCGCGTTCACGCTCGATCTCTATGTCAGGTTTCTTTCCGACAGCTATTATCTCAAGCTACTATGGCGAACGCTCGTCATGGGTGTTGCGACCACGATGATCACCATCCTGCTCGGCCTGCCGCTGGCCTATCTTCTGGCGCGGGCACGGTCGCGCTGGGCGACGCTACTTCTAATCATCACGACTTTCCCGCTTCTCGTCAGTGCCGTGGTGCGATCATTCGGCTGGATGGTTCTGCTTTACCGGAACGGCTTTGTTTCCGACCTCCTGCAATGGTTGTCGCTGACGGATGGTCCGACGCAGCTGATGTATACTTTGCCAGGTACGATCATCGCGCTTGCGCAGGTGCTTTTGCCCATCATGGTGTTGAGCCTTTACGCCGTGTTCCGCTCGATCCCGCCAGATCTTGAATTGGCCGCCATGTCACTCGGTGCTCGCCCCACTACCGCTTTATGGCTTGTCACAATCAAGCTGGCGAAAGGCGGTATTTTCTCTGGATCCTTGCTGGTCTTTTCCATGGCGATCAGTTCGTTCGCCACGCCGAGCCTGGTCGGCGGGCCGCGAGCCGCTGTTATGGCGACCTCGATCTACGACCTGACCGTCACTGTGCTCGACTGGAACTTCGCCGCTGTTCAGGCGACCGTTCTGCTTGTGGCGGTGCTTCTGCTGTCGCTGATCTACGGCAGGCTCCTCAATGGTGGAGGGATCAAGACATGACGTTTCGTCTGCTCTCGCCGCTTGGGTTGTCGCTTCTGATCCTCGCATCCCTTGCGATGATCTATCTTCTTGTGCCGATCGCTGTGGTTGTTGTTTCGCCGTTTGGCGATACAGGCTTCATCGCCTTCCCGCCTCAAGGCCTCACCTTGAAGTGGTATGCAGCTGCCCTCAACGACGGCAGATATCTAACCGGATTTCTACTCAGCCTTCGACTTGCTTCGATCGTGGCTTTGATCTCTGCCAGTCTGGGTATGTGCGCGGCATACGCCATCACGCGCTATGATTTTCCTGGAGCGAAGGCGCTGGAAGCTCTTTTCCTGTCTCCGCTCATCCTTCCAACACTTGTGATGGCGGTGGCATTGACTGCCTACTTCACCCGATCGGGTCTGCCGACCGGTACGTGGAGGCTGGTTGCTGCTCAATCCATCATCTGCATTCCTTACGTCATCCGCATCGTGCTTCCGCTGTTGCAGCGTTTCGATCGAAGCCTCGAAGAGGCTGCACTCAGCTTGGGCGCCACGCCGATCAGAAGCTTCTTCCTTGTGTTAGTGCCAGTGATCCGGCCTGCCCTCATCGCTGGAGCTGCAATGGCTTTCATCACGTCCTTCGACGAAGTGGTGCTGGCACTCTTCCTATCGGTGCCGGGTCAAACCACCCTTCCGGTGATGATCTATTCATCGGTGCAACTTGGCTTCGAACCTGTGGTCGCAGCCGTTGCAGGCTTGCTGGTCTGCCTGACCGGCGTCGTGATGGTCATCATGCACTTCTTTGGGCTGCGAACGCGCGGCTGACAGGTAACCTCATGGAAATCGAACTCAAGAACCTGACTAAGTCTTACGGAGCAACGAAGGTCGTCACCGGCCTCGATCTCAGCCTTGATAAGGGCGAGATGGTTGCTCTTCTTGGCCCATCCGGATGCGGCAAGACGACGACGCTTCGTATGGTGGCCGGATTTGTCGACGTCACGGCCGGAGAAATCCGGTTGAAAGGCCGTGATGTGACCCATGTGCCGTCCTACAAACGGGATTGCGGACTGGTCTTCCAGAATTACGCGTTGTTTCCTCACCTCAGCGTGTTCGAAAACATTGCTTTCGGATTGAGACGGCGAAGCGTTCGTCCGCCTGAGCTTACCGAGCGGGTGACCAAGGTGCTGTCTATGATGCAGCTCGATGGGCTTGCGCAGCGCTATCCATCCCAGCTTTCCGGAGGCCAGCAGCAACGCGTCGCAGTGGCGCGCGCTTTGGTGATCAATCCAGCCATTTTGCTTCTGGATGAACCATTTTCCAATCTCGACGCGAAATTGCGTGACTCCACCGGGTATGAACTGCGGCGCATCCAGCGTGATCTCGGCCTCACCTCGATCTTCGTGACGCATGATCAGAGCGAAGCGATGGGCATTGCCGATCGGATCGCCGTGATGAACAAAGGGGTTATCGAACAGCTGGGATCAGCCGACGAAATCTACAATCGCCCGGCTACCCGCTTCATCGCCTCGTTCATAGGCAAGGCGAATTTCGTGCCGGCGACGGTGATCTCCAACAAGGAGCACATCGTGGAGCTCGGCGGCGGCATCCGTTTGCAACTTACATCTCAGCCGCTTCCCGCTGACGGAACTGCGATCGACGTGATGATGCGCCCCGAGCACTTAGCCATCGGCAATCCTGAAGATGCCGGCCTCAAGGCGCGTCTGGAGGATGTCACATTCCAAGGCTCGACGGCGCGCATCCGCGCTTCAACAGAAACGGGCGGAGATCTCCTGATCGAGGTGCCCGGGACATCGCTTCCGACCCTTCCTTCGTCAGGAAGCACCATCAACCTTTTACCCGACCCGAACAGCACGCGTGCTTTCACGAAGTGAACCTGCTCGACGCTACGCGTAACTTGCACAAACGTGCGCTTTGCTCCTCGCACGGAGATGCGGCAGTTTCTCGGGTGGGTTCGCGTTTCTAGATGTAACAACAGGCTTTAATCGCGCTGTGATCGAACGTATTTATTTCTCGAAGAGCCGCTTTCCAAGCTCGACGGGAAGCTGTTCGACGAATGACAATCGGGCTCAAGTGCCGAACCGTGTGGTGCTGATGCTGGCTGATACTGGTTGCCCCCTTTAGAAGGTCCCGCGGATTCAGCATTCCTCCAAGCCGAGGTCTCCATCATCAAGACGTAAACCCGAGCGCTGCGCTGATGGTGCGGGCGGCTTCGCGGACATCTTCCGAGACCTGCTTGAGCTGCTTGCGCTTGAGGCGGGTGTCGGGGCCGGACATGCCGATGGCGCCGACGAGGTCTCCGGAGCGGCCGAGGATGGCGCAGGCGACGGCGGCGATGCCGTCGCGCCATTCGCCGTGCGAAACGGACGCGTAGCCCTGTGTCTTGACCTGTTCGAGATCCTGCTTGAGTTCAGCAAGGCTGGTGCGCGTGGTTGCGGTGTAGCGCTCGAGGTGGCCGTTGAAGCGTTCGTCGAGATAGGCTTCCGGCATTTGCGCCAGCATCGCCTTGCCGGTGGCGACAGTGTAGGCGGGTGCTCGCGCGCCGACGCTGGTATGGGCGCGGATGTGATGGGCGCTTTCGATCTTATCGACATAGATGACGTCGCTGCCATCCAGCACCGAGAGGTGAATGGTTTCGCCGGTTCGTTCCGCCAAACGGCGCATGGCCGGCTGTGCGACGGTGATCAGGTCCATCTTGCGGATGACGTTATTTCCGAGCTCCCAGAGCTTGGTGGTCAGTTCGTAGGTGCTATGCGGCGGGATCTGCCGGACATAACCTTGCGCCTGCAAGGTGGCCAACAGACGGTGGACATTGCTTTTCGTGAACTGCAGTTCGCTTGCGAGATCCGTCACGCCACGCGGTTGCTCGCTGGCCGCAAGCGTTTCGAGAAGGCGCAGTCCTTTGATGAAAGCTTTGTCCATGGGGTCTTCGCTCGAGCCGTCTCTGCTTGCTCTAGCACGCGGCAGCGCCAAGCTTAAACGGGTATCTCAACGGGGGATGGCCGCAACCAGCTGGTGGTTGCGGCCATCGGATTGGGCAATGCCTTTACTGTGCCAGAAGCGCGTTCAGCTTTTCCTGGCCGTATTCTTCATTCGTGGAGCGGCCATCCTGTGATTGAGCGCCCCAGAAGTCCGGGCTCCATTCCACCGCCTTTTTGAGGTTTTCGGGATTGTTCGCCCACAAGCGGCTGACATCGGGATCGGCTGCTTCGAACACCAGCGGGGACGGAAGGGCGACCGGGTACTGCGTGGTCAGCTCGGCTGCGCGCTCGGCATCAAGACGCCAGGACAGGAGCTTCAGCGAGTTCTCCATATGGGGCGCGCCCTTGGGGATGGAGAAGAAGTCGTAATACACGAAGCCCTGGTTCCAGTTGAGATCAACCGGTGCGCCTTCGTTGATCACGAGGCTGTTGATGCGGCCGGTATAGGCCATGCACATATCGGCTTCGCCGTCGAGCAGAAGCTGAGGTGCCTGGGCGGCGGTGGTCCACCACTTCGATACATGCGGCTTGATCTCGGCGATCTTTTTCAGCGCGCGGTCCATGTCGACGGGGTAGAGGTCTTCCTTGGCGACGCCGTCCGCCATCAGGGCTGCCTCGAACACGAAGCGCGGCCAGGCCGGCAAGCAGCGGTTGCCCGGGAACTTCTCGGTGTTCCAGAAGTCGGCCCAACTTTGCGGAACATTGTCGCCGCTGAACTTGTCGGTGTTGTAGGACAGTCCGATGCCAATCACCTGCAAAGCCACACCATTCGGCCGCTTCAGGTTGTCCGGCATGGTGGCCAGCGTCTTCTGGGCGCTTTCATCGAGCTTGGAATAGTCGATCTTTTCCAGGCAGCAGTCGCCGAGCAGCTTGGTTTCCTGATCGAAGATGAAGACCTGATCCCACTCGGTGCGGCCGGCTTCCACCTGTGCCTTGATGCGCGGGCCTGACCGCGCTTCCTGAACAGTGACGACCTTGATGCCGGTTTCTTCGGTGAACGGGTCATACATGACTTCGCGCAGCGCTTCGCCGTAGGCGCCGCCCGGATCCTGCATCACGACCTCGTTCTCCTGAGCCCAGGCGGGGCTCAGCGCGGTCGTGCCGATAACGGCGGAGGCAATGCCTGCCAGTAGAAGCCTGCTTCTCGATTGATGGTTCATGCTCATTCTCCTCCCTTGGTAATGTCGTTTTCAGGCTGCGCGCGAGCGGGCGAGAACCGGTCGCGCAAGGATGATGCCGCCCACAACCAGCAGGACTTCCAGCGTCGAGACGACGGCAAGAACCGGGTTCAGTTGGTAGTTCACGTCGGCCCAAAGGCGCAGCGGCAGGGTTTGCAGATTGGCGCTCGACAGGAACAAGGACAAAACCAGCTCGTCGAACGAATGCAGAAAGGCAAAGAACGCAGCGGCGGCGAGGCCGGGCGCGATCGCCGGAAGCGTGACCGTGCGAAACACGGTGATCGGCGAGGCGCCATGCACGCTTGCAGCTTGTTCAAGCTTGGGGTCGACGCCCTGCAGCGCTGCCGCCACGATCACCACGACGATTGGAATACCGCCGATCGCATGCGCTGCAGCGAGACCGCCGATCGTTCCCACCAGATCGAACTGGAGGAACAGGCTGTAAAGCGACAGGCCTAGCACCACCGGCGGCACGATTACCGGCGATACGAGCAGGAGCATCAGGATCGTCTTGCCTTTGATGCGGCTGCGCACGATGCCCATGGCTGCCAATCCACCGAGGGTCACCGCCATAGCCGAGGAAATAACGGCAATGGTGAGCGACGAGGTGAAGGCCGAGATCCACTGCGAGTCGGTCAAGAACTTCTCGTACCAGCGAAACGACCAGCCGGGCGGTGGGAAGGTGAGGAAGCTCGCCTTGGAAAAGGAGATGATCATCACGACAATGATCGGCACGATCAAGGTTGCGATCACGAAGCCGCCCATCAGGCGCACGGTCAGCGTGCCGGTCCAGCCGGGCAGGGCCGACAGAAGCCGCAGGATCGGCCAGCCGATCGTGTCGGCGATCGTCATGCCGATCGTACGGCGTTCGGTTACGGTCGTCGACGTGGCGGTGTCGTCGGTTTGTGGCTTGGCGTGCGTTTCGTTGAGCTTGCCCCCGCCCCAGATGAACTCGAAGCCGAGGAAACGGCCGGCAACGGCGACCACGACGAGGGTGATCGCCAAAAGCACCACGGCCAAAGCCTGCAGGAAGCCTTCGCTGGACACGAAATCCGCCTGCTGGGTGATGTGCATGGCAAACATCATGTCGCCCGGGCCGCCGAGCAGCGTCGGCGTGATAAAGAAGCCGAGTGCGGTCACGAAGACGAGAAGGAAGCCAGCACCCATGCCGGGTGCCGTGAGCGGAAGCAGAACGCGCCAGAAGGTGGCGATCGGTCCGGCACCGCTTGCCTGGGCCGCGCGTGTCAGACCGGGATCGAGCCGCGACACGCTGGAATAGATCGACAACACCATCAAAGGCAGAAGAACGGCCGTCATTCCGAGCAGGACGCTGCCGCGGTTGAACAGCAGCTGTGCCGGCTCGCTCAGGATGCCGAGCCATTGCAGAAATTTGTTGATCGGACCGTTGCGGCCAAGCAGCACCATCCAGGCATAGGTGCGGATCAGGATGGCGATGAAGTAAGGCAGGATGATCGCGGTGGCGATCAGCATCTGCGTGATGCCTCTGCTGCGATGGATCAGAAGCGCGGTGGGATATCCGAACAACAGGCAGAGAAACGCCACGGTGAAGGAGATCTGCATCGTGCGAACGAGCGCATCCCAGTAGAGCGGGACTGCGAAAACGCGTTCGAAATAGACCCATGGGGTCGCGCCGCTCATCGCGATCCGGACCAGGTCGAACAGCGGAAGCAGATAGATAAAAGCGAGGAACCCTGCCGCCGGCACGAGCAGCCAAGCCGGGTTCTTCAGCCGCTCGCGCCAGGGGGTGGCCGGTGCGGCGCTCCAATCGGCGGTGACGGTGCTCATTGCAGCACCCAGCAATCTTCAGCGCCCCAGCTCGCATGCAGGACATCGCCGACATCAGGCAGATGGCGGGTTGCGCTGTCGCCAGCGCGGATCAGCAGCGTTTCGCCGCCTTCCATCTGTGCCTCGATGCGCAGGATTTCGCCCAGGAACAGGGCCGAAGTTACGGTTACCGGGATGCTGTTTTGCGTCGGCTCGTTGCTGATCGCGATGCGTTCGGGACGCACAAGAACCGTGGCACGGCCAACATCGATCGCAGCCCGGCTTTCGGCGTTGAACACGAAGCCGGCGCGGTTCTTCAGCGTCATGGTGGAGCCGCGCTTTTGCACGATCTCGGCGTCGATCAGGTTGGACTCGCCCACAAAACCCGCGACGAAGCTGTTGTTGGGATGGCGATAGATTTCAACGGGATCGCCGACCTGCACGATCTTCCCCGCATCCATGACGGCAATGCGGTCGCTCATGGTGAGCGCTTCGCCCTGATCGTGGGTCACGAACAAGATCGTGCTGCCCAGCGTCTGGTGGAGATCGCGTATTTCGATCTGGATCGATTCCCGCAGGCGGCGGTCGAGCGCGCTCAGCGGCTCGTCCATCAGAACGACCTTCGGGCGCATGACGATGGAGCGGGCAATGGCGACACGTTGTTGCTGGCCACCCGACATCTGGTTCGGGTTCTTTTGTGCATGTTCGCTGAGTCGCATAATTTCCAGCGTTTCGGCGACGCGCCGGTCTGCGGTTTCACGGTCGACACCCGCCATGCGCAGGGGGAAGGCCACGTTTTGCGTCACCGTCATGTTGGGGAACAGGGCATAGCTTTGAAACACCATGCCGAAGCCGCGCTTGTGCGTCGGCACGTTATGAATGGGCTGGCCGTCCACGAGGATCGCGCCGCCATCCAGCTTCTGGAAGCCGGCCACCAGGTTCAGCAAAGTTGTTTTGCCGCTGCCTGAGGGGCCGAGCAGTGTGATGAACTCGCCGGGTTGCACATCAAGGCTGATGTGATCGGCGGCTACAAACGAGCCGTAGCGCTTCACCACTTCGTTGATCGCGATGCTTGATCCGATCACCGTGCGTGATTGGTTGGATGTACCACCGGCGTGTGTGGTCGATCCGCCCGGGCGCTCTCCGCGCCAAGCGACATTCTGAACCATCAGTCTCCTCCCTGACGTTCTATAATATAGAACAGCATTCCGTAATCATCTTCCGGTGGAGTTTGGCGCTTGTCAAGCCGGGTTCGTCCGGAAGGAATGATGTTCGCGTGAGCGGGTGAAGTTGAGAACATGGTTGCTGCCTTTCGCGGACAAGGAAAGGCTAGGCTGCGCGAATGGTGATTGACAGCAGCGCCATGCTCCCGATACGTTTAATTTCAGAATTAAGTTCTATATTGTGGAACGGATTATCTTCTATATTCCGGCCAGCGGCGGTGAGGAGCATCAACCGTTTGCCGGAAAGACGCTTCGAAACGGGCGGAGGAGCCTTTGTTGTCGGATCTCGAAACACTGGCACGGCAGGTGGAAGCCGGCATGCGTCTTGCGCTGCCGGTGGATTATGCCGGCGTGTCCATGGCCATGACGAAGCCGCTGATTGCGCGCGGCGCAGGTGATCTTCATGTGATCTGCGTGCCGACTGGCGGTCTCCAGGTCGATCAGCTGATCGGTGCGGGCCTCGTGAGCACAGTGGAAACCAGCGCCGTGTCGCTGGGTGAAGCCGGCGGCGCGCCGCGTTTCAATCAGGCCGTGAAGACCGGCGCGATCCGCATCATGGACGCGACATGCCCCGCCATTCATGCCGGGCTGATGGCCGCGCAGAAGGGCAGTCCGTTTCTGCCCATGCGTGGGCTGATCGGCACGGATGTCCTGCGAAATCGCGGCGACTGGCAGGTGATCGACAACCCGTTCGAAGATGCCGGCGATCCCATTGTTCTGATCCCTGCGATCAAGCCCGATGTGGCGATTTTCCATGCCCCGATGGCCGATCGCTTCGGCAATGTCTGGATCGGCCGGCGCCGCGAACTGGCCGCCATGGCCTATGCTTCAACCACCACGCTCGTGACGGTGGAGCGGATCGTGGACGAAAGCCTGCTCGCCAACGAGATGAGTGCCGCCGGCACGCTGCCTTCTCTTTATGTGTCGGACATCGCCGTCGCGCCGAAGGGCGCCTGGCCCTACGGCCTATGGGGGGAATACCCGACCGATACGGCAGAGCTCATTCGATATGCCAAGGCGGCGCGTTCCGATGAGGGTTTCGCCGATTATATGAGCGGCCGCATGCTGGAGCCGGCGCAATGAGTGGTGCCAGCCCGATCCTGCCGCGCGAAATTCTGATCGCCACCGTTGCGCGCCTGCTGGATGGCGTGCGCCATGTCGCGGTTGGCGCATCCTCCCCGATCCCGGCAGCGGGCGCGATGCTTTTGCGCGCCTTGAAGCAGCAAGCCGGCGAAAAGCCGGTGCGCATCTCCATTCTGGGCTCGGTGGAGCACAACTTCTTCACAAACGGCTCGGCCGAACTGTTTGATTGCGCGGGGCAGGGGCGCATCGACGCCTTTTTCCTCGGCGGCGGGCAGATCGACGGCCAAGGCAACGTCAATCTGGTTGGCGCCGGCGCATATCCGCAATCAAGCGTACGCTGGCCAGGTTCGTTCGGCTCCGCCTATCTGTATTTCGTCGTGCCGCGCGTGATCCTGTTTCGCGAAGAACATTCTCCGCGTGTGTTCGTGAACAAGGTCGATTTTATTTCCGCTCCCGGCACGAGCGCGGAAGGCGTTTACCGCCGGGGCGGACCGCATGCGCTTCTGACCTCCAAGGGGTTGTTTCGCTTCAACAAGACGCAAGGCAACTTCGCGCTCGACAGCGTGCATCCGGGGCACGACCTCGCCGAAATCAAGGATGCCACCGGCTTCCGCTTCGATCATCCGGCGCGGCCCGAACAAACACCCGAACCCGACGCGCGGACCCTGTCCCTTTTGCGCGGGCAGGTCATGGACGAACTCAGCGAAACCTATCCGGATTTTGCCAAGCAGATGCGCGACGATCTTCAGGCCCTGCAGGATCCGCAGGCGGCGATTGCGTCGTGAAAGAACGATTGGATTGAACCAATGCTGAACCCCGGCTCCCTGTCAAACCTCAAGGTCATCGACGCCAGCCGCGTTCTTGGCGGTCCATATTGCGGTCAGGTGCTCGCTGATCACGGCGCGGATGTGATCAAGATCGAGCCACCGGCAGGTGATGAAACGCGCGGCTGGGGGCCGCCCTTTCTTCACGGTACGGCCAGCTACTTCCTAGGCCTCAACCGCAACAAGCGCGGCATGGCACTCGATATGGCGCAGCCTGCGGGACAGGAACTGCTGCTGGCGCTGCTCGAAACCGCCGATGTGTTCATCGAGAACTTCAAGACCGGCACGCTGGAACGCTGGGGTCTCGGCAGCGAGGACTTGCAGCGCCGCTTTCCGCGCCTCGTGCATTGCCGCGTCTCCGGCTTTGGCGCCGATGGCCCGATGGGGGGCATGCCCGGCTATGACGCGGCGATTCAAGCGTCCTGCGGCATCATGAGCGTCAACGGCGAGCTCGGCGGCGAGCCCTTGCGTGTCGGCTTGCCGGTTGTGGACATGGTAACCGGTCTCAATGCGGTGATCGGCATTCTGATGGCGCTGAACGAGCGCGCCACCAGCGGCAAGGGCCAGTTCGTCGAGACCACGCTTTATGATTGCGGCGTATCGCTGCTCCATCCGCATCTTCCGAACTATTATCTCAACGGCAAGGTGGCCAAGCCCTCCGGCAACGCCCATCCCAATATCTGCCCGTATGATACGTTCGCCACCGGCACGGAGCCGATCTTTCTGGCGGTCGGCAATCATCGCCAGTTCACCACGCTGTGCAAGATCATCGGCCGACCGGATCTGCCGGATGATCCGCGCTTCGTCAGCAATGGCGAGCGCAACATCAATCGCGACGCGCTCAAGGTCGAGCTGGAAAAAGCGCTGGCTGCTTTCGAATGCGATGCGCTGGCCGACCAGTTGATCAAGGCCGGTGTGCCGTGCGGGGCGGTGCGCACGATCGACCAGGTGGTGGCCGATGCGCACACCCAGCACCGCGAAATGGTGGTGGATGTCGGCGATTATCGCGGCACCGGAAGCCCCATCAAACTGTCGCGTACGCCAGCGTCCTATCGCATGGCACCGCCCGCTTTTGCCGAACACACAACGGAAATCCTCGACGAGGTGAAGGCTGACCAGTCGCGCTATCGCGACGTTCTGCCCGGGCTCGAGGACGCGCTCAAGGGCGCGCTTGAGGACACCGTTGTTTCTACCAAAACCCGGACTGCCTGAGGACAGAAGCCCATGGATGCAATGCAAAGCTCGGCCAACAGTGCGGCGGACACAAAGACGCTCACCGTCGGGATCATCGGTGATGGCTTCATGCAGCCGCAGTTCTTCGAGGAAGCGCTGAGCCAGCGTCTCGGAGGCCGCTCGATCCGCTACAAGCACATGCAGCTGGATTGGCCGCTCAAGGTGCAGTCCACCAAGCACGACCCTAATCTGCCGGTGGCCGAATTCGTAGGTCGCCCGGAAGATTACTTCGACTTTCTTTCCGACCTCGACATCCTCGTCACCCATCTGGCGCCGATCACCGCCGACAGTCTCGATCATGCGCCCGATCTCAAGATCATCGCCGTGTCGCGCGGCGGTCCAGTCAACATCGAGATGCCGGCTGCGCGGGAACGGGGCATTACCGTCATCAACACGCCGGGCCGCAATGCTTCGGCGGTGGCCGAGTTCACAGTGGCGTCGCTGCTTGCTGAAACACGCAACCTCATTCGCGGCCATCTCAGCGTGGCGAGCGGCGAGTTCCGCCGCGAGTTTTATCATTACGACCATACCGGCCCGGAGCTTTGCGAGCTGACCGTCGGCATCATTGGCTATGGCGATATCGGCACCCGCGTGGCGCGCCTTCTGCAGCCGTTCGGTTGCCGCATCCTCGTTGCCGATCCGTTCAAGCAGCTGACCGATGAAGACCGTGCCGCCGGCATCGAGAAAGTCGAGTTCGATGATCTCCTGCGCCAGTCCGATGTGGTGACGCTGCATCCGCGCGTGACGCCGCAAACCAAAGGCATGATCGGCCGGGCGCAGATCGAGGCGATGAAGCCGGGCGCTTACATCGTCAACACGACGCGCGGGCAGGTGCTGGATTATGCCGCGCTCTATGATGCGCTGAAATCCGGCCATCTGCGCGGCGCTGCACTCGACACTTTCGATCCAGAGCCGCCACCCGCCGACTGGCCGCTGCTCAAGCTGGCGAATGTCACGCTGTCCCCGCATATTGCCGGTGCCTCGCGCTTTTCCATCACCAAGGCCGCCACGATGATCGCCGAGGATATCGGCCTGATCCTCGAGGGCAAAGAGCCCCGCTATCCCACCAAGTGAGTGAAGCCATGACCGAAGACGAACGCGTTCTGCGCACCGAACTGATCGAAGCCTGCCGCTCCATGAACCGGCTCGGCATCAACAAGGGAACGTCGGGCAATATCAGCGTCCGCAATGGCGACGGCTTCCTGATCTCGCCGACTGGCATTCCCTATGACAAGCTCGAGCCCGAGCATGTCGTGCAGATGAACTGGGACGCGACCTTTGCCGGCGATGTTCTGCCATCGAGCGAATGGCGCTTTCATCGCGACATCCTCCAAGCGCGGCCGGACCTGAAGTCGGTGGTGCACACGCATTCCACCTTCGCGACATCCGTGTCGATCCTGGAGAAGGATATTCCGGCGGTGCATTACTCCATCGCTGCGGCCGGCGGGTCGAGCATCCGCTGTGCGCCTTACGAGCTGTTCGGCACGCAGGAACTGGCCGATGTCGTGGTGAAAGCGCTGGAAGGCCGCCGCGCCTGTTTGATGGCGCATCATGGCGTGATCGCCGCGCATGTGTCGATCGCCCGCGCGCTGGCGCTGGCCGTGACGGTTGAAGAACTGGCGCACCAGTATCTCCTGTGCCTGCCGTTCGGCGAGCCGCCGGTCTTGAACGAAGAGCAGATCGCGGTTGTGACGGAGAAGTTCAAGACCTACGGCCAGCAGGCTGTACCGGCCCTCGAAGGGCTTCGTCAGGCTTCCTGAAAGCGCGCGCCATGGATCCGATCCTGCTTTGCCTCGATTCCGGAACGACAGCCGTCAAGGCCGCCGCTTTCGACCGGCATGGCCGGCTTCTGGCCGTGGCGCAATCCGACAACAATGCGCTGCGCCGCGAAGGCCAGCGCGTTGAACAGGACATGACCGTGACGCGCGATGATGCGTTCCATGTGTTGCGCGACTGTGTTGCCCAGATCGATGCGGGTGCAGTTCAGGGTTTGATCGTCACGGGGCAGGGCGACGGACTTTGGCCCGTTGACAGCGGCGGTGAGCCGGTTGGCCGCGCCATGACCTGGCTCGATGGCCGGGCGCGCGCTTTGGCAGGCACGTTGGGCGAAGCGGGTGCGTTCGCGGACATCGAAGCCGTCACCTTTTCGAGGCCGACTGCCGCATCACAAACGCTGCATCTTCTGTGGCTGCAACTAAATGATCCGTCACGCCTCGCGCGCATCGCCCATGCGCTGCGCTGCAAGGAATGGTTGTTCCTCTCGCTGACGGGCACGCTCATGGGCGAGCCGAGTGCTGCTTTGCCGGTATGGGGCGATTGGCGCACCAACACCTTCTCGCCTGTGGTGCAGGAAAGTCTGGGTCTTCAGCGCGGCATCGAGCTTTTGCCGCCGTTTCTGGATGTCGGCGAATGCCGCGCCAGTTTGAAAGGCGAAGCGGCCGCCGCGATCGGTTTGGCTGCGGGGTTGCCGGTGCTGCTTGGTCCAGGCGATGTGCAGGCGACCCTGATCGGAATGGGACTTGGCACCCGCACCGGTGTCACGCGCGCTTCCATCTTCGGCACGAGCGCCATTCACGCCTGTTTCCTGCTTGACCCCAACCTGATGCGCGAAAAGCCTGCTGGCGCCATGGTGCAGCGCTTTGTGCTTGATGACGGCTATCTCTGCTTTCATCCAAGCTTCAACGGCGCGACCTTGTTCAGCCATGTGGCCAAGCTCACGGGTCAGCCCGCTTCCGTTTCTGTGCCCTCTTATTCCGGCGTGGTGATGCATCCCTTTTTCGAGCCCGGCGGCGAGCGGGCGCCTTATACGTCGCCGCACGCATCAGGCGCGCTGTTCGGTGTCACGGCCGCGACAAAGCCGGCCGACCTTGCCTGGGCGGCGCGTGAGGCGCTGTGCTTCGTTGCCCGTAAAAGCCATGACATGATGAATGCGCCCGCAAACCGCCTGACGCTTGGCGGCGGATTGGCGGGCGATGCGCAGTTTGCCCGTTTTCTTTCCACGATCATGGGGACCGAGGTCGAGCGCAACACTGCCGGTCATGCCGGTTTGCGGGGCCTTGGCGCGGTTGGCGCGAAGGTCCTGTTCGATGCAACCAAGGCACAACTCGTTCAGGATTGGATCACCGAACCCGACGAAGTGCTTGCTCCCGGGCATGCTGATCTGCTCACCTATGCCGAAGAGAAATACGCGCTGTTCTCGAAACTCCTGGATGCTGCTTGCGGCGAATGGGGTACGGTTTCAACCATCGCGGATCGCGCGCAAAAACTGATGGAAGGGTCACCGGCATGAGCCAAAATCCAAACAACGGCGCTGATCTCTTGTGCGAAACGCTGCTCGCCAATGATGTGGATGTGTGTTTTGCCAATCCCGGAACATCCGAAATGCATTTCGTGGCGGCGCTCGACCGGCAGCCCACCATGCGCTGTGTGCTCGGCCTGTTTGAAGGCGTGGTGACGGGCGCAGCCGACGGTTATGCCCGCATGGCCGATAAGCCGGCGGCGACGCTGCTTCATCTGGGGCCGGGTCTGGCGAATGGTCTTGCCAATCTGCACAATGCCAAACGCGCACGCACGCCGATGGTGAATGTGGTGGGCGATCACGCGACCTACCATCTCGATTATGATGCGCCGCTGCATTCGGATATCGACTCGCTTGCCAGGCCGATGTCCCATTGGGTTGGACGCGCGACGGACGCCGATGCTGTCGGTGAGCGCACGGAAGACGCCATTCGCGCCGCTCATGCAAACGGCGGGCAGATCGCGACCTTGATCCTGCATGCCGACGCCGCCTGGAACGAAACAAGCAAGGGCGTGCCGCAGCCGATCGCTCGCGAGCAACAAAAGCAGCCGGATGCCGCCCGTATCCGCGAAGCAGCCGAAGCGCTTCGTTCCGGCAAGACCACCACGATCCTCGTCAGCGGCATGGCGCTGCGTGAACACGAGCTGGAGACGCTCGACCGTGTCGCGCGCAAGACCGGTGCCCGGCTGATGGCGCAGCAGGCGAACGGGCGTATGCAGCGTGGCGCGGGCCGCGTGGCCGTTGACCGCGTGCCCTACGTGGTGGATCAGGCGGTCGCCAAGTTCGCCGACACCGAACAGGTGATCCTGATCAGCGCCAAGGCGCCCGTCGGTTTCTTTGCTTATCCGAACAAGCCGAGCAGCATGCTGCCGGCGGATTGCCGTGTGGTCGATATGGTGGAAGACGACACCAATATCGCCGCAGCCGTAGCCGCACTCGCTGACGAAATTGGCGTTACCGGGGTCGAATCGGAACTGGCGCAGCGCTTTCGCCCCGATCGGGTCACGGGCAAGCTGACAGCCGAAGGAATTGCGGTGGCGCTCGCCCACCATGTTCCCGCCAATGCCATTGTTTGCGATGAATCCATCTCGTCTGGCCGCGACTTCTTCCGCACCACTCATGGCTCCGAGCCACATGACTTCCTGCAGCTGACCGGCGGTGCGATCGGTGTCGGTTTGCCACTGGCCACCGGCGCGTCGATTGCGTGTCCGGACCGCAAGGTCGTTGCGCTGCAGGCCGATGGCAGCGGCATGTATACGGTGCAGGCGCTTTGGACGCAGGCGCGTGAACGCTGCGATGTGGTGACGATCATCTTTTCCAACCGCCGCTACAACATTCTGCTCGGCGAGCTGAAGAATGTCGGCGCAGGCGCACCGGGCGAGAATGCCAGCCGCATGCTCAACATCGACGATCCCGCGCTCGACTGGGTGAAGCTCGCCAACAGCATGGGCGTGGAAGCCGCTTGCACCGACACGGCGGAAGGCTTTGCCGATCTTCTCAAGACCGCCTGCAGCCGACCCGGACCGTTCCTGATCGAAGCGTTGATCTGATTAACAGGAAAGCCATGACCATGGGCACCATCAAGCGTGTTCCGCATTGCTCCCATTGGGGCGCTTATACGCTCCTCGTGGACGACAACGATATCGTGGGTGTCGAGCCCTTCGCGCTCGACCCGGCGCCATCCCCGATCATCCGCTCGGTCAAGGAATGGGCCAATCCCGAGCGCCGCGTCTTGCGGCCGATGGTTCGCTCCGGCTGGCTCGACAAGCGCGAAGGGAGCGACCGCCATGGACGCGGACGCGAGAACTTCGTGGCCGTGCCGTGGGATGAAGTCACCGACATGGTGGCAAGCGAAATTCGCCGCGTGGCCGATGCGTTCGGCAATGAAGCGATTTTTGCCGGCTCTTATGGCTGGACGAGCTGCGGCCGCTTCCACCATGCTTCGTCGCTGCTCAAGCGTACGCTGAACCTGGTCGGCGGCTTTACCGGCCATGTCGACACCTATTCGATTGCCGCGGGACCCGTGATCCTGCGCCATACGTTGGGCGACGACAGGGCCTGCGGCGGTCAGGCGAACACGCTGGATTCCATTGCCGAGCACACAGAAACGCTGCTGGTGTTTGGCGCCCTGTCGCCGCGCACGGCACAGACGGAGGCCGGTGGCATCGCCCGCCACGGGCTTGAAACGCATCTGAAGCGCATGGTTGAGCGCGGCGTGCGCATCATCCTCGTATCGCCCTTGAAGGACGATCTGCCGGAATGGGTGCCTGCCGAATGGTGGCCGATCCGCCCCAATACCGACGCGGCGCTGATGCTGGGTCTTGCCGGCGAGATCGTGAAGGCTGACCGCCATGACAAAGGGTTTCTCGAGCGCTGCACCAGCGGTGCCGACCGGTTGCTGAACTATCTCGAAGCCGGCGAAGATGGCGTGCGCAAGGATGCGGGATGGGCGGCTTCGATCACCGGGCTCGATCAAGCCAAGATCGCCGAACTCGCGCGCGTTCTCGTGGATACCCGTAGCCAAATCACGGTGAGCTGGAGCTTGCAGCGCGCCCATCATGGCGAACAGCCGTTCTGGGCCGCGCTCGGCCTTGCTTCGGTGATTGGCCAGATCGGCTTGCCCGGCGGCGGCGTGGGCTATGGCTATGCCTCGCTCGGCGGCGTCGGTTTGCCGTTCAACCTCGGCAAATCGCCCGCCATTTCGCAGCTGGTGAAGCCGATCAACAGCTTCATTCCCGTGGCGCGCATCTCCGACATGCTGCTCAATCCCGGCGGCACCTACACCTATGAAGGCGAGGAGCGGACCTATCCCGACACCAGGCTGGTGTATTGGGCGGGCGGCAATCCTTATCACCACCATCAGGACCTCAACCGCCTCGAGGAAGCCTGGACGCGGCCGGAAACCATAATTGTGCAGGACCCGATGTGGACGGCGACCGCCCAGCGCGCCGACATCATTTTGCCCGCCACCACCTCCATCGAGCGCAACGATCTGGCCGGCAACAAGCGCTCCGACATGGTGCTTGCCATGCATCAGGCGATCGAACCGCTCGGCGAAGCGAAGTCAGACTTCGCGATCTTCGACATGATCGCGGCCAAGCTCGGCGTCGGCGAGCGCTTCAACGAGGGTCGCGACGAGATGGGCTGGCTGCGCCATCTCTATGACAACAGCCGTGACGATGCCAGAACGCGCTTCGGCTTCGACATGCCGGACTTCGAGACCTTCTGGGAACAAGGTTATGCGCCCGTGCCGGTGAAGGAGAACAACGTTTATCTCGCCGACTTCCGCGATGCGCCGGATGCGCATCCGCTGGGCACCGAAAGCGGCAAGATCGTGCTCGGTTCGGAAAAGCTCGCCAAGCTCGATTACGCCGATTGCCGGTCTCATCCCGCATGGATCGAGCCGGCAGAATGGCTGGGCAGCGCGACCGGTGCCGATGAACTGCACCTGATTTCCCACCAGCCGGCGGGCCGCCTCCATAGCCAGCTCGAAACCGGCGAAGCGAGCCGTGCCTTGAAGAAGAACGGCCGCGAACAGGCGCGCATTCACCCGCAGAAGGCGGCCGAGCTCAACATTGTGGACGGGCAGACCATCCGCTTGTGGAACGAGCGCGGCGCGTGTCTCGCGACCGCTGATGTCAGCGATACCGTGCGCTTCGAGGTCATCGTTTTGCCGACCGGCGCCTGGTTCACGCCGCATGGCAATAGCGGGCTCGATGTGGCGGGCAACCCCAACGTGCTGACGCTCGATATCGGCACATCCCAGTTCGGCCAAGGCTGTTCGGCCCATACCTGCCTCGTTCATGTCGAGCCCTATCATGGCGACACGAGCGATGCCTTCGCTGCCTATCAGACGAGACTGGTCGCACTGGCGGCTGTTTGACACTACCGGAGGAGATACAATGACCCAAGCTGCCGCGATCAGTCGCTTTCCTGTTCCCGAGATTGGGGATTTGCCCGACGATATTCGTGAGCGCGTGCTTGCGGTGCAGGAAAAGTCCGGCTTCGTGCCGAACGTCTTCCTGACGCTGGCGCATCGCCCCGACGAATTTCGCGCTTTCTTTGCCTATCATGACGCGCTGATGGACAAACCCGGTCCGATCACCAAGGCCGAGCGCGAAATGATCGTGGTGGCCACCAGCAACATCAACCAGTGCCAGTATTGCGTTGTGGCGCATGGTGCGATCCTGCGCATTCGCGCCAAGAGCCCGACCATCGCCGACCAGGTCGCGATCAACTACCGCAAGGCCGACATCACGCCGCGCCAGAAGGCGATGCTCGATTTCGCGATGAAGGTGTCGCAGCGCGCTTATGATGTCGGCGACGACGATATCGCCGTTCTTAAGGACCACGATTTCACGGAAGAAGATGCCTGGGATATCGCAGCGATCTCTGCTTTCTTCGGCATGTCGAACCGCCTGGCCAATGTCACGAGCATGCGGCCGAACGACGAATTCTATGCGATGGGACGCTGATCATGGCCAAGGGTTACAAGGATATGCTCGCCGAAGCGGATGCCGTGGTGCAGTCCGTTTCCACTGGTGACATGGTCGCCAAGCCGGATGATGTCGTTTTGGTGGACATTCGCGATCCGCGCGAACTGGAGCGAGACGGCACCATCGAGGGCGCGCTGCATGCGCCACGCGGCATGCTGGAATTCTGGATCGATCCGGAAAGCCCCTATCACAAGCCGGCCTTTGCCGAGGACAAGACCTTTGTCTTCTATTGCGCGTCCGGCTGGCGCTCGCTGCTGGCCGCCAAGGTCGCGCAGGAAATGGGCTTGAAAGCGCGCAGTATGTGCGGCGGTTTCAAGGAATGGAAAGAAGCCGGCAATCCCGTGGCGGAAAAGAAGCGTCGCGAGCCGGACGCCAAGCCGCAAGGCTGAGCTGAAGGCGAAGGTTTGGACCGCAGGAAAAGCAGATAAGGCATAGGCAGGCTGGTGGTGAACAAATACGATCAAGGGCTCGAACGTCGTGTCGCCAACCATCAGTCGCTGACGCCGCTGTCTTTTCTGGAGCGCGCCGCGCGCACCTATCCCGACCACATCGCCGTGGTGCACGGACAAACGCGACTGAGTTACCGCGACTTCTTCCGCAACACCCGCCGGCTGGCATCGGCGCTGGTCGGGCAAGGGATCGGCAAAGGCGACACGGTCACCGTGATGCTGTCCAACACGCCGCCGATGCTCGAAGCCCATTTCGGTGTGCCGTTTGCCGGCGGAGCGGTGCTGCATTCGCTCAACACGCGCTCGGATGCGGCAACGATCGCCTTCCAGCTCGATCATGCGGAATCCAGGATCGTCATCGTCGATCGCGAATATTCGGCGGTGATGAAGCAGGCGCTGGAACAGGCCACGGTCAAGCCGGTGGTGATCGACTTCGACGATCCCGATTATCCCGCCGATGCGCCGTTTCCCAAGGGCGAGCGCATTGGAACGATCGATTATCACGCCTTTCTTGAAAGCGGTGACCCCGACTTCGCGGTGTCGATGCCCGACGACGAATGGGACGCCATTGCGCTGAACTATACGTCCGGCACGACCGGCAATCCCAAAGGCGTCGTTGTGCATCATCGTGGTGCCGCCCTGGCTTCACTCAGCAACATCATTCATTCGGGCATGAACCGGCATCCGATCTATCTCTGGACGCTGCCCATGTTCCATTGCAACGGCTGGTGCTTTCCCTGGACGCTGGCGATCCAGGCTGGCACGCATGTGTGTCTGCGGTGGGTTCGTGCGAAAGCGATGTATGACGCTCTGGCTGATCATGACGTCACTCACCTGTGCGGTGCGCCAATCGTGATGTCGACGCTGATCAACGCGTCGGACGAAGACAAGCGTCCATTCGAGCAAAGCGTCACCTTCAACACCGCCGCCGCGCCGCCACCCGAAGCGGTGTTGCAGGCGATGGCAGAGGAGGGCTTCAACGTCACGCATGTTTACGGGCTCACGGAAACCTATGGTCCGGCCGTCGTGAACGAGTGGCATGACGACTGGAACGCGCTGCCGCCCGCCGAACAGGCGGTGAAGAAGGCGCGGCAGGGCGTCAACTTCCTGGCGCTGTCGGAACTCACGGTGCTCGATCCGCTTACCATGGAGCCGGTGCCGGCCGATGGCGAAACGCTGGGCGAGGTGATGTTTCGCGGTAACATCGTGATGAAGGGCTATCTCAAGAACGAGAAAGCCACCGAAGACGCTTTTGCCGGCGGATACTTCCATTCCGGCGACCTCGGCGTGCTGCATCCCGACGGCTATATCCAGCTCAAGGACCGCTCGAAGGACATCATCATCTCGGGTGGCGAGAACATTTCGTCCATCGAGGTGGAAGACGCGTTGTACCGCCATCCGGATATCGCCTTTTGCGGCGTGGTGGCGATGCCGGACGAGAAATGGGGCGAGCGCCCGGCAGCCTTTATCGAGCTGAAACCCGGCCGCACAGCAACAGAAGCCGAGATGCTCGCCTTCTGCAAAGCCAACCTCGCCAGCTACAAATGCCCCGCACGCATCATCTTTGCGGAGATCCCCAAGACATCCACGGGCAAGATCCAGAAGTTCAGTTTGCGGGGCTTGTTGAAGACCTAGGCAGAATTTGAACTGTTGGCTTACGCTTGCGCTGCTTCCACAAGGTTGCTCAAGCGACGGCCGAGCGGTTGATCGGGATCTCCGAGTTCCAGCATGACGCTCATGTGGTTGTGTTCAGGCACTTCCATGAGGTCCAGTGGCAGGTTCTGGCTTTGCAGCTTTTGGTGCAAAGCGCCGGCCTGGTCATGGAAGGGCGCTGTTTCCGCTCCGCCAAAGGCCAGGATCCGAGGTGGACCCGCATGATGGCTGGAAGAAAGAGGCGACCATGATGCCGCTTCTTCATGCGTCATCGCAGCTTCATCGCGCAGAAAGCTGTCGGGTATGCCCGAAAGATCATAGATGCCGCTCACGAGCAGCAGACCACGAAGATCGGGCAGTCGGGGTGCCTTGGTCTCGTTTGGCCCGGTGGCAGCAAGATAGGATGAAAGGTGGGCTCCGGCTGAATGGCCGCTGACCGTGATGCGGTCGGGGTCGGCGCCAAAGGAACGCGCATTGTCTCGCAGCCAGCACACGGCTCGCCGGACCTGATCGACCAGCACCGGCAGCCTCTGACCGGGCATGAGATCATATTCAACCAAGGCGCAGATGCCGCCGACGGCAAGCACCGGGGCGGCTACGAAGCGGTAGTTTTCCTTGTTGCCAGAACGCCAATAACCTCCATGAACGAAGACATGGAGCGGAGCGCCGTCCGACACCTGATCCGGAAGGATAAGGTCAACCGTTTCGCGTGGGCTGGCGCCATAAGCGATATCCGCGCGCGTGGTCGCCTTGGCCGACAGGGCGCCGCTGCGCGCGGCGAACTCGGCAGCGATCGCATCGAAGTCAGCCACGAAGTCTTTGATCAGGTAGGGGTCGGACCGGGTCACATAGGGTTGAGCTTCCATGTCTAAATGTCCACCGCGTAGTATTTGGCTTCCATGAATTCGAGGATGCCCGTCACGCCGCCTTCGCGTCCGAGACCGCTTTGCTTCACGCCGCCGAACGGTGCTGCGGGATCAGACATCAAGCCACGATTGATGCCGAGCATGCCGCTTTCCAGACCCTTGCCGACCCGCATCGCACGCTTGAGGTCGCGCGAATAGATGTAAGCGGCGAGGCCGTATTCGGTGTCGTTTGCGAGGCGGATGGCCTCTTCTTCCGTTTCGAACTTGTAGACGGGAGCAACCGGTCCGAAGATTTCCTCGAAGGCGATGTCGGCGTCCGTGGGCACATTCTCCAGCACAGTCGGCGGGTAAAAATAGCCGCTGCCTTCCCGCGGCTTGCCGCCGGTGGTCGCGCGAGCGCCGCGCTGGAGTGCGTTGGACACGAGCTGGTCGATCTTCTGCACAGCTTTTTGCGTGATCATGGGGCCGCATTGCGTAGCGACATCGGTGCCGGCACCAACCTTCAGCGACGCCATGCGCTTGGTCAAACCGTCCACGAAAGCGTCATGGATGCCGGCCTGAACATAAAAGCGGTTTGCCGCCGTGCAGGCTTCGCCGGCATTGCGCATCTTTGCGATCATCGCGCCATCGAGCGCTGCATCGAGGTCCGCATCATCGAAAACGAGGAACGGCGCATTACCGCCGAGTTCCATCGAGCAGCTGACCACCGTCTTGGCGGCTTCTGCGAGAAGGGCGCGCCCGACGCCTGTCGAGCCGGTGAAGGACAGCTTTCGCACGCGCGGATCGGCAAGCATCGCGCTGACCACGGGACCGGGATTGCGGGTGGTCAAAACGTTGACCACGCCGGCCGGCACGCCGGCCTCCTCGCCAAGACGCGCCATGGCGTAAGCGGTCAGCGGCGTTTCCGATGCCGGCTTCAGGATCACGGTGCAGCCGGCAGCCAGAGCCGGTCCAATCTTGCGCGTCGCCATTGCGGCCGGGAAGTTCCATGGGGTGATCAGCACCGAAATCCCGATTGGTTCATGATCCACCAGGATCTTGTGCGAGCCCGACGGGGTCGGGCGGTATTCGCCAGGAATGCGTGTGGCTTCTTCGGCATACCAGCGGAAGAATTCGGCGGCATAGCCCACTTCGCCGCGCGCATCGGACAGAGCCTTGCCGTTTTCCAGCGAAATCAGCATCGCCAGATCGTCGGCATGCTCGGTCATTAGGTGGAACCAGCGGCGCAGGATTTCCGAGCGCTGGCGCGACGGCGTTGCGCGCCAGCCGGCAGCGGCTGCATGTGCGGCATCCACGGCGCGCAGGGCATCATCGATTCCGGCATCGGCGACATGGGCGAGAACCTCGCCTGTCGAGGGATCGACCACAGGAATGTCCTGCCCTTTCTCCCATTGGCAGTTAATGTAGAGACCTTCGGCGTGAAGAGCCGGGTCGGCAAATCCTCGTGTTCCGAGCGTTTGAAGCATGGCTGTGTCCTTTGAAGGTCAGATCAGGGCAGCGAAGTCGCCGGAATAGGCTGCACTTACGAGCCTCTGCATTTCCGGCAGCGGCAATGGGCGTGGATTGTTCTGAATAAGCCGGGCGATCCCGCAGCTTTGTTCGGAGACCCAGGTGATACGCTCTTCTTCCAGTCCGAGGTCGCGCAACGTGGCCGGTATGCCGATGCGCTTGAACAAGGCGGTTATCGCGGGGATCACCGCTTCACCGTTGCTGAGGCCGGTAACGCGTGCAATCTCGTCCAGCTCCGGCGTGATCTCGGGGCGGTTCCAGGTCATGACATAAGGCATGAGGCAGGCGACCCCGGCGCCATGCGCAGTGTGGGTGAGTGCGCCCACCGGATATTGGATCGCGTGGGCTGCCGCCGTGCCGGCAACGCCGAACGCAAGGCCCGCGAGCGTTGCTCCCATCATCACCTGCTCACGGGCGAGCCGATCAGAGCCGTCCGTGCAGGCGGCTTCGAGGCCAGCCCAAAGAAGCGCAATCGCGCGCAAGGCGAAATGATCAGACATCGCGTTCTTGCCTACGAACACCCGGTCTTGTGCGATGCCCGGAACCGGTTCGCGACGGATCGCGGTGAAGGCTTCGATCGCGTGGGTGAGCGCATCGGCGCCTGCGATGGCGGTAAGACCGGGCGGGCAGGTGATCGTCAGGTCCGGATCGCAGATCGATGCGGTGGGAATGAGGTAGGGGCTGGAAATTCCGACCTTCAAACTGCGCTCTGCATCCGACAACACGGCAACCGGTGTGACTTCCGAACCGGTTCCGGCCGTGGTGGGCACAGCGATCAAAGGCACGACGGGACCCGGCACGTTGTATTCGCCGTAATAATCCTGCGGCTTGCCGCCATGGCGCAACAAGACGGACAGGCACTTCGCCATGTCGAGGCAGGAACCGCCGCCGATGCCGATCACGAGATCCGGGTCGAAGTCTCGGGCCGCCGCAGCGCTTTCGATCGCCGAATCCACAGGAACATCGGGCAGGGTCGCGCTGTCGACCTGAACCTGCAGACCCGCATCCTGAAGCGTCGCAACCATGGAAAGGAGGTCAGCGTCGTTCGATAGCCGGGCATCGGTAACCACGAGGGCGCGGCTGCCCAGCTGTTTTGCCACGCGGTCAAGCGCATGCCGCTGCCCCGAGCCGAAGATCAGCTCCCGGGGCGCTCGCAAGGTGCCAAATAGGTTCATTCACTTCCCCTCAGACCTATGTCGCTGCGGTCGGTAGAAGAGATGTCAGTCTGTGGATTGCGCCGGCAAAAAAGCTCCCTGCCGGATCCATCCACCCACCAACATCCTCCCCGATATCGGATCATATACGATATTGTATTTGACATCAGATAGGATTTTTGCAACTTCTTTTCGCAGCGGGGACGTGGTTTTGAGGGTGCAGGTGATTTCAGCGGCAGCAAGGCGCGACGTGAAGCAGGTCCTTCCAAGGCCGAGCAGTGTCGTTGAAGGTGTTTATGACAACATCTATCACCGGCTGATGGCGCTTGAGATTGCGCCCGGAGCCCGGATACCTGTGGATGTTCTGTCTCGTGAGATTGGTGTCTCACAGACTCCGGTTCGCGAAGCCCTCACGCGGTTGGAGCGGGAAGGTCTTGTTCGCAAGGAGCACCTGATCGGCTATAGTGCGGCGCCGCAGTGGACGCGCAAGCAGTTCGACGATCTTTATGCGTTCCGCTTGTTGGTCGAGCCGGAAGCAGCGAGGCTTGCGGCTGAACACATGACGCCGGACGTTTTGCGCCTTCTTGAAGCCGTCGCCGCGGACATGGAGCATGGTGAAGGCCCTGTTGACAGGACCACCCGGTATTCCCGCTTTGCGCGCGCTGACGCGCACTTTCACGATGAAATTCTGAAGATCTCCGGAAACGAGATCATCCGCAGCACGCTGTCGAATCAGCATGTGCATCTCCACATCTTTCGCCTGATGTTCAACACGCGCGTGACGCAGGAAGCGCTTGAAGAGCATGAAGACCTGCTCGAGGCGTTCCGCGCCGGTGATCCGGATGCGGCAGCGACCGCCATGCGGCACCATGTCGAACGCTCGCGCGATCGACTGCTCCAGGCCTTCGAATGAGCGCGCAGGCTCTTGCCCGAGCGCCATCGTGCGCGCAGCCGCTGACTTTGCGCGCCGAGGGGCTCGGCAAGACTTACGGCGCAATCACGGTTTTATCCGACATCAGTCTGGACATCCGGGCAGGCGAAGTTCACGCGATCATCGGTGAGAACGGTGCGGGCAAGTCCACGCTCATGAAGCTGTTGTCCGGGCATGTCAGGCCGACAACCGGGCGCCTGTTCATGGAAGAGGAGGCGGTCGCTTTCGACGATGCCGTGGACGCGGAAAGCGCCGGCGTCGTGCTGGTTCACCAGGAAATCCTGCTGGCGCCTGATCTCACCGTTGCACAGAACCTCTTCCTTGGCCGCGAACTGACGCGCGGCTTCATGATCGATGACAAGGCGATGGATCGGCGCACGAACGCGGTGCTTGCCCGCGTCGGATCGGTCGCTAGGGCGTCGGATCGCGTCGGCGACCTGGCACTGGCACAACGTCAGCTCGTTCAGATCGCGCGCGCCATTCTGGAAGACCGCAAGATCATCATCCTCGACGAGCCGACAGCGGTTCTCGCCAATGATGAGGTCACGGCCCTTCTGGAAATCGTCCGCAACCTGCGGGAACAAGGCGTCGGCATCCTCTACATTTCCCATCGGCTCAACGAGGTTCAGGCTTTGGCGGACCGCATCACGGTTCTTCGCGATGGACGGATGGTCGGTACCTGGCCGGCCAGCGAATTGAGCCAGCGTCGCATGGCCGAACTAATGGTCGGCCGCGAACTCAGCATGCTTTATCCCGAGAAGCGGCCTGTTGTGACAGGCGAGCCAATCCTTTCGGTAACCAACCTTGTTGTCGAAGACGGTGCAACGCAGGGTTCATTCACCCTCAGAGCTGGCGAAGTTCTTGGCATCGGCGGCATGATCGGCTCCGGGCGTACGGAGTTGTTGGAAGGTCTTTTCGGCTTGCGCCCCTCCCATGCCGATAGCGTGTTGGTGAATGGGTGCGACATAACTCATCGATCCGTCAGGACGTTGATGGCTGCGGGCCTGGTTTACCTCACCGAGGATCGGAAAGGGAAAGGGCTTCTTGTTGATGCACCGCTTGCCCCGAACCTGACGCTACAGGCCCTCGACGGCGTCAACCCGGGCATCGTTCTCAACCGGCGGCGGGAGGTCGCCGAGTTGGAGCAGGCAGTTGCAAACTTTGATATCCGGGTGCGGTCGTTGACGCTCGACGCCGGCAAGCTGTCAGGCGGCAATCAGCAGAAGCTGCTGTTGGCGAAGGTCATGATGTCTGACCCGTCCATCGTCATCATAGACGAGCCGACACGCGGCATCGATATCGGCAACAAGAGCCAGATCTACGGCTTCATCGACGCCATGGTTCGTGCCGGTAAGGCGTGCCTCATCATCTCCTCTGAGATGCCGGAACTGGTTGGGCTCTCGGACCGTGTGCTGGTGATGCGGGAAGGGCGGTTCGTCGCCGAGCTGACAGGCACGGAGATCAACGAGGAAAATGTCGCTTATGCCGCCACGACCGGGCGGCACGCACAGGCGGGAGGAACAGCCTGATGACCATTTCAGCCGTCGGCACAACAGCGCCTGTAAGACGCAGCCGCATCCGCTGGGCGGATCTTGCGCCGTTCATCGCGCTTGCCCTCATCATTCTGGTTGGCACGCTGATCAACACCAACTTCGCGTCGCAAGCCAACCTGCTCAACGTCATCACTCGCAGCGCCTTTGTCGCCATTATCGCGATCGGCGCCACCTTCGTGATCGCGTCGGGAGGGCTGGACCTTTCCGTTGGCTCGATGATGGCCTTTGTGACCGGCATCATGATCATGGCGATGAACGGTCTGGCGCCGGCTTACGGAGCCTGGGCCATCGTCATGGGGGCTGGCGTCGCGCTCGTCGTTGGCGCGCTGTGCGGCTTGTTCAACGGTCTCATCATAACGATCGGCCGGATTGAGCCCTTCATCGTAACGCTGGGCACGATGGGCATCTTCCGAGCCTTTATTACTTTCATGACGGATGGTGGATCGCTGCCGCTCGATCGCAGCCTGCGCGAAGCCTATCGCCCTGTCTATTTCGGCAGCTTCCTGGGGGTGCCTTATCCCGTGCTGATCACGTTCGTGGTGATCTTGCTTGGGGCTTTTGTGCTTTACAAGACCAAGTACGGAAGACGGGTTGTTTCAGTGGGGTCGAATGCCGAGGTGGCGCGCTTTTCCGGCGTTGATGTCGGAACCGTTCGGACACTGACTTATGTCATTCAGGGCCTGTGCGTCGCGGTTGCTGCGATCTGCTACGTGCCCCGTCTCGGTGCTGCAACGCCGACCACCGGTCAGCTCTGGGAGCTTCAGGTCATCACCGCAGTCGTGATCGGCGGCACTTTGCTCAGGGGCGGCAAGGGCCGGATCTGGGGGACTGTTGCCGGCGCGCTGATCCTTGAAATCATCGCCAACGTAATGGTGCTGTCGGACATGGTTTCCGAGTACCTCGTTGCTGCCGTTCAAGGCGCCATCATCATCATCGCGATGCTCGCGCATCGCTTAACCAGCAGCCGCTGAAGCGGCGCAGAACAGTCAACGGAGGAGAACGACTGTGCAGATGAAGAGCTTGAAGAAACGAATAATCCTGTCGACGGCACTGGTTGCCTTCGCAGCTTCGATGAGCGTAGGTCATGCGCAGGAACGGAACGTCAAGATTGCGGTTTCCATTCCCGCCGCGACCCATGGCTGGACCGGCGGCGTGGTTTACCATGCTGAGCAGGCCGAGAAGGAAATAGAAGCCGCTTTCCCGAACATCGACGTCATCGTGTCAACCGCGTCTTCAGCGTCGGCCCAGGTGTCGTCGCTGGAGGACCTGTCGGCCACGCAGGACCTCGACGCCCTTGTAATCCTGCCCTTTACCTCCGAGGAACTCACCGGACCGGTGGAGCAGGTGAAGGAAAAAGGCACTTTCATCGCAGTGGTCGACCGCGGGCTTTCGGATCCCTCGGTACAGGACCTTTACATCGCTGGCGACAACATCGCAGTTGGCGCTAATACCGCGAAGTGGCTGTCGGAAAAACTGAACGGCGAAGGCGAGATCGTGGTTCTGCGAGGCATCCCGACGGTCATCGATGACGAGCGCATCAAGGGCTTCTCGGATGTGATCGCCAAGACCAACATCAAGATCCTGGACATGCAGTATGCGAACTGGAACCAGGATGAAGCCTTCACGCTGATGCAGGATTATCTGGCCAAGCATCCGAAGATCGATGCGGTCTGGGCCAATGATGATGACATGCTGCTTGGCGTGATCGAGGCCGTGGACCAAGCCGGACGCACCGACATCAAATACGCGCTTGGCGGCAACGGCATGAAGCAAGTCATCGACCTGGTGAAGAAGGGAGACGAGCGCACGCCGATCTCCACGCCTTATCCGCCTTCGATGATCAAGTCGGCCATTTACATGGTGGCAAGCCAGTTCAACGGCCAGGCACCTATGCGCGGATCCTTCCGCCTGGATGCACCGCTGATCACGCCGGACAATGCCGATCAATTCTACTTCCCCGATTCACCATTCTGATGAACGACGGGTGCCTCCAAGGGGCACCCTGTTGTCTTGATATGCATAGGAGACCCACATGAGCGGCAAGAAAATCCTCATGCTGACCGGTGAATTCACCGAGGAATATGAGATCTTCGTTTTCCAACAGGGCATGGAAGCCGTCGGGCATACGGTTCATGTCGTTTGTCCGGATAAAAACGCCGGCGACCGGATCAAAACATCGCTGCACGATTTCGAAGGCGACCAGACATATACCGAAAAGCTCGGCCACTATGCCGACATCAACAAGACCTTCTCGGAAATCAACATCGAGGAGTATGACGCGATCTATGCAGCAGGTGGCCGCGGCCCGGAATATATTCGCACCGACAAGCGCATCCAGAACTTCGTTCGCTACTTCCATGAAAGTGGAAAGCCGATCTTCACGATCTGCCACGGTGTGCAGATCCTGATGGCCGTTCCCGGTGTTCTGAAGGGCCGAAAGGTTGCGGGCCTTGGAGCATGCGAGCCTGAAGTCACGGCCGTGGGCGGCATCTATATCGATGTTAGTCCTACTGAAGCCTATGTCGATGGCAACATGGTATCAGCCAAGGGTTGGACTGCGCTTGCCGCTTTCATGCGCGAATGCATGAATGTTCTTGGTACGAAGATCACCCATAGCTAATCGGTGAAGAGGGCGGCGCTGTCTTCCGGGGGCGCGCCGTCGTTTTCCTTGAAGTCACCCTGAGGAATGGAAGTAAGAACCGCAGATGTCTCAGAGGTGCGATCCAGCTTTTGTGGTGCTGGCGGAATTTACTGTTCCGCTGGAAAGCAGAGCGCTGTTTCTGGCAGCAGCCGACGCGGATGCTTGCCAGTCACTGGCCCATGAGCCCGGATGCCTGACGTTTGATGTGATCGGTCTGGATGAAGACGTGGTGCTCTTCTACGAGGTCTACCAAGACGAGGCGGCCTTCGATCATCATCAAACCACTTCGCACTTCCAGGAATTCCAGAACGCGGTTGAACAGCTCAGGCTCACCCAGCCGAAGGTGCGGCTGGGGCGTCGCGAACAGAATGGCCGGCCCGCTGACTGAGGGCGCACTCCGGCAGCAAAACTGAACATTGAGGCCGGTGCCCCTTGCGTGGCGGCGGGCGGGATGGTTTGAGGCGGTTTCCTTCGATAACCGACCTGGAAGACCCGCATGATCCGCCTTGAAAGCATCGGCAAGCAGAACGGCAAGCAGATTGTCTTTATCGAGGCGTCGGCGGCGTTGCAGCGTGGTGAGAAGATCGGGCTCGTCGGCCCTAACGGTGCGGGCAAGACGACACTGTTTCGCATGATCACGGGCGAGGAACTGCCGGACGAGGGGCAGGTCCAGGTCGATCGCGGCGTGACTATCGGTTATTTCAGCCAGGATGTCGGCGACATGGCGGGCCGCAGCGCGGTGGTCGAGGTCATGGATGGCGTTGGGCCGGTCAGCACGCTTGCAGCCGAGATGGCGGAGCTGGAAGCGGCCATGGCCGATCCGGACCGTGCCGACGACATGGACGAGATCATCGCCCGCTACGGCGAAGTGCAGGGCCGCTACGACGAACTCGATGGGTATGCGCTGGACGGTCGAGCCCGTGAAGTGCTGGACGGGCTTGGCTTCAGCCAGACCATGATGGAAGGGGATGTCGGCAAGCTTTCGGGCGGCTGGAAGATGCGTGTAGCGCTGGCCAAGATCCTCCTGATGCGCCCCGACATCATGCTCCTCGACGAGCCATCCAACCATCTCGACATCGAAAGCCTGATCTGGCTCGAGGGCTTCCTCAAGGGTTTCGACGGTGCCGTGTTGATGACGTCGCATGATCGCGAATTCATGAACCGGATCGTCAACAAGATCATCGAGATCGACGGCGGCGCGCTGACATCCTATTCCGGCGACTACGAGTTTTACCGCCAGCAGCGCGCTATCGCCGAGGTGCAGCAACAGGCGCAGTTCGAGCGTCAACAGGCGATGCTGGCCAAGGAGGTGGCTTTCATCGAGCGCTTCAAGGCGCGCGCGAGCCATGCGGCGCAGGTCCAGAGCCGGGTCAAGAAGCTCGACAAGATCGAGCGCGTCGAGCCGCCCAAGCGCCAGCAGACGGTGCGCTTCGAGTTTCAGCCGGCACCGCGCTCAGGCGAGGACGTTGCGACGGTCAAGGGCGTGCACAAAAGCTATGGCGACCGGACCATCTATGACGGGCTCGACTTCCAGGTACGCCGGCGTGAGCGCTGGTGCGTGATGGGCGTCAATGGCGCTGGCAAGTCGACGCTGCTCAAGCTGATCGCCGGCGCTTCGGAGCCGGATTCGGGAACGGTGACGCGCGGTCCGAGCGTGAAGATGGGCTATTTCGCTCAGCATGCGATGGAACTGCTCGAAGGCGAGCGCACCGTTTTGCAATCGCTGGAAGACAGCTTTCCGCAAGCGGGACAGGCGGCGCTGCGCGCGCTGGCCGGTTGCTTCGGTTTTTCCGGCGATGAGATCGAAAAGAAATGTCGCGTGCTGTCAGGCGGCGAAAAGGCGCGGCTGGTCATGGCCAAGATGCTGTTTGATCCGCCGAACTTCCTTGTTCTCGACGAGCCCACCAACCACCTCGACATTGCCACCAAGCAGATGCTGGTCGAGGCGCTGTCGCGCTTCGAGGGCTCTATGCTCTTTGTCAGCCACGACCGCCATTTCCTGGCTGCGCTGTCTAATCGTGTGCTCGAGCTGACCCCTGAGGGCCCGCATCTCTATGGCGGTGGATATTCCGAATATGTCGAACGCACGGGCCAAGAAGCTCCGGGCATCCGGAGCTAGGTTCTGGTCGCTACGTCGCTGACACCCTTCCAAGGCGAGCAGACCCTCAGGGGCTGCTTGGTGTGGACGTCTTGGTGACGGAAGCGTCGGAGGCTTTCAGCCGGAAGGCGCGCAGGCGCGGCAATACCGTCGACAGATCAACGGCTTCACCCGCGCCGAACCCGAAATAAAGCTCGCGGAACAAGGCAAACAGCTCCTCGTAGGCGGCTCGTGCCTCGGGACGAGGGTGAAAGATCTTCAACGGCGGGCTCAAGCGGGCCTGTGCTTCCTGCACGTCAGCAAAGGCTCCGCAGGCAAGGGCTGCGAAGATGCACGATCCGACGCCGGTCGGCGACGTTGTCGGCACGTACACGTCTTCGCCCAGAACATCGGCGTAGATCTGATTGAGGACGTCGTTCTTTTGCGGAATGCCGCCGCCGTTGATGACGCGTCCGGTTCCGACGCCGCAACTGCGCATGCGCTCCAGGATGATGCGCGTGTGCATGGCCATGCCTTCGATTGCGGCATGCATTTCGTCTGCTGCCGTGTGACCGAGATCCCAGCCGAGCGTGACGCCGCCGAGATCCGAGCGAACAAGCACGGTGCGATCGCCGTTGTCCCATGTCAGGCGCAGGAGACCGGTTTCGCCTGGTCCGCGATGCTCCAGCCCTCCCACAAGCGAAGTGACATCGGTCCCTGCGCGCTTGGCAATGGCTTCAAAGATGTCGCCGGTGGCGGACTGCCCGGCTTCTACGCCGGTTGCACCTGGAACGACGCTGTCGGGCACCGCACCGCAGATGCCAGGAACGAGGTGGGTATCGGTTGGGCCGATCGCGATGAAGCAGGTGGATGTGCCAACCACATTGACGATGTCATCGAGCTTTCCACCACTGCCGATCGCATCCCAATGAGCGTCGAAAGCGCCGAACGGGATGGGGATGCCGGCTCGAAGGCCTAGCCGCTCGGCCCAAAGCGGCGACAATGTCCCGGCGATGTCGAGCGCCGTTCCCATCCTGCCTTCGAGCTTCGCGTTGATACCGGCAAGCAGCGGATCGACGCGTTCCAGGAAATCTTGCGGGGGATACCCGCCCCACGCCGCACCCCACATCCATTTGTGTCCCATGGCACAGACACTGCGGGGAAGTTGGGCGACTTCGGTGATGCCGCACAGCGTGGCGGCCACCATGTCGCAATGCTCCAGCGCGGTGGCGACGCGATCACGCTTGTCCGGATTGTGACGAAGGAAATGCAGCAGCTTGGCGTAGCCCCATTCGTGCGAATAGGTGCCACCGCACCATTTCAGCGCTTCGAGATTTTCGGCACGCGCAAGGGCTGTGATTTCGTCGGCTTCGCGGTGACCGCGGTGATCGGCCCAAAGATAGTAATCGTCGAGCGGAACGAGGTTTTCATCCACGATCACGACGCTTGAGCCGGTCGTGTCGGCCGCGAAGGCTGCAACGTCGCTGCCGTCGATGGCTGCTGCCGCGATCGCCTCGCGTGTGGCCTTCACCAGCGCCGTCATGTGATCGTCATGCGATTGTTGTGCAAGAAGCGGATCGGCGGGATCGCGCTTCAAGGGGTAGGGTGCAATGGCGGACCCACGCGTTTGGCCGCTATCCGTGTCCATGATGGTAACACGAACGCTCAGGGTCCCGAAATCTGCGCCGGCAATGAGAGGCATGGTGTTCAGTCCTGCCCGTAGGTTGCGCCGGTGCCGTGCTTGCGCCGGTAATGCCGGTCCATCAAGCTTTGTGAGATCGGCGGAAGGTTGCGGTCCAACATCATTGAATGCCAGGCCATCTTGGCGACTTCTTCCAGAATTGTGGCGTGGAGAACGGCTTCTTCGGGCGTTCTGCCCCAGGCGAACGGTCCGTGACCGGCCACGAGAATGGCTGGCACTTCGAGGGGATCGCGCCCTTCAAACGCTTCCACGATGACATTGCCGGTGGCGGCGACATAACGGTCGCGGATTTCCTCGTCCGTCAGGTTGCGCGTGACCCGGATTTCGCCGTGGAAGTAATCGGCATGGGTTGTGCCGAAGGTCGGGATCGGCGTGCGCGCCTGGGCAAAGATCGTGGCGAAGGTGGAATGGGTGTGAACCACGGCGCCGATCTCGGGAAAGGCGCGGTAGAGAACGAGATGCGTATCGAGGTCTGAGGACGGACGCAAACGGTTGTCGTAGGCTCCGCCCGTAAGATCGGCGATCACCATATCGTCGGGCGTCATCACTTCGAAAGGAACGCCGCTCGGCTTGATGATCACGCGCCCGGTTTCGCGATCGATGGCGCTCGCATTGCCGAAGGTCGCCTTTACGAGACCGTGTCTGACGGTGTCGATATTGGCTTTGCAAACGGCATCCCTGAGGTCGGCGAACGTCATAAAGGCAATCCTGTTACTCGCAGATGCGCGCGCCGGAAACCGGCGCGCGCGTTGTCCCTTGGATCAGCGCTTGGCTGTCCAGCCCTGATACTCGCCGAGATTTTCAGCGGTGATCAGCTTCGGCTCGATCAGAACCGTTGCCTGTTCCGGCGTCTTGCCCTGGAAGACCTCGTAGCCGAGATCGAGAGCCTGGCCTGCCATCGTGTATGGATCCTGCGAGGCGGATGCCTTCACCAGCGAGTTCGGGTCGGAAAGCGACTGTTCGGTATCCGGAGCGCCGTCGACGCCCGTGATGATCAGGTTCGTGCGGTTGAGCTGCTTGGCGGCAAGCTGGGCACCCAGAGCCATCGGATCGTTGGCGCCGAACACGGCATCAAGGTCCTGGAAGCGGGTCAAAAGGCCCTGCATGACTTCAAGACCGCCTTCGCGCGAACCCTGGCCATTCTGGTCGTCCGACACGACAGTGATCTTTTCGTTGGCCTTGAAGACGTCGCTGCAGCCGCGGAAACGATCGTTGAGGGACGAGGACGACGGGCCCTTGATGATGGCGACGTTGCCTTCGCCCTTGAGCTGGTCGACGATGTACTGGCAGGCCTTCTGGCCGGCTGCGACGTTGTCGGTCATCACGGTGACATCGGCACCTGGGGCCGACACGTCGAATGCGGCGACGACGATGCCGGCGTTCTTGGCGCGCATGACAGCAGGCGCGATTGCCTTGTCGTCGACGGCGTTCAGCATGATGATGTCAACGCCGGCGGCGATGAAGTTGTCGATCTGGCTGACTTGCTTGTTGAGATCGTAGTCAGCCGAAACCGACGTGATCTGCACGTCCGGATTGATTTCGCGCGCGCGGTCCTCGATGCCCTTGATCGTGGCGACGAAGAACGGGTTGCCGAGAAGGCCGACGGAGATGCCGACGCTCTTCAGTTCCTTGTCCTGCGCGTTTGCCGCGCCGGCGAGACAAACGACGGCTGCTGCCGACATCATGAGTGTTTTCAAAAGACGCATGGGTTTCCTCCTGTGATGCGTTCGTGTTCCACGGCTTTCAGGTGCGAGCGCCGCCTGAAAGTCGATACCGGTCGAGAGCCACGGCTGCGATGATCACGAGGCCCTTGATTATGAACTGCCAGATGTCGGAAACACCTGTGAGAATGAGGCCGTTCGACAGAACGGCGATGATCAGCGCGCCGATCAGCGTTCCCCAGATCGAGCCGACGCCGCCAACGAGGCTGGTGCCGCCCAGGATCACGGCGGCGATGGCATCGAGCTCATAGCCCTGGCCAAGCTGCAGACCGTTGGCGGCATAAAGGCGCGCGGCCGACATGACGCCGCCGATGCCAGCCATCAGGCCGGACATGCCGTAAACGAACAACAGCACCAGCGACACCTTGATGCCCGTCAGGCGGGCGGCTTCCTTGTTGCCGCCCACGGCATAGATCCAGGTGCCGAGGACGGTGCGGCGCAGGATGAACCAGGATACGAGGATCACAGCCAAAGCGATCAAGGCGAGATATGGAATGCCGAACAGTGATCCGTTGCCGATCGCTGCAAAGGGGAGGTCGGCGTTGAACACGGTCGTGTCTTCGCCCATCAAGCGAGCCACGCCGCGCACGGCAGTCAATGCGCCGAGTGTAACGATGAAGGGCGGTAGTTTGAGGTAGGCGATCAGCGCGCCGTTGACGAGGCCGAACAGGAGGCCGAGCGCCATGCCGGCCGGGATGCCCAGCAATCCCATTCCCGGCAACAAGGAGACGATGATCGCGCCCATCGCAGAGGATGCAAGGATCGCGCCCACCGAAAGATCGATGCCGCCGGTCAGGATCACGAAGGTCATGCCTGCCGCCAGAACCACGTTGATCGCGGCCTGTTGTGTCACGATCGACAGATTGCTCACCGACAGGAACTTGCCCGTCAGCAGTTCGAAGCCGATGCCAAGCAGGATCAGCACCGGCAACATGCCGAGCGCCACGATCACGGTCTTGATGTGCTGGTTGTTGCGCGTCTTGGGCGCGTCTTGAGCTGCACTCATCTCGCGTTTTCCTTAAACTGCTTGTTGTGCGGCGGGCGCGCTATCCGTGCGCCCCACAGACAATGCCATGATGGCTTCCTGGCTGATCGGGCGATGGTTTTCCGATTGGATTTCTCCCGCGATCGTGCCTTCGCGCATCACCAGAACGCGATCCGACACACCGATGATTTCTGGCAGCTCGCTCGAGATCATCACGACCGCCAGTCCCTTTTGGGCAAGCTGGTCGATCAGGCGGTAGATTTCCGACTTCGCGCCAACATCGACCCCGCGTGTCGGCTCATCCAACAGGATCACGGTCGGACTGATTTCCAGCAGGCGCGCCAGGAGCACCTTCTGCTGGTTTCCGCCCGACAGAGCGCCAACATTGATGCTGGCCGAAGGTGCCTTGATGCCAAGCGCCTTCAGCGCCTGGTCGGCCCGTTCGCGAGCGCGGCGAAAATTGCGCTGGCCGCCGGTGCCTGCATCCTGGCCGATCACGCACAGGTTCACATTGTCTGAGATCGTCATATCCAGAAACAGGCCGAGGCCCTTCCGGTCTTCCGTGAGATACACGATGCCATGTTCAAGCGCTTCGGCGGGCGAGCGCGGCGTTACGTCGACGCCATTGAGGCGCACGCGGCCGGCAGTGGCTGGATCGGCGCCATAGATCAGGCGGGCCAGCTCGGTTCGTCCGGAACCAACCAGGCCTGCAATCCCAAGCACTTCACCACGATGAACATCGAAAGAACAGTCATGCACGAAGACGCCGTCGCTCATGCCTTCGACCGACAGCACCACCTCGCGCTGGCCTTCCTGCGGTTTGTGTTCCTTTGTGTAGAAGGTGGACAGATCGCGGCCCACCATCATGGCCACGAGGCGCTCGGCGTTCAATTCGTCGCGCTCGAGCGTGCCGACATAGGATCCGTCGCGCAGCACCGAGCAACGGTCGGACAGCCGGTAGATCTCTTCCATGCGGTGACTGATGTAGATGATGGCGATGCCTTCGCTTTTCAGGCGGGCAATGACCTCGAACAGCTTCTCCGTTTCTCGACTTGAAAGGGAGGTCGTGGGCTCGTCCATCACGATGATGCGGGCTTTTGCCGACAAAGCGCGGGCGATTTCGACCAATTGCCGTTCGCCCAGCGACAGGCGTTCAACCAGCATGTCAGGGCCGAAACTCAAGCCGAGCTGGTCAAGGATCGGCTGGGTTTCTTCACGCATGGCTGAGCGCATGACGATGCCACGGCTCGAGCGCTCGTTTCCGAGGAAGATGTTCTGGGCGACCGTGAGGTTGGGCGCCAGCGAAAGTTCCTGATAAATAACGGCGATGCCGTGTTCCTTGGCCGCTTTGGGATTACCGCTCGGCACAGTCTTTCCATTGACCAGCACTTCGCCACCGGCATCAGGCGTATAAGCGCCTGACAGGATCTTCATCATCGTAGATTTGCCGGCGCCGTTTTCGCCCATCAGGGCGTGAACCTCGCCGGGAAAAGCGGTCAAGGAAACATCTTGAAGCGCGCGCACCGGTCCGAACGTCTTGGAGATGCCGCGCATTTCCAGAAGCGGTTGCACGTTGCTTGCGTCTCGGCTGGGGCTTGCGATGGTGCTCTGGTTCATGCGGGCACTCCCTTGTTCAAGGCTGCAACGGTGAACTGGACGCCGTGGTCCTCGAGCATCTTGGCATCTGCATTGGTCAAACCGTCATCGGTGATCAGGCGATGAATGCGCGTCAGCGGCAAGGCGACCGTGGGCGGGCGTTCACGGAACTTCCGGCTGTCGACCAGCACGATGATCTCGTTGGCGCGGTTGCACATGTCGTTGATGAAACGCACCAGCAAAGGATGACTTTCCAGAAGCCCTTCGGCGCTGACGCCCAAAGATCCAACGAAAAACTGCGCCGCATAAAAGGTGTGTCCGCTTTGCGCCGCATCATAGATGATACCGGGTTCGCGATGCAGATCACCGCCACCGACTGTCAGCTGGCAGGTGCCGAACTCGCTGAGATAAGCGGCAACCGGCATGGAATTGGTGAAGACCCTCAGATTGCGCTGGGCGATCTCGCAACCAAAATGAAAGCAGGTCGAGCCGCCGTGAACGATCACCGAACTGCCGTCGCGCACCAGGCATGCCGCGACCCTTGCGATGGCTCTTTTGGCATCAACCGCAATGTCGCGCCTTTCGATGAAAGGCAGGGCGACGGAGCGACGAGCAGGAAGGCCGTCCATGGCGGCGATGCCACCATACACTTTCTGGCCAAGACCAGCTTCCACCAGCTTGTCGATGTCGCGGCGCACTGTTGCAGCGGACACGCCGACTTTGCTCTTCAACTCGTTCACCGAGATGAAGGGGCGCTCACGAAGAAGATTGGCGATGGTCGCATGACGAAGAAAGTCGCTCATCCCTCCTCCTCCAAGGCTGCGGACACCGAATGGCTACACCCTCACCAATCAAAATGCAACAAGGTGATCAGGATCGATCACCGATTTGCAAGATGCGTCAAAGCTGGTTCATGGATCAGTTCGCGTTTTTGCCTTGAAGGGATCAGCGTGACATGATCCAAGCCGCCAGCTTTCATTGAGGCGGGTATGCAATCGAATTGGGAGGAAGCGACTTGAAACGGTCTGAGATCAACGCAGCCGTTGCTGCCGCACAGGGCATGCTTCAACAATATAATTGGGCTCTGCCGGATTGGGCGAATTGGGGTCGCGCAGAGCACAATCGTGAACCGGAGTTGTCGGCATGGTTGGTCGAGCGACAGATGGGTTGGGACGTCACGGACTTCGGTGAGGGTGACTTCGCATCACGCGGATTGACGCTGTTTTGCGTCCGCAATGGTCTTCAAGGACGGGCGGATGATGTTCCATATGCCGAAAAGCTACTTTTCGTCGGCGTCGGTCAGGAAACGCCATTTCACATGCACAAGATCAAGGTCGAGGACATCATCGTGCGTGGTGGTGGCCGGCTGGCAGTGGAGTTTACGCGCGAGCGCAGTCTCGGCAGCCACGAGGACGTGCGGGTCGATGGACGCTCCATTCCCGCCTTCAACGGTCCTGTTTTCCTTGAAGCTGGCCAGAGTGTCCGCATACCGCGCGGCTTACAGCACCGCTTCTGGGGAGAAGACGCGCCGGTGTTCGTGGCCGAAGTCAGCCAGTGCAACGATGACCTGAACGACAACTTCTTTCTGGGTGGCACAGGACGTTTTGCCGACATCGAAGAAGACGTCGAACCGGCGGTTCTTCTATGGAGCGATCCACGCGCTTAGCCTGGATCGGTCAACCACGCGCATCACTTTCGCCAGCCTGGCATCGTACCGCCATCTACGCTGTCAGTAGAGGGTTGCCTTATAACGTTCTGCCAGGCTGCGATCGATATCGGCGGCGGCGTCTTGCAGCCCGGCCTGGTCCTTGAGCATCGCGCCGAAGGACGGGAAGCTGCTGCGTTCCATGAAGCTGTCGGGATTCCAGAGCTCCGAGCGCATGAAGGCCTTTGCGCAATGAAGGTAAACTTCCTCAACCTTGACCGTCATGACGCTGAGCGGGAGGCGGCCGTCATGTTCGAAAAGCTTCATCAGCTCGGGGTCGATGCTGATTTCCGCTCGACCGTTGATGCGCAGGGTTTCGTTCATGCCCGGAATCATGAAGAGGAGGCCGACGTTGGGGTTGGTGAGCAGGTTCTCGTAGGTGTCGAGGCGATTGTTGCCGGGGCGATCGGGCACAGCCACGGTGTTGTCGTCCAAAGCCCGCACGAAACCCGGCTTGTCGCCTTTGGGGCTGACGTCGGCGCGCCCGCTCTGCGCGCAAGAGCCGATCATGACAAACGGACTGCGCTGGAGAAAGGCATGGGCGTGCTTGTCGAGTTTCGACATCTGCTTCAGCACGGCGCGCTCGACCGGAGGCTTGTAGATGGTGCGGAGCTCTTCTGCGGTGCGGATGACGGTCATGAGCCGATCTCCTTCTTCTGCTAAGATATGGTCTCCGTGCCGCACCACTCGGCGATGAACAGCGCCATCGCGCCCGTGATACGCTTCACGGAAGACAGGCTGACGCATTCGTCGAAGCCATGGACGTTGCGTGAGATCGGTCCGTAGCACAGGGACGGAATACGATCATAAAGCGCGTAAACACGGTTATCGAGGTAGCCGAGCGTGGTGAAGCTTTTGAGCGGCTCACCAACGGCATCAAGATGGGCGTTCTCAAGCACGCCTTCGGCTTCCGAGCCGGGCTCCAGCCGGTATCCTTCGGCATGAAAGCCGTTGAAGGTCACAACGGGCGGACTGTTTGCGAGATAAGCGTCCTTTGATGCGAACGCTGATACGCAGTCGCGGATTTCCTCGGCGGCATTTGCCGCGTCGACGCCGGGATAGATGGAGATGCGGCAGTCCACGCGGCACCAGGCCGGCACGGAAGAGGCCCAATCCCCTCCCGTGATCTTTCCGATATTCAGGTTGATGGGGTGGGGGAGGTCGTTCAAATAGCGCTCGTTGTGTTTGCGCGCGTTCCAGTCTTCTTCAAGCTGCCTCAGGGCCGCAACCACGCGATAAGCGGCGTCAATGGCGTTAAATCCCGTGTCCATCTCGCGAACATGAACCGGCAAACCCTTGACCTCGACCTGGAACCACAGCACGCCGGTATTGGCGCGCACCAGCATCTCGTCTTCCGGCTCGGGGATCAGCACCGCGTCAGCCTTGTAGCCGCGCAGATGGGTCATCAGGGCGCCGTTGCCAGTGGCTTCTTCTTCCACCACGGACTGGACGTAAAGCGTGGAAGCCGGCTGCAGGCCAAGGCGCTTCAGGGCATCCAGCGCAAAGATGTTGGCTGCGGCTCCCGCCTTCATGTCGGCCGACCCACGGCCATACATCCAGTCGCCGCGGATCACCGGATCGAAAGCGCCGTGCATCCACATGTCGGCAGGACCTGGGGGCACCACGTCCAGATGCGACTGCAGGATCAGAGACCGCCCTGTTTCCTCACGTGGGCGGTGGATGCCGACCACGATCGGCGCTTCGGAATGGTCATCCATCCAGGGAGAGCCGCCCCGATGCTTGCCGATGGCTTCCCGATCCATGGAGAAGCGGTCCATCGCATAGCCGCGTGACCTGAGTTCCCGGAATACTAAGTCCTGGATCGTATGTTCCGCGCCACGTGTGGAAGGAAAGCGCACCAGGTCTTGCGTGAAGGCAACCTGCTTCTCGAAGCCTTCGGACGCCGAGGCAAGAATATCTTCGCGCAGCTTGGGATCAAGTTTGGACATAGCTGCAGTATCCGCCTGCCTCGGAAGGCTCAGTTCAAGCAAAAAAGGACGTCTTCCGCTCAAGTAGGGCACGCAAAAAGAACGCCGTCAATGCCGCGGATATGGAATTAGGCTATTAATCAGTCACGGAACAGAAATGGTCAAAATAGATGCATTTCGGTATTGAGGTTAGTTCATCGGAAGGCTAGCCTTTCCCCAATTGCCACGAACAAGGCTGTTGGATGCACCGCAACTTCCTCAAGACTGATCAGCTGACGGTCGCCTTCGGTGGCATCGTCGCCTTGAGCAACGTCACCTTGTCCATCGCCGAGGGAAGAACAACGGCAATCCTTGGCCCGAACGGAGCCGGCAAGACAACGCTGTTCAACGCCATTGCCGGTGCCGTGCGTCCGACGGGCGGCCGGGTGTTCTTTCAGGGCGCCGACATCACCAAGGCTTCGCCAAGCCGCCGCTGCCATTCCGGCATTGCCCGTACGTTTCAGATCACCCAGCCCTTCAGCGGATTGTCCGTGCGCGAAAACGTCATGGTGCCGCTTGCTGCCGGCGGCATGAGCATGAAGCAGGCCCGCGAAGAGGCTTCGACCTATATCGATTTTGTCGGCCTCAACGCCAAGGCGGAAGATCCGGCCCGCGTCTTGAGCACCGGCCAGCGAAAGCGCCTCGAGCTTGCCCGCGCTTTGTCGACCCATCCCAAGCTGCTTCTTCTGGACGAAGTCACGGGCGGCGTGGACCGTCCCAGCATTCCCGAACTGCTCAACGTCATACGGCGCCTGCGCGAGGAGCGAAACATCACGATCGTCGTGGTGGAGCACAATATGGAGGTTCTGCTCGGCCTTGCCGATGATGCCTTCTTTCTCAACCGTGGCGAAGTGATCGTTGAGGGCAGCATAGCGGAGGTGGCCGACCACGAAACCGTCCGCCGCATCTACCTCGGAGATGCCGATGCTGCAGCTTGAGCGGGTGAATGTGCATTACGGCGCCACGCGCGTTCTTTGGGACGTGTCGATGGAAGTGGGCGCGGGCGAAATCGTTGCCATCATGGGACCGAACGGGTCCGGAAAAAGCACGGTGCTGAAGGCCGCCATGGGCTTGAAGAAGCCGTCATCCGGCGTGGTGCGCCTTGATGGCGAGGAGCTTCAGGCGAGGTCTGCCACCGTGCGCCCGCAACGCGGCATGAGCATCGTTCTCGAGCGACGCCGGCTGTTCCCACGCATGAGCGTGGAAGAAAACGTGATGCTGGGCGCTTACACCCGCAAAACCGCTGAAGCGCGCGAAACCTATCGCTGGGTGTTGGACCTCCTGCCGGAGATCAAGCCGCATCTGAATGCGACGGCCGGCAAGCTCAGCGGCGGCCAACAACAGATGGTGGCGATCGCGCGCGGTTTGATGGCGAACCCGCGCGTGCTTTTGATGGATGAGCCGTTTCTCGGCCTGTCGCCGGCAATGGTGAAGACCGTTTGTTCCATCATGCAGATGATCAACGAGCGCGGCGTCGCCATCCTGTTCAACGAACAGAACGCCAAGCTGTCCTTTGCCATGAGCCATCGCGGATATCTGCTGGAAAGCGGCCGGGTTGTCCTGAGCGGCTCGGGCGAGGACATGCTCGACCATCCGGAAGTCAGGCGCGTGTATTTGGGCATGCGGGAGGAGGCCGCTTGAGCAGCACCCAGTTCATCGAACTCGTCCTCAACGGCCTGATCACCGGCTCGATCTATGCGCTTGTGGGCTCCGGTATTGCGCTTGTTTACGGCACCACGCGGGTCCTGAACTTCGCCCATGGCGAGCTCATGATGCTTGCCGGCTATGGTGTGCTGCTTTTTTCCGTGACACTCGGCTGGCCGGTTCTTCTTGCCGCCTTGGCGACGATCCTGCTCGTGATGCTTCTCGGCGCCATCATCCAGCGGGTGACAATCGCGCCCCTGATGAAGCGCGAGGACTGGGCCTTCAACGTGGTGGCCGTGACCATCGGTCTGTCGATCTTCCTGCAAAGTGCGGCGCAGCTGATCTGGGGCGAGCAGTTTCAGGGCGTACCTTACTTCTTCAGCGGTGTGGCCGTGATCGGCGATGTGCGCATGCCCTGGCAGCGGATCGCGATCCTGCTTGTCGCTCTGGCCGTAATGGGCTTGTGCGCGCTGGTTCTGTTCCGCACGCGTCTTGGCCGCATCATTCGCGCAACGGCGCAGGATGCGGAAGCGGCCTTGGCTGTCGGCATCCCTTCGGGCCTCGTGCATACGGCAGTGTTCTCCATTTCCGCGGCGCTTGCCGGAACGGGCGCAATTCTTTTGTCGCCGCTGGTGACCGTCAGCCCCTGGATGGGCGCATCCTACCTGCTCAAGGGCTTTGCAGTGGTGATTCTGGGTGGGCTCGGCAGCTTCGGCGGCGCAGTCGCGGCGGGGTTTCTGCTCGGCCTGATCGAGTCCTTCAGCGTGAGCTTCGTGTCGTCCGAATGGAGCAACGTCGTCGCCTTCGTTTTCCTGATCGCGGTGATCTGGGTCCGTCCGGAAGGGCTTTTCGCCGGACGTGGCGCTTGAGGGAGGCTGCACGATGCTAGAGGTTTTCGGTCGCCGTCCCTACCTTGTTCTGCTTGTCATGGCGCTCCTGCTTGCACCGGTGCCGTTTCTGCAGCTGAACGATTACATCGTTCACGTCCTCACCTTGTTTCTGATCTTTGCCGTTTTTGCCACCGGCTGGAACATCACGCTTGGTTTGTTGGGTCTGAAGACCCTCGGCCACCATGCCTTCTTTGCCATTGGCGCCTATGCCTCGGCGCTCGTATCGCATTATTTCGGCGTCAGTCCGTGGATCACCATGTGGCTCGGCGCTTTAATCGCGGCGGTTGCCGGTATCATCATCGGCTTTCCGATCCTGCGCATCCGGTCCATGCCGCATGTGGCGATCGTGACCTTGGCGTTCGCGGAGATCGTTCGGCTTGTTTTCGCCAACCTGAAGGACATCACGCGCGGCGAACTCGGTTTCTGGGGCATTCCGCCCTTCAATCCGATCGGGATCGGCGACACCGCCATCCGCTTCGGCCTCGGCAATGCCGCTGGTTCTTTCGCGCTGGCCGCGGTCCTGTTCGTCGGCGTGCACCTGATTTTGCTTCTGCTTTTGCGTGGACGCTGCGGTTTGACGTTTCTTGCCATTCGCGACGCGGAAGCGGCTGCGGAAAGCCTGGGCGTGCGCCTCGCAGCATGGAAGCTGTTTGCCTTCGGCATCAGCGCGGCTGTGGTGGGTTTGAGCGGCGCTGTCTACGCGCATTACCTCATGATCCTCACGCCGACCTCGGTTGCCGGCCCCGAAATGCTGATCAGCCTGCTTGCGATGATCATCGTGGGCGGCGTAGGCCGCTTCTTCGGGCCGATCTATGGTGCGTTGCTGCTTACCGCGACATCGGAACTCCTGCGCGACTTCGGAGACTACCGGATGTTGCTATACGGAGCGCTGATCATCGTTTTCGTTTTCATCGCGCCCGCCGGCATAGCCGGGCTAAAACCGAGGTTGGGCCGCAAGCCGGCCGAGGCGACGAAGCCCGTGGAGGCCGTTTAACGAGCTAAGCGGCGGTTGGGCCGCCGCTGCCGATGCCAGTTGTTGAGAACCACAATAAGGGAACGAACATCATGTCCAGGCTATCCTTTCCGGCACTCTTATCTGCGGGCTTGCTAGGAGCGGCGCTCCTGGGGTCGCCCGCCTATGCTCAGGAAGAAATCTCGATCGGCGCGGTCGGGCCGCTGACCGGTCCTGCGGCCAACACCGGCAAGGATCACCGTCAGGGTCTCGACCTGGCTGTGAAGGACTGGAATGAGGGGCGCGGCGATTACGTGTCCAAGAACCCGCCGAAGATCAAGTTCGCGATGGAAGACACATCCGGAAAGCCGGAAGTCGCCATCAGCGCCGCCCAGCGCCTGATCACGCGCGAAGGCATCAAGATGCTGATCGGTGACACGCTGCACAGCCACTCCACCCTGGCGCTGATGGAGCTTGCCCCGCAATACAACCTGCCCATCCTCAGCGCGGAACCGGTCAGCTCGGCGATTGCCGACAAGGTGCTGTCGGACGAAGAGCGCTACAAGCTCTACTGGAAGGGCAACTGGAACAGCAGCGGCTATGGCACTGCCGTTCATGATTTCTACAAATGGGCGTTCGACAACAAGACCATCGATCCCGGCAGCAAGAAGATCGCTTTCGTGGTGGAAGACACCGATTACGGCATCGCCAATGCCGAGAAGATCGGTGAGCTCTTCGAGGGTGATGGGTGGAGCGTAACGTCGACGGAAACGGTGCCGCCCGCGACAACCGACTTCTATCCGCAGCTGTCGAAGCTGCGCGAGGCCGCTCCCGACGTCGTGGTTTCCGTGTTCACCGTTGCCAATTCCGGCATCGCCTTTGTTCGGCAGCTGAAGGAACAGGCGCTCGAAACCTCGCATCTCGCCATTTATTACCCGACGAAGCCTGAATTTCTCGAGCAGGCAGCCGATGTGGCGGAGGGGACATACTGGGCTGCGCTGACCTTCAGCTCCGAACTCAACCCCGAGCACAAAGCCTTCAGCGACCGGGTGGAAGCCGAATATGGCAATCCCGGCACCTACAGCACGGCGCATGCGTATTGCGTCATGCAGGTCGCCCTGCGCGCCATCGATGCGGCGGGATCAACAGACCCGGACGCCATTGCCGAGCAGCTCAAGAACACGGATTATCCGTGTGTCGTCGGACGCTTCAAGTTCGACAAGGATCATGCGGTGCAATCGGGGCCTGACTTCATTCCGGTGCCGGTGGCACAGATCCAGAAGGGCAAGAACCAGATCATCTGGCCGGAAAACGTCGCCACGGCCAAGCCGCAGTAACGATCATAGAAACAAGCGCCGTAGGCTCGATGATCAGCCTGCGGCGTCTTCTAATTTGCCTGCCGCCGGTTCTTGGCTGGCGATTTGGCTCGAAGCGTTGCGGCGTCTTGGGCAAACGGAGGAAAAGGCTAAATGCGTGCTTTCTACCATCCGGATCAGGCATTGCATGATCCTCAGCAATATATGCGCTTCGGGCGAGTGGTTGCGCCCAAGGATCTGCCGATCCGAACCGAGCGCCTGCTTGCTGCGCTGGCGAGCCACGGCATTTCGCCTGAACGTCCCGCCGAATATGGTACCGACCCGGTCCTCGCCGTGCATGACGAGGGCTTTGTTCGCTTTCTTCAAACAGCCTGGGACAAGTGGCAGGGCTTGCCTCCGGAGCGCGGACCCGAAGTGTGGCCGAGCACCTTCCCTTACTGGAGCGGCAGACCGGATGAAGATGTGCGGCCGCCATGCCGTCCAACCGGGTTCATTGGCCAGTTAGGCTGGTATCTCGGGGATCTGTCGGTGCCGATCAGTCAGCAGAGTTGGCATTCGGCGATGCGTTCGGCGGAAACGGCGGTGGCTGGCGCCGAAGCGATCCTGGCCGGCGACAAGGCGGTCTACGCGCTATGCCGACCGTCCGGCCATCATGCACGGGCAGACCGCGCCACGGGCTTCTGTTATCTCAACAACACGGCAATCGCCGGCCATCACCTGCGCGCGAAGTTCAGCAAGGTCGCGATCCTTGATGTCGATGCGCACCATGGCGATGGCACGCAGCAGATCTTCTATCGTCGCGACGATGTTCTGACGATCTCGGTGCATGCCGATCCCGATAACTATTATCCCTTCTACACAGGCTATGCCGACGAGCGCGGCAATGGTCCGGGCGAGGGGGCCAACCTCAACCTCCCACTGCCGCATGGCGGCACCGGCGCCGATATGGTGGCCGCCTTGGAGAAAGCGGCAGCGGCGATCCGCGCGTTCGGCGCAGATGTTCTCGTGGTCGCGCTAGGCTATGACGCCCACAAGGATGATCCGATCGGCGTGTTGAAGCTGGAAGCCAGCGACTTCGGCATCATCGGCGAGATGGTACGACAGATCGGGCTGCCGACGCTTGTGGTCCAGGAAGGCGGCTACGCGATCGAAGCCATCGAAGGATGCCTTCATTCGTTTCTGACGGGGTTGGATGCGGGTTAGGCAGCGTTCTAGATCTGCGCGCAGTCATGAAGCCGGGTTCGAAACAGCTCGAAGGGCTCAGCTGATCGGCATACGGAACGTGAAGCGGGTTTCATCGGGATCGGATGCAACATCGATGCGCCCGCCATGCGCATCCGCAATCTGGGACGCGATATAGAGGCCAAGGCCCAGGCCCTGCAGGCTTGTCTCGTCTCCGCGATGGTATGGCTGGAAAAGACGTTCCATCGTTTTGGGCGGGATTGGCTGCCCGCCATTGGCCACTGCAAGATTGAAGTGGCCATCCGCGATCTTCGCTTCGATCACGATGGGCTTTTCGACATCGCCATGCGTGATCGCATTGCCCAGCAGGTTTGAGAACATTTGCGCGAGACGGGACCGGTCGACGTCGACGGCCTCCGAAAGATCGAAGCGCATCTCGATCTGGCGACTGGGATGTCCGGCTTTGATCTCGTTGACGACCTGTGCGAGCAGCGGCTCGATCCGTTCGTCGCGGGATCTCGTCAGTCCGATGCCGCCGCCGAGGCGACCGCGCGCGAAGTCCATCAGATTGTCGATCAAGCCGCTCATGCGACCGACACTCTCGCCCATCAGGCGCAGTATCCGCACGGACTTCGGATCGGTGTGCATGCCATCGAGCATGCGCAGCCCCCCGCCGATACCGGCCAGTGGATTGCGCAAATCGTGACCCAGCACCGCGATGAACTGTTCGCGCAACAGCGAAGTCGCGGCCGTGTCCTTGGCGTTGAATTCAGCGGCCTCTAGGCGGTCTTCGGCATCCAGATGATGAGCGATCAGCTCGGCGAAAAGCGTAAAGGTGCCGATGATCTGCGGATTGTTGACCGCGTGAGGATTGGGATCGACCGCGCATAATGTGCCAAAGAACCGGCCATCGGCGGTGATGATCGGCACCGAAATGTAGCTTTGAAGACCGTAAAGCCGCGGAGTGGGATGGTCGCGATACTGAGTGTCTTCAGCCACATTATCGATGGCGACGACGCTCTCTTGCTGCCGAACTTCATGGCAAAGCGTGGTTTCGACCTTCAGCTCCCCGCCGGGCGGCAGGCCGAATTCGATGTTGTCCAGAACCTGGCACGCGACCCAGCGATCATTCGTGACGCGCGCAATGGCGGCGAAGCCCATGCCTGTCGCTCGACAAACGACGTCCAGAATCGTCGGCACAGCCGCAATGCGCTGCACTTTGTCGATGTCCTGCTGAAAGTCGTGTGCCACTAAATTACCAATCGATCGGGCTGCCTATGAGATCCTTAGCAGCCAAGGGCCTAGGAGTCATGGTCGGCTATGATCGAATGTCCGGAATGGGGAAGACGAAGCAAGCATTCTTCGACTGGCGGGGAAAAGGTGTGTGGGATTCTCCCGGCCGTTGCTGCTTGAAGCGAGATGCTCGATCACTGCTAAAACGCGAGCTCCTGAAGGAGCAACTTCAATCGCGAAAAGGAGAGGATCGGATGGTGGGCGTGACAGGGATTGAACCTGTGACCCCTACGATGTCAACGTAGTGCTCTCCCGCTGAGCTACACGCCCATCCGTGGCGCGGCTTACACCATTTTGGCGGCGCGCCGTCAAGTGAGGTTCTCTCGCTTTTCCAGCACTTTGCGTTCTTTCCTGTTGGAAGGTGGCAAATGGCTGATGGGCGAGAGGCGATGCCGGTTCTGCGGGAAACCGGACATCGGAAACAAAGCGGCTTCAAGCCGCGTGGAGCATCTTCTCGACTTCGTTGACGAGGTCGCGCAGATGGAAGGGCTTCGACAGCACCTTGGCGTCGCGCGGTGCCTTGGAGTCCGGGTTCAGCGCCACGGCTGCGAAGCCGGTGATGAACATCACCTTGAGATCGGGATCGATCTCGGTGGCGCGGCGGGCAAGTTCGATGCCGTCCATTTCCGGCATCACGATATCGGTCAAAAGCAGGGAAAACGGCTCTTCGCGCAGCCGTTCATAAGCGCTGGCGCCGTTGTCGAAGTCGCTGACGTCATAGCCCGCACGTTCCAGCGCCTTCACCAGGAACCGACGCATGTCATTATCGTCTTCTGCAAGAAGAATGCGTTTCATCGAGCCCGTCCGAATATCCCAGCCCGCACGCTCAGCGCGGGATTAACCATGGCGGAGATATGCGGGCAGGAGGGTAAACATCCAGTGAATAGCTCGGCGCAAATCCAACGAAGCGTCGGGCGCGCTGGACAGGAATCGGGTCGCATGGCACGGTCATTGGCCATGGGTACAAGGTCAAACAGGAGCAGCGCTGTGCGTTGTTCGACGGGGTTTTAGCGGGTGACGGCAACCAAGGATTTCCCGGCTGGCGCCTTTTCGCTGAGACAGCCCGTTTCGCATCATGTGCCGTTCGTGTTCAACTCACCCCATAGCGGCCGGTTTTATCCGGCGCGGTTCATGGCGATGACGCGGCTGGATGCCAAGGCGATCCGGCGCTCGGAGGACTTCTTCGTCGATGAACTGTTTGGCGGTGCCGTAGGGCTCGGCGCACCGCTGCTGCATGCGCATTTTCCGCGCGCTTACCTCGACGTGAACCGTGAGCCTTTCGAACTCGATCCCAAGATGTTCCGCGACCAGCTGCCGCCTCAGGCCAATGTGCGCTCCGCACGCGTGGCCGGCGGTCTCGGCACGGTGCCGAAGCTCGTGGCGGAAGGGCAGGAGATCTATGCCAGCCGCCTGCCTTATGCAGAAGCAGCTGCTCGCATCGAGGATCTTTACCTGCCTTACCACGACCAGCTGAGCACGCTTCTGGCCAACACCTGGGGCACCTTCGGCACGGCGATCCTGATCGATTGTCATTCGATGCCCGGCAGTGTTCGTGTGGGCGATCATGGTGCGCGACCGGATTTCATTATCGGCGACCGGTTCGGTGCTGCTGCTGCTGCACCCTTGTCGGACGCGGTGATCGAGCTGCTCACGGGCATGGGCTACAGCGTTGCGCATAACCGCCCTTATGCCGGCGGTTTCATCACCGAACATTACGGCCGCCCGTTCGAAGGCGTGCACGCCATCCAGATCGAGGTCAATCGCGCGCTCTACATGAACGAAAGAACGCTGCAGAAGACCGCAGGCTTCGACCCGCTTGCGGACGACCTGATGCGGTTCTGCGCAACCCTGATGGGGCTCTGGACCGAGCTGATCTGGCCTCTGCCACTCGCGGCCGAATAGGCCGGCATGCGGCCTTCCAGATAAAAAAAGACCGCATCACGGGCGCGATGCGGTCGAAGTCTAGGGAGGAAACGCCCAAGGAGGGCATGAGCAGAAAATCTGCTCACCCTCACGCTAGGGGCGTCCGCGCAGAGCGTCAAGCTATAAATTAAGCTGAATTTGCATGTGCCTTTTATACAGGCAGAATGATCAGGAAACAGGAGTTCGGTGATGACGGATGCAGCGTTTTTCCGCCGGTTGGCGGCAGCAGCAGCGGATCAGACACTGCCGCGCTTTCGCCAGAAGGGCATGGTCAGCAATAAGCTGGCATCCGGTTTCGATCCGGTCACCGAAGCGGATCAGGAAGCCGAGCGCGTGATTACCGCGCTGATCGGCGAGACTTATCCCGAACACGGCATCCTGGGCGAAGAGCATGGTACGAAGCACGGGGACGGTCGCCATGTCTGGGTGATCGATCCGATCGACGGCACACGCGCCTTTATTTCCGGCCTGCCGGTCTGGGGTACGCTGGTGGGGCTGACCGAAAATGGCGATGCGGTCGCCGGCATGATGAGCCAGCCTTTCACCGGTGAGCTGTTTTATGCGACCACCGCAGGCGCTTTTTACGAAGGACCAGGTGGCGGCGGGCCGTTGAGAACGCGGCAGGGGAGCAGTCTCGCCGACGCCACCTTGTTCACCACCACGCCGGCTTTGTTCAAGAATGAAAAGCGCGCTCTTTTCGATCGTCTGGAAAGCAGTGTGCGGCTGTCGCGCTATGGCGTCGATTGTTATGCCTTTGCCATGCTGGCAGCCGGCCATGCGGATCTGGTGATCGAGGCGGGCCTGCAGCCTTATGACATCGTCGCGCTGATCCCGATCATCGAACAAGCGGGTGGCGTGATCACCAGTTTCGACGGCGGTCCGGCGGAGGGCGGCGGCGATGTGATCGCGGCAGGCTCGGCTGAACTGCATGCTGCCGCGCTGAAGCTGATCCAGTCCTGATCTAATCCGTGCCCGGCACGAAAGCGTCGAATGCGGCCATGAACTGGTCGCGGAAAGTGTCGCGTTCTTGCAGGAGCTCGTGCTTGGCGCCGTCGATCGTGAGCAGCGAGCCGGAACGCAGCCGTCGCGTGTAAAGCTCGATCGCGCGGGTGGACACGATCGTGTCGTTGCCGGCCGCCACGAACAGGGTCGGGATATGCATGCGCGACACGAAGGCCTGATCCTGGATCTCCGCCGCCGCTCGCGTCATGGCGCGCACCCAGGCGGCGGTTGGGCCGCCAAGCGCCAGTTCGGGATGGGCGGCATAGATCGCCTGGTTGCGGCGGTAACGATGAAGGTCGGAGGTGACCTTGTTGGTTTCGAAGGGGGCGGCTTCGCGCGGCCGCGGGCCGCTGCCGAGATACATTCCGCCCAATCCCAGCCAATAAAGCAGGTTCGACACGCGGCTCACCGACGGCATGTCGGTGGTGTAGCCGGTCAGCGTGATCAACGGACCGGACAGAACCATGCGGCGGATGCGGTTGGTCATGCGCGGCGCGGCCAGAAGGGCGATCAGCGCGCCGGCGGAATGGGCGAGCATATAGAAAGGCGCGCGGCAGTCCGGCAGCACGACATCGATAAATAGCTGGTCGAGATCTTCGACATATTGGTGGAAGCTTCGGATATGGCCGCGCCCGCGATCGCGATGGCTGCGATCCGAATTGCCCTGACCGCGCCAGTCCAGCGTCACGACTTCGAAGCCGCGCGCCTGCAGATCGCGCACCGTTTCGAAGTACTTCTCGATGCACTCGTTGCGGCCCGTCAGCGTAACGACCGTGCCGCGGATCGGCCGGACTTCGGTGCGAAACAGCGCGTAGCGGATGCGCTTGCCATCGCGCATGGTGAGCATGCCGGCGGTAGCACCCTCCGGAATGGGGTTTGCCTCCGTTTCGAAAAGAAGCTCACTCATGAAAGGATCGACCGGGCAAAGCACTCATGTCCTTTTGATAGGAGTTGACGAGGCGAAAGCAAAGACGTGATGTCCGAAAGGCATGAGGGAAGGGAGGAAACAATGGCGCAAACCAAGATCGCACTTGTGACGGGCGCCGGTAGCGGCATCGGTCGCGCGTCGGCGCTGGCTTTGGCGAAACATGGCTGGACCGTGGTGCTGACTGGCCGCAGGCGCGAGGCGCTGGAGGAAACGGCTCGGCTGGCAGGCGAGGCAAGCACGACCCATGTGCATTCCTGCGATGTGTCCGATGCCGATGCTGTGGAGGCGCTGTTCCACGACATCGAAAACCGGTTCGGTCGCCTCGACCTCTTGTTCAACAATGCCGGCATCTTTTCTGCCGGAGGCACGATCGACGAGATCCCGGTCGAGACCTGGAACGCGGTTGTCGGCGTTAATCTCACCGGAGCGTTTTTATGCGCGCGCTCGGCCTTCGCGCTGATGCGGCGGCAAAGCCCGCAAGGTGGGCGCATCATCAACAACGGTTCGATTTCGGCCCATGCGCCACGGCCCCATTCGGTGCCTTATACCGCCACCAAACATGCGATTACCGGCCTCACCAAAACGCTTTCGCTGGATGGACGGCCGTTCGACATTGCGTGCGGCCAGATCGACATCGGCAATGCCGCCAGCGAGATGACGGACCAGATGGGCAAGGGCATTTTGCAGGCCAATGGCACACTTGCGCCCGAGCCGTTGATGGACGTCGCCCATGTCGCCGATGCCGTGCTGCATATGGCGAGCCTGCCGCTGGAGGCTAATGTGTTGTTCATGACTGTGATGGCCACCAAGATGCCGTTTGTCGGGCGCGGCTAGGCGGGATTGGCTTCCAGGAAGGCTTTCATCCGCTCCAGTGCCAGTGCGATATTGTCTTCGGAATTGGCGTAGGACAGGCGCAGATAGCCTTCGCCCAGAACGCCGAAGTCCGGACCGCCGATCAGTGCGACGCCAGCGTCTTCGAGGAGGGCGGAGGCGAGTTTCTTTGCTTTCCAGCCTGTACCGGAGATATTCGGAAAGGCGTAGAAGGCGCCTTTCGGGATGGCGCAGTGGATTTCGGGCAGCGCGTTCAGGCCCTCGACCACCAGCTGGAGGCGTTTGTCGAAGGCGCGCATCATCGCTTCGACTGCATCCTGCGGCCCGTCGATGGCCGCGATCCCAGCATATTGCGCTGGCGCGTTGACGCAGGACCAGCAATTGACGGCCAATTTGCGCACTTTATCGTACAGATTTGCGCTCTTTTGCGCATTTGGCCAGATCGACCAGCCCATTCGCCAGCCGGTCATCGCCCAGGTCTTCGACCAGCCGTTGAGGATGATCAGCCGGTCTCGAATTTCGGGGAACTGCAGAAGCGAAGTATGCGCTTGCCCGTCATAGATCATCGTGTCGTAGATCTCGTCGGACAGGATCGCGACCTGCGGATGTGCTTCCAGTCCTTTCACCAGCGCTTCGATCTCTGAACGCGGAGTGACGCCGCCGGTGGGGTTGGCGGGCGAGTTCAGGATCAGGAGCCGGGTTTGCGGGGTGATCAGCGAAAGCGTCTCGGCTGCCGAGAAGGCGAAGCCGTTTTCTTCGCGGATCGGAACGGGGACGGGACGCGCGCCGGTAAACTCGATCATGGAGCGATAGATCGGGAAGCCCGGATCGGGATACAGGATGTCGACGCCCGGTTCGCCGAACATCGTGATCGCCGCAAACATGGTCGGCTTGCCGCCGGGCAGGATCATCACGCTTTCGGGCGAGACTTCGACGCCGGTGGTGGTCAGCGTGCGGCGAACAACGGCTTCGCGGGTGGCGAGCAGACCGGTTGCCGGGGTGTAACCGTGATGACCGTCACGCAGGGCCTTGATCGCGGCTTCGACGATGTGGTCGGGCGTGCGGAAATCCGGCTGGCCGATGCCCAGATTGATGATGTCGCGTCCTTCCTGCGAAAGAGCGGTGGCGCGCGCCAGGACGGCGAAGGCGTTTTCTTCGCCCATCCTGTCGAAGCCTGCGATTGTCTGGATCATCCCGGTTCCTCCGCTGGGTCTTTCCCTCCGGGTGAGTTGTGCCAGAACGCAAACGAACTGCAATGCCGAACTGTCCTGAGGTAATTCACCCATGCACGCCGATCTCAGCCACTGGACCCCGCGCCAGCGTCCCGAGCGCAAGATGCTGCAAGGCCACTATGTCCGGCTGGAGCCGCTCGACCCGGCGAGGCATGGCGACGATCTGTTTGCGGCCTCGCAAGCGTCGCATTCGGCTGAACGCTTCCGCTATCTGTTCGAGGAAGCGGCAACCGGTCGTGCGGTTTTCGATGTGTGGATGGAGAAATGTGCCGCCAGCGAAGATCCGCTGTTCTTTGCTGTCGTTGATCAGAGAACGGACAAAGCAGTCGGGCGGCAGGCGCTGATGCGGATCGACGCGACCAATGGCGTCGCCGAGATCGGCAACGTTTACTGGGGGCCTGATCTGTCGAAAACACCCGGCGCCACCGAAGCCATGTATCTGTTCGCCAGATACGTGTTCGATCTCGGCTATCGCCGTTACGAATGGAAGTGCAACAACCGCAACGAGCCGTCGAAGCGCGCGGCGGAGCGGTTCGGCTTCACCTTCGAAGGCGTGTTTCGCCAGCACATGATTCAAAAGGGCGAGAACCGCGACACGGCCTGGTTTTCCATGCTAGACAGCGAATGGCCGGCCTTGAAGGCTGCTTATGACGCCTGGCTCGATCCCCGCAATTTCGATGCCGACGGCAGGCAGAAGCGCAAGCTCGGCGACTTGCAGCACAAGGTTGCTTAAGCAGAGACGACGATTATGGCGCAGGCTCACGCTCATCACGACCATTCGCACGAGACGCATGCTCACGGTGGCGGCGCGCATGATCACGGCCATGGTGGTCATCATCATGGGCACGGCCATGTGCATGGTTCCACCGACAAGAAGCGGGTGCTGATCGCAGCGCTTCTGACCGGCGGTTTCATGGTTGCCGAAGCGATCGGCGGCCTGCTCACCGGTTCGCTGGCGCTGGTGGCCGATGCCGGCCATATGCTGACTGATTCCATCGCCCTGCTTCTGGCCTGGTATGCTTTTCATCTCGGCGACCGCGCACCGACCGGGCGTCTGACCTATGGCTTCGACCGCGTAAAAACGCTGGTCGCTTATACGAACGGCCTGACCGTCTTCGCGATCGGTCTGTTTATTCTTTATGAGGCCGTACGCCGCGCCTTTGAGCCGGTGCAGGTTCTGGGCCTGCCGATGCTGGGCATCGCCGTGCTTGGTCTCCTCGTCAACATCGCCGCATTCTTTGTGCTGCATGGCGGAGACCGCGACAGTTTGAACATGCGCGGCGCGATCCTGCATGTGCTGGGCGATCTGCTCGGCTCGGTCGCGGCAATCGTGGCCGCCCTGGTGATCATCGCGACCGGCTGGTGGCCGATCGATCCGATCCTGTCGGTGCTGGTTGCCGTTCTTCTGTTCCGCAGCGCCTGGGCTCTGATGCGCGAATCCGGCCAGGTTCTCCTGGAAGGCGTTCCAGACCGGCTCGACCGCGACGAGGTGGTTCGCGACCTCGAATCCAGCATCGCTGGCGTGCGAGAAGTGCATCACATGCATGTCTGGTCGATGGACGGATCGCGCAACATCGCCACGCTGCATGCCTGTTTGACGGACGACGCCGAACCCTCCAGCGTGGTGCGCGCCGTCAAGAAGCGTTTGGCCGAGCGGCACAATATCGCCCATGCGACGGTGGAAACCGAGCGCGACACCTGCGCCGACGTCGCTGCGCACGCGCACGCGCACTGATTGCCGATCGCTCGAAAGGACCGGACATGATCGCTCCCGAAAATCGCGGCCCAGTGCTCGCTGCTGCCATCTTCCTTCTGGTTTTCGGCGTCGGAGCCTTTCTGCTGCCCAAGATCATGCTCGCCGTCGGCAGCTATTCCACCATGGCGGCCGGCATCATTGCCGTTGTCTTCGTTCTGGCCTTTTTCGGCGTGTTCTATCTGCGCAGCCGGCGGCAAGCGGGGCGCTGAGATCTCCAGCGCTCTTGGCATCCTTGTAGATGATGTGTAGTCAATCCATATATGGTTCATATATGGATGAGATTATGGGCATCGTGAACATCGATGACGAGCTGCATGAGCAGCTGCGCCGTGTCAGCAAGGTGTCTTGCCGGTCGATCAATGCGCAGGCGGCCTACTGGATCAGGATCGGCATGCTCTGCGAAACCAATCCGACGGTGCCGTTCACTGAGATCATGGCGCGCGAGCTGAGTTCGGCTGGCGTTTCCGCGCCTTCAACGGCGGTGCTTGACGGATGACCAAGCAGCCTCATGAGGTGGCCCTTCTGGCTGAGTCCGGCCGGCTGCTCGCATCCGTTTTCACGCTGATCGACCGCACGCCGCTTCTAGGCAGATCGACGCTCGAGATCAACGACATGGTGGAGCGCTTCATCACGCATGATCTCGCCGCGCGTCCTGCGAGCAAGGGGCAGTATGATTATGGCTTCGTGCTCAACGCCTCGATCAACGAGGTCGTGTGCCATGGCGTGCCGTCGTCATCCGACGTGCTTGGGGACGGCGACATCGTCAACTTCGACATCACGCTGGAAAAGAACGGGTTCATCGCCGATTCCAGCAAGACCTATCTGGTGGGCGAGGTGAACCCGGCGGCCAGGCTGTTGGTGCAAACCACCTATGATGCGATGTGGCAGGGCATCCATGCCGTTCGTCCCGGCGCGCGTCTCGGCGATATCGGCTATGCCATCGAGCGTCATGCCAAGCGCAACGGCTATTCCGTGGTGCACGAGTTCTGCGGTCACGGCATCGGGCGCGAGATGCATGAAGAACCGCAGATCCTCCATTTCGGCAAGCCGGGAACGGGGATGGTGCTGCGTGAAGGCATGGTGTTCACGATCGAGCCGATGCTCAATCGCGGTCGCCGCAGCGTGCGCACGCAGGCCGATGGCTGGACTGTGGTGACACGCGACGGGTCCTTGTCGGCGCAGTTCGAGCACACGGTGGCAGTTACCGCTTCCGGCGTATCTGTGCTGACGCTGCGCCCCGACGAGCTAGGCTGACAGGCTGGCGCCGAGCAAGGCGAGACCGATCAGGAGCAGCGCCGCCGCACCCGCGATCTCGATCGTGGTGTGAACCGCCGCCCCGAACGAGCCTTGGCCGGAAACCGAGAGCGCCACGTTCTTCGCCATCACGGCCAGGGTTGCCAGCAGCGACACGGTGATGGCCGTACCAAGCGCCATGGCGAAGACCGAAACGATGCCGCCGAACCAAAGCCCGTTCAGCAGCGAGAAGGTCAGAACGATCAGCGCGCCGGAGCAGGGGCGCAGGCCAACGGCAACGATCGCCGCCCAGGCCGCGCGCAGATCGAAGCGCTCGCCCTGGAGGCGCGATGGATCGACGGCATGCATCTGGCCGCAATCGTCGCAGATTTCCATGCGTTCGGCCGTCGCTTCGCTGGCGCTGAAACGCGAACCGGTGGTGGCAGCGGCGCTGCGGTTCATCACCGACGGCGTCTCACAGGCCGGCTGCGCGTCAAACAGGTCGTGAATGGGTGCGCCGCTGCTTGTCGCCATCGCGGGACGCGGCATCAGGGCTGGCATGAACTTCCGCAGCTTGCGCGCAAGCAGCCAGGCGCCGTAAGCGGCCACCATGGCGAAGCTCAGCACTTCCAGGAACCACGTTGCCTTTGTCATGGAGATCGACGTGCCGCGCAGGAACAGAAACACGGTGCCGATGACGATCACCGCCGACAAACCCTGCAGCAGCGAGGAGATCACCGAAAGAACGATGCCGCGCCGCAAGGCCACGTTGTTGGCCAGCATGTAGCTCGAAATCACCACCTTGCCGTGGCCGGGGCCGGCTGCGTGGAAGATGCCATAGGCGAAAGACAGCCCGATCAGCAGCCAAAGCTGCGAGCCATCATCGCGCATGCCCTTCAGCGCTACCGTCATGGCGCGGTAAAAGCTCTGCTGATAGGCGTTCACCCATTGAAAGAACCCGCCGAAAAACCCGGTGGGCGCCATCGATGGCTCGGCCGTGCCGATGCCCAACGAGCTTTGTGCGTGAGCATGGCCCAGAAAGTGGGTCATGACGAAAGCAACGGCGATCAGCGCGAACATCGCGCGCGCGGCGTTCTTCTTCATGCAATCATCCAGCAGCTGTGCAGTTCAGTTCAAGTTTGGTCGCGAAGATCTTGCTCATGTCCGTGCCTGTCGGATCGTTGAAGAAGGCATCGGTGAGCGTGGACTGGTTGGCGGCGATCGCTTCATCCGGATCGGGACGGATCACGGAGCGGCTGCAGGCCTTGGGCAGATGTTCGGCAGCCATGGCGTGATCGTCCACGAAATCGATCGCAGTGTAAAAGGTCGGGTCGTAAACGCCGAAATCGAGCTTGCCCTTCAAGGGCAGGGGCTCGGCGAGCTTGGATTCGAATACGATGATCAGCTGGTTGTCTTCCATCATGGCGATCAGCTTGTCGGGCGCGACCATCTTCACGTCCTTGCCGTCCTGCGTCACGACCTGGAAGTAATTGTATTCGGCAAGTGATTCATGGACGGTCTTGCCGACTTCCTCCAGCTCGTGATGATCGAGCTTCAGATCCTTGTTGGCGTCGAACTCCACCAGCACGGTGCTCGAAAACAGGTCGTCGAAGCGCCAAACATGCTGCAGCGCCTGGACCTTGTTGTCTGCACCGATCACCACATCGAGACGCGCTTCGGCAAAGATGTGCGGATGCACAAAAGCCGGCGTGGTGGACGCTGCAAGCGCACCCAGCGCAGCAAGGCTGGTGACGACTCGTCGTGAAAGGCGCATCGCCGGCTCCCGTTGTTGGCGCCACTGTGCCGAGGAGTTCGGCGAAAGTGGGACGAAATAAGCCTAGCGAAGTAAACTCACTCCAGACTGATCCCTTACATCCGTGCTTCGCGGGCCTTGAACCAGGCAGCGAGGAAATCCACCAGCGCGCGAACCTTGGCCGGCAGATAACGGCGATGGGGATAAACCACGAAGATGCCGCCATCGCGCGGAATGCGATCGTCCAGCACCGACACCAGCGTTCCGGCTTCGATCGCGGGTGCTGCCACGAAATCGGGCAAGAGTGCGAAGCCGAGGCCCGAAACGGCGGCTGCGCGGCTCGCCAGCGGGCTGTTGACCTCCAACGGACCGCTTACGCCCACGCTGATCGTTTCGCCGGCTTCGTTGGAAAAGGGCCAGGACGACAGATAGCGCGTATTGGTGTCGATGATGCAGGGAAGGCTGCTGAGATCCTGTGGCTTTTGCGGAATGCCGTGCTTTTCGATCAGTGCCGGCGAAGCGCAAAGCCGCGTCGTGAAAGGCGCCAGCCGGCGCGCGATCAAGGACGAGCTTTCCAGCCGCGTGATGCGGATTGCAAGGTCGAACCCTTCTTCCACCAGATCCACGAAACGGTCGTCGAGCCGCACTTCGAGCGTGATCTGCGGGTTTTCCTTGGCGAAATCCACCAGCGATTGGCCGATCGCGGCATCGGCGAAGGTGCGCGGCGCCGACATCTTGATGCGTCCGCGCACATCGCCGGAACTTTCGCGCACCGTGTCCGACAGGCTGTCGATCTCGCGCACGATCTCGACCGCGCGCTGATAATAGGTGTGGCCGGCTTCCGTCATGGAGAACTGGCGCGTCGTGCGGTTGAGAAGCAGCGCGCCGAGTTCGTCTTCGAGCTCGCGCACATATTTCGAAAGCAGCGCCTTGGAGCGCCCGATCTTGCGCGCGGCGGCCGAAAAGCCTTCCGCTTCCACCACATCGATAAAGGCCCGCATACGGGTGAGCGTATCCATGAGCTTCAGCCCTTGTGTTCGAGGATGTGGCTAGCCAGCGAAACCAGCTGACGGTCGCTGCCAGCTGGACCCAGCAGCGACAAACCGAACGGCGCGCCGTGAACCGTGCCGAGCGGGATCGAGATCTGCGGCAGGCCGGACAATCCCGACAAGCACAGCAGCTGCAGCGCGCGCTCGCGATAGGCTTGCAGATCGTCGAAGGACGCGGCCTTCAAAGGGGCAGCGCCCGGGACGGTCGGCAGAACAAGAAGGCCGTCGTCACCCAGAAGCGCGGCAAGCTCGTCGCGGAATGTCTCGCGCTTGGCGCTTTCGGCGTCATAGATGTCGTGCGTCACCGTTTGTCCGAAGGCGAAGCGTTCTTTCACGCCCGGTCCCAACCCGCGATCTCCGGAAGACAGCCACGCGCCGTGTTCCTGCCAGGCCTCGAAAGCCTGGATGTGGCGGAAGGTCCAGTAGAGGGCTTCGAGGGACGTGGAGAGTGGGTCGGCAACGGTCGGGGCGCCGATCAACGGAGCCGCTGTCTCCACCATGCGGGCATATTCGTCCGCCTCGGCGGATCCCAGCACCAATGCATCGAGCGCTTCGAGCCGGATCGTCCGCCATGTTTGGGATGTCTGTGCGGATCCCAGCAGCACGTCAGCGACATGCTCATAGGTTTGCGCATTTCGCGCAAACCAGCCGAAGGTGTCGAAGCTCGGTGCCAGCGGCATTGCGCCGTCGAGCGAGATCACTCCATGCGTCGGGCGCAGACCGATCAAGCCGCAGAAGCTCGCCGGTGCGCGGATCGAACCGCCGGTGTCCGACCCAAGCGCAAAATCCACCAGGCCGGCCGCAACCGCTGCCGCGGAACCGGACGACGATCCGCCGGTCACGCGATCGGGTGCGGCGCTGTTGATCGGCTCGGGATAATGGGCGTTCTGCCCCATCAGGGAGAAGGTGAGTTCGTCGGTCTGCGTCTTGCCCGCGAATCGCGCGCCCGCGTCGAGCAGGGTTTGCACGCTGGGAGCCGTTGTTTCGGCCGGTTGCGCTTGCGCCAGCTTCTGCGGATTGCCGCCGCCGGTCGGCAGGCCCGCAACACCGTAGATGTCTTTCACGGCGAAGCTCGATCCGGACAAGGGTCCATCTTTGTCTTCGGAAACAATGACTTGGGTGTTCGGCATGAAGGCGTTCACGCCGTCGCTCAGGGTGGTCATCGTTCAAGCTCCGAATACGGTTTGTTCAACATCGGTGTTTGCGCGAAGTTTTTCAACCTGGGTCCGTTTTTCCATTGATTGTGACGGACGGTCTGCATATATCCGCCTTGCCCAAAGTCGCACGTGCCTGTGGGCGTCCCCCAAACCTCGGAATGGCGAGGCGAGGGCAGGTAACCGGGGAGTAACGAACCCGGTCGGTAAAGCGGCCACCGCTGATCCGAGGACGTCTTGAAGCAACGACGGTGCGGGCCTTTCTGGTTACCCCTCGGTGTCCAAATCCGGGGTTAAACAAAGAGGCACACCCTCATTGCCGGTAGTGCGGACTGGGACCATCCCGTCCAATCCAAGGCAGACAAAGCGAGCTTGAGCCGGGCGGCTCTTTGCTCATCGCCGTGTGATACGTTGTTCTGGTTCCGGTGTTTCCACCGGCTGGTTCCAGAAAGAACTGTCATGCCTTTGTCCATCGCATCTGCAACGAGGCCTGCTTGGCCCGTGCAGCGCAGCCTTGATCGCGCCTCGAACAACGCGCGTGTTTGGAGATTCACATGGCTACTCAGCGCATCATCGACTTCCTCGCCACCCGACGTCCAGACGGTCCCTGCCTCGTGGTCGACCTCGACGTCATCGAAGACAACTTCCATGCTTTCGAGCGCGCTCTGCCGGACTCGAAGATCTTCTATGCCGTAAAGGCAAACCCAGCTCCGGAAGTTCTGCGCCTTCTGGCTCAGCTCGGCTCGTCCTTCGACACGGCATCGGTTGCCGAAGTCGAAATGGCGCTCGACGCCGGTGCAACGCCCGACCGCATCTCTTTCGGCAACACGATCAAGAAGGAGCGCGACATCGCGCGTGCCTACGCACATGGCATCAACTTGTTTGCCGTGGATTGCATCGAGGAAGTCGAGAAGATCGCGCGTGCCGCTCCTGGCTCCCGCGTGTTCTGCCGCGTGCTGACCGATGGCGAAGGCGCCGAATGGCCGCTATCGCGCAAGTTCGGCTGCGTGCCGGCGATGGCCGTCGACGTTCTGCGTCATGCCAAGTCGCTCGGTCTCGAGTCCTACGGCGTGTCCTTCCATGTCGGTTCGCAGCAGTGCGACCTGTCGGCATGGGACCGTGCGCTCGGCGATGCCAAGATGGTATTCGAGAAGCTGGCGCGCGAAGGCATCGTGCTGAAGATGGTCAATATGGGCGGCGGTTTTCCGACCCGTTACCTCAAGGACGTGCCGGTCGCGAAGGCCTATGGCCAGGCGATCTTCGAGTCGCTGTCGAAGCACTTCGGCAACCAGATCCCGGAAACCATCATCGAGCCGGGTCGCGGCATGGTCGGCAATGCAGGCGTCATCAAGTCGGAAGTCGTTCTGATTTCGAAGAAGTCCGACACGGATGACGTGCGCTGGGTGTATCTCGACATCGGCAAGTTCGGCGGTTTGGCCGAAACGATGGATGAGGCAATCCGCTACCCGATCGCGACCCCGCGCGACGGTGACACGGTGGCTCCATGCGTGCTGGCCGGCCCGACCTGTGACAGCGCTGATGTGCTGTACGAAAAGACGCCGTATCCTCTGCCTTTGTCGCTGACGATCGGCGATGAAGTGCTGATCGAAGGCACCGGCGCTTACACCACCACCTATTCGGCGGTGGCATTCAACGGCTTCGAGCCGCTCCGATCCTACGTGATCTGAGCCACCTCGACCGTCCGGCAGGCGGGTTCATCACCCGCCTGTAAGTCCTCCCCAATGCATGCCTGCGGCGGCTGATCCTGCAACGGATCGGTGCGCCAGGTGTTTCGCGCGCTCTTATTTTGTGAAATGCCATGAACGCCAACGCCTTCAATCTCGCCACCTCCACCGAAGCCTTTGCGCCTGTTGCTGCCCCCCGTCCGGCTTTCATCTTGTGCGCCGAGCGCCTGCGCGATGTCGTTGCGCGTGAAAACCTGCTCGACCGCGCCATGGGTCCAGGCCGCAGGCGCAAGTCGTCGGAAAAGATCCGCCGTGGCCGCAAGCCTGCCGAAGGTCTGGCGCTTGTTGCGCGTGATGCTGATGATGTGCTCGTCGGCACGGTCCGCTTGTGGAATGTGCGGCTGGGCGAGGGTGGCCGTCAGGCGCTTCTGCTTGGACCTTTGGCCGTGGAGCCGACCGCCAAGTCGGGCGGCATCGGGTCTGCCCTGATGCGTCAGGCGATCGCGGAAGCTGCAAGGCTCGGCCACGGCGCCGTGCTCCTTGTCGGCGATCCCGCATACTATCAGCGCTTCGGCTTTTCCGCCGCCAAGACAAGCGAGCTTGCCATGCCTGGTCCTTACGAGCGTCACCGCTTTCTGGCGCTGGAGCTGGTGGATGGCTGGCTCGACGGTGCTGCCGGCACGCTCAAGGCATCCGGCCGCAAGGTCAGTGAGGCGCTGTTCAAGGCGGGGTGAGGGGCGGGCGCTTGTTCCGCTGCCTTAATTGTTTAGGCATGGATCCTCGGGTCAAGCCCGAGGATGACGAAGCGGAGAGGGTGCGGGCAACCACAAGCGTCATCATCCCGAAGTGCGGGCGAGGCGAGCTTGAACAACTTTCGTCACCCTGAGGTACGAGCAAAGCGAGCCTAGAAGGACGCACTTTGCTCATGCAACGCATTGTCCCTTCTCCCCCTGTGGGAGAAGGTGGCTGAGCGAAGCGAAGTCGGATGAGGGGTGTTCCAGTTTGGTGAAAACCGAGGCTGTCTTCGGCCCCTCAACCAACCTCTTCCCTGGCTTACTGCACGCTGGCGCCCTTGATGGCGATCTTGCCCTTGCGGCCGGGTTCGCCGCTGGCACTCACTGCCTTGGCGATGTCTTCGATCGGATAAACGGCTTCGACCGGCAGCTTCAGCTTGCCCGAGGCGGCGTCCCTGACGAGTTCGCCCAGGAGCTCAGCGATGCGTTCCGGCTTCACCGGTGGCTTCGCGCCCCAGAAACCTTTGACGGTGATGCCGCGAAACAGGAGGTCGCCGGCCGCGATCTTCAGCGGCTGCTGCGTCATGGCGCCGAAGCTGACCAGCTCGGCACCGTCGGACGCCACGCTCAACACCTGTGACGGCCCATCACCGCCGAGCGAGTCGATCGCGCGCAATACTTTCGCGTCGCCAACCATCGCTTTTGCCTTGTCCTGCCAGCCGTTTTCGTCGGTCGCCACGACGTTTTCGATGCCTTCAGCCTTCAGCTCGTCGATTGCCGCCTGCCGGCGAACCAGCCCGAGAACCTTGACGCCGCGCTCGGCGCCGAATTGCGCCATCATCTTGCCGACGGCCCCATTGGCCGCATTCTGCACCACCCATTCACCGGATGGCAGGTTCAGCGTTTCCAAGAGCATCTTGGCCGAAAGCGGCATGGCGACCAGCTGGCACGCCGTTTCGTTGTCGACCGTATCGGGCACGGGAACGGACCGGGATGCATCGGCCAGATAATACTCCGCCCATGTCGCGGTTGCGCCGCCCGCAACACGCTGGCCGACCTTCAGGTTTGTCACGCCCTCGCCAAGCGCTTCCACGATGCCGACGGCTTCCGTTCCGGGAATGGCTGGAAGCTCAGGCTTGATGCCGTATTGGCCGGCAATGGTCATGAGGTCGTGGTTGTGCACGGGCGACAACAGCATGCGCACGAGAACTTGGCCGGCTCCCGGCTTCGGCTGATCGCTGTTTTGGCTGGTCAGCACCTCTTGCGGTGTTCCGAACTGCTTGTAAACGGCGCTTTTCATGGCGGGCTCCTGTGTTGGTGGCTTTGAAGAAAGCACTCTCCTCCACAGACGAGGTGGCTGCCGAATGGTTCCGAAGCGTGATGCGATCCGCTTCAGGCCGAGGAGGACGGGCCGCTGAACAGCCGGTCCTCGTTTTGAGAGGGCGACCTGCAGGAGAGCCTCGCAGGTCGCATGATCGTGCTTAAAGCAGCTGGCTCAGCGCCATGGCGGCGGACATGTCGCCTTCCACCTTGAGCTTGCCGGACATGAAGGCAGCGGTCGGGCTGAGGTTGCCGGCAACCAGATCCTCGAAGTCCGAACGCGCCACGGTGATGGTGCAATCGGTCGGCGCATCCTCGGTGGACACCTGCTTGCCATCGAGCACGATCACACCTTCGTCGTTCATCACGAACTTCACCGACTTGTCGAAATCGGAATCGGCAACACGGGTTTGCAGCTCGGCTGCGATTTCCTGCAGGGTCATCGTTCTCTCCTCATAAGGTGGGTCATTCTTCGCCCTGCCGAGATGTATGAAGGGCTTCCGTTTACGTCAACGTGACAATTCGGATCTTGCACCGCTGCAAGTTAAGGCGCGCGCCTTTTCCAGCATCGGCAAATAATGTTCGGGAACAGTCTTCAAGCTGAAGAATTATTGCCACGATGAACAAGGAGCGACCGAGGTCGCCAAGGAGAAAACGATGCATAAGGTTCTGACATCTGCGGGTCTCGCGCTCGCCGTGACAGTTGGTTCGCTTGGCGGCGGCATGTCGATTGCTTCCGCTCAGGGCATCCAGCTGGAGATCGGACCCAATGGCATACGCCCGGTTGAGCGCGAGCGTGAACGCGACCGCCGTGGTCCGCCGCGCCGTGGCTGTTCGGAGCGTGATGCCCGCGCTGCTGCCCGCGACGAAGGCTTGCGCGATGTCGAAGTCACCCGCGTCACGCCGCGCAGCGTCACCGTTGAAGGCGAGACGCGCCGCGGCCGCGTGATCACGATGCGCTTTGCCAATGAGCGTGGTTGCCCGGAACTGTAAGCAGCTCCAATCCCAAACAAAAGCCCGCCTCCAATGGCGGGCTTTTTTATGCCGCAGCGACGGGCGTTCTCTTGTTGCCGTCGCCCAGCGCCCGGCCGAGCAGCGCGTCTTCTTGGGGGAAAAGGCTGCGGATCGAGCGCAGCGCCTCATAGAACTGGCCGGCCGCAACCATGCGGTCGATGTCGCCGAGCTTGGCCGGCATGTCGCCATCACGAAACGTGTCGAGCAGACCGGGCATGATCTCGCCGAGCTGGCTGCGCGATTGATCGGCTGCTTCCGCATTCATCAGGATGGTTTGAACGGCAAGATAAAGCCGGCGCAGCGGCGATGTCGCGTCTTCGGCCTGCATGACGTGGTTTTGCAGGAGGAACTTCACGTCGTTATGAAATTCGAGCGAGACCTTGCGGTCGACGCTGATCACCGCGCCGTTGACATAGATCGTTTCGCCGGGCTTCAGCGCGATCTTCAAGCGGCTTTTCATTCCAGTCCGTCCAGGACAGTGGTGGACACGTCGATCAGGCCGTTTATGTCGGCCGAGCGTCCCAGCCGCAGCGTTTCGGCTTCGGCGAGAAGCCACGAGCCAACGGCGATCAGATGATCGCGCAGGTCCTTCGGCGTGGAGTTTTCGGGGGCCTGGAGATCGCTGACGAAGCTCGTCCAGATGCGATGCATGAACAAGGCGGCTTCCACCGCCTGGCGCGATCGGGGACCTGCGGCGCGTGCATCTCCAAGCAGCTCGATCGAGCGCACCAGGAGCTGCCGCTCACGGTCTCGCGCGTCGGCTATCGTGTCGGCCTGGATCTCGGCATAGCTGAACTGATACATCGGCTTCCGTGCTGGCGTCAGGCCGATCCGGCAAGCGCTTCCACCGCCACAATGGCGAAAGGCGCTTGTGCGAAGCTGATGGCTTGGCTGTCGATCGGGCCGATTGATCAGGCCATCAACTGGTAGCCGAGGAAGCGCTTGGATTCGATTGGATCGAAGCCGAGCTTCTCGCGCAGCTTCTTGCGCAGCTTGGAGATGTGGCTTTCCACGACGTTCTCTTCGACGGCATCGTCGAACAGGCCATAGATCGCATTGAAGACCTGCGACTTGGTTACCCGGCGGCCACGATTGCTCGCCAGATATTCGAGGATCCGGCGTTCGCGGCGCGGCAAGGGCAGGGGGGCGCCGTTGATCTCGGGATCGCGGCCATCGGTATAGATGCGCATCGGACCAACTTCGGTGTAGCTCACCACATCATCCTGCACGCGGCGGCGAATGGCGGCGATGCGCGCGAGAATCTCGCGGATATGAACAGGCTTGCGGATCACGTCATCGACGCCGGTCTCAAACAGGCGGAGCGTGTTTTCCAGGGAATGATGTTCGCTGAGCGCAATTACGGGAGCCGCCGTGCGGCTGCGGATGGCGCGGGGCGAGACCTTGTCTTCGGCACATTCGCCGATGAGAAAGGCGCGAACGGACTTCAGATCGGACGGTGCGACGCTTTCCACCCAGTCGCCGAATTCGGCGGAACGAAATCCCGCGCTGGCAATTCCTTCCCTGTTGAAGAGGGATTGATACCCTTCCTTAACCAGGTCTCGTTCATCAACAATCACGATCATCGTGCGCCCCCGAATCAGCTCCGTCATGAGCTGTCCAAGGGGTACCGACTGCGTGGAATCCCGCACAGTACGAGTTCTTATGAGGATGATCTTGGGAGTCGCCGAACCGGAATGGTTAACGCGGCGTTTCCTTTCGATGTATCATCCATTTAAATGACGCCAAATCAGGCACTTAGCTTTCCGTCTGCATTCGGATGGTCCAATCCGATGGCGCCGGAATCGCCCGCCGTGCCTCGGAAATCTGTGGCCTTTGAGTCACAATCTCTGACGAAGCGCGGCAATCTTCAGGCAAGCGAGATCTGTCTAGGGCGCGACCACGTTTTGTGCGCCTGATCCATGCTCAAACAAGTTTCGTTGGATAGGTTTTCAACGTCGCAAGTTAGCCGAAGCGACCGCGGCTCTCGTCCGCACCATCACCAACAAGAAACCTGTTGTTGCGCGATCATGAACCGACAAGATCAGTCCGAAGACCGGAACATTATCGTCGCAAACGCGATCAGCGAAGTTGTCGCTGAATTGCGCATGGTCGATGTCGCGGATTATCTGGCGTTCCTGCGCTTCGAACAGTTTGCTTCGATTGCCGACATCGTGGAATCGGCAGCCGAGCTTTATTTCATGCCGGGCACGCTAAAGCTCGGTCATGGCGGTGAAGCTGTCGTGAGCTGGGGCGAGGTGCCGAAGATCAAGCTTGATCTTGAGCTCAAACCGCGCGGCGCCACCGTTTACTTCACGTTGAGGCTGGAAGACGAGCAGGCCGGTGTCGATGTGACTTACGTGTCCTTCGACCAGCCGACGCCGGATGCGGATGAAAATACGCGCAACCTGGCCGCGATGATCGAACAAGCGCGCATTCGCAAGTCACCGCCGCGGACTGCTGCGGTGGAACAGAGGCTCTAGTCGATCAAACCGAGCCGCAAGGCCTTTGCCACCGCATGCATGCGGTTCACGGCATCGAGCTTCTGGGTGGCGTTGCCGAGATAGGTGTTGGCCGTGTGGATCGACAGGCCAAGCCCGGCCGCGATTTCTTCGCTGGTCTGGCCTTCCGCGGTCAAACGCAGGCAGTCCAGTTCGCGGCCCGAAAGCTTCGGCTGGTTGTCCGCATCCTTGACCCGCAGCGCGATCAGGCGGCCGAACAGGTCGAGCGCCTGCAGATGGGCGTTGGCGAGACGGTCGTCATCGACCTGAAATTCTGAACCGGTCAGAACCAGCACGCCATATTCGGCGCATCTGGCGTGAAGCGGCATGACGAGACCGGCGCGCGACGTGCCGAGCGGCGTGGTGCGCGTGGCCCAGCGCAAACGCTCGAACTGCGTTGCTGCCGGGTGATCCGATGCCGCCCACCAGGAAATGATGGTCGAGGACATCGGATGGCGGACCAATGTCGCTGGCGCTTCCGATACGAGCTGCTGGCTGAGCGCTGCGGCATCCGGGTAGGCGGAATCCATCAGGGGGCTCAGCTTGCCGGTTCGGCCCGATGTGACCGACAGAAGGCTGAAGTCGGACGCGCCGAGATCTTCCGACAGTTCCAGCAGTTCTGCCAGGAGCGGCATATAGGCTGCGGTGGCAGCCGGTGTCGCGATGGAAAAGCGGGTGCCGGATTGGAACGAGCCGAGAAACATCGTCAGATCAATCCGTGCCGGATCGCAGTGGCGATCGCCAAAGCGCGATTGCGGGCACCGAGCTTCTGGATCGAACTGGTGAGATGGCTGTTGGCCGTGCTTGTGGACACGCCCAAGATGACGCCGACCTCTTCCGTGGTCTTGCCTTCGGCAACCCAGAACAGGCATTCGCGCTCGCGCTCGGTAAGGGGATCATTGTTCGACGTCGCGCCGAGTTTACCGGCCAGCATGGACAGGGCGTAGCCGCAAAGCAGTTCGACCTTGGCCACGGCCCGCGTCATTAAACGGCCGGGCGCTTCTGCGGTCAGAAGCAGGGCGTAGCGCTTGCTTCCCGTGCGCAAGGGAATGCCCATGATATCGACGTGGCCATAGCCGGCGAGAAGTTCGGCATCGACGGTCGGGGGCAGGGCTTGCGCTTCAACCGGATTGCGCACGGCCATGCGCACGATGAGATCGAGCCCGACGAGATCGATGGCGTCATAGATCCAGTTGGAAGCGACGATCCGCGCTTTTTCTCCGGCGCGTGCGGTGAGATCGATCAGCATGTAACGATCCGCGCGAATGTCGCTGCAGATCTGGTGCATGAGTTCAACGAGACCGCGCCGCGCATCCTGAACGGTGGATGGCATCGCCAGCGCACCGGAAGAAGCGTGAAATGCAGCACCCATTGTTGATCGAACCCCTCCACGGGTCATGCAAGGCATGACCAAAATCTTTCAAAAGCTTTCAGACACAGCGGTTCGAGCGCATCCGGAAGGCTACGCCAACTCAGCTCGAAACACAGTTTACGCGGGAAACACAGCCGGCTTCACGGCGACAAGCCACCGGCGAACGCGGGAACGAAACCGAAGTCTCTGATGATTGCGACCAATGTCGACAACCCGGCTTTTGCGCCTCTTGCGAACCCCTCCGCGACAGGCGCTTCAACCAACATCCCTTGATTCGTGGTTAACGTAGCTGGCGCGGATTCCGGTGTCAAAATGCATTTGCTGGCGAAGGTGGAGAACGGCGTTGCCCACAGCTCACATTGCTGCGATGCAACACTTCCCCAGCGGCAAACATGTTCCGACTAGACCGAGCCTCGAACCGGTTTAATGTATCGGTCAGCAGCCTTGTCAAAAAAAGGCCGGACCACAAGGGGAAGTACCATGATGAAGTCGCTTCTGAGCGCCACCTGTCTCGCGACCGTCCTGTTGACCGCAGCGCCGATGCTGGCGAGTGCGCAGGCCGAAGTCGTTTATAACCGCGGCAACGACACCGATCCAACCACGCTCGATCATCACAAGACCTCGACCATCGCCGAGGCGAACCTGATGCGCGATCTTTATGAAGGGCTGGTGGCACCCAGCGCGAAGGCCGAGGTCATTCCCGGCGTTGCGGAAAGCTGGGAAATTTCCGAAGACGGCCTGACCTATACGTTCAAGCTGCGCAACGATGCCAAGTGGTCGAACGGCGATCCGGTGACTGCCGGTGATTTCGTGTTCGCCTATCAGCGCATCCAGGACCCGGCAACGGCCGCGCCTTACGCCAACATGCTTTACCCGATCGTCAATGCGGAAGCGATCAACAAGGGCGAGAAGCAGGCGTCGGATCTGGGCGCAAAGGCACTCGACGATCACACGCTCGAGATCAAGCTCAACGCGCCGACGCCCTATTTCCTGCAGCTTCTGACGCATCAAAGCTCGTTCCCGCTGCATCAGAAATCGGTCGAGCAGTTCGGCAACGAGTTCACCAAGCCCGGCAATATGGTGACCAACGGCGCCTATATGCTGGAAGCGTTCACGCCGAACGACAAGATCGTGATGCGCAAGAACCCGAACTTCCACGATGCGGCCAACGTCAAGATCGATGTCGTGAACTACATTCCGTTTGAAGAGCGCGCGACCTGTCTGCGCCGCTTCGAGGCCGGTGAGGTTCTGTCCTGCTCGGACATCGACAATGCCCAAATGGACTACATGAAGGAGAAGCTGGGCGACCAGCTCCACATCGCGCCTTATCTCGGCTCCTATTATCTGCCGGTGAAGGTGAACAAGGAAAAGCTTTCCGATCCGCGCGTGCGCCAGGCGCTGTCCATGGCAATCGACCGCGACTTCCTCGCCAACGAAATCTGGCGCGAATCCATGCTGCCGGGCTATTCGATCGTGCCGCCCGGCATCGACAATTATCCTGACCCGGTGTTCCTGCCCTACAAGGACATGGATATTCTCGACCGCGAGGACGAGGCCAAAAAGCTGCTGGAAGAAGCCGGCGTGAAGGAAGGCAGCCTCACGGTCGAGCTGCGCCACAACACTGGTGAAAACCACAAGAACACGATGACGGCCATTGCCGACATGCTGAAGAATATCGGCGTGAACGCAACGATCGTGGAAATGGAAGGCACCGGCTACTTCGATTACATGAAGAATGACGGCGATTTCGATCTGACGCGCGCCGGCTGGATCGGCGATTATTCCGATCCGCAGAACTTCCTGTTCCTGTTTGAAAGCGCCAATCTCGGCTTCAACTATCCGCGCTGGTCGAATGCCGACTACGACAAGCTGATGGCGGAAGCCGCGACCACTACCGATCTGGCCGCGCGCGCCAAGATCCTGCGCCAGGCCGAAGAGCTCTTCCTTAAGGAAGTGCCGGCGATCCCCATCCTGTATTACTCGTCTACGGCGCTCGTTTCGCCCAAGCTGAAGGGCTGGGAAGACAACATCATGAACCAGCACGCAACGCGCTGGCTGTCCGTCGAGAACTGAATCGTTGATGCGGCCGAACCGGGCTGACCGGCTCGGCCGCTGGCATTCTCTGCGACGGAGCGTTCCCTCATGTTGACCTATGTGCTGCGGCGCCTGCTTGGCGCCGTGCCGACGATGTTCGTGATCGTCACCATCGCCTTCTTCATGATCCGGCTGGCGCCCGGCGGACCGTTCGATCTCGAGCGTCCGCTCGATCCGCTGATCATGCAGAACCTCGAGCGCGCCTATAATTTCGACAAGCCGCTCTGGCAGCAATACTTCATCTATCTCGGCAATCTCGCGCAGGGCGATCTCGGCCCGAGCTTTACGCGACGCGACTTTTCCGTGGTGGATCTGTTTCGCGTCGGTTTGCCGGTGTCGATCCAGATCGGCTCGCTGTCCATGCTGATCGCGCTCGTGTTCGGCACGCTGCTCGGCGCGCTGGCGGCACTTCGGCAAAACAGCTGGGTGGATTACATGGTGGTGGGCACGGCCACTTTCGGCATCACCATTCCGACCTTCGTAATCGCCCCGCTGCTCAGCCTTTTGTTCGGCGTTCTCATGGGCTGGCTGCCGGCTGGCGGCTGGGGCACGTGGAAGCACATGATCCTGCCGGTGGTCACGCTGTCCCTGCCGCAGATCGCGGTTGTGGCGCGGTTGACGCGCGGCGCGACCATCGAGGCGCTGCGCTCGAACCATGTACGCACCGCACGCGCTTATGGTCTGCCGACACGCATCGTCGTCGGCGTTCATGCGCTGCGCGCCGCCATGCTGCCGGTGGTGTCCTATCTCGGACCAGCGGCGGCCAGCCTTCTCACCGGCTCGGTGGTGGTTGAAACCATTTTCGGCATTCCGGGCATCGGCCGTTACTTCGTGCAGGGCGCGCTTGGCCGCGACTACACGCTGGTGATGGGCACCGTGGTGGTGATCGCGCTGTTCGTGATCGTGTTCAACCTGATCGTCGACATTCTTTACGCCTGGCTCGACCCGCGGGTGCGCTATGACTGAGCATGTGTTTTCCGAACAGCCGCAGGCTGAAGCGATTGCCGTTACGGCCAGCCGTTCCTTGTGGCAGGACGCGTGGCTGCGGCTTCGGCGCAACCGCGCGGCCGTGGCGAGCGCGATCGTTCTGCTTCTGCTGGCGCTGGCCGGTATCTTCGGACCAAGCCTCGTGCCGCATCGCTACGACGAGATCTTCCCGCAATATGTGCGTGTGCCGGCAAGCCTCGAAGCCTATCCACGCGAAGACCGGATCGTGCCGGACTTCCAGCGCTCGCTGGAGCGCGCACGCATCACGATTGGCGAGGTCGAGCTGGATGGCTCCACCATTCGCGCTGATATCTCCGACAACGAGCCGATCGATCCGCGCATCACCCGCTATATCGACCGCTCCGACCTGTTCGATAATTCCCGGCTGGAGGATGCGGACGGCAATGCGCTGAGTGAAACCGCGACCAGCGGCGTCATGGTGGCCGATGTGCAGCGCGTGCGCTTTCTGTTCGGCACCGATGCCAACGGCCGCGATCTCCTGGCGCGCGTCCTGATCGGCATCCGCATTTCGCTGGCGATCGGCCTGCTTGCGTCCTTCATGGCGCTGGCGCTCGGCGTCACCTACGGCGCGGTCGCCGGCTACTTCGGCGGGCGGATCGACAATGTGATGATGCGCGTGGTCGATGTTCTTTACTCACTGCCCTTCATCTTCTTCGTGATCCTGCTCGTCGTGTTCTTCGGGCGAAGTTTCGTGCTGATCTTCATCGCGATCGGCTTCACGGAATGGCTCGACATGGCGCGCATCGCACGCGGCCAGACGCTTACGATCAAGCGGCAGGAATATGTGCAGGCGGCCGAAGCTATGGGCGTGTCCAGCGCCGGCATCCTCAAGCGCCACATCATCCCAAACACGCTTGGGCCGGTGGTGGTGTTCGTGACGCTGCTGGTGCCCAAGGCGATCCTGCTGGAAAGCCTGTTGTCGTTCCTTGGCCTTGGCGTGCAGGAGCCGCTGACCAGTCTCGGTCTGCTGATCGCGGAAGGCGCGTCGAACATGCGTGGCGCGATCTGGCTGCTGCTTTATCCCGCCGTGACGCTGACCGTGATCCTGTTCGCCCTCAACTTCCTGGGCGATGGTTTGCGCGACGCGCTCGATCCGAAGGAGCGCTGAGATGGACCGCGAAAACGTTCTTTCCGTCCGCGACCTCAAGGTCTCCTTTCAGACCAATGACGGCGTCGTGGATGCCGTGAAAGGTGTGAGCCTCGATGTGGCGCGTGGCGAAACCGTCGCCATCGTCGGCGAATCCGGTTCAGGCAAGAGCCAGACCATGATGGCGGTGATGGGCCTGCTCGCCGGCAACGGGCGCGCAACCGGTTCGGCCCTTTATCGCGACAAGGAGATCCTCGGCCTGTCGGACCGGCAGCTCAACACGGTGCGCGGCGCCAAGATCACTATGATCTTTCAGGAGCCGATGACCTCGCTCGATCCGTTGTACCGGATCGGCCGTCAGCTTTCCGAGCCGATCATCCATCATCGCGGATCAAGCAGAAGCGAAGCGCGCAAACGGGCGATCGAACTGCTAACGCTGGTGGGGATCCCCGAGCCGGAGCGGCGCATCGATTCCTATCCGCACGAACTCTCCGGCGGCCAGCGCCAGCGCGTGATGATCGCCATGGCGCTCGCCAACGATCCCGACATTCTGATCGCCGACGAGCCCACCACGGCGCTCGACGTGACGATCCAGGCGCAGATCCTGACCCTTCTGGCCGAGCTTCAGGCCAAGCTCGGCATGGCGATCGTGTTCATCACCCACGATCTCGGCATCGTCCGCCGATTGGCAGACCGCGTTTACGTCATGCAGGCCGGAAAGGTGGTGGAGGAGGGGGAAACCTCTTCCCTGTTCACCGAACCCAAGCATGACTACACGCGCATGCTGATCAACGCCGAACCCACCGGGCAGAAGGTGCCGGCGCAAGCGGATGCGCCGATCCTGCTTCAGGGCCGCGATGTCACCGTAACCTTTGCGCTGGGCGGTTCGCTGTTCAAGGAAGCCGCGACCTTCACCGCGGTCGATCGCGTGTCGGTGACGTTGAAGAAGCGGCAAACGATCGGCATCGTCGGCGAATCCGGGTCCGGCAAGTCGACGCTCGGCCGTGCGCTCCTGCGCCTTCTTCCCAGCACGGGCGCTGTGCGCTTCAAGGAGCACGATATCAGCCACGCTGATCGCCGCGCCATGCGTCCGCTGCGTCATCAGTTGCAGCTGGTGTTCCAGGATCCGTTCGGCTCCCTGTCGCCGCGCATGACGGTGGGCCAGATCGTCACCGAAGGGCTGCTTGTCCACGAAAGCGGTATCGGGCGCACCGAGCGCGACCGCCGCGCCATGCAGGCTCTGGAAGAAGTCGGGCTCGATCCGGCCATGCGCAATCGCTATCCGCACGAATTTTCCGGCGGCCAGCGCCAGCGCATCGCCATTGCGCGGGCCTTGATCCTCAAGCCAGACGTCATGGTGCTGGACGAGCCGACCTCGGCGCTAGACCGGTCCGTGCAAAAGCAGATCGTCGACCTCCTGCGCGATCTGCAGCAGGCGCATGATCTGTCCTACATCTTCATCAGCCACGATCTGTCGGTGGTGCGCGCCATGGCCGACACGATCCTCGTGATGCGCGGCGGGCGCATCGTGGAAGAGGGGCCTGTGGAAGAGATCTTCAACCATCCGCGCGATCCCTACACGCAGGCGCTTCTTGGTGCTGCGGTGGATGATCGGCGCTTCAGGAAAGCAACGGAAGCCATGCCCGCATAAGGACTTTTCACAACTGTCAGGTGTGGCAGGATTGCCGAAATTGGATAAAAGATTCTCGTTTCGAGACATTTGATGCTGCGCCTGACGGCTCGCCGGGGTACTTTGCCCCCGTTGAGCGTGCGAGTACGGTGGGGAATGCGGTTGCTGACGAAGCGTGGCTGGACTTTGCGGATCGTCACGGCGGTCATGGTGAGCACTTCGGCGCTTTATCCAGCGGCGGCCTTTGAGCTGTTCGGCTTCAAGTTCTTCGAAAAAGCTCCGGATCCGGAAGACGCGCCGGTTGGCGATCCACAGCCCTACAACGTCACCTTCACCGTCAATGCGGGCGAGGACGATGACGTCGAAGACACGCTGAAAGGCGCTTCGAACCTTTGGGGCGACCGCGAGGAGCCGGCATCGGGCGCATCCGGACTGCTTGCCAAGGCGCGCGGCGATTACCGCCGTTTGCTCGGCACCATGTATGCGCAAGGGCGCTACGGTCCCACCATTTCCATCAAGGTCGATGGCCGCGAAGCCGCCGATCTGCCGCCGGATGCAACAGTTTCCAATCCCGCCAATATCGTGGTCGCGGTTGATCCGGGTCCGCTGTTTGCCTTTGGCGTCGCCAGTGTCGTCAACCAGGCGCCGCCGCCCACCGACCGGCACGACATTGTCGAACTGCCCACCGACAACGGTTTCGTTCCCGGTGAAGTCGCCAAGTCCGGCGTGATCCTGCAGGCCGAGAACCTGTCCAAGGAAGCCTGGCGTCAGCAGGGCTATGCCAAGGCTGATGTGGCCGAGCGCCGGGTCGAGGCGCTGCACGACACGAACAAGCTCGATGCGACGCTTGTCATGGATCCGGGTCGCCGCGCCGTTTACGGGCCGACCTCCGTGCAGGGCACGGCGCGCATGGATCCCGATTTCGTAGCCTACATGACCGATCTGCCGCGGGGCAAAGAGTTCGATCCGGACGACGTCAAGCGCGGCAATGACCGGCTTGGCCGCTTGGAAGTGTTTCGTTCGCAGCGCATCGAGGAAGCCGAAGCCATTGAAGCCAATGGCGAACTGCCGATGAACGTGATCGTGCAGGAGCGTCCGCTGCATCGCTTCGGCGTCGGCGCGTCCTATTCGACGCTCGATGGCGCGGGTGTGGAAGGCTATTGGCTGCATCGCAATCTGTTCGGCAAGGCCGAGCGTCTGCGTTTCGACGCCAAGGTTGCCGGCATCGGCGCCGAGGTTACCAACCGCTCCGATGACGAGCCGGACAAAAGCCGCTTCGATCCGGCCGCCTTTACCTATCGCGTCGGCGCGACCTTCACCAAGCCCGGCGTCTTCACGCCCGACACCGATTTCGTGATGTCGCTGTTCGGCGACCGCGAAGTGCTGGACCGTTATACGCGCACGGCCGTGACGGCGCAGGTCGGCTTCACCCGGATCTTCACCGACGAACTGTCCGGCAGCCTGTTCCTGAGCGGCGGTCCGTCGCGCTTCGAGGACGATCTCGGCGAACGGGATTTCGTGACCGTCGGTTTGCCGGGAACGCTGACCTATGACACGCGCGACAACAAGGTGGATGCCACCGAGGGCGTGTTCGTGGAAGCCTCGATCGAACCCTTCTTCGAGTTCAACTACGGCAATCCGGTTGTGCGCGGCACGCTGGAAGGCCGGACCTATTACGGCTTCGGCGAAGAAAACCGTATCGTGGCCGCCGGCCGATTAAAGATCGGCTCGCTGGCTGGCGCCGATATCGGCGAAACTCCGCCCGACAAGCTGTTCTTTGCAGGCGGCGGTGGATCGGTGCGCGGTTATGAATATCGCGGCATCGGCGTGGAACAGGCCGACGGCATCATCACCGGCGGCCGTTCGCTGATCGAAGGATCGGCCGAGCTGCGCGCCAAGGTCACGGATTCCATCGGCCTCGTCGGCTTCGTGGATGCCGGTTATGTCGGCGCGGAATCCTTCCCCAACTTTGCAGAAGAGCTGAAGGTCGGCGCGGGCATCGGTTTGCGGTATCTGACCGGCCTCGGCCCCATTCGCGGCGACATCGCCATTCCGCTCAATCCCGGCCGCGATGATCCCGACTTCGCGTTTTACATCGGCATAGGACAGGCGTTTTGACCCGGTTCCTCGCACTTCTCGCTCTGCTGTTCGTCGCGTTTCCTGTTTTCGCGCAAGACGAGCAGGAAGACCGCTCTTATTTTGTCGGCCTGGTGGAAGACCAGCTTTCCACGCCCAACCGGCAGATCCGGCTGAACGGCATTCAGGGCGCGCTGTCGTCCGATGCCACGATCGGCGAGATCACGATTGCCGACCGCGAAGGTGTGTGGCTGCGCATCGTCAATGCGCGCATCAACTGGACACGCCGCGCGCTTCTGCTCGGCCGTTTGCAGATCTCGACCCTGTCGGCCGAACGCATCGAAGTCACCCGCAAGCCCTTGCCGGAAGAAGGCCTGCCGCCACCGGAAGCCAGCAGCGGCTTCGCTTTGCCGGAACTGCCGGTCTCGGTCACGCTTGATGAGCTCGATGTTCAGCGTGTCGTGTTCGGCCCGACCGTATTCGGTCTGGCCTCCGAGCTCGCCCTCAATGGCCGCGTGCGTCTGGCCGACGGTTCGCTCGACACCGCGCTCAACGTCACACGCCTCGATGGTCCCGGCGGCAAGCTTTCGCTCACCGCATCTTATGCCAATGACAGCACTGAACTCGGTATCGACCTTCGCCTGGAAGAGCCGGAAAACGGCATCGTCGCCAACCTGCTGAAGATCGAAAACCGTCCTCCGGTCAATCTCGTTGTTTCGGGCAAGGGGCCGCTTGAACAGTTTGACCTGCAGCTTGCTCTCGATGCCGCCGGAGAGCGCATTCTCACCGGGCAAACATCGCTGCGCCGTCAGGAACTCGGCCTCGGCTTCAACACGACGCTGGATGGTCCGATTGCCTCGCTCATCCCCGAGCGCTTTCGTGCCTTTTTTGGTCAATCGACGCAGCTGCAAGCAAGCGGCGTGTCGAAGGATGCGGGCGGGTTCCGGCTCGACCAGCTCGAACTGGCGAGCGCGCAGCTCAAGCTCAGCGCCAAGGCGGAAACGGCGGCCGACAACTTCCTGCAGCGCCTGACGCTCGATGCGCGGGTGGACAATGGCGGTGCCGAGCCGATCCTTCTGCCGGCACCCGGCCACAACACGATCCAACGCGCGCAGCTGAAGATTTCGTTTGGCGATACAGCGAGCGACCAGTGGTCCGGCTCGCTCGACATCGCCGACCTCATGACGGAAAACTTCTCCAGCGACCGCGTTGCGCTCAACTTCTCGGGTCTTGCCCAGAACCTTCAGGACGCCGCCAACCGCCGCGTCAGCTTCAAGGTCGATGGCGGCGCGCGCGGTCTGGATGCGCCGGCTGCACAGGTGGCCGAAGCGCTTGGCTCCGAGATCACGCTGCTGATCGATGGTGACTGGCGCGCCAACCAGCCGGTTCAGTTGAACCAGGCCACCTTGTCTGGCAACGGGCTCAGCGTCGCGCTCGATGGCGCCATCGCGGATCTCGTTTTCAACGGCAATATCGCTGTGAACGCCGATTCCATCGTGCCGTTTTCCGCGCTCGCCGGGCGTGATCTGGCCGGCAGCCTGCGTTTGACCGCGCAAGGCTCGGTCAACCCGATCGGCGGCGGCTTCGACCTCACGCTGGATGGCTCGGCCAACGGTTTGTCGATCGACACGCCGGCAGCCGACGCTCTGCTCAAGGGCGAAACACGCCTGACGGGCGGCGTCGCACGCGGCGAAAATGGCCTCGTCGCGCGTCAGTTCCGTCTTGCCAACAATCAGGTCGAGCTCACGGCTGACGGCCGCTTCGCAACGGGCACGGCCGACTTCAACTTCGATCTCGCTTTGAGCGATCTGGCGCTGGTTTCACAGCAGGCGAGCGGTCGCATGACGGCAACCGGTCGCGCGCAGGGTTCGGACGGAACGATCCGTCTCAATCTGGACGCCAATGTGCCGAGCGGCCGCTTGATGGGCAAGTCGCTGACGCAAGCGCGCATCGGCTTTGACGGCGTGCAACTGCCGGATCTGCTTGACGGCAACCTGACCGGTGACGCGTTCCTCGACGGCAACCGCGTGCAGCTTGCGAGCGGCGTGGCCGTGTCGGCGTCCACACGCAAGCTGAGCGGGCTCAGCTTCTCGGCCGGCGGCGCGAACCTGACGGGCGATATCCAGCAGATCGTCTCGAGCGGCTTGTTCGACGGACAGGTGCAGCTCAATGCCCGCGACGTGTCCACGGCAGCCGCCCTGTTCCTGACGAAGGCGTCCGGTGCGGTGGATGCCACGATCCGCCTGCGTCCAGTCAACGGCAACCAGGACGGCGACATCAAGGCCGATATCCGCAATCTCGTCGTGGATCAGGCGCGCGTCGGTAGTGCCGATGTTCAGGCGGAGTTTTCCGACCTGTTCAAGGTGCCGGGCGGCAATGCGACGATCGATGCGCGCAATGTCGTGGCAGGCGGCGTCACCGTGACCCGGCTTCAGGCACAGGCGCGCCAGAATGGCGATACCACCGACTTTTCTGCCGAAACCGCGCTCGACAACGGTACCACGGCCAATGTCGCCGGCGCCTTGTCGCGCGTCCAGACCGGCTTCCGTGTCAATCTGAACGAGCTGGCTTTGGCTCAGGGCAACACCAATGCCCGCCTGCTTCAGCCAGCCGCAATCACCATCATCAATCAGATCATCACCATCGACGGCGTTGCGCTCGATGTCGGCGGCGGGCGGATCGACGCCAAGGGCCAGATCGCCGAAACGCTCGACCTCGATGTGGTGATCGCGAACCTGCCTTTGTCGATCGGCAACAGCGTCGTGCCGGATCTTGGCCTCGGCGGCACACTCGATGGCACCGTGAAGGTCAGCGGCTCGCGCAGCGCGCCCGACGTCAACTTCGATGTACGCGGGCAGGGGCTCACGGCAGCCCAGCTGCGCCAGGCCGGTTTGTCTTCGATCAACGTTACGGCCAATGGCAGCACGCAGAACCAGCTTCTGACGGTTGATGCAGCCGTGACCAGCCCCGAAGGCGTCGATGCAAGGGCGCAGGGCACGGTGCCTCTTGGCCAGGGCCAGCTCAATCTCGATGTCACCTTGCGCTCGCTGCCGCTCGGCATTGCGAACGCGATCGTGCCGGAACAGAACCTCGCCGGCACCATCACGGGCACGGCTCAGGTGACCGGCGAACTGCGCAATCCCGCTGCAAGCTTCCAGCTTTCGGGCAGCGGCATCAGTGCCACACCGCTCGCCGATGCCGGCGTCGCGCCGCTGTCGGTTCAGGCCGACGGTGCTTATGGCGACAACGCCGTGACGCTGAACAGCGTTCAGGTGAACGGCCCGCAAGGCCTCACCGTCAGCGGCAACGGCCGCGTGCCTTTGTCGGGTGCCGGCCTGTCGGTGAATGTGGATGCGCAGGCGCCGCTTGCGCTTGCCAATCGCTTCCTGGCCGATCGCGGCACGCAGTTGAACGGCACGGTCAATGCCAATGTGGCGGTGACCGGCAGCATCCAGCAGCCCAACATCCAGGGCCGCGTGACATCGGCGGGGGCAGCCGTTGTTGATCCCGAAACCAATCTGCGGGTCAGCAACATCAACGTCGCCGTCGGCATTTCGGGCCAGACGGTCACGATCGAAAACGTGTCGGGCGCCATCGGTGGCGGCGGCACGGTGAGTGCATCGGGCACGATCGGCATTGCGCCCGGCAGCAATTTTCCGGCCAACATCGCCATCAACCTCAACAATGCACGCTACGCCGATGGTGAGTTGCTGGTGGCGACCGTCAACGGCCGTTTGAACGTGACCGGCGCCTTGCTGCAGGATCCGTTGATCGGCGGCACGATCGACGTGGCGCGGGCCGAGATCACCGTTCCGGAAAGCTTCGCGGGCGGTGCGGCCGCCATCAACGTCAAGCACCGCAATCCGCCGGCCGGCGTGCGCGCCACCCTGGCGCGTGCCAAGGCCAATGACGGTACGCCGACGCCGACCGCGCGTCCGAGCGTTGCGCGCCTCAACATCACGATCAACGCGCCCAACCAGGTGTTCGTGCGTGGCCGTGGCGTTGATGCCGAACTCGGCGGTTCCGTGCAGATCAGCGGTCCGGTGACCAACATTCAGCCAACCGGCGGTTTGCGCATGATCCGGGGCCGCATCGGCATTCTCGGCCAGCGCATCACCTTCGATGAGGGTGAAGTCACGCTGGTGGGCGACCTCAATCCCTACCTCAACTTCGTGGCGCGCTCGGAAGGTTCGGACATCACCGTTTTCGTGACGGTGACGGGCCGCGCGTCCGATATCGACGTGAAGTTCTCTTCCTCGCCCGAACTGCCGCAGGATGAAGTGCTGGCGCGTTTGATCTTCAATCGCGGCATCAACGAATTGTCGGCCTTCCAGATCGCCCAGCTCGCGGCTGCGGCGGCCGAACTGGCGGGCGGCGGCAACAATTCGCTGCTCGGCAGGCTGCGCGCCGGCACCGGGCTCGATGACCTCGATGTGGTGACCGACAGCGAAGGCAACGCTGCCGTGCGGGCCGGTCGCTACATCAACGAGAATGTATATCTCGGCGTCGAAGCGGGTGCGGGCGGCAACACGCGCGCCACCATCAATCTCGACATTACCGAGAACCTCAAGGTGAAGGGTGGCGCCGGCACCACCGATTCCAGCGTCGGCGTGTTCTACGAGCGCGATTACTGAGCCGGATCTTGTCAGGCGGTGCTTGAAGCGCCGCCTGAGCCATCCTTGAACACCTGAACGAGGCCGCCTGCTCTTGCGGGCCGCACCGACTTCCCGCACAACTAGGTGACACATCTGTCGGATGTTCATTGTCGGGGAGGAGCCTGCATGTTCGACGACATCAGGGGCAAGCGCGTGCTGATTACCGGCGCGTCGAGCGGGCTGGGTCAGCATTTCGCGCGATTGTTCGCGCAACGCGGTGCCGCCGTCACTCTGGCTGCCCGCCGCCTGGACAGGATCGAAGCCGAGTGCGAAGCTTTGCGCAGTTCAGGCGCGGAGGCCACGGCTGTCGCGCTGGACGTTCGCGACAGTGCGTCGATCGCGCACCTGTTTGCCGAGGCGGACCAGCCTTTCGACATCGTGGTCAACAATGCCGGCATCAGCGGCGCGGCGCGGGCGCTCGATCTCACTGAAGGTGATTGGGACGCGACGCTCGACGTTAATCTGAAAGGGCCGTTTTTGGTCGCGCAGGCTGCGGCAAAAGCGTTGCGGCAGGAAGAGCGCGGCGGTTCGATCGTCAATGTGGCGTCGATCGTCGCCCTGCGGGTTGCCACCGAGCTATCTGCCTATGCCGCGTCGAAAGCCGGTCTCGTTCATCTCACCCGCGCGCTGTCGCTAGAATGGGCGCGCTATGGCATCCGGGTCAACGCGCTTTGCCCCGGCTATGTCGAAACCGAGATCAATCGCGATTTCTTCGCCACGCCCGCCGGCGAGGCGATGGTGAAGCGCATTCCGCAGCGCCGGCTCGGGCGCATGGAAGACCTCGATGGCGCCATGTTGCTGCTGGCTTCTGAAGCCGGCGCTTACATCACGGGCACGGCTCTCGTGGTGGATGGCGGCCACTCGAACGCCTCGCTTTAGGAGGATCAGCATGGACTTCACCATTCCCGCCCGCGTCGAGGATTTTCGCCAGCGTATCGCCGATTTCGTGGCGCGCGAGGTGCTGCCGCTCGAGGCCGATCCGGCGTCCTATGATGCGCATGAGAATATCGCGCTGCCGCTTCTGGAAGCGCTGCGCGCCAAGGCCAAGGCGGAAGGTCTCTGGACCCTTCAGCTGTCGGCGGAGAGCGGCGGGCAAGGCCTCGACAAACGGGGCATGGCGGTCTGCTATGAGGCCATGAACCGCTCGATCTTCGGTCCGGCCGTGTTCAATTCGGCCGCGCCGGATGACGGCAATATGATGGTGCTCGAAAAGATAGGCACGCCCGCGCAAAAGGAGAAATGGCTGATGCCGATCGCGCGCGGTGACGTGCGCTCGGCCTTTGTCATGACGGAACCGCATCCGGGCGGCGGGTCCGATCCGCAGATGATCCAGACGCGTGCGGTCAAAAAGGGCGACACCTATGTCGTGCATGGCACGAAGTGGTTCATCACGGGCGCTGAAGACGCCGAGCATTTCATCCTGATCGCCCGCACATCAGATGATCCGCGTCACGGGCTGTCGGCGCTGTTGTTCCACAAGAACCAGCCGGGCTGGCGCATCAAGCGCCGCATCCCGATCATGGGCCCGGAAGAACATGGCGGTCATTGCGAGATCGAGTTCGACGGGCTGGAGATCCCCCAAAGCGAGATCCTGCTTGGTGAAGGCAAGGGCATGCGCGTCACGCAAACGCGGCTTGGCCCGGCACGGCTCACGCATTGCATGCGCTGGCTTGGTCTTGCCAAGCGCTGCACCGAGATTGCGCGCGATTATGCCGAGAACCGCCAGGGCTTCGGCATCCGGCTGGCCGACCGGGAAAGCATCCAGCTGATGCTGGGCGATCTCGCGATGCAGATCGAGATCGGTCGCCTGCTCGTGCAGAAGGCGGCCTACGCGCTCGATAGGGGGGAATACGCCCGCAAGGAAGTGTCGATGGCCAAGGTTCATGTCGCGAACCTCCTGCACAAGGCCGCCGATACCGGCATCCAGATCAACGGCGCGCGAGGTTATTCCAAGGACACGGTGCTGGAATGGATCTACCGCTATGCCCGGCAGGCGCGGCTCGTGGACGGCGCCGATGAAGTCCACAAGATGGTGCTGAACCGCAATCTTTCGGAAGAAGGCGAGGCGTTTTGGCGCTGGCCGGTGGAAGGCGCAGTCGAACGATGAACAAAAGTGCCTTGATCAAGGTCTGTTCTTCTCAAGGGAACAGGAAGTCACCCGGTCTTCAATATTGATGATGAAAGGGCGCTTGAACGAGGATTCTTTTCGCGGTCAGAACAGTTCATTAGCCTTGCAATGCGACAATAGCCAAAAGGCCTTTCGAGATCTCAATGGCGCTCCGCGATCTTCTTCTGCAACTCAGGAACGGGCTCACTGCCCGGGCGTCAGACGAGCTCGTGGTCGCTCAACTGGATGCGTTGAAGAAGCGCATTCCGATCCTTTACGCGGTTCTCAGCATCAACACGCTGGCTGTGGCGATCACGCATCAGCAGGTCCATGCTGTGCTGTCCCGCTATGTACCGGCAGTTCTCGTGACCCTGATGGTCGCGCGCTTGATCCACTGGCAGCGTTTGCAGACCGTCACCATAGAAGCCGCTGAAGCACGCCGGATCCTGCGGCGCCTGACACCCTTTACCGCTATTTTGTCTTCGGTGACACTTGCCTGGGCCATGGGGCTTTATCTCATTGACGAGAGGCTCAACACTGACGCCACCAGGCACATGACGCAACATGGTCATGCTGCATTGTTTGTGGGTCTGACGGTGATCTCCTGCATCAATCTCCTGATGCATGCGCGCGTTCCCGCGCTGGTGACCACCGTCTTCGTGATCCCGCCCTTTGCTTTGTTTCTCCTGTGGAACGGCTCGCGTGTCGAGCAGGCGGTGGCCATCAACCTCGTTCTGGTTGCCTCCGCCATGGTTTACGTGGTGTTCGTGTTCGCGCGCGATTTCGAGGATCTGGTTCTGTCGCGCTCCCGGTTGTCGCAGATGAACGCTTACCAAACCCGTCTTGCCAACACGGACGCGCTGACGGGCCTTGCCAACAGGCGCAGGTTCTATGGGGTTCTCGAGGAGTTAAGCCAGATCGAAGCGGCTTCGACCGTTCTTGTGATCGATCTCGACGGGTTCAAGCAGATCAACGACCTGCATGGCCATGCGATCGGCGATGAAGTTTTGCGCGAGATAGCCGTCCGTATCGCTCGGGAAACGCCTGACAGTCTTTGCACGGCGCGTATAGGTGGTGATGAATTTGCGGTGGTCTTCAACAAGGCGTTTCGAGACGCCAAGGTGCAGGCCTATGGTGAGCGGCTCATCGCTGCCTGCAATGCACCCGTGGTTCTTGAGGCCCTCACACTGTCCGTCGGCGCGTCGGTGGGCGTCTACAACGATTGCGACCCCAAAGGCGCGGCTCACGGTCGCCATATCGAGCGGGCCGATTACGCGCTGTTTCACGCCAAGGAAGCTGGCCGCAACCAGGTCGCCATTTTCCGGGCCGAACACGAGGTCCAACGCAAGCGCGGCAGTCATGTCGAACAGGTTCTGCGCGCCGCCAAGCTTGAAGAAGAACTCTATGTTCTCTTTCAGCCGATCGTTGATGCGCATTCCCGCCAGTTGATCGGCTTCGAAGCCCTGGCGCGCTGGAACAGCCCGGTTCTCGGCCAGGTTTTTCCATCGGAGTTCATCCCGATCGCCGAGCGCAGCGATGTCATTCATGCCGTGACCCGCAGCGTGATGAACAAGGCCGTTGCCCAGGCGAGCCGATGGCCCGCGCAGATCAGTCTCAAGGTCAATCTGTCCGCGCGCGACCTGTCTCCGCCCCGCATGCTGGAGCTTCTGGAGCAGTTCGAACATTCAGGCTTCGATGCCGCACGCATGAGCTTTGAAGTCACCGAAACGGCGCTCGGATCGCTCGATATGATCCTCGACACCGTGGCGCTGGTGAAGACCAAGGGCATTGCGCTTGCCGTGGACGATTTCGGCATCGGCTATTCGAGCCTGAGCTACATCCACAAGCTCAAGCCCGACCTCATCAAGATCGACCGCAGCTTTGTCAGTCGGCTCGGCAAGAATGACGGTGCCGAGGCGATCATCGAAACCATCGTGGCGATGAGCCGGAACGTGAAAGCAAGCTGCCTGGCTGAAGGTGTGGAAGAGGAAGCTCAGATCGATGCTCTCGAAGCGCTCGGATGCGACCAACTGCAAGGCTTTGCCATCGGGTATCCCATGTCAGGCGCCGAAGCTCTGGTCTTGATCGAAACGGGCGAGAAGCCGCCCTCTGGCTGAAGCTCAGCCCTTCCAGCCCCGATCGCCCGACAGAATACCGACTGCACGTCCGGCTAGCACGCTCGACAGCTTGCCGACCTCCGCCGCATTGGCGCTGGCGGCGCTTCCATCCCTCGCGCGGGCTGCGATGCCTTCGAAGATCACGGCGAAGCGGAACAAGGCGAAGGCGAGGTGGAAGGGTTTGAGGCCTTCGCTGAGACCTACGGCCCCGAGATAGATCTCCTCGAAGGCTTCGCGCGTCGGCAGGCCCTGATCCGCGAAGTCGACCCCCATCACGCCGCCATATTCCTGCGGGGTGATGAACCACAGTGTTTCGGTATGGGCGAGATCTGCGAAGGGGTGACCGAGTGTGGCTAGTTCCCAGTCGAGCACGCCGACGATCTGCGGTGCGGTCGGATGCAGCATGACATTGCCGACCCGGTAATCGCCATGCACGATCGTGGTGCGATCATCGGCCGGAATGTTCTGCGGCAGCCAGGCAGCCAGCGCATCGATGTCCGGGATTTCGCGCGTTTGGGAGAGGTGCCACTGCTTGGTCCACCGCGCGATCTGGCGCGCGAAGTAGCTTCCATGCTTGCCGAAGTCGCTCAGCCCGGCAGCGGCGACGTCCACGGAATGCAGGCGCGCAAGCACGGTGGCGAGATCGCGATAGGCGCTGGCGCGCTCGTCTTTCGCCAGTTCCGGCAGCTGGCTGTCGTGGAAGACGCGGCCATCAAGCCGCTCCATGACATAGAACTTGGTGCCGAGAAGCGCGGGATCGTCTTCATAAAGCACCATGCGCGGCACCGGAACGCCGTGGTCGGCCAGCGCCGCCATGATGCGGTATTCGCGGTCGACAGCGTGGGCCGACGGCAGAAGCTCGCCGGCCGGCTGCTTGCGCAGCACGAGTTCGCGATCGGGAAAGGACAGAAAGAAGGTGGGGTTCGATTGCCCACCCGAAATCTGTTGCAAGCGAGGCTCGCCGCGCAGGTCCGGCAGCCTTGTTTTCAGGTAATCGGACAGGGTTGAGAGCGCGAGCTCGCCCTGTCCTCCACTCTGTTTCAGATCCGCCGCCATGCGCTTCTCGCGCTGCCGCTCAGACGAGCTCGACCGCCATGGCCGTGCCTTCGCCGCCGCCGATGCACAGCGATGCCACGCCGCGCTTGAGGCCGTTTGCCTTCAGCGCGTTCAACAGCGTCACCATGATGCGCGCGCCCGAAGCGCCGATCGGATGGCCGAGCGCGCAGGCGCCGCCATTGATGTTGACGACATCATGCGAAATGCCGAGATCGTGGATCGCAGCCATCGGCACAACGGCAAAGGCTTCGTTAATTTCCCACAGATCGACGTCGTTCTTCGTCCAGCCGACCTTGTCGAGCAGCTTCTGCATGGCGAAAACCGGCGCGGTAGTGAACCAGTTCGGCTCCTGCGCATGGCTGGCATGGCCATGGATGGTGGCGAGCGGGGTCATGCCGCGCTTTTCGGCTTCCGACATGCGGGTGATGATGAGAGCCGCCGCGCCGTCCGAGATGGAGGAGGAATTGGCTGCGGTCACCGTGCCACCTTCGCGGAAGGCAGGCTTCAGATGCGGGATCTTTTCGGGACGCGACTTGCCGGGCTGTTCGTCGGTGGTGGAGGCATCCACGGCCACGATCTCGGCCTGGAAGCGGCCTTCCTCGATCGCCCGCTTGGCGCGTGACAGGGATTCCAACGCGTAGTTGTCCTGCGCTTCCCGAGTGAACTGATAATGCTGCGCGGTGTCTTCGGCAAAGGTGCCCATGGCGCGACCGCGATCATACGCGTCTTCGAGGCCGTCCAGCATCATGTGATCCAGAATGCGGCCGTGGCCGATGCGATAACCGCCGCGGGCCTTTTCAAGCAGGTATGGCGCGTTGGTCATGCTTTCCATGCCGCCGGCCAGAACGATGTTGGCGCTGCCGGAGGCCACCAGATCGGTCGCGAACATCGCGGCCTTCATGCCCGAGCCGCACATCTTGTTGATGGTGGACGCCGGAACGGCCTGCGGCACGCCGCCGGCGATCGCAGCCTGGCGTCCCGGGGCCTGGCCGAGGCCGGCCGACAGCACGCAGCCCATCACGACTTCGTCGATGTCGCCGCCGTTGATGCCGGCGCGCGACAGCGTTTCGCGGATCGCGGCCGCGCCAAGCGTAACGGCGCTTTCCTTCTTCAATTCACCCTGGAAGCTGCCCATCGGGGTACGGGCGGCGGCGGCAATGACGATGGGATCGCTCGACGAGATCATGATGATCCTCCTTGGACAGGTGGGCTGTTTGACAGCTGTTTACTCGCGAGTATAGGACTTACGCAAGAGCTATGATTATTCCGGACAATCGATGACAACTGGTGCGACGGTGAAACGCGCGACCGAGGTTTCTCCTTGGCCGAAGCCCGAGCAAAGACAGCGCGACCGCGCGTCGAAGCGCGAAGCCGTGCTGTTGCGGGCCGTGGAGTTCTTCAACGAAAAGGGCTTTCACGCGACCTCGCTGGAAGATGTCGCGGTGTCGCTGCATGTCACCAAGCCCACGATCTATCATTACTTCGCCAACAAGGATGAGATCCTGTTTGCCTGCGTGCAGCGCGGGCTGGAGGAAATCAGGCAGGCAGCGGAAGCCGCCGAGCAGGCGGGCGGCAATGGGTTGCAGCGGTTGCACGCGCTTCTGATCGACTATGCGATGATGATGAGCGACGGCTTCGGCGCTTGCGTCGGCCGCACCCCCGATCACGCGCTGTCGCCCGAAAGCCTGTCGCGCATCAAGGCGCTCAAGCGCGACACGGACGTCATCGTGCGCCGGGTCATTGAAGCCGGCATGGAAGATGGTTCGATCGCCGTGGCTGATGTGAGGCTGACGACCTTTACGGCACTTGGCGCCCTGAACTGGATTTCGCGCTGGTATGACCCGGCTGGCCCCCTATCCAAACGCGAAATTGCAGAGCATAGCGTGGATATGCTGATTGGCGGCCTGGCTGCGCGATCACACAAGGTCGCCGAGGGCGAATAGGGGAGTTCGATTGATGGGCATTCCGCAGAGTTTCGAAGGCCGGCTGCAGATCCCGGCGATTGCGGCTCCCATGTTCCTGGCGTCCGGCCCCGACCTCGTGGTGGAAACCTGCCGCGCCGGCATGATCGGCACCTTTCCGGCCCTCAACCAGCGCAGCAGCGAAGGCTATGCGGAGTGGCTGGACGAAATCCAGCGGCGCCTTGGCGAAACCTCCTCCGCCGCCCCGTTTGGCGTCAACCTGATCGTTCACAAGACCAATCCGCGTCTCGAAGCCGACCTCAAGATCACCGTGCAGAAGAAGGTGCCGCTGGTGATTACCTCGCTTGGTGCCGTGCGCGACGTGGTGGATGCCGTGCATTCCTATGGCGGTCTCGTTTTTCACGATGTGATCAACCGCCGCCATGCCGAAAAGGCTGCCGAAGCGGGTGTGGACGGCATCATCGCCGTGGCTGCGGGTGCAGGCGGACATGCCGGCTCCATCAGCCCCTTCGCGCTGATTTCCGAAATCCGCAGCATCTTTTCCGGCACGATCGTTTTGTCGGGCGCCATGTCCGATGGGCGCCAGATTGCGGCTGCGCGCGTCATGGGCGCTGACATGGCCTATCTCGGCACGCGCTTCATTGCCACGAAGGAAGCGCTGGTGTCGGAAGAGCAGAAGGCGATGCTGGTTGCGGCCAACGCCGCCGACATTCTCTACACACCGGCCATCTCAGGCGTGAACGCCAACTTCCTGCGCCCGAGCATCGTGGCTGCCGGGCTTGATCCCGACAATCTCGTTCAGCACGGCACGCTGGACATGGAAAACGAAGCGCGCGCCTGGAAAAACGTCTGGTCGGCCGGGCAGGGCACGGGCGCGATCAATGATGTTCCGGCAGCCGCCGAGCTCGTGCGGCGCTTGATTGCGGAATATCGCGACGCGATCAACGATGCCGCGCTCGATCCATTCGTTTCGACGGCACCGATCGTGGAACAGATCGCGCTGTCTTAAGCCGCGTCTGCCTCAGCGGGGAAAACGAGCATCCGCATGGCCATCACAAGGGCGGGCTTTTCCTCGTCCTCGATCTCGACGGTGATCTCGGCCAGATATTGCAGGCCGCCTGCGCGGGGTTCGACGGTTTTGATCACCTTGCGAATGCGCACCCGCTTGCCAACCGGGACGGGCGCGGTGAAGCGCAGGCGATCGGCCCCATAATTGATGGTGTGGCTGACATCCTCGTAGGTCAGAAGCTTTTCGATCAGACCCGGCACGAGCGACAGGGTGAGATAGCCATGCGCAACCGTGCCGCCGCGCTCGCGTGTCGCGCGCTCCACATCGACATGGATCCACTGGAAGTCGCCCGTTGCTTCGGCGAAGCGATCGACGCGCTCCTGGTCGATCAGCACCCACTCGCTGACGCCAATTTCCTGGCCAGCCAAGGCCGGCAAGTCCTGGTACTTGATATGCATGCGCTAAAAAGTCCGGTCTGAAAAACTGGACACCAGCCTAGCACGCTTCAAACGCCGCAGCATCATGCGCCGGTGCCGGTATACGCTCAGTGTAGCGCCGTGGTCGGCAGTGCGATCGTGCCGGTGCCGGAAGCCTTGAACAGAACCCGGTTCCGGCCCGTACGCTTTGCCCGGTAAAGCTGTTGATCCGCTTCGCGATAAAGCTGCGTAAAGCGCGACGGCGGCTCGAACGTGGCTCCGCCAACGCTGACCGACATGCGGATTGGTTTTCCCAAGGGTGCAAACAAGCTTTGAGCCACGCTCTGGCGGATGCGTTCCGCCACCGATTGCGCCGCCTCGGGAGCCGCGCCAGGCAAGAACACGGAAAACTCTTCACCGCCAATGCGGCCGACCAGGTCGATCTCGCGCAGCGATGACTTGATGCTGTTGGCGATCATCCGCAGCGCCTGGTCGCCTTCGTCATGCCCGAACTCGTCATTGATGACCTTGAAGTAGTCGACGTCGATCACGAGCAGGGCACCGCCGCGCTGCTTCTCCTCCAGGCTGACTTGTTCGAGGTAGGCATCAACCAATGTCGTAAAGGCGCGCCGCGTCAGACAGTCGGTCAGGCTGTCGGTGGAAGCCAGGAGTTGCAGCTGCCGATGCGCGATCGCCAGCTCGCGCATCCGGCTCAGCAGGAAGAAAAAGATAGGCGGGGCGATGAGGCCCGGAATGATGATGTTGTTCTGGGGATCGGAGCCCCACTGGAAGCGCCAATGTTCGAACGAGAAGCAGTCGATGATAAAGGCCAGCGCGATGCAGAGCAGCGTGCCAAGAACCGTAAACAGAATGATCTGCGGCCAGGTGTGTACGGTTCGCTTCGTGTTCAGAACGGTCATTGTCACTATAAGATCATGTCAGCTGTTTGAAAGGGCGCCGACCGTTTCTAGGTTCGTCAAAGAATGATATTGATGCGATGGTTTCAACCGCCTGGGCAGCGAGCCTTTGCCTTGGAACGGGAACTTCGCAAAGAGGCTTAAATCTTACATCGTGTTTGAGTAGCTTCCAAGGATCGGCGCATGCGTTATCCTCACGATAAACCCCCTGTGCTCAGTCTCACCCCTGGACCGGTGCCGGTCTATCCTGAAGTGCTGCATGCACTGTCACGGCAGGTGCCTTATGATGACGACCTGCCATACTCGGCTAAGTACGAGTTCGTCGTCGAAAGGTTGCAATCGGCAATGCAACTTTCCACCAAACCGCTCATTTTGCAGGGTGAGCCCGTGCTGGGGTTGGAAGCGGCCGCAGCATCGCTGATCGCATCCGACGACACTGTGTTGAACCTCGTTTCCGGGCCGTACGGCCGGGGCTTCGGCGTGTGGGCGCGGCGTTACGGCACCCAGGTCGTCGATCTCGAAGTCCCGGATAACCAGGCGATCGATTCCCACGCGGTGAGCGATCTTCTGAAGCGTTATCCCCAAACCGCCGTCGTGTCGGTTTGCCACCATGAAACGCCATGCGGCACGATCAATCCGATCAACGAGATCGGGGCGGTGGTGGCGGATCATGGTGCGTTGTTGATCGTGGATGCCGTGTCCTCTTTCGGCGGCATGAACACGCATCCCGAAGACTGCCAGGCTGCAATCTATGTCACCGGACCCGCCAAATGCCTCGGCGCTCCGCCGGCCCTCACGCTGCTCGGTGTCAGCACGCGCGCCTGGGCGAAGATGAAAGCCAATCCCACCGCGCCACGCGGATCGGTGCTCAGCATCCTCGATTGGGAGGACGCAGGCCTGGGCGGCAGGCGCTTTCCCTTCACGACCTCCATCGCCGACATCAACGCCCTCGATGCCGCGCTCGATCTTTACCTTGCAGAAAGACCGCAAGCCGTGTGGGCGCGCCATGATCTGACCGCGCGCACATTTCGTGTCGGCATTGCTGCGCTCAGTCTGTCGATCTGGGCGGCAAGCGACGCCATCGCGTCGCCCACGACCACCGTCGTGCGTTTGCCCGAAGGCGTCAGTGAGGCCGAGCTTCTCGGGGATCTGCGGGCCCGTTATGGCCTTCTCGTATCCGGCGGGCGAGGGCCTACAACCGGCAAGGCCATTCGCGTCGCTCACATGGGTCCAGCCGCGCACCCTCTGCACGCGATCGCGGCGCTGTCGGCACTGGGCGGAAGCCTGCAAAGACTGGGCTTCGACACGTCTCCCGGCGCGGCGATCGAAGCCGCACTACAGGTTGTGGAATTATCTACCTAGGGTTGCGTTTCGTTTCAACTCGCGCTAAGCCGCCAATGCATTTTTGGATCAAAGAAGAAAGCATTTCGGCGGATGAGCGAAGCCCTGGCTGACCCTCAGCGTGACATCGATGCAATCCTGGCGAGCATCCGTGCCGAGCTTGGAACGATCGCACCATCGCCCGCACAGGCCGATCGCCGTGCGCTTAGCGTCGTGCGGGTCGAGAGCCTGCATGAAGGCGACGAAAGCTTTCCCAGCGAGCGCAGGCAGTTCGCGCTGGCGGAATTCGAAGGCATGGATGAACTCGCCTTTCTTCATGCCGCGTATCGCGCCGTGCTTGGGCGCGACATCGATGAATCCGGCCTCAGCCATTATCTGCCCGTTCTGCGCGAAGGTCATACCGGCCCAGCCGATATCCTGCGCTCCCTGCGCGCTTCACCGGAAGGACAAGCGCGCGGCGTGGAGATCGCCGATCTCGATGGCCGTTCCCGCTTTGGTTGGGCGAAACGACTGCCGGTCGTCGGCGGCATTCTCTTCCGCCTCAAACCCTATCTCGCTTTGCCGCACGGCCAGCGCCGCCTGCAAAAGCGCATCGCTTCAAGCGATCGGCGCCAGCGCGAGGTCGTCACCGCCGTCAACGCGTCCTTATCCAGCGTGCGCCGTTCCCTGCAGAAGCTGGAACAACGCGTCATCGAAGCCGAGCAAGCGGCCGATCAGGCCCATGCGCTGGCACAAGAGGTGATCGACAGCCGCGACAACGCCCTGTCCGAACTCACCTCGGCGCGCCGGCAACTCATGGAACAACAGCGCCAGCTCACCGCCTTTATCGACCAAGCCCGCAGCGCTTTGCCCGAAGCGGCAACGCAAACTCCGGCGCTGCAAGCCGCCGAAGATGCTTCACTCGACAGCCTCTATATCGCCTTCGAGAACCGCTTTCGCGGTTCCACGGAGCTGATCAGCCAGCGCCTGCGCCGGTATCTCGGTCTCACCTGCGAAACGCCGCCTGTTGCCGCCGGCGGCACCGTTCTCGACATCGGCTGCGGGCGTGGCGAGTGGCTGGCTTTGTTGCGCGACGCCAATGTCGCTGCCCGCGGCATCGACCTCAACGGCGCCATGGCAGCGGAAGCGAGGGGACGCGGGCTCGACGCGCAGGAAGGTGACGCCATCGCTTATCTGCGTGGCCTGGAGGAGGGCAGCCTCGCCGCCGTCACCGGCTTCCACATCGTGGAGCATCTCGCCTTTCAAGATCTCGTTGCGCTGTTCGACGCTGCTTACGCCGCGCTGGCGCCCGAAGGCTTTGTTCTGTTTGAAACGCCCAACCCGGAAAATCTCGTGGTCGGCGCCTGCACCTTTCATTACGACCCGACCCACAACAAGCCGCTGCCGCCCGACTTCCTTCGTTTCATCGCCGAAACGCGCGGCTTCAGCGATGTCCGCATCATCCGGCGTGATGAAGACTGCCAGCTCGACCAGCCCGAAAGCGGCTTCGCACCTGTTGAGCTCAACGATTGGTTCCGCCAGCCGGCCGATTACGCCGTTTACGCCCGCAAGCCGCGTCTGGACGCCGCTTCCTGATGCGCGTCGGCGTTGCCACCGTTTACACGCCGGGCATTTTCGGCGGCGCGGAGTTCCTTGCGGCCGGTTTGGAGGACGCCTTTCGCCGTGCCGGCCACAGCCTGCACGGCATCCGCATCCCGTTCCACTTCGAACCGCCTACCGCCGCGCATGAGGCGATGCGCCAGGCCGGGTCGGTCGATTTCTCGCGCTACCATGGCGGCCAGATCGACGCCCTGATCTGCCTCAAATTCCCCGCTTACCTAATCGAGCACCCCCACAAGGCGCTGTGGCTCCTGCATCAGCATCGCCCCGCCTATGACCTCTATGACACGCCCTATGGCTGGGCGAAGGGGCACGCCGAAACCGATGCGCTGCGCACCGAGATCATCGAGGCCGACAACAAGAGCCTCGGTAGCGCCAAGGCGGTCTTCACCATCGCCGAGCGCGTGTCGCAGCGGCTGCAGCACTATAACGGTATCGCCTCAAGGGCGCTCTACCATCCGCCGGCAAACGCCGACGCCTTCCATTGCGCCGAAGCCATGCCCTACATCTTCGCGCCGAGCCGGCTGGAAATCCTGAAGCGTCAGGACCTGCTGCTGCGGGCCGTTGCGGCCTGTCCGCGTCCCGTGCAGGTCATCTTCGGCGGCACCGGCGGGCGTCGTGCCTTTCTCGAAGATCTCGCCGGCGAACTCGGCGTCACCGACCGCGTGCGCTTTCTCGGCGAGATCTCGCGCCCCGAGATGATCGCGCTTTATGCGCATGCCTCCGCGGTGTTCTTCGGTCCGCTCGATGAAGACTACGGCTATGTCACGCTGGAAGCGATGCTGTCGGGCAAGCCGGTCATCACCTGCACAGATTCCGGCGGCCCACTCGAATTCGTGGTGGATGGCGAAACCGGTCTGATCTCAGCGCCGACCCCGCAAGCGGTCGCCGAAGCGCTGGTGCAGATCGTCGATCATCCCGCCAAAGCCGCTGCGATGGGGCAGGCGGGGCGGGCGCGCTATGGCGACATGCAGATCGGTTGGCAGCCGGTGGTGGACGCTCTTCTCGACGGCGCGCTCGGCCGAACCGGCACGTCGGCGCGTGCTGCATGAAGATCGCACCATGAAGATCGCAATCATCATCCCGCACCCCATTCCCTTCGCCATCGGCGGGGCAGAAAACCTGTGGTGGGGGCTGCAAGGTCATATCGAGCAGAACACGCCGCATACTTGCGACATCGTCGCTGTGGTTTCGCCGGAAGACACGCTCGACGGCCTCGTTTCCTCCTACAAGGCTTTCTCTGAGCTCGATCTCAGCGCCTATGACTGCGTCATATCCGGCAAGTACCCGGCCTGGATGGTCAAGCATCCCAACCATGTCTGCTACATGCTGCACCGCCTGCGCGGTTTGTACGACACCTACAACGGCGCTTCGGCCGACACGATCACCTCGGCCCGCGCCCGCATGTTGGTCGCCTGGATGCGCGACATGGCGGGCGATCACGGCGCGCATGATCAGGTCCTGCCGGAGTTCTTCGAACGCTACAAAGCGCTGCGTCAAAGCGACGTCGCCGAAAGCGTCTTCGCCTTTCCCGGCCCATTCGCGCGCGAGATCCTGCACTTTCTCGATGGCATCGGCCTGTCGCAGGCGCGCATCCAGCATCATGCCGCGATCTCCAGAACGGTTGCCGATCGCCGGGGATATTTCCCGCTCGGCGCCGATGTCAGCGTCCTGCATCCGCCGCCGCATCGCGCGGATTATCGCTGCGGCGCGCAGGATTACCTCTTCACCTCGAGCCGGCTCGATGCACCCAAGCGCGTCGATCTCCTTATCGAGGCCATGCGCTTCGTTGATGCCGATCTCCCGCTGCTCATCGCCGGCTCCGGCCCCGACGAAAAGCGCCTGAAAAATCTGGCGCAACACGATCCGCGTATCCGCTTTCTCGGCTTCGTGCCGGATGACCAGATGCCCGGCCTTTATGCCGATGCGCTCGCCGTGCCCTTCGTGCCCCGCGACGAGGATTACGGCCTGATCACGGTTGAAGCCATGCGCAGCGGCAAGCCGGTGGTGACGGTTCGGGATTCCGGCGGCCCAACGGAGTTCGTGCGCAACGGCGAAACCGGCTTCATCACCGCAAGCACGGCCGAGGCGCTCGGCGAACGGCTGGCCTATCTTGCCGCACATCGGGATGAAGCGCAGCGCATGGGCGAAACGGCGCGCGCTGGCGTTGAAGGCGTCACCTGGGCCTCCGTATTCGAAGGCCTGATGCAGCGGCCGACCCGTGCTGCCGCAGTGCTTCGCCAGCGCCGCCCCAAGCTCACGCTCGCCAACACGTTTCCCGTTTATCCGCCCATGGGCGGCGGGCAGTCGCGCATTTTTCACCTCTACAAGCATCTCGCCGACAGCTACGATATCGACATCGTTTCGCTGGATGACCAGCCGGAACCGCCGCGTGAGATCGCGCCGGGCGTGGTCGAGATCCGGATCGCCAAGTCGGCGGCGCATCTGCGGGCCGAGCAGCTTTTGTCGCAAACCGTCGGCAACCAGCCCGTCGGCGATATTGCTGCCGCACTGGCATCGCGCCTGACGCCGGATTTCATGGCCGCGCTCGCCGCCTCCTGCGCCACGAGCGTGGCGGGTATCGCCAGCCATCCCTATCTCGTTGAACCTCTGAAACAGGCGCTGAACACCAAGCCGCTCTGGTTCGAAGCGCACAATGTCGAGGCCGACCTCAAGCGCGCCATGCTTGCGGATCATCCCGCAGGCCAGCGCCTGCTGGATGCCGTGCAAGCCGCAGAAGGCAAGGCCTGGCGTCTCGCTTCGCATGTCTTTGCATGTACCGCGCGCGATCTGACGCGGCTGGGCGAGATCTACGGCCCAACCCGCGCTCATCTGCACGAAGTGCCGAACGGCGTTGCGCTCGATGACGTGCCGTTCACCGCACCGGCCACCCGGCGTGATCTGCAAGCGCGCACCGGCTTGGCCGGGCAAACCACCGCGCTTTTCATTGGAAGCTGGCACCAGCCGAACATTGAAGCGCTGGAAGAGATCATCGCTGTCGCCGAAACACTGCCGAGCGTTCGCTTTGTTATCCTCGGCAGCGTGTGTCTGCCTTTTGGGGATCGGGCTACTCCTTCCAATGTCCACCTGCTCGGTCAGGTCGACAACGCCACCCGCAACGACCTGCTTGCCGCTGCCCATGTCGCGCTCAATCCCATGCGCTCGGGCTCGGGCACCAACCTCAAAATGCTGGATTACTTCGCTTCCGGCATTCCGGTTCTGTCCACCGCCTTCGGCGCACGCGGTTTGCGCTTTGAAAGCGGCGAGCATTTCGGGCTGATCGGAGAGAACGGCCTGCATGGCGGGCTGAGCGAGTTCGTGAACACCGCACCGGGCGAGCTCGACCGGATGGTCACCGCCGCGCGAAAACAGGTGGAAGCGCTTTATTCCTGGGAAACGATCGCGAGAAACTTCCTCGCCGATCTCTCCGGCACCACCCTTCCGAAATCCGCGTGAGATCGGAGGCAAGGTGAAGTCCCGCAATCTCCGCTACATTCCCGAGATCGACCAACTCAGGCTGCTCGCCGCTCTGCTGGTTTTCGCGTTCCATTTCTTCCACATGTACAAAGGCGGCTGGATTCCGCTGCCCCAATACGCCTGGCTCGGCCTCATCACCGAAGGGCATACCGGCGTTGCCTTGTTCTTCGTGCTGTCCGGCTTCATTTTCATGACGATCGCGGCGGAAGGGGAGGCGATCGCCTATCGCCAATTCCTGCGTAACCGCCTGCTGCGCATCGCGCCGCTGTTTCTCGCGGTCTTCATGGTCGCGATCTCGATCCATCGCGACCGCTTCGTGGCCACCGACCTGCTTTATGTCTTCGTCACCAATATCGGCGATCCGCCGACCTCCTGGCATCTCGTCACCGGGCCGGCATGGAGCATCTCGGTCGAGTTTACCTTTTATCTGATCTTCCCGTTTCTGGCGCAGTTCGTGCGCGAGCGCGGCGCAGGTTATCTCGTCAAGCTGATCCTGATGATGCTCGTCATCAAGCTCGGCGCTTATCTCGCGGCCGAGAACAGCCGGCTGATGCTGTATTCAACGCTGGTCGGACGCTTCGACCAGTTCCTCATCGGCATGCTGGCAGGCCTCGCCTATCACCGTCGGCAGGATTGGCTGAGCCGTCACGGACGAACACTCTTCTTCGTGGCATCCCTCGTGACGATCGTCGCTGTCGGCGTGCAGGCGCGCTATGCGAGTTCGTTCCTGCCCGAGCAGAAGCAGCCATTCTGGATCTTGTGGGGCACGGTTGAAGCCGCATGCTGGGCCGGCGTCATCCTGGGCTTCGTGCGTGGCGGCATTTCGTTCGGCGAACGGCTGGATCGCGTCTTTGCGACCTGCGGCGCCTGGAGCTTCTCGATCTATATGTGGCACGCCATGATCCTGTTCACCGCGCATGAGCTGTTCGGCTCGATGGGCGGCACCGGCATCATTGCGCTTATCCTGAACGGGGCTGTGCTTCTTGGCGCGACACTCGCCTTTTCCTGGCTGTCCTATTCCGTCATCGAACAGCCGTTCCTCGGCCTGCGCGGTCGTTATGTGGAAGCGCCCGCCAAGCCGTGATCAGCGCTCGACGGTAATCACTGGAGGCATGAACATCTTGCCGTCGAATGCCGGCTTGTCCAGGTTCACCACGTCGAACATCAGCGCCAGATCGCGCCACTCGTAATTGGCGTCGAGATGGCTTTCGCCGGCCGAAAGCGCCAGCGCGATCGAATAGGTGCCCGGTCCCAGCATGACAGGAAAGGTGATGCGAAAGGTCGCCGTGTCACCGGCCTGCGGTGCCTCGATGACCTGGCCGCTGAACGCCGTATTGGTGCCGAAAAAGGTTTGCCCGAGACGGTCCTTGATCGCGTAACCCAGCACCAGCGACGGCAGCGCTTCCACCGCGCGTGCTTTCACCACGAGAGTGACCGTCGCGCCCACGGCCACCGTATCCGCCGGCTTGCTGGCGGCATCTTCCAGGGCGGCATGCTCGATCACCGCCTGCCGGGTGCCGGAAATCGTGCGCATGCGCCCGTCTTCCAGTGTTTCGGTGGTGATCGTTTCGCCCTTCTTCTGGGCGATCAGCGCGTTGTAGTAATCGAGCACGGCTTCCGGAGTGCCGTCGCGCACCATCTGCCCGTTGTCGAGCAGGATCGCGCGCGTGCACAGGCTCTGCAGCGCCACCTTGTCATGCGACACCAGGATCAGGCTCGTGCCCTTGGCCTGAAAGCGGCGGATGCGCTCCATGCTCTTGTGCTGGAAATAGGCGTCACCCACCGCCAGCGCTTCATCGACGATCAGGATATCCGGCCGAAACGCCGTCGCCACCGCAAAAGCCAGCCGCATCTGCATGCCGCTGGAATAGGTGCGGATCGGCTGGTCGAAAAAAGCGCCGAGTTCGGCAAAGCCGGTAATATCCTCCAGCGCGCCTTCGATCTCACTTTGATTGAACCCCATCATGCCGGCCGCGTGAAAGGTGTTCTGCCGCCCCGTCAGCTCGCCACTGAACCCCATGCCGAGTTCGAGGATCGCCGCCACTCGGCCGGACAAAGCAATACGTCCCGCACTCGGGCGCGTAATGCCGGCGATCATCTTCAACAGCGTGCTTTTGCCCGCACCATTGCGCCCGGCTATGCCGATCGCTTCGCCGGGATCGACCCGGAAGCTGATGTCGCTCAGCACCCACCGTTCGTCCGGTGCCGGGATCGGCAGCCCGAACCAGCGCATCAGCCGATGCCGCTCGCGTGCGTATCGACGAAACGCCTTGCCGACACCGTCCAGTTGCAAAAGCGGTGCGCTCACAGCGTATCCATCATCTCGGCCTGCGATTGGCGCAGCATGAAGCGGCCAAGCAGAAGCAGAACAAGCGCAAGGGCGACAACCGCCGCAAGCTTCCCGAAATCCGGCGGCTGATCGTACACCAGCACGCGGTGATAATTATCCAGCACCCAGAACATCGGATTGAGCCCGATCACCCAGCGGTAACTCGCCGGGATGATGTCGATCACATAAACGATCGGCGTCAGCCAGAAGCCGAACTGCAAGCCGATCTGCACGAGCTGGCCGACATCTCGAATGAACACGTTGAGCACGCCGCAGCACAGCCCAAACCCACCCGCCAAGGCAAGGTTGGCGAGCAACAGCACCGGCAACCAAAGCGCTTGCCAGCTCGGCACATGGCCCATCAGCAGAAAGGCCGCGGCCGTTACCGCGATCATCACGCAATTGTTGAAGGCGGCACTTCCCAACACGATCAGAGGCAGCACGGTGCGCGGAAAGGCGATTTTCTTCAGCGCATTGGCATTGTCGAGAAACAGCGTCACGCAGCGCGTCACGATTTCGGTGAACGGATACCAGGCGAGAAATCCCGCCAGCAGATAGATCGCATAAGCAAAGCGATTGTCGACGCCAGGCAGGCGCGAGCGCATCACAGTCGACAGAACCAGCGCATACATCGCGACCTGTAATAGCGGCGAGACCACCAGCCACACCAATCCGAGCCGGCTTCCCACCACGCGCAACCGCAGCTCGGTGGCGATGGATGACAAGACGAAATAGCGATAAGCCCAGGTGCGCCGCAGGCCGAAGGATTGCCGCATCGCGGGGATCATGCCCGCTGACCCAGCACATGGCGATAAACATCCGCCGTTTCCCGTGCGCAGCGGGCCCAGGAGAAGCGCGCCGCCTGGCTGAATCCGGCAGCAATCGCTCCGTCGCGCCAGGCTTCATCCGTCAGCCCGCGCTCCAGCGCCGCCGTCAGCCCCTCGACATCCTCGGCCTGCACCATCAGCGCCGCATTGCCCGCAACTTCCGGCAACGATGCGGCATTCGAACACACCACCGGCACGCCCGATGCCATCGCTTCCAGCACCGGCAGGCCAAAGCCTTCGTAGAGCGAGGGGAAAGCGAACAACCGCGCGCCGGCAAACAGATGCGGCAGCGCTTCTTCCGGCACATAACCGAGATATCGGGCCCAGCCTTCCGCCGTTGCCTGGCGAATGCGCGCGTGAATGCCCGCATTGTTCCAGCCCTTGTAGCCCGCAAGCACCAGCGGAAAGCGCGTGCGCAATGTCGTCGGCAGCGCTTCATAAGCCGCCAGAAGCCGCTCCAGGTTTTTTCGCGGCTCGATCGTGCCGGCATAAAGCGCATAGCCGCCTGGCTTGAGCCCCATCGTTGCAAGTATCGGCGCAGTGATCGCCTGGTCGCGCGCAAAGAAGTCCGCGCTGCCCGCAAGGCTGGTCGTAAAGATCCGCTCCAGCGGCAATCCGAAATGGGCGGCGATCTCGTGCCTTATGAAATCGGATACGGTGATGATCGCCGTCGCGCGCTCCATCGCCACCTCCACCTCGCGCGTCATGAACGCCACGCGCTCAGGCGGATGAAACTGCGGCATCTTCAGAACCGAAAGGTCGTGCATGGTCACAACCGCCGGACCATCCGTCTTCGGCAGGTAGAAGTTCGGCCCGTGATAGACATAGTCGCCCTTGCCGGCGAGCGTGTCCGTCCGCGCCGTATCGACCCGTCGGCGGTAGATGTTGAGCAGAAACGGAAACCGCGCCGCCACCTCCCGCTTCAGCCTGAGCATGCGCGAAGCCGGCGCCGTGGCACTCGCTGCCTCCATTCCATCCGGCAGCGTGTCCACGAAGGCGGCGTCGCTGAAATAGCGGAGCTCTTCCACATCCTTAAGTTGTGAAAGGTTGCGGGCGAGCTCCAGCGTATAACGGCCGATCCCCGTGAGCGGATAACGGATCGGTTCAACCGAAAGAATGACTTTCATGGGATGCGGCAGGGTCCAGGCGCGGGCGGGTGAACAAAACGGGACCTAGCCGCTCCCGCACCAAAATGCAACCTTCGGTAGAGCTTGCTCGTGTGATTTTCCTTGGCTAAGGAAGCACGCGTTCAGTGTTTCACAAGCGAGGCTTGCCAGCATGACCGCCGATTTCCATCCGATCTCTCGCGAACGTCATTCAGCCAAGAAGTGGCTGGCGGCGCGTGACCTGGGCTTTGCCGCCGACCGTCATCTCGTGCCGCTTGTCAGTGCAGAGATCGGCCATGCCGCGCGCGCTTTGCCGCTGGCCTTCGTGAAAAGCGGGAACATAACCACGCTCGTTGCCGTGCTCGGTCTTACGCCTGGCCACAACCTGATGGTGGGGCCGAACAACCGCTGGCTGGCGCTCTACACCCCCGCCCTTTTGCGCTCCCACCCCTTCCGCCTGGCCAAAACCGAGGCGGATAAGTTCGTGTTGTGCGTGGATGAAGCAAGCGGTCTGGTGATCGACAGCGCGGTGGGCGAGGCGGGGTCGCCCTTCTTCGACGCTCAAGGCGAGATCGCGCCCGAAACGGCCAAGATGATGGAGTTCGTGTCCACCCTGCAGCAGGCCGAACAGCCAACCGCCAAAGCCGTGCAAGCCATAGAAGCCGCCGGTCTGCTCGAGCCTTGGCCGATCACGACAGGTGAGGGCGCGGAGGCCGCGCAGGTGCAGGGCTTGTTGCGCATCAACGAGGCCGCGCTCAATGCGCTCGACGCCAATGCTCTTCATCAGCTGCGCCAAAGCGGCGGCCTCCCCATCGCCTATGCGCAGCTCATTTCCGCCGGCAATCTGCCCATGCTGTCCGGCCTGCTGATGGCCAGCCGCAAAGCCCAGGCCGCGCGCATGACAGTGCCCGAAAAGAGCTTTCTCAATGAAGAAGACGGCTCGCTGAAGATCGACTGGAACACGTTCCTCAAGGACTAGCCCTGATCCGAACAACCAGAGCCACCTTGCGGGAAAGCGCGAAGGGCCGGACAATGCCGACCCTCACAACGCAAAGCCCCTGCAGTCACAGCCCGTGGTCCGTCATCCCAAGAACGAAACCGGCTGCCACGACCGTGCCGGCGCGTCGATCAATGACGCGCCATGAACCCTTCGAGCTTGGCGATCCGCGCTTCCAGTTCGTCGCGCGCTTGTTCGGCGGCCTGCACGGCCATTTCGTCGCCGAAGATCAGCTCATAGCTCAGCGGATCGTAATACTTCATCAGGTTCACCGCGAATTCGCGCGGCGCCACCTTGAAGGCGTCGGCCCAAACCCGCATCTGCGCCGGCGGCACGCGACCGCGTCCGGATTCGATCTGCGAGATGAACGTGTAGTAGTCGATGCCCACAACCTTTGCGAGATCGCGCTGAGACAGGCCTGCGGCCTCGCGCAATCCCTTCAGCCACTTGCCGGCTTCCTGCCGCAAGCGCAGCACATCTCCATGGGCAACGCCCTGTTGCGGATGGGTGAACATCTCCGTGTACTCACTCGGTTCGAGTTTTGCTGTCCTGTTCCTTCCGCTTTGCCTTGGCCTTGCAGGGGAACATCAGCTCTTGCACCCACCAATACCCATCATCTCCTGCTTATGCAACCTAACCGTGCAGCAAAAATAACAACTCACGCTTAGGTTGACTCCCTTGCACAACTTGCAGTAGTTCAATCCGCATACACCGACTCAACCATGAGTGGGTGTCTGTCTTGGTGCTTTACGACAGCTGGCCCGCGAGGGGGCTGGGTGAGCTCCGGACTTGTGAAGCCAACCCAAGGGAACCATCATGGACGAGATCCAGAAGATTTACATCGCCCTCTTCGGGCGTCCGGCCGATCCGCTCGGCCTTGAATACTTCGCAGCCGAAACCAAGAACGGTGCCGATCTCACCGCGATTGGCGATCTGGCCAGCACGGACGAGTACCAGTCGCGTTTTGAAGGCGACAGCAACGCGCAGATCATCAACGCGATCTACCTTCAGCTGTTCGACCGGCCGGCCGACGCTGCCGGCCTCGCTTTCTTCAGTGCTCAGCTGATCTCCGGTGCTCAGACGATCAACACGATCGCCATCAACATTGCGCAGGGCGCGCAGGGTGGTGATCTTGATGTGCTGAATGCGAAGGTAGAAGCTGCGAACCTGTTCACAAACGCGATCGATACCGACATTGAGATCGCGCTTTACACGGGTGATGACGCTGCCGCAGCCGGTCGCGCCTATCTTTCGGCCGTTGTGAGCGAAGCCACCATCCCGACGCAGGCTGAAGTTGATGCAGCCGTCGCCAACCTTCAGGATGTGAACTTCCCTGGTAACACGATCGAGCTTACGGGCGGTGTGGACAACATCACTGTCAGCTCGACCGGTGCAGCAGGCTTCGCAACCACCAATAATGACGTCATCAATGCTGACGCCGGTGAGTTCACGAGCGGCGATCAGATCAATGCTGGTGCCGGAACTGACACCCTGAACGCTGTTCTGTCGAATAGCATCACCACAACCGAGACGACGCTCGTTAGCGTTGAGGAACTCAATGTGGTTGGCGCAACGGGAGCAAGTGTTTCGCTAGACTTGCAAGAAACCTCTGGCGTGACATCCATCACTGTGGATGCAAACCTTCTTGATGGTGCGGCTGCCGGCGATACCTTTATCTACTCGGTTGATGCTGGCGTGGCTCTCGAGGTCGTTGGTGACCATGGTGCGGCTGACATCGGCTTCTCCGCAGGTGAAGATAGTAATACCCTTACGCTTACAGACGTTTCCACGACCGGATACATCTACCTGTATGGCGACAACGAGTATCTTGACACTGCAAACTATGTAATCGCTGGCGATGCTTCAGTAGGTGAGCTTGAATCCTACGCTACGGACTCAGTTGTAACTGGCGAAGGTGATCTGAATATCCGTAACCTCTACATCTCGGACAACGATGATGAGGCTCATTCGTTCGACGCGTCGGCTCTCGATGGTGTTCTGACCATCGGCGGTATTTCGGATAATGGCGCAACCATCACCATCACCGGCACGAACAACATCGATGCTATCACGCTCGGCACCGCTGAAGAGACGGTCGTTTATCTGAAGTCGGATCAAACCACTTCCGCGACACTGGAAGTGCTCACCGGTTTCGATGCGACGGAAGACGCACTCGACTTCTCCGCATTTGATCTCGATAGCGCCAACGCAACCACCTTCACGCAGCTCATCGATGGTGCTGCTTTCTTGAACGGCACTTCGATCGGTCTCTTCGACACGGGCGCCGGCACCACTGTCATCATCGACAGCAACGGCGACGGCAATCTCGATCTCGCAACGGACTTCGCAGTTTCGCTTACCGGCGTGGCTGCTGCGTCCCTCACGGCAGATAACTTCGTTATCTAAGTTTCGGCAGATTTGTAGTGAACCCGCTGCCTTCGGGCGGCGGGTTTTTGCATGTCGTTCCAAGCTAATGCATCTCTAGCGACCACGTTAACCATACACATAGCGCTTGAAAGCAACCTAAGGTTGTCTTATACAACTATCGGGAGTGAACAGCGGCTGTTCACAATCAGCGGGTGCAAGCCTGCTGACGCGCCAGTACGCGGAACGCATGAAGATCCTGCATGTCTTCAAGACCTATCTGCCCGAAACGTTTGGTGGGGTGGAGCGTGTTGTTTGGGAGATCGCCGAGGGGGCGGCGCGGCGGGGTTTTGCGAGCGATGTTTTCACGCTGAGCAAAACGCCCGCCGCTGCACCCTTCGTCGTCGACAACCATCGCGTGCATCAGGCGAGTACGGCGCTCGATATTGCCTCCACCCCGATCGGCTTCACTGCCGCCAGCCGGTTCCGCGCCCTGGCCCAAGCGGCTGATCTCATCCATTATCATTTCCCCTGGCCGATGATGGATCTGTGGCATCTTCATGCCGGTGGGCGAGGGCGGCCGAGTGTCGTCACCTATCATTCCGATGTGGTGAAACAGACGGCTCTGCTGAGGCTCTATCAGCCGCTCATGAACCGCTTCCTCGGATCGGTCGACCACATCGTGGCGACATCGCCGCAATATCTCGCGACGAGCTCTGTGTTGTCGCGATATCAGGGAAAAACCACTGTTATTCCGCTTGGCATAGACCCAATCTGCGTTGCCAAACCGCCAAATTGCGCTGCCATATCGCGATTTCACGCCCTTCCAGACCGGTTCTTTCTGTTCGTTGGAGCCCCTCGCTACTACAAGGGGCTGCCCTTCCTGTTCGAAGCAGCCCGTCTTACGGGCCTCCCGGTTGTCATCGCTGGCGGCGTTCCCGAAGGCCATCAAGCACCTGAAAACGTTATGCTTCTTGGCTCGGTTAGCGATGAGGAGAAAGCCGCCTTGCTGTCACGCGCGGAAGCCTTTGTGTTCCCGTCTCATCTGCGCTCTGAAGCCTTCGGCATCGCCCTCCTTGAAGCCGCCTTTGCCGGTAAGCCGTTGATTTCTTGTGAGATCGGAACCGGAACCAGCTACGTGAATCGCGAAGGCGTCACCGGCCTCGTCGTCCCACCTGCCGACCCTCAGGCGCTTGCCAATGCGATGCTAAACCTTTGGAACAACAAGGCTTTACGCACCCGCCTCGGCGCCGCTGCCCGCCATCGCGCCATGACCCATTTCCAGGCCGATCAGATGGTCGACGCCTATTGCGACCTCTATCGAACCCTCTTGCGCCGCCCTGCTGAAGCGAAGCAGCCTCGCGGAACAATCATCAATGAAAGCAATCGGTTAAGCCATGGCTGAAGCGCGTGCGTCCGATCTCGTCACGAGACTTCAGACTGCCAAACCCCGCAATCTCAACGCGCTGTGGGACCTCGGAAACGAAGTTCACCGCCACCTCGGTCTCGCACCCTTTCACACCGTCGGCCCAGAAAACCCGGTCCTCTCCTTGGACGGTGCATCGGCCCTGATGAAGCTGCTTTTCGCTAGAAGCCAGCCGCATTTATTCATGTCGATCAATGGCTTGATGAACCCGCCGCACGAAGTCTGGCGCGTCGAGATCGGCTGGCCGCATAACACCTATCGCGGCCGCGCCAAAAGCCCCGCACTCGCCCTGTGCATCGCTACCTTACGCGCTCACCAGGGCCATGCCCATGATCGCGACGACGAAGCTCCGGCGTGGGTGAAGAGTGAGCTGTGGCAAGCAGGCGTTCAGCCATTTTGCTGAACACAGCGCGGCGCCGGCAACATGCTATATGGCTTTGTTATTGCAGCGTTTCTGGCTGGGTGTTTGCCAGTTCGCGCCAGTGATTCAGCACGTCCTCCAGTGTCTCAGACAAGGGTACTCGGGGCTTCCAGTTGAAAGCTTCGTGAGCGCGTGTTGCATCGCCGGAAACAACCGGGATCTCGCTCGGCCGCATCAGTCCGGGATCGCGCTCTACGGTTATGGTGCGCTCTGATCTCTCGATGATTGTGTCCAGAATGGTCTGGATGGCTATGGGTGAGCCTGTGGCGAGGTTATAGGCGCCGGGAGCTGCGAGCGGTGCATCAACGGCGGCGGCCAGGTAGGCGTCGACGACGTCACGGACGTTCATAAAGTCGCGTGCCGCTTCAAGATTGCCGACTTTCATCACCGGCTCCTGCCAGCCGCGTTCGATGCGCACGATCTGGCGGGCAAAGGCTGAAACGACATAGGCTGGAGCCTGTCCTGGACCAGTGTGGTTGAAGGGGCGGAAGCGGACGGCGTTGAGCCCTCCGCGCGCCATCTGCCCGAGCATCAGATCGGCTGCGGCTTTTGTTGCTCCATAAACGGAGGTGGGCTCGAACGCGGCGTCCTCGCGCAGTGGCTCACAGTATCTGGCGAAGGTTGCGCCATAGGCTTCCGCACTGCCGGCGAAGATGAAGCGGGCGTCTGGTGCATGGCTGCGGATGGCATGGGCGAGGTTGAAGGTGCCCATGACGTTGACCGCCCAGGCTTCGGCCGGGTCATCAGCCGCATCTCGAGGCGACGCGATTGCCGCCAGATGGATGAGAGCAGTGGGTTTCACCCGCTTAACAACGGCAGCGACGGCATCTGCATCCCGAATATCGACCATGGCGTCTTCGGGATCGTTCAGGCCCGAGATCGCGATGTCGGCTGCGTCGGCACGCTCGCACACACGGTTCGCTAGAACCGTGCCAACAAAGCCGGGAAGGCCGGTGACGAGAAGCCGGTGCCGGGTCATCACGTCCTTCCAGCTTCAGCGAAGCTTGCGCTTCCAGCGCTCGAGATCGGCATCGACCATTTCACGGATCATGTCTTCCATCGTGATCTCCGCTTCCCAACCGAGCTTGGTCTTTGCCTTGGTCGGATCGCCAAGCAGGATGTCGACTTCGGCCGGGCGGAACAAGGCCGGATCTATCACCAGATGTTTGTCCAGGTCGAGGCTGGCATGATCGAAGGCGATTTCGCACATGGCTCGAACCGTGGATGTGCGGCCGGTTGCGACGACATAGTCGTCCGGCTCGTCCTGTTGCAGCATCAGCCACATGGCGTGGACATAATCGCGCGAATGGCCCCAATCGCGCTTGGCGTCAATATTGCCGAGCCGCAACTCGCTTTGTGTGCCGAGCTTGATACGGGCAACCGCATCGGTGACTTTTCGGGTCACGAACTCGATTCCACGCAGTGGCGACTCGTGGTTGAACAGGATGCCGCTCGAGGCGTGAATGCCGAAACTTTCGCGGTAGTTCACGGTCAACCAGTGGCCGTAGAGTTTGGCAACCGCATAGGGAGAGCGGGGATAGAAGGGCGTCTGCTCACTCTGCATCGGCTCGCGAATGCGGCCATACATTTCCGAGGAAGAAGCCTGGTAAAAGCGGGCTTTGGGCTGCGCGACGCGCACGGCTTCCAGCACGTTGGTGACGCCGAGACCCGTGACTTGGCCGGTCAGGATGGGCTGCTGCCAGGATGAATGAACGAAACTCTGCGCGGCCAGGTTGTAGACTTCATCCGGCTGGATGTCCTGCAGCGTGCGAATGAGCGCAGAGAGGTCGAGCAGATTGCCATCGACAACGCGTACCTGACGCTCGATGCCGAGCCATTCTAATCGGCTGAGATTAACGTCGGAACTGCTGGAGCGGCGGGCAAGGCCATGAACTTCATAGCCTTTTTGCAGCAGAAGTTCAGCGAGATAGGCGCCATCCTGGCCGGTGATGCCCGTAACAAGCGCTTTCTTCGACAAGGCGGTGCTCCACTTGAGAGGTCAGCAAGGTGCGCAGCTTATGCAACGCACAGAACGCAACTTCAAGTAGTTCTTTTCAATCCTATTTGTCAATCCTCGGTTGTGTTAGGTAGTAGGCGTAGAAGGCGAAGCCGGCGGTGATCAGGATGAAGGATTCGCCAATTGCGAGGCGATTGTTGGAGTTGGTCAGCAGCGTCAGGGCGAAGAACAGGATGCCGAAAAGCCAGACCTTCACTTCGATGCTGCCTAGCAGCCTTTTCTGCCAGGCTCGCAGGACCCACCATGCAAAGGTGGTGTAAAGGGCTGCGAAGAATACCAACCCACTCAAGCCGTAGCGGATGGCGATTTCGACGTAGCCGTTATGCATGAGATTGTAGGGCACGGATGCGTAGGTCGTCGTAACCCAGATGCGCTGCCAGCCGATGCCGGCGCCAAAAATTGGATGGGCCGTGATGATCTCCAGAGCATTCATCCAGAGCATCAGCCGCTCGTTGAAGGAGAACGGCACGGAGCCCTGTGCGATTGCAGTGCGCACTGCGCCAACGCCGTCCAGCAGGGTGGCATCGAACAGGGCAAGGCCGCTGGCTGTTACAGGTGCAAGTTCGCGGATGATGCCAGCGCTGCCGATAAACAAGATGATGGCCACACCCAGTACGGTCATCGATGCCCCGACAAGCACCTGCTTGCGCGGCAGATGAACGAGGCTCGTCAGCGCCTGGATGGGAACGGACAAGGCAAGTGCAAGCCAGACGCCCTTGGACTTGGCGCCATAGATGCCGAGCAAGCACAGCGCGATCACAGCCAAAGCGAGCATCAGGCGAAGCGCCTGCTCAAGCGAGTTTTGGTTTGCCCGATTGCGATAGGTGTTTTCCGCATAAGCCAGCGCGCAGATCGTGATGAGGCCGGCGGAAACGGAGGCATGGATAGTGTTGTTCTGGAACAAGAAGGGTGTGCGCTCGCCATCGAATACCTGGGACAAGTCGATGGTGATGCCGAGCATCACAAGGCTGATCAGCATGAACAGATCAGCCAACCCCGTCAGTCGGTTACGCAGGAGAAAGAAGGCATAGCCAATAGTGGGGAAGATCAGCGGGAAAAGGTAGATGCCTTCGGCCGAGCCGTGTTTGCCTGGCACGTTGAAAAAGACCCAGGCGTAGCGCAGTCCGACATACAAGGCCCAAACCACACAAGCCACGCCGCCCCAGCCGATAGACGGTCGTGAGGCTTGGGGCATTCGCCAGTAATCAACGAGTGCTGCGATGATCAGGACGCCGCAGCTGTAGCGGTAAGCGTCGTTTTCAATCCAGACGGCCGAAACCGTGACAAGACAAAGGAGAACAGCGGCAATGGAGAAGCCCATTGGGCCGCGCAGTTGCTCGATAACGGGCTTGAACAAAGAAATAGTCGGCGCTCCCAAGGCAGCCACATCGTTGCAGACCATCCGCTGGGCTGGCGGATCATCTGCTGCGTGCAGAATGCCTTAGCGAAGAAGATAGCCGAAAAACAGTGCGAAGTGGCGGTAAACCGCTGTCAGCTCAAGCTGGTTGTGACGTCCGTCACCAGATCGACGTGGCCGATCACCGAAATGGCGCTGCCGTCTTCCATGATATTGGTCCACATGCCGATGAGATCGGAACTCAACGATGCAGTGTCATGCTGCTCGATCAACACGCGACCGTCGGCGAACTCCACATCATAGCTGCCGAAGCGCGCCATGAAGTCGATGATCGTGTCGGTCAGCAGATCACCGGTCAGGGTCGTTTCTCTGAATAGAGCAACGCTTGTGTCGAGATCGGGCAGACTGGCGATGGTGATGTCACCCAAACCGACCGGGACGGCTGCATCATCAGAGGCGCTGTCGTCGACAATAGACGGCGTCAGGCTCGGCAGGGTTGTTTCAGGCAAAAGGCTTTGAACGGCGCGCGTGGCAAGGCTCGTCGTGATCGCCGTGTCCTGCGTGGCTGGCGTTGGAGCAACGACGCTGGTCGTGGCATCCGAAGATACGGCGGCTTGCGAGACCGCAACGCTCGCGATGCTGCTCGATGAAGCGGCGTGGTGCGCTTCATCTGCATGGGCTTGAGGGGTGTCAGGCTGCGGTGTCAGTGTTTGCATGTCGGAAGAATGCGCCGGCGCTGCCTTGCCTTGGTCTGGCGGGGCGGCAATCGCCGCCGCGTGCATGGCGAGCTGGATGTTCGGGCTGAGATCGACCGTGCCGTGCGCAAGGGCCACCTTGTGCCCAGCTCCCGAAGACGGTTCAGCAACGGTCGCTTCTGCAGGCGAAGCGATCACGGCCGCGTCTTCATGATGTGTGTCCAGAGCAACGATGCCGTCGCTGGGGGTATCATCGTTCACGCCAACCACATCGGACGGCTGATGATCGGCTGCAAGCTGGGCGCGGGCGAGTTCGACGCTGAGAATGGCGCCGGCGATCGCAGCGGCTGCGGCAGGGGCATCGGCGATGTCGAAGATGCGCGCGAAGGCCTGATGCAAGCGAGGGGCCATTCCGGCGTCTTGCTTGCGCGTGGCGTCGGAGATCGCGTTGGTATCGATCAGGCTCTTGGCCTGGGCTGCGCCACCATTCTCAAGCTTGAAGAGAAGGAACACGGCCGAAATCGACATGATGATGCGTGCAGCCGGATGAAGAACAATGTTGGAATTCTGGTTCTGCCGGATCGCAACGAAGTCGCGCACGCTTTCTTCGAAAGCAAGAATGACATCCGCGATCGTTGGGGCAGTCAGCTTTAGGTCCAGCGTCTCGCAAATCAGCATGCATTGGTTGTCGAAGCGCGCAACATGGAGGAATACGTCCTGCGTGGCGGTGTCGAAGAACACCATCCAAGGATCGCCCGTGTCGGTCTGTCCGCGATCGATGCCGATCGCCACACCGTTCTGCGCAAGCAGATGATGCGCGCGGTAGAAGTCAGCCATCTCTTGCTGCGACCAGTCCTGCTGCATCGCGACAACGGCAGGGCTTTGTGTCGGCCTGCGGAACTGGAGAATGCGCATTGGACCTCTCAAGCTGCTTGGTGGTGCGTTTTGCTCGCATCCTTTTGTGGGAAAGGACGGATGATGTCGTGACGGTCGGCGAGTGTGTCCCGCCGACAGTTTTATTCCTCCAGCATGCCCTTGGAGAAGGCATCGCGCATGGGCTTGGTGATATATTGCACCAGCGTGCGCTCCGGCCCGACAAAGATCACGTCGGCCGGCATACCGGGCACGAGACGTCCCTTGATGTTAGCCGGCACATCCTGCTCTGCAACCTGCACGCGGGCAACGTAATAGGGCTCGCTGCGAGGATCGTCCGGCTGCACCACGTCCTGCGACAGCACATTGACCGTGCCGAAGATCACGGGTGTTGTGCGGCTGGAAAAGGCGGACAGGCGAACTTCCGCGACATTGCCAACCGCGACATTGTCGATGTCGACAGGACGCACCCGGGCGTTGATGATCAGGTTGTCGTCCAGCGGGATCAGGTCCATCAGCGGCTCGGCCGGGCGAATGACGCCGGACTTGGTGTGGATCTGGATGTTCTGGATCATGCCGCGCACCGGAGCGCGGATCACCGTGCGGCTCAGAATGTCCTGAGCTTGTTTGACGCGCTCGCCGGTTTCATTGAGCTGATCGCGGACCTCGCGCAGCTCGTTGCTGGCGCGCTCCACGAATTCCTGGTTGATCTGCAGGATCTGCAGCTTGGTCTCCGCGATGGTCTGGTTGACCTTGGCTGTTTCGGCAACGATGCGGCCGAGATTGCCTTCGACCTCAATGCGCGAACGGTTGAGCTGGGCGACCTGATTGGTGGCGACGACGCCACCCTTCTGGCCTTTGGTCATGCGCTTGATTTCTTCCACCATCGAGCTGGCCTGCTCGGAGAAGGATTTGCGCTGCGCGTCCAGCCCGCCGATCTCATTTTGGAGCTGCTCAATCCGCGCGCCGAGAATATCGATCTGGCCCTTCTTGGTTGCCAGTCGGTCGCGGAAGGAGTTGTGCTGCAGCCGGATATAAAGCGGCTCTTCGCCCTTGTTGTCGGTGAGCGGCAGATCGGCCGGAAACTCGATCGTTTCAAGATTGGCGCTTTCAGCCTGCAGGCGGGCTTCGGTGGCGCGCAGGAGATTATAGCGCTGGCTGAGAATGTCGAAATTGCCTTGGGCCTGGTTAGGCTCGAGACGCGCCAGCACATCGCCCGGATTGACGACATCGCCTTCCTGCACCGGAATTTCCTGCACGATGCCGCCTTCAAGGTGCTGGATCACCTTGCGATTGCTGAACACGACGACCTGACCCTGCGCGGCAACGCCGCTCGACAACGGCGCCGTGGATGCCCAGGTGCCAAAGACGCCGAATGCAAGCGCAACCGTGACATAGCCGGCGAGCACGAAGGGACGTGGGGAGAAGCCGTCGACCGGCTGCTTCGGCGCCTTGTTCATCGTAAGCATCTTACCGATCATCAGCTTGCCACCGTCATTGCGCGGGCCGCGACTGCCGCTGGTTGATTGACTGTCGGAAGCGGTGCCACGGCCTTGGGCTGCAGCACTTCGCGGGTGGGACCAAAGGCGCGCATGCGGCCATCAGCCAGGATCAGCGCCTTGTCGCTCAAGGCAAGCAGGCCGATCTTGTGGCTGACGAAGATCACAGTGCGGTTGCGCGCCTTGAGGTCCTTGAGCGAGCGAACGAGCGCTTCCTCGCCATCCATGTCGAGATTGGCGTTGGGTTCGTCGAGGATCAGCACAGCTGGATCACCGAACAGGGCGCGGGCCAAGCCGATGCGCTGACGTTGGCCCCCGGATAACTGGCGCCCGCTGATGCCGATCTGCGTTTCATAGCCGTCGGGCAGAGCCTGGATCATTTCGTGCACACCGGCGCGCTGGGATGCCAGCACGATCTCCTCGGCTGTGGCATCGCGAAAGCGGGCGATATTTTCGGCGATCGTTCCGGCAAACAGCTCAACCGTTTGCGGGAGATAACCGACATAGGTGCCGAGTTCGTCCTTGTTCCAGTGCTGCAACTCCGAACCATCGAGGCGCACGCCGCCGGCGATCGGCTGCCAGACACCAACAAGGGCACGAACAAGACTGGATTTTCCAGCGCCACTTGGGCCGACCAGCGCCAAAGCTTCGCCGGGCTCCAGAGCGAACGACACGCCGGCCACGATCGGGTTGCGCGAGCCGGGAGGGGCGATCACCAGGCCTTCGGTGGAGAACTGGCCGGTCGGGGCAGGAAGCTGCAGGCGCTCCGTCTCGCCGGGAACGCGGGCGAAGAGTTCGCTGAGACGATGATAGGCGCTGCGCGCACCGATGAATTGTTTCCATTGGCCGACGACCTGATCCACTGGCGCAAGCGCGCGGCCCATCATGATCGATGCCGCCACCATCATGCCAGGGCTCATTTCGCGCTCCAGAACGAGATAAGCGCCCGTGCAAAGGATTGCGACCTGCAAAACCATGCGCACGAACTTGGAAGCGGAAACCAGCACGCCGGCTCGGTCGCTGGCTGTCGCCTGAAGTTCCAGCGTCTTGCGGTGCATGGCGTTCCACCGCCCGCGCAAGCTGGTCTCCATGCCGAGCGCGCGAATGACCTCGACGTTCTGAAGCGTCGTGTTGGCAAAATGCTGGGCAGCTTGCGATGCAGAGTTGGCATCGTTCAGCGTCTTCTTGGTGGTGAATTCGTTGAGGATGGCCAGCGTGAAGATGACGACTGCGCCGGCCGTTGCCACCCAGCCGATATAGGGATGGAAGAAGAAGCAGACGGCCAGGAAAACTGGGACCCAAGGCACGTCGCAAAGCGAGATCAGGCCGGAGCCGGTGAGGAATTCGCGCAATCGGTCGATGTCTACCAGTGCAAATTCGGACTTGGCGCCGGGGGCGGCCAAAGCGCTGGAAACGACGCGCGAGAAAAGCGGGCTCGCCATGACATTGTCGAACTGCATGCCGGCGCGCACCAGAACGCGGGAGCGGATCCATTCGAGCACGCCGTAGATGATCAGCATGGTGACGGCTATGACGGTCAGGGCGATCAGCGTGACTTCGCTGCGGCTTTGCAGAACGCGGTCATAGACCTGCAGCATGTAAAGCGGACCAACGAACATCAGCGTATTGATGGCGGCGCTAAACAGCACCACGGCGCCGAAGATCGCGCGGTAGCTGCGCAGCGCATCTTTGAACGTGTCGGATTTATTCATGGAAATGCCTGCGCGTCATGTCGCTGCCGAGGTGCCGCATGGTGCTGCCGTGCTTTTTGTTTCAGTGCATCGAACGCCGTGGACCTGCCAGCAAGCCCAAAGGAGCCGCTAGGAAATACGTCCGCTGACAGAAAAATGCAAAGTAAAGTTGTGTTCTTTGTGGCAGTGAATCCTCTTAAAGTTGTATATGAGCTACGAGCTTTTTGGGTATGGGCGTTGCTCTACCGTACTAAACTGCAAAGGCTTCGGGACTGCTTGCTTCCTGGTGTCGTGGTGACGTTTGCTGCGTCTGTCACTGTACGAGCGATGGCTGATAGACGAAGCCGTGCCGTTATGTTTTAAGGAATATAACGGTCGCGGGGTTCTGCGGGCCATCATCAGGAGTTGCGATGTTCAACCGTAGGCAAGCCGCAGGGATTACCGTCGCCGCTTTCGTTGCATTGAGCGTTGGGAGCTTCGTTTCGGCGGCTCATGCGCAGGAAAAGGTCACGGTCTTTGCGGCCGCCAGCCTGAAGAATGCGCTCGACAGCATCAATGCGGCTTGGAAGGGCAGTAGCGGCAGGCAGGCCACCATTTCTTATGCTGCAAGCTCCGCGCTCGCCAAGCAGATCGAGGCAGGTGCGCCGGCAGACGTCTTCGTGTCTGCCGATCTCGACTGGATGAACTATCTGGCGAACAAGAAGCTCATCAAGACTGGCACAGAAGTTCGCCTGCTGGCCAATCGCATCGTGCTGGTTGCGCCTGCAGACTCGTGGGTGACGGCCGACATCAAGAAAGGCTTCGATCTGGCCGGGCTTCTGAAGGGCGGCAAGCTTGCCATGGGCAACGTCGAGGCTGTTCCAGCCGGCAAGTATGGCAAAGATGCTTTGGAGCATCTGGGCGTCTGGCAGTCGGTTTCCGGTGATGTCGCGCAGGCTGAAAATGTACGGGCAGCGCTGGCTCTGGTTGCCACGGGTGAGGCGCCCCTCGGCATCGTGTACGAAACGGATGCGGTCGCTGAAAAGAAGGTGAAGGTGGTCGGCGTGTTTCCGGAAGATAGCCATGAGCCGATCATCTATCCGGCTGCTGAGACCGCGGAAGCCAGTTCTGCCGACGCCGACGCCTTTCTCGATTACCTGAAGACGGCTGAAGCCAGGACGCTTTTCGAGGCGCAAGGCTTCACGGTTCTTCCTGCTGCTGTCCGTTAAGGCCGAACCGGAATGGAATGGCTTGCGCTCAGTCCTGACGAATGGAATGCAGTGCGACTGTCGCTGCGCGTTTCCTTCTGGGCAACGATCGCGAGCCTGCCTTTTGGTATATGGATCGCCTATGTGCTGGCGCGACGGGAGTTCTGGGGCAAGTCGCTGCTGAACGGCATCGTGCACTTGCCCCTCATTCTTCCGCCCGTGGTGACCGGCTATCTCCTGCTCCTCACCTTCGGGCGACGTGCACCGGTGGGTTCCTTTCTCGACAGCGCCTTCGGCATCGTGTTCTCGTTTCGCTGGACGGGGGCCGCACTTGCCTGTGGCATCATGGCCTTTCCGCTGATGGTGCGGGCGATCCGCTTGTCGATCGAAGCTGTCGATCGCAAGCTCGAAGCGGCCGCTGGCACTCTGGGTGCAAGCCCTGCCTGGGTCTTTGCGACCGTCACCCTGCCGCTGATCCTGCCAGGCATCATTGCCGGCATGATCCTCGCTTTCGCCAAGGCAATGGGCGAATTCGGAGCCACCATCACTTTCGTGTCGAATATCCCGGGTGAGACGCAGACGCTGCCGTCGGCGATCTACACCTTCACGCAGGTGCCGGGCGGCGAGTTCGGTGCGCTGCGGCTGACGCTTGTTTCCGTTTCCATCGCCATGGTCGCGCTGATCGCATCCGAGGTGATGGCGCGGCGGCTTGCCAAGCGGATTGCTGTCGAATGACGATCTCCGTCAATCTCAACAAGCGGCTCGGTTCTTTCGCGCTGAACGCCTCTTTCGCAAGCAGCGGCCGGTTGACGGCGCTGTTCGGACAATCCGGCTCGGGCAAGACGTCGCTGGTCAATCTGATCGCCGGTTTGACCAAGCCTGATCATGGCCGCATCACGGTTGGCGATCGTGTTCTGGTTGATACCGAGAAGCGCATCTTCCGGCCGGCGCATAAGCGACGGATCGGCTATGTCTTTCAGGATGCGCGCTTGTTTCCGCATCTGACGGTGAGCCATAACCTGCGATACGGGCGGTGGTTCGCGCCCCAAGGGGAACGCTACGCTGATATGGATAGCGTGGTGGAGCTGCTTGGCATCGGCCATCTCCTTGGACGGCGACCAGACGGTTTGTCAGGCGGCGAAAAGCAGCGCGTTGCCATCGGCCGCGCTTTGATCGCCAGTCCCAGGCTGATGCTGATGGACGAGCCGTTGGCCGCGCTCGACGATGCACGGAAGGCCGAGATCCTGCCTTACATCGAGCGACTGCGGGACGAAACGAAGATCCCGATCATCTATGTCAGCCATTCGGTGGCCGAGGTGGCGCGGCTTGCCAATGACGTCGTGATCCTGTCGGACGGTCGTGTGTTGTCGCACGGTTCGGCGGCGGATGTTCTGGCGCGCCATGACCTTCTGCCTGCCAGCGAAAAAGGGGAAGCCGGCGCACTGATCGAGCTGGTTGTTGCCGAGCAGGAGCCTGCTTATGGGCTGACCTTTCTGCGCTCGGCTGGTGGGGAATGGCGCTTGCCGCGGATCAAGGCCGCAACCGGCAGCAAGGTTCGCGTCCGGGTGCGGGCGCGCGATGTGATGCTTGCCACAGAGAAGCCCGCCGGCATCAGTGCTCTCAATGTGCTGGAAGGTGTGGTCACCGGCATTGAAACAGGCGAGGGGCCGGACGTTCTCGTGACGCTTGCTTGTGGAGACGACCGATTGTTTTCGCGCATCACAAGGCGATCACTTGAAGCAATGGCTCTCCGAAACGGCCAGCATCTCTATCTCGTGATCAAGGCGGTGAGCTTCGAGGGCGGTGCGGTTGCGTTTCGCCATGCTGCGGCGGTTGATTAGGATATGTCGTCACTTAGCCTGCGCATCAAGCTCGACCCGGCCGGCCATATCGGCTCCGGCAAGATCGACCTGCTTGAGCGGATCGCAGCGTCAGGCTCGATCTCGGCCGCAGCACGCGAGATGGGCATGTCCTACAAGCGTGCCTGGGATCTCGTGGAAGAGATGAAGCGCATGTTCGGGCGGCCGGTCGTGGAAACGCAGAGCGGCGGCAGGCAGGGCGGTGGCGCGCGGCTTACACCAATGGGCGACATGCTGGTCAGCCGCTATCGCGCGGCGGAGCAGGCTGCCGTCCTTGCCACGCACGTGCATATCGATGCTCTGCAGGCAGAAATGGCGGGGCTGAACGAGGCTGAAACGTCAGCTTGAACGCGTTTGCGCGATATCCGCCGCGCTCAAGACAGCTTCCATCCGTTCGCGCCAGCCTGGACCGGTTGCCTGGAATTTGCTGACCACGTCTGGGTCGAGGTCGATCGTGACGTCGACGCGTGGGTTCAGGTTGATCTTTTGTGCGCCATGATGGTCAACGGGGATCTCGATCCTCGTTGCGTCCAGAAGCTTGCTTTTATTGGGCATTGCCGCACTCCGGTGCTGCATCAAGCCAGGACATTAGCATCTTCTCACCTAGTTGCAAAGATAACCTGCGCGCTCATCTTTCGGCTCTTCTGGAACGAGCGAACTGCCGGACGGTTTGTCCTTCGACCAAGCGAAGGAGCCGGTAAACCGATGTCCAATCATGTCAAAGAAGAAGCGCTGTTGACCCGACTTGCGGTGCGTCACGATCTTTCCAGGGATGCGGTGAAGACCGTGTTCGACGCTTTGCGGCGCAGCGGCGGAGGCATGGCACAGTTCAATCACCCGGATTTCGGCGGCATGGCACAATGGTCGCCAGGCATGACGATGGTGGGCGACATGTTCAACAACGGGATGAAAGCCAAGCTCGACGCCGTTGCAACCGAGCTCGCCGCCTATCTGAAGGACACCCCTGCAGCAGATGAGCCTCAGCAGAAGGAAGCTGCTTCCGCGGAAAAATCCGGAGATCGGTGGTGGCCGTCCGATCTTGGCTCGCCATCCACCTCCGGCTCGCAGAATGCGATGCGTTATGCCGTTTTCCCGGAGAAACGACGGCTCGTGATCGACGAGGGTGGGACGATCAGCGTTTATGATACCGGTGATCACCGCATTCACGGCGTGGCGCAGGCGCAATCGTCGTCTGCAACCCTGAAGTTCACCAGCCAGAGTGGTACGGTCGACCTGACGCAACTCAAAAAACTTTAAGGCACATCTTAGTCCTTAGGTGCACTTGCGTCCTTCACGCGGACTGTGCATCTTCCCCAATGTAAGCGGATGGGAGCCGCTTACAGCCGTCAGGCAAGAGTACCTCTTGGGAGGAGGTCTCACAGAAAACGCATCGCTCAAGCGATGCCGGTGGGAACGTGAGGGACAATGAACGACGTCATTTTGGCGGCTGAAAACCTGACCAAGGAGTTCAAGGGCTTCGTCGCCGTGGACGGTGTGAACCTTCGGGTCCGCCGCGGTCAGATTCACGCCTTGATCGGCCCGAACGGGGCCGGCAAGACGACCTGCTTCAATCTTCTGACCAAGTTCCTGTCGCCGACGCGCGGCACGATCACCTATGGCGGCAAAGACATCACGGCGATGTCGTCAGCCGATATTGCGCGGCTTGGTCTTGTTCGCTCGTTCCAGATCTCGGCGGTGTTTCCGCATCTCACCGCGCTGGAAAACGTCCGCATCGCCTTACAGCGGCGGCGTGGCGACAGCTTCGATTTCTGGCGCTCACAGAAAATCCTGTCGCGCTTCGATGAAGAGGCGCTGAGCCTGCTTGCCGAAGTGGGGCTTTCGGAGTTCGCCAATACCTCGGCGAGCGAACTGTCTTATGGTCGCAAGCGCGCGTTAGAGATCGCCACCACGCTGGCGCTCAACCCGGAAATGCTGCTGCTCGACGAGCCGATGGCCGGCATGGCGCAGGCTGATGTCGAGCGCATCACGGCGCTGATCCAGCGCATTTCGGCAAACCGCACGATCCTGATGGTGGAGCACAACCTGTCCGTAGTCGCAACCTTGTCGAACACGATCACGGTTCTGGCGCGCGGCAAGGTTCTGGCGGAAGGCGATTACGCTACCGTGTCCCAGGATCCGCGTGTCGTGGAAGCTTATATCGGAGCCGGTCATGGCTGATGCTGCCCTTGCAACCCGCCCTGAGACCGCATCGATCAGCGATGCACTGCTGACGGTTCGTGACCTCGAAGCTTGGTATGGCGAAAGCCACGTGCTGCACGGCATCAATTTCGATGTGCGCGCCGGCGAGGTGGTGACGCTGCTTGGCCGCAACGGTGCGGGCAAGACCACGACGCTGAAGTCGGTCATGGGGATGATCCCGAAGCGCAAGGGCTCGATCACCTTTGAAGGCAAGGAGTTGATGCACTCGCCGGCCCGCTATGTCGCGAAGGCCGGCATTGCGATCTGTCCGGAAGAGCGCGGCATCTTTTCGTCACTGTCGGTCGAGGAAAACCTGATGTTGCCGCCCAAAGTGCGCGAAGGCGGCTTGAGCGTCGAGCAGATCTTCGAACTCTTCCCGAACCTGAAGGAGCGGCTTTCGAGCCAGGGCACAAAGCTTTCGGGCGGCGAGCAGCAGATGCTGGCGATCGGCCGTATCCTGCGCACCGGCGCCAAGCTTCTTCTGCTCGACGAACCGACCGAGGGATTGGCTCCGGTGATCGTGCAACAGATCGGCCATACGATCTCGCGGTTGAAGAACGAGGGCTTCACGATCGTCCTGGTGGAGCAGAACTTCCACTTCGCGGCTTCGGTCGCCGATCGCCATTACATCGTGGAGCAGGGGCGCACGATCGACATGATCGAGAACAGCGATCTCCAGGCCAATGAGGGGAAGTTGCACGCCTATCTCGGTGTTTGACTACGCAAAATAAGGCGAAAACGCCAATATGGAGGAGAATGGAATGAAGAAAACAGGGTTTCTGATTGCCAGCCTTGCCGCGACTTTGTTCGCGAGCACGGCATTCGCGGACGTGGCTGTCAAACTCGGCGTGCTCAATGACCGCTCGGGGGTTTACTCCGATCTGGCCGGCGAGGGCTCGGTGGTCGCGGCGCAGATGGCGGTTGAGGATTACAAGGCTGCCGACAAGGGCATCACCGTCGAGATCATCTCGGCCGATCACCAGAACAAGCCGGACATCGCCTCCAACATCGCGCGCCAGTGGTACGATCAGGATGGCGTCGATGTCATTCTCGACGTGCCAACGTCATCAGCGGCGCTGGCCGTTGCCGAGATCACGCGCGAAAAGAACAAGGTCTTCATGAATTCCGGCGGCGGTACGTCGGATCTCACCGGCAAGGCCTGTTCGCCGAACACCATCCACTGGACCTATGACAGCTGGCAGCTCGCTCATGGCACCGCAAGCGCCATTGTCGCCAATGGCGGCAAGAGCTGGTTCTTCGTCACTGCCGATTACGCTTTTGGCCAGGCCATGGAGCGAGACGCCAGTGAGGTAGTGAAGGAAGGTGGCGGCGAGGTCCTAGGTTCGGTGCGTCATCCATTCCCTGGAACGGATTTCTCGTCCTATCTCCTCCAGGCGCAATCCTCTGGTGCGCAGGTCGTCGCCTTTGCGAATGCCGGCGGCGACACGGTTAACTCCGTGAAGCAGGCTTCGGAATTCGGTCTGGCGCAAAGCGGACAGCAGCTGGCCGGTCTTCTGGTGTTCGTCAACGATGTGCATTCGCTTGGCCTGCAGACCGCGCAAGGGCTAATGCTGACCGAGAGCTTCTATTGGGATCTGAACGACGAGACCCGTGCATGGTCGGCGCGGTTCGAAGAAAAGATGAAGAAGAAGCCATCGATGGTTCAGGCCGGCGTGTATGCCAGTGTGCTGCATTATCTGAAGGCGGTGGAAGCGCTGGGCGACAAGGATCCGACAAAGGTCCTGGCCAAGATGAAGGAAATGCCGACCGACGATATCCTGTTCGGCAAGGGCATGATCCGGGCCGACGGTCGCAAGATCCACCAGTCCTACCTCTTCAAGGTCAAGAAGCCGGAAGAATCCAAGGGTGAGTGGGATCTTTATGATCTGGTTTCCACCATCCCGGCCGAGCAGTCCTTCCGTCCGCTGGACCAGGGCGGCTGCTCGCTCGTGAAGTAAACGGATCGCTTTCGCCGCGCTCGGTCATAACCGGCGCGGCGTTACCTTACCGCGCAGGATCGTTGAATGTTCGAGCTTCTGGGTATTCCGCCACAGGCCTTGTTTGGGCAGTTGCTGCTCGGCCTGATCAATGGCGCCTTCTATGCAATTTTGTCACTCGGCCTCGCCATCATCTTCGGCCTGCTGAACATCATTAATTTTGCTCATGGTGCGCAGTACATGCTGGGGGCGCTCGCTTCCTGGGTGCTGCTCAATTATTTTGGCATCAACTATTGGTGGGCTCTGCTTCTGGCTCCGATTGTCGTCGGCATCCTCGGCGTGATCCTCGAGCGCTTGCTGATCTCGCGCCTGTACCACCTCGATCATCTTTACGGTCTGCTGCTGACCTTCGGTCTGGCCCTGATCATCCAGGGCCTGGCGCGCAACGAATATGGCATTTCCGGTTTGCCCTATACGATCCCCAGTCAGTTGTCGGGCGGGCAGAACCTCGGCTTCATGTTCCTGCCGAACTATCGCGGCTGGGTTGTGGTGGCGTCGCTTGTTGTCTGCCTGACCACATGGTTCGTGATCGAGAAAACGCGGCTGGGCGCTTATCTGCGTGCTGCCACGGAGAACCCGACGCTGGTCGGTGCGTTCGGTATCAATGTGCCGCGCATGATCACGCTGACCTATGGCTTCGGCATCGCGCTGGCAGCCTTTGCCGGCGTGCTGGCGGCGCCGATCTATTCGGTCAATCCGAACATGGGCGCGGATCTCATCATCGTGGTTTTTGCCGTGGTGGTGATCGGCGGCATGGGCTCGATCCTCGGCTCCATCGTGACGGGCTTCGGACTCGGCGTGATCGAGGGCCTGACCCGTGTCTTTTATCCTGAAGGCTCGTCCGTAGTGATCTTCGTGATCATGGCCATCGTGCTGCTGGTCAAGCCCGCTGGCCTGTTCGGAAGGACCGCCTGATGACCGCACTCACCGAGACTAACGGCGCGACGATGGTTGTGGAGCGCGGCAACGGATCCATGCCGCGCTACCAGATTGCGATCTTCCTCGCCCTTCTGGCTTTATCGCTTGCAGCCCCCTTCTTCCTTTACCCGGTCTTCCTGATGAAGGTGATGTGCTTTGCGTTGTTTGCCTGCGCTCTGAACCTTCTGCTCGGCTTCGGAGGCCTTTTGTCCTTCGGTCATGCTGCCTTCTTCGGCAGCGCGGCCTATGTGTCCGCCCATGCCGCGAAAGTGTGGGGACTGACACCTGAAGTCGCCATCATCCTCGGCACGCTGGCGGCTGTGGTGCTCGGCTTCGTGATCGGCCTGCTGGCGATCCGGCGGCAGGGCATCTATTTCGCCATGGTCACGCTGGCCTTTGCGCAGATGGTCTATTTTGCTGCCTTGCAGGCGCCGTTCACCGGCGGTGAGGACGGTATCCAAAACGTGCCGCGCGGCGATCTGTTCGGCGCAATCAGCATGAGCTCCGACCTGTCGCTGTATTTCGTCGTGCTGGTCATCACCTTCGGCGGACTGCTGGCGATCTATCGCATCATCCATTCGCCATTCGGACAGGTGCTGAAGGCGATCCGCGAAAACGAACCGCGCGCTATTTCACTGGGGTACCGCGTCAACAGCTATAAGCTCGCCGTGTTCATTCTGTCGGCCGGCTTTGCCGGTCTGGCTGGTGCCACCAAGGCCATCGTGTTCCAGCTGGCATCGCTGACGGACGTTTACTGGAGCATGTCGGGCGAGGTGGTGTTGATGGTGCTCTTGGGCGGCATGGGCACCGTGTTCGGCCCGTTGGTCGGCGCGGCAGTGATCGTCACGATGCAAAACTATCTTGCGAGCTTCGGCGCCTGGGTCACGATCATCCAGGGCTGTATCTTCGTGGTCAGCGTCATGCTGTTCCGCGAAGGCATCGTCGGCGTTATCGCCAAGTTGATCCGCCGACCGCTGTGAGCGACAGGCCGGAAGACCAAGGCTTCTACCCGCATCAGCTGTCGGAGAAGCTGCGCTATGGCGACACGGATCGGCAGGGGCACGTCAACAATGCCGTGTTCTCCACGCTGCTGGAATCCGGCCGCGTCGCCATCATCTACGACAAGACCGACAGCCTGGCGGCTGAAGGCTGTGCTTTCGTGATCGCGCGGCTGGAGATCGACTTCCGTGCCGAGCTCGCCTGGCCGGGTGAGGTTGTCGTCGGCACGGCGGTTTCGAAGATCGGGCGGTCTTCCTTTGAACTGACACAGGGTATTTTCCGAGACGGCACCTGTGCTGCACTTTCACGCTCCGTGATCGTGCAGATGAGCGAAGAAAGCCGGCGCTCGCACCCGTTAAGCGACCATGCTCGGGAGGTTCTATCCCGCTTAATACGTAACCTTCCGCAGGCCTAAATTTGAGGCATCTGCCAGCCTGTTGTTTTTGTCAGCAGACTTCTTGTCCATAAAAGTCTTCGACTGGAACAAAGCCAGTTGAGTGTGGTTAGAAGGAGCTACAAATCTGGGGGTTGATCTTGGACGCTGCATTATTCCGTCAACCTGGCTTCGACCGCTCGAATCCCCTTCCACCCCTGATCTGCTTTTCCCACCTACGCTGGGATTTCGTGCTGCAACGGCCGCAGCACCTGATGACGCGCTTCGCCCGGGAACGTACCGTTTTCATCTTCGAGGAATGGATCCCTTGCGACCATCCCTTGCCTTACCTCGAATTCCACCGCTTCCCCGACGATCAGGTGACCGCTGTTCGCCCGCGCCTGCCGCATTGGTGGAGCGAGCCCGAGCGCGAAGCCGGCTTGAAGCGTTTGCTGGATGAAATGCTGGCGCTGACGCAGATCAAGCAGCCGGTCGTGTGGTTCTATACACCGATGATGTTCGGCTTTGCCGATCATGTCGAAGCGTCCGCTGTGATCTATGACTGTATGGATGAGCTATCCGCTTTCCGCTTCGCGCCACCGCGCCTGAAGACGTTGGAAGCTGCTTTGATCAAGCGCGCCGATGCGGTGTTTACCGGCGGCTACAGCATCTATGAGGCGAAGGCCGACCGGCACGACAACATTCATCCGTTTCCATCGAGCGTCGATACGAAGCACTTTGCGCAGGCGCGCGAAGGCAAGCTGGCCGTGCCCGCCGATCAGGCCGGCATCAGCGGACCGCGTCTGGGCTATTACGGCGTCATCGACGAACGCATCGACTTCGAACTGATCGCCGCGCTCGCCAAGGCGCTTCCGAAGTGCTCGATCGTGATGGTTGGTCCTGTGGTGAAGGTTGATCCTGCTCAGCTGCCGCAGGCCAAGAACATCCATTATCTCGGACAACGATCCTACGCGGAACTGCCGGCCTATATTGCCGGCTGGGATGTGGCCTTGATGCCGTTCGCGATCAACGAAGCCACCCGCTTCATTTCGCCAACCAAGACACCGGAATATCTCGCCGGCGGCAAGCCGGTGGTGTCGACGGCGATCCGTGATGTCGAGCGTCATTACGGCGATATCGATGCCGTCACGATTGCGCGCAATCATGCCGACTTCATAGCCGGGTGCGAGCGTGCCTTGACCCTCGAGGGGCGCGACTGGCTGGTTGAAGCCGACGCTTTGCTCGCCACCATGTCATGGGACCAGACCTATGGGCGCATGGCCGCGCTTGTGGAGGAGGCGGTGGCGAACAACAACAGAAACACGACGGCGAGCCGCCTGCCTATCCCGAGCTTAAGGCGCGCCGATCGCTCAAAGCCCTATGACTATCTCATTGTCGGCGCTGGTTTTGCAGGGTCGGTGCTGGCGGAGCGTTTGGCGGCCGGATCGGGCAAACGCGTGCTGGTTTGCGACAAGCGTCCGCATGTCGCCGGCAATGCCTATGACCATTATGATGAGCATGGCGTACTCGTGCATCGCTATGGTCCGCACATCTTTCACACCAACTCGGAAGAGATCTTCGCCTATCTTTCGCGCTTTACCCGGTGGCGCCCGTATGAGCATCGCGTGCTGGCCGATGTCGGCGGCAAGCTGCTGCCGATGCCGATCAACCGCACGACGTTGAACGGCCTTTACGGCCTCGATCTTCGTGATGAGGGGCAGGCAGCCGCGTTTCTCGCCAGCCGGGCTGAGCCGGTTGCCGATATCCGCACCTCCCGGGATGTGGTTGTTTCGGCCGTCGGCACGGATCTCTACGAGACCTTCTTTCAGGGCTACACGCGCAAGCAATGGGGTCTTGATCCCAGCGAGCTCGATAAGGCGGTGACGGCGCGCGTGCCGACCCGCACCTCGATGGATGACCGCTACTTCCTCGACACCTATCAGGCGATGCCGGCGGATGGTTTTACCGCGATGTTCGAGGCCATGCTCGATCATCCCAACATCACGCTGGAACTCGGCGTCGATTTCGAGGAGTTGCGTGCCGAGGGGCTGGCGCCGAAGCTGATCTTCACCGGTCCGATCGACGCTTATTACGGCCATCGCTTCGGGGCGCTGCCGTATCGCAGTCTGCGCTTCCAGCACGAAACGCTCGATCAACGCCGCTTCCAGCCGGTGGCTGTGGTGAACTACCCGGCTGAAACCGTGCCTTATACGCGCATTACCGAATACAAGTATCTGACAGGCCAGGTGCACCCCAAAACCAGCATCAGCTTTGAATTCGCCTGTGCCGAAGGGGACCCGTATTACCCGATCCCGCGGCCGGAGAATCAGGCCCTGTTCAAGCAATACGAGGCGCTGGCACGCGCTGAGCGGGATGTGACCTTTGTCGGTCGGCTTGGCACGTATCGCTATTACAACATGGATCAGGTCGTGGGTCAGGCGCTCGCCACGCATCGCAAGCTGGTAGGAGCAGCCGCGTCAATCGAGGCCGCTCTGTGAACGCCCCTGCTTTCGCGCAAGGGCGGCCTCGCATTGGTATCGTGACCGACAGCCTGGTTCCATCCGGCGTCGGCGAGCACATGCTGACGCTGGCCTGCGCCTTGAGCGAAGGCTTCGAGCCGGTTCTGGCTTTTCCCGATTGCGGCGGCGGTCCGGCCTTTCTGGCGCGAGCGCAGGCGCTTGGGCTGCAGACACATGCGTTGCGATTGGAAGAAGGGGAAGAGGGTATAGCGGATTGGCTGCGGGATGCAGGTTTGTCGCTGGTGCATGTCCATGCCGGCATTGCCTGGGAGGGACACGACCTTGGCCGCGCTGCCCGCAACCTGGCCTTGCCGGTGGTGCGCACCGAACATCTTCCCTTTGTTCTGACGGATGAAGACCAGCGCCGCGGTCACGCGCAGGCCATCGAGCTGGTGGATCGCGTGATCACCGTGTCCGACGCCGCTGCCGCCAGTTATCGCGATGCCGGTTTGAACCACGACAAGATCGTTTCGGTGCGCAATGGCATCGACAAACGCGTGTCGCAGCGCGATCGCGACGAGATGCGCGCGGAACTCGGCGTCGCGTCGGATGCCGCCTTGATGCTGATGATCGCGCGGTTCACGCCGCAGAAGGGGCATGCGGTTTTGCTCGAGGCTTTGCCGATGCTCGGGGAGCGTACGCCTGGTCCATACCAACTGCTGCTGGTGGGCGACGGCTCGGAGCGTGACGGCATCGAAGCAAGGATAGACGAACTTGGCATCCGGCCAAGCGTGTGCTGCTTGGGCGAGCGGCGCGATGTGGCTGATCTGCTTTGTGCGGCCGATCTCGTAATCCTGCCGTCCTTGTTTGAAGGCCTGCCGCTGGTGGTTCTGGAAGCCATGAGTGCTGGCGTGCCCGTTGTTGCAACACGCATTGGCGGCACAATCGAAGCGCTGGGAGACAATCATCCCTGGCTTGCGGAACCGGGCAACGCTGCGTCTCTCGCTGACTGCCTGGCCGATGCGCTGAAGGATGGCACCAAGCGTCTGGCTATGGCCGAGCACCTGCAAGTCCGCTTCCACGACCACTTCACAGCCGCCCGCATGGCTGCCGAAACCGCTGCCGTTTATCGTTCCTTGCTCCCCCTCCAAGTCGCATAGGTAATCCATGGAAAAGACCCGTATCGGCTTCATTGGCGCTGGGGGCATTGCGATGCGCCATCTTGGCGTGCTGCGACAGTTCGAAGATGTCGCGCTGACCGCCTTCGCGGACACGGATTTCGGTCGCGCTGAAGGGCTCGCAAACGAATATGGCGGCCAGGTCTATGCCGATCACCGCGCGCTGCTCGACAGCGAAGAGCTGGACGCCGTTTACATCTGCGTGCCGCCGTTCGCCCATGGCGAGCCTGAGCGCGATGTGATTGCGCGCAAGCTGCCCTTCTTCGTGGAAAAGCCGATCGCGCTTGATCTTGCGACCGGCGAAGACATTGCGGCGAGGGTGAAGGAGGCTGGGATCATCACCGGCGTCGGCTATCACTGGCGCTATCTCGACACGGTCGAGGAAGCGCGCAATCTGCTTGCCGACAATCCCGCGCAGCTGTTTTCCGGCTACTGGCTCGATCAGACGCCGCCGCCCACCTGGTGGTGGAAGAAGGATATGTCGGGCGGTCAGGTCGTGGAGCAGACCACGCATATCATCGATCTCACGCGCTTTATGTTCGGCGAAGTCACGGAGGTGACAGGCCTTGCTTCGCACAAGGTGCGCCCGGACTTCCCCGATCTCGACGTACCGACTGCCAGCACGGCCAGCCTGCGCTTCGCCAACGGCACAATCGGAAATCTTGCTTCCACCTGCCTGCTTCGCTGGGGCCATCGCGTCGGCCTGCACCTCTTTGCAGACGGGTTGGCGATCGAGCTTTCGGATCGCGAGATCATGGTCGACACCGGCCATGGGCGTCCGGTGCGCGGTGCGCATGGTGATCCAGTTTGGCACGAGGATCGCGACTTCATCGATGCCGTGCGTGGCGGCGAGAACCGGATACGTTGTTCTTACGAGGAAGCGCTGAAGACCCACCGCGTGGCGCTGGCCATCGCGCAGTCGGCGGAAACCGGCAAGCCGGTTAGCCTCACCGCCACGAAGGAAGCCTGATATGTCCGACCACCGCACCATTCGCTCGCTCGGCGTCGAGGCTCCAGAACGCGCTTATTTTTTCCAGTATGAGGAAGGTCCGCCGGCGGATGGGCATATCCGCCTCGACGCGCTTTATACCGGCTTTTCGGCCGGGACCGAACTAACCTTCGTCAAGAACACCAATCCCTATCTCAAGTCGCGCTGGGATGGCGGACGAGGCGTGTTCGTCCAAGGCGAGCCGGATGCGCGCTATCCCTTGCCGTTCCTCGGCTATATGGAAGTAGCTCGCGTCAGCGACAGCCGCAATCCGGGCTTCAGCAATGGCGATGTTGTCGCCACCACCTTCGGCCACAAGTCGGGCCACACCGCTGATCCCTTTCATGACCCGCTGTTCACCCTGCCAAAAGAGATCGACCCCAAGCTCGGCGTATTTGTTGCGCAGATGGGGCCGATCGCGGCGAATGGCATCCTGCATGCCGATGCCGAGATGCTCGGCACGACTGTCACGCAGCTCGGTCAGGGCGTTGCCGGTCGGCCGGTTCTGGTGTTCGGCGGCGGCACCGTCGGCCTGATGACGGCGCTGTTTGCAAGACAAGTGGGCGCCTCGGAGGTCGTGGTCGCAGAGCCCTCGGAGTTCCGGCGCAAGATTGCCGAGAAGCTCGGCCTGATTGCCATGACCGAGGAGGATGCGTGGGCTTATGCCAAGGCGCGCTGGCACAATGGCGGCGGCTCGGATCGTGGCGCGGATTTCGTGTTCCAGACCCGCGCGCGTTCGGAAAGCCTGCATCTCGCCATGCGCGCTTTGCGGCCGCAGGGCACGGTGATCGATCTCGCTTTCTACCAGGATGGCGCCAACGGTCTGCGTTTGGGCGAGGAGTTTCACCACAACGGCCTCAACCTGCGCTGCGCCCAGATCAACCGCGTGCCACGCGGCCTCGGCCATCTATGGGATCGTCGCCGCCTGGCCCATGAAACGATCAAGCTGTTGCAGGCGCATGGCAAGGCGATGGCCGAGCACATGATCACCCATGTCGTACCGATCGACGATGCGCCTCAATTCCTCGGCGATCTCGTCGCGAACCGTCCCGATTTCCTGCAGATCGTGTTCGAGTTCCCGCAATGATCGTCAAAGAGGATGGCGAGCCCGTCCGCATCCTCTTCGTTTTTGCGTGGCTGGTTGTCGGCGGCGAGGAAACCGAAATCCGGCTTCTCGCCCGCACGCTCGACCCCTCGCGGTACCGCATCGATGTCGTCGCCTGCTTTCGCAAGGAGGGCATGCCAGAGCAGACGCATCGGCAGCTTGAGGCGCTCGGCGTCGATGTCGATACCGTGCCGTATGACCTCTCCTTCGAGGATACGGTCAGCTATCTCGCGCACAAGGTCCCGAACTACGACATCGTTGTTTCCAGCCAGAACGTCGCCGACATCTATCCGGCTCTTGAGCAGCTGCATCATCGCCCGCCCTTGATCGAGCATGGCGGGCTGGTGTCGGAAGCGCTGGCCGGGCCGAAGCATTTGACGAGCCGCTATGTCGGCGTTTGCCGGTCGATCCGCGACGCGGCTGCATCCAGAATGCCGGAGCGACCCCATCACGCGCTCGAAATCCCGTCCATGGTGGATCTCGACGAGTTCGCCGGCGTGACCCCGGCGCCGTTGCATCAGCAGTTCGGTATGCCCGCGAACGCGCCCTTGATCGGCTGGGTCGGCCGGCTGGACGCCAAGAAGCGTGTCGAGGATTTTATCGAGGCGGCAGCGCTCGTCCACAAGACGCACCCGAACGCGCGCTTTGTCGTGGTGGGTGGGCCGGATGCTTTCATGCCGGATTATGCGGACGCGTTGAAAGCGCGCGCGAAGCGGCTTGGCCTCACAGGCATCCTTCATTTTCTGGGCGACCGTGCAGACATTCCGGCCGTCCTTGCTTCGCTGGATATCTTCACCTGGCTGTCGCGCGGCGAGGGGATGCCGCATGTGATCGCCGAAGCCGGTGCTGCCGGCCTGCCGGTTATTGCAACTGCGGACAATGGTTCGATGCAGCAGATCGAGGATGGCGTGTCCGGCCTCTTTGTCGGGCATGAGAACCCTGCCGAAGTAGCCGCTGCCATGCGGCGGCTGCTCGATAACCCGATTTTGCGTCGCGAACTGGGCTCGGCGCTGCAGCAGAAGGTGCACGCAACCTATAGCACGGATGCCGTGATCCCGCAGTGGCAGGCATTGTTTGAAGCGGTATTGGCGGAACGAGTGCCGGCACCGAAACCGGCCATTTTCCGCTCCTTCCTGCAAGGTGGCTTCGAATGTTCGACGCACCGGCGCGGCGACCATGAGCGGACGCGGCTTGATCTGACAGCCATGACCGGCCATGCGGCCAATGTCGAAGGTGATTATCGCCAGCTCGCCGAGCATCGCATCCGCACGGTTCGGGACGGTCTGCGCTGGCATCTGATCGAAACCAGCCCCGGCCATTACGACTGGTCGAGCTTTCTGCCGATGCTGCGGGCTGCGCGCGATACCGGCACGCAGGTGATCTGGGATCTGCTGCATTATGGCTGGCCGGATGATCTGGATATCTGGACGCCTGCTTTCGTTGACCGCTTCGCCCGCTTTGCGCGCGCGGCTGCGCAGGTGGTGAAAAACGAGACCGGTGACGTGCCGCTCTATTGCCCGGTGAATGAGCCATCCTTCTTCTCCTGGGGTGGTGGTGATGTCGCTTATCTCAACCCGTTTGCACGCGGGCGCGGCTTTGAACTCAAGGCGCAGATGGTGCGGGCGTCGGTCGCTGCCATGCGCGAAGTTCTTCAAGTCGATCCGCGTGCGCGCTTCGTGCATTGCGACCCTGCCATCAATGTTTTGCCGCAAAGTGGCTCTGCACATGACCGACGCGATGCCCAGGGCTGGCACCAATCTCAGTACCAGTCTTGGGACATGATCGCCGGCCGTTCTTGGCCGCAGCTCGGCGGGGAAGAGCGCTTCCTCGATATCGTCGGCGTGAACTATTATTTCGACAATCAGTGGGTGCATGCCGTCGGCCCCATCGATGAGCCCGACCCACGCTACAAACGCTTTCGCCGCGTGCTGACGGAGGTTTATGCCCGCTATGGCCGGCCGATCCTCGTTGCCGAGACCGGCACGGAAGGCGATCGCCGCGCGTCGTGGATGCGCATGATCCTGCATGAAACGGAGAAAGCGCGTGAAGCCGGCGTGCCGGTGGAAGGCATCTGTCTTTATCCCGTGGTGAACCATGTCGGTTGGGATGATGGCCGCAACTGTCCAAGCGGTCTGCTTTCGCTGGAGATCAGCAATGGTCGCCGCCAACCGCATCAGCCGCTTGCGGAGGTTCTGGCGGCGAGCAGGCTTGGGTGATTGACCGGAGATAAGTGGATCGGCGCTTGCTCAACTGCGCGGAAGCAGGGATAAGCGCGGCATCCATCCCGAGGGGTTTTGAGAATTGATACGCCACATCGTCTTCTTCACGGCGGAAGGGCCGGATCGTGTTGCCGAAGTCAAGCGTGGTTTGGCGCCGCTTGGAACGATCCCAGGCTCGCGTGTGTTCGAGATCACTGAAAATCTGCGTGTCGATCTCTACGAGAACAAGATCGACATCGTCGTTTATGCAGAGTTCGACGACGAGGCGGCATTGGCTGCCTACAAGGCGCATCCCACCTATTCCGCAACCACGGCTGCAGTGAAGCCAATGCGTGACATGCGCTTTGCAGCCGATGTCAAAGGTGGTGCTTAGACACCGGCAACGACGCCGAACCATGCGGTGCCTGATGGCGTTAGGATTGCGTTAACCATCTTCCATACTTGTCCGGAACCAGCCATCTGGAACCGCATTGCCTGGATGTGATTTCGGGCCAGTGGATGATGTCTAAAGCGCAACTACAAGAAACACGATTTTCCTGCTGCCGCGACTCCAACGGAGCTTGGATGGTGTGGGATCAACGCGATGGTAGGCCGGCGTGCCTCGGCGGTCTTGGATTGCATAACCTGTCGCATGGCCGAGCAGTTGCCGCTTTCAATATCCTTGAACGGATCTATTCAGCAGGACGCGACGCGCATTCGCTTCGTGCCACGACATTTATCCAGCGCGATGGGCTGTCGACACAGTCTTGACCTTCGGCGGGCCGGAAACTTTGGCGGGATGCCACTCTGGCGCTGGACGAAAAAAGAGGCGGCCTACGCCGCCCCTTGTCCTATAAATCAGGCTCTCAACCCATCGCCGCTTTGTTGACGGTGTCGGACAGCGTCGTGAGGTCTTCGTCGGTCTGGCTTTCTTCCTGAAGGTTCTGGTCGATCAGACCGGCTACGTCCTTCATGCCAAGGGTTTCGGCCCAGCGCTTGAGCGTACCATAACGGGTAATCTCATAATGCTCCACGGCCTGGGCGGACGATATGATGCCGGCATCAAGAGCGGGCATGCCCTTGAATTCGTCCATGATCTCCTCGCCTTCGGAGATGATGCCTTCGATTGCATCGCAGGTCTTGCCCTGCGCGCGCTTGCCTAGGATTTCGAAGACCTGCTGAAGGCGTTCAATCTGACCTTCGGTCTGATCCTTGTGCTTCTCGATTGCAGCTTTCAGCTGATCCGACTGCGCTGCCCGTGCCATTTTCGGCAGCGTCTTCAGGATCTTGCGCTCTGCGTAATAGATGTCTTTGAGCGTATCGTAAAACAGGTCGTCCAGTGTCTTCTCTTTAGCCACGTGTAACCCTCCTTGTTGGAAGCTGCAGAACTGAAGCGACCGAGGATTGTTCCTTCCTCACAGCGCCCTGAAACACATTTGCTTCAATGAAAATAAAGAGGAACTTGCAGCGCTGCTCAGCAGTTGGAGAGGGTTATCCAAGCCAAAGGAAATGCCCATGGCCCAGAGCTCGTCCCGTGCTTCGAATAAGACCACCACAGTCCACGATCTCAAGCTCGAGCGCGGGCAGGGGGGCGAACTCCATCAGACGGCTGAAGGCGATGTGCCGGTCATGACGACAGCCAACGGCGTGCCTGTGTCAGACGACCAGAACACGCTCAAGGCAGGTGCCCGCGGTCCCGCCTTGATGGAAGACTTTCATTTTCGCGAGAAGATGTTTCACTTCGACCATGAGCGCATCCCCGAGCGCGTGGTGCATGCACGCGGCTATGGTGCTCATGGGTATTTCGAAACCTATGACTCGCTTGCCAAATATACCCGTGCCGATCTTTTCCAGCGTCCTGGCGAGAAGACGCCGGCTTTCGTGCGTTTCTCGACGGTCGCCGGATCCAAAGGCTCGGCCGATCTCGCGCGCGATGTGCGCGGCTTTGCCGTCAAGATCTACACCCAACAAGGCAACTGGGATCTCGTCGGCAACAACATTCCCGTGTTCTTCATTCAGGATGCCATCAAGTTTCCCGACCTGATCCATGCTGCCAAGCCGGAGCCTGACCGCGATTTCCCGCAAGCGCAGACTGCGCATGACAACTTCTGGGACTTCATCAGCCTGACGCCTGAGTCCATGAACATGATCATGTGGATCATGTCGGATCGTACGATCCCGCGCTCGCTGCGCTTCATGGAAGGTTTCGGCGTTCATACCTTCCGCTTCTTGAACGACAAGGACGAGTCCACCTTCGTCAAGTTCCACTGGAAGCCGAAGCTCGGCCTTCAGTCGGTTGTCTGGAACGAAGCACTCAAGATCAACGGTGCGGATCCCGACTTCCACCGTCGCGATCTGTGGGATGCGATCCAGTCAGGGAATTTCCCCGAATGGGAGCTGTGCGTGCAGCTGTTCGATCAGGAGTTCGCCGACAACTTCGATTTCGACATTCTGGATGCCACCAAGATCATTCCGGAAGAAATCCTGAAGCCGATCCCGGTGGGTCGTCTGGTGCTCGATCGTATGCCGGACAACTTCTTTGCCGAGACCGAGCAGGTCGCGTTCATGACGCAGAACGTGCCGGATGGCATCGACTTCACGAACGATCCGCTGTTGCAGGGCCGCAACTTCTCCTACCTCGACACGCAGTTGAAGCGTTTGGGCAGCACCAACTTCACGCATCTGCCGATCAACGCGCCGAAATGCCCGTTCAACCACTTCCAGCAAGACGGCCATATGGCGATGCGCAATCCGACGGGGCGCGCAAACTATCAGCCGAACTCTTGGGGCGCCGGTCCACGCGAGAGCCCGCAGCGCGGCTTCCGCAGCTATGCCGAGCCGATGGAAGGGCATAAGGTTCGCTTGCGCGCCGAGAGCTTCGCCGATCACTACAGCCAGGCAAGGCAGTTCTTCAACAGCCAGACCGTGACGGAACAGCGCCACATCGCCATGGCATTGACCTTCGAGCTCAGCAAGGTTGAAACGCCGGCAATCCGCGAGCGGATGCTGTCGCATCTTCTCAACATCGACGAAGCGCTTGCAACAGCCGTGGCCGACAAGCTCGGCGTCAAGGACATGCCGAAGCCGGCGGACTCGGCCGTTCCGGTTCGCGATGATCTGGCCGCTTCGCCGGCGCTCAGCATCATCGAACGTGGACCGGACAGCTTCAAGGGGCGCAAGGTCGGTGTTCTCGTCAGCAATGGCGCGGACGCCAAGCTGTTGAAGAAGCTGCAGGATGCCATCGAGAAGGAAGGTGCGATGATGGAGATCATCGCGCCGAAGGTCTCCGGTGCTGAAGCGGATGATGGCACGATGATTGCCGGCAAGCACATGATCGACGGTGGCCCGTCGGTGCTGTTCGACGCGGTGGCTCTGGTGCTTTCGGCAGAAGGTGCCGAATTGCTGGCGGGCGAGGCGGCGGCGCGCGACTTCGTTGCCGACGCCTTTGCCCACTGCAAGTTCATTGCCTTCACGCCGGAAGCCGCTCCGCTTCTTGCGAAAGCAAGCGTGGAGATGGACGTCGATGAGGGCATGATCTCACTGGCCGACGCCAAGTCGATCGACACCTTCATCACGTCCTGCCGAAAGCTGCGTCTGTGGGCACGCGAAAAGAGCGTCAAGCTCTGATCTGATTAATAGTGGCGTCCTTCCTCGGGAGGGCGCTTTTTTTGCTATTTGCGCCAGCCCGGTTCGATGTCCGGCTGGCGCATGCGTTTAACATCAGCCATGCGACGCAATTCTTTCCTGCAGCGAACCCATTGATAACACGGCAGCGATCCCGCTGAAGACAGGTCAATTCCTTCAGGTTTCGATTTGTCGCAGCCAAGCTTCTTCATGAAACATGCCCCGCGTGTTAGACCGCGCTAAAGAACGGGGCTTGCAAATCGATGGGTTCAAAGCGCTGGGGCGCGCTTCTGGTCGCCCTTGTATTTCTTCTGCAATGGGGCGTCTCCGTGTGGACGGCGACAGCGATGCCGCTCGGGCCGCAGCTCGATATGTTCGGCAATCCGCTGTGCGCGACAGGGCCAGGTTCGAACCCGACCAGCACTGGCGGTGACCATGCCAAGGTGACGGCATGCTGCACGGCAGGATGCCATTTGGCGTCATCGGCGTTGGATGCAGGGGATGGCCGGGACTGGACAATTGCTACGGCGTTCGCCGCTGCCCAGTTTCTCCCGGTTAAAGGCACTGATGCCGTGGTTCTTGCCCGGCATCACGATCCAGGTCGACCGCGTGCGCCACCCGTATTGCTAGAGACGATTTAAGCCAGGCTTTGCCTGGCTTTTTTGTTGCGGGCTTACCAACGAAGCAGTCAGCGCTACTTGCACGCGTCCTTAAAGATCCGTCTGATCCTTGTTCTCTTCGTCTCGCCGAGACACGGCGTCAGCATGCCATTGCCGGTCGATGGAACCTGGTTCGGCCTTGTGGAAATATTGCGAACACACAAGCCAGCCTTTCAGCGGCCGTAACAGCACCAGGCAGCCGATGATCGTTAGCGGCAAGGTGACGAGCAGGTGTGCCCACCATGGCGGCTCAAAGGCCAGCTGAAACCAGAGCGCGAATGCCAATGCCGGCACGGATATGATGCTCATCGAGAAGAAGGCTGGACCATCGGCCGGATCGGCGAAGCTGTAATCCAGTCCGCAAATCTCGCACCGCGGTGCAAGCTTCAGGAAACCGCGGAACAGGTGGCCTTCCTGGCACTGTGGGCAGCGGCCCTTTATCCCTGTCAGCGCGGGATTGGTCGTCGGACTAAATGTTTCGGCCATGATGCATCTCCTCCACGGATCTCTAGACGTGTTTGTTCATCACGCCTCTGTGACCGTCGCGCGCATGGACAACATGTCCCAGCTCGCAGGGAGGAAGATAGTTCCTTTCGCAGTGTTTGGAACAGACCAACCTTCGGCAGCTCCGTTCAGCGAGCTGGCCGACACAATGAACGCCTCTGGAAGCCGCTTCGATCTTGCGAGTCGGGCAGGTAAAAACGAATTCCGGCCCGCCTGTTTGGCGAGCCGGATTTTCGTTGAGGTCAGATCGACCTGTCATCATGTTCGTTCAGCCAAGCCTGAGACAGCTGGCTTGCGCGATCAGCTGCCGGAGATGGCCGCTTTGATCGTTTCGGCGTTGTGCTTCATCATGTCGATATATGTGGAAGCCGGGCCGGATGCGTCGGACAGAGCATCGGAATACAGCGTGCCGCCGACCTTGATGCCGGTTTCGGATGCGATCTGCTCGATCAAGCGCGGGTTCGTGATGTTCTCCACGAAGATTGCCGACGCCTTGTCTTCGCGGACCTGGTTGATCAGCGCTGCGACATCGGCCGCGGACGCTTCCGCTTCCGTGGATACGCCTTCCGGTGCCAGGAAGGTCAGGCCATATTCGTGCTCGAAGTAGCCGAACGCGTCATGCGAGGTGATGATGGTGCGCTTGTCCTGCGGGATCGATGCGATGCTCTCCCTGACTTCCTTATCCAATGCCTGGAGCTTCGCCTCATAAGCTTCAGCATTGGACTTGTAAGTGTCGCAGCCGTCCTTGTCGGCAGCGCAGAGCGCGTCCGCAATGTTCTTTACGTAGGTTTCGGCATTGCCAACAGACTGCCAGGCATGCGGATCGAACTCACCGTGGTGGTGATGTCCGGCATGGCCGTGGTCATGTCCATGATCGGTCCCGTCCGCGGCATGATCATGACCTTTGCCTTCGGCCTCTTCCTTTTCTTCGTCGGCATCGTGATGATGATGCTCTTCTTCGTTCTTCAGGATCTCGCCGCCCTTGGTTAGTTCGACAACAGGCGCTTTTGTGCCGCTCGCCTCAATAAGGCGCTGCAGGAAGCCTTCCAGCTGAAGACCGTTAACGAGAACGACGTCGGCGTCAGCAACGGCTGCAGCGTCGGCCGGTTTGGGCTCGTAGACATGGGCATCGCCGTCCGGACCAACCAGCGTCGTGATGTCGATACGGTCGCCACCGACATTCTTGGCGAGATCGGCGATGATGGAGAAGCTGGCAACGACCTTGAGGTTCTCGGCGGAGGCCGGTGCCATGGTGGCGGGCATTAATGTTATAACACTCACAAAGCTGGCGAGACGCATGAGATTGAGCATGGGGGTACTCCTTCGTTCGAGGGGATAGGTTCAGGCCGTGCGGTGGCGGCTCGGTCGGTTCCGAGTGCCGAGTACGCCGCGCGATCCGACGAGGATCGAGGCGATATAAACTACGCCGGCCGAAAGGATGATCGCGGGGCCGGAAGGCAGCGAGAAGTGGTAGGACAGCAGGAGCCCGGAAACGCAGGAGGCCATGCCAATCACGGTTGCGAGCAGGCACATGGGTTCGACCCGGACCGTCCAGAACCGCGCGGCTGCAGCGGGCAGCATCATGAGGCCGACGGACAGAAGCGTGCCCAGCGCCTGAAACCCACCAACGAGATTGAGAACGACCAGCGCCAGGAAGATGAAGTGCACAGGTGTGCCGAGCTTCGAGACCGAGCGCAGGAAGAGCGGATCCATGCACTCGGCCACCAGCGCGCGCCAGAAGATGGCGAGAGAGATCAGTGTCACCACGGTAATCAGGCCGATCAGGGTCAAGGCCGCATCATTGAGCGCCAGAACCGTGCCGAACAGCACATGCATGAGATCCACACTGGACCCGCGCAGCGATACGATGAGAACGCCGACGGCCAGCGATATCAGATAGAAGGCGGCCATCGAGGCGTCTTCCTTCTGCACGGTGAAGCGCGCCACCGCACCCGAGCCGAGCGCAACAACCATGCCGGCGATCAGGCCACCGATCGTCATCGGAACGATCTGCAGGCCGAACAAGAGGAAGCCGGCAGCGGCACCCGGCAGAATGCCATGCGCCATAGCATCGCCGGTCAGGCTCATGCGCCGCAGCATCAGGAAAACGCCGACGGGGCACGAGGCCAGAGATAGAAGCAGGGAGCCGGAAAGGGCGCGCTGCATGAAGGCGAAGTCAAGGAAAGGCGCGAGCAGCCACTGATACACAGCCTCCATCACGCGGCTCCCTGGCGGATTGCGTTGGACGCATGATGTTCATCATGGTGATGGTGATGCTCGCCACCAGCGTGATCGTGTGTAGCGTCCGGGCCGCACCAGGGAGCGCTTTCGTCCCAGGCTTCGTGGAACTGGCGGGCGCGCAGCAGGTTTTCAGGTGCCAGCGTCTTGCGCGCATCGCCCCAGGCAATCGGCTGGCGAGCGAGAAGCAGGGCTTCGGGAAAATGCTCGCGAACGAGATCGAAGTCATGCGCAACAACAAGGATCGTGCGGCTTTCCTGATGCCAACGCTTGATCAGCGCAATCAGGTCGCTCAGCGTCTTCATGTCGATGGCATTGAAGGGTTCGTCGAGCAGGATCAGGTCGGCGTCTTGCACCAGAACGCGGGCAAACAGAGCGCGCTGAAGCTGCCCGCCGGACAGGGTATCCAGCGGCCGCTTCTCGAAACCCTCAAGGCCAACCGCGACCAAAGCGCGCGACACGGCTTCACCGTCTTCCTTGCGGTGGCGGCCAAGCAGGCCGCGCTGCGGCCACAGGCCGAGGGAAACGAGATCAACGACGCGCGCCGGAAATGACCGATCAAGCTCCGATTGCTGGGGCAAATAGGCGATCCGATTGCCGCTTTTCACCGAAACATGGCCGGCAATCGGCTTCAAAACACCGACAATTCCCTTCATCAGCGTCGACTTGCCCGACCCGTTGGCGCCGACGATGGCCGTCAGCGATCCTTTGGCCACGGTACCCGTCAGGTGATGAACGGCAGGGTGGTTGTTGTAGCCGAGCGTCAGATCGCTAAATGTGATACAGGCTTCGGCCATCGAACAGGGATTACCTTGCGTCTTAATTGATCGTTAGCGTCGAAACGATCGCTGCCCTTGAGATTAGGGTAATGTGATGTTATTACATTGGTGATCGACGTGCTGTCAAATGGGAATGATGAGAGAATGGTTCACGCACAGGAACTGACGAAGAACCAGTCGCTCGTGCTGGACGTGCTTTCGCATACCGAAGGTCCGCTCAGCGCCTATTCGCTGCTCGACCAGCTGCGCGACAAAGGTTTTCGCGCACCGCTGCAGGTTTATCGCGCGCTGGACAAGCTGATGGAGTTCGGGCTGGTGCATCGGTTGGAAAGCATCAACTCCTTTGTTGCCTGCACGCATGGACATGACCACAAGCATGGCGTGATTGCCTTCGGTATCTGTGACACCTGCGGACGCGTGGACGAGTTCTGCGATGCGGTTGTCGAAGAACGGCTCAAGGGCTGGTCGAAGGAGCATGCTTTTCGGCTGTCGAAGACCACGATCGAGATGCGCGGCACTTGCGCCAGCTGTTTGGCGGCGTAAAAGCGCCGCTTTGCGTTCCACACGCCTCAAGAAACGAATTAAATGACCGAAACGATCTACGACAATCTCAAGCAATTGGGCAGTGCGACCACTCTGCCGCAAAGCCCCGACGAGGCTGAACTCGAGCGCGTCGCCAATCCGCAGGCCGATGTGTCATATGTCGTGCGCTTCACTGCGCCGGAATTCACCTCGCTGTGCCCAATGACCGGCCAGCCTGACTTCGCGCATCTGATGATCGACTATGTTCCCGGCGACTGGCTGGTGGAATCGAAGTCGCTCAAGCTTTATCTCGGCTCCTTCCGCAATCACGGCGCTTTCCACGAGGATTGCACCGTGTCGATCGCGCGCCGGTTGGTGGACTTCTTGCAGCCGCGCTGGCTGCGGATCGGCGGATATTGGTATCCGCGCGGCGGTATTCCCATCGACGTGTTCTGGCAAAGCGGTGTGGCACCCGACGGTGTCTGGATCCCGGAGCAGGGCGTCCCGCCCTATCGCGGTCGCGGCTAAGCCTTCACAAGTCGGCTTGTTCGGCAATCACCGACAGGAAGGCCGGGCCGTAGCGATCAAGCTTGGCCTCGCCGACACCTGGAACCCGCGCCATCTCCGCCCGCGAGGAGGGCCGGGCAGCGGCCAGTTCGATCAGCGTCTTGTCGTGGAAGATCACGTAAGGCGGCAGGTTCTGCGTGCGGGCGATCTCGGAGCGCTTTTCGCGCAGAGCCTGGAACAGGCCTCGATGTTCTTCCGGAACTGTTGCTGAGGCAGCTTTGCCCGACATCTTGTCGCGACCACCAGCGGGACGCGGTGCGGAGGGCACGCGCAGCATGAGCGTAGGCTTGTCGCGCAGGAACTGACGACCACCTTCCGCGATCGAAAGGCTGCCATGGCCGGTCAAATCGACATCAATGAAGCGCAGTGCAATCAGTTGGCGCAGGATCGCGCGCCAGGTGCGGTTGTCATATTCCTTGCCGATGCCCCAGGTGGAAATCTGGTCGTGGCCGAACTGCGCGACGCGGTCGCTTTCGACGCCGAGCAGCACATCCACGATATAGGCTTGGCCGAAACGCGCGCCGGTACGATGGATGCAGGACAGGGCTTTCTGCGCGGCGATCGTGCCGTCGAAAAGCTGTGGTGGTTCCGCGCAGGTATCGCAGTTGCCGCAGGGCTCGCAGTGATCGCCGAAGTAGGACAGCAGCACCTGCCGGCGGCATCCCGCGGTTTCCGCAAGGCCGAGCAGTGCATCGAGCTTCTGTCGTTCCATATGCTTGCGTTGGTCGGGTGCGCCGGATTCTTCGATGAAGCGGCTGCGCAGCGCGATGTCTTCATAGCCGTAAAGCATCATCGTGTCGGAGGGCAGGCCGTCGCGGCCGGCGCGACCGGTTTCCTGGTAGTAGGCTTCGATGCTTCCGGGCAGGTCGATATGGGCGACGAAGCGGACATCGGGCTTGTCGATGCCCATACCGAAGGCGATGGTCGCCACCATGATGATGGCTTCGCCATGCTGGAAACGGGCCTGGTTGGCTTCGCGATCAGCCTTGTCCATGCCGCCGTGATAGGCGAGTGCATCGTAGCCCTGCTCGCGCAGCCAGGCGGCGGTTTCCTCCGTTTTGCGCTTCGATAAACAATAAACGATGCCGCTTTCGCCTTCGTGTCCCTTCAGGAACCGCTTCAGCTGCGCGCGCGGATTGTCCTTCTCCTGAATGGCATAGCGGATGTTGGGACGATCGAAGCCGGCAATAAAGGCGTCTTCGTCATCGATCTGCAGATGTGACAGGATTTCTGCGCGGGTTGGCTCGTCGGCGGTGGCCGTAAGCGCCATGCGCGGCGTGTCGGGGAACATGGTGACCAGCGCATCGAGCTGGCGATAGGATGGGCGGAAGTCGTGACCCCATTGCGACAGGCAATGGGCTTCGTCGATGGCGATCAGCGACAGCGGAATACGGGTCAACCGCTCGAGAAGGTCGCCGCGCAGCAGGGTTTCGGGCGCGATATAGAGCAGGTCCAGCTTGCCGTCTTGTATGTCACGCCAAAGAGCATAGCGGTCTTCGCCGGCCAGATCGGAGTTGAGGGCAGCGGCTTTGACGCCGGCTTGGCGCAAGGCCGAAACCTGGTCTGCCATCAAGGCAATCAACGGCGAGATGACCAATCCCATGCCCGGTCGCGCCAGGGCAGGGATCTGGTAGCACAGCGACTTGCCGCCGCCGGTCGGCATCAGAACGAAGGCGTTGTTGCCTTCAATGACATGCTGGACGATTTCACCCTGAAGGCCGCGGAATGCGTCATAGCCGTAGACGGTTTTCAGGATGTGGAGGGGATCGTTGGTCAAAGCGCTCTGCAAAAGGAATCAGTGTGAACCCGCCTCATAGCAGATTTCGCCTCGCAGCCCGGGGTGACGTATTTGCGCGGTTGTTGAAGCGATCGGGTTACTAGCTTGTGGCGGGTGCTGGCGGTACTTCGCTTTCCGCCATCCAGTTTCTGAAAGCGCGCAAGGGGCCGTAGCGATCCTTTGCTTCTGGCCACGCCAGCCAATAGCTTCCAGCACCCGACACGCTTGGGCGCAGGACAGGAAGAAGGCGGCCTTCCTTGATTTCGGCCCAGGCGAGATAATCCGGCAGAAGCGCGATGCCGAGGCTGGAAATAGCGGCCTGGATCATCATCGAGAACTGATCCATCAGCATGCCGGCTTTCGCCGGCGGGGTGGCGCCCTGGCCCTCGAACCAGGCGCTCCAGGCGGTGGGCCGAGTTTCAAGCTGGAGCAGTGGCAGGTTCGCAAGCTCGGCTGGGGTCGAGATTGGATGGCGCCGCAGGAAGTCGGGCGAGGCACAGGCCGTCAGATGCTCGTCGAAAAGCTTCATGTGGTTGGCGCGCAGCCAATTGGCTTGCCCAAAGAAGATCACGGCATCGAAGCTTTCGTTGTCAAAGCTGAAGCGCTGAACGCGTGTTGCCAGATTGACGGTGATACCGGGATTGGCCTGCAGGAACGGCGCCAGACGCGGTGCCAGCCAGCGCGTGCCGAAGGTCGGCAGGACAGCGAGGGATAGGGAGCCGCCGTCGGGATTGGTCATCAGCCCCATGCTGGCGCGTTGGATCATGTTCAGTGCCGCAGACACGTCGGCGCAATAGGCTTTCGCGGCATCGGTCGGGACGAGCCTTTTGCGCTCGCGAACAAACAATGGCTGGCCGATCTGGCCTTCGAGATTCTGTAAAAGACGCGTAACGGTGCTTTGCGTGAGGTTCATTTCCTTGGCCGCAATCGTCACGGATTGATGCTGCACCACCGCTTCAAAGGCGAGGAGCTGGCTGAGCGAGGGGATAAAGCGGCGTGCGCGCATGATTCATTCATTCAATGCATGAAGTCATGGAAAAATAGCGCTTTGCCCCTAGGTTGGAAAGCATTAGCGAATGATCTGAAATCGCACCGGCCGCATTGGTGGCAGGGTGCTGCCTTCAATGGGAGCAGTTTATGTCGAACACCTCAGCCAAGACGGCCGCATTCAACTGGTCGGACCCATTCCTCCTCGAGGACCAGCTGACGGAAGAAGAGCGGATGATCCGCGACACGGCAGCCGCTTTTGCCGCCGACAAGCTCATGCCGCGGATCGAGCGCGCTTATCTCGATGAAACGACCGATCCCGAGATCTTCCGCGAGATGGGCGAAGCCGGCCTGCTCGGCGTGACGATCCCGGAAGAATTTGGCGGCGTGGGTGCAGGCTATGTGTCCTACGGCCTGGTTGCGCGGGAAGTCGAGCGCGTCGACTCCGGTTATCGTTCGATGATGAGCGTGCAGTCTTCGCTCGTGATGTATCCGATCCATGCGTATGGTTCGGATGAACAGCGCCAGAAATACCTGCCGAAGCTTGCTTCCGGCGAATGGATCGGCTGCTTTGGCCTGACCGAACCGGATGCAGGCTCCGATCCGGCTGGCATGAAGACGCGGGCGGAGAAGATCGACGGCGGGTATCGTATTTCGGGCTCCAAGATGTGGATCTCCAACTCGCCGATCGCCGACGTTTTCGTGGTCTGGGCGAAGTCGGCGGCGCATGATGATGCGATCCGCGGTTTCGTGCTGGAGAAGGGAATGAAGGGGCTTTCGGCGCCGAAGATCGATGGCAAGCTTTCGTTGCGGGCGTCGGTTACGGGCGAGATCGTGATGCAGGGCGTTGAGGTCGGCGAAGATGCGCTGCTGCCGAATGTGTCCGGGTTGAAGGGTCCGTTCGGCTGCCTCAATCGGGCGCGCTACGGCATTTCGTGGGGCTCGATGGGTGCGGCGGAAGATTGCTGGCATCGGGCGCGGCAGTATGGTCTCGACCGCAAGCAGTTCAACAAGCCGCTGGCGCAGACGCAGCTCTTCCAGAAGAAGCTCGCCGACATGCAGACGGAAATTGCGTTGGGATTACAAGGTTCTCTGCGGGTCGGCCGGTTGCTGGACGAGGGCAAGATGGCGCCTGAGATGATCTCTCTCGTCAAGCGCAACAACTGCGGCAAGGCGCTGGATATTGCCCGACAGTCGCGTGACATGCATGGCGGCAACGGCATTCAGAGCGGCTACCACATTATGCGCCATTCGCAGAACCTGGAAACGGTGAACACCTATGAGGGCACGCATGACGTTCATGCGCTGATCCTTGGACGGGCACAAACCGGACTTCAGGCGTTCTTCTGAGCGTCGTTGGTCGCGCCTGAAAACGGGCGCGACTACCCTTTTTTACGGGTGCATCAGAGCGCCATTTGGTTGAATGGTAGCGCAGAATGCGCGTTTGGCTGGCCCGAAAGTGCCTCATTTGCGCATATGGCAAACAGAAAAACCGGGCATGATGGGCCCTCGGCCGTCGTCCCGGAGCTAGCGGCCATCTGGGTCGGTTGGTTGTTGCTCAGACTGCGCCGAGGGCGGCACATGAGCGTAGACCACGTCCTATCTGGGCGTGGATAGAAATTCTGCACGGCTAAAAATTTTGGCGGCGCCTTGTTGCCAAACGAGGTGCTCATCGACGCGCTCGACCAAAGTTTGACGGTACGGCTCGGCGGAGCCTCAGCACCGATTGTTGGTCGGCTGCCGGAATGTTTGGCCTTTGCCGTGCAAAAATGTGATAGGTTACCTATCTAAACACCCATGAAGCGGCGAATGCGGCCTTGTTTCGAGCTTTTTTCAGGCTCGACAGGTCAAGATCAATCGCGCCGCTCGATGCCAGGAGGCACACGATGACAACGAAATCAGCAGGCAAGGTCGATCCCAAAGCTGGAAGTGCCGACACGTATGAAGCCGCAGCTTTCGCTGCAAAGTTCGGCGTTCCGATCAGCGAAGCCAAGACCATCATCAAGCGCTACGGACCGTCCCGTCGCAAGCTCGATACCTATATGGAAGCGCGCGGCGCCTGAACCAGAACTCGACGGAACCACAAGACGACTGAAGAAGGGGAGAGCGCATGGCCAAGACACCTAATTACGACTTCGAAAAGCGGCAGCGCGAAATGCAGAAGGCTGCAAAGAAAGCGGAAAAGCTGGCTGCAAAGGCCAATGCTCGCGAGAAGTCTACGGACGATGCTCAAAGCGACACCGCTGCCGCGACAAGCGACAGCAACTAAACAAGCCAGCCCGACGCGGAGATCTCCGGTCGGGCTGCTTTTTTTCGGCGGGCGAGAATGATGGTTGTTATCGACGAAGAGCCTTATCTCTGGCTCCTGCTGCGAGACGAAGCCGTTCTTTATCTTAACGTGTTTTGCAGCCACAGCGCCGTGGACTACTTCTTTCTCATGGCTCTGAACGAGGAAGAGTGCCGATCGTTCGACAAGGTCGGGCGACCTTACCTCAACCGACTGGCGCAAGAGATCCATCATAGCGCATCGGCGGTCAAAGGCAGTCGATCGCGCTTCAAGGCGCGCGGGTTGACGCCAATGCTCGGCACCAAGGTTCAGGACGCCTGGAGCGTCTGGTTGGCCGAACAGGAACGCCAAGCGCGCTGAGGAAACTCAGGCGACGCCCTTGATGGCGTTGACAACCTTTTCCAGTAGCTTTTCGCCTTCATCCGTCAGAACGCCGCGCGGACCATCGACATCGAGCATGCCGGCTTCGGTGAGTTCGGTGACGCCTTCCGGTTCGGCCTTATGGCCGGAGCCGTCTTCCAGCACGACATCGCGAACGATCATGCCGCTGGACAGCTGGTGATAGGCGGCAAAGGTCAGGATGGAGAGGGCTTTGTTGGACAGCGCCATGATGTGCTCCTTGGGGTGTGTCGGGAGCAATGCACAGGGCGATCAAGCGATCCAACCATAGCTGCATCCTCCTGACGCCCGGGCTTTGCCTGCTGCCTTGAAGACTTGCGAGATGGCGCTTCTGGGCAGGACAGCCCAGCGCGACGCGATCGCGCTTTGGCTGGGTCGAGCCATCCGGTTGTACGTGGCCAAAGCCTTGGAGCGGTGCCCGCAGGAAGCTCGCCGCTAGAAGCTGTTGCGCTCGTGATAGGTGCGCAGGAAGGCCTTGATGCGGGGATCTTTGGGCTGGTGCAGGATCTTGTCCGGCACATCCACGCTGACGAGTTCGCCTTGTTCCATGAAGGCCACCTGATCGGCAACGTGGGCGGCGAAGCCCATTTCGTGGGTCACGACGATCATGGTCATGCCTTCGGTCGCAAGCGTCTTCATGACGTTGAGAACTTCGCCGACGAGTTCGGGATCAAGCGCCGAAGTCGGCTCGTCGAACAGCATCAGGCGCGGCTCCATGGCAAGTGCACGGGCAATCGCCACGCGCTGCTGCTGGCCGCCGGACAGGCGCGACGGATGGTTCGCCATCTTGTCGGCGAGGCCGACCTTTTCGAGCGCGTTCTTCGCGCGGCGTTCGGCTTCCGCTTTCGGCAAACCGCGTACGCGCATGAGGCCTTCAGCAACGTTGCCGAGTGCCGTCATGTGGGGCCACAGGTTGAACTGCTGGAACACCATGCCGATCGAGCGGCGCATTTCGCGCAGCTTGCGGGCCGGCATCTTTCGGCCGCCGGGGCTTTCATAGCCGATCAGCTGGCCGTCGATGCGGATCTCGCCCGATTCATATTCATCGAGGAAGTTGATGCAGCGCAGAAGGGTGGACTTGCCGGAGCCGGACGGGCCGATCAGGCAGGTGACCTTGCCGGGCAGAATGTCGAGGTCGACATCCTTCAGGGCATGAAACTGCCCATGATGCTTGTTGACCTTGCGGATCTCGACGGATGATGCGCCGGGCATCTTACGTCCTTTCAGTCAGATGGCGTGTGACGCGTTTTTCGAGCCTGCGGCCGACGCGTGAAATCGTTTCCACCAAGGCCCAGAAGAACAGCGCCAGCGCCAGATTGGCTTCGATGTAGCGGAAGGTTTCCGTGGACATGCGCTGCGTCTGGTAGGTGAGTTCCGGCACCGTGATGATCGACAGGATCACGGTTTCCTTGGTCAGGATGATCGAGAAGTTCACCAGAGCGGGCAGGGCGGACACGAGGCCGAGCGGCAGGAGGATGCGCCGGATGATCGATGGCTCAGACATGCCGATGGCGCGCGCAGCCTCGATCTGGCCGAGCGGCACGGCATTGAAGGCCGAGCGGAAGATTTCCGCGAAATAGGGGCTGCCATAGATGGTGAGACCGAGAAGGCCGGCAGGCAGGGCGTCGAGCCGCAAGCCGATCAGCGGGCCGCCGTAATACAGCACGAAGAGCTGCACGAGAAAGGGCGTGCCGCGGATGATCTCGATATAGGCCTGGATCACCCAGCCGACCGGACGCGGCGCGTAGCGCTGAACCAGCGCGATCAGGAGGCCGAGGATCATGCTGAAGATCGTGCCGAGTGCCCAGCACAGGATCGTGGTGGCGAAACCGCTGAGAAGCAGCGGTCCGTATTGCTGCAGGATGCTCCACTCCATCAGACGGCCATCCTGTGCTCGAGATAACGCCCGAGTGCCGCGAGACAGAGATTGATGAGGAGATAAATGCAGGCGGCCGCGAGATAGACTTCGAGCGGACGGAAGGTGGTGGCGGCCTGCGCCTGAGAGGCGCGGGTGAGTTCGAGAATGCCGACCACCGACACCAGCGAAGAGGCTTTGACGAGCAGGATCAGCTCATTAACGAGGGCAGGCAGCGACAGCGTAAAGGCCTGCGGCAGGACGATGCGCGACCAGATATCGCGCGGGGCCATGCCGATCGCGGTTGCTGCGGCGACCTGGCCGGTCGGCAGAGCCTGAATGGCACCGCGCCAGATCTCGCTGATATAGGCGCTGGCACAGATGCCGACGGTACCGACTGCGGCCACCAAAGCCGGCACGTCGATGCCGATCACCGGCAGGAGATAATAGAAAAGCAGAAGCTGCACGAGCAGCGGAACGCCGCGCAGGAAGCTGACCCAAAGAGCGGCGAACCAGCGCAAGGGCGCGATGCGCGAAAGCGAGGCGGCGCAGATCAGAGCGGCAATCACCAGACCGAGCGCGATACCCAGCACGGAAATCAACAGCGTGTAGCGCGCAGCCCAGAACAAGGGTTCGAAGCTGCTCAGGAAGGTTGCAACCGAAAACATGGGTGGTCCGAACGCAACACAGGCGGATCGCGTGACCCGCCTGCATCTGTGTTTTTACTTGGCTGGCACTTCGCGCGGCAATTCGGTGTAGGTGCCCAGCCACTTTTCCTGGATGGTCTTGATGCGGCCATCGTCGGTCATCTTCAGAAGGGCGTCGTTGACGGCCTTGGTGAAGCTTTCGCTTTCAGCATCCTTGCGCATCACCCAGGCGAAATAGGTCGGATCGCCGAAGGTCGGCTTGTCGAACAAGGCGAAGGTCTCGCCACGGTTCTTCACGAGATAAGTGAGGTTCGGCATGGAGCCGGCAACGGCATCCAAACGGCCGGCTGCCAGATCGGCATAGGCTTCGTCGGTGGTGCCATATTCCTTGACGGTGATGCCGCCGATCTTTTCGCCGAACGCCTGAAGCTGGCGGAACTGCGCGGTGCCCTGCTGGACGCCGACCGTCTTGCCCTTGATGTCTTCGGGCTGCTTCAGCTCGTCATTGCCGGCTGCGCGCACGAGCGCGACGGTGGCATCGGCGATCGGCAGGCTGAAGGCGTAGCGCTCGAGACGCTCTGGCGTGATCGTGACGGGCGCGATGACGATGTCGAACTTCTTGACTTCGAGACCCGGCAGCTCGGCCGTCCACGGAATGTCCTGGTAAACCGGCTCGGCACCGATTTCCTTGGAAACGCCGTCGAACAGGTCCTTCGTCATGCCTTCGTATTCGCCGTTGGTCAGCATGTCGAAGGGCGCATAGTGCATGTCGGTGGCAGTGATGATCTTGCCGGCCGACTTGATGTCGGCGAGCTGGTCGGCGAGGGCCGGACCGGCAAGGGTGGCAAGCGCTGCGCCGAACAACGCGGCTTTGAGTGTTCCCGGGAGGTTCATGATGGTCTCCTTGTTCTTGATTGCGCATCTATTCCGCATTTTCGTGCGCGTTGCCAGTGGTCCGGCGCGGCAAAGATGCAAAGAATGTGGGCAACCCCGAACGAAGATCATTAATCCGGCAGGGAAGAGCCGCGCGGTCGGGCGCGGTTGAACCGCTACTTGCGGGTTTGGGCGCGTGACCAGTACCAGGCGATATACATCAGCTTCTTGTCGTGGCCGCGCTTGGTCATCAACGAGCGGATGGTGCGCACATCTTCCTTTTCGCAGGCAACCCAGACGAAGGTGCCGTCTTCGGTCGCCTTGATCGCCTGGTTGGCGGCGTTGCGCAGCACGTTGGTGGCATCAGTCGGATAGGTTTCGCGGTGAAGCCACTGGGTTTCCAGAATGCCCTTCGTGGGAAGGGGCTGTTCTTCCGCCGCGTTCTCGACCTCGATGATCGCCTTCATGCGCGTGCCGGCCGGAACCTCGGCGGCAATCCGGGCAATGGCGGGCAAGGCGCTTTCATCGCCAACGAGCAGGATCGTGTCGGCCTGGGGAAGATCGCCGCCGCCGGGTCCAATCAGCGCTGCGCGGTCGCCCGGCTGAGCATCGCGGGCGAAGTCGGCGCCGGGGGTGGGAACGCCGGGTATCGGGTGCTGGAGGAAGTCGACCCACAGCTCGTTGCGCTCAGGGTCCACGGCGCGAATGGTGTAAAGGCGCACCAGCAGTTCGTCTTCGCCTTCGGGAAAGGCCAGGCGGCCATCGTCGCGCACGCCGGGCCAAACCGGTTCGCGCCCGCGCGGCGGAACCAGAACGCGCACATGCATGCCCGCGCCGATGAAGGGCTCTACGGTGTCGCAGTGGAACTTCACGCGGCGCATATGCGGCGTGACCTCTTCGGTCGACACCACTGTGACTTCATAAAGATTGGGCAGAGCGGCGAGCGCCGGGGCTTCCGACCAGGTGAGTTCCAGCGGATCTTCGCCGGCGAAATAGAACAGGTGTTCGGCGATCGAGTTGCGGCTGAGATGCAGTGCGTCGCGTGTCGGGCAGGTGAGGTCGATCAGGAGCCGGTCTTCGCGCAAAACGATGTCGGCATGGCCGATCGGGCTCTTGAGGCGGGCGAAGTTTTCGGTGCGCTCGACATCGGAATGTTCAACGAAGTGCTCGCAAATCTCGTCGAGCATGCTCAGCGCATTCTTGGGACGCGCGGTGCCCGAAAGCTTGAAGGTCTCAGCCTGCATGGTCACTGGGTCTCCTCGGAACAAGGGATCGTCGAGCCGATCGCGGTGTTAGCAATGATATAAGTTGATGTCGACCGTCAAGATTACTTGTGGATCATTCCGTGACGCCCGATCGGCAGCATCAGCGGGCGGCCGGAGGTGGGGTCGGGGATGATGCGGCTTTGCAGGCCGAACACGGTTTGCACGGTGTCTTCGGTGAGGATCTCGTTTGGGCTGCCGGCGGCGTGGATGCGGCCGTCGGTCATGGCGACGAGATAATCGGCATAGCGTGCGGCGAGGTTGAGGTCGTGCAGCACCATGACGATGGTGGTGCCGCGCGTTTTGTTCAGGTCGGTAAGAAGATCGAGCACCTCGACCTGATGGCTGATGTCGAGAAAGGTCGTGGGTTCGTCGAGCAGGAGGAGATCGGTTTGCTGGGCGAGCGCCATCGCGATCCAGACGCGCTGGCGCTGGCCGCCGGAAAGCTCGTCCACCGCGCGTTCGGCGAGGTCGAAGGTTTTTGTGGCTTCGAGGGCTGCGGCGACCGCTTCGTCGTCGGCATGGGTCCAGCGCGACAGGATGCCTTGATGCGGATGGCGGCCGCGGCTGACGAGATCGGCGACGGTGATGCCTTCGGGCGCGATCGGCGATTGCGGCAGAAGGCCGAGCGTGCGGGCGAGCTGGCGCGGCGGCATGCTATGGATCGACTTGCCATCGAGCAGCACCTGACCGCTTCTTGGGGACAGAAGACGCGACATGACGCGCAGAAGCGTGGACTTGCCGCAGGCATTGGCGCCGACGATCGCGGTGATGCCGTTGGCGGGAATGTCGAGCGCGAGGTGATCGAGCACGAGGCGGTCACTATAGCCGGCGGCGAGGTCGCTCACGGTGAGGGAATGCTGGGTCATAGGGATTTGCCGGTGCGATTGACCCTGATGATCAGGTAAATCAGATAGGGCGCTCCAAGCGCGCCGGTGACGACGCCGACGGGATAACGGCCGGGCAGAAGGAACTGGCCGCAATAATCGCCGACGAGAACGAGAACGGCGCCGACGAGGGCGGCTGGGATCAACAGCGATCCTTGCGCGCCGACCATGCGCGCGGCGATGGGGCCGGACAGAAAGGCGACAAAGGCGATCGGGCCGGTGACGGCGGTTGCGACTGCGATCGTGCCGACGGCAGCGAAGATCACGAGGGCGCGGGTGCGGGCAACGTTTGTGCCGAGCGCTGCGGCCATGTCGTCGCCGAGGCGCAGGGCTTCGAGGTCGCGGCTGCGAAGAAGGAGGAGGCCGCCGAACACGATCAGCGCGCCGAGCAAAGGCAGGGCCTGGCCGAGTTGCGCGCCGTTGACGCTGCCGGTCAGCCAACGCATCGCTTCCTGCAGGCTCCAGGCGGGAGCCTTGGACAGGATATAAGCGATGAAGCTTTCCAGCATGGCCGATACGCCGATGCCAACCAGAATGAGGCGCGTTCCCGCAACGCCGTTTCGGAAGGACAGGCCATAGATCAGGAGGGCAACGCCAAGGCCGGACAGGACGGCGAAGAGCGACACGATCGGGCCGCTGAGGGATAGAACCACGATGGCGAAAACGGCGGCGGCACTTGCGCCCACGCTGATGCCGATGATGTCGGGGCTGGCGAGGGGATTGCGCAGCATGGTCTGAAAGGCTGCGCCGGCGAGGCCAAACGACAGGCCGGCGAGGATCGCCATGACAGCGCGCGGCAAACGCAGCTGACCGACGGTGAAGGATGCGCCCGGCACATCCTGGCCAAGCAGCACGCGGATGACGTCAGCCGGCGGGGTGAAGGACTGGCCGAGCATCAAGGTCAAGATGAACATGGCGACGAGCAGGAGCGCGGCGGCGACCAGCAAGGTGCGGCGTCGGTTCTGGCGCTTGCGGCGGCTGGAGGCGATCGCTTCGATGGAGCAGGCGGCGGTTGTCACAGATCGCGAACCCGCTGGCGTCGAACGATCCAGATAAAGAAGGGTGCGCCGACGAAGGCCGTGACGATGCCGACATCAAGCTCGCTCGGGCGGGCGATGATGCGGCCGAGGATGTCGGCAAGAAGCAGCAAACAGGCGCCGGTGATGGCCGAGAAGGGCAGGAGCCAGCGATGATCGATGCCTATAAGGAGGCGGCAGAGATGAGGCACAACCAGTCCCACAAAGCCGATCGGTCCGCAGATCGCGGTGGTTGCACCGCATAAGAGAACGGCGCCGAAGGCTGCGGCCGTGCGCGCAAAGGCGACACGCTCGCCAAGGCCGGCGGCCATGTCGTCGCCGAGCGCAAGGGCGTTCAGCTTGCGCGCCGACAAAAGGCTGATGGCAAAGCCGACGGCAAGAAAGGGCAGCACATGCTCCATGCGCTCGAAGGTGGCCCCGCCGACGCCGCCGATCTGCCAGGAGCGCAAACCGCCCGCGATGTCGTTTCTGCCGAGCACGAAGGCGATCACCAGGGATGACAAAGCGATGGATGTGGCGGCACCTGCGAGCGCCAGTTTCAAGGGCGTAGGACCGCCGCGACCAAGCGAGCCGATCGTGTAAACAAAGATCGCCGAACAGGCCGCGCCACCAATCGCCACCCAGATAAAGGCTTCGGCGGTTTCGATGTTGAACCAGACGACGCCGACAACCACGGCCAGCGACGCCCCCATATTGACGCCGAGAATGCCGGGATCGGCGAGGGGATTGCGGGTGACGCCCTGCATGATCGTGCCGGCAACCGCGAGTGCGGCGCCAGCCAGAACGGCCAGCAGCGTGCGGGGTATGCGCACGGTGACGGCTGCCTGGCCGATGCTCTCGACCTGTCCTGAAAGAGCGAGCCAGATGTCCGACCAGGACACATCGCGCGTGCCGATCGCAACGGAGGCGGCGACGAGAAGGGCCAGCGTTGCCAGCAGAACGATCAGCCACAGGCTGCGCTGCCGGATGGAGACATGCGCGGCGGCTCGGATCGGGCGGGAGCGTCGAAAGCTGCGCCGGATGCCTGAGCCGACCGCGATGCCGGTGGCGGGACTGGCGCTTCGTTCCGTCATTTCGCCTTCTTGGCCGCTTCGGACAGCAGATCGAGATAGTCGTTCAGCACATAGGAGATCGAGAGAGGCGTCGGGTTGGCGGCAGTGCCAAGCGGATTGCGGCCGAGCGTCACGATCGCGCCGTGCTTCACTGCAGGCATTCTGGACAGGAGCGGATTGGCGCTCACTGCATCCACCAGTTTCTGCGTGCCATAAGTGACGAGAATGTCGACATCATCGAAGGAATCGACGCGTTCGGCGCTGGCGGAGCCGGAGAAAACACCGGCCTTGGAGGCTTCCACCACGCTTCTTGGCGAAGTCAGACCCAGATCCTCGAAGAAGGCGACGCGGGTATCGTTGGCCGTGTAGAAGTTGACGATGCTGAGATCGCTTGGATCGAGATGGGTCACGAACATTGCCGACTTGCCAGCGAGGTCGGGATGTTTGGCGACGGCCTCGGCGATCTCTGCTTCGATGCTTGCGATCAGCGCATCGCCTTCCTTGGCTAGCCCGAGTGCGGTGCTGTTGGAGCGGATCATGTCGCGCCAGCTGGTGGACCAGGGGGCGGAGGGATAGGCGACAACCGGCGCGATCTGGCTCAGCGTGTCATAGTCGGACTGGCTCAGACCGGAGTAGGAAGCAAGGATCACGTCGGGCCGCGTAGCGGCAACCGCTTCGAAATCGATACCATCGCCTTCGTCGAACAGCGCCGGCGTGTTCGCGCCGAGTTGCGTCAGCTTTTCAGCCACCCAAGGCAGCAGGCCATCGCCATCATCGTCGCCGAAATTGGCTGCGGCCATGCCGACGGGAACAACGCCCAAAGCCAGTGGCACTTCGTGGTTCGCCCATGCGACAGTCGCGACGCGCTCCGGCTTTTTGGCGATGACCGTGGTTCCCAGAGCATGTTTGATGGTGATGGGAAAGGCAGGCTCTTCCTGCGCAGCCGCGCCGGTCACGCTCCATGCCGACAGGCAAAAAAGGGCAAGAAGGGAACGGAAAAGCCGCAGCAGCATCGAAAAGCCCCATGGTTTCTAAAAGTTGAGCTTCAGTTTCAGGTTTGATTGGCGAGGTCAACACAGATGCCCCGTGCCGTCCGGATGGGGATGCAAGTAGCCGGGGTTTTTTACAATGACGCAGGAATTTACAATACTTGACCGTTGTGCTCAAGTTATCGAGGCGGTGGGGGTAAAACCGGACTTTCGTTGAGCAAGCAGGGATGGGGTTCCCGGTTGTTCGAGGGTTGGAAGGCGTTCGGCCATGCTCCCCCGGCTTGCACCTTGCGTGCGGCCGGCTGCCGGTCTCGCAACATCAACACCTGGAAATTCCGAACGATGAACACCAACGGACACAACCGCGCTCCTGTCAGGCACCGCGCTGCGGTTCTTCTTGGCTGTACGGCCGTGATGGCTTTCGTGCCGACGCTTGGCTTCGCGCAACAGGCCGAAGCAACGGGCAATGCCGTTGTTCTGCAACAGGTCGTGGTTTCCGGCGGCGGCAACGGGGTAGGCGGCGATGACGACGGCAACTCGATCGTTGCCGAACATACCAATGTCGGCGGCAAGATCCCGGCGGCGATCCTCGATACGCCGGCTTCGGTGTCCGTCGTGACGTCCAAGGAGATCGAAAAGCGCGATGCCGAATCCGTTGAAGAGGTTCTGCAATATACTGCCGGTGTCGTGACCGACTTTTATGGCTCCGACGATCGCTTCGACTTCTTCCAGATCCGCGGCTTCGACGCTTACACCTATCGCGACGGCCTGACGCTGGGGCGGCCCTTCGGCGGTATTCGCGAAGAGCCTTATGCTTATGAGCGCGTCGAAGTGCTGAAGGGCGGAAGTTCCACGACATTCGGTGTGTCGGATCCCGGTGGCGCGGTGAACTATGTCACCAAGACCCCGAAGCGCGACCGGTTCGGCGAGGTATATGTCACCGGCGGCTCGTTTGAGCGCAAGGAAGTGGGCTTCGACTTCGGCGACAACATCACCGAAGACGACACGCTGTCTTACCGGCTGACCGGCAAACTGAAGGATGCCGATCTCGAATACGAACATTCGCGCAACGACGACAAGTTCATTCAGGGCGGTTTGACCTGGCGGCCGGACGGCGCGACCAATTTCACCGTGGTGTTCGATCATCTCCACAAGAACGGCGTGCCGGGCAGCGGCGGTTATCCGAACGGCTACGACTTCGACCGCAGCAAAGATTTCTTCGGCGAGCCGGGCTACAATTTCCGCGGCACGGACCGCAATACGGTCAGCGCGTTCTTCGATCATGACTTCGGCAACGGGCTGAGCTTTGCCGCCAATACGCGCTACAGCGATGCCGATACCGATTTCGGTTACGCTTATATCTCGTCGACCCCGACCGATGGCTCGACGATCGCGCAGCGCGCCTTCTTCGGCAGCGACGTGGCGAGCCGGCAGTGGATCGGCGATGCGCGGCTGCAATATGACAGGAGCTTCGGGACCGTCGAAAGCAAGACGCTGGTCGGCCTGATGCACAATGACCAGGTGTCGGATTCCAAGAGCTATTTCGGCGGCGCGCCGGGCATCGACTGGACCAATCCGGTTTACACCGGGCGGCCCGCTTCCGTTCCGCTTTACCAGGCACAGAAGAACGACCAGCAGACCACGGGGCTGTATTTCCAGGAAGAGCTGACCTTTGCCGACAAGCTGATCGCCAGCATTGGTTTGCGCAACGACTGGATCGATACCGAGCTGACGAACAACCTGACGGGGCGGACAACCAGCGGCGATTTCAGCGAGTTCACCAAGCGCTTCGGTTTGACCTACAAGATCACGCCTGAACTCGCGACCTATGCGAGCTATGCGGAATCGGTGGTTCCGGCCTCGTCGCTTTTGAACGATGTCGAGCGCGGCGAGCAGTATGAGCTTGGCGTGAAGTATCAGCCCCTTGCGTTTCCAGGGCTGTTCACGGCCTCCGTCTATGATCTGCGCAAGACCAACCTGACGGTGACGGATCCGATCTCCTTGCTGCCGTCCTCGATCGGCGAGGTGCGGGTGCGGGGCGTGGATCTCGAAGCCAAAGCCGAGCTGCCGCAGAACTTCAGCCTGACGGCCGCTTACTCCTATCTCGACGCGGAGATCACCGAGAACGGCACGGGCGGCAACGAGGGCAATCGCCCGCAGTTCATTCCCGAAAACATCGCATCGCTTTGGCTGGATTATACCTTGCAGGGCGAGGGCAAGCGCGGTGACCTGACGGTGGGCGGCGGCATTCGCTATGTGGGCTCGTATTTCCTAAGCGCGGTGAACGACAGTTCGTCGGATGACCACGTGATCGTGGATGCGGCCCTCAACTACGAGATCGTCGAGAACACCTCGCTGCAGGTCAACGTCAACAACATCTTCGACGAGAAGCATGTCGCTTATGGCGGCTTCGGCGCGGACTTCTACAATCCGGGCCGCTCGTTCTCGGCGACGCTGCGCAAGACCTGGTAAACAAGACAAGCTCCGTCGGTTTTTTGGCCGGCGGGGCTTTTCGCTTCCCCTCAGGCGTCCTGGTGCAGGCGGCGCCAGGCGGCGGGCGTTTCGCCGGCGACCTGCCGGAACGCCTTGGTGAGATGGGCCTGATCGCAGAAGCCGAGCTGGGCGGCGATGCCGGCGAGCGTCAGATCGCCCTGCATCAGGAGGGTCTGGGCGCGTTCGACGCGGCGGGCAAGCTGCCATTGTAGCGGCGTTTTGCCGGTGGTGTGCTTGAACACGGAGGCGAACCAGCTTTCCGACAGGCCGACGGCTGCGGCCATTTCGGCCACGCTCAGGCGCCGGTCGTGACAGGCCTCGATGCGGGCGACGAGCTTGTTCATCTGCGCCTGTGTCAGCCTGCCGTCGTTTGGCTCGCCCGATCGCGTATCGGGCATATCAAGCAGGGCGGCGACGATGCCGGCAACCAGGCTTTCGGCATAAAGCGCATGTTTGGCCGGGCTCGAGACTTCATCCACCAGCAGTTCGGCCAGCGCCTCGATCGCGCCGATGTCCTGGATCTCCACGGGCTGACGCGCGGCTGTGAGGGCTGCCGAGCGCCCGATCGCCGGCGACAGCAGCTTGATCAACCGATCCTGATGCAGATGCAGGTCGAGATGCGAGAAGCGGTGCGCGGCGGTGAATTCGGTCCACAGCGGCACGCCGGCCGGGACATAGATCGCGCGGGTCATGCGGCGGGTGTCCGGTCCGAACCGGTCGTCGCGGCTCGACATGCGGATCTGCTGCGCGACGTCGTTGAAGAAGATCATGATGCGCGGATCGGGCGACAGATAATAGCCGCGCGCGCCGATCTGGCCTTCCGCTTCCCAGAACACGCCGAGCATGCCATCCAGCCCGCGCCATCTGGCGGGCGCGAGCGCGCGGATGCCTTCGGTTTGCGCGGTCATGGAATGCTGGTAGGTCACGATCGGCAGCCTTTGCTGAAACTTGATGCTTTGGCTCCGCTTTTCGCACGAGGACGCTCGGCGATCAAATCATCAGCGGTCGATTTTCGGCGATGGCTTCCATGGCGAAGTAGGAGGTGACGGTTTCGAGCTCCAGCTTGTCGATCAGGCGCTGATAGACCTGGTCATAGCTGTTCATGTCACGCGTCACGATCTTGAGGAGATAATCGTAGTCGCCGCCGATGCGGTAGAAGTCGATCACATCGGGAATGGCGCCGACATGGGCGCGGAAGCGCTTCAGCCAATCGGCGGAATGATTGCGGGTGCGGATCATGGCGAAGACGACGAGCCCGAGGCCGACTTCCTCGCGGGCAATGCGAGCGCTGTGGCCTTTGATGATGCCGCGTTCTTCCAGTATCTTGACGCGCCGCCAGGTCGCGTTCTGCGACAGGCCGATGCGCTCGGCGAGGTCGCGCTGCGATTGATTTGCATCCCGCTGAAGCTCGCGCAGGATGTGGGCGTCGATTTGATCGAGGGTCTGGGCCATTCGTCGATCAAAATCACAATTTTTACCAATGCTGAAGCCTTATTTGAGAGAAAATCATCCTCGATCTTCGCTTATCCTTGTGCCGGTGGACGAGGGGTAAGGGAAAACCGGCATGAGCAAGCTGATCGCGTTCAGGAATGCGCTTCGAAACGGTGAGGTGATCGCGGATCTTCGCTCCGGGCTGATCGGCGACGGGATGGCGTTCGAAACGCCTTTCGGCGAGCGCAACCTGCTTTATGCCGATTATGTCGCGTCCGGTCGCGCGCTGCGGCAGGTCGAGGACTTCGTTCAAACCGAAGTGCTGCCGTTCTACGCCAACAGCCATACGGAAGCGTCGTTCTGCGGCGGGACGATGACACGGATGCGCAACGAAGCGCGCTCCATTATCGGCGAGCTCGTCGGCGCCGGGCCGGATTGCCATGTGGTTTTCACCGGTTCGGGCGCAACGAGCGGCATCAACCGGATCGTCGGCCTGTTGCGGGTTCGCGAGCGGGTGTTGGCCGGTGAGCGCGTTACCGTTCTGATCGGCCCTTACGAGCATCATTCCAACATTCTGCCTTGGCGCGAAACCGGTGCGACCATGGTGGAAGTTCCAGAGCGCGCGGAAGGCGGACCGTGCCTCGCAGCGCTGGAAGCGGCGTTGCGGGATGCGGCCGGTTCCGATCTCGTGGTCGGCAGTTTTTCGGCTGCCTCCAACGTCACCGGCATTCTGACCAATCCGGATCCGGTGACGCAGCTGTTGAAGGCGCATGGGGCGATGGCGATCTGGGATTACGCCTGCGGCGCGCCGTATCTGCCGATGAACATGGGCGAGGGGAACGCGGCCAAGGACGCGATCGTGTTTTCGCCGCACAAGTTTCCCGGTGGACCGGGTGCGAGCGGCGTCATGGTGATCCGCGACACGGTGGTGCAGCGCCAAACGCCGACTGCGCCGGGCGGTGGAACGGTGTCCTTCGTGTCGCCGTGGTCGCATACCTATAGCTCGCGCGTGGAAGCGCGCGAGGAAGCTGGCACGCCGAATGTCGTCGGTGATATTCGCGCAGCACTGACGCTGCTCGTGAAGGATGCGGTGGGTGAAGCTGCGCTTTTGCAGCGCGAAACCGAGCTGCGGGACAAGGCGCTAGCGGCCTGGAAGGATGTTCCCGCCATCCGGCTGCTCGGACAGCGGAAGGGCGCCGAGGCGCTGCCGATCTTTTCCTTCCGCATCGCCGGCGGATCGGGCGATCTCGTTCATCATCAGCTTTTCACGCGCATGCTGAGCGATGTGTTCGGCGTGCAGGCGCGGGGTGGGTGTGCCTGTGCGGGGTCTTATGCGCATCGCCTGCTGGAGATCGACGAGACCGCTTCCGGCACCCTGTTCAAGCGGCTTGCGGCTGGCTACGAGACGGAGAAACCCGGCTGGATCCGGCTCAGCCTGTCTTATCTGCATTCAAACGAAGATGCGGAAAAGATCATCGAAGCTGTTGCGCGATTGGCCCTGCATGCGGAAGATCTCGCCGGCCAATATGAGGTGGATGCGGCAACGGCCCGGTTCAGGCCCAAGCCAAGCGCCAGCCTGGACGCCGTGCCCGCTCTTCAACCAGCGATCCTCGTGGAACAGGATCGCTTTGAAAGGAGTGCTGCTGCATGACGTGTTCGCCCGATGTCCGCGCTTTCTATGAACCGCGCACCTTCTCGGTTCAGTATGTGGTGGCCTGTCCAACCACGCGGCGATGCGCGATCATCGATCCGGTGCTCGATTACGACGAGAAATCCGGGTCCGTGCGAACCGACAGCGCGGATGCGATCCTGGCCTATATCGCGCAGGAAAAGCTCGAACTCGAATGGATCCTAGACACCCATCCGCATGCCGATCACCTTTCGGCGGCGGATTACCTGAAGCGCAAGACGGGTGCGCCAACGGCGATCGGCGAGAAGATCACCGAGGTGCAGAAGCTGTGGAAGGCGCTCTACAACTGGCCTGAGCTTGCAACCGATGGCTCGCAATGGGACCGGTTGTGGAAGGACGATGAGCAGTTCCGCATCGGCGACATGGATGTGCGGGTGTTGTTTTCGCCCGGACACACGCTGGCGTCGATCGCCTATGTCGTGGGCGACGCAGCCTTCATCCATGACACGCTGTTCATGCCCGATAGCGGTTCGGCGCGTGCGGATTTTCCCGGCGGGGATGCCGGGCGCTTGTGGCAGTCGATCCAGGCGATCCTGGCTTTGCCGGATGAGACGCGCCTTTTCACCGGTCATGATTATCAGCCGAATGGACGCGAGCCGCTTTGGCGAAGCACGGTGGCCGAACAGCGCCGCTCCAACATCCATCTGGTGAAAGCCGACACGCGCGAGGCGTATGTCGCCCTGCGGCAGGAGCGGGACCGCACCTTGCCGATGCCCAAGCTCATTCTTCATGCGCTGCAGGTGAACATTCAGGCGGGGCGACTGCCCGAGCCCGAAGCCAACGGCTCGCGCTTTCTCAAGATCCCGCTCGGCGCGTTCAACGATGTGCCCTGGGGCAAGCCATAGTTTTTTCGGCCGGCACGCATTTCGTCGTGGAACAAGGGTGCCGAACGGATCGCCTATGCATGAAGCCGTCTGGTTTTTGGCTCCAAAGCCGCTGTATGGTGAGGGATGACCCACCCGACCGACAAACAGCTTGCCACCTTGGGCGCTGCGTTCAATACTTTCACCCGCCGCTACAAGCTGGCGGACGCGCTCGGTCCGGACAAGCCCCTGAACGAGCTCGACAAGCAGGCGCTTTTTTACGTGGCGGAGCATCCGGAATGCGGCCCAAGCGACATCGCGCGTTTTCTGGCCGTTCCGCATACGACGATTTCCTCCGCAACCGACCGCCTCGTGAAACGCGGGCTGTTGAAGCGGACGCGTCCGGAAGAAGACCGTCGCGCGGTGGCGTTGGGTTTGACGGATGAAGGCAGGCGACGGGTGGACGGCTTTCTTGCAGCCTATCGCCAGATGCATCTACGGATGCTTGGACCGCTTTCAGCGGCCGAGCGGGACGCCTTTATCGGCATGATGACGAAAATCGTTTATGACGAAGGTTGAATAATACGAAGATCGTCATATCATTCTGATTGATTGAGCGCGGTTCAAGCGTTCTTGCCTAGCCCTCGGAAGGATAGCCATGGCAATCAGGATCAACGGCACGGACGTGCAGGCGCCAAGCGACCCGCGTGTCTCCTTGCTCGACCTGCTTCGGGAAGAGCTTCATCTCACTGGAACAAAAAAGGGTTGCAACCAGGGTGCCTGCGGCGCCTGTACCGTGCTTGTGGATGGCGAGCGCGTCGTGTCCTGTTTGGCTCTCGCCGTGCAGTATGAGGGATGCGAGATCACCACGATCGAGGGGCTCAGCAAAGAGGGCGCGCTGCATCCGCTGCAGGAAGCCTTCGTGGAGCATGACGGTTTTCAGTGCGGTTATTGCACGCCCGGCCAGATCTGTTCGGCCATCGGCATGGCGGCCGAAGCCAAGCGCGGCGTGCCCAGCCATGTGACGGACGATCTTTCAACCGACACGATCGTACTGACGCATGATGAACTGCGCGAGCGCATGAGCGGCAATCTTTGCCGCTGCGGCGCTTACAACGGCATTGTCGCCGCCATCACCGAAACCTTCGTGGAGGCAGGCGAATGATCCCCTTCACCTATGCCCGCGCCGCAAACACTGCGGACGCCGTTGTTCATGGCAGCGCGGCCGGCGCCAAGTATCTCGGCGGCGGCACCAATCTCGTTGATCTCATGCGCGAAGGGATCGAGCATCCGGCAGGGCTGGTGGATGTCAGTGGCCTGTCGCGCGACATCACCGAAACGGATAATGGCGGTGTGCTGATCGGTGCCGGCGTGAAGAACACGGCTTTGGCCGAAAACCGGCTGGTGCGCACGCGCTTTCCCGTGCTGTCGCGCGCGATCGTTGCCGGTGCGAGCGGGCAGATCCGCAACATGGCGACGGTGGGCGGCAATATTCTTCAGCGCACCCGCTGCACCTATTTCTATGATGACACGGGATCGCGCTGCAACAAGCGAGAACCGGGGCAGGGCTGCGACGCGATCGACGGCTTCAACCGCATTCACGCAATCCTCGGCGCGTCGCCATCCTGCGTTGCCACGCATCCCTCCGATATGTGCGTGGCGCTGGCAGCGCTCGATGCCGTGGTTCATCTGGAAGGGGCCGGCGGCAAGACGCGCAGGCTGCCTTTTACCGACCTGCACCTTTTGCCCGAAGGCCGGCCCGATGTGGAAACGGTGCTGGAGCCCGGCGAGCTGATCACGGCCGTGGAACTGCCGGCGCAGCCGATGGCTGCCCGCTCGACCTATCGTAAGGTGCGCGACCGTTCGAGCTATGCCTTCGCGCTCGTGTCGGTTGCAGCCTCGCTCGAGATGGACGGCGCTACGATCGGTGATGTGCGTTTGGCGCTGGGCGGGGTGGCGCACAAGCCCTGGCGGGCGTGGAAGGCGGAAGAGGTTCTGCGCAGCAAAGCGGCAACGCAGGCGACCTTCCAGGCGGCTGCGGAGGCCGAACTCGCAGATGCCGTGCCGCTGAAGGACAACGGCTTCAAGATCGAATTGGCCAAGCGGACGATCATCGCCGTGCTCGGCGAGCTGTCGGGAGTATCGGCATGAGCATCCTCGAACAAGCCAAGCAGGCCGCACAGGGCGCGGCGCAATCGGTGATCCAGAAGGCGGTGGAGCTTGCGCCGGAAAGCTGGTTGCCGGGCGGCAAGCCGGACCCGCTGATCCATCAGAAGCACGGACTGATCGGCAAGCCGGTGTCGCGCATCGACGGTCCGCTGAAGGTGCAGGGCAAGGCGACGTTTGCCGCCGAGTTTCCCATGGATGGGCTTCTTTACGCCTCCGTGGCCTTTTCCACCGTGCCGAAGGGGCGGATCGCCAGTTTGGACACGAGCGCGGCGGAAGCAGCGCCCGGCGTGGTCCTGGTGATGACCTATCGCAATGCGCCGCGCATGAAGCCGATGCCGGTGTTCATGTCGAACGCAAAGGCCGCCGGAGGCGACAATCTGCCGGTGATGCAGGACGACCGCATTCACTGGAACGGCCAGCCGGTCGCGCTTGTTCTGGCTGAAACGCAGGAACAGGCCGATCACGCAAAGTCGCTGATCCGCGTGACCTACGAGGCGGAGCCCGCCACGACGCGCTTTGTTGAAGCAAAGGCGCAGAACACGCAGCCCGGTTTGTTTATGGGACAGCCCATGAAGCAGGAAATCGGCGATGCGGAGGCGGCTCTGGCTGCCGCGCCGGTGAAGGTCGATGTCACCTATACCACCCCGCGGCACAACCATAATGCGATCGAACCGCATGCGGCGACGATTGTGTGGCAAGGCGACGAGCTTCTCGTGCACGACGCTTCGCAGGCGGTAACGCATACCGCTTGGTCGCTGAGTGAAGTCTTCGGCATCGAGGAAAGCCAGGTTCATGTCACGTCCCCTTATGTGGGCGGTGGGTTCGGTTCCAAGTCGCTGTGGCAGCATCAGGTGCTGGGTGCTGCGGCGGCGAAGCTGACGGGACGACCGGTGCGGATCGCGCTGTCGCGCGAAGGCGTTTACCGCATGACCGGCGGACGCACGCTGACCGAACAGCGCATGGCGATCGGAGCGGCACAGGACGGGCGCTTCGAGGCGATCATCCACACCGGAACGGTGGCGATGACGCATCATAACGCCATGCCCGAGCCGTTCATCCTGCCCACCAGGTCGGCCTATGCGGCGCGCACCTTCAAGCTCGACGTGGAAGTCACTTATCTCGACATGATAGCCAACACGTTCATGCGTGCGCCGGGCGAATCCGTTGGCACGTTTGCGCTGGAAAGTGCGGTGGACGAAGTCGCGGTTGCGCTTGGCATGGATCCGGTGGCGCTGCGCATGGTGAACGAGCCGAGCGAAGATCCAACGGAAAAGAAGCCGTTCTCGTCGCGCAACATCGTGGAAGCCTATCGCACGGGTGCCGAGCGGTTCGGCTGGACCAAGCGCAATCCCGTACCGGGTTCGGTGCGGGATGGCGAATGGCAGGTCGGCATGGGTGTCGCGACCTCGACCTATCCGTATCATCGCATGCCTGGCGGCGCGGCCAGGCTGACGTTGACCCGTGACGGACGCATGAAGGTGGAAATCGCCGCGCATGAAATGGGCATGGGCACCTCGACCGCGCAAACGCAGGTGACGGCCGATCGCTTCGGGCTCCAACTCGATCAGGTTGATTTCGCTTATGGCGACTCCTTCCTGCCCGGTCAGGTTCTGGCCGGCGGATCGCAGCAGACGGCTTCGATCGGCGCGTCGGTCGTGGCGGCACAGCATGCGATGGTGGCCGAACTGCTGAAGCTTGCCGGCAACGATTCACCTCTCGCCGGATTGCGGGCCGACGAAGTTGGCGGAATGGAGGGCGGCCTTGCCAAGCTCGACGAGCCGGGTCGGCACGAGACCTACGCGTCCATCCTGTCGCGCGCCCAGCGTGACGAGGTTGCGGTGGTGGGAAGCGCTCCGCCGCCGTTGGAAACGATGCATTGGTCGATGCACTCCTGGGGCGCGATGTTCTGCGAAGTGCGGGTCAACAGCGTGACGGGCGAAGTGCGCGTCAGCCGCTTCCTCGGCTCGTTCGACTGCGGCCGCATTCTCAACGCCAAAACGGCGTCGAGCCAGTTCCGCGGCGGCATCATCATGGGTCTGGGCATGGCGCTGATGGAAGAAACGCAGTTCGACGAGCGCAACGGGCGCATCATGAATCCGAGCCTTGCCGAATATCATGTGCCGGTTCATCTCGACGTGCCGGAGATCGACGTGATGTGGACCGACATCGCCGATCCGCATGCCCCGATGGGCGCGCGCGGCATTGGCGAGATCGGCATCACCGGCGTGGGTGCTGCGGTGGCCAACGCGATCTACAACGCCACCGGCAAGCGCATCCGCGACCTGCCGATCACACTCGACAAGCTGATGTGAGTGTCAAACGGGAGGCGCGGCGACGTGCCTCCCGACCATCTGCCGACCATCTCTCGTCGTGGCGGCTCGCCCGAAAATCGACAAATTTCCTGCCGGTCTTTAGAGGTGGGTAACCATGTTCCCGTATGGTCTTGGCATGTCCGAGATCATCCCTTTCCCCTTGTACCGCCGGGTCTCCGTTGTGCGAGAAATCGCCGATCGCATCGAGACTTTGCATGGTCCCGCTGCGAATTCCTATTGGCGTGAGCGCATCGCCATCGTTGTGTCCCAACTGAAAAAGATGGGTGTCGACAATGATGCGATCCGTACCGAAGTCCTGAGTTTGCAGGATGCGGTTCAAACCCGCATCCGTGACCAGTCGATGGCGCGCCAAGGCTGATTTCGCCAGGCGGCTCGAGTGAGCGCCGTCGGCTCGTTAGCGGAAGCTCGAGCCGCCATCTACGTCCACCGACGAGCCATAAACAAAGCTGGCTTCGGGTGAACACAGGAAGAGAATGGCTGCGGCCATATCGTCCGGGCGGCCCATGCGGCGGCGCGGGAGATTGGCGGCGATACGCTCTTTCAGCGACGGGTCGATGTGGTTGTGCATCGGAGAGTCCGTCGGGCCGGGATTGAGCCCGTTGATGCGCACATTCTTTCCGGCGAGCTCGCGCGCAACCGACTTCACGATCGACAACGTTCCGGCCTTGGACGCGGCATAGGCCGTGTCGGCAATCAAGCCGCCGCCGCCGTGATAAGCGACATCGGACGCCACGCACACGATGTTGCCGCCTTCCGCATTGCCAAGCATCCGCGTGACGGCGCCCTTCACGGTGAAGAAGGTGCCCAACAGGTTCACCGACATCACACGCTCCCAATGCGCCCAATCCTGATCGGGGATCTTCTTGGCGGTGATGATGGCTGCGCAGCAGATCACATGATCGAGCTGGGCGAGATTGGCGTCGCAATAGGCGAACATCGCTTCGATGCTGTCGTTCTGGCCGATATCCACGGTGACCGTGTGGACCTTGCCGGTCAGCTCGCTTTTCGCGCGCGCCAGACCTTCGGCATCGCGATCGGCGAGAACGACTTCCGCACCCTTGCTCAGGAAGGCGCGGGCAGTTTCCAGGCCCATGCCCGAGGCCGCACCCGTGACGAGAACGGTTTTGCCGGCAAAGGCGTCGGAAGCGAAGGTGGGATAAGACGTCATCGGTTCAAGCTTTCAGGTGCAGGGTGACAAGAACGGTGCAGTGGGCGCCGTCATCCAGCTGCGCACGCACACGCAGCCAGTTTCCGAAATGCGTGATGCGAGCGACCGCGATGGCATCGCGCGCGGCGGGCAGAGTGAACTCCGTTCCTTCCGCGATCCAGTGGATGCCATCGGGAGAGATTTCCACCGAACCTTTGCCCGGTGTGCCCGACGGTTCCTTCAAGGCGCGAACAAAGAAGACCGCTTCCTTTGCCCATCCCGCCTCGAACGGCTCGCTTGCGGTTGTGCCGGTCCAGGTTTCGTTGCGGGTGACGATGGCGGTGATGTTTTCGGGCAGCATCAGAAGTCTCCCGAAAGGCAAACGGAATCGACGTAAAGAAAGGCGCGCTTGTTCGTATCGGTCTCGGCAAACAGGCAGATGTTGAGCATGCACCAGAGGTTCTTCATGGCCGGCATCTTGATGCTCTCGAAGCCGCTCAGATCAAAGACGCGGTCATTGCAGCGGAAGCCGGTGGCTTTCATCGTTTTGAGATCGAAGTCGAAGCAAAGATAGGTCCAGTTTACCTTGGTCGGGATCTCGTTGTAGCAGAGACGCTGTTCGCCGCCCGGCAGGTCCTGCCAGTCATTGGGATTGAGGTGATCATGGCTGACGATCTTGTCGTCGGCGCCCATCGGCTTGATGTCGCTCGTTTGCTGCTTGAACTGCCATTTCTGCGTGTGAACGCCGTTCTCAGCATTGAGAAAGCGAAGATGCGGCATGACGCGCATGGCATCGCCGTCTTGATCGCCGCCCTGCAGATCGAAGAGAAAGCCGAAGGAGCGCACATCCGTTTCGGACAGTTTCAGCTCGTTGGCTTCGGGCTTGAAGGTGACATAGGCTTCAAGGCGGATCGGACCGCGCTTGCGGAACGTGTGGCGCTTGATGGCGACATTGCGCGCCCCGGCAACCGGCTTGGTTGCGATCTTGAGCGCGTAGGACGAGTTCATGCCGCCATGCGAGCCTGAGTCCCAATGCGACAGCGTGGACAGCATCGCGCTGCTGTGCTGCGCATAACCCGGCAGCATCGTGTCGAGATCGCCCTGATAGTTGCCGATCAGCTGGGACCATCCGCAATGCCCGTTGGCAAAGCTGTCATTGGCAATGATGCGAGGCAGCGGATCGAAGTGGCTGAGCGCGGGATCGGATCGCAGGAGGGCCAGGCGCATGTCCTGCGCAAGGCTTGGAGTGGTTGGTGCATTCATATCATTCAGCCCTCAGGGTCTTCACGGCATCCCAGTCGATTTCGATGCCAAGACCGGGCCCTTGCGGCACGTCGAGAACACCGTTTTTCTGGCGCAAACAGCCGGGTTCAAGATCGGCCAGAAGCGTCTTGAAGGGGCTGCGATCGCATTCGCATTCGAGAATCTTGAAGTTTGGAACGGCCGCCGCGAGATGGATGCTGGCGGTTTCGCAGATGATGCCGGACATGCCGATATGCGGCGCATAGGCCACGCCATGCGCGGCGGCGTAATCCACCATGCGGCGGGTTTCGGTAAAGCCGCCGGAGCGGGCAATGTCGGGCTGAAGGATCGACAGGGTGCGCCGGGATAAAAGCCGGGTCGCCTGATCAAGCGTGTAGTTGCTTTCACCGGCAGCGAGCGGCACGGAACAGCGCTTGCGCAGTTCCTCATAGCCTTGCTCGTTTTCGGGCGCGAGCGGTTCCTCGAACCAGAAGTAGCCGTTATCGGCAAGCGCGCGACCGATCTCGACCGCGTCATCGAGGTCATAGGCCCAGTTGGCGTCGACGCAGAGGCTGATGTGATCGCCGGCTTGCTGACGCATCCGCTCCACGCGCTTGATGGCGTCGCGCACGGGATCGGCCAGCTTGATCTTGATCTTGGTGAAGCCCTCGTTGAGGTAGCGCCGCAGCTCGCGGTCGGCTTGCTCGTCCGGTCCCCAGTTCACGGCGGCGGCATAGACGTCGATCTCGGTGCGGCCCATCCCGCCGAGCAGCCGGGCGATCGGCTGTTTCGCGGCCTTGCCGGCGATGTCCCACAAGGCAATGTCCACGCCGGCGATTGCCTCGATCAGCATGCCGCCGGAGCGGCCAGACAGGGCGCGGCGCATGCTGGCCCAAAGCCTGCCGATATCGCGCGCATCCTGATTGAGCAGGCGCGGGCGCAAGGCTGTGTGGATGAGCTCGGCATAGGCTTTGGGTGCGAAGCGCCCCAGCGTTTCGCCGACGCCGACCAATCCGCAGCGCGTACGCACCTCGACCAGCACCATGCCAACAGTCGTGTAGGTGCCCCAGGAGGTGACGGTCGGGACGGGAAGGTTCTGCTGAAGCGGATGCGCGATGACATCGACAATCTCGATCGGCTCGGAAGTCATGTCCGCAGCTTTCATTATCCTGCTAGGTTCGGCGTCAGACCAAAACCTAACAACAAACAAACCTAGTTGCCAAGTTAAAAAGTTGCCATTAGGTTGGGAGCATGAACGAGATGAAGCGCAGCACGATCTTCAGCGGAAAAGTGGCCAGTCCGCTTCGGCTTGCCGATACGGTGTCCGATGCCATCGCCGCAGCCTTGCTCGAGGGCAGCATTGCGCCGGGTGAAGCATTGCCGCCCGAAGGCGAGATTGCGCGGGAATTCGGCGTTTCGCGGCCGATTGCGCGGGAAGCGCTGAGGCAGCTCACTTCCGCCGGGCTCGTTTCGACGCAGCAGGGCAAAGTGGCGCGGGCCAAGGCGCTGAGCGGCGAGCCGATGGACAAGATCTATGGCTATGCGGTGCGCTCCAGCATCAAGTCGCTGCAAGAAGCCAATGAGATGCGGCGCGTGATGGAAGTCGGCGTCGCCAAGCTCGGTGCCAGCCGCCGCGATCCCGATGGTCTTGCCATGATGCGCAACGCTCTGGCCGATCTCGACGCGTCCGTCGGGCAGCCGGCGGAGTTCACTGAGGCGGATATTCGGTTTCACCTCGGCATGGCCATGGCCACGGGCAATTCCATGATCCGCATTCAGATCGAGGGGCTGCGCTCCATCCAGCGCCAGGTTTCGGAGATCTTCTCCAACCGCTCAAAGCGAACCGAGGCCGATTGGCGCAGAACGGTTGAGCGCCATGCGGCGATCCTGCAGGCGATCGAAGCCGGCGATGTGAGCCAGGCCGAAAACAAGATCATCGCCCATTACGAAGCGGCCGACATCGCGTCGATCGAGGTCGCGCAAGATGGACAGCGCGTGCAGCAATGACGGTTGATCGTTTCAGCCTTGTCGGAAAACGCGCGCTGGTGACCGGGGCAAGCTCGGGCATCGGCCGTGCGGTGGCCCTTGGTCTGGCCGAACATGGCGCGTCGCTCGTGCTGCATCACTACAATGACGAGGCCGCGGTTCAATCGCTGGCGCAGAGCCTTGGCGGTGCGGTGCCCGTTCTGGAAGCCGACTTCACCAAGCCGGATGCGGTGGCGCGGTTTGCACAAGACGCGGCAGCATTGAGTGAGATCGACATTTTGATCTGGAACGCGGCGATCGAACGGCGTGGTGCGTGGCAGGATCTTTCGCAGCAGACGATCGCCGATCACGTTGCAGCCAACTTCGCCGCCCTGGTGGCGGTCGCACAGCATCTGGTTCCGCCGATGGCCGCGCGTGGCTGGGGCAGGGTGGTTGCTACGGGCAGCATCATGGCAACGCGTCCGCGCGCCGAGACGGTGGTCTATGCGGCGATGAAGTCGGCCCAGCTGACGACGATCCGCGCGATCGGGCGCGAGGTGGCGTCATCAGGCGTGACGATGAATGTCGTGTCGCCGGGTGCGATCGAGATCGAGGCCAACGCGCATCTTTATGCCGCGGAGTCGTTTCGCGCTGCCGTGAGCGCCAAGATACCGGCCGGGCGCCCCGGCACACCAGCCGATCTCGTTGGCGCCTATGTCTACCTTTGCAGCGACGCGGCCGCCTATGTCACGGGCGCCGACATTCCCATCAACGGCGGCTGGTCGATCGGCGACGCGCCTGTCGTTCAAACGAGCGCCGCGACCTGAGCCAGACCAACGCGCCCAAGCGCAAAACCTAGTCTTCACATCGGGAGGAAACGATGAAGGGCATTCTCAAGCTAGCAGCATCCGCTATCGTGTTGATGGCGACACAAGCGTCGGCGGAAGATCTCCGCGTCGCGGTTTACACGAGCAGTGAGCCGCATTTGAAGCTGCTCAATCAGCTCGCCGACAAGTTCAAGGCTTCGCATCCGGACGTCAATGTCCGGTTCGAAACCATTCCGGTTGCCGATTACACGCAGAAGCTGTCGTTCCAGGTTGCCGGCGGCAAGGCTCCGGATGTCGCCTGGATGATGGAAGATGCGGCACCCGCCTTCATCGAGGCCAACATCCTGATGGACCTCACGCCGGTTCTGCAGGCCTTCCCTGATTACGACCTGGCCGACTTCACCGATCCCGCGATGGCGCTGTGGCGCAAGGGCGACCAGGTTTATGGCGTGCCGTTTTCGACCTCGCCCTTCCTGATCTACTACAACAAGGCCATGTTCGATAAGGCCGGCCTGGAAGATCCTAAGCAGCTTGCCGAAAAAGGCGAGTGGACCATGGCGAAGTTCCAGGACGTCTCCAAGAAGCTCGTTGCCGCCAATCCCGGCAAATATGCCTTCGAGTTCAAGGACGGCGAAGGCTACGCCTCGCGCATGACGCATGCGCTGCTTCCGCCCATTCGCGCTTATGGCGGCGATCTGTGGGAAGATGGCAAATGCGGCATGGATAGCCCGGCCGCAGTGAAGGCCGTGCAGCAGATCCATGACATGGTGTTCAAGGACAAGACCATTGTGCCGCCCGGCACGCAGGGCGACTACTTTTCCGGCAATTCGGCAATGACGGTGAACCAGATTTCGCGTGCCTCGAAGATGGCGGAAGCCGGCTTCGAATGGGGTGTCGCGCCCTTGCCGACGGGTCCGAACGGTGAAGAAGGTCCGGTGATCGGTCAGGCCGGCTTCGTGGTGTTCGATGCGAGCCCGAACAAGGAACTCGCCGCCGAGCTGGTTGCGCAGATGACGGACAAGGAAGGCGTTGCCGCCTTGGCGCAGTTCTTCCCGCCGGCACGACGCAGCGTGCTGTCGAGCGACGCGTTCCTCAACAAGAACCAGTATCTCTCGCCCCAGATGATGGGCTTCGTTGCCGACGGGATCGAGAAGGGCCGCGTGGTGGCTGCGCATGAGAAAGTGCCGCAAATCCTCGCTGCCATGAAGCCGCGCGTGGACGCCTTGTGGCGGCCGGATGCCGATGTCGCGAAGTCGCTTCAGGGCGTCTGCGCAGCGATCCAGCCGCTGCTTTAAAGAGGCGATGACGTGACCAACTCTTTATCGCACCGTTCCGGGGCGCAGGCTCGTGCGCCCTGGCTGACCCTGCAGCGCCGCGACGCAATAGAGGGTTGGTTGTTCGTCAGCCCGACACTGCTCGGGTTTCTGATCTTCTTTCTCGGCCCGCTGATCGCGATCTTCATCTATGCGATGTCGGATTGGAACTTCCTGTCGGGTGAGGCCACCTTTGTCGGCCTCGCCAATTTCGAAGATGCGCTGCTTGCCAATCCGGATTTCTGGCTGGTGCTGCGCAATTCGGCGGTGTTCGCGCTCGGTCTCGTTCCGCTGAATGTTGCGCTCGCTTTGTTTCTGGCAGTTGCGCTGTCGCGGCCGTTTCGCGGCGTGATCGTTTTCCGCACGATCTTCTTTGCGCCCGTGATCACCTCGGCCATTGCCTGGGCGATCGTTTGGAAGTTCCTGCTTCAGGGCGAGGGTGGTCCCATCAACCAGATGCTGGCGATGATCGGCATTACCGGGCCGAACTGGCTCCGTGAGCCGAACTGGGCCATGGCCGCCGTGATCGTGACGCGGGTCATCAAGATGGTTGGCCTCAACATGATCCTTTACATCGCAGCCCTTCAGGCGATCCCGCGTGATTACGATGAGGCGGCGGGTCTGGAAGGCGCGTCGCGCTGGCAGATCTTCCGGCTGATCACATGGCCGCTGCTGGGACCGACGACGCTGGTGATCGTGATCCTGACGACGATCGGCTCGTTCAAGGTGTTCGACCACATCTACCAGATGACAGGCGGTGGCCCTGAAAACGGAACGCTGGTGCTGGCCTTCTATATCTACCAGCAGGGCTTTCAGTTCTTCGACATCGGCTATGCGTCCGCGCTTGCGATCATCATGTTCGTGATCGTCACGATCCTCACCCTCATCCAGGTTTCCCTGCGCCGAAAGGACGATGCATGACGCGCGCTTCCTGGAACCGTCTCGCTTGGATCATGGCTCTGACGCTTCTCGCCTTGCCGTTTGTCTTTCCGTTCCTCTGGATGGTGTCGGCGGGCTTCAAGAGCGTCACCGAAATCTTCGGTGCGCCGAACCTGATCCCACGCGTATGGCGGTACGAGAATTTCGCGGAGGTGTTCACCTATCAGCCTTTCGCGCGGCAATATTTCAACTCGCTGTATATTGCGGGCGTGGTGACGATCCTGACGCTGTTGATCTCGTCGCTGGCCGGCTATGCCCTGGCACGCATTCGCTTTGTCGGGGCAGGGCTGATCATGCTTCTGCTTGTGACAGCGCTGATGATGCCCGATGAAGTGACGATCATTCCGAACTTCTTCTTTATCCGGTGGTTGGGGCTGGTGGACACACATTGGCCTCTGATCCTGCTGCCGGTGTTCGGCGCGCAGGGCGTGGTCGCCACGTTCCTGATGCGACAGTATTTCCTGTCGCTTCCCAAGGAGTTGGAAGAGGCTGCCAAGATGGATGGACTGTCGCGCTTCGGCATCTGGTGGAAGATCGCGATCCCGATGTCGCGTCCGGCGCTGGCGGCGGTTGCCATCATCACCTTCCTGAACTCCTGGAACCTCTTCCTCGAACCGCTGATCTTCCTCAGTTCGCTGGAGAAGTTCACCCTGCCGCTCGCTTTGTCGAACTTCAACGACAGCTATGGTCTGCCTTTGTGGAACCTGCAGCTGGCGGCCACGACCCTCGCGGTCATTCCCGTTCTCATCATTTATCTCATCGCCCAACGCCAGATTGTCGAAAGCTTCGCGCTTTCCGGCGTCAAAGGTTGAGGATCGCAAGCAATGGCCAATGTTCAGCTTCAGGGTTTGAAGAAATCTTTCGGTGCGGTGGAGATCATCCGCGGCATCGACCTCCAGATCGAAGACGGTGAATTCGTTGTTTTCGTAGGCCCTTCGGGTTGCGGCAAGTCCACCTTGCTTCGGCTGATTGCCGGTCTGGAGACCATCTCGCAAGGCGAGCTCACGATCGGCGACCGGACCGTGAACGATGTTCCGGCGTCCGCCCGTGGCGTGGCGATGGTGTTCCAGTCCTACGCGCTTTATCCGCATCTTACGGTGCGCGAAAACATGGGCTTCGGTTTGAAGGTCCGCAAGGTTGCCCGCGTTGAGCGCGAACGCGCCGTGGCGGATGCGGCGGCGCTTTTGAAACTGGATGCGCTGCTTGATCGCTATCCGCGCCAGCTTTCTGGCGGCCAGCGTCAGCGCGTGGCGATCGGCCGGGCGATCGTGGCGAACCCGTCCGTGTTTCTTTTCGACGAGCCGCTCTCCAACCTCGATGCGGAACTGCGGGTGCATATGCGCTCCGAGATCGCCAGCCTGCATCAGCGGGTTGCCACGACGATGATCTATGTCACCCATGATCAGGTGGAAGCGATGACGCTGGCCGACCGCATCGTTGTTCTGCGCGATGGCAGGGTCGAGCAGGTCGGCGCGCCGCAGGAGCTTTATGAGCGGCCAGCCAACATCTTCGTCGCGCAGTTCATCGGCAGTCCGAAGATGAACATCCTGAACGTGGATGCTGCAAAGGCCCTGTTGTCGGGAGAGACGCTGCCGCAATCAGCCACGCAATGCGGCGTGCGTCCCGAGCATCTGCAGGTGGGATCGGCAGAGGGAGCGGGCTTGCGGGGAACCGTGACGCTTGCCGAATATGCGGGGGCCGAAACGCTGCTGCATATCGAGCTGGAAGGCGGCGACACCTGTTTGGCGCTGCACCGGGACGGCACGCCGCCACGCGTTCGAAGCGGGGTGACGCTGACGGTCGAGCCCAGCCGCATCTATTTGTTCGATCAGAATGGCGTTGCCGTTCCGACAGCCGCTTAAGAGCTGCCGTTCACCGAGTGCGGCGGTGAGGTATCTGCCGCGTCAGGCTGGTGTGTTGGCTGCAAGATCGATGAAGTCGAGCGGCGGATCGGCCCGGGGGCGGCCGAGTAGAAAGCCTTGGCCGAACTGGATGCCGTTTTCACGCAACCATGCCAGATGCTCCGGCTGCTCGATCCCTTCCGCCACGAGATAGATGTTCAGGTCTGCCGTCAAACGCGCCACCGTGCGGATGATGGCTTCGACCTTGCGGTCGGGCAGTTGACGCAGGAAGCTGGCATCGATCTTGAGGCCGTCAACCTCGATCATCATGAGATAGCTCAGCGAGGAATAGCCGGTGCCGAAATCGTCCAGGATGATCTTCACGCCGTAGCTGCTGATCGTCCGCAGCTGCTTGATGGAATCATCGGCGAAATCGATGAACACGTTTTCGGTGATCTCGATGCCGAGCCGTGACGGCGGCAGTCCGGTTTCTTCAAGGACCCTGGCGAGCAGTGCGGGAAAGCGACCGCTGATCAGCTGTTTGGGAGACAGATTGACGTTGATCTGAACGGTATCCGGCCACTGTGCCGCGTCCTTGCAGGCACGCCGCAGGATGGCTTCGCCCAAGCGGTCGATCAAACCGCCGCGTTCCGCCGTTTCCACGAAGATCGCCGGCGAGATGGCGCCGCGCTTGGGATGATACCAGCGCGCCAGGGCTTCGACGCACATGACCTGTCCGGTCATCAGGTCGGCGATCGGCTGATAGGCGACCGATATTTCGTTCCGGTCGAGTGCCTCGAGGAATTCCTGTTCCTGAAGAAGCCGTGCGAGATAGGCGTCTTCCAGATGCGGTTCGAAGCAGACGGCTTCGCCCTTGGACGAGAGTTTCGCCTTGTAGAGCGCGAGATCCGCCATCAGGAACACGCGCTTGGCATCGTGCTCGAACCCGCCGGATGCGGCAACGCCGAGCGTGGCTCCCGGGATTACGGTTTGTCCTTCGATCGTCGCAGGCTCAGCCAGATGCTTGGCAAGCGCATCGGCGCTGGCGCACGCCATTTCGAGATCGGCATTGCAGATCAGTACGGCGAACTCGTCGCCGCCGAGCCGTCCGGCCGCATCGGACGAGCGAAGCATCGAGCGGATGCGGTTTGCGGCCTCAACCAGGATCGCATCGCCGACATGGTGGCCGTAATTGTCGTTCTTTCCCTTGAAGTCGTCGAGGTCGATGCTGAGAAGCGCGAAGCGGTCGCCGCTCGAACAGGATTCCTCGACCCGCGCCACAAATGCCTTGCGGTTGAGAAGCCCGGTCAGGCCGTCATGGCGCGCCATATAGGCCAGCCGCATATCCGCTTCATAGCGCTCGGTGATATCGCGCCCGATGCCGCGAAAGCCGATCAGCTCGCCGCGTTCATCATGCACGGGATGACCGGTCAGGGTGAACCAGCGCTGCCTCGAATGAGCTTGCGCGGTGACGATGTTTTCGCGGAACGCCTGGCCCTGGCTCAGGAGTGTTTCGAGCTTGGGGCGGTAGTTGGCGGTGTCTTCCGAGGCAAACAGGTCCTGAAGCCGCAACTGGCCGGCTGCCACCGGTTCCCGGTTCAAGGATCGCTGCAGTTCCAGGGGAAGCGCGATCAGGTGGCCTTGCGCATCCGTTTCCCAAAGCCAGTCGGGCGATCCTTCCTGGTATTCACGCAGGAAGACGCTGACCGTCGAGACCTCACGCTGAAGCGCGATCTGGGCATCGGAGCGGCCGAGAAAGGCGGTGTTCAAGCCCACGATGCCGATCACCGCATAAAGGGTGAAGATCGTGAAGGCGATCACGGTGACCGGATCGGCCACATCCATGAAGGCGACGCCGATGATCGACAGCACGGCAACCGGCACAAAGAAGCTGAAGGCGACAATGGCGGGCACGCAAATGATCGGTGTGGACACAACGCCGAGTGCCAAGCCGATTGCGAGCGCGCGCTGATCAACCTCGCTGTAAAACAGCAGGCCGTTGATCAGGATGCCCCAGCTGGTTCCAAGACCAACATAAAGAAAGCAGGCGAGGCGCAGAAAGCGGAACGCGTTTCCGTGTCGACGCCACTTCTGGGCAGCCGACAGGATGAGTGTGTAGCTGAGCAGAACGCAGGCACAGGCCGCCGGCAGCAACGGACGCTCCAGCGGCCTGAACTGCGACACGATGAAGATCATGACGCCAATGCCGGTCGCGGCAAAGATCATGCCGACATAGTAAAGGAGGCTGGCCTGGTCATTGAGCGCAGCCTCCTGAAACTTGGATCCGGGCCGTTGCAAACGGAGAAGATGGCGTAACTCAGTGACGCCTTTTCCCAGCAATGCTCTGCCCGAATCCAAATCGATCACCTGCGCCGAATCTTATATACCCTTGGGAGTATCATACCTGTGCGCCGGCGGTACTCGGAATAGGACGGCGCCATGGATGAACGAAGGAACTGAGACTCCTCTCTTCGAGAAGTAACATAATACCAGATGACGAGAAGAGCGGCGACAACCCATTGCAACCCGCCGACCGCAACAGCCGAACCGACCCAGAACAGGCAGTAAGCGAGATAGAACGGGTGGCGGACATAGGCATAAGGACCGTCCTCGTAGAGGGCGTCCGGATCCTTGCCGCTATGGGCGACGTGCGGCGGGCGGCGGCGCGTGGTGTCGACCGCCCACCAGAACAGCGCCAAGGCCAGCACGGACAACACGACGAAGCCGAGCGTTTCGGGCAGATCGACGCCGTTGCGCAGGGTGAGCACAACCAGCAGCACGCCGGCAAGACCGCTGATCGCCGTCAAGGCCTGCATCTGTTTCGGCATGCCGTCGGGCGCCCGGAAATGGCCCCTCAGGCCCCAGCTGAAGGAGCCGATGGTTGCGAGAGCGAAGACGATAACGAGAAATTCCAGCATGGTTTCAAGCTCCTGCCAGTGACACGGTGAAGGGTTCGCCCTTGAAGAAGCCGGCGAGGTTTCCGGTGGAGCCTCCCAGCGGGTCGATGACGGGGAAGGTGCGCCGCACCCTGTCGAGCCTTTCGCGATCGCTTTCGAGAAGGCGCATCTGGCAGGTCAGACCGGGATAAGGGCGCAAGCCGGACGCCGGCTCATAGCCCATGCGCTTGTAGAAGGGCGCGTGGTTGGGCCGTGCGCAGGCGAAGTGAACCTGGCTGTGCGTGCAGATCGCGACATAGGCTGCCATGCGAAACAACAGGAACACGAGGCCCTGATTGTTTTCGGCTTCCGGATTGCGCACCAGCCGGTTCGTTTCGATGCCGCGCCCGGCAAAGCCGTCGTTCTTCTTGGCAAGCAGTGCATCGACTTCTTCCCCGAAGGTCTCGCGCGCAGGCGAGGTGAGGTCGGTTCCGCGCGTCAGGGTACAGGTGCGCACCGAAGCCACGGGCAGATCCCGATCGTAGAGAACGATCGTTCGGGCGTTCGGCATGTCGTCGAAACTGTCGCTGAACAGGCCGGTGGCATTCGGCTGGATGTAGCCGCCCGCCACGTAGCTGCGATAACGGATGCGGTAGGCGTCCCTGCGCACGTCGTCGGTTGTCGCCAGCCGACCGATGTAAGAGCCCGGACGCGCGCTGGTGCGCACCTTCCGCTCCGGCTGGTTTGCGACATGCGGATCGCTGTTGCTTTTTTGAGGCCGCGTTTGAGCGGTTGGCGGAAGTATGATGGACATAGATTGCTCCTTCTTGGATGGAGCGGTCCGGTCCGGCATATGCCGAGAATGATGGGAGGGAGAAAACCGGCCGCCTGCCGGCTATCTTGGTGTGGTCTTGTTGCGTCCGAAAGCTTGGAGCGCCTAGCCTCGGGAACTAGCCGCGTTTATCGTAAATGCCGTACACGTGCCGCTTGCGCGGATGTCCGCAAGCGCAGCACTTCGTTTTCGAGCCGAAGGGGGCATCGTGCAGATCTTCAAGCCCGTCGAGACACTGGAGGACTTCTACACGCTCGACGATGGCGAGGTCCTGTGCGGCTACCTCGATGGCCTGAGCGGCATCGAATGCCCGCTCTCCGGCGTCACCCGCTCCTACTGGCACGGATGGCGCAACGGGCTGGTAGACAGCGGCTTGCTTGAAGCGGATGGCGCGCAGGTGAAGCTGGATGCGGCGTTTGAGGGGTTGCGGGAGGGGTGAGGGCTGGCAAGCGAGGTGAAGTCGATGTCGCTCTCGGCCATAAAGAATGAACGGTTTATACCCGTTCGTTGCCAGACTGCCGGTTTGGCAAGCCGTCTGCTTGAACAACAAGAGCGTGCTCGAGGCCTCGTCGATAGCCCGTTATCGCTGGAATGCCAGAGCATTGTCGTAGAGAGCGCAGAAGGCGCTGGCTGCATCTGCGGCGATGGAAGCGATCAGTGGCGACAGCCGTGACGAGGTGTCTTCCAGATAGATCGCGAAATAATCGCTTGGCGGGAAGCTCTGCCTTACGTTCAGCACCTTCAGAGTGCCCATGCGGAGTTCGTTTTGAATGACTATCGGCGGAAGAACAGAAATGCCGATGCCGGCTGACACCATGTTGATGGTTGTGGCCAGAGAATTTGAGTAATGAACGACTTTTTCCTCAAAGCAGTTCGTAGGCATGTATTCAACGAGGCGTTGATGCGCCTGGGTGCCGATCTCATAGGAGATGATCGGATGGTGCATGAGGTCCGCACGACTGACGGGCTCTTCATCGCTTGGAAAAGACTGATCGGCAATCCAGAACATGCCGAGCGTGCATAGGTTTGTGATGCGATATCTGCTGGTCCGCGGTCCGTGAAAGCCCAACACAATATCGAGTTCACGCGTGTCTAACTTGCTGAGGATCATTTTCGAGGAATCAGTTGTTACCGACACGCGGACACGGGGATAGCGCTTCTTGAGCGTTTCCATGATGCCCGGCAGGATCGTCAACGCCATGGACGGGACAAGGCCGATGCGCACGATGCCTTCAAGGCCTTCCGGTGGCGCTATGTCGTTCACAAGGCGGTTATAGCGCGCCACGATATCACGGGCGCCCGCCACAAAGGACCGACCTTCCTCGGTCAGCCGTACATCCCTTGTATCGCGCTCGAACAAGCGAATGCCGAGTTCCTGTTCCATTGCCGATACCCGATTGGATATGGCGGCAGGCGTTATGTTCATTCGGTCTGCGGTGGCCCGAAAGCTGCGCAATTCAGACAGCCAGAGAACTGTTTCAAGAAAACGTATGTTCATGGCATGACTGCGTCCCGACTACACGTTCTCGAGCTTCAAGGATGCTGCTTGCCCTAACCTGTTCAAGCCGGTTTGGTCATTCTGCAATGAGGTTCAAACATCGGTCGTTTCACCGCTCAAGACATGCGGAATGTGTGGTGATGGTGTGAGCCAGTCACCCAGGCTCACATTATCACTGCCGTCATGCGAGCTTGGCTAACACCTTGGCACTCGCGCCTGTCATGTCGCCCAGCTTCTGTTCCTTATCCCGCACACTGGCTTCGCGCTTCTTACCCGTCTCCTGACGCTTCAACGCTTCTTCGGAAACAGCGCGAACTTCATCACGCGGGATAACCAGCACACCGCTTTCATCTGCGAGAATGGCGTCGCCCGGCATCACCACGGCACCGCCGCAGCTGATGGGGATGTTGAAGCCACCTCCAAGATCGTAGAGGCGGGTGGTTATGGGCGAAAGGCCTCGCGACCACATCGGAAAATCCGAATCCTCGATTTCCGTAAGGTCGGTACAAGGGCCGTCCACGATGCCGGCCACTGCGCCTGATGCCTTTGCCGCAACCGTGACTCCTCCGCCCCAGCAGGCATATTTGTCGTCGCCCAAGCGATCGACAACCAGGATATCACCCGGCCTCAGAAGCCCCGTGGCGTGATGCAGGAGTGTTGAGTCAGGTCCAGCGATCGCCAGAGTGACAGCTGTGCCCACGACACGCCTTCCAGGCAGCAGAGGCTGGATGGCGCGGTCCATGAACCCGAACAACCGCCAATGGCCGACGGTGGCGGTTTCTACTCCGCTCAGCAAATCCAGATCGGCCTGCGGGATCTGTTCCGGCATGTCTTTGATAACATACATGATGCTTGTCTCCCGACTTCAGGCGCAGGCCAGACGACGATGCTGCGTCATCGGGATCAGATTGCGCACACGCTTGATCTCCTTGGTATCGATGCGGGCAGTGACAAAGCCCACGGGATCGGAAGCTCGAGCAATCGTGTGACCCCAGGGATCGCAAACGAGCGAATGGCCGTAGCAGGCTCGTTTTTCACCGTTGACGGTAACACTGCCGGTTTGCCCGCAGGCCACGAAGTAGGTCTGTGTCTCGATAGCTCGGGCGCGAGCAAGAACTTCCCAATGATCCTTACCTGTCTGAAGCGTGAACGCTGCCGGCAGCACAATCACGTCGCAGCCTGCTTTTTCCAGCTGCAGGAACAGTTCGAAGAAGCGGATATCGTAGCAGATCGCGCAGCCAACCTTGATGCCATCGATCTCGTAAGTGACGATGTCTTCACCCGGCTTGACGGTTGCAGATTCCTTGTAGGCCGTTCCGTCTGGTGCGACGATGTCGAACATATGGATCTTTCGATAGGCGGCGACTTGCTTGCCGTCCCGGTCGAACACGAAGCTGGTATTGTAGATTCGGTTTTCGCCTTCGACCTTTTCCATGATCGTGCCGGCGTGAACGAAGACCCTGTTTTCGCGGGCAAAGTCCTGCGCCATCTTGTAGGCCGCGCCGCCGACAGGCTCGGCTGAAGCGAGCTTCTCTTCTGTGGTTGTGCCGTAAACCTCGAAATATTCCGGCAGTACGATCAGGTCGGGGCTATCGCTCTTGAAAGCCTCCATCATCAGGTCGCGCGTGATCTTCAGGTTGGCGTCGCGATCCTGCTGGGGATTGGTCTGGATCAGGCTGATTTTCATCGTGGTTCCTCCGATTGAGTGAAATCGCCTGGATCAGGCGACGATCTTTTCGTGCTTGAGGGCGTTAACGGCCGACATGATTCCGGCGCGTAGCGTCATGGTCTGGGTTGCGACGACGAGCATCTCGGCGCCTTCCTCGAGCGCGAAGCTGCGCTCGGCCGGTGTCCAGGCCGGCATGATCCAGCGTTTGCCTGCTTCGCGGGCGGCACGCGCTATACGGCTGAGATCGGCGCGATCGGCATCGTTGAACGCGTAGGCGCCGCGGCCGCAAGCCAGAGCCAGATCTGATGGGCCTGGGAACAGGCCGTCAACCGTGTCGAGTGCGATGATCTTTTCGACATCCTCCAGGCTTTCAGCCGTTTCGATCATGGCGTAGCAGCGTGTGCGCTTGTTTTCGGCATCGAAAGCATCGCTTGTCGGACGCGAGTAGCCGAACACGCGCCCACCGGCGTAAGAGCGGGTGCCCAGCAGCGGGTATTTGGCTGCTTTCGTGACTTCCCTGGCATGTTCGACGCCAAGGATATGCGGCAGGATCACACCATCGGCGCCGAAATCCAGCGCCTGCTGGATGGCCTCGGTGGTAGGCGCAATGACCTTTGTGAGAGCCGGGATGCCGAGTGACTTGCTGAAAGCGAGGAACTGGTCGAGCGTGCCGAGATCGAAAGTACCATGCTCAAGCTCGATAACGAGCTGTTTCACTCCGCAGGTTTGTGCGATTTCGAGGAAGCCGAAATGAGGCTGCGACATCCACAGCGCGATGTTGTCCATAAAGATAGTCTCCTTGGAAAATTCAGCTTTTGCCCACGGTCTTGGACAGACCGAGCGTGCGTTCGATGAGGAAGATGATGAGCAGTGTGGCGACCACCAGCACTACGGAAACGGCAGCGGTCATCGGATCGGTTTGGCTCTCAACGTAGTCGAAGATTTCAACCGGGAGGGTGCGCATCCGCGGGCCCGTGATGAACAACGAGATGACGACCTCGTCGAAGGACAGCAGGAAAGACAAAGCCGCACTTGCCACGAAGCCTGGCATCATCAGGGGTAGCGTAACGCGCCGGAACACCGTGAAAGGCGGAGCGCCCAGCATGGTGGCAGCTTCTTCGACCGAAGGCGGCAGAGTGGAGAAGGCGGTCAGCATGATGCGGATCACATACGGCGTCGTGACGATGAGATGCGCGATGACGAGGCCGGTATAGGTGCCGAGAAGACGGGCCTGAACAAAGACCAGAAGGATTGCCAAGCCCAGCACGATCGAAGGCAGCAGCAAAGGCGCCGTGAAGAGGTTCAAGATGAAGTCACGCCCGGTGAATTCATATCGGCGGATCGCGAAGGCAGCTGGGACGCCGGCCGCCAGGCCAAGGATCGTCACGGTTGCAGCTACGCCAAGGCTCACCCACAACGCTTCCATAAGCCCCTGATGCCTAAACATTGCTGCATACCAGCGCAGGCCCCAGCTTTGAGGTGGAAAGGTAAGGTAGGCATCGTTGCTGAAGGACAGAGGCAGCACGATCAGGATAGGTGCCAGCAGGAAGATATAGAGTAGCGCCACCAACATACGGAATGGCAGGCTCATTCGGCCGATCATGGGAGCGTCCTTTCTCAGTCGAAGCGCTTGACGACGCGGGAATAAAGCGCAAGCGCGAGGCCGAAGATGATCAGTACAATGACGGAGGTTGCTGCTGCCGATGGCCACTCAAGCTGGATAACGGCTTGATCATAGATCTCGGTGGCGAGCAGGAAGACACGTCCGCCGCCAAGCAGCTTGGGCGTGATGAAGGAGCTGATCGCCAATACGAAGCAAAGCAGGCAACCGAGTGCGATACCTGGCATGGTGAGCGGCAGGATCACCCTGCGAAAGCGCGTCCAGCTGTTCGCGCCCAGTGAAGCGGCGGCTTCCTCGAAGACCATGTCGAGGCGGCCAAATCCGGCAATCAAGGACAAGGCCATATAGGGGATCAGGACCTCGACCATGCCGATGTAAACGCCGAGCGAGTTGTTCACCAGGCGGACTGGCGTTTGAATGATGCCGGCCGACATCAAGAGGCCATTGACGACGCCTTGATCCCCAAGAAGCACCATCCAACCGTAGGTGCGCACGACACTGCTGACGAGCAGCGGCGAAATGGTGATGACGAACAGGAAGTTGCGCCAGCGCGGTGAAACCCTGTGCAGGAAAAGCGCGATCGGGTAAGCGCAGATCAGCGTTGCGAGCGTGACGATGAACCCGAGAAGAAGGGAGTTCGAGATCAGTTCGACGCTGAAAGAGTCCGTGAAAAAGTCAATGTAGTTCTCCAGCGTAAAGGTGTCGGTCAGCACACCCCCGCTTCGGCTCTCGATGAACGAGATCATCGCCAGTCTGGCCACCGGCAGAATAAAGGCGACCAGATTGATCGCGGCCATGGGGATCAGCATCAGAACGACGACGAGCGGGATGCGCCGGATCCATGGCGTCGCTGCCGACATGGATGGAGTGGTTGCGATCGTTGTTGTCATCGCCCGCCCTTAAAGATCTGCATGTCCTCCGGCTTCCATTCGCAAAGAAGCTTTTCTCCTGTGCGGAAGCTGTGGCCTGCGCTGCTTGTATGGACTTCGGTCGTCAGAACGCTGCCGCCGATGTCGATGTCATATTGAACGACGTCGCCGATATAGGTGACACGCACCACCTTGCCGTGCGTGGAGTTCGTGGCGATGCTGACGAGGCTACGATCGCGGCTTGGGCTCAACTGAATGCGATGAGGGCGCAGAGCTGCTGTCGCCTTTCCGGATGATGCCCCTTTCGTGTCGCAAGGATAGGTGGAACTGCCAATGCGCACACGATCGACCGCCTCGATCTCACAGCCCAAAACGTTGGCTCGGCCAACGAATTCCGCAACAAACAGGTTGGCCGGTCGTTCGTAGATGTCTTCCGGCGTTCCAAGCTGGGCCAGCTTGCCGCCATGCATAACGCCGACCAGATCGCACATGGTTAGCGCTTCAACCTGGTCATGCGTGACGAAAACGGTCGTGATCTCAAGGCGTTGCTGGATCTCGCGGATCTCGACGCGCATGTCGTCGCGAAGCTTGGCATCGAGGTTCGACAACGGCTCGTCGAGCAGGAGGATTCGAGGCCGGATGACCAAGGCACGGGCGAGCGCTACGCGTTGCTGCTGACCGCCCGACATTTCCTTTGGCTTGCGAGCCCCATAACCGGGCAGTCGCACCATCTCGAGCGCTTCTTCAACGCGGCCTCGCGCTTCCGACTTGGAAACACCGCGCATATCAAGGCCGAACGCGACATTTTCTGCCACGGTCATGTGCGGGAAGAGGGCGTAGTTCTGGAAAACAAGCCCAATGTCGCGGCGATAGGGCGGCCTTTGGGAGATATCATCGCCTTCAATCGAGATGGTTCCCGAAGTGATGTCCTGGAGGCCGGCAATCATCCGCAATGTGGTGGTCTTACCGCATCCCGAAGGACCGAGCAGCCCAAGCAACTTGCCCTTCGGCAGGTTGATGTCGAGATCATCCACAGCAAGGAAGCCGCCACCATAGCTCTTCGTCACTCCCTTGAGCTTCAGGAATGTGGGATCTGCCGGCGTTTTCGCGTCCCATATTGGGGCTGCTGGCGCATGCTCGCGCAATTCAGCACTACTCATGTCATCACCGTTTCAGTTTGGGGAGCATCAAGTGCGGGCAAAATAGATTCGCCAAGGAACAGTCCGTCCGCATCCATGCGGACGGATCGTCGTGCTCGATCTTTGCAAATCAGGTGTTCAGTACCGTAGGCGCAAAAGCCTAGCGGCCAGCGGGAATGATCTGGCGACGCCACGGACGCAGGATGTCGTCCCGCATGTCGCCAATGCTCATCCAATCAACTGCAATGAGCTTTTCGCGCTGAGCTGGATCCATCAGCGGGATACGCTTACGCGTGGCTTCATCCACGTCTGCCTTCGCGTTGGTCGGAGCGTAAAACATGACCTGTGCGAAGGCGGCCTGAGCCTCGGGGCTCAGCGCATAGTTGATGAAGGTCTCGGTGGCTTCCTGTTCAGGCGCATTTTCAAGTGCGCTGATCACGTTGATCTGTGATGCGGTCCCTTCTTCTGGGCCCACCGACTGCATGCGGCCTTCCGTGTGATCAGTGTAAAATTGCGACCTTGCATTATAGCCGATCGACACCGACGCGGTTCCGTTGGCAACGAGCGTATAAGCGTCTGGCTTCGGCTCCCAGGTTTGAACATGCGGAGCAAGCTCGACAAGCTTCTCTACACCAGGCTCGATCGTTTCCTTGTAGTCATCCTCGCCTGCCAGTCTGTTGGCGATGATAGTGAGGAGGATGGCTTGGATGTCACCGCCGCCTTGCGCTGGAATGATGACCTTACCGTCCTGCTTAGGATCCCAAAGCGTTTCCCAGCTTGTCGGTGCCTGAGGAAAAGCGTCGCGATTGTAGATCAAGGACAGAGTGTCGTAGGTGATCGGAATTGCCGCGCCGGCGAGTTCCTTGCCGACATCGGCGAGATCCGCATAATTGGGCAGCTTGGCCGTGTCGAGCTCGGCAACGAGACCTTCTTCCTTGGCGATCTTTGCGACTGAGAGGTCGTAGATCACGGCATTGACCTGAGGTGCATTGCGCTGCGCTCGCATGTTCCCGAGGGAAGTGGCTGCGTTTTGCACGCCATAGTAGGTGACTTTGATGTCGGGGTGAGCCTGCATGAAAGGCTCGACAACTGCTTTAACGTAGTTCTCTTCGAACGGGCCACGATAGCCCATGACCGTAATATCAGCAGCATGTGCAATCTGGTTTCCGGCAAGGATCGTCGCCGAAAAAAGTGCGGCCGAAAGATACTTCTTAGCGAGGCAGTGCATTCGGTTGTTCCCCTTTTTTGCCTTCTTGGGGAAACGATATGCAGTGTTCCAGAAGCGGTCCAACAAGTTAAATCTAATTCGCGTTAGAAAACGCTGTTCGAAGTTTTGGGAAAAGCCGAGCCATGAGCCATCATCAGATGCTTCATGAACGTCCGTTTTGAGTAACGTCGGCGAATGGGTAGATGCCTGTTTCTTCAAGCGCCGTGCACTCACGAACACAGTGGCTGTTATAGAAGTCGATCCATTCCTTTTTTCGTCAACCTGACGCCTTCGGCGATTTGCTGGCGTGAAATCGAAGAATATCCCATCCGGAAGAATGGGCATGGTCCGTCACTGTCGCCAAAGAAGGGAGAGCCGGATTCGATCAGCACCCCTTGGTCGCGCAGGTTCATCATGAGCAGGTCGGCATCCAATCCTGCGGGTCCTTCGATCCAGAACGACGTCCCACGAAAAGCCCTCGAACCAGCAACCTTTAATCCTTCTCGATCAAGCGCATCAGCCATTTCGACGTGACGCCGGTGGTATTCGGTGCGCATTCGTTGAAGGGCGGCGTCATGGTGGCCGAGGGCGAGAAAATAAGCGGCTGTGCGCTGGAGGTGGCCGGGCGGATGCCTGAGCATCAAGGCCCGCAGAGCGCGTGCTTCGTGGATCACCGGAGCCGGAGCCACAAGATATCCAAGCCGCAAACCGGGAAAAAGCGACTTCGAGAAGCTGCCAATGTAGAAGACGCGTTCGCTACGATCAAATGCCTTGAGGGCCGGAGAAGGTGGTTCGATGTAGCTCATCTCGAATTCGTAATCGTCTTCGACAATGATGAAATCGTCCCGCGCAGCCGCAGCCAGAAGTCTTAGCCGACGATCGAGCGGCATGGTGACACCTGTCGGTGAATGGTGGCTGGGCGTGACAAAGATGGCATCGACGCTTCTAGGAACATGTGCAGGTTGTAGTCCGTCACTATCGACATCGAGCATGAACACGCTGGCCCCACTCAAACGGAGCGTGGCCCCGATGTCGGGGTGACATGGATTTTCGCAAGCGGCCCGCCCGCCCGGCCGCAAAAGCAGCTGCGTGACGATCCATAAGGCGTTTTGCGCTCCAACCGTCACGAGAATCTCATCGGGTGCCGCGTGAATGCCGCGACTCGGCAGGGTGCGTGAGCGGATGTAATCGATGAGTTGCATGTCATCGGCAGCGGCAAAGTCGCCGGCCATCAACTCGAAGTCGTCTCTTGCCAACGCACGGCGCGCGCAATCGCGCCAGGCAGCGAGATCGAACAATGACGTATCCATCTGGCCGTAAAGAAATGGAAATGGGTAGCGGCGCCAGTCCAGCGGCTTGCGCATAGGTTTCGCCACGATGAAACTGCGCGCCAACCTCGTGTTCCAGTCAATTTTTTTCTGATGGCTCACAAAAGGTGAGGGAGCGGTGAGGCTCGTAGGCGGTTTTCGTGCCACCCGGTAGCCGCTGCGATCGACAGCCTCAAGATAGCCCTGAGCGGCAAGTTCGCTGTAGGCAAGCGTGACGGTAATGCGTGAGATATTCAGATAGGTCGCGAGCTTGCGGGTCGATGGCAGGTGCATTGACGGGGGAAGGCGGCCGGCCAGAACCGAGGACACGATCGATTCACGCAACTGCGACTGCAGTCCTGTCCGATTGTTCCGGTCGATGAAAAAGATGGTCTCGGACGCTGTTTGTCGCGTCATGCGCGGAACTCTGTTCAGTCTCTAATTGGAGTTATTCAAGCTGCGAACTGGATATAAGGCAATAGATTAGGCTCACATACGCTTCCCTCATCAAGATCGGCAAAAGCCGGCGAAGATCTCCGCCTCGGCGGAGCGGACCAAACCAGAGGGAAAACGACGATGGTCTTGAAAAGACTTAAAGCTTTGTCATGTCTGGCGCTGCTTGGCGCCGGTATGTTCACCAGTATCGCTCACGCCCAGGAGAAGGTGGTTGTCGGCTACCAGCAGATTGTTGGACCGTTTATTTCCGCAATTGCCGATGGTCGCTTCGAGGCCGCGGCAAAAGAAGCCGGCTATACGATCGATTGGCGTCAGTTCAGCTCGGCCGGCGACATCTCAACAGGGCTCGCCTCGGGCGCTGTGCCGATTGGTGTGATCGGTTCTACCGGCACCGCGGCGGCTGTAAGCCGTGGTGTCGAAATTGAAATATTCTGGATCCTCGACAATATCGGTAAGTCAGAAGCGCTAGTGGCGCGTGAAGGATCGGGCATAGAGAAGCCAGAAGATATCAAGGGCAAGAAAGTTGGTGTGCCCTTCGTATCCACTTCGCATTTCCACCTTCTCGTCGGAATGGCGCAGCTGTGGAAGATCGATCCACGCGAGGTTGAGATTCTCAATATGAAGCCGCCGCAGATCGTAGCCGCATGGCAGCGCGGCGATATCGATGCCGCCTATGTCTGGCCGCCGGCTCTTTCCGAGCTGTTGAAGAACGGCAAGGTGGTCGCCGACTCCGAGGCGATTGGCGCGGCCTCGGTCCCAACTTTCGATGGGCTGGTGGTGAGCAAGGACTTTGCGACTGATAATCCGAAGTTCATGGCAGCTTTCACCAAGGTCCTGGCTGACACTTATGCCGATTACAACCAGAACAAGGCGGCGTGGACAGCGAACTCGTCGCAAGTTCAAGGCATCGTCAAGATGATCGGTGGCGATGCTGCAGGCGCTGTCGAGGCTTTGGAACTGCTGTCCTTTCCCGATGCGGCTGAACAAGCGTCTGACACCTGGCTCGGGGGCGGAGCAGCGCGCGCTTTGGATGCCAGTGCCAAGTTCCTCGTCGAGCAGAAGCAGATTGGCACGGCACTCGATGATTACGCACCTTACGTGAACGCGACATTCGCTGCGGAAGCCGCCAAGTAGTTATCAAAGACAACCGAGTGCGCTGGCCGGTCTTCAGCGGCCAGCGACGCCGCTCGCTTCCACGTCGCATCTTGCAGAAGGCCGCTTTATGGAAAGTCTCAAGATCAGCAATGTCAGCCTCACCTATCCGGGGCTTTATACCGACCAGGCTGTGATGGCGCTGACGGGCGTCGATCTGCAGGTCGAAAAGGGCGACTTCGTGGTGGCGCTGGGTGCGTCTGGTTGCGGCAAGACCACCTTGCTCAACCTGATGGCCGGTTTCATGGCACCCTCTAGCGGCGAGATCATGCTGGGCGACCGTCACGTAACGGGTCCGGGCGCCGATCGCGGCGTTGTTTTCCAGAAACATGCGCTCCTTCCGTGGCTCAATGTGATGGAGAACACGGAGTTTGGGCTGAAGCTGCGCGGCGTCGACAAGGCGGAACGCCGTAAGCGCGCGGCAGAGAACCTAGCCTTGGTGGGGCTACAGGACTTCCACCGTCATATGATCTACCACCTTTCGGGGGGCATGCAGCAGCGCGTCGGCATTGCCCGAGCGCTAACCTCCGACCCCGCCATGCTTCTGATGGACGAGCCAATGGCAGCGCTCGATGCGCTGACGCGCGAAACCATCCAAGAACTGCTTTTGAAGGTCTGGAGCGTCACCGATAAGATGTTCTTCTTCATCACGCACAGCGTGGAAGAAGCGTTGTTTCTCGGTTCGCGGCTCATCGTCATGTCGCCCCGACCAGGCCGCATCACTCACACTTACGAGCTCGATTTCAATCGCCGCTTCCTTGAGGGAGGAAACGCACGTGCCATTAAATCCAGCCCTGACTTCATCAATATGCGCGAGCAGATCCTTGGCATCATCTACGGCGATGAGCGGCAAACCGGCAATCCGGAGTACCTCCATGCTTGAGGGAGTAAACCGGGCCCGCGCCGTCAAACCCGGCAAGATCTATGGCGCGCCGGGAGAAGGCTCAAGCGGTCTAATCAGCTTGGCTACAGCACTCGTGCTCTTGGCGCTTTGGGTGCTCGTGACCGAGATGAACTGGGTACGACCGCTTTTCCTACCGTCGCCTTTCACGGTCTGGGAAACGTTCCTGACCGCGATCACCGAAGGGGCATCCAATTCAACGCTGTTGGAACACATTCTGGCAAGCCTTGCCCGCGTTTTTTGCGCCTTCTTTCTGGCGCTGATAACCGCGGTGCCAATCGGCATCTTGATGGGCGTGAATCGGGTTGTACGCGGCCTGTTCGACCCGATCATCGAATTCTACCGGCCGTTGCCGCCGCTCGCTTATCTGCCGTTGATCATCATCTGGTTGGGCATCGACGAGTTTCCAAAGGTCTTTCTGATCTATCTCGCGATCTTCGCACCACTGGCGATCGCTGCCCGAGCAGGCGTGCGCTCGGTGTCGACCGAACAGGTGCACGCAGCCTATGCCATGGGGGCGACACGTAGCCAGGTGATTACCCATGTGATCCTGAAGGCGGCCTTGCCGGAAATCTTTACCGGCATGCGGATCGGAATTGGTGTCGGCTGGACCACGCTGGTCGCCGCCGAGATGGTTGCCGCTCATCGCGGCTTGGGCTTCATGGTTCTTAACGCTGCAGAATACCTGGCAAGCGAGACAGTCATTATGGGCATCATCGTTATCGGCGTCTTCGCTTTCACCTTTGATCTGATGATCCGCTACCTCGAGAAGATGCTCATCCCCTGGAAGGGCAAAGTTTGATGAGCATGCCGCACCAAACCGCACCCTCAAGCTGACTCCAGTCGATCACTTAAAGCGTCAACGAACGCCGCTCTCCACGGCACCGGCGGAGCCATGCCTCAAGTCGGTCACCGCCACACATACAAAGGAACTCCGATATGACCATCCGCAGCGCCAAGGACCTTGCAGATCTGTTTGATGCCTTCAACCGGCATGACATCGACGGGATCATGCGCTTCTTCCATGACGACTGCGTTTTCAACGCAATCGGCGGGTCCGAAGTCCATGGCACCCGCTTCGAGGGTCGTGATGCCATCGCAAAAGCTTTTTCCAACGTGTGGACGGCGATGCCGGACGCGCAGTGGGCCGATCATACTCATTTTCTAGCGGAGAACCGTGGCGTGTCCGAATGGACCTTTAGAGGCACGGCAGCGGACGGCAGCCGCGTGGATGCACAGGGCTGCGATCTGTTTACGCTGTTGGATGGCCGTATCGTGCGCAAACAGGCCTTCCGCAAGAACCGTCCCGTCATTTCGGCTGCGGCATGATTGTTCGAGGGGGAGAAACGAACATGGATCATACGATAACCACGGCGAGGACGAGGCTGCCTTTCGATCCGGTCTATGATCCGCTGCGCTCTCCAGGTCCCGGCCAAGGAAAGGATTATGCGCCAACCTACTGGATCGCCACCGCTGGGCCGGAACCCGAGGATGATGGCCCAATCACATCCGATATGGATGTAGACGTCGCTATCATCGGCTCCGGATATACCGGCTTGTCTTGCGCCATTCATCTCGCTCGCGACCACGGTATCAAGGCCACCGTCATTGAGGCCAATGGCGTGGCCTGGGGCTGCTCGACACGCAATGGCGGGCAGGCGCAAATCTCGGCTGGCCGCTTGAAACGTTCGCAGTGGATCGAACGCTGGGGCGTTGATACCGCGAAGAAGTTGCATGTCGAGCTCGTCGAAGCTTTCGACCTATTCCGTGATCTGATCCGTTCGCCTGAGATTGACTGCGAACCACAGGACGGTGGCCACCTCTATATTGCACATCGTGAGAAGGTCCTGCCGACCCTCGCCAGCGAGGTTAGGCTGCTCAATGACGTGTTCGGCTATGGCGCCCGCATGATGAGCCGTGATGAGGTCCATGCTGATTATGTCCGTGACGCTGAAGCCGTTGGTGCCCTTTACGAGCCGGACGGCGTGAGCATCCATGCAGGCAAGCTTGCCTTCGGCTACTTGCGACTTGCCCGCAAGCTCGGCGCTACCGTGCATACAGCCAGCCCTGTGATGCGCTGCGTACAAGACGGCGACGGCTTTCGTCTGGAAACGCCAGGTGGAACAGTGAGGGCGCGCGCCGTTTGCTTTGCAACCGCCGGGTATACGTCAGCGAACCTTCACCCACTGGTGCGCCATAAGCTGATGCCGATCCTGTCCAATTCGGTCGTAACGCGGCCGCTTACGGGAAGCGAGCTCGACGCTTTGAACTTTCGCACCAGGATTCCACTCACAGATACAAGGACCTTGCGACACTATTATCGTCTGCTGCCGGACAATCGCGTGCAGATTGGCAGCCGCAGTGCAATCACAGGGCGAGACGCCGTTAATCCCAGACATTACGATCTCCTGCTGGCCGGTCTGCATCGAAAGTTCCCGATACTTCGCGAAGTTGCCATCGATTATTCCTGGTGGGGCTGGGTCGATGTCAGTCACGACATGATGCCGCGCATCTTCCAACCGGAACGATCTCAGCAGCTTTTCTACGCTATGGGTTATGGCGGCAATGGGGTAATGTATTCGGCGCAGGCCGGACGGCGCATGGCACAGCTGGTCGCTGGCAAAGGCGGTGAATTGGATCTCCCGATCTTCACCTCGCCTCTGACAGACCATGGCATGCTGACGCCGTTTCGCCGTCTTGGCCAATGGGGAATGTACCGCTGGTATAACCTCAAGGACGAAGTGTTCTGAGCTGTGGCTGCCGCATGCTCAAAAGGTTTGCGAGAGCTTGCGCGCCGCCACCTGCAGGGTCGGAACGTAGCGACGCGCTAGGTCCAGCGACATACGTGGCGTTGGCGCGTGGCAGGCCAACGAGGCTACCACCCGGCCGTTACGATCAAGAACCGGCACTGCGATTGCCATAAGCCCTACGATAAACTCTTCCAGGTCCAGACTGAACCCGTCGCACAGGATCTTTGCGAATTCGACGTCCAGCGCATCGCGCATGGTTATGGTGGCCGGTGTATACGCGTCGAGCTGGATAGAGGCGAGAAGCCTTTCGCGGCTTTGTTCGTCCATATGGGCCAGCAGCAGCTTTCCGCTTGCCGTACAATGCAGTGGCACATGCGAGCCGGGCTCCAGATGTACGCGCAACGGCCAGTTGGATTCTGCGCGTGCCAGATAAATGGCCTCCGTGCCGTTCCTCGTTACGAAGTTGCAGGTTTCGCCTGTCGCATCCACGACTTGGCGCAGGATTGCATGGCGTTGGGTGCTGACGCCTTCACCGACAATGTTGAGCCCCATTTTGATCAATCGGGGGCCGGCCGAATAATGCCGCCGGTCTGGCTCGCGGAACAAGAATGCTTCTCGCACCAGCCGCTGGCACAGGCGGTGCAGCGTGGCTTTAGGTAGTCCGCTTGTTACTTCCAATTCGCCGAGTGTCACCGGCTTTGCAGCAAGCGCGATAGCCTCAATCAAGTTAAGGCTGCGCGAAATTGCAGACACCCCAGTATCAGATTGATCTTTCACCTGATCTTCTCACTCAGCGGGATTTTTTTGGAGCATTCGACCTTTAACGGCAATCTGTTAGGAAATAATCTCATTCACTGAGACTTATCAAGCGGAAAAATTTGACGATTGCTTCTTGCAAATGGCCTCTTGTTAATCGGGAGGAACTGCAAGTGAACGAAGTGCAATATGACTTCATTGTCATTGGCGCTGGTTCCGCTGGCTGCGCGGTTGCCGCGCGGCTGACGGAAAACGGCAAACATCGCGTTGCATTGATTGAAGCCGGTCCAAAGGACACCAGCCCGTGGATTCATCTCCCGCTCGGCTACGGCAAGACGATGTGGGACGAGCGCATCAATTGGAAGCTATACACGCAGCCGGATCCCAATATGGGAGGCCGTCGCATTTACTGGCCGCGAGGCAAGGTGCTCGGCGGCTCTTCCGCCATCAACGGCCTGATCGCCATTCGCGGGCAGGCGGCAGACTATGACGACTGGGCGAGACAATGCGGCGAAGGCTGGAGCTACCGCTCCGTGCTGCCATACTTCAAGCGTTCCGAGACTTTCCACGATACGCGCGCTCCAGAATATCATGGCGCAAACGGTCCCATCAGCGTCAACCCTATACGCCAGACGCATCCGCTGATTGACGCCTTCATCGCTTCGGCCGAGGCGATCGGCATTCCACGCAATGACGACTTCAACGGGCCAAACCAGGAAGGTGCGGGCTACTACCATTTGACTACCCGGAACGGCCTGCGCAGCAGTGCTGCAGTTGGCTATCTGCGGGAAGCTCGCAGGCGGAAGAATCTCGACGTTCTAACCGACGCTCAGGTGACTCGCATTCGTTTCGACGGTCGCCGCGCACTCGGGATCGATTATGAGCGAAATGGCCAATCTACCGCTTTGATCGCCCGCCGCGGCGTGATCCTGAGTGCGGGCGCCGTGCATACGCCGCAGCTGCTGATGCTTTCCGGTGTAGGACCTGCTGAGCAGCTGGCGGAACATGGCATTCCAGTGCTGATAGATCTGAAAGGCGTCGGTGCCAATCTTCAGGATCATCTGCAGTTTCGGTTGATCTTTCGCTGCAACCGGCCGGTTAGCACCAATGATCAACTGAACAGCCTTTTGGGCAAAGCTCGGATTGGCCTGCAATGGTTGTTGAAGCGCAGCGGTCCGTTGGCTGTGGGCATTAATCAAGGTGGCCTTTTTACCGCTGTTACGCCTGGCGCGAACCGACCAGATGTTCAGTTCCATGTCGCGACCCTTTCGGCAGATATGGCTGGCGGCAAGGTGCACGACTTTTCGGGTTTCACGATGTCGGTGTGCCAGTTGCGGCCCGAAAGTACCGGAACGATCCGGCTGGCCTCGGCTGACCCGAGGGCGTCACCTGTTATCTCCCCCAATTACCTCGACGCTGAACTCGACCGGCGCATGGCGGTAGCTGCAATCCGTTTGGCACGGCGCATCGCTTCAACTGAACCGTTGCGCGGCATCGTCGATGCCGAAGTGCTGCCCGGAGCAGAGGCACAGGACGACGCCGCTATTCTCGACTTCGCGCGCAACAACGGCGCAACGATCTTCCATCCGACCAGCACCTGCCGGATGGGAGCCGGCGACGATGCCGGCGCGGTGGTTGATCCTGACCTGAAGGTGCGGGGGCTGGAGGGCCTCTGGATCGCCGACTGTTCGGTGATGCCGCGCATCGTGTCGGGAAACACCAATCTGCCTGCGATCATGATCGGGGAGAAACTGTCTGATCACCTTTTGAAATGAACCGACGACATTGGGAGGAGAACCATGTTGAACCAAGCAGATATCGAGAAGGAACGGGAAGTCCGGCGCGTTGTCATGGCGTCGCTGATCGGCGCCACGATCGAGTGGTATGACTTCTTTCTTTACGGCGTCATCGCCGGCATCGTCTTCAACCAGCTGTATTTCCCGGCAAGTGATCCGCTGGTTTCGATCGTCTTGGCCTATGCGACCTTTGCGGTCGGCTTCCTGGCACGCCCGCTGGGTGGCATCATCTTCGGGCACTTCGGTGATAAGCTCGGCCGCAAGCAAATGCTGGTCATGACAATTCTGATCATGGGTGTCGCGACCGTCTTGATCGGCCTGCTTCCGACTTATGCTCAAATTGGCGTGGCAGCACCTATCCTTCTGCTCATCCTGCGTGTTGCCCAAGGTATTGGCATTGGTGGCGAATGGGGCGGGGCTGTGCTCATGGCTTATGAGTTCGCGCCCGAACACAAGCGCGGTTATTATGCGTCCATACCACAGATCGGTCTGGCAATCGGGCTTTGCCTGTCATCCGGCGTGGTAGCGCTGCTGAGCATGATGTCGGATGAAGCCTTCATGGCTTGGGGCTGGCGCGCCGCCTTCGTCGGCTCGATCGTGCTGATCGCGGTTGGCCTCTATATTCGTCTAAAGATTGATGAGACGCCTGACTTCGTTGCAGTCAAGCAGGAACAGGAAGAAGTCAAAATCCCGTTCGTGGAGCTCATCCGCACATCACCGAAGAATATCCTTCTTGGCATGGGCGCTCGCTATATCGACGGCGTCTTCTTCAATGTCTTCGCCGTGTTTTCAATCTTGTACCTGTCGAAATACGTCCAGATCGAGCGAACCACGGCATTGGTGCTGGTATGTATGGCTGCTCTTTTGATGATCGGGACCATTCCCATTTTTGGGGCACTATCCGACCGCTGGGGTCGGCCAAAGACCTATGCGATCGGCAGCTTCCTTTTGGCGCTAGCGACGTTTCCGGCCTTTATGATGATGGGTAGTGGCAATCTGGTGTGGGTGGCTGCCGGCCTCATCATCCCCTTCGGCATCCTTTATCCTATGTGCTATGGGCCTGAAGCGGCGCTGTTTTCGGACCTCTTTCAGGCTCGCATCCGCTATACCGGCATCTCCTTCGTTTATCAGTTTTCCGGCATTTTCGCGAGCGGCATCACGCCGATCATCGCGACCTACCTGCTGGACTTCGGCGACGGCGAACCCTGGCTGCTGGCTGGGTATGTCGTCTTCGCAGCGCTGATTTCGATGGTGTCGGCCTTTCTGATCCGGCCGGTCAATCATGAACAGCGGATACCTACCCAGCACTCGCCACTACGCCCTTCAACCGTCCCTCTCAACTGAGAACGAGAACCAACATGAAGATGACCACGGAAGAAGCCTTTGTCAAAGTCCTGCAGATGCATGGCATTGAGCACGCCTTCGGCATAATCGGGTCGGCGATGATGCCTGTTTCGGATCTGTTTCCAAAAGCAGGCATCAGCTTCTGGGACTGCGCGCATGAAACCAACGCCGGCATGATGGCGGATGGCTTCACCCGCGCGACCGGCACGATGGCGATGGCGATCGGGCAGAACGGACCAGGCGTAACGGGCTTCATTACCGCAATGAAGACTGCCTACTGGAACCACACACCGCTCCTGATGGTCACGCCGCAGGCTGCCAATAAGACGATCGGGCAGGGCGGCTTCCAGGAAGTCGATCAAATGGCGATGTTTGAGGAGATGGTGTGTTACCAAGAGGAGGTGCGCGACGCTACGCGCATCGCCGAGGTGCTGAACCGGGTGATCGAAAAGGCATGGCGTGGGAGTGCGCCTGCCCAAATCAATATTCCGCGGGACTTCTGGACGCAGGTGGTTGACATAGATCTGCCAGGCATTGTGCGTTTTGAACGCCCTTCTGGCGGTCCCCAGGCAATAGCGGAAGCTGCCAAGCTGCTGTCCGGCGCCAAGTTCCCGGTAATCTTGAACGGCGCGGGCGTGGTGATTGGCAATGCCATTCCCCAATCGATGGCGTTAGCGGAGCGTTTAGATGCGCCAGTCTGCTGCGGTTATCAGCACAATGACGCTTTCCCCGGTACGCATCCGTTGGCCGTCGGTCCGCTGGGTTATAACGGTTCCAAGGCCGCTATGGAATTGATCGCACAGGCAGACGTGGTGCTGGCGCTCGGCACACGCCTCAACCCGTTTTCGACGCTGCCCGGCTATGGCATCGATTATTGGCCCAAGGATGCCGCGATCATCCAGGTTGATATGAACGCAGACCGCATCGGCCTGACCAAGAAGGTAAGTGTCGGCATCTGTGGCGATGCCGGGCAGGTGGCGAGCCAAATTCTCGAGCAACTCGCGCCCGATGCCGGTGATAGCGGTCGTGAAGAACGCAAGGCATTAATTCATCGTACGCGCTCGGCCTGGCTGCAGTTCCTTTCCTCGCTTGATCACGAGGACGATGATCCTGGTACCGAGTGGAACGAGGGAGCTCGACAGCGCGAGCCCAACCGCATGTCTCCGCGCCAAGCCTGGCGCGCCATTCAGGCGGCCCTGCCGCGCGACGCCATTATCTCCACGGATATCGGAAACAATTGCGCCATCGGCAATGCCTATCCGAGCTTCGACAAAGGCCGGAAGTATCTGGCGCCTGGCATGTTTGGCCCCTGTGGGTATGGGTTCCCGGCGATCGTCGGTGCCAAGATTGGTTGTCCAGATGTACCGGTAGTCGGTTTTGCCGGTGATGGTGCCTTTGGCATTTCAATGAACGAAATGGGCGCCATCGGTCGCAAGAACTGGCCTTCCATCACCATGGTGATCTTCCGCAACTACCAGTGGGGTGCTGAAAAGCGCAACACGACGTTGTGGTACGACAACAACTTCGTTGGCACCGAACTCAACCCCAACCTGAGTTACGCCAAGGTTGCGGAAGGATGTGGCCTCAAGGGTGTCCAGGTCAGCTCGAGCCAGGAGCTATCGGCGGCGCTGATGCAGGCTGTCCAGGATCAGATGGACGGCCAAACCACCTTTATTGAGGTCGTGCTCAACCAGGAACTAGGCGAGCCTTTCCGCCGCGACGCGATGAAGAAGCCTGTTCCAGTGGCCGGTATCGAGGCTGCCGACATGCGCCCGCAGCAGCGTGCCTGATGCATGTGCGTCCGGGCTCTCGGCCCGGGCGCTTTTCACATCGGCGTGCATCTAAAAGCGTTTCAGGATGCATTCGCCTTTGGAGGGCTGCGTGACAGCGTAGCGCTCATGCGCAGCAAATATTGCGAGCCCTTTTGATGGAGAAGCGGTGATGGGGGTGCTCACCATCACCGGACCATCTTCACCAGCCTTTTGAACTAAGCCGTCGCTTCTTATCTAGGACATGCTTGATGAAACCGCTTGACCAACTGCTCGCGACGGCCAAAGCCACTCCGCGCCACGTGGTGCTTTCTGAAGGCGAGGATCCCCGCATTGTGGAGGCAGCTGTACAGGCTTCCCGCGACGGAATTGCGCGCCTGACCCTGATCGGCGATGCCGCAAAGGTATACGACGCCCTGAAGGCAGCGGGTGACGATAGTGGCATGATCATGGTGGAAGATCCGACCACTTCATCGATCAGCAGTCAGCTAGCTGATGCCTACCATGCACATCGCAAGAGCAAAGGCGTGGATGCGCAGGCTGCCGAAAGTGCCGTTCGTTCGCCCCTAGTTTTCGCCGCCATGATGGTTCGGGAAGGCTTTGCCGATGGAACCGTTGGTGGTGCCACCAACACGACGTCTGAAACGGTCAGAACAGCGCTGCAGACGATCGGCCGCGCGCCAGGCGTGCGGCTCGTTTCCTCGTTTTTCCTGATGATGCTGTGTGAGCCGCACCATAAAAAGAAGGGTGTCTTCGTGTTTGCCGATTGTGGGTTGGTGGTGGAGCCATACGCGCAGGAACTTGCCGAAATTGCCGTAATGTCGGCAATCTCGTTCAGCGCTTTGACGGGCCGAGTTTCTAAGGTTGCAATGCTGTCATTTTCCAGCGCCGGCAGCGCTATTCATGAATGCGTCTCAAAGGTTGCAGAGGCAACGAAGCTAGCGAAAACAGCAGCGCCACATCTCATCATAGATGGCGAGCTGCAGTTTGATGCAGCTTTCGTTGAGGCGGTCAGCAACTCCAAAGCGCCGGACTCGGTGTTGCATGGGGAGGCAAACGTATTTGTATTCCCTAACCTAGATGCCGCCAACATTGGCTACAAGATCGCACAGCGGATCGGTGGTGCAGAGGCCATCGGACCGATATTGCAAGGGCTAGCTAAACCAGCCAACGACCTGTCACGTGGCTGTAAAGTCAGCGACATCTATCACATGATTGCGGTCACTTCTGTGCAAGCTAGTCTTGGTGAGAAGCAGTTGTTAAACGAAAGCTCTTCTTGCGCAGCTTTGTGAACGTTAGGTAGTTGAAAGATAGGTCTTGTCTCGATGGCAGAGGAAAAGATTACCAGTCTCTAATCTCGTTTGAGATACGTCAGTAACGCTTGGGCTGCACCGGCGGAGGTATCCTGCGTATGCAAATTGGTGTTGTCGCTGCTACTCGCAAACCTGGCAACTAGAAAGCCGGTACCATGGCGGGGGAAACGGCTGGCGGCTGGCTGGCTTCGGGTGCGAGGATGATGTGGGCGGGGTTGGGGTGATGATCGAGGGCGGCGCCCGTGGAGGAATCGATGGCCGTGCCGACAAAGCCGGTGGCCATCATGTTGGACGCCACCGCAGCGCGACCGATGTTGCTTGGCTTCGTGCCGATGAAAACACTGTTCGGGTGGTAGCCGGGCTTGTCTGCAAAGGCGGTGAAGTCGGCTTTTCTGCTGACCTGGAATGTGCAGGGTGAGGCGGGGCAGGTGTGTCCGAGCGAGGTCCTGATTGCTGCGCCTGCGGGTTCGGTGGTGATGGTCACCGGCTCGGTTGTTCCCCGAAGCGCCGATGCGCAGCCGCTGATGATCACAGCGCTCGCTGCAACGGTGATCAAAGCCTTCATTTGCATTCCTTGAAGATGTGGACGCGTTTGCGTCTAGCTGGGTGGCAAACGCGGGGAGCACTCCATCCGCTGCCGGCCATGGACGATCATTTTACGAGCAGGCGTGAACGGACGATTTGCTAAAGAACTGATTACGCTTTCGCTGCTTCCAACCTTGAGTGATTGCGTTTGTTGTTCTCAACACCGAAAGCAGCCGGAACTGAGGCGGGCAGCCGGGCCAGGAGCTGGCCGATGAGCTGTCCGCTCGATCCTGAACAATCCTTTGCGGTCAGCTGACGTCGTTCGTACCGGGCTTCCGTTCCCGAAACATGCCGGCTGCGGTGAGGATGTGGGTGCGCATGACGGAATAGGCGAGAAGGTCGTCGTTCGTTCGGAGGGCACGTAGAAGGACGCGATGATCACTGTTGCTGCGACGAACCTCATCAGGATCGAAGTGATTGAAGGTCATGGTCAGTACGGCGAGATCCATCAACTGGGTCGCCGTTCGTTCGGCGTGGATGAGTGCTGAGATCTGCAAAATTCGAACGTGAAGCTGGCGGTTCAACTCGCTTCTGGAGTGTCGAGCGTCTGTGTCCACGTCCGTGTTCGTCTGCTCCATGCGATCACACAAGACCGAAAGCTCGTCGACCTCTTCCGCTGTGATGCGCTTTGCAGCATGGGCTGCGGCTTGCGCTTCGATATCGGCGCGAATGACGAAGCTGGAATAGAGTTCCTCGAAGTTCCATGGCCGCACGATCGCGCCTACATGCGGCTTCAGCTCGATGAATCCATCCGCGGCGAGATTGCGCAGGGCCTCACGCACCGGTGTGCGGCTAACACCGAGCTCGGCAGCAAGCGTCATCTCGCCCAAACGATTATTCGGCATATAACGACCAGATAGTATGCAATCACGAATGTGGGAGTAGACGCGCTGCATGGCCGTGGAATGGATGCTTTTGCCTGAGATCATCATTTCTGCCTGCATTTAAAAGCGTTAGAGCCGCCGCCCGTGACATCGCTCGAACATGAAAATTTTTCAAACCCATTTTAAATGTTTGACCTATTGTATGCAATTCTGTCTTTCTAGATCCGGCGGTGTGGAGGCATCGCTCCATCACGACGGGATTCACCAGGGAGGAAGACATGCAGTTCGATCGTCGTACATTCATGAAGATCGCAGGTGCAGCGCCGCTGGCTGTCGGGCTTGGCTCGCTGCCAGCCTGGGCGCAGGAAACCTATCCGCACAACAAGCTGACACTGCTGGTGCCGTTCGACGCCGGCGGTTCCGCGGATCGTCTCGCGCGTGCCATCGCGCAGTTTCTGCCGGCTGAGCTCGGCGATACGCCTGTCACCGTGGTCAACCGCTCCGGTGGCTCTGGCGCGCTTGGTTTCACCTGGTTCTCACGCCAGAAGGACGATGGCTCCATGGCCATGGTCGCGCCGATCAATCCCTACCTCATTTCGGCAGTCCTGCGCGGGCAAGGCAATCTGAAGTGGGATGACTTCCACCACATCAATGGGCAGTGGCAGGACTATTACGTCGTTCTCGTCAATAAGGCGCAGCCTTACGAGACTATGGAGGCTTTGCTTAACGACATCCGCGATAATCCCGGCAAAGTCAGCTGTGCCATCATCCCAGGCGATGGCGGCCACCTTTCGGCAGTCATCATGCTGGAAAAGCTCGGTATTCCGAAGGAAAACGTCAACTGGGTCACCTATGACGGTGGCGGGCCGATGCGCACTGCGATCGCTGGCGATCAGGCGACGATGACCTTTATCTCGGCCCTCGGCAGCAATGTCATCGCCGATCAGGTGCGGCCTCTTGCCGTTTACCGCGAAGAGCGTGACGACGCGCGCTGGCCTGCGCCCACGATCAACGAAGCACTGAAGCCACTCAACATCGAAGTGCCGGTGCTGGCAGCCGACCTGCGCTGCCTGAGCGTCCAGCAGTCCTTCGTGGATAAGCATCCAGATGTCTACGAGAAGCTGGTGGCCGCTTATCGGCGCATGCTCGAGCGACCTGATTTCCTCAAGTTTGCCGCCGAGGGGCAAATTGGAGCCGACTGGATGGGTCCGGAAGCAACAGCCGCATCGCTGAAGAACAGCTACGAGATCTTCGAGCAGTACCTGCCTCAGCTCTAACGCCAGGACAGGATCAACGCGATGAACATCACCCTTAACAGGGCAGGTCATCTTGGCCTGCTCCTCGTCTTTGGCGCATTCGTCATCTGGTTCGCACACAATGCCTGGATGGCCAGTTCGACGGTGATCAACATGCTTCTGATCGGGCCGACGGCGCTGCTTGCCATCTGCCTGATCGGATCGATTGCGGTCGGTCTCGTCATCCATCCCGAACGAGATGCCGATCACTCCGAAGACGACGGTGATGGATCGCTGCGCCAGAGGTTCGGCGTGCCGATCGGCTGCGCTGCGCTGGCGCTTTATGTGCTCAGCCTAGGGACGATCGGTTACGACATCGCCGGCGTGCTGTTTTGTGCCGCGACGATGCTGCTGATGGGCCGGCGGAATCTGCTGGTCATCGCGCTCTACTCGCTTCTCGTCGGCTTCGGTCCCGTTTGGATCCTGCAGCACCCGATGGGGATCCCGGTTTATTCGCTGATCGTGGAGTAGACGGATGTTCGATTTCCCCGCGGTCCTTGACGCCTTTTCCTCGCTGTTTTCCATGCCGATGGCCTGGTTTCTGGTGCCGCTCGGTATCTTCATAGGACTGATTTTCGGCGCCATCCCCGGCCTGTCCGTCCCGATCGCCATGGCGATTTTCCTGCCCATGACGCTCTATATGGATTTCCTGGAATCCATTCTTTTCCTGACGGCGATCTTTACCGGCGGCGGGTTTGGTGGGTCCATTCCGGCCATCTTAATGAACGTGCCCGGTACCTCGGCGGCCATTGCGACCTGCTTCGACGGCTATCCGATGGCCAAACAGGGAAAGCATAACCGCGCTCTTGGATTGGCGCTGAGCGCATCCACGCTCGGCACGGCTTTCGGCTATCTGATGCTGTTCGTTATTCTGGAGCCCTTGTCGCATGTGGTTCTGAAGCTTGGACCTTCCGAACTCTTCCTTGTTGCGGTTGTGGGTCTGCTCTTGATCGGCCTGATGACGGAAGGGCGTTTCTGGAGAGCAATCACGGCCGGTTCGCTCGGTGTGTTGCTCGCATTGATCGGGATGAGCTCAGCCGGCACCGAACGCGGCACCTTCGGCTCGCTTTATCTCCTCGATGGGGTCGACACCAACGCTGCCATGATCGGGCTGTTCGCCGCATCGGAGCTCTTCCTGCTCGTGAAAAGCGATTATTTGGTGCAGGACCGAGAAAGCCGCAGCGTCAGCACGCGGGAGATCATCAGCGGCTTCTTTGCTATCGGCAGCAATTATCGCACGCTGTTTCGCGGCTCGGTGCTCGGGGCCGGTCTGGGCGTCATTCCCGGCTTGGGATCATCGATCGCCAATCTCGTTTCCTACAGCCTGACCAAGCGGTTCTCGAAAGACCCTGACAGCTTCGGCAAGGGCAACCCGGATGGCGTTGTTGCTGCTGAATCCGCCAACTCCTCGTCGGAAGGCGGCTCGATGGTGGGACTGCTCGCGCTGGGCATCCCGTCGAGTGCGGCAACCGCGATCATGCTCAGTGCATTTTCCATGCACAACATCACGGGCGGGCCGCGTTTCATTTCGGACCAGAAGGATGTCGTCTACGCAATCATCGCCGGCAACCTTATCCAGGCGATCATTCTCGCCGTCATCGGCATCCTCTTCATCCGCTTCATCGTTTATATCGTGCGTGTGCCGCTGGCCTTTCTTCTGCCGCCGATCGTCATCTGTACGGCGCTTGGATCCTACGCCCTGACGACGAGCATCAGTGGCCCCGTGACGCTCGTGGTGTTCTCCGTTCTCGGCGTGCTGATGAAGCGCTACGGCTATTCCGTCGTCGCCATGGTCATCGGCCTTTTGCTGGGCTTGATGATGGAGGGCAATCTTGTCCGCACATGGCAACTCGGCGGTGGCAGTCTTTCCCCGATCATCGAGCGTCCGATTTCCATCGCCATTCTGGTGCTCATCGTGCTGTCGCTCAGTGGAGCCTTCTATAGCTCCTGGAAGCGCCGCCAGGATCGTGCCTCATCCGCTCTGACGAACGAGGATCCTGCCAGCCGCCACGGCTGACGCTGTTCCTCGCTCAATTTTTCAAAGGAGAAACTCCATGTCCGATCCCAGACTAAAGAAGGCAATTTCTGACGGTGACTTTGTGGTTGCCCCCGGTGTGTTCGATCTCATCTCGGCGCTGATGGCCAATTCGATGGACTTCAAGGCGCTTTATGTGACCGGCTACGGAACAGTTGCGTCTTATCTCGGCATTCCCGATGCAGGCATTGCGACCTATCGCGACATGCTCGAGCGCATCGCGCAGATTTGCAAACGCACGGAAAAGCCGATCATCGCCGATGCGGATACCGGCTATGGCGGGTTGTTGAACGTGCGCACAACCGTGCAAGGTTACGAAGCAGCCGGCGTAACTGCGATCCAAATCGAGGATCAGGAGTTTCCGAAGAAGTGCGGCCATACACCGTTTCGCCGGGTGATCCCCATCGGCGACATGCAGCGCAAGATCGAAGTGGCCGTAAAGGCTCGTAAGTCCGACGATTTTCTTGTGATCGCGCGAACCGACAGCCGCACATCGCTTGGTATCGACGAGGCGATCAAGCGCGGTCAGGCGTATCGCGACGCTGGGGCGGACGTCATCTTCGTTGAATCGCCTGAAAGCGAGCAGGAGATGATCGATGCGGCCAACGCCATCAAGGCACCGATGTTCGCCAACATGGTCAATGGCGGCCGCACGCCGCTTCTTTCCGCCGAAAGGCTGAAGGAGATGCGCTACGCAATCGCCATCCATCCCGCGATCGGCTTTCTGGCAGTGACGCGGGCGCTGGAAAAAGCCTATGGCGATCTGCTCGCCAAGGGCATGACCAGCAGCGACATCGATCTTTATTCCTTCGCCGACATGAACAAGCTGTTGGGTTTTGAGGACGTCTGGTCATTCGAGAAGGAATGGGCGGAAGCGGTCTGAGACGGGAGACAGCCAGATGACTAAGCCCCGCACCCTCTACGAGAAGCTTTGGGACAGCCACGTCGTCCGTTATCTGACGGACGATACGGCGCTGCTTTATGTCGATCGCCACTTGCTGCACGAGGTCTCGACGCCGCAGTCTTTCGTGGCGCTCGACAAGCGAGGCTGTGGGGTTCATCGGCCATTGGCAAATCTTGCCGTGCCGGATCATGCCATTCCGACCCGTCATCGTGATCGCCCGATCGCCGATCCGCAGGCGAGGGCACAGATGGCGAAACTGGTCGAGAATGTGGAGCGCTACGGCATTCCCTTCATTCCCCTGAATGATATCCGGCAGGGCATCGTTCATGTAATGGGGCCGGAACAAGGGTTTACACTGCCCGGCATGACGCTCGCCTGCGGCGACAGCCATACATCAACGCATGGAGCGTTCGGCACGCTTGCCTTCGGAGTCGGTGCATCCGAATGCGGGATCGTCATGGCTGCCCAGGCGCTGGTTCAGCGCAAGTCGCGCACCATGGCCGTTCGTATCGAGGGGACCTTGTCAGCGGGCGTCAGCGCTAAGGATGTGGCGCTCGCCTTCATTGGCAAGGTCGGCGTCAACGGAGCTGCCGGCCACGCGATTGAATATCTGGGACCGGCTGTTAGCGGCTTCTCGATGGAAGCGCGCATGACGCTCTGCAACATGGCGATCGAAGCGGGAGCCCGGGTGGCGCTGGTGGCGCCTGACGATACTACCTTTAATTGGCTGAAGGGGCGCCCGATGGCGCCTGAGGGCGATCTCTGGGATCAGGCGGTTTCCTATTGGAGAAGCCTGCCTACCGACGAGGGCGCCGTGTTTGACCGGGAGGTCTTGCTGAACGCCGACGAGATTGCTCCGCATGTGACCTGGGGCACATCGCCGGAAGATACGATCGCCATCGATCAGATGGTGCCCGATCCGGAGATGATAGAGGACGAACAGAAGCGTGCCCGATTGAAACGCGCGCTTACCTATATGGGGCTGACGGCGAGCACGCCGATTGCCGGCACGCCGGTCGACATGGTCTTCATCGGTTCCTGTACCAACGGGCGTTTGGTGGATCTGGAAGCGGCTGCTGAAATCGTAAAAGGCCGCAAGGTCTCGCCAAATGTGCAGGCGCTCGTCGTGCCGGGATCGGGGCTGGTGAAACAAGCAGCGGAGGAGAAGGGGCTCGATCGCATCTTCATCGACGCCGGCTTTGAATGGCGCGAAGCGGGCTGTTCCATGTGCGTGGCGATGAACGAAGACCGGTTGAAGCCCGGACAGCGCTGCGCTTCGACCTCCAACCGCAATTTCGAAGGTCGTCAGGGACGCGGTGGGCGCACCCATCTTCTGTCACCGGCAATGGCGGCCGCTGCGGCAATTACCGGGACGCTGACCGACATACGCAAGCTGGAGGCGATGTGATGAGCGAGCCATTGATCCATGTAACCTCGCAGGCCATTTCGCTGCCCGATCCCAATGTCGATACGGACATCATCTTCCCGGCGCGCTTTCTCCTGAAGATCGATCGTGACGGGATGGCCGAATGCCTGTTCCACGACCGGCGCTTCGATGCTGCGGGCGTGGAGCAACCGGCCTTTCCGTTCAACCGGGACGACCGCCAGGCGGCGAAGTTTTTGGTGGCGGGGCCTGGTTTCGGCTGCGGATCGTCTCGCGAACAGGCCGTGTGGGCGCTGACCGATTGGGGGATCCGGGTCGTGATTGCGCCGGACTTCGGGGACATCTTTTCCGGCAATGCGGCCAAGAACGGGCTGTTGTTGATCCGCATGGAAGCGAGCCGTGTGGCTGAGCTTGCGGTCAAGGCGGAGAGGGGAGCGATGTTCTCGGTCGACATACCGGGTCGTTCGTTTACCGTGGACCATGAGGAGATCTGTCGGCTCGATCTTGGCGAGGAGACCGCCGAAGCCTTCATTGAAGGGTGGGAAGAGATCGACGTGATCCTCAATCGCGAGCGGGAGCATGTGGCAGCCTTCGAGGCGGAGCATCGCGCCCGCCAACCATGGCTGTTTCAGGCGAGCGAGGGATAAACATTGAGGAATGAAGTCGAAACGGTTGCCGTGGTCGGTGCCGGCCTTGTGGGGCAGGGCTGGGCAATCGTCTTCGCGCGGGCGGGGAAAGATGTTGTCGTTTTCGACGCCCGTGACAATGCCGAGGCGGTCATCCGGCCGCAGATCGAAAGAGCTGTTGCCGATCTGGCTGAGGGCGGGCTTTGCCGTGATGCAGAGGCGATCCTGTCGCGGATACGCTTTGCGGTTGATCTGGAAGAGGCCGTGTCGGGTTGCGACTATGTGCAGGAATCCGCTTTCGAGCGGATCGACGTGAAGCGCGAGGTGAGCCACGCCATCGACGCCTTTTTGCCCGCTCATGCGTTTGTGGGCAGTTCAACGTCAGGCTTTCCGGGCTCTGCCTTCTATGAAGGTTGCGAGAACCGTCAGCGCATGATGGTGGTTCATCCGGTCAACCCGCCGCATCTCGTGCCGTTGGTCGAGATCGTTCCGACATCCTGGACCGCGCCTGATCAGGCCGTTCGGGCGCGGCAGTTGATGGAGGAGGTGGGGCAGTCGGCGGTGTCGCTGTCGCGCGAAATCCCGGGCTTCGTGCTGAATCGCCTGCAGGGGGCTCTGCTCGACGAAGCCTTCGCGCTCTACGCCGAGGGCTATGCGACGGCGGAAGATATCGACCGCACGGTCCGGGATGGGCTTGGTTTGCGTTGGGCCTTTATGGGGCCTTTCGAGACGATCGATCTCAATGCGCCGAACGGGCTCGCCGATTACGCGGAGCGCCTTGGACCGATGTATTCGGGGTTTGCCGAACAGCGCAAGGCCGATCGTGACTGGAGCGCTGAGGCGATCGCGGGGGCGCATGCGGAACGCCGGGAGGTTCTTCCGGCGGACAAGATCGATGCGCGCCGCTCCTGGCGCGACGAGATGCTGATGCGGATCGTCAAGGCGAAGCAATAGAGCCAGAGATGCGACGGCGGATCAGTCCGCCGTCCAGCCGCCGTCGAGCATGAGGGCGGAGCCGGTCATCAGCGAAGATGCTTCGCACGCCAGGAAGATCGCCGCGCCGACGATGTCGGATGGCTGGCCGAGGCGGCCGAGCTTGATCTTTTCCAGCGTCTTACGGCGGAACTCTTCATTTTCGAGGAAAGGGGCCGTCATTGGCGTTCCGATGAAGGTGGGACAAATCGTGTTGACGCGGATGCCGTGCGAGCCGAGTTCCACGGCAAGCGCTTTGGTGAAGCCTTCCAGCGCCCATTTGGAGCCGCAATAAAGCGTCCGGTTGGCAGCGCCCACATGGCCCATCTGCGAGGACATGTTGATGATCGAGCCTTTGATGCCGTTTGCGAGCATCATGGACGAAACCGCCTGCGCGGCGAAGATCGCTGCCTTGACGTTGAGATCGAAGACGGCGTCGTAATCGGCTTCGGTCACTTCGCAGAGCGGCTTCGGGCGATTGGTGCCGGCATTGTTGACGAAGATATCGAAGGGCGCTTGCCGTTCGATCTGCGTGCGGAAGCCAGCGATGTCCGTGACATCGGCGACCATTGGAACGGCCTTCAGCCCTTTCGCTGCGATTTGACTGCAGGCGGCTTCGATCTCGGTCTGGGAGCGGGCGCAGAGTGTGACGTCCGCACCCGCTTCGGCCAGACCTTGCGCGATCGCGCGGCCGATGCCACGGCCGGCGCCGGTGACCAGCGCACGCTTGCCCGTCAGGTCGAACAACGCGCTCATTCGGCTGCGACGCCATAAGGCACGTTCTGGCCGCCATAGCGGCGCACGCGGAGATTGGCCTGTTCGGCGTGACCGACAAAGCCTTCCAGCATGCAAAGGCGCGAGCAATAGGCACCGATCTCGGCGGCGGCCGCGTCGGTCGTTACCCGCTGATAGGAGTGGGTCTTCAGGAACTTACCGACCCATAGACCGCCGGTATAGCGGCCTGCCTTCTTCGTCGGCAGGGTGTGATTGGTGCCGATCACCTTGTCGCCATTGGCGACATTGGTGCGGGGCCCGAGGAAGAGCGCGCCATAGGAGTGCATGTTGTCGAGGAACCAGTCGTCGCGATCGGTCATGACCTGGACGTGCTCGGAGGCGATGTCATTAGCGACGTCGAGCATGTCCTCATAGGTGTCGCAGAGAATGACCTCGCCATAGTCGCGCCAGGAGATGGAGGCGGTTTCCGTTGTGGGCAGGATCTTCAGGATGCGGTCGATTTCCTCGAGTGTCGCCTTGGCGAGCTTTTCCGAATTGGTGACGAGGACGGCGGGCGAATTGTAGCCGTGTTCGGCCTGACCCAGAAGGTCGGTCGCACACATTTCGGCGTCCACCGTCTCGTCGGCAATCACCATCGTTTCCGTGGGACCGGCAAAGAGATCGATGCCGACGCGACCATAGAGCTGGCGCTTGGCTTCGGCGACGAAAGCATTGCCAGGGCCGACGAGCATGTCCACCGGCTGGATCGTTTCGGTGCCGAGCGCCATCGCGCCGATCGCCTGGATGCCGCCGAGAACATAGATTTCATGGGCGCCGCCGAGATGCATGGCCGCGACGATGGCCGGATGCGGGACGCCCTTCTGCGCCGGGGCTGCGGCCGCAATGCGCGGTACGCCGGCGACGGAGGCCGTCAGCACCGACATATGGGCCGATGCCACCATCGGGAACTTTCCGCCCGGCACATAGCAGCCGACCGACTGGACCGGGATATTGCGATGGCCGAGGAAGACGCCCGGCAAGGTTTCGACCTCGATATCGGTCATCGACGCGCGCTGCGCTTCGGCGAACTTACGGATCTGCGCCTGGGCGAACTTGATATCTTCCATGTCGCGGGCAGAGACCTTGCTCATCGCCGCCTCGATTTCCGACTCAGTCAGGCGGAAGGACGGAGGCGAGAAATTGTCGAACTTCTCCGACAGCTCTCGCACCGCGGCGTCGCCGCGCGTTTCGATATCCTTGAGCGTGATTTCAACGAGGGAGCGAACCTTAGCGTCGTCTTCTGCGCGCTCTGAGGCTGCTTTTCCTTGCTTGAGATATCGAACTGTCATGGATGAACCCTCCCTTTCCTGGCGAGAGGGTAATGTGCTAGCGAAAGTGAATGCAAGTTTTCATCCGTTCTTGCAAAAATTTCACGGGAGCGTGATTTGAAGCCGACGGCCAAGCAGGTGGCGCATGAGGCGGGTGTTTCGATCTCCGCCGTTTCGCGCGCCTTCTCTCCTGGTTCTTCGATCGACCCTGGCAAGAAACAGCGCATTCTCAGGGTCGCGGCACAACTTGGCTATGTCAGCCCGGCGCGGCGTACGGCGGAGGTTCTTTCCGCAGGCACCGTGACGCTGGTGGCGGGTGATCTCGCCAATCCGTTTTATCCGCTGGTTCTCGATACGCTGGCCAAGGCGTTGCAGGCGATCGGCCGCCAGTTGCTGGTTTATACGATCCCGCCCGGAACAGATATGGACCAGCTGACGCCACAGATCCTGGCAGCGCGACCCAATGCGCTGGTTGTCACGTCGGCCAGCCTGACTTCCGGAATGGCGCAGGCTTGCCGGCAGCATGGGATCAGAGTCGTGCTGCTCAACCGGATCCAGCGCGATGTGCGCGTCAATGCGGTGGCCTGTGACAATCATGCCGGCGGACGCGACGCCGCAACCTTTCTCATCGCGCGTGAGCGGCGGCGCATCGGGTTCATCGGCGGCATTGCCGATACCTCCACGCATCGCGATCGCATCGCAGGGTTTCGCGAAACGCTGCAGGAGGGTGGGCAGGCGATCTTTGCCGAGAGGTCGGGTGGCTATACCTATCGCGGCGGATACACGGCGGCGCAGGCGATGCTGAGCGGCAGGCAGCGCCCGGACGCGCTGTTTTGCTGCAACGACATCATGGCGCTGGCAGCCATCGATGCGGCACGCGAAATGGGCTTATCCACGCCTGACGATCTGTCCATCATCGGCTTCGACGACATACCCATGGCGGGGTGGACGTCCTATCGCCTGACCACGATCCGCCAGCCGATCACGCGCATGATCAACGAGGTCGTCGGCCTGATCGAGGCGGGCGCGACAGTGCCGGTCGACGAGACGACCACCAGCATCCTTCCGGGCAAGCTGATGATCCGCGGCAGCGCCTGAGGCGCGTTTCCAGCGGTCACGGCTCACGGATTATTTTCCACCGATCGCAAAAAGAACCTTGACGAGCCGACCAGAATTGACGTGTTCTATGCACACGTTTGCGCATACTGAGCGACGAAAAGGCGGGAGGGCCGGTTCGTTTGATCAGCGCGAAAAAACGAACGGGAGGAGCATATGCAATTCAGAGCCCTGGCCGCTTTTTGCGCGGCCGTCCTCGTTGTTTCAGGACAGGCGTTCGCAGCCGAACGCACCTTGCGTGTCGCAACGAGCGTTCCTCACAACCACTATCTCACCAAGGTCATCAAAGAGTTCGCCGATAACGTGTCGAAGCGCACGAATGGCGAGATCGCATTCGAATATTACGATTCCGGCTCGCTGGTCAGCGACCAGCACATGGATGAAGCCGTCGCGAACGGAACGATCGATATCGGCATCGCATCGGCTTCTATTCTTGCTGGGACGGTTCCGGCGCTGAACGTCTTTGCCGTGCCCTTCTTTTTCGACACACGCGAAAAGCTCGACCGGGCCGTTCTTCCCGGTGCGCCGATCCGGACCATGCTCGACAACCGGATCAACGAAACCGGTTCACGCGCCCTGTTCTGGATCCCTTACGGCTTCATCACGATGATCACGCGCGACCGGGAGGTTCATACGCCCGACGACATGATCGGGCTGAAGATCCGCACGTTTGGCTCGACGGTCAGCCAGTTCGTGGAAGCCGTTGGAGCATCGCCTGTCGTGACCAGCGGCGGCGAACAGTTCCTGGCGCTTCAGCGCGGCATCGTCGATGGCGGTCTGACGGGATGGCCCTCGGTCGCCGAGCGTCGTTTGTTCGAAGTGTCCAAATATGTGATCGCGACTGACCACATGTATGAGACCCATTTCGCGCTGATGAGCCAGAAGACGCTGGATGACATGCCGACCGAGCTTCGGACGATCTTCAGCGAGGAGGCCGCCAAGCTTGAATTGGTGCTGATGGACAGGATCTTCGATGCCACCAAGCAAACGCGCGATGTTCTTTCGGCAAAGATGCAGATCGTAGACCTCTCGCCGGAAGAGGTCGCAGCCTGGAAGGCCAAGACCGCACCGGTTGCGGAGGACTTCTACCAAAACGGCAATGCGCTAGCGCGCTCCGTGTTCGAGGAAGCGCAGAAGCTGCAGTAAGCGGTTCACCTGCGCCGAGCTGCCGGGTAGCGGCAGGCAAAACCGGCCAATCACCACATCAAGAGCAACCGCGGTGGCTTCCGTCACCGCCACGGCCAACTGCGCACTCGCGCAAGCGCCTGGAAGGGTCAGGCGCGAATGTCTGGGAGGAACGAAAGCATGCCCCCGCAGGAAAAAAGATGGGTCGGTGCCATTGAGGCAACGATCGTCAGGATCGGCGAATACAGCGCATGGATCTATCTGGGTATCGGCATCATCGTCGCCTACGAGGTGGTGGTTCGATACTTCCTCAACGCTCCGACGGCCTGGGTTGAAGAAACCTCGCGGCTCGGCATGGTGTGGGCGACGTTTCTTCTGTTTCCGGCCTGCATGAGCCGGCGGCAGCTGATCTCTATCACGCTTCTTTCAAATGCAACGGGCGAGCGTGGCAAGGTGATCCTGGAAGCGATCAGCTTTGCCATCATCGCGGTTGCCTGCGCCCTTGTTGCCTATGAAGCGACGGTGGCCGCGATCGATTCTGCCGCGGTCGGCCGCGCCACGGCGAGCGTCATGCGCATTTCCTACTGGATCTTCTACCTTCCGGTCGCGCTCGGCTTCTTCCTGTTCTTCATCCAGGCTGCGCTCGAATTGTTGCTACTCGCCGCCACCGGCCAGCGTCGCAAGACCGAACTCAGCCACGAGGAGATCTGACATGGAAAGCGTCCTCGTTCTGATCGCATTGTTCGTTTTCCTGTTCGCCGGCATTCCCGTCGGCATCGCACTGACGACAACCGGTATCGGCCTTCTCCTGATGAAGGGCGTTCCGTTGGCCAGCGTGTCGATGGAGTTCCTGGGCTCGGTCAACAACTTCATCCTTCTTGCCGTGCCGGTGTTCCTGCTGACCTCAAACATTCTCTTGAAGGCGGGTGTGGCGAAAGATCTGTTCGATGCCGTGCAGAAATGGGTCGGCGGAGTGAGAGGTGGCGTTGCGATCGCGACGATCATTTCATGCGGAATTTTCGCTGCCATCTCAGGATCTTCCGTAGCCGTAGCCGCAATGATCGGCACGGTTGCCATCCCTGAAATGACCAGCCGCGGCTATGATCGCCGCTTCGTCATGGGCACGCTTGCCGCCGGGGCCACGCTCGGCATTCTCATTCCGCCGTCGATCCCGTTGATCATCTATTCGGCCGTGGCCGAGGAATCCACGGCTGAGATGTTCCTGGCCGGCGTCGGTCCGGGTCTGCTGCTGATCGCAGCCTTCCTGCTTTACTGCGTCATCAAGTCGTTCATGGGCGCTGCTCCCGCCAACGAGGCCGGTGCTGCCGGGCAGGGTGGGCGCATGGCTGCCAGTCTGCGGGCGTTACCGACGATCGTGATCGCGCTCACCATGATCATCGGCATCTATGCCGGCGTCTTTACGCCGACGGAATCGGCTGCGGTCGGTCTCGTGATGACGCTGATCTACGTGTTCGGCCTGCGGCGCGGCGTTTCGTTCAAGGAGTTCCGAGAGGCCGTTTTCGGAGCGGGGCTGACGACCGCCAATCTCCTGCTCATCATTGCCGGCGCCAATGTCTTCGGCAAGGCGATCATGCTCTACCGCATTCCCTATGAGATGTCGGAATGGATTGCGTCGAACATCGAGTCTGCCGGCCTTTTCATGATCACGGTAACGGCAGTGCTGTTGCTGCTCGGCCTGTTCCTGGAAGGCATCGCGATGATCCTGATCGTGCTGCCGGTGCTGCTGCCGTCGCTCGGCGTGCATGGCATCAATCCGGTCTGGTTCGGCATCTATTTCGTGCTGATGATCGAGATCGCGCTGATTACGCCGCCTGTGGGGATGAACCTCTTCGTGATCCAATCCGTCGCGCGATCAAGCCTGAAGGAGGTCATGCATGGGGCGCTGCCTTATGTGCTCATCATGCTCGCCGCGGTGCTCGCGATCTACTTCATTCCGGAGATCGTGACCTATATCCCTTCTGCTGCGAAGTAGCGGAAAGAACCTGATGAAGGGGCGCTGATTGCGCTCCTTTTTCAGGCCTGCCCGGTGGAGCTTCGAACAATGAGCTTGCCGCGCATGGCGATGAGTTCGTCCGGCAGGCTGGGATCGAGGGTGCGGGCCTTGAGGAGTTCGAAGGCACGCTGGATCATCAGGGGCAGCGGCTGCTGGATGGTGGTCAGGTTGTAGATGGGGCGCGCCGAGCTTGCCAGACCGTCGAACCCGGCGACGGCGATGTCTTCGGGGACGTTGATCGAGGCGAGGCGCAGGCCATCGAGCACGCCCATCGCCATGATGTCGCTCAGCGCGAAAATGGCGTCGGGTCGTTCGGGCAGGGGCAAGTTGGCGATCTGCTGGCCTGCAGCAAAGCCGCCGTCATAGTTGGAATGGCCATCTATGCGGATGGTCAGTTCGAGACCCGCCTGTTCCAGTTCGGAAACGAAGCCTTCCTCGCGTTCACGCGAGGTCGAGCTGCTGGATGCGGTGTAGATCAGGCCGAACCGACGCCGGTTGCGCGCGATCATCAGCCTGGCGATCTCGGCTCCGCCGGCGCGGTTGTCACAGGTGACGAAGCAGCCATGGGCGAGGGCAACGCGGTTCACCATCACCAGAGGCACGTTGTTCTGGGCGCAGATTTCTGCGGCCCGCGACGACAGGATCGCCGAGGAGATGATGCAGCCGTCGACCTGGTACTGAATAAGCGATTGGGCCGTGATGTCCTCGATCGGCCCGCCGCCTGCATGGATGATCAACAGGCGGAAGCCGAGCTTTTCGGCCTGGCGCGTCGCCTCGTGCAGGAGCTCCATGTAGAAGGGATTCTCGGCTGAGCCCAGCACAAGGCCATACAGCCCGCTCTTGCCCGAAGACAGTGTGCGCGCCAGCGCATTCGGCATGTAGCCGTGTTCCTTGGCGAGGCCAAGAATCCGGTCGCGCATCTTCTTCGAGATCCGCGTGTCGCCTTTCAATGCGCGCGTTACCGTGGATGGCGCCACGCCGGCCAGTTCCGACAAGGTGACAACCGTTGCTCTGCGTGGTGACGGCGGGGGCGAAATCTCACTCATGACGCTTCGTAACAAAACGGCTGAGGCCTGTCGCGTCGTTCCGCATCATCGGTGAACGGGCAGATGCTCACTCAGAGGTCGCGAGAAAAACCTGACGGTGACTTGACAGGAAAGTCGCAAACAGTTTGGATCAGTCTGCGCAAACGTTTGCGCACGCATTTGCGATTGGCGATGACACGGGAGGAACGATGTCTACTTCAACACGCCAGATGAAAATGGTGGGCTTCCTGCAGGCGCAGAACTGCTCGATTGCACCGGGCTCCTGGCGGCATCCAGCCGGCGCGACCGATTTTCTTTCAGCCGAATACTTCCAGCGGATCGGACGGATCCTGGAGGAGGGCAAGTTCCACCTCGCATTCTTCGATGACCGTCTGGCGATGCCTGACATCTATGGCGACGACCATGAGGAAGCGGTCGAGAACGGCGTGCGCGTCGTCAAGATGGATCCGGTGTCGATCATCACCGCGATCGGCATGGCGACGAGCCATATCGGCCTCGGCATCACCTATTCGACCACCTATTACGAGCCTTTCCACGTCGCGCGCCTGTTCGGCACGCTCGACCTGATGACCAAGGGCCGCGCTGCGTGGAACGTGGTGACATCGCTCAACAATTCGGAAGCCGCCAACTTTGGCAGGACGGAGCATCTCGCTCACGACCTGCGCTACGAGCGGGCCGACGAGTTCATGGAAGTCGTGACCGGGCTGTGGAACAGCTGGGAGCCCGATGCGCTGATCGTGGACAAGGAAAGCGGCAAGTTCGCCGATCCCAAGAAGGTCCACAGGCTCGATCACAAGGGCAAGTATTTCAGCTCGAAGGGACCACTACCGGTTCCGCCGTCTCCACAGGGCCGTCCGGTGCTCATCCAGGCCGGCCAGAGCGGTCGCGGCCGCCAGTTCGCAGGCAAATGGGGCGATCTGATCTTCGTTGTCTACCCGACACTCGAAGCCGGGCAGAAGCAGTATGTCGCCGTGAAGCAGGAAGTCGCCGATGCCGGACGTGATCCGGACGAGGTGGCGATCTGCCCGGCCTGCTATGTCTGCGTCGGCGAAAGCCAGGCAATCGCCGAGGAAAAACGCGAATATATCCGCGCGCTCGCCAAACCGATCGACGCCGTCGTGCTGCTGTCGGAAGCGCTCAATTTCGACTTCGCCAGCAAGCCGATGGACAGCGAGTTCACCGACGAGGAATTGCAGAAGCTGTCCTGGTCCGGCTTCAAGGAACGCGTGATCGCCTTGAGCGGCAAGCCCAATCCGACCGTGCGCGACTTCGTGCATTATTCGGGGCGCGGCACCATCGGTGAGTTTCCGATCTTCTGCGGAACGCCGACGGCGGTCGCCGACCAGATGGAAGAATGGTTCACCTCCAAGGCCTGTGACGGCTTCGTGCTTGCCGCGACCCACACGCCGGGTGCTTACGAGGATTTCGTTCGCTACGTGGTGCCGGAACTACAGCGCCGTGGCGTTTACCAGAAGGATTACGCCGGCTCGACGCTGCGTGAGAACCTCGGCATCTCGATGCCGACCCATCCTGCCCAGCGCCAAGCGGCCGAATAGGCCAGCAGTCGGAGAAGAGTGATGAAAGAGTTCAGAATGCTCTCCACGAGCGGCATCCTCGGCTATGGCTATGCCGAGGAATCGCTCAAGATCGGAATGTCCTGGGAACCGCATGTCATTGGTTGCGATGGCGGCAGCACCGATCCGGGGCCTTATTATCTCGGCGCCGGCAAGTCGTTCTGCTCGCGCCTTTCGGTCAAGCGCGACCTGCGGCTGATGTTGCAGGCAAGCATCGCTGCCGGCATCCCCTGCATCATCGGCACATCAGGTGGGGCAGGCGGCGAGCCGCATCTGCAGGATACAGCTGCGCTCGTGCGGGAAATCGCGCGGGAAGAGGGGCTGTCCTTCAAGATGGCCCTCATCCATTCGGAGCAGAACAAGAGCGACCTTACCAAATGGGCGGAAAGCGGCATCACCAGGCCGCTGGCCAAGATGAAGCCGCTCGATCGCGGCATGATCGACAATGCCACGCGCGTCGTCGGCATGATGGGGCCCGAGCCGTTTGCCAAGGCGCTCGACGAGGGTGCGCAGGTCATTCTCGCCGGCCGCAGCAGCGATCCCGCGCAATGGGCCGCACCTGCCATCCGGGCCGGCATGGCGCCGGCGCCTTCATGGTATGCGGGCAAGATGCTCGAATGCGGCGCCGAACCGACCGTGCCGAAGGAGCCGGACTGCATCTTCCTGCGCGTCCGCGACGATCATGTCGTGTGCGAGCCGCCGAACCCGATCCGCCGTTCGACGCCACTTGCGGTGGCGAACTTCGCGCTGCACGAAAACTCGAGCCCGATCCATCATGTCGAGCCGGGCGGGCTTCTTGATACGGCCAATTGCCGCTTCGAGGCGATCAGCGATCGCGCGGTCAAGATCGACGGCATGACCTGGACGCCGGCTGACCAATACACGGTAAAGCTCGAAGGCGTCGAGATGGCGGGCTATCGCGCCATCGCCATCTGCGGCACGCGCGACCCGATCCTGATTTCCCAGATCGACGATTATCTTGCTACCCATCGCGAGAAGGTGGCGGTGAAGGCGGAATCCTTCGGCGTGCCGCGCGACGATTACAAGATGATCATCCATTGCTACGGCAAGGACGGCGTCATGGGCGGATGGGAACCGGTGAAGCAGATCACCAGCCACGAACTCGGTTTCGTGATCGAGGTGGTCGGCAAGACGGCGGACGTGACCAATGCCGTGATCGCCATGGCGCGTACCTCGATGCTGCATGCGGACTTCCCCGGACGGCTATGCAAGGAAGGCAACATGGCCTTTCCGTTCAGCCCATCCGACATCGACATGGGTCCGATGTACCGCTTCAGCATCTTCCATACGGTTGAAGTCAGCGACCCTTGCGCGCTCTTCCCCATCGAATACGAGAAGGTTTGATCATGGCGCTCATCAGAGACATCGCTCAGATCTGCAAGAGCAAGAATGCCGGCCCGTTCAACGTGACGATCGACGTGCTGTTCGAGGATCACGACCTTTATCGACGGGTCAAAGCGACCGGCGCTCTCAACGCCGCGCTGTTTTCGAAGCTCTACGGCGTGAAGGAAGAAGATGTGCTCTTCACGCCTTACGATACGGCTGCGGCCTTCAAGGCGACGTTTCCTCGCGCCATTCCGGCCGGCGATATAGGCGACACCGACGTGTATGGGGCGCAGCAGCATGCGCCTCTGCTGGATGTCGATATCCCGCTCGAGACCTGACCAAACAATGACGCACGTGTCCTGCCGATGGAGGTATCGGCGGGACACGTGTGCGCCACGAACCGGCTAGAGGAGGAGCTCATGGCCACAGAAACATCAGACATCCGTAAGATCGCGCTGGCGAGCTTCATCGGTTCGACCCTGGAATGGTACGACTTCTTTATCTTCGGTACCGCCACGGCACTCGTCTTCAACAAGCTGTTCTTTCCGGCTTTTGACCCTGTGACCGGCATGATCGCGGCCTTCGCGACCTTTGCCGTCGGGTTCATCGCTCGCCCGCTGGGCGGCATCGTGTTCGGCCATTTCGGCGACCGCATCGGTCGCAAGGCCATGCTGGTGCTCTCCCTGACGATGATGGGCGGCATCACGTTCCTGATCGGCCTCATTCCCACCTATGCCGTGCTCGGCATCGGCGCACCGATCCTGCTCACCCTGCTTCGCTTCCTGCAGGGCTTTGCCGTTGGCGGCGAATGGGGCGGTGCGACCCTGATGGTGGTCGAGCATGCGCCCAACAAGACGCGCGGCTTCTTCGGCAGCTGGCCGCAGATGGGCATTCCCGCAGCGCTTCTTCTTTCATCCGGCATGATGGCGCTCGTCGGTGGACTGACCACGCCCGAACAGTTCATGGCCTGGGGATGGCGCATTCCGTTCCTGTTCAGCGGCGTGCTGCTCGTATTCGGCATTTATCTGCGTCGCCGTCTGGCTGAATCGCCGAGCTTCCGGAAAATGAAGTCCGAGGGTGAGCAGGAGCGCCTGCCGATCGCCGAAGTTCTCGGCAAGCACGGCAAGAAGACCGCGCTGCTTGTTGCGGCCCAAGCGGCGGAGAACACCAGCTTCTATGTGGTTGCCGTTTATTCGCTGGTTTATCTGACCACGGTGGTTGGCATCGAACGCAGTGACGCACTCAATTCCCTGATGATCGCCGCTGTGTGCTGCTTCGTGGCTCAGCCGATCTTTGCCGCCTTGTCCGACCGCATCGGGCGCAAGCGGGTGTTCATGGGCGGAATGATCTTCAACGGCCTGTTCATCGTGCCGTTCTTCCTGTTCCTCGATACGGCAAGCGTCTTCTGGGTCACGGTGGCGATGACGCTGTCCATCGTGCTTGGGCAGGCGACGACGCAATCGACGCAGACCAGTCTCGTTGCCGAGCAGTATGCCGCTTCGGTGCGCTATAGCGGCGTGTCCGTCGCATACCAGTTCGCCACCGTGCTGTGGAGCGGACCGACCCCGATGATCGCGGCGGCACTCTGGGCCTGGTCGGGAAGCTGGATCCCGCTTGCCTGCTATATCATGGCCGCGGCCTGCCTTTCGGTGCTGACGATCATTCCACTTCGCGAAGCGGCCGGTGCCGATCTCGAAGAGGAACAAGACGGGGCGGCGGTTGGAACGGCCTACGCACCACGCCCCGCGCATCAGTACCATTAAGACAGGGAACCAGACGCCATGTCCCAGGACCAACGTATTCTGCGCAACGCGCTCGGGTCTTTCGCCACGGGTGTAACTGTTGTCACCACCCGCTCTGCCGATGGAAAGGATATCGGGCGGACCGCCAACAGCTTCAGTTCGGTCTCGCTCGAGCCACCGATGATCCTCTGGAGCCTCGCCAAGACCTCATCGAGCTTCGCCGATTATCGGCAGGCAAAGCACTTCGCCGTGCATATCCTGTCTGCGGATCAGAGCGACATATCCGGTCTGTTTGCCAGCAAGAAGGAAGACAAGTTCGAGGACCTGACGGTCGAGCGCGGAGAGGACCAGATCCCGCTTTTGAAGAACTGCGCAGCTCGTTTCGAATGCCGGACCACCTATCAGTATGAAGGCGGAGACCACATCATCTTCGTCGGGGAGGTGACCGGTTTCGAGCATTCCAGCACACCACCCCTGGTGTTTCATGGCGGCCAATATGGCCGGCTCATCCGCCAGGCGGGCGAGAGCACGTCCTTCGAGAAGAAAGACAGCAGCCTTTCGCCCGACGACTTCATCTATCAGATCTCGCGCGTTTTCTACCAAATCCGCAGTGAGGCTCTGGCGGAACGGCGCCGGCGGGGGTGGAGCGGCGCAGACTATGCCGTTCTGACGCTGCTTGGTCATGAAGACGGACGCACGCTGGAGGAGATCCGCGCAATCGGCCGGTCGCGCGGCGACGAGATCACCGACGAGACGATCAGCAAGCTCGAAGCCATCGGCCTGATCAAGGTCGAAGCAGCGACGCCGCCACGCGCGCATCTGACGGGCGAGGGCGGCAAGGCGATGATCGAGATCGTCGCCATGCTCAAGGCGGCGGAGGCCGAGTGCCTGGCTCTTCTCGACGAGAACGAAGTCTGGGTGTTGAAGCAGCTTCTGAACAAGCTTGCGACGTCACGCGACACGGGCTGGCCGCCTGTGCGGCAGCAGGCCATCGCTGCATCCGCTTGAATGACACTGGGGAATTGGAGGGTGTCATGACCCGATTTGCCATCGGAGATGTCACAGTTTCAGCCATATGGGAGATGGAAGACACGTCCTTCCGGATGAAGTCCTTCTTTCCGCTCGCAACCGACGAGATGCTGGCAAGGGAGCGATCCTGGCTCACGCCGCAGTTGCACGATCCCGAAACCGACCAGATCAAACTCAGCATTCATGCCTGGTTGATCGATACCGGCCGGCACAAGATCCTGGTCGATACCTGTGTCGGCAATGACAAGAAACGGCATGCTCGAAAGCAATGGTCGGATCTCGACACTCCCTTCCTTGATCGCCTGCGTGCCGCGGGCGTTGAGCCCGAAGCGATCGATTATGTCTGCTGCACCCATCTTCATGCCGATCATGTCGGCTGGAATACGCGGCTCATCGACGGGCGCTGGGTACCGACCTTTCCAAACGCAAAGTACATCTTCGGGCGCAAGGAATATGATTACTGGGCGGAGAAATACGGCTCCGATCCCGGCAGTCATCATCTCGCAGCCTATAGCGACAGTGTCCTGCCTGTGGTTGAGACGGGACAGGTCGTGCTCGTCGACGACGGCTATGAACTGGACGGATGCCTGACCTTCAAGCCGGCACCCGGCCACACGCCCGGGCATGTCGCCATCTGGCTGCATTCCAACGGCCATGAATGCGTGTTTTCCGGGGACATCATTCATCACCCCATCCAGCTGACGTATCCGCAACTGAGCTGCATGGGCTGCGCGGATCCTGCCCAGTCGGCGCGGACACGTGCCGCCTTGCTGGGCGATATCGCCGATACCGACACGATGCTGATGACCGGGCACTTCCTGGCGCCGCATGCGGCTCACATTCAAACGGCAGGCGCCAGTTTTCGCGTGCGGTGTTCGGAATGCTAGAGCCGCCGGCTGTCGGTTCGATTGGAGGAAGCGAGACATGAAAATCCAAGCCGCAACGCTTCGCCAAACGGGCGCGAGCATGCCCTATGCTGAAAGCAAGCCGCTGGAGATCGCCGAGCTTGATCTGGAGCGTCCCGGACGGGGAGAGGTTCTGGTACGGATCCGCGCAGCCGGGCTTTGCCACTCCGATCTTTCGGTCATCAATGGCAGCAGACCGCGTCCCCTGCCCATGGCGATCGGGCACGAAGCCGCCGGAGAAGTGGTGGAACTCGGCGACGGCGTCGACGATCTCAATATAGGAGATCATGTCGTGCTCGCCTTCGTGCCGAGTTGCGGCCATTGCCTGCCCTGTTCGGAAGGCAGGCCGGCGCTGTGTGAACCGGGGGCGGCGGCAAACGGGAAGGGCACGTTGCTGACCGGCAGCATCCGCCTGAAATCTCATGGCGAACCGGTGCATCACCATATCGGTTGCTCGGCCTTTGCCGACCACGCCGTTGTCTCCCGGCGCTCGATCGTCAGGGTGGACAAGGATGTGCCGTTCAACGAAGCGGCCTTGTTCGGCTGCGCTGTTCTGACCGGCGTGGGCGCCGTGGTGAACACGGCCAAGGTTCAGGCGGGTCAGACAACGGTGATCATCGGCCTCGGTGGCGTTGGGCTCGCGGCGCTGCTGGGTGCGATTGCGGCCGGCGCCGCGCAGGTAATCGCCGTCGATCTGTCGGATGAAAAGCTGGAGATCGCCCGCGAGCTTGGCGCGACTGCAACGGTGAATGCCCGCGATGAGGATGCGGTCGAAAAGGTCCGTCGGCTCACCCATGGCGGTGCCGACTTCGCCTTTGAATTCGCGGGTTCGGAAAAAGCCCTGGAAAGTGCTTACAAGATGACGCGGCGGGGCGGCACCACAGTGACGGCCGGACTGCCCGCACCGACAGCGGCAATGCCGCTCAACATCGTGAGCCTCGTGGCAGAAGAACGCACGGTCAAGGGCAGCTACATCGGCACCTGCGTGCCGGTTCGCGACATCCCCCGCTTCATAGCCCTCTACAAGGCTGGTCGTCTGCCGGTGAACAAACTGCTCAGCGGCTCAATCCGCCTCGACGAGATCAACGAAGGCTTCGACCGCTTGCACAAGGGCGAGGTGATCCGGCTGGTTGTCGAGATGTGAGAGGGCGGAGGTTTTCGCCTTCGCGATCGGAAGCGGCGCTGCCGGCCTCAGGCTTGCAGGAGGCGGAAGCGGTGGCCGTTGGGGTCGGTGGGTGGCCCGTTCCGTGCCGGTGCATCCCCGAGATGCAGGGTTGTGGCGAAGGGTGAGCCGTTCGGGCTTGTTTCAAGCAAGGGGCGGGGCGTCTGGTAGCAGAGAAGCTCGAGATGGGGTGGTGCGCCTCCGGCGGGCATCAGTGTCGTGACCTCGACCACAGCGTCCGGCGTGTTCAAACCATCCATTCGCGCCTGCTCGGGTCCGCGGTTCCAATGCCTGTCCGTGACCTGAAAGCCGAGTTCCTGCCAGAACGCGATGGCTTCGTCCGTGTCGGACACGGTGATTGCGGAATGATCGATGCCGAGGAAGGGGCCGGCAGACGGACGCTTCCAGGGCTCGGGGATGTTGTCGGCGGGAAACTGAAGCAGTTCCAGTGGATGGCCGTCCGGATCGCGAAACTTGAACGCCGTTGCTCCGCCCGATGCGGCCGGCAGGTGCTCGGGACCATTGCGGGAGATTGGCGTCCAGCCGGGCGCGGCCTCCAGGCGTGCCATTGCCGCGCGCATGTCGGAAACGATGATCGCGCAATGCTGGAACGCGGTAGAGTTCGACGGGGGAGCGTTCAGGCCTGGAGCCGTTGCCTGATCGAACACTAGGCGTAGTTCACCGAGCCGACATTCATTCGAGGTGTCCGTGTCCTGGCAGTCGAATGTCTGGACATAGAGCCGTATCGTGGCGAGGGGATCGGCGCAACCAAGCGCAATGGCTGCGATGCGCGTCGCAGCCGTATTTGGTGTCATGGCCAACGTGCCCCGCGGCGGTTGAGGAACACGGAATAAAGCGTGTGGCTTGCGCCGATGAACAGGCGATTGAAGTGTGGCGAGCCGCCGAAGCACAGGTTTGAGACCCGGAAGGGCAGTTTTATCCGGCCGAGGAGTTCGCCTTCGGGCGACAGGCAGTGAACACCGTCGCCCGCGCTGGACCAGATATTGCCATCCTCGTCGATCGCCATGCCGTCCGTGTAGCCGGGCGAGACCTTGGCGAAATCACGCATGCCTTCAAGCGAGTGGCCGTCTTCACCGACCTCGAATACGCGCAGCACCTGAACGGGGTCCGGCTTCGTTTGATCGCCGGTTGCCGCGACATAGAGATGTCGCTCGTTTGGGGAAAAAGCGAGGCCATTCGGGCCGTCAAAGGCATCGGATACCAAGTGGAGCGCGCCGCCGGGATCGATCCGGTAGACGGCCGGCGTGATCTCGCTTGCCTGCCGCGTTCCTTCGTAGTCGTTGGAAATGCCGTAAACGGGATCGGTGAACCAGATCGATCCGTCGCTTTTGACCACGACATCGTTTGGCGCATTCAAACGACGCCCATCGTAATGGCTGGCCAGCACCGAGATGCTGCCGTCATGCTCGACGCGGCACACGCCCCGCTCGCGATTGGAGCAGAACACGACGCGGCCGTTTGTATCGCGTGCCTGGCCGTTGGCCAGTCCGGAAGGAAAGCGCCACACGGACACGCCGGTGGTCTCGCTCCAGGCCATCGTCCTGTCGCGGGGCAGATCCTGGAACAGGAGCGTGTTCCAATCTCCCATCCAGACCAGTCCCTCGATCCAGCGGAAGCCTTCGGCGAGTTTCTCGATCGGCGCGTTTGCGAGGACATAGCTATCGAAGCGCGGATCGACGGTTTCGAAGCCGAGATCGCTCATCACACGCTCCTCAGGAAAAACGACAGGGCGTCGTTTCGTCCCGCTTGGTGTCGAACTGAACCACCATCAGCACCGCGGGCTCGTAGCCAATCGTGCCGGACATGTGGCCCTTGCGCCCGTTCTTCTCCTGCGTGCCTTGATCCTCGCCGAACGAAATCTCGCCCGGTCCCATCTCGACGCGCGTGCCGTCCATGCTCTCCACGTACCAGCGGCCCGAAAGCGGGATGATCCATTGCGGCGATGGGTTCTCATGCCAGGCACCCTCCCAACCGACCGGCTGCACAGTCACCATCACGGTCATGCCGTCATGGTGCTTCTGGCCCTGCCATTGCGGGGGCGCCGGCGGCTGCATGCTCTTGAGTTCGAACTCGGTCATCATGCAGCGCTTCTGCCGGCTGGTCCCGTCAGCGTCCGTGTAAAGATGCCAGTACGGGACGGTGGGTTTGTCGTCGCTCATGGTGCGGCTCCGATTGCGTAGGGATGGGTCGAAGACAGGGGTGCCGTGAAGAAATCGTCGACTGTGCGCGCGCTCGTGCCGAAGGTGATGAGCAGAAAGCCGCCGGCCACTGCGAAGTTTTTCAGGAAATCCCACATCATTTCCTTGCCCTTGGACGGGCCGAGGAAGCGGAAATCGGGTTTGCGCCAGAACTGCTTGAAGAGAATGGCGGTAACGGCGCAGTAGCCGGCGAGGATAAAGGCTGCGAGCCGGTCTGCGATCCCGGTGAGAACGCCCAGGGACATCACGACTTCCACGAACATGCCGACGAGGATCAGCGCCTTCGCCAGCGTTTCGTTGTTTGTGACCTGTCGCGCCTGCTTTGTCGCGTCCCCGAAATTCAGGGCCTTGTCGAGCGCGCTGAAGGGCAGGAACAGGAGAACGAGCGATAAGCGTGTCGCGAAAGCAATGAAGATTTCGATGGTCATCTACGCCGCGGTCCCGTCTTCTGGATCGACGGTGAAATTCGCGATGCGGGAAAGACGTTCCCGCTCCTCGGAGAAAAACAGGCGTGCGATTTTCGAAGGGAACACTCCGCTGCCGACGATCTTTAGCCGAAAACAACCTCTTTCGGAGTGCGTGCCTTGAATGAAGATCGTTACGACGTCGTCATCGTCGGCTCGGGACCTGGCGGCGGCACAATGGCCTGGCGCCTTGCGCAGACCGGCAAGCGGGTGCTCTTGATCGAGCGTGGCGACTATCTGAAGCGTGAGCGCGAGAATTGGGACACGGAGGCGGTTTTCGTCAAAGGGCGTTATCAGGCGGAGGAGACCTGGACCTCATCCAGCGGCGAAACCTTCCGCCCCGGTCTGCACTACTTCGTCGGCGGTAATTCCAAGGTCTATGGCGCGGTCCTGTTCCGGTTGCGCGAAGAGGATTTCGGTACGGTACACCATCCGGACGGCGATGCGCCGGAATGGCCTGTGAAGTACGATACGTTCGAGCCTTACTACCAGGCTGCCGAAGAGCTTTTCGAGGTGAAGGGGCGCCGCGGCGAGGATCCGACGGAGCCACCATCGCGCAAGCCTTACAAGCACCCCCCGATCCAGCACGAGCCGCGCATCCAGGAATTGTCGGACGCCTGGGCGCGCGAGGGGCTTCATCCGTTCCACCTGCCAATGGGCGCGCTGCTGGACCAGGACGCCACCGGTGCTGCCACGCCTCATTCACCGCTGCTGCGCTGTGATCCTTTCGATGGGTATCCAAGCCTTACCAATGGCAAGTCAGACGCGCAGATCATCTGCGTCGATCCGGCGCTGAAGGCGCATCCAAACCTGACGCTCCTGAAGAATGCCTATGTGGAACGCCTTCTGACCGACGCTTCGGGCCGTTCGATCACGGGCGTGGAAACGGTGATCGAGGGGCGCACGCACATCATCCGGGGCAATGTGGTGGTGGTGGCCTGTGGTGCGCTTTCTTCCGCGCTCCTTTTGCTGCGATCGGTTAATGATCGCCACCCGGACGGGCTTGCCAATGGATCAGGCCAGGTCGGGCGCAACTACATGCGCCACAACAACGTAACGGTGCTGGCGATCTCGAAGACGCCCAATCCGACCGAGTTCCAGAAGACGCTCGGCCTCAACGATTTCTATCATGGGCACGCGAAATCGCCGCGCAATCCGCATGAGTTTCCGCTCGGCCATATTCAGATGGTGGGAAAGTCCGACGGAACGCAGATCGAGGCGGAAGGGCTGCCGAGCTTCCTTCAATGGCTTCCTGAGAAGCCGTTCGACTGGATCGCAAAACACTCGATCGATTTCTGGCTGACCTCGGAAGATCTCCCCAAGCCGGAAAACCGCATCTTCTACCGCAACAATCAGGTGCATCTCGATCTGACGCAGACCAACATCAAGGGGCAGCAAGCGCTGCGCGAGATGCTGCGCTCGATCTGCGACAAGGCGGAGATCCATCCGCATCTGATGGACCGGAAGCTTTATCTCGGCAAGGACACGCCGATCGGGGGTACGGCGCACCAATCGGGAACGCTGCGCTTCGGCGAAGATCCTGCGACCAGCGTCCTCGACCTCGACTGCCGCGCGCACGGGATCGACAACCTCTATGTGACGGATGCGAGCTTCTTTCCGTCGATCGGCGCAGTGAACCCGACGCTCACGATCATTGCCAATGCGCTGCGCGTCGCGGACGTGATCGTCGACCGGATCGGCGGGAAAGAGGAACTCGCTGTCGGATAGACGCTACGGAACGACATCGGTAAGGAGCGTCCGGTTCGCGCGAAGCGCACCGGGAGCGTAGAAGGAGCAACCGATGACCTGGAACACCGCCGAGGGATGGTTGACGCAGTTGCATCCCGACAGATGGTCGGGGGCGCTGATCATTCTGGCGCTTTTCGTCCTCGCCGGGCTTCTGCTTTCGCATCTGCTCAAACGGGCGATCCGACTGGTCGTGGCGCGCGACCACGACAACCGCATCGATCGCATGTCCTTTGGGTTCCTTTCAAAGGTCGCCAGCGCCTTCGTCTGGATCATGATCCTGATGCTCTATGCGCATATGATCCCGGCTCTCGACCGTCTTGCCACGGCCCTGCTGGCAAGCGTCTCGGTGGCTTCGGTAGTGTTCGGCTTGGCTGCGCAGTCGACGCTTTCGAATTTCGTGGCCGGCTTCAGCCTGATTTTCTATCGCCCGTTCCGCCTCGGCGACACGTTGCAGATCACGGCGCCGGGCGGCGTGGAGGTCGGCATCGTGGAAGACGTTTCGTTGGGCTATACGAGGCTGAGAACCGGCGACAATCGCCTGGTCACCATCTCAAACGCTTCGATTTCGAGCACAACCGTGATCAACCTGTCCGCCAAGAAGCAGCGGACCCTGGCCGCCATTCCGATCTCGATCGGCTACAATGCCGACATCGACACGGCGCGCGCGCTCATCCTCGAGATCGCGTCGGGCCTGCCTAATAGCGAGGAGGTCGTCGGCTGCCCCGTTACCAAACTAAGCACCTCCAGCGTGGATTTCACTCTAAGCCTCTGGTGCGCCGATGCTGACGCTGCGGCCGTGGCCAATAACAGCGTGCTCGAAGCCGTAAAGAAGCGCTTCGATGCAGCTGGGATCGAGATCCCGTACGCCTATCAGAACGTGCTGATCAAGGAGATGCCGAAAGCGCTGTACGAGGAGAGCGTGCCGAGGTGAAGTGATCGGGCGCTCCGTTTGTTTAGTGTGTATTGCTCAGGTTTGCGGTTAGTGGATTAGCTCAAGAATGTCTTGCCTTGGAAGGCGATAATCACGACATGGGCATGGATGCGCTGCGTGCACCGGTCGCGGAATGGTGTCCTAACCTTCGCGCTAATGCATGATGTTGCTGAGAAAGTTCCTGGTACGCGCACTGTCCGGGGCATTGAAGAACGTTTCGGGGTCGTTGGCTTCGACGATCTCGCCGGCCTCCATGAAGACCACCCGATCGGCCACTTTCCTGGCAAAGCCCATTTCGTGGGTGACCACGATCATCGTCATGCCTTCTTCGGCCAAAGCCACCATCGTATCCAGAACCTCCTTGACCATTTCGGGATCGAGCGCCGAGGTCGGTTCATCGAACAGCATGATCTTGGGCGTCATGCACAAGGCACGCGCGATCGCGACGCGCTGCTGCTGACCGCCGGAAAGCTGTCCGGGATATTTGTCGGCTTGTTCGGGAATGCGGACTTTCTCGAGGAAGTGCATGGCGAGGGCTTCCGCATCGGCGCGCTTTTTCTGCCGCGACAGGATCTGCGGCAGGGCACAATTCTCCTTCACCGTCAGGTGCGGGAACAGGTTGAAGTGCTGGAAGACCATGCCGACCTCGCGTCGGATCGCATCCAGGTTCTTGACGCTGTCGTTGAGCACGATGCCATTGACGCGGATGCTGCCGCGTTGATGCTCCTCGAGCCGGTTGACGCAGCGGATCAGGGTCGACTTGCCGGATCCGGACGGCCCACACACCACGATGCGCTCGCCTTGTGTCACATTGAGATCGATGTTGCGCAGCACCTGAAAGTGCCCGTACCATTTATCGAGCGCTTCGATTTCGATTGCTTGTGAACGCTGGTCGATCATCGATAGCTCCTTGCCTGCACACGGCTTTCCAGCCAGCGCGCGTAATGGGAAATGCCGAAGCAGATCACGAAATAGATCAGTGCAACGAAGACATAGCTTTCAACAAACGGCGCCGGCCACATCGGGTCCGTTGCCGCTACACGGCTGGCGCTCAGCATGTCGAACACACCGACGATGAGAACGAGGCTCGTGTTCTTGACCATGACGATTGCAGTGTTGGTCAGCGGCGGGATGACCTTCTGCAGCGCTTGCGGCAAGACGATATGCGCCACCGCCTTCCAGCCGGGAATGCCCAAGGCCTTGGCGGCCTCGACTTGTCCGGAAGGCACGCCCTGCAAACCACCGCGGATGACTTCCGCTAGATAAGCGGCTGCGAAGATCGTGAGCGCTGCCAATGTGCGGCCGAGCTTGTCGATCGACCATCCTGCGGGAAGCAAAAGCGGCAACAGAATCGAGGCCACAAACAGGAGGCCGACCAGCGGCAATCCTCGCACGAGCTCGATCGTCAGAACGGACAGCATGCGTGCGATCGGCAGGTTGGAACGCCGGCCCAGCGCAAGAAAGATGGCGAAGGGAAAGCCGAGGCCAAGCGACAGCAGAGCCAAAAGAAGCGTAATCGGCAAACCACCCCATTTCGACGTCGAGACAGGCTCCAGTCCGAACACGCCGCCGGCCATAAGCACCAACATGACGACAACGGCAAAAACCCAGAGGTAGATGAGCCGGGCACCCCAAAGTCTGGGCGACAGGGAGCCAAGGATCATCGCAAGAATGATGCCCATCACCAGCAGGGGGCGCCATTGCTCATCCGGCGGATAGGTGCCGAAAATGATAAAGCGGAACTTGGCCACAATAAACGCCCAGCACGCACCGCCCTGGCTGCATGCAGCCGGATCATTGGTTGTCCAGATCGCGTCGAAGACGGCCCAGTTCAGAACCGGCACCATGGACAGCAGCAGAGCGCCGACAGCGACGGTGAGACAGGCCGAAACAAGGTCTCCGAAAAGCAGCTGAACGAAGGACTTGCGTGTTCGCCTGGGAGGGAGTGACGGGTTCGGGAGCGCGCCGACAGCATCCATGTTGAGTGTGCTCATCGTGCGTCCACCAGCGCCACGCGGGCATTGTACCAGTTCATCAGAAGCGAAACGGCGATGCTGATGGTCAGGAAGATGGCAAGCAGCAGCGCTATGCTTTCGATCGCTTGTCCGGTCTGGTTGATCACCGTTCCGACCACGAGCCCAAGTTCGGGATAGCCGACGGCCAAGGCCAAGGTCGTGTTCTTGACCGTCGACAGATATTGCGAGGTCATGGGCGGGATGATGATGCGCAGCGCCTGCGGAATGATGATCCGCGTCAGCGTATGACACTCAGACAAACCGATTGCGCGTCCCGCTTCCCACTGGCCAGCTGCAACGGCATCGATTCCGCCGCGAATGATCTCGCCGATGAAGGCGGAGGTGTAGATCACCAGTCCGAGCATCAAAGCAGCGAATTCCGGTGACAGCCGCAGGCCGCCAGCGAAGTTGAAGCCCTTGATTGCCGGAACGCTGATGGCACCCGAAGGCCTGATGATCAAAGCCAGCACAAGCGCGACCGCGGCAAAGACGGCAACGAGGATGAGGATCGGGTGATCGGTGTCGGGACGAACCAGTGCGATGATCTTGCGATGAAACATCACCAGCAGAACAAGTGCCGCCAGGAGCAGCGCGACATAAGCGAGAGCCGCGCCGTCGAGATCGAGAGAAGGAATGTAGAAACCGCGCAGCGACAGAAACACGCCAGGCAGCGGATGATAGGCCATGCGTGGTGCCGGCAGGGACGTCGTGGCGATCGCATACCAAAACAGCAGATGAACGATCAGCGGCATGTTTCGCATGGTGGTCACGAACACGCCTGCAACGCCTGAGATCAGAGGGTGCTTGGACCGTCGTGCCAGGCCCACAGCGAGACCCAGTGCCGTGGACAAGATGATCGCCAGAAGCGAGATCGTGATCGTGTTGCCGACGCCGGTAACATAGGCCCAGAAGAACGTGTCCGAGGGGTTGTAGGGCAGCACGCTTTCCGAAATCGGGAAGTTGGCCTGCCGCCACAGGAAGTCGAAGCCAACCCGAATGCCGCGGGCATTAAGGTTGGAAACGGTGTTGGTGACAAGCCAGGCGAGGAGGGCGGCAAAGCCGCCCAGCAAGAGTATCTGCCCGCCCCAGCTTCTGAACCGTCGGTTGTCCAGAAGAGCCGATATCATGGCGTGATCCTTCCGGAGCTTATTGGAAGGTCAACGGGAACATCAGACCGCCATCGGAAAAGAGCCGGTTGGGACCACGCTCGATCTTCAGCGGGCTGTTGGCACCGACATTGCGGTCGAACATCTCGCCGTAGTTTCCGAGCTGCTTGACGATGTTGTAGGCGAACTTGTCATCAAGACCGAGCGCCTTGCCGTTGCCCGGTTCCACGCCTAGGAAGCGTTTCACGCGCGGATCGTCAGAGCTCATCATCTCGTCGATATTGGCTTGCGTGATCCCGTAGAGTTCTGCGTTCAGCAGCGCCTGGATCGACCAGTTCACGATATCTAGCCATTGGTCGTCGCCGTGGCGCACGGCAGGCGTGAGCGCGTCCATGTATTTGTTGGCGGGAAAGATCACATAGTCGTCTGCGTTCGTGGACTGTGTCGCGCGCACCGAAGCGAGTGCCGATGCATCCGTGATCAGGGCATCGCAACGGCCCGAAAAGAACGCCTGACGAGTGGCCGCGACATTGTCGAACACGACGGGATTCAGTTCGAGCTTCAGCCTTGTCGACACGTCGTTGACGACAACTTCCGTCGTGGAGCCGGTTTGCACGCACACGGATGCTCCAGTCATATCCTCCACCTTGGTCACGCCCGAGGATTTCGCGACCATAAAGCCGGTGAATTCATAATAGGTCGGCGTGGTGAAGTTGATGCCGTTGGCGTCGCGCTGAAGGGTCCACGTCAAGGTGCGGGGAAGAATGTCGATTTCGCCGGTCTGCAGAGCGGGAATGCGCTGCTGGCCGCTGAGCGGCACGAACTCCGCCTTGTCCTTGTCGCCGAAAATGGCAACAGCCACGGCACGGCAGGTTTCAACGTCGAGGCCTTTCCAGTAACCCTTGTCATCGGGTGCACCGAAGCCGACCGTGCCTTGGCTTGCGCCGCAAACCACGCTGCCGCGCGCCTTGACCTTGTCGAGCGTTGGCCCCGCATGGACTGCGGTTGCCGACATCATTGCACTCGCTGCCAGTGCGGCCATCATCCAGGTCTTCATGATCATTGTTCCCTTATTATTATTGAGTTTAGGCGTGAGGCGGTGTCAGGCGCTGTTTGCTTGCGCAGGTCCTGCAGCAATGGCCGCCACGATGGGTTCGAGGTCGGCCCAAAGATCGTTTTCGTCTTCCAAGCCGACACTGATGCGCAGGATCGTGCCGGCATGGGCGTTACAGCCGGTCGCGCGGGAGATCGTCATCGGTGCAAGGAGACTGTGGGTGCCGCCCCAGGATGCGCCGATGGAAAAGGTCTTGGCATTGGTCAGCGCTGCCGGCAGGCTTTCCTCCGCATGCGGCGGGATCACCACGCTGAAAACGCCACTCGCGCCGGTGAAATCGCGCTTCCAGGCTTCGTGGCCGGGCGCATTCGGCAAGGCCGGATGCAGAACCAGGTCTTCAGGTATCCGAGCAGCAATCCGCTTTGCGAAATCGAGAGCCACCCGGCCTGAATGAGCGAGGCGGACACCCATCGTTTCCATGCCGCGCAGCACGAGAGCGCAGTCATCGGGCGACACGCCGATGCCGATCATGCGCATCGTGTCCTTCAAGCGGCGGTGAAGGTCGATGTCTTTTACGGCGATCGAGCCCATCAGCAGATCGGAATGACCGCCGGCATATTTGGTCAGTGCCATGGAGGAGAAATCCATGTCCTGTGCCAAAGGCTTGAAATAAAGCGGTGTAGCCCAGGTGTTATCGCAGCCGGTCAACACGCCACGCGCCTTGGCTGCCGACACGAGGGCTGGAATATCCTGGATTTCCATCGTGGAGGATCCCGGCGACTCCGTCCAGATCAGCTTGACGCTGTCATCGATCAGGTCGGCAATGCCGCCGCCGATCATTGGATCGTAGATACGAAACAAGATGCCGCGTGGCTTGAGGTAATTCTCGCAAAAGCCTGCAACTGGCGGATAGGCCGTGTCCGGGATCAGAACACTGTCTCCCGGCATGAGGACCGTCAAAAAGACGATCGTAATGGCTGCTTGACCGGATGGCACGAGCACGGTGCGCAAACCCTGCTCCAGGCCAGTGATGGTCGCTTCCAGCGTTCGCGACGTGGGCGTGCCATGCAGACCATAGGTGTAACCATCCGGACCACGATATTTGCGATTGGCATAATCTTCCGCGCTGTCGAACACGATGGTGGAGGCGCGGTATGTCGGGATCGCGAGGCTCGCAAAGCCTTCATGGGAGATCTGGGGCCGCTTTACGCAAAGCGTTGTGTCACGCATGGGTTTTCCGTGGTTTCGATTTCCCCGGAGTCTAAGCGTCTGAAGGCTAGACAAACAATTGACCGCAGCATCTAACTCTATGCGGAAACCTTATAGGGGGTGATGCGCTGTGAATTTCCGGCAGATCGAAGCGTTTCGCGCCGTTATCCTCAGCGGGACCGTGTCGCGCGCGGCTGAGTTGATGGGTGTGACGCAGCCGAATGTCAGTCGCCTCGTCGGCGAACTGGAGGACGCGATCGGCTTTGCCTTGTTCGACCGGGTCAAAGGCCGCCTGATCCCCACTCCGGAAGCGCAAGCCTTCTTTCGTGATGTGGATGCGAGCTTTCGCGGCCTGGATCTGCTCCGCTCATCGGCGGCACGCATCCGTGATTTCGGATCGGGACAGTTGCGGGTCGCCAGCCTTGCGGCCGCAGGATCCACCATCGTCCCTCGTGCGATCACGAAGTTCCGGCAAAGTTACCCGACAGCGATTGTCACCTTGAGCATCATGTCGTCCGCAGCGGTGCGAAATCATGTGGTCGATGGAGAGTTCGACATCGGGCTCGCCGCTGACGAGGTCGATCTTTCGGGCATCGATCATCAGGTGTTCGGAAGCTTCCCCGCGCTTTGTGCCATCCCGCCCGGTCACAGGCTCGCGGCAAAAAAGGTAATCCGGCCTGAGGATCTTCACGACGTCGATTATGTGGCGCTGTCACCGGAAGACCGCGCAAGGGTTCAGTTCGAGGCCCTGTGCAGCGCCGTACAATCCAAGCCGAACCTCGTGATTGAAACGAGCTTTGGGATTACGGCATGCGCTTTGGCTATTGCCGGCGTCGGCGTCGCAATCGTCAATCCGCTGGCAATCGATGGGTTCGCGGAAAGGGGACTGGTGCTTCGCCCGCTGGAACCCGCGGTTTACTTCAAAAGCTACCTCCTGTTCCGACCAGACATGCAGAAGGCGAGGCTGGTGAGAGCATTCGTGTCTGCATTGATGGAGATCCGAAACACAAGACCGTCTGTTGTGCAGAACACTTGAAGAGGTAATTTGGCGCCTGTTGATGGAAAGCGGACGGACTGCTTTACACCAACAAATGGCGAAGACGTGTCGCTCGCATGATCGGCTTAATTTTACCGTTACAATGCGTGCAGCCTGAAAGTCCCAGACGTTGTCCGGCGGCGTGGAAGCAGAAGTCATCGGGCACCTGCGGCGCTGATCGGCCCATCATCAGAGAAGCTGGGGTGCTGCTTGTAGCGGAGGCAACCGTTCGCCATTGATAAGCGCTCTTCTTGCTGACAAGCCTAAAGCGCGCAGGAATTTAAGTCAGGAAGTTATCGAACAGATCGGTCGATCCAACCTGCCCACCTTTAAGCAAAAGACGCATTCCGTTCAGTGGTGAACCTGAAGCGTGTCCTCGGCAGATGGCGACACCGCTACCGGCTCGGCTTTCAAAGCTCAAGCTATCAAAACCGAGACGGTGTACAACCGCGCTAGAGGTGTCGCCGCCGGCAACACCGAGTGCGCGAACTGGGTAATGCACTAAGATCAGCCTCGCCATCTCGGCAAGACGCTCTGATAAGGTGTTGGGTGACAAACCATAATCAAGATCGGCGCGCAGATGAACGAGCACATGAAGCCCGCTTGCCAGCTTCTCTGCACAGTGGTGAGCGCAAGTCTGCAAGCCTTCTACCGTTATGTCAGCTCGGCTCAGCGGCACACGCTGGTAGCTCGAAGCTGCCGCGATCTGCGCCGCGGTCGCCGATGACCGGCTGCCGGCCAACACCAAGCGCGGACCGTCTATGACCGGCAAGCCATCGCCGCAGAAGTGGTTCTGCGGCTTTGGTTCAGCGCTGGTAATTGCTTCGGCTACACTGCTTGAACCTAAAAGCAGTAAAGGTTCGTTCGGCCTGAAAGAGCGAAGGGCTTGACCAACATTTTCGATATCGGTTTGATCCATTGCGTCAAATAAAAACCGTCTACGCTTCTCCTTCTCTGCGGCGGCCAGCGTCGCGCCTTCAGCCGTTCTTGGCACGAGCGTCAGCTCGCTAAGCCCCTGCGCACTGAGATGAAGTCGCAGATCAGCTTCATGCATCGGCGTGACGGGATGTCGGCTCATGATGGGATGTCGGTCGATGCGATACACTGCGCCGTCCGGAGAGCGTGCGAAGAGGTTGCCGAAAGAGCAAAAGCGTCCGAGGCTCGGCTGGCCGCCGATCACCGCGACCAGCGCGGGCTTTAGCACGGCCTCAATAGCGAGGGCAGCCGCGCCGATGCTGCCGACATCAGGTGCGGAGTCGAAGGTTGAACATACCTTGTAGTGCACGATGCGCGGCGCCAGCGGCAGAACGGCTTGAGCGAGATCAGTGACGCGGGTGTGGATTTCGTCGGGTGTCTTTGCCCGAAGATCGGTGGCAATGCCAACTGCATCTAAGCCGAGCTTTTCGACAAGCCGTGGGTCCGGAGCCTGCAGGAACAGGCGCACACGACGTCCCGCTTCCGCAAGGGTTGCGAGCGTGTCCGAGGCGCCGGTGAAGTCGTCTCCGATGAAGACGTAGTCGACCATCTCAGCCGCCAAAAAAGCCGAGAGCTGCTGCGAGCTCTGGTCGTGTGGCCGCAGCTACCTGAAGGTCGCTTTTTTCCTTAACAGCCTCCCAGGCCTGGAGCAGACTGCGCACACCGGCAGCTGGTCCTTTCGGATGTGCGAGAATACCGCCGCCTGCCATGAACAGGAAATCGGCGGAACCGGCAGCTTGGGCCGTGACGGGCAGGGTGCCCGCCCATTGCCCGGACGAGAAGGCCGGTAGTACGACGTCCGACGCATCGGGTGCATCGAACGCAAGTGGCTCAAGGCAGCGCCGCGCGCTCGCTTCGACCTCTTCGGGCGCATCTGAAAACTTTCCACCAATGCCGTGCACATGCATGTGGTCGACGCCAGCGAGACGGTAAAGCGCCTGATAGGCATCGAAGCCCATGCCAAGCGCAGGGTGACGTGCGAACGCACCGTAGCCGTTCCGATGGCCGTGCAGCGCAAGTGGTGTGTGACGGCGCAGCGTTTGCACGGCCGACAGCCCGCACCAGTTCAGGCTCGCCATGACGCAGGACCCGCCTTCTCGTTGCACGAGATCGGCATGTCGCCGCATCGCATCGGTTTCGTCGGTGACGTTGAAGGCCACCATCACGTCACGGCCGGTGCGATCGCGATAGGCTCGAACCACAGACATGACGGCAGGCACACGCTCATGCAGCGGTGCATGATCGGGGTCGGCGCAAATTTCGTCATCCTTGATGAAGTCCACTCCAGCTTCGCACAGAACCGAAACTAGATCGGCAATGTCGTTGGCGCGCATGCCGACATTGGGCTTGATGATGGTGCCGAAAAGAGGCCGATCATGCACGCTGAGCCGCTGGCGTGTGCCCGCGATGCCAAGCTGCGGCATGTCAAACCGCATCCTGTAAGATTGCGGAAGCTTCACATCTATGAGGCGTAGGCCCGACACTTCGCCGAGGTCATAGAGGTTGCCGGCTACAGTGGAGGCTAGGGTCGGTAGGTTGGCTCCGAGGTTGGCGATGGGAAAGGCAATGCGGATACGCGCGCGCCGCCAAGGGCCGGAAGCCCGCTTGCGTTCGAGATAGGCACTGGCAAGGCTTGGATGTTCGACGGACTGCAATTCATCCACCGCCAGAACGGTGGCTGCAGCACGCTCGCGCAACGCATCCGTTTCACCGGCAACGCGAACGAAGGTGCCGCTGCTTTGTTCGCCAGCCATGATGGCCGCGACCTTTTCCGGGTCGAGCGGCGTTTCGACTACGTAGCTCGCCTCGATGGTTCCTGCCTTCATGGTTGTCATCAGATCGCCGAAAGGTCCGGAAACGGCCGGATGGGATCACTGCCGTCCCAGTTTTCTGACGATTTGTGGATCAGGTCGAACATGCGTCCCTTGGGACCCATCACTTCGGACAGCTCGATTACCGTGCCGGGATGCGCTTCGCGGTCGAAATACACGAAGCGGCCGTTGGCTCCGACCTGTCCGCTCATCTTCTGTCTAAAGCCTTCGCTCTCCATTTTCGCGAGATCGGCGTCGTAGTTCTCCGTCCAGAACGCAACATGCTGGAGCCCGCGATGACCGGCTTGGCAGAAGTCGCGATACATCGATGGCGCGTCGTTGCGCGTCTGGATCAGTTCGACCTGGATATAGCCGCTATTGGCCAGCGCCACGGAGTTGTGAACGTCGTAAGACTGGCCCTCGTAGCGGTAGTCCTCGATCGGCACGCGCGGATTGTAGAACCATGGACCAACGCCCATCGTCTGATGCCAATGCTTCATGGCGGCTTCGATGTCGTCCACGACATAGCCGAGCTGGCGGATCGGGCCCAAAAACTTGCTCATGGATAGTCCTATTGGGAAATGAGGTATGGCAACCAGGTCGACACGGCAGGCACGAGCGTGACGACCAGCAACGACAAGACCAGCGGGATGAAAAAGGGCATCACACCGCGAACAACCGAGTGCACCGGCATCTTGGCAACGATCGAAACCATGTAGAGGCTCATGCCGACTGGCGGAGTGAGCAGGCCGATCATCAGGTTGAGTACGAAGACGATTCCGAGCTGCAGCGGATCGACGCCGGCTGCATGCAGGGCCGGAGCAACGATGGGAGCGATGATCAAGATGGCCGCGATCGACTCCAGGAACATGCCGACCACAAGAAGAAGCAGGTTCACCAAAAGCAGCAGAACAAGCGGGTTATCGGATAGTCCGAGAAGATAATCGCCAGCCAAGGCAGGCACCCGATCAAGCGTCAGCACCCAGGCAAACACCGCTGCCGTCGAGACGATCAAGAGAATGCCCGAGGTCGCTTCCACCGTATCGCGGAGACTGTCCCACACCGCGCGCAGGCTCAGCGTTCGATACGCGGCGAAGCCGATGAACAATGCATAGGCAACCGTGACGCCTGCCACTTCGGTTGGGCCGAAGTAACCGCTCAGCAATCCGCCGATCAGCATGATCGGAGCGAGCAGGGCGGGCAGGGACAGCACGGCCTTCTGTGCAACAGCGCGCAGCGACGGGCGTACCGTGTCGCGCGGCAGGTTATACAAGCGTGCCATGACGGCAACCTGCGCCATCAGGAATAGGGTGATCAGCAGTGCTGGCACGATGCCGGCGACGAGCAACTGCACTGCCGAAACATTGGTAACGCTGGCATAGATGATCAACGGAATGGACGGCGGGAAGATCGGCCCGATCGTCGCCGCCGCGATGGTTATGCCGGCAGCAAACTCCTTGCGATAGCCCTGCGCGACCATCTGATCGACCTGGATCTTGCCCAATGCGCCGATATCGGCGAGCGCCGCACCAGAAACCCCGGAAAAGATCAGGCTGACCAGAATGGAGACTTGCGCCACTGCCCCGCGAACCCGGCCGACAACAAGTCGGACCAGATCGAAGATATGCGTGGTGACGCCAATCGCGTTCAACAGATTAGCTGCAAGGATGAACAACGGCACGGCAAGCAGCGGAGTGGAATCGAGCGCGTTGACGGCTCTCTGCACCAGCACATGGATCGGCAGATCGAATGCAACGATGGCGACAGCAGAGGAAAGGCCAAGGGCAATTGCGATCGGCGCACCGGCAAGCAGTGCCACGATGAAGATTGCGAGGAGAACAAGGCTCATGGCAGCACTGCTTCCGCCTGGTTGAGCGTTCCACCGCGCACAAGGACGAGCATCCGGTAAAGCGTGATCGCTGCCAAAAGGAGGAAGCAGATCACGGACGGCGCATAATATATCCAGTTCGGGATGCCGAGCGTAGGCGTGGCGAACTTCCACGCCCGTCCGAGAAAGGCGTAGAAGCCCCACAGGAAGAACCCGGACAAAGTAAGCACCATCGCCTCCACGAGGATGGCTACGATGCGCCGAGGCGTAGGCGGGAGCATCGACGGGATCATGTCCACGGCTACATGCTGACCGCGGAGCGCCAGCAGCGGGGCGCAAAGGAACACCAGCGCCACACCACAAAAACGCGCAAGCTCATCCGCCCATGGCATGCCTGAATTCAGGAGGTTGCGCCCAACCACCTGAGCGATGATGAGGCATGTCATCAAAGCCAAAAGGCAAGTCGCGACGATCCGCAACACGGTCGCCAAAGCTCCCAGCGCCCTCGCGCCGGGAGGATCGATTGCATGTGGGCTCACGAAGCGCTCTTCACCAACGGACATGGATCAGGCAATCGCCTTGATCTTCTCGTAAAGCGCTCCGTACTTGTCCGCAAAACGCTCTTGGATGACCTTGTTGACCGATGCGCGGAAAGCATCGACGTCGAGCCCCTCGGCGGGGCCAATCACGGTCATGCCCTTCTTGCGCAGTTCCTCGGTTTCTTTTTCCTCGTTGTCCTGGATCGCCTTTGTCGCCCGTTCGCGGACTTCAAGTGCTGCTTGGCGCACAGCTTCTTTCTGCTCGTCCGAAAGAGCCTGCCACGCATCCTCGTTCATGATGACGACTTCGGCGTTGGACATGTGGCCGGTCAGCATGAGGTGCGACTGCACTTCGTAGAGCTTGACGTTGAGAATGACGTTGATCGGGTTTTCCTGGCCGGCAACGACGCCGGTTGCCAGTGCGGTGGGGACTTCCGACCAATCAACTGGCACCGGCGCGGCGCCCAGGCCTTGAACAGCCGCTTGGTAGATCGGGAAGGGAACGGCACGGATCTTTTCGCCGGCAAGATCGGCCGGAGTTTTAATAGCCTTGTTGCAGGTGAGGTGACGGCGGCCGAAATAGTGGGCGTAGATGACGCGCACATTGGCTGCCGCGATCAATCCTTCGTTCAGTTCCTGCATGACTGGCGAGTTGACGTCCATCACCTTCATCAGGTGATCGACATCGCGATAAAGATATGGCGTATCGAGCGCGGCGAATGGCTCGTAAAGCGAGCCGATGCCGCCTGCGGTGTTGTGCGAGAAAGCGATCGTTCCAAGCGACGCCGCTTCGGCCAGCTCCTGCAGCTTGCCCAACTGCGATGAAGGAAAGACCTGTACGGCGATGTCGTTGCCGGAATGTTTGGCAACGGCTTCTGCAAACCAGTCAGCTTGGGCACCGGCAACGCTGGCCGGCTCGTTGTTGTGGCCGTAGCGGAGGGTCAGCGATTGCGCGAGAGCCAATCGCGGCATCGCTGCAAGTGCGCCAGCGCCGACACCCAAAGCAAGCATTCTACGGCGTGTAATCGAGTTAAAGTTCCAGTTCATCGCACCCTCCCGTGATGTTCTGTCTGGGACCGGCGCAACTCCACGCCAATCCTCCTCCCGTTGACAAAAGGCTACGGAGCAGAAAGCATCACGTCAAATCGCAAATGCTGAGGTTTTCTGAGGTAATGTCACCAATCGACGGGCCGGCATCGATGGCCGATATTGCAGCTGCTTCTCATATGTCTTTGGCAACGGTGGATCGCGTCCTTAACCGCCGCAAGGGGGTGTCGAGCCGAACGATCGAGCGTGTCTTGAAAGCAGCTGTAGAGCTTGGCTATCTAAACCCTGAGGCACACGAGCAGCTGGCCGCTCCACGACCACCCAACATCGTCTTCCTCCTCCCAATGGGCACCAACCCCTACCTGCGGCTGCTGGGTGAAAAGGTCCGTGCGGTGGCAGATGCGCATTCTCGCGACCAGCCGCCTATCCGGTGTTTCTTCATCGACAGTTTTGACGCAAAAGCGCTTGCAGCAGGCATTCGGCAGCATGCTCGCTGGGCCGATGGTATAGCTTTTATGGGGATCGATCACCCTCTCGTGCGCGAAGCGATTGAGGAGGTGGGCGCCTCGGGAACACGGTTGGTCACCATCGTGTCGGATCTGCCGCATCCTGCCCGCGAGACTTATATCGGTCTCGATAATCAGGTTGCCGGACGAACGGCCGCCTATCTGCTCGGCCGCTTTTGCGGTGGCAGAAAGGGAAGCGTTGCGCTGGTTGCAGGAAGCCGAACATACCGAGCTCATTCCGAGCGCGAGACTGGGTTTTTGAGCCTGATCGAAGAACTCCAGCCAGGTATTGAGGTGATCGGCATGCGCGAGGGGCATGATGACCGAAATGAAAACTATCAGCATGCCTTGGCGCTGATCGAACAGCATCCAGATTTAGTCGGCATCTACAATGTCGGCGGCTCTTCAGACGGTATTGCCCGCGCTTTGACCCAGAAGCAGAAGAGTGGAGATATTGTGTTTATCGGCCATGGACTAACCCATGACACGCGTCGACTTCTGATAGAGGGCACGATGGATGCGGTGATCAATTCGGATCCGGATCAAGTGATCAGCGCAACCCTGGCGCACTTTAACGGTGTGGCTCAAGCAAGCACTCGCAACCATCACCTTCAGCACCTGAAGATCGAGCTCATACTTCGCGAGAACATCCCGTTGCAGTACGTCTGAAGCTAGGCATAGCTTGCAAGCGGGTTCTTTGTCTCTGTGGTCACGAGCTTGGCGTGAACTGATCTAGTCCGTTTCGGCTAAAAAGGTTGGATGACATCATCGCGCCGGTGGTGCGCTTCGGAAAGGCCATGATTGGGAACTGCAGACTGAACTAGCGACGATGCTTTTTGCAAAGCATCTACGTTGCCTTCATGCGCCTATGGAAATTAGCTCAATACGGCGCCTATGTTGAACTTGGGAGGATCATTGTGGCCGGATTTCGCGATTTCGACTTGAAAGTCGGCACCATGTCGATGGGACCGCGCAACGCGATCACTGATGTCGCGGGCGTTCAGGTCGGTCATGTCACGGTACAAGCAGGCGACATTAATACGGGCGTGACCGCCATCATCCCACAGCCCGGCAACCTCTTCCAAAACAAGCTCACGGCAGCGGTGGAGGTGATCAACGGGTTCGGAAAAAGCGCCGGTCTCGTTCAGGTGGCGGAACTGGGCACGCTGGAAACGCCGATCCTGCTCACCAACACGTTCGGCGTGGGCACCTGCGTCAACGCGCTGATCCGGTATGGGATCGCTGAGAATCCCGATATCGGTCGCAAGACATCGACCCTCAACGCGGTTGTCTGCGAGTGTAATGACGGGGTCTTGTCCGACATTCAGGCGATGGCCGTAACTGAAGCCGACGCGCTGGCCGCGATCGCGTCTGCAGGCAGCGAGGTTGCGGAAGGATCGGTCGGGGCGGGCACCGGCATGGTGTGCTTCGGCTTCAAGGGCGGCATCGGCACGGCTTCACGTGTGATCCGTCTGGCCGGGGAGGCGCGGCATCTCGGCGTGCTGGTGCTGGCAAATTTTGGCAGGGCTGGCGATCTCATCCTGCCCGATGGAAGGCGCGCCGATCCCAAACAGCCGCCTCAGTCCGAGAAAGGCTCGATCATCATCGTACTCGCCACCGATGTTGCGGTGGACCATCGCCAGCTGCAGCGAATCTGCCGGCGAGCGGGTGCCGGCATTGCGCGGCTCGGCGCGTTCTGGGGCCACGGCAGCGGGGATATCGTGCTGGGCTTCACCACAGCAAACCGCATCGCCCACCATCTGGACGTCGATACCGTTGCGATGGAGCGCCTGTCGGACCATCGGATGGACGAAATGTTCCGCGCTGCCTGCGAGGCCGCGGAAGAAGCGATCCTAAACGCGCTTTGCGCCGCTACCGCGGTTCAGGGCCCGGGTGGTGCAAGCCGTCCTTTGTTTGCGGACTGGCTGAAGGCACAGCGCGCGTCCTGAGCGGCTGCCCTCAGCGATCCACCTTGGTGGCCAAGATCACGGAGGTCTGGGTGCGCTCCACCCCTTCGAGGTCGCCCACGGCGTCGATGATCCTGTCCAGCGCTTCAACCGTTTCCGCCGCCACGATCGCGATCAGGTCGAACGCGCCGCTGACGGAATGCAGGGTACGCACCTGAGGTATCGTGGAAAGCTCCGCGATCGTTCTTGCCGCTGATTTCGGCTTCACCGTGATCAGAACATGTCCCTTGACCATCGCGCGCTCGGCCGATGCGCCGCGGCGCAGCGTATAGCCCTCGATCACTTTGGTGCGCTCCAGGCGCTCAATGCGCGCCTGCACGGTGGTGCGTGACAGTTTCAGCCTGCGCGCCAGCTCCGCCACTGGCATGCGGGCGTTTTCACCCAGGTACGAAAGCAGTTCCTCATCCTTGTTCATTAGACAAAATGTCCAGTTCATTCGGCAGAGTGATGTGAAATGTCCGGCATTTTTATCAATCAGTCGGTTTGAAAAGCCAAGCGGCAAATGACTTGCTTGTGGAAGGGGTTTACATCGGGAAAAGCTTGAACATGAAGAAGGTCGTTGTTGTCGGTGCGGGAAACATTGGCTCCACCATCGCCGCCATGCTGGCCGAGACAGGCGATTACGCCGTGGTGCTTTGCGACAGCAATGCCAGCCGCTTCGACTGGATTGGCAAGCACAGCGCCATCACCACGCGGGTGGTCGACATCACGGACGCCGCGGCACTCGGCGACCTGTTTGCCGGCTGCTTCGCCGTTCTGAGCGCCGCACCCTTTCACCTCACCACCAGGATCGCGGATGCGGCGGCGGCCGCCGGCATCCATTATCTCGATCTGACCGAGGATGTCGCTTCCACGCGCCATGTGAAGCAGCTCGCCGATGGCGCGAAATCGGCTTTCATTCCGCAGTGCGGGCTAGCGCCGGGTTATATTTCGATCCTCGCCAACGATCTTGCACAGCGCTTTGACAAGCTGGAGACCGTTCGGCTGCGTGTCGGCGCGCTGCCGCAATATCCGTCAAACGCGCTCAACTACAATCTGACCTGGAGCACGGACGGCGTCATCAACGAGTATATAGAGCCCTGCGAAGCCGTGGTGGAAGGGCACCTGACCAAGGTGCCGGCCATGGAAGAGCGCGAGGAATTCTCGCTCGACGGCATGACCTACGAGGCCTTTAATACGTCGGGCGGGCTGGGCACCTTGTGCGAAACCTATGCTGGCCGAGTGCGAACGCTGAATTACAAGACGATCCGCTATCCCGGACATGCCGCAATCATGAAGGCGTTGCTTAACGACCTGAACCTGCGCAATCGCCGCGACATGCTGAAGGACATTCTGGAAAAGTCCCTGCCGGTCACCAGCCAGGATGTCGTGATCGTGTTCGTCACCGTCAGCGGCTACAAGGCGGGTCGTCTCGTGCAGGAAACGCATGCCCAGAAGATCTACAGCGGCATAATTGGCGGCACGCTTTACAGCGCGATCCAGATCACCACGGCAGCCGGCATCTGCACCGTGCTCGATATGCTGGCATCAGGCAAACTGCCGCAAAGCGGTTTCGTGCGGCAGGAAGAAGTGAGCTTCCCTGAATTCCTGAACAACCGGTTTGGCCGCTATTATGGGAGCAGTTCGGCTGCGCAGGCAGCCTGACCCGCACAAGCGTGTTCGAACGAAATCCGCGGCCGGTGAAGCATTTACTTCGCGGAAAATGATCAAAGCGGCATTGCCTTTGCGGCAAAAGTTTGGAGACTATGAGGTCGGCGCACCCTGGGGAGGGGACTGATTGAGCGCCAGCGTGATCCAACAGAGATGACGCGCAGCTTGAACATGCCGGCAGTGTTTCGTCGGCAAAGAAGCGTCGTATCCGCGCGGCGCTTGGGGAGGGGACGGAGAAACAATGACTTCCGACAGGCACGCCGATCTTGTTTTGCAGGGAGGCAAGATATGGACCGGCTACGGCAACCCGATCGTGGAAGCGATCGCGATCGGCGGCAACACGGTGCTGGCATCTGGCTCGAACGCTGATGTTGCAGCACTGATTGGGCCTGACACCAGGATCGTGGACCTCGCCGGCCGCTTTGCCATGCCCGGCCTGATCGACGCCCATCTCCATCTGATTTCCACCGGGCTCCTGCGCGGAAAGGTCGATGCGACCGCCGATGCCGCGCCGACGCGCAGCGCGCTGATGACCGCTCTCCAGAAACGCGCAGCGCAGACTCCGAAGGGCGAATGGGTTACAGCCCGCGGGTTCGACCAGACGCGCTATGACGACGGACTGATGCCAACCGTCGACGAACTCGATGCGGCCTTGCCTGATCATCCCGTCTCCGTCACGCGCGCTTGCGGCCATGTCAGCGTCGTGAATTCACTGGCGCTGGAGCGCGCAGGCATAGATGCCGACACGCCGGATCCGGATGGCGGCGTGATCGGGCGGGCGGATGGTCGCTTGACCGGAATGCTCGCGGAAAATGCGCAGGACCTTGTTCACAACGTCCAGCCGACGCCTTCGCTTGCCGAGATTATGACGGCGATCGAGGCGGGCGGTGAGCATCTGCTTCAATTCGGCATTACATCCTGCATGGATGCCGCCGTCGGGCAGATCGACGGTATGACCGAGATCGAAGCTTATCAGCGGGCGGAGCGGGAAGGGCGCTTGCCGGTTCGGGTCTGGGCGACGCTTCTGGGCGATCCCGGCTCTTCGATCGTGGAACCCTGCCATGAACTTGGACTCACGACAGGCGCCGGCAGCGCAATGTTTCGCATCGGCGGCGTCAAGATCTTTACCGACGGTTCGGCGGGCGGGCGAACAGCTTGGATGCGCCAGCCTTATGTCGGCCAGCCCGACAATCGCGGCGTGCAGATGCTGTCGGACCAACGCCTGTTCGAGCTGGTCGACCATTATACCGCGCTCGGCTACACGATGGTCTGCCACGGCATCGGCGATGCGGCCATCGATCAGCTCGTGCGCGCTTATGAACGCGTGCGTGCCGCCGACCCGACGCATGGGCATCGCCACCGGATCGAGCATTGCGGGTATGTGGACGACGCGCTGAACCAGCGCATGCTCGCAGCCGGCATCCTGCCTGCGCCGCAGCAAGCCTTCATCTACGATTTTGGCGATGCCTATCTTGCCGTACTCGGGCCGGAGCGCGGAATGCGATCCTATCCGATCGCCACATGGGACCGGCTTGGGATGAAGCCGTCCACCGGCAGCGACTCGCCGGTTTGTTCGCCAAATCCGTTTCCAGACCTTTACGCCATGCTGACGCGCAAGACGCACAAGGGAACGGTCATGGATGCGTCCGAAATCCTTTCGCCAGAACAGGCCTTGCGCGCTTACACCGAGCACGGCGCATATTCGCAAGGCGAGGAGCAGGTGAAAGGCCGGCTCGAACCGGGAATGCTCGCGGATATCGCGGTGTTCTCCAACGACCTGCTGACGGCCGAGCCCGAAACAATTCTTCATTCAACCCGGTGCGACATGACGATCGTGGATGGGAGGATCGTTTACGAACGACTTTGAGCGCGCCACGCGGCGTGCCCGCGAAGAAACGGCAACAACCAGAAAAAAAGGGGAACTATGTTGACCAGACTTGGCTTGATCGCAGCGCTTTCACTGGGAACGGCGACAATCGCCATGGCGCAGGACGCCACGCCCACGGATGGCGGCAAACTCGTGTTCACCGCGCCTTATGGCAATTCCATCACCTCTCTCGACATCACCGCCACGCCGCACACGCAAGACGAGATCGTGGCAAAGGCGCTCAATCGCTCGCTTTACAAGTGGAACCCGGAAAAAGGTCAGCCGGAACTCGATCTCGCGGAAAGCGTCGAGAAGTCGGACGACGGCAAAACCTACACCTACAAGCTCAAGGAAGCCACGTTCCACAACGGCGACAAGCTGGACGCCGATGACGTGCTTTGGTCCTATAACCGCCTGGCCGATCCGAAAAAGGCGCTGCCTGGCGCAGAACAGATGCTGCAGATCGCAGGTGTGTCCGAATTCCAGGCCGGCACCGCCGACCAGATTTCGGGGCTGAAGAAGATCGACGATATGACGGTGGAGATCACGGTCACCAACCTGGCCGATCCCGGCTGGAACCTGATGTCGAACTATGCGCCAATCTATTCCAAGGATTATGCTGAGGACCAGCTTGCCTCCAAACCGAATGGGCTGGGGCCGTTCAAGATGGCGAACTACGTTGCTGGCTCGAAGATTGAGCTGGTGAAGTTCGAAGACTATTTCGAGGAAGGCAAGCCGCATCTCGACAAGCTCGACATCATGCTGATGGGCGAGGCTTCGGCGCGCGACGTCGCGTTCCGCAATGGCGAGATCGACGTCAACATCCTCGGCCCGGTTCAGTATGAAGCCTATGGGCAGGATGACGCGCTGAAGGACAACATCCTTGAAGTGGCCGAAGTCTACACGCGCAATATCGGCTTCAATCCCAAAGTCGAAGCGTTTCAAGACAAGCGCGTCCGCCAGGCGATTAACTACGCGATCAACAAGGACCTGATCGTCGAGAAGCTCCTGAAGAACAAGGCTTATCCGGCCGTGTCCTGGCTGCCGGTGTCCTCACCGGCCTTTGACAGAAATGCCGAGCCTTACGCCTATGATCCCGAAAAGTCCAAGGAGCTGTTGAAGGAAGCCGGCTATGAAACCGGCCTGAGCTTCTCCGTGACCGCGACGCCGAACGAAAGCTGGGGCGTTCCAATCGTGGAAGCGATCATCCCCATGCTTTCGAAGGTCGGTGTGCAGGTAACAACCGATCCGGTGGAAAGCGCCGTTCTTTCGGACAAGATCCTGTCCGACAATTTCGAAACCTTCATCTGGTCGAACTCGTCCGGCCCGGACGCGCTGAAATATCTGACCTGCTTTTATTCGAAGACGTCGCAGACCGCCTGTAACTACGTGAAGTTCTCCAACCCCGAATTCGACAAGCTGGTTGAACAAGCGGGCAGCGAGACCGATCCGGCCAAGCAGGCCGACATTCTGCGGCAGGCCAACAATGTCCTGCAGGAAGAAGCGCCGGTCTGGTTCTTCAACTACAACAAGGCCGTCATGGCCTATCAGCCCTGGGTTCATGGCTTGAAGCCGAACTCCATGGAACTGGCGATCCAGGATTACGAAGACATCTGGATCGACGCGGACGCACCGGCTTCGCGCAAGTAGCGGCACGTGAACGGTGGCTGATATCGCAAGCCGATATCAGCCACCGCCCCCAATCCGCTTCATGAAAGGCAGACATCGCGCATGTTGCGCTTCATTCTTCGCCGTACATTACAGATCATACCAACCCTTCTGGTTGTTGTTCTGATCATTTTCGTGATCTTCAGCGTCGTACCCGGCTCCTTTATTTCGAGCCTGATGTCCGAGGGGCGCAACGCCACGAATGCGGATGTCATGGCACATCTCAATCAGCAGTTTGGTCTGGACAAGCCTCTTCTGGTGCGCCTGGGGGATTATCTGTGGGGCCTGGCGCAATTCGATCTCGGCATCTCCTACCGGACGCGTGAGCCGGTCTGGAACGTCATCGAGCCGCGTCTCTGGCCCTCGATCAAGCTGGCGCTGGCCGCCATGTTTTTTGCGGCAATTATCGGCATTCCGCTGGGCTTCATTGCTGCACTGAAGCCGGGAAGCATGATCGACAGTGGCACGATGATGCTGGCGATCTCGGGCCTGTCGCTGCCTGAGTTCTGGTTCGGTCTTCTTCTGATGTATGTTTTTGCCCTTCAACTCGGCTGGCTGCCCTCCTTCGGCTATCAGGCCGACAGCATCCGGCACATCATCCTGCCGGCGATCGCGCTCGGCGTTTCGCCCATGGCGCTTCTGGCGCGAACCACGCGCGCGGGCGTGCTGGACGTGATGAACGCCGATTTCGTGCGCACCGCGCGCGCCAAGGGCTTATCCGAGCCGAGGTTGGTTCGCGGCCATGTGGCGCGCAACGTGCTCGTTCTCGTTCTCACCACGCTTGGCCTGCAGGTCGGCTCCTTGATGGGGCAGGCGATCGTGATCGAGAAACTGTTTTCCTGGCCGGGCATCGGATCGCTGCTGGTGGACAGCGTGGCCGCGCGCGACATCCCGGTCGTCCAGGGCGCGGTGATCGTGATCGTGCTGTGGTTTCTCGTCATCAACATGCTGGTAGACGTGGCCTATGCCGCGATCGACCCGCGCATCAAGGTGACCTGATCCATGCGGCTGCGCTTCAACCTCGTTCTCGGGCTGCTGCTCGCTGCGATCGTGATCATTGCCGGTGTTTTCGCCGCCTGGATCGCTCCTTACCACCCGATCATCGACGCAGATCTGATGAATTCCGAGATGCCCCCGAGCTGGGAGCACTGGATGGGCACGGACGGGCAGGGGCGCGACGTGTTCTCCCGCGTTCTTTACGGCGCGCAGGTGTCGCTCACCGTTGGTCTGGTGTCCCAACTGATCAACTCGTGCATCGGCACAGCACTTGGTGTGTCGGCCGGCTATTTCGGCGGCTGGTGGGACGATCTCGTGAACGGCCTGACCAATGTGATGCTGGCCATCCCATCGCTGGTTTTCGCTCTCGCCATCATGGCGGTTCTGGGGCCCGGCCTGCCAAGCCTCCTGATTGCGCTCGGCCTCACCAACTGGTCGTGGACTTGCCGCATCGCGCGAAGCTCGACCTTGTCGCTGAAGAACCAGGGCTTCGTTCAGGCCGCCAAGGTAGCCGGGTTCGGCGATGGCAACATCATGCGCACCCAGATCCTGCCCAACATCATCGGTCCCGTTCTGGTGATGGCAACGCTTGGCATCGGCGGCGCGGTTCTGGCGGAAGCGGCGCTGTCGTTTCTGGGCGTCGGCATCCGCCCGCCGCAGCCGAGCTGGGGCAACATGCTGACCGACGCGCGCGAACTGCTGCGCGCCGCACCCTGGGCGGCCGTGTTCCCCGGTCTTGCGATCTTCATCACGGTGCTTGGCTTCAACCTGCTCGGTGACGGAATGCGCGACCTGCTCGATCCGCATATGAGGACACGCCGAGCATGAGCAAGACTGTTCCCGCCTCCATCCTGTCGGTTCGCGATCTGCGCATCGGGATCGGCAACCAGAGCGACCTGCTTCACGGCGTTTCCTTCGACATCCTGCCGGGCGAAACCTACGGGCTGGTGGGCGAATCCGGTTCAGGCAAAAGCATCACCGGCCTGTCCGTGCTCGGACTGCTGAAGCGGCCGCTGCAGGTGACGGGCGGCTCCATCCTGTTTCGCGAACAGGACGTGCTGAAGCTGAACAAGCGCGAACGGCGCCGTTTGCGCGGCGACCGAATGGCGATGGTGTTCCAAGAGCCGATGACGGCGCTCAATCCGCTTGCGACGGTGGGCCGCCAGATCGCCGAAATGTTCGTTGTTCATCGGGGCTTGAGCTGGGCGCAGGCGCGCCTAAAGGCCGTTGAAGCGCTGGAAACCGTACATGTGCCGGCGCCCGACGAACGTGCGCGCTCCTATCCCCATCAATTGTCGGGCGGAATGCGCCAGCGCGTCATGATCGCCATTGCGCTGGCCTGCCGTCCCGATCTGCTGATCGCCGACGAGCCGACAACTGCACTCGATGTAACGGTGCAGGCAGAGGTCCTGAAGCTAATTGCCGAACTCTGCCAGCGAGAAGGAACCGCCGTGCTGCTGGTCAGCCACGATCTGGGTGTGATTGCCAATATGTGCCGTCGCGTTGGTGTCATGGATCGGGGCAGGCTGGTGGAGGAACAGGACACGAGAGCGCTCTTCGAAACGCCGCTTCATCCCTACACAAGGGGGCTGTTGGCCGCCCGGCCGCGCTTGGGATCGCGGACAATTTCCGAGCGCGGCCGCTTAACTGAACTCGACGAGCTCGTGGCAGACACACAGCGGGGCCGAGATGCACCGACACTGGTCACGCCGCGCGGCATGTTGGCAGAGGCCGGCCGATGAGCACGCCGCTTCTGGAAATCCGCGATCTCACCGTTCACTTCCCGCTGCCCAAGCCGTTTCTGTTCGGTTCAACGCGCGTGCTGAAAGCGGTGCAGGGCGTCAGCCTGACCCTGAACGAGGGCGAATGTCTCTCGATCGTGGGCGAGTCCGGCTGCGGCAAGTCCACCACGGCCTTGTCCGTCATGGGGCTGCAGGAACCCACATCCGGCGAAATCCTGTTCAAGGGCAAGCCGCTGACCGGCCCAAACGCGCCGACGCGCAAGGAGCGCGCGCGCATCGCGCAGATGGTGTTCCAGGACCCTTATGCCTCGCTTAACCCGCGCCAAACGGTCGGCCGCATTCTGGCCGCCCAACTTGCGTTGCATGACATCGCCCATGGAAGCGAAGCCAGCCACCGTGTTGCCGACATGCTCAGCCGTGTTGGCCTCACGCCCGACCACGCCGACCGATATCCGCACGAATTTTCCGGAGGGCAGCGCCAGCGCATCGGCATCGCGCGGGCCCTGATGCTTGACCCGAAGATCCTGGTCCTCGATGAGCCGGTGTCGGCGCTCGACGTGTCTATCCAGGCCCAGATCATCAACCTCCTGATGGACCTGCAGGAAACGCTGGGACTGAGCTACATCATGATCTCGCACGACCTCAGCGTGGTGGAACATGTCAGCGACCGGGTCGCAGTTATGTATTTCGGTCGCGTCGTGGAGGAAGGCGACTGGCATTCGATCTTCAGCCGCCCCACACACCCTTATACGCGCCGCCTGATCGGCTCCGTTCCCGATCCCGACGCCATTCTGAGCGGTGATCGCGGTTTGCCGGACGCAGCGGAGATCCCGCGCAACGCGCGCTTTTCGCCGGATGTGTCGCGCAAACCCGATCCTCACGAAAATGTCGAACCAAGCCAGCTCGTTTCAATCGGCGCCACCCATCGCGTGCGCCTCGCGCAGTAGGAAAGCTTAATGAGCTTCACCGTTCTTACCTGCGAGTTCATGCATGAAAGCAACACGTTCTCGCGGCTATCCACCGGCTTGCCGCAGTTCGAGATCGATACGCTGCATTATGGCGCCGACGCTATCCGCGTGCGGCGGCACGCCAACACGGAGCTCGCCGGCTTTATGGATGTTGCGGAACAAGCAGGCTGGAATGTCATCCACGCGATATCGGCGCATGCGGTGCCAGGCGGCCGGGTCACCAAAACTGCCTATGACCACATTGCCGGCGTGATCCTGGACGCAGCGCGCGCAAACAAGAGCCGCCTCGACGGGGTTCTTCTGGGCCTGCACGGCTCAATGGTGCCCGACTTCTGCCAGGACGGCGAAGGGCATCTCCTCGAACTGCTCCGCACCGAACTTGGCGCTGAGGTACCGATTGCCGTGACGCTTGATCTGCATGCGATGGTGTCGGAAGCCATGGTGCGCAACGCGCAGATTCTTGTTTCCTACAAGACTTATCCGCATGTCGACATGCGCGAGGTGGGGGCGCATGCCGCGCGCATCCTCAAACGCGCCATGAGCCGCGAGATCAGCCCACGCACTGTGAGAGCGCATGTGCCGATGCTCGACGAGGCCAATTCGGGCCGCACCGACATTCCCGAAACGCTGGCGCTTTATGACCGCGCCCGCGAAGCCGAGGCCGAGGGCCTGCTTGTGGTGTCGGTCAACGCCGCCTTTACCGGCGCGGATGTCGCCTGTGTCGGTCCGACAGTTCTCGCGACCTATGACAGCGGCGACCCTGATGCCGAAGCTGCCGCCAAACGGATAGTGGAGGAACTGGCGAGCCGGATTTGGGAAGGCCGCAAGCACAAGCGCAACGTCTTTATCGGCGTGGAGGAAGCAGCTAGCGAGGCAGTGGTCTGGCGCGGCGACAAGCCTCTGGTGATCGCCGATTATGCCGACAATCCTGGTGCCGGCTCTTATGGCGACGCCCCCGCGCTCCTGAAGGGATTGCTCGAAGCGGGCGTGAAAAACGCGGTGTTCGCCCCGATGGTCGACGCACAGGCCGCAGAAGAGCTGCATCAGCACAGCGAAGGTGACACCGTCACCGTGACGCTGGGCGGAAAGGGCGATCCGCGCTTCGGCGGAGGCCCTTTGACGGTGACCGGCGTGATCAACAGGCTTTCGGAAGGCCGTTATGTCGGCGATGGTCCGATCCAAGGTGGTCTGGCCCACAGCTTCGGGCCCACCGCCGTTCTCGGCGCAAATGGCGTTGAGGTGCTGATCGTATCGGAAGCGCAGCAGATGGTCGACCTGCAGCAGCTCCGCGCCTTCGGCATCGAGCCCACGACCCGCGCGATCCTGGCACTTAAGTCGATGCAGCATTTTCGCGCCGCTTTCGAGCCCATCGCAGGCAAGGTGATCGTCTGCGACAGCGGCGCACTGGCAACGCCGCGCGCGGAGCTGCGGCCTTACATCAACGTTCCTCGTCCTCTTTGGCCTCTGGATAAGTGACCGAGTTTAGGTTCGATCCGAGTGCGTCCTAAGAAAGCACGATTGGTTGGAAATAAACGGGCATCCACATAACCAGAACGTTTGCGGTTGAGTTAGCCGAGAGCGGCTTCGAACGCTTCACTCTTAAGCCGAACTTTTCAGACCGTTTCGCCTCGACAATCTTCTCGCAACCTGAATGCCGCAGGCATCAGTAATGGCACGTGAGAAGCAGATGTGCATCAACGGACCGCTCGGCGGATGCGCATCGATAAACTTAGAGATGATCCTCTCACGATGATTTTGGGTAGCAAGATTGTTGCGTATTGAAAAATTATCATGTGAGAATTTTCTATATAGAAAATCCAGTTGACATTGCGCGCTCTTCCGGGAAGTTACGCTTATATCGGAGGCAGCAGATCATGCGCGTGGCGCTCGACAAGATAGATCGAAAGCTCGTCAAGCTGCTTTCAACCGATGCGCGGGAGGGCGCCAATCAGATAGCGACGCGGCTCGAGCTTAGCCCGCCCACCGTGCGCGCGAGGCTGAAATCGCTGATCGAGCAGAAACTGCTGAAGATTGCAGGACTGGTGAACGTGTCGGAGCGGCCGGAGCTCACCGTCGCCATCCTCGGCATCAATGCGTATGCGAATGGCCGATTGGACGAAGTCGCACGCAAGATATCGGAGTTGCCTTTTGTAACGTCGGTCAGCATCGTGACCGGTCGATATGACCTGATTTGCGAAGTGATGTTCGAAGGCGACATGGATGCACTTTACCGAGTGACCAGTGAACTGCTTCCAGGCCTAGCAGAGCCCGGCGTCATTCGCGGCAGCGAGACCTTTGTTGTGATGAAGTCTCACAACAAGTGGCTAAGCCTGCCCAAGGGCGTGTGGGACAGCGATCTAGATCCGGCGGATGACCGGCAAGACCAATCCAGGCGGCCGCAAGAGCAGTCGTTGGAGAACAAACATCTTAATGGGGAAGAGGACAACTGAGATGACAGGGAATTTCAAGACATTTGTTCTGTCGGCACTGTTTGTTGCTTTGGCAGGAACAACGACCGCGACCACTAACGCGCAGGCCGGAACGCTCGACGACATCCTGGCACGCGGCGAGCTGCGCGTTGCGGTTCAAACGCAGGGCCCTCCCTACTCGTTCATGGACAAGAATGGCGAGCGCACCGGCAGCGCCATTCAGCTGACCGAGCTCATGGCCAAGGAAATGGGCGTTAAGGTCACCTATCTCGACTTTGATTGGGATGGTCTCATCCCGGCCTTGATGTCCGGCAAGGCCGACATACTGGCCGCTGATATGACGGCTACGCTGACGCGCGCGACCAAGGTGGCCTTTACCAAGCCATGGATCCATGTCGGCGCCGTTGGCTTCACCACGCAGGGCAGCGACTTCAAGAGCCTTGAAGACTGCAAGAAGCCCGGCACGACCATTGCGGTTATCCTGGGTTCGACCGCCGAAAAGAGCGTGCCGACCTTCTTCCCAGACGGCGAAATGAAGTCGTTCAAGGGCGGCGGCACAGTTGTGCTCGATGCCGTTGCATCAGGGCAGGCCCAGTGCGGCGTCAACGACAACACCGCGGTCTCGGCCCAGATCCTCAACTATCCCGAAAACACGTTCAACGTGTTTCCCGAGATGCTGACCTCCGAGCCGCTCGCTTACGCCGTGCGCTATGACTCGCAGGACCTGCTGATCTGGGCGAACCTGTTCCTCGATACGGTTCAAGGGGACGGTCGTTTGAAGGCGAACCTGGATTACTGGGTCAATTCGGCCAAGTGGCAGGCCGATCACTAAGATCGAACAGGTGGTGCGGGTGTTTGCCCGCACTGCCGTCTGGAACGACCGCACATCTGGTGAGCTATGCTGGGCAACCTCAATATCAGGGTCATCTTCGAGTACTTTCCTGCGCTGTGGCAGGGATTCCTGAACACACTGATGATGTCCGGCCTGGGGTTCGCGGGCGCCATGATCCTTGGGATCATTGCCTGCGCCCTGACGATCCAGCCGCTACGCTGGCTTCGCGCGCCAGCCGTCGCTTATGTCGACGTCATTCGCGCAACGCCGCTGCTGGCCCAACTCTACTTCCTGTATTTCGGCCTGCCGCGTCTCGGCATCCTGTTGCCCGAGATCCTAATCGGCATCGTCGCTCTGGCGTTGAACTCCGGCGCCTATGTCGCCGAGATCATCCGGTCTGGCATCCTGGCCGTTCCGCGCGGGCAGTTCGAGGCTTCGATGAGTTCGGGCCTCACGTATCTCCAGCGCATGCGCTTCATCATCCTGCCGCAGGCAATCCGACCGACCGTGTCGCCGCTGATCGGACAGGCAATCGTGCTGGTAAAAGACAGCTCGCTTTTGTCGCTGATCTCGGTCGTGGAACTTGCACGTGTCGGCCAGCAGATCGCGCTCGACCGCTTCATGCCGGTTGAAGGCCTCGCCGCGACCGCTGCCGGCTTCCTTATCATCTACTACATGCTCAAGGCTTTGGCCGCCTTGTGGTCTCGCTTCAACCGACTGCCCGGACAGGCCTAGGAGCTGCCCATGTTCTGGTTTCAAGTCGAACGCTTGCTGAACTACTGGCCGCTTCTGCTCAAAGGCTTGGGCATGACGGTGTCATTGTCCCTCATTTCGCTGCTGATCGGCGGCGTGATCGGGCTGTTGTTCGGCATCATCCGGGCAGGGCGCATTCGCTGGCTGTCCTTCGTGGTCGGCCTTTACATCGACCTGTTTCGCGGCACACCGTTTCTTGTGCAGGTGTTTATCTGCTTTTTTATCCTGCCGAGCGTCGGCATCGAACTGTCGGCGTTCTCGGCGGGCGTGCTTGCTCTGTCGAACCTCTCGGCCTGCTTCATCGGTGAAATCGTTGCGTCCGGCATCAAGGCCGTTCCACGCGGTCAGAGCGAAGCAGCGCTGTCTTCCGGCTTTCGCCATTGGCAGCAACTGCGATTGATAATCCTGCCGCAAGCGCTGCGCATCGTGCGCCCGTCGCTCGTGGGGCAGTTTATCCTCCTTGTGAAGGATTCGTCGGTGATCTCCGCCATCGGCATCATGGATCTGACGCGCTCGGGCTGGATGATCGTGCAGAACATCCCCAACGGACTGCTGATCTTCGGCGTCGTGGGCGTCGGCTACTTCATCATCTGCTATCCCATGATCTTCCTGGCGCGTCGCATGGAGCGCCGCAACCAATCCTCGCTGCTGTAGCGTTCGTGCTGCCTGCCGCTTGGACGCTCCTTCAGTCACGCTTGACCCATTGGACTTGCTCATGATCCGGTTTCAAGGCCTGAACAAATGGTTTGGCAATGCCCTACACGTCCTGAAGGATATTGATCTTGACGTCGCCAAGGGCGAGGTTGTGGTTGTTTGCGGCCCGTCGGGCTCGGGCAAAAGCACGCTGATCCGCTGCGTCAACGGGTTGGAGCCGTTCCAAAAGGGCAGTCTGACAGTGGACGGCGTCGATCTTGGGGCGAAGGGTGTCGCCTTGCGCGACCTGCGGATGGAAGTCGGCTTCGTTTTTCAGCAGTTCAACCTTTATCCGCACAAGACGGCGCTCGAGAATGTAACGCTGGCGCCGATTCATGTGCGCGGGCTTTCCAAGACTGAAGCGGTGGAGCGGGGCGAAGCCCTGCTTGCCAAGGTCGGACTGGCCGATCGCATGAACAACTATCCGAGCCAGCTGTCCGGTGGACAACAGCAGCGCGTGGCGATTGCGCGGTCGCTTTGCATGCAGCCAAAGATCATGCTGTTCGATGAGCCGACTTCGGCGCTCGATCCGGAAATGATCACTGAAGTGCTCGATGTCATGGTCAGCCTTGCCAAGGAAGGCATGACGATGATGGTGGTGACCCACGAAATGGGCTTTGCCCGCAAGGTGGCGCATCGCGTGGTGTTCATGGATCAGGGTGCGATCGTGGAAAGTGGCGAGCCTGCCAGCTTCTTCGGCAATCCGACGCATGATCGAACCCGAGACTTCCTGAGCAAGGTTCTGCACCACTAGATCGCGCAGATCCTCGGAGGTCCAGGGATGGCTGTCATGCCCCACTGCCTGCTTGCCGGCGAACCGCGTTCCATTGCGATCATCGGCGCAGGGATCGTTGGCTGTGCCATTGCTTTTGCGCTGAGTCGCGAAGGGCACGCGGTGACGGTATTCGACCCGAACGAGCCGGGTGCGGGGACCTCCTCTGGCAATGCCGGCGCGATCGTCACCGGATCGATCACGCCGACATCGACGCCGGCTGTCGTTCGATCGCTGCCAAGTTATCTCCTGTCGCGGCACTCACCGGCGGTTCTGAGAAGGCATCATGCGCTCAAGGCGCTGCCATGGCTGCTGCGGTTCATCCGCCATGGCACACCGGCCGAGGTCGAGCGCATCGCGCGCGCCCTGCTGCCCTTGGTGTCCAAGGCTCTCCAAGCGCATCGCGACCTTGCGGGCAACTCTGGTGCTGCAAACCTGCTGTCGCAGGAGGGCTGGCTGAAGGTCTATGCATCGGAAAAAGAGTTCGCGGGGTCGGCGCTCGAGCGACGGCTGATCGAGCACCACGGCGTGGTTCACGACATCCTGGATGGGGGCCAGATACTGGAACTTCAACCTGGCCTCGATCCCGCTGCGTGCTATCGCGGCCTGTTTCAGCCCAGTGCCGGCACTGTGCGTTTCCCGAAGGCACTGGCGCAGGCCTATCTGGGTGCGGCGTCAAGACGAGGCGCGCAGGTGGAGCGCGCTCGGGTTCACCGTATCACGCCGCAAAACAACGGCGCGACTCTGCAGGTTGAAGGGAGCGAGCGAGGGTTCGACCGCGTGATCGTTGCCGCCGGCGCTTGGTCTGGTGTCTTTGCCAAGCAGCTTGGCGATCGCGTCAGCCTCGATACCGAACGCGGCTACCACATCAGCTTTGGTCCGGGATCCGAGCAATTGCTGCGCCGCCCGGTTGTGTTCCCCAGCCGCAACTTCGTTCTTTCGCCGATGCACAATGGCGTGCGCCTCGTCAGCGGCGACGAATTGGCCGGATTGGTGGCTGCGCCCGATTACAGCCGCATCGATGCGCTCGTGCCGAAAGCGTTCCAGGTCTTGCCGGCCTTGGCCGACTGGAAGCCGTGCGAACGATGGATGGGTTACAGGCCCTCGACGCCTGACAGTCTGCCGGTGCTAGGCCGGGCGACCAAGACGCCCAACGTGGTCTACGCCTTTGGCCACGGGCACCTCGGCGTGACGCTGTCAGCCATGACCGCATGGCTGGTCGCCGATCTTGTGGCGGAAAGGCCATCTGCCATCGATCTCTACCCTTACCGTGCTTCGAGATTTTGATCCCAGATGTCCAGCTTCCCGATCGCCCTCACCAACACAGCCGATTTCGCCGGACCGCTTCCCGAAGCGGTGGATGTTGCCATCATAGGTGGCGGGATTATCGGGGTCATGACCGCCTGGGCGCTCAGAAAAAAGGGGCTGTCGGTTCTCGTTTGCGAGAAGGGCCGCGTGGCGGGCGAACAATCCAGCCGCAACTGGGGCTGGATACGGCAGCAAGGGCGCGACTATGCCGAACTGCCGATCATGGTCGATACAATTCGGATCTGGAAAGCGCTCGACGAAAAGCTGCGTACGGGCATCGGCTTCAAACAGTCAGGCATCACCTATCTCGCGCGCAACGAGGCCAAGCTCGCGGAGCATGAAAAATGGCTGGCGGGCGCGCGCGCATACGGCGTGGACACGCGTCTTCTGACGCGGCGCGAAACCGAAGCGATGCTTCCCAACAGCGCCAACTGGGTGGGTGCTATGACCACGCCTTCAGACGCAATGGCCGAGCCGTTTGTTGCGGTGCCCGTGCTGGCGCATGCGGCGGTTGAAAGCGGTGTAATCATTCGGGAAGACTGCGCAGTGCGCTCGCTTGATATCGCAGGCGGCAAGGTGCAGGGCGTTTTCACCGAGCATGGCCGCGTGCGGTGTGAGCGGGTGGTGGTTGCGGCGGGCGTGTGGAGCTCGCTGCTGCTTGCCAATCACGGCATCCGCATCCCGCAGCTCGGAGTAGTGTCTTCAGTGATCAGCACGCAGGCCATGCAAGCGTTCTTCCCGGCCGCCGCCTGTGACGATCGCTTCGCCATTCGCCGCCGGGCCGATGGCGGTTATACGCTGACGCCCTGGTCGACGCACGACTTCTTCATCGGCCCGGACGCCTTCCGCAACCTGTCTGCCTACCTTCCGCAACTGCGGGATGATTTCAGGAGCACGCACTTCAGCCTGTTTGCACCGAAAACTTACCCCGATGCGTGGGGCACCAGGCGCCGCTGGACACCGGATGAGCAATCACCGTTTGAACGATGCCGCATCCTGCATCCGCGACCAAACGAGACGGAACTGAACAAGGTGCTCGCCTCCTTTGCTGCCGCTTTTCCTGTCGTGGGCAAGCCGCAGGTGCGGTCGACCTGGGCAGGAATGATCGACACGATGCCGGACCTGCTGCCGCTAGTGGACCGAGCACCAATCAATGGCGTCACGATTGCCACAGGTATGAGCGGGCATGGCTTCGGCATCGGTCCCGGGATGGCAGAGGTTATCGCAGATCTGGTGCAGGAACGGAGCCCGAAGTATAATCTGTCTGCGTTTCGACTGGGAAGATGAGGTAGTTTCCGAACAGTGCCTCACGAGGGCAAGCGGATCGGTATTATTTAAGCCCTGAGCCTCAGTCCGCTCGCAACTCAGGAGGTGAGAACCGCCCTGCTGCGCGGGCCGATTGCTTGCAAGATTTTACGCCTGGGAGAACGGTGAAGCACTCTCAGGTGCCGCGGCCATTGCAGCGATGTGGTGAGCCTGACCGCTTCTGGGCCACTCGGCTTCCTCGCCCGTATCCCGATCATTTTGCGGGTGTTTGAACGTGTCTACGAAGCCTTGCTGCGCGTTCAAACTAGACTCCAGCGATTAGCTGAGTCGTTGGAGCCTGATGAGCAACGCAAGGCTTCCTGTTGGAACTGATCAGGAAAGTCGGCGGCATAAGCGATAATCGGCTGGGCGGCTGGTATGGCTATCGTGCTTCGTAACCTGCGCTCAACCTGATCGTGGAAACGCTCGCCGTACGCACCATACGGAATGGCATGTGTTGCGCTGCATCCTGGTACCTTGGCAACTGATCTCAGCCGACCTGTTCAGCGTGACGTTCCTGCTGGAAAGCTCTTCTCTCCTGAGACTGCAGCCAAGCACCTGCCAGATGTAATGTCTACCTTGAGCGTGTCAGATAACAACAGCATCTTGGCTTGGGGAACCAAAATCACGCGGTGAAAGGATTTGATTTGAGGCAGCTTTGCGCGCCATTCCAGTCATAGGAGCAAGTGTTGCATTTTGCGAGAAGCGGATTGTTCCGCTTTATGCGTAGTAAATCCTATATCCGCAGCCGCAGCCGCTCAACAGCACGCCGCAACGCTTCCACCAACTCCGCTTCACGTTCCTCGAAATCATCGAGCATCCCGGCGACGCTTACGACAAGGGCACGGCCGCTGCGGTCGATCCCTTCGGGCAGAGGCATGGCGATCGCGCCAGCGCCGCGTGTGACATAGCCGCGCGAAAACGCGTACCCGCTGCGCCGCACCTCTTCGACCTGCTGCAGAGTATGAGCCGGATCGATCGTGACATCGGGAATTTCCGCGTTTGTTCGACGCACAAGCGCAGCGATTTCGGAGTTCGGCGCCTTGGCAAGCAGCGCAAAGCCCGTTGCGGAATTCACGAGAAGGCGTCGCGAGCCGATCGGGATATGGAACCGCAAGGCAGCACGGGCCGGCAAAACGTAGATATATTGAGAAAACAGGCCGATACGCGTCGCCACGAAGATGCCGGTGTCCACTTCCTGAGACAAGAGCTCAAGGCTGCCGATCAGCCGACCGTCGCGAATGGGCCCGCCATCAAGCCATGCGCCCAGAAGTGCGACGCGCGGCGTGGGCAGGAAAGTCCGATCTTCATCATTGAGCTCGAGATAGCCGGCATGAGCTAAGGAACGCAGCAAAACGGAAGTCGATGATTGCGGCATGCTGATAGCCCTCGCAATCTCCTGCGCCCGCGCAGGGCGGCGCACTTCCAGGAAGAACTCGAAGATCTGCAACACGCGAATGGCAGACTTTACCGATGGTCCATCACCTAGCCGCTGCGGATTGGGAGCGGTCGGAATGCCTTTCACGATCTCTGTCGCCGGCAAGGCTGGTCGGTCAGTCATTCAAAAGCCAAAATCATGTATGTGATATGATGGTGCGCATATGTGATTTCATGTTGCGCGGCTCTCGTCAACGGTGCCTACTCCTAGGACATGAACCACTTTGGGAGGAGCCTCGGTGGGAACATTCGATTTCCAGAACGTTGTTTTGCCAGCTGCGGCAGAACAAGCCCGTCACGACATCCGTGCTTTCCTTCAAGCCGAGCTGGACGCCGGCCGCTTCAAGCCGCATCGCTGCAGCTGGACCAGCTTCGACCGTGATTTCAGCCGTCGCCTAGGCGAGGCGGGCTTCATTGGCGTCACATGGCCAGAACGGTACGGCGGAAAGGACGCTTCAACGCTCACCCGTCTGGTCATAACGGAAGAACTGCTCGCCGCCGGCTCGCCATGCGGGGCTCATTGGATCGCCGACCGCCAATCCGGGCCGCAGATCCTGCGCCACGGCTCGCAGCGTGCCCGCGACGAGATCCTGCCGCGCATCGCTCGGGGCGAATGCTTTTTCGGCATCGGCATGAGCGAGCCCAATGCAGGATCCGACCTCGCTGCCGTGCGCACGAAAGCAAGCAAGGTGGATGGTGGCTGGCGCATCGATGGCCAGAAGATCTGGACCACCAACGCACATCAGGTGACTTATATGATCGTGCTGGCGCGCACCGGCGATGCGGGCCCCGATCGCCATGGCGGCTTGACCCAGTTCATTGTCGCTCTCGACAGCGACGGCATTGATGTGCGCGGCATCAGCGACATGGCCGGCAATCACGAGTTCAACGAAGTCTTCTTCGACAACTGCTTCGTGCCCGACGACATGATGGTCGGCAACGAAGGCGAGGGCTGGACCATGGTAACCGGCGAGCTGGCTTTCGAGCGCTCCGGGCCTGATCGCTTCCTGTCCGATTACCAGCTGCTGGCAACGCTGGTGGACGAGATCGGCCCTGAACCTGATCGCGGCCAGGCTCAGGCGATCGGCCGGATGGTGGCGCAGCTCGCCTCGCTTCGCCGAATGTCGGTGTCTGTTGCAGGCCTTCTCGACAAGGGCGAGCAGCCGACGGTACAGGCCGCCCTGGTCAAGGAAATGGGTACGACCTTTGAGCAATCGCTGCCGGAAATCGCCCGCACGATCGCACCAACTGAACCGACGCTCCTGTCTGATGACCGTTATGTCGGAGCCTTGGCTGAAACCGTGCTGCGCGCGCCGTCCTTCAGTCTGCGTGGAGGCACGCGCGAAATCCTCAAAAGCATGATCGCGCGCGGCCTCGGCCTGCGCTGAGCGGCGAAAGAATTTAAGGAGGCACCGCATGGACATGGCTGACAACGACATGGCCGGCATCATCAACGAACAAGCGCAGCGTTTGTTTGAAGGAACGGTGACACGCGACCAGCTGACCGCCGCCGACAATGGTGACTTTCAGGCGACCCTGTGGGCGCAGGTGGGAGAAGCGGGGCTGCCGCTCGCCTTGTTGCTTGAGGAAGCCGGCGGCATCGCGCTTGATCCTGTTCAAGCCTTCGAACTCATTCGTTCGGCTGCCTATTATGCCGTGCCGCTGCCGCTTGGCGAAACCATGTTGGTTGCCGCCTTGTTGAACGAAGCATCGGAGGGACCGGCAAGCCTCGCGCATGGACAAGCCGGTCAGGCATCTCGCGTGCCGTATGGGCAAGCGTGTTCGCGTGTTCTGGTGGAGAACAACAACGGCTGGCGCGTGTTCGAGCGCGACCAAATAACGGGCGAAGCCGGACGCAACCTTGCTGGGGAACCGCGTGATGCCCTACATCTGCAAGGTGACGGCCGTTCTGTGGAAAGGCCGCAGTGGCTGGGCGACGAAGGATTGGCAGCCGTTGGCGCTTTGTTGCGTGCCGTGCAGATGAGCGGCGCGATGCGTCGGGCGCTTGATCTAGGCGTTGCACATGCCACCGAACGCAAGCAGTTCGGCCGACCGATTGCCGCCTTTCAGGCTGTTCAGCACATGCTGGCCGACGCCGCTGTGCAGGTCGCTTCCGCCAGCGCCATCGCGGACAACGCGGCACAGGCCTGGGGCAAGGAGGATTTCGTTGTGCGTGCGGCCCTTGCCAAGGTGCGAACCGGGGAGGCGGCCAGTCTGGTGGCGCGGGTGACGCATCAGGTTCACGCCGCAATGGGAATCACCCAGGAACACAGCCTGCACTTCTATACCCGCCGCCTGTGGTCGTGGCGCGACGAGTTCGGCTCGGACGCTTACTGGGCGGAATGGATCGGCCAAGCGGTGTGCAAGCGCGGCGGTGCCGCGCTGTGGCCCAGCCTGGTTGCTGCGACCAGCTGAGGCGCAAGGCGATGATCCAAGAAAACCACCAACCCGCATTTCGTGGCCCGCTCAGCGGCATACGCGTGATCGACCTCACCAACGTGATCATGGGTCCGTTTGCAACCCATATCATGGCAGATATGGGCGCCGACGTCATCAAGATCGAAAGCCCGGAAGGCGACAGCCTTCGCGCTTACCAGCCTTCGCGCAATGCCGGCATGAGCGGCGTGTTTCTGCACCTCAACCGCAACAAGCGGTCCGTTATGCTTGACCTCAACAAGGATGAGGATCGCGATGCGCTTGACCGGCTGATCGCCACGGCCGACGTGTTTCTTCATGCGCTGCGGCCCGGCTCCATCGAGCGGCTTGGTTATGGTGCCAAACGCGTGCGCTCCTTGAAGCCCGACATCATCTTTTGCGGCGCTTACGGCTTTTCGGCCGATGGACCTTATGCAGACAAGGCCGCCTATGACGACATTATCCAGGCTGGTTCAGGCATTGCTGCCATGGCCGGGCGCATAACAGGCACGCCGGCTTTTACGCCAACCGTGATGTGCGACAAGCTGGCTGGCCAGGCGATCGCTTATGCGGTGATGGGCGCCCTGTTTGCCCGCGAGCGCGGCGCCGGCGGACAGGACATCGAAGTGCCGATGTTTGAAACCTCCATCGAGTTCATGTTGCTGGAGCATTTCGGTGGCTTTGCCTTCGAGCCCAAGCTCGGCAATCCCGGCTTTGCCCGGATATTGTCGCCGCGCCGCAAACCTTTTCGCACGGCTGACGGCCACTGCTGCATCCTGCCTTACAGCGATCGCAACTGGCATCGTTTCTACGACTTTGTTGGCCGCGATGACCTGAAGACAGATCCCCGCTTTGCCAAGCTGTCGGAGCGTGTCCAGCATATTGACGTCCTGTATGAGGTGATCGAGGACGAAGCGCCCAAACGCACGACGGCCGAATGGGTCGCGTTTTGCGATGAAGCCAACATCCCGTGCATGCCCGTTCTGGCGCTCGAGGATCTGCCCGATGATCCGCATATTCAGGCGGTCGGGCTGTTCGGCACCGCCGAGCATCCAACCGAGGGCGGTTACAAGCTGGTGCGCAGCCCCGTTTCCTTCAGCGGTTCGGCCTTTGAACTGCGCCATCATGCGCCCCGTCTTGGCCAGCACACGGAGGAGGTGCTGCGCTCGGTCGGCATCACGAGGGGCGATCTATTCGCGCCCGATCAGGAGGAGGAAAAGCAATGTCCGGCAATCTGACCTACACCGTCGAGAACGGCATCGGCACGATCACGCTCGACCGCCCGGAACGGATGAACGCCTTTACCTTCGACATGATCGACCAATGGCGTGAAGCGCTTGTGTCGGCCCGCACCGATGATGCGGTGAAGGTCCTGATCGTCACTGGCAAGGGCAAGGCCTTTTGTTCGGGCGGCGACATCGTGGAAATGGAAGAGCGCCTCGAACAACAGCCTGCACAGCGCAAGGCGGAACTGTTTGAGCGCATCGAGCGGATCCCGCTGGCTTTGGAAGATCTGGACAAGCCGGTGATTGCCGCCTTGAACGGAGCGGCAACGGGCGCTGGCCTCGACATGGCTCTGATGTGCGACCTTCGCGTTTCGGCACGCTCGGCGCGTTTTGCCGAAACCTACGTGAATGTCGGCCTTGTGCCAGGTGCGGGTGGCGCGCATTTCCTGCCGCGCCTGGTTGGCACAGCCAAGGCGCTGGAACTGTTCTGGACGGGCGATTTCATTGATGCCGAGGAAGCCTTGCGGATTGGGATGGTCAACCGCGTCGTTGACGACGAGCAGCTTGCGGATGAAACCCTGAAGCTTGCACAGCGCATTGCAAAAGCGCCGATCCAGACCGTGCGTATGATCAAGCGCGCCGTGCTGGGGGGCATGCGCAACGACCTGCGCACCAATCTCGATCTTATTTCGTCGAACTACGCCGTCGTGACCGCCGGCGAAGACCACAAGGCAGCTGTTCGCCGCTTCGTGGCAAAAGGCGGCTGAAATCATTTAAAGGGAGGAAACCTTGATGAAAATGAAGCACCTGTTTCTTGGCCTTGCGGCGTTGCCGATGGCCCTCGTTGCCTTCAGCGCGCAAGCGCAGGAGTTTACGTTGCGCGTGGCCGACAGCTTTCCAACAACGCACCCTTATTCCATCAACACCAAGGCCTGGCTTGATCTGGTAACAAAACGAACGGACGGCCGCGTAGCGTTCAGCTATTTTCCGGCCGAGCAGCTGGCGAAATCGGCGGATCTCCTGGACGCGGCTGAAAACCGCCTGGCCGATATCGTTTATGCCGCTCCCTTGTATCTGTCGGATCGCTTGCCGTTATCGACGGTGATTGCATTGCCCTTGATCGGCAACATCACAGATCCGCAGAAGCTCAATGACGCGTTCAACGAGTTGGCGCTCAATGAACTGAACGAGGCTGAACTCCTGCCGCAAAACGTGCGCGCGATCCGCACGCTGGCGACTGCGCCCTACCAGCTGATGCTGCGCGGCGACAAGATCGAGACCTTGGACGGTTTGAAGGGCAAGAAGATCCGCTCGTCCGGCGGTGTCCAGGAGCGAAGCGTCGCTGCATTGGGCGCGGTGCCTGTCGCCATTCCCGCACCTGATCTGTACCCGGCGCTGCAACGCGGCACGATCGACGGTTCGCTGTTCAATACTCCGACGGCCGCCGGTTACAAGATCCAGGAACAGCTGAAATGGTCGACTGACAACGTCAATCTAGGCCTTTTTCCTGTTCTGTATGTAATCAACGAAGATGTCTGGCAGGGACTGCCTGAAGACATCCAGACCATCATGATGGACACGGCTCGCGAAGTCGTGCCGCCGGTGATCCAGGCCGACAACGAGCGTCATAACGAGTTTGGCGAAGCTTTGAAGCAGAACGGTGGCGGCTATTACCAGATCTCGGATGCCGAGCTGCAGAAGTGGCAGGAACGACTGGAGCCAATCTGGGACAATTGGGTAAGCGATCTCGATGGCCGCAATCAGCCTGGCAAGAAAATCTTCGATCGCTGGACCGAGCTGGCAACACAGTAAGGCTTGGCAACCGGCCGCTGCATGTGCGGCCGGTGATCCTTCTCGCTTGAAAGGCCACGAAGATGGTAAGACGCGTTCTAGCCGCTGTGGAGAACCTTTTTGGTTGGTTCGGACTGCTGGCACTTGCCTCCTTGATGCTTCTGGTAACCGCAGATTCAGGCGGCCGTTATCTCTTCAGCGAGCCCATCTCCGGCGTTTACGAGGTCAGCGAACTGTATCTCATGGTAGCGATCGTCTTTCTAGGCTTTGCCCAGACGCAGCGACGGCGCGGCCATGTGCGCGTGGAAATGGTGCTGGAAAAGCTGCCGCTGCCCGTGCGCCGCGTGCTGGAAGTTCTTTACCTTCTCGCCGCCGCGTTTGTGTTCGGCTGCATTGCCTACATGGCGTTCCGCTCTGGCTACAACAACATCGCGGCCGGTCGCTGGACTACCGGCGTGTTTTCCATTCCCACCGGCCCAAGCTGGTTGATCGCCGCCTTTGGCGCGAGTGTCTTCACCCTGCGCCTCCTGCTTGATGCTTTTGATGCCGCCCGCGGTCATTCGATGGCTGCGGTTTCTCATACTCCCGAGGGGATCCAGTCATGATCGCCGGCGGTATCGTTGTTCTTCTGGTGGCGCTGATTGTTTTCGGCATGCCGATTGCCTTTGCGCTCGCCGTCAGCGGCGCGCTCGGGCTCTATCTTCAGGTCGGCTTCGGCCCGATGCTGGGCATTCTGCAAACCACGCCCTATCGGTCCTCCGCAAACTTTCTTTTGTCTACCGTGCCGCTGTTTATTCTCATGGCGGAGTTGTTGGCGCGCGGCACCATCGTGCGCGATCTGTATCGCGCCTGTTATATGTGGATGGGCCATATTCGCGGCGGCTTGGCATTGGCTGCAATCGCCGCCAATGTGGGCTTTGCCGTTTTGTCTGGATCATCAACCGCCGCGGCTGCAGCAATGTCTCGCATCTCGATGCCAGAGATGCGCCGCTACGGCTACAATGAAAGCTTTTCGCTGGGCGTCATCGCCGTGGGCGGAACCTTGTCGATCATGATCCCGCCGAGCCTGCCGCTGATCATCTATGGCGTGCTTACCGAGACGTCGATCGGCAAGCTGTTTCTGGCCGGTATCCTGCCGGGTATCCTGACCACGCTCGCCTACATCCTGACCATCATCTACAAGGTCAAGCGCAACCCCGAGATCGCGCCTGCAACCGAGCGGCATAGCTGGTCGGAGCGGATGAGCACGCTGCCGCGCGTGTGGCCGGCGATCGTGCTGGTGTTTCTGGTGCTGGGTGGGATTTACTCCGGCGCCATCACCGCCACGGAAGCAGCTGCGGTTGGTGCGGCCGGCGCCCTGATACTGTCGGTGGCATTTGGCGGCTTGCGCTGGAAAGGCGGCTACGAGGCTTTTGACGCAACCTTGCGCACGACTGCCATGATCTTTGCCATCATTATCGGGGCGATGGTGTTCGGCTATTTCCTTACAATCACGCAGGTGCCTCAAGCCTTGATCACCATGGTCGGCGATCTGCCCCTTCCGCCCTGGGGCATCTTGTTGATTATCCTCTTGTTCTACATCGTGCTCGGCTTCTTTATCGACCAACTCGCCATCATCATCCTGACCCTGCCGCTGGTGTTCCCACTCGTGCAGTCGCTCGGCTACGAACCGATCTGGTTCGGCGTGGTCGTAACAAAGACGGCCGAGATGGGGCTTGTGACACCGCCACTCGGAATGAATGTTTTCGTGGCAGCGGGCGCAGCCAACGGGCGCGTGGAAGACGGGTTCAGGGGCGTTTCGGCCTTTCTTGTCGGCGACTTCATCGTTCTTGCCCTGCTAGTCCTGTTTCCGCAGATCGTCACCTTCCTACCGTCCCTGATCAATTGAGGTCCGGCTGATGGATGATCTCTTGAAGCAGCCACACTTTGCAGCAAGCCTGCCGACGCAAATGACGGCTGTGGGTCACCCTGGGCCGCGCAGCCTCGATGAACAGGACGCGCTTGTTACCATCACCCTGCCCCTGCCGCAGCCCAGTCCACGTGATCTGCTGGTCAGGGTTCACGCCACCGCCGTTAATCCCATCGACGTCAAGTTGCGCGTCGGGGGCAAGGCAAGTGCTGAAGCACCGCGCATCCTCGGATTTGAAGCGGCGGGCGAGGTAGTGGGGCTGGGGGGCTGACGTCACCGGCTTCAAGCTTGGCGACCGCGTGTTCCATCCCGGACAGGTAAACCGCCCCGGCACCTTTGCAGAATACACGCTTGTGGATGAGCGCATCGTCGGCAAATTGCCTGATGCTGTTTCTTTTGTAGATGCGGCAGCCTTGCCCATGACGGCGCTCACCGCCCATGAGCTCTTGTTTCAGCGGATGGGGATACCTGAAGGTGCTGAGAACGGCAGCGTTCTGGTTATCAACGGCGCCGGTGGTGTTGGCTCCATTGCAATTCAGCTTCTGCGCGCCTTTACGGACATGACCGTGATTGCCACGGCATCTCGGCCGGAAAGTGGCCACTGGTGCAAAAAGATGGGCGCGCATTACGTGATTTCCCATCGTGAGCGGCTGTCGAAAGCGCTTGCAAAGCTTGATCATCAGGGCGTGGATTTCGTCGCCTGCTTGTCGCACACAGAGGCTCACCTGCCCGAGATCATTCAGTGCATAAAGCCGTTCGGCACGATCGGCCTTATCGATCAGCCGAAAAGCCTCGATATCATGCCGTTGCGCGAAAAAGCGCTTCGCATCGCATTCGAAGGCGTGTTCGTGAAAGCGCTCATGCAAACGACGGATATGAGCACGCAAGGGCAAGTGCTGACGCAGCTCGGGATGTTGCTGGCAGAAGGAGCGCTGCAAACCACACGCAACCAAACACTTGCAGGACTGACTGTCGAAAACGCCCGCCAAGCGCATATGGCCATGGAAACGGGTGCGACCATCGGCAAGATCGTCCTCGTCCCGCACGTGCAAGAGGCAAGAGGCGGTAAACTTATCTAAAACGACAGTTCTACGCTGATAAGGAGTAGGATGAGCGTCTGACAATCTACTAAAGTAGGAGCAGCTATCTGCTCGTTAGATACAAGAACCTGACTTTCGCGCTCGGCGTATCGGCCCATGTTTGCTACGTTAATAAGCCGAAGTTCATCGCCGAGGCCGTGCGGAAGATGGCTCCAACCATCGGTGCAACGACTGCGTTTATCGAGCCGGCAAGCCTCTGGTAAAAAGAGCTACTGCGAAAGCTTCAACTCGAAACTGCGCAACGAACCATGTTCTGCAGCAAATTCTTGTAGTTCCGGCGGGCGATGAAGCATTCTTCGGCAAGGCATCAAAGAGATATACCTGCAGCTGGCCGACGTTCTTCTGAAAGAGGCTGACGTAGTCGACGGTGTCGTTCATGCGGGTCACCCAACTCATGCATTCGACGAGGCGCTGGCGAGCCTGACGGTAGTCGGCGGTCCTCAACGAGGCTCTATAAAGGGAACGCCCCGCAACCATCGCCACGTGAGGCGCGAGTCGCGCCTGTACGTAATAGCGGCCTTCACGGCGCATGAGATAGGAAATTCGGGCCACAACATCTCCGCGTACAATCATGCGAGATGTCACACAGTCGACTGAACCCCTGTCCAAGCCTAAGTGTTTGTTTTTGCTAGCTTAACGGAGTGGTAGCGGAGGAGGGATTCGAACCCCCGACACAAGGATTATGATTCCTCTGCTCTAACCAACTGAGCTACTCCGCCACGCGCGGTTTGATGCTGCGGTTCATAAGGCCGCTGCCCGCGAAGACGGGCGGGATATAGGGCGGCAGCTTGCTGGGTGTCAAGCGAAGAGGTGGGGTTTACAGCGTTTTGCGTTGGACATTGATGATCAAGCGGATCGCGATGGGTGATGCAGCCCCCTATCTGACCGAATTTCATCAACAATCTGCGCTGACGGTATGTTTTTGTGACCCCTTGCGGCTCAAAGGTGCGTCCCTGCGGGGTTGAGTTCGGGGGAGCGGGCGAATATGTCCGGGACAGACAGTTTCGCTGTGCCGGCGATGTTCTTTCGTTGGCAACTTCTTGTTCCAAGTGCAGGCAGATCGATCATCATGAAACCGCGTATCGCTGTGCTTGGCTGCGGCTATTGGGGCTCCAACCATATTCGGACCCTGAAGTCGCTCGGCGCGTTGCATGCCGTGGCTGATGCCAATCCGGCGCGGGCGGAAGGGTTTGCGGTTGAGCAGGATTGCCTGGCGATCGATCCGGCCGAGTTGTTCGAGCGCTCCGATGTCGATGCCGTGGTGATGGCCTTGCCGCCGCAGTATCATGCCGAGAACGCCATCCGCGCGGTTCAGGCGGGCAAGGATGTGCTGGTCGAGAAGCCGATTGCGCTGACGGTGCCGGATGCAGAGCGCGCCGTGGCGGCTGCGCATGAGCATGGCCGGGTGTTCATGGTCGGCCATGTGTTGCGGTTTCATCCCGCTTTCGAGCAGCTGATGGCGCTGATCAAGGCCGGAGAACTGGGCGAAATCAAGTACATACATTCGCACCGTCTCGGTCTCGGCAAGTTCCATACCGAAAACGATGCCTTGTGGGATCTGGCGCCGCACGACCTTTCGATGATCCTGGCGATCACCGGCGAGGAGCCGGTCGAGGTTCGCGGCGAGGGGGCGGCGTTGCTGGATCATCTCAGCGACTTCGCTCATGTTCATATGCGGTTTGCCAGCGGGGTACGGAGCCATTTGTTCGCTTCAAGGCTCAACCCCTACCGGGAGCGGCGTTTGACGGTTGTTGGCACCAAGGCGATGGCGGTGTTTGACGATGGCGAGGTGTGGTCGCGCAAGCTGGCGGTTTATCGTCATGCGGTGTGGCAAGACAGCGGACATTGGGCGTTTACCGCCAATGAACCCAGCTATATCGCGGTTGGCGAAGGGCTTCCGCTGACGCGCGAGCTCGAGCATTTCATCCATTGCATCAACACGCGGGAAACGCCGCGGACCGATGGCGAGGAGGCGATCCGGGTGTTGCGGGTGCTGACGGCCGGCACCGTGGTGCACGACAAGCGGCAGGATGCAGCCCGCTAGATCGCGTTAAAAGCAGCAAATGGCAGCGGCTTAAGAGCGCCATTTGCGCATTTGGCAACGCAGAAAAGCGATTCTACGCGACCGACTGGTAAGGAATTGCCGCAAGTTGCGCGAGCATTCGCTCGGCATCGGCGTCACGTTCCGAGCGCACGATGAAACCGCCACCGAGCACACGCGAGTCGTCCGAGTCGTCTGAATAAAAGACGCAGGCCTGACCGGGCGCGATGCCCGATTCGCCGTCGGCGAGTTCCACCACGACCTGATTGTTATCCACGTGCAAGGTTGCCGGGCGCGGCGGGCGAGTCGAACGGACCTTGGCGTAGATCGCGAGACCTTCGGCAGGGATCTGGTCGAGGGCTTCATCGCCGAGCCAGTTGGTCGAGCGCAGATAAATCTTGCGGGTGGCAAGCGCTTCGCGAGGGCCGACGACCACGCGCGCATTTTCGGCATCAAGATGAACCACGAAGAGCGGTTCGCCGGTTGCGACGCCGATGCCGCGGCGCTGGCCGATCGTGTAGCGCAGGATGCCTTCATGACGGCCGAGCACGCGACCGTCGATATGAACGATGTCGCCGGGCGAGGCGGCTTCGGGGCGAAGCTTGGCGATGATGTCGCTGTAGCGGCCCTGCGGCACGAAGCAGATGTCCTGGCTGTCCTGCTTGGTGGCGACCGACAGGTTCATTTCTTCGGCGATCTTGCGCACGTCAGGCTTCGACATGCCGCCAAGCGGGAAGCGCAGGTAGTCGATCTGAGCCTGAGTGGTGGCAAACAGGAAGTAGCTCTGGTCGCGGTCGCCATCCACAGGGCGATACATGGCGCGATGGGCGCCGTTGGCACGGCTGCGGATGTAGTGGCCGGTGGCAAGCGCTTCGGCACCGAGATCCTGCGCGGTGGCGAGCAGGTCGGCGAACTTGACGGTCTGGTTGCAGGACACGCATGGGATCGGCGTTTCGCCGGCGGCGTAGCTTTCCGCGAACGGATCGATCACGGCTTCGCGGAAGCGGGCTTCGTAATCGAGCACGTAATGAGGAATGCCGAGCGTTTCGCAGACGCGGCGCGCATCATCGATGTCGCGTCCGGCACAGCAGGAGCCGGCGCGGTGGGTGGCGGCGCCATGATCGTAAAGCTGGAGCGTGACGCCGACGACGTCATAATTTTCGCGCTTGAGAATGGCGGCGACCACGGAGGAGTCGACGCCGCCCGACATGGCAACGACGACCCGCGTGTCTTCCGGACGGCCGGGAAGATCCAAGCTGTTCATCGCTAACTGCATCCCTTGGTTCATGATGCGGGGGTCAAGCTGCGGAGCAAGGCCGCGCGGTTATGCCCTTAGTATAAGGGGCCACAAGGCGAAGCGCTACCCTGCACGGTCGGCTGCTTCGCAAGCGTGATCGGCGAGCCGTTGCGACTGGAGCCCGGATCCCTAGCCCAGAGCCTCAGGCCGCGTTTCGCTAAAGCTCAAATCAAGTCCCCACAACTTCAGTAAGCGAAACTTCATAGTCGCCGTGCAAGCTATGACAAGGTTTAGGTAAAATTTAAGGCAGAGCCTTTAAACCTGGGTTCGATTAGGTCTTTGAGTTGAGTGTAGAGAGTACGGATGACCGATCTTATTCGCCCGCGTGTCAAGTATGTCATCGGGCCGGACGGTAGCCCGCTGACAGTAGCGGACTTACCGCCCACCAACACGCGGCGCTGGGTGATCCGGCGTAAAGCCGAGGTTGTGGCAGCCGTTCGCGGCGGCCTACTCAGCCTGGAGGAGGCATGCACGCGATACAAGCTCACCACGGAGGAGTTTCTCTCCTGGCAGGCTTCTATCGATGAGTATGGGCTTGCTGGCCTGAGAACCACTCGGATCCAGCAGTATCGGCATTAATCGCCGAACTGGACGAAAAGAAGACAGGCGGCCCCGTGGCCGCCTTTTTTCATGTCCGCTTTTCCCATCAACGGCGGGAACAGAACGCAAAAAAGGCAGCCGGTTGCGCGGCTGCCTTCATGTTTCGATTCAGGTTGAAGTCGGCTGGATCAGCCGATCATGGCGCTGGCGATCTGCGGCTCGATATCGCGAGCGCCACGCGCATCGCGCGATTCCAGCATCTCGGCGCGTTCCAGCTCGATCTCGGCTTCGGACAGCTGAGCCTGGGCCGCGCTTTTTTGCTGGGCGAGGTCGGCCTGGGAGTTCTTGAGGTTGTCGCGGCGCTGGCGCGCGGCCTTGGCGAAGGTCGGATAAGCGAAGTGGCTCGTATCCGTAATGCCGGCCTTCTTTTCTTCGGACGCGATCTGGAGGTCCAGCTCGGTTGCCATACGGTCGAATTCGGCGATCATCATGTCGAGCTGTGCCATCTGACGGCGCTTCTCATTGACCTGAAACCGCTTAAGCCTAACGAGATTCTCGCGGGACTTCATACTCGGATACTCCTTGGCGGCGACCGCCGTCCGGGGACGAGCAAGGTTCGCGCAACACTCCATGCCTAGTCTGCAGCCCGTTGCCTGGTGACAGGTGATGGGGCGACAGGAAACGAAATCGTAATCTTTTCCCCGCCCGGTAACCTTTCGTTTACGGGCATTGTTAATCATAGGCCCAAGGACTTAAGGGCGGGTAAAAATAGATGCGACGATCCTAATAGGTCGAAAACATCGAGTCTCCTGAATCACTTAGCGGCCATAAGCTCGCAAAAAGGATGATGGCGCGTCCCGACACTTAATGTTTGGTTACAACGGCTTGTGCCGAAATGTTGCAAAATTGGTTGTCGCTTGCCAAGCGGGATTAGGTTTTGTTAACCATTCGGTGGCAACTTTCTTAAGGGCGGTCGCTGCCATGTTCGGGTGAACATCGGTCGAGCGCGAAGTGGCGGCGAATAAGGGGATTTCAGATGCGCGTTCTGCTGATTGAAGATGACAGTGCAACCGCACAGAGCATTGAGTTGATGCTCAAGTCCGAGAGCTTCAATGTTTATACGACGGACCTCGGTGAAGAGGGCGTCGATCTCGGCAAGCTTTATGATTACGATATCATCCTGCTGGACCTGAACCTGCCCGACATGTCGGGTTATGAAGTTCTGCGCACGCTGCGCTTGTCCAAGGTGAAGACGCCGATCCTGATCCTGTCCGGCATGGCCGGTATCGAGGACAAGGTTCGCGGCCTCGGCTTCGGCGCCGACGACTACATGACCAAGCCGTTCCACAAGGACGAGCTGGTTGCCCGTATTCACGCGATCGTTCGTCGTTCGAAGGGCCATGCACAGTCGGTCATCACCACCGGCGACCTGATCGTGAACCTGGACGCCAAGACGGTTGAAGTCGGCGGCCAGCGCGTGCACCTGACCGGCAAGGAATATCAGATGCTGGAGCTGCTTTCCTTGCGCAAGGGCACCACGCTCACCAAGGAAATGTTCCTCAACCATCTTTATGGCGGCATGGACGAGCCGGAGCTGAAGATCATCGACGTCTTCATCTGCAAGCTGCGCAAGAAGCTCGATCACGCTTCGGGCGGCCAGAACTTCATCGAAACGGTGTGGGGCCGTGGCTATGTGCTGCGCGAGCCCGAGGAAGTGCGCGTCAGCGCCTGATCATCGATCACATCGAGCTTTCCGAAGAACCCGGCTTCCCGCCGGGTTTTTTGTTTCAGGCGGCCTGTTTCAGGCGGCGGTCATCGTGGGGCGCTTGTTGCCGGTGGAGCCGAAGCTCTGGCGCAGGCTGCCCAGGAGGTGGCTGCGGTCGAAGGGTTTCAGGAGATAGCCGGACGCGCCGGCACGCTTGGCGCGCATGATGGCGCCGATATCGAGCCGGATCAGGCTGATGACGATCTGGGGCTTGGCGTTGTTCAGTTGCACATTGTGCAGGAAGTCGGACATCGCCATGTCAGGCAATCTGGCTTCAACCAGAATGATGTCGGGCACCTTTTGGTCGCAATGCGCCAGGGCCTCGCGACCGTTGGCAGCTTCTACCACCACCATGTCCTGGCTTTCCAGAATGCGCCTTGCGACACGTCGGATGACATCCGACGCATCGACGATCATGCACCGCTTCATGCCCGTGTTCCCCTCCGCCGGCGTGAATTATTGCCAGACGAAAACTAGAGGGGGATCATGGAAGAAAGGCTAACGACATCGCGAGAACTTTAGCGATGTCGCAACAAAGGGCGATCAGCTCGCGGTCAGAAGGATTTCTTCCGGCGTGGTGCGGATGGAGATTTCCATGCCCGCTTCACGCGCCAGGAGCAGGGTATAATAGGGCTGAACCGAATGGGCATCGATCGGCTCTTCCGGCCGGCCGCCGCCGTGCAGTTCGAGGAACTTCGGCGGAACGCGCACCATCGGGCCGGCTGAAGCCAGGCTGAAGCGCGGCTTGGTGTCTGTGTCTTCCAGCGTGACCGTGATCTTGCCGCCGCGCGGAATGGTGCCGATCGAAATGAGGATCAGGTTGAGCAGAAGCTTGACCTGGTTCTTCGGAAGAAGGGCGCGAGCGCCGTTCCATTCAAGATCGGGCTTTTCATTGGCGAGATAGGCCATCGCGACGGCCTGCGCATCGCCTGTGTCGATCTGCATTCCGGCAGAACCGGCCGCGCCGAAGGCGATGCGAGCAAACTGCAGGCGGGCAGAGGCGTTGCGCGCGCTGGTGCGAATGAGGTTCATTGCATCTTCGTCGGCGCCGCCTTCATCCAGCAGCTCGAGACCGTTGTTGATCGCGCCGACGGGGGAAATGATGTCGTGGCAGACACGGCTGCACAGCAGCGCTGCAAGATCCGGTGCCGACAGCGTTACAAGCTCAGCCATGATGCATCCCCAATCTGATCGCATTCGAATCAAATGCGTTTGTTCCCGCTACTTCGCGGCATTGCAAGCTCTTCGCAAGCCACGAACGCTGTCTCGTTTGGGAGACAGCGCGGCGCAGCCAGCGGTTATGGTGAAGAAATCATGCATCTTAATGGTTGAAAAAGGATTGCGGCGTAGCGTCCCGGATCAAGACATGTCGGCAGCTTCGGCGCTGCGGGCATCAAAGGCATTGAACGAGGCCTGAACGGCTCCCAAACAGGAGATAAGCGCATGCTCTTGTCGTTTGCGAACAAGCTGGTGACCAAGCTGGGGATGCTCGTGCTGGCCGTGGGTCTGGCGCTGAGCGCCGCGCCCCGCGCACAGGCGCAGGAAACCTACACGGCCGAGGAGATCGTCGATTCCGGTCACAAGTTCTTCGGCGAAGCGTCCGGCGGGCTGGCCACCATCATCGAGCGGATCTTTTCATCCTACGGCCTGCCGAACGGTTACGTGCTGGGCGAAGAAGGCTCGGGCGCGCTTATTGGCGGCGTGACTTACGGCGAAGGCACGCTGTTCACCAAGAATGCCGGCGACCACAACGTGTTCTGGCAGGGACCGTCGGTTGGCTGGGATTTCGGCGGGCAGGGCTCGCGCACGATGGTGCTCGTTTACAACCTCGACGACGTCAACAGCCTGTACCGGCGCTATGGCGGCGTGGCGGGCTCGGCCTATGTGCTGGCCGGTCTCGGCTTCAACGTGTTGAAGAACGGGTCGATCCTGCTCGTGCCGGTGCGCACCGGCGTCGGCGCGCGGCTCGGCGTCAATATCGGCTATCTCAAGCTGACTTCGCAGCCGACCTGGAACCCGTTCTGAACATTAACCGGAACGCGCTTTCCTTGACCGGGGAGGTGGATTTTACGGTCTCCTCCGTGGCACAGTGATTTCGAGTTCACCGGTTCGGCGTTTCTGTGGTCATCCAGTCCATTCTAGCCTTCATCCTCGGCTTCCTGCTTGCGGGTCTGCTTGCCATTCTGATCGCGCCGGCCTATCGCCGCCGCGCCGAACGGCTGACGCGTCAGCGTCTGGAAGCGACCTTGCCGATGAGCCTGAACGAAATGCAGGCAGAGCGCGACCGGGTTCGCGCCGAATATGCCGTTGAGGTGCGCCGCGTCGAGGCGGATGCGAAATCGCAGAAATCGAGAGCCAACGAACGCTCGGTCGAGATCGCGCGGCTCACTGCGCAGTTGAAATCTGCCGAACAAACCAATGCCGAGCGCAGTGCTGCCGTTGCCGCGCGCGACGTCACCATTGCCGATCTCGAACTGCAGCTGACCGGGGAGCGGGACGCGGTGGCCGGTTTGAAGGACAAGCTGTCTTTCGCCGAGCGCACCCTTGCCGACAAGAGCCTGGCTTACGAGGAGATGAGCCGTCTTCACGAGGAAGCGAGCCTGGTGGCCAGCAACCGCCAGATCGACCTCGTGGCGCGCGATGGGGAGATCGACCGGTTGAGCGCGATCGTGACGCAGCTGCGGGCGCAGCGTGGCGAAAACGAGCAGAAGGTGCGCGAGCAATCGGCCTCCGAGCGGCGTGCGGGCGAGGATCTGAAAACGGAACGCCGCAAGGTGGTCGATCTCGAAAACACGATTGCGCGTTTGCTGCGCGATCTGTCCGACCGCGAGGAAACGCTGGCGCGCCGCGACCGGATGATCAGCCAGCTGCGTGGCGTCGAGGACGACGGGCCTGTTGCAGACCAGAACAGCGATCATGCTGCGCAGGCCGAGATCGAAGCGGGGCCGGATGCGTTTTCCCGGGAAATTGCGCAGCTTCAGCGGGAGCTGAAACAGGCCGAGCGCACGGAAGAGGAGCTTCGTCTCGAATTGACCCAGGTTCAGGCAAGCGCGATGCGGCTTGAAGCCGAGCTGGCGGATAGGGATGTGGGCGGGTCTTCCAGTGGGATGGACGGCGCGGTGGCGCGGCTGGAAGCGGATCGCGACCGGCTGGAAGCGCAGCTTCTGGCTTTGGCCGCGGAGAACGACCGGCTGCGGCAGCAGTCTGGATCGAGCGACAGCGCCGTGGCGTCTGCGGCGCCGAACGGTTTGCGCGACGACCTTGCCCAGATCGCGGCGCAGATGGTGCATATGACGCGGGTTCTGGAAGGGCCGGGCTCGCCGATCGACGCGGCGCTGGCATCGCAGGCATCGGTTGGTGGGCGAACGGGAACGCTGACGCTGGCCGACCGCATTCGCGCGCTGCAGGACGCGGCGTCAGTCGCGGAAGCGGCCAAGCCGGTGAAGGGCGATCGCTGAGGCGGTTGCGACGTTCAAACTGTCGAAACTCTGGGACATCGGAATGCGGACGGTGCGCAGCCGCTGCATGAGCGCCGGCGGCAGGCCTTCGCCTTCCGTACCGAGCAGGATCGCGGTGCGGCCGGACGGCGTAACGGCAGACAGGCTTTCGGCGCCCGACGGACTGAGTGCCACGGCGTTGAAGCCGTGCTGGGCGAGGCTGTCGGCCAGTTCGCCTGCCGAACCACCGCGCGCAAACGGCACCTTGAGCGCAGCGCCAACCGAAACGCGGATCGCCTTGCGATAAAGCGGATCGCAGCAGGTTTGATCGAGCAACACGGCATCGGCTTCGAAAGCGGCGGCGTTGCGGAAGATCGCGCCGACATTGTCGTGATTGGCGATGCCGACCAGAACAACCACCAGCGCATCGGCCGGCAGCTTTTCGAGCAGTGCTGCGGGCGAGGGTGGTGGTGTGCGCTGCGCGAGCGCCAGGATGCCGCGATGGATGTGGAAGCCGGCGATGGCGTCCATGACGGATTGAGAGGCGACATAAACGGGCATGTCGGACGGGGCCGTCGACAAAACGTCGCTGACGCCGTCGAGCCGGTTTTCCAGAACGAGCGCCGACAAGGGCGGGAAACGGCGGGCGGCGAACAGAACGGACAGGACGACCTTGCCTTCGGCGATGAAGGTGTCGTTGTCGCGCGCAAGATCCCGATCGCGCACGTTCCGGTAAGCGGAGATGCGCAGATCTTGCGGGTCTTCGATGCGGATGATGGTCGTCATGGCCGATCCGCTTTGTTCGGATGCAAGGCCGATGGCTTTAAACGGTCGCGGCCGAAGCCTTGTCGCCGTGTGATGCGCCGCGCTTGTCCTTGTAAAGCTCTTCCAGCGTGCTCAACAGGTTGCGCGTGACGGGCGACGACAGCGAATAATAGATCGTCTGCTTGTCGCGGCGCGTTTCCACCAGCTGGAGCTGACGAAGCTTGGCGAGGTGCTGCGACAAAGCCGATTGGCTGAGCTGCACGCTTTCCGCAATCTTGCCGACCGACATCTCGCCTTCGCGAAGATGGCACATGATCAACAGGCGTTTTGTGTTGCCGAGCATGCTCAGCAGCGCAGCAATCTCGTCTGCGCGTTCCATGATTGGCTTGGACACGATACCCAACTTTCAACGTGAACTGCTTGAAGCCGAAGTTACGGTCCGTTGTGTGCGAAAGTTTCACGATGCTAAATTATTCTTTGCTTGGCGGCTCAGGCGCCGCCGAAGCCGTGTCTTGCGCCTTGGCCACGAGCGCCACCAGAGCGGCGCGCGCGTCCTGGCGGGTTTCCACCCGCTGATCGAACCAGACGCGCGCCGTCAGGTCGCCGGCGGCAAGGTCGATGCCCTCGGGATCGATGCCGGTCAGGCTCCATTTGGCGGCGGGCTGGCCTGCAAGTTTTTCGGCATAAAGCGCCACCGCATCGGCATGGTCTTCGTTCATGTGCTCGAGGATCGGCGTTTCGAAGGGGGCGAGGCTGAACGCTTGGGCGGTGAGGCAATCGGCGGGTTCCAACCGATAGGCCTTGCCGAACCCGCCGTTCAGCGATCCGCTGCGGGGCTGGCAACGATAGATTCGGAAATCGGGCAGTGCGGCGTAAAGCGCTGCTTTGGGGACATGACGCAGGAAGCGGTCGGACATGCGGGCAAGGTCGACTTCGTTTTCGACGAGTTCGGCCGTGCAGTTCAGCGAAAGCCGGGGGTAAGCCAGCGCGTCGCCCTTGCCGGGTTCACCCAGCAACAAGGAACAGCGCGGGTCGTGTTGCAGGGCCTGCGTGTGCTGCGACAGGCCGGAAACAAGCAGGAGCGGCGCGCCGTCGCAATCGGTGGCAACGGCGACGCGGCTGACGAGTGGACTGCCATCGCTTGGATCAAGCACGGCCAAAGCGCCGAAGCGCGCGGTGCGCATCAGCGTTCTGGCTAACCGCACCGCCTCGTTGTCGAGGGGGCGAAGCACGTGTTCCGGCTTCGCCATTATTCGTTACCGTGGCGCCATGCGGATCGCGCCATCCAGACGGATGACTTCGCCGTTCAGCATGCGATTGCCGATGATGTGCATGGCGAGGTCGGCATATTCGGTGGGCTGGCCGAGACGCGAAGGGAAGGGCACCTGTTCGCCCAGCGACTTCTGTGCGTTTTCGGGCAAGCTCGCCATCATGGGCGTCCAGAAGATGCCCGGCGCAATGGTCATGACGCGAATGCCGTCGCGCGCAAGGTCGCGGGCGATCGGCAGGGTCATGCCGACAATGCCGCCTTTCGAAGCGGAATAAGCGGCCTGTCCGACCTGACCGTCATAGGCGGCGACCGATGCGGTGTTGATGATGACGCCGCGCTCGCCATCTTCCTGCGGTTCGGCATGGCGCATCTTGTCGGCCACCAGACGAATGACGTTGAAGGTGCCGAGCAGGTTGATCTCGATGACCTTGCGATAGGTGTCGAGCGGGTGCGGGCCTTCCTTGCCGAGCGTTTTTGCGGCCAGAACGATGCCGGCGCAGTTCACGAGAACGCGCGGGGTGCCGAGCTTCTCCACGACTTCGGCAACGGCGGCCGTCGCGCTTTCGTCGCTGGACACGTCGCACTTCACCGCAAGACCACCGATTTCGCTCGCGACCTTTTCGGCGCGCTCCATGCCGATGTCGAACAGCGCGACCTTGGCGCCCTGTGCTGCCATTGCGCGTGCCGTGGCCTCGCCCAAGCCTGAACCGCCGCCGGTGACGATTGCAACCTGACCCGAAAGATTCATTGGTTTTCTCCCGTTCCTCTTGCCCGATCCGCCGGGATCGTGGCCCCGCCGCTGTTTACGGCAAAGCTGCCGGCGATCAAACGAAAAGTCGGTTCGGCCAAATCGGACCGAACGGCGTTGTGTCATCCATCCACACAAAATTATCCGGAACAGGATAGGTTTTGCGCATGATCATATCGGCTCCCCATTCACCATCGAGCAACCGGCCGTTTGCCTGGGGCATCGTTGGAACAGGCGTGATCGCGGCGCAATTCGTGGCGGATCTCGCCGAAGTGCATTCCGCTCGCATCGGCGCCTTTGTTTCGCGGCGCGGCCAGGTGCCCGATGCGTTCAGGACGGCGGCGCCCGAAGCCAGGATCTACACGGCTTTGGATGCGCTTCTGGCGGATGACACGATCGACGCGATCTATCTGGCCACGCCGAACAGCCTGCATGCCGAACAGGCGATCGCCTGTTGCCGTGCGGGAAAGCCGGTGCTGGTGGAAAAGCCGATCGGGCGCGATGCCGATGAAGCCCGCGCCATCCAGGTTGAAGCGGCGAAAAGTCAGACCTTCGTCATGGAAGCGATGTGGAGCCGTTTTCTGCCCGTCGTGGAAGAAGCGCGCGCCTTGATCCGCAGCGGTGCGCTCGGCGACATCCAGAGCTTCGAGGGCGATCTGTCGTTCTTCAAGCCGTTCGATGCGGCCAGCCGGTTCTTCGATCCCGTGCTTGGCGGCGGGGCGGCGCTCGATCTCGGCGTTTACCCGCTGTCGATGGCTCTGCATCTGCTCGGGCAGCCGGAAAAGGCGGGTGGGCGCTGGTGGGCGGCAGAAACGGGTGTCGATATGCGCGCCCGGTTCGATCTGACGATCGGAGGGGCGACGGGGCAGCTGTCTTGCGGCTTCGACCGTGACGGCGACAACCGCTTCGTGGTGCGGGGAACGAAGGGGACGCTTGTTCTGCACGGGCCTTTTCTCAAGGCGTCGCGGCTCAGCGTTTCGGCACCTTGGCTGGAAAAGTTGCCGGGCTTGGGAAGCCGATCGCCGCTGCCGGGACGTGGCGGGCGTTTGTTGTCGCGCCTGCCGGTGCCGGGCCGGCGGATCATCACTCGATCCTTTGCCGGCGGCGGGCTTCAGTTCGAAGCGCAGGCGGTGATGCGGGCCGTTCGTGGGGCCAAGCGGGCCTCTTCGGTGATGCCGCTGCAAGCCAGCATCGCCGTGCTGGAGATCATCCAGCGTGTGCTGGCGCAATCGCCGGAAAATCGCCGCTGAAGGTGGAACGCAGGATGTAGGGCGCGGCATCGCGGCCGGCGTTCGACAGTGCCAGCACCAGTTCGGTGATGTGCAGCGAAACGGCGCCGGAGAAGAACGGCCGGCTTTGGCGCTTGATGGCCTCGGCCTGCGCGGCGATGCCGGCGCAGAAATCGATCTGCGAGGGGAAGTTCGGCAGGGTGAGCTTGCCGGCGGCGGCAATCGGCAGGGCCGTGCCTGGCTTGGGGCGAAGCGGCAGGGTGCGGCCGAGCCTGCGTTCGATGCGGCCGGCGATCTTTTCGGAAATGCGGCGTCCGGCAGCCGTCTGCTCGAGGCGCGCGGGCGAATGGTGGTTCCAGAGATCGTCCACCGTGATCGTGCCTGCATCGCCCAGGATCGTCAGGGAGCGATCCTTCGGCGCAGTCAGTCCGGAGGTCAGGCGGGCAACAACACCGCTGCGGAAGTTCAGGAGGCCGACGGAGAAATCCGGACCGAGCGGGACGCCGGCGGGCTGGCCCTTGTCGGGAAAGCAGAGTGCGGAAAAGGCCGTCAGGCTTTCGACCGGACCGCACAGCGCGACCAGCCAGGACAAGGCATAGGCGGCATGTTCGAGCGTGCAACCGACTTCGAATTCATGAATGCCGGGCCAGGGTGCGCCGGATGGCGAGCGCCAGTTTGCCCAGCGCTCGCGAAACACCGGACCGTCTTCCATTTCGGCATAGATCAGTCGTGGCTGGCCGATCGCATCGTCGCTCAAGGCTTTTGCGACCGCCTTGTAGCTGGCGCTGAGCGCATTGGCGGGTGCGGATGCAAGGCACAGGCCGCGGTCTTCGGCCAGCTGAACGAGCGCGGCGGCGTCGTCGTAGTGCATGGCCATTGGCTTTTCGCTGTAGACATGCTTGCCGGCTATCAAGGCTTGGCGCGAAACGGCTGCGTGGCTTTCCGGGCTCGTCAGGTTGACGACGATCGAGACGTCCGGGTCGGCCAGAAGCGCGTCCAGATTGGGATAGGTCGGGGTGTTGTAATAGCTGGCGAAGCGCTTCTGCTGGGCCGGATCACGGTCATGCACGCCCACCAGGGTCAGCGCGGGATGATTGCGCAGGGTGGTGATGTAATAATCGGCCACGAAGCCGGTGCCGACAAAGGCGATCCCTGTCACGATTATTCCCCAACCGGTACGAACCGGCTTCTTCATGCAGGAGAGACCCTTTCGCCGGAATGAACGGGGCCGGCGAAATCGCGCAGAGTGTCAGGCGCGGCGAACCATGGCGTGCAGCACATCCTGAATGCCGATCGCGCCGACGAAGCGGGATTGTTCGTCGAACAGCGCAACGGGTGCGGTGTGCGAGCGCTGCATGGCGCGCATGACCGTTTTCAGCGATGTACCGGGCTTGGCCCAGTAAACGCGCGGCGCATCGGGCGGCAGGGTCTCGTTGTCGTCGCAGGAGGTCCAGAGGGCTGGATGACCGTTGCGCTCGGCGGCGGCCACCAGCCCGTCGGGATCGACCTTGAAGCGGGTGGTTTCGCGGCGATCAAGCCACAGCCAGCCATCGCCGCCGGCGTCCGCCAGATCGCGCTTGTCGCGCATGACGTTCCAGGCGGTGAGCACGGAAAGCGGGTTCACGTTGGCGATGAATTCGCGCACGTAGTCATCGGCGGGATTGAGCACGATCTCTTCCGGCGCGCCGGTCTGCACGATCCGGCCGCCTTCCATGATGGTAATCTTGTTGCCGATCTTGAGCGCTTCCTCGAGATCGTGGCTGACGAAGACGATCGTCTTTTTCAGCTTGGCCTGAAGCATCAGGAGCTCGTCCTGAAGCTTGGTGCGGATCAGCGGATCGAGGGCGGAAAACGGCTCGTCCATGAGCAGGATGGGCGCCTGGGTGGCGAAGGCGCGGGCGAGGCCGACGCGCTGCTGCATGCCGCCGGACAGTTCATGGGCATACTTGCCGGCCCATTGATCGAGGCCGACGAGTGCGAGCTGTTCATCGACGCGCTTCTTGCGATCGGCCTGGGGAACGCCCGCGAGTTCGAGGCCGAAGCCGACATTTTCTTCCACCGTGCGCCAGGGCAGAAGCGCGAACTGCTGGAACACCATCGCAACGCGGTTTTGCCGGATCTGGCGCAAGGTGCGGTTGTCGCAGGTGACGACATCCACCATGCGGTCTTCATGCTTGACGAAGACCTTGCCGCGCGTCGGTACGTTCAAGCGATTGACGGCGCGCAGAAGCGTCGATTTGCCGGAGCCAGACAGGCCCATGAGAACAGAGATCTCGCCTTCTTCCACGGCCAGATTGGCGCCGGCGCAGCCGAGAACCGCACCGGTGGCAGCCAGGATGTCTTCGCGGCTTTCACCCTTGTCCACCATGCCGATGGCGCGCTGCTGCTGGGTTTGATCGCCGAAGATGATATCGACGTTCTGGAAATCGACTGCGGTGCTCAACGGGTGGCTCCCGTACGAATGCGCGACATGCGGTCGAGGATGATGGCAAGCACGACGATGGCGAGGCCGGCTTCGAGGCCAAGCGGGATGTTGACCGAGTTCAAGGCGCGCACCACCGGCTTGCCGAGCCCGTTGGCACCGATGAGGGCTGCGATCACCACCATCGACAGGCACAGCATGATGCATTGGGTCAGGCCGGCCATGATGGTGGGCAGAGCTGCCGGCAGTTCTACCTTCCAAAGGAGCTGGCGCTTGGTGGCGCCGAAGGCTTCGCCGGCTTCCAGCATCGGCACCGGGACGGACTTGATGCCGAGATAAGTCAGCCGGATGGGAGCGGGGGAGGCGAAGATCACGGTGACGATCACGCCCGGCGCGACGCCGAGGCCAAACAGGATCAGCACGGGAATGAGATAAACGAAGGTCGGCAGCGTTTGCATCAGATCGAGGATCGGCTGCAGCCAGGTATAAGCGCGTTCGTGATGCGCGGCCCAGATGCCGATCGGCACGCCGATCAGCATCGACATGGCGGCAGCGGACACCACCAGCACGAGGGTTTCGACCGTTTCGGACCAAAGGCCCTGATTGAGAATGAACAGGAGGCCGAGTGCTGTGCCCAGCGCGAGCTGCCAAGAGCGTTGCAGGACATAGGAAAGCGCGACGATCAGGGCGATCAGCACGAGGGGCGGAAGCCACATGAGGGCGTCGGTGGCGCTGGACAGGATCGAGCTGATGCTGCTTGCCAGCGAATCGAAGAACCAGGCGAAGTTCGAGGTCAGATAGTCGAAGAAGAGCTTGCCCCAGCGTCCCACGGGGATCTTGGTGGTCAGCATCTCGCCGGCGGCATCCATCCAGCCTTGGTCGGTTCCCATCGGACCTCGTCAGTTCAAGTGCAAAAGGCGGCGGCCGGTGAAAGGCCGCCGCGATCAGATGGTCAGGTTTTTAGCCGCCGAGCGCGGTGTTCACGGCTTGCGTTGCATCGCCGCCGTCGAAGGTGGTGACGCCTTCCAGCCATGGGGTCACGACATCCGGGTTCTTCTTCAGCCAGGCGGTCGCGGCTTCCTTGGGATCGGAGCCGTCATTGAGGATCGCGCCCATGATCTCGTTTTCCATGTCGAGCGAGAACACCATGTTCTTCAGGAGCGTGCCCATGTTGGGGCATTCCGTGGTGTAGCCTGCGCGTACATTGGTGTGCACGGTAGCGCCGCCGTAGTTCGGGCCGAAGACTTCATCGCCGCCTGCCAGATATTCGATGTCGAAGCTCGAATTCATGGGATGCGGCGCCCATCCCAAGAAGACGATGTCCTTCTCGGAATTGGTGGCGCGGCGGACTTCCGACAGCATGCCGGCTTCCGAGCTTTCCACGAGTTCGAAGCCCTTGAGGTCGAACTTGTTTTCCGAGATCATGTCCAGGATCAGACGGTTGCCGTCGTTGCCGGGCTCGATGCCATAGATCTTGCTGTCGAGCTTGTCCTTGTTCTTGGCGATGTCGGCAAAGCTCTTGATGCCGGCGTCGAAGGTGTATTTCGGCACGGCCAGCGTGTATTTCGCGCCTTCCAGATTGGTGGTGATCGTTTCCACCGACTTGTCTTCGCGGTAGGGCGCGATGTCTGCTTCCATTGTCGGCATCCAGTTGCCGAGGAAGACGTCGATGTCCTTGTTTTTCAGGGATGCGTAGGTCACCGGAACGGACAGGATCTGCGTGGTCGGCTCGTAGCCGAGCGCGTCCGCGATCACCGAGGCTGTGGCCGTTGTTGCGGTGATGTCGGTCCAGCCGACATCGGAGAAGCGCACCGTCTTGCAGCTATCGGGCTCGGCGGCCTGTGCGGTTCCGGCGGTAAAGGCCGTGACGAGAAGGGCCGAAGATACAAGCTTTACGGTCAGCGACATTCAAAAACTCCCATTGGATGGCAGGACGGCGGATGGTTCTCCTCGAAGGGCGAACGGAGCGGTGCCGCATTCTTGCCGAGGTTCGATTTGGCCGAAACGAACCATCAAAACGGCTGTTATGCAACCCGTCAGGGCGAATACCGGCGTAAATGCCGCCGGATCGCAGCGCGCACTTCCACCTGGGCGGTGCTTGCGCTTAAAAGGCGCTCCCATGGCCAAGCTGTATTTCCACTACGCGACGATGAATGCCGGCAAGAGCACCTTGCTGCTGCAAGCTTCCTATAACTACGGGGAGCGCGGCATGCACACGCTGCTGCTCGTTGCCGGTCATTACCGGCGCGGCGATCGTGGCTATATCTCCTCGCGCATCGGGCTTGAGGCCGAGGCGGAGCTGTTCGGCGCGGGCGACGATCTCCTGGCCTTGGTCGGCGGGCATCACGCGCATCGCCCTTTGCATTGCGTGTTCGTGGATGAAGCACAGTTCCTGAGCGAGGATCAGGTCTGGCAGCTGGCCCGGGTGGCCGATCGTTTGGGCATTCCGGTGATGGCCTATGGGTTGCGCACCGACTTTCAGGGCAAGCTCTTTACCGGCTCGCAGGCCTTGCTGGCCTTGGCGGACGAGCTGCGGGAAGTGCGCACGATCTGCCGCTGCGGACGCAAGGCGACGATGGTGGTGCGGCTTGGCGCGGACGGCAAGGTGGCGCATCAAGGCGAGCAGGTGGCGATCGGCAAGGAAGCCTATGTTTCGCTGTGCCGCCGCCATTGGGAAGAAGAGATGAAACGCGTGGCGCCGGAAGATTTCGTCGGCTTTGCGCGGGGATAGAGCTGAAGCACATTGTTCTGAGCCCCATGAATCCATATCTGAGGCGTCAATGATGATGATGCTGCGCAGGCGTGGCTTGTTTGGAGGTTCTCCATGCTTTCTTCGATCCGCGCGGCTCTTGCGCGCGCAGCCGAACTGATCGGTCACCTGATCGGCCGCTTGCTGGCTTTGGTCGCATGGCCGTTCGTGGCGCTGGGCCGCTGGCTCGGCGGGCGCAGCTGGATCATCAAGGCGCCGTTTGCCCTCGTGGTGGTGCTGCTCGTCGGGCTTTACGGCTATTTCCTGTGGAACACGCAGGTTTGGAGCAATTTCGATCCTGATTATGCGGCGCGCTATGCTTCCGCGCAAACATCCGACCCAACAAGCACGACGTCACCAACGGGCACGACGGTTCCTGCATCCGATGCGGGGCAGGCGCCTGCTACAGCCCCCGAGGCCACAGAACGCCGCTGTCGTCAGCCAGCCGGTGTCGGGTGCTGATGGTGTGGAAGGCGAGGTGCGCACCTGCGTTCGCTCCGGCATCGTGGATGCCACGGCCGACCTGATCGACTTCAACGTCAACCAGAATGCCTGGGTGTCGTCGAACATTCTCTACAAGGTCGGCTTGTTCGGACTGGACTGGGACCGCAAGCCGTTTCTCGACAACAAGGCCGCGTTTCAGCGTGGCGTGAACCAGGCGATCCGGCGCACCACGGTCGAACTCGTCGATGCACTCGGCCGTGTTCGCGGCACATCGCAGATAGACAACGATCTGCAGGATGCGCGCGGCAATATGCAGTTCGATGAATATACCTGGTATTTCGGCTTGAGCCCGTTCGGGCCAAAAACGCCGACACCGTCTTATTACCGTGCCGCGATGCGCGATCTGCGCTCCTTCAACGACCGGATGCAATCTTGCGCGGTGCAGTTCGATGCGCGCGGCGACAACCTGCTGCAGTTCGTGGAACGGATCGCCAGCGATCTCGGCTCAACCTCGGCCATCCTGCGCGAGCGCTCGGAGACCTACAATAGCGGCTGGTTCGACACGCGGGCCGATGACCGTTTCTGGTTCGCTTACGGCCAGCTCTACGGCTATTACGGCATCCTGACCGCTGCCCGCCACGATTTCGCGGCCGTGGTGCAAAACAGGGGGCTGACGAGCCTTTGGCAGGAGCTGGAACAGCAGATCCAGTCCGCTTTGCGCATTCAGCCCGCCATCATCTCCAATGGCAGCGAAGATGGATGGATCATGCCGACCCATCTCGCGACCATGGGTTTCTATGTGCTGCGGGTGCGTTCGAACCTGGTTGAGATCCGCGCCGTGCTCGACCGTTAATCGTCGAGCTTGGCAGCCTTCAATACGTCATTCATACGCCGCTGCCAGCCGGCTCCCGTGGCGCGGAACTTTTCCAGCACTTCCGGCTCCAGGCGAAGCGACACGGCTTGTTTAGGGTTCGGAACGGGTGGACGACCGGGCTTTCGCTTCACCGGTGTCGATGACTGATCTGAAGATAAACGGCCAAGGTCTCGTTTGCCTTGGGCGAAGTGCTTCATGGGAATTTGCAAGTTCGGCATTTTCAAAGTCCCCGTATTTGGACTCCGTACCGCCAGGCAGGCCGGAGTTTTTCTTCGTTGCCTTCAGGATCAGGCTCAGAGCCAGAAATGACCTTGAAGACGATCGGTAACGGAAATCAGCGAGTGACTGACTTGTTTAACTAATTTGAGCTTTTTCCTCTCCTCTACCGTAGAACTAGAAAAGTTCTGGCCGGACACCAACCGCTTCTTCTCCGTCGACTAACATATGTTAGGGTGACCCTACGTCAAGCGAAGTCATTCAGCATCGATTAAGCGAAGCTGGGTCGGAAATGACTGAACACGGCCAACGGTTTCGCCGGTTTTTCTGCAAACTGACTGTTCTTGCCAGAAGAGATGCGGGTCAGGCGAAGCTGGTTGTCGTCAGCTTGTGCGCGGGTTCATCGAACATGCGGCGCAGATCGGCGGCGGGTACGGCTTCGCTGAACAGGAAGCCCTGGAGTTCGAGGCATCCGAGATCCACGACGCGGCGAAACTGTGTGCCGGTTTCGACGCCTTCCGCGGTGACCTTCAGCTTCAAGGACCGGGCAAGATCGATCACGGCCTTGACGATGGCGTCGTCTTCGGGCGCCCGGCCCAGTTCGCGGATGAAGGTGCGGTCGATCTTCAGCTTGTCGATCGTGTGACGCCTGAGATAGCCGAGCGACGAATAGCCGGTGCCGAAATCGTCCAGCGCGATCGTCACGCCCGCTTCATGGAGGGTTTGCAGAACTTTCGTGACGGTGCGCTTGCCTTCCAGAAGAACGCCTTCGGTGATCTCGACCTGCAATCGCCCCGGTTCGACGCCATGCTCGGCCAGAAGTGCGAGAAGATGATCGGCGAAGCTCGGATCGCGCAGTTCGCTCGGCGATACATTGATGGCGACCCAGGGCAGGTTGCTTGTCGCCAGAAAGGCGATGGCTGAGCGGGCGACCCAGCTTCCAAGTTCGGCGATCAATCCGCGCTGCTCGGCGATGGCGACGAACTGGGCCGTCGAGATGGCGCCTTGAACGGGATGGTGCCAGCGCGTCAGGGCTTCCGCGCCGAGGATGGTTTGCCCATCGGCGGCCATGATCGGCTGGAACATCAGCGCCAGCCCTTCGCCGGTTCTCAAGGCGATCCGCAGCTCGCTTTCGATGCGCCCGCGGCGCGCAAGCAGTTCGTCCATGCCTTTGGTGAACATCTGGAAGCGGTTGCGGCCGTTGTTCTTGGCTTCATAAAGCGCGATGTCGGCCTTGCGGCGAAGGTCTTCTGCATCGGTGCCGGCATCGGGCGCGATCACGACGCCGACCGATGCGCCGATATGAACGATCTCGCCCTGAAGATCGAAAGGCCGCGCCAGGGCTGCGACCACGCGCTCGGCGGCCCGGTGGACGGTGCAAACATCTTGCACGGATTCCAGCACGATGCCGAATTCGTCGCCGCCCAGTCGGGCCACTGTGTCGCTGCGGCGAACCACGGTTTCGAGCCGGCGTGCGACCTGGCGCACGAGATTGTCTCCAGCGGGATGCCCGAGCGTGTCGTTGATGTGCTTGAAGTGATCGAGATCGAGATAAAGCAGGGCGGTCTTGGTGGTCTTGCCTTGCTGCTTTTGCAGCGCAAGGCGCAGCCTTTCCTCGAACAAGGAGCGGTTCGGCAGATCCGTCAGCGCATCGTGAAAGGCGAGATGCTGCGCGTGCGCTTCGCTTGTTTGAAGCTGCAAGGTGGCGCGGCGGAAGCGATAAAGCAGAAAGGCGAGAACCAGCGCGATGAGGACCGACACCGCCGTCAAAGCGGGCATCAGATCGCCGAGCAGCCGGCTGGCCGGTCGCACCGGATCCCAGGCGATATAACCGAGCAGGGTGTTGTCCGCCGACATCACGGGAATGCGGCTTTGGTCCTCCTGAGGCTCCGAGACCTGCTCGAAGTGGCTGTTGGACAGGCGAAACTGTTCGCCCATGCGGCCAATCAGTTCGGCATCGAGAAACTTGACGGAGACATGAAGAAAGCGCGCGGTGATGCTTGGGTGAAACGGTGTCGAGCTTGGAAGCAGGGACACGATGCTGATCATCGCCGGCATCTTGCCGATCAAGATCGTGTCGGCGGTGGTTTGGCGCGGGTCGACTGCCGGATCCAAGACGCTGCTTTGCGCACGGTCGATGCTGGATCGTATCGCGTCGGCCAAGTGGATCTGGTTCGGCTCGAGACGGATGCCGTTTTCCATGCCGTAGATGATCTCATCCGAGCCATCCACGATGTAAACGCGGTCGTGGCCGAAGTCGGTGCTCAGGCGTGTTCCGAGATTGCGGTCGAGCCAGGCCTGGTTGTTCGAGCGCGAAAAGATCCAGGCTTCGGGCGTTGCGGTTGCAACCTGCTGTTGTCGCTGGAAGTCGGCGCGTTCCGCGGCCAGGGCGTTGAAGGCGAGATAGTTCTGCCGATCGATCGCGTCCTGGTCGACCCGCGCGCCGGCATAGAAGCCGAATGCCGCCAGAGCCGCAACAGATGCCACAACCGCGACAATGATTGTCCGGATCTGTAACGCGACTCGTTTCCGAGCTGGCATCTAGATTCCAAGTCTCCCGCAGTTCGGCCCCTATCAAGGCCGAGCGTAGATTAAGTACGCGTGAACCCACAAACCGAATCTGCATGCAGGCCTGTTAAAAAGCAGGGCAAGCATGCAAAAGTGTGCTTGCTGATCATAAGCACGCTCATTATATCGTCGCTCATGAACACGGAAACCGTCAAGCCATTCGGCTTTCTTCTCCATGAGGTCGCGCGTCTCGTTCGCAGCAAGATCGAGGCGCGTGCGGGCATGCATGGGCTTTCGGAAGCGCAACTGCGCTTGTTGTTTCGCTTGTGGAAGGAAGAAGGTGCGACGCAGGCGCGGCTCGCCCAGGTTCTGGAAGTCGAGCCGATCAGCATTTCGCGCCTGCTCGACCGCATGGAGCAGGGCGGGTGGATCGAGCGGCGGCAGGATCCCAGTGATCGCCGCGTGCGCATGATCTTCACCACGGCAAAAACCAAGCAGATCCGTGGCGCGGTCAAGGACGTGGCCTCGCAGGTCTACGAGGAAGCGCTCACCGGCGTGCCGCAGGAAACGCGCGACGCCTTGTTCGAGGGGCTGCAGGCAATGGCCAGAAATCTTTCATCAGGCGCGGAGCAGTCCGTGTCTTGTTTCAACGATCAGGAGCCGGTTGAACAGGCTCGCGCTCCCAGGGTTGCAGTATCATGAGTGCCGTTCAAGAGATCGACGACAAGGTCGAAACAGTGGGCCGCGAAACGCCCAAGCCAGTTCCAACGCCAGTCGAGCAGCCGGCAACGACCGCTGCACCGCCAGCGGCGGCCAGCGAGCCGACGCCGGTTCAGCCAAAGAAGAAGAGCAGCAAGAAGCGCTATGCGATCATGGCGCTCGTTCCGCTGCTTCTCGTTGGCGGCGGGCTTTATTTCTGGGTCACGGGCGGCCGGTTCCAGGAAACCGAGAATGCCAATCTGCGCCAGGCCCGCGTGACGATCGCGTCCGAAATCGCGGGGCGCATCACCCAGGTGAACCTGCACGAAAACGAGGCCGTGAAGGCCGGCGACGTGTTGTTTGCGGTTGATCCCGAGCCTTATCGCATCGCGCTTGCGCAGGCCGACGCTGCACTTGCCGGTGCGCGTCTCAATGTCGAGCAGCTGCGGGCGTCGCTTGGCCAGGCCGAAGCGCAGCAGCGCTCGGCGCAGGGCGAGGTCGCTTATCTTCAGCAGGAGCTCGAGCGCCAGACCGCCCTGTCGGACAAGGGCGTGACAACGCAATCGTCGCTCGACACGGCACGTCGCAACCTGGACAAGGCGCGTGACGCCGAGTTGTCGGCAGCACAGGCCGTGATCGGCGCGAAGGCAGCGCTCGGCGGCAATCCCGACATCAAGACGGATGAACATCCGAGCGTGCTTTCAGCGCTGGCCGCACGTGATCGCGCGGCCTATCAGCTGGAGCAAACAACGGTGACGGCTCCGGCCGACGGCATAGTTTCGCAGGCATCGTCCTTCAAGGAAGGGCAGTTCGTTTCGCCGGGCTCGGCGCTGTTCACGCTTGTGGAAACCCATGATGCGTGGGTGGAGGCGAACTTCAAGGAAACGCAGCTCACCCATATGCGGCGCGGCCAAAAGGCCGAGATCGAGCTCGATACGTTCCCCGGCCAGCCGATCGAGGCCACGGTGGACAGCATCGGTGCCGGTACGGGTGCCGAATTCTCCCTCCTGCCGGCGCAGAACGCCACCGGCAACTGGGTGAAGGTCACGCAACGCATTCCCGTGCGCTTGAAGATCGACTCCGCCGATGCCGACCTTCTCCTGCGCACCGGCATGAGCGCCACGGTGAACGTGGATACGGGCGTGGCGCGCGGATGGGGCAGCCTGTTCGGCCATGCCTATGCCGGAACACCCGCCGCTCCTGAAACCCACGCGGCCAATTAATCCAATCTCTTCAGCCGAAAGGCGATTGCCATGACGATCGAACTCGAATTTCCTGCTTCTCCCGCAACGGGGGAGGCATGCCCCTTCACGATCTGGGTTCCGCGCGAGGAAGCCTCGACGCCAGAATATCAGCAGGCGATCGCCGCCGCCGAAAGCCGGATGACGGACCTGCCTCCGTTCGTCTGCGACAGCGACGTCTCGGCTGCCGACACGTTTCTCGGCCAGTGGCTGTAAGCTCATCCCATGAGCGCCGCCGTTGATCCTCATGAGGTGCCGCATCGTGGCCTGATCACCGTTTCGATCATGCTGGCCACGATCATGCAGGTGCTCGACACCACGATCGCCAATGTCGCTTTGCCGAACATGGTGGGCGATCTGGGTGCCTCACAGGACACGATCAACTGGGTTCTCACTTCCTATATCGTCGCCGCCGCCATCATGACGCCGGTGACGGGCTGGCTGTCCGACCGGTTCGGACGCCGCGAACTGTTTCTGACCTCCGTTGTCGGCTTCACCATTTCGTCCATGCTTTGCGGCATCGCCTGGAGCCTGGAAACGATGGTGTTGTTTCGCGTGGCGCAGGGCCTGTTCGGCGCGGCCATCGTGCCGCTGTCGCAGACCTTCCTGTTGGACATCAACCCGAAGGAACGGCATGGCCAGGCCATGGCGATGTGGGGCGCCGGTATCATGGTCGGACCGATCATCGGGCCGACGCTGGGCGGCTGGCTCACCGAAACGCTGAACTGGCGCTATGTGTTCTTCGTGAACCTGCCGGTCGGCATCATCGCCTTTCTGGGCTGTGCCGCTTATCTCCCCAAGATCGCCAAGCGCCTGCGCGGCTTCGACTTCTTCGGCTTCGCCATGCTGTCGCTCGGCGTGGGCGCGTTGCAGCTGATGCTCGACCGCGGCGCGGAAGTGGACTGGTTTTCCGCCGTCGAAATCTGGCTTGAGCTTGGTTTGTCGATCACCGGCTTCTGGGTGTTCATCGTACATCTGGCGACGAAAGACGACGCCTTTATCGATCCGGCGATCTTCAAGGATCGCAACTTCGTCACGGGCCTCGTGTTCATCTTCGTGATCGGCGTGATCCTGCTGGCGAGCCTGGCGCTTCTGCCGCCGATGTTGTCGCGTTTGTTCAACCATTCCACGATCACAACCGGTCTCGTGATGGCACCGCGCGGTGTCGGCACGATGATCTCGATGATCCTGGTGGGTCGCCTCGTTCGGATCGTGGATGCGCGCATTCTCGTGGTGACGGGGCTGTCGCTGACGGCCTGGTCCTTGCACGACATGACCGGGTTTTCGCCGCAAATGGACGACTGGCTGATCATCCAGTCGGGCGTCATCCAGGGCCTGGGCCTCGGTCTCGTCTTCGTGCCGCTGTCCACGATCGCGTTCGCTACGCTCGAACCGCGCTTCCGCACCGATGCGGCCAGCCTGTTCAGTCTGGTGCGTAACCTCGGTTCGTCGATCGGCATTTCGGTCGTGACTGTGGTTCTGACCCGCAACACGCAGATCAACCACAGCGAATTGTCCACGGCGATCAGTCCGTTCAACCCGAACCTGCAGGCTTTGTCGCCGGGTGCGGCGGCGGGCAATCCGACGCTGCTGTCGCAGATGGATCTGCTCGTGAACCAGCAGGCGCTGATGATCTCCTATGTAGACGACTTCAAGCTGATGATGATCGTCACGCTATGCGCCATTCCGCTGGCTTTGCTGTTGCGCAAGCCGAAGGCGGCTGCGGGCGGTGGCGCGCCGGCCGTGCATATGGACTGAGGCTGGAGGGCCGGCTGTTTTCTTCTGGGGGGTCGGTCCTGCTCATCCTCAACTGCATTGCTGCAGTGCAGAACATGCGGCTTGATGCGGTGGTGAAACTGGCGCATTGATCGCAAACAGCTCACAACGCGCGTTTCCGTTCATGCCCCTTCCGATCTATGCCCTGGCGGTCACGGCCTTCGTGATCGGCACCACCGAATTCGTCATCATGGGGCTTCTTCCGGAGGTCGCCGCCGATCTGCGTGTGACGATCCCCGCAGCCGGCCTGCTCGTGACCGGTTATGCTCTGGGCGTGGTGATCGGTGCGCCGATCCTCGCGATCCTGACGGCAAAACTGCCGCGCAAGGCGGTGCTGATCGGGCTTGCCACCATGTTCGTGATCGGCAACCTGTTCTGCGCCATTGCACCGAACTACTGGACCCTGATGCTGGCGCGCGTCATCACCGCCTTCGGCCATGGCGCTTATTTCGGCATCGGCTCGGTTGTGGCGGCGAGCCTCGTGCCGCGCAACCAGCGCGCCAGTGCGATGGCGCTGATGTTTGCCGGTTTGACGCTCGCCAACATTCTCGGCGTGCCGGCGGGCACCGCGCTCGGCGAGATCTATGGCTGGCGCTCGACCTTCTGGGCGGTGGTGTTTATCGGCCTGTTTGCGGTTGCAGCCATTGCCTGGTTCGTGCCCTCCGGTGTCGCCAAGCCGACGGGCGAGGGCATCACCAGCGAGTTGAAGGTGCTTGGCCGGTTGCAGGTCTGGCTTGCCATGATCATCTCGGCGCTGGCATCGGTCAGCCTGTTTTGCGTATTCACCTATATCAAGCCGCTGTTGACCGACGTGACGGGGATCAGCGTGTCGTCGGTGACCTGGATCCTGCTTCTGTTCGGGGCGGGCATGACGGTGGGCAACATTCTCGGCGGCAAGCTGGCGGACTGGAAGCTGATGCCGACGGCGATCGGGACGCTGGTGCTGATTGCGGTGACGCATCTGGCGCTGGCCGAGTTCAGCCGCAGCCCGACGATGATGATCTCGCTCGTTTTCATCTGGGGCGTGCTGACCTTCGTGATCGTGCCGCCGATGCAGATGCGCGTGGTGGAAGCAGCGGCCGAGGGTCCCAATCTGGCCGCGACCCTCAACCAGGGTGCGTTCAATGCCGGCAATGCGGCGGGTGCGTGGATCGGCGGTGCGGCGATTTCGATGGGCGTGGCCTATGACGGCTTGCCGTTCGTGTCGGCGGCAACGGCGATTATCGCTATGCTCATCGCCGTCTGGTCGCAGTCGCTCGATCGTCGCGGCGTCAATCCTGTGGCGGTGCCGGCGGAGTGACGGTGTTCGTCGATCCGCGCTTGCTGGATGCAGGCTTCCGCGATATGGAAAGCGTCATGACGAAGATCGTGTTTTCGAAGCTCTGGTGGTGGCCCGCATAAGCGGCCGACCCAGACGCGTGCGCGCGAAATTTGGATGGCCGCAGGAGAAGTCCGGGCGGCCATTTTGTTTTTCAGGACCTCCCGGGCGCTTTGCGGCAAAACCCTCAGCCGGAGTGTAGAATGACCATCGAACAGCTTGAAAACGGATCCGAACGCTACGCAACAGCGGGTGGCGTGTCCGTTGTGCGCCAGCGCCATGAGACGGCCTATGCCGGCGCGATCGAGGCCTATATCGATGGTCTCGACAGCCGACGCGGTGCAGTTTTCTCTTCGAACTACGAATATCCGGGCCGCTATACGCGCTGGGATACGGCGATCATCGATCCGCCGCTGGTGGTGAGTTCGCGCGGCCGCGCCATGAAAGTCGAAGCGCTGAACAAGCGCGGCGAAGCGCTGCTGGCGATCGTTGCGCCTCATCTGCAGGGTCTCGACGGCGTTGCGGTGACCGACAGCACGGATCGCCTCGTGCAGCTGATTATCGCCGAACCGGACCGGGTGGTGATTGAGGAAGAGCGCTCGCGCGTTCCATCGGTGTTCACCGTTTTGCGGACGATCACGACGCTGTTCAAGTCGCCCGACGACGCTCATCTCGGCCTTTACGGCGCGTTCGGCTATGATCTCGCGTTTCAGTTCGATCCCGTTGATCTCAAGCTCGAGCGTGCGACGAGCCAGCGCGATCTGGTGCTTTATCTGCCCGACGAAATCCTGGTGGTCGATCATTACACGGCGCAGGCCTGGCATGTTCGTTATGACTTTGCGCTTGATGGCGTGAGCACGGAAGGCGTTGCGCGCGAAACGCAGGACGAGCCGTTTCGCCCCGCCGACCGCATTCCGCCGCGCGGCGATCATGAGCCGGGCGAATATGCCAAGCTGGTGGAACGCGCCAAGGACAGTTTCCGGCGCGGCGATCTGTTCGAGGTCGTGCCCGGTCAGACCTTCTACGAGCGCTGCGAAACCAGGCCTTCGGCCATTTCGCGCAAGCTGAAGTCGATCAATCCGTCGCCCTATTCCTTCTTCATCAATCTGGGTGAAGGGGAATATCTGGTTGGCGCGTCGCCCGAAATGTTCGTGCGCGTGGCCGGTCGCCGGGTGGAAACCTGCCCGATCTCCGGCACGATCAAGCGCGGCGAGGATGCGATTGCCGATGCCGAGCAGATCATCCAGCTGCTCAATTCCAAGAAGGACGAATCCGAGCTGACCATGTGTTCGGATGTGGATCGCAACGACAAGAGCCGGGTGTGCGAGCCGGGTTCGGTGCGCGTGATCGGGCGGCGTCAGATTGAGATGTATTCGCGCCTGATCCATACGGTTGATCACATCGAAGGCCGGCTGCGCGAGGGGATGGACGCATTCGACGCCTTCCTGTCGCATGCCTGGGCCGTGACGGTGACCGGCGCGCCGAAGCTGTGGGCAATGCGCTTTCTTGAACAGAACGAGAAGAGCCCGCGCGCCTGGTATGGCGGGGCGATCGGCATGGTGCATTTCAACGGCGACCTGAATACGGGCCTGACCTTGCGCACCATTCGCATCAAGGACGGCATCGCGGAAGTGCGCGCTGGTGCGACGCTGCTTTACGATTCCGACCCGCAGGAAGAAGAAGCCGAAACGGAACTGAAGGCGTCGGCCATGCTGGCGGCCATTCGCGAAGCGCAGACCGGCAACGCCGCGGTGGCCGAGCGCGAAACGTCGAAGGTGGGCGAGGGCGTGTCGATCCTCCTTGTCGACCATGAAGACAGCTTCGTTCACACGCTTGCCAACTATTTCCGTCAAACGGGGGCCGATGTGACCACCGTGCGCTCGCCAGTGCCGGAAGCGGTGTTCGAGCGGGTGAAGCCGGATCTCGTTGTTCTGTCGCCCGGACCGGGCACGCCGAGCGATTTCGACTGCAAGGGAACGATCAAGACGGCGCGCTCGCGCGATCTGCCGATCTTCGGCGTTTGTCTTGGTTTGCAGGCGCTGGCGGAAGCCTATGGCGGAGAGCTCAGGCAGTTGCATGTGCCGATGCACGGCAAGCCCTCGCGCATCAGCGTGTCGAAGCAGGGCGTGATCTTTTCCGGTCTGCCGAAGGAGGTCACGGTCGGGCGCTATCATTCGATCTTTGCCGATCCGGTGCGGCTGCCCGAGGGCTTCGTCGTGACGGCGGAAACCGAAGATGGTGTGATCATGGCTTTCGAACATGCGAGCGAGCCGATTGCCGCCGTGCAATTCCATCCCGAATCGATCATGACGCTGGGCGGGAATGCCGGCATGCGGATGATCGAAAACATCGTCGCGCATCTGCCCGCCAAGGCCAAAGTGAAGGCGGCCTGATCAAACGGGATCTGGTTAGGGATCAGAGCGGCGCCGTCGGCTTCGATGGCGCCCTCGCAAGGGGTTTTGGAACGTGACTGCAACCGAGACGAACGAAACGACGAAGCGCGCGATCATGCAACTTGCTGCAGGGTCGATCGTGATCGGCTTCTTCGTCATGGCGCTGAAGTTCGTGGCCTGGTTCCTCACCGGCTCCGTTGCGCTGTATTCGGACGCGCTGGAATCGATCGTCAATGTGGTGGCGGCCTCGGCGGCCTTGTGGGCGATCTCGGTCAGCCACAAGCCGGCCGATCTCGATCACCAGCACGGGCACCACAAGGCCGAGTATTTCTCGGCCGTGCTCGAAGGCGTGCTGATCGTGATCGCCGCGCTGCTGATCCTGGTGGAAGTCTGGCGCAAATGGGAAGCGCCGGCGCCGATCGAACAACCCTGGATCGGTCTCGCCATCAATGCCGGTGCCGCGGCCATCAACGGCGTCTGGGCCTCCGTGCTGATCCGCCGCGGCACGAAAGCGCGTTCGCCGGCACTCGTTGCCGACGGCCACCATATCATGACGGATGTCGTGACCTCGATCGGCGTCATCGCCGGCCTGATCGCGGCCGTGCTGACCGGGCTCAAGTTCCTCGATCCGCTTTTGGCGGCGCTGGTTGCAATCAACATCCTTTATCAGGGCTGGAAGGTCATCACCGGCTCGCTGAGCGGCTTGATGGATGTCGCCGTGGATGTGCATGAAAACCTGCGCATTCGCGACATCATCTCGCATCATTCGGCCGGCGCGCTGGAAGTGCATGACCTCAAGACGCGTATCGCGGGTCGTGCCACCTTCATCGAGTTCCACATGGTGGTGGATGCCGACATGACCGTCGGTCAGGCGCATGTGATCTGCGACCGGATCGAGGATGCGCTGCGCGCCGAAATCCCCAGCGTGCGCGTGATCATCCATGTCGAGCCGGAAGAAGAAGCAAAGCTGCCGCGTGGCACAACAGCTATCCCATTTGCCTAGGGCGTAAGGCGTAACAAGCGCTTCAACACCGGCGTGAAAGGGTCTAGATCGGGGTATGGATGCCAGTACCCCACAGCCTGTGACGACGACCCCTTTGTGGCTTTCGGTGTTGCAGTGGGCGTGTTTGATCCTTGGCTCCGGGGTCCTTGCTGTCATCTTCGAGACGATCGGCATGCCGGCAACCTTTCTGCTGGCGCCGATGATGGCCGGTATCGTGGCAGGCGCCTTCGGTGCGACGATCGCGCTGCCGCGCCTTGCCTTTAATGCGGGGCAATCGATCCTCGGCATTCTGGTTGCTTCCTCGCTTTCGCCCGATCTGATCGGCTCGTTCCTCTCGCACTGGATGCTGTTTCTGTTCGTGGTGCTGTCGACGCTGTGCGCGAGCAGCCTGTCCGGTTATCTCATCAGCCGCTGGGGCATCATGCCGGGAACATCGGGCGTTTGGGGCTCGGCGCCGGGAGCCTCCACCGCCATGGTGCTGATGGCCGAGGCCTTTGGCGCCGATACGCGACTTGTCGCGTTCATGCAGTATTTTCGGGTGGTGATTGTTACCGTCATCGCGGCGCTCGTTGCGCGCTTCTTTGTCGATACGAGCGCTGTGGTGGCTGCACCGATCCCGTGGTTTCCGCAGCTCGATCCACAAGCCTTCGCGTCCACCATTCTTGTTGCCGCGATTGGGGCGACCGTTGGCAAGCTGCTGCGCCTGCCGTCGCCGTTTTTCCTCGGTGCGATGGTTCTCGGAGTGACCCTGGAGTTTTCCGGATTGACCACGTTCCAGCTGCCGCAATGGCTGCTGGCGGTGAGTTATCCGATGATCGGCTGGACGATCGGGCTGAAGTTCACGCGGCCGATCCTGCGGCATGTGTTTCGCATCCTGCCGCAGATCGCGGGCTTCATCCTCGTTCTGGTGCTGTTTTGCGGAGGACTGGCGGCGCTGCTGGTGGTTTTTACCGATATCGATCCGCTGACGGCTTATCTCGCGACCAGCCCCGGCGGCATGGACTCGGTTGCGATCATTGCCGCGGCCTCGAAGAACGTGAACCTGTCTTTCGTGATGAGCGTGCAGATGCTGCGCTTCCTGATCGTGCTTCTGTTCGGCCCGGCTTTGTCGCAGCTGGTGGCGAAACTGGTGGCGCGCTCGGCAGCTTGAGCGAAGGCTGTGCGCAGCTTTGATGCGTGGAAAACCTTCGTCTTGTTTCTTTCATGCGCCTGCGTTATCTAACCGCTCATGTCGACGCGCATTGCACCTTCTGCATCAAACGCAGCTGCTCCCGCAGCCGCCGTTTCGCGCGCGCTTTTCTCCTCGCTTCTCCTTCTTAGCTGCGATCGCCGGGCTTCCTGAGGAGCACCCGGCGGTCGTTGTGCCGCCAGGCAAGCAGCTCCTTCATCCGCACCCGATCTTAGCCCCCGATCCTAGTCTAGGACTACGCGCCCCGATGCGGCGCTGGAGACGACACCATGAACGCCAATCCGCCTTTCAACAGCACTGACGCTTCGCCCGCACGCCGTGGCATGCCGGACGCTTCCCGCAAATATCAGCCTTATCCGGCGATCGACCTGTCCGACCGCACATGGCCGACCAAGCGCATCGAAAAGGCGCCGATCTGGTGCTCGGTCGATCTGCGCGACGGCAACCAGGCGCTGGTTGATCCGATGGGGCATGAGCGCAAGGCGCGCATGTTCAAGCTGTTGCTCGACATGGGCTTCAAGGAAATCGAGATCGGCTTCCCGTCCGCTTCACAGACCGACTTCGACTTCTGCCGCTGGGCGATCGAAGAAGGCGGCGTGCCGCAGGATGTTTCGTTGCAGGTGCTGGTGCAGTGCCGCCCCGAACTGATCACGCGTACCTTCGAGGCCTTGCAGGGCGCGCATAGGCCGATCGTGCATTTCTACAATTCCACCAGTGAATTGCAGCGCCGCGTGGTGTTTGCAAAGGATGTCGCGGGTATTAAGCATATCGCAACCGATGCGGCGAAGATGATCATGGACATGGCCGCGAAGGCCGGTTCCAAGGATGCGTTCCGCTTTCAGTATTCGCCCGAAAGCTTCACCGGCACTGAGCTGGAAGTGGCGTTGGAGATCTGCAACGCCGTCAGCGAGATCATCGCTCCCACGCCGGAAAACAAGCTGATCCTGAATTTGCCGGCGACCGTCGAGATGTCGACGCCGAACATTCATGCCGATCAGATCGAGTGGATGAGCCGCAATCTCGAACGCCGCGATTCCGTGATCTTGTCTTTGCACCCACATAACGATCGCGGCACAGGCATTGCCGCGACCGAACTGGGCTTGATGGCGGGCGCGGACCGTGTCGAGGGGACCTTGTTCGGCAATGGCGAGCGCACCGGCAATGTCGATCTCGTGACCTTGGCCTTGAACATGTACACGCAAGGGGTCGATCCCGAACTGGACTGCTCCGACATCAACCGGATGAAGGACGTCTATGAATATTCCAACGAGATGAAGATCCCGGAACGCCATCCCTATGTCGGCGAGCTGGTTTATACGGCCTTCTCGGGCTCGCATCAGGACGCGATTAACAAGGGCATGAAGGCGATCAAGACCGCCAACAAGCCGCAATGGGAAGTGCCGTATCTGCCGATCGATCCGGCGGATGTGGGCCGAACCTATGAAGCGATCATCCGCATCAACTCGCAATCGGGCAAGGGCGGCATCGCCTATGTGCTGCAGGCCGATTACGGCCTCAACCTGCCGCGCGCGTTGCAGGTCGAGTTCAGCAAGGTGATCCAAAACATCACGGATGTCGAAGGCAAGGAATTGCCGGTCAAACGCATCCATGCCGAGTTCATGCGCGAATATGTCGAGCAGCCGGAAGGCCGCGTGAAGTTCGTGGATCACACCACGCATACCGATCCTGCCAACCGGCAGCGCCGGACGCTGGAAGCCGTGATCACGGATGGCGGCAAGGAGGTGACGATCACCGGCAGCGGCAGCGGCCCGATCGAGGGCTTCATGGATGCGCTGTCGCGTCATCTCGGCGTCGAAATGAGCGTGGCGGATTATTCCGAACATTCGATGCAGCGCGGCTCGAACGCGGCAGCGATCAGCTATGTCGAAGTCGAGCATGAAGGCGGCAAGCTGTTTGGCGCGGGCATCAACACCAACATCGTGGCCGCCTCGCTCGAAGCGATCTGCTCGGCGGCCAACCGGATCCTTGCCAAGCAGCAGGGTTGATTGATCGGGTCGGAGGCAGGCATCCGTGTTTGCCCCCGACCGCGCCCTCGGCTAGAGCGGAAACGTTCAACCGGGAGGAGCCGATCTTGAGCGAACCGTTAGATACGTCACGCCTGTATGCCTCGGTCGAAGGCACGGGGCCGAAAGTGATCGTGCTTCTGCACGGCTTCGGCGGCTTTCACGGAGTGTGGTCGCAGATTCAGCCGGAACTGGCTGATGACGCGACCGTGCTGGCCTATGATCTGCCGGGCCATCACCATTCGCTGCATTATCCCAATGCGGGCTCGGCTGGCGTCGCGGCCAAGGCGATCCTTGCCGATCTGGAGGAAAGGGGCGTGGAGCGCGCCCATTTCGTCGGCCATTCCATGGGCGGAGCGATCGCGGCCCTGATTGGTTTGCGGGCCCCTCAAGCCGCCGAAACACTGACATTGCTGGCGCCGGGCGGGTTCGGTCCCCAGATCAACGCCGATCTTTTGCGCCGCTATGGCGCGGCGATGCGGGTCGATGAGCTGCAGGCTTGTCTCAACGAGATGTCCGCGCCGGATTTCACCATGCCGACGGAGCCTGCGGTCCGCTTGGCGGAAGCGCGGGCAACGCCGGGGCAGCAGGACAAGTTGGTAGAGATCGCGGCCGCGATTACGAAGGGCGACCAGCAGGGCGAGATCCCGCGCGAGATGCTGGCGACGCTCGCAATGCCGGTGACGGTTGCATTGGGCACCGGGGATCCGGTTCTGCCGTTCAGCCAGACTGGGAATCTTCCCGTTAACTTCAAGCTCGACGTGTTGCCGGGCAGGGGGCACATGCTGATGGAAGAAGCGCCCGACGACGTGGTGCGCATCATCCGGCAGATGGCGCGTTAACCCCATCCGATGATCTCAGGTCCTTCCAGCCTGTGCAGGGTGGAAGATCCGTCTGGACGACCTTATTTCTCGTGTTAACGTAGCAGTAACCATACGGGCCGGAGTACGCGTGCAATGAGCGAGCCCCAACGCAGCGACGAGTTGAAGGGGTCCGGTCTCAGCCTCCTGAACATCATGCGCGAAGTGCGCAGCGCCGAAGCCGATCGCGCCGATGTGGTGGTGGAGCTGCGCGATGCCGAGCGCATGCGGCTGGATATGCTGGTGCAGGAACTCGAGCCTGTGCTGAAAGACGTCGATGCGAGCGATCCGCGCTTCGACTTCGTGGTGTCCTCCGGTTTGCAGCCCCGGTTCTGGATCGACGCTGTCAGCCATGTCGCAATGGGACGCGATCGCCGGACCTACCGTTTTCTCAGGGATACACGGCTTGGCCGCGTGGTTCTGGCCGAAACCAGCGACATCAAGGCCGTTGCCGAACAGGTCGCGCGCTACATTGCCGAACGGATGATCGAGCGTCAGCGGTTGCTGGAAGGGGAGATGGTGGGCGTCCACCACAAAGCGGACAACCAGATCGCGCCTGCGTCCGAGCCTGCCGCCACGAAGCCGATGCCGCGCGAGTGGTCGATGCTTCTGGGTGGTCTGGCGCTCATCGGCGCCGGTGCCGTTGTTGGCCTCGCGGTCGCGGTGGCCTATGCTTGGCTGCGCGGCATTCCGCTCGTTGCCGGCTAGACGGAGCTCGGGCTGATCGGCTGAACGTTGACGGGGCTCTCTGCCGGATGGGTGGCCGAACCGGTCAGCTGGAAGCTGGAATGCTCGTAGATCTGGCGCGTGGTGCGCGACAGGCCGCGCCGCATCATGTGGATCGACCAGTTGTCCGGTTCGCCATCGATCGTGAAGAGATTGTATTGCGACAGCGGCTTGCCTTCGCCGATCGACTCGCCGGCCGCCGCCACGCCCACCACCGGTACGCGCGAGGACTTCGGACCCTCGATCCAGTGCACCGTCGACAGATGGGTATGACCGTGCAGCACGAGTTCTGCGCCATGTTCCCTGATGACGCGCTGGAAGCGCGCGATGCCGAACAGCCGCTTGTGCGGCGCGGTCGCGCCATGAACCGGCGGATGGTGGATCATCACCACCCGAAACAGGCCGCGGCGCTTGGCTTCGTCGAGTAGCGCATCCATGCGCTCGGCCTGATCGTCGCGGAAATAGCCGCTGGCCATGAAGGGCGCGCTGGCTCGGGCCGAGGTCGCGCCGATAAAGGCGATGTTGCCGCGCACGCGCAGATAGGGGAAGGACTTGCGGCTGATCGGGCCCTCTTCGCCGTCGCCAGCCATATACTTGCCCCAGGCGGCGCAGATCTTGTCGAAGGCGCCCGGCACATAGGCGTCGTGATTGCCAGGAACCAACGACACGGCTTCCGAGCCGCCGAACTCCTGCAGCCACAGCCGCGCGACTTCGATCTCGGCATCCAGCGCCAGGTTCACGAGATCGCCGGTGAGCGCGATATGATCGGGATGGATCGTCTTGAGGTCCGTTGTCAGTGCATCGAGCACCGCATCGTCCAGAACCCCCTTGCGGTTGCGCTGCCAATTCACGTAGCCGGTAATGCGCTTGGACGCGAGTTGTCGGACGGTCACGTCCGGAAGGGGGCCGAGATGGATGTCTGAAAGATGCGCGAGACGGAACATGTTTCCCTTTTAGAATGCGATACGCCCCGATGGAAGGGAAATACCTTGCTGATCAACCGCGCTTTATTGCCCGGACCGAACAGGTGAACGCGCGAAACTGGCTTTTGGCTGCGGGACCGCGCTTTCGGCGTGTGCGAATGCGGTTGTTTCACCTGTTCTTCGTGTTGACGCGGCCGATGACTTTCGGCGCACGCGCCATGATCTGGGATAAGCGCGCAGGCACGGTTTTCCTGATCCGCCATACTTACGTACCGGGCTGGCAGCTGCCGGGTGGGGGCGTTGAAGCCGGTGAAACGGCCCTCGAAGCGCTTGGCCGCGAGATCGTGGAAGAATGCAATATCGCGATCAAGGGTCGGCCGCAGCTGAAGTCGATCCACTTCAATCGCCAGGCCAGCCGCCGCGATCATATCGCGATCTATCTCGTGACGGATTTTACCGTGCTGGGCCCGCGGCCCGGCGATCATGAAATCGCCGAAGCGCGGTTCTTTCCGGTGACCGACCTGCCGGAAGACACAACGCCGGCAACGCGCCGGCGTATAGTCGAGATCATCAGCGGGATTGCCCCTCATGAGGACTGGTAGAACGCTGTTCGTTCAGCCGAACCGCGCGCGGTCGTGCGGGGCGTCGTAGTCCAGAGCCGGTCCCTTCGGCACGATGCCGGTTGGATTGATGGTGGGATGGCTGCCGTAATAATGGTGCTTGATGTGGAAGAGATCGACGGTCTCAGCCACGCCTTCCACCTGGTAGAGATCGCGCAGATAGTTCGACAGGTTCGGATAATCCGCGATGCGCCGCTCGTTGCACTTGAAGTGGCCAACATAAACCGGATCGAAGCGCACCAGCGTCGTGAACAAACGCCAGTCGGCTTCCGTCATCTGGTTGCCGAGGAGGTAGCGCCGCTGACCAAGCCGCTCTTCGAGCTGGTCGAGCGTGCGGAACACATCGCCAAAGGCGGTCTCGTAGGCGTCCTGCTTGGTGGCGAAGCCGGCGCGGTAAACGCCGTTGTTCACGTTGGGGTAGACCAGCGCGTTGACCTCGTCGATCTCCTTGCGCAGGGCTTCCGGGTAGAGATCAAGCGAGGCATCGCCCCATTCGTCGAAGGCCGAGTTCAGCATGCGGATGATCTCGGCGGACTCGTTGGAGACGATCGTGTTCTGCTGTTTGTCCCACAGAACCGGCACGGTTACGCGGCCTGAATAGGTCGGCTCTGCGCGGGTGTAGATCTGGTGCAGGAACTCGGATCCGAACAGGCTGTCGCCGGTGGCGCCGTCTTCCTGGAGGAAGGTCCAGCCATTGTCGCCCATATACCAATGCACGACATCAACCGAAATGACCTCTTCGAGCTTCTTCAGCTTGCGAAGGATCAGCGTGCGATGGGCCCAGGGGCAGGCGAGCGAGACATAAAGATGGTAACGGCCGGGCTCGGCCTTGAAGCTGCGCGTACGACCTTCGGCGGGCTTGCCGTCCTTCGTGACCCAGTCACGGAAGCGCGACGCATCACGCTCAAACTTGCCGCCGCTTTTTTCCGTGTCGTACCAGCTGTTGTCCCATTTTCCTTCGATCAGCTGTCCCATGGCGGTCTCCTTGTCTGCTTGACCAGGAATCTAGGGTCTCGCTTGCGCTTTCCAAAGGACTTGCTGATGAACACTGCGTCGCTGCAAGGGCATGGACGACGCTGCGGAACAATGCTAGCGAGCATGAAGGAGACGTTGCGCATGATCTGCATCAACCGACGACGAACGGGTTCGCGCGCTTAAAAGAAGCGCAGATGGACAGTCGCGCCCTTGCGCGGCACGCAAGACCCTTCTCTCGGACGTATCCTCATGTTTCCTGGTGCCATCGCCTACCTGGCCGAACTGCCTGCACACGACGCTGAAATCGACGCCATCAATGACGAGGCTTTCGGGCCCGGTCGTTTCGCGCGCGCGGCCTACAAGATCCGCGAAGGCGGATCGCATGATCGCAAGCTGTCGTTTGTCGCGATGGCTGGGGATCAGGTGGTGGGCTCCGTTCGGTTGACGCCGATCGCCGCCGGCGAGGGCAGGGGGCATATGCTGGGACCGCTTGCGGTACGGCCCGCCTTCAAGAGCGCGGGGATCGGCCGGACGCTGGTGGCCTTGTCGCTCGATGCTGCAAGGCTTGCCCGTTCACCGGTTGTGATGCTGGTGGGTGACGGACCTTATTATGGGCCGCTTGGTTTTCAGCGCGTTCCGTTCAACCAGATCGAGATGCCGCGTCCGGTTGATCCGTATCGGCTGCTTGCCTGCGAGTTCGTGCCGGGATCGGTTGCGCGGCTGCGCGGGCCGCTCGATCATGCCGATCGGATCATCCGGCCCGAGATCGAAAGGCCCGAGCCATCCACGGATGCGCTGCCTGCCGAACCGTTGCGCGCGGCAAGCTGACCGGGTTCAGTGGCCGTCGAAGGCGATCAGCGTGTTGACCTCGACGCCGAGCGCTTCCAGCTTCTTGCGGCCGCCGAGTTCCGGCAGATCGATCACGAAGCAGGCTGAAACGATCTCCGCGCCCATCTGCGTCAACAGCTTGACCGCGCCTTCGGCCGTGCCGCCGGTGGCGATGAGGTCGTCCACCAGGATCACACGCTCGCCGGGCTTCACGGCGTCGCGATGCATCTCCATCTCGTCGACGCCGTATTCCAGGCTGTAGGCCACGCGCACGGTTTCATGCGGCAGCTTGCCCTTCTTGCGGATCGGCACGAAGCCTGATGACAGCTGATGCGCCATCGCGCCGCCGAGAATGAAGCCGCGCGCCTCGATACCGGCGACCTTATCGACCTTGAGACCGGCATAAGGATGCACCAGCTCGTCGATCGCACGGCGAAAGGCACGGGCATTGCCGAGCAGGGTGGTGATATCGCGGAACTGCACGCCGGGCTTGGGATAATCCGGGATCGTGCGGATCGCCTGATCGAGAAACTCTTCGAGGGAGTGCTTCATGGCTGGCACCTTGTGCGCTCGGGAAACAAAAGAAAAGGCGCCGGAAGGCGCCTTCTCACAGTTCATTTGATTATGCGAGGCTCAGTGCGCCACGCCTGCCCAAACCTTGCGCTTGGTCATCCAAACAAGGCCGATGAAGAGCAGCAGGAAGATGATGACGCGGAAGCCGATCATCTTGCGCTCGTCGAGATGCGGCTCGGCAGCCCACATCAGGAAGGCCGAAACGTCGCGCGAATATTGGTCGACCGTTTGCGGCATACCATCGTCATAGGTCACCTGATCGTCCGAGATCGGCTGCGGCATGGCGAGCGACTTGGCCGCAATGAAGTAGGGGTTGTAGTGCGTGCCTTCAGGGATATCCATGCCTTCCGGCGGCGTCTGGCCGTAACCGGTCAGCAGCGCGTGGACATAGTCCGGGCCGCCTTCCTGGTACTGCGTGAAGACGTCGAACACGAAACGCGGGAAGCCGCGTTCCACGGTGCGGGCCTTGGCCATCAGCGACAGGTCCGGCGGGGCCGCACCGTTGTTGGAAGCGGCAGCGGCTTCATCGTTCGGATAAGGCGACGGGAAGTGGTCCGACGGCAGTGCGGCGCGGGTGAACATCTCGCCGTCCGCGTTCGGGCCGTCCGTGACTTCATATTCGGCCGCAAGCGCCCGAACCTGTTCGTCGGAATAGCCGAGGTCTTCCAGCGTGCGGAAGGAGACGAGGCGCAGCGAATGGCAGGCCGAGCAGACTTCCTTGTAGACCTTGAGACCGCGCTGCAGCTGGCCCTTGTCGTAGCGGCCAAACGGACCCGCGAAGCTCCAGTCCATTTCCGCGGGGCGGTGGATGGGGAAATGCGTCGGGTTCGCTTCGTCGTGGTGCGCTTCTTCCTGCGAGAGTGCAGCGGTGGCCATCGTTGCGCCAAGGCAAAGCGCGGCCAGTCCCGAGAGGATCTTCTTCATCATGTGGTCCTTTCGAGTCCTGGGCTCAAGCCTTGGTCTCAGGCGCAGCAGCTGCGCCCGCCGGATGTGCCGCAGCACTTCCGTGGTTCTTCGCGAGCACCGCTTCGGTGATCGAGTTCGGCAGGCGACGCGGCGTCTCGATCAGGCCGAGAACCGGCATGATGACGAGGAAGAAGCCGAAGTAATAGAGCGTCGCGATCTGAGCCATGACCACGTAGATCGGTTCTGCCGGACGCGAGCCGAGCCAGCCGAGCAGGATGGCATCCACCACGAAGAGCCAGAAGAACAGCTTGTACCAGGGGCGATATACGGCCGAGCGCACCTTCGACGTGTCGAGCCACGGCACGAAGAACAGCACCGCGATGGAACCGAACATCGCCAGCACGCCGCCGAGCTTGGAATCGATCGGGCCGATGTTGAAGGTGATGGCACGCAGGATCGCGTAGAACGGCAGGAAGTACCATTCCGGAACGATATGAGCCGGCGTCTTCAACGGATTGGCGACGATGTAGTTGTCGGGATGGCCGAGATAGTTCGGCAGGTAGAACACGAAGTAAGCAAAGAGCAGCAGGAACACCACCATGCCCAACGCGTCCTTGATGGTCGCATATGGCGTGAAGGGAAGGCTGTCGGTCTTCGACTTGATCTCGATGCCCGTCGGGTTGGTCTGGCCGGTGACATGCAGCGCCCAGATATGCAGCACAACCACGCCGGCAATCATGAAGGGGATGAGGTAGTGGAGCGAGAAGAAGCGGTTCAGAGTCGGATTGTCGACTGCAAAGCCACCTAGCAACAGCTGCTGAACCCACTCGCCGACCAACGGAATGGCCGTAAAGAAGCCGGTGATGACCGTTGCACCCCAGAAGCTCATCTGACCCCAAGGCAGAACATAACCCATGAAGCCTGCAGCCATCATCAGAAGGAAGATGATGCAGCCGAGGATCCAAAGCAGTTCGCGCGGCGCCTTGTAGGAGCCGTAATACAGGCCACGGAAGATGTGGATGAACACGGCGAAGAAGAACATGGATGCGCCGTTGGAATGCAGGTAGCGCAGGAGCCAACCCGAGTTCACGTCGCGCATGATCTTTTCGACGGAGTCGAAGGCAAGAAGCGTAGAAGCGGTGTAGTGCATCGCCAGCACGACGCCGGTGAGGATCTGAACCACCAGCATGATGCTCAGAATGCCGCCGAACGTGTAGGCGTAGTTCAGGTTACGCGGAATAGGGAACGACACAAAGCTGTCATGCACCAGCCGCGGAAGCGGCATGCGTGCATCTACCCAGCGTCCCAACCCGCTCGTCGGCGTATAGGTCGAATGTCCAGCGCTCATGGTCTACTGTCTCTCACTCAGCCGATACGGATCGTTGTGTCCGAGATGAACTCGAACGTCGGAACAGCCAGGTTCTCCGGGGCAGGGCCTTTGCGAATGCGTCCGGCCGTATCGTAGTGCGAGCCGTGGCATGGGCAGAACCAGCCGCCGAAATCGCCGGACTGGCCGAGCGGCACGCAGCCGAGATGGGTGCAGGAGCCGACCATAACGATCCAGTTTTCCTTGCCTTCACCGGCGGACCGATCGATGTCGGTCGCCTGGGCATCGGCTGGAATATTGGCGTTGCGGGCGATCGGGTCCTTGAGCTCGGTCAGCGGGACTTCCTTGGCCTCTTCGATCTCTGCAGCCGTGCGGTTGCGGATGAAGATCGGCTTGCCGCGCCATTTTGCGGTGATCGACATGCCCTCTTCGACGCTGGACACGTCGACATCCACCGTGGCGAGCGCCAGCGTGGATGCGTCCGGACGCATCTGGTCGATAAAGGGCCAGGCCACGCTTGCAGCGGCCACGACACCTGCCATGCCTGTCGCGATATACAGGAAATCGCGCCGGGTCGGTTCGGCGGTTTCGTTTGCGCTCACGGAATATTCCTCCTGACCGTCGAGCCAATGGCTCCGTTGTCTGATCACCTTGTCGGCGCGGTGCGCCGGCTGGGACTATCAGTTCATGCACGCGCGCCGTGAAGCCGCCACGGAATCCCTGGTAGTTTGCGGCATTTTCTAGGCGTCTAGGAGGGGGTTGTCCATACGCGCGCGGAAAGGGTGGGCAGTTTGTCGCAACATTGTTGCAAGTAATTGCCAGGCCTCACAAATTCGGCGCCTGCTTTATTTTGCGCCCATCCTGACGAGAACGGCCTGGGGTATGGCGAGATCGCGAATGACGCCATCATGGCGGCGCATGCCACAAAGTTCGCGCTGGATGAAGAAGCCGTGCACGGCATCGGCTGCAGCCTTCAGCAAGGCGGGGCGGTCGGGGTGATCCGGGCCGGCTTCGGCAAGTGCTGCAAGGGCTTTGGCGGCTTTGGTGCCGGCGCGGCCGAGTGCAGTAGCCTTTTCTCCGGCGATCTCGGTGTTCAGCGCATCGAAAAGCACGTCGCCGGGATGCATGTTGCCGAACTGGGACGGTGGGCGAAGGCTCATGGCGCGCTATTCCGCGGCGAGCCGATCGGCCAGGAAGCCGCCTGACTGGCGCTTCCAAAGCTGTGAATACAGACCGTCGCTGGCAATAAGCTTCTCATGCGTGCCTTCTTCCACGATTCGGCCGCCGTCCAGAACCACGATGCGGTCGAGGGCTGCGATCGTCGACAGGCGGTGGGCAATGGCGATCACCGTCTTGCCGTGCATGAGCTCGCCCAGGCTTTCCTGGATCGCCGCTTCGACCTCGGAATCCAGCGCGGATGTCGCTTCGTCCAGCACGAGGATCGGGGCGTTCTTCAGCATCATGCGGGCGATCGCGATGCGCTGACGCTGGCCACCGGACAATTTCACGCCGCGCTCGCCGACATGGGCGTCATAGCCGGTGCGGCCCTTCGGATCGCGAACGCCGAGGATGAAATCATGCGCTTTGGCCTGTGTGGCAGCGGCGATGATTTCGGCTTCCGTGGCATCGGGGCGGCCATAAGCGATGTTGTCGCGGATCGAACGGTGCATCAGCATCGGATCCTGGCTGACGACGCCGAACTGCTGGCGCAGTGATGACTGGGTTAGGCTGCGGATGTCGTTGTTGTCGAGCAGGATGCGGCCGTGTTCGATGTCAAACAGGCGCAATGCCAGGTTCACCAGCGTGGTCTTGCCGGCGCCCGACGGGCCAACCAGCGCTACGCGCTCGCCCGGCTTGATGTGCAGGTTGAGGTGGTCGATGATCCCGCCGGCCTTGCCGTAATGAAATGACACATCGTCGAAGCGCAGATCGCCGGAAGCACGGGGGGCGATGGTTGCATCCGGCGCGTCCTGAATGCCGGGCTTCACTGAAATCGTGCCGGTGGCGTCCTGCACGGTGGCAAAGGAGCGGATCAGGCCGTTGATGTTGAACATCATGTAGCCCGACATCTGGTTCAGCCGGAACACGAGACCGATGGCGGTGGCGACCTGACCGGTCGAGGCTTCGCCCACCTGCCACGAATAGATCGCAAGCAGGGCAACGCCCGCCATCATGAAGCCGTTGAGGATGGCAACCGCGCCGCGCACACGGGTGATGCCGCGCGTCATCTGCTTCACGGCGGTCAGATACTGCGCCATGCCTTCGCGCACGAAGCCATGTTCGCGCCCACCGCTGTCGAACAGCTTCACGGCCATGATGTTGGTGAAGGCATCCACCAGACGACCGTTGACGAGGGAGCGCTCGTCCGCGGTCTTGCGGCCGGCCGCGCGCAGCGGTGGCAGGAGATACCAGGCGGCGGCGAGGTAACTCGCGAGCCAGATCGCCAGAACGACCGCCATGAGCGGATCGAGGGTCGACAGGATCGTGGCGGCCAGGATCAGGAAGGTGATGAAGCTCCACATGGTCTGGAGCGACGAGGTGATGAAATCGCCCGTGGCTTCGCCGCCCTGCAGGATCTTGGTAGCGATGCGGCCGGCGAAATCGTTCTGGTAGAACTCGTAGGGTTGGTCGATCACGCGTCGGAACGCCTGCCAGCGCACCAGCTGGTAGAAGTTCGGCACCACGACCTGCTGCTCGACCACGGCATTGCCGATCATGATCACGGCGCGCACGAACAGGACGAGCACGAGAAACACCATGAGCTGCGGCCAGTAATCGGACACCAGGGTCGTGGGATTGGCAGTGTCGAGAATGTCGATGAGCCAGCCGACCGACCAATAGAGCGCGGCATCCACGGCGCCCGACAAACCGCCGGCGATCAGAAGCAGGATGAAGGGCGCCTTCGCCTGTTTGGCGAAGAACAGAATGAACGCCCAGGCGTCGCGCGGCAGCACTTCGCGCGGCGTATCGCCGAACGGATCGATGACGTTCTCGGCACGCTGCCAGGCGCGTTCGCTCAGGGATGCGCGATCAGCGGAAGGGGTGGGGGTGTTTTGCACAGGCTCAAGATAGTGTTCGCCAGGCACAACGGACACCCCGCACCCTCTTATTCTGCTGCCATATCGCGAGGACGCTCGGCCTGCGCCGCAATCGTCTCGGCTTCTTCCTGCAGGAGGAAGCCGCCGGACTGGCGCTGCCAAAGCTGGGCATAGAGCCCGCCCTGCGCCACCAGCGCATCATGCGTGCCTTCCTCGATCACCCGGCCGCGATCCATGACGATCAGGCGATCCATGGCCGCGATGGTGGACAGGCGGTGCGCGATGGCGATCACCGTCTTGCCTTCCATCAGGCGATAAAGGTTCTCCTGGATGGCCGCCTCGACCTCCGAGTCCAACGCTGAGGTGGCTTCATCAAGGATCAGGATCGGCGCATCCTTGAGCATGACACGGGCAATGGCGATGCGCTGGCGTTGGCCGCCGGACAGTTTGACACCGCGATCGCCGACATGAGCGTCATAGCCGGTACGCCCGACGTGATCGCGCAGGGAAGCAATGAAGGTCTCGGCGGAGGCGCGTTCGGCAGCCTTTGCCACCATCGCATCATCGGCATCGGGGCGGCCATAGAGGATGTTGTCGCGCACCGAGCGATGCAGAAGCGAGGTGTCCTGCGTGACCATGCCGATCATGGCGCGCAGACTGTCCTGCTGAACATCGGCGATGTCCTGACCGTCGATCAGGATGCGGCCGCTTTCCACGTCGTAGAAGCGCAGAAGCAGGTTCACCAGCGTCGACTTACCGGCGCCCGAGCGGCCGACCACGCCGACCTTTTCGCCCGGACGGATCGTCAGCGACAGGTCACCGATGATGCCTGCGCCCTTGCCGTAATGGAAGCCGACGCGATCGAAGCTGATCTCGCCTTTGGTGACGGCAAGAGGCTTGGCGCCGGGCTTGTCTTCCACCAGACGCGGCATGGAAATGGATTTGATGCCGTCCTGCACCGTGCCGATGTTCTCGAACAGCGCGGAGACTTCCCACATGATCCATTGCGACATGCCCCAAAGGCGCAGCACGAGGCCGAGCGCCACGGCAACGGCGCCGATCGACACGAGATCGCCCAGCCACAGCCACAGCGCGATGCCGGCGACGGAGGCCAGAAGCAGCGCGTTGATGATGTAGAGCGAGCCGTAAAGGCCGGTCACCAGCCGCATCGAGCGGTACACGGTTCCAAGGAAATCGCTCATGCCTTCGCGGGCATAAGACGACTCGCGCTTGGCGTGGCTGAACAGCTTGACGGTCTGGATATTGGTGTAGCTGTCGACCACGCGCCCGGTCATCAGCGAGCGCGCATCGGCCTGTTCGGCCGCGACCTTGCCCAGGCGCGGAACGAAGAAGAACAGGAGGCCGACATAGGCCGCGAGCCAGACGGCCAGCGGAGCTGCCAGGCGCAGATCGGCAGAGCCGACGATGAACAACACGCCCAGGAAATAGACAATGACGTAGTTCAACACGTCGATCAGCTTGATGACGCATTCACGCACGGCGAGTGCGGTCTGCATCAGCTTGGTGGCGATGCGGCCGGCGAACTCGTCCTGATAGAAGCTCATCGACTGCTTCAGGAGATAGCGATGGACCTGCCAGCGGATGCGCATGGGATAGTTGCCCATCAACGTCTGCTGGCTGATCAGCGAATTGAGCACCACGGTCGCGGGCAAGGCGATCAGCACGATCGCGCCCATGCCGATCAGCTTCCAGCCTTCGGTCTGCAGGAAGGTTTCGCGGTTTTGCGCCGACAGCCAGTCCACGATGTTGCCGAGGAAGGCGAACATCCAGACTTCGGCCAGCGCGATCGCGGCCATCAGGATTGCGGCGAGAATGATGAAGGGCCAGGAGCCCTTGGTGTAATGGAGGCAAAAGCCGACAAGCGTCTTCGGAGGCTCGACGGGCTCTTCGGCGGGAAAGGGGTTCAGGCGGGATTCGAACCAGCGGAACATGGGGGCATCTCGTATCAAAAAGGATCGCAGGCTTCCGTGGAAGCCGAATGGTCATGATGGAATGAAAAGGGCCGGGCATGCGTCGTCCCGACCGGAACGTCAGGAGAAAGGCGGGCAAAGACCGGAAAAGACGGAGAACAAGAAGAAAGACATCGCGAAAACCTACGGAACGAAGAGAACGGTCCGGCGGGAGTTCGAGACGTTGCTTGAAGAAGATCTTGAAGAGGTCGCGAAGCCGCCGTCAGGCGCCCGATGGTCGAGGAAGGGCGCGTGGAATGTTGACAGTGATCATGTTTTCCATCCTGGTCCCCTCTGGTTCGCGTTGATGTCAGCCGCTTCATAGCCTAGTTGCGCGCGAACGGCCAGTCACGGGAACCGCTTTTTGCCAGGGAGGCAAGAGCACCGTCCTTATCGGCGGCGCAGCTTTAACGGACATGCATCATGAGTGATCTGCGCATCGCGCTTTATCAGCCTGAGATCCCCGGCAATACCGGTGCCGTGCTGCGGCTCGGCGCCTGTCTCGGCGTTGCCGTCGATATCATCGAGCCGACCGGCTTCGACATATCGGACAAGAACCTGAAGCGCGCCGGCATGGATTATCTGGAAATGGCCGCACTGCGCCGGCATACGGATTTCGAAGCCTTCGATGCGTGGCGCAGGCAAGAAGGGCGGCGGCTGCTTTTGCTCACGACGAAGGGCGCTGTGGCCTACACACAGTTCGCCTTTCAACCCAGTGACATCATTTTGTTCGGGCGCGAATCCGCTGGCGTGCCGGATAGCGTGCATGCGCTGGCCGATGCGCGGCTGACCATTCCGATGATGCCTGGCGCACGCAGCCTCAACCTGTCGGTGTCAGCCGCGATCACGTCCAGCGAGGCGCTGCGTCAGTTTTCCGTTGCGGGTTGAAGGTGTTGCGCTCCATGTCGAATGATCTGATTCAAGGCGTTGACGAAGAGAGTCACGCAACCATCCTCGCGCTCAACAACGATCATGCGCAGGAGTTGTCGCTTCTTTCGGCCGATGAGCTGGCGGCGATGATCGCCGGCGCGTTCCATGCCGTGCGTGTTGGGACGGGCGACGCTTTCCTGCTCGCCTTCGATCAGGACGCGGCCTACACCAGCCCGAACTTCCTGTGGTTCAAGGCGCGCTATCCGCGCTTCATCTATGTGGACCGCATTGTTGTCTCGCCGAAGGCCCGGGGACGCGGGTTGGCGCGGCTGCTTTACGAGGACCTGTTTTCGCGCGCCAGGGCGGCTGGACATGACCGGATCTGCTGCGAGGTGAACGCCGAGCCGCCGAACCCGGCGTCGGACGCGTTCCATGCAGCGCTCGACTTCCAGGAAGTCGGCGAGGCGGCGATCCATGGCGGCGAGAAGACCGTGCGCTACTACTTGCGCGCCTTATAGGCGAAGGGTTCAGCGCCCTTCGCGATACCACATCGCGCCGATCGCCATCAGCAGCAAAGCAAGGCCGAAGAAGCCGCCGAACAAGGGCGTGCGGCTGACGGATTGCAGCACGCTGTCGTCGGTGACGCGCAGGCCCATCCAGTCGCGGCCGCTGGTTTCGCCATTGGCGCGCACCGGCACGATGTTGGGCAGGCTCAATCCCGTGACGCCGCCTTCCAAGCGCCGCACGCTACCGCCGGTTTCATCCGCAACCGGCTGAAGCCGCTCGGTGGTGGACACGACATCGGCAAATTCCGGCGCATTCAGCGGTCCGACATGGGCGAGTGCTGTCAGGTCGCCGTTGGCGATCTGGTACAGACCGACCTCATCGGTTTCCAGGCTGCCGGTGAACAGGCCGGGCTGGTTGGAGGTCAGCGGGATCTGTAGCCGCTGGCCGGTCGGAGAAATGACGCTTGCCGGGCCAGGATCGTCGCTCATGGTCTGGCGGGTGACGTTGAGCACCATGCCGCGCCCAACGGCGATCAGACGTTCTTCCTCGAGCTCCGGCTCTTTCATCAGCCAATGGGCGATGCGGCGATACAGCGAAACATGCGGGCCGCCGCCCTCATAGCCACGCGCCCACAGCCAACCCTGATCGGACAGGAACATGCCGACGCGACCTTCGCCCTTTCGTTCGAGAACGAGCAGAGGACGGTCGCCTGCGCCCTTCATCACCACTTCGCCTTGCGCGCTGTCGACGCCGATCTGGCGGAACCAGCGGCTCCAGCGCGGCGGTTCCTGCGCCGAACCTTCCAGACCGCGCGTCACGGGATGGCGCTGGCCGAGATCGGTGAGGCGCGGATAGAAGCCTTCCTCGATCACTTCGCCGGAGGGCAGAGCGGGCAGGGTCGACATCAGCGGCGTGTTGGCGATCGACTGATAGCCGGCATATTCCGGACCCGCCGCGATCAGCAGCGCGCCGCCGTTTTCCACATATTCCGCGATGTAGTCGTAATACAGGATCGGCAGCACATCACGGTGCTGGTAGCGGTCGAAGATGATCAAATCGAAGTCGTTGATCTTGTCGACAAACAGTTCGCGTGTAGGAAAGGCGATCAGTGACAGCTCGTTGATCGGCGTGCCGTCCTGCTTCTCGGGCGGACGCAGGATCGTGAAATGCACGAGATCGACGGAGGCATCGGACTTCAGGAGGTTGCGCCATGTGCGTTCGCCGGCATGGGGTTCGCCCGACACCAGAAGCACGCGCAGGTTTTCGCGGATGCCGTCAACCAGCGCGACTGCGCGATTGTTCGTGGTGGTGAGTTCGCCTTGAACGCCTTCCACGGAGAATTCAACGATGTTGCGCCCCGCAGTCGGGATGGTGACTTGGACGGTGGCGGGTTGGCCGACGATGGCGCGTTCGGTTGCCACCGGATTGCCGTTGATCGACACGCGCACATTGACCGCGTCACCCTGGCCCGCAGTGTCGAGCACGCGGTAGGTCATGGGAAGCGGCTTGTCGACCAGACCGAAGCGCGGCGCGTTTTCCAGCCGGATGCGGCGATCGCGCTCGCCCTCCTCGCCGGTGATCAGCGCGTGAACGGGTGCGTCGAAGCCCGGATTGTTGTTGGCCGGCACATCGTGGACCTGACCGTCGGTCACCATGATCGCGCCGGCAATGCGTGACGGCGGGACGTCTCGGAAGGCGCTGTCGAGGGCGCCGAACAGCTTGGTGTCCGTGCGTTCTTCCGCTGAAGCCGCCTGACCGGCATCGATCTCGCGCACCTCGAACTGGTCGAAGCGGGCGAGGCGGGTTTTCAGCTCGGCGAGCGCTGCATCGGTCTGGGCGGTGCGATCGCGAATATCCTGGCTCTGGCTGCGATCCACCACGAGCGCGACGACGCTTTTCAGGGGTTGGCGCAGTTCGTCGAGCAGAACCGGGTTCACCAGGGCAAGGGCAAGGGCTGCCAGAGCTGCCAGGCGAAACAGGGCGCCGCGCTGCCGACGCCACAAAGCGAGCACGGCCAGCAGCGCCATGGGGATAGCGAGCAGGCCGAGCGTGGTCCAGGACAGGAGCGGCTCGAAGGAGAGCGACCAGGTCATAGCAGGATGATCCTCATTGCCCCAGACGCTCCAGCAGCACCGGTACGTGGACCTGGTCCGACTTGTAGTTGCCGGTCAGCATATACATCATGATGTTGGCGCCGCCGCGCAGGGCATATTCGCGCTGCATCGGATCGCCGGGAACGGTGGGCAGCATCGGCTCGCCATTGGCGTCGATCGCCCACGCACCGGCCAGATCGTTGCCGGTGATCATGATCGGTGTCACGCCATCGCCCGTGCGCACCGGACGGTCGTCCGGATTGGCGGCAGCGGCGGAGGCTTCCACCCAGAGCGGGCTGCCGGTGTAGCGGCCGGGGAATTGGGGGACGATGAAGAAGGACTTCGTCAGAACGTGGTCTTCCGGCACCGGCTCCAGCGCCGGCACGTTGAGGTCGGCCAAGATGTCGCGCAGCCGCTGCGTGGCCGGCGTGGTGGTTGAGGCGTCGAAACCTGCCGAATACTGGTCGCGCGTATCGAACAGCACCGTGCCGCCCTGCTTCATGTAGGCGTCTACACGGGCAATGGCATCTTCGCTCGGCATCGCGCTGTCGGGATCAACAGGCCAGTAGATCAGCGGATAAAAGGAGAGTTCATCCGTCGCGATGTCGACGCCTGCGGGTTCGCCGGGTTCGAGAGCGGTCTTGTCGGTGAGAAAACGGGATAGGCCCAGAAGGCCGGCGCGGCTGATGGCATCCACGGACGAATCGCCGGTAATGACATAAGCGATGCGGGTGGTGGAAATCGCCTCGATCGCCGCCTGATCATTCGGCTGCGTGTCCTGCGCATAAGCGGGCATCGGCTGCCAAAGGAGGCCGAGCGCGATCAAGGCCATCGCAGCGGAAACGGCGGGCGCGCTGCGGCGGCGTTTGCGGGCGAAGGCTCCGCCCATCCAGAGCACGGCCAGTGTGTCGAGCACCATCAGGAGCAGCGCCAGGGCAAAGAGTGCGCCGCGCAGATCGCGGGATTGATCGAAGGCATAGGAAGCTTCCGTCACCGGCAGATTGGTTTGCGGCCTGACGATCGGCGCGAGCGTCGCATCTGCCTTCAGGAGATTATGCGCCACGACACCTTCCTCGCCGCCATAAAGACCAGGCGGATTTTCGATCGTCACGCGTGCGTCGGCGGTTGCCGGCAACGGTCGCGCATCCGGCGTCGGCGGCACCAGCGTGCCGTCGGCCGCGATCATGCGATAAGGCGGCAGGCCGGCGGCGTTGGCTTCCGCGCCGCCATCCACACGGCCCTGATTGCGCGACAGCTGCACAACGCGGCGCAGCATTTCCACGAATGTGCCTGAGATCGGCAGGTTCGACCAGGTTGCTTCCGGCGTGACATGAAACAGCGCGACCGTTCCTTGTCCGCGCCGCGCGCCCGTGACCAGCGGCGTGCCATCGGCCAGCGTCGCCCAGGTGTGATCGACGATATCGGCCGAGGGTTCGGCGAGCACCTGGCGCGTGACGGTGACTTCGGCGGGTGGTGCGAGATCGGCGAAGGGGCCATCGGCGGGGAATTCGGTCACGGCCTGCGGTTCGGTCCACGACATGGTGCCGCCCAGCGCGCGTTCGCCGGTGCGCAGCCGCACGGGCAGAAGGTCTTCATCCGGTCCAGCAGCGGCCAGACGCGAGCCTGCAAAGCGCACCAGCGTGCCGCCTTTTTGCACCCAGTCCACGAGGGCGGTGCGGGCTGCATCGGGAATGACGCCGACATCGGCCATCACGATCATCGCGGGCTTCTGTTCAAGAAGCTGGGGGATTGCCTGCGCGAGATCGGCACTTTGCGGCTCCACCAGATCGGCAAAGGGCTCCATCGCCTTGCGGATATAAAACAGCGGCGACAGAAGTGGCTGTGCCCGGTCGGCTTCGGACTGCGACAGAAGCGCGACGCGGCGGCGCTTGGCGTTCTCGTCGAGCACGCGCACGGCACCAGCCTGCGGCTCGCCGTCGATCGACACGGAAGCGAAATCGTTGCGCAGTTCGAACGGCACGGCCAGTTCGCCGCTGGCGGCGGTTTCGCCGGCACCGAAGGTGATGGTGGTATCGCCGATGCGCCGGCCGCGATCGTCGAAGGCACCGGCGGTGACGCTGCGCGGCGCGGGATCGCCGGGGCTGCGGATGGCGGTGACGCGGAAGGCATCGACCTGGTTGTCGGCGGCGGTCAGTGCAAGCGAAGCGACGCGCTCCGGCGTCACCCAAACGAGGCCGCTGCGATTGTCGCCGAGCAGGTCGGCAAAGGCTTGTTCGTCGCCGTCAGCTGCAAGCCCATCCGACAGAACGGCGATGCTCGGCGCGGAAAACTGCGCCACGGCTTGCGCCACGCGGCCGAAGGTGGCGGCACGGTCGACCGGCACGGGGCGGGGCGCGGCGGCGCGCAGATGATCGCGCGCGACTTCCGCTTCGAAGGGGCCGATTTCGGTGCTTGGCGGCTCGGCGGTGAGCGCCAGAACGACCGGCTTTCCGGCCGCGCCCGCATCGGTGATCAGGCGTTCGGCGGTGGCCACGCGGCGGTCCCAGTCGGGCGCGGTGGACCAGCCATTGTCCATCACGATCGCCACGGCATCACCGGACGCCGTCATTCGCTCGCGCGGGTTGAACACGGGATCGGCCAGCGCGAAAATGATGAGGGCTGCCATCAAAAGCCGCAGAAGGGTCAGCCACCAGGGGCTGGAGCGCGGCGTCTCTTCCTTGCGCAAAACCTTGGCCAGGATCCTCAGCGGCGGAAAGGTCTCGGTCTGCGGCTTGGGTGGCGTGAGGCGCAACAGCCACCAGATTACGGGCAGAGCAAGCAGCCCGGCCAGAACCATCGGCGCACCAAAGGATAGCGGCAGCCAGCTCATGCGCGCGCGCCTCCGAATGCGGGTTCGGTCGACAGCGCCATGTGAATTGTGACCAGCGCTTCGGATGCCAGCCGATCGGTGTGGTTGACCGTATAGCTCCAGCCTTGCCGTTTGGCCCAGGCGCTCAGGTCTTCGCGTCGGGCGCGATACTGGTTGCGGTAATCATCGGCGAGCGTTTCGGCACGGCCGGCCGTCAGGCGTTCGCCCGTTTCGGGATCCTGGAATTCGGTGCGGCCGGCAAAAGGAAAGCTTTCTTCGGCGGGGTCCGCGACTTCGATCAGATGCGCGCGCACGCCACGCTTGGTCAGCGGATCAAGCCAGGCCTTGATGTCCTGCGGCTCATCAAGAAAGTCGGACACGAGGATGACATCCGAAAAGCGCCGGATCTGGGTGAAGTCTGGTTGCGCGGCGGGTGTGCCATGGGCGAGGCGCGCCGCCAGTCGTTCCGCGCCATTGCGGGTGGACAGCGGATCGGTGAGACCCGGCCAGCCGATGCGCTCGCCACTGCGCGACAGGAGTTCGGCCAGCGCAAGCGTCAGCACCAGCGCTCGTGACTCCTTGGAAACGCTGGCAACGGTGGACTTGTAGAGCATGGAAGGCGAGGGATCGGCCCACAGCCAGACGGTGTGCGCGGCCTCCCATTCGCGGTCGCGGACATAGGTATGATCGTCACGCGCCGAGCGCCGCCAATCGATGCGGGCAACGGCATCGCCTTCAACGAAAGGGCGGAACTGCCAAAAGTTTTCGCCGACACCGCGCCGGCGGCGGCCGTGCCAGCCCGAGATCACGGTGTTCACCACGCGCCGCGCTTCAACCAGAAGATCGGGCACGAGGGATGCGCGCGAGCGGGCGCGGGCCAGCGCTTCGCGTGTTGCAACGGGAGGAGTAACCTCGCCGATACGCGCCATCAGATCGCCTTTGTCAGCCTCGCGACCACGTCGCGAACGGTCATGCCTTCGGCACGGGCGGCGAAAGAAAGCGCCATGCGGTGCTGCAGCACGGGTTCAGCCAAGGCGCGCACATCGTCAATCGAGGGGGCCAGACGGCCATCGTAAAGCGCGCGGGCGCGGGCGCAAAGCGTCAGCGCCTGGGATGCGCGGGGGCCGGGACCCCATGCGACATGTTTGTCGGTTTCGGCATTGCCCTGACCCGGACGCGCCGAGCGCACCAGCGTCAGAATGGCATCCACCACGCTTTCGGGAACCGGCATGCGGCGCACCAGATGTTGGATCGCAGCCAAACGCTGGGGATCGAGCACGGCAGCGACGTCGGCCTCGCTGCCGCTGGTCGTTTCGGTAAGGATGCGCCGTTCGGCCTCGAGTTCGGGATAAAGAATGTCGATCTGCATCAGAAAGCGGTCGAGCTGCGCTTCCGGCAGGGGATAGGTGCCTTCCTGTTCCAGCGGGTTCTGCGTCGCAAGCACATGGAAGGGCGCTGGCAGGTCATGGCGATGGCCGGCAACGGTCACGTGATATTCCTGCATCGACTGCAGAAGGGCGGACTGCGTGCGCGGGCTGGCGCGGTTGATCTCGTCGGCCATCAGCAGCTGCGCGAAGATCGGGCCCGGAATGAAGCGGAAGGCGCGGCGACCGGTTTCGTCCTGCTCCATCACTTCGGAGCCGAGAATGTCGGACGGCATGAGATCGGGCGTGAACTGGATGCGGTTCGACTGGAGGCCGAGCACCTGGCCGAGCGTCACGACAAGCTTGGTTTTCGCCAGACCGGGAACGCCGACGAGCAGGGCGTGACCGCCCGCCAGTACGGCGACGATGGTCTTTTCGATCACGCTTTCCTGGCCGAAGATAACCTTGCTCAGCGCTTCACGAACGGCGGCGATTTCCTTCAGCGCCGCTTCGGCCTGAGCCACCATATCCGCATCGCTGGGCTTGGCTTCGCTCGCTGCCAGATCGCTGGTGATTACGCTCATACCGAGACGTCCTTCATGTTTGGCGGCGGGCAGTCCGATCGTCCGCTTCTTGCGCAACGTTGGCGAACGGGCTGGAAGCGCGTCCGTTCAACCTTAAATGGGTCACAGGACCTGACAAGCAAAACAACAGTGACTATTTCGTGACTCATGACAGACCCATCGAATAACGCTGCGGCAAGCCTTGCTCAAGCCGGTGATCCTGCCGGATTGGAGGCGCTTATCAGCCGCGCCGCCCGAGCAAACAAGGGGCTTCCACCCGTCGACAAGTGGAACCCGGACTTTTGCGGCGATCTCGACATGGAGATCAAGCGCGATGGCACCTGGTTCTATCTCGGCACGCCGATCGGCCGCATGCCGCTGGTGCAGCTGTTTTCCAGTGTTTTACGCAAGGACGAGGACGGAAAGACTTATCTCGTCACGCCGGTGGAAAAGGTCGGCATCCGTGTCGAGGATGCGCCCTTCATTGCCGTGGAAGTGAACGCCAGCGGCGCGGGCAACGACCGCGTGCTGACCTTCCGCACCAATGTCGGCGACGTGGTCGAGGCGGGCCCTGAGCATCCACTGCGCTTCGTCGATGAGCCGGAAACCGGTGGCTTGAAGCCTTATCTGCTCGTGCGCGGCCGTCTTGAAGCGCTGGTGGCGCGGCCGGTGATGTATGAGCTGGCTGAGCTTGGCGAAGAGATCGACGTGGATGGCGTGCCGATGTTTGCTCTGCGCTCCAAGGGCGAGATCTTCCCGGTCATGCCCATGGCCCAGCTCGACCGGCTGGTTGCCGAAGCATGAGCGTTGTGGACGCGCCGGTGGTGTTCAGCGCGCAGGATTTCCGCCGCCGCGCCTTCATCGAGCGTGAGCCGCCGGAAGACGATTTTTACGGCGACCACCAGCTCAATCCGGATTTCCGCAGCCTGATCGTGAAACCGGAGTTGCGCGCTGCCGCCGTGATGATTGCGGCGGTGGATTATCCCGACGGTGCTTCGCTGATCCTGACCAAGCGAACCGAGCGTTTGCGCAATCATGCCGGACAGATCGCGTTTCCAGGCGGTCGTATCGATCCCGAAGATGCCTCGCCCGAAGACGCGGCATTGCGCGAAACGGAAGAAGAAATCGGACTGGATCGCCGTCGCATCGAAGTGCTCGGCCGTTTGCCCGATTATTCCACCGGCAGCGGTTTTCGCATCGCGCCTGTGCTCGGCATCATCAAGCCGGGCTTTCAGCTTGTTCTCAATCCCGACGAGGTGGATGCGGCCTTTGAAGTGCCGCTCGCCTTTCTCATGGACCCTGCCAACCACGCCCGCGGCAGCCGCATCTGGCAGGAGCGCGAGCGCTTCTTCTACGAGATGCCTTTTGGCGACCGTTATATCTGGGGCGTGACCGCAGGCGTCATCCGAACGCTTTACGAAAGGCTCTACGCTTGACCTCCATTCTTCCCGGCCGCGCGCCCTTTCTCGAAGAAACGGGCCTGCAGCGCCTGATGAGTGCCTTGAAGGCAGATGGCGAGGAAGCCCGGATCGCCGGCGGTGCGGTGCGCGACGCGCTGATCGGCCGGACAACCGGCGATGTCGACATCGCCACGACGGTTCTGCCCAACGAGACGATCGCCCGCGTCGAGGCGGCAGGTCTACGCGCGATTCCCACTGGCATCGAACATGGCACGATTACGGTGATCGCCGATGGCGTGCCTTATGAAGTCACAACCTTGCGCAGCGACATCGAGACCGACGGGCGTCATGCCAAGGTCGCGTTCGGTCGTGACTGGCAAAAGGACGCCGAGCGACGCGATTTCACGATCAACGGGCTTTATGCCGAAGCCGACGGCACGGTGATCGATCTCGTTGGCGGTTTGGCCGATCTCGACAAGCGGCTGCTGCGCTTCATCGGCGAGCCCGAACAGCGCATCCGCGAAGATTATCTGCGCATTCTTCGCTTCTTCCGCTTTTTTGCCTGGTTCGGCCATGGCCGGCCGGATGCCGATGGCTTGAAATCCTGCGCGCGCCTGAAGGATGGCGTCACGGGATTATCGGCCGAACGGGTCTGGACCGAGATGCGCAAGTTGCTGGCTGCACCCGATCCAAGCCGTGCGCTTTTGTGGATGCGCACAACCGGCGTGCTGACGCTCGTTCTGCCCGAAAGCGAGAAGTGGGGCATCGACGCCATCCACGGGCTCGTTGCCGCCGAACAGGCGAGGGGCTGGGACGCCGATCCGCTGCTCAGGCTGGCAAGCATCATTCCGCCGACGAGCGAGCGCATCGACAGCCTGTCCAAGCGCCTGCGGCTGTCCAAGGCCGAAACGAAGCGGCTGGAGGAATGGGCCGGTTCGAGCCCTGCGGGGGAAGAGGAAACGGTGGAAGCGCTCGCCCGTCGCATTCATGGCGGAAGTGGTGAGGGCATCAGGGATCGGCTGAAGCTTCAGATCGCCAGCCAGTCATCTGCCGGCAGCGATGTGGCGCATCTGGACGCGCTGCTGCGTCACGCGGAAGACTGGAAAAGCCCGACCTTCCCGATCTCGGGCGCGGATCTGATGGCGCAAGGTGTGCCGGCTGGCCCCGAACTCGGCCGGCTTCTTAAGCAGCTGGAGGCGGAATGGTCCGCCTCCGATTTCATCCTTGATCGCGACGCGCTGCTTGCGCGCGCCGCTGTGTTGAACGAGGCGCCTTAAGCGGCGTCTCGCACGCGTTCGATCCGGGAGCGGATCGCGTCGACCATCGATTCCCGTATGGTCGTTTCGCCGTGCGTTTCGCGCATGTGCTCGACCGCACGCCGCGTTACCTCGGCTTCTTCCTCATGCCTGGTGTGCCAGGAACAGCCCGGCACCAGCGAACCGCAATGGAATTCCTTCATCGCCTTGTCCTCCTTTGCAATGACGGTCTTTCTTACATGAGGGCAGGGCTGGTGACTTCAAGACCGATTCAGGGCCACTTCACTTCCGGCGGCATGCTGGACAGGATCGCGTCGATGTTGCCGCCGGTCTTCAGTCCGAAGATCGTGCCGCGATCGTAGAGCAGGTTGAACTCGACGTAGCGGCCGCGGCGGATGAGCTGTTCTTCGCGGTCGGCTTCGGTCCAGTTCTCGTTGAAGTTCTTGCGCACGATGTGCTGGTAGACGATCAGGAAGGAGCGGCCGACATCCTGCGCGAAGCGGAAATCGGCATCCCATCCGCCGGTCTCGCCTTCGGAATGCAGGTAGTCGAAGAAGATGCCGCCGATGCCGCGATGTTCCTTGCGGTGCGGCAGGTAGAAATAGTCGTCGCACCATTCCTTCAGGCGGGGATAGTCGGCCACGGCTTCATGCTTGTCGCAGGCGAACTGCATGGCGCGGTGGAAGGCCTGGCTGTCCGGGTCTTCCTGCGTGCGGCGGCGTTCCAGCACCGGCGTCAGGTCCGCACCGCCGCCGAACCACTGGCGCGAGGTCACCACCATGCGCGTGTTCATGTGCACGGCCGGGACGTTGGGGTTCCAGGGATGGCAGATCAGCGAAATGCCGCTGGCCCAGAAGCGCGGATCTTCGTCGGCGCCGGGCATCTGCTTGCGGAACTCCGGCGAGAACTCGCCATGCACGGTGGATGTGTGGACGCCGACCTTTTCGAACACGCGGCCGTTCATCATCGACATGACGCCGCCGCCGCCGGCACCCTCGTCACGCTGCCACGGCTTCTTTTCAAATCGGCCTGGCGCCCAGGAGGCGTGCTGACCGGTGACTTCGTCTTCCAGGGTCTCAAGGCCGGCGCAGATCCGGTCGCGCAGCTGCTCGAACCACGCGCGCGCGGTGGCTTTCTTGTCTTCGATATCGTCCGGCAAACCGGCGGGAATGCTGTCGCGGTTCATGGGGTCCTGCGAATGGTGGGGGTGGCATGACCTACCCCGGCTGTTCCCACCCGGCAAGCGTTGCGTTTCGTCGGTTCGACAAATGACTCGTCAAGCCGGGGTGAGGTCCTTAATCTATTGAAGCTAACATCGTTGGCTCGTTCTCGTGGAATGACGGAGTTCCGCATGCGCCCGCCGGTACGCCCGCCGCTCGACGGCCTGAAGCATCGTCTCGCTCAAGAGCGTGAGACGAACGCCACGCGTGCCCGCGATGGTTTCCTGCGCGAAACCTTCCGCCTGCCACGCACCGACGCGCGCGCAAAGGCACGCGAATGGTTCGACCGCTGGCCCAAGCAGGCTTACTGGACGGAAATCGAAAGCTGGTTCGAGCGTCCCGACGATGTGATCGAGTTCACGATCCGGCGGCTTCCGACGTCTGATTGAGGCAAAGGGTTCCGCTTCCGCCTTCTTGCGGCTTGTGCTAGGTTGTGTACATCCGAGCACAAGGATTGTGAGTTATGGCGTCTAGCGAAACGATGACGATCCGAGTTCCGAGTGAGACAAAGGAAAAGCTCGATCGTATCGCCGCACATACGAGGCGCAGTAAGTCCTTTCTCGCCGGTGAGGCCATTGCGGCCTATGTCGAGCGTGAGCTTCAAGTCATCGACGGTGTTGCGTATGCTTTGGACGATGCCAAGGCTGGTCGCGTTGTTTCTCACGAACAGGCGATCGCCGAGATGCGCCAGCTTCTCGGTAAAGCCAAGCAAGGGCACGATGCCGGAGAATGAGACCGGTTGTCTGGTCGCGCACGGCTCTCGATAACACGCTCGAGATCCTTCGCTATGTCGCAGCAGATGATCCGCACGCTGCCGAAAGACTAATCGAGGCGATCGAAGCCGCGGGTAATCGTCTCGGCACGGTTGCGACGGGGCGTCCGGGGCGGGTCGTCGGCACCTATGAAAAGTCGGTAGCGCGGCTGCCCTATGTCATCGCCTACGCAGTGGATGCGGTTGAGGGGGAAGAGAGGATCGTCATCCTTCGTGTCATACACACGGCGCGCCATTGGCCTTCAGGTGGCTGGCCGCAGTAATGGCGCTTCCGCTGATCTCAGGCGACCTTCACCAGCACTGCCGTATCCATGCTCATGATCTTTTCGCCTGCGCCGTTGAAGGCTTCGCCTTGACCTGATAGCAGGCGCCAGCCTGGGCGGGATGCAAGGGCGCGGTGGCCGGTGGTGGTGCGGGAAAAGCGGATCGTGTCGCCGGCGTAAGCGGGTTTCAGCCAGCGCAGGTTCTGGAAGCCGGGCGAGGGGCCGAACTCTGGCTTCGGGCCAGTGCCCGTCCATTCCACCGGCGTGAGATGAAGGAGGTTGTGGCGCATCCACAGGGAGGTGGTGTGCCAGCCGGACGCGCAAAGGGCGCCGAAAACGGTGCCCTTGGCGCCTTCTTCGCTGATGTGGAACGGCTGCGGGTCGAATTTCCTGGCGAAGGCGATGATTTCGTTCGCCGTGAGGAGATGGCTGCCGATGTCTTGCGTGACACCGATCGAGAAGTAATCGTCGAGGGTCATGCCGCGAGCTCCGGATTGCGCAGCAGGAACATGCCGGTGTTCGAGAACTCCAGCACGAGATCGTTTCGCTGGTTGTAGAGGCTGTTTCGGAACGTCACGAAGCCGAGCTGTGGGCGTGATCCCGAGCGGCGCACGGCCATGACGGTGGCTTCGCCGCGGATCGTGTCGCCGGCCAGAACCGGTTTCTTCCATTTCAGATATTCGACGCCCGGCGCGCCCTGCGAAGTCGAATCCAGCAGGAAATGATCGCAGATCAGCCGCATGAACATGGACACGGTGTGCCAGCCGGACGCCGACAAACCGCCGAGGATGCTGTTTTTGCCGGCTTCCTCGTCCAAATGCATCGGCTGCATGTCGAACTCTCTTGCGAATTCTACGATCTCAGCGGCTTCGACATGCTTTTCGCCGAGGGGGATGGTGGCGCCTTCGATGAAGTCCTCGAAGGCCCAGCGCTTGTTTGTCATGCCATCCACCATGCCATTCCCCGTATGCGCGGCTCAGGTGTTGAAGCGGAACAGCAGAACGTCGCCGTCCTGCACGACATATTCCTTGCCTTCGTCCCGCGCCTTGCCGGCTTCCTTGGCGGGAACTTCGCCGCCCAGCGTCACGAAGTCATTATAGGCGATGGTCTGGGCGCGGATGAAGCCACGCTCGAAATCCGTATGGATCACGCCGGCGGCCTGCGGCGCCTTCGAGCCCTTGTGAACGGTCCAGGCGCGGGTTTCCTTCGGGCCGACCGTGAAATAGGTGATCAGGCTGAGGAGTTCGTAGCCGGCGCGGATCAGACGATCGAGGCCCGGCTCTTCCAGGCCCATCGCGTCGAGATATTCCTTGGCTTCGTCGTCGGGCAGCTGGGAGACTTCCGCTTCGATGGCCGCCGAGATCACGACGGTGCCGGCGCCCTGGGCTTCGGCCATGGTTTCCACGGCTTTGGTATGGGCATTGCCGCTGCCGGCATCGCCTTCTGCGACGTTGCAGACATACAGCACGGGCTTGGAGGTCAGGAGGTTGAGCGCTTCCAGGATCTTCAGATCCTCGATCGCAATGCCTTTCAGCATCATGCGCACGGGCTTGCCGTCGGTCAGAAGCTTGAGCGCTTCCTCCATCACAGGAAGAACGGTGAGCGCTTCCTTGTCCTTGCTTGAAGCGCGCTTGCGGAACTGTACGATGCGGCGCTCGAGGCTTTCGAGATCCGACAGCATCAGCTCGGTTTCAACCGTGTCGGCATCCGCCACGGGGTCGATGCGATCTTCGACATGGGTGATGTCGTCGTCTTCGAAACAGCGCAGCACATGCACGATCGCATCCACTTCGCGGATGTTGGCGAGGAACTGGTTGCCGAGGCCTTCGCCCTTCGACGCGCCGCGCACCAGGCCGGCGATGTCCACGAAGGAGATGCGGGTCGGGATGATTTCCTTCGACTTGCCGGCGGCAGCCAGCGCCTTCAGGCGCGGATCCGGCACGGCGACTTCACCGGTGTTCGGCTCGATCGTGCAGAAGGGATAGTTTGCAGCCTGCGCGGCGGCGGTGCGCGTCAGGGCGTTGAAAAGCGTCGACTTGCCGACATTGGGCAGGCCAACGATGCCGCATTTGAAACCCATGGGAGATGGTCCTGTGGAATAGAAAAGATTGAACGGGGTAATGGGCGACGAAGCCGCTTATCGTCAAGCCTTGAACGGTTCTGCCGGTTGGGGAGGCGTTCGCGCGCCATACCTGTCAGAACAGCCATCTCCAGACAAAATAGCCGGCGGTCATCACCAGGGCCGAGCCGAGGATCGCCAGAAGCCCGTCCTTGGTAACGAGTGACAGGGCAAACAGGGAAACCGCCCCGGCAGCAACGCTGCCTGAAAACGGGATGAACTCCAGAATGGGCATGACAAGCCCGATCATCAGGCAGATGAGTGCTGGAACAATGGAAAACGGATAGCGCACCAGAAACGCCAAACGCCTGGCTGTCAGCCTGTCGATGATGCCTGCGGGCTTGTTCAGCCAATCACGCGCCTGGTCGAGCTTCGTGCGCGACACTGTGCGGTTAAGGAGAAACTGGGGCAGCCACAGTCGCTTGCGCCGGATAACCAGCTGAAAGGCAATGATGGCGATCGTGATGCCGCAGACGGAGGATAGTCCGGGAATGCCGCTTGCCGGGGTCACGGCAATGAGGGCTGGCACCAGAAGAAGCGGCGCAAACGCACCGTCGCCGATTTCCCTTACGACGTCTTCAAGCGACACCTGATCGCCGCTGCCTGCATCCGAAACGACTTTGAGCACAGCCTTCATCGTGTGCAGATCGTGCTTGTCGTTCATGATGGTCCCTGATGTTGTCGGGGACACATAGGGCAGGCGCCGCGCCCGTGCAGGGCCGATCAGTCCTTGTTGAACAGCCTTTTCAGCATGGCGGCCATGGGGCCGCTTTCCGGCACCTTGATCTGCGGCTGCTGGGTTCGCGCCTGGCGGATGTGGCTCTGGTTCTTGGGCTGAGCCTTCGGCTCGGCTGGCTCGGGCTTGGCGTAGGGCTTGGCTTCGCGCGCGCCGCCGGGTGTCGCCAGCGCCACCTTGTTCATGAAGCCGTTGTCGTCGCCCTTTGCGAGCAGGTCGGCATTGTCGGCAATGGCGTCGAGCAGGGGCTCCAGCCATGTCTGGTCGGCCTTGGCGAAGTTGCCGAGCACCCAGTTATGCACCAGTTCCTTGGCGCCGGGATGGCCGATGCCGATGCGCACGCGGCGGTAATCCTTGCTCGGCAGATGCGCATCAGCCGAGCGGATGCCGTTGTGGCCGCCGTTGCCGCCGCCGATCTTAACGCGCAGCTTGGCTTGAACGAGGTCGAGTTCGTCGTAGAGGATGGTGATGTCGCCGGGCTCGAGCTTGTAGAAGCGAGCCGCTTCGCCGATGGCTTGGCCGGAATTGTTCATGAAGGTCTGCGGCTTCATCAGCAGCACCTTCTCCCCTCCGATCGTGCCTTCGCAGATCAGGGCGTGGAACTTCTTCGTCCAGGGCGAAAAGGAATGGCGGCGGGCAATTGCGTCCGCCGCCATGAAGCCGACATTGTGTCGGTTGTCCTGGTATTGCGCGCCGGGATTTCCGAGGCCTGCGAAAATGAGCATGGCTGGGTGTCCCGTCGCGCCGGAAACGATGGATTACTCCTTCGTTTCGCCTTGTGCTTCGCCATCCGCAGCGTCGGCAGCATCTGCCTCGACTTCGGTGGCTTCCACTGCAACGCTTTCTTCTTCCGTGATGCCGGCATCTTCAGCGGCAGTCAGAACGGCAGGAGCAGCGATGGTGGCGATGGTGAAGTCGCGGTCGGTGATCGTCAGTTCGACACTCTTCGGCAGCTTGACCGAGGAAATGTGGATGATGTCGCCGATCTTGAGACCCTTGAGGTCAACCTCGATCGCATCCGGGATCTGGTCTGCAGGAACCTGCAGCTCGATCTCGTGGCGAACGATGTTCAGCACGCCGCCGCGCTTGATGCCGGGCGACTGGGTCTCGTTCAGGAAGTGAACGGGAACGTTGACCGTCACGGTCGAATGTTCGCCGACGCGCAGGAAATCGACATGCATCGGGAAGTCTCGGACCGGATCCAGCTGGTAGTCCTTCGGCAGGACGCGGATCTTCTGGCCGTCGACATCGATGATCGCAACGGTGGTCTTAAAGCCGCCGCCGTGAATCTTGTAGAAGATGTCCTTGTAGGAGAGAGCGATCGCCAGGGGAGGCTGCTTCTCGCCATAAATGACTGCTGGTACTTTGCCGTTGCGGCGAATCTCGCGGGCGGACCCCTTACCGACCTTTTCGCGCGCCTCGGCCTTGAGCTCGTAAGTCTCGTGGCTCATGGCTTTTCCTTTGTGTTGTGGAGCGTTCCCGGAACCGTCAGGGTTCTGAAAACGTCGAAAGCGGCCGATGCGATCAGCCGCCTGCGCCCCGCGGTGCCTCCAAGGGTGTCTACGCGGGTGAGCGCCCTATAGCGGAAGGGTGTTTTCCTTGCAAGCGGGGCAGGAAACCAACCCGCTCAACTGGCGTGCGCGTGTGCGTCCTTCATGTCGGGCAGAAACACCGTCAAAAGGCCGAGCAGCGGCAGGTAGGAGCAGAGCTGGTAAACGAAGGTGATGCCCTTGGCGTCTGCGATCGTGCCGAGCACGGCTGCCGCGATGCCGCCCATGCCGAAGGCAAAGCCGAAGAAGATGCCGGCGATCATGCCGACGCGGCCGGGAACCAGTTCCTGCGCAAAGACCACGATGGCCGGAAAGGCCGACGACAGAATCAGGCCGATGAGTCCCGTCAGCACGATGGTCGCTTCCAGCCCGACATAGGGGAGCGTCAGCGTAAAAGGCAGGACGCCCAGGATGGAGAACCAGATCACGGTCTTGGAGCCATAGCGATCGCCGATCGGGCCGCCGATCACTGTGCCGACGGCTGCCGCGCCCAGAAACACGAACAGCATCAGCTGCGCATCCTGCACGGTCACCTGAAAGCGCTCGATGACATAGAAGGTGTAATAGCTGGCGAAGCTCGCATTGTAGATGTTCTTGGTGAAAACGAGCAGCGCCAGGACAATCAATGCGGATTGCGTGCGTCCGCGCGGGAAGGGCAGGGTGTAGACAGGCGCCCCGCGTCCGGCGGCGGCGCGATGCATGCTGCTATACCAGCTGCTCACCTGCCACAGCACGATCATGCCGATGAAAGCGGCTGCGGAAAACCAGGCGACGCTGCCTTGTCCGCGCGGCACGACGATAAAGGCCGCAAGCAGCGGACCGACAGCCGAGCCGAAATTGCCGCCGACCTGAAACACCGACTGCGCCAATCCATAGCGTCCGCCCGAGGCCATGCGCGCCACGCGCGAGGATTCGGGATGGAAGATAGCCGAGCCGAGGCCGATCATGGAAGCGCCGAGCAGAAGGAACAGGTAGCTGCCGGCATAAGCGAGGATGAACAGGCCGACCAGCGTCGAGGCCATGCCAACCGGCAGCGAATAAGGAAGCGGGCGCTTGTCGGTGTAAAGACCGATCAACGGCTGCAACAGCGACGCCGTGACCTGGAAGGCCATGGTCAGCAGGCCGATCTGCCAGAAGTCGAGGCCGTAATCGCGCTTCAACAGAGGGTAGATCGACGCCAGCAGCGTCTGCATCAGGTCGTTCAGGAAATGGCAGAAGCTGACCGCCAGAAGTATGCTGAAGGTCGTGGTTTGCGCGGTTTTCGCCAAGCTGATTGTTTGAGACTGGCTCATGCCGCACTGATCCCGACGATGCCGAAAAGCCAGCTTTATCCGTCTCGGTCGGATCGACCAAGCGCAGAGGGCCGGTTAATCATTGGTCCAGTCGGGAAGACGGGGAGGTGCTCAGTCGAACAGGCTCGACACGCTTTCCTCGGTTGCCGTGCGCGAAATCGCTTCGCCGATCAGGTCTGCGATGGTGAGCACGCGGATGTTGTGGGCGGCTTCGACGTTGGAGGTCGGCTGGATGGAATCGGTGATCACCAGTTCCTTCAGCTTGGATGCGGTGATGCGGCCCACCGCGCCACCGGAAAGAACGCCATGCGTGATATAGGCCGTGACGCTCTTGGCGCCGTTGGCGAGCAGCGCGTCGGCTGCGTTGCACAGTGTGCCGCCGGAATCCACAATGTCGTCGTAAAGCACGCAGTCGGCGCCTTCGACATCGCCGATGATGTTCATGACTTCCGATTCGCCTGCGCGCTCACGGCGCTTGTCGACGATGGCGAGCGAGGCATCGACGCGCTTGGCCAGCGCGCGGGCACGCACCACGCCGCCGACATCCGGCGACACGATGGTGAGCTTCGACGAAGCATAAGTCTGCTTCACGTCGCGCGACATGACCGGCACGGCAAACAGGTTGTCGGTCGGGATATCGAAGAAGCCCTGGATCTGACCGGCATGGAGATCCATGGTCAGAACGCGGTCGGCACCGGCCTGTGTGATCAGGTTGGCGACCAGCTTGGCGGAGATGGGTGTGCGGCCCGAAGCGCGGCGGTCCTGTCTTGCATAGCCGAAGTAAGGGATTACCGCCGTGATGCGCTTTGCCGAAGAACGACGGAACGCGTCGATCATGATCAGCAGTTCCATCAGGTGGTCATTGGTCGGATAGGACGTGGACTGAAGAACGAAGACGTCCTCGCCGCGCACGTTTTCCTGGATCTCGACGAAGATTTCCTGGTCCGCAAAGCGGCGAACGCTGGCCTTGCCCAGGGGAACGTTGAGATAGCGGGCGACCGCTTCGGCAAGGATCCTGTTGGAGTTGCCTGCAAAAAGCTTCATCGCCAAGTCCTTGATCTTACAACCGGGCCCCGCCGGAGTTGGATGACGGGGCTTTTACCGGTCAAGGCGCGCAATGCAAGATGGCGCGGGCCTGTTATCGAAGGTTAATCCCAAAAAAGCGTTTCCACGGGGAAACAATCAGCCATTTTGTGCGCCGACGAAGCGTGCGGTTTCTTCAATCGAGTGATCGGCGATGGCTTGCATGGCTTCCGGCGTCACGCCGTCCCAGCCCACACCCTCGCCACCACCGGGCTCGCTGCCCTGGATGCGGTGGAGGCGTTTGCCCGACCGATCGTTGATGTCCCAGACATAATTCACCACCGCGCGGCCGTTTTCTTCGCCAACGGTGAAGTAGCCCTTCATGACATGCGTGGCCGTGGTGTCTGAGGCCGCAGTAAAGGCGAGGCCATGCTCCCTGGCCTGCTTGCCGAAGCGCGTGGCGAGCGGCTGCGCAGCATTGACGCCGACGCCGCTGACTTCCGCCAGGGCAATACGGGCAGGACCGGATGGAACGGCTGCAATGTCGCGCGCGGGTTCGAGAGGTGCCGTTGCGCGCACGGGTGCCAAGGGTTCGCGAACCGGGGCGCTCGGCGGATCAAGCTGTGCTGCCTGCGCATCGAGCGTGCGGGCACCGCCACGGTTGCGCTCGTCATAGGACCGGTCGTTCGTGTCGGCATAAGCGACGTCGCGCCCATTATCCGCGCTGCGGAAGGAGCGGTTGCTTCCCCCGCTGCCCACGGGAGCAGGCGGAAGGCGCATGCGCGAGACGGGAAGATCTTCGCCGGGATAAGCGGCCTGCCGCTGCGGCGAGGTCTCGGCACGTGCGTAATCGGATCCGCCGTCCTGTTCGTTCAGGCTGGCGATCGACCCGCTTGAACCGACATCGAGCGGCGGGATCGGATGATCCGACATGCTGCAGCCGGCCATCGCGGTGAAGACCAGACCCAGTGCGGCTATGTTTCGGCTGTTGACCATGGGTCCCCTTCCGTCGCGAGAAGGATATGGGACGAGTCCTTACCTAAACACTTCCTGATGGAAGACCGCCTGGGTCCGTGTCCAAGATGGTTAAGCCGGTGTTAGCTCCTGACGATCAGCTCGAGCCCGTGCCGCGACAGCGAACGGGGTGCGGCGTCGGTGGTGAGGTAGGTGCGCCCCAGCGTCATGGCCGTGTTGGTGTCGGAATCCATGATGATCATGTGGGCAAACAGCGTCATATCCGGCACGATCAACTCAGGATTCGCCTGATAGAACATCGGCGTGTCCATCCAGGACGGGCTGAAGCGCGCGCCCACCGAATAGCCGCAGGCATTCAGGCGGTGGCGGGACAGTTCATGCGCCTCCATCACCTTGGCATGGGCGTCGAACACATCGCCGAAGGTGTTGCCGGGCAGCATGGCTTCCTCGACGGCCAGCAAGGCGTCTTCGGCGGCTTCAAACAGTTCCTGATGGCGCGGCGTCGCTTCGCCAACCAGAACCGTGCGCATCATCGGCGCATGGTAATGGTGGAACACGCCGGCCCATTCGAGCGTCAGCTGATCCTGGGGGCTGAGCGTGCGTCGGCCGGACTTGTAGCGGCACAAAAGCGCGTCGGCGCCAGAGCCGATGATGAACTCGTTGGCGGGATAATCGCCGCCACCGGTGAAGATCGCGCCTTGCATGGCGGCCAGGATCGCGCCTTCGTCGGCACCCGCCTTGATCAAGGGCAGGGCGGCATCAAGCGCATCGTCGCTGAGCGAAGCGGCGCGTTCGACCGCTTCGATCTCGGCCGGGCTTTTCACCTGCCGCAGGCGCGGAACGAGGGCGGACGCATCCTTGATCTTGCCGAAGGTCTGCAACTGCTCGTCCAGCCGACGACCGTTGAAGCCGGTCAGGCCGTGCGTGTCGTATTCCACGCCGATCTGCGCGCCAAGCAGGTCGAGATCGTTGAGAAGGTTGCGCAGATCGAGTGTCGGATCGGCGTCGGCGCGATCGGTCCAGAGCGTGATGTTGTCGATCGTGGACGTATGGCGCGCCTGCCGCAGATCGGCCGAGCGCGTCAGAAGTACCATCGAGCCATCGGCTTTCAGCACCAGGCACTGGAAGAAGCAGTAGCCGAACGTGTCGAAACCCGTCAGCCAGTACATGCTTTCCTGTGCGAAGATCAGCAGCGCATCGATCTTGGCAGTGGCCATTTCGGCAATGAGCCGGTCGCGCCGCGTATCATATTCGCTCTTTTCGAAATGAAGGGCCATCAACGTTCCTCCAGCATGATTGCGGAAATCTGGCGGCCGTAATCGGGCTCGCCGCGATGTGTGGTGCGCCTATACGAGAAGAACAAGTCTTCTTCCGCATAGGTGCAGCGATAAAGTGCCTGCGCTTGAACGCCTGCGCGGTGAAGGCGATCCACCGTATAGGTGTTCAGATCAAACAAGGCATGGCCCGGATTGGGTGAAGCGCCGAAATAGCGGACATTTTCCGGATCTGCATCCACGAAACGCGCAACGAATTCGGGGCCGACCTCGTAATTGGCGGCGCTGATGGAAGGGCCGAGCACGGCAGTGATCCGCTCGCGCTTGGCACCCAGACTTTCCATCTTGATGATCGTGTCTTCCAAAACTCCGGTGAGTGCGCCCTTCCAGCCGGCATGGGCCGCGCCGATCACGCCGGCTTGGCTGTCGGCATAAAGGATCGGTCCGCAGTCGGCCGTGGCGATCGCAATCAGCACGCCGGGCGTGGACGTGACCACGGCATCAGCTTTCGGGCGTGGCCCTTCGAAGGGGCGATCCACGATCACCGCTTCGGGCGAATGGATCTGGTGCGGGCTGACCAGCGCATCCCCTTCGCGATCAAACCAGGCGGACACACGGCAGCGATTCTCGCGCACGGCGGCCTGGTCGTCGTTTGAGCCAAGACCGATGTTCAGGCCCTCATAGATCCCGCCCGACACGCCGCCAACGCGCGTGAAGAAACCATGGCGGATCGCTGCGCCTGAGGCTGCGTCGAGCAGAACAGACCGGATCGGCTCCGGCTGGGTTTCAACTGGCATCATGAAAAATCGCTTGGATGATTGAAGGGGTGGCCGGCTTTTTCCGGGGCGAAGCAGGGCTATCGGGAATCGTGGGGCAGGGGACGCTTCAAGTCAATCCGACAAGTTGAGGTCGCCGACAAGCCAGATCAACAGCCGCCTCAAGTGGGACTCGGCCTTTCGCGCGCGAAACCGGCTGGCGACAGTCCGGGCGGTGTAACAGCCAGAACCTTGAAGAGGTCGCCCATCTGATCCGGTCCCGCTAGCCGCTCCACCGCGTCGCGGATAGCGTTTTGCCCGGCTTCATCCAGGGAGGCGCCGAGCTGACCGGCCCGCTGGAGCAGGCCGAGCGCCAGAAGGAAGTCGCCCTGCGTGGTCAGATGCGCTTCCAGTCCAGCGGATCGCGCGACGCCGGCGAGCGCGGCGAAATCCACATGGGCGGTGAGATCGGCTTCGCCGGGCTTGGCCAGCACATCGGCAAAGGCATGCTTGCGCAGCGCCTGCAGCGTGTCGCCGACAGCTGGAACGAGGTAGCCGTAATCGAGAAAGAGCCCCGCACCGCCATGCGTCGCGAGATGTTGGGCAATGGCGGCCATGATGGCGCTGCGGGCCGGGGCGAGTTCCACGATCGCGCCATCGGGGGCTTGCTCGGCATCGGCTGGCAGAAGGGCAGCGTCCGGCGTGCCCGGTCCGGCGATGAAGGTCAGCTGATCCTGTTCGTCCAGCCCAACCAGCCGCTCGTGCCAGCGGTTTTGAAGCTTCACATATTGGCGGATCGGCACCGCATCGAACAGCTCGTTGCCGATCAGGATCAGCGGCTGCTTCGGCAACTGGGCGACATCGTCATGCCAGCTGATTGGTGTGTTGAAGCTTGCAAGCGTCTCGCGCTGCACCGCACGCAGGCGTGGGCTGGTTTCCACCAGCGTGATTGTCGCTTGTTCGATGAAACCCGGCTGTAGGCGGTTGAGCGTGCGTAGGGCATCCTTCATCAGCGTGCCGCGTCCAGGGCCGATTTCGGCCAGCGTTACGGGCAAAGGCGCGCCGAGCGCCTGCCATGTCGCAAACGCCCAGGCGCCGATCAGCTCGCCGAACATCTGGCTGATCTCGGGCGCGGTGGTGAAGTCGCCCGTTTGGCCGAAGGGTTCGCGCGTCGTGTAATAGCCGTGCTCGGGATCGAACAAGCAGATCGCCATGTAGTCGGACACCGAGATCGGTCCATTGGTAGCGATCAGCGCCCGCAGACGCTCCGTCAGCGCACTCATTTCAGACGCGAAACTTCGGTCTGTCGGGAGGCGCGGCTTGCCCAGATCATCGCGACCACGCCAATCAGCACCATCGGCACCGACAGGATCATACCGCGCGTGATCCAGTCCGTTCCGAGCTGGTAGCCGAGCTGGGCGTCCGGCACGCGGTAGAATTCCACGATGATGCGGCTGATGCCGTAGCCCGTGATGAATGCGCCGCCGATGAAGCCGGGCGATTTCAACTTGCGGAACATATGGACCAGTACCCAAAGCACCAGGAACAGGACGAGGCCTTCCAGCGCGGCCTCGTAGAGCTGGCTGGGATGGCGCGGTTCGGGACCGGCTGCGGGGAAGATCACCGCCCATGGCACATCGGTCGGTTTGCCCCAGAGCTCTTGGTTGATGAAGTTCGCGACCCGCACAATGCCGATGCCGATCGGGGCTACGGCCGCCATTGTGTCGATCAAGCCGAACAGGGGAATGCCGCGCTTGCGCGTGAAGATGATCATGGCCATCACAACGCCGAGCAGGCCGCCATGGAACGACATGCCGCCGCGCCAGACAGCAATGATCTGCGAGGGGTCGGCCAGATAAACGGGCAGATCGTAGAACAGGATGTAACCAAGCCGTCCGCCGAGCACGATGCCGAGGGCGGCCCACATCAGGAAGTCGTCGAGATCCTCGCCCTTCATGGGCGGCGTGTCGTTGCGCCAAAGATTTGCCTGGCTCACCAGCCGCTTGGAAACCCACCAGCCCAACAGGATGCTGACGACATAGCCGATGCCATACCAGTGGATGGGCACCGGCCCGAGATGGACGGCGACCGGGTCGATATTGGGGAAGGCAAGCGCCGAAAGGCTGTAGAACATCAGGAGGGTTTTCCGCAGATTCGCGGGCGACCATGCAGAGGCCCCGCGATGCGGTCAAGCACGCTGCGCGCGCATTAGTCTTGCAATCAACGGAACCCGGTCCTACTTCGAACAACAGACTGGAGATCCTGTTATGACCACCACCGGACCGAACCGCATCTTCGACGATTTCGCCAAACTGATGACCGATGCGGCGGGTGCTGCACAGGGCGTTCGTCGCGAAGTGGAAACAGCCGTTCGCGCCCAGGCTGAGCGCGTGCTGAATTCCATGGACATCGTGAAGCGCGAGGAATTCGAGGCCATGCGCGACATGGCGATCAAGGCGCGCGCCGAGAATGAAGCCCTGTCGGCGCGACTCGACGCGCTCGAAGCTAAGCTTTCTTCGACGTCTGAGACCGACAAATCGGCCGACTCCGATCCCGTCACGCTCGGCACCGAGCCGAACGTCGGCTAATCGGGCTTGAAGGGCTGCGGGTTGTCCACAACCCCGCGGCTGCAGAAAGTTCTTTCGGCAGAGTCTCTTAAGAGGTCGCGGGCACGCGGCCTCTTTTTTGTTTCCACACCTGAGTTGAGCTGCAATCAAAAACAGACTGGTGGCACTGATCCCGATCAATACACTGAATCTGCTGCATGATTCGGAACGGGGTCAGCAGCAGTGAAGGTTAGGCGGCGGCGTGGGAGTGTTTCGACAGGCGCATCCAGCCTCGCTCAAGTGACCGGTCGGATAGTGGCAGTGTTGCAGCCTCTCTCGACCCATCCAGCGTACCGTTTTGCGTGTTGCGTAAGCCGATTGTGCGAGGTGCCCCGGCGCCTCGATCCCGAGAAACAGGACGTTCAATGAATCTGCAAACAGCGGACCTGGCGCGCGACTCCCATCCGGTCGACGTCATCGAAACGGTCGCGCACACCAATGATTGGGCTTTCGAGCGCACGGGCGATGACGAGATCGCGATCTCGGTTGCCGGCAGCTGGACCGATTATCACGTCTCCTTTTCCTGGATGGAGGACTTCGAAGCTCTTCATCTGGCCTGCGCCTTCGACCTGAAAGTGCCGGAAGCGCGCACGCTTGAAGTGCTGCGCCTCCTGTCGCTGATCAACGAACAGCTGCTGTTCGGCCATTTCGACCTGTGGGAGCAGGAAGGCGCGATCATGTTCCGCCAGTCGCTGCTTTTGTGCGGCGGTGCCGAGCCAAACATCCAGCAGGTCGAGGTGCTGCTCACCAGCGCGCTTGAAGCCTGCGAATGCTATTATCAGGCCTTCAGCTTCGTTGTGTGGTCGAACAGCTCGGCCAGGGATGCGCTGGCTGGCGTTCTTTTCGACACGGCGGGCAACGCCTGATGTCTGCGGGCAAAGAGCGCTTGCCGGAGATTGCCTTCGGCGATTTCGAGAAGGTCGATATCCGCGTCGGCACGATCGTGTCGGCCGAGCCCTATCCCGAAGCGCGCAAGCCCGCGATCAAGATCGCGGTCGACTTCGGCGATCCGATCGGGATCAAGAAGTCCTCGGCGCAGATCACCAAACACTACGAGCCCGAAGAACTGATCGGCCGCCAGGTTCTGGCCGTCGTCAACTTCCCGCCGCGCCAGATCGGCAAGTTCATGTCGGAAGTTCTCACGCTCGGCATGCCCGATGACGACGGTGAGGTCGTTCTCACCACGGTAGAACGCGCCGTGCCCAATGGCGGCAAGCTGTTCTAGACGCCTGATCTCAAATCGGGGCTGCGGTACCGGCCGTTGAGCCTGTGACGATCAGTTCGATCAGATCGATCACGATGGCCGACAAAACGCCGGCGGTGGTCGTGCCCACGCCGATCTTGAACGAGAAGCTGGCGCGGTCATAAACGGCTCGGCGCAGGCAATCATGGCGCAAAAGGATCATCAGCGCCCTGAACTGCAGCATGATCCCCCCGCCCAGAAGGATGAGCGTCGGCAGATCGTCCAGCTGCCAGGGGATCGGGTTATGCGCCCATTGCGTGACGAAGGTCAGCGAAAAGGACAGCAGAATACCGACAATGGTGAGTGTCCCGTTGCGGAACACCATTTCGACCAGCGGTTCGTTTTCGTCATTGCCCGTCAATCGCATGCGGTTCTCCTTGCCTGACGAGGCAAGTTAGTCACAGCGAGATTTAACAACCCGTGACCGTCAGGCCGGCACCCGGATTGTCGCGCGCAGACCGCCGAGCGGGCTGTCACCAAGCGTAACATCGCCACCATGCGAGCGGGCAATGTCGCGCGCGATCGACAGGCCGAGCCCGGTGCCGGACTTGTCGAGATTGCGCGCCTCGTCCAGCCGGAAGAAGGGCTTGAACACGTCGTCGCGGCGCTCTTCCGGCACGCCCGGACCGTCGTCGTCGACGGTGACGATCAGAGAGCCCTTGGTATGAACGGCCTGCACATCGACCTTGTTGGCATAGCGGAAGGCGTTGCCGATCAGGTTCGATAGAAGACGCTGGAAGTCGTTCGGCCGCACCTTCACCAGCGGGCTGCCGGACAGCTTGGTGGTCAGCGCACGATCGCGCAAACGCCCTTCTTCCCCGAGCTTGTCGAAATAGGTCTGAAGGTCGAGCACGCCGGCACTTTCCGCGCCATCGCCGCGCGCGAATGCCATGTAGCCTTCGATCATCGACTGCATGTCGTCGATGTCCTCGTCCATCGCTTCCTTTTCCTCCACCGGCGGCATCAAGGCCAATTGCAACCGAAAGCGGGTCAGGATGGTGCGCAGATCGTGGCTGACGCCTGTCAGCATCATCGTGCGCTGTTCGATCTGGCGCTCGATGCGTTCGCGCATCTGGATAAACGCCATGCCGGCGCGCCGCACTTCCTCGGCGCCGCGCGGCCGGTATTCGAGGTTCGGTCGTCCTTTGCCGAAGCTTTCGGCCGCTTCCGCCAGCGCCAGGATCGGCCGCATCTGGTTGCGCAGGAACAGAACGGCGATGGTGATCAACACCAGCGATGTGCCGACCATCCACAGCAGGAAGATGTGGGTGTTCGAGGCATAGGCCTGATTGCGGCGGGCAAACACGCGCAGCACGCCATCGGCGAGTTGGACCCGGATTTCCACGATGTTGGAGTTGCCGACCGTGTCGATCCAGAAGGGCCGGTTGATCTGCTTGTTGATCTCGCTCGACAGCGCTTCGTCGAGGATGGAGAAAAACGGTTTCGGACCGGGTGCGGGTAGGGGATCGGGCGGCAGGATATCCACGCGCAGGCCGAGCCGTTCCTGCGCGATCCGCACGATCTGGCTGTAATCGCCGTTCACCGTCATCGTGTCGGTCATGTCGATGATAGCGGCGATGTCGCGCACGACGGCTTCCGACAAGCGCACGGTCACCGTTTGCCAATGCCGCTCCATGAACACGAAGGCGACCACCGACTGCAGCAAGATCATCGGCGCGATCACGATGATGAGCGAGCGCGCATAGATGCGCTTCGGCATCATATGCGAAACCTGCCGCCAGAACCGCCGCCACCGGACCGACAAGGGATGCTCGGCCGGCAACAGACGTAGCTTGCGCATCTGCAGCTTGGGCAGTTTCAACCTGTCCTTGTTCAAAGGGAAGATGAAGGCCATCGCCGATCGTTTTCGGTTTCTCAGGCGCCGTTCTAGCCCATCAGCTGCGGTTGCACAAAGCCGCGTGCGCTCATTCCACGCTCAGTCTGTAACCAATACCGCGAACGGTTTGCAGCCAGACCGGGTTGGACGGGTCGCGTTCGATCTTGCGGCGCAGGCGGTTGATCTGAACGTCGATGGTGCGCTCGCCGACTTCGGTGTCATTGCCGACGAGCTCGTGGCGCGGGATCGTTTCACCGGCGCGCTGGGCGAACATGACGAGGATGTCCTGCTCGCGGTCGGTGAGCTTGAGCGGTTCGCCGGCGCGCTTGAGCTCGCGTCGGGCGATCTGGAACGTGTAGGGTCCGAACACGATCTGCTCGACCTTGGGCGTCGTCGGCTGTGCGCCGCGCCGCAGGATGTTGCTGATGCGAAGGAGCAGTTCGCGGGGATCGAAAGGCTTGGGCAGATAATCGTCGGCGCCGGCTTCCAGGCCTTCGATGCGGTTATCGGTTTCCGACAAAGCCGTCAGCATCAGGATCGGCACCTGCTTTTCTTCGCGAAGCGCGCGCGTGAGTTCGACGCCGGTTTCGCCGGGCATCATCACATCGAGGATGATCAGATCGAAGTCGAGGCCGGCGAGCAGTTTGCGTGCGTCGGTGGCGCTGGCGGCCATGGTGACGCGGAAGCCGTTTTGTCCCAGGAACTTCTTCAACAGCGTGCGGATACGCGTGTCGTCGTCCACCACGAGAATGTGGGGCGCATCATCATCGGGGATGAAGGCGGGTTCGGTCATCGTTTTTCCTCAGCCGACTCAGGCTCGTGTTGCCCAAGATTATCCACCTGCTGCCGGAATTCGCGATTCACCATTTCCTTCAGGAAGTGTTCAACCGTTGAACGGTCCTCCGGCTTGAGGTCAGCCAATGCGCGGCCGATACGGCGGGACTGTGGCGCAGCCAGCGCCAACGCCAATGCACGGCCCTTCGTCGTTAGATGCAGTTCGCGCTGCCGGCGATCGCGCGGACCCTGCACCTGCATGACATGGCCGGTGTCGATCAGCTGCTTCAGCACGCGGGCGAGGCTCTGCTTGGTGATCTGCAGGACGTCCAGCAGCTCGGCGACCGTTAGTCCCGGACGGCGGTTGATGAAGTGCATGACGCGGTGATGCGCGCGGCCGAAACCCAGCTCGTCCAGCATGTGATCGGGATCGGAGGTGAAGTCGCGATAGGCGAAAAAGAACAGTTCGATGAGATCCCAGTCGATCTCGGGCGCCTCTGGTGCTCGTGCAGGCTCCTCGTCGGGATTGATCCTGCGGGCGCTTGTGTCGGCCATTGTCTGTAACTTGCTCCTGAAATTTATGTCAGCCTTGTTGACATAAACCTGAACCGTGGTAATTTTCTGCCAGTAAATCGATGATGCGCGAACGAAAAACAGCTTTAGAACATTTTTCTCGCAACATCCTTGATTGCCTCATCGTTGCCCACCTTTACACAGACTGGACGCGATAAGATCCCGCTACAAACGGGATTCGTCAATTATAACAAGCGCTCCTAGGGAGATTACCATGGCATCGGTCCCATTCGACCAACTGGATGGCTTTATCTGGATGAACGGTGAGTTCGTGAAGTGGGCGGATGCCAAGGTTCACGTCCTGACGCATGGCCTGCATTATGCAAGCTCGGTTTTCGAAGGTGAACGCGCTTATGGCGGCGAGATCTTCAAGCTGGAAGAGCATACCAAGCGCTTGCACGATTCTGCCGAGATCCTCGGCTTCACCATTCCTTATTCGGAACAGGTGATCAACGAAGCCTGCCGCGAGCTTTTGCGCAAGCAGGGCTTCAGCGACGCTTATGTGCGCCCAGTCGCTTGGCGCGGCTCGGAGATGATGGGCGTTTCGGCGCAGAAGAACCGCATCAACTGCGCCATCGCCATCTGGCAGTGGCCGTCTTACTTCGACCCCGAGCAGAAGCTGAAGGGCATCCGTCTGGACATGGCAGAATATCGCCGTCCGGATCCGCGCACCGCTCCGTCGCGTGCCAAGGCTGCCGGCCTTTACATGATCTGCACGCTGTCGAAGCATGCCGCGGAAGCCAAGGGCTATGCCGATGCGCTGATGCTCGACTGGCGCGGCCAGGTTGCCGAAGCCACCGGTGCCAACGTGTTCTTCGTCAAGGACGGCCAGCTGCATACGCCCTTGGCGGATTGCTTCCTGAACGGCATCACGCGCCAGACCGTGATCGAGCTCGCCAAGCGTCGCGGCCTGACCGTCAACGAACGTGCCATTCAGCCGGAAGAGCTGTCGACCTTCAGCGAATGCTTCCTTACCGGCACGGCTGCGGAAGTGACCCCGGTTTCCGAGATCGGCGAATTCCGCTTCACGCCGGGCGAAATCAGCAAGCAGCTGATGAACGATTACACGGCTGAAGTGACGCCGAAGCAGATCGCCGCCGAGTAAGCGGCACTCTGCATTATCATCATTACCAATGCGGCCTCCGGCAGATGTCGGAGGCCGCATTGGTTTCAAGGCTCAGCGCTGCCTAGTGCGCCAGCATTTCCTCGACGATCTGATCCTTGTTCATCGCGAAGGGATAATAGGTCGGCCAGTTCGTGACCTCCTCCAGAAGCGCGGCACGATCATCTCCGAAATAAAGATGGAAGTGACCGGCCTTGCGTGGAGCGATCGTATGATCGCTGAACTGGAAGTAATCGGGCGCGGCATCGTCACCTGATGTCTTCTTGAAGATGTAGCGCACGCCGCGATTGCCCTTTTCATAGGTCAGGATCTCGAACCCATCGCTCTCATAGGTCGCCTTGGACGGCTGGCGCTGCTTGTAGAAGGTGACGTCGTTGCCTTCGATGCTGATCCAGTCGACATCGGTTTTGTAGCCGGTTTCGTAATAGGCCTTGTATTCCGCAGCCGTCTTGTCGCCGGTCTTGGCCTTCTTCTCCATCACCGGGTCGAGCGTGCCGTCGGTCATATAGGGATAAACCGACTGCCAGTGGCCTTCCCAATTGGATAATGGGCGCTCCTTGACCTGATCATCCTCGAAATAGCCGGAGGAAATCTTCTTTTCTTCCTCGGTTTGCGGATGATGGTGGTGGCCTTGGGCGTGCTCGTGGCCATGGTCATTCGAGGAGGCAGAGCCGCTGTCGGCTGCAAAGACTGCGCCGGTGAACAGAAGCGTTGATGATAGAGCGAGGGCGGCGGCGCGCCGGACGAGGGGGTGGTTCATGAAACTCTCGCAGTTGAGGGCAATTAGTTCGTTACGGTGTAACATAACGTAATGGTGTTACATTCTGCGTTTGCGGGATGCAAGGGGGCGGTTCACGCGAGTGGTGGAAGGCAAACTTGTTTGCGCGCGGCAAGCAGCTTATGCCCGGGTGCAAACATCTAGGGAGATCACGCATGGGCCAACTCAACGCGGCGATCGTGCCGGTCACGGCATTTCAGCAGAACTGCACCATCCTGTTCGATGCCGAAACGAAAAAGGGCGTCGTGGTCGATCCCGGTGGGGACGTACCGCGCATCAGGGAAGCGCTCGAGCAGTACGGCATCGAAGTCGAGGCGCTTTGGCTCACGCACGGCCATATCGACCATGCCGGCGGCGCGATGGAACTGAAAGAGCTGCTCGGCGTGCCGCTGATTGGCCCGCATGAAGCAGATCTGCCTTTGCTCCAGAACATCGAAATGCAGGCGCAGCGCTTCGGGGTTGCGGACAGCGTGCGCAACTGCACGCCGGATCGCTTCCTCACCGAAGGCGAAACGGTGGGGTTCGGCGAGCACGTGTTCGAGGTCCTGCATTGCCCGGGCCATGCGCCGGGGCACGTCGTGTTCTTTAATCGCGCCGCAGCTTTCGCGCATGTTGGCGATGTGCTGTTCAATGGCTCGATCGGGCGCACCGATCTGCCCGGCGGCGATCACGCTGCGCTGATTGCGTCGATCAAGACCAAGCTGCTGCCGTTGGGCGATGAGATCGGCTTCATCTGCGGCCATGGTCCGGGCGGGCGCTTTGGTGAAGAGCGCCGCACCAATCAGTTTCTGACGGATGCTGGCTGACACGCAACAGGTTCGAAAACGAAAAACGCCGCGGCTGGAACCGCGGCGTTTCTTGTTGGATGTCTCGTGAAATCAGTTGGCTTCGCAGAACCGGGTCACGCCGTCATAGCCGACAAAGGTGCCGGTCGACGGGTTGAAGCTGCGATAACGGTCCGAGCAGTAACGGTACCAGTCACGCGACCACGGCTCGATGTTGTAGCCGCCGCTGTAAACGACCTGTGGACGCGACTGCACGTAACGAGGCTGCTCATAGCGCGGCTGAACGTAAACGCGGCGCGGTGGCGGCGGAGCGTAATAGCCGTCATCGACGATGATGCGCTGGCGCGGCTGCGCCAGGGCGGCACCGGCCAGTGCACCCACTGCCAGACCGGCAATGCCTGCAACGGCTGCGTCACGACCGTCATGGCGGTGATGACGATAGCCATCGCGATAGCGCCAATTGTCATGCGCCTGGGCGAGCGGGATGGTGGAAAGGGTGGTTGCGGCGACCGCCGCGGACAAAACAAAGGACTTGAGGAAGCGCTTCATCTCATATCTCCTGCGCCGGTCTTGGAGGAACTCACCAGCTTGGTTCACACCCTAGCGCGCGTCACCTGAACGCGCGCTGAATGGGCCGGTTCCTCGAAAACAAGCGCAGCAGTCGCCGCGAAGATGGTTCAGCCGATCGTCAGATTGACGGCCTTGGGGCCTTTGCCGCGCTTGTCCGGCTCGGTGTCGAAATGAACCTTCTGGCCATCCTGCAGATCCGGCAGGCCAGACGATTGCACGGCCGAAATGTGGACGAAGACATCCTTGCCGCCGTCATCCGGCGTGATGAAGCCGAAGCCCTTTTCTGCGTTGAAGAATTTAACAGTTCCGCTTTGTGCCATCTGTTCTTCCCTCGTTCCGTGGATCAGCCGGAACGCATGCGCCCGGTCAGCGCCGGCGCGAGCAGGAATATCCGTCACAAGGCTCAAGGCGGCACCGCGCCTTAGTGTTGGCTGATTTCAGCCGCCTCGGCAAGAAAAAGCTTCCGCCCGGCGTGATCGTCAGCGACGATCGAACAAGCGCGGGGAAGGTCCCCCGCACCCGATGGTTTGGAACGCGCGCCTTTTTGCACGCGATTACGGCTTCAGCCGATCATCATGCAGGGCGCAGGTTAACCGCCTTCGGACCCTTGCCCATGCGATCAGGTTCGACTTCGAAGCTGATCTTCTGTCCGTCGGTCAGAGAGTGCATGCCTGAACGTTCAACGGCTGAAATGTGCACGAACACATCCTTGGCGCCATCGTCGGGTGTAATGAAGCCGAAGCCCTTCGTTGCGTTGAAGAACTTCACAGTACCAGTCTGCGCCATAGAGGGATAACTCCTTGTCCCAAGCTTTAACCGAACCGCCCGTGTTGCCTCCGGCCGGTCTTCCTCCCGCATTCCTGCGAGTTTCCAAATAGTCATCGCCGGCGAACGATGGTCTTCCCGGACCCCCAGCCGCAGATGCCTAAGCGTCAGCATTTATCGCATGGAAGAAAAAGCCCGGCAAGAGGTACAACCTAAAGTCTAAAGGCGGGCCCGCCTATAAGTACTTGGAAGGGTTCGACCTTTGATTGAAATCATACCGGGTTTCTTGACAGGATGTCAGATGAACTGGATGAGCCACGCTTTGTAGTTGCTTGATCCGCAAGGCTCTTGGCCGCCATCGCGTGCCGAGCTCGGCTTGCCCTAGTCAGCAACAAGACGAGCTTGCCCCGCCGCTGTTGGCGCAAAGACTGAGAGCCCCTATAATAAAGGCACGACGCGTTTTTGCGCGCCCTGTCAATCACCAAGGAAAGAGCGGCCGTTTGTTGTGGCACTTGTTTGCCGGCGCTGCCGTGTTTTCGTTCCAGATCGAAAAGGCTGATCGGCCATGAGCGAGATCGATACATCGCCCGTCACCAAGGTGCGGCCAAAAACCGAGCGGCCCAAGCTGCACAAGGTCATTCTGGTGAATGACGACTTCACCCCGCGCGAGTTCGTGACCGCCGTGCTGAAGGCCGAGTTTCGCGTCAATGCCGATACGGCCAACCAGATCATGATGACGGCGCATCGCAAGGGTGTTTGCGTGGTCGCGGTGTTTACCAAGGACGTCGCCGAAACGAAGGCGACACGCGCCACCGATGCTGGCCGCAACGCCGGCTATCCCTTGTTGTTCACCACCGAACCAGAGGAATAAGCGGTTCTCACCGTCCGCCGTTTACCAGGTTGAGGATCAGCTGATGGACATTGCCGCCATCGCTCATCTCCACCCGATCAAATTCGCTGGCTTGGCGGCGCTGGTCGTTTGAGGCTGCGCCGAGCAGGGGCTGGATCGATTCCCGGATCGCCTGGCATTCCGGATCATTAGGCTGAAAGAAGCCGACCGTTTCCTTGTAGATCCGGTTCGCCATCGCCTTGATCTGGTCGCCATGCACCTTTTCATGCGCGAGAATTCCGGCGCTGAAGGTCTTCCAGAGTTGCGCTGTGCCTGACGGCAGCGCGCCTTTGGCTTTCGGCACGGTATAGGTAATGGTCAGAAACGGAATGGCCGATACGAGCCGGCAGCCATTGCCTTCGCGCTGATAGTTGCGCCGCCATTTCAGGTCAAAGTTGGTATGGGCGATCGTGCCCGTCACCGCCATCCCACCGATGCGCGGGCCATTCTGGCCGATGGACTCGTAGAGTTCCGGACCGGTCGATCCGGACACAGCATAGGTCTTCACCTGCTCCGTCGCCTTGACCTGCGACAAAGCGGGAAAGGCGGCTCCGAAGATAGCGAGAGCGACCGCGAGCGGCAGGCGCATCCTCACCGGCCCGGACGCCCGGTCTTGGACTTGCGCCGCTTCTGCTTGGCGACATCCGCAGGGTCTTCATAGGAACCGACGCCGACACGACCGTGGATCAGCGGGCGCACATCGTCGGCAGCATTCGGTGCGGGCTTCTCAGGCTTGGCGCCTTCAACCGGCTTTTCCGTGCGGCGGACCGTCATTTCGTCGAGCGAGTTCTTGCGGAACAGTGAGCGCGACACGGCACCGGCCGGCGTCGCCGTGTCCGTGCCCGGACCCATATTGTCGAGGTCGGGCTTGGCGAACAGCGGCTTGCCCGTTTCCTCGTCCACGGTGCGATGCAGCGCGCGGCCCTTGTTGTGCTTGCCCTTCTCGCGGCCGGACGCGGGGCTTTCATACTCGACCTGCCGCGCCAGCGGATCATCCGAAATGGCGAGTTCGGCTTCGCGCAGCCTTTTGACCTCGTCGCGGATGCGCGCTGCCTTTTCAAAGTCGAGATCGGCGGCGGCGTTGCGCATTTCCTTTTCGAGATAATCGAGATGCGCCTTGAGATTGTTGCCGACGAGATTGTTGGCGCCGCCCTTTTCCTTGGCGCCGGGGATCTCGGCGCGCACATGGTCGCGCTCGTAAACGGAATCGAGAATGTCCGAAATGTTGGAGCGCACGCTTTCTGGCGTGATGCCGTGCTCGGCATTATAGGCCAGCTGCTTTTCGCGACGGCGGCTGGTTTCCTCCATCGCACGCTGCATCGAGCCGGTGATCTGGTCGGCATACAGAATGACTTTGCCGTCGACGTTACGCGCCGCGCGGCCGATCGTCTGGATCAGTGACGTCTCGGAGCGCAGGAAGCCTTCCTTGTCGGCATCCAGGATCGCCACAAAGCCGCATTCGGGAATATCGAGACCTTCGCGCAGCAGGTTGATGCCCACCAGCACGTCGAATGCGCCAAGACGCAGATCCCTGAGGATCTCGATGCGCTCCAGCGTGTCGATGTCGGAGTGCATATAGCGCACGCGCACGCCTTGCTCGTGCAGATATTCGGTGAGGTCTTCCGCCATGCGCTTGGTGAGAACGGTACACAGCGTACGATAGCCTGCCGCCGTGGTTTCGCGGATTTCGCCCAAGACATCGTCGACCTGCGCTTTTGCCGGACGCACTTCCACCGGCGGGTCAATCAGGCCGGTGGGGCGGATGACCTGCTCGGCGAAAACGCCGCCGGACTCGTCCATTTCCCAGCCGCCGGGCGTCGCGGAAACGGCCACCGAAAGCGGCCGCATCGCGTCCCATTCCTCGAAGCGCAGCGGACGGTTGTCCATGCAGGAAGGCAGGCGGAAGCCGTATTCCGCCAGCGTCGCCTTGCGTCGAAAGTCGCCGCGATACATGCCGCCGATCTGCGGCACGGTGACATGGCTTTCGTCGATAAAGACGAGCGCATTGTCGGGAATATATTCGAACAGCGTCGGCGGCGGATCGCCGGGGCGGCGGCCGGTAAGGTAGCGCGAATAGTTCTCAATGCCGGCGCAGGAGCCGGTTGCTTCGAGCATTTCGAGGTCGAAGCGTGTGCGCTGTTCCAGCCGCTGTGCCTCGAGCAAACGCCCGGCACGCTCCAGCTCGACAAGACGGCCCTGCAGTTCTTCCTTGATCGACTTAATAGCCTGGTTCAGCGTCGGGCGCGGCGTCACGTAGTGCGAGTTGGCGTAGATCTTCACCGACTTCAGGTCGCCGGTCTTTTTGCCGGTGAGCGGATCGAATTCGGTGATCTGCTCGATCTCGTCGCCGAAAAGGGAGATGCGCCAGGCCTGGTCTTCCAGGTGGGCGGGGAAGATTTCGATCGTGTCGCCGCGCACCCGGAACGAGCCGCGTACGAAGTTGATGTCCTGCCGTTTGTATTGCTGCGCCACGAGATCGGCGAGCAGCTGGCGCTGGTCCAGGCGATCGCCGATCGTCATCTGGAACGTCATCGCCGTATAGGTTTCGACCGAGCCGATACCGTAGATGCACGACACCGACGCGACGATCACCACATCGTCGCGTTCGAGCAGCGAGCGCGTCGCGGAGTGGCGCATGCGGTCGATCTGTTCGTTGATTGACGACTCCTTTTCGATAAAGGTGTCGGTGCGCGGCACATAGGCTTCCGGCTGGTAGTAGTCGTAATAGGAAACGAAATACTCGACCGCGTTTTCGGGGAAAAACTTCTTGAACTCGCCGTAGAGCTGTGCCGCCAGCGTCTTGTTTGGCGCCAGGATCAGCGCCGGACGCTGCGTTTCCTCGATCACCTTGGCCATGGTGAAGGTCTTGCCCGAACCAGTGACGCCGAGCAGTACCTGCGTGCGGTCGTGGTTCGACACGCCTTCCACCAGGTCCTTGATGGCCGTTGGCTGATCGCCCGACGGCTTGAACTCGGTCTGCATCTTGAGGGTGATGCCGCCTTCGGACTTTTCCGGTCGCGTCGGGCGGTGCGGGGTCCAGAGAACGCCGTTCTTGTGCAGCGGATTGCCACTCTCGATCAGCGCCGACAGGGCCGCAACCGTGGCGGTCACGCCCGAGCTGCTCAGCTTGTCGGCGTCTTCGAGGCTGACATCCATGCCGGCAACCGGGTTAAGGCCCGCCGCCGCGCGCTCCTTCGGCGTGGCCGCGCCGCCCATGGACGTTCCGCGCGATGACTTGGTGGCGCTGGCGGACCGTTCCGGCACCTTCTTCACCGCTTTCGGCTTCTTGGCCGCCGCGGCTTCCGCTTCCTTTTCGATCTGCTCCGCCCAGTCAGCGATCGAGCCCGACAACGGCGCGCCGGTCAGTTCCATCTGCGGCGCTTCGCCGAAGCCGTCGCGCGACGCATCATCGGCGGCATCCACCGGCCCTTCATCGGCATCGATCGTGTCTGTTGGCGCCCGGCCGCGATGCAGCGGCTCGGAGGCATCAAGATAATCGGTCAGCGGATTGCCGCGCTTCTTCGGACCCGAAGGCGCTTTGCGGGAAGGGGAATTGGCCATGCCGGTAATATGGGAGGAGTCTCTGCAGAGGAAAAGAGCTTCCGGCCGTTGGTTGCGTCATGGTCCGCAATGAAGGCGCCGCCTAACGCGCCAAGCTGCTGAAAAGCGCTGGGTATCCCAGAGTTGATTCGTAAAAGTGGTGCTTCAGGCGTGTTCCTGTCACAAAAACCGGCTAAGGGAACGCCGGTTTTGATGAGAGACAAGGATCGAATCGATGAAGATTGCCGTTCTGGGTGGTGATGGTTTCGTCGGCTGGCCTACTTCGCTGCACCTTTCCGATCAGGGGCACGACGTCCACATCGTCGATAATCTGTCCCGTCGCTGGATCGACACCGAACTCGGCGTCCAGTCGCTGACCCCGATGGATTCGATCCAGGAGCGCACGCGCATCTGGCATCAGGAAACCGGCCGTCGCATCCATTTCCATCTCATCGATCTCGCGCGCGATTATGAAGTGCTGAAGAGCTGGCTGGCCGCCGAACGGCCGGACGCCATCGTGCATTTCGCCGAACAGCGTGCCGCGCCTTATTCGATGAAGTCGGACCGGCACAAGAACTACACGGTCAACAACAACGTCAACGCCACGCATAATCTGCTGAACGCGATGGTGGAGATCGGCCTCGATGCGCATCTCGTGCATCTCGGCACGATGGGCGTGTACGGCTATTCCACGATCGGCGCGGCTATTCCGGAAGGTTATCTGCCGGTCGGCATCGAGACGATGACGGGCGAAACGGTGAAGCAGGATATCCTGTACCCCACCAATCCCGGCTCGATCTATCATATGACCAAGACGCTGGATCAGCTCCTGTTCCAGTTCTACGCCAAGAATGACAGCGTGCGGATCACCGATCTGCATCAGGGCATCGTTTGGGGTACCAACACCGACCAGACGCGCCGCCACGACCAGCTCGTCAACCGCTTCGATTATGACGGCGACTACGGCACGGTTTTGAACCGCTTCCTGATCCAGGCAGCGATCGGTTATCCGATCACCGTTCATGGCGTCGGCGGCCAGACCCGCGCCTTCATCCACATTCAGGATTCCGTGCGCTGTATTGAACTGGCTCTGAACAACCCGCCGGCGAAGGGCGACAAGGTCAAGATCTTCAACCAGATGACCGAAACGCACCGCGTGCGCGATCTGGCCGAGATGGTTGCCCGCATCGCCGGCGGTATGGTCGCCTACCTGCCTAACCCGCGCAAGGAAGCGGCCGAAAACGATCTGGTGGTCAAGAACGACCAGTTCCGCGCGCTCGGCCTCAACCCGATCACGCTGGAAGAAGGTCTACTGTCCGAAGTCATGGATGTCGCCAAGAAATACGCCTACCGCGTCGACCGCAGCCGCATCCCGGCCGTGTCGGCCTGGACCAAGGACATCGCGCCAACCCTGGAGCATGATCCGGAAGGCAAGCGGCTGAAGAGCGTGAGCTGAGAACAACCGGTGGCTGTGAAGCCACTGGTTTACACCAGACATGCCGCCGAAGCCCTAAGCGAGCGGGAAATCGATCGCTCATGGGTGGCGGAAACCATTGAACATCCTGACTGGACTGTTGCTGATCCGGCTGGCTCTGGTGTGGAGCGCAGGTACAAAGCGATCCGAGCGTTCGGAGATCGTATCTTGCGGGTTGTTTGCTTGGAAAGCGCTGGAGAGGTCCGTATACTCACCGCATTCTTCGATCGGAAGGCGAGGCGACCGCAATGAGCATGAAGGTGAGCTACGACGCTGATGCGAATGCGGCCTATATCCGGCTGTCCGGTTCCAAGGTCATGGAAAGCGAAGAGGTCAAGCCAGGCGTCGTTTTCGATTTCGACAAGGAAGGTCATATCGTCGGTATCGAATTGCTCGATGCCAAGAAGCAGTTGTCGCATGATCTGCTGACGGCGGCCGCCTGATCTCACTTTGATGCCCAAAGCCTTCGTCACCCTCGTCACCAACGCGGATTATGCCCTCGGTGCCACTGTCCTGCTGCGCTCCCTGAAGCGCACAGGCACATCAGCCGATCTCGTCGTGCTTCATACTGGCGGCGTTGCGAGCCATGATCTGGAAACTCTCGAGCGCGAAGGCGCGAAGCTGATTTCGGCTGAGCTGCTGCCGACCTCCGACGCGTTCAACGAGCGTCATGCGCGCGCAAGGTTGCATGGCAACGCGCCCTTCACCAAAGGGCGCAAGCCCGGCTTTCACACGCCGCTCGACAATTTCGCCAAGCTTCGGCTGTGGCAGCTTACGCAGTATGAGACGGTGGTTTTTCTTGATGCCGACACGCTTGTGCTGCGGTCGATCGACCGTTTGTTCGCTTATCCGGAATTTTCTGCAGCACCAAATGTCTATGAAGGGCTCGGAGACTTCCACCGCCTGAATTCTGGCGTGTTTGTCGCCAAACCATCCAGCATGACATTTGATGCCATGCTTTCACGTCTGGATGAGCCCGATGCCTTTTGGCGTCGCACGGATCAGACGTTTCTGGAAACCTACTTCCCGAACTGGCACGGACTGCCGGTATTCGACAACATGTTGCAATATGTCTGGTTCAACATGCCGGATCTGTGGAACTGGAAGTCCATTTCCGTGTTGCACTTTCAGTACGAGAAGCCCTGGGAGATCGACCATCCCAAGGCGGACCGGCTGAGACCTCTCATCGACCTCTGGCAGGCGTTCCGCACGGGCGCAGCCATTCCCGACATCGACACGCTTCCAAATCCGAGTTCGAACACGACTGCGCAATGACATTCCCGATCTCGGTTGTTTCCGGCGGCACCGGCTTTGTTGGCCGCTTTATCGTCAATGGTTTGATCGAGGCGGGCCATCATGTGCGCGTGATCGGTCGGCATGCGCCCAATCGCGGCGATTTCGTCGGGCCGGTCGCCTTCATGACCGCGAGCCTCGGTGACGAAGTCGACTGGTCGCCGGCCTTCAATGGCGCAAGCAATTTCATTCATGCAGCCTTCGATCATCTGCCCGGCCGTTTCCGTGGCGGGGAGGGGCTTGATCCCGAAGGCTTCAAGAACAGAAACATCAATGGATCGGAAGCGCTGTTCAAGGCTGCGAAGTCGGCGGGCGTTGCGCGCGCGATCTTCCTGTCGACACGCGCGGTTTACGGCACACAGCCGCCGGGCAAGATCCTCGACGAAGACACCCGTCCGCATGCCGATACACTGTATGGCGAGGTGAAGCTCGCCGGAGAGCGTCGTTTGCAGGCGCTAGCCGATGCGCGTTTTTGCACCACGTCGCTGCGCGTCACAGGCGTTTACGGTCCGGCTACCGCTGGTCGTGAAGACAAGTGGACGCCGATGATCCGCTCATGGCTCGCGGGAACGCCGATCGAGCCGCGCGCCGGCACCGAAGTGCATGGCCGTGATGTTTCGCGTGCCGTGGAGCTTCTGCTTGAAGCGCCGATCGACGACGTTTCAGGCAAAGTCTTCAACGTGTCTGACCTGATGGTGGACAACAGCGACATTCTCGCCATCGTGCAGGAAGCCACCGGCCTCGCCCATCCCCTGCCACCTGCGGCGGACACGACGGCTTTCAATCCGATGGCGACCGAGCGTTTGAAGGCACTTGGCTGGCATCCCGGCGGCAAACGCCTGTTGCAGGAAACGGTCAGGGATCTGCTGGTTGCGGTCGAGCAAGTGGATCGCCCGGCTCCCGCAGCTTGATCGCTACGCAGGAGCTGGTTTGAACGTCGCTCTTCAGCGTCTCGGCTCTGCACGGCAAGTCTAGCGCGACAGAGGCTCCTGCTTCATCTCGAGGTGCAGCCCCGTGCCCGTCCAAGGATTTGCCTCGCAAACCGCTTCATCCAGTTCAACGCCGAGCCCCGGTTCGCTGGAGGGAATGACGTGGCCCTCTTGCCAGTCGATCTTGCGCTTGAGCAGGCTGGCATGAAAGCCGTCCCACTGCTTCAGCGATTCCAGGATGAGGAAGTTTGGCAGTGTCACCGCCAGCTGGATGTTCGCCGCGCCGACGATCGGTCCGCAATAACAATGCGGTGCGATCTGGATGTGCCAGGCTTCCGCCATTGCCGAGATCTTCTTGGTTTCAAGAATGCCGCCTGAGCGCCCGAGATTGGGCTGCAGAATGCTGGCCGCTCGTTGCTCGATCACTCGTGCGAACTCGAAGCGCGTCGTCAGACGCTCACCCGCAGCAATCGGGATCGACGTGCCGCGTGCGATCTCTCGCATCACCTCCGGCATATCAGGCGGGCAGGGCTCCTCGAACCATAGCGGATCATATGGTTCGATTACCCGCGCCATGCGCAGTGCGCCGGATGCCGTGAACTGGCCATGCGTGCCGAACAGAATATCAGCCTTGTTGCCAACCGCTTCGCGGATCGCCTTCATCATGCGCGCCGAAAGATCGATGTCGATCAAGCGCGGCTGATGCCCGTCATGCACGGTATAAGGACCTGCCGGATCCAGTTTCACCGCGTCGAAGCCTTGCGCGACATAGTCAAGCGCGCATTCGGCGGCGAGATCTGGATCGTTGTAGACATTGCGACCGGAGCTCGACCCGCCTTCGGTATGGACCGAGCCTGTTTGCGGATAAAGATAAGTGTAGGATCGCAGCGTCTCATGAACTCTTCCGCCGAGCAACTTGTAGATCGGCTTGCCGGCCTCCTTGGCGATAATGTCCCAGCACGCAATCTCCAGCGCCGAAAAACAGGCCATCACGGTCGGGTCCGGCCGTTGCGAGAAGCCGACCGAGTATGAGCGGCGGAAGAACACTTCGATGTCGTGGGGATCGTGTCCGACAAAAATTCTGTCTGCCAGATCCTCGATCATCTTTGCCGTGAGATGCGGATCGAAGCTCGCCGAATAGGCCTCGCCATAACCATGCACCCCGCAATCGGTGGTCAGCCGAACGAAGATAAAATAGCGGCCGCCGATACCTGGCGGCGGATTGCCGACCACCCAGGTCTTCACATCGGTGATCTTCATGAGCGTCTCCTAGCAATGATCCTCAAGCACCATCTCGGCACCCTTCCAGCCCGTCAGGATGGCAGCCGCATTCGTGTTGCCGGTGATGTTGGAAGGAAAGATCGAGGCGTCTATGATGCGCAAATTGCCGAGATCATGGACAGCCAAACGGGAATCCACGACTGCAATAGCGCGGTTTGCTCCCATACGGCAGGTCGAAACCGGGTGATATACGGTGCCGGACCGGCGTCGGAAGTCGTCGATCAAGGCGTCATCATCCTGAACCGACGGTCCTGGCAGAACCTCCTCGGCAATCACATCCGCAAAGGCCGACGTCGCCGCCAGCTTCCTCAGAAACTTGACCGCTTCCAGCATCTCCGCCACGTCATTATCCGTGGAATAGGCGTTGGGAGAAATGCGTGGTTGTTCAAGGGGATCTGCTGATCGGATCATGATTTCGCCTCGGCTGGAAGGGCGACAATTCGACAGGCCGATAGAGAAACCCGGCCAGGGATCAGGCGACAGGATCGGCCGCTCGCCGGGCTTCGGCAGAACGGTCGAAAAAGCCTGGAAATACAGCTGCATATTCGGCCTGGCATGGGTAGGGTCGGTGCGGAAGAAACCGCCGCCTTGGTTCATGCTCATCGACAAGGGTCCGCGTCGCAAGAACAGGTATTGGCTCCCCACCAAAGCCTTGCCCCACCAAGGCCTAAGGATCTGGTTCAGCGTCTTCTGTTTGGCACGCCATGTGTAGTTGATCCCCAGATGATCCTGCAGGTTGGCGCCCACATTCGGGTTGTCGAGCAGAACCGGAATGCTCAGGCTCTGAAGCAGCTTAGCTGGTCCGAGTCCCGAAAGCTGCAGCAGCTGCGGCGTGTTGATCGAGCCGCCGGACAGGATCACCTCACGCCCCGCTCGCGCCGTCTTCATCTGCCCGTTCTGCCGGTACTCGATGCCGACCGCTTGGCTACCCTCGAACAGAACGCGCGTGGCATGCGCTCCGGTTTCCAGCCTGACATTGCGCCGCTTCAGTGCGGGCCACAGAAAAGCCCTTGCCGCCGACATGCGCCGGCCTTTGTAGGTGGTCAGCTGGTAGATGCCGACGCCGTCTTGGCTGATGCCGTTGAAGTCGGAATTGTGAGGCAAGCCAAGCTCTTGGCCAGCTTGGAGGAAGCGGCGGGTAAGGGGGTGTACGAAGCGAATGTTGTCGGTGACATGTACCGGGCCACCTTGCCCGCGCCATTCGTCCGCGCCTGCCTGATTGTCTTCGATCGCCTTGAAGGCCGGCAAAAGATCATCATAGCTCCAGCCTTGATTGCCGGCGGCCGCCCAGTCGTCATAATCCTCCCGCGCGCCGCGAATCCAGACCATCGCATTGATCGAACTCGACCCGCCCAACAGCTTGCCGCGCGGCCAATGATCCACATTGCCGGCCAATCCTGGATCAGGTTCGGTGCGGTAGTTCCAGTTGACCGCTGGATCGTAGAAGGTCTTGCCGTAGCCCAGCGGCATCTGGACATAGAAGCGCTTGTCCGTGCCGCCCGCTTCCAGCACCAGTACGGAAAAGCGGCCGCTGGCCGACAGCTTTTCGGCGACAACGCAGCCAGCAGAGCCGGCACCGACAATGATGAAATCGTAGGTTTGCATGACGGGCTGGCCTTTGCGGATAGGTCAGCCTAGCCAGCATTCGAGCCGCCGGTTACGCAATGCTCCGGCATCGCTTGTGAAAAATGCGACGGGAAAACGGGGATGCGTTGCCTCTGTCTTTAAGACTGGATAGCTCTGAACAAGAGCTCAGGAGATCGCCATGTCGGACCAGCCCCGCGGACAACTTACACTGCGCACCCTCGCCATGCCGGCCGATGCCAATGCCGCTGGCGACATCTTCGGCGGCTGGGTCATGGCGCAGATGGATCTGGCCTGCGGCATCCGCGCTGCCGAACGGGCGAAGGGCCGGGTTGTGACGGCTGCGGTGCGGGAAATGTCTTTCGCCAAGCCGATGAAGATCGGCGACACGCTGGAGATCATGACCGATATCGTGAAGATCGGCCGCACATCCATCACCTTGCATGTCGAGGCGTGGGCGAAGCGTTATCTTTCGGATCTGCGCGAGCGCGTAACGCATGCCGAAATGATCATGGTTGCGCTCGACAAGGACGGCAAGCCAACGCCGGTACCTGCAGAAGCGTAAGCGCCAACTAAAAAAGGCTGCCGAGGCAGCCTTTTCGTTTAGTCAGGCCACTGTTGCCCTGTGGGTTTCCAACGGCTTCGACGCGATGATCTTGTCGATACGGCGCCCGTCGAGATCGACCACCTCGAAGCGCCAGCCCATGGCTTCCAAGGTCTCGCCGGTTGCAGGCAAATGGGAGAGCTGCGCCAGGATGAAGCCGGCGACGGTTTCATAATCACGGTTTTCCGGCAGCAGAATGCCCAGCCTGTCGGCCATTTCGTCAGCCGGCATATAGCCCGCGATCAGCCAGGAGCCGTCTTCGCGCTGCAGAAGGCTAGGGCCTTCATCGGCGTCGGACTTGAACATGCCGGTAATGGCTTCGAGAATGTCGGCGGGGGTGACGATACCTTCGAAGTGGCCGTATTCGTCATGAACGAGGGCCATCGGCACATCGGCTTCACGCAGAACGGTGATGACATCCAGCGCATCGGCATTGTCATGCACGATCGGCGCCTGACGCACGAAGCTCTTGATGTCGAGCGACTTGCCCGTGAGGATCGCGGCCAGCAACTCGCGTGTCTGGATGACGCCGATCATGTCATCGACGCTGTTGTCGCCGGCTGGTAGGCGCGAATGCGAGGTTTCCACCAGAGCGTCGCGGATCGTCTGCTGGTCAGACTGGATGTTGATCCAGTCGACATCGGTGCGCGGGGTCATGATGCCGCGGACCGTACGATCAGCCAGGCGCATCACGCCTGCGATCATCGCGCGCTCGTCGGTTTCGATGACGCCGGCACCTTCGGCTTCGGCGATGATCGTCTTGATCTCTTCGTCCGTGACCTTTTCTTCCGCTTCTTCCTTTTGGCCAAGGAGACGCAGAACGGCCTTGCCGGAAATGTCGAGGAACCAGACGATCGGTGCGCCGATCAGCGCCAATATGGTCATTCCCGGCGCGACTCGCGCTGCAACGGCTTCCGGGTTGCGCAAGGCGATCTGCTTGGGGACCAGTTCGCCGATGATGAGCGAACCATAGGTGATGATTGCAACCACGACGCCGACGCCGACAGCGTCGGCAATGCCGTTCGGCATACCGGATTCAACCAGAACGGACGTCAGGCGCTGGCCAAGGGTCGCGCCCGAAAACGCGCCCGACAGAACGCCGACGAGGGTGATGCCAATCTGAACGCTGGACAGAAAGCGGCCGGGATCCGAAGCCAGCTTCAGGGCACGCGCCGCTCCGCTGGAGCCGCGTTCCGCCATGGACTTCAGTCGTGCAGGTCTGGAAGAAACGACGGCAAGCTCCGACATGGCGAGCAAACCGTTGACAACGATAAGAACGAGAACAATCAGAACTTCAATGTAGACCATGCAGGTTCCTTACCACCACACCTGCTGCGATGCGAAGTGGGAATCCTGCAAGAACTGTTTCGCAGTCCGATGGTTTCCAATCTTCCACAGGCCATTAGCGGCAAGCGCGATAGCCGTTCCTGCGCTTCTTGATGTCGAAGTGGAAATGGTCGGCATGATCGGCATTGTAGCCGGGTCCGAGGACGGTGGTGAAGTAGGAGCAGCCATCAGCACGCACCGTATTGAGGAGGCCGCGAGCACGGAAGGCGAACAGGCCCTGCTTCTGCACCTTGATGTCACGGCCGTTCTTCAGCTCGATACGCATCACATCGAGCGCGTTGCCCTTGGAATGTTCGGATGCAACCGTGGTGCCCGCGATACGGCGGCAGGAATAGCTCGATCCCTGGTGGATCGTCTTGACGCCCGACCAGTAGCGCGAGCGGGCGCTGGGTGCGAGCTCCTTCTTGGTCCAGGTGGCGAAGGCCAGAGCCATGTCGCACGACAGCGTTGCGGCTGGCTTCATGGCGATATTGCCGGAAAAGCCCATCAGCTTGATCGGGTAATCGATGCGGCAGGAGCCGCCATCATTGATCGGGGCAAGATCCTGATAGGTCGCGCCTATGCGCTTCAAGGCACGCCGGCACGCGACTTCATCGGACGGCATGCCAGCTGCGCCGGCGCTCGACATCGGCAAGCTCAGGCGGGGATAACCGACCATCATCGGGTTCGACGGAACGAGGCGCTGCAAGCCGGTCGCTTTGGTGCTGGCGCTGCTCGTGTCGCTGCGATTGCCGCAGGCGGAAAGCCCGAGCAGAGCAAAGGCTGCCGTGAGCAGTGTTGCATGGCGCATGACGGCCGAGGCGCGCGAGCGGTTCAGGGGGCGGGCAGGCATCGGATTTCCCTTGGCAAGAGGGTTCCGAGACTATGAGCGAAGGGTAAAGGAAGCCTCAGGATCGATCTTCAGGGCTGTGTCCGAAATGAGGCAATCGTATTCAGATCAAACACTTAGCAGTTGGATCGCAACCATTGATTCACTATGTTGAAAGTTTGAATCAATGTTGCTTATTGGCAGAAGGTCACGCCGGGTTTTCGATCGGCCAGATCAAGGTGGAAATGGTTGGCGTGATCGGCGTCCGATCCCGGTCCCAGAACGGTGGTGAACGGGCCGCAGGCTGCGGCGCGAACTTCGGCAAGGAAGTCGGCTTCGGCCTTGTCGGTGGTTTTCTCCACCACGACCGAGCGGCCGTCGGCGAAGGTAAAGCTCATGATGTCGATGGCGTTGCCGAGTGCATGTTCGGATAGTTTCTGCGTTCCATGCCGCGGCCGGCAAACATAGCCCGATCCGTTCGCCATCGCCGTGACGTCTGTCTTAAGGTGCTTCTTCGCGGCTTCCCTGACCTTTGTTTGCAGGAACTTGGCCATGGTCAGCGACACGGCACAGTTCGCCACCACAGCAGGCTCGACCTTGATTCCGCCACCGAAGTTGGAGACGGAAACGGGGTAGGGCATGGAGCAGCCATTTTCGTCGCTCTCAGGTCCGCGATCTTCGAACACGACGCCGAGAGTCTTCAGTTCTGCGCGGCAGGCGCGTTCACTTTCAGGTTCGGCGCCGACGAGGGATTTCGGCAAAGGCGGGCCTTGTTCCGGTCGTGGACCGTTGGCGCGCTTCTGGGCCGGGGCGTCTTCTTCCTTCTTTGCGGTATCGTCCGGCTTTTCGGTTTTCGGCGCATCTTCCGGCCGGGTCTCCGGCTCTGGTGGCGCAGCGGGCAGCGCTTGTGGTTGTTCCGGTTCGTCGCTGGAGCGCGGTTCGCCGGGCACATCCTTGTCTTCTGACGCGGCTGCCGGTTCTTCCGGATTGGCCTGCGGCTTGGGCGGGCTTGCGGGAAGTTCCTGGTCTTGTTCGGTCTTTGGGGAGGACGGCTGCTCGGCCGGTTCGGTTTGCGAAGGCGGTTCTTCTTCCGGATTGGCTTGCGGCGCCTGCATGGTACGCGGCAGCTCGGGCTGCTCATCCTGCGTCTGAGCAAAACCGAAGCTTGGCATGGCAGCCATAACCACGCCGAACAGGATGGCAGTGCGAAGGTTGTTCCGCAGAGATGATGTCATTGCACCTAGATGGTGCATCGTGAAGCTGCGGCAACGGGCATGCCGCACCGCCTTCACGGTGTCAGGCGCGCAGCCTTTCGCCTCCACACTGCCGGCACGATCTCCACAACCAGCATCGAAGCGAGGATCAAGGCGCATCCTCCAAGGGCTGCGGAGGGCAAGCGCTCATGCAGGAAGATCGCGCCGAACAAGGCTGCGAAGACGGCTTCGGACGACAGGAAAATGGCGGCCTGGGACGCCGTCGTATAGCGCTGACCGACGACCTGAAGGGTGAACGCAAGGCCGCCGGAGAAGATACCGGCATACAGGATCTCCTTGGCCGCGCCGTTGATTGCTTGAACTGAGATGGGTTCGAAGACAAGGGCAGCTGATGTGCCGATGATTCCGCACACGGCAAACTGCGTTGCAGCCAACGTGATCGGGCGGCCGGTTTGCGCAGCGCTGCGGGCAATGAAGATCACCTGAAGCGAGCAGAAGGCGGCGCCGATGATCGTCAGCCAGTCGCCGGTGGAAAGCCCGGTCAAGGTTCCACCCGACAGGAGGAATATGCCAGTCAAAGCGCAAAGCGCTGCCGGCCACACCACCACATGCGGGAATTGGCGAAACAGAACCACGCCGAGGATGGGTGTCAGCACGACGTAGAGCCCGGTCAGAAAGCCGGAGTTCGTCACGCTGGTGGTGAGCAGCCCGAACTGCTGCGCGGTAATGGCGCCAAACAGCATCAAGCCGACCCAAACAAAGGCAAGCCACTGCGTACGCTTCAGCGGCAAGGCGGCTTTCGAACTTTCGCGCAGGACGAAAGGCAAAACGCAAAGCGTGGCTACAAGGAAACGCAGACCCACGAAGAGCAGCGGGCCGATCGTGTCCATCGCCGTTGCCTGCGCAACGAAGCCCATGCCCCAGATGGCACCGGCGAGGAGAAGAAGGAGATTGGCTTGAACGCGGGTCATGGCCGCCGCGCTACCCTATTCCATCATGGCCGTGAAGGAGCCAGAGCAGAATCCTCGTATTGCCAGCACACGGATAGCCGGCTGTTTGTCGCGTCACACAAATAGACGTGGAAACCGGCCGGCAGATGGTTATATTAGGTTTAAGAACGCTATTCTGCGGGTCCGCTAGCCATGGTGCTATCGGGCCGTTTTCATTTTAGGCTTCGAGTACCGTGTTGGACACAAAACACGGAGTATGGAGGGTTTTGGAGATGAACAAGGTTCCGATGACCGGGGGCGGCTTCGAAGCGCTCAAGGAAGAGCTGCGCTGGCGGCAGCAGGACGAGCGGCCGCGTATCATCGAGGCGATCTCGGAAGCCCGTGCGCATGGCGATCTTTCGGAAAACGCCGAATATCATTCGGCCAAGGAAGCGCAGAGCCTGAACGAGGGCCGCGTGAACGAGCTGGAAGACCTGATCGCGCGCGCTGAGGTCATCGACGTGTCCAAGCTGACGGGCGACACGGTGAAGTTCGGCGCGACCGTGGAACTCGTTGACGAGGACACGGAAGAAAAGAAGACCTACCAGATCGTCGGCGACCAGGAAGCCGATGTAAAGCTCGGCCGCATCTCGATTTCTTCGCCTATCGCGCGTGCGCTGATCGGCAAGAAGCTCGGTGACACGATCGAGGTGAATGCTCCGGGCGGCGCACGGGGCTACGAGGTCACCGACGTTCGCTTTGGCTGACACCAGGCATATTCATCTTCAAAAGGCGCGTGACGTTGATGTCGCGCGCCTTCTTGTTGTGGCGCCCAACTTCAAGAAGCGGCTGTCGGGCGTCACCAGCACGATCATCCAGCTTCTGCCTTTGCAGGCGCAACGCTTCCCGATCGCAAGTCTGGGCGCCGGCCTGCCCGACTTCGTGCCATGCATGCGGCGGAGCCAGGTCTTCGGGCTCCTGAAGCGGCCGCAGGGGCGGCCTTTTCGCATCTGGCATGCCCGGCGCAACGTCGAGATGATCGGGGGCATCCTTCTGCGCGATGTTTTGCGCGCGCCGGTGAAGCTCGTTTTCACCTCGGCCGCCCAGCGCGACCACAAGCCCTTCACCAAATGGCTGATCCGCCGCATGGATGCGGTGATCGCAACCAGCGCCCGGTCCGGCAGCTTTCTTCATGTGCCGCATACGGTGATCCGGCACGGCGTCGACCTTGCCGCCTTTGTGCCGGCGGCCGATCGTGACGCTGCCGTTGCCGAGGCAGGCTTTGCCGGGCAGCGGCTGATCGGCTGCTTCGGACGGGTTCGCGAGCAGAAGGGCACCGACCTGTTCGTGGCCGCAATGATCGCGCTGCTGCCGAGCCGTCCCGGCTGGACGGCGGTGATCACCGGACGGGTGACGGACGACAATCGCGCTTTCGCCGAGGGGTTGAAGGCGCAGATTGCGGCTGCGGGCTTGAGCGAGCGCATCCGCTTTCTTGGCGAGGTGCCGGACATCAAGCTCTGGTATCAGCGCGTTTCCTTGTATGTCGCGCCCTCGCGCAATGAAGGCTTCGGTTTGACGCCGCTTGAAGCCATGGCTTCGGGTGCTGCCGTGGTGGCGAGCGATGCCGGTGCTTATGCCGAGATGATCGTTCCCGGCGAGACCGGTGCCGTGGCGCCGGCCGGCGATGGCGCCGCCTTGCAGCGCGCGATCCAGATCTATCTCGACGAGCCTGCACTGGCGGATGCTCACGGATCGAAGGCGCTGGCGCATGTGCGCGCGACATTCCCGCTCGACGGCGAGGCGGATGCGATCCAGGGCGTTTACGAGCGGCTGTGGCGGGGTGCGCCATCGTGAGTGAGAACCTGCCTTCCACGCTGATCCTCGGCAAATCGAACAGCTATGGTCTGACCCGCGACGCCGAAATCCTGCAGGACGCGATCAAGCAAGCCGGCGGGCAGGCTGAATACGCCACAATCAAGCAACGCAGCTGGTGGCAGCGTTTGCTGCGTACCAAGCGCGCCAAGCGGATCATCCATCTGGAACGCGCCTTTCCCGGCTGGTTCGGGGCTGCCTCGGAAGAAACCTTGCTGGTGCCCAATCAAGAGCGCTTCCCGCATCGCCAGGTTGGACGGCTGCGGCAGGTAAGCCGGGTGCTGGCGAAAACACGGCATGGCGAAGCGGTGTTCAGCGCGCAGGGCGTGGCGACCAGCTATCTCGGCTTTTCCTCACCGGATCGCCGGATGTCCGGTGTCGAAAAAGATTTCAGCCGCTTCTTTCACCTGGCCGGTGGCAGCACGCTGAAAGGCACGGAAGATGTGCTTGCGCTCTGGGCAAAACACCCGGAATGGCCTGAACTGTACCTCGTTCAGAAGCAGGCGAATGTAGCGGGTGGCGTGCCGAGGAACGTGACCCTCATCTCCGGCTATATGGACGACAAGGCCTTGCAGGTGCTGCAGAACGGATGTGGCGTTCATCTTTGCCCGTCGCGCGCCGAAGGCTGGGGGCATCATCTCATCGAGGGGCTTTCGGTGGGGGCTGTGGTGGTTACCACGGATGCGCCGCCGATGAACGAGCATGTCGATGCCAGCTGCGGCGTGCTCGTGCCCTATCAACGCAGTGAACCGCGTCATCTCGGCACGAATTTCTATGTCGATCCGACCGCGCTTGAAGCTGCGATCGAGCGCATCATCGCGATGCCTGATGCCGAAAAGCGCTCGTTGGGCGAGGCTGCTCGTCGGCGCTACGAGGCGATTGATGCCGGCTTTCGCCAGCGCGTCCGGGATCTGCTGGTCTAGAAGTCCTGCATGGCTTGGTCGATCGCGACGCGGCCCTCATCCTTGACCTGGCGAATGGTGAGCGCGGTTCGCACCGTATCGACATTCGGCGCGGAGGTCAGAACCTCGATCACGAAGCTCTGGAAGGTCGCGAGATCGGCCGCGACGCAATGCAGGAAGAAGTCCGATTCGCCCGACACCATCCAGGCCGAGCGCACGATCGGCCAGCCTTCAACCAGTTTGGAGAAGGCTTTGAGATCGGCATCAGACTGACGGTTAAGGCCGACGAGTGCGAAGGCAACCACCGTCATGCCAAGCGCGGCGTTGTCGAGCAGCGCACGGTACTGACGGATGATGCCTTGATCTTCCAGTCGCTTCACGCGCCGCAAGCAGGGCGGGGCGGAGATGCCGACGCGGCGCGACAGTTCGACATTGGTCATACGGCCATCATCCTGCAATTCACGCAGGATCTTCCAGTCGATGGCATCCAGATCGGCTTTCAAGGTCATGGCGGCTCGGATGGTGTTCTGACGGGGTGGAAGATCGCGGGATGCAGCTTACCTCGCATAAACCAAACTTCTGCCAACGCCTAGCTGGCAGCGCGTTTGCGCGCGAATGAGCTTGGGATACCGACGGGCTCGCCTTGCAAGCAGTAGCCGCAAAGTCCTATCTTCGCGACAAGATGTTGAGAAGGTCGCAGACTTGTGCGGCCACCAAGAGGCTTTTCATGAACACGCGCCACGCACCCGTTGCGATCATCGGTTCGGGCCCGGCCGGCTACACGGCCGCAATCTATGCCGCTCGCGCCATGCTGAAGCCGATGCTGATTGCCGGCATGCAGCAGGGCGGTCAGTTGATGATCACCACCGAGGTCGAGAACTATCCGGGCTTTGCCGATCCGGTTCAGGGTCCCTGGCTGATGGGCGAGATGATGAAGCAGGCGGAGCATGTCGGCACCGACATGGTCAACGACCTCATTACTTCCGTCGATCTCGATGTCCGTCCGTTTCGCATGATGGGCGATTCCGGCACGGTCTACACCTGTGATGCGCTGGTGATCGCCACCGGCGCGCAGGCCAAGTGGCTCGGCCTGCCCAGCGAAACGGCCTTCATGGGCTTCGGTGTTTCGGCTTGTGCGACCTGCGACGGCTTCTTTTATCGCAACAAGGACGTGGTTGTGATCGGCGGCGGCAATTCGGCGGTCGAGGAAGCGCTGTATCTTTCCAATCTGGCGCGCCACGTGACGGTCGTGCATCGTCGCAACGAGTTCCGCTCCGAGCGCATCCTGCGTGAACGCCTGATGGCGAAGGACAATGTGACGGTTCTCTGGAACACGGTGGTGGACGAGATCGTCGGCCAGCCGGCCAAGAAGCCGATGCCGCCTTCGGTCACCGGTATTCGATTGAAGGACGCGCATACCGGCGCTGTGAAGGAGATGCCGGTGGACGGCGTCTTTGTTGCCATCGGTCACGCTCCCGCCACGGAACTGTTCCAAGGCAAGCTGAAGATGAAGCAGAACGGCTATCTGTGGAGCGCGCCCGATTCGACTGCGACGTCGATCCCGGGTGTGTTTGCGGCCGGCGACGTGACGGACGACATCTATCGCCAGGCCGTAACGGCTGCGGGCATGGGCTGCATGGCCGCGCTGGAAGCCGAACGCTATCTGGCCGGCCTGGAAGTTCACCGCGAAGCGGCGGAGTAGGTTTGCAACGGCGTCCGGAGTGATGCCGAGGGGGAACGATGGCACTGGATTGGGACAAGCTGCGGGTTTTCCACGCGGCCGCTGAGGCTGGATCCTTTACCCACGCGGCGGAAAAGCTCCGCTTGTCGCAGTCGGCCATCTCCCGGCAGGTCAGCGCGCTCGAGCAGGATGTCGGCGTACCGCTTTTCCATCGGCATGCCCGCGGTCTCGTCATGACCGAGCAGGGCGAGCTCCTGTTTCGGACAGCGCATGACGTGCTGATGAAACTCGAAAACGTCCGCAGCCAGTTAACCGAAACAAAGGACAAGCCTTCCGGCATCCTGCGCGTGACAACGACCGTCGGTCTTGGCGCCGCCTGGCTCACGGAGCGCGTTCAGGAGTTTCTGGATCTTTATCCGGAAATTCAGCTGCAGATCATTCTGGCCAATGAAGAGCTGGATCTGACGCTTCGCCATGCCGATTGCGCCATTCGCCTGCGTCAGCCACAGCAGCCGGACCTGATCCAGCGCCGATTGTTCACCATGCACTTCCATCTTTATGCCGCGCCGAACTATCTGGCCAAGCACGGCATGCCGGAAAGCATCGACGATCTCGACAAGCATCGTATCGTGACCTTCGGCGAGCCGGTGCCGAGCCAGCTTGCGCATCTGAACTGGCTTGAGACTGCCGGCAAGCCCGAAGGCTTCCGTCGCCCGGCCACGCTCCAGATCAACGACATCCTTTCGGTCAAGCGCGCCGTGCAGCGTGGAGCGGGCATCGCAATGCTGCCGGACTACATGGTTGGCAAGGAAACCGGTCTCGTTCAGCTGATGACGGATACCGAGGTGCCGACCTACGACACCTTCTTTGCCTATCCGGATGCCATGAAGCAGCAGGTGAAGCTGCATGTCTTCCGCGACTTCCTTTTGTCGAAAGCACGCAGCTGGGCCTATTGAGGGCTCCCGCTGGGCCTACTGCTTTCTCCCTGTCGATCTAATCTCTCGTTTAGCAAGTCTGTGAATGGCTTCTTTCGCGTTGTGCGCTGCAGCATTGAGCAGGTGCCTGTTCGGGCGCCATACGTGCTGCCAAAGCTATCCGACCCTTCTACTGAGAACGGCTAAATGCCTGTTTGTTCAGCGGCTTCTGCTCATCGGCATGGCGGCGTGCTACGCTATTGTCTTTCTGCATGGGTGCATTGCAAAATGAGGTGCTTGAACATTAGGCAGCAATGGCTCATATGACAGTCATCTCTTGAGCGCGTTCTCCTCCCATTAGCGCTCATGAGTGTTCCCCTCTGGAGGTCAGCCTTTTTAGGCACTCCAATAACTCAGCCGGGTCGTTTCGATCCGGCTTTTTTTTGTCTTGCGTTTGCGTGATCCGCTCATCGGACAGGGGCTAAACGGCAAAAGGCCGAAAGCACCTTGCGATGCTTCCGGCCTGCTGAACCAGGAGGAAGGGACGTTGCAACCTGGTCCTGCCTCAAAGCGAACTTGTTGCTCGCTGTCTGGGGATGTTGGGTGCATCTTTAGCGATCGACGTCTGAACCGGGCCGGACAACAAGGTTCATTTTCGGTTCATTGGGCTGATGGCTCTGCCGATGAAAATCATCGCAAGCAGCGCGCAGAAATCACTTGAAAGGCCGAAACGGCCTCACCACCTATCTCCTGCGGTCGCCGAAATCGGGGCCGCTGACAGGATGGAACGCCAAATAGGGTTCCGCATCCGGTCACACGCACAACCATGTTGCTCACAGGAGAACAGACCCATGCGTCAGTTTGATTTTTCGCCGCTTTATCGTTCCACCGTTGGTTTTGACCGTTTGTTCGGCATGCTCGACCAGGTCAATCAGCCGGACGCGGGCACCAGCTATCCCCCTTACAACATCGAACGCACGGGCCAGGATGCTTACCGCATCTCCATGGCAGTGGCGGGCTTCTCGGATCAGGAGATTACGATCGAGGCTCATCGCAACGTGCTGACCGTAAAGGGTGAGCGCAACGAGGCCGACAAGGAAGAAGGCGTCGAGCTGCTGTATCGCGGCATCGCTTCGCGCACTTTCGAGCGTCGCTTCCAGCTGGCTGACCACGTCGAGGTCAACGGCGCCACGCTGAAGAACGGCTTGCTTCACATCGATCTGAAGCGCAATGTTCCGGAAGAGATGAAGCCTCGCAAGATCGAGATCACTTCGGCTGCCAACAGCTCGAAGCAGATCGAAGCCAAGGCTGCCTGATCTTTCGTTAGTCGTAGCGGACTAAAAGCGGCGCCCTCACGGGCGCCGCTTTTGTTTCAGGCATTGCTGAGAAGACGCTGGACCTGCTCGATGTCGGCTTCCTGCGTGGCGAAGCTGGTGACGAAACGATAGAGCTGTTCATCGTCATCGAGCACGGCATCGGTCACCCGCGGCAGCTTCCATTGGGCGAACACGGCCCCTGCGGAGCGCAGGCGCTCGGCGCTGGTGTCGCTGAGGATCGCGAAGATCTCATTGGCCTGCGGTGTCCAGCCGAGACGGGCACCCGGCGCGGTCTCAAAAACCTGCGCGAGATTTGCTGTCATGGTGTTGGCGTGGCGAGCCAGATCGAGCCAGAGATCGTTCTGCAGATAGGCTTCGAATTGCGCGGCGATGAAGCGCGTTTTGGAGAACAGCTGCGCGCCGCGTTTGCGGATGTAAGGCAGTTCGCCGGTGAAGCGATCACCGAAGATGATAATGGCTTCCGCGCACCAGCAGCCGTTCTTGGTGCCACCGAAGGACACCATGTCCACGCCGCGCTTCCAGGTCATTTCGGCCGGCGAGACATCCAGCGAGACGAGGGCGTTGGCGAAGCGCGCGCCATCCATGTGAAGCGGCAGGTCGTGCTCGCGGCACACGGCGCTGATCGCATCCAGTTCGTCGAGCGAATGAACGGTGCCGATTTCGGTGGCTTGCGTGATCGTCACGCCCATCGGGCGGCCGCTATGCACGAAGCCGGCGGGAAAGCGGGCGATCGCCCTTTGCAGGTTCTCCGGCGTGATCTTGCCGTCAGGACCATCGACGCCATGAAGACGCGAGCCGCCCAGAAAGAATTCGGGCGCACCGCATTCATCTTCGATCACATGCGCTTCGCGATGACAGAACGCCACGCCGCCGGCCTTGTTGAAGGCGGTCAGCGAAAGCGCGTTGGCTGCCGTGCCCGTTCCAACAAAGAAGACCTCGCATTCACGCTCGAAGATCTCGGCGAATCGCTGTTCGACGCGGCGATCGAGTTCGCTGGTGCCATAAGCCTGCGCAAAGCCGCCGGCATGGCGCACAAGGCTTTCCGCGATGGAGGGGTGGGCGCCTGCCCAGTTGTCTGAAGCGAAATGCATAGGTCCTGTCACGTCTGGAAAAGAGGGCTCTGAGGCGAGCGGCACGACCTTGATCTCTTTGAGGGGCATGACGCAAGCGCTAGTTTGGCGAGCGAAACACACTTTCAGCAGCACCTCCCGCGTAGTAATAATCTTTCAGCGAACCCTCTGCGCCTTTCGTCTTGTTGCGCTGCAGCGACGAATTTGTCGCGTTTCGGTCTTGTCGCTAAGAATGTAATCTGCCATACGAAGATAGGACAGTATTGCTGTCTTATCTGAAACTTGCATAACCTGCCGGTCGGAGGTCATTATGTCTTCCGTTCCGGTTTCTTGCGCGCTTGTGATCTAGAGCCGGATCACACAACTGGAGGCAGTACCCATGAAGGACGACACGCTTCGCGTCACGCAGACCCTCGCCGGGACTGCGGCCACGAAAACCGCCGCCCTGCCGGGAGGGCTGCCGAAAGCGCAAGGGCTCTATCATCCAGGCCGCGAGCATGATGCCTGCGGCGTCGGCTTCATTGCGCAGATGAAGAACGTCAAGTCGCACCAGATCGTGCTTGATGGTCTTCAGATGCTGGAAAACCTGACGCATCGCGGTGCGGTCGGTGCCGATCCGCTGATGGGCGATGGCGCTGGCGTGCTGGTGCAGATTCCTGATCGCTTTTTCCGTGAGGAGATGGCTGCGCAAGGCGTGGAGCTGCCGTCGGCCGGGCATTATGCCGTTGGCCACATCTTCATGCCGCGCGATGCCGAGACCCACGCTCATATCGAAGACATCATCCGCGACGTCGCGCAGTCGGAAGGCCTTCCGCTGCTGGGCTTCCGCGATGTTCCGGTTGATAATTCGTCCTTGTCGAAGGCGCCCAATATCGCGGCGTCCGAACCCTTCCATCGCCAGGTTTTTCTCGGCCGTCCCGACGGCATCGACGACGAAGTCTATGAGCGCCGGCTTTATATCCTGCGCAAGGTCATTTCCGGCCGCATCTATCAGGAGCACGGCAACCGGGATATCGGTTCATATATCGTGTCGCTGTCGGCGCGCACGATCGTCTACAAGGGCATGTTCCTGGCCTATCAGGTCGGCGCCTATTACAAGGACCTGCACGACCCGCGTTTCGAAAGCGCGCTGATCCTCGTTCACCAGCGCTTCTCGACCAACACCTTCCCGTCGTGGAAGCTGGCGCATCCTTATCGCATGGTCGCGCATAACGGCGAGATCAACACGTTGCGCGGCAACGTCAACTGGATGGCGGCGCGCCAGGCATCAGTGGATTCCGAGCTGTTCGGCAACGACATCTCCAAGCTTTGGCCGATCTCCTATGAAGGCCAGTCGGATACGGCCTGCTTCGACAATGCGCTCGAGTTCCTGACGCAGGGCGGCTACAGCCTCGCTCATTCCATGATGATGCTGATCCCGGAAGCCTGGGCCGGCAACAAGTTGATGAGCGCGGAGCGCAAGGCGTTCTACGAGTATCATGCAGCCCTCATGGAGCCGTGGGATGGCCCAGCCGCCGTCTGCTTCACCGACGGCCGGCAGATCGGTGCGACGCTCGACCGTAACGGTCTACGTCCGGCGCGCTATCTCGTCACCGACGATGACCGCGTGATCCTGGCCTCCGAGGCCGGCGTTCTGCCGGTTGCCGAAAAGCACGTCATCAAGAAGTGGCGCCTCCAGCCTGGCCGCATGCTCCTCATCGACCTGGAACAGGGGCGCATCGTTTCAGATGACGAGGTCAAGTCCGAGATCGCCACCGCCAATCCTTACAAGCAGTGGCTGTCGAACACGCAGCTCATCCTGGAAGACCTGAAGCCAGTCGAGCCACGTGCGCTGCGCAAGGACGTATCGCTGCTCGATCGCCAGCAGGCCTTCGGTTACACGCAGGAAGACACCAAGATCCTGATGGCACCGATGGCCACCACCGGTCAGGAAGCCATCGGCTCGATGGGCACCGACACGCCAATCTCGGCCATGTCGGACAAGTCGAAGCTGCTTTACACCTATTTCAAGCAGAACTTCGCGCAGGTCACCAATCCGCCGATCGACCCAATCCGCGAAGAACTGGTGATGAGCCTCGTGTCCTTTATCGGACCGCGGCCGAACATCTTCGATCTCGAAGGCTCATCCCGCCGCAAGCGCCTGGAAGTTCGCCAGCCGATCCTGACCAATGGCGATCTCGAAAAGATCCGCTCCATCGGCCACACCGAAGACCGCTTCGACACCAAGACGATCGACTTCACCTATGCCGCGCAGGAAGGCGCTGCGGGCATGCGCGGTGCGGTGGATCGCTTGTGCGAACGTGCCGAAGCTGCGGTGGCTGGCGGCTACAACATTATCGTTCTGTCCGATCGCCAGATCGGGGCGGACCGCATCGCCATTCCGGCGTTGCTGGCAACGGCTGCCGTGCATCATCACCTGATCCGCAAAGGTCTGCGCACCTCCGTCGGTATCGTTCTGGAAACCGGCGAGCCGCGCGAAGTGCATCACTTCGCCTGTCTTGCAGGCTACGGCGCGGAAGCGATCAACCCATACCTCGCTTTCGACACGCTGCTCGCCATGCATGCCAAGGGCGAGTTCCCGCCGCAGGTCGATGCCGGCGAGGTGGTCACCCGTTACATCAAGTCGGTGGGCAAGGGGCTCCTCAAGGTCATGTCCAAGATGGGCATCTCGACCTACCAGTCCTATTGCGGCGCGCAGATCTTCGACGCCATCGGGTTGAAGAGCGACTTCGTGCACCAGTTCTTTGCCGGCACTGCAACCACGATTGAAGGTGTCGGACTGGAAGAAGTGGCGGAAGAAACGCTGCGGCGCCATGCCGACGCGTTCGGTGCCGATCCGGTGCTGCGCAACACGCTCGAAGTGGGCGGCGAGTATATGTACCGCATGCGCGGCGAAGCCCATATCTGGTCGCCTGACGCGGTCGCTACGCTGCAACATGCCGTGCGCAAGAACTCCTGGGAGACCTACAAGGAGTATTCGGCGCAGGTCGATAGTCTGGCCTCGCGTGCGCAGACCATTCGCGGCTTGTTCAAGATCCGCACGGCCGGTGAAACAGGGCGTGCTCCGATTTCGATCGACGATGTCGAGCCGGCCGCCGATATTGTGAAGCGTTTCTCCACCGGCGCGATGAGCTTCGGCTCGATCAGCCGCGAAGCGCATTCGACACTGGCGCGCGCCATGAACGCGATCGGCGGCAAGTCGAATACGGGCGAGGGCGGCGAGGAGCCGGATCGCTATCTGCCGCTGCTCGATGGCTCAGCCAATCCGGAGCGTTCGGCCATCAAGCAGATCGCCTCGGGTCGTTTCGGCGTGACGGCGGAGTATCTCGTCAATTCCGACATGATGCAGATCAAGGTCGCGCAGGGCGCCAAGCCCGGCGAAGGTGGTCAGCTGCCCGGCCACAAGGTTGATGCCACCATCGCCAAGACCCGTCACTCGACGCCGGGCGTCGGTCTGATTTCGCCGCCGCCGCATCACGACATCTACTCGATCGAGGATCTGGCGCAGCTCATCTATGACCTGAAGAACGTCAATCCGGCGGCCGATGTGTCGGTGAAGCTGGTGTCGGAAGTGGGTGTCGGCACGGTTGCGGCCGGTGTCGCCAAGGCGCGCGCCGACCATATCACCGTGTCCGGTTTCGATGGCGGCACGGGCGCCTCGCCGCTGACCTCGATCAAACATGCCGGCTCGCCTTGGGAAATGGGCTTGGCCGAAACGCATCAGACGCTTGTGCTGAACGGCCTGCGCTCGCGTATTGCCCTGCAGGTAGACGGTGGTCTGCGCAGCGGTCGCGACGTAGTCATCGGTGCACTGCTTGGTGCCGACGAATTCGGCTTCTCAACCGCGCCGTTGATTGCGGCCGGCTGCATCATGATGCGCAAGTGCCACCTCAACACTTGTCCGGTGGGTGTTGCCACGCAGGACCCGGTTCTGCGCAAGCGCTTCAAGGGCACGCCGGAGCACGTCATCAACTTCTTCTTCTATGTGGCGGAAGAGGTTCGGCAGTTGCTCGCTGATATGGGCTACACCAAGATCGACGATATCATCGGCCAGTCCGAACTGCTCGCCAAGGAAGAGCTGATCGAGCACTGGAAGGCGAAGGGTCTCGACTTCACCAACATGTTCTTCAAGCCGGATGCGTCGAAGGAAGCGACCTACTGGACCGAGCGCCAGGTTCATCCGATCGACGATGTGCTGGACCGCCGCTTGATTGAAAAGGCCATGCCTGCTCTTGAAGACCGCGAGCCGGTGGTGATCGAGGAAGCGATCCACAATGTCGATCGTTCGGCCGGCGCCATGCTGTCGGGCGAGGTCGCCAAGCGCTTCCGTCATCGCGGTTTGAAGGAAGACACGATCCAGGTGAAGCTGACCGGAACCGCCGGCCAAAGCTTCGGCGCGTTTCTGACGCGCGGGGTGTCCTTCGATCTGATCGGTGACGGCAACGACTATGTCGGCAAGGGCCTATCGGGCGGCAAGATCGTGATCCGGCCACCGGAAGACACCAATATCGTGCCGGAAGAATCGATCATCGTCGGCAACACCGTGCTTTACGGTGCAACCGAAGGCGAGTGCTACTTCCGCGGCGTGGCGGGCGAGCGTTTCGCCGTGCGCAACTCGGGCGCCATTGCGGTTGTTGAAGGCGTAGGCGACCATGGCTGCGAGTATATGACCGGCGGTCTGGTGGTTGTGATCGGCCAGACCGGCCGCAACTTCGCGGCAGGCATGTCGGGTGGCGTGGCTTATGTTCTGGACGAAGCCGGCGATTTTGCCGAGCGTTGCAACATGGCGATGGTCGAGCTGGAGCCGGTTCCGGAAGAAGACGACATGCTCGAGAAGCTGCATCACCATGGCGGCGACCTCATGCACAAAGGTCGCGTGGATGTGTCCGGCGACATGACCCGCCATGACGAGGAACGGCTGGTGAAGCTGATCTCGAACCATGCACATTATACGGGTTCCACGCGCGCGAGGGCGATCCTCGACGATTGGGCGACTTACCGGCCGATGTTCCGGAAGGTCATGCCGGTGGAATATCGCCGCGCCTTGGTTGAAATGGAGCGCATGCGCATGGGGGTTGCGGCGGAGTAATCCGCCGCGCCCGGCCGCTTCCCCGGCTTTTCTGCACAATTTTCCCTTCAAGCCATCTGCTGGCGTTCTTCACGCCTCGGCGGATCGACTGACGAGAGTACGACGATGGGTAAGGTAACAGGTTTTCTTGAGATCGACCGGCAGGTGGCAAAGTACCAGCCTGCGGCCGATCGCGTTCGGCACTTCCGCGAATTTACGCTGCCGATGTCGGATAAGGAGATCGAAAAACAGGCGGCGCGCTGCATGGATTGCGGCGTTCCCTACTGCCACGGACCAACGGGCTGCCCCATTCACAACCAGATCCCGGATTGGAACGATCTGGTTTACGGTGGCGACTGGGAAGGGGCGATCCGCAACCTGCATTCCACCAACAATTTTCCGGAATGGACTGGCCGCATCTGCCCGGCGCCTTGTGAGGAAGCCTGCACGCTGAACCTCGAAGACGCGCCGGTTGCCATCAAGACGGTGGAACAGGCGATCGCCGACAAGGCTTACCTGATGGGCCTGATCCGGCCACAGCCGGCTGAGGTCAAAACAGGCAAGTCGGTCGCGGTGATCGGATCCGGTCCGGCCGGTCTCGCGGCAGCGCAGCAGTTGGCTCGTGCGGGTCACGATGTGCATGTCTTCGAGCGCGAGTCCAAGCCAGGCGGTTTGCTGCGCTTCGGCATTCCCGACTTTAAAATGGAGAAGACCACTATCGATCGTCGCGTCGAGCAGATGCAGGGGGAGGGCGTGACCTTCCATTGCAACGTCAATGTCGGCGTGGACAAGACGGTGGATGCGCTGATCGAAGAGCACGACGCGGTGCTTTACTGCGGTGGTTCCGAGAACCCACGGCCGGCCGGCATTCCCGGTACGGAACTCGCGGGCGTGCATGATGCGATGCCTTATCTCGTGCAGCAGAACAAGCGCGTCGGCGGTGAGGATATCCAGTCCACCGCATGGGCTGCGGAGCCAATCCTTGCTGGCGGCAAGCATGTCGTGGTGGTTGGCGGCGGCGACACGGCGTCGGACTGCGTCGGCACTGCATTCCGCCAGGGTGCCGTCCGCGTTAGCCAGTTGGACATCCGCCCGATGCCGCCCGAGCGCGAAGACAAGCTGGCGGTATGGCCTTATTGGGCAACCAAGATGCGTGTTTCGTCGTCGCAAGCCGAAGGCGCGCAGCGCGAGTTTCAGGTCGCGACCTTGGAGTTCGTGGGCGAGGATGGCCATCTGGTTGGCGTGAAGTGCTGCGAGGTCGACGAGAAGCGCAAGCCGATCGCTGGCACCGAATTCGTGATCCGCGCCGATCTCGCATTCGTCGCCATCGGCTTTGCCGGACCGATCACCACGCATGGCGTGATCAGCGATCTCGGCGATCGTTTGACCCTGTCGCAGGACAACCGCCGTTCGGTGAACGTGGTTGCCAATGATCGCAACTACCGTACCAACATCGACAAGCTTTATGCCGCCGGTGACGTGCGGCGTGGACAATCGCTTGTTGTGTGGGCAATCCGCGAGGGCCGTCAGGCCGCGCATTCCATCGATACCGACTTGATGGGCGCATCGGTGCTGCCGCGCTAGGCGCGCAGACAGACTTATTGCCGTGACGCTGCCGCTGCTGGCGGCGTGATAGATGCCGTGCCTTCAGGAACGTCTTGCTTGGTGCCGGCTTTGCGGCTGAAGTCATCGGCCCGTCCCGTTTGCGTGCCGGCTTCGCGCTGTTCGCGCATCTGAATGTCGGCCGCAGTCCCGATGGAGGGTGCGGCCTCACCGCCGAGCAGCGTCGTGCCGCCATCCAGTTCGGGGTCGGTCAAGGAGATCGGCACGGTGCGCACGATGCGAATCTTGTCTTCAGCGCCGGGGCGAAGGTCGGCACCGGGCGTATAGGCCGGACCGATCAACCCGATCGCATCGCCGTCACCACTTCCAAGCGCGCGCCGCAGCGGCTTTTCGGCATAAAAGGCAATCTTACGCTTGCCGGCGGCTGTGAGGTTGATGCCGTCGCTGCCGCGCAGTCGCGCCTGCTGGCCGTTCATGTCCGGACCGGTCGTGATGAAGGCGCCGTTTTCATCGACGAAGCCGTCCCATATGTCGACATAATCAGCCTCTGCCGTGACAGATACGGCCTTGAAGACATCGTTATAGGCCAGCATGTCGGAGGTCAGGGATGTCTGCCGGAAGGGCGGCATGCCGACCCAGACCACGGGAATGCCGCGGCTTTCGACGGCGGTCGCCAGCGATGTTGCCCGCCTTGTATATTCTTTCATCCAGCCATCGCTGCGCGGCTCCAGACGCTCACCATCAGCCTTCATCTGCTGACGGTCGTTGGAGCCGAGCATCACGACCACTGCAGCTGGCTTTTCCTGATCCAGGATGCCGCCGATCTCACCCGGCCAATCGAAGAAGTCATCGCGCACGATGCCGGACGAACCGTTTGCGTGGTTCACCACTCGGATGTCAGCGTCCTGCGCGAACATATCGCTCAAGCCTTCCGCGACCCCACCTGCCATGAAGTCCCCGATCACGAGAACAACTTTGGCATCGGATGCCTTTTCGAGGGCAGCAGGAGCGGCCGGGGTCGGAGTCTGGACGCGGCGCGGCGTGGCGCGCTGCTTCTTCGGCGCCGGCGGGCGGGCAGCCTGAACCGGCGCTGTCTGCACCGGTTGTTCTTGCTGCCTGCGCTCACGCTGGTTGCGACGATAAAGCTCGCGGATCGCCGCACCGTCGAAGGCCTGTGCGTTCGCCTTGTGCGGCTCCATAGGCGGCATGACGAGCAGAACACCGGCAGAAAGAGCGCCGGTGAGGCAACGGAGACCAGTCTTGATAATACCCGTTGCCTGCACGTTCAGCCTCAGCGACCCCGAAGGGTGGTCAGAACTTCCTTGCTCGGATGGCCATCCGCATCCAGTCCGCGACGCTCCTGGAAGGCACGGATCGCGGCGCGCGAACCTTGGCCGATCTTGCCGTCGATCTTGCCATCATAATAGCCGTGCATCGTCAGGCGCTTCTGCAGTTCCTGCGTTTCTTCGAAGCTCAGCCGCGTGAATGGACGGTTCCAATCCCGTACGAGCGGTCCATAACCGGCGATCTGGTCGGCAAGAAGGCCGACGGCGAGCGCATATTTGTCGGCATTGTTGTAGCGCTTGATGACGAAGAAGTTCTTGGTCATCAGGAAAGCCGGGCCGCTGCGGCCGTCGAGAACCTTGAGTTCGGCATTCTGATTACCGCGCGGAAAGGCTTTACCGCTGGCGCGCGTGACGCCAAGCGACTCCCATTTGGAAAGCGACACGGAGCCGCCGGGGAATTTGCCAGCCGGCAAAGTGACTTCGTAGCCCCAGGTCTGGCCGCTCTGCCAGCCGTTGCGACGCAGGAGGTTCGCGGCGGTTGCCAGCGCATCCGGCACGGAGTTCCAGATGTCGCGCTTGCCGTTGCCGTCGGCATCCTGCGCATAAGCGAGATAGCTCGTGGGAATGAACTGGGTGTGGCCCATGGCGCCGGCCCAGGAGCCGCTCAGATGGCTTTCATCGATGTCGCCGCTTTGCAGGATCTTGAGCGCAGCAAGAAGCTGGTCACGGCCGAATTTGGAGCGGCGCTTGTCGGCGTAAGCGAGGGTTGCCAGCGAGCGCACCACGTTGCGCATCACCTGGTCGTTCTTGAGGATCTCGCCGTAGTTCGATTCCATCGACCAGATGGCGAGCAGAATGTTGCGATCGACGCCATAGGCTTTCTCGATGCGATCGAGCCACGGCTTCCATTGACGCGCCATCTGGCGGCCAATGCTGATCGAATGTTCGTTGATGCGGTTGTCGAAGTAATCCCAGACCGGTGCCGTGAACTCAGGCTGATAGGCGGCCTTCTGCAGCACTTCCGGATCGATGTCGCGGACATTGCGGAAGGCGCGGTCGAAGGTGCGGCCGGAAATGCCGTTCTTCGCGGCAGTCGACTTGAAGCTTTGAACCCAGCGCTGAAAGCCTGCATCGGCATGTGCGGGCTGTTGCGAAGCGAGCGTCATCGGCATGGCCAGGCTGGCGGCCAAAGCGAGGCTCAGAAAGCGTGTGGCGGTGCGGCGAATGGCGTGCATCGGCTATTCCTTCAATCAGATCGTAACACCACCTTGGCTCATCGGAGTTATCAGAGGGTTTACCATGAATAAGTCTGAGGTGGGATAGCGGCAATTTTCCGGCTTGCTCGCGTCAACGTGATCAGCGTTGAAGCTTGATCCCGAGGAAGACGCTCGTGGCATCCATGTCGCGGAAGGCAAGATCGCTGTCGATCTGCTCGTAGCGCACTCGACCTGTCAAACCGGCATAGCGGTTGAACCAGTAGGTCAGGCTGGCTTCCGTGTTCCAGATCAGCTCGCGGCTGTCGAGATCCTTGAAGTCGCGGATGCCGAGGCCGATCGATGCATTGCCGGTCAGGTTGGCGCGCAGCTCGCGCGTGGCAGACAAGGCGGCCGAATACAGGATCGAGCCGGAATCGCCGGGCGAGGTCGTCGCTTCAACGGTGGTGTTGCCGTTGAGCACAACCGTCGTTCCACGCATCGGCGACCATGTCAGGTCGGCGTCGAAGGTGGCACCGGACAGGGTACGCAGGCGATCGTCGTCGAAGCTTTCGGCAATCCAGCCGGCCGAAAGCTCACCCGCCCACTTTTCCGCAATGTCAATTTCCAACCCACCGCGAATGCCGCTGCGAACGCCGGAGCGCCGGTAACCGGCAGAATCGAGCTTGTTGTCGTAGAAGCGCTTGCCGATCTCGGCTTCAACGAACGGCGTAAGGGCCGGTGACAATTCCCAGCCGGTGCGCAGCACGAAGGCGGCCAGCGTGGAATTTCGGTCCTTCTGCGAAATGGTTCCGCCGGTGGAAAGATCGGCATCGCCATAGATGTCACGCTCGATGCGGCCGGTGCCGGTAAGCTGCAGCGGGCCGAAGTTCTTGCTGAGGCCGAGGCTGCCGTCGATCGATTGGCGGATCGGTTCATCCAGCGTGCCTTCGATCTGCACCGGCGAGGTCGCGGATTCCGGTGTGACCAGGTAGTTGGCAGTGGCGTTGAGCGTATAAGCGTTCGCGAGATCGAGCTGCAGCCCGGAGTTCAGCCCGCCATAAACGGTTTCCACCTCGTCGCCGCTGATCGTCTTGCGATACGTGCCGAAGCCGCTGAGGTAAGCGGAGTGCCGTGCCCAATCCGAATTGGCATTCAGCCGAAGCGTGGTTTCCGACAAAACGGCCGAGTCGCCGTTGGTGCTGGAATCCGCATTGTTCGTGGCGGTTATGCCCTGTTCCAAAGTCGGGAACAGCAGGAATGTGCCGGCGCGCAGACCCACCGCCGCGAAGGGCGTTTCCTCGAAGGTTCGGCGGCGCGCTTCGATCGCTGCCGCGCGTTCGCTGCGCCCGAGTGTATCCAGCGTATCAAGCGCATCGGTGTTGAACCGGCCCTGTCGCTCGGCGGGAAGGGCAGTAATCGCTTCTCCGCTGGTCCCTTCGGGTGTTTGCGCCGTTACAGCCGTTGCCGCGCGTCCCGTGAGGCTGCCGCTTGGAAGAGCCGGATCAGCAGCGCCAGCCGGTGAGGCAGGTGTGGTGCGCAGATCCGGTGCGGTGTTCGCGAAGGGATCGCTCGGGCCGGTGTCATCGAAAATGGACGTGGAGTTGGCGCTGTTATCGGACGAAGACTGCGAATCATCGGGCAAAGCGCCTTCGCTCGTCGGCTGGTAAACAGGCGCCTGTGCGATCTCTTCAAGCGCAGTTCGCGTGGCCGTCGAGGTGCCGGCGGTATTCGCGGGCGTGCCTGTGCGCAGACCCGTGCTTTGCGCAAACGCGGGCGCAGCAAGGCTCATCGTGCTGATCGCGGTGAACGATGCCAGCACTAAAGCGCGCCTGCGCCTTGCCTTGATGTGCTTGAGAGTAAGTGCCTGCGACATTCCCGGATCTGCCTTATCCGCGCGCTTCGCGAGGATTACGGAACCGTAAACAGGCTTGGTTAAACAAACCTTTCTGCTTGCTGATTTGCTTGAATGGACAGGGTTTTGCGAAAACGCTAAGCCGCAGCCATGAACGACATGAGCAGTGAAATGAACACGCAGGTTGACGGCATCCACTCGGCGCTGCGCACAGTTGCAACCGAAATGGCGGGTGTGGCCGCGCTGCAGGCTGCGCTTCAAAATGGCTTGGCCGAGCCTTTCGAAAAAGCGCTGGCGCTGATCCGCGGCATCTCGGGACGCTTGATCGTGACCGGCATCGGCAAGAGCGGTCACATCGGCACCAAACTGGCGGCGACCTTTGCCTCCACCGGCACGCCGGCCTTTTTCGTGCATCCGGTGGAAGCCAATCATGGCGACCTCGGCATGATCGGTCCAAACGACATCATCCTCGCCATGTCCTGGTCGGGTGAAAGCGCGGAACTGAAGGGCATCGTGAACTATGCCCGCCGCTTCGACATTCCGCTCATTGCGATGACTGCCGGGACCCAGTCCGCTCTGGCGCGTGAGGCGACCGTGGTTCTCGCTTTGCCGAAGGTGGCCGAAGCCTGTCCCCACGGTCTGGCGCCCACCACATCAACCTTGATGCAGCTGGTGATCGGCGACGCGCTGGCCATTGCGCTTCTGGAAGCGCGGGGCTTTACGGCCGATCACTTCCGCACCTTTCATCCCGGCGGCAAGCTCGGGGCGAACCTCACGCAGGTGCGCGATCTTATGCATCGTGGCGACGCGATCCCGGCTGCAAAGCTCGGCACGCCGCTGCGCGACGCAGTGATGACCTTGTCGCAGCACCGGTTCGGCTGCGTGTGCGTGCTGGAAGACGATGGCCGTCTGGCGGGCATCGTGACGGATGGCGATATCGCCCGTCACATCGACCGCGATATGTCGGCACTCACGGTGGACGACATCATGACACGCGAACCGAAGAGCGTTCGCCCCGACACTCTGGCCGGTGCAGCGATCGGTCTTCTGGAAGATCTCAAGATCAGCGCGCTTGTGGTGGTGGAAGATGAACGGCCGGTCGGCATCGTTCATTTCCACGATCTGTTGCGCGTCGGCGTCGCTTAAGCCGGTTCCACGATCAGCTCGGACCCGCTCACGCCGGTGACCCTGACGCGGCCGCCGGCTGGAAGATCCGGCCCTTGAACGAGCCACATCGTATCGCCGAGCTGAATGCGGCCGCGTCCTTCGGTGATCGGGTCGCGCAAGATGGCAGTGCGACCGATCAGCTGAATGCCGGGCCGGTTGAGCAGAGGCTCGTCGCTTTGCGTGTCATAGATGCCGACATAGCGGGTGCCGATGAAGGCTGCGAGAAGCGACAAGACCAGAAAAAGAACGACCTGCACATGCCAGGTCCAGAGAGCCGTATCCCATAAAGGAAAAGAAACGGCGCCGATGATCAAGGCGGCGATGCCGCTCCACAGCAGGTAAACGCCGGGCACGGCGATCTCCAGCCCCAGCAGGATCATGCCGAGCAGGATCCAGCTCCATGGCCCGAGATCGGCGAGGGCGCTCAGGATCATTGGCTGTCCTCAGTCCTTTTCCGGCGGAATGACCACGCGCGGTGGGCGCGACGTGTTTCCGCGGCGCGGTGCCGGTTGATCGGAACTGTCGCCGAACACTTCCTTGGCTATGGAGCCGATGCCGCCCAGCGAACCGATCAGGGATGAGGCTTCGAACGGCATCAGCACGATCTTGGAATTCGGCGATGTTCCGATCTTGGCCATGGCTTCGGTATAGCGCTGCGCAACGAAGTAGTTGATCGCCTGAACGTCGCCCTTGGCGATCGCTTCCGACACGACCTGCGTGGCGCGCGCTTCCGCTTCGGCCGACCGTTCACGGGCTTCGGCGTCACGGAAAGCGGCTTCCTTGCGGCCTTCCGCTTCCAGAACCTGCGCCTGCTTCAAGCCTTCTGCTTCCAGGATCTGGGCGCGCTTCGTGCGCTCCGCCATCATCTGGCGCGCCATGGAGTCCACGAGGTTGGCGGGCGGATTGATGTCCTTGATCTCGACGCGTGTGATCTTGATGCCCCAGGGGTGCGCAGCCTGATCCACGACGCGCAGCAGGCGCTCGTTGATGGCGTCACGGTTGGACAGAAGCTCGTCGAGATCCATCGAGCCCATGACCGTACGGATGTTGGTCATGGTGAGATTGAGGATCGCGTTCTCCAGGCCAGCCACCTGATAGGCGGCCTGCGCGGCGTTCAGGACCTGGTAAAAGGCGACGCCGTCAACGGCGACAATGGCGTTGTCACGGGTGATGACTTCCTGGGTCGGCACATCCAGCACCTGTTCCATCATGTTCAACCGCGCACCGACGCGGTCGATGAAGGGAATGATGAGGTTCAGGCCGGGCGTCAGGGTGCGGGTGTAACGGCCGAAGCGCTCGACCGTGTAGTTGTTGCCCTGCGGAACTGTCTTGATGCCTGCAAAGATCAGCAGGAGCACCAGGATCGCAAGCACGATAATGACGATGTCAAATCCGCCGAACATTCAGACCTCCGAGCATGTTACCCGAAGGTCTAGTCTATACGGTGCGTCAGGCCAAGGCTTAGAGCCAGCCTTCGAGCTCGCGGCGGACGAGTTCCTCGACGACCCGCATGCCATCGGCGGAGTCGTTCAGGCAAGGGATGTGCGAGAAGTTCTCGCCGCCCGCATGAACGAACTCTTCGCACACTTCGCGGCCGATTTCGTCAAGCGTTTCAATGCAGTCAACGGAAAAGCCTGGGTTGAGGATGGCGATGGACTTCACGCCTTCCTTGGCCAGTCGTTCCACCGTTTTGTCGGTGTAGGGCTGCAGCCATTCTTGCGCGCCGAAGCGGGACTGGAAGGTCGTCATGAGCTTCTTCTCGTCCCAGCCAAGCCGTTCGCGCAGCAGACGCGAGGTCTTCTGGCAGTGGCAGTGATAGGGGTCGCCCTTCTCGAAATAGGCTTTCGGAATGCCATGATAGGAGGCGATCACCACTTCCGGCTCGAAAGGCAGGGTGGCGAGATGCGTTTCCACCGAGCGGACAAGCGCGTCGATATAGACGGGCTCGTCATGGTAGGCCGGGAGAGTGCGGGTTGCCGGCATGTCGCGCAGCTTCATCAGAGCGCGGAAAAGCTGGTCGTTGGCGGTGCCGGTAGTTGTGGCGGAATATTGCGGGTAAAGCGGCACGGACAGGATGCGGCGGCAGCCGGCGGTGCGCAGGCGCTCGACGGCGGAGGCGATGGAGGGGCTGCCGTAGCGCATGCCGTATTCAACCACGACAGGCTCGTCCTTGAAGCTTTCCGCCAGCTTTTCGGCCTGGGAACGCGTGAAGGTGCGCAGGGGCGATTCATCCTTCTCGCGGTTCCAGATGCGGGCGTAGTTCTCGCCGGACTTCTTCGGACGCGTGGTGAGAACTGCGCCGTAAAGGATTGGATACCATACGGCTTTGTTCAGTTCGATCACGCGGGGATCGGACAGGAACTCGCGCAGATAACGCCGCAGCGACGTCTTGTCGGTGCCGTCCGGGGTGCCGAGATTGACCAAGAGAACGCCGATCCGATCCGGCGCAAGGGCTGGATGGTTGGCGGGCAGAGGGCCGGTCGCCTTGGAAGCCGCACGATCCAGGCCCGTCGCAGTTGATACCACCGCTTGATGCTCCTTCAAATTCTTACGAGCAGACATACGGTTTCAACGCCGTCAATCAATGCTGCAAAAGGAAGCGGGCGTCAGAAAACACCGAAAAGGCGGTGTCCATCCACCGCCTTTTCGCGATTTGGCAACGCGGTTTTCCGTGTTTTCGCGTCAGTTCATACCAGGAATCTGCAGTTCGGTGCCAACAATTAGACGCTGCGTACGCAGTCCTGGATTTGCACGCTGGATCCGACGCCATTGCGACCCGTCACCATAGGCAGCTTCGGCGATGTCCCACAGCGTGTCGCCTTTGACCACGGTGTGGCGACCGCCAGCGTTGGTTGAAGGCGAGGCGGGTTCGGTGGTGGCGCTGCTTTGAGTTGGGGCAGCTGGCTCGGAGGTTGGTTCCGCCGGTTGCGGTGTTGCGGACGTTTCTGCCGCGGGCGGGGTCAGGTCAGCCGGCGGGGTGGTGGGGGCTGGCGTTGTTGGCTCGGGCACCACTGTTTCAGCCGGAGTTGTTGCTGGTTCGGTTGTTTGGGGCTCGGCAGCGGGAACGGGTCCGCTGTCGGCGTTTGCGGAGGGCGGTTCGCTGGCGGTGGGTTCGGTTGTGGACTGTTGGCTGTTGGGCGCTGGTTCGGTTGTTTGCGGCTCGGCAGCGGGGACGGGTCCGCTGTCGGTGTTTGCGGAGGGTGGTTCGCTGGCGGTGGGTTCCGGAGCTGATTGTTCGCTGTTGGATACAGGCTGTGTTTCGGCCTGCGCCATGGTGATGCGGTTGTCGAGTTCGGGTGTGTAGGGGCTGTTGGCCAAGATGTAGTCGGCGAGCACCTGTTCGAGGCTCGGTCCGTAGTCATAAGCGTTTTCGGCCTTGTCGGCGAAGAGCTTGTAGCCGTCGCCGCCGGTGCGCACGAAGTTGTTGGTGGCGATCGTGTAGGTCTTGGCGGGATCGAGCGCCGTCCAGTTGTCGCCGTCCTTGATCTCGACGGACTTCAGGCGGCCTTCGTTCGGGGCGACGGATTTGTCGAACGTGTATTTGAGACCGGCGACCTGCGGGAACTTGCCCTTGCCTTCCTCGATCTCGGACAGGCCGGCTTCAAGCGAGGCCATGAGATCCTCGCCGGACAGCTGAAAGGTGGCGACCGTGTTCTGGAAGGGCAGCACGGTCAGGACTTCGCCCATGGTGACCGGACCGGCGTCGATCGAAGCGCGGATGCCGCCGCCGTTCTGGATGGCGACCGTCACGCCCTGATCCTTGGTGCGGTCGAGGATGGCATCGGCGATCAGGTCGCCCATGGCGCATTCCTGTGCACGGCAGGTCTCGCGGCTTCCATCCACGGCTGCGGTGAACTCGCCGACCGTCTTGGCCTTGAGTTTTTCGATCGGACCGCCGAGTTCGGCAACGCGCTTCAGAACCGCTTCGTCTTCGGGGATGGACTGATCGAGGTAGATCGGGTCGCCGCTTGCCTCCTTGACGACACCCTCGTCGTCGAACACGACGGTGAGCTTGCCGAGATATTTGGAATATGAGGCAGCCGAGACAACCGGCACTTCGTGGCCGTCGGCACCGTCGACCATCGTCGGGTAGGGACCTTCGGCCTTGTCGTCGGTGTTCGACAGGAAGGTGTGGGAATGGCCGCCGACAACCACGTCGACGCCCGGGATCTTGGCGATCACGTCGCGGTCACGGACATAGCCGACATGGGTGAGGGCCACGATCTTGTTGACGCCTTCGTCCGTCAGCGCCTTGACCTCGCGCTTGATGGCTTCGACATCGTCTTCGAATGCGAGCGTCGGGCCAGGGGTGGCGACATCTGGCGTATCGGTGGTGACGACGCCGATGATACCGACCTTCTGACCGCCGAGCTCGACGACCGTGCTGGGCTTCAGCTTGTCGCCGACCTTGGACTGATCGTTCGGCTTGACGTTGGCGCCGAGCACCGGAAACTCGGCCTTGTCGAGAAGGCGCATCAGGCCTTCTTCGCCATCATCGAATTCGTGATTGCCCACTGTCATGGCGTCGAACTTGATCAAGTTCGAGAATTCGGTTTCGACATCGCCATGGTAGGTCTGGAAGAACAGCGAGCCCTGATAATTGTCGCCGGCATCCAGCACGAGCACGTTCTGGCCCTTGAGGGCTTCGCGCTCCTGGCGGATGGCTGTGACAAGGCGGGCTGCGCCGCCGATGCATTCGCCCTTGTCCTTTTCTTCCTGCGAGCAGGTGGACTCGTATTTGTTGTTGCCTTCGATCCGGCTGTGCCAGTCGTTGATATGCAGGATGTTCAGCGTGTAATCGGCCAATGATGCGCCGGCCGACAGGCCGAGGATCGAGGTCGAAAGCGCGGCAAGCAGTGTGAGTTTCTTCATCGGCGTGTCTCCGCTGGTTTCCTGCATGTAGCCGCAGTTCATGTCGGCGGTGCTACAGCGTCGGCGAAAGGCCATGTTTCCATCGGGGTAGAAGGCTTTCAAGCCCCAACACGAAAAAGCCGGCCCAAAGATGAGCCGGCTTCATGATCGACGAAGAAAAACGTTTAGCTGCGGCGCGTCAGAACGAAGCGATTGCCTTCGGCGCTGGTGCAGTTCAGCTGATTGCTGGATGCGATGTTGCAGTTAAAGGCGATCGGCTGCTGGCGGATGAGCGAGGTGCCGGTGATCGCCACGACGCTTGCGCCATTGTAGCGATAATTGCCTTCCGACAGGCGGCTGCCATTGTCCATCGCGGTGGTCGTGAAGACGCCGTTGGAGAAGGTGGAGACGCCAACGCCGCTTTCGTCGACCCAGGCACCATCCACGCTCACCTGCTTGAGCATGGGGCCGGAACCGAGGCGCGCGCCAGAACCGCCATCGCCGCCGACGCAGCCCGCAACAGCGGCAGTTAAGGTGAGTGCGGACAACAGGCGAAGTGAAGAAGCGAGGCGCATCAGTTCATCCTCTAAAAAAGAGACGTTCGGGATTGACGCTCGTCTCGCATGATTCGGATGGCCGCGCGACTCCCGCGCGGCCTCCGCGATCAATGATTAGCGAACCAGAATGTTCCGGAACTGCCAGGGATCCTTCGTATCGAGATCTTCCTCGAACAGGCCGGGACGTCGATCGAGCGGCGTCCAGTCGGTGTAATGACCTTCCACCGGGCCGAGATAAGGCAGCTGAACTTCGAGGCAGCGCTTGAAGTCCATCTCGTCCGTATCGACGATGCCGGCTTCCGGATTTTCCAGAGCCCAGACCATGCCGGCGAGAACCGCCGAGCTGACCTGCAGGCCGGTCGCGTTCTGGTAGGGCGCGAGCTTACGCGCTTCTTCCAGGGTGAGACGCGAGCCGTACCAGTAGGCATTCTTGTCGTGGCCATAAAGCAGAACGCCGAGTTCGTCGGCGCCATCCACCAGCTCGTTCTCGTTGAGAACGTGGAACTCGTTCTGCGGCTTGCCGGCTGCGCCGAACATTTCATGCAGCGACAAAACCGCGTCATTGGCCGGATGATAGGCGTAGTGGCAGGTTGGACGATAGGTGATCTCGCCCTTCTTGTTCGTGGAGGTGAAGAAGTCGGCGATCGAGATGGCTTCGTTGTGGGTGACGAGGAAGCCGTATTGCGCGCCGGGCGTCGGGCACCAGGTGCGCACGCGTGTGTTGGCGCCGGGCTGCTCGAGATAGATGCCGAGCGGCTGGTCCTTGTCGCCGAGCGTGCCGGCGTTCTTGGGCATCCACTTCTCATGCGTGCCCCAGCCGAGTTCGGCCGGCTGCAGGCCTTCCGACACGAAGCCTTCAACCGACCAGGTGTTCCAGAACACGTTGAAGGGCTTCGGATCCTTGGCGCGCTGCGTGTCGCGTTCGGCGATATGGATGCCCTTGACGCCCGCCTTCTTCATCAGCTTGGCCCAGCCGGCGCGATCGTCGGTCGTTGGCACCGCGAAATCCATGCCGAGATCGGTCGCGAGATCAACCAGCGCCTGCTTCACGAACCAGGACACCATGCCGGGGTTGGCGCCGCAGCAGGAGATTGCCGTGGTGCCGCCGGGGTTGGCGGCTTGCTCGGCCTTCATCGTTTCGCGCAGCGCGAAGTTGGTGCGCTTGGCGTTGTCGATCGTTTCATCGAAATAGAAGCCGAGCCATGGCTCGACCACCGTGTCGATATAAAGCGCGCCGAGCTTGCGGCAGAGGCGCATCAGATCCACCGAGCCGGTATCGACCGAAAGGTTGACGCAGAAGCCCTGGCCGCCGCCTTCGGTCAGAAGCGGCTTCAGAACCTTCTTGTAGTTGTCGGCCGTGACGGCTTCCTGGATGTAACGGATGCCGCGCTCGTCGAGCAAAGCACGATCGGTATCCTGCGGGTCGATCACGACCATGCGGGACTTGTCGTATTTGAAGTGTCGCTCAATGAGCGGAAGCGTGCCCCTCCCGATGGACCCGAAACCGATCATCACGATCGGACCGGTGATTTCGCCGTGGATGGGCCAATTCGCTTCTGCCATTTTGTGCACACTCCTGTGTTTGTTGGGATGGGCTCATCCTACACCATAGAAGCCCGTCACAATAAACCCCGGGGCGGCAAAAGGGTTCTTTTGCCCGGCACTTAGGCCGAAAAGCGTGCTGCGATGAGGCCCCGCAAGCTGTTTCCGACATAGATCCTGTTGTTTTGGAGATCGTGCGGAAACAGCACCCGTTCCACCGCGCGCCCACTCTGGAGCAGCTCGGCGCGCAACACGCCGCCGAGTAATCCGCAGTCGAGCGGCGGCGTGGCAAGGCGGCCATCGCCCTCATCCACGAAGAGGTTGGTGATCGTGCCTTCGCACAATTCGCCACGCTCGTTGCACAGAAGAACTTCCTGCGCCTCGTGGGCGGCGAACTCGGCGCGGGCGGTCTCGTAGAGCGTGCGGCGGCTGGTTTTATGGGCGAGCAGCGGATCGTGGCTCGGCAGCTTCGTTGCGGCGAGGTGCAGGGTCCAGATCGTGTCTTTGGCCAGAGGGAAGAAGCGCTGGGTGGTGGTTTCCAGGTTGCCTTCGCGGTCGAGCGTCAGGCGCACGCGCAAGGGATCGCGATCATGGAGAAGCTCGGACAAAACGAGGTTGATGGCCGCATCGTCATAACGGAAGCCGAGCATGTCGGCCGAGCGCTTGAGGCGTTCGAGATGACGATCTAGCCGCAGGAAGCCTTCATCGGGCTCATAGCGAAATGTCTCGATCAGGTAGTCCGTGGGATTGAGCCGGTGGCGAAGCGCGCCTTCAACAGACATTCGTCATACTCCGCTTGGGCGCTGGAATCGAACACGATCCCGCCGCCGACATTGTAAACGGCCTCGCCGGTCGGATGCAGCGTGATCGTGCGGATCGCAACGTTGAACCGCATCGTGTCATCGGGAGCCATCCAGCCGATCGCGCCGCAGTAGACATCACGCGGACCGGCTTCCAGCGCGTGGATGACCTCCATGGCACGAATTTTGGGCGCCCCTGTGATCGAACCGCAGGGAAAAAGTGCTGCAAAGATGTCGCGCACGGAGCGCGCGGGCAGGAGTTTTGCCCGCACGCGGCTGACCATCGTGTGCAGGGTGGGATAGGTTTCGACGGTGAAGAGGTCCGGAACATGGAGGGTGCCGACCTCGCTGATCAACGAAATGTCGTTGCGCAGAAGATCGACGATCATGCGGTTTTCCGCCTGGTTCTTCGGATCGCCGGCAAGGAATTGCCGCTGTTGCTCGTCGTGTTCCGGTGTTTGCCCGCGCGGCACAGTGCCCTTCATGGGCCGCGTTTCGATCCAGCCATCGCGGTCGATCTCGAAGAATAGTTCAGGCGAGCGCGACAGGATCACCGCGCCGCCGAGATCGATGAGGGCGCCGTATTTGACGGGCTGACGCGCGATCAGGGCTGCGAAGGCGGCGGTGGAATCGCCGGTCCATTGCGCCTGGATGTGGAAGGTGAGGTTGACCTGATAACAATCGCCTTCGCGCAGATGCTGGTGCACGCGCTCGAAGTGCTTGCGGTAATCGCCGGCTTTCCAGGATGCGCGGGCATCGAAGATCGGGCCGTTGGTGGGCTGTGCCGTGTCGAGCCGCAGATCGCGGTCGGATGGGTGATCGAACACGCCGAACAGGCAGAGCGGGACGCGGCGGTTTTCAGGCAAAAGGGGGCGCAGCTTCGGTTCGAGGAGGTATCCGGCCTCGTAGGAAAAGAAGCCGGCCAGCCATTTGCGATTGCGCCGGGCTTCCTGCATCTGGTCCAGCGCCCGGTCGAACTCGGCTGGCGTATCGGCGCGGATGATCGCGCTCGGCTGTTCAAACAGAACCGAGCGGTCGGCGCGATCGTCGCGAAAGAAGGCGAATGGCGGCACGCGGGGCGGATCCGGTCGAAAGCGCCGGACCCATTCCGGCGCTTGTCGTCTTTATTCCATCGCTTCCAGCTCGTTGATCAACCCTTCTATCACCGACAGGCCCTTGTTCCAGAACGCCGGATCGGAAGCATCGAGGCCGAACGGGGCCAGAAGCTCGGAGTGATGCTTGGTGCCGCCGGCGCGCAGCATGTCGAAATACTTCTCCTGGAAGCCGCTCTCGGCGTTCTGGTAAACGGCATAAAGCGAGTTCACCAGGCAATCGCCGAAGGCATAGGCATAGACATAGAAGGGCGAGTGGATGAAGTGGGGGACATAGGCCCAGAAGGTCTCGTAACCCTCGCGCAGCCGGATCGCGGGTCCGAGGCTCTCGGCCTGCGCTTCCAGCCAGAACTGGCCGATCTGGTCGGCGGTCAGCTCGCCGTTCTTTCGCTCGGTGTGAACCTTTCGCTCAAAGGAATAGAAAGCGATCTGGCGCACAACCGTGTTGATCATGTCCTCGACCTTTTGCGCCAGCATGGCCTTGCGCTGGCGTTTGTCGGTGGTCTGGTCGAGCAGCGAGCGGAAGGTCAGCATCTCGCCGAACACGGATGCCGTTTCGGCGAGCGTGAGCGGCGTGGAGGCCATCAGTGCGCCCTGGCCGCCGGCCAGAACCTGATGCACGCCGTGGCCGAGTTCATGCGCCAGCGTCATCACATCGCGCGGCTTGCCCTGGTAGTTCAGGAGCACATAAGGGTGGGCTGACGGCACGGTGGGATGGGCAAAGGCGCCGGGCGCCTTGCCTGGACGCACGGCGGCGTCGATCCAGCGCTTGTCGAAGAAGTCGCGCGCGATGTCGGCCATCTTCGGGTCGAAGCGGTTATAGGCAGACAAAACGGTCTGCTTTGCGTCTTCCCAGCTGATCGATGCGGTGGGTGCTTCGGGCAGGGGGGCGTTGCGGTCCCAGTTGTTCATCTGCTCCATGCCGAGCCACTTGGCTTTCAAGGCATAATAGCGGTGCGACAGGCGGGGATAAGCGGCCTGCACAGCTTCGGTCAGCGCATCCACCACCGGACGCTCGACGCGGTTGGCGAGGTGGCGGGCGTCCGCGATATCCTCGAAGCCGCGCCAGCGATCGGAAATCTCGCGATCCTTGGACAGCGTGTTGGTGATCAGGCTGAATGTGCGCAGATTGGCCTTGAAGGTCTCGGCGAGCGCCTCCGACGCTTTCTGGCGCAGCGCCGGATCGGCGTCCTGCAGAAGGTTGAGGGTGGGCTCCAGCGTGAGTTCGGTGCCATCCACGGTGAAGCGCAGCGCCGTCATGGTTTCATCGAACAAGCGGTTCCAGGCGCCGCGGCCCGTGACCGACTTTTCATGGAACAGCTGCTCGACGCGGTCTTCGAGCTGGAAGGGCTTGTCCTTGCGCAGGTCGATCACCCAGGGGCGGTAATGACCAAAGGCCGGATCGGCATCGAGGGCGTCCGAAATCAGATCGTCGTCGACCTGGTTCAGTTCGAGCGTGAAGAAAAGGAGATGCGAGGAGGCATCGGTCATCTTTTCCTGAATGTCGCCATAGAGCTTGGCGCGCTTGGGGTCTGACGTGTCGCCGGCATAAACGAGGCCGGCATAGGACACGATCTTGCCGATCAGTTCCTCAAGCGCCTCATACTCTTTCATGGCACGGCCGAGACCACCGCCGGTCTTGTTTGCCGCTTCCGTTGCGAGCTTGCCTTTCCATGCGGTCTCGAAGCTCTTGGCGTCTTCTGCGGCCCGCGCGAGGTCAGCCTTGAGGGCGGCGGCGTCCATGGACGGGTAGAGGTCGGCCAGGTTCCATTCCGGCAGATCGCTGAGAATGGGCGTGGCGGACAGGGCGGCCGAGGTGGAATGGAGGGGTGTCTGACGATCGGCCATGATGGGTCTCGCTTTGCCTGCTGACGCCGATGTCCAAGCGAAAGGCTTTGTTCACCGGATTTCTTGAGCCGCTATTTAGGGTGCGATGGCAATATGATCCATAAGCCAATCTCGGCACCCAGACCTGAAAGGTGACGGCTTCCCCAATGGCAGGCCCCGTCCTCATCATTGACGACGATCCGGTTCAACGCCGTTTGGTGGATGCCGCGCTGCGGAAATTCGGCTTCGACACGCTTTCGGCCGAAGGCGGGCGGGCGGGGCTGAGCCTGCTCGACGGCCAGCAGGGCAGCGACGTCGCGATCATCGTGCTCGACATGGTGATGCCCGACATGGACGGTCTGGCCGTACTTGGCGAACTCGCCGCGCGCGGCGTCGATGCACCCGTGATCGTGCAAACGGCGCAGGGCGGGGTCGACAATGTCGTGGCCGCGATGCGCGCCGGCGCGTTTGATTTCGTGGTGAAGCCCGCTTCGCCGGAACGGCTGCACAATGCCGTCACCAATGCCTTGAAGGTCGGAAGTCGGGGGAACGAGCAGAAAAAGCGGCGCAAAGGCACGACAAGTGCGCTGACCTTCCGCGATCTCGTGACCCGCAGTTCGAGCATGGACCGCGTGTTGCGGCTCGGCCAGAAGGCGGCGGTGTCCAACATCCCGATCCTGATCGAGGGCGAATCCGGCGTCGGCAAGGAGATGGTGGCGCGCGCGATCCAAGGCACGAGCGACCGGCGATCGAAGCCCTTCGTGACGGTGAACTGCGGCGCGATCCCCGACAATCTCGTGGAAAGCATCCTGTTCGGCCACGAAAAAGGTTCGTTCACGGGCGCCACCGAAAAGCATGCCGGCAAGTTCGTGGAAGCCAATGGCGGCACGCTGTTTCTCGATGAGATCGGCGACCTGCCGATCGATATCCAGGTCAAGCTGTTGCGCGCTGTTCAAACCGGTGAGGTCGATCCGGTCGGGTCCAAGCAGACGATCAAGGTCGATATCCGTCTGATCTCGGCTACCCATCGCGACCTGATCCAGCGCGTGAAGGACGGGCTGTTTCGCGAAGACCTGTTTTATCGCCTGAACGTTTTTCCGATCATGGTGCCGCCCTTGCGGCAGCGGCCGGAAGATGTTGCGCCGCTGGTGCGCCATTTTATCGAGCGGCTGAGTGCGGGCGAAACGAAGGGCCGGGTGACCGGCATCATGCCCGACGCGCTGGCGATGCTCGAAGCTTATGACTGGCCGGGCAATATCCGCCAGCTGGAAAACGCCGTGTTTCGCGCTCTTGTTCTATCCGAAGGACGCTTGTTGCAGGCGGCGGATTTTCCGCAGATCCGCGCCCAGCTCGGCGACGTGGATCTCGACGCTGCCAATCACGTTCGTGCGCGACCGGATGATTCAACGTCGCCGGTGCCGAACGACGACATGGGAGTGCCGGCTGAGCCGCTTCATGGCTTAATGCGCACCTATGACGAGCGCGGCGAGATCCGGTCTTTGGCCGATATCGAAAGAGACATGATCCGGCTGGCGCTCGAGCACTACAACGGCCAGATGAGCGAGGTCGCGCGGCGTCTTGGAATCGGACGCTCGACGCTCTACCGCAAGCTCAAGGAATACGGCCTTGAAGGCGATGCCGATGGCGTCGAACGCCTGGCGTCGTGATGCCGCGCCTCCTAGAGGCAACCCCCTGCTAATAAACGCTTTACCATCGCGGCGCTAAACCGATCACCCGGAGGTGATCGCCTTCCTCTGACCGCATTTGGGCTTCAATAAGCTACGATTAACCATTAGGATCGACAATCGTGGTTATCGATTCACGAATGTCGCCCTCACGGTTGCTGGGGACATCTAGCCGACAAGGCGGTATTTTGACCAAGACCGACGACAATTCGATCGCGAACCGCTCGATTTTCTTTGGCCTGCCCAAGTGGGTTTTTGCGTCGTTTCTTCTTGCAGCCTGCATGTGCTCCGGAACGGTTGCCGCTTCGGCGGAAACCCGGACGTTGAAGCTCTACTTCATCCATACCAAGGAAAAGGCCGAGATCACGTATAAGCGCAACGGGCGATACATCTCGTCCGGCTTGACGCAGATCAACCGTTTCCTGCGCGATTGGCGCCGCAACGAGTCCACCAAGATGGACCCGCGGCTGCTTGATGTGATCTGGGAGGTTTATCAGGCTTCCGGTTCGCGCGATTACATTCATGTCGTGTCGGCTTATCGTTCGCCGGCGACCAACTCCATGCTGCGCGGACGCAGCCGGTCGAGCGGCGTGGCGAAGAAGAGCCAGCATATGCTCGGCCACGCCATGGACTTCTATCTGCCGGACGTGAAGCTCGCCAAGCTGCGCGAGCTCGGTCTGAAGAAGGGCGCTGGCGGCGTCGGTTATTATCCGAAATCCGGTTCGCCTTTCGTCCATTTCGATGTCGGCAATGTGCGCCATTGGCCGCGCATGTCGCGCTCCCAGCTTCTGGCCGTGTTCCCCAAGGGCGACACGATCCATGTGCCGTCCGATGGCAAGCCGTTGCCCGGCTACAAGCAGGCCCTGGCTGCCTATGAGGCCCGCCAGCGGAATGGCGGCACCGTTCAGCTCGCTTCCGAGTCCCGTCGCAAGTCGGGCGGCTTCCTGTCCGCCTTCTTTGGTGGCGGTGCGGATGACGAGGAAGATTCGAGCCCGGAGATGGTGGCACGGGCTTCGCCGCATGCGCCGGCTCAAGCCAGCCGCCGCAGCGCGCCAGCTGCTGCCGCCGCGCCAGCCGCCGCTGCACCTGCCGCGCCTGAGCCTGCTGTCGAGGAAACGCCGGATACGCCCGAAACCATCATTGCCGCTTTGCCTGCACGTAGCGTTCCGGTTCCCGGGTCTGCGCCGCGCCAGCCGACAACGGATGCGTCCGAAGCCATGATGGCTGCGCTCGCGCCCGCTGCTCCGACGCTTGATCCGAAGAAGGCCGTGGAAGAGGCGATTGCCGCGGGTGCCGCCACCACCGGCGCACCGGTTCTCGACGCCCCGTTCAAGCAGGAAGCGGATATCGCCTTCAACGTTCCGTTGCCGACCCAACGCCCCGACTATGCCTACGAGCCGGAAGGTGTGGCGCTGCCGGATTCCACCGCGCTGATGATCGCTCATGCCGAGCGTGATCTGCCGGCCGACGGCCCGACCGTTGCCGCAGCCGTTGTGGACGACGCGCCGCCTTCCGTGACCGCTGCCGCCGTTCAGTCGGGCAGGATCAGCCTGCAGGAACTCGCAGCCGGTGGTGCCGAAAAGGGCGCGCTCGAGGCAAGCGAAGCGACAACCGACGTCGCCAGCCTGCCGCAGGAACAGGTCGCCGAACTGGCCACCGCCTATGCCGCCATTCCGACCGCCCGTCCGGGTGCTCGCGAGCCTGGCTTTGCGATGACGGCGCTCGACACGCAGACATCCGGTGACGAGCCGGAAGAGCGCAAGGCACCGGTCGTGGCGCGCAACGAAGTCATTCTGAGCGGCAACGAAGGTGCGCCGTCGCAGCGTCTCGCAATGCTCGACCGCCAGTCCAACCAGCCGATCGCGCGGGCCATCGACTCCCGCGTGAAGACCACAAGCAAGGGCTCCAAGCCGCGCGCCGGTCAGGGCAAGGCCGAGCCGAAGTCGGTGTCGGTTCCAACCGAACCGGCCGTGGCACGCTGGGCGCTTTCGGGCGAAAAGGTCGCGCAGAACACGAGCGGCACGAAGGCACCGTCCTTCGCTTACAACATCGTTCGCACCGCGCCGCGCGAAGTCTATACGTCCGGCTTCCAGCAGACCGACCTGTCACAGAAGGCAAACCGCTTCAGCGGCAAGGCCGTGGAGTTCCTGCCGGTCGCGCAGTTCAACCAGAACTGAGACACAGATTTCATGGGTAAACGAAAAGGGCGGGACGCCGAAGCGTCCCGCCCTTTTTCATGTCGGGTCGATGATCGGCTGAATGAGCCTCAGGCCGTCTTCAGCTTTGCGGCTTCGGCTGCCAATGCGGTGATCTGGTCCCATGCGCCGGAGGCGATCAGGGCATCGGGGGCGATCCACGAACCGCCGACGCAGATCACGTTCGGCAGGCCGAGATAGGTGCCGGCATTGGACGGCGTGATGCCGCCGGTCGGGCAGAACTGGATGCCCTGGAACGGGGAGGCGAGCGACTTCAGGAAGGCCGCGCCGCCAGCCTGTTCGGCCGGGAAGAACTTCAGGATCTCATAGCCACGTTCGGCGGCCATCATGATTTCGCTGGCCGAGGTTGCGCCGGGCAGAAGCGGAACGTCGCTGTCGGCTGCGGCATCAAACAAAGCCGGGGTCTGGCCGGGGCTGACGATGAAGGTCGCGCCGGCTTCAACGGCTTGCGCGAAATGCTTGGGGTTGAGGATCGTGCCGGCGCCGACCACCGCTTCCGGCACTTCGGCCACCACGCGGCGGATCGCTTCAAGCGCCTGCGGGGTGCGCAGGGTGATTTCCACCGCAGGCAGACCGCCCTTGGCAAGGGCGCGTGCGAGGGGGGCTGCGTCTTCGGCGCGCTCAATCCGCAGAACCGGCATAACCGGCTGGTTTTGGAGGACGGCGCGCAGGCGGGGAAACGAGTTCATGCGAAAGCTCCAGGTGATGTCAGCTTCTAAACCGGTTCAAACAGCCCGGCAACGTTCACCGTTGAGATAGGTTGGGTTGGCGGCGCAACCAGTCCGAGAGGCGTTGGAGCAAGGAGCGGGGCTGCGGCTGGCTTGGGATTGCCATCGCAGGCGAGGGCGCGTTGGTCTGCTGCTTCAAGCGCTTCTGATGGCGGATAAAGGCTGCGGCGAGTTTTTGGTCGTAGCGGCTGGTGGCGTAGGCGGGGCCGTTATAGGCTTTGGCGAAGGCTGCCCAGTTGCGGGCGCGGATGGCTGGCATCAGGCCGGCCTTGTCGCAATAGCGCAGGGTGAGGCGGAGCTGTCCCGCAACGCTTTCGCGGCAATCCGCGACAAGCGCTTCGACGGATGGGTAGCCCAGCCAGCGCCAATGCCCGCCCATGACCTGGCCGATGCCCCAGGATACCGATTCATGTGCTGCCTGATGATCGATGGCAGCGGCCATGCGCAGCATCTTCCAGCGTTCGGCTTGGCTCGACGAATTGCGGATCGCGCCGGCGCGGGGATCGGACAAGCCGGCGGCGCGGGCCTGCTTGCGCTTCAGACCGGACAAACGGCGGTCGAAATAATGGCCTTCGAAGCGGATGAGGGGCTCGTCGCGATCGTTGATGCGGGCCGACGCCTTCCCGCCGCTTTCCACTTCCGCGATGGCGAGAAGGGCTGCGGGATCGAGGCCGTTGGCTTCGGCGAGCTTGATGATGGCGGCTTCGACATGAGGTTCGAACATGGCTGCTTCCTCGTTGGATGGAGGGCGCATCGTGCCTGCGGTGTGCCGCAGGTGGATAAGATCAGGCTCGGATTGGGCGGCGCGCGGTCACGTCGGGCTGAGTTTTCTTGCCAGAACGGCGATGAAGCGCTAACGGGCGGCCATGACTCTATCCACCCCTCCCGTTTCCCCCGAGATCGCCGATCTGCCGGTGCGCGTCGCGGCCTTGTATCGCTTTGCGCCGCTGGCCGACCTCGAGCCGATGCGCGCCGATCTCGTTGCGATCTGCCGCGAGCACGGCATCGCCGGCACGCTGCTTCTGGCGCATGAGGGCATTAACGGCACGATCGCCGGTTTGCCGGACCGGCTCGAAGCCGCACTGGCCGCAATCTGCGCGCGCACCGGTTTGAACGATCTGGAACTTAAGTTCAGCGGCGCGCCTGCCATGCCGTTTCGCCGTCTCAAGGTGAAGATCAAGCGCGAGATCGTGACGATGGGTGTGCTGGACATCGATCCGACCTTGTCGGCGGGGACCTATGTCGCGCCGGGCGACTGGAATGCGCTGATTGCCGATCCTGACACGATCGTGATCGACACGCGCAACGATTATGAAGTGCGTTTGGGCACGTTCACGAACGCCGTTGATCCGGTGACGACCACGTTCGGAGAGTTCCCGGCCTGGGTGGAAGCGCATCGCGCCGAACTCGAAGGACGCAAGATCGCGATGTTCTGCACGGGCGGCATTCGCTGCGAAAAAGCGACGGCCTATGTGCGCAGTGCGGGCTTCGAGGACGTGTATCATCTCAAGGGCGGCATCCTGCAGTATCTCGAGGATGTTCCGGCCGAAAACAGCCTTTGGCAGGGCGAATGCTTCGTTTTCGACGAGCGCGTGGCGGTTGGACACGGGCTGAAGCCGGGTGGTGCATTGCTGTGTCATGCCTGCCGCCATCCGGTCACGGAAGCCGATCGCGCGCATCCGCTTTACCGGGAAGGCGTCTGCTGTCCGCAATGTGCGGAGACGCAGGATCCGGCCGATCGCGCACGCTATGCCGAGCGTCAAAAACAGATCGAGCTTGCGCAAGCGCGGGGTGAAGCGCCGCATCTGGGACCGCGCTTCGCCGGATAGGGCTTCCTTGTATTTCACGCGATGGTTCTTACCTCCGCTTGGCCGGCATCCCGCCGCTCAAACAGACAGGAGCCCTCGATGTTCGACCCTAAGCAATTGCTCGATCAGTTTCTCGGTAGCCAGCGGCAAGGTGGTGCCAGCGGCGGAGCTGGTGGCGGCCTCGGCGGGCTCGGCGGCCTTGGTGGCTTGACGGGTGGGGCGGCAGGCGGTTCGCTGCGCGACCGCGCCGACCAGGTGCTGCAATATGCCAAGAACAATCCGGGCAAGACCACGGCGCTCGCCGGCATGCTGCTTGGCACCAAGAGCGGCCGCAGCCTCGGTGGCTCGGCGTTGAAGATCGGCGGCCTCGCGGCCATCGCCGGTCTCGCTTACAAGGCCTATCAGAACTACCAGCAGAACCAGACCAGCCCGGCTGGTGCGAACGCGGGTGCCGGCGCCAACACGGCGGCCGCTTCCACCGAGCTTTTGCCGCCGCCGGAAGATACCGGCTTTCATCCTTCGCGCCATCCACAGGGCGAGGATGCGTTCTCGCTGGTTCTGGTGCGGGCGATGATCGCTGCGGCACGCGCCGATGGTCATATCGATGCCGAAGAGCGCCAGAAGATCTCGGGCCGCCTCGGTGAAGCGGGTGTGGATTCGGAGATGGAGCAGTTCGTCAACGAGGAACTCGCCAAGCCCGTCGACGTCGATGCGCTTGTGGCGAGTGCCGTGACCGAGGAACAGAAGGTCGAGCTTTACACGGCGTCGCGCCTGACGATCGATCCGGAAACGCGTGCCGAGCGCGGTTATCTCGATCTGCTTGCCGGCCGGCTTCAGCTGCCGGATGCGCTGGTGGATCATATCGAGCAGACGGTGTCGGCTGCAAAAACGGCCGACTAAGCGCCCAACAAAAAAGCCCGGTTCAAACCGGGCTTTTTCTTTGATCCCTGCGCTTGGCGCTTATGCCAAGGCGTTGGTGAAGCGCTGGATGCGGATGCAGGCTTCTTCGAGAAGCGCTTCCGAGGTCGCGTAGGAGATGCGGAAGTTCGGGCCGAGGCCGAAGGCCGACCCGTGAACAACCGCCACGCCTTCGGCTTCAAGCAGTTCGGACACGAAGTCCTCATCCGTGTTGATGACCTTTCCGGATGCGGTCTTCTTGCCGATCACGCCCTGGCAGGACGGATAAACATAGAAGGCGCCTTCCGGAACCGGGCAGGTGATGCCGCTCGCCTGGTTGAGCATCGACACAACCAGATCGCGGCGGTTCTGGAACACGGCCTTGTTCTTCTGGATGAAATCCTGCGGGCCGTTGAGCGCTTCCACCGAAGCCCACTGAGCGATGGTGCAGGCACCCGAGGTCTGCTGGCCCTGGATCATGTCCATTGCCTTGATGAGCGCGACGGGACCGGCCGCGTAGCCGATGCGCCAGCCGGTCATGGCATAGGCCTTGGACACGCCGTTCATGGTCAGCGTGCGCTCGTACAAAGCAGGCTCCACCTCGGCGATCGTCTTGAACACGAAGTCGCCATAGGTCAGATGCTCATACATGTCGTCGGTCAGCGTCCAGACATGCGGATGCTTGAGCAGGACGTCGGCGATCTCGCGCAGTTCCTGTTCGGTATAGGCCGCGCCCGACGGGTTGGACGGCGAGTTCATCAAAAGCCACTTGGTCTTGGGCGTGATGCGCTTTTCCAGTTCGGCGGCAGTCAGCTTGAAACCATTGTCGATCGAGGTCTCGGCGAACACGCTAGTGCCGCCGCAGATTGCCACCATTTCGGGATAGCTCACCCAATAAGGACGCGGAATGATGACTTCATCGCCGGGGTTCAGCGTCGCCATGAAGGCGTTGAACAGGATCTGCTTGCCGCCGGTGCCGACGATCGTCTGCTCCGGCTTGTAGTCGAGATTGTTTTCGCGCTTGAACTTCGCGGCAATCGCTTCGCGCAGCGGCATGATGCCCGAAACCGGCGGATATTTGGTTTCGCCACGGCGGATCGCCTCGATGGCCGCATTCTTGATGTTGTCGGGCGTATCGAAGTCGGGTTCGCCAGCGCCCAGGCTGATCACGTCACGGCCCTTGGCTTTCAGGTCGCGTGCTTTCTGCGTGACCGCGATGGTCGCGGAAGGCTTAACGCGGGAAAGGGCATCGGCCAGGAAAGCCATGGGACAGTCTCCTCAAGGAAAAAGCGGCGATTGCAAGCCGCGACGCGACCTAAACCCCATCATGGCGGCGAGTTCAAGGTGTCGTTGCCGAAGAGAGAGACGTTGCGGAAGATTCCGCTCGTTAACGAGCAATAAAAGCTTCGCTGTCATGTTTCACGAATTATCGACCTGTGTCCCCGAGTGGATCGAGTATGACGCGGAATTTCAGCCGGGCGGAAATCGCGCAGGGCGAAGATGGTATCCATACGGCCGTGTGGGGCAGTTATGTCCTGCAGTCGGCGTTTCAGCCTATCTTTTCATTGGAAGAGGGCAGGCTCTCGCTCGTCGCGTTTGAAGCTTTGCTTCGGCCTGTGCATGGCACGACGGCCGTGTCGCCCAGCCAGTTCTTCCGCCAGGTTCCCGCAGCCGATCGGTTTGCGGTGGAAACGCTGACCCGCACGCTTCACCTGCTGAACGCCGGAAAATGTCTGGACAAGTCGGCCACGCTGTTCGTCAATTTCGATCCCTCTCAGTTCCAGGATCGTGAACTGGCCGACGGCGCGCTGCGTGACATGCTCGCTGTGCTCAAGGTCGCCGATCTCGAGCCCTCGCGCATCGTGTGCGAGATGACCGAGCAGGTATCGACTTGCGAGCCGGTGCTGTTCGGTTTCGTGGAAGCGCTGCGTGCCGAAGGCTTCCGGATCGCCGTGGACGATTATGGTTCTGGCGATTCGGATCTGCGGCGCGTCGAGCAGCTGAAGCCCGACATCGTCAAATTCGATGCCGCATGGATCAACCAGATGATGGCATCGGGCGCGGGAATGGCCTTGCTGAAGATGGTGGTCGCGAGCTTCAGCCAGAACGGCATCGAAACGGTGATCGAGGGTGTCGAAGAAGGCTGGCAGATGGAGCTTGCCCAACATGCCGGCGCGCCGATGGTGCAGGGCTATCTGCTTGCGCGGCCGCAGCTTGCCTTGATGAACTTCACGAGCTTCACCCTGTCGGGGCAGGGCACCCCGCGAGGCTTTGATCCCGCCATTCCGCTTTCGCTGGCGCAGATGCTGCCGAGCGAGTGGACGGCGGCACGGGCTTTGCCAGGTGCGCAGCGCAGCGAGGGCGTGCAGCTGAAACGAAGCCGCACCTTCGGACGTAGACAGGTAATGCGATGATTGACCAGGCGCGGATCGACAACGCGATCATTCTCGATGAGATTGGCATCGCAACCGCCGTGTTCGGCAGCTTTCGCCTGAAATCGGTGTTTCAGCCGATCTTCACGGCAGACGCATCGGCCCTCACGCCGTGGGGCGTCGAAGCGCGGTTGCGGCCCTTGCGCGAAGGCTTGCCGGTTGCGCCGACCGTTCTGGCTGAAACGCTGACCGCGGCGGAAGTGCCGTTCTTCGAAGCGCTGTGCCGCGCGCTGCATATCGACAACCATCCCAATATCGGCGTCGACGGAATGAGCCTGTTTTGCTCGATCGACGCGCGTCATGCGCTTGATCCGGCACGCATCCTGTCCGAGCTCGACCTCCTGTCCGCCAAGGTTGCCGAAGTCGGCATGGATCCGCAGCTGCTGGTTTGCAGCATCGCGGAAACCGAAAAGCTGGAAAGAAGCGTGCTGGTGCGCTTGGCCACTGCGATCCGCTTGCACGGCTTTTCGCTGGGTGTGGACGATTTTGCGGCGGGCTTTCCCTCGCTGGAACAGGTGGCCTGCGTCGAGCCGAACATCGTCAAGGTCGACGGGCCGTGGTTTCGCCGCGTGACCAGCGTGCCGCGGGCGAGCAAGCTGCTTGGACCGCTGTTTGCGGGCTTCCGCCAGTCTGGCGCGAATGTGCTGGTTGACGGCATCGAAACGGTGGACCAGCTGAATGCGGCCATCGATGCCGATGCCATGCTGGTTCAGGGGCCGTTGCTCGCAGCGCCTGCTTTGGCCGGCGCGCTGTTTCCGACCGAGCCGATCGAGCGCGCTTCACTCGGCACGCCGCAAGGCAATGTCGTGCGTTTGTCCGACCGTCGCCGGATCGATCAGCAGCGCTGATCGATCGATCACAGCTTCTCGCTGGTGGAATCACGATCGGCAGGCAAGATGCCGCCGATCTCCAGCGAGGATGCCGATATGCTGACCCTTTACAGCCAACCCGACAGCGGCAACTGCTACAAGCCGCGGCTTCTTCTGGGCAAGCTCGGGCGACCTTTCCGGCATGTCACCGTCAGTTCTGTGAACGGCGAAACGCGCACAGCCGGATTTCTCGCCAAGAACCCGAACGGCAAGGTGCCGTTGCTGGAACTGGATGATGGGCAGTTGCTCGCCGAATCCAATGCGATGCTGCTTTATCTCGGCGAGGGCACGCGGTTCGTTCCCGAGGATGCCTATCAGCGGGCGCTGACCTATCAATGGCTGTTCTTCGAACAATACAGCCATGAGCCCTTTATCGCTGTGCGCCGGGCGCTGACGATCTATCCCGAGCGGGCAGGGGAAGCGACGCCGGAGAAGATGGCGGCGACGCTTCTCGGCGGTAACAAGGCGCTCCAGGTCATGGACACGCAGCTTGCGCAAACGCCGTTTCTTGTCGGCGATTGGCTGACGGTCGCCGACATTGCTTTGTTTGCTTACACGCAGGATGCGGCGATTGCCGGCTTTGAAATGCGCCAGTTTCCCCATGTGGAAGACTGGCTCGGCCGGGTCCGTGCGGATACCGGCCATGTGCCGATGGACTGGCTCGGCGCCTGATTATCAGGGCTCGAGCTGACCCTGTGTCGGGTCTTCCTGGGCGCTGACATCCGGCTCGTTGCGGGTCTTCCACAAGGAATAGAAGATGCCGGCGGCCAGGATGCCGATCGTGCCGAGAAGCGACAGCATCGTATCCACATGGATGCCGAAGGGCACCAGCGCGACCTTGATGCCGATCAGCACGAGCACGATCGCAAGCGAGGTCTGCAGATAACGGAAGCGGTTCATCGCGGCTGCGAGGGCGAAATAAAGGGCGCGCAGGCCGAGGATCGCGAAGATATTGGAGGTGTAGACGATGAACGTGTCCTGCGTGACGGCAAACACCGCCGGCACCGAATCCACCGCAAAGATCAGGTCGACCGTTTCCACCATTATCAGCGCCACGCCGAGCGGGGTCAGGTAGAGCGCGAGCTTGCCGGTCTTCGTGTCGGGCTGGCGCACCGTGAAGTTGGAGCCGTCCAGCTTCTTGGTGATGCGGAAGTGCTTCTGCAGGAAGCGGAAGATCGCGTTCTTCTCGAGATCCGGTTCTTCATCCTGATGCGAGAACATCTTGATGCCGGTGAAGATGAGGAAGGCGCCGAAGAAAACGAGGATCCAGCTGAAGGAATGCACGAGGGCGGCGCCGATGCCGATCATCACGGCGCGGAACAGAATGACGCCAAGAATGCCCCAGAACAGGACGCGGTGCTGGTAAATGCGCGGGATCGCCAGGAAGCCGAAGATGGTGGCGATGACGAACATGTTGTCCATCGCCAGGCTCTGCTCGATCAAGTAGCCGGTGTAGAATTCAAGGCCCGCCTGTGAGCCGCGCGACCACCAGATCCAGCCGCCGAAGGCGACCGCGACCAGCACATAGCCGGCATAAAGCGTCAGGCTTTCCTTGGCCGAGATCTCTTTCTCCTCCTTGTGGAGGACGCCGAGATCGAACACCAAAAGCCCGATTACGATGGCGATGAACGCCACCCAGAAATAGATCGGAGTACCGAGAAAATCGCCCGTGAGGGCGCTGAGAAGCGTATCCATGATTACCGGACCATCTGCCAATTGAACATTGGTGCAGCTCCGACATCACGATTGCGCTTCATGCGCAGATCGCCAGAGGGGCCCGGTCGCTACACCCGCCAATTGGGCGAGATGGCGGCAAAAATCAAGATGGGGGCGGGCAGGCTCGCCTGCCTGTTCGATCACGAACTTGGGAGCGGGGAGGTCCGGCGAGCTTGTAAGTGTGCGGCGGACAAACAAAAGGCGGGGAAGAACCCCGCCCTTCAAATCAAGACCCGATTGTTTCTGCCTGCGCAGGAAGCCGGACCCTGTCGCATCCCAGGAGGGATGCGGACCGATTAGCCGGCCTTGGAAAGGTTCTGCGCTGCGGACTTGCCGGTGCGGCGGTCCTGGGCAACCTCGAAGTTGACCTTGTCACCTTCGTTAAGCGAGGTCATGCCCGAACGCTCAACGGCGGAGATGTGAACGAACACGTCCTGGCCGCCCGTATCGGGCTGAATGAAACCAAAACCCTTCGTGGTGTTGAACCACTTCACGGTTCCTGTCGGCATTGTAACTTCCTGTCGTCTGCGGTTTTCATCAATCCGTAAATCACGGATCAGGGGTCGAAATTTTGGGATTGACGTCAGAAAACGCGCGCAGCGCGGGCCATGAGGTCCGATCAGCCGAAATTCCAGAGCGGGATATACGCGAATCAGAAATACGGATCAAGATCATCCGTTAAGGGCCAAGCCTTGCTCGTTAAGGATTTGCGGCCCGGTTTGGCGGCTCCGGTGCTTGGTGGATCGGCTGGGCGCCTGGAGAAAAAAGATAAGCAAAAATCCGCTTCCGGTAAGCTGTTGATATAGCTCGATACTTCGGAAGGCCCTCTGCAGGACAAAGGTGGAACATGGCCTTTCTGCAACAGCCGGCAGATTAACGAAGCCTAAAGCCTGGTTGATCACGTAAGCTTCATCCTGTACGCAGGCCTTGGGACGGGCAAATCGGGCACTCAACTTTCAGGAGGCGGTGGGGCTTTGCCGACCAGCACGAACTGCTTATGCATTGTCGGACTCGGAGGCCTTCTGGCCAGCGCCGGATGCACTTCCACGACCGCGACCAACCAGAGCGCCTCGCTTGCGCCCGTTGCTGCCGCCACCCCCGCACCCGGCACCTTGCCGGATGCGATGGACATCGCTTCCGTTGATCGCAACACAGCTGCCGGCGACGCCACGCAACAGGGTACGCTGATCACCGCTGTTGCCTATGCCAGCCCGGCGCCATCAAGCGGCGGCGTTGCTGCGCTGGAGACGGCTGTCGCGCAGGCTGACACGACTGAGACTGCCACGGCGCAGCAGGCTGTTGCTTCGGCGGCCGCCGGAACGGATGCCGGCTCGACGCCGCAGGCAGCGGCATTCGTTGCCGAGAAACCATCTGCGCCCGTTGCCGTTGCTGCCAGCGTCGTTGCGCCGGCTGAGACAACCGAAAAGCCGGTTGTCGTCGCATCGCTCGAACCAAGCGCCACGAAGACGGTTGCGGCACGCAGCCCGGAACTCGATACGCTGATCGAGCGCTATGCGCATCTCTATGAAGTGCCGGTGTCGCTCGTTCGCCGTGTGGTGAAGCGCGAAAGCACGTTCAACCCTAAGGCGCGCAACGGCCCGTATTGGGGTCTCATGCAGATCCGCCATGATACGGCGAAGGGCATGGGCTATCAGGGCAGCGCCACGGGCCTGCTCAACGCCGAAACCAATCTGACCTATGCCGTGAAATATCTGAAGGGTGCTTATGTTACTGCGCGCGGCGATCACGATCAGGCGGTGCGCTTTTACTCGCGCGGCTATTATTATGATGCCAAGAAGCGCGGCCTTCTCGAAGAAGCCGGGCTGAAGGGCGGCAGTGCCGCGAAGGTGCGCACGGCCGTGATCGAGAGCGGCGAACAGAAGGCGGCTGAACTCGACCGCGGCGCCCGTATCGTCGCCAACAGCCTGCCAGGCGTTTCCAACCCGACGGCATCCCCTTCGCCGGCGCGCATGGCAAACGCCACTCAGGCATCCGGTTCGAACAGCCTGGCGATTGCCGAATAAAAACAGGCTGTTCAGCCTGCTTCCGCACACCTGCGGGCCGCGACTAAGCCGCGGCTCGCGTCCTACTCCTTGTGAAGTTCGGAGCCGCTTTTCAGCGCGCGGTCGCCATCTTCCTGTTTGACGAGATAGGCCGGCTCCTCCTTTGACGCATTGCGCTTGACCTTGGTGCCCTTGATCGTGCGCTGCACCGGCTTTTCGAAGCTTTCTTCCACCTTGCCCTCGGCGGTGTTGCCGGCCCAGTTCCATTCAACCTTCGTACCCTTGGCGATCTTGCTCATCCGTTTGTGCTCCTTGCTCGTGCGGGTTGAACAGCGAAGGGCTGACGGCAGTTCCCGTTGTGGCGGGTAAGGGCGGACTCTCCTGACTCGAATGGGTTGTGTATTCTTCGTGCAATCTTCCCTTGCGGAATGTGCGAGACGCAATACAAATCCTGTGCTGCTCGGGATGGCGGCGCAGCACAAGCGGAGGAGAGCAGGGGGCATGAAGTACGTCTATTACCTCGCCACAGTCGTCATCACGGCGTTCTATGCGCATAGCGTGTATGGCTACGCGACCGATCCTGCCTTCTGGGCGGGCGAATATGCCAAGGTGGGCTTTCCCACCTACCTCGTCGATGTGATGTTGGTGGTGAAGGCGCTCGGCGTCATCGCCGTGTGGGTGCGCAGGCCGGTCGCGCTGGCGCAACTCGCTTATGCCGGCTTCTTCTACCACACGCTGCTCGCCTGCATGGCGGATCTCGCTGTCGGCTCGCCGGTTGGCGCGATCGCGGCCGTGTTGTTCGTGCTGGTTGTGGTGTCTTGGGCAACGCAGAACTATGCCCGTAGCCCGGCGGCGGCCTATGCGCCGGGTGGGTCAATCATGATCAAGAATCTCGCCTGATCGGATTGAACGAAGCGCGCCCGCTTGGCCGGCGCGCTTCGTGTTCGATGTCTTAGCGGAAGTAATCCTGCAGCGGACGGACTTCCAGGCTGCCAGCCTTGAGGGCCGCGATCGCTTCGGCAACGGCTGCGGCGCCGGCGAGTGTCGTGTAATACGGCACTTTCTGCATAAGGGTCGCGCGACGCAGCGACTTGGAGTCGGACATCGCCTTCTGGCCGTCGGTGGTGTTGAAGACGATCTGCACCTGGCGGTTGCGGATGGCGTCTTCGACATGAGGACGGCCTTCCAGAACCTTGTTGATCTTCTCGGCTTCCACGCCGTTGTCGCGCAGGAAGCGCGAGGTGCCGCCGGTCGCCAAGACCTTGAAGCCGAGATCGGCCAGCTTCTTTACCGACGGCAGCACGCGCTCCTTGTCTTCATCGCGCACCGACACGAACAGCGTGCCCGAGCGGGGAAGATCGACGCCGGCGCCGAGCTGCGCCTTGGCAAAGGCGAGCGCATAATCGTGGTCGAGGCCGATCACTTCGCCGGTCGAGCGCATTTCCGGCCCGAGCAGGGTGTCAACTCCGGGGAAGCGCGCGAAGGGGAACACGGCTTCCTTGACCGCGATATGGCCAAGCTTATGCGGGTTCGGCTTCGTACCGTAATGAGCGAAGGCATCGTCCAGCGTTTCGCCGGCCATGATGCGGGCCGCGATCTTGGCAATCGGGCGGCCAACGGTCTTGGCAACGAAAGGCACCGTGCGCGAGGCGCGCGGATTGACTTCGAGAACGAAGATCTCGCCGTCCTTGATGGCGTATTGCACGTTCATCAGGCCGCCGACATTGAGGGCCTTTGCCATGGCCGCCGTTTGGCGCTCCAGCTCGGCCACCATCTCGTCGGACAGCGAGTGAACGGGCAGCGAGCAGGCGCTATCGCCGGAATGGATGCCGGCTTCCTCGATATGCTCCATGATGCCCGACACATAGACATTCTTGCCGTCGCATAGCGCGTCGACATCGACCTCGATCGCGTCGGTCAGATAGGTGTCGAACAGCAGCGGGTTCTTGCCGAGCAGCGTGTTGATCTGGCCGGTCTTGTCGTTCGGATACTTCTGCTTGATGTCTTCGGGAACGAGGCCCGGCACGGTTTCGAGCAGATAAGTCTGCAGCTGACCGTCATCATAAACGATCTGCATGGCGCGGCCGCCGAGCACGTAGGACGGGCGCACAACCAGCGGGAAGCCGAGCTCGCCGGCGATGAGGCGCGCTTGCTCGACGGAATAAGCGATGCCGTTCTTCGGCTGCAGGAGCTTCAGCTTGTGCAGGAGCTTCTGGAAGCGGTCGCGATCTTCGGCGAGATCGATCGCGTCCGGCGAGGTGCCGAGGATCGGGATGCCGGCCTGTTCGAGCGCGGAGGCGAGCTTCAGCGGCGTCTGACCGCCGAACTGCACGATCACACCATGCAGCGTGCCGGCCTTCTGTTCGGTGCGCAGGATCTCGAGCACGTCTTCGTCGGTAAGCGGCTCGAAATACAGGCGATCGGACGTGTCGTAATCGGTCGACACGGTTTCCGGATTGCAGTTGATCATGATCGATTCATAGCCGGCATCGGCCAGCGCGAAAGCGGCATGGCAGCAGCAGTAATCGAACTCGATGCCTTGGCCGATGCGGTTGGGACCGCCGCCGAGGATCACGACCTTCTTTCGATCCGACACGCGCGCTTCGTCAGCCATCTGGCCGGCAAAAGGCAGCTCGTAGGTCGAATACATATAAGCGGTGGGCGCGGCGAACTCGGCAGCGCAGGTGTCGATGCGCTTATAAACTGGATGAACGTCAAGCTTTTCGCGAATCTTCTGAATCGCTTGCCCGTCGCTCTTCACCAAAGAACCGAGGCGCGCATCGGAGAAGCCCATGGCTTTCAGCTTGCGCAGGTTCTTGGCGTCCCTGGGCAGGCCGTGCTCGCGCACGCGGCGTTCCATCGCGATGATGCCGCCGATCTGTTCGAGGAACCATGGATCGATCTTGCACATCTCATGGACGTCTTCGAGCGAGGTGCCCATGCGGATCGCCTGCGCCACCATGCGCAGACGGTCCGGCGTCGGGGTGCCGAGGGCAGCGCGGATCGCGTTGCGGTCTTCACCGATGCCGAGGCCCGGGATCTCGATCTCGTCCAAACCGGTGAGGCCGGTTTCGAGGCCGCGCAAGGCCTTCTGCAAGCTTTCCTGGAAGGTGCGGCCGATCGCCATGACTTCGCCCACCGACTTCATGGCGGTGGTCAGAACATTGTCGGCGCCGGGGAACTTCTCGAAGGCAAAGCGCGGGATCTTGGTGACGACGTAATCGATCGAAGGCTCGAACGAGGCCGGGGTCGCGCCGCCGGTGATGTCGTTTTCCAGCTCGTCCATCGTGTAGCCGACGGCAAGCTTGGCCGCGACCTTGGCGATGGGGAAGCCGGTGGCCTTCGATGCAAGGGCTGACGAGCGCGACACGCGCGGGTTCATTTCGATGACGACGAGGCGGCCATCGGCCGGGTTGACGGCGAACTGCACGTTTGAGCCGCCGGTCTCAACGCCGATCTCGCGCAACACCGCGATCGAGGCGTTGCGCATCATCTGGTATTCCTTGTCCGTCAGCGTCAAAGCCGGCGCGACGGTGATCGAGTCGCCGGTATGAACACCCATCGGATCGAGGTTTTCGATCGAGCACACGATGATGCAGTTGTCCGCACGATCGCGGACGACCTCCATCTCGTATTCCTTCCAGCCGAGAACGCTTTCTTCGATCAGCACTTCGGTGGTTGGGGAGGCGTCGAGGCCGGAGGCCACGATCTCGAAGAACTCGGCGCGGTTATAGGCGATGCCGCCGCCGGTGCCGCCCATGGTGAAGGAGGGGCGGATGATGGCGGGCAGGCCGACATAGTCGAGCGCCTGCGCGGCGATGCCCATCGCGTGGCTGACATATCGCTGCTTGCGATCGCCTTCGCCTAGGTTCCACTCGGTTTCCAGCGCATCGAGCCGCGCGTCGAGATCATCGCCGTTGCCGGCCTTCAAGGCGGCGCGGCGCGCCTTGTGCGCATCCTTGTCCGTGTCCTTGGCGGCCGACGCATTGGCCAGCATCGACTTCGGCGTTTCCAGGCCGATCTTGGCCATGGCTTCGCGGAACAGCGAGCGGTCTTCGGCCTTGTCGATAGCTTCGGCGTTGGCGCCGATCATCTCGACATTGTAGCGCTCGAGCACGCCCATGCGGCGCAGGGAAAGCGCGGTGTTCAGCGCGGTCTGGCCGCCCATGGTCGGAAGCAGCGCGTCCGGGCGCTCCTTGGCGATGATCTTGGCCACGACTTCCGGGGTGATCGGCTCGACATAGGTCGCATCCGCCAGTTCCGGATCGGTCATGATCGTGGCCGGATTGGAGTTGACGAGGATGATGCGGTAGCCTTCCTCCTTCAACGCCTTGCACGCCTGGGTGCCGGAATAATCGAACTCGCATGCCTGGCCGATCACAATCGGACCCGCACCGATGATCAGGATGGACTTGATGTCGGTGCGCTTGGGCATGGGCTCTATCCGTTTAACATGCGCGTTGCGCCCAAAAGCCGGACGGAATGAACCGGCCAGCTTGGTGCAGCGCTTAATCTTGGGCTAGGCCGGTCTTATAGGGGAGGATGCGCAAGCGCGTAACCCCAAAAAACGCGATCCACAGCGCAAGTTGCAGGAAAGACCTGCGCTGTGGATCGATGTTTGTCGCGTGGTCCGCCGTCAGGCTGCGGTCAGCACCTGATCATGGCCGCGCTGGCGCCACTGGTTCACCAGCACCGGCGCGATCAACAGCAGGCCGATCACCGTGGTGTAGACTTCCGGCATGATGAGCAGGAAGGCCGCAACGATCAGCAGGATGTTCTCCCAGGCCTTTGTCGGCGCCAGCATGTAGCGCGACAGGGCCGCACCCAGGGACGCGATGCCGATGACGCAGCCGGTCAGAGCAAGGAAGAAGTCCGGCCAGTTGAAGTCCTTCGTCACCAGAAGCAGCGATGGCGAGAACACGAAGACGAAAGGTACCAGCGCCTTGCCGAGCCCGAGCCGGAACGCCGTGTTGCCGGTCTTGAACGGATCGCCGCCGGCCATGCCCGCCGCGGCATAGGCCGCAAGGGCCACGGGTGGCGTGATGTCGGCAAGAAGGCCGTAATAGAACACGAAGAAGTGGGCGACGATCGGTTCGACGCCGAGCAGCGCCAGCGCCGGAGCTGCCACGGTGACCATGATGATGTAGTTCGCCGTGGTCGGCACGCCGCAGCCCATCAGGATACAGACGAAGCCCGTCATGATCAGCGTGAAGAACAGGATCAGCGTGTTGGCCTCGACCCAGGGCAGGACGACGGAGAACATCGATGCCAGATTGCCGGCGATCGAGGTCACGATGAAGGACATCTTGAAGCCGACGCCGGTCAGCGTCACCACGCCGACGACGATGCCAACCGTTGCAGCGGCGGCGCCCACGGCCAGCGCATATTTCGCGCCGTCGCGCAGACCATCGAAGATCTCCTGAACCGACAAGCGGCGGCGTGGATTGAGAAGCCCGACCAGCACGCACAGCGTGATGCCCCAGAAGGCTGCGAGGTAAGGGGTGTAGCCGGAAACCAGCACGCCGATCAGAACAGCGAGCGGGATGATGGTCGGCCAATCGCGCTTCAATGCGGCCGTGACATCCGGCATTTCATCGGGGCGCAGACCACGCAGGCCCGTGCGCTTGGCTTCGAAGTGAACCTGGATCAGAACGCCGAAGAAGTGCATCGCGGCGGGAATGATCGCGGCCAGAATGATCGTCGTATAGGGCAGGCCCAGGAACTCGATCATCAGGAAGGCGGCGGCGCCCATGATCGGCGGGGTGATCTGACCGCCGGTGGAGGAAGCGGCTTCCACGGCACCGGCGAATTCGCGCTTGTAGCCGAGCTTGATCATGGCGGGGATGGTGAGCGAGCCGACCGTCACCGTGTTGGCGACGGACGAGCCGGAAATCATGCCGAACAGGGCCGAGCCGAAAATCGAGACCTTGGCGGGACCGCCGGCAAAGCGCCCGGCAACCCAGGCGGCGCAATCAAGGAACAGCTGACCAAGACCGATGCGGGTGGCGAAAACGCCGAACAGAACGAAGTGGAAGACATAGGTCGCGACCACGCCGAGCGGCACGCCGTAGATGCCTTGCGCGGTGAGATAAAGATGGTCGACGAGCTGCGAAACGCTGGCACCCGGATGGGTGAGGATACCCGGCATCCAGGGGCCGAACAGCGCGTAAAGCATGAAGATGATGGCGATGATCGGCAGCGGCCAGCCGACGGAGCGGCGCGTGGCATCGAGCAGCAGCAGGATCAAGGAGCCGCCGAGGATCACGTCCAGGGTGGTCGGATTGCCGACGCGGAAGGCGAGGTCGTCGAGCGGGATCAGCGGCACATGCGCGACCGCGACCACCGACAGGATGGCCAGCGCCCAGTCATAAAGCGGAATGCCGATCGGGCGCCAGAACGAGGCTCGGGCGGGTTCCGAATAGCCCTTCTTCCACAAGGGGAAAACAAGGAACACCAGCGCCAGAACGAGCGCGAGGTGGATGCCGCGATGGACCATTTCCTGCAGCAGGCCAAAACCTGCCGTATAATAATGGAACAGCGACAGGCCAACGAGCAGGCTGCCGACGATCCAGTTCGCGGCCGGGCTCAAAGGGCGAAAGCGAAGCTCGGAATCGAACTGTTCTTCGAGTTCGCGTGCCCGCGCTTCGTCGAGTTCCATCCTGGAAAGGTGGATGGTGTCCTTGTTGTCGGCGTCGGTCACGCGAGGCTCCGGCATGGGGAAGAAGAAAGAGCGCCGCTCCCGAATGGAAGCGGCGCATTCACATTAGCTTTGGCGCGTCGGACGCTTACTTGAGCGCGCCGACTTCGCGGAAGTACTTTTCCGCACCGGGATGGAACGGAATACCGGCGCTGGTCACGGCATTCTCGACCGTGATCGCCTTGCCCTTGGCGTGACCGGCGGCCAGTGCCTTCTGCGTGTCTTCGGCATAAAGCGACTTGGTGATGTTGTAGATGAGCTCTTCCGGCTGCTTGGCGCTGGTCACCAGCTGGGCTGCAACGGAAAGGGTCTCGGTCGCGCCGACGCCCTTGTAGGTGTCTGCCGGAACGGTGTTCTTGGAGAAGAACGGGTACTTCTCGAGGATCTTGTCGGCTTCAGGACCGCTCACCGGCACCAGCGTGATGTTCATCGACGAAGCGATTTCGGTGATCGCGCCAGCCGGGAAGCCGCCGACGAAGAAGTAGGCATCAAGGCCGCCGTCGCGCATCTTCTCGCCGGACGGACCGGGCTTCAGATATTCGGCTTCGATGTCCTTTTCGCTGATGCCATAGGCTTCGAGAACGATGCGGGCGTCGACGATCGTGCCCGAACCCGGCTCGTCGATCGAAACACGCTTGCCCTTGAGGTCGGCAACCGACTTGATGCCGGCATCGGCGCGCGCAACGATGTGCAGCGTTTCAGGGAAGAGGGTCGCGATGAGGCGCAGGTCTTCGACCTTCGGCTTGCCCTCGTACAGGCCGGTGCCGGTATAGGCCCATGCCGCCACGTCCGACTGGGTGAAGCCGGATTCCGACGCGCCGCTCTGGATGGCGTTGATGTTGGCAACCGAACCGTTGGACGCGTTGGCGGTGGCGATCAGCCCTTCAACGCCGGCCGGGCCGGTTGCGCTGATGGAGTTGGCAATGATGCCGCCGACGGGGAAGTAGGTTCCCTGCGTGCCGCCGGTGCCGATGCGGAAGAACGCCTGCTGCGCGAAAGCGCGCGTGGCGCCCACGCCTGCAGCCAGAAGGGCCGTACCGATCGTGAAGGCGCGACGCGAGATTGCAAAGGTCATGGTTTTCCTCTCAAACCTGTTCAGGTCAAAAGGATAACCTTTGATCACAATGCCGTGTCAACGGGCAGGTGCCGAAAGCGGACGCTTTTTACCCAGTCGCCCGCACGTTTTGCGCGTAATTCTTTCTATTCCGCCGAAGCAGAGGCGGTGGCGACCGGCACGTCCTGGTTCTTCTGCATGGAAGCAAGCCATGTCTTCACGACGCTGACATCCGCCTCGCCGAGAAGATGGCCAAGTTCAACCGTCTGGCCTACGACCTCGGCGCCCTTGTTGCGCAAGGCATCGGCGAGGCCGGGGGCGAAACGGCCATAGGTCGCGTCGTTCTTGCCGGCGACGGCCAGGATGGAATCCTTGGCGAGATTGACGTCCGGCAGGGACTTCAAAACCATCATGGGCCGCAGGAGGGCAGCGCGCTGCACGAGATCGGGATGCAGGAAGGACAGGGCGGCAAGCAGATTGGCGCCGTTGGAATAACCGAGATAGATCGCGTTGTTCAGGTCGATGCCGTAGTCCTTCTGCGCACTCGCCATGAACTTAGCGAAGGCGTTGGCTTCCGAGCGGATATCGTCCTGATCGAAGGTGGTGGGCGTAACGCGCTTGTACCAGCGGTTCACGCCGTCCTGCACGACGCGGCCGCGGATGCCGAGCAGCGCCGAACCGGGTGCGGCTTTTGCCGCCAGATCCATCAGGCTCGTTTCGTTGCCGCCCGAGCCATGCAGCAGGATCAGCGTCGGCGACCCCTTGGCGGTGGCCTTGCGGTAATTCGCGACGAAGGCCTGCGAGCGGGTGATGGCAGAGGGCAGCGCGTTGATCGCGGCCGTCTTGGCTGCAAGATCGGCTCTGCTCGGCGCATTGGTGAGCGAGGCCTTTTCCACCAGGCACTTGGCTTTTGGCGTGCTCTTCTGGGAACTGGTCATTGAAGCACCGCACTCGATCTGCGCTGAAGCAGGCAGCGCTGCTGCGCCGACGAGGAAGCAAGAGATGACCGTGCTGGCAAGGATGCGCATCATGGTTCGACCCTGAAAGAGTTTGGTTGACAGAGGGTTAACGCGGCAACTTCTTGCGATGAACAAACATGTCATCGCCGATGGGCAGGCACTTCAAGTTATAATGCAGCACGAATGTGGCACTGCAGCATTGAAACACGCCTTTGTGAAGTTGTTTCGGTGGAACAAACAACAGGAAAGGAAATTGTTGCGCGGCTGCAACTTACGACCTTCCCGCAAGTTATCCGCCGAAGCCGGAGCAACATTGCTGCCGGCCTATCTGTGCGAGGGAAGTTGCCATGCAGTGGAGAGGGCGCCGTCAAAGCTCCAATGTCGAGGATCGTCGCGGTGGCGGCGGTGGTGGTTTCGGCGGCGGAGGTCGCATCCCAATCCGCGGTGCCGGCGGAGGACTGGGGATCGGCGGCATCATCATTCTGCTGATCGGTGCCTGGATCTTCGGCATCAACCCACTCGAGCTTCTTTCGGGCGGCGGCAGCATGGGTGGCGGCGGTCAAACGCAGACGCGCACGGCAGATACCACCAGTTCCGACGAGATGACCCAGTTCGTTTCAACCGTGCTGGCGGAAACGGAAGACACCTGGAACGGCATCTTTCAGGCGGAAGGCGAGACCTACAAGGAACCGCGCATGGTGTTGTTCAGCAACCAGGTGCGTTCGGCCTGCGGCACGGCGTCGTCGGCCTCAGGTCCGTTCTACTGCCCGAACGATGAGCGCGTTTATCTCGACACGACATTTTTCCAGGAACTGGACCAGAAGTTCGGCGCATCGGGCGATTTCGCACAGGCCTATGTGATTGCGCATGAGGTCGGCCACCACGTTCAGAACCTGACCGGCATCCTGCCGCGCTTCAACCAGATGCGCCAGACCATGAGCCCCGAAGAAGCCAACCGCATGTCGGTACGCGTCGAGCTTCAGGCCGATTGCTTCGCGGGCGTTTGGGCCCATTACACACAGCAGAAGGGCCTTCTGGATGCCGGCGACGTGGACGAAGCCCTGAATGCGGCAACCCAGATCGGCGACGACACGCTGCAGAAGCGCACACAGGGCTATGTCGTGCCCGACAGCTTCAACCACGGCACCTCTGCCCAGCGCCGCAACTGGTTCCAGCGCGGCATCGAAAACGGCCGCCTGAGCGACTGCGATACGTTCAACAATCCGGTGTGATTGAAGGCCCTGGGGCCGCTGAATAAAAAAGGCCGGCTTGGAAGCCGGCCTTTTAAGTTTCTAGCGTTCGGCGAGAGCTGGTTCGCCGCGGCGTTCGTGGATCAGGTTTACGAAGCGGCGGAACAGGTAGTGGGAGTCTTGCGGGCCGGGGGAGGCTTCCGGGTGATGCTGCACGGAAAAGACCGGCTTGCCCTTGAGCGCGATGCCGCAGTTCGAATTGTCGAACAGCGAGATGTGCGTTTCCTCGACGGTGTCCGGCAGGGACTGGCTGTCCACCGCAAAGCCGTGGTTCATCGACACGATCTCGACCTTCCCGGTGGTGTGATCCTTTACCGGATGGTTCGCGCCATGGTGGCCCTGATGCATCTTTGCGGTCTTGCCGCCGAGCGCCAGCGCCAGCATCTGGTGACCGAGGCAGATGCCGAAGGTCGGAAGACCGGCCTTGAGCAGGTCCTGGATCACCGGCACGGCATAGGCGCCGGTTGCTTCCGGGTCGCCGGGGCCGTTGGACAGGAAGATGCCGTCCGGCTTCATGGCGAGGATGTCTTCCGCAGCCGTGGTGGCCGGCACAACCGTGACCTTGGCGCCGAGACCCGACAGAAGGCGCAGGATGTTGCGCTTCACGCCGTAATCGATGGCGACCACATGCATGGTCGGCTCGGTCTGTTCGCCGAAGCCTTCGTTCCAGGCCCAAGGCGTTTCGTTCCACACCGAGCTCTGGCCCGAGGAGACGTCCTTGGCGAGGTCGAGGCCGACAAGGCCGGACCAGGCCTTCGCCTTTTCCTTCAGCGCGGGAATGTCGAACTTGCCGCTCGGATCATGCGCGATCACGGCGTTGGGCGCGCCTTTGTCGCGGATAAGCGCTGTGAGGGCGCGGGTGTCGATGCCCGAAAGCGCTACGACGCCGCGACGCTTCAGCCATTCATCGAGATTGCTGGCGGCGCGGTAGTTCGAGGGATTGGTGATGTCGGCCTTGAAGATCGCGCCGACCGCGCCGTTGCGGGCAGCAGGCGTCAGGTCTTCGATGTCTTCGTTGTTGGCGCCGATATTGCCGATATGGGGGAAGGTGAAGGTGACGATCTGGCCGACATAGGACGGATCGGTCAGAATTTCCTGGTAGCCCGTCAGCGCCGTGTTGAAGCAGACTTCCGCGACCGCTTCGCCGGTTGCGCCGAGGCCCTTGCCTTCGATCACCGTGCCATCGGCCAGCACCAGAACGGCGGTGGCGATTTCATCATCCCAGGGCTGGGTTGCCTGGTTTGCCGTTGTTTCGGTTGCCTGATCCATCTTCGTTCTCCACTGCCTCGCTGCGCCTTCGGTTTGGCTTTGGCTCTTCTCGAGCGCACGCTGTGAGCCGCGCTTGAAAAGGTGCGATGCAAAAGCCATATGGCGGGACGGTTGTCGGCCGAGCGCAAGCTCATGGACCGGAACCTCCCCCACATAATCCCCTTGGCTTCGCCGAACAACAGGAAAGCCGGTGTTTTTGCGCGGCATATTGCGGTTTCCCCTGCATCCGGCCTCGGAAGACCTTCCTGCCGCTTCGCAAAGCCACTATGGACTTGAACAAATGGAGACGACCATCATGCTGCGCGATCAATTCGCGAACGGCCTCAAGACCGCGATGAAGAGTGGCGACAAGCGCCGCACTTCCACGCTGCGGCTCATTCTGGCTGCCATCAACGATCGCGATATCGCCAATCGTGGCCACGCCAAGGATCCCGTGGGGGATGACGAGATCCTGGCGATCCTCGGCAAGATGGTGCGTCAGCGCGAAGAATCCGCCAAGGCTTTCGAGGAAGGCGGCCGGATCGAACTGGCGCAGCAGGAGCGCGAGGAAATCGAGGTGATCCGCGATTACCTGCCCAAGCAGCTCGGCGAAACCGAGGTGCGACAGGCCTGCCAGGGTGTCATCGCAGACACCAATGCGAGCGGCCTGCGCGACATGGGCAAGTGCATGAACGCGTTGAAGGAGCGCTATCCCGGCGCGATGGACTTCAGTAAGGCCAGCGGCATCGTCAAGGAGATGCTGCAGTAGGGCGGTTGGTCATCATGCTGCGGTGAACCGCGCGTGATCCGGCGCAGTCTTCGCAGGCTGGCCACGCTGCTCGCCTTTGTGGCGGCGCTGGCGAGTGGGCTCGAAACACTGCCGCACGCTCTGACCGCCGTGCGGCTGGTGCGCGTGGCGCTCGATCCTGTGCAACAAACGCAGATCGAGCTTGAAGCCGTGCCGTCCGAGCAGATCCTCGCCAATGCCAAACAGGCGCTGGGCGAGGGGGATGGCGAGCTGGCGGCTAGTTATCTTGTTCTGGCCGACGGGCGATCGCTGGCCGTGCCGGACGATCTTCGTCAGGCGGTGACGGATGCGAATGCCTTCGACGTTGCCGAGTTCGGCGGCGATGTCTGGGCGGGCTTCGTTCATGGCGAGGCCACGACGCCGGCGGGCTTCGGGGCGGCGCTGGCGCTCGATCTTACTGCCATCGGCGACGTGAAGGACCTCGTCGTCCAGGCTGCCGCTTATCCCGACCACGATATTCTGATCATGAGCCTCGCCAGCATCGGTTTGGCGCTGACCGGCGCGAGCGTGGTGTCTGTGGGTGCGGCCACGCCGGCCAAGCTCGGCGCTTCGACGCTGAAGATCGCGCGCAAGGCACGGCTTCTCCATCCGCGCTTTGTGAGGGTGATGATGCGCGAACTGGGCGGCGCGCTTCGCATTGGCAAGATCGAGGAAGCGGCGACGGCCTTGCGGCGGCTCGATATTACGGCGGCCCGGCGGGCTGCTGCGCAAAGTCTCGATCGAACCGTGCTGTCTCGCTTGCAGGATAGTGCCGCTGATCTCGGACGCGTCGGACGCCGGCAGGGTGTACGCGGCACGTTGGAAACATTGGCGCTGGTTGATCGACCAGCACGGCTGAGGCGGCTGGCAGCGATTTCCGAGCATTTCGGTCCGGGATATCGCGCGGTGCTGCGCCTCGTGTCGGATGCCGGGCGCGTGGCCGCGCGGTTGCTCAGGCCGCTGTTTCGTCTGCTTGAACTGCTTGGCACCGCGCTTCTCTGGCTTCTGACCGCGTTTCTCCTGTTTCGCCGCAGTGTGCGGGTGATCGCACGCGCCGTTGCAACGGTGTTGCCGCCTTATCCCCGTCGCCGCACTCGGCGGAACGTTCCAGTTCCGCCGGTAACATTATTGTAGATGATGCTCATGCTTCGGCGTCTTGGTGGCTGGATGGGCCACCACCATATTCCGCTTCAACAACGCAGTTGAAGGAGCCTAACCGTGGACACGAACGACCGGAAAGCGATCGAAAGCCTGTTCGATAAGCTTGGAACCGTGGAGCGGCAGGCACCGCAGCGCGACGCGGAAGCCGAACGCTTCATCCAGGAAGAAATCACACGTCATCCCGGCGCGCCTTATTACATGGCGCAAACGATCGTGGTGCAGGAGCAGGCGCTGGAAGCCGCACAGCGCCGCATCGAGGAACTGGAACGCCAGCCTCAGGCACAGCCGCAAAGCAGCGGTGGTGGTTTGTTCGGCGGCTTGTTCGGTGGCGGCGATCGCAGCGAACAACAGCGCCGCCCAGCCGGTGCCGTGCCGCGCGTCGGCAGTGCTGCCGCAGGAGCGGCGGGTGCGAGCAAGTGGGGTTCGGGTGCCGGTGCCACTCCGGGCGCCAATCCGGGTCCCGGTGCCGCAACCGATCAGCGCGGCTTTGGTGGTGGCCGCGGCATGGGCGGCATGGGCGGTGGCGGCTTTCTCGCCGGTGCTGCGCAGACCGCGATGGGCGTGGCTGGTGGCGTGCTGCTCGGCAACGCCATTGCCGGCATGTTCGGTGGTGACGAAGCGCAGGCTGCCGAGCCGGCTGCAGAGCCTGCCGCCGAACCAGCGGCGGCGGAAGCTCATGACGAGCCGCAGGTGGAAGATGCAAGCTTCGACGATGGTGGTTTCGATGATGGCGGCTTCGACGATATCTAAGCCGTCCTTCGCTCAGCTCGCGGCGCGAAGCCGCGAGTTGTTGAGCAGGCCACGTTCTTCCAGAACCGGATAAGCGATCGAAGCCAGAAGCGAGTTGATCTGCTTCAGGTCCCGGATCGTGTCGAGATGAATGGTGCTCGTCTCGACACTGCGCACGGAGCCTTCGCGCAGCCGTGCAAAGTGGCGGCGCGCCGTTTCCTTTTCCGTATCGCGCAGCCGGTCCTTTTCCGCCACTAGCTGACGCGCCGTCGTGGCGTCGCGCGACACCAGCACGTTGAAGGCAAGCCGTGCGTTGGCCGCGACCGAGGCATGGAAGGCCGCAAGCTCGCGCCAGCCTTCGCCGGTAAATTCCAGCTTGTGCTGCAGCTTCTTGCGAACATGCACCAGCATGTTGCGCACGATGATGTCGCCGACCTGTTCGAGTTTCACGCAGGCGCCGAGCAGTTCGGCGCAACGCTGCGCATCGTCTTCCGACATTTCGGCGGGATCGATACGGGCAAGATAAAGCTTGAGGCGGGCGTGACGGCGATCAACAAGGTCATCGAGACGCGACAGGGCGTCGATGCCTTTGGGATCGGCCGCTTCATACAATTCGAAGATCCGCGCCAGCATGACCTCGATGATCTCGCAGATGCGCATGGCCTCACGCGTTGCGTTGCCGAGCGCCAGATGCGGCGTCTTCAAGGCCTCGTCATGCAGGATGGTCGGCTCGATATTGCTTAGTTCCGGCTCGGCTTCCGCCTTGGTGGACATCCGCACAATCCCCTCGGATGCCGCAAGAATCAGGCTTGCCAGCGGGATGCCGGCAATCAGCATCAGGCAGTTGAAGGCGATGTGGGCGTTGACGATCTGGTCCGCGCTTGTTGCACCGAGAAGCGTGACGTCGGGCTCGAACGACAGGAACAAGGCCAGCACGGTAATGGACCCAAAGCCGCGCATCAGGAGATTGCCGATCGGAACAACCCGCACAGGGGCAGGCGAGGTCCGTGTCAGAAGCGGCGCGATCAGCGAACTGCCGAGATTGACGCCGAGCACCATCACCACGCCGAGTTCGGGCGGGATCACGCCGCGCGCCGCCAGCGTCACCAGAAGCAGCACGGCCGCGATGCTCGAATGAAATAGCCAGGTCACAAATGCCGACAACAAGAAGGCCGTGATCGGATCGCTCGAGAAATAATCGATGATCAACGGCAACAGCTTGCTTTCACGCAGCGGTTCCGAAGCATGCCCGATCATCTCGAGCGACAGAAGCAGCAGGGCGATGCCCACCAGAATGCGGCCAAGCTGGCGCCATTCGCGCTTCTCGGTCGCCATGAACATGGTGGTGCCGGCGGCAAGGCAGATCGGCACAAGCAAAGACAGATCGAAAGTCAGCAGGCGCACAACAAGAGCCGAGCCGATTTCGGCACCGCGCACGGCAAGCTGGCCGGCGATGCCCGACACGATGCCGGAACCTGCGAAAGACCCGACCAGCAAGGTCACTGCCGTCGAGCTTTGCAGCGCGATCGCCAGTCCCGCGCCGGTTGCAACGGCCGCCAGCGGATTGCGCATGGTGGAGCGCAGCTTGATGCGCAGCACATCGCCATAAGCGCGCTCGACACCGGTCTTCACCATGCGGGTCGCCCAAAGCAGCAGCGCGATGGCGCCCGCGAGATGCAGGAAGAACACCGATCCCGTCATGGCCGCCATCCGGCGTGCGGGCACTGTGCGCCCTGATGATTCAGCATTTTTCGCATTGATTTCGGCACGTTGTGGTTTAGCCGGATAATGGCTTCCAGTGTAAATGTATAGGGCGCTCCAAGCGACAAGGCGTGTCGCTGGTGTTTCTGAAAACCTGTGAACAGCGGGCACTGCGTTGTGCAAAGATGGTATTCGCAGCCGGGTGGGGCTATCTACCGCCTTTAGAGGTTTTCCATGCGCTTTTCCGACAGCTTTCTCGACGAGATCCGCGACCGCGTGCCGATTTCATCGCTGATCGGGACGCGCGTGTCGTGGGATCGGCGCAAGACCAATGCGTCGCGGGGCGATTACTGGGCGTGCTGCCCGTTTCATGGCGAAAAGAGCCCGAGTTTCCACTGCGAGGACAAGAAGGGCCGTTACCATTGCTTTGGTTGCGGCGTGTCCGGCGATCATTTCCGGTTTCTGAGCGAGTTGGACGGGCTGTCCTTTCCCGAAGCGGTTGAGCGGGTCGCCGAAATGGCGGGCGTGCCGATGCCGGCGCGCGATCCGATGGCCGAAAAGCGCGACAAGGAACGCGCTTCGCTGCATGACGTCATGGAAATGGCGACGGCGTTTTTCGAGGATCAGCTGCAGAATGCGGCAGGCGCCAAGGCGCGCGCTTATCTGCGCGATCGCGGCCTGACTTCCGTGACGCAGCGGGAGTTTCGCCTGGGATATGCGCCGGATTCGCGCAATGCCCTGAAGGAGCATCTGGCCGCGAAGGGTGTCGACAAGACCCAGATCGAAGCCTGCGGCCTTGTTGTGTTCGGCGAAGATATTCCCGTGTCCTATGATCGCTTCCGCGACCGGGTGATGTTTCCGATCGAGGATACGCGTGGGCGGATCATCGCCTTTGGCGGGCGCGCGATGTCGTCGGAAGTGTCGGCAAAATACCTCAACTCGCCGGATACCGAGCTCTTTCACAAGGGCAATGTCGTTTACAACTTTGCCCGTGCCCGCAAAGGCCAGGGCAAGGACGGCACGCTGATCCTCGTTGAAGGCTATATGGACGTGATCGCCCTGGCGCAGGCAGGGTTCACCAATGCGGTGGCGCCGCTCGGCACGGCTTTGACCGAAAACCAGATGGAACTGATCTGGCGCGCCACTGGCGAGCCGGTGCTGTGTTTCGATGGCGATGGCGCGGGCCAGCGCGCGGCCTGGCGTGCCGCCGACCTGATCCTGCCGACGGTCGCCGCTGGGCGCACGGCGCGCTTCGTGCTTTTGCCCGAAGGCAAGGATCCCGACGATCTGGTGCGAGAGCAGGGCTCAGAAGCGTTTCGCCGCGTGCTGGGTGACGCGCGGCCGCTGGGGGATCTGATCTGGAGCCGCGAAACCGGCGGACAGGTGTTTGAAACGCCCGAACGGCGGGCAGCACTTGAACAGGTGCTGCGCGAGATCACCGGGCGCATCAAGGATGAAAGCGTTCGTCGCCATTATCAGCAGGACATGCGCGACCGCGTTCATTCCTTTTTCGGCTCGACGCGACCCAACAACCGCTACAACAACAATGATCGCGGCGGCAGTGGGCGCGGCGGCGACAATCGCGGTGGTGGCAATACGAGGCCTGGCGGTGGATCGCGCGGTCCGATGGCGGTTTCGGAAAGCCTGACGCGCTCGGCACTGGTCAAGAACAGCGGCGCCCTGCCGATCCGCGAAGCCGCGATGCTGGTGGCGCTGGTCAATCATCCCGGCCTGATCGACGCGTTTTTCGACGACATCGAGCGGCTGGAGCTCGATCATCCCGTTCTGCGGCATCTGCATGCCGGCATTCTCGATGCGGCTGCCCACCATGCTGCCGGCGATCGCCAGGCGCTGTCGGATTATCTCACCAATTCGGGCTTGAGCGAGCCGCTGGAAAAAGCGAGCCTGCTCGTGCGGCGCGTCGGGATCTGGACCGTGCTCGAAGATGCCGATATCGCCGATACTCGCGACGCCTTCCTTCAGCTTCTATACTTGCACCGCAGCGCATCCACTCTACATAGGGAACTGAAAGCGGCCGAGCTCGCACTTGCAAGTGATACGACCGAGGAGAATTTCCGTCATCTCCTGGATATTCAGGCGCAGTTTCGCGAGTTCCAGGCTGTGGACGCTTTGATCGACGGGTTTGGGATTTCCTCGGGTCGGGCGCGGCAGAGTTGACGAACGACAAGGCGCATTGGGCGATCTTTGTCGATGAATGATTCGCTTTGCGAAGCGAATCATGACAGCTGCCTTGACCTTGTGGCCAAGACGCGGAATCAGGGACAATTCGATTTCGGATCGCGGAAAGGGTTTCCGCGAAGGACGTTAGTGACGCAAACAACAGAATGAACCGTGCGGCCAGCCGGGGGAACCCCCCTTTGTGACGAGGGTTAATCCGGCATTAATTGGGCTCGGCTACGCGGTGGATTGTGCGGGAGCGGCCCCGCCGCATTGATTGAGACGGATGTGCATTCGTGACGCAACCGTCTTCTTGGAGAAGCTGAATCATGGCAGTGAAAGAAAAGGAAGAGGTCGAAACGGAACGCGAAAGCGCTACCGATGGGCCATTGCTCGACCTTTCCGATGACGCCGTCAAGAAGATGATCAAGGCCGCGAAAAAACGCGGCTATGTGACGATGGACGAGCTCAACTCGGTTCTGCCGTCGGAAGAAGTGACTTCCGAGCAGATCGAGGACACGATGGCGATGTTGTCCGACATGGGCATCAACGTGGTTGAAGACGACGAAGCCGCCGAAGAAGGTGGCGAGCGCGATGCGGCCGATGGCGAAGAAGACGCCAACGAGCTGGCCGAGCGCACCGGCACCGCCGTTGCCGCGACCACCACCAAGAAAGAGCCGACCGATCGCACCGACGATCCGGTGCGCATGTATCTGCGCGAAATGGGTTCGGTGGAGCTTTTGTCGCGCGAAGGCGAAATCGCCATCGCCAAGCGCATCGAGGCTGGCCGTGAAACGATGATCGCGGGCTTGTGCGAAAGCCCGCTGACGTTCCAGGCGATCATCATCTGGCGCGACGAGCTCAACGAAGCCCGGATCCTTCTGCGTGAGATCATCGATCTCGAAGCCACTTATGCCGGTCCGGAAGCCAAGCAGGCGCCGGTTGTCGTGCATAATCAGGAAGAAGCCGAAAAGCCGAAGGTCGACGAGCGCGGCCGTCGCGTTCGCGAAGATGACGACATCACCAATGTCGGCGGCGAAAACCGCGTCGAAGACGACGACGACGACGACGACGAGGCCAGCCTCTCGCTGGCGGCCATGGAGGCAGAACTCCGGCCGCAGGTGATGGAAACGCTCGATGTCATCGCCTCGACCTACAAGAAACTGCGCAAGCTGCAGGACCAGGCCGTTGAAGCGCGTCTGGCCGATGCCGATGCGCTGTCGTCCAGCCAGGAGCGCGCCTACAAGAAGCTCAAGGATGAGCTGATCACGGCCGTGAAGTCGCTGTCGCTCAACCCTGCGCGTATCGAAGCGCTGGTCGAGCAGCTCTACGACATCAACAAGCGCCTCGTGCAGAACGAAGGCAAGCTGTTGCGTCTGGCTGAAAGCTATGGTGTTCGCCGCGAGGAGTTCCTGCGCGAATATCAGGGTTCGGAGCTCGATCCGAACTGGATGGGCCGGGTCGGCGAATTGTCCAGCCGCGGCTGGAAGGAATTCGCCAAGTCGTCCAACGCGGCGATTGCCGACATCCGTTCGGAGATCCAGAATCTCGCAACCGAAACCGCGATCTCGATCCTGGAATTCCGCAAGATCGTGAACCAGGTCCAGAAGGGCGAGCGCGAAGCGGCGATCGCCAAGAAGGAAATGGTCGAGGCGAACCTGCGTCTCGTGATCTCGATCGCCAAAAAGTACACCAACCGCGGCTTGCAGTTCCTGGACCTGATCCAGGAAGGCAATATCGGCTTGATGAAGGCCGTCGATAAGTTCGAATATCGTCGCGGCTACAAGTTCTCGACCTATGCGACCTGGTGGATCCGTCAGGCGATCACCCGTTCGATCGCCGACCAGGCCCGCACGATCCGCATTCCGGTGCACATGATCGAAACGATCAACAAGATCGTCCGGACATCGCGCCAGATGCTGCACGAGATCGGTCGCGAGCCGACGCCGGAAGAGCTGGCGGAAAAGCTCGCAATGCCGCTCGAAAAGGTCCGCAAGGTCCTGAAGATCGCCAAGGAGCCGATCTCGCTCGAAACCCCGGTGGGCGACGAGGAAGATTCACACCTCGGCGACTTCATCGAGGACAAGAACGCGATCCTGCCGATCGACGCGGCGATCCAGGCCAATCTGCGCGAAACCACCACGCGCGTTCTGGCCTCGCTCACCCCGCGTGAGGAGCGCGTGCTGCGCATGCGCTTCGGCATCGGCATGAACACCGATCACACGCTGGAAGAAGTCGGCCAGCAGTTCTCGGTGACGCGCGAGCGTATCCGCCAGATCGAAGCCAAGGCGCTGCGCAAGCTCAAGCATCCGAGCCGTTCGCGCAAGCTGCGGAGCTTCCTCGACAGCTGAGTTTCCGACGATGCCGACGATTTCCATTTTCTACGGCATCGTCATTCAGATGTTCTTGAACGATCATGCACCGCCGCACTTTCATGCGGTGTATGGTGAGCATGAAGCGTTCTTCGCCATCGAGAGCCTTTCAGTGATACGTGGGGCTCTCCCTAGGCGCGCTTTGGTTCTTGTGCTCGAATGGGCGCAAGAGCATCGCGCCGAGTTGCTGGAGGATTGGGAGCTATGTCGCTCGCGTCAGATGCCGAACAAGATCCAGGGTCTGGCTTGATCCAGTCCGCTGCGGAGTGGCGGGTCGTGGCCGTTCAGCCGCTTGAAGATTATCGTCTATCGGTTCGTTTTCGCGACGGTTTGGCCGGTAGGGTTGACCTTGGTCCCATGCTGGCGTCGGAGCAGGCGGGCGTTTTAGCACCGCTGCGCGATCCGCACCTGTTCCGCCAAGCCTACCTCGATGGAGGTGTTGTCACGTGGCCAGGCGAGCTGGATCTCGCCCCGGACGCGATGTATGACGAGATTAAAGCCCACGGCGCTTGGGTTGTCTCGTAAGCCCCCTGCATTTTCCTGACAGGCTCGCCACAGGTTCTTGTTCATGCCGCAAATCACCACGACGATCGCCACGCGTGGCGCAGGGCTTTACGAGTTTACGCGCGAAGCCGCGAACTTCGTAGCCAATGAAGGGGTGGAGACCGGTGTTTTGACGCTTTTCGTGCGTCACACATCCTGCTCGCTCCTGATCCAGGAAATGCCGATCCGGATGTCAGGCGTGATCTCGATGCGTTCTTTCAGCGTCTCGTGCCGCCGGCCGATCATCCTTCGATGGACTACCTCGTGCATCGCTTTGAAGGGCCGGATGATATGCCGGCGCATATCAAGTCGGCGCTGACGGCGGTGTCGTTGTCGGTGCCGGTCACGCGCGGCCGGCTGGCGCTGGGCACGTGGCAGGGACTATACCTGTTCGAGCATCGTGATGCGCCGCATCGCCGCGAGATCGTTCTTCACCTGCAACTTGACTGAGTGCGGCTGGAAGCGGGAAGGCTGATGCGCTAGGTCAGGTGTCACGTGATCAAGCCATGAGGAGCCACCAATGTCATTTCTGAAGAAGCTGTTTGGCGGCGGCGGCTCCGAAACCAAGACGGCAACACCCGCGGAGCCCGTCAAGGAGCTCGAGCACAAGGGCTTCCTGATCAAGGCGACGCCTTACAAGGAAGGCTCGGAGTTCCAGACCTGCGGCGTGGTTTCCAAGGAGATCGACGGCGCGGTGAAGGAGCACCGCTTCGTGCGCGCCGACCGTTTCCCCGACATCAACACGGCTGCCGACATTGCGATCGCCAAAGGTCGCCAGCTCGTGGACGAGCAGGGCGACCGCATCTTCGGCTGAGGTCGGCGCTGTTACGCCGACTGGCGGCGGGTGAAGCCTTCGCTCGCCCGCAAAAGGTTGATCGTATAGTCCTTGGTGATGCGGCGCTCGGCCAGCTCGGCCGAGGTCAGCTGCTCGACCTCGGCGCCATCCTGCATCACCATCAGCCGGTCGCACATATGGGTGACGACCGCGAGATCATGGCTGACCATGACAAAGGTCAGCGCGCGGTCGCGGCGGATCTGTTCCAGGAGGTTGAGCACTTCAGCCTGCACCGAGGCGTCGAGCGCAGACGTCGGTTCGTCCAGAAGCAAAATGGACGGTTCGACGATCAAGGCGCGGGCGATCGCCACGCGCTGCCGCTGTCCGCCGGAAAGCTGGTGCGGATAGCGGAAGCGGAAGCCGGAGCCCAGGCCGACTTCATCCAGCGCACGATTGATGCGGCTTTCGCCATCGCCGACGCCATGAATGTCGAGCGGCTCACGCAGTAGGCGGTCGACCGTATGGCGCGGATGAAGCGAGCCGTAAGGGTCCTGAAACACCATCTGAACGCGGCGGTAGAACGCCTTGTCGCGGCGGCGGCCCAATTGCTTGCCGTCGATCGTGATCGCACCGCCGCTGACTGGGGCCAAACCGGCGACCGCACGCAGCAAGGTGGATTTGCCCGAGCCGCTTTCGCCGACCAGGCCGAAGCTTTCGCGCGGCGCGATATCGAGGCTGACACCTTTCAGGGCGCGGAACTGGTCGTAGGTAACTTCAAGGTCGCGGACCGACAGGGCAGGGGTGGAAGCGGCTTCAATCATCATCGTGCCCATTCCGCCTGACGTTCAAGCACGGGAAGCGGATGGCGGCTTGCGCCGATCTTCGGCATGCAATTCAAAAGGCCTTGCGTATAGGGATGCTGCGCTTGCGACAGATCCTTGGCGGCGAGTTCCTCCACGACACGACCGGCATACATCACCAGTACGCGGTCGCAGAAGGACGATACCAGCCGCAGGTCGTGGGACACGAAGATCAGCCCCATCCCTTTGTCGCGCACCAGGCTGTCGAGAATGGCGAGGATTTCGAGCTGCACCGTCACATCGAGCGCCGAGGTCGGTTCGTCCGCAATCAGCAGTTCGGGACCGGCGATCAGCATCATCGCAATCATCGCGCGCTGGCCCATGCCCCCCGAGACTTCATGAGGGTAAAGGTCGAACACGCGTTCGGGATCGCGGATCTGCACGGCTTCAAGCATGGCGAGCGCCCGTTTGCGCGCTTCGCTGCGCGATACGCGCTCATGCGTGCGCAAGGTTTCCACGATCTGCCGGCCGATCGACATCACCGGATCGAGCGAATATTTCGGGTCCTGCAGAACCATGGCGATGCGCTTGCCGCGCAGGCGCCTGCGCTCGGCATTGCTGATCGTGAGAAGATCCTGGCCGTCGAAGCGCAGCCTGTCCGCCGTGACTTGAGCGCTGGGCGCGGTCAAACCGAGGATCGCGCGCCCGGTCTGCGACTTACCCGATCCGCTTTCGCCGACGATGCCGAGCCGCTCGCGACCGAGCGTGAACGACACGCCGCGCACCGCTTCCACGGTGCCGGTGCGGGTTGGAAAGCGAACGGCGAGGTTCTGGACGTCCAGCAAAGGCGCGCTCATTGGCCGGCACTCCGCGGATCGAGCGCATCGCGCAGACCGTCACCCAGCAGGTTGAAGCCGAGGCTGACCAGAAGGATCGCGACGCCTGGTGCGGCTGCGACCCACCATTGATCGAGAATGAAGCGCCGCCCCGATGCGATCATCGCGCCCCATTCGGGCAGCGGCGGCTGTGCGCCTAGGCCGAGAAAGCCGAGGCCGGCGGCGGTCAGGATGATGCCCGCCATATCCAAGGTCACGCGCACGATCAGCGAGGACATGCAAAGCGGCATGATGTGGCGCAACACGATGCGGATCGGCGAAGCGCCCATCAGCCGCACGGCCGAGATGTAATCGGAATTGCGCACCTGCATGGTTTCAGCACGTGCGATGCGGGCATAAGGCGGCCATGAGGTGATGGCGATGGCGATAACCGCGTTCTCGATACCGGGTCCGAGGGCGGCCACCAGCGCGAGCGCCAGAACCAGTTTCGGAAAAGCCAGAAAGATGTCGGTGATGCGCATCAAAACGGCATCGACCCACCCACCGGCATAGCCGGACACGGTTCCGACCAGAAGGCCGATCGGTGCAGCAATGACGGCAACGAGAACAACCACATAAAGGGTCAGCCGCGAGCCGTAGATGAGGCGCGAAAGGATATCGCGACCCTGATCGTCGGTGCCCAGCCAGTGATCCCAGGCGGGCGCCAGCAAACGCGCATTGGCGAGATCGCCGATCGTCGGCGAATAGGGTGCCAGCAGATCGGCAAAGATCGCCACCAGCACCAGAGCCAGAATGATGATCAGGCCGATCAGGGCCAGACGGTTTTCCGCGAAACGGCGCCAGGACACGTAGGCGCGGCCGAGCTTCGCCTGGGTGCGGGACGCAGGCCGGTCGCTCAAGAGCCATTCGCGGCGCGACAGCTTCCCTTCCGCCATCGGCGGGGGCGTCGTGTTTCCCATCACGCTCATCGTGCCCGCGTCCTTGGATCGAGTAGCCGGTAAAGCAGGTCCGACAGGAGGTTGATGGCGATAAACACAGAGCCGATGACGATCGTGCCGCCAAGCACGGCATTCATGTCCGCATTCTGCAGCGAGTTGGTGATGTAAAGGCCGAGCCCCGGCCATGCGAACACGGTTTCGGTCAGCACCGATCCTTCCAGAAGGCCGGCATAGGACAGGGCGATCACGGTCACCAGCGGCACGGCGGCATTGCGCAGGGCGTGCCGCCAAACGATGCGTCGTTCCGACAGGCCCTTTGCGCGCGCGGCGACGATATATTCCTGGCTCAGCTCGTTCAGCATGAAGGAGCGCGTCATGCGCGAGATGTAAGCCAGCGAGAAATAGCCGAGCAGAAGCGACGGCAAGGCTAGATGCGAGAGGATATTGTTGAAGGCCGACCAGTCACGCTGGATGATCGCATCCAGCAGATAGAAGCCGGTGATCGGCGTGAATGTGTATTCGTACACGACGTCGATTCGTCCGGGACCACCGACCCATTGCAGGCGGGCGTAGAAAACAAGCAGCGCCAGAAGTCCGAGCCAGAAGATCGGTACGGAATAGCCGACCAGCCCGATGATGCGCACGATCTGATCGAGCCAGCCGCCGCGCCGCACAGCTGCGAGCACGCCCAGCGGAATGCCAAGCACGGCGCCGAGGATTGTGCCGAGCGTCGCAAGCTCGATGGTCGCGGGAAACACGCGCTTGATGTCGGTCATGACCGGATTGGTGGTCAGAACCGAACGCCCGAAGTCGCCCGACAGCGCCTTTTGCACATAGATCACAAACTGCGTGGTCAGGGGCTCGTTGAAGCCGAGCTCTTCGCGTGTGCGCTCCACCACATTGGCCGGTGCCCGGTCGCCCACGATCGCGAGAACCGGATCAACGGGAATGACGCGGCCGATGAAGAAGGTCACTGCGAGCAGGCCGAGATAGGTTACGACGACCACCACGAGGAAGCTCAGCAGGGATTTCACGAGACTGCGGGCCCGGCGCCCTCGAGGCGCCGGCTGCGTGTCGGATGCGACGCTCATGACGTCAGATCAATCCTTGGTCACGGGACCAACGAAGTTCGTATCGAAGCTCGGACCGAGCTTGTAGTTCTTCACGTTGTTGCGCAGGCCCGCCACTTCGATCTGCTGGAAGAGCATGACGAAGGGGCTGCTATCCAGAGCTTCCTGCTGAAGCGTCTTGTAGGTTTCGGCACGCTTCTGGTCGTCGCGCTCCAGAAGAGCGGCCTTGGTCTGTTCGGTCAGCTCGGGAATGTCCCACGCGTTGCGCCAGGCCAGCGTCTTCGTTGAAGCATCGTCTGCATTGTCGGGGTTCGAGGTGAAGGCTTCCGCGTTCGAATTTGGATCCCAGTAATCCATGCCCCACTGGCCGATATACAGATCGTGGTTACGGGCGCGGTATTTGGTCAGCGTCTGCTTGCCATCGCCGGGAATGATTTCGACCTTGATGCCGGCCTGGCCTGCCGTCTGCTGGAACGCTTCCGCGATGCCGGTGACAGGCTGGGTGTTGCGAACGTCGAAGGTGACGGTGAGACCATCCTTGAGGCCTGCTTTTTCCAGCAGCTCCTTGGCCTTGGCAACATCGAGCTTGTAGGGGCTCGCTTCGAGCGCACCGAGCACGCCCTTGGCCTGATAGGTCTGGCGGATTTCGCCGATGCCCTTGATGAGGGTTGAACCGATCGCATCGTAATCAACCAGATACTTGAACGCTTCGCGCACTTCCGGCTTGGCGAGGTTCTCGTTCTTCTGGTTGAGGCTGATGTAATAAACGGTGCCCTTGGCAGCATCCGTCGTGGACAGGTCAGGGTTCTTGCTGACGGCTTCGAGATCGCCCGGATCGAGATTGCGGGCAACATCGATGTCGCCGGTTTCGAGCATCAGGCGCTGCGTCGCGCTTTCCTTGACATGGCGATAGATGACGCGGGCCAGCGCCGGCTTTTCGCCGTAATAATTGTCGTTGCGCTCCATCACGAGGATCTCGTTGGCGCGCCAATCGCGGATCTTGAACGGGCCCGAGCCCGCATAGTTGGTCTTCAACCAGGCATAGCCGAAGTCTGTGTCGTATTTGTTGTCGTCGCTCGGCGTGACGGCTTCGGCATGCTCCATCAGGAGCTTCTTGTCGACCACTGCGCCGACGGTCGCGGTCAGGCAGTTCAGCACAAAGCTTGGCGCATAGGACTTGTCGACGGTCAGCACGAAGGTGTTGTCATCAACAGCCTTGGCTTTCTCGGTGACATTGTCGCCGTTGAGGCCGAACTGGGTGAGGATGAAGGCCGGGCTCTTGTCGAGCTTGACCGCACGCTCCATCGAGAAGGCGACGTCTTCGGCCGTGAGCGGGTTGCCGGAGGCGAACTTCAGGTCGGGCTTGAGCTTGAACGTATAGGTCAGGCCGTCATCGGACACCGACCAGCTTTCGGCGACACCGCCAACCACCTTGGTGGTGTCGTTGATGTCGAGGCGCACCAGCATGTCATAGCCGTTGCCGATGAACTCGGCCGGGCTCAGCTCGAAGGATTCGGCCGGATCGAGCGTGATCGTGTCGTCGATCGCCCAGGCGAGAACGAGCGTGTCGGCAGGGGTGTCGGCCAGCGTCGGCGCCGTTCCGGCAACGAGGGCGGTCAGGGCTGCGCCGGCGAAAAGCAGGCGGGCATGGGTGTTGATCTTCGACATCATCATGTCAGTGGTTCCCGATTATGGTTGTTGTTTTCTGCCGTCGATGGTGGGTCAGCGAAGCGTCAGGCGCAGAACGCGGAACCAGTTTTCGCGGCAGATTTTGTTAATTTCGGCGTCAGCGTATCCGGCACCTTGCAGACCGGCAACGAGTTTTTGCAGGCCGGCAGCCGAGCCGATTTCGGCCGGGATCATGGCGCCATCGAAGTCCGAACCGAGCGCCACGCCGTCGATGCCGACCTGTTCGACCATATGATCGATATGGCGGATCATCGTGGCGATGCCGGTATCCGCGCGCTCCTGGCCGTCTTCGCGCAAGAAAGCGACGGCATAGTTCAGGCCGACGACGCCTTGCGTTTCCTTGATCGCGCCAAGCTGCTTGTCGGTGAGATTGCGCGCCGAGGGCGTGATTGCGTGGACGTTGGAATGGGTCGCGACCAGCGGCGCGGTGGAATGCTTGGCAACATCCCAGAAGCCCTGTTCGGTGATGTGCGACAGGTCGATCAGGATGCCCATTTCGTTACAGGCCTTTACCAGCGCGCGACCGGCATCGGTGAGGCCCGGGCCCGTGTCGGGCGACGACGGATAGGCAAAGGGCACGCCATGGCCGAACACGTTGTTGCGGCTCCAGACCGGGCCGATGGAGCGCAGACCGGCGGCGTAGAGCGTATAAAGGCCGGACAGATCCTCGCCGATGCCTTCCGCACCTTCGATATGGGCGATGGCGGCGAACGTGCCGGCTGCGATGGCGGTTTCGAGTTCATCAACGCTGCGGCAGATCTTCAACAGGCCGGCGCGGTCGAGGCGACAGGCAATGTCCATCTGCGCCATCGTTGTTTCCAGCGAGGGCGCGCGCTCGAGCGGCGAGGCGACCGGCGTGCTGTAATGCCCCTTGGCGTCGGGCCTGCCGAAGGACAGCCCGCCTGACGGCACGTAGATCGCGCAGAAGCCACCAACCAGACCTCCTTCCGCCGCTTTCTTGAGGTCGATATGGGCTGTGCCGGTTGCGGATTCGAACTCCTTTAAAGGATCGCGTCCCGCCTTTTCCCCACTCCACAAGCGCAGCAGCAAATCATTATGGCCGTCGAAGATCGTGTGCATGTCGGCTCCCGTTCTCGTGAATTGATCGGGCTGAAACAGGCCAGTGGTCAAGCCTCAACTGAATGCATCGCAATGATCCCCAGGAAAATATCGCAACGCAGCAAAACTGAACGACGCCGTGGGAACGATCATGTAGCTGAGGGCTTAATCACACATGACTGCTGATCCGCACTTGCCCCTCAAATCTCAATCCGCCCGCGATACGCGCATCGACGTGTTTCGCGCGCTCGCGCTTCTTTCGATTTTCGTCAACCACGTGCCAGGCACGATCTACGAGAACGCGACGCACAAGAACTTCGGCTTTTCCGATTCCGCGGAAGCCTTTGTGCTGATCTCTGGCATCGCCATCGGCCTGGCCTATGGCGGCAAGTTCGTTCCCGGCGTTCGCCTGCTGATGGCGCTGAAGGCGCTTCGGCGGGCAGGGGTGCTGTATGTCACGCAGATCATGACGGCGCTGGCCACGATCGCGATCTTCGTGCTCGGCGCGACCTGGCTCGCCAATCCCGCTCTTTTGGCGCAGATCAACATCGAGCCGATGATCGACGATCCGGCGCGCTCGCTGCTGGGGCTTGCAACGCTTGGCCATCAGCTCGGCTACAACAACATCCTGTCCATGTATGCGGCGGTTATGCTGTTGCTGCCCATGCTCCTGTGGTTGAGCACGATCAGCCTCGGTCTCATGGTCGGCGTATCGGGCACGCTGTGGCTGCTCGCCGGCATCTACCAGGTCGCTCCGCCGAATTATCCCACGCCGGGCATGTGGTTCCTGAACCCGCTGTCGTGGCAGTTCCTGTTTGCGATTGGTCTGGGCGGCATGCTGCATGTGCGCCGCGGCGGCAAGATCGTTGCCAACCCGTTCCTGATGGCGGCTGCTGCGGCTTATCTGGTGCTCGCCTTTGTTTGGGTGCGTTGGCCGCTTTGGGGCGTGGATGCCTCGCTCGGCCTGCCGGCCGTGTTGACGGGCTTCGACAAGACCTTCCTGTCGCTGCCGCGCCTGCTGCATGTGTTGTCGCTGGCTTATCTGCTGGTTGCCATTCCAGGCCTGTCGGAACTGGCACGCTTGAAGGAAAGCAATCCGCTTGCGAGCCTTGGCCGTCATTCCCTGCCTGTGTTCATCGCCGGTACGCTTTTGGCGATGGTGGCTCAGGTGATCAAGCTGTCGCGTCCCGAAAGCCTGATGCTGGACACGCTGCTGATCGGCACCGGCATTGCCCTGCAGTTCGCGCTGGCCTTTTATCTTGACTGGTACAAGGGCCTGCAGAAGAGCGCGGCCGCCGAGATCAAGCTGCGCAAGGAAGCCAAGCCGAGGCCGATTGCCGACGGCGCCCTGGTGCCCGTTCGCGTCCGCCGCAAGGACTAGGTTTTCGGTTCGATCGATCACAGGGCCCGTCGCGTCTCCGAATGCGGCGGGCCTTGTCGTATCCGCTTCAAACAAGCTTCTCTTCGAGCGTGCCTGTTGGTCTCGCGTATGGCGGTCACACCGATAAGTGCCGCATATCGTGAGTAGGGCGCGCATCCGCCTGTGTGGGGCCGGCCTTACGACGCCGACGAACGTTGTTGGATATAATCGCGGGCAAACGCCCAGCCGCCGTCCCTTCAAGCAGAAACTTATCCACGCCCGCAGCCAACCCTTCTATCCTCCATTCATCGCTCTTGTCGGGAACTCTGGTGCGCACCGGGGATCAGAGGAGGGCGGCGGTGTCCGGGTTGGTTGGGCTACGGTAGCCTGGCTTGGAGGGTAGTCAGTCCCTCCCTAAACCCGGGCCGAGGGCAGGTCAGTGTTGGTTTAGGCACCCTTCAGCCGTGGTGCGTTGGGACCACCCCGGATCAGCCCACTTGTTCGCGGCGAGCGCACCGACGGACGCGAGATCGCCCCGCCGTATAGATTTTAATCAGAGTCGCGGAACCTTGCGTCCGCTTCCCGAGCCTTCACCGGGCGGGAAGGCGTCACTGCATGCGCAGAAACAGACCAGGCTCGGCGCCGTCCTGGGATCTTTGACACCATCTGGCTACCCGTACTGTGCTCAACCCGTCAGACGTCATTTCCTGCGGCAAAGCCTCGACTGACAAGCCGCCGGACCATCTGGAAGACAGGCACAAACGAAAAACGCCCGCCGGGTTTCCCCGGCAGGCGTTTTGGTGATGGTCGGGAATGGCCGGGTTAGGCGGCTTCCGCCAGACGAGCCATCTTGCGGACGTCGTCGTCGGTCAGCAGGCCGCCGGCGCGCAGGAGGCTGGCGAAGCGGCCGTTGGTGGCGGCGAGCTCGTCGAAGCCACCCTTTTCCACGATGCGACCTTGATCCATGAACAGAACCATATCGGCATCACGAACCGTCGACAGGCGGTGGGCGATGATGAAGGTCGTGCGGTTGGCACGCAGATCGTCGATCGCCTGCTTCACACGCTCTTCGGTTTCCACGTCAAGCGCGCTGGTCGCTTCATCGAGCACGAGCACCGGAGCATCCTTGAGGATGGCGCGGGCAATCGCGATACGCTGGCGCTCACCACCCGACAGCTGTGAGCCGCGCTCGCCGGCAACCGTGTCATAGCCTTCGCTCTTGTTCAGGATGAACTCCTGCGCAGCGGCGGCCTTAGCGGCGGCATGGATGTCTTCATAAGATGCATCCTCACGGCCGACGCGGATGTTGTCCTCGATCGAACGGTTGAGCATGCCCGCATCCTGGAACACGGTGGCGACCGAAGCACGCAGCGAGCGGCGGGTCACGGCGCGGGTGTCGATGCCGTCGATCAGCACGCGGCCTTCCGACGGATCATAAACGCGCTGCAGCATGTTGATCAGCGTGGTTTTGCCGGCACCCGTCGGGCCAACGATGGCAACGGTCTGGCCAGCCTTCACTTCGAAGGACACGTCGTCCAGACCATGGTTCGCGCCGGGGAAGCGGAAGCTCACATTGTCGAACACGATGTCGCCGCGGATCTTCGGCAGGTCGACAGTGCCCAGCGGCTCCTGGCGTGCTTCAACGGCGTCTTCGAGGCGATAGAACTCTTCCAGCTTGGCGCGGGCTTCGAAGATCTGGTTGAAGAAGGCGTTGACCTGGTCGAGGCGGCCGATCAGCAGGGTCGCGAAGCCGGTGAAGGCAACGACGTCGCCGATGCGCATTTCGCCGCGGGTCACCATCCAGGCGCCGATCAAAAGCACGATCATCATCGACAGAGTCGAGGCGATGCGGTTGAGGCCGCTGGCCAGTGCCCACCAGTCGAGAACCGGATACTGGGCGCGGATCAGATCGCCGGTGTGGCGCTGCAGTTCACGCGCTTCGGTGCTGGTGCGGTTGAAGCTCTGCAGCACGGCCACGTTGCTGACGGCATCCGACACATGCGAGAAAACGCGGTGATAATGGCCCTCGACGGCAGCCTGGCCGTCCTTGGTGCGCTTCATGACCATGCGGCCGATCGCGATGTAAACGATGCCGAGTACCAACAGCACAGCAGACATCCTCAGGTCCATGCTGAGCGCGGTCGGAACCAGCAGCACGAGGGCAACAGCCGTTGCCAAATGGGTGCGCATGAATTCCAGCCACAGCGAAAACAGCGTTTCCACGGCGCGGAGCAGGGTGTGCAGGGAGTTGGACGTGCCACGCTGCTGATGCCACGAAAGCGGCATCGTGATCGTCTTTTCAAACGCATCCGACAACACGGCGACGCGGCGCTTATGCGCCAGGCGGTCGGCCGAACGGGCTACCAGCACGAAGGCGATAATGTTGAACAGGCCAAGACCCGCCCACATCGCCATGTTCGTAAACAGGTCACCGGACGAGGAAATGGAGTCGATGATCCGGCCGAACAGGATCGGCTCGGCGATGGTCACCAGAGCCAGAACCACGTTGGCGCCGCAGATCAAGGCGACCTTCTTTTTTTCAGCGCCCAGATAGGAAAGAGCGCGAAGATAAATATCGAAAAGAGACACGAGCAGGACTCCGGCCAGGTCTTAATTTGTGCGCCGCATCATGAGCGACTGATGAAATACCAATGTGAGCTTAGAGAATGCCCGGTCGGGAACATGGTTGCGCATTCGCAGCCATGTTCTTGATCTCTGCGGCGTTTGATGCCGCAGAGCCAACCAATTGATAACCAACACAAACTGGCGCTGAAGCCAGGAGGACATGAAGGTAAGGCATCTTTTCCTTCCCTTAGGGAATGGAACGAGGAACGATTACCCTGACTTCATGGACCCCTGCGCCTGAATGCTGCATGAACGCATCATTCAGGACAGCATCGTTGACAGATATTTCGCGTTTATCGCCGCACTGCACCTTGATCTGATAGGTGGCTTCGTCGAGCCGCAAGGTGGCTTCAAAACCATCCCAGCTCGAAGGCAGGACGGGCTCGATAAAGATGCGGTTGCCTTCGCGTCGGATGCCGAGAATGGCTTCCACGGCAGCACGATAAAGCCAGCCGGCAGAACCTGTATACCAGGTCCAGCCGCCGCGCCCGCCCTTGTCATCCGACGAATAGATGTCGGCTGCCACGACATAGGGCTCGACCCGGTAGCGTTCCGCCGCCTTCTCATCCAGCGCATGGTTGGCCGGCAACAGCATCTGGAAGGCGCGATAGGCAGCGTCGGCACGGCCGAGTTGGGCCAGCGCGAACACCGTCCAGGTTGCCGCATGGGTGTATTGGCCACCGTTTTCGCGCACACCCGGCGGATAGCTCTTGATGTAGCCCGGTTCCTTCGATGTCTTCGAGAAAGCGGGCGTGAAGAGCTTCACGATCTCGAGCTTGTCGTCGACCAGTTGGCGCTCGACCTGATCCATCGCGGTTTGCTGCCGCTCGGGTTCACCCATGCCGGACAACACGCTCCACGATTGGGCGATGGAGTCGATGCTGCATTCGTCGCTGTGTTTTGAGCCGAGGGGTGAGCCGTCATCGTAAGTGCCGCGACGATACCATTCACCGTCCCACGCCGTGGTTTCGAGGGCTGTCTTCAACCGCTCGACATGCTGTTCCCAGGCATCGGCGCGGGCCACATCACCGCGCTCACGAGCGATCGGGGCGAAGTCCGCCAGCGTCTTGGCCATGAACCAGCCGAGCCACACGCTCTGGCCTGCGCCGTTCTTGCCGACGCCGTTCATGCCGTCGTTCCAGTCGCCGCCGAGAATCAGCGGCAGCCCGTCCGCACCGGTGCGCTTGATGCCGAGATCGAGCGCACGGGCGCAGTGTTCGTAAAGCGTTGCCGTGGTTTCGGAGGTCTTGGGCGTGAAGAAGGCATCATGTTCGCCGTCTTTCAGCACTTCGCCCTCGATGAACGGGATTTCCTTGTCGAGGATCGATGCGTCACCGGTTGCCGTAATGGCGCTGAAGGTGCCGTAGGCCAGCCACACCACGTCGTCGGAGATGGTGGTACGGACACCGGCACCGCTGCGCGGCAGCCACCAATGCTGCACGTCGCCTTCGGGGAACTGGCGGCCAGCTGCATTCAGCACCTGCGCTTGCGCCAGGCTCGGATCATGCAGCTGGAAGGCGAGCGTGTCCTGCAGCTGATCGCGGAAGCCATATGCGCCACTCGCCTGATAAAAGGCGGAGCGCGCACGGATGCGGCAGGCCACAGCCTGATAAGGCAGCCAGGCATTGACCATGGCATTCATCGCCGGATCCGGCGTGTTGACCTGCAGCGTGCCGAGGAAGCGATTCCATTGCGCGTCGATGGCGTTCAGCCGCTCGTCGAAGTTGAGCGCGACATGCTTGGTGTAGAGGTCGCGTGCTTCGTCAGGCGAGCCTGCATCACCCAACAGATACAGGATTTCGGCGCTTTCGCCGGGGGCGATCGTCACGTCGCGGGCAATGGCCGAGCAGGGATCGATGCCGGCTTCCACCTTGTTAGACAAGGTCTTGCCGGTGATGGCTGCTTCGGGAGACCACACATCGCCGTGGCGACCCAGGAACTCGGCGCGATCCACGGTGACCGACTGCGACGGCGCATCGGATGCCAGGAACGCGCAGCGTTCGCCGAAATCGAGGTTGAACGGATTGCGCGCGAGCAAGGCGCCCGTCGCCGGCTCCTGCCAGGACACGATGTTCGGCGCATTGCGCGCGCGGTTCTGGCCAAGCACCCATTCAACATAGGCGTAGACCCGCAGGGTCACGGCCGCGTCGCTCTTGTTGTGGAGCGTGAGGCGCGACAGGCGGATGGCATCTGCGGGATCGACCACATGGGTCAGTTCCGTTTCCACAGCACCATGACGCGCCGTGAAGGTCGAGAAGCCCTGGCCGTGACGCGCTTCGTAGACCGCGTGTTCGTTGCGCACAACGCCTGCAACCGGCGAGAAGGTCGTGCCCGCCTTGATGTCGTGGATATAGATCGCTTCGCCGGGACGGTTGCTCACCGGGTCGTTCGACCACGGCGTCAGCTGGAAGTCGCGGCTGTTGCGGCTCCAGGTGAAGGCGGAGCCTTCGGCCGAAACATGGAAGCCGAAGTCCTGGTTGGCGATGACATTGATCCATGGCTGCGGCGTCGAGCGGCGGCCATCAAGACGGATGACGTAATCGCGTCCGTCACGGTCAAAGCCGCCGAACCCGTTCCAGAACTCGAGACCCGTTCCGCTGGCACGCTTTTGCAGCGTGGCGGGTGGCGTGTGGGTGAGGGTGGTGGATGAACGGCTCGTTTCCGCAACCGCCGGGCGATTGGTCGGCTGCTGTGTCGTCGTCGGCTTATCGCCGGTGCCATTGGCTTGCAGAAGGTCGAGTTCGGCGATCTCGGCACGCTCGATCTGGTCGGCAATGGTGCCATGACGGGCATGGAGAACGACGCGGGCGGTGGCAAGAAGCGTGCGATAGGTGCCTTCGTCCATCAGATCGCGGCGCACGTTGAAGATGTGCTGGCGCGGGCCGAGATCGTGGCTGTGCATGCTGGCATTCTCGCAATGCCACTCGATCGCCTGCTGCAGGTCCTGTGCGTAGGATGAGGCCTGCTCGTTGATGATCACGAGATCGGCAATGAGGCCGCGCGTGCGCAGATATTCCTGCACGCGCATGGCCTTGGCGATGATGCCGAGATCGGCCTGATCGCTGATGCGCAGAACGAAGATCGGGAAATCACCGGAAATCGCCAGCGACCAGAGTGCCGACTGCGCGCCCATGCCGGCGGAAATGGAATCCGGTGGCGTGCGAGTGACCGGGCTCGGGAACAGGAGATAGCGCGCGAGGCGCTGCACATTGGCAGCTTCGGCCAGCGACAGGCCAACATGGCGCGTTTGCACCTGGCTGTGGGTCCAGCCCATCATGCTCTGGCGGCTGAAGCTTTCGGGATGATCGAGCCGGTCGATTACCTCCTGCAGATTTTCCCGGCTCGAACCAACCATGGTCCAGAAGGTGAGGGCGGCTTTCTTCATGGCCGGCACACGCACACGTGCGCGCAGTGCCATGACGGGATCGAGCGTGAAGCCGGCGCTGCCGGTCAGATGCGCTTTCGGCTCGAGGGCTGCGGGATCGGCGATGGTGCGGCCGCGGCCGATAAAGGCGCGGCGGTCCGTTTCGGCCTCCGTTTCGCGAATGCCGCCGGCATCGGTGGTCACGAAATGAGCGAGGGTGATGTCCGGCTCGCCCGTGGAGCGCTTGCGGCGCGTGGCGTAGATCGCGCCGCTTTGCGCGTCGATCTCGGTTTCCACGAACATCTTTGAGAAAGCGGGGTGAGCACTGTCGGCCATATCAGGCGCCAGAACGATTTCGCCGAACGAGGTGATCTCGATCGTGCGCTCCGTTTCGCCTTCGTTGTAGACGGTGATGCGGCGCGCTTCGCCGTCGCCTTCGGTGACCGCGATGACTTCCACTTCGGTCAGGATATGACCGACACGCTTGGAAAACACCGACCGGTCATTGGCGAAAATGACGCGGGTTTCTTCGCCCTCGACTCGCTTCGGCTCGGCCGTTGCCGACCACCACCGGTTGTCGTCGCAGTCGCGCACGAACAGGAAGGAGCCCGACCGGTCTTCCGACGCATCGCCGGTCCAGCGGGTGACGGCAAGATCATTGAAACGACTGTAGCCGGTGCCGGTCGCCGTGGTCATGACGAAGTAGTGGCCGTTGGAGATGAGGTTGGTGGAAACCACCCCGGCCAGCGGGTTTTCGATCAGCCGCGTATCCGGCGACAGTTCCTCGCCACCGGTTGCAGGCTGCTCGGCGGCTTCCGTGCGCACGGTCGTAACTGGCACGGCGCGCGGAGCCTTTTCCTGCAGAAGCAGTTCGGCCGCCACGATCACGGGATCGGAATGGAAGCGATCGCGCATGCGACCTTCGAACACGACGTTTGCCACGGCCACGATCGACATGCCGGTATGGTGTGCCATGTAGTTCTGGACCACCGCATGATCCGAGCCTTCCGGCACGCGGGACGGCGTGAAATCCACGGCGTCATAGAAGCCATAACGGCCACGTGCGCCCATCGTCGTCAAACGATTTAGGTTCGTTACTGCTTCATGCGGCATGAACTGCGAGGCGAGCAGGGTCGCGTAGGGCGCGATCACCGTGTTGTTGGCGAGACCGCGCTTGAGGCCAAGACCGGGCACACCGAAATTGGTGTATTGGTAGGTCATCTCGCGGTCGCGCGCATTGAACGCAGCTTCCGAAATGCCCCATGGAATGCCCTTCGAGCGGGCATAGCTGATCTGGCGGCGGATGATGAGATTGTTGGTCTGGTTGAGAATGCCGCCTTGCGGCTCCTTCATGACCAGCGGTGGCATGAGATATTCGAACATCGAGCCCGACCACGACACAAGCGCGCCGCGGAACCCGATTTCGGTGATGGGACGGCCAAGCCGCAGCCAGTGCTCGGTTGGCAGATCACCCTTCGCGATCGCGAACAGGCTGGTCAAACGCGCTTCGGATGCCAGCAGATCATAGCAGCTCTCATCCAGTTGATGCGTGTCGGTGCGGTAGCCGATCGACAGGAGCTTGCGGTCTTCGCGGAACAGGAACGAGAAATCCATTTCGAAGGCAAGCAGCCGTGCGCGGTCATGGAGCGCGCCCAGGCGTTCGCGCAAAGCCGCAACACCGGCTTCATCCGTATGCGCGTCGTTGACATGGGCTTCGCAGGTCTGAGCCAGCTTGGCGGCCCAAAGCTGCAGTTCTTCCGATGCCGTCGATTTCACTTCGGCATGAATGGAACCGGCGAGCTTGCGGATTTCGCCGGACAGGACAGCAAGGTTGATCGTGCGGATCGAGGCTGTTTCGGGTTCGCTCTGCAAGGTCGCGACCGCGCGCCGCATACCGGTGATGCGATCGCTCAAGCGCTGACGCAGGGGGCGCAGCGGGCGGCGATCGTCGGGTAGGGCGGTAAGGGTTTCGTCGAGGATGGTGGTGACATCCAGCACGCCGTCGAAGTCGCCCTGGAGATAGGCGGCCGGCGCTTCTGCCCAGTCGGAGCAGGCGCGTGCAACCGCAATCAGGTGGCCGGCGAGATTGCCGCTATCCACTGCGGAGACATAGAGCGGCAGGAGCGGCTGGAGGGTTTGCGTGTCGTACCAGTTGTAGAGATGCCCGCGATAACGCTGCATCTTTTCCATCGTTGAAACGGTCTGGTCGATGCGCTCCGCGGTTTCGGCCAGACTGATCCAGCCAAAGTCGCGTGCCGACACAGCGGACAGGAGATAAACGCCGATATTGGTCGGCGAGGTTCGGTGCGCAACGATGCCGACCGGGTTTTCCTGGTAATTGTCCGGCGGCAGGAAGTGTTCGCCCGATGTGACGAAGGTTTCGAAATAAAGCCAGGTGCGGCGCGCCACGACGCGCAGGGACTGCTGGTCGTCAGCCGACACTTCGAGGCGGTCTTCAGACTGCGCGGAGCGGCTGATCAGCCAGGCAAAAGCCGGCGAGCCGATCCAGAACAAGGCAAACAGTGCGCCGAGGAAGGCACCGCTGGAGTTGGCGATCGTTGGAACGGCGACGCCCACCACGGCGATCACAAGCGCGCCATGCATGGTGTTGAAGGTACCGAGCAGATCGTTGCCGCCCTTCGATGCCTGCGAAGCGGTGCGCCATTCCAAGAGATCCCGGCGGCTGACGAACATGCGGTACAAGGTGCGGATGATCGCATCGCCCATCAGCCAGGCCGAATGCGCGACCAGCACGACCTTCAGCACGACATGGGCGGTGGCAAAGGCGATGTCGCGCAGAACGCCGCTGACATGGCCGCGCATGGTGACGTCGAAGGACCGCGGGAAGAGCGAGTCCATCAGTTCGAAGGTCTGCGCCAGGAACAAGGTGATGATCAGAAGTGCCTGCCACTGCACCGCAAAGGTGAAGGGCAGCAGGCTCCAGCCGGCGATCGAGGCCAACACCCAGAAGATCGGGGTGAGGGTGCGGCGCAGATTGTCGACCATCTTCCAGCGCGAAAGGCCGGGAACGCCGGATTTGGGATCGAATAGATATGGCAGAAGCTGCCAGTCGCCGCGTGCCCAGCGATGGTGGCGCGAAGCGTCCGTTGTGTAGCGGGTCGGATAATCCTCGATCAGCTCGACATCGGTGACGAGCTGCGCACCAGCCAGTGAGCCTTCCAGAAGATCGTGGCTGAGCACCGAATTCTCGGCAATGCGTCCCTTCCAGGCCGCTTCCACGGCGTCGATGTGGTACAAGCCCTTGCCGGTAAACGTGCCGCTGCCGAACACGTCCTGATAAACGTCGGACACGGCAAAGACATAAGGGTCGAGGCCGCGATTGGCCGAAAACACCCGCTGGAAGAACGAGGCTTCATCGCCCGTCGTCAAAGACGGGGTCACGCGCGGCTGCAGGATCGCGGCGCCGCTGACGACAAGGCCGGTCTTCGGATCGTTGACCGGGCGGTTCAGTGGATGCTGCATCTTGCCGATCAGGCGGGTCGCCGCTTCACGCGTCATGCGCGTGTCGGCGTCGAGGGTCATGACATAGACCACGCCGTCCGGCAGCGGAGAATCCGGCGTCAGGAAGGTGGTGTCGTCATCGCCGCGCAGAAGCAGGTTGAGCTCATGCAGCTTGCCGCGCTTGCGCTCCCAGCCCATCCACACACCTTCCGCCTCGTTCCAAAGGCGACGACGGTGAAGGACGTGGAAGCGCGCAGTGGTGTCGCGCGGATAGCGCTCGTTCAGGATGCGGATTTCTCCGCGCGCGTAATCGAGAAGGTTCTGATCCTCGGGCGAAATCTCGTGTTTGCTGTCGTTCCAGTCGGTCAGCAGCGCGAAAGACAGTTCGCCCTTCATATTGGCGAGGAAGTGCACTTCGAGATTGCGCACACTTTCGTCGATGTCGTCACGCGAACCGATCAGCGCCGGCACAACGACCAGCGTCCGGGCTTCGGCCGGCACGCCTTCCTTGTATTCATAGCCGATCATGCGCGACGGCGTCAGGAAGAGCAGCGTCAGCGTATTGTAGAGACCGACCGCGCCTTCGATCGCGGGGATCGCAAAAAGGATCAGAAGAACGGTCATGGCCGCGGGCGTCGCACCCAAAGCCCAAAGACCAAGACCCGCCGCCAGAAGAAGAAGCGCGGTCAGAACCGCGACAGGTCCGGCAACTGCGATCCAGCCTGCCTTGCGCCAGGCGCGGTGAAAACGCTGCGCGAATGTCGGCTGATAGCCAAGCTCGCGCTCGAATTCTTCACGCCGGGATCCGACCAGGAAGACGCCGGCATCGCCGTCGGTCCCGGCATGGTCCAGCGTCAACCGCGCGACCTCGACTTCGGTCTTGCCCGAGCGTCGTGCGAGCGTCTCGATCGCCTTGCGGTATTCATTGCGCGACGCGAAATCGAGTTCGGAGAAATGCGCGGTCTTGCGCAGTTCATCGTCGACATAGCTCAGGGCTTCGAACCAGTCGCTCCATTCAACATCGTCCACAAGGCGCAGGCTGCGGATGATGTTGCCGGTGGTGACATTGCCGGACGAAAGCGTCTGGTGTTCGTTGTGGATCACGACGTCGGCGTCGCCGCCGGCGTTTTCCAGTTCCGTTTCGAGCCAGCGCAAGGCTTCGCCCGCGTTACGGGAGCCGTCGCGCAAGCGATAAAGAAGCTGCGTCGCAAAGGATTTGTCCTGCGCGTGCTTCGCCAGCGGCTTGAGCGCTTCTTCGCCGGCCCGCACCGAACCCGAGCCGAGGATGCGATCGGCGACCACATTGGCGATCTGGCGCATTTCGCGCGCGCGATCGACGCGCAGAGCGAGACGACGCAGGTTCTCGATCAGAACGAAGCGCAGGATCGAGGGCAGGGCCCAAAGCTCGCCGATCTTGAGCGGCTGAACGGTCTGGAAGCCCTGAACAAGCGCCTGGAACGAACTTTCCGAAACGGCACTGTCGGTATGAGCGACATAGATCCACGCCAAAGCAAGGGCGCGCGGGATCTCCTGTCCGCTGCCAACGCGGATCAGGGGCAGTTCCCGATAAAAGCGATGAGGCAGATCGCGACGAACCTGGTGGATGGTTTCTTCCACCACATGATTGTTGTCGAGCAGCCATTGGGCGGCGGGGGTAATCGTGTCGCCGCGTGCCACTGCATCATTCGTCGCGCGATAAACGGCCAGGATCCGCGCCGCATTGTCGTTCAGCCGCTCCTGCACGTCGAACGGCTGCAGATCGCTCAGGAAGCTTTGGCTGTTGTTGGCAAAATCCGCGCCGAGAGAGCGAAGGCTTTCTTCTCGGATGAAGGTGGACCGGATCGGCAAGTCCGCTGCTGCGGGAAGCGCCACGTCTGAGAAACTCAGGCGCGAAGAATCCGTCCGAACATCCATATTCTTATCCATGCTCATGATTTCGCAGCCTCAAGGTCTAAGGCCAGCGACCCGGTTCAACCGATTTGAGGCTAAATGGTTGCCAAGGCAATCGGAAAAAGGGTGCATCGTTCTTTGTGTACCGGCCTGCGCTTGCAATATCGCGCTTTAACGGAACCATTGTGTAACTTCTTTGCTGCACCATATGCTCAGCCATCCCTGTCAGATCGAAGCTGAACGCTGCATGACCAAAAACATTCGCAAAGCCGTAATTCCAGCAGCGGGCTTCGGTACCCGCATGCTTCCAGCCACCAAGAGCGTCGCCAAGGAGATGCTCACCGTGGTGGATCGTCCTATCATCGATTACATCGTGGAAGAGGCTTTCGCCTCCGGGATCGAGCATATCGTGGTGGTGATCGGTCGCGGCAAAGGCGTGATCGAAGATCATTTCGATCATGCTTTCGAACTCGATTCGTCGCTGCGCTCGAAGAACAAGCTCGGCGTTGCCGACAAGCTCACATCCATGACGCCCAAGGCCGGCTCCATTTCGTTTGTGCGTCAGCAGGAAGCGCGTGGTCTCGGCCACGCCGTTTGGGCTGCCCGCCATGTGATTGGCGACGAGCCGTTTGCCGTTCTCCTGCCTGACATGCTCATGGTGGATCAGCAGCCTTGCATGCAGTCGCTGGTGTCGGTCTATGACAAGGCCGGCGGCAACGTCATCGCGGTCGAGCAGTGCAAGCCGGAAGAAGCCCACAAGTTCGGCATCGTGTCGCTGTCGGACGGCGACGACCGTCGCATCACCGGCATGGTTGAAAAGCCGCCACAGGGCACGGCGCCGTCAAACCTCTATATCTCCGGCCGTTATATCCTGCAGCCGCAGATCTTCGATTTGTTGCAGAACCAGACACCCGGCGCCGGCGGTGAAATCCAGCTGACCGATGCGCTCATCAAGCTGATGGAAACGCAGGACATTCGTCCTTATGAATTCTCCGGCCGCACCTTCGACTGCGGCTCGCCGGCCGGTTTTGTGAATGCCAACCTTCATATGGCAATGATGCGCCCGGACATTGCAGGCGAGATCGAAGTCGGCGAATACGCCGGAAAAGTCTGATTTCGCAGCAACAATCTTGCTGATTTGAGGAAGCCGGCTTACCGATTGTAAGTCGGCTTTCTTGTTTGTTGTTGGATTGTCACGAAACTGTCATAAAAGAGTTGTCGCGCAGTCATTCAGCGTGAATACTCCCGTGAGCGGAAGACCACATTTCGCCAAAGATATGGGAGCGAGATTATGAAGACCATTGGGCTTACAGCCATTGTTGCCGCGTCGGTGACGCTGCTTTCGACATCGGCGTCGTTTGCCGTGACTGAGATCAGCTGGTGGCACGCCATGACGGGCGCCAACAACGAGGTCGTCGAGACGCTCGCCAAGGAATTCAACGAAAGCCAGTCCGACTACAAGGTCGTGCCGGTGTTCAAGGGCACCTATCCTGAAACGCTGAATGCCGGCATTGCCGCTTTCCGCGCGCGCCAGGCGCCCGATATCATTCAGGTCTTCGATGCCGGTACCGGCGTCATGATGCAGGCCGAAAAGGCGATCAAGCCGGTCGCCGAAATCCTGTCGATGGGCGGTGCGACCTTCGACAAGAGCAAATACCTCGGCGGCATCGTTTCCTATTATTCGAAGCCGGACGGCACGATGCTGTCCTTCCCGTACAACTCGTCCTCGCCGATCCTGTATTACAACAAGGACGCCTTCCAGAAGGCTGGTCTCGACGTCGACAATCCGCCCAAGACCTGGTCGGAAGTGTGGGACGCCGCCAAGAAGATCAAGACCAGCGGCGCTGCCAATTGCGGCTTCACCTCGACCTGGTTGACCTGGATCCAGACGGAGAACTTCGCTGCCTGGAACAACCTGCAGTGGGGCACGAACGAGAACGGCATCGCGTCGCTCGACGTCGAGCTGAAGGTCAACTCGCCGGAATTCGTGAAGCACTTCCAGGATATCGCCGATCTCGCGAAGGACGGCACCTTCAAATATGGCGGCCGCACTTCTGAGGCGAAGAACCTGTTCCTGTCGGGCGAATGCGCCATGCTGACCGAATCGTCGGGTGGTCTCGGCGACGTCGTGAAGTCGGGCATGAACTTCGGCACCGGCAAGCTGCCTTATGAAGAAGGCGTCCAAGGCGCGCCGCAGAACACGATCCCCGGTGGCGCGAGCCTTTGGGTGTTCGGTGGCAAGGATGAAGAGAAGTACAAGGGCGTCGCCGCCTTCTTCGAGTTCCTGTCGCAGACCCCGATCCAGGCTCGCCTGCATCAGGTATCCGGTTACATGCCGGTGACGCTGGCTGCTTACGAGGACACCAAGAAGTCCGGCTTCTATGAAAAGAATCCGGGCCGTGAGATCCCGATCCAGCAGATGATGGGCAAGGAGCCGACCGCCAATTCGAAGGGCGTGCGCCTCGCCAACCTTCCGCAGGTTCGCGACATCCTCAACGAGGAATATGAGAAGATGCTGGCCGGTCAGCAGACCGCACAGCAGGCGCTCGACAACGCCGTTCAGCGCGGCAATGAGGCCATCAAGCAGGCACTCGGCAACTAAGCTTGCCGGCAAAATGAAATGTGTTAGATGAAGCAACGGCTTACCCTTCGAGAGGTGAGGGGTAGGCCGCTCTCGCATCCGGTCCGGGTGCGGGAAAGCTCTTATCGTGAGGACCCCGTTTGAGCCCCCGCGTCACGTTTCCCAACAAGTTCCTGCCTTATCTGCTGGTTGCGCCGCAGCTGGCGATTACGCTGGTCTTCTTTTACTGGCCGGCCAGCCAGGCGATCTACCAGTCGACGCTGCGCGAAGATCCCTTCGGTCTCGACAGCGCCTTTGTCGGTCTGGACAACTTTCGCCGCGTATTGTCCGACCCGAACTACCTGAACTCCATTCAGGTGACGGTGATCTTCTCGGTTGCCACGGCCGTGCTTGCCATGGCGGTCGCCATGTTCCTTGCCGTGATGGCTGACAAGGTGATCCGCGGGAAGGGGTTCTACCGCACACTGATGATCTGGCCCTATGCGGTGGCACCCGCGATCGCCGGTATGTTGTGGCTCTTCATGTTCAACCCCTCGATGGGCACATTCGCCTACATGCTGCGCTCGGCCGGCATTTACTGGGATCCGCTGTTGAACGGCCCACAGGCCATGCTGCTGGTGATCGTTGCCGCGGCCTGGAAGCAGATCAGCTATAATTTCCTGTTCTTTGTCGCTGGCTTGCAGGCAATCCCGAAGACACTGGTTGAAGCCGCTGCCATTGATGGCGCGGGCGAAACGAAGCGCTTCTGGACGATCATCTTTCCGCTGCTGGCCCCCACCACCTTCTTCCTGCTCGTGATCAACACGACCTATGCCTTCTTCGACACGTTCGGCATCATCCATGCCGTGACAGGCGGCGGTCCGGGCAAGGCCACTGAAACGCTGGTCTACAAGGTCTATAACGACGGCTTCGTGAACCTCATCCTCGGCGAAAGCGCTGCGCAATCTGTGATCCTGATGGTGATCGTCATCGCGCTTACCGCCGTGCAGTTCCGCTATGTCGAAAAGAAGGTGCATTATGGCTGAGGCGCGCATGATCGGCCAATCCAGTGTTTCCCGGATCATAGCGCATGTGACGCTGATCATTGGCATCCTGATCGTCGCCTTTCCAATCTATTACACCTTCGTGGCGTCGACTCATTCGCTGCAAACGATCCTGCGCCCGCCGCTGCCCTTGCTGCCCGGACGCGAGTTCTTCGCCAACTATTATCAGGCGCTGTTTGGCGGCATCGGTCAGCTCGGCGGCGTGACTGTCTGGACACTGCTGCTCAATTCCACCATCGTGGCGCTCGGCATCGCGCTGGGCAAGATCTTCATTTCGATCCTGTCCGCTTATGCGATCGTGTTCTTCCGCTTTCCGCTGCGCATGGTGTTCTTCTGGCTGATCTTCATCACGCTGATGCTGCCGGTCGAGGTTCGCATTCTGCCGACCTACAAGGTGATGGTCGATCTCAATCTGATCGATACCTATGCCGGCCTGATCGTGCCCCTGATCGCCTCGGCGACCGCGACTTTGCTTTTTCGCCAGTTCTTTCTCACCATTCCCGGTGAGCTGGTGGAAGCCGCGCGCGTGGATGGGGCAGGGCCTTGGCGCTTCTTCAAGGACATCCTTCTTCCCCTGTCGGCCACCAACATCGCAGCCCTGTTCGTGATCCTCTTCATCTATGGCTGGACGCAGTATCTCTGGCCGCTGCTTGTTACCAATCGCAACGACATGAACACGATCGTCATCGGACTGCGGAAGATGATCTCTTTCGCCGATGCAGACACGCCGTGGCATCTGGTGATGGTCACTTGCATCTTGTCGATCGTACCGCCGGTTCTGGTGGTTGTGTTCATGCAACGATGGTTCGTGCGCGGCCTCGTTGAAACGGAGAAATAAGACCGGAATGGCAACCGTTGAGCTGAAAGGCGTCCGCAAGGTTTATGGTGGCAGCGTCGAGGCCGTGAAGGGCGTCGACATTTCCATTGCCGACAAGGCGATGTGCGTGCTGGTCGGCCCGTCCGGCTGTGGCAAATCCACGCTTTTGCGCATGATCGCCGGACTGGAATCCATCACCCACGGCACGATCGACATCGATGGCCGCGTGGTCAACGAGGTCGGTCCGGCCGAACGCGACATCGCCATGGTGTTCCAGAACTATGCGCTTTATCCGCATATGAAGGTCTACGACAACATGGCCTACGGTCTGCGCAACCGGGGCATGAAGAAGGACGAGATCGACGCGCGCGTGAAGCGTGCCGCTGAAACGCTCGAGCTTTCTGCGCTGCTTGATCGTCGCCCGCGCGAACTGTCCGGCGGTCAGCGTCAGCGCGTCGCCATGGGCCGCGCCATCGTGCGCAATCCCAAGGTCTTCCTGTTCGATGAGCCGCTGTCCAACCTCGACGCCAAGCTGCGCGGCCAGATGCGCGTCGAGATCAAGAACCTGCAGCGTTCGCTTGAAGTCACCAGCGTTTACGTCACGCATGACCAGCTCGAAGCCATGACGCTGGCCGACCAGCTCGTGGTGATGAATGGCGGCCTGGTGGAACAGGTCGGCAAGCCGCTCGACATCTACGAGAAGCCGGCGTCCACCTTTGTCGCGAGCTTCATCGGCGCGCCCCCCATGAACCTGCTTGGTGGCAATGGCGGCAAGACGGGTGCGCCGCTGACGGTGGCCGATCTGTCCGATCTCGGCGTCAGCGTTCCGCCCGGCACCACCACGCTCGGCATTCGGCCGGAAGACATCGAGCAGGGCGATTATGCCGGCGAGGGCCTGAAGACCCAGCTGACCGTGGAAGCCGTGGAGCCTGTCGGCGCCGAAAGCTTCCTGCATGGCAAGGCGGGCACACACCGCCTCGTTGTTCGCGTGCCCGGCCGTTCAATCGCCGAACCGGGCGCCGTGCTGCCGATCTTTGCGCCACGCGCCAAGCTGCATTTCTTTGATGCCAACGGAAAGCGCGTCGAAGGCTAAGCCTTCGAATTGGTGGATGCGTTGACACCAAACGCATCCACTCGCGGCCAGCTCGCTTGAGGGTTTGAACCCCTCAGGTCGCTCCCGCTTCCTTCGGTTCCTTCGACGTTTCCGAACCAGACGCACCCAGTCCAAGGATCGCCGGCTGATCTGCGGCCGGCTTGGCGCCCGCCGCAGCGTGATAGGTTACCTGCGGGAACGGGATCTCGATGCCATGCCGTTCGAACGCCGTCTTGATCGCTTCGTTGTAGCGGCGGCCGATCGCCCATTGCGAGCCCGGCAATGTCTTGATGCGGCCGCGAACCGTAATGGCGGAATCGCCGAACAGCGTGATGCCCTGGATATCGAGCGGCTCGATGATCGAGGCGCTGAAATCGGTCTGCATCAACTCCTCGAAAGCCTCGTTCATGGCCAGACGCACCGTGTCGATGTCGCTGTCATAAGCCACGCCGATCTCGGCGAGATGATAGGAGAAGCCCTTCATCGAGTTGGACACCATGTCCACGGACGAGAACGGGATCAGATGCAGCGTTCCGTCCAGCGAGCGGATCGACACGGAGCGGATGGTGAGTTTTTCCACCACGCCTGATTTTCCGCCGGCTTCCACGACGTCGCCTTCGTTCATGATGTTTTCCAGCTGAATGAAGACGCCCGTGATGATGTCCTGAACGAACTTCTGCGCACCAAAGCCGATGGCCAAGCCGAGAACGCCCGCACCAGCCAGCAACGGGGCGATGTTGATGCCGATCTGCGCCAGCGCCAGCATCACCACGAACACGGTCAGGGCAACGGTGAAGGCATTGCGGAAGAGCGACAGAAGCGTTCGTTCGCGCGCCGTGGGTATCGTGCCGAAGTTCGGGTTCAACCGGTATTCCACCCAGGATGAAACGGCGAGATAGATCACGAAACCGACCAGCAGGATGATCAGCGCCGAGATCACCGAGCCGGTGAGACGCTGGCCCGTTTCGCTGGCCGCCCAGCCCAGGAAGTCGATCAGCCCCCAGGCCTGCGCGATCGCGATCAGGATGCCGATGAGAACGACCGTGCGCACCGCCTGCATCACGCGCGGCACAAAGGCGTGCAGACGCGCTTCAAGCAGTGGCAGGCGCTCCTTCACGTCTTCGGGCAACCAGATGCCGGCGCGCATGAAACGCGAGATGAAGGCGATGATCAGGAGGCCGATTGCGACCGACACGATCGACTGGATCGTGGCGCCCAGAACGAAGGGAAGGGCGTCTTCGGGATTGGCGAGCCACAGAACGAAGATGGCGACGAGATAGATGATCGCGATGATGTGCCAGTAGGTGCCCACGAAGGCGAGCGTCTTGGCCAGAACGTCGTTATGGCCTTCGCTCACCCGGTGCATCATGGCGCGTCGAACATTGTCCTTGTTCTGCAGCACGATGACGATGCCGATGATCAGCGTCGTCAGCATCACCAGGATGCGCAGGGCCTGCGCGGCGTTCGGACTGACCGTTGCGGCGAGCACGGGTGCGAAGAACATGAAGGTGTAGCCTGCGAGGCCGATGATCCGCGCAACCCAGAAGTACCAGTAGGCCGCCGTGGTATCGCTCATCCGGATGAAGCGCAGCCGTGGGCTATGGGGCTGAAGGAGAACGAGCAGAACGACCCGGCAGGTTTCCACCGCCAGAAAGGCGTTGAGGAGCAGGGTGTGGTTGATGGTCATCCGACCATGGGAGCCGCCCAGAAGATAAAGGCTGACCGCGTATCCGGCAGCCCATGCGGCAATCACCGCGCCCATCCGCAGGAGCAGTCCGAAGAACATGCCGAAGGCCCGCGGGACCCAACCGGCTGTGCTGACACGCTTGTAGATCTTGTGTTCGAGCCAGGCTGCGATGCCGCGCAGCAGGAAATAGCCGCCGATCAGGATGCCGGCGAGAATGCCGATCTGCGTGAGAAGACCGAGAAACTGCGAATAATCGCGGGTGGCGGAACCGGCAAAGACCTCGTCCACCTCACCCACGAGATCGACCATGGCACCGACCGTGTTCGATGCGCCTTCCGCTATGGTGCGGGTATATTCGGCGATCTGGCGTGCAATGGTGGGATCCGCCATGCCTTCGGCCTGCTGAGCAGCCTGTTCCGCGTTTTGGGGAGGTGCGGCCGTGCGCAGGCGCTCGATCAGCTCGTTGCGCGTTTTTTCGTTTTCCAGCAGCCGGACAAGATCATCCACACTCGCCTGCGGCGCTTCGGTCTGGCTGGAAGCGTCGACCTGTGCGAGGGCAGGGCTGGATAGGAGGAAAAGCGCGAACAAAAGGCGCAGCAATTTAGACATTATAGACGGCAGCGGTCCCGTTTATCGTGCGCACGAACATGCAATCATGAGAGCGAACGTCAACCTAGATGGTGACGATCTTGCCAACGCCGCCAGTAAAAGGCGGCGATCAGACAAGCGTTTTCTGCTGCCAACGGCATGGTGCGAGTGCTCCAGAAGCCTGATCAAAAGGGCAAAAGAACGACGCGGATGATCGCGCCGGGCTGAACGCGCCCGGTCGACCTCAATGCACCGCGACCACGACATCTTCCGGAAGCGGTGCGGGTTTGAAGGTGTCGCGGCGCGTCCAGCGGTAAACCAGAAGCACGGCGACCACCGCCAGACCGGCAAACAGGCCGATCCAGATGCCAAGGCCGCCCATGTTGAAGTGGAACGCCAGAAGCGCGCCGAGCGGCAGGCCGATGCCCCAGTAGCCGATCGCGGCATAGATCATCGGGATGGTGGTATCCTGTAAACCGCGCAGCATGCCGCTTGCCACCGCCTGCGCGCCGTCGACGATCTGGAACAGGCCGGCCACAGCCAGAAAGACGATAGCGAGATCCACGACGCGTGCATTGGCAGGATCACCGAGATCGATGAAGGCGCCGATCAACAAGCCCGGAAACACGATCATCACCAGCGCCGCCACGCCCATGAACAGCACACCCATGACGAATGCCGTCCAGCCGGCGCGTGTGACGCCCGCCTTGTCTTCGCCACCGAACGCCAGACCCACGCGCACGGTGACGGCTTGTCCAAGCCCCATCGGCACCATGAAGGTCACGGACGCGATCTGCATCGCGATGGCATGCGCGGCAAGGGAATCGGTGCCGATCAACCCGATTAGGAAGGCGGCAGCGTTGAAGATCGAGACCTCGAAGGTGAGGATGGCGGCAATCGGCAAGCCGAGCTTCAACAAGGCCACGAAGCGCGGCCAGTCGGAGCGCCAGAACCGTCCGAAGATATGGTAGCGCCGAAAGGGCGCTTTCCACGCGACAACCGCCGCCAGTCCCAGAAACATCAGCGTGCTGGACAGCGTGGTCGCCGCGCCTGACCCCGGCACGCCCATTGCGGGGAAGCCGAAATGCCCGAAGATCAACAGCCAGTTCGCCAGAATGTTGAAGACGATGGCGAAGGCCACCACGACGAGCGCCCAGCCGGGCCGCTCCAGCGCGGAAATGAAGGAGCGCAAAACGAGATAAGCGTGAAACGGCAGCGTCGCCCATTGCAGCGCCCGCACATAAGCGCCGGCGCCCGCTGCCAATTCGGGTGATTGGCCCATCAGCAGAAAAATTGCTTCCGCGTTCCACAGAAAGATCCAGGCGGGAACGGAATACAGGATCGCGAGCCACAAGCCCTGCCGGATGGTCCGGCGCGTTTCGCGCACGGCAAACCGGTTGCGGCCAAGTTCACGCGCCGCCATCGGCGACGTCGCCGTGACCAGGCCGATGCCGAAGATCGTCGGCAGAAAATACAGGCTGGTGCCGAGTGCTGCCGCAGCGATCGCGTCCGGTCCGAGCCGACCGACCATGAGAACGTCCGTGGTGGTCATCGCGATCTGGCCGAGATTGGTCATCACCATCGGCCAGGCGAGCGCCAGCATCGCCATGATTTCCATACGCCAAAGCGAAGAGCGGCTCTGCGCGGGAAGCGCGAGGCTGGTCATCCCATCACCTGCAAGTGTCAGCGCGGCAGCCGTTTCGGCGCACAGCCCGCTTGTCGCCTTCCTTGCGACAGGTCAGCGGCGAGGTCAATTGGGCCAGTGCCGATCTGCCGATCGGTTAAGCAGATGCCGCTTTGGTGGTCAGCTTATTCGGCAAACACGTTGACGCTGGCGGCGCGTCCGGCCGCATCGATCACCGTCAACGTCGAGAAACCCGCTCCATCCGGCGTCCAGCTGGCGGTGCGTCGCCGAACGATGCCTTCCAAAGGCTTGCCGTTGGCCAGCCATCGGAAGGGTGCGCGTCCGCCCTGCAGTTTCAAGGACAGGGCAAGCGGCTCGCCGCTCGCCGCGTCCAGCGCCATGCGTGCGCCTTCCGGCGGGAAGATGATCTGCGGTGCGGCTTCGCTGACCTTTGGCGTCGTGTCCAAGGCGCTGGTGAAGCGGCGCAGCGTCACCGGCAGATCGGCGCGGTTCTGCCGCAAGGCACCGGCGGGCGCCGGCGGCAGCTGGATCTGCCCGACGCCGGAGCGCTTGAAGCCTTCGAACAGGATCGGCGCAGCGGAGGCGAAACCGGACAGGCCCGGCACCGATCCACCATCGGCGCGACCGACCCACACGCCCAAAACATGCCTTCCGTCATAGCCGATCGACCAGGCATCGCGGTGACCGTAGCTCGTGCCCGTCTTATAGGCGAGCCGCAGATCGGGCGCGCCTTCCGGCGGCATCACGCCCGACAGCATGTCGCCGATCTGCCAGACCGCCTGCGGCTCCATCATGCCGGTGAGGATCGGGCTGTCCTGCGGCACCTCCGTCAGCACCGCCGCACGGCCACGATTGGCAAGCGCGGTGTAAAGCTGAACGAGATCGCGCAGGGTCAGACCCGCGCCGCCGAGGCCGATCGCCAGTCCAGGCTTTTCCCCGCGCGGCAGCTGCACCGACACGCCGGCCTGCCGGAAACGTCCGACCAGCCTTGCGGGACCAACGGCATCCAGCAGGCGGATCGCCGGAACGTTGAGCGACATCTGCAGCGCTTGCCGGACCGGCACATCGCCCTGGTAGTGCATGTCGAAGTTCTTGGGCCGATAGCCCGCGAAATCAGCTGGCCGATCCTCGATGATCGTTTCCTGCGCGACCAGCCCTTCCTCGAAGGCCAGCGCATAGATGAAGGGCTTCAGCGTCGAGCCGGGCGAGCGCGGCACCCGCGTCATGTCGATCCAGCCGGCGCGCTGATTGTCGAAGAAGGCGGCCGAGCCGACATCGCCGATGATCTCGCCCGTACCAGCATCGGCCATGATCATGGCAACCGACAGTTTCGGTCCGAGCCTCACCGCCGCTTCGCGCGCTACGGCTTCGAGCCCGCTTTGCACGCCGGCGTCGAGCGTAAGCTGCATGCGGGTTGCGTCGGGCGTGTCGCGCTGCATGCAATGCGTGGCATGAGCGGCAAGCGCGGGCAGGGCACGACGGCGCGACGGCACGAGGTCGCCTTTCGCGCGTGCCGCCTCAGGTGCCTCAAGCAGCCCTGCTTCCACCATGCGGGCGAGAACCCGGTCGCGCGCCGCAACGGCTCGGTCATGGTGGCGATCGGGTCGGCGGCTTTCCGGCGATTGGGGCAGGGCGACCAGCAGGGCCTGTTCGCCGACGCCCAGCCCGCGCGGCTCGCGTCCAAACCAGGCGAGCGACGCCGACCGCACGCCTTCGAGATTGCCGCCATAAGGCGCAAGCGTGAGATAGCGCTCCAGGATCTCGCGCTTGCTCAGGCGGCGCTCGATCTGCAAAGCACGAAGCGCCTGTCTGAGCTTTGCGCCCATCGAGCGTTCCTCGCGTGGTTCCAGCAAACGAGCGAGCTGCATCGTGATCGTCGATCCGCCCGACACGATGCGCCCATGCGTGACGAGTTGGCCGGCGGCGCGCAGAACGGCGAAGGGATCGACGCCGTGATGGTCCCAGAAGCGGCGGTCCTCATAGGTGACCAGCATGTCGATCAAAGCCGGATCAATCGTGTCGAGATCGACCGTCAACCGCCAGCGACCATCGGGCGCCGCAAAGGCGCGCAGCAAAGCGCCGTTTCGATCAATCACTTCGCGCGACACGGCGGGCGGCTGATCGAGCGGGGGCGGGTAGGCGCGATCGAGCGCAAGCAGGCTCTGCCACGCACCGATCGTCAAACCAGCGGCAAGGCCAAGTCCGATCGTGAGCTTACGAAGAAGCCGCATCTCAGGGCGCCTTGACCTCCATCATGCCGCTCGCCGTGCGGGCCGAGAATTCTGGGCGGTACATGTCCTCGACGCTGGCGGCGGGGTGGGCATACACGCCGGGCGTCACGGCCCGCACGACATAGGCCACCGTCACGTCACGCGGGCTGTCGGCCGTGCGGTTGAAGGCAGCCACGAAGCGGTCGTTGCGGAATTCGAGATGCGCGGCTTCTGTTTCCTCCAGCCAGTCGAAGTTCGCCAGGCTGGCGCTGTTGACGATCGACGGATTGTCGATCTCGAAGCCGGCGGGCAGGAGGTCGGTGAGGAGCACGCGCGAGGGCCACGCATTGTCTTCGCGCATCTTCAGCACCACAACGAAGCGCTGGTTCTGCTCGACCTCGCTCGGGCTCACCGGCTCGCCATTCAACTGGTAGTAGCTGCGCTCGATCGTAAAGCCGTTGCCGCCGGCCGGCAGCGGCTGCACCGGCGGAGCTACGGCGGTGACAACGGCATCAACGGGGGCCTCTCCGTTGTTGGTGATCGTGATCGGCTGATCCTGCAGCGTGTTGCCGTCGATACGCTGTGCATAACCGCCACTCTGCGGCGTTCCGTTGATGTCGAGCTTCATGCCGCCGGTGGAGGCGACAACTGCGCGGGCAGCCAGCGTCATCCAGGCTTCTTCCTGGGTGCTCGTCGAGCTGCGCGTGCTACGCTCCTTCGAGACGAGGCTGATCATCTGCGGAATAAAGGCGGGCGACGGCTTGGTTTCCGCCGCCAGAGCCAGCATGGCCGCTCCATCGCGCAGGTCCGAACCGTAGTCAGAGCGATAAAGCTGGTTTTCCGTTTTGCTGCTGGCCAGCCGGAAGGCCGAGCCGAAGGCTGCTTCTGCGCGATTGGTGTCGCCGTAAAAAGCGAGGGCGGCGCCCAGCTGCGCGCGCGCCATCGGCGTTTTGAACTCCTCCAGGCGAGTGTCGGCATAATAGCGCAGATCGCCGATCGAGGCCTTCTTGTTGCGCGCCAGAACATAGAATGCGTAGGCGATCTCGCTGTCCCTGGACTGAAGGTCGACATCATAGGCAATCGAATTGCCGAGGTTCTGGACCGCCAGCATCATGGCCTGCGCCGGCACCTCATAACCCTGTTCGCGAGCCCGCGTCAGGAAGTCGGTGACATAGGCGTCGAGCCAGAGATCGCCGTAGCCCGGACCCCAAAGACCGAAGCTGCCGGACGACGACTGGTTGGACAGAACCCGCGCGATCGCATCCTGGATGCGGCCCGCAATGGCTGGATCATCGGGGATGCCTGCGGCCTTTGCCAATTCCGAAAGATAAAGCAGAGGCATGGCGCGGCTCGTCGTCTGCTCGGCACAGCCATAGGGATAGCGGTCGAGCGTCATGACCAGCGAAGCCACGTCGAAGGCTGCGTTCGGCGTGACGCCGATAGAGACGGTTGCGCCATCGAGGATCGAGGAAGCCAGCAGCTCGCGATCCACCGTCAAACTGGCTGACGGTGCGAGCGCCACGACATTGCGGGTGGTGACCGGCGCATTGGAGGGGCGCAGCGGCAGGAACAGTTCCTGTTCGACCTCAGTGCCATCGGGATGCCGCAGGCTGACCATGATCCGGCCGTCACCCGTTTGCATACCGGTCAGCGGCACCTTGATTGTGGCCTTGCCGCCAGCGGCAAGTTTGACTGGATTCGTGCCGGCGTCGGCAACGATCTGGTCGTTGGTCGTTATGTCGAGGGTCCAGCTGCCGGCTGGACCATCGGTGTTGGCGAGGTCGAGACGCAGCTCGGCGGCGTCGCCGGGTGTCATGAAACGGGGCAGGCCGGCAGTGATCACCACCGGATCCCGCACGATCACGTCCTTTTCCGCATGGCCGACGGCATCTTCGGTCCAGGCCACGGCCATGACGCGCACGGTGCCGTTGAACTGCGGCAGGTCGAACGAGATGTCCGCCTTTCCTTTATCATCCAGCGCAACCGGACCGGAAAAGAAGGCGACGAGCTTTTCCTTCGGCGGGTTGCCGCGCACCTGCATGTCGCCGCCATCACCACCGGTGCGAATACGGCCGGTGGCGCCGAGTGAACCGTCGATCAAGCGGCCATACAGGTCGCGGATCTCCAGCCCGAGCTGGCGCTGGCCGTAATACCAGCCTTCGGGATCGGGCGCCTTGTAGCTGGTCAAGTTGAGGATGCCGACATCCACGGCGGCCACCGTGACGTAGGCTTGTTTATTCGCCGCGCCCGGCACCGAAACCGGGATCACGAGCGGCGCGCGTGGCGCGCTTTTCTCCGGTGTGTCGAGGGCGACGTCGAGCTTGCGGGCGCCAGGATCGACCGCCAGCCACTTGATGCCGATCGCGCGCATCGGCAAACGGCTTTCCACTGCTTCGCCCGGCCGGAACAAGGTGGCGGTCACATACGCGCCGGCACCGAACGCTTCCGTCACCGGAACGTCGATCGTGGTGCCGCCTTCCGGAACGGTGGCGGTGATGGTGGACACCAGCCGCTCGGACCCGATCGTGATCAGGGCTTCACCGCCAAAGCGCGGTGTGACCTTCAGCTGCGCGGTGTCGCCGATGGCATAAGAGGGCTTGTCGAAGGCGATTTCGAGCGCGTCCGGCGTTTCGGTCGAGCTTGCTTCCACATACCAGCCCGCCTCGAATTCGCGGCTGGTGGCCGGACCGGCTGGATCATCGGTCTCGATTTCCAGGCGATAACGGCCCCAGGCCACCGGGGTCGCGATCTGCGCTTCGGCGTCGGCTGTCGCATCGACCTTGCCTTCCGCGATCTTGGATGTGCGAATGATGGGCTCGTAATTCCAGGAGCCGTTCGCCCGATACCACTGGTAATCGCGGTCGATTTTGATCAGCCGCCAGGACAAGCCGGGTGCATCGATGCGGTTGCCTTGCGGATCGGCTGCAATCACGGAGAACCGCGCCGTCGATCCTTCCGGCACCGAGTCGCTGCCGCCTTCGAGCCTGATGCCGATCATATCGGTTTCGGGTCGGATCGCGACATCGGTGCGGCGCTCCACGGCGCGGCCGCCGCCTTCGCGCATGCGCACCACGACTTCGGCGTTCAGGAGGCGCGTGGTGGAAGGCGGTGCATCGACGGAGATGTCGAAGCTGGCCTTGCCTTGGTCGTCGAGCACCGGCAGATTTTCGAGCGGCAGAACCTGGCCCTGTTCCTCGCTGTCTTCATCGGCCAGACCAAACTGGTATCCGGGAAAGCGTGCCCAGTCCCGGGTGGTGCGGACATTGACCTCGCCTTCGATTGTAAGACCGGCAGCCGGAGCGCCGTAAAGAAAGCGGCCGTCAACCGTCATCGTGTCGGCTTCGCCCACCGCAATCTCGGGCCGCGCCGCGGTCAGATCGAACTCGATGCGATCCGGCACGAAGTCCTCGACAAGAAAGCTCTGCGTAGCAAGCGCCGGCTGCTTCGGGTCGGCGTGGATGCGCAGCTGCCACGTGCCGCGCATGGCGTTCGGCTGGGTGGCGAAATCCACCGCATAGCCGCCGAGCGAAGCGTCGGACACCACGATGCGGCGGTCTTCCACGCCGTCGGGGCGCGTGAAGATGAAGGTGAGCGGCAGGGCGCCGACGGCCTTGGCTTCATTATCGCGCACGAGGGCTGCGGCATGCACGGTTTCGCCGGAGCGGTAGATGCCGCGTTCCGTCCACGCGAAGGTGTCGAGCGCGCCGGGGGGCGCACGCCCCGTGACGCCACGGTCGGACAGGTCGAAGCCCGCGCGCGTCATGTCGAGGAACACGAAGTCGTCGCCCGAACGCGCCAGCAAGGCCGTCGGCACCAGGCCGTCCTTGCCGCGCACCAGGCCCGGCGTGAATGTCGCCTTGCCGTCGTCATCGCTGGTTGCGGTGCCCAGAACCTCGTTGTTGCGGGCAAGCAAAGTCAGCTCGACACCTTCCATCGGCTCGGCGCTGTTCAGCGAGCGTGCGAAAACGGTGAGCCCATCCTGGCCGGTAAAGGTCGCAAGACCGATATCGGAGACCACGAACCATTGGGTGGCCTTGTTGCTGTAGGTTTCGCCGCGTTCATCCGCTGGCGTCGCCACCATGACGTAAACGCCGGGTTTGCGCTCGGGCAAAGCTTCATCGACGGGAAAGGAGGTGATCACCTCCTTGTTGAGCTCGTTGGCCACGTCGATCGTGCCTTCCCAGGCCGGCATGCCGAGATCGCTTTCAACCGTGGACAGGCTGTAGCCGTCGAGCTGGCGCAGGAACTGTTGGCCGGACAAAAGCTGGCTCAGCGCGCGATCGCCGATGCGAAACAGCTGCAGCTTGGCCGAGTCCATGTTGACGGTGACGAGCGGCAAGCCGTGGCGGCCGGCAGAAGGCAGCACGAAGGCATCGCCGGTAAAGCGCGTCGATGGCGTGCGGTCGCGCACATAAAGGTTCAGCGTCACCGGCGCCTGCAGGCTTTCGCCGATGGCGGCCGGCAATCCGCTGCGGAAGGTGACGCGGTATTCGTGTCCGTGTTCCAGCCCGTCGATGCAGATTTGCTTGTTCTTGGCCTCGATCGACGGCGGCGCCTTGCCGTCCAGCGTCACGAACGTCGCGTAATCCGTGCCCGACTTCACCAGCTCTTCGGAAAACTGCGCGCAGATGCGCGGCGTATCGGAATCGGCATCCACGGAATTGTCGACGATGCGAAAACCCTTGCGCATCTTCAGGTCGGCAAAGGCTGCCTGTGTTTCGGCATCGTTGACGAGATCGAGGCTCGCTTCGTAGGCGCTGAGGGCGGGACGATACAGGTCCTTGCGGTCGAGCGCGGCACCCAAGGCGGCCAGTGCCTTAGCGCGCTGCGTTGCGGTTCTGCTCACGAGATAGGCGTTCAGGGCTGCCGACGTCGCATTGGTGTTGAAGGTCTGCTGATCGCTATAGCCCGAAGGGCTTGCGGCAAGCGATGCGCGTGCCAGCTCGGCCCAGATCGCCCCGTCATCCGGCGAAAGCGCGAGGGCCTTGGTATAAAGCGCGGTTGCTCCCGTTGGATCGGCTTCAACCGTTTGCCGGGCTTCGTTGAGAAGATCGTTCAGGCCGGCCCCGGCCGTGTCCTGCCCTGCCGTGATCGTCGCACGGTATTTGCGCGCTTCATCGACGATATCGGCTGGCAGGTAGGTCAGCTTGGCCGGTGCGCCGAGGTCAGGTTCGGCATTCTTGTCGACCACCTTGCCGGCGATGGCGCCCGGCGCTTCGATCGTGGTGTCGAAATCCGACTTGAGGAAGCACCACTGCGCCTTTGTGTTGTAGGTGAAAGCGCGGCAGCTCTGGTCGTCGAGGCAAGTCGCTTCGCATTGATCGAGCGACAGGCCCTTTTCTGTGCGCAGGTCGAAGCCGAAATAATCGACATCCGGCGTGGTTTCGATCGTGCGTGCGGACTGCGCCGAAGCACTCGATATCATCGCCAGCCCAAGCAAAAGGGCGCTCAACCAGCTGCTGACTTTCCTTGCCTCCTGCAACGCCATGTCATCCCCCGAGACCTGTCAGTTGGACAAGCACATGAACGCTGCTCGGCGCGTGAGTCAATCTGTCAGAGCGAGCCAACGAAAGTTGAACCGCCGGTATCACAAGCCGGCGAAAGGCTGGTGATCAGCTTCGTGGCAGCGACACCTGCAGGCATGAACTCATCGAAATTTGCCTGCCCCATCGACTTCGAAGTCGTGGTCTAATTTTCCTTTTATCTGTCGCAATCGCACCAACCGAAATGAAGCGAACGTTGCAGATTTGCGGTCGGGAACACTTAGAAAAAGAGCGCTTTGACATCTCGGGCGCAATGCTGAATTGTAGCGAAACTAAGGCAACATCAAGTGGGAGAACCTCGATGACCTTCTTCAAGAACAATGGGAACAAAGTACCGGACCACATCCACGCTGCCGCCGAGCAGGTGAAGGCAGGTGGTCTGGATCGGCGCGAGTTCCTGGCGCTTGCCAGCGTCTTCGGTGCGTCCGCCGCGATGGCCTATGGCATGATCGGTTTGCCAACGCCGGCTCGCGCTCAGGATGCCGAGCCGACCAAAGGCGGCGTGTTGAAGGTTCAGATGTTCATCAAGGCGCCAAAGGATCCGCGCCTCGCGGACTGGACCGAGATCGCCAACACGATGCGTCAATCGCTTGAAGCGCTGGTTTATTACACGCCGGAATACACGTTCGAGCCCTATCTGCTTGAAAGCTGGGAAGTGAACGAAGACGCCACCGAATACGTCATGAAGCTTCGTCCAGAAGCGGTTTGGACGAACGGTGACCCGTTAACTGCCGAGCATCTGATGTTCAACCTGACCCGCTGGTGCGACAAGTCGGTTGAAGGCAACTCGATGGTCGCCCGCATGGGTACGCTGGTGGACCAGGAAACCGGCAAGATCCGCGAAGGCGCCGCTACGATCGTCGACGATCATACCGTCAAGGTCACGCTCACCGAGCCGGACATCTCCTTTATCCCGAACCTGGCGGATTATCCCTGCCTCGTCGTTCACCCGACCTTCGACGAGGATGGCTCGGACTTCACCCGCAACAAGATCGGCACCGGCCCGTTCCAGCTGGAATCCTTCGCGGTCGGCGAGCGCGTCGTCTACAAGCGGCGCGAGGACGGCAAGTGGTGGGGCGGCGAGGTCATGCTCGATGGCTGCGAGTTCATCGACTACGGCACCGATCCATCGGCCGCGGTGAACGCCTTCGAGTCTGGCGAAGTTCATGCGAACTATGAAACCACGCCCGATTACCTCGACATCATGGATGGTCTCGGCCTGGAGCGGAACGAGGCGGTGACCTCGATCACCATCGTTGCGCGCACCAACGTCACCAACAAGCCGTATGACGATCAGCGCGTACGCAACGCTCTTCAGCTCGGCGTCGACAATGCCGTGGTGATGCAGCTTGGCGTCGACAATGCCGGCGTGGTGGGCGAAAACCACCATGTCGCGCCGATCCACCCTGAATATGTCGAACTGCCGAAGGTGCCGCGTGATGTCGAAAAGGCCAAGGCGCTTCTTGCGGAGGCCGGTGCGGCCGATTTCGAGCACGAACTGATCTCGTCGGACGAAGACTGGCACAAGAACACGGGCGACGCGATCGCCGCTCAGCTTCGCGATGCCGGCATCAAGATCAAGCGCACCGTTCTGCCGGGCTCGACCTTCTGGAACGACTGGACGAAGTATCCGTATTCGCTCACCAACTGGACCATGCGTCCGCTCGGCGTGCAGGTTCTGGCGCTTGCTTATCGCAGCGGCGAAGCCTGGAACGAAACCGGCTGGTCGAACAAGGAATTCGACGAAAAGCTCGCCAAGGCGCTGTCGATCGTCGATCCCGAAGAGCGCAAGACGGTGATGGGCGACGTCGAGAAGATCCTGCAGGACTCCGGCATCATCATCCTGCCTTACTGGCGCAAGGTGTATAATCACTACCAGCCGGTGGTGCACAACTACATCCAGCACCCGATGCAGCAGGTCAATCTGGGCAAGGTCTGGCTCGAGGAGGCCTGATCCCCAAGGGCGGCGTTCCGGCGCCGCCCGCTTCATGAAGGTCTGATCCAGGCCTTCAGCCACTCGTTTGTTTCGACGCGAATGGACTGACCCCAACCTCAGGCACGCCCCGGCGGGCGTGCTCGATCCGCGGCAGGGGATGCGATGTTTTCTTTCATCTTGCGCAGACTGGGCGTCATGGTGCTCACCATGTTTGCGTTGACTGTGGTTGTCTTCTTTCTCGTCAATCTTGAACCCAACCTCAAGAAACTGGCGATCACGCAAACGGAGTCGCGCGCGACCGAGGAGCAGCTGGAATCCTGGCTGACGCGCAACGGCTACCGCCAGAACTTCTTTGTGCGCTACGGCCAATGGCTGGGCGTGATGCCGAAGCAGCCGAACATCGACCCCGCGACCGGCGAGGCCGTGCCGCGCTTCCGCTTCTGCGACGAACCGTCTGAAGCCGCTTATTCCGGCCTGTTGCAGGGTGAGTTCGGCTGTTCCACCAAGTTCCGCGTGTCGGTTGCCGAGCGCCTGTTTCCGGCGCTGGGTGCCACCGGCATTCTGATGTTCTGGGTTATGGCGGTGATGGTGCCGATCTCGCTGCTGATCGGCGTTCTGGCCGGCATGCGCGAAGGAACGCGGACCGATCGCACCCTGTCGATGGCGTCGATCACCACGACAGCAACGCCGGAATATGTGTCGGGCGTCATCTTCACCGTCATCTTTGCATCGTGGCTGGGATGGCTCAACGGCTCGGCTGCGTCGGCGACCAATACAGGCATCACCTTTTCCAACTTCACGCTGCCGGTCATGACCATGGCCATCTACGGCATCGGCTATATCGCCCGCATGACACGCGCTTCCATGGTGGAGGTGATGACGCAGCAATATATCCGAACCGCACGTCTAAAGGGCCTGTCGTTCAGTTCCGTGGTCATCAAGCATGCGCTGCGCAATGCCCTGATCGCGCCGTTCACCGTCATCATGCTGCAGTTTCCATGGCTGCTGACGGGCGTCGTGATCGTTGAAACGATGTTTCGTTACCAAGGCTTCGGCTACGCGCTCGTGGAGGGTGCTGCCAACAACGACATCGACCTTCTTCTCGGCTGTTCGCTGATCTCGGTTTTCGTTGTGCTGTTCACGCAGCTCATCTCCGACATCGGCTATGCCTATCTCAACCCGCGCATTCGCGTGCAGTAGGGCGGATACCCGATGCAACTGGAATATCTCGGCATCACGGGCATCGTTCTCGGCGTTCTCAAACAGTTCTGGCCGGTGTGGCTGGCGCTTGGGCTCGTGCTGGTTGTGAGCCTGACCTTCAAGAAGCGGCTTGGGCTTTACGGGCATCTGTTTGACTCCGGCGTTGGCGTCACCGGCATTCTGATCTGCCTGTTTTGGCTGTTCACGGCCATGTTCGCGTCCGTGATCGTGACCTTTGATCCCCTGGCTCAGGTCGCCATCATGAAGGGCGCGCTGCCCGGCGCGGTCGATCCGCAATCGGGGGCCGCCTATCTCTTCGGCGGCGACCGTCTGGCGCGCGATATCTTCAGCCGCATGGTTTACGGCAGCCGCATCGTTTTGATCATCGCCCCGGCCGCCACCGCTTTTGCCTTGATGGTCGGCACGACGCTTGGCCTGCCGGCGGGCTATTACGGCGGGCGCATCGACTCGGTTCTATCATTTCTGGCGAACCTCGTTCTCGCATTCCCGGTGATCCTGCTGTTCTACCTGCTGGTCACGCCGGGCATCATGGACACGCCGATCCCTTACACGCTGGCGGCGGTGTTCTTTCTGTTTCCGATCGTGTTCTTTGCGGTGCTGTTCTACACGCGCTTCAAGACGCGACCGGAGCGGCTTTATCCGCTGCTCGGCCTGACATTCGTGCTCGGCGCCTGGATCTATGCCGGATTGGTGTTCGACGCCGATCCGCTCGATCTGATTTCAATCTCGCCGAACCAGCTCAATATCTTCGTGGCCGTTGTGTTCGCCTCAAGCCCCGGCGTGTTTCGCATCGTGCGCGGCCTGGTGATGGACATCAAGACGCGTGACTATGTAGCGGCGGCGCAAACACGCGGTGAGACGCCCTGGTACATCATGCTTTGGGAAATCCTGCCCAATGCCCGCGGCCCGCTGATCGTGGATGCCTGTCTGCGCATCGGTTACACCACGATCCTGCTCGGCACGCTCGGTTATTTCGGCCTGGGCCTGGCACCGGAAAGTCCGGATTGGGGCACGTCGATCAAGGAAGCGAGCCGCCTCCTGCGCGCGCAGATCCATCCGGCCCTGCCGCCGACGATCGCGCTCATGTCCTTCGTTTTGGGGCTCAACCTGCTGGCCGATGCCCTGCGTGAGCAGTCGATGAAAGATTGAGGAGACGGCCATGAACCAGCACGTCAGCAATCTGCAAGGTGAACCCGGCACCCAGCCGATCCTCGAGATCGAGAACCTGTCGATCTCCTTCTTCACCCGCAAGGGTGAGATCCCCGCGGTGATGGATTTCTCCTGCTCGGTGATGCCGGGCGAGGCGATGGGGATCGTCGGCGAAAGCGGCTGCGGCAAGTCGACCGTGTCGCTCGGCATCATGCGCGATCTTTCGAATGTCGGAAAGATCGTCGGCGGCCGCATCAAGTTTCAGGGCAAGGACATGGGTGACATGTCCGAGGAAGAACTGCGCGCCATTCGCGGCAACAAGATCGCCATGATCTATCAGGAGCCGATGGCCTCGCTGAACCCGGCCATGAAGATCGGCCAGCAGCTGATGGAAGTGCCGATCATCCACGACAAGGTTTCAAAGGAAGAAGCCTACAAGCGCGCGCTGGAAACCGTGCAGGCGGTGAAGCTGCCGGATCCCGAGCGCATGATGCGCTCCTATCCGCACCAGCTGTCGGGCGGTCAGCAGCAGCGCATCGTGATTGCGATGGCACTTCTGTCGAAGCCGGCGCTGCTTCTTCTCGACGAACCCACCACCGCCCTCGACGTGACGGTGGAAGCCGGCATTGTCGAACTCGTGAAAGGGCTCGGCAAGGAGCTCGGCACGTCCATGATCTTCGTGTCGCACAATCTCGGTCTGATCCTCGAGACCTGCGACCGCATCACCGTGATGTATTCCGGCGAAGCGGTGGAATCCGGGCCGGTCAAGGACGTGTTCGATCATATGCGGCACCCCTACACGCAAGGGCTGTTCCGCTCCATTCCGCTGCCGGGCGCCGACAAGAACTCGCGCCCGCTGATCGCCATTCCCGGCCAGCTGCCGCTGCCGCATGAACGGCCGAAGGGCTGCAATTTCGGTCCGCGTTGCCATCACTTCGTGGAAGGCGTGTGTGATGCGGCCGAGATCCCGATGATCGATGTGCCGGGTCATCCAAACCATGCCAGCCGCTGCATCCGCTTCGACCAGATCGACTGGGCGGCCGTGCCGGAAGGCGTGAAAACCGAGAAGCCGCCGGTGACGCCCGGCGCGCCCGTGCTGAAGATCGACAATCTCAAAAAGTATTATCAGGTCGCCGCCAACGCGATGTTCGGCGCGGCCGAAACCCGTACGGTCAAGGCCAACGAGTCCATCTCGTTCGAGGCGCGCGAAAGCGAAACGGTCGCGATCGTGGGCGAAAGCGGTTGCGGCAAGTCGACCCTCGCCAAGGTGTTGCTCGGTCTGGAAACTGCGACCTCCGGCGAGGTCCTGCTCGGCAACAAGCCGATCCAGGGCACCGCCATCGAGGGCCGCGACGTCGAGACGATCTCCTCGATCCAGATGGTGTTCCAGAACCCTTTCGACACACTCAATCCCAGCCATTCGGTCGGCTCGCAGATCATCCGCACGCTGGAGAAGTTCGGCGTCGGCAAGACGCTGGCCGATCGCCAGCAGCGCATGTTCGAGCTGCTTGATCTCGTGAAGCTGCCGCGAGCCTTCGCCACCCGCAAGCCGCGCCAGCTTTCAGGCGGACAGAAGCAGCGCATCGGCGTCGCACGCGCCTTTGCCGGGCGGGCCAAGGTCGTCGTGGCCGACGAGCCGGTGTCGGCGCTCGACGTGTCGGTGCAGGCCGCGGTGACCGAGCTTCTGATGGACATTCAGCGCGAGTCGAAAACGACCATGCTGTTCATCAGCCACGATCTGTCCGTCGTGCGCTATATCGCCGATCGTGTCGTGGTGATGTATCTCGGCTATATCGTGGAGCAGGGCACCACCGACCAGATCTTCGCGCCGCCTTATCACCCCTATACCGAGGCGCTGCTGTCGGCGATCCCGATTGCCGATACGAGCGTGGTGAAGAAGCACATCGTCCTGGAAGGCGACATTCCGTCGGCCATGAACCCGCCGACCGGCTGCCCGTTCCAGACCCGCTGCCGCTACAAGCATCTCGTGCCGGACCACCTCTGCGAAACTGAGGTGCCGCCCTTGCGCGAACTCGATGACGGCCATCGCAGCCTGTGCTGGCTGCCGGATGATGTGCTTGCCGGCATGGAGCCGGTCATCAGCTTCGCCGCCAAGAACAATCCTGACGCTGCGAGCGGCACGCCCGATCAAAGCCACGCACAACCCGTTCACGGCGGGCAACCGGTCGAAGAAGACGCACTCGGCGAGCCGCTGACGCCGGCCGAGGCCCAGGAGGCACAGGTCCGCACCGATGTGCACGGCTCGCGGGCAGTGTCTGCCTTGCCGGGCGAATCATCTCCGGAGAAGCTGCAAACGGAAGCCGGCGATGGTCGCCAGGGCGCGAGCGCCGAGGTCGAGCCCGCCTTGGCCAGAACACCGGAAGAAGAAGCTGCATCGGGCGAGGGCGTTGCGCAGCCGATTCATCCGGTGGAAACAGCAGCCTCACCGTCAGATGCGCGGCGCAAGCTTGGATTGGACGATTAGGCGCGGATTCGGAACATCCATCATGTTCGTGCATTGTTCTTGTCGAAACAAGAGGTGCTGTTATGGCTGACGAAGACGAGCTGAACCCGAAGAACCATCCCACCGATAACGCCGAAAAGGACCCGGATGATTGGGTCACGGGCGACGAGCCGATGACCGGCGCGCAGCGGTCCTATCTGAAGACGCTTTCGGAAAAGGCGCATGATCCCGAGGCTTATGCCGAGGACATCAGCAAGGCCGAGGCCTCCAAGCGCATCGATGCCCTGCGTGAAAAATCCGGCATGGAATAAGGCGAAACGCCTGCTTCCAAAGAACACGACATGTCCAAGTCTTGAAAGAGCAGTCGCGAGCCGGCTGCTCTTTTCTTTGTCGGGCTCAAGCATTGCCTTTGTTCAAGCGAGCTGACGCCGGCTTCATGGAGATGATGGCAAGCAAAACAGGAGACTGAGCCTCTTCTTTCATTTTGCTTTATCTGTGTTTTGACCAGTTGATAAAAATTTTCGACGTGGTAGCGTCCCTTAAAAGCCAGCGTTAAAGCCAGCTACGGGGAACATCGATGAACGTACGCCTTTCAAAGGGAGGCATTGTGGGCGCTCGGCTCTCGCCGACCCAGCTTGCCGAAAACTTCGCCGATCTTCATCCGCCGTTCGATCGGCATGAGGCGCTTGTTGAAAGCGATCGGTGTTACTTCTGCTATGATGCGCCCTGCATGCAGGCATGTCCGACATCGATCGACATTCCGCTGTTCATTCGCGAGATCTCCACCGGCAATGCGATCGGTGCCGCCAAGACGATCTTCGACCAGAACATCATGGGTGGCATGTGCGCCCGTGTTTGCCCCACCGAAACGCTGTGCGAAGAAGTCTGCGTCCGCGAAATCGCGGAAGGCAAGCCGGTCAAGATCGGCATGCTGCAGCGCTATGCCACCGACACTGCAATGGCCCAGAACAAGCAGTTCTACAGCCGCGAAGCGTCGACGGGCAAACGGGTCGCCGTGGTGGGCGCCGGTCCCGCAGGTCTGGCGGCGGCGCATCGATTGTCCATGCACGGGCACAATGTCACGATTTTTGAAGCCCGGCCAAAAGCCGGCGGCCTCAACGAATATGGCATCGCCACCTACAAGAGCACCAACGACTTCGCGCAGGCTGAGGTTGACTACATCCTTGGCATCGGCGGCATCGAGATCAAGCATGATCGCATGCTGGGCCGCGATTTCTCGCTGTCCGAACTGACCGCTGACTTCGATGCCGTGTTCCTGGGCATGGGGCTTGCCGGCGTCAATGCCTTGCGCACTGAAGGCGAGGACGCGACGGGCACCGAAAACGCGGTCGATTTCATCGCAGCCTTGCGGCAGGCCGAAGACAAGGCTGCCTTGCCGATCGGCAGGCGCGTGGTGGTGATCGGCGGCGGCATGACCGCAATCGACGCTGCCATTCAGGCCAAGCTGCTTGGCGCCGAAGAGGTCACGATCTCCTATCGGCGTGGCAAGGAGCAGATGAATGCGTCGGGCTATGAACAGGATCTCGCAACCGCAAACGGTGTCGTGATCCGCCACTGGGTGGCACCCAAGCGCGTGCTGTCGGAAGGCGGCAAGGTCACCGGCATCGAGCTCGAACACACGACCATCGAAGGCGATCGGCTGGTCGGCACGGGCGAAACGATGGTGATCGAGGTCGATCAGGTGTTTCGGGCCATCGGGCAGAGCTTCCGGCCGAAAGTCCTGAATGGGTCGGGTGAAGCCACCGCCTTCGAAGGCGGCAAGATCCGCGTTGACGCCGAAGGCCGCACGTCGCTGCCGAACGTCTGGGCCGGTGGCGACTGCGTGTCGCTTGGCGAAGACCTCACCGTCTCGGCGACGGCCCAGGGGCGCGACGCCGCTGAAAGCATTCACCGCATGCTCACCCAAGGCGAGGCTGTCGCGCCTGCCATGCTCGAACGCGTTTGAGGGAACGGATCATGGCTGACATCCGCAACAACTTCATTGGCATCAAGTCACCTAATCCGTTCTGGCTCGCTTCCGCGCCGCCCACCGACAAGGCCTACAACGTCGTGCGCGCCTTTCAGGCAGGTTGGGGCGGTGTCGTCTGGAAGACGCTGGGTGAGGAGGGGCCGCCCGTTGTCAACGTCAACGGTCCGCGATACGGCGCGATCTGGGGTGCGGATCGCCGGCTGCTCGGCTTGAACAATATCGAGCTCATTACCGACCGGAACCTGCAGCTCAACCTGCAGGAAATGAAGCAGGTCAAGAAGGACTGGCCGGACCGCGCCATCATCGCTTCCATCATGGTGCCCTGCGAAGAAGAGGCCTGGAAGGCGATCCTGCCGCTGGTGGAGGAAACGGAAGTCGACGGCATCGAACTGAATTTCGGCTGCCCGCATGGCATGAGCGAGCGCGGCATGGGATCGGCCGTTGGCCAGGTGCCGGAATATATCGAAATGGTGGCGCGCTGGTGCAAGCAATATACGCGCATGCCGGTGATCGTGAAGCTGACGCCCAACATCACCGACATTCGGTATCCCGCGCGCGCGGCCAAGCGTGGCGGGGCCGACGCCGTGTCGTTGATCAACACGATCTCTTCCATCACCGCCGTCAACCTCGACAGTTTTTCGCCCGAACCCTCGATCGATGGGCGCGGCAGTCATGGCGGCTATTGCGGCCCGGCCGTGAAGCCGATCGCGCTCAACATGGTGGCCGAGATTGCGCGGGATGGGGAAACGCGCGGCCTTCCGATCTCGGGCATCGGTGGCGTTACCACATGGCGCGATGCGGCCGAGTTCCTGGCGCTGGGCGCCGGCAATGTGCAGGTCTGCACGGCGGCGATGACCTATGGCTTCAAGATCGTTCAGGAAATGATCGAAGGCCTCAAGAGCTGGATGGACGAGAAGGGGCACGCGACGCTCGACGACGTGATCGGCCGCGCCACGCCGAACGTCACGGACTGGCAGTACCTCAACCTCAACTATGTCACCAAGGCCAAGATCAATCAGGATCTGTGCATCAAATGCGGCCGCTGTCACATCGCCTGCGAGGACACCTCGCACCAGGCGATCACCCATCTCGTGGACGGCGCCCGGCACTTTGAGGTGATCGAGGAGGAATGCGTCGGCTGCAACCTGTGCGTCAATGTCTGCCCGGTGTCCGGCTGCATCGACATGATCCCGCTTGCCGCAGGCGAGCTTGACCGGCGCACCGGCAAGGTGGTGCAGCCCACCTACGCCAACTGGACGCAACATCCAAACAACCCGATGGCGCAAAAACCAACGCCCGTTCAGGTGCCGGAGCCCGCGGAGTGAGGGAGGCGTGAGGCCTGCCTCCCTTCATCGAAAGGCAGGTCAGCCCTTTGGCCGCAACCCCTCAATGAACAACTGCTCCAGAAACCGCGCTGCATCCTCGTAACGCCCGGCAGCACCCTTGTCGGGGCCGAGCACTGCGCGCACTTGAACATCGAAGTCGGCATAATGCTGTGTTGTTGCCCAGATAGAGAAGATCAGATGATGCGGATCGGTGCGCGCGATCCTGCCGGCTTTCATCCAACCCCGGATCACCGCCACTTTTTCGTCGACCAGCGTTTTCAGTTCGCCTGCGATCATCGGCATGATGCGCGGCGCGCCTTCCAGGATCTCGTTGGCGAAAAGCCGGCTTTCGCGGGGATAATCGCGCGACATTTCCAGCTTGCGACGGATATAGCCGCGCAGCTCCGTCAGGGGATCGCCGACATCGTCGAGGGCGCGCAGCGGCTGCAGCCACGTATCGAGCAGGCGCTGCATCAGGGCCGAATAGATGTCGTCCTTGCGCCGGAAATAATAAAGCAGATTGGGCTTCGACATACCGGCCGCATCCGCGATGCGGTCGATGGTCGCGCCTCGAAAGCCATGGCGGGAAAAGATGTCGAGCGCCGCTTCGAGGATCAGCTCGCGCTTTTCGGCCTGAATGCGTGTTCGAGGAGCAACTGCATCCACAATGATCACGAAGCTCCGTCGATCTGCTCAGCTCTTGTGCTCTGGACCAAAAGGCTGGACCAGTTGATTGCGTCGGGTGGTGCGCCCGCCACCCGCTTGCGCTCGATTAGTATCTGCTTGACCGCCCCTGCGGCAATGCTAACCTTTGCCCGTTCGGTCAAAATTGCCGGCAGAAATGGTGTGGAATCCCAAGCCATTGCCGTGATGCACGCACGGGGTGAGAGCAAGGAGACTGAAGCATGCTGAACCGGGTTAACGCCCCCAACGACCTTTCCGCTTTCTGGATGCCGTTCACGGCGAACCGGCAATTCAAGCAGTCGCCGCGCATGCTGGTGGCTGCAAAGGACATGCATTACACATCAGCCGATGGCCGCCAGATCCTGGATGGCACGGCGGGTCTGTGGTGCGTCAATGCCGGTCACTGCCGGCCGAAGATCGTTGAAGCCATCCAGCATCAGGCTGCCGAGCTCGATTATGCGCCGGCCTTCCAGATGGGCCATCCGATCGCGTTCGAATTCGCCAACCGCCTTGTGGATATGGCGCCGGACGGGCTGAACCACGTCTTCTTCACCAATTCCGGATCCGAGTCGGTTGAAACGGCGCTGAAGATCGCGCTAGCCTATCAGCGCGTGAAGGGCCAGGGCTCGCGCACCCGCCTGATCGGCCGCGAGCGCGGTTATCATGGCGTCAACTTCGGCGGCATTTCGGTGGGCGGCATTGTCGGCAACCGCAAGATGTTCGGCACGCTGCTGACCGGCGTGGATCATCTGCCGCACACTCATCAGCCTGCCAAGAACAGCTTCACCAAGGGCGTTCCCGAGCATGGCGCCGAACTCGCCGACGAGCTCGAACGCATCGTCACGCTGCATGATGCGTCGACGATCGCTGCCGTCATCGTCGAGCCGGTCGCCGGGTCCACAGGGGTTCTGGTTCCGCCGAAGGGCTATCTCCAGAAGCTGCGCCAGATCTGCGACAAGCACGGCATTCTGCTGATCTTCGACGAGGTCATCACCGGGTTTGGCCGCCTCGGCACGCCGTTTGCGGTGGATTATTTCGGCGTGAAGCCGGATATCATGATTACCGCCAAGGGCGTCACAAATGGTGTCGTGCCGATGGGCGCCGTGTTCGTGACGAGCGAGATCCACGACGCCTTCATGAACGGGCCGGAGCATCTCATCGAATTCGCACACGGCTACACCTATTCGGGCAATCCGCTCGCCTCTGCCGCCGGTCTGGCCACGCTTGAGACCTACAAGGAAGAAGGGCTGCTCACACGCGGACCCGAAATCGCGCCGTATTTCGAAGAAGCGCTGCATTCGCTCAAGGATGAGCCGCATGTGATCGATATCCGCAACATCGGCCTTGTCGGCGCAATCGAGCTGGACCCGATTGCCGGCGAGCCGACCAAGCGTGCCTTCTCGGCCTTCATCAAGGCGTTCGAGCGTGGCGCGCTGATCCGCACCACCGGCGACATCATCGCGCTTTCGCCGCCGCTCATCATTTCGAAGGGGCAAATCGACGAACTGATCGACCACGTCCGCGCCGTGTTGCGGGCGGTGGACTAAAAGGAGGATGATCGCTGCGGCTGCCAACGGTGGCCGCAGCGATGAACTGCAACGACGTTGCATTGGGGAGCAATGAATGGCCGCGCCCGGCGAGAACCTGCGCATCAATTCCGACCGGCTCTGGGACAGTCTGATGGACATGGCCAAAATAGGGCCTGGCATCGCTGGCGGCAACAATCGTCAGACGCTGACCGATGAAGACGGGGAAGGGCGCAAGCTCTTCCAGTCCTGGTGCGAAGCCGCAGGCCTCACCATGGGCGTCGATGAAATGGGCACCATGTTCTTTCGCCGCGAAGGAACGGACCCCAATGCGCTTCCGGTTTATGTCGGCAGCCACCTCGATACGCAGCCCACCGGCGGCAAGTATGACGGCGTGCTGGGCGTGCTGGGCGGCCTCGAAATCATCCGCTCGCTCGATGATCTCGGCATCAGAACGAAGCATCCGATCGTGGTCACCAACTGGACCAACGAGGAAGGCACGCGCTTTGTCCCTGCGATGCTCGCATCCGGCGTCTTTGCCGGTATGCTGGAGCAAGATTGGGCTTACGACCGCACCGACGCCAAGGGGAAGCGCTTCGGCGATGAGCTCGTGCGGATCGGCTGGAAAGGCGAGGAGCCGGTCGGCGCCCGCAAGATGAAGGCCTTCTTCGAGCTTCATATCGAGCAGGGCCCTATCCTCGAGGATGAAGGGATTGACATCGGCGTCGTCACGCATGGCCAGGGGCTGAAATGGCTGCAGGTCACGCTGACCGGTAAGGAGTCGCATACAGGCTCGACCCCGATGCCCAAGCGCCGTAATGCCGGCCTCGGCATGGCGCGCGTCACCGAGCTCGTGCATGAGATCGCGATGGATTATCAGCCGGACGCGGTCGGCGCGATCGGCCATATGGACGTCTATCCGAATTCCCGCAACATCATCGCCGGCAGATGCGTCTTCACGGTCGACATCCGCTCGCCCGACAAGGAAGTGCTGGACGAGATGGATGCGCGCATCCGCGACGGGATCGCAACGATCTGCGAAACACTGGAGATCAGCGCCGCGGTCGAGCAGGTCGGCCATTTCGACCCGGTCGCCTTTGACGAGACCTGCGTCAAGGCCGTGCGCGATGCCGCTGACCGCCTCGGCTACTCCCATCGCAACATCGTGTCGGGTGCTGGCCACGACGCTTGCTGGATCAACCGCGTCGCACCGACGGCCATGATCTTCTGCCCCTGCGTCGACGGCTTGAGCCACAACGAAGCGGAAGAAATTTCAAAAGAATGGGCGTCCGCAGGCTGCGACGTGCTGTTTCATGCCGTCGTCGAAACAGCGGAGATCGTCAGTTGACGCTATCCATCTGATCTCCTGGACGCACACATAAAAAGAGTTGGGGAACTCCATGTCCAAAGTCATAAAGAACGGCACGATCGTCACCGCAGACCGCACCTACAAGGCGGATGTGCTGATCGAGGGTGGTGTGATCGCCAGGATCGGCCAGAATCTGTCGGGTGACGAGAGCTTCGATGCCACCGGCTGCTATGTCATGCCTGGCGGCATCGATCCGCATACCCATCTCGAAATGCCGTTCATGGGCACCTATTCCGCCGATGATTTCGAAAGCGGCACGCGCGCCGCCCTTGCCGGCGGCACCACGATGGTGGTGGATTTCTGCCTTCCGAACCCCGGCCAGTCCCTGCTTGATGCCATTAAGATGTGGGACAACAAGTCGGTCAAGGCGGCCACCGACTACACCTTCCACATGGCGGTCACCTGGTGGGGCGAGCAGGTGTTCAACGAGATGGCCGAGGTCGTCGATCGCGGCATCAATACCTTCAAGCACTTCATGGCCTATAAGGGCTCGCTGATGGTGGATGACGACGAAATGTTCTCGTCCTTCCAGCGCTGCAGCGATCTCGGCGCGCTGCCGCTCGTTCATGCCGAAAACGGCGACGTGGTTGCAGCGCTCAGCCAGAAGCTTCTCGCCGCCGGCAATAACGGCCCGGAAGCCCACGCTTATTCCCGTCCGGCGGAAGTCGAGGGCGAGGCCACCAACCGCGCCATCATGATCGCCGACATGGCGAATTCGCCGCTTTATGTCGTGCATGTCTCCTGCGAACAAAGCCACGAAGCCATCCGGCGCGCGCGCCAGAAGGGCATGCGCGTGTTCGGCGAGCCGCTGATCCAGCATCTCGTGCTCGACGAAACCGAATACATGAACGGGGACTGGGACCATGCCGCGCGCCGCGTGATGAGCCCGCCTTTCCGCAACAAGCAGCATCAGGATTCGCTCTGGGCCGGTTTGCAGGCCGGCTCGCTTCAGGTCGTCGCCACCGATCACTGCGCCTTCACCACCGAACAGAAGCGCACCGGTTTGAACGATTTCACCAAGATCCCGAACGGCACCGGCGGGCTGGAAGACCGGCTTCCGGTTCTTTGGACGCGCGGCGTCGCCACCGGCCGGCTCACCATGAACGAGTTCGTGGCGGTCACCTCCACCAACATCGCCAAGATCCTGAACATGTACCCCAAGAAGGGCGCCATCCTCGAGGGATCGGACGCCGACATCATCGTGTGGGACCCCAAGCGCTCGAAGACGATTTCGGCCGGATCGCAGCAGTCGGTGATCGACTACAACGTGTTCGAAGGCGTCGAAGTCACCGGCCTGCCGCGCTTCGTGTTCACGCGCGGCGAACTGGCGATCACCGAAGACACAGTCGACGCCAAGCCCGGCCACGGCGAGTTCGTGGCGCGCCAGCCCTTTGCGGCCGTCAACCGCGCGCTGTCGACCTGGAAGGAAATCACCGCACCGCGCAAGGTCGAGCGCGCGGGCATTCCGGTGTCGGGAGTGTAACGTCCCTTCATGGACAGCCACGTCAGCCATCCCGACCAAGCCACCGCCTCAGCACCTTCCGTCATCTCCGCGGCGGGGCTCGGCCTAACATTCCCGACCAATGACGGCCCGGTTCGGGCGCTGGCCGATGTCGATCTCACCATCAACAAGGGCGAGTTCGTGTCCTTCATCGGCCCGTCGGGCTGCGGCAAGACCACGTTTTTGCGGGTGATAGCCGATCTCGAACAGCCGACGGCCGGCACGATCAGCATCAACGGCATGAGCCCGCGTGAAGCGCGCGAACGCCGTGCCTATGGCTATGTGTTCCAGGCCGCTGCCCTTTATCCCTGGCGCACGATTGAGAAGAACGTCGCGTTGCCCCTGGAGATCATGGGGATCGCCGAAGCGGAAAAGCGCGAGCGGATCGCCCGCACGCTGGCGCTCGTGAACCTCACGGGCTTCGAGAAGAAGTTTCCCTGGCAGCTGTCGGGTGGCATGCAGCAGCGCGCCTCGATTGCGCGTGCGTTGTCTTTCGATGCCGATCTTCTCCTGATGGACGAACCCTTCGGCGCGCTCGACGAAATCGTGCGTGATCATCTCAACGAACAGCTGCTGCAGCTTTGGGCGCGCACGGAAAAGACGATCTGCTTCGTAACGCATTCCATTCCCGAAGCGGTGTATCTTTCGACCCGCATCGTCGTGATGTCGCCGCGCCCGGGACGGGTAACCGATGTGATCGAATCCACCCTGCCGCGCGAGCGTCCGCTCGATATCCGCGAAACGCCGGAGTTCCTCGCCATCGCCGCGCGCGTGCGCGACGGTCTGCGCGCCGGCCATTCCTATGATGATTGAGCGCTAGAGCCCATGAGCGAAACGCGCGGCAACAGGATCGTCCCCGTTCTGGTCATGCTGATCGCGATCGTCGCGATCTGGTATGCCGGCACCTATTTCATGAATGCGCCGTTCCAGCGCGACCTCGACCGAAGGGCAGAGGTGGAGCGCTCGAGCGGTGACCTGTTTCTTGCGACCATGACGCAGGCGAAGCCGACGCTGCCGGCACCGCATCAGGTCGCGGCCAACTTTTTCGAAAACACGTTTCTTCGCAAGATCACGAGCAATCGCAGCCTGATCTATCATGCGGGCGTCACGCTATCCTCGACCCTGCTCGGCTTCGTGATCGGCACGGTGCTGGGCATCCTGATCGCGGTCGGCATCGTGCATTTCACCTCGCTCGACCGCAGCCTCATGCCCTGGATCATCGCCTCGCAGACCATCCCGATCCTGGCGCTGGCACCCATGATTATCGTGGTGCTGGCGGCGGTTAATCTGACAGGCTTGCTGCCGAAGGCGCTGATCTCGACCTATCTGTCTTTCTTCCCCGTCGCGGTCGGCATGGTGAAAGGCCTGCGCTCGCCTGAGATCATCAACCTCGACCTCATGCACACCTATCATGCCTCCAAGGCGCAGACCTTCTGGAAGCTTCGGTTGCCGGCCTCCGTGCCCTTCCTGTTCGCGTCCATGAAGGTGGCGATCGCCGCCAGCTTGGTTGGCGCCATTGTCGGCGAGTTACCTACGGGTGCGGTGGCCGGCATCGGCGCCAAGCTGCTCGCCGGTTCTTATTACAGCCAGACGATCGATATGTTTGCGGCACTTGTGGCCGGCAGTCTCGTTGCCGTTCTGCTGGTAACGGCCGTTGATGTCGTCGGCCGCATCGTTGAACGGCGCATGGGAGCGCGACCGGCATGAAGTCTACCCTTGCCTGGCAATCGCTCGTTGCGCTCCTGCTTCTCCTGCTCGCGCTTCTTCAGCTGCCTTTGGTGAAAGCTACTGCGGATGGTGCCGCACCGGTCTTGATGCAGACTGTGCCGTTTCGCATCTACGGGCTTATTCTGGCCGGCATCGGCATCGATGCGCTTTACCAAAGCCGTTTTCTGCGCGCCATTTCGCTGTTTCTGTGCGCCCATCTCGCCACGTTTTTCCTGTTCACCCAGATCGCCGGTGCCAATGGTACGGCGCGGCCGGCCTTCTATCTGGTGCTCGCCGCATGCTGGCTGCTTGCCTGGCGCTGCGTGACCGTTCTGTCGGAGCTGAAGCCTGCAGGCCGCTTCGGACGCATTGCCTTGTCGCTCATCATCCCCGCGATCTTCGGCGCCTGGATCCTGATCATCTGGGAAGCGGTGACGCGCGGCCTCGGCATTCCCTTCATCCTCCTGCCACCGCCGAGTGCGGTGTTCGCCAAGCTCATATCTTCGCTGTCGATCATTGTCGCAGACGTGAACCAGACCATCCTGAAATCGGTGCTGGCCGGTTACATCATGGGCTGTGCAGGCGGCTTCGTTGCGGCCATCATTGCCGATCGTTTCCCGTTCATGCGCCGTGGTCTGCTGCCGATCGGCAATCTCGTTTCAGCTTTGCCGATGATCGGCATCGCGCCCATCATGGTGATGTGGTTCGGCTTTGACTGGCAGTCGAAGGCGGCGGTCGTGGTGATCATGACCTTCTTTCCCATGCTGGTGAACACGGTGGCCGGCCTTGCCGTCACCTCCACGATGGAGCGCGATCTGATGCGCACCTATGCGGCCGGATACTGGCAGACGCTCGTCAAGCTGCGTCTGCCCGCCGCCGCGCCCTTTATCTTCAACGCGCTCAAGATCAACTCGACTCTGGCGCTGATCGGCGCAATCGTAGCGGAGTTTTTCGGCACGCCCGTGGTGGGCATGGGGTTCCGCATCTCGACCGAAGTCGGCCGCATGAATGTCGACATGGTTTGGGCGGAGATCGCAGTGGCAGCGGTCATCGGATCGCTGTTTTATGGCGGGGTGGCTTTGGTGGAGAGAGCCGTCACGTTCTGGCATCCGTCTTTCCGGAACGGGAAGGCGTAACTTCAGAGGGAACAATAAGAATGAAGCATCTGACGGGAATTCTATTGGCGAGCGCGCTGTCCATGGCAGCACTGCCGGCCTTTGCGGCTGACGAGGTCACCTTGCAGTTGAAATGGGTCACGCAGTCCCAGTTTGCCGGCTATTACGTTGCGCAGGACAAGGGCTTCTACGAAGAGGAAGACCTTGACGTCACGATCAAGCCGGGCGGCCCTGACATTGCGCCGGAGCAGGTGATCGCCGGTGGCGGTGCCGATGTGATCGTCGACTGGATGGCGCCGGCGCTCGCTGCGCGCGACAAGGGCGTCAAGCTCATCAACATCGCGCAGCCCTACCAGAAATCGGGTCTGGAGATGATCTGCCCCAAGGACGGTCCGGTGAAATCGGAGGCCGACTTCAAGGGCAAGACGCTCGGCGTCTGGTTCTTCGGCAACGAATATCCGTTCTATGGCTGGATGAACAAGCTCGGTTTGTCGACCGACGGCGGCCCGGATGGCGTGACCGTGCTCAAGCAGTCGTTCGATGTTCAGCCGCTCGTTCAGAAGCAGGCCGATTGCATTTCGGTCATGACCTATAACGAATATTGGCAGGCGATCGATGCCGGCTTCAAGCCGGAAGACCTTCTTGTTTTCAATTACACGCAGCTCGGCAACGACATGCTGGAAGACGGGCTTTATGTCATGGAAGACAAGCTGTCCGATCCAGCCTTCAAGGACAAGATGGCGCGCTTCGTGAAGGCCTCCATGAAAGGCTGGAAATACGCCATGGAAAACCCGGACGAAGCCGCCGAGATCGTGGTCGACAATGGCGGCCAGGACGAGAACCACCAGAAGCGGATGATGGGCGAAGTGGCGAAGCTGCTCGGTGATGCAACCGGCAAGCTCGATCCGGCAGCCTACGAGCGCACCGCCAAGCTGGTTGTGGATCAGGAGATCGTCTCGAAACCGCCGGAAGGTGGTTACACCATGGAAATCTTCGAGGCGGCCAACAAGTAAGACTGGTCTCTTCGATCAAAGAAAAGGGCGGCTCCAGGGCCGCCCTTTTTCGTTTGTGTGTGGATTGTCAGTGCGCCGCAGCGGCGCCGGGACCGTGAATGCCAGCCCATCCCAGATAGGTCTCGAGGAAGCCCAGCTGCTGCGGGAACTCGCCGATCGCACCTTCGAGCAGCATCTTGATCGCGACATAGAGAATAACGAGCAGGCCGACCCAGGCGATCCAGCGGTATTTGTGCAAGAGGCGCGCCACGAACGTCGCGGCAAAGCCCATCAGCGCGATCGACAGCATCAGGCCGACGATCAGAACCGTCGGATGTTCCATGGCTGCACCGGCCACGGCGAGCACGTTGTCGAGCGACATGGACACGTCGGCAATCACGATCTGCCAGGCTGCCTGCGCAAATGTCTTGCGCTTGGCGCCTGAAACGCTGCCGTCGGCGCCTTCCAGCGCTTCCTGCGCTTCGGCTTCATCCGCATGCGAGACGCTGAGCTCGCGATACATCTTCCAGCAGACCCACAGAAGCAGGAGACCGCCGGCGATTAGCAGAATGGGTCCGATGGCCAATAGCCATGACGTGATGAGCGCGAAACCGATACGCAGGACGGTCGCGGCAATGATGCCGACGAGGATGGCCTTCTTGCGCTGATCGGCAGGCAGACCCGCTGCCGCCAGGCCGATCACGATCGCATTGTCGCCTGCCAGAACCAGGTCGATTGCCATGACCTGAAGAAGCGCCCAGAAGCCGGCGGCTGTGAAGATTTCCATGATCGACCCGCTTTAGGAGTATCGGTGGGAAAGTGAGAGATCCGGCTTTTGCATAGGAGCAGCAGAGTGTCTAGCTGCCAGTTCACTTCGACGTCATTGCTCGGCGCCAGCGTTCAACGCTTTTCGCGAATGTCGCTCAATGTGCGGCTCGGCGTCAGCGCTTCCGGATCGAGCTTGATCTCGATGATCGCCGGTCTGCCGCTTTCCCGTGCCCGCTTGAAGGCCGGCGCGAAGTCGGCCGTGGTTTCCACCGTCTCGCCGTGCCCGCCATAAGCGCGCGCAAGTGCTGCGAAATCGGGATTGGTCAGCGTCGTGCCCGAGACGCGGCCGGGATATTCGCGCTCCTGATGCATGCGGATCGTGCCGTAGATGCCGTTGTTGACGACGATCACGATGATCGGCAGTCCATACTGCACCGCGGTGGCGAATTCCTGCCCGTTCATCAAAAAGCAGCCGTCGCCGGCAAAGGCGATGACTTCGCGCTCCGGAAACAGGCGCTTGGCGGCGACCGCCGCCGGTGTGCCATAGCCCATCGAGCCGGATGTCGGCGCGGCCTGCGTGCCATAGCGGCGGAACTTGTGAAAGCGGTGGATCCAGGTCGCGTAGTTGCCGGCGCCGTTGCAGATGATGGCATCGTCGCCGAGCACCTCGCCGAGATGCTGCATGATTGGCCCCATCTGCACAGCGCCCGGACCCGTTTGCGGCGGTGTCGACCACGCCTGATACGCGTCATTGAGCGCCTTCGTGTGTTCGCCCCAGGCCGGCGCTTTCTTCGGTGTCATTGCGGCAAAGGCGTGGGCGAAGGCTTCCGGCGAGGCATTGATCGCGAGCGTCGGGCGATACACGCGGCCAAGCTCGTTGGCGTCAGCATGCACATGCACCAGGGTCTGGTCGGGGTAGGGGCTCTTGATCAGCGTGTAATCAGAAGACGGCATTTCACCGAAGCGCCCGCCTACCAGCAGCACGAGGTCGGCCTGCTTGATCGCAGCGGCCAGCTTCGGGTTCGGGCCGATCCCGACATCACCGGCATAGTTTGGATGGCTGTTGTCGAACAGCATCTGGCGGCGGAAGGAACAGCCGACCGGCAGGTTCCAGTTCTCGACCGCTTGTTCGAAAGCCGCTACCGATCCCTCGCTCCAGCGCGTGCCGCCGAGGATCACGACCGGGCGTTCCGCCTTTTCGAGCCGCGCCTGCAACTCAGTCATCTGCGCTGCACCCGGCGCGGTTTCCACCGGCGTGTAAGACAGGGCGGCTAGCGCTTCGACTTTGTCGGTCAGCATGTCTTCCGGCAAGGCGATCACCACCGGTCCAGGCCGGCCGGAGGTCGCAACCGCAAAGGCGCGGGTTACGAGTTCGGGGATGCGGGCGGCGTTTTCGATCTCCACCACCCATTTGGCAAGCGAGCCGAACACCGCCTTGTAGTCGACTTCCTGAAACGCTTCGCGGTGCCGGATGCCGCGTGCGATCTGCCCGACGAAGAGGATCATCGGCACCGAATCCTGCATCGCGATGTGAATGCCGGGCGAGGCGTTGGTTGCACCCGGGCCGCGCGTCACGAAGCAGACACCGGGCTTGCCGGTCAGCCGTCCCTCGCTGTCGGCCATCATCGCAGCACCACCCTCCTGGCGGCAGATGATGGTGTCGATCGCGGAGTCATGCAGCGCATCAAGCACGGCGAGGTAGCTTTCGCCCGGCACGCAATAGATCTGTTTGACGCCATTCGCTTCGAGTGCGTCGACAATGAGTTGGCCGCCGGTCTGCATGCTGGTTCCTCCCGAGCTTCAATGGCGTTTGCGTAACAAGCCTGAAGCCAGCTGTCACCGCCTGGCCGTGACCCGATCCGCCCAGGCCAGAAAATCGGAGGTGATGATGTTTCGATTCAACGCGTTGAGGGATTCGTGGCGCGTTTCCTCGTAAAGCCTTGTTTCCAGATTCGAAAAGCCGAGCCGTTCAAGCCGCCGGCGAAGCGCCTGCGTGGCCTTGCCGTTCTCGGTTGCCGGATCTTCCATGCCGCCGACGAGCTGGAGCGGCAGGCTCTTCGGCACCGATCCGAAGCGGGCATCATCCGCGCCGGCAAAGATCAGCGCGAACAGGTCCTGCCACAGCGATACGCTGGCATCCCAGCCGCAAAGCGGGTCGGCGATGTAGGCATCGACTTCATCCGGATCATGGCTCAGCCAGTCGAACGGCGTACGCGCTTGGGGAATGGCCTTGCCCCAGGCCTGAAAGGTCAGCCGCGGCAGGATGTGCGAGGGTACATCGGATCCCATGCGGAAGCGCTCAAGGCCCAGCAGGACGCGGGCAAGGCGGCCTTGCAGGCCGGCCGAAAAGTTAGCGTTCCAGATCGCCGCTGCCTGCATCTTTTCGGGAAAGCGCTGCACCAGATTGAGCGCGACCAACCCGCCCATCGAATGGCCAAAGCAGATTACCGGCAGACCGGGATACTCTTCTGCGGCAAGATCGAGCACGGCCGCCGCATCCTCCAGCACCAGCCGGTCCCCATCATCGGGAGAAAAGCGGCCGAGCGGCGCGCCCGGCGCCTTCGTTCCGCCATGGCCGCGATGATCATGTGCGAGAGTATGATAGCCGCGTTCCGCCAGCGCTTGCGCAAAGCGCCCATAGCGTTCGGCATGTTCGGCCAGCCCGTGATTGATCTGCACCACGCCGCGCGGTTCAGGTGCCTCACTGCGATAAAGCCGCAGCGCCGCACCCGATGCCGCGTTCACCGTTTCAACCCGGTCGAAACTCATGAGCGCTTCCCACAGGAAAACAGCGATCCGCCCTTACGCATTGCCCCGATCCTCCCTTTGGCTTACATAGCGCGCAATTCACCGCACGATCAGGGATTGGAATAGCGCGCAATGGCACGCCAGTTCATCTATCATATGTCCGGCCTGTCCAAGGCCTACGGCGCCAAGAAGGTGCTGGAAAACCTCAACCTTTCTTTCTATCCGGATGCCAAGATCGGCATTCTCGGCCCCAACGGCGCCGGTAAGTCGACCGTCCTCAAGATCATGGCCGGCATGGACAAGGAGTGGACGGGCGAAGCTTGGCTCGCCGAAGGCGCTACCGTCGGTTATCTGGCGCAGGAGCCCGAGCTCGATCCGGCGCTCGACGTCAAGGGCAACGTCATGGAAGGCGTGGCCAAGAAGACGGCGATCATCGACCGCTACAACGAACTCATGATGAACTACTCGGACGAAACCGCCGAGGAAGCAGCCAAGCTGCAGGACATCATCGACGCCCAGAACCTTTGGGATCTCGAACAGCAGGTCGAGATGGCGATGGAAGCCCTGCGCTGCCCGCCATCGGATGCCGACGTGACCCAGCTGTCGGGTGGTGAGCGCCGCCGCGTGGCGCTCTGCCGTCTGCTTCTGCAGCAGCCGGACCTGCTCCTCCTCGACGAACCGACCAACCATCTGGACGCCGAAACCACGGCGTGGCTTGAGAAGCATCTGCGCGCTTATCCCGGCGCCGTGATGATCATCACCCACGATCGCTACTTCCTCGACAATGTCACCGGCTGGATCCTCGAGCTCGATCGCGGCCGCGGCATTCCTTACGAGGGCAACTACACCAAGTATCTCGACGCCAAGGCCAAGCGCCTGATCCAGGAAGGCCGCGAAGATGATTCGCGCCAGAAGGCGATCTGGCGCGAGCGCGAATGGATTGCTTCCAGCCCCAAGGCGCGCCAGACCAAGTCCAAGGCCCGCATCAAGGCCTATGAGGATCTGGTTGAACAGGCAGATAGCCGTCGTCCGACCGATACGCAGATCGTCATTCCTGCCGGCGAGCGTCTCGGACAGGTCGTCATCGAGGTCACCGATCTCGACAAGAGCTTCGGCGATCGCATGCTGATCGAAGACCTGAACTTCAAGCTGCCTCCGGGCGGTATTGTCGGCGTCATCGGTCCGAACGGCGCGGGCAAGACCACGATGTTCAAGATGATCACCGGTCAGGAAACGCCGGACGACGGCACGATCCGCGTCGGCGAAACAGTGAAGCTCGGTTATGTCGACCAGAGCCGTGACGCGCTCGATCCGAACAAGACAGTTTGGGAAGAGATCTCGGGCGGTTCCGAGATCATCAAGCTCGGCAAGCACGAAGTGAACAGCCGCGCTTATTGCTCGTCCTTCAACTTCCGTGGCGGCGACCAGCAGCAGAAGGTCGGCAACCTGTCAGGTGGTCAGCGCAACCGCGTCCACCTCGCCAAGATGCTGAAGAACGGCGGCAACGTCCTGCTGCTCGATGAGCCGACCAACGATCTCGACACCGAAACGCTCGGCGCGCTCGAGGATGCCCTGGAGGCCTATGCAGGCTGCGCGGTCATCATCAGCCACGATCGCATGTTCCTCGACCGCATGGCCACCCACATGCTCGCCTTCGAAGGCGACAGCCATGTGGAATGGTTCGAAGGCAACTTCGAGGAATACGAAAAGGACAAGGTCCGTCGCCTCGGACCGGAAGCGGCCAACCCAAGCCGCGTCACCTACAAGCGGTTGACCCGCTGACATGACACGCGACTGGTCTGCGGCGCAGTATCTGCTTTATGCCGATGAGCGCACGCGGCCTGCGCGTGATCTCCTGGCCCAGATCCCGACCGACGATGCCCGCCGCGTCGTCGATATCGGCTGCGGGCCAGGCAATTCCACCGAACTCCTCGTTGCCCGCTGGCCTCAAGCCGAAGTCAGCGGCTTCGACACGTCGCCGGCGATGCTGGCGGATGCCCGCAAGCGGTTGCCGGATGTGGCCTTCTTTGAGGGCGACGCGGGCACATGGATGCCGGACGGCGATACCGATGTCGTGTTCGCCAACGCCATCTTTCAGTGGCTGCCCGATCACCGGCAGGTGCTTGCCCGCATCCTGAGCGGCATGAAAGCCGGTGCCGTGCTGGCCGTGCAGATGCCGGACAATCTTGGCGAACCGACCCATCGGCTGATGAGCGAAACCGCGCGTGCTATGCCGTTCGCTGCCAAGCTCACGGAAGCGGCGCGCGATCCGCTGCTGCCCGTTTCCAGCTATTATGACGCGCTGACCGCCTGTGGCGCGTCCGTCGATATCTGGCACACGATCTACAACCACCCCATGAAGGATGCGGCGGCGATTGTGGAATGGGTGAAGAGCACAGGCTTGCGCCCGTTCCTCGCTCCGCTCGACCAAACGGAACAAGATCAGTTTCTTCATGCCTACCAGGCCGCGATCGACGCCACTTATTCGCCGACAATTGACGGCACGCGGCTACTGCGCTTTCCCCGCTTGTTTATAGTCGCTCGCAAGACCTGATGCTGCATTGCGTCATATGGTTAAAGCCGCTTAAATGAGCCTGACATGAATTAGCTTGCGCTTGTGTCCAGGACCGGCGCGAGGTCAGGAAAAACAAGCATGAAGCGCGTGGTCATCAGCGGCATCGGGGCCGACATCCCGACGGCCTCCATCAGCAATGATGAACTGGTGGCATCCTTTAATGCCTGGACCGAGCGCGAGAATATCGGCCGCACCGAGCGCGGCGAGCCGCCGCTGCCCGGTTCCACCAGCGCCTTTATCGAACACGCATCCGGCATTCGCGCCCGCCGCGTGCTTTATCCCGAAGGCGTGCTCGACATCGATCGTATGTCGCCGGTGATGCCGCAGCGCGAAGACCATGAGACTTCCGTCCAGGCCGAGTTCGGTGCTGCGTCCGCGCGCAAGGCGCTGGCGGATGCGGGCAGGGCGGCGGACGATGTCGACATGATCATCTGCGCGTCTTCGCATCTGCAGCGCATGTATCCGGCTGTTGGCATCGAGATCCAGCAGGTGCTGGGCACGCCGGGGTCCGCGATTGACCTCAGCCTCGGCTGCTCGTCCGCGGCGGGAGGCCTCCACATGGCCTTCAACCTCGTGCGCTCCGGCGCGCAGAAGCGCGTTCTGGTTTGCACGCCCGAACTGATCACCGGCCATCTCAACTTCCGCGACCGGCAAACGCATTTCATCTTCGGCGATGCGTCGGTGTCCATGCTGGTGGAAGCGCTGGAAGAAGGGGAAGAGCGGGAAAACTGCTTTGAGGTCTTGGACACCCGCCTGTGGACGCAGTTTTCCAGCAATATCCGCTCCAACTTCGGCTATCTCGCACGGCTCACTCAGGGCAACGCGTCGGTGCTCGACATGGAAGGGCTGTTGATCAAGCAGGCCGGCAACAAGGTGTTCAAGGAAGTCACCCATGCCGGCCACGAGTTCATCCTCGACTTTTTGAGAGATCACGGTCAGACGCCCGAGGATATGCGCCGCTTCTGGCTGCATCAGGCCAATGCGCGCATGAACGGCATGATCCTGCGCATGGCGTTCGGCCATGATGTGGATCACGACCGCGCTCCGATCATCCTCGGCGAGCACGGCAACACGGCCGCTGCTGGTGCGATCGTCGCGCTCGAACAAAACCGGCACGACATGAAAACCGGGGATTTCGGCCTGATCTGCGCCTTTGGCGCGGGCTACTCCATTGGCGGCGCGCTGCTGCGCCGGCTTTGATCCACATGATTGGCTGATGGGTTGTTCAGCCCAATTGGCTGGACAGCAGGGCGTTGCCGCTTCATGGCTGGCGCTCGCACAACCGGAACGCTTCTTTCATGCACGACCTGTTTCCGCGCACTCTCGACGACATCAAAATCCAGCCCGGCCGCACGATCTACGGCCAGGTGGCCGGTCTGTTCGCTGCGCCGGAGCGCACCTTCGTCACGCAGGCGGTTGATCGGCTGGATCTGACCTTTGAGGGTATCACCGGCGATTTTCACCAGGGCATCACGCGGCGCTCGGGCGGCCGCGAGCCCTGGTATGCGCGCGGCACGGAGATGCGCAACGAACGCCAGCTGTCGATTGTTGCGCCCGACGAGATGAGCGAGATCGCCCAAGGTATGGGTTTGCCGGAGGTGCGTTGCGAATGGATCGGCGCCAACATCCTGATGGAAGGCGTGCCGCATCTGTCCATGCTGCCTGCGGGAACGTTGATGTTCTTTCGTTATGGCGTGACGCTGAAGGTCGACAGCCAGAACCAGCCCTGCAAGCTCGCCGGCCGATCGGTCGGCGAACAAGCCGGCATGGCCGACGTCCACGGCGCGTCCTTGTTGTTTCCCAAAATCGCCAAGCGCCGGCGCGGGCTCGTCGCCTGGGTGGAAAAGCCCGGCACGATCTCGGCAGGCGAAACGGTCTCGCTTCGCCTGCCCGAACAGTGGGTCTATTAGACGCGATCAGCCCTTGCGGTTGCTGCCCGCACCCTGGGCAAGAACCGCGACGTCGTCCCATTCCTCCCAAAGCGCGATGCGCTTGGCATATTCTTCTTTGATCATCGGCAGGCCGACATCGCCGAAGAACACGCGCAGCGGCGGTTCGGCGGCGTCCACGACCCGCAGGATCGCTTCGCCGGTGGCTTCCGGATCGCCAGCGACCGCCTTGCCGCGGCGCGCCTTGCTGTTGTCGCGCACGCCTTCATAAGCCGGCAGCGTCTTCGAATGCGAGGCCGAAGCGCCACCCCAGTCGGTCGAGAAGCCCGACGGCTCGACGATCGTCACATGGATGCCGAACCCGGCCACTTCCTGCGACAGCGTTTGGCTGAAGCCTTCCAGCGCCCATTTCGAGGCGTGATAAAGCCCGACATTCTGGAACGCGTTGACGCCGCCGATCGACGACACCTGGATGATGTGGCCGCTCTTTTGCTCGCGCATGATCGGCAAGGCGGCCTGTGTCACCCAAAGAGCGCCGAACACATTGGTTTCGATCTGGGCGCGGGCGTCTTCTTCCGAGACTTCCTCGATCGCGCCGAACAAGCCATAGCCGGCATTGTTGACGACGATGTCGAGCCGGCCGAACTTGGCTTTGGCTTGCGCGATGGTGGCGTCCACCTGCGCCTTGTCGGTGACGTCCAGCTTCAACGCCAGAACATTGTCGGCGCCATATTGGTCGACCAGCGGCTGAAGCGTGGCGGTATCACGCGCCGTCGCGGCAACCTTGTCGCCGCGCGCAAGAGCGGCTTGCGACCAGATGCGGCCGAAGCCCTTGGATGATCCCGTGATGAACCAGACTTTCGATGATGCCATGATGAAAGGCCTTTCTGAGCGTCGCGCCTGAAGATAAGGCGCGGCAGAAATCGATGATGTGTGAAAAGCGGCGGGGCCGCACTCGCGTAGATGCGTCCTCCTCGCTCTGCTTCAAGGGGCAGGGCATTCACCGCGCGTCAGCCCTCGTCGTCGGGATCGAGCAGCCGCGTGGCGCGCCAACGTGTCAGAACCTCGTTGACGGCATCCAGCACGAAGAAGCGCGCGGCATCGCGGTCGTAGCCTTCATCCATCAGCGCGTCATACTCGGTATGCTGATGGCGCACATGCGCGAGCGTCGTCAGCCACACGGCGATCGACGGCGGCAGATCGGCCATGCGCCGCTGGCTCGCTTCGGTGCGGATCGCGTCGATATCGGCATAGGGCGCGCCGGGCAGAAGCAGCGTCAGCGCCTTTGCGATGGCCTTATGCCGGCCCGTAGCAAAGCGCGGCATCAGCCGAGATACCGCCGCGCGATGGCGGGGAGGGCGGTCCTCATGCCGTTCGCCTGCCAGCCATCAGGATCATGCGTCATTTTCTGCTTTCCCCGCGACGTTAGCAGTTGCAATCGGCTCATCATCCACATAAACATATCTTTATGTCTATTGCTCCATTCGGAGGCGCCGATCCCATGGGCGACAAGCTCGAACTGCTGACCCTTGTAGATACGTTGAAGGCGGCGGCCGAATCCAGCCGTTTGCGGATCCTGTTTCTGCTGGCCTCCGGCGATCTCACCGTCAGCGATCTTACGGCGATCCTCAACCAGTCGCAGCCTCGCGTGTCGCGCCACCTCAAGCTTTTGCAGGAAGCGGGGCTGGTGGATCGCTATCAGGAAGGCTCCTGGGCGTTCTTCCGGCTGGCCGAATCCGATGGCGCGCGTGAGCTGATCCTCGGTCTCCTTGCTCGCATCGCCGATGACGATCCGCTGGTCGAGCGCGACATCGAGCGCTTGTTTGGCGTGCGCCAGAAGCGGCAGGAAAAGGCGACGCATTATTTTCGTTCCAACGCTTCGAGCTGGGATCAGATCCGCTCGCTGCATGTGCCGGACAAGGCAGTGGAAGCCGCCTTGCTCGAGCTCATCGGCACGCGTCCTTTCCAGTCGATGGTTGATCTCGGCACCGGCACCGGCCGGCTGCTCGAACTCTTCGCGCCGCTTTATCGCCGCGCAGTCGGCATCGACATGTCGCGTGAGATGCTGGCCGTCGCCCGCGCCAATCTGGAGCGCGCCGGCATCACCAATGCGCAGGTGCGTCAGGGCGATGTTTATGCCCCGCCCGTGGATCGCGATGCGTTCGATCTCGTTACCGTTCATCAGGTGCTGCATTACCTGGATGATCCGGCCTCCGTGGTCAAGGAAGCCGCCCGGCTGCTGCGCCCGTCGGGTCGGCTGGTGATCGTCGACTTTGCGCCGCACGGCCACGAATTCCTGCGTGAAGAGCATGCCCATAACAGGCTCGGGTTCGCAGACAAGCAGATCGAGGACTGGATGACCGAGGCCGGGCTTGATCTTGAAGACACGCTCAGCTTCGCGCCCGACAACGGCAACGAGGGCCTGACGGTCAAGCTTTGGCTCGGTCGCGATCGCCGCCTCCTGATCGCCGATACGACAACCGCCCATTCAGCAAGAGAGACGGTTTGATGAACCAGCCCAACTTTTCCCGCCGGCCGGATCTTGGTGCCCGCATCCGTGTCTCGTTCGAGTTCTTCCCGCCGAAGACCGCCGAGATGGAAGCCAAGCTTTGGAACACGGTGAAGCGTCTCGAACCGCTCGAGCCGCATTTCGTTTCCGTGACCTATGGTGCTGGCGGTTCGACGCGTGAAAGAACGCTGCGCATCATCAGCCGCATCATCGCGGAAACCGGCCTTGCACCGGCCGCGCATCTGACCTGCGTCGATGCTTCGCGCGCCGAGGTCGACGAGGTCATTGCAAGTTTCCTTCAGGCCGGTGTCACGCGCTTCGTGGCGCTGCGCGGCGATCCGAGTGCCGGCGTGGGCGCTGCCTATGAGCCGCATCCCAATGGCTACACCAATGGTGCCGAACTCACCGCCGCCCTGCAGCGCCAGGGTGCCACCGACATTTCTGTCTCCGCTTATCCGGAAAAGCATCCGGAAAGCCCGGATTTTGCCACCGACATCGACATGCTCAAGCGCAAGGTCGATGCGGGCGCAACGCGCGCGATCACGCAGTTCTTCTTCGAAAACGATGACTACGAAGGCTACGTCGAACGCGCGCGCAAGGCTGGCGTCTATATCCCAATCGTTCCCGGCATCCTGCCGATAGAGAACTTCCGCCAGGTCGCCAATTTCGCCGGCCGCACGGGCGCGACGATCCCCGCCTGGGTGGCGCAGCGCTTCGAAGGGCTGGAAGAGGATCGCCAGACACATGCTTTGGTGTCAGCTGCCGTTGCCGCCGAACAGGTGCTGGATCTGATCGAGCGCGGCGTAGAAGATTTCCATTTCTACACGATGAACCGCGCCGAGTTATCATTCGCCATCTGCCATCTGATCGGCATTCGATCGGCCGAAGCAGCCTCCGTTCAGTCTGCCGCAGCGGCTGCCTGAACAGGCTCGTCGGCAAATGAGGGTCGACGCTTTGCGTCCGCGCTTTATGTTCATGGCAGTGAGTGCCCGGACTTGAAGCAAGGACGACCCTGATCTGATGCAGCGTTTTGATACCGCACGGGATGCCGCCATGAAGCTGCGTCCCGACGATCCCATCTACTGTTTTCATCCCGAAGTGCTGAAAGCAGACGCCAAACGCTTCATGGAGCTCTTTCCCGGCAAGACCGCTTATGCCGTGAAGACCAACGGCGAGGAGCTTGTGCTAAAGACGCTGGCGGAAGCTGGCATCGACACGTTCGACGTGGCTTCTCCGGGTGAGTTCAAGGCGGTTCGCAACGTCGCGCCCAATGCCGAGATGCTCTATATGCATCCGATCAAGGCGCAGTCGGACATCAAGCTTGCGCTCGAAACCTACGGCATCCGCGTCACCGTGGTGGATCACGAGGACGAGATCACCAAGCTCACCCGCGTGGTGCGCGCGCTCGACATCGATCCCGGCCAGATGACCGTGTTCGTGCGGCTCCAGACCAAGGGCCATGCGGCCTACGAACTGTCCAAGAAGTTCGGGGCAGGGCCGGCGCATGCGGTGGAGCTGCTGCAGCGTCTTGCCCGTACCGGCTACAAGGTCGGGCTATGCTTCCATGTCGGCAGCCAGATCGAAGATCCGGACACCTATGAGCGCGCTCTGGCATCCGCCGACTGGGTGCGCAACCGCGCCGATGTTGAACTGGCGGAACTGGATGTCGGCGGCGGCTTTCCGGCCGAATACGGCCATGATCCCAATCGCAAGACGCCAAACCTGCCCTCGCTCGACGAGCTGATGGGGCGGCTGCGTGGCGACATCAACGAATGGGGCTTCGGCGACATGCCGCTGGTGGCCGAACCTGGCCGCGTCATCGTCGCACGCGCCTTCTCGCTGATCGTGCGTGTTCTCCTGCGCAAGGGCCGCCGGCTTTACATCAACGACGGCATCTGGGCGTCGCTGTCGGATAGCTGGACCGGCAAGATCACGCTGCCGGCCCGCTTCCTTCCCGACCCGGCCATCCGCCAGCGCAACGGCGACGAAAACAAGATCGTGCCGTTCAAGGTCTGCGGCGCGACCTGCGATTCCGTCGACATCCTGTCACGCCCGTTCTGGCTTCCGGAAACCGTGGACACCGGCGACTGGATCGAAATCGGCCACATCGGCGCTTATTCGCTGTCCTTGCGAACCCGCTTCAACGGCTTTTATCCCGACACCTTCGTACAGGTCGACACACCCTTCCACGAAGGCGACGCCCCGCAAGGCTTCGCAAGTCTGGAAACAATGGCGGACTGACCCTCAGTCCGTTTGCCTGCGCTTGGTGGCCGCGACCGCACGCGATCCATAAACCTCGCGACGATGTGCGAGGTAGATCACGAGGATGGTTTGACCATCCTGTTCACGCAGCGAGGTGATTAGGCGGTAGTCACCGACGCGCAGCTTCCAGTATCCCGCCAACTCAGCACGATAGGGGATCAGCCTTGATCTGACGTCGTCCATCACCTCGAGCGAGTTTAGAACGCGCTGGATGCGGGTCTGAACTGCGCGGTCAAGTTCGACGAATTGCTTGAAGGCATGGGGATGCCATTGAACGACGGCCATTCAGTGGTCGAGCCGCAGCCTGCGCATGACCTCGGCATTGGAAATCGGCACGACGCTTTCTTCAGCCAACCCTGTCACGATCGGCGCATCTTCGATCTCTTCAAGGCGATCGAGCAATGCTTCGCGCACCAATTGGGACGCGCTCACGGACGACGACGACAGCACTTTGTTGAGAAGCGCTTCGGTAGCGTCGTCGAGATCGATGGTGATGCTGCTGGCCATGCCGATACTCCCCGGAAAGGAAACCTAACATGGCCGTGAAAGCAAAAGGAAGCGGGCTTGTCGCCTAGCTCAGCTCGTATGCTTGGCTATCCAGGCGTGCCACTCTTTCTGAGTGCCGTTAAACACGTTGATGTCGGCGTCGCCCTTGATGCCCGGTACCTTGCCAGTGCCGGTATATTGCCAGAACAGGAAGTCCTTGGTGCCGTAGCGCACATGCGGGTGCGCGGCGACGGAGCGCAGCCACCAGTCATAGCCTTCGAAAAGGTCGAGGCGGTTGTCTTCGTAGAAGTCGATCGACGTGTAGATGATCGGCTTCTTGCCGTAGTGCTTGGTCAGGCGCTCGAGGAAGATCTTCATTTCCGCGCGCACCACGGAAGCCGGCGGACGCTTTTTGCAGCTCGGCGACAGGTGGTTCCATTCCATGTCGAGCACGGGCGGCAGGGAATTCTTTTCCTTCGGCACGTTGCGGATGTACCAGTCGGCCTGGTCCTTCGCGGTGCGGCAGAAATAATAGAAATGATAGGCGGCGCGCGGAATGCCGGAAGCTTTCGCTTGGCTCCAATGCGCGGCGAACATGTCGTCGAGGCGGTCGCCGCCTTCGGTGGCCTTGATGAAGGCAAAGGACACGCCGCTTTCCCTAGCGATGCCCCAGTCCACCGGTCCCTGATATTTGGAAACATCCGTGCCGTGGATGGCATAGGAGGTCGGCGCCAGTGCCTTGTCCCAGGGATGCGGCTTGCGATCGTTGAAGCGCGGATAAGCGAGGCCGGTCTGGAACGAGGTGGTGCTGGTGCTGGTTGCGGTCGGCGACAAATCGCCGAAGTCGTAGCTCGTGGTCGAACATGCCGCCACTGAGCCCAGGATGGACAGGCACAGGAAGCTGCGCAGGATCGGAAGTCTCAAAGCCACAACAGCTCCTCTCGTTGAACCAAGGCCATCAATGCCGCGAGATGGTAACCAAAGTCTTGACCGGTTTCACGGTTTCGAAGCAACGCCGTCGCTTCTAGCCTCAGTTTGGCGGTGCAGTCACTGATAAATGCGTGATGGCCTGCGTGTCGGCGCGCTATGACTTTTCCGTGAGAAGAACTTTGTTCGTGACTTGCTAATATAATTAAGATTAAGACGCGGCGGGGGGCGTTGCTAGCGGAAAGACAGCATGAACATCAATTACGCCGGCCTTGCCGAGGGCGACCGTGTTTCTCTCGCCGTCGCGGAGCTGAGCCGCATCTGCGTGTGGCGAGCCGATGCAAACGGTGTTCTGCGAGATACACATGGCTGGCACACCGCCGACGGCAACCATGTCACGGCCGAGAACTGGCCGGCCGCGATCCACCCTGAAGATCTCGCTGGCCTGTTCGAAATCTGGAGCGTAGCGCTGAAGGACGGAACGCCGTTCGATCTGCGCTTCCGCGGCAAACAGGCGGATGGCAGTTACCATGCCTACAAGGCGCATGGATTGCCACTTTGTGGTGCATCCGGCGCGGTCGAGGAATGGATCGGGGTCGTCGAGAACATCCAGTGCGAACTCGACGCGGCAGCAACGGCGCGCATGGCGGAGGAGCGCTTGCGCCTCGCTTTGCAGGGCGGCAGCTACGGTGTCTGGGATCACGATCTGCGAACCGGCGAGCTTTGGGGCGCCAATTCGATTTCCCAGTTCATCCAGCTGGACAAGCCGGTGACGACCTTGGACGATCTTCTGGCGATCGTGCATCACGAGGATCGGCATCTGATCACCGGGATCGCCTCGCATGAATCCGTACAAGCGGACATGCACTTTTGCCACGAGTTCCGTGTTGTGGATCCGCGGACGCAAAGTGTGCGCTGGATGGAAGCGATTGGAACATTGATCGCCGATGGCCTCAACCCGCCCGCGCGAAGCCTTGGTCTCATCCGCGAAGTCACCGAAAAGAAGATCCAGCGCCAGCGGCTCGAATATGAAGCGCGCCACGATCCGCTGACGGGCCTGCCGAACTGGCGATCGGTCACGGCCGAACTGCTGGCTCTATCATCGGCCAAGCGATCGGCGGCCCTCATGCTGGTGTGGATCGACGGTCTGCGCGAAGCCGGCGAGCTTTATGCCAACAATCGGGGCTGGACGCTTCTGCGCGAAGTCGCCACGCGTTTTCGCAGCGTGCTGCCGGGTGACGAGATGATCGCCCGCACTTCGACGGAGCTCGCCGTTGTGGTTCCCGACGCAACGCATGAAACGATCGGCGCGGTGGCCGAACTCTTGCAGGACGCACTCGAAGGCCCATTCGAGATCGGCGAAGGGCAGGTCGCGCTCAGCGCCCATATCGGTATCGCGCTTTTGCCGGATCACGGCCTCGTTGGATCGGACCTGCTGCTTTCGGCCGATCTTGCTTTGTCGAAGGCAAAGTCGGGGCTGAACGGCACCACCTGCCTGTTCAAGCCGGCTTTGCGGGACGATGCGCGGCAGGAACACGACCTCAATGCCGACATTCGCCGCGCCGTCCGGGCCGGTGAGTTCGAGCTCTTCTATCAGCCGCAGGTCCGGCTCGACGACGGGCGCATCGTTGGCCTGGAAGCGCTTCTGCGCTGGCGTCATCCCGAAAAGGGCGTGCTTGCGCCCGCTGCCTTTCTGTCCGTGGTCAAGAAGAGCCCGATTGCCAGCCATCTCGGCGACTGGGTCATCGACCGGGCCGCAGCCGATATCGCAGCCTTGAACCGGCATCGCCCTGCCTGTGACCAGATCCGTGTTGCCGTGAACCTCTTCTCGCGCCAGTTCGCTCATGGCGATGTGGCCTCGACAATCGAGAGAGCGCTCGCCACGCACCATGTCGCGCCGCATCTCTACGAAATTGAAGTCACCGAGCGCGTGATCCTGCGCAACGACGACGACACGATCCGCTCGACCCTGACGCGGCTGCGCGATCACGGCTGCCCTGTCGCCTTCGATGACTTCGGCACCGGCTATGCCTCGCTCAGCATGCTCAAGAAGTTTCCGATTACGCGGCTCAAGATCGATCGTGAGTTCGTGGAGCATCTGGAGCGTTCAAAGGAAGACGGCGCGATCGTGGATGCCGTTTTGTTTCTCGGCCGCACCTTCGGCCTGTCGATCACGGCGGAAGGCATAGAAAGCCAGAAGCTCGCCACCATCCTGCGTGATCGTGGCTGTGAAGAAGGCCAGGGCTATCTGTTCGGTCGGCCCATGCCCTTGAACGAGATCCACACATTGCTCAACACGGTCGCCGCCTAGCTCGGATGCGCCTCGGAAGATCGACGGCATTCGTCGCTACCCGTTGGGCAGTCGTTTACGGTTTGCGTCGGTCAGAACCGATGATGCTTCCGCTCGAACGGCGATTCGGTTAGAGGTCGAACATGGATTCGGTCTGGTCTCGGCTCGGCGCCGCTTTGATGAGCCTCCCGGCACGCGGTGCTTCGGGCATCGGCGCGCTGCTTGAAGCCATCCGCACGATGTTTGTGGGCGATGCGACGCTGCGGCGCCAGGTCGGCTTTTCCATCGCCATGATCGCTTTGTCCGCCAAGATGGCGCGCGCCGACGGCGTCGTGACGCAGGACGAAGTCCGCGCCTTTCACAAGATCTTCGAGATCCCGCCGGATGAGCTGCGCAACGTCCAGCGCCTTTATAATCTGGCGCAGGCCGACACGGCCGGCTTCGAAGTCTATGCCGGTCAGCTCGCCAATCTGTGCGGCAGTGGCGATGACAACTGCCTCCTGCTGCAGGACATCCTCGACGGTTTGTTCTTTATCGCCGAAGCCGATGGCATCGTGCATGAGCGCGAGGTCGCCTATCTCAGCCGCGTTGCCGAGATCTTCCGCATCGATGCGCTGCACTTCGAACGCCTGCTGGCGCGTCACGCTAGGCCGCTGGGCGCCGATCCCTATGCCGTGCTCGATCTGCCGGCGAACACGGACTTCCCGGTCGTGCGCAAGCGCTACCGCACGCTCGTTGCCGAAAACCATCCGGATCGGCTGATCGCGCGTGGCATGCCGGCCGATTTCATCGCTATCGCCACCAACCGGCTGGCGGCTATCAACAGCGCCTATGAGATGATCGAAAAGAGTCAGGTTCCGGCGTGAGCGCCTTCCGGGCCGATTTCGCTGCCGCAACCGTTCGACCGTCGCCCAACTTCGGCGAGCGCCGCGGCTGCGATCGGCCGAGCTTCATCATTCTTCATTACACCGGCATGATCACGGGGCAGGCGGCCGAAGACTGGCTGTGTGCGCCCGAGAGCGAAGTGTCGTCCCATTACCTCGTTCATGAGGATGGGTGTGTCGTCCAGATGGTGCGTGAAGCCGATCGCGCCTGGCACGCCGGAAGGAGCGTTTGGGGCGGAAATGCGGATATAAATTCGCATTCTGTGGGCATCGAGATCGTCAATCCCGGTCATTTTCTCGGCTACCGGCCATTCCCGGACTGCCAGATCAGGTCCGTCATCGCTCTCTGCCGCGACATTGCGACACGTTCCGTGATCGCGCCCGAACGCGTTCTGGCGCATTCCGATGTTGCCCCGGGCCGCAAGATCGATCCCGGCGAACTGTTTCCATGGGCTGTGCTTCACGCGGCCGGCATCGGCCATTTCGTGCAACCTGAACCACTCGCTGACGACTGCCCGCTTGCGCTTGGCTCTTCTTCTCCGCAGGTCGCCGAAGTCCAGCAAATGCTTGCCGATTACGGCTATGGCCTCGCTGTCAGCGGTGTTCTGGATGAGACGACGCGCATCGTTGTGGAAGCGTTTCAGCGGCACTTCCGGCCTGTGCGGGTTGATGGCCTGATCGACCACTCCACGCGGTCCACAATCAAGCAACTGCTACGAGGCTGCACCTCGACAGCCCGCGCATAGGCGATCACGGAATATTACAGAGGCGCGATCAACGTTACTTCTCGGGCCATTTTTCGTGCAACCTTTCCCGGCATCTCACAACTCATCCGACGCCGGGCTGGGTTCTGACCCCCTCGGCCAGTGCAGTAAAGCCGGCTGATGCGCCGGCAGTCAGATTAGATATAGGTTTCAATGACAAGCAGGACCGTGTTTGCGGTGGCCTTGGCCGCCGGCGTATCGACTTTTGCCTCTTTCTCTGTTGCTCAGGCTGAAGGTGGTCGCGCCTTCAACCCCAGAAGCGTCGATACCATGACCACCGGCTCGATTGGCAACGAAGCCAAGGGCGACGACACCGCATCGACGGTTGTCGCCTCCGTGTCCGCCAAGGGCACGGCCAACGCGCATCGGCCGGCACTCACCGCCGTTGAGCGTTCGAGCAAGAAGAAGTTCTCCGCTCTGCCGGGCGTGAAGCCGATTTCGCTTGATGACGGCAAGGAGCCCGTGGCGGAAAAGGCTGTGGCCAAGGCCGTGGTGAAGGGACGCAAGTTCTCCACGATCGTGTCGCGCTATGCTTCGGCCTATGGCGTTCCGGTCAGCCTGGCCCATGCGGTGATCAGCGTTGAAAGCAACTACCGCCAGGATGCGCGCGGCAGTGCGGGCGAAATCGGGCTGATGCAAATCAAGCCGGCAACGGCCCGCATGCTCGGTTATACCGGCAGCACCAAGGGGCTTTATGATCCGGACACCAACATCAAGTACGGTATGAAATATCTCGCTAAGGCGCATGATCTGGGCGGCGGCACCACCTGCGGCACGATCCTGAAATACAATGCCGGCCACGCCGCAAAGCGCATGAACCCGATCTCGGCAGCCTACTGCGCCAAGGTCAAGCGCAAGCTCGCCGGCGCCTGAGTTCAGGCCAAGGCTTGCATTTCGCTGGCAGTCGGCCTTTAAGGCACTGCCAGCCGGCCGGGCGGCCGCAGCCGCAAGCACCGAAAGGTCGTGGCTGAGGAAAGTCCGGGCTCCGGGAAACACGGTTCCGGCTAACGGCCGGCGGGGGCGACCCCAGGGAAAGTGCCACAGAAAGCAAACCACCTCGGTGATCGGTCGCAAGGCCGTATTAAACGAGGTAAGGGTGAAAGGGTGGGGTAAGAGCCCACCGCGAGCCTGGCAACAGGGTCGGCACGGTAAACCCAACCGGGAGCAAGACCGAATAGGGGTGGCGCGAAGGGCAACCTTCGGGGCGGTTTCCAGCCTTGTCACCCGGGTAGGTTGCGTGAGGCGCATGGCAACATGCGCCCAAGAAGAATGGCCGCCACGTTTCTGCCTTTGCGGGCAGGGGCCATACAGAACCCGGCTTATAGGCCGGCTGGCATTTCATCTCCCTCATGTCTGACAACCGCGATCTTCCCCGCTGGGGAGGCACGTGCCGGCGATGCAGTTTTTGCCGCCGGGCGCCGCGTCTTTTCTGCCCTTGGCAACACTTTGTTAGCCTTAACGGCGGATAAACGGGGACTGCCTGATCAAACGGAGACGCACGTCCAGACTCAGCCTCGCACCAGCCACAAAGCCCTGTTCCCATTGACGCCCATAGGGCCCCATGGTATCCCAAATGCAGTTTCGTTTGTTGTCCCAGTATCATCAGGAAGCGAAGGCGATCCGGTTGCCGCAATGGCCGCTGGAGGGTTCTGTCGCGTCTGAAAACTGGGTGAAAACAGGCGGTTGCGAAAGGGTTGGTTGCGGCGTCGGCGGGACGACGGGCAGCTTCAGGGGAATGGTTTCGGCGCGGCATGCAGCGGTTTCTGTCCAGCGCGGTAAACAGGATCGACGCGAAAAATCGCGTGTCGGTGCCCGCGCACTTCCGGCAGATCATCCAGAGCCGCGGCTATTCCGACCTCTACGCGCTGCGCTCGTTGGATACGCCTGCACTGGATGTCGGCGGACCGGATCTGCTGGACCAGTTCGAGGCGCGAATCGCAAGGGAAGACCCGCTTCTGCAAACGGCAGACGATCTTTCCTTTTTTTATCATGGGGACGGCGCCTTTCTGCGCTTCGACAGCGAGGGGCGCATCAGCGTGACGGATTTCATGCGCGATCATACCGGCATCACGACGGACGTGGCCTTTGTGGGTCGTGGGAACTGGTTCCAGATCTGGGAGCCTTCGCAGCTGGAAAGCCATGCGGCGGCGGTTCGCGCCCGGCTTCTGGCGCGCAAGCGCCGCGCGGATGGCGATCAGGCTATCAATCAGGCCATCAACCAGGATCGTTCGGCATGAGTGCGGATCACGGTTCGATCGAAGCTGATCACGCCCGCCATGTCCCGGTTCTCCTGGCGGAGGTTCTGGCAGCGCTTCAGCCTGCAGCCGGCAAGACCTTCATCGACGGCACCTTCGGCGCAGGCGGCTACACCACCGCATTGCTGAATGCGGGTGCCGACGTGATCGCCATCGACCGCGATCCCGACGCCATCGCGACCGGGCAGACGCTGGTTGAGCGCGCCGCTGGTCGTTTGCGCCTCGTGCAGGACGTGTTCTCCAACCTCGACGCGCATGCAGGCCTCGCCGGTGGCGACGGTCTGGTGGATGGGATCGTGCTGGATGTCGGCGTGTCCTCGATGCAGCTCGATCAGGCCGAGCGCGGCTTTTCCTTTCGCGGTGATGGTCCGCTCGACATGCGCATGGCGCAAAGCGGCAACACGGCTGCCGATGTCGTCAACACCTACAAGACCACCGATCTCATCCGCATCTTCGGCATTCTCGGCGAAGAAAAGCAGTCGAGCCGTATTGCCCGCATGATCGAGCAGCGCCGCGCCGTGCAGCCGTTCGAGCGTACGCGCGATCTCGCCAACGCGATCGAAACGCTGGTGGGCCGTAATCCCAAGGTGAAGATCCATCCGGCGACCCGTTGTTTCCAGGGTCTGCGGATCTTCGTCAACGACGAGCTCGGCGAACTCGCCAAGGCGCTGTTTGCCGCCGAGCGCGTGTTGAAGCCGGGCGGCGTTCTGGCTGTGGTCAGCTTCCATTCCCTGGAAGACCGCATAGTGAAACGCTTCCTGGCCGACCGCTCCACCCAGTCGGGTGGCTCGCGCCATCTGCCCGCCGTCAATCTCCAAACGCTGACCTTCGAGCGCCCGGCACCGGCCGTGTCGCCATCGGAAGCGGAAGAAGACACCAACCCGCGGGCGCGTTCGGCAAGGCTGCGTTCCGCGCGCCGCACGGATGCCGATCCGCGTCCTGCCGATTTTTCGCTGTTCGGCCTGCCCAGGCTGCCCGACATTCAGGTCGAGAGGGACCGCTGACATGATGTTCCGCGCCACCGATATGGTGATGATCGGCTTGATGGTGGCGGCTGCGGCCTTCACCTACAAGACCAAGCACGAGGCCGAAAACCAGTTCGACCTCTTGGCCAAGACCGAAAGCCAGATCCGCTACGAGGAAGACACGATCTCCATCCTCAAGGCGGATTGGAGCCTGCTGACCCAGCCCGCGCGCCTGCAGCGCTTGACCGAGACCTATGCCACCGAACTCGATCTTCTGCCGGTCGAGCCGCAGCAGATCGTCACGCTCGACGCCATCCCGCAGCGCCCGCCGGAAGTGCCGGATCCCAACATCGATTCGATCGCCGAGATGCTCAAGCGCATCGACAAGACCTCCACGGGAGCCATCAAACCATGATCGGCAAATGGCGTAAGGGTAAGACTAGCACGGCACTGGGCAGCGGCATCGTGGTGGATGGCGAGCGCAAGGCGTTCGGCAGCCGCGCCCGTCCGCGCCTGATGATGACCATGGCCGTGTTCCTCGGCCTTTATGCCGCTTTGTCCGGCCGCATGGTGCATCTGGCCATGACCGATCCGGAAGAGGGCTCAGGTCCGGCGTCACGCGTCACCGCCTCGCGTCCCGACATCGTTGATCGCAACGGCGAAGTTCTGGCGACCGACATCAAGACGGCGTCCTTGTTTGCAGAACCGCGCCGCATCGTGGATGCCGATGAAGCCATCGAGAAGCTCGCCACGATCCTGCCCGACATCAACTACGAGCAGACCTACAACAAGCTGAAGAGCGGCGCGGGCTTCGTGTGGCTGCGCCGTCAGCTGACGCCCAAGCAGCAGGCCGACATCATGAATCTCGGCGTGCCGGGCTTCGGCTTCCGCACCGAAAAGCGTCGTTTCTATCCCGGCGGTTCCACCGCTGCCCACATCATCGGCCTTGTGAACATCGACAACAAGGGCATCTCCGGCATGGAGAAGTATATCGATGACCAGGGCCTGGCCGATCTGCAGGCGAGTGGTCTGGCGCAGCCCAAGGACCTCGCGCCCTTCCAGCTGTCGATCGATCTGCGCGTCCAGCACATCGTGCATGACGAGATCACCCAGGCGCTCGATCGCTACCATGCGATTGCGGCCGGTGCCGTTGTGCTCAACGCCAAGACCGGCGAAGTGCTGGCGATGGCGTCCGTGCCGGATTTCGATCCGAACAACCCCTTCAATGCCCATGACAAGGATCGCCTGAACCGCATGTCGGCCGGCACCTACGAGATGGGTTCGACGATCAAGAGCTTCACCACGGCGATGGCGCTGGATTCGGGCAAGATGAACCTGAATTCCACCGTTGACGCCAGCAAGCCCTTCCGCTTCGGCAACCAGACTATCCGCGATTTCCACGGCAAGAACCGCGTTTTGACCCTGCCGGAAGTGTTCATCTTCTCGTCCAACATCGGTTCGGGCCACGAGGCCGATATCGTCGGCATCGACGGCCACCGCGAGTTCATTCATCGGCTTGGCCTGCTCGACCGCATGAACACCGAGCTTCCCGAAGTGGCGCGCCCAAGCGAGCCCAAGGTCTGGAAGAAGGTGCATTCCATGACGATCGCGTTTGGTCACGGCATGTCCACGACGCCGCTGCAAACGGCTGTCGGCGTGGTTGCCTTGATGAATGGCGGCTTCCTGATGAACCCGACCTTCCTGCCGCGCACGCCGCAGCAGGCGATGGACGGTGCCAAGCGCGTCGTCAGCCAGCAGACCAGCGACGAGATGCGGTATCTCTACAAGCTCAACGCCACCAAGGGCACGGGCGGTTCGGCCACGCGCGCCACGGTTCCCGGCTACCGCATCGGCGGCAAGACCGGCACGGCGGAAAAGGTCGTGAACGGCCGCTATTCCAAGGATGTGCGCTTCAACGCCTTTGTTGGCGCCTTCCCGATCGACGATCCGCAATATGTCGTTTTGTCGATCGTGGACGAACCCAAGCCTGAAAAGCCGGGCATGGGCGCCACCGCCGGCCTGAATGCGGGACCGATGTTTTCCAACATCATCCGCCGTGCTGCGCCGCTCCTTGGGGTGCAGCCGGATTTCCGCCTCGAAGAACAGCCATTGCTGGTATCCTCGCAGTGATTCTGAGGCGCTGAACGCATCGGACACTGTGCAACCTCGAGTGATGGGACTGCGATGAAGCTCTCGGATTTTGCTGATATCCTGCCGTTGAAGGGCCAGGACGTTTCCGCAGTGGATGTGAGCGCGCTGACCGCAGATTCCCGCCAGGCAACGCCGGGAACCGTCTTCTTCGCTTTGTCGGGAAGCAAGACGGATGGCGGCCGCTTTGCCGCCGATGCTGCTGAAAAGGGTGCCAGTGCGATCGTTGCCGGCGAGGGGGCTTCGCTCGGCGATCTCTCCATTCCCGTGATCCGCGTCGCCGATCCGCGCGGCGCTCTGTCCTTGTCGGCGGCGCGCTTCTTCGGCGGCCAGCCCGAAACGATGGTTGCCGTCACCGGCACCTCGGGCAAGACTTCGGTTGCGTCCTTTACGCGCCAGATCTGGGATCGCGGCGGCTACCAATCTGCCAGCATCGGCACCACCGGCGTCGTTGCGCCGGGCCGTAACGATTACGGCTCGCTGACCACGCCGGACCCGATCGCGCTGCATCATCTGCTTGCCGATCTGGCCAAAGCCGGCGTCACCCATGCGGCGATGGAGGCGTCCAGCCACGGCCTCGACCAGCGCCGGCTCGATGGCGTCAAGCTCAAGGCCGCCGCCTTCACCAATCTTGGCCGCGACCACATGGATTATCATCCAACGGTCGAGGACTATCTTTCAGCCAAGCTTCGGCTGTTCCGCGATCTTCTGCCAAAGGATGCGCCGGCTGTGATCTTTGCCGATGATCCCTGGTCGGATCAGGCGATCGCCGCTTCGCAGGATGCCGGTTTGCGCACGCTCACCGTCGGCCGCAAGGGGGCGCTTCTGACGCTCAAGCGCGTCGAGCATGAACGTTATCGCCAGCGCGCCGAGATCGAAGCGGAAGGCCGCATCTTCGAGATCGACCTGCCGCTCGCCGGTGACTTCCAGATCGCCAATGCCTTGGTGTCCGCTGGTCTTGCCATTGCGACCGGCATGCCGATCGAATTGACGCTGGCGGCACTCGAGAAGCTGAAGGGTGCGCCCGGCCGTCTCGATCTCGTTGGCTCGAAGGCAAACGGCGCGCCTGTTTATGTCGATTACGCCCACAAGCCGGACGCGCTGGAAAACGTGCTGGCCTCCGTGCGTCCCTTCACCACCGGCCGCATCGTCGTGGTGTTCGGCTGCGGCGGAGATCGGGATCGCGGCAAGCGGCCGATCATGGGCGAGATCGCGACGCGCCTTGCCGATGTGGTGATCGTCACGGACGATAATCCGCGCTCCGAAGTGCCGGCCGATATCCGCGCCGCCATTCTGGAAGCCGCCCCCGGCGCCACCGAAATCGGCGACCGCCGCAGGGCGATCCACGAAGCGGTTGCGATGCTGCAGTCCGGCGACACGCTGATAATCGCCGGCAAGGGGCACGAGGAAGGCCAGACGATCGGCACCGAGACAATGCCCTTTTCCGATCACGCCGAAGCGTGTGCGGCGCTCGCGGAGCGTGCGGCATGAGCGCATTATGGACCGGCGATGCCATGACGGCGGCCATGAATGGCCGCTCCTTCGGTGTTCTTCCGTCGTCGATCACCGGCATCTCGATCGATAGCCGAACGCTTCAGCGCGGCGACGCTTTTTTCGCCATTTCAGGCGATCAGTTCGATGGCCATGATTTTGCGACAGCTGCCGTCAAGGCCGGCGCATCCGTTCTCGTGGTGGCGGAAGGCAAGCTGCCGGCGCTCGGCCGTTTGACGACGCCGAAGATCGTCGTGCCGGATGTGCTGGCAGCGCTTGGCAAGCTCGGTCAGGCCGCGCGCGCCCGCACCAATGCCCGCATCATCGCGGTTACCGGCTCCAACGGAAAGACCACCACCAAGGAAGCCCTGCGGCATGTGCTGGCGCCGTCCGGCAAGGTGCATGCAGCCGACAAGTCGTTCAACAATCACTGGGGTGTGCCGCTGACCCTGGCGCGCATGCCGGCCGATGTCGATTTCGGCGTGTTCGAGATCGGCATGAACCATCCCGGCGAGATCCGCACGCTGGTGAAGATGGTTCGCCCGCATATCGCAATCATCACCATGGTGGGTGCCGCGCATCTCGGCTTCTTCCGCGACCTCGATGAAATTGCCGAAGCCAAGGCTGAGATCTTCGAAGGGCTGGAGATCGAAGGCACGGCGCTCGTCAATCGCGACGATCCGCGTTTCAGCCTTCTGGCAAATCTTGCCCGCGCCAAGGGTCACGGCAACATCAAGAGCTTCGGCGAAAACCCGCAAGCCGATATTCGTCTGCGCGACGCCGAACTGTTCGGCGACCGCTCCGAGATCGCCGTTTCCGTCAATGGCCGCGATGTGGTGGCGACCGTTGGCGCGCCTGGTCGTCACATCGTTCAGAACGTGCTTGCCGTGCTGGGTGCCGCCGATCTGGCCGGTGCCGATCTCGACAAGGCCGCATCCGCGCTGGCCAGCCTTCAGGCCGAGCAGGGGCGGGGCCGCCGTCACGTTCTGCCCGTCGATGATGGCACCGCCGTTCTGATCGACGAGAGCTTCAACGCCAATCCGGCATCGATGCAGGCAGCCTTGTCGTTGCTCGGCACGACGCAGCCCGGTACAGGCGGTCGCCGCATCGCCGTTCTCGGCGACATGCTGGAGCTCGGCGACCAAGGCCCCGACCTGCACGCCGATCTGGCCGACCCCATTCTGGCCGCGCGCGCCGATGCCGTGTTCCTCGGCGGACCCGACATGCGCCGCCTTGCCGAAACGCTTCCGGCCGATTTCCCCAAGGTTTATGCCGAAAGCGCCACGGAATTGACGCCGCTCATCCTGAATGCGATCCGGTCCGGCGACGTGGTCATGATCAAGTCATCCAAGGGCATCGGCTTTTCCAAGATCGTCGACGCAATGCTGGCACAATTTTCGTCCGCCAAAGCTGACGACATGACGGCTTGAAGCCGTCGCAGAGAGGTCTCCATTCATGTTCGTTTTGCTCGTCCAGTTCGCTGACGACCTCTCACTCTTCAACGTTTTTCGTTATATCACCTTCCGCACGGGTGGCGCGCTGATCACCTCGGCGCTGATCGTCTTCATGTTCGGTCCGACCATCATCGATTCGCTGCGCATTCGTCAGGGCCGCGGTCAGCCGATCCGTGCCGATGGCCCGCAGACCCACTTCAAGAAAGCCGGCACGCCCACGATGGGCGGCTTGATGATCATGTCGGGTATTCTCGGCTCGGCGCTTTTGTGGGCGAACCTTTCCAGCCTGTATGTCTGGGCTGTGTTGTTCGTCACCGTCGGCTTCGGCGCGATCGGCTTCTACGACGACTACATGAAGGTCACGAAGCAGAGCCATCTCGGCGTGTCGGGCAAGGTTCGTCTGGTGCTCGAATTCCTGATCGCCGCGGTTGCCGCCGGCCTGATAATGTATGCCGGCAAGGAGCCGTTCGCCTCCTCGCTGACCTTTCCCTTCTTCAAGGACGTTCTGCTCCACCTCGGCCTGTTCTTCATTCCCGTGGCCTGCTTCGTGATTGTGGGCGCGGGTAATGCGGTGAACCTGACCGACGGTCTCGACGGCCTTGCCATTGGCCCGGTGATGATCGCGGCAGGCTCGTTCGGCATCATCTCCTATCTTGCCGGTAATGCCGTCTTCGCGGACTACCTGCAGATCCACTGGACGCCCGGCACCGGTGAGCTTTGCGTGTTGCTCGGTGCCGTCATGGGTGCCGGCCTCGGCTTTCTTTGGTTCAACGCGCCGCCTGCCGCTATCTTCATGGGCGACACCGGTTCGCTGGCGCTCGGCGGTTTGATCGGCACGGTTGCCGTTGCCACCAAGCACGAGATCGTTCTCGCCATCATCGGCGGCCTGTTCGTGATGGAAGCCTTGTCCGTGATCATTCAGGTCGGCTTCTTCAAGATGACCGGCAAGCGCGTGTTCCTTATGGCGCCGATCCACCACCACTTCGAAAAGCTCGGCTGGACCGAAAGCCAGGTCGTGATCCGCTTCTGGATCATCGCCATCATTCTGGCCCTCATCGGCCTGTCGACCCTCAAGCTTCGGTAAACATCATGATCTCCGCTCGGTCCTTTGAGGGGAAGGCGGTCGCTCTCTTCGGACTGGGCGGCTCCGGCATTGCAACCGCACAAAGCCTCGTTGCAGGCGGTGCGTTTGTTCAAGCCTGGGACGACAATCCCGAAAGCGTCGCGAAGGCTGAAGCCGCCGGCATCCCCGTTGTCGATCTGCGCACCATCGACTGGTCGCGCATCGCCTCCTTCGTGCTGTCGCCCGGTGTGCCGCTCACCCATCCCAAGCCGCACTGGACGGTCGACTTGGCGCACGGTGCAGGTGTCGAGATCATCGGCGACATCGAGATCTTCGTGCGCGAGCGAAAGCGCCTCGCACCCGATGCTCCGCTCGTCGCCATAACCGGCACCAACGGCAAGTCCACCACCACGGCTCTCATCGCCCATATCGTGAAGTCAGCCGGTCGCGACACCCAGATGGGCGGCAATATCGGCCGCGCCGTTCTCACCCTCGATCCGCCTGAGAGTGATCGGCACTATGTCGTCGAGTGCTCGTCCTACCAGATCGATCTCGCGCCGTCGCTGAACCCGACCGTCGGCATTCTCCTCAACGTCACGCCCGATCATCTCGACCGCCACGGCACCATCCAGCACTACGCCGACATCAAGGCGCGTCTCGTCGCCGGAAGCGATTCTGCGGTGATCGGTGTTGATGACAGCTTCTGTGTCGCCATCGCTGATCGCCTAGAGCGCACAGGCACAAAGGTGACCCGAATTTCGGCCCGACTGCCTCTGCCAAATGGTCTTTTTGCCGAAGATGGACATTTATTTTGGGCAAATGGCGCTGCCAAACGCGCAATCTGCACGCTGGAAGGCATTGGTTCACTGCGGGGTCGGCACAACGCCCAGAACGCGCTGGCGGCCGTCGCGACCTGTCTCGAACTCGGGTTGAGCGAAGCCGAAATCCAGAATGGTTTGAACACCTTCCCGGGTCTGGTTCACCGGATGGAGCAGGTCGCGCGGCGCGGTCAGGTGCTGTTCGTCAACGACTCCAAAGCCACCAACGCCGAAGCCGCCGCACCCGCTCTTTCAAGCTTCCCCAAGATCCGCTGGATCGCCGGCGGACTGCCAAAAGCTGGGGGAATTGAAGCACTTAGGCCCTTCTTCGGCCGCATCACCAAGGCCTATCTCATCGGCGAAGCCGCCCCTGCCTTCGCGGCAACGCTCGGTGAAACGGTTCCTTATGAAATTTCAGGGACTTTATCATCAGCCGTTAACCATGCCGCCCGCGATGCCGAGGCCGATGGCGAAACGGTGGTCCTGCTTTCGCCCGCATGCGCAAGCTTCGATCAGTTCAAGAATTTCGAGTTGCGCGGCGAGGCATTTCGCCAAGCAGTTCAAGAACTTACCGGCATCGAGCCGGTCTAAGGGGTAGGCTAATGCTGAGCAGATTGGATCGCAGTCCCGTCTCGAACTGGTGGTGGACCATCGACCGCTGGTTTCTGTCCGCCTTCGTCATGCTGATGGTTCTGGGCATCGTCCTGTCCTTCGCCGCCAGCCCCGCCGTGGCCGAGCGCATCGGCCTCGATAGCTTCCATTTCGCGACCCGCCAAATCATCTTCATGATCCCGGCCTCCATCGTCATGATCGGTGTTTCCTTTCTTGATGCGAGGCAAATCAGGCGCTTAGCCCTTGGTTTGCTGGCGATCATGATCGTTCTCATGGTGGCGGTCTTGTATGTCGGCGTGGAAGTCAAAGGCGCGCGCCGCTGGATTTCCTTTGCTGGTCTTTCTGTTCAGCCATCCGAGTTCCTCAAGCCTGCTTTTGTGGTGATCACTGCCTGGCTGTTCGCAGAACATGCTCGCCAGCCTGATATTCCGGGCAATCTGTTCGCGATGATCCTGCTCGGTCTCGTTGTGGCTCTCCTCGTTGCACAGCCTGATTTTGGCCAAACCATGCTGACGCTCGCCACCTGGGGCGTGATGTTCTTCGTGGCCGGAATGGCCTGGTTCTGGATCATCGCACTCGGCGCTGCCGGCATCACCGGAGTTTTCGCCGCCTACACGCTCCTGCCGCACGTCGCCGGCCGTATCGACCGCTTCCTCACGGGCGAAGGCGATACCTATCAGGTCGATATGGCCATGCAGGCCCTGCTCAACGGCGGCTGGCTCGGGAAAGGACCAGGTGAGGGCACGGTCAAGCGCGTAATCCCCGACAGCCACGCCGACTTCGTGTTTTCCGTTGCGGGTGAAGAATTCGGTATGGTGCTTTGCTTCTTCATCATGTGTATCTTCGCGTTCATCGTGCTGCGCGGCCTCAATACGGCGCTCAAGGAGCATGACGATTTCACGCGCTACGCCGTAACCGGCCTCGTGACGGTGCTTGGTCTGCAATCCTTCATCAACATGGGCGTCAATGTTCAGCTTTTGCCAGCAAAAGGCATGACGTTGCCCTTCATTTCCTATGGTGGTTCGTCGGCAATCGCGATTGCGATCTCGATGGGCATGATCCTCGCTTTGACCCGGAAGCGGCCTGAAAAGCGCTCGCAGATCCATTATTCGATGACGCGCGCGCGCTCGATGGCGGCGGCGGAATAAGATGCCGGGCCGTTCAGCCCTCAAGGGCACCATTCTTCTTGCCGCCGGCGGGACCGGCGGCCATCTTTTTCCAGCCGAAGCCCTGGCACACGAGCTTGGCGCGCGCGGCTGGGATGTTCATCTCGTCACGGATACCCGTGCCGGACGCTATTCCGGCACATTTCCGGCCGTTGCCACGCATCAGGTTGCGGCATCCACCTTCGGATCCAAGAATCCGCTTGCGCTCAGCAGGGCTCTCTGGACGATCTGGCGGGGCGTCAAGCAATCAACGGCTTTGATCAACAAACTGAAGCCGAAAGCGGTCATCGGCTTCGGTGGTTATCCGACCTTGCCGCCGCTCTACGCCGCCAGCCGTCGCGGCGTCCCAACGCTTGTTCATGAGCAGAATGCCGTTATGGGACGCGCGAACAAGGGCCTCGCCGGCCGAGTTTCCGGCATTGCCGGCGGCTTTTTGCCTGAGAACTCCGGAGTACATGCGGGAAAAACAGTCGTTACTGGAAATCCTGTGCGGCCTGCCGTCATCACGGCCGCCGCTCGACCCTTCAATCTTCCTGGCCTGGAAAATCCATTTCGTCTGCTCGTTTTCGGCGGCAGCCAAGGTGCACAGTTCTTTTCCGACGCCGTTCCAGCTGCCGTCGCGCTTCTGCCTCACGGCTTGCGCAAGCGCTTGAGCGTCGTCCAGCAGGCTCGGGCCGAAGACGAAGAGCGGGTTCGTGCGGAGTATGATAAGCTTGGTATGTCGATGGAAGTGTCGCCGTTCTTCAACGACATGGCCGAGCGCATCGCTGACGCTCATCTGGTGATTTCGCGCTCCGGCGCATCGACTGTCTCCGAAGTCGCGGTTATCGGCCGGCCAGCGATCCTGGTGCCGTATCCGCATGCACTCGATCACGATCAAGCGGCCAATGCCGCTGCACTCGCCGGATCCGGTGGCGCGGAGGTGCACCAGCAGGCTACGCTGACGCCGCAGCGGATTGCGGATCTGATCGCCGCCCGCATGCAGGACCCACAAGCGCTGGCCCGTATGGCTGCCGCCGCGCGATCGGCAGGCAAGCCGAACGCGGCGAGCTTGCTCGCTGATTTCGCAGAAGCTATTGCATCCGGCCAAACCGCAGCACAGTTCAAACAAGGAGTGCGGCCATGAAGATGTCGACCACAATCGGCCTCGTGCATTTCATCGGGATCGGTGGCATCGGCATGAGCGGCATCGCCGAGGTGCTGAAGAATCTCGGCTACGAGGTGCAGGGCTCGGATCAGGCAGAAGGCGCAAATCTCCAGCGTCTGCGCGACAAGGGCATCAACTGCTTTGTCGGCCACAAGGCAGAGAACCTCGGCAAGGCTGAGGTCGTGGTCGTGTCCACCGCAATCAAGAAGACCAATCCTGAGCTGATTGCCGCGCGCGAAAAGCTGCTGCCGATCGTGCGCCGTGCCGAGATGCTGGCCGAACTGATGCGCTTTCGACAGGCTGTCGCGATCGGCGGCACGCATGGCAAAACCACGACGACCTCCATGGTCGCGTCCCTGCTGGAAGCTGGCGGGCTCGATCCGACCGTCATCAATGGTGGTATCATCAACGCGCTCGGCACCAATGCTCGCATGGGCGAGGGCGAGTGGATGGTGGTCGAGGCCGACGAAAGTGACGGCACCTTCCTGAAGCTACCGGCCGAAATCGCGGTTGTCACCAATATCGACCCGGAACATCTCGATCATTACGGCAGCTTCGACAATGTGCGCGCGGCGTTCCGCCAGTTCGTTGAGAATGTGCCGTTTTATGGCTTCGGTGTGATGTGCATCGACCATCCGGAAGTGCAGGCACTGGTTGGCCGCATCGAGGATCGCCGCGTTGTGACTTATGGCGAGAACCCGCAAGCTGATATGCGCTTTGCTAACCAACGCTATGAGAATGCATCTTCCGTGTTCGACGTCGTGATCCGCGACCGCAAGGCAGGCACGATGGTTGAGATGAAGGATCTCAGGTTGCCGATGCCTGGCAGGCACAATGTGTCGAACGCGACGGCCGCTATTGCCGTGGCTTACGAGCTCGGCTTGCGTGAAGAGGCGATCCGGCGCGGATTGGCATCGTTCAGCGGTGTGAAGCGCAGGTTTACCCATACCGGAAGCTGGAACGGCGTCGATGTGTTCGACGATTACGGCCACCATCCCGTCGAGATTCGCGCCGTACTCAAAGCTGCGCGGGAATCGACGAAGGGCCGGGTCATTGCCATTGCTCAGCCGCATCGCTTCACGCGCTTGCGTGATCTGTTCAGCGATTTCGCCTCCTGCTTCAACGATGCCGATACCGTTCTGCTTGCGCCGGTTTACACTGCTGGTGAAGATCCGATCGAAGGCGTGAATTCCGAGACGCTTGCTGTTGCGGCCCGCTCCGCCGGTCACCGCGACGCACGCTATATCGAAGGTCCACAGATGATTGCGTCGGCGGTACGCGAGATTGCAAAGCCCGGCGACTATGTCGTGTTTCTTGGGGCCGGAAACATCACGCAGTGGGCATATGCGCTTCCTGGTGAGCTCAACGGCGGTGCAGTGGCGGCAGCATGACGGCAGGCAGCGATCTTCTTGCCCGATTTTCAGACCGTCTGAGCGGACTGCGCGGCCGACTGACGCCAGATTCGCCTATGGAAAAGATTACTTGGTTTCGCGCCGGCGGCCCGGCTGATGTGCTTTTCCAGCCCGCGGATGAAGAAGACCTTGCTGCCTTCCTGAAGGCGGTGCCGGAAGACATCCCGGTTATGGTCGTGGGGATCGGCTCAAACCTGCTGGTGCGCGAAGGCGGTATTTCCGGTTTCGTTGTCCGGCTTTCAGCCAAAGGCTTTGGAACGGCCAAGGCGATATCTGACACACGGATCGAAGCGGGGGCCGCGACGCCGGACAAGCATGTCTCGGGTGTCGCCTATGACGCCGCGATCGGCGGCTTCCATTTCTTCCACGGCATTCCCGGCGGCATAGGTGGCGCCTTGCGTATGAATGCGGGGGCCAACGGGTTTGAAACGCGCGAGCGCGTGGTCGAGGTGCGTGCGCTGACCCGCGAGGGTGAGCGCGTTGTGCTGTCAAACGCCGATATGGGCTATGCCTATCGCCATTCTTCGGCGCCGAAGGACCTGATCTTCACTTCGGCAGTTTTCGAAGGCTATTCCAACGATCCCGCCACGATCCGCGCCAATATGGACGCCGTACGCGATCATCGTGAAGCGGTGCAGCCCATTCGTGAGAAGACTGGCGGCTCGACCTTCAAGAATCCTGAAGGCACTTCAGCCTGGAAGGAAGTTGACCGTGCGGGTTGCCGTGGGCTGATGATTGGCGCTGCGCAGATGTCGCCGATGCATTGCAACTTCATGATCAACACTGGCAACGCCTCGCCTTATGATCTTGAAACGCTTGGCGAAACGGTGCGTGCTCGTGTGTTTGCGACATCCGGCATCAAGCTGGAATGGGAGATCAAGCGCATAGGCAGCTTCAGGGAGGGACGAGAGGTGAAGCCGTTCCTTGGCGAGGCGTCTAACTGACCCTTTCCGGTGGCGAGTTGGCCCTGAGTCTTGCGACGACAGTTTCAGGTCCAGCGCTTCAAAGTACCGAAATGATCGCCAAGGCGACTGCCAGGAAGAGCATGCCGAGGTTTGGGTAGAAGGTCAGCGCAAAACCAAAGGCGCGTGCTCGCGCTCCACGCTTGTAGCCAATCCAGAACAGCAGCCTGCCCAAGCAGAAAAGCGCTGCAAGCGTTGGGAAGATATAGTCATAATCTCCCACCAGACACGCTAGGGCGAGATGAACAGGAACGGCGAGGGTCACCTGTTCAAGCGTGTTCTGAAGGAAGGCTGAAGCGACACGGATTTGCTGGCTTTGTTCGGTAAACGCGCTGCCGGCGATGTCCTGCACCGAGAAGAAGCGCAAGCGCGCGACAGTTCCGATCGCTAGGGCCAGCCAGAGCACGACGAAGAGATCGCAAGTTAGAACAAGCTTCAGGCGATCTGGAAGTGGGGTGATGGTATCAGGGCTCAGAATGACTGCAGCAGCCAGGGCAACTCCTGTCACCAAGGCGGCTACCGCCATTCCCAACGCCACCCCGCGTTGCTCCTGTTCGAAGCTGGTTCCATCCATCGAAGCGTCCTTCCTGAGCTCTCACATCCATGCAGTCGTTGAAAGAGTGCCTGTTGTGCCGGCATATCCGCCTGAATTGGTGGCAGAAAACGTGAAGGCGCAAGCTGATTTCCAACCGCGATGCTCTGAGTCCATTCTGCCATAGCCACCTTCGTTTTTCAGACTTCCTGACATTCTGGCTTGTCACCGAATCCAAGCTCTGATTCCTAGGTGCCAAGCGTTTCCTGTTTTGAGTCGTGCAACCCGTACGGCGGGTTTCCAGCTGGTAGAGCTTTCTGCCCGCAAGGCTCAAGCCATGTTCGAGCGCTAAAGGTGAGATCGGAATAACTGCAGGGGCGCAGGGGCAAATGGCAAAGAAGCATGTGGCGGTGCTGATGGGTGGGATCTCTGCGGAGAGACCCGTCAGCCTTTCCAGCGGGAAGGCCTGTGCGGATGCGCTCGAGGCTGAAGGCTATCCGGTCACTCGCGTCGACGTTGGTCACAATATTGGCGCGGTTCTTGCTGAGTTGCGGCCCGATGTCGCCTTTAATGCGCTGCATGGACCTTACGGTGAAGACGGTAAGATCCAGGGCGTCCTTGAATATCTGCAGATCCCCTACACCCATTCCGGCGTGCTCGCTTCATCGTTGGCCATGAATAAGAAGCTCGCCAAGCGCATTGCTGCGGCGGCTGGTATTCCTGTGGCCGAGTCGCGGGTGATGGATCGTCATGCGATCGGCAGCAAACATCCGCTGAAGCCGCCCTACGTCGTGAAGCCGGTGTCAGAGGGCTCGAGCTTCGGTGTCGTAATCGTCAAGGAAGATCAGGCGCATCCGCCACAGCGTCTCAGCGCATCCGATTGGCCGTATGGCGATATCGTGATGGTGGAGCGCTACGTTCACGGTCGCGAGTTCACCTGCGCTGTGATGGGCGACGTTGCGCTCGGCGTTTGTGAGATCCAGCCGACCGGTCACGGCTTCTATGATTATGATGCGAAGTACGCGCCGGGCGGCTCGAAACATGAGATCCCGGCAAAACTTTCACCGAATATTTACCAAACTATACAGAAACTGTCTCTCAAGGCGCATCAAGCCATGGGGTGTCGGGGCGTATCCCGATCCGACTTCCGCTACGACGACCGGTTCTCCGAAAACGGGGAGGTTATCTGGCTGGAGGTTAATACCCAACCTGGAATGACGCCGACATCGCTGGTGCCTGAAATCGCCCTCGAGGCGGGACATTCGTTCGGCGAACTCTTGAGTTGGATGGTGGAGGACGCGTCGTGTTCGCGTTGAAGTCGGCTTCCGGTGATCGTTCAAAGGGTTTTTCGCCCCGCGACGGCATGTCCGAGACCATGGTGGTGCCACGCTTCCTGCGTCGGCCGATGCGGATGCTGGGGCGTCTCGAAGATATCGAGGCGCGCATCCCGCGTTTTGCTGCGGCCGGCATGACGCTGACCCTGCTCGGTGCGTCCGCAATCTATGGCGCGTATCTTGGCGGCCATATGCCGGCGGTCATGCAGGCAGTGACCGCGCGTACCGGCTTCGCTGTCTCCGATATTCGTATCACCGGCGACGAACAAACGTCGGAACTCGACGTTCTCGATCAGCTGCAGCTCAATGGCTGGACGGCACTCGTTGGTTTCTCGGCCGATGCAGCGCGTGAGCGTTTGCTGTCGCTTCCATGGGTGGAAAGCGCGACCGTGCGCAAGATCTATCCTGATGCGATCGAGGTTGCTCTGGTTGAGCGCAAGCCGTTTGCGATCTGGCAGCATGACGACGAGTTGACGGTGATCGAAAGCGATGGCCGGCCGATCGCTCCATTTGATGGTCGCAATGCACGCGATCTGCCGCTGGTTATTGGCGCGGGTGCGCCGGAGCGGGCTGCAGGTTTCGTGGCCGAGATGAGCGCATATCCTGCGCTCGCTTCCCAGGTGAAGGCTTATGTCCGCGTCGCCGACAGGCGCTGGGACGTGCATCTCGCCAATGGCGTGCAGATCAAGTTGCCGGAAGGCGATGTGGATGGCGCCATCAAGGAACTGCTGGCGCTGGACCAAAGCCAGGGCTTGCTGTCGCGCGACATCGCTGCCGTGGATCTGCGCTTCGCGGAGCGTTTCATTGTTCAACTGACGCCCGGTGCCGTTGAGCGCCGCACGGCCCAACTTGAAGCCGAAAAGAAGGCCGCGAAGAAAGCGGGTCGACAGATATGAGCTGGCTCGGCGGAAATTCAGACAACAGCGCCAAGCGCTCCGGTATCGTTTCCGTGCTGGACATCGGCTCGCACAAGATTTGCTGCATCATCGCAAAGCTCAAGCCGCGCGAAGAAAGCCAGTTACTGCGCGGTCGCACGCATCGCGTTCAGGTTATCGGCATTGGTCACCAGAAATCGCGCGGCGTGAAGTCTGGCGTGATCGTAGATCTCGATCGCGCCGAGCAGGCGATCCGCCTTGCGGTGGATGCAGCCGAGCGCATGGCTGGGCTGACAATTGACTCACTGATCGTCAACGTTTCGGCTGGCCGGCTCAAGAGCGATGCTGCGACAGCGACCGTCAATCTCGGTGGACATGAGACCGATGAAGCGGATGTGCGTCGCGTTCTGGAAGCCGGTGCCCGTCAGGCACTGCGTCACGAGCGCCAGGTGCTCCACACGCTGCCGGTCGGCTTTCTGCTCGATACCGAGCGAGGTATTCAGGATCCGCGCGGTATGGTGGGCGACGTTCTCGGCGTCGACATGCATGTGCTGACTGCCGATACGGCACCGCTTCGCAATCTCGAACTTTGCATCAACCGCGCGCATCTATCGGTCGAGCGCATGGTCGCCACACCTTATGCGAGCGGTCTGTCTGCCCTGGTCGATGACGAAGGCGAGATGGGCGCGGCTTGCATCGACATCGGTGCCGGTACGACAAGCATGTCGGTCTTTTTCTCCGGCAAGATGGTTTACGCATCCTCGATCCCGATTGGGGGCGCGCATGTGACGATGGATCTTGCGCGAGGCCTTTCGACCGCGATGGATGATGCCGAGCGCATGAAGGTCATGCATGGCACGGTGATGCCGGCTGCAGGCGATGATCGTGATCTCGTGACGGTGCAGCCGATAGGCAGCGAAGCCGACGATGGCGGCATGCAGGTTCCGCGCGCTGCGATGAACCGGATCATTCGTGCCCGTGTCGAAGAAACGCTGGAGATCGTGCGCGACCGACTGAACCAGTCGGGCAGCGGTCATCTTGCAGGCAAGCGGGTGGTTCTGACCGGCGGCGGCGCACAGCTGCAGGGCCTGGCGGAAGCTGCGCGTCGCATTCTCGGGCGCAATGTTCGTGTCGGCCGGCCTCTCGGAGTGGCAGGACTGCCCGAAGCAGCAAAAGGACCGGCCTTCGCAGCGGCGGTCGGCCTGATGATCTACCCGCAGGTGGCAGAGTTCGAAGTAGGCCAGGTGGCGGGCGGTGTTTCTCACAGGCTGACCGGCACAGGCGGACGGTTTGGTCGCGTGGGTCAGTGGTTGCGACAGAGTTTCTAGAGTTCAGCGCGGGCTTCGGCCCTGTTTCTTGAGTTTAGCGAGGGCGCAAGCCCTCAAGGCAGCCGCGGCGGCGAAGCGGCAGGAAAAGACGAGAAGGACGACAAATATGACCATCAACCTTTCACGGCCGGATATCACCGAGCTGAAGCCGCGCATCACGGTGTTCGGCGTGGGTGGTGGCGGCGGCAACGCCGTCAACAACATGATCACGGCCGGTCTGCGCGGCGTCGACTTCGTTGTCGCCAACACCGACGCGCAGGCGTTGACGATGTCCAAGGCCGAGCGTCTGATCCAGCTCGGCGCCAATGTGACCGAAGGTCTTGGCGCGGGTTCGCAGCCTGAAGTTGGTCGCGCCGCCGCTGAAGAGTGCATCGACGAGATCGTTGATCACCTGTCGAACACCCACATGTGCTTCGTCACCGCCGGTATGGGTGGCGGCACGGGCACGGGTGCAGCACCGGTTGTCGCTCGCGCTGCTCGCGAAAAGGGCATTCTTACGGTTGGCGTCGTCACCAAGCCGTTCCACTTCGAAGGCGGCCGCCGCATGAAGACGGCCGACACCGGTATCGAAGAGTTGCAGAAGTGCGTCGATACCCTGATCGTCATCCCGAACCAGAACCTGTTCCGGATCGCTAACGACAAGACCACCTTTGCCGACGCCTTCTCCATGGCCGATCAGGTGCTGTATTCCGGCGTTGCCTGCATCACCGACCTGATGGTCAAGGAAGGCCTTATCAACCTCGACTTCGCCGACGTGCGTTCGGTGATGCGCGAGATGGGCAAGGCCATGATGGGCACGGGCGAAGCTTCGGGCGAGGGCCGTGCAATGGCTGCTGCCGAAGCCGCAATTGCCAACCCGCTGCTCGACGAAAGCTCGATGAAGGGCGCACGCGGTCTCCTGATTTCGATCACCGGTGGCCGTGACCTGACCCTGTTCGAAGTCGATGAAGCAGCAACGCGTATTCGCGAAGAAGTCGATCAGGATGCAAACATCATCCTCGGTGCGACCTTCGACGAAGAGCTGGAAGGCGTCATCCGCGTGTCTGTGGTTGCTACCGGCATCGACAAGGCTGCCAGCGATTTCGTAACGCCGCCGATCACCGTTCGCCAGCCGATGAAGCCGCAGGCTCAGCAGAAGCCGCAGGCCGCAGCACCGGCTCCGCAGCCGCAGCCAGCCCAGCAGCAGGCGCCTGAGCAGCAGCCAGCTCGCGCTGCCGTTGATCCGGTCAACGAAGCGTTGCGCATGGCCGACATGCATCAGGAAACTCAGCGCCAGCAGGAGGCCGCCCATCCGGCGGACGACTTTCGACCGGTAAGCAAGCTGTTCCCGGCAGCTCAGCCAGAGATGCGTCCGGCCGCACCGCAGCCGATGCAGCAGGCTCCGCTTGCTCAGGCGCCTCAGCCGCAGCCGGCACAGACTGCCGTCCGCATGCCGCGCGTTGAAGACTTCCCGCCGGTTGTTCGCGCCGAGATGGATCATGCGTCCCGTGCTGGTGAAGGCGAAGATCGCGGCCCGATGGGCCTCTTGAAGCGCTTGACCACCGGTTTGTCGCGTCGCGAAGAAGAGCCGGCCCGCCTTCAGCCAGCTCAGCCGCGCGAGCCCCGTTTGCGCGAAGCGCAGCCGCAGCCGCGTTCGGCCGGTCAGGACGCTGGTCTCTACGCACCGCGCCGTGGCCAGCTCGACGATCACGGTCGCCAGGCTCCACAGCCGCGCGCTGTGCAGGAAGAGGATCAGCTGGAAATCCCGGCCTTCCTCCGCCGCCAGTCGAACTAAGCCAGCTTCACCGCTGATGAGACTTGTAACGGGCGGGCGCAATGCGCTCGCCCGTTTTTGCAAACAGCATTTATTTACAAGAGCTTAACGTTTTACCGAGGCGACTTACCTCGTAACAAGGGGTAAGAATTGGTGATTTTGTTGAAGCGGCTTCGGGCTCTATCTTGCAGCCAAATCAAAGCCGCAAATGGCGCGATTCCGCTAAGGCTGTTTTGCCTGTGGCCTGCTGGACGAACGCATGACTGGACGAGATATGGGTGCCCAAACGCTGGATTATCAGACAACGCTGAAGTCGCGTGTGTCCTTGTCGGGCGTCGGCGTGCACGGTGGCAAGCCTGTCTCGATGCATTTCAATCCTGCGGATCCCGATACGGGAATCACTTTCGTCGTGTCGAGATCAGGCGAGCAAACCGGCGAAATTAGGGCGTTGTTCTCCGAGGTCGGCTCCACCGATCTTTGCACAGTGTTGGGTGATCCGGCTGGTTTGCATGTCGCGACGGTCGAGCATGTGATGGCTGCGCTTTATGCGATGGGCATCGACAATGTAACGATCGAGATGGACGGCAATGAAGCGCCGATCCTTGATGGGAGTGCCGCGCCTTTCGTGGATGCCTTTGAGCAGGCTGGTCTTGAGAAGCAAACGGTTTCGCGTCGCTATATCCGCGTTTTAAAGCCGGTTCGCGTCGCCAATGGTGCTTCCTGGGCCGAGTTCTGGCCGTTTGCCGGCACCAAGTTCGAGGTTGAGATCGATTTTGCCGATAAGGCAATCGGCCGTCAGGCGTTTTCCGCGCCGCTGGAAGCCGACTTCTTCCGCACGGAAATTTCGCGTGCCCGTACTTTCGGCTTCATGAAGGATGTCGAGCGTTTGTGGGCCGCTGGTTATGCGCTGGGCTCCTCGCTGGAGAACTCGGTTGTGATTGGCGAGGATGGCCGCATCATCAATCTCGAAGGTTTGCGTTATTCCAACGAGTTCGTGCGTCACAAGATGCTTGATGCAATGGGCGATCTGGCTTTGGCCGGTGCACGCTTCCTTGGCTCGTTCCACTCGTTCCGCGGTGGCCACAAGCTGAATGCCGCTGCCTTACGTGCGCTTCTTTCGGATCGTTCAGCCTTCGAAATCGTGGAAACCACGCGTCGCGAGCGTGGCCGGTCGATCGAGATGGTTGCCGTGAACGCGCCTGTCTTCGCGCCTTGGAATATTTGATTTCGGGTCGAGCAGATTAGCTCGCCTATCTGTGTGCAGGCTACATGAACATGGCTTGCTGCCACAAAATTGCGCCAATGCGTGAACATAGCGTTGCTCCTCATGGGCTATGTGGTCTATGGCGGGGCGACGAAATCCGCATGCAGCCAAGTGCGGAGAGGGGTGTTTGATGGCCGTTTCGACCTTTCGAACGATGACAGCGCGTAAGATCGCGCTTCTGAGCGGACTGGCAGTTCTGCCGTTGAGCCTGGGCGCTTGCGCGTCCAACGACGACATTGATCTGGCCACCTATGTCGAACAAACCGAACCAGCCGATCAGCTTTACAATCAAGGCCTTGCGAACCTCAACGCTGGCCGCCTCAACGAGGCGAGCAAGAAGTTCGAGGCCGTGGACCGGCAGCATCCTTATTCGGAATATGCTCGCAAATCGATGGTGATGGGCGCTTTCACCAACTACCGACAGGGTCGGTATGAGGAAGCGATCAATCAGGGTAAGCGCTATGTTCAGCTTTACCCGTCCTCGGAAGATGCTGCGTATGCGCAGTACATCGTTGGTCTGGCTTACTTCCGCCAGATCAAGGACGTGACGCAGGACCAGAAGGAATCGCGTCGCGCCATTGAAGCGATGGAAGAAGTCACGCAGCGCTGGCCCGACTCGGAATATGTCGAGGACGCGCAAGCCAAGATCCGCTTTGCCCGCGACCAGCTTGCCGGCAAGGAAATGCAAGTCGGCCGTTATTATCTTGAGCGCCGGGAATACATCGCTGCTGCAAAGCGCTTCCGCTACGTGGTCGAAGTGTATGGCAATACGCGCCATGTCGAGGAAGCCCTTGCACGTTTGACCGAAACCTATCTTGCGATGGGTTTGGCGACGGAAGCACAGTCGGCTGCTGCAGCTTTGGGTCAGAACTACCCAGACAGCCAGTGGTACAAGGATTCCTATGCGTTGCTGCAGTCCGGCGGGCTTGAGCCGCGCGCCAATCCCGGCTCTTGGCTCTCCAAGATCGGCTCTGCGATTACCGGCACGTAATCCTCACGCCTGATGCTCACGCATCTTTCGATCCGCGACATCGTCCTGATTGAACGTTTGGAAATCGACCTTTCGGCCGGTCTCTCCGTGCTGACCGGCGAAACGGGTGCGGGCAAGTCGATCTTGCTCGACTCGCTTTCATTGGCTTTAGGCGCGCGCGGCGACGGTGCTCTCGTTCGCCACGGCGCGACACAAGGCCAGGTATCAGCCAGCTTCGACGTGCCGCTCAACCATGCCGCACGCTCATTCCTGCGCGACAACTCGATCGATGATGAAGGGGGAGACCTCATCCTGCGCCGGGTTCAAACGGCGGATGGCCGAACGCGCGGCTTCATCAACGATCAGCCTGTCAGTGCCGGCTTGATGCGCCAGTTCGGCCGTTTGCTGGTGGAAATTCACGGACAGCATGACGAACGCGCGCTAGTGGAACCGGCGGCGCACCGTACGATCCTCGATTCGTTCGGCGGAAATGGTGGTGAGGCGACTGCCGTTGGACAGGCGTGGCGTGCCTGGAAGACGGCCGAGCAGGCTCTGGCTAGCCATCGCGCCAAGGTGGAAGCGGCAGAGCGGGAAGGGGATTACCTCCGCAATGCCGTAAAAGAGCTGAGCGAACTCGATCCGCAATCCGGCGAAGAAGAAGAGCTTGCCACCACGCGTACCGCAATGATGGCTGCGGAAAAGATCGCTTCGGAGATTTCGGACGCGCAGGAGGTGTTGTCCGGTTCAAGTTCGCCCGTGCCGCAGCTTTCCAGCCTGTTACGCCGCTTGCAGCGCAAGGCGCCGGAAGTGCCGGGCTTGCTGGATGAGATCATTACGTCATTGGACGAGGCCTTATTGTCGCTCGATGGAGCGCAATCCTCCGTTGAAGCCGCGCTGCGGGCTAGCGAGTATGATCCGCGTGTTCTGGAGCAGACTGAAGAGCGGTTGTTCGCGCTGCGTGCTGCCGGGCGAAAATACAATGTGTCCGTTGATGACCTCGTCAAGCTGCGCGACGGCATGGTGGCCGATCTGGCCGATCTCGATGCGGGTGCCGAGCGTCTCACATCGCTGGAAGAAGACGCCCGAGCGGCGCAGCAGGTGTATGATGCGCGGGCAGCCAAGCTCAGCACTTTGCGTGAGGCGGCCGCAGCTGGTCTGGTGAAAGCTGTAATGGCGGAGCTACCGGCGCTGAAGCTGGAGCGCGCAGAGTTCATCGTCGAGATGTCGACTGATCCGAGCTTGCGTGGCGAGGACGGCAACGACCTCATAGAGTTCTGGGTGCGCACAAATCCCGGTACCCGTGCTGGACCTATCATGAAGGTGGCCTCCGGCGGTGAGTTGTCGCGTTTCTTGTTGGCACTCAAGGTGGCCTTGGCCGATCGCGGTTCGGCGCCAACGCTGGTGTTCGACGAGATCGACACGGGCGTGGGCGGTGCGGTGGCCGATGCGATCGGGCAGCGGCTCGCGCGCTTGTCGCAAACTGTGCAGGTGCTGTCCGTCACCCATGCCCCGCAGGTCGCCGCGCGAGCAGGCGTACACTATCTCATCACCAAGTCCGGCGCGTCGGATCGCGTGTCGACTGGTATCGCTTCGATTGACCGGAAGGCGCGCAAGGAAGAGATCGCGCGCATGCTGTCCGGCGCGACCGTTACCGAAGAAGCGCGTGCGGCGGCCGAACGTCTTCTTGCCGGGACTTCCCCAGCCTCCTGACAGCGCCATCTTGAGCGAAACGCGTAGGCGATGCAAAAGTCTGCGCTTCCAAGCGTAAGGCGTTCGTTCATGGCTCATTCCGACACACCCCTTTCCGAGTTCAGCGAAGCAGAGGCCGCCGAGGCTCTCGCCGCGCTTGCCGAGGAGATCGCGGGCCATGATCGCCGCTATCACGCGGAAGATGCGCCGACGATTTCGGATGCAGAGTATGATGCACTACGCCGCCATAACCTGGCGATCGAACGCGCTTTTCCGCAGCTTGTTCGTGACGATTCGCCGTCGCGGCGTGTTGGTGCTGCTCCCTCTGGCCGCTTCGCCAAAGTGCCGCACGCGGTGCCGATGCTCTCTCTCGACAACGCTTTCCATGACGAGGACGTCGAGGATTTTGCCCGGCGTGTTCGGCGTTTTCTTGGCTTGAACGAAAACGCAAAGCTCGCGATCACTGCCGAGCCGAAGATCGACGGGCTTTCGCTTTCATTGCGCTATGAACGCGGCGAGCTGGTTCGTGCGGCTACCCGCGGTGACGGCGCTATCGGCGAAGATGTTACAGCGAATGCCTTGGTCATCGAAGACATTCCACTCCGTTTGCATGGCTGGAAGCCTAACGTCTTCGAGGTGCGTGGCGAGGTTTACATGAGCCATGCCGATTTTGCCGCGCTGAACGAACGACTAGCGGCCGGAGCCGAGCCGGTGCCGGAAGCCACAGATGAGCCAGGTAGTGAAGAAGCGCAGAGCGCACAGCCAACTGCTGCTGTACGACAGTTTGCCAATCCACGTAATGCAGCTGCGGGTTCGCTGCGGCAGAAGAACCCGGAAATCACCCGGTCGCGACCGCTGCGCTTCTTTGCCTATGCTTGGGGTGAGGCCAGCGAGCTGCCGGGTAAGTCACAGTTGGAGGTCGTTGAAGCGCTTGGCCGCGTCGGCTTCGTCACCAACCTGCAACCGCAGCAGGGACGCGATGCGCCGCTCATGCAGCGGTTCGAGACCGTAGAGGGGCTGCTTAAGCACTACCACCTGATCGAGGAACAGCGCGCCAGCCTCGGCTATGACATCGATGGTGTGGTTTATAAAGTCGACGATCTTGAGCAGCAGCGTGAGCTTGGCTTTGTGTCGCGCAGTCCGCGCTGGGCAATCGCGCACAAGTTCCCGGCTGAGCGCGCAACGACAACTGTGCAGGCGATCGACATCAATGTGGGGCGCACCGGCAAGCTGGCGCCGCTGGCGCGTTTGCAGCCAGTAACGGTTGGGGGCGTCGTGGTCTCGAATGTCACGCTTCATAATGAAGATTACATCGAAGGACGCGATTCCGACGGTAATCCGATCCGTGAAGGACGCGACATCCGCCTTGGCGACACGGTGGTGATTCAGCGCGCCGGCGACGTGATCCCGCAGGTGGTGGATGTCTTGCTGGAGAAGCGGCCAGTCGATGCGGTTCCGTACCAGTTTCCCAAGCATTGTCCGGTGTGCGGCTCCAAGGCGGTGCGCGAGATCAATCCGCGCACCGGACGGCTGGACTCTGTGCGGCGTTGTACGGCAGGCTTGACCTGTCCGGCGCAGGGGCGGGAAGGGCTGAAGCATTTCGTGTCGCGCCATGCCTTCGACATCGTCGGCTTTGGTGAGACTTACATCGAGGCGCTGTTCGATGCCGGGCTGGTGCATGAGCCGGCCGATATCTTCAAGCTTGAATTCGAACCGCTGAAAGCAGCGTTGGAGCAGCGACGCCAGGCACTCACGGACGCGCGGCGCGGGGTTGATGCGGACACCAAGAAGGCGGCCAAGAAGCCTGAGACGTCGAAGACGATCGACAATCTTCTGGCCGCGATCAATGACCGCCGCAGCATTGCGCTTGATCGCTTCATCTTCGCACTAGGCATTCCCGAGATCGGTGAGACAACAGCGAAGGCTTTGGCGCGACATTTCGATGATGTGCCCGGCATGATCGCCGGCATCGATGCTGCACGCGACGGTCAGGCAAGCGAAGCTTGGGCGGAGCTCAATGCGCTGGAAGGCATCGGGGCAAAAACCTTCGAGCGCTTGATGGAGGTGGATGAAGACAAGCTCACCAATCCACTATGGCTGCCCACAAAGGACGGCGAACTTGGCCTTTCGGCAAAGCAGCGCGTAGCGTTGCGCGAGCGCTTCGACGACGAGGCTGGCATTCGTTTGGGGCTTGCGGCGGCTAAGGTGGGGCAACCCGGTGAAGCCTATTTGGCTCTGTCACGTGACAGCGACATCGGCACTGTTGCGACCCTGTCGTTGATCCACTTCTTCGAGGAGGAGCATAACCGTCGCGCAGTGCAGGCGCTGCTCGATGCAGGCGTCTCCACCGTGAACAAGCGTGTGAAGGTGCCGGCCTCCTCGCCTGTCGCGGGCAAGACGATCGTTTTTACCGGTTCGCTGGAGCGGATGTCGCGTGATGAAGCGAAGGCCATGGCTGAGGAACTCGGTGCCAAAGCGGCTGGTTCGGTTTCCAAGAAGACCGATCTAGTGGTGGCAGGGCCGGGCGCTGGCTCAAAGCTTACAACGGCAAACGAACTCGGCATCGAAGTCATTACCGAGGATCAGTGGTTCGAACGCATCGGCCGCTGAAGGCTGGATCAATGGATTTGGTGTGACGCAGCTGGGTGTTTGACCTAAGCGCAGGGCTGTGAACCCTTGTCTGACCACGCGATGCCGAACCATGCCATTAGCCAACCCGTCTAGAGAGCACCTCAGCGACTTCTGGAGAGGTCTACGGGTAGGCTTGCCGATCTTCGTGGCCTCGGCGCCGTTTGCGGTTCTGTTTGGTGCCATGGCCGTGGAGAATGGGCTGAGTGTCGTTGAAGCGGTGCTGATGAGCGCTGTTATCTTCGGCGGCGCAAGCCAGATGGTTGGCATCGAGCTGTTCGGCCAACATATTGCACCATGGCTGATCATCTTGTCGATCTTTGCCGTCAACTTCCGTCACGTGCTGTATTCGGCAGCGTTGGGAAGAAACGTGCCGCATTGGTCCCCGCTGATCAAAGCCGTCGCCTTCTTTTTTCTCGTTGATCCGGTGTTTGCGGAATCTGAGCGTCGGGTCGAGAACGGGAAGCCTGTCGACCTCGCTTGGTACGCCGGTATCGCGTTGCCCATGTTTGGATCCTGGGTCTTCATGACCTGGCTCGGAGCAGCTTTTGGCGGGCAGGTCATGCTCGAAGCACGTGGCATCGGGCTCGACTTCCTGCTTCCGATCTACTTTCTGGGGCTCGTAATGGGCTTTCGCGGTCGGCCACGTTGGCTGCCTGTGGTAGCTGTCAGCGCAATCGCTTCGATGGTGGCTTATCGCACGATTGGCTCGCCCTGGCATGTCAGCGTCGGTGCCATGGCGGGTATTCTGCTGGCGGCTGCGCTGCCGCCACGCGTCATACCCGTCGAACAGGCTGCAATGGAAGCCACGCCGTCATGAGCATGAATCTCTGGATCATCCTGCTCGGCGGTCTAGCGACCTACCTGACTCGCATCGGCGGGCATATCGTGCTGTCGCAGTTCAACACCATTCATCCGCGTGTTCAGGCGGGGTTGGAAGCCGTTCCTGCTGCCGTTTTGACGACGCTGGTTGCCCCGGCCGCCATGAATGGCGGACCGGCTGAGTGGGCGGCATTGCTGGCTGCCGCCATCGTTGGATTGCGTGGACCAATGTTCGCAGCCTTCGTCGCCGGTGCCGCAGTGCTTGTCGCCATGCGGCACTGGCTCAGCTGATCAGCCCTCCAGAGGCTGCGTTTTCTCGATCAGCCAAGTGGCTGCGTCGCCCGACACGAGCGAGCCAAGCTCGCGCTGAACCCAAGCATGGTAGGTGTCGAGCCAATCGCGCTCTTCAGGCGACAGTAGGTTCACATCGATCAACTGGCGCTCGAAGGGGCAAAGCGTCAGTGTCTCGAAGCTGTGCATCGGGATATCGCCGCCATCCACATCAGCGGCATGTTCCACGACGATGAGGTTTTCCAGCCGGATGCCGTAGGAGCCGGGTTTGTAATAGCCGGGCTCGTTGGACAGGATCATGCCTGGCAGGAGCTTTTCCGTGCCAGTCTTCGCGATGCGTTGTGGGCCTTCATGCACGGCAAGATAGGAGCCGACGCCGTGGCCGGTGCCATGGGCAAAATCAAGGCCTGCCTTCCAGTGGTTCACACGCGCGACCGCATCAATGTCGCAACCGCGCGTGCCGGCGGGAAAGCGCAGCAGCGAAATGTTGATCAGGCCTTTCAGAACGATCGTGTAATGCCGCTTCATGTCATCATTCGGCGTGCCGATGATCGTGGTGCGGGTGATATCGGTCGTGCCGTCCTGGTACTGCGCGCCGGAATCCACGAGATAAAGCTCGTTTTGTGCGAGTACGCGGTTGGTCTTGCGCGTCACGCGATAATGCATGAGCGCACCATTCGGGCCTGAGCCAGAGATGGTGTCGAAGGAGATGTCGCGCAGGGGCATCTGAGCCTCATCGCCAGCCGTGCGGCGGAAGGCTTCCAGCTTCTCGACGGTGGTGATCTCGTCTACCGTTCCACCCTGCTGCTGGCTTACCCAGTGCAGGAAGTTCACCATGGCTGCACCATCGCGACGGTGCGCTGCACGACTGCCTTCGAGTTCAGCTGCGTTCTTGGTGGCGCGGGGAAGGCGAGCGGGATCAGAGAGTGGCACAACACGTCCGCCATTGTCTTCCACGATCAAACGCAGCTTCTCGGCGGCAAGGACAAAGTCGAGGCCGACGATGGCATCTTTCGCTACCCTGCCGAGTGCTGCTTCGAGATCTGCTGGCGCATGAAGATCGCAGAGTTGAGTCAGGTAAGCGCGCGTTTCGATGTCAAGCTTGCGCTCGTCGATAAAGAGCTGCGGCAAGCCTTGCGCCGGCAGAATGGCGAAGCTCAGAGCGAGCGGCGTATGAAGAACATCACTGCCGCGGATATTGAAAGCCCAGGCAACAGAAGACGGGTCCGTCAAAACAGTCGCGTCTATGTTCGTGTCGTGCATACGCGCCGCCAATCTCGGCAGCTTGTCCTTGGCCAGCTCACCGGCATAGGCTTCGGGCTGGATTGCAATGCGGCCAAGTGGCGGCTCCGGTTGATCGTCCCAGATCAGGTCCACGAGATTGTCGACGGCGATCAAGGATGCGCCACGCTGTTCAACGGCCTGCCGCAGCGCACGAACTTCCGCCACCGTATGCAGCCATGGTTCGAAAGCCAGCCGCGTTCCGCGTTCCAGGTTCTGTTCGATCCAAACGGGCGGCGGAGCGTCTACCAAGCTCTCATAGGTGAAGGTTTGTGGATCGGCCTGGTTTCGAACCTGCAGCGTATAACGGCCATCCACGAAGATCACGGCGCTGTTCTTGAGGATCAATGCGATGCCGGCTGAACCCGTGAACCCTGTCAGCCATTGAAGGCGTTCGGCGCGGGGCGGGACATACTCGCCCTGATGCTCGTCAGCACGTGGCACGAGAAAGCCGTCAACACCCCTTTCCTGCATCAGGCGACGCAGCTTGGCGACGCGCTCGCGGCCTTGGGACGGATCGGTCAGCGATTCAAAAGATTGGAACATGGTACGCTCTTCTGGTGGTGCAGCAGGTGTCTTAGCATAGCAGGCGGCGAGGCATAACAAGGGCTAAGGTGGTGCAGAGTTAAGCAGCTGAAATTTGTGCATTGCAAAACGGCATTGCTGCCATGCACAATTCTGCATAGCAAATTAGGTCAGGGTCGCTTACCTTTCTCCTCAGAACACAAGCACATGGGGAATTGAGATGACTGCACAGACCGCTAAGCGTGGCTTCTTCCGCAACGCCCTCAACGCTTTGATCGAGGCTCGCTACCGCGAAGCTCAGCGCATGGTTGACGCTTTTGATGCCCGAAACGGCCATACGCGCGCTGACGCGTTGGCCCGCCGGTCGATCTCGGCCGGCTACTAAGCTCTTCGAAGTTCATGCAGGAAGCGGCCGAAAGGCCGCTTTTTTGTTTCAGCGCTTGAGATGCAGCGTGACCCAGCCTTCAAGCGGCAGGGTCCGAACATGGCGAAAGCCTTGTGCGACGTAGGCGGCAATTACAGCGTTGCGCTGACGCTGAAGAATGCCGGACAAGATTACGGATCCACCGGGCACAAGGTGGTTGCGCATCTCGGGTGCCAGGCGCATCAACGGTTTTGCTAGGATATTCGCGACGATCAGGTCGAAAGGCGCCGCAGCTGCGATAGCGTTGTTTGCAAAGCCGACAGCCGTTTTGCCACGAACCAGATCGCCGACGTGATTTAGGCGCGCGTTTTCCACCGCAACACGGACAGCAACCGGATCGATATCCGTTGCCAACACAGGTCGCCGCGTAAGCTTCGCCATGGCGATGGCGAGCACGGCACTTCCGGTTCCCAGATCCAGCATCCAGCGAGGATTTTCTCGTCTGATGATCTCGCCGATGACCGTCAAGCAGCCGGCGGTTGTTCCGTGATGCCCTGTGCCGAAGGCTAAGCCTGCTTCGATTTCGATGCCGATGTCATTGGCTTGCAGACGATCGCGATCGTGATGGCCATGAACGAGAAAGCGACCGGCGCGCACCGGCTTCAAACCTTGCAGTGAGGCCGTCACCCAGTCGATTTCAGGCAGGTCTTCGCGGTTGATCTCGGTATCCGGTGCGGCTGACCGGATGCGCTCTTCTGCCGTTTCGTCTTCGGCGTCGGCATAGATGGAAATCTCATGTCGATCGGCGGCTTCATCCAGTTCGACGAGGGCAATTGGATAGCCATCTTCCTCGAACAGGGTTTCCAGCGTGCGGTGAAGATCGCGAACGGCTTTGCCTTCGCCGACAACAAACAGTCTGACCTGATCGACCATCAGACGCCTGCCAGCCGCTTCAGCTTGGCAATTGCCGTTTCCGGATTTTCCTCATAGGCAATGGTGCCGAAGAAGTCGCCTGCGGGGTTCAACAACAGCACGGAGGCCGTATGGTCCATCGTGTAGTCGTCGCCTTCCAGCGGCACCCTGCGGGAATAGATGCCGAACGACTTTGCCATCGCGGCGACTTTGTCCGGTTCGCCGGTGAGGCCGATGATGCGGTCGGAAACGTTGCCGACATAGGACTTCATGATCGCAGGCGTATCGCGCTCCGGGTCCACCGACACGAAGTAAGCGCGAATGTCCTTGCCTTCGTCGCCCAGCGTCTTCAGCCATCCGTCCATCTCGAACAGAGTGGTGGGGCAAACTTCCGGGCAATGGGTGAAGCCGAAGAAGACAGCCGAAGGATGACCGCGGAATGCGGCTTCGGTGACCTGGTTGCCGTCTTGATCCACCAATGAGAAGGGATCGCCAAAAGCGCGTGCTTCAGAGGTTGTCGAGCCTTGGTAGATCACGAAGGACCCCACGCCAACAACCACGGCCGCCAGCACGGCAGCGGCAATGAGCATGATACGCATCATCGACGAACTCCTTCATCACCGATCAGAAACACCAGGACATCCCGGATTGGATGAGCGCCATGAAGATGTCAGGGCCCTTGGTCATCCAAAGCGCAAAGCTCAATCCCGTTGCGATAGCGGCAGCCAGCAGACCCGCCAAAAGGCGGAGCGGTGCGGCGGCAATGGGCGGGATCGGGCGCATGCCGTTTAGATACTCATTCGCTCGTTCTGCGGAAAGGGCGCATCTTGACGCTGGACAGCTTGCACTCGTGTCAGGATGCACCATGTTCAAGCCAGTATCACGCCGAACAAAGGAAACTTGATGTCGCTTCGTGCAACTGCCGCGGCCGCTTTGATTGCAATCGTTGGAATGGCGCCTGTTGCTCACGCTGAAGAGGTCGGCAAGGTGGGTGTGGATTGGCTCGGCAACGACATCGTCGTCGATGCGATCTCCGACCCGAAAGTTTCCGGTGTGACCTGCCACGTCTCCTATTTCGAGCGTGGATTGTTCGACAGGCTGAAGAAGGGCAACTGGTTCGAGGATCCCTCGGACTCCTCCATTTCCTGCCGGCAGACTGGACCGATCTCGATCGGTGACATCAGCCTGTCGAAGAGCGGGGAAGAGGTGTTCGACCAGCGGATCAGCCTGATCTGGAAGCAGCGGTTGGTGAAGCGGATCTATGACCGGCAGAACGACACGCTGATCTACCTTTCCCATTCGCGTCAGGTGCAGGATGGGTCTGCCAAGATGGCGATCTCGACTGTTCCGCTTTACGGACAGGCCGTGACCTGGACGAACGGCAAACCCTGATCCTTGCGTTAACGCCATCCGGCTTTGTAAAGCATTCGGATGGCCGATCCTGAAGATCTTCGCTTTATCCCGGACGAACCACGCTTTCACCAGAGCGCGGAGTTGAAGGGCTGTAAGCTTGGGCGGCATGTGGTGATTGCGGAACGGGTGATCCTCAGGGATGTGACCGTTGGCGATTACAGCTATTTCGAACGCCATGCGGAAGGGGCGCATGCGACGATCGGGAAGTTCTGTTCGATCGCTTCGAACACGCGCATCAATGCTTTGGCGCATCCGATCGAGCGGATTACGAGCCACAAGGTGAGCTACAGGCCGAACGAGTTCTTTCGCTTTCTGGGTGTCGACCAGGCTGTGCGGGAGGAGCGGGCGCAGGCGCGGGTGACGATCGGACACGATGTGTGGATCGGGCATGGGGCTGTGATCTTGCCGGGTGTCACGGTCGGCAACGGGTCGGTGATCGGTGCGAATGCCGTCGTGAGCCGGGATGTGGCTGCGTTCACGATCGTGGCGGGCGTGCCGGCAAAGGCGTTGCGGCCGCGTTTCGAGCCGGCGATTGTAGAACGGATCGAGCGGCTCGGCTGGTGGGACTGGCCGAAGGAACGGCTGTTCGAGGCCATTCCCGATATGCAGACTTTGGCGATCGAAGACTTTCTCGCCAAATGGGAAGCGCTCAGCCCTTGAGTGCAGATCTCAAGCTTCCGAGAAGAGGTGGAAGTGCGTGCGCTCGGGCAGCGGCATGTGAATGATGACCTGCAAGCCGGCCGGATGATAGTTCAGCTCGACATCGGCGGCGGCCTGCTGGCGCAACACCCGTTCGAGGAACTGCGTGCCGAAGCCGCGGCGACGGGGAACGGGGAGGGGTGGGCCACCTTGTTCCTGCCATTCGATGCGCAGCATCATGCGCTCGGGCGCGGCTTCCACTTTCCATGATGCCGAAACGCTGCCGCCGGGTTGCGACAAGGCACCATAGCGCAGCGCGTTGATTGTCAACTCGTGGATGGCCATGCCGAGCGGTACGGCAAGATGAGACGGCACTTTGATGTCCGGCCCATCTATCTTCGCTTCACCCTTGAAGTCAGGGCCTGCTTCCGGCTCGAGCTGGGAAGTGAACAAGGCGCGCAGGGGCGCTTCCTGCCATTTGTCTTCGGTCAGGACTTCATGAACATGAGCGAGCGCGGAAATGCGGCCGAGCAGAGTGTGGCGGAATTCCTCGACCGTCAGGGAAGAGCGCGCCGTTGAGCTCATCAGCGCCTGAACGGTGGCGAGCGTATTCTTGACGCGGTGATGAAGCTCGCGAACCAGAAGGCGCTGGCGCTCCTGTCCGACGGCAAGATCAAGATCGGTGCGTGCCATGGTCTCGACCTGGCGTCGCGCATGATACTGGCGCTGCCGGCCGGCGAGCATGGTCTTGACGTTGCCGACAAAGCTCAGCGGAAGGGATGGGTGCTCCACGAATGTGACGTTGCCGAGCTTCGCGTAGCGCTCGAGACGATCATGATCGTCGGCGCTGTCGGCGCGTTCGATCAGCATCAGGAACGGGAAGTCCGACCAGGGCGGCTGACCTTCGAGCATGCGCAGAAGCCCGCTGAGGTCCATGCCGGACAGACTTGCTTCCGAAATCATTGCACCGCCTGCCATGGATGCGAGTGCAACCAATTCGGCAACATCTTCGCACCGGTAGTGCCTTACGCCGTTTCGGTCGAGCAAATACTCAGACTGCGTCAGGTCCATGTCCGGAGGGGCGAGAACAAGGAGCGTATCCTCGGTAATCGTCACTGCCAATCCCTGTATAATTTTGTTGTTGTTTTAGAAACGGGAAACTGAACTGCCGCACTCCGGTTCCGGAAACGACACGAAAGAATCAGGACGATGCGGAAAGCGTGCTGCCCATTGGCGTTCGGGCGATGCGCTTCTTGCTTTGAGCCTGTGGCTGCCGCCTTCATTGTTGGATCGATTTCCCGTAACTCTCCTGCGGTTAGGCACGGCTTCGCGCCTTCCCGACCGTGAAGGTTCGGGAAGCGGACGCAAGTTTCCGCGCCTTCGATTGATTAGATGTACGGCGCGGCCAACTCGCGTCCGTCGGTGCTTTCACCCCGATGCCGGTGGGCGGGCTCGGTGCAGACTAGTCGCCACCTCACCGAGTGCTCCCGCACTGACCAGCACAGGGTCCGGGTTTGGGGAGGGACTGACTACCCTCCAAGCCGAACTACCGTAGTTCAACCAACCCGGACACCGCCGCCCTCCTCTGATCCCCGGTGCGCACCAGAGTTCCCGACAAGGGCGATGAGGGGAGAATAGGCGGAAGGTTTGGGGGCGTGGACAGATTTTCGCTGAAAGCGCAGAGTTGGTAGACTTTAAAGCCAATCTTCTCCCGCAGGGCGGATTGAGGAGGGAAGTTCAGCTTTGCAGCTTCGTCATCCTCGGGCTCGTCCCGAGTATCCATGCTCGTTCTAGAACAGGCCACGCGCTTCGGCCGCTTCGTTTCGCTGGCGATGCGGAAGCGTTTAGGCATGGATCCTCGGATCAAGTCCGAGGATGATGAAGGGGACGGCGCCGACGTGGACGCCGACTCTCGCTCGGGTGCAGGTTCACGGCCCGTCAAAGGCGTGGTGCGTTACAGCTCGGCGATCTTGGAAGCCACGGCGCGGAGACGATGCTTGTCGTCGTCGATCACCAGAGCCTGCTCAGCCCGCTCCATGGCAAGGCGGGAGTGTTTCTTGGCATTGAGCAGATAACGGCTTTCGCCTTCCAGCGTGGCCAAGTCGCGGAGGGCCTTTTGCAGGCGCAGACCCACTTCGACGACAGGTGCGCCATCGCGCGCGATGGGCGTGAACAGGTCGTCGAACAGGTCGTCAATGGCAATGCCGGGGACGTAGAGGTTCGGAAAGCGGACTTCCTCCGCGCCCTTCTCGGTCTGATGTGCCCAGATTGACAGAACACGCACGGCTCGCCCGATCACATCGATTGCAGTCCCTGGATCGTTGATGCCGGGCGAAAGCGCTCGGGAAGCGATCTCGCTCAAGACTGAAGCGCCGAAGCGTGGATCCTGATCAAAGGAGCGGGTGTCGCCGACGGTAAAGTAGCCGCGGATTGAGGATTCTTGATTGTCGTCATCCACTGAATCGGCCCAGGCGATGGGCTCCATGGGTGTGGTGAACTGGCCGGGGATCACGGCTACATAGATGCGTCCCTTGCCGTTCTCGGCGATGTCCTGAAGACCGCCGGCATCGACATGCTGGACGTAGCCGATCGAGGATCCATAAATCGGACGAGCCGAAGCGGGAACGTCCTTTTCAAGATCGACGAGTTCGTTTCCGCCGAGAAACGGTGCGCTCTTGCGCACACGCATCGCTTCCGCCGTGGCGCTTTCCACGCGCTCCGTGGTTTCGGTGACGCGCCCGAGCCGCGAAAGGTGATCGATCCAGCGCAGAAGCGTCAGAACGATGAGAACGACCACGAAGATGGTGACCGCAAAAAGAACAACGCGGCCGCTTTCGCCGTAAGCGCCCGTCGACAGAACGATGATGCCGACAAGGCTGAACAGAAAGGAGCCGACGAAGGTCGACAACATGTTCTGCGTCGTCGTGTCTTCGATCACGAGGCGTGTCGCGCGCGGCGTGACATTGTTGGTTGCAGCCGAATAGGCCGACACCATCGTGCTCAACGAAAAGGTCGTGACCGCGAGCATGCTGGAGGCGAGGATGGTCAGGATGTTATCGACCGCATCGGCACCGATCTTGGTAGGCAGATCCTGCGGAATATAGGGCGAGATGATGATGGCCAGAAGCGCTGTACCGATCGCGGCGAGCGAGAACAGCGATGCCCGAAACCACATGCGCCGCGTCAGCTGTGACAGGATCCAGTACCAACGTGACATCATGAGAAAGGCGTATCCGGTGAAAGGCGGTGGTGGTTCTCTGAACCCGCGAAACGGGGAAGATAGGGGACGAGGCCGCGCTATCCAGCGATACGCCCCTGCTTAAAGCGCTGATGGCCCTCCACGCTCCCCGCATGTTTGTGCTGACGGAACCGGCTTGCGCCCTATTTCCAACGTAAGGCTTGGGAGTGTGACGCATGAAATGGCAGCAAATGTTGTTCCAGGATTGGGAGGGTGTGGTCCGCACGCTGCTGGTGGGTGTTCTCGCCTATATCGCGCTGGTGATCTTCCTGCGCGTGTCCGGCAAACGAACGCTCGCCAAGCTGAACGCATTTGATCTCGTCGTCACCGTTGCGCTTGGTTCAACGCTGTCGGCCATCCTGTTGCAGGAATCGATTGCGCTGGCGGAAGGCGCGACTGCGCTGCTGCTGTTGATTGGCATGCAATATGGCGTCACCTTTCTTTCAGTGCGCTCCAAGGGTTTTGCCAAGCTCGTACGGTCCGAGCCCCAGCTGCTTGTGCGCAACGGCGAGGTGCTGGAGCGCGTGATGCGCAAGGAGCGTGTGACGCAGGACGAGACGCTGAGCGCCATTCGTTCAAGCGGCGGCCGCAGCATCGAGGATGTCGAGGCCGTGATCCTGGAAAGCGATGGGTCGCTGAGCGTCATCTTGCGAGGCTGAACAATTCGCGGGGCTAGCCGTTTAGACAATGAGGGACCGTCAAAGAACGGACGGTTCTCAGTCACAGCGCAGAATGGAGTGCATCATGAGCGATAAGAACAACACGCCCCGGGCCACGCCGAGCAATACCAATCTGAGCGAAACCGATCTCGCCTCCGACAAGATGGGCAACAACCAGCTGCAGGGGAACGATCAGGAAACGGTACACAATCAGCGGCAGGCCGTTCCCGATGCGAAGAAGGAAACGGAGGGTGTCGTCGAAAGCTTCGAGAACATGGATCCGAAGACCCGCGCAGAGCGTGAGAACAACCGCTGAGGCGGATAAAGAGGCGGCCTAGGCCGCCTCTTTCTTTTGATCGGCGCGAGTGGCTTCCGCCAGGCTTTTAATATTCTCCGCGACCTGCTCCCAGGCGAAAGACAGCGTAAACAGGCGCTCGACTTCCCGCAGATCGCGATCGAGCGTCATGCGCTGGCTTCGCAACTCGACCACGGCATCGTGCAGTGCAGCCAGAGGGCCGTTGAGACCCTCGGCCTGAGGTACGTCGTTGCCAGCTGCGTAAGCGTGGCCGAAATCATGCAGATAATGACAGCAGGATTTCATCGCCTCATCGCTGGCCGTATCCAGATGCGCCATCAGATCCTGCGCCAATGGCATGCTCGAGGAGCGGTCGGCGAGGGCAAGCGTGTACCAGAGGCGGTCGACTTCGCGGTAAACGCGCCAGTTGCGGGCGGGCCAGCCTTGGGTGCCGGGGCGCTTGCGGCTTTGGGTCATCATGTCCTGCGCCTTGCGCAATTCGGCTGCGATCGTGTCATGGATGGCGATGAGGTCGGCTTTTTCGCCGGAACGCGCGCGGCCCATTGAGGCGTTCAGAAGATTGCCGCAAAGGCAGACGGCCTGTCCGAGATGGTAGCGGGCGCGCTGATGGGCGCGCACCGGCATGATGACGGCGCCCACGATCGCGCCGCAGCAGGAGCCGAGCGCGATGGCGGCGGCGCGCCAGAAGGCACCTTCCACCATCTCGAAATCGGGCGCGACCACCAGCATGGCAACGGCCACAAGGCCGTAATTGTAGCGCGGCCAGTAGCCGCTCACCAAGGCCATGATGCCGACCGAGATGGCGAGGGAAAGAAGCGTGTGCCATTCGCCGAAGCCGATGATGGCTAGGCAGATGAGGCCGACGATCATGCCGATCACCGCGCCGACGACTCGATCAATCGCCACGTTGATCGTGCCGCCGACGCTCAACTGCAAAACGAAGATGGCGGAAAACACCGACCATGACGGGTCGGGCAGGCGAAGAATGAGCGCCAGCAGATAAGCGGCGGCAACCGCAATGATCGTTTGAACCGCAAGCCGCATCGGCTCGCGATTGGCAAACAGCGGGGTGAGCTGCTCGCGCAGGCGCTTCAACATCGGACGTCTCATGATTTCAGCCGGCGGTCAGATCAACCGGCGCGGCATAACTATGAGATGCGGTGAAGGTTCCTCGGCCTTCTTGCGACAGGCGATCCGCATGATCAGGTCGGCGTGACGAAGCCGTTCAGCGCGCATTTCGCTTTGGTCCATCGCCGTTTTCCCATGCGCCAATGCCTTCCCGCGCGCCTGAGCTTGGGAAGCGGACGCGAAATCCCGCGCCTTTGATAATTTAGATACGGCGCGGGCGTTTCGCGTCCGTCGGTGCTCTAGCCCTGATGCCGGTGGGCGGGCTCGGCGCAGACTAGTCGCCACCTCGCCGAGTGCTCCCGCACTGACCGACATAGGCCCGGGTTTGGGGAGGGACTGGATACCCTCCAAGCCGGACTACCGTAGCCCAACCAACCCGGACACCGCCGCCCCCCTCTGATCCCCGGTGCGCACCAGAGTTCCCAACGAGGGCGATGAGGGAAGGATAGATGGGGTGGGGAGGGGCGTGGATAGATTTAGCGTAAGAAATTACAAGTGATCTACGAAACAATGATGTGGATCAGCAAACGCACATCTTGTTCGAGCCCACTTAAGTGTCGGAAAAAGTGTTATTTTGCGTCTCTTGATGGAAGAAGCCTTCTTCAAAGCATCTTCTTGGTGTAATGCTCTCCTTCTAGTCGTCACCGTCCACGTCTGGCACTAAAATCCAGATAACCGAGTATCATCGTGAGGCCTTAATGTCGGGACCTAACGGTTCTACCGCTGCTATCTCTTTGTGGCTAAGCTCTCCCTCCGAGCTCACAGAGGAGGCTTTTCTGACCAACTTCAGTTACGATGATCATCATTTGATCGCCAGTGAAGGAGCGCTTTGGGACTTCAAGCAAGAATGGCCGTTTTCCCTTTCAGATCCGTATTTTGCCGGCATATGTCGTCTCATATGTGCTTTTTCCAATACGGATGGCGGTATAATTATCTTTGGAGTCCACGACAAGAAAAGAACCAGCGGGCATAATAAAGTAGATATCAATCTGGACCGCTTTAGACTGGCTGTGAAGCAGTCTATAAGCAATATGCCTGATCTTGACTTGAAGTCGTTGCCGCTATCCGAACGAGGCGGTGTAGACATCCTTTTAGTAAATCGACGAAGGCAAGGTATACCGCCGCTTACGTTGGTTAAGGGATATCAGAAATCCCCGTCAACGACAATTTGGGTACGGGAAGGCCATGAGGTAGTAGCTGCAACTCCAAAACATTTTCCAGTTGTTTTCTGTCGGCAAAGCGCCGACAGAGCCCCGGAAGTCTCAACCGGTGTTGATGGCTCGTTACCCCCTAGCCCTGCGTCCGTTAGGCGCTTTGTAGGACGAACAGAGGTTATTTCTCAGCTATTTGAATGGCTTGAAGGCTCGGATGAACCGAGATCATACATCTACGGCAAAGGTGGTTCGGGGAAAACAACAATTGCGTACGAGTTTGCTCGGCTGATCAAGGAGTACGGCGGATCCGTCAAGATCGGCGGAGCGGACACAATCGATACGGTCGTTTTCATCAGCGCTAAGCGACGTCAGTTAATAGCATTGACGGGAGCGATAGGTGAGGTTGAGAGTGTCGACTTCTCGAACGAACGTGAGCTGTTATCAGCAATCCTTCGTTTCTCTGATTGGACATCAGACCTAGACTACATAAATAGTCTAGAATTGAATGCTCTTAGATCCGAGCTTAAGGATCTGCTTTCTGTCCTATCGGCTCTGATTATAATCGATGATATCGATACACTTACAACAGACGGGGTTGACCCAGGGTCGGACCACCTTTACCGGCTGCTATGTCGTGCGCCTAAGCAGTCTCGAGTACTTTATACATTAAGAAATGCACCTACGCAGTCGCTTACAAATTCGGTTGAAGTTCCAGGTTTGTCAGGACGTGAGTACGAAGACTTTGTCTTAGAATGCTGCTCGCAATTTAGGGTAAAAGAACCTACGCTTGCGTTCAGGGACAACGTTCTACCTGTGCTTTCTGAAAGAAGACCGCTTGTAATCGAGAGCATAGTAGCTCTTGTCCGAACTGCTGGAAGTTACGAGCGTGCTTCCGAATTATTTGAGCAGAACGCCGGGGATAGTATTCGTGATTATGTGTTCATGCGCGAGTGGGATGCGCTTCCAGCGGGCAATCTTCCGAAGCTACTTCTCTGCGCGCTAGTTGAATTTGATCGACCAGCCACGTTCGCAGAATTGCAAACAGCTCTCCAAGCTGATGCGTCCAAAGTCACAGACGCTATACATGCTACCAGGGAAATGTTCCTTGAGGCAGATGATGCAGGCGCAGAATCTTTTTATGCTCTCGCATCGTTAACGAAAAGCTTCGTGGCAGGTCGGAAGAACAGCCTTGAAGGATACAGTGTCCTCCGTGAGCGAGTTAAGAATTTTAAGAAGACCGCTCAGATCAGCAATCCTAGAGTTGCTGCTTTGGTCACCAAGGTTGAGCGATCGCTACCAAAAAGATTATCGGAGCATCTCCCTGAGCGCGCGTACGAGGCGCTGAAGATTGTCACTGACAAGAACCTTCCGCCGTTGGTAACAGAGGATCCAGTTTTCAGAGCTCTGTGTGGATACGTGTATGCGGCTCAGCCGAGGCCAAGGCTTGCCGACTGCCGAGAAGCATTCCGATACGCTATTGAAATGCGACATGAACCGGATTTCAGATACGTTAACATGTGGCACAGTGCGGAAAGAAGAAGTGGTGCTCATGATGGTCGCGCAATACGCGCCACAGAGGTTGTCATTGCGGGTCGTCGGTATTCTGCTCAAGAAAAAGTTAATATGCTTGCTCTGAAAGCGTCTAATCTATTTGCAAGGGGCCGTGAACGGCTCCTTACAGAGCCGACTGACGGCATGAGCGACTTAAGGGAGTCCCTGAAAATCCATCTTAGAGTATTTCGAGCGAATGTTGAGATGGATAGTCCTTACGCTGATAGGAGCAGCGTTTATGCAAGGAATACAGCCTATCAACTTCTGAGACCTATATCTCAAGGAAATACTCCGTGGGTATTCTTTGAGGAGATTGGAGGAATACTTGAGATGCCTGATATCTACCTAGATCCTCTTGAGGATCCGCTGATCGAAATGATTGCGGCATTCACAGCGCGAACTCTGCGGCCCGAACTTACAGGACGCATCAAGAATAAGGCTAAGGGCTTGTCGTCCAAGTTGAATATCGAGGGTAAGTGGCTGTCCACTTCTGTGCAGCGACGAGTAAGAAGTGTACTCGAAACCTTCGACGCCCGATTTAGAACAGCTTAGTTCCCCTCAAACCCCCGTCACAAACCCATCCAGCACTCTTTTCTGTCCCGCCTTGTCGAAATCGATCGTCAGCTTGTTGCCCTCGATCGCGGCCACGTTCCCATTCCCGAACTTCTGGTGAAACACGCGGTCGCCCACTGAGAAGGCCGAGGGGGTGTCCATGGTGGATTTGGCGATGAGTTCGCCTTCGATGGTGCGGGTCTTAACGGAGCCTCGGCCGGCGCCGCGTTGGGAGTCGCTTTCGCCGTAGCCGATGCGTTCGATGCCCTGGCCTGAGCGCGTGCCCCAGTTGCGGTCGGTGGCGGCGGTTTTGTTGGCTTGGGCGCGGGCCCAGCCGGGGGTGGCGTAGGTGTTGGAGAAGGATCCGGAGCCGGGGGAGCCGACATTGTCGAAGCGCGACGCGCCATAAGGGTTCTGGCGCCCCGCATTGCCGTAACCGCCGCCGCGCCCTTGTGCGAAGGCGCCGCCATAGCCGCCATAGGACGAGCCGGATTCCTGCACGTCGACATGGGCTTCGGGCAGTTCGTCGAGAAAGCGCGAGGGGATGGTGGACTGCCACAGGCCGTGAATGCGGCGGTTGGACACGAACCAGATGTGCAGGTTTCGCTTGGCGCGGGTGACGCCGACATAAGCGAGGCGGCGCTCTTCTTCCAGACCGGAGCGGCCGCCTTCGTCGAGCGAGCGCTGGTGGGGGAAAAGGCCTTCTTCCCAGCCGGGCAGGAACACGGTTTCGTATTCCAGGCCCTTGGCCGAATGGAGCGTCATGATGGTGACGGCGTCCTGTTCGGCGTTCTGCTCGGCATCCATGACCAGCGCGACATGTTCGAGGAACGAGCGCAGCGATTCATATTCCTCCATGGAGCGCACGAGCTCCTTGAGGTTTTCGAGCCGGCCCGGCGCTTCGGCCGAGCGGTCATTCTTCCACATGTCGGTGTAGCCGGATTCCTCGAAGATGATCTCGGCGAGCTCGGTATGCGGGGTGTTGTCGAGCATCTTCTGCCAGCGGCGGAAGTTCTCGACCACATTGCGCAGCGAGGCGCGGGGCTTGGGCTTCAGCTCCTCGGTTTCGACGATGTCTTCGGCGGCGGTCAGCATCGGCACGCCGCGGGCGCGCGCGATGTCGTGCAGGGTGCGGATCGTGGTTTCGCCGAGGCCGCGCTTGGGCGTGTTGACGATGCGCTCGAAGGCAAGATCGTCGGCCGGCTGGGCGACGACGCGGAAATAGGCCATCGCGTCGCGGATTTCCTGACGCTCATAAAAGCGCGGACCGCCGATGACGCGGTAGTTGAGGCCGAGCGTCACGAAGCGGTCTTCGAACTCGCGCATCTGGAAGGAGGCGCGCACGAGGATCGCCATGTCGTTCAGGTTGTGGGTACGGCCGTCCCTGTCCGGTCGCTGCAGCTGCTCGATCGTTTCGCCGACCGCGCGCGCTTCTTCTTCCGAGTCCCAGGCGGCGTGGACCATGACCTTGGAGGCGTCGGGATCGGCGTGTTCGGTGAACAGCGTCTTGCCGAGACGACCCTCGTTATGGGCAATCAGATGCGAGGCGGTGCCGAGGATGTGGGCGGTGGAGCGGTAGTTGCGCTCGAGGCGGATCACGGTTGCGCCCGGAAAATCCTTCTCGAAGCGCAGGATGTTGTCCACCTCCGCGCCGCGCCAGCCATAGATCGACTGATCGTCATCGCCAACGCAGCAAATATTGATTTGCTGCGATTCGTTTGCGCTCACGGCCGCATCGCGCCTGTCGGCGCTGGCCTGCGCGGGCGCGTCCGAACGGTCGGACGGGCGGTTATCACCGCCTTGGGGTGTCATGTCCTGCCGGGACCTGGGCCGCTGAGCAAGGAGGCGCAGCCACATATATTGGGCGGTGTTGGTGTCCTGATACTCGTCCACCAGGATGTAGCGGAACTTGCGGTGGTATTCGGCGAGCACATCCGGGTGCTCGCGGAACATGCGGATCGGCAAACACAGGAGATCGCCGAAGTCGCAGGCGTTCAGCGTCTTCAGGCGGTCCTGATAGGCCTGGAACAGCTCGCGGCCCTTGCCGTTGGCGAAGGAGCGCGCGTCGCCTTCCGGAATGTCCTTGGGCGCATAGCCCTTGTTCTTCCAGCCATCGATCATGTTGGCGAAGGTGCGGGCGGGCCAGCGCTTGTCGTCGAGGCCTTCGGCCTGGATCAGCTGCTTGATGAGGCGGATCACATCGTCGGTGTCGAGGATGGTGAAGTTGGAGCGCAGGCCGGCAAGTTCGGCATGGCGGCGCAGGAGCTTGACGCCGATCGAGTGGAAGGTGCCCAGCCAAGGCATGCCTTCCACCGCTTCGCCGACCAGCACGCCGATGCGCGTTTTCATTTCGCGCGCGGCCTTGTTGGTGAAGGTCACGGCCAGGATCTGGGAGGGATAAGCGCGGCCGGTGGCCAGAATATGCGCGATGCGGGTGGTGAGAACGCGCGTCTTGCCGGTGCCGGCGCCTGCCAGAACGAGCACGGGGCCCTCGGTGGTTTCGACGGCCTGGCGCTGTTCGGGGTTCAGGCCGCTGACATAATCGGGTGTCTGCGCTTGAGGCCCACCACGCGCGGCCATGGCGCGCGCGGCAATGCCGCCGCCTCCCTTGCGGGCGGGAGGATTAGGCGCCGGTTCGCCGCCGGGCTCGTCGAAGAAAGGCAAGTCAAAGGGATCGGACATATCCGGCAATGTAGTGATTCGAGACTAAAGTGCCAGACAATCCGTTCGCGCTTAGTTCTGGCTTGCGTCGGAATTGGGCTCCTGGCTGGCGATGCGACGGTCGGTCATGTTGAGGCGGCCGGCGGAAATTTCAGAGGTGAGCTTGCGCAGGAACGGGTCCGACGCGGTGCGCTCTTCCAGCTCCTGCATGCGGTTCATGGCGATCAGCTGGAGAAGGTCGGTGCGAACATTGCCCTCCTCGTCGCGCGGCAGCCGGTCGACCTGCTGCACGAGATCGGCCGAGGTGCCGTGGCGCTCGACGCGCTGTGGGTCGAGCTCGACTCCGGCTTCCACGAAGGCATAGATGCCGGTGCCCTTGCGCGGAAACGGGTAGGTGGCGAGCGCAACATCGGTGACGCCCGGCAGTGCACTCAGCGAATCACGAATGGTCGCGCCTTCGTTGTCGATTCGGTCGCCGGTGCCTTCGCCGTCCGACCAGTTGAAGATGCCGCGGGTCACGAGATTATAAACGCGCTTGCCCGTGGCCATCCAGATCCGCGACGGCAGCGAGCGGCGGGCCAGCAGGCGTTTGCCGGTAGGGGTGAGGAGATGCGGCGCAAAGGCGCGCTTCTGCTTCAGGAGATGGCGGAAATCCTCATAGGCCATGGTGTGGAACAGGGATCCACGCCGGCGATGCAGGGATGCCAACTGAAAATCGATTACGGCAGCGTTGCCATCCGGCGTCATCAGCCAATTCTGCGGCTTGGCGAGATCATTATGCGTGATGCCGGCCCGGCGCATGTTGCGCAGAAGAAGGGCGGCGTCGCGATAAAAAGCGGCATGGCTCGGACGCGCCAGGTGCAGCGGCGTGCCTTCGCTCCAAGTCCGAAACAGACCATCCTTATCGGTGGCCAGGAGCTGCGGTGTGCCGGGCAGGCCGCGCACCGCCTTCAGCGCGCGAATTTCGCGGCGCGCGAGCGTCCAGGCAAGCGGCTTCGACCACCAAGGGGCGGCGGACACGATGCGGCGGATCACCGAGGTTTCGGGGTCGTCGGTGAGATGGCCCTTATGCGTCTCGGAAAAGACGTCGCGCTTGAGCACGGTATCGGTAACGAAGTTCTGCATTGCGCCTCAACTGGATGAACCCGTGTTTAGCGAGACGAACGCTCGGACACAACGATCTCCAGCCTTGTGGAACCGCATGAAGCAATGTTCATTGCTCAATTGGGAGGCTTCATCAGTCCTGATTATCCGGCGGAGATCGGAAACAGATCCGGATGCGGCAGGAGAACACAGAGTGAGCGACCAGGCTTTAACCCACACTTTCGCCAGGGATCGCCAACGCGGCATCCCCAACAGCGATCTTCCGTTCGTGCTGTGGAAGAACAGGCTTCCCGAAGATGCGCGGAACGGCGAAGCCGCGTGCCGCTTGTTTGAAGCCAATGGCTGGAGCGGCACCTGGGTTTATACGGTTTACCCGTTCTGGCATTTTCACACGCAAGGCCATGAAGTGCTGGCCTGCGTGTCCGGTCATGCGGTGATCGGCTTTGGCGGCGAGACCGGCATCACGGCCAAGATCGAGGTCGGCGATGTGTGCATCGTGCCGGCGGGCGTCGGACACAAGCGTGTCAGTGCTTCAACCGATTTTCGCATGGCGGGTGGCTATCCGCCGGGACAAAGCGGCGACATCAACCATGCCGGCGATCTCGGCGATGACGTGATCGACGAAGCGATCGCGCAGGTCGGGCTGCCGGAGACCGATCCGGTGACAGGCGAGGCTTTGAACAACTGGTTCGTGACCCGCTGAGATCTTGCAGGAGCCATCATGAAGACGATCGAAGCCGGCGCGCTGAGTGTGGCCTATCTGGAAAGCGGGCCGGCGGATGGGCCGGTCGCGATCCTGTTGCACGGCTTTCCTTATGACGTGCATGCCTTTGATGCAGTGGCTGAGCGGCTGAGCGGACAGGGGTGGCGTTGCGTCGTGCCTTATCTCAGGGGCTATGGCGCAACGCGGTTCCTGTCGTCCGACACGCTGCGATCGGGCCAGCAGGCGGCGCTCGGCAACGATCTTCTGGCGTTCATGGATGCGCTCGGCATCGAACGGGCGGTGCTTGGCGGTTACGACTGGGGCGGGCGTGCCGCCTGCATCGTTGCCGCCTTGTGGCCGGAGCGGGTGGTCGGGCTGGTGAGCTGCAATGGCGGCTACAACATTCAGGACATCGCCGGCGCCAAACACCCTGCCGATCCGGACGCCGAGTTTCGCTACTGGTATCAATATTACTTCCACACCGAACGCGGGGTAGAGGGGCTTTCGCGCAACCGGCGGGAGCTGACGCAGTTCATCTGGAAACTGTGGTCACCGACCTGGAACTTCGATCAGGCGATGTTCGACCAAAGCGCGGAGGCCTTCGACAATCCGGACTTCGTGGACGTGGTGATCCACTCCTATCGCCATCGCTTCGGCGTGGCTGCCGGCGATGGGGATCTGGACGCTCTGGAACAGCGGCTAGCCGACCAGCCTGACATCACCGTGCCGACCGTGGTGCTGGATGGCGCCGACGACGGTGTCCACCCGCTCCAGTCAGACGACAAGGGTGCCCGACATTTCACCGGCCGCTACCGCCGCGCCATCGTGCCGGGCGTCGGCCACAATTTTCCGCAGGAAGCGCCGGAGGTGTTTGCGGATGCGGTGGTGGAGGTGGGGCGGGGTTGAAACCTCGCTGCGCCGGATGAGCCAGTCGCGACGATGAAGAGGGTTCCGGCGGTTCTCTAGATCCCGGCTCTGTCGATTTCTCGATCGACAACGGCTTCCGATTTTGAGGCACCGACCTTCTTTTTCGGTTGCCGCGTCAATGCTCGTCCAAGGGCAATGCCGGGGCGCTCGATCCATCTGTATGTGACCAACGAAGTCACAGCCAAGACAAAGAAGGTTGGAGGAAGTGCTGCCCAACCCAGTGTGCCCGAGGTGGAGAAGGTGTCAGGAAAACCGATCACCATAAGGGCGTGAATGATGATGCCTTGCATCAGGTAGATGCTATAACTCACATCGCCGAGAACGAGAGACGGCCGTGCCGTCAGCAAGCCCCTATACGTGTTTCCTGCCGCCACAGTCAGGAAGAAGCAAAAGAGCGGAGCATAGGCCCAGGCCGCGTAGGCAGGCCGCGGGATAAGCAAGGCAGCCGTGAGGCAGAGCGCGCCAAGCAGCGAGGCTGGACCCAATCGCAAGAGAGCACAGAATCTCGGAAGTTTCAGCGCTTCTGCTGTCGCCATTCCCCAGAAGAACGGTGCAGCGAAGTTGATGATGAAGCCGGCAAACGAATAGGCGGGCAGTGTACTGCTCAGCGCTGCGATGGCCATGAAGGCGGGCATGCGGACGAGCGGATGCCGCGGCAGGACGCTGACGCCAAGCGCGAGAAGCGGCAGAAGAATGTAGAACAGCGCTTCGTAGCGCAGCGTCCAGGCGACGCCGGCGATTACAATCGAAGAACTGTAGCCGCCTATATCGGGAAAGCCCCAAAGGAAGATCCAGTTCAGGATGGGCGCAAGAATGCTCGCGTCACCGTTCCAGCCGGTTCGTGCAAGGGACACGAGAACAACCGCTGCAACCGCGGTGAACCATAGCGGCGCAATGCGGAAGATGCGTCCGACATAAAGCTTCAGCCACCCGACCTCTGCGCGGTCGATACGCAGATAGAAAAGCAATCCGGTGATCATGAAGAATACGGACACCGCGGCCGGGCCAAGATTGGCAAGGAGCGGGTTGGATGGTGCGACCCATTCGCCTGAAATGACGTAGTTCCAGCCGATCAGATAATGGTGGGCAACAACGGAAAAAGCGAGGTAGCCTCGCAATCCATCGATACAGCCGATCCTGCCGGCGGGTGAGGGCTCCGACCTCACCATGAGAGCGGCCGCAATCGCAACGCCGAAGCCAGTAGTCAGGCTAACATACGCAATCCAGCCGACGTCGACCATGCTGCACCCCAGGGATCATCGGCATGGCTAGTAATCAAAGTGTCGGTCGCTGCATAGCGCTGATGGCGCGCAGGTTGGCGGTTGCGGAGAATGGCTTATCTAGAAGCCCATGACCTCTCCAATGGCGCAGGCGGACACAAGATGATCATCTTTCACCACCTCAACAACTCCCGTTCGCAGCGTGTGCTGTGGATGCTGGAGGAACTGGGTCTGCCTTATGAGATCAAGCGCTACGAGCGGTTGCCGAGCATGATGGCGCCGCCGGAGTTGAAGCAGGTGCATCCGCTGGGCAAGGCGCCGGTGATCGAGGATGAGGGTCGGGTGATCGCCGAAAGCGGGGCGATCGTGGAATATCTGGTGGCCAAATCCGGCGGACGCCTTGGGCCGCCCGATGATATCGATGGCGCGCTGCGGTATCGGACCTTCCTGCATTATGCGGAAGGTTCGCTGATGCCGCCGCTTCTTTTGAAGCTGGTTCTGAGCAAGATCCCGATCATGGGGCGGATCGCGATGAAGCGGATCCAGCCGATGATCGACGTGCATCTGGATTTCGTGGAAAGCGCGTTGAAGCAGCGGCAGTGGTTTGCCGGCGACGAGCTTTCGGCCGCCGACATCATGATGAGCTTTCCGCTGGAAGCGGCACGCGCCCGGGCCGGGCTTGATCGCAGCCGACCGAAGACGATCGCCTGGCTGACCAAGATCCAGTCGCGGCCAGCCTATAAACGTGCGCTCAAGAAGGGCGGGCCTTACGACTACGGCTAAGGGCGTCAGTGTTCCTTAGACGACAGGTCGCAGAAGATGGTGACGCTGGCGAAGAACAGGAAGACTGCGAGAACGGCTGCAAGCGTGATGTAGGTTTCGGTTGGCATGGCTTGGTGCTCCTTGTGTGGGAACCGTTCTAGGAGACACCGCGCCGACCGGACTTGATCCAGATCAAACCAGCTCAGGATTTTCTGATGATGCCGATCTTGCGGCCGGCGCGGTCCGGCTGGGGGAGTTCGGCATGGGCGGCAAGCATGGCGTCGATGTTGGCCTTGATGTCGGCGGGGAAGGGCGTGACCTTGGGGCCGGCCATGTCGACATGCAGCGTCAGGCTTTCCGATGTCGCGGCAAGCCAGCCATCGACGTGGTGAATTTCCTGGAACACGTGGAGGCGCTTCTCGTCGGCATCGAGCACCTGCGTCGAAACGATGACCTGCGCGCCGAGATGAAGTTCGCGGACATAACAGATGTGGACTTCCGCCGTGTAGGTGGTGAGCTTGCGCGTCGCCGCATAGGTCGCGCCGATGCCGAGCACGTCCCAGGCCTGATCGAGGCCGCGATCGAACAGGACATTGTAATAGGCCATGTTGAGGTGGCCGTTGTAGTCGATCCAGTCCTTCTGAATATCGAGCGGCGTGGATGTGAAGGGAGCGGGCAGGGGCTTTGTCGAGTTCATGGGCAATCTCCTCATATGACCTCAGGAAAAATCGGTGCGTCCGTCCGGGATAAACGATAGAAGGCGCATGATGAAAGAGCCCGTCGCTGCGTCGCGGGTTTGAAGACGATCGGGAGAGTGTCATGGCGTTGAAGGATGCGGTTGCAGCAGCGCGCAACGAAGACGGGATTGCAGTTGTCGTTTCTGCGCTGAAGGAACGCTTCGGCGGTCGGGTGCAGACCGGCCAGAGTTTTCGCGAACAGCACGGGCATACCACGACCTATATTCCGACCCAGGCGCCGGATGCGGTTGTATGGCCCGAAACAACGGAAGAGGTCAGCGAGATCGTGAAGCTGTGCGCGGCCAACCGCGTGCCGGTGATCCCGTTCGGCGTGGGCTCTTCGCTTGAAGGCCAGGTGAATGCGCCGGCGGGCGGTATCTGCCTGGACATGGCGCGCATGAACAAGGTGATCGCGATCGATGCCGACGATCTCGACGTGACGATCCAGCCGGGTCTGACGCGCGAGGAGCTGAACGTCCATCTGCGCGACACCGGCCTGTTTTTCCCGATCGATCCGGGCGCCAACGCGACGCTCGGCGGCATGGCGGCGACGCGCGCTTCCGGCACCAATGCGGTGCGCTATGGCACGATGCGCGACAATGTTCTGGCGCTTGAAGTGGTGATGCCGGATGGCTCGATCATCAAGACCGCCAAGCGCGCCAAGAAGAGCAGCACGGGCTATGATCTGACGCGGCTGATGGTGGGCTCGGAAGGGACGCTCGGGGTCATCACTGCGATCACGCTCAAGCTTTACGGCATTCCGCAGGCGATTTCGGGCGGCATCTGCACGTTCCCGAGCCTCGATGCGGCTTGTCAGGCGGTGATCATGACGGTGCAGATGGGCATTCCTGTCGCGCGCATCGAGATCGTCAACGCGCTGCAGATGGAAGCGATCAACCGCTACAACAAGTCGGATTATCCCGAGCAGCCCTGTTTGTTCCTGGAGTTCCACGGTTCGGAAACGGGCGTGGCCGAGCAGGCGGAATTGTTCGGCGAGATCGCAAGCGAGCTGAACGGCGGACCGTTCCGCTGGACCAAGGTTGCGGAAGAACGTGCCAAGCTTTGGAAGGCGCGGCACAACGCTTATCATGCCGCCGAAGCGCTGGCGCCGGAGAAGAAGGCGCTGTCGACCGATGCCTGCGTGCCGATTTCGCGCTTGGCGGACTGCATCGCAGAAACCGAGAAGGACATCGCCGAAACCGGTTTGATCGCGCCGATCGTGGGTCATGCCGGTGATGGCAATTTCCACACGCTGGTTCTGATCGACATGAACGATCCGGACGAGATCGAGCGTGCGGAAGGCTTCATCGAGCGGCTGGCGCGGCGCGCGATCGCCATGGACGGAACGATCACCGGCGAGCACGGAATCGGGCAGGGCAAGATGGCCTATCTGCGCGAAGAGCTTGGCGGCGCCGTGGACGTCATGAAGGCGATCAAGGCGGCCATCGATCCGCTCAACATCATGAATCCCGGCAAGATCTTAACGGCTTAAGCTGTTAAAGCGATTCAACGCGGGAAAGAACGGGATCGCCTGGCTTGAGCGCTTCAAGCCGGGCGCTTAAGCCTTTACACTGAATGAAGCAAAGCCGGTTCGCGCCGGTATGAGCCTTGGAGCAGGTATTCTGGCCCGTTTGTTCGTCATCGTTGGAAGCTTGATCGTTCTTGTGCTGACAACAGCGCTGATCGGTCCGTATTTCATCGACTGGACGAACTACCGGGCGCAGTTCGAGGCCGAAGCGAGCAAGATCCTGGGGCGGCAGGTGACGGTGGAAGGCGATGCCAGCGCGCGGCTTCTTCCGTTCCCGTCCGTGACCTTTTCCGACGTGCATGTGGCGGGCACGCGGCCCGGCGAAACCGCCATGACGGCGGAAACATTCTCTATGGATGCCGAGCTCGCGCCGCTGATGTCGGGCGAGTTTCGGATCTTCGACATGCGGTTGGTGCGCCCGCATCTGCGGGTCGCCGTGGACCAGAACGGGACGATCGACTGGGCGGTGCCGTCATCGACGCCGTTCGATCCGCACCAGATTTCCGTGGAAGCGCTGACCATCACCGACGGCAAGATCGATCTCGTGCATGGGCCGAGTGGGCTGACGCACAGCGTGACGGATCTGGATGCCAGCCTGTCGGCGCGCACGCTGGCGGGCCCCTGGCGCATGGATGGCACCATGAAGCTCGATGGTCTCCCATCGACGCTCAGCATCAGCACCGGTGCGGTGGATGAAACGGGTGGCATGCGGTTGCGGATTGCAGGCGGTCCGGACGCTTATCCGATCGCGGTTGATCTCGACGGCACGCTGCGATTTGCCGATCGCAAGCCCAATTATGCCGGCGCGCTGCGGCTGACGGCGAGCAATGCGATGCCGCCCAAGCCGCGCGAGGGCGAGCCTGCGGCACCGCCGCCTGTGCCCGATTACCGGGTTTCGGGCGCGTTCGACCTGTCGAGCGAGCGGCTGGCGCTGAACGAGGCGCGGTTCGAGACCGGCCCGATCGAAAGCCCCTATACGGCAGATGGCACGGCGGAAATCTCCTTTGGAGCCGCGCCGCGCTTTGTTATTCGTGCCGATGGCGCGCAGGTGCGGTTCGATGAAACCGTTGCCGGCGCTGATGCTAAAGGCGTGACGCTGGAACAGAGGCTGACTGCGCTGGAGCGCGTGGTGAGTGCCTTGCCGCGTCCGACCATTCCCGGCACGGTTGAAGTGAACCTGCCAGCGGTGGTTGCCGGCGATACGACGATCCGCGATGTCAGGCTTTCGGCGCAACCGGCGCCGCAGGGCTGGCAGCTCGACACGTTTGCGGCGAGCCTGCCGGGAAGAACGCGTTTGGAAGGCAGTGGGCTGTTGCGCGCCGGCGATGATTTCGGCTTCAGCGGCCGCTTGCTTCTTGCGGTGGCGCAGCCCTCCGGCTTCGCGGCCTGGCTGTCGCGGGATGTCGACGAAGCGATCCGGGTGCTGCCTGCTGCGGGCTTCGATGCGACGGTCGAGACTAGCCGGGGTCGGCAGGAGCTGCGCGATCTCGAATTGCAGCTCGGCGATGCCCGCTTCAAGGGCGAGATCGCGCGCGCGCAAACGGGCAATGCGCGGCCTTCCATGAATGTGAAGCTCGATGGCGATGCGCTGGATGTCGAAGGGCTGGCGGCTTTCGCCTCGATCTTCGTGAGCGATGAGGGGCAAACGCGGCTGGCGGATCATGACCTCGACTTCCAGATCAAGGCGGGACCCGTTCGCGCATCGGGGCTGGTGGCGGAAACGCTGGACACGGCCTTGCGGCTGCGCGGCGAGCGGCTGGAAATCGACCGTCTGGCAATCGGCGGCCTGGCAGGAACGAGCATCAGCGCAACAGGCAGCGTCGACAATCTCGGCGGTGTGCCGACGGGCGATATCGATGCTTCGCTGGTCGCCACCGATCTCGCGCCGCTGATCAATCAGCTGGCTGGTCGCTATCCCGCGATAACGGCGCTGCAGGCGCTGAACGATCGTGCCGTGGCGTATCCCGGTCTGTTTGCTGACACGCAGATCGACGTGGTCGCGAGTGCTGCTAGCGCCGAAGGCTCGGAAGCGCAGCCGCGCGGTCTGGCGCTGAGCGCGCGGGGCACGAGCGGCGGCACCAGCCTGCAGCTGACGGCCAGCACGGCGGATCTTTCCAGGCCGCTGCCCGACATGGCCATGACGATCTCGCTCGATGCGGCCAATGATGATGGCGCAGCTTTGCTGGCGCTGAGCGGCGTCACCGCGCTGCCGCTCGGGCTGCTTGATCGCGCTGAAGCCAGTTTGTCGCTCGATGGTTCGCTTGGAAATGGCCTGCGCACCGCCTTTGCGCTGCGTGGCGAAGACATCGATGCCGGTTTTGATGGTTCCGTCTCATTTGGCGAGGCCGAGCCGCGGGCGCAGGGTGAAGCGCGGCTTTCGGCCGGCGATATCGAGCCATGGCTGATGACGGCCGGTCTCGGCATGCCGGGCATGGGGTTTGGTACACCGGTGGGTCTGGCAGGCTCGCTGTCGCTCGAAGCCGGGAAGCTGACGACGAGCGTGGAAGGTTCGTGGAACCACGACGATGTCGAAGGCAATGTGACGGCCGAGCTGCGTAATAGCCGGCCGCATATCACCGGCAATCTGTCGGTTGGCGATGTGGATCTTGCGCAAGCCGCAGCGATGCTGCTTGGCGGCGACAGCGTGGCGACCACGGTTGATCGCAGCTGGCCGCAGACGCCGTTTGCGACAACGAGCACGCTGCCGCTGACGCTCGACATGCGCCTGGCGACCGGCGAGCTGGAAGTGGGCGCGGGCGTTCTGTTCACGAATGCCGCGATGAACCTGAAGCTGGACGACGAAGGTCTGCGGATCAGCGATCTTGCCGCCAACTATGCCGGCGGGCGCTTGAGCGGGTTGGCCAGCCTTCAAAACAGCGTCGGCAGCGCGTTGTTTTCAGCGCAGCTTGCTTTGAACGATGCGGATATTCCCGCACTCACCGGCCAGTCTGCCTTGAGTGGACGCGGGGACTTCGGCGTGACGGTCAGCGGCAGCGGCAAGTCGGTGGATGGCGTGGTGGCTGCGCTGTCCGGTTCGGGAACGGCCAAGCTGCGCGATGTTACGATCGAGGGGTTGAACCCGAACGCGCTTCCGGCGCTCATTGCGCAAGCCGACACGATCGGCCGCACCGTGGATGACAAGGCCGTGCAAGCTTTCGCGCCGGCGATCCTCGGGCAGGGGCGGATGCAGGCCGGTAATGCCGATGTCGCGTTCAGCATTGCCAACGGTACGCTGCGCATGCCGCTGACGCAGTTCGCGGCGGAGGAGGCGACGCTTTCAACTGAACTGGCGCTCGATGCCGGACAGAACACGCTGAATGGACGCGCGACCGTGGCTTACGAGGCCGGTGACAATGCGCTCGCCGGTTCCGAGCCGACTGTGGCGCTGAACATCGGCGGATCGCTGGAAGAGCCTGAGGTCAGCTATGACACGACCGCTCTCGCGCAGTTCCTGACGCAGCGCGCGCTCGAGATCGAGCAGGCGCGGGTGGAGGCCATGCAGGCGCAGCTTCTGGAACAACAGCGCTTGCGGCGTGAAGTTCGCTATTACGAAGCGCTGCAAACGGCACGCGAAGAAGCCGCGGAGGCTGAACGCGTGCGGCAGGAAGACGAACGACGGCGGGCAGCCGAAGCCGCGCAACAGGAAGCGGAGCGGGCAGAACAAGCCGCAGCCGAGGCAGCACGGCGCGAGACCGAGCGTGCTGAAGAAGCGGCACGCGCGCGGGAGGAACGTCGCACGCAGCCGGAGCCTCAGAACTCTGTTTCGACCCCGCGCACACCGCCGACGGATTTTCCGGCACCTTTCCAGATGCCGACGGAGATCCCGGATGCGCAGGGGCTTCAACCGCTGCAGCCGCCGTCCGCCCCGGGTGCCGGGGGTACGCTGCCGGGTGTTTTCGAGAATCAGCCGGGCGGCTGAGGGCCACGAACCGTCTGGCGCTTGCGCATGCAAAACGGTATGAGGAATCACAAATCCCGGTTGAGTTGGAGCGCCCGGACGCGCTTGTTCGACCGTCTGTATCAGGAGAGTGTCATGACCTTGGTATCGCGCCGCAAAGTGCTTCAGTTCGGACTTGCCGTTGGCGCGATGGCCGTTATGCCGCGTTTCGCTTTCGCGGCGGCACAGCCGGACCGTGTTTATGCGCCGGCTGCATCCGACTGGCGCGCCTTCAACCTGTCCACCACCGTCACGCCGCCCGACACAGCCGGTGCGACCTCCGTCTGGCTGCCGGTGCCATCCGTCGATACCGCTTGGCAGCGCACGCTGGACACGAACTGGACCGGCAATGCGGCGCAGGCCGAGTTCGTCACCGATCCCACCTCGGGCGCGACCATGCTGCATGCGCGGTTTGATGCCGGCCAGACAGACCGCATGGTTGTGCTCACCACGCGGGTTGAAACGCGCAACCGCACGATCGACTGGTCGAAGAAGAGCGATGTGCGCGAAGATCCGGCCGTGCTTGAGGCGGCGCTGAAGGGCAGCAGCCTTGCGCCGATCGATGGCGTAGTTGGCGACATTGCTGCGAAGGCGACGGCAGGTGCGAACACCGATGTCGAGAAGGTGCAGGCGATCTATAACTGGATCGTTGCGTCCTGTTATCGCAACCTCGATACGCCGGGCTGCGGCTCGGGCGATCTCACCGCGCTGCTGGCCAATGCTGCGCCGGGCGGCAAATGCGCCGATCTGAACGGCCTGTTCGTTGCGATGGCGCGCGCGTCGGGCGTTCCGGCGCGTGACGTCTACGGCGTGCGCGTTGCGCCGTCGGCGTTCGGCTACAAGCAGCTTGGCGCGAACACCGCCGATGTGACGGGCGCACAGCATTGCCGCGCCGAAGCCTGGCTCGAAGGCTATGGCTGGGTCGCGATGGATCCGGCCGACGTGTTGAAGGTCATGCGCGCAGAAACGAAGGAATGGATCCGCGATCGCCGCGATCCGCTGGTCGCTCCGGTTGACGCAGCCTTGTTCGGCAACTGGGAAGGCAACTGGGTCGCCTTCAACAGCGCACGCGATGTGGCGCTGCCGGGTGCGGCTTCGGCTGCGAGCGTGCCTTTCCTGATGTATCCGCAAGGCATGGCCGACGCGTCGCAGCGCTTCGACGAGCTGGATGCCAAGGCCTTCTCTTACAAGATCACTGCTGCGGAGGCCTGAGCCGGTCAGGCTTCGGTTCTTTCCGCCGCCGGCGCAATTCAGCGCCGGCGGCGTTTTGCTTTATGCAAGTAGCGGCTAGCTTGGAGGCGCTGCGCCTGCGTAACGGCTGTGCCAATCGAAAGCGGTTGAAGGCGCGGGCGTTTCGTGGCTTGGCTCCGGCATGACCCAGCCTTCTTCTTCACCAGCTGCATCTTTGGACGCGAGCGAGATCACGCTGATCGATGCGCAAGCCGATGATGCGCCCGCGCCGCTTGTCACGCCGGTGCGCTCAACCGCCGCGCGCTTTCTTCTCGGGCTGAGCCTTGTTCTGATCGCAGCCAATCTGCGGCCGGTTTTCTCCAGCCTTTCGTCGATCCTGCCTGAAGTGGTGGAAGGGGCCGGGCTTTCCACGACGAGCGCGAGTGTGTTGACCACCTTGCCGGTTGTTTGCCTCGGCCTGTTTGCGCCGATGGCACCAAGGCTCGCGCAACGGTTTGGTGCCGAGCGTGTGTTGCTGGCGGTTCTCTTGTTTCTGGCTGTTGGTACCGGTCTTCGCGGCACGGGCTATACGCCGATCCTGTTTTTCGGCACGGTGCTGGCGGGTGCCGCGATTGCGACGGGCAACGTGCTTCTGCCGGGCCTCGTGAAGCGCGACTTTCCCGATCGAGCCGCGATGATGACGGGGCTATACACGATGGCGCTGTGTGCCGGTGCGTCGGCTGCCGCAGGGATCACCGTGCCTGTGGAACATGCGTGGGGAAGCTGGCAGATCGCTTTGGCGATCTGGGCGCTGCCGGCTCTTCTTGTCGCCTGTTTATGGGCGCCGCAAACGGTCCGGCTCAATGCCGCACATTCGCACAAGAAGCACTGCGTGGAGGGGCTTTGGCGTGATCCGCTGGCGTGGCAGGTCACGGTGTTCATGGGGCTACAATCGGCCTTCGCCTATATCGTGTTCGGCTGGCTTTCCCCGATCTTGCGCGAACGCGGGCTGGATGCCGCAACGGCCGGACTGGTGGTTTCGACCGATGTGATGGTGCAGGTCGCGGCCTGTCTCGTCATTCCTTCGATCGCCATTCGCTGCCGCGATCAAAGGGCGATCAACACCGTTCTGATCAGCTGTGCGATGTTGCCTCTGCTCGGCTTCATCTTTGCGCCCTTGTGGATGGTGTGGATCCTGGCCGTGGTGCAGGGGATCGGGCAGGGTGGGCTGATCGCGGTCGCCATGACGATGATCATGCTGCGTTCGCCCGATGCACGGGTGGCATCGTATCTGTCGGGAATGGCGCAGGGTGGGGGGTATGTGATCGCATCGCTCGGGCCGCTGCTGGTGGGGTTGATCCATAGCTGGACCGGCAGCTTCGTGGCCTGCGCCTGGCTGATCGTGTTGATCGGCGCGGGTGCGATCACGGCAGGGTTGGGTGCGGGGCGTGCCCGGCATGTTCAGGTCCGGCAGATCGAGGTCTAGCCCTCAGCTTGGCAGACTCGTTCTCCGGCTTGGTGGTGCGAAGGATTACCTGACCGGAATGGGATCGAAGTTTGATCGAAAAGGTTGAGGAACGCGGCCAGCTGCGTCGCGCATGCAGAAAGCCGCTTCATGACCGCAGACGCGCCAGAAAATCGTTTGAGCCCCGCTTCCGAGGTGGGGGACCTCAATGAAGAAGAGGTCGAAGCTGTCGACAAGCAAAGCCGGCCAAGTGCGGCGTTGATCCATGAGACCATTCGCGCCGAAGGCGAGCGTGAACTGGAGCGCAGTGCCTTTGCCTTGATGATGTCGGGACTGGCCGCTGGGCTGTCGATTGGCTTTTCGGTTGTTGTGCCGGCCGTTCTCATGACGGCTCTGCCCGACGCACCGTGGGAGCATCTGCTCACTGCGCTCGGCTATACGATTGGCTTCCTGATCGTCGTGCTTGGCCGCCAACAGCTTTTTACGGAAAACACGCTGACGCCAGTGTTGCCGCTCTTGCATGAACCCAGCTGGCATCGGTTGCGGCTGGTGCTGCGCTTGTGGGGTATCGTGCTTGCGTCCAACATCGTGGCGACCTGGATCTTTTCCGCCGTGCTGGCTCATACGCCGCTGTTTGATGCGGAGATAAAGGCGGCGATCGCCGAGTTTTCCCGGTCCACCATGCAATCGCCGTTCGGCGCGATGTTCCTGAAGGCGGTGCTTGCAGGGTGGCTGATCGCCCTAATGGTGTGGTTGATGCCGGCTTCGGGTGATTCCAAGCCGTTCGTCATCATCATCGTCACCTATGTGGTGGCAGTGGCGCATCTCGCCCATATCATCGCCGGATCGGTCGAAGCGTCCTACCTCGTTCATATCGGCGAGGCCACGATGAGCGATTACGCTTTTCGGTTCTTCGTACCGACGCTGCTCGGTAACACGCTGGGCGGTGTTCTGCTGGTGGCCTGCTTCAACTTCGGTCAGGTCGCACCTGAGTTGCAGAACTGAAGCCGATCGCTCCGCAAAGATTGCGCGGGTTATTCAACGCTGTCAGGCGCGAGGGTTCGCGCCTTCAGGTCTGCCAGAACGAACAAGCGGATGGCCGAGGACAGGTTGGTGGCGGGGTCGCGTGCGGCGTCGATCTCGGCGATCAGGGCGCTGATGCTGGCGCCGCGTTCGGCTGCGATGCGCTCGAGTTCGTCGGAGAAGGCGGTTTCGAGCGATATGCTCGTGCGATGGCCGCCGATGGTCACGGAGCGTTTGAAAACGCCGCTCATCGGGCGTCAGGTCTCGCGGCGGTGGTTGTCGAGCTGTGTTTGGGCGCGCTCGCCTGCCTTCGCCTCGGCCTGTTTTTCAGCCTTGGTGCGGCCAAAGCGGGCGCGATTTTCATCGGCCTTGCGGGCATCCTCCGCACGATCGCGCTGTTTGCGAATGGTGCGGAGGTTTACGATGTCGCCCATGAAAGGCGCTTACTTCTTGCGGAAGGCGTCGAGCGAGACGACGTCAGCGCCGGGCTTGGGTGTTTCGTCTTCTGCCTGCTCTTCTGACGCTTCGCTTGCAGCCGGTTCCGCTGGTTTCTTGCTTTTGTCCGCCTTTGGTGTCTTGGCGGGCAGGGGCTTTGGCTCGGCAGGCGCATTGTTGTCGACGGCCTTCAACATCGGCGTCGGCTCGACAGGCGCTGCAGCCGGTTCAACCGGCTTCACGTCGAATTCCAGCTCGAAATTGACGGACGGGTCGTAGAAGCCGCGAACGGCTGCGAAGGGGATTTCCAGCTTTTCCGGCACGTCGGAGAAGGACAGGCCGACCTCGAAGCCGGTGTCGGTGACCTTGAGGTCCCAATACTGGAACTGGACCACGATCGTCATCTGCTCGGGATAGCGTTCCTTCAGGCGCGAAGAAATCCGCACGCCGGGTGCGCCGGTCAGGAAGGTGATGAAGAAATGATGGTTGCCCGGCAAACCGGTGCGCGCGACCTCGATCAGCACTTTGCGCATAACGCCGCGCAGTGCTTCCTGGGCCAGAATATCGTAGCGAATGTGGTCTTCGGCCATGGAGCCAGGCAGGTCCAGTTGAATCGTCGGCGTAGCTTTAGAGAAGCTTGGCAGCCACGTAAACTCACAACGATATGGGGCAGCCTTCGACGTGAGGGAAGGTGCGGTGCATTGGATGGTCATTGAAGGGGAAGAAGTGGAGGTTTCTGTTGCCAGGTACCTCCGAACCCCGCCTAGGAGTGCGAACCCCAAGGGCTTGATTTGAAGCTATCGCACCGCTTACGCGGCGAGACGTGCTTCCGCATAGTTGTCGTTTGCAACTACTATTATAGCCCGATAACGGTGGTACAATGCCGGGAAAAAGTCCGCTCTTTACACCCTCGTCGATCCTATTTCGCCCCCATCACCAGCCGCTCAGAACGAGCGGTTCGTGGTGGAGGCGCCGGGTACCGCCCCCGGGTCCGAATGGCTTATTTCAACGGCCGTTTATTTCCATAGTCAGGCGAACCCGACAGCGCTGATATAGGTCGTTTATCCGGCGCTGCAAAGGGGTGGCGGTGGCTTCAAGTCTTGTTTGCAGCGTTGATCGCCTGCTGACGCTTGCTCGGGCCCTTCTTTGGAGCGGAACGGGCCGATGAACCGGGCCACTTGATGCGTGTGGCCAGAAGCAACAGGGCGACGACAAGCCAGATCCAGCCTTCGGTGCGGATCACCTTCATCTGCCAGAGATAATGCACGACACCCAGCAACACGGCCGGATAAACCAGCCAGTGCAAACGTCGCCAGTTGGCTCCGAGCTTGCGGATCGAGGCCTTATTGGAGGTGATCGCCAGCGGGATCAGCAGGATAAAGGCGCTGATGCCGAAGATGAGATAGGGGCGGCGAAAGAGGTCGTTGATCGCCTGCGACATAAGGAGGCCCATGTCGAACACGGCCCATGCCATAAGGTGCAGGACCACATAGATGAAGGCGAGCAGGCCGATCGCGCGGCGATAGCGGATGAGGTTGAGCCCAACGAAACTGCGCAGCGGGGTGATTACAAGACCGCCGACCAGGAACCAGAGCGCGATCTTGCCCAGGCGGTGTTCGATCTCCTTCACCGGATCGACGCCGAGATCGTTGGTGACAACGAGCCAGATCAGCCAGGCCAGCGGGATAAATCCCGCAAGCCAGACGGCCCAGTTCGGCACACGCTTCAGCCAGGCATCGAGGCGGGCCATCAATAGTTTTTCGCCAAATCCATGCCGGCATACATGCCGGCAACTTCGTCGCCATAGCCGTTGAACTTCAGCGTTTCCTGACGGCTGGCAAAGAATCCGCCACCGATCTTGCGCTCGGTCGCCTGGCTCCAGCGCGGATGGTTCACCTCGGGGTTCACATTGGCATAAAAGCCGTACTCGCTTGGCTGCAGCTGCTGCCAGGTGGTTGGCGGCTGTTCGGCGACAAGGCTGATCTTGACGATGCTCTTGATCGACTTGAAGCCGTATTTCCACGGCACGACGAGACGAAGAGGCGCGCCGTTCTGCTTCGGCAGGTTTTCGCCGTAGAGACCGGTGGCCATGATGGTGAGCGGGTTCATCGCTTCATCAAGACGCAGGCCTTCGACATAGGGCCAGTTGATACCGCCGGCGCGCTGGCCGGGCATTTCTTCAGGGCGGAGCAGCGTCTGGATGGCAACATATTTGGCCGAAGGTTGCACGCCGAAGCGGTTGAGCAGGCCCGACAGTTCGAAGCCGATCCAGGGGATCACCATCGCCCAGGCTTCTACGCAGCGGAACCGGTAGATGCGCTCTTCGAGCGGGCGGTCCTTCATGATGTCGGCGAGATCATACGTGCCCGGGCGATCCACGAGGCCATCCACGGTCACCGACCAGGGATCGGTCGTGAGTTGACCTGCATTGGCGGCGGGATCGGTCTTGTCCCAGCCGAATTCGTAGAAGTTGTTGTAGTTGGTGATTTCTTCGAGCGTGTTCGGCTCGACGTCGGTGGAAAACTGGCTGGGCTTCGCCGCGATCTTTGCCAGAGCAGGCGAGGCAAGCGCAGTGGCGCCGATGCCGGCGATCAGAGCGCGACGGTTCAGCCAAAGGGGTTTCGGCGTTACATGCGACCAGTTCAGTTTTGTCCGGTTCACCATGGTGGATCTCCTGTCGCTTCCTGAGCGGAATATAGGGCATGCGCGCGTGCAGCGTTAGCTGCCTTGATGCGTAAGAAACGAAGGGGCTGCGGGCAAAGTTTCCGTTTCGCCGTTCACAGAGTCCTGAGAGGATGCCCGATGCCTTTGATGCATACTCCCGCGCCCGATCAGAATCGCGTAGATGCAGGATCATGTTGAACCGCTCTCCCGAGGCGCTCCTTGCGCCGGAAAACCTGTATCTCGATCTGATGCGCCGTGTTCTTGAACGCGGCGACGAGCGGCTTGACCGCACCGGCGTCGGCACACGCTCGCTGTTTGGCGAGATGCTACGCTTCGATCTCTCGAGCGGGCATGTGCCGATCTTGACCACCAAGAAGGTGTTCTGGAAAACGGCAGTCAAGGAAATGCTGTGGTTCCTGACCGGCCGCACCGACCTGCGCTCCCTGCTGCAGCAGAACGTGCGGATCTGGAGCGACTGGCCGCTGGCGAAATATCGCGAGGCGAGCGGCGAAACGATCAGCCAGAAAGCGTTCGAAGACCGCATCCTGTCCGACGACGCGTTTTCGGCGCGCTGGGGCGAGCTTGGACCGATCTATGGCAAGCAATGGCGGCGCTGGCAGGGACCGGACGGGCGCGTGCATGACCAGATCGGCACGCTGGTGGAGACGCTGAAAACCAATCCGGCGAGCCGCCGCATGCTGTTTCATGCCTGGAACGTGGCCGATCTCGGTGAGATGGCGCTGCCGCCCTGTCATATGGTCTATCAGTTTCACGTCTCGAAAGGACGGCTGTCCTGCATGATGATGCAGCGTTCGGTCGATCTGCTGCTCGGCGCGCCCTTCAACTGGGTCGGCACCGTGGCGCTGATGCTGATGCTGGCGGATCAGGCCGATCTCGAACTCGGCGACTTCGTCTGGGTCGGCGGTGACGTGCATCTTTACCTCAACCATCTCGACGCTGCGCAGGAACAGATGTCGCGTGAACCGCGTCCCATGCCGACGATGCGACTGACGCGAAAAGCGGCAAACATTGACGATTATACGATCGAGGATTTCGTGGTCGACGGTTATGATCCGCATCCGGCGATTGCGGCCGAGGTAGCCGTTTGAAAACAAGCTGCTAAGGTGCCTGCCTTGCAGGGGGAGACGGGCATGGATGTGACGCTTGTTGTGGCAGTGGCACAAAATGGTGTGGTGGGCCGCGACGGGCAACTGCCCTGGCGCCTGTCCAGCGATCTGAAGCGCTTCAAGGCCGATACGATGGGCAAGCCGATTGTGATGGGTCGGCTGACCTATGAAAGCATCGGCAAGCCTTTGCCCGGGCGACTGAATATCGTTGTTACGCACAATCGCGACTATCATCCTGAAGGCGTCGAGATCGCGCACTCGCTGGCCGATGCTCTGTCTTTGGCGCGAACGCGCTCGAAAGCCTTGCCGGATGCGGATGAAATCTGCGTGATTGGCGGTGGGCAGCTTTTCGAACAGGCGATGGGCATCGCGGACCGGTTACGGGTCACGCATGTTCTGGCGGATGTGGAGGGCGATGTGACCTTTCCGCCCATTGATCCGCAACGTTTTGTCGAGACAACGAGCCTCGAAGTGCCGGCAGGCGACAAGGACGAATACCCGACGCGCTGCGTGGTCTATGAGCGCCGCCGCGCCTCGCCCTGAGCGGTCGCACACGGCTTTAACTGCTTAACCTTCTTCCAAGTGGTTGTTCGGTCGCGTTGAAAGCGTGGCTGCGGGTGCCTATAGAGGGCTTAAGGGTGTGGTGGAGCGAATAATTCCCCGCAAGCACGGCACGTTTCGAAAGGACTTGAATGCCCTGGAATAATCAGAGCAACGGCGGCGGCGGGCCGTGGGGTGGCGGCAACAATAACAACGGCGGCGGCGGCAACAACAATGGCGGCTCCGGTGGCAATGGCGGCCCTTGGGGACAGGGACCGAACCGACCGAGCGGACCGCAAGGCACGCCGCCCGACCTCGAAGACATCATCCGCCGCGGCCAGGATCGGCTGCGTCGTGCGCTGCCAGGTGGTGGCCGTGGCAACAATGCCGGCGGCGGCAGCGGTCTGGGCAGCGGCAGCCCTGCGCTGTTCGGCCTGATCGCAGTCGTTGTTCTCGTTTTCTGGGCCTTTCAGTCGGTTTACACCGTGCAACCCGATGAAGTGGCCGTCGAACTGCGCTTCGGCAAGCCGAAGGCCGAACTCTCCGAGCCTGGTCTGCATTTCCATTGGTGGCCGATCGAAACGGTGGAAGTCGCCAACATCGCCGAAAAGCTGGTCAACATCGGCGAAGCGCGCGGCGGGCAGAACTCATCCGGCCTGATGCTTTCAGGCGACCAGAACATCGTCGATGTGCGGTTCTCGGTGGCCTACCAGGTTTCGGACCCGATCTCCTATCTCTTCAAGGTTGCCGATCCCGACGAGATGGTGCGGCAGGTGGCCGAAAGCGCGATGCGTGAAGCCGTGGGCCGTCGTCCGGCGCAGGACATCTTCCGTGACGATCGCCAGGGCATCGCCGAGGCTGTTCGCGGGATCATCCAGGGCACGCTCGACCAGTATCAGGCGGGCATCAACGTGAATGCGATTTCGATCGAAGACGCAGCACCGCCGCGTGAAGTGGCCGATGCGTTCGACGAAGTGCAGCGCGCCGAACAGGACGAAGACCGCTTCGTGGAAGAATCTAATCAGTATTCCAACCAGAAGCTCGGCCAGGCACGCGGTCAGGCTGCTCAGCTTCGCGAAGAAGCGGCGGCTTACAAGAACCGTGTCGTGCAGGAAGCTCAGGGTGAGGCGCAGCGCTTCGTCTCGGTCTATGACCAGTATGCGCTGGCACCGGAAGTGACCCGTCAACGCTTGTTCCTTGAAACGATGGAACGCGTTCTGCGCAACTCCAACAAGGTCATCGTCGAGCAGGGTGCAAGCAGCAACGGATCGGGCGTCGTGCCTTACCTGCCGCTGCCGCAGCTGCAGAACCGGCCAGCCGAGGAGGCTCCTCCGCAACCGACCTACAACAATAATCAGGCCACGGGAGGGTCGAACTGATGACGAATCGTCTTCCCGCAATCCTCATCATCGTCGCCGTTCTGGCGCTTCTGCTTTATTCCTCGATCTTCGTGGTGAATGAGCGCCAGCAGGCTATCGTTCTGCGCTTCGGCGAGATCGTGGACGTGAAAACTGAGCCGGGCATCTACTTCAAGGCGCCGTTTGGCTTCCTTGATGCCGATAATGTGCAACTGGTCGACGACCGCATCATGCGCTTCGACCTCGACAATATCCGTGTCCAGGTTTCGGGCGGCAAGTTCTACGAGGTCGACGCCTTCGTGGCCTATCGCATCCAGGATGCACGCACCTTCCGTTCGGCGGTTTCGGGTAGCGTGCAGCTGGCTGAACAGCGCCTGCGCACGCGTTTCGACGCGGCTTTGCGCCGGGTCTACGGTCTGCGCGGCTTCGAGGCAGCGCTTTCGGAAGAGCGCGGCGACATGATGAAGGAGGTCGCCGACCAGCTTCGTCCGGATGCAACCTCGCTCGGTCTTCAGATCACGGATGTCCGCATCCGCCGTACCGATCTGACCCAGGAAGTGTCGCAGCAGACTTATGAACGCATGAAGGCTGAGCGTCTGGCCGAAGCCGAGCGTCTGCGGGCGCGCGGTCGTGAAGCGGCTCAGCGTATTCGTGCGCGCGCCGACCGTGAGGTCGTCGAGATCACGGCCGAAGCGCAGAAGGAATCGGAAATTCTGCGCGGTGAAGGCGAGGGCGAACGCTCGAAGATCTTTGCCGATGCGTTCAGCCGCGATCCGCAGTTCTTCGAGTTCTATCGCTCGATGGCGGCTTACGATCAGGCGCTGAACGGCCAGGGCACGACCATGCTCCTGTCGCCGGATTCGGACTTCTTCCGGTTCTTCCAGAACCCGATGGGGAACGGTGCGGCGCCAGCTAACCCGGCCTCTCCGGCTGCGTCCGGTCCGGCAGCTCAGTCTGCTCCGGCTCAGTCTGCTCCGGCTTCGGCTCCTGAAGCTCCGGCGGAGGCGGCACCTGCGCCTGCTTCGCCGGCACCCGCCGCCCAGTAATCGTTCGCTCGCGTGAACGATTTTCTGGACGCAATCGGCCTCGTTCTGGTGATCGAAGGCCTGGTTTATTGCGGCTTTCCCTTTTTCGCGCGCCGCCTCGCCGAGGAGGTGCGCGGAACATCCGATACGGTGCTGCGGGCTGGCGGTCTGATCGCCATGCTTGCCGGCGTCGTGCTGATCTGGGTCATCCGGGGCTGACGCCTTTCACACAGGATTTATGGGGTGCATGAGAAATGAGGGTCGCAAACGCGCCTCATTTCTCGCAATCATGCACCCCATTGCTTCGCTCGGGATTCTTCTGATCCCCAGCGCTGGATCCAGGATATCGGGTGATCGGAGAAGTGTCATGACGTCAACCGGGGTACGGACCAGCATCCGCCTTCTGACAGCTGTGGCGCTTGTCGCCACCAGCAGCCTTTCACCAGCTTTCGCGCAGCCGGCAGCGCCCGCCGTGCCGCCTGCTGCACCCGCTCCAAGCGTTCCACAGGGGCAGCCGGCGCAGCCGTCGCCGATCCAGGGGCCGGCCTCCGTTGCCGATCTTGCCGAAGATCTGCTTGGCGCCGTTGTGAACATCTCGACCTCCCAGCATGTGACGGGGACGGAAGGGGATGGTCCCGTTCCGATGCCGGAACTGCCGGAAGGTTCGCCGTTCCAGGACTTCTTCGACGACTTCTTCAAGAACCGCGAAGGCCAGAACCAGGGGCCGCGCGACGTGCAGTCGCTCGGCTCGGGCTTCGTGATCGATGCGAAAGAAGGCATCGTGGTCACCAACAACCATGTGATCGCCGATGCCGACGCGATCGAGGTGATCTTTGCCGATGGCGGCAAGCTCAAGGCCGAGCTTCTTGGCCGCGACACCAAAACCGATCTGGCCGTGTTGAAGGTCGATCCGGCGGCGCGCAAGCTAACATCGGTTCAGTTCGGCGATTCCGACCAGATGCGGATCGGCGACTGGGTGATGGCCGTCGGCAACCCGTTTGGTCTCGGCGGAACCGTGACGGTCGGCATCATCTCGGCGCGCAATCGCGACATCAATTCCGGCCCCTATGACGACTTCATCCAGACCGATGCCGCCATCAATCGCGGCAATTCGGGCGGTCCGCTGTTCAACATGCGCGGTGAGGTCATCGGCATCAACACGGCCATCATCTCGCCCTCGGGCGGCTCGATCGGCATCGGCTTCTCGATTCCGGCCAAGATGGCGTCGAGCGTTGTGTCGCAGATCCGTGAATTCGGTGAAACGCGGCGCGGATGGCTGGGCGTGCGCATCCAGCCGGTGACCGACGACATTGCCGAAAGCCTGAACATGGACCGCGCGCATGGCGCGCTCGTTGCCGGCATCATCAAGGGTGGACCTGTCGATAATGGCGTGATCCAGCCGGGCGATGTGGTGCTGAAGTTCGATGGCAAGGAAGTCCGCGAAATGCGCGACCTGCCGCGCGTCGTGGCCGATAGCCCGGTGGGCAAGGCGGTCGACGTGGTGATCGTGCGCAAGGGTGTCGAGCAGACGGTACAGGTAACCCTGGGCCGGCTGGAAGACAGCGAAGAAATGGATGTTGCCGAGGGCACCGACGCACCGGAAGCCGAAGCGGAACAGCCGGACGCAGTCGAAAATGCCGCCACACTGGGCATGACGATCGGTGAGCTGACCGACGAACAGCGCGAGGCGTTTTCGATCGCCAAGGAAGTTTCCGGCGTCCTGATTACGGAAGTCGCCGAAGGGTCGGCTGCGAGCGAGAAGGGCATTGAGCCTGGCGAAGTGATCACCGAGATCGGGCAGGAATCGGTGTCATCACCGAAGGATGTGCTCGATCGTGTTCAAAGGCTGAAGGAGCAGGGGCGCAAGAACGCGCTTCTGATGCTGGCCTCAAAGACCGGCGAGCTTCGCTTCGTGACGTTGCGTATCGAGTAAGGCTCACAGGCTTTACCGAGGCCCAGCAAGCCTATGGGGCGCTGGGCTGTTTCGCTTTTTGGGACGGTTGCGTAAGCGCTACCGTCCTGCTTTAGCGACTTCAAAGATCGAGTCTGGAAGAGGGCTCAAGTGCCTGCTTCCCTTGTCTTCTTCCAGTCCGTGCGGCTCAGCCGATAAAGCGCATGACGCTTGAGATGCGGGTGGGTTTCGGGCACGTCGTCATGGTCGAAGTCACCGGCTTCGTCATGCACCATGCCGATACGCTCCATGACCGCCAGCGACCAGGTGTTGGATGCGACGGCGAAGGAGATGATCTCCTCCAGGCCGACTTCCTCGAATCCGAAGCGCAGCCATTCGCGCGCAGCTTCGGTGGCATAGCCTTTGCCCCAGGTGTTGCGCTTGAGGCGCCAGCCAATTTCAGTGGCATCGGGTGACAGATGCACGATGCTCGGATTTTTGCGGATGCCGACAAAGCCGACGGTCTCGCCGGTCTGCGCGAGTTCCACGGCGGCGAAGCCGTAACCATCGCGATCGATCTCGGATTTTAGGCGATCCATCACAGCATCCGACTCGTCTCGGTCGCGGCGCATGGGAAAGAAGCGCATGACTTCGGGGTCGGAGTTGATCTCGTGGAAGAGCTCGCGGTCGCGATCTTCCCAATTGCGCAGGATCAGGCGTCTGGTGCGGAGCGGTTTCACGAAACGAAATCCGATTGGCTGTAGCCCTGGAGATAGAGCAGGGCGGTGAGGTCGCCATGGTCGATGCGGATGGATGCCTGTTCGGCGACGGTCGGCTTGGCATGCAAGGCGACGCCGCTGCCGGCGAGCTGGATCATGCCGAGATCGTTGGCGCCGTCTCCGACGGCAAGCGCGTCGTCGAGCGTTACGCCGCGTTGCGTGACGATTTCCTGCAGCGCTTGCGCCTTGGCTTCGCGGCCAAGGATCGGCTCGGCGACCAGTCCGGAGAAGCGGCCATCTTCGGAAAGCAGAGTGTTGGCGCGGTTTTCATCGAAGCCAAGCTTTGCGGCAATCGGGTTGGTGAAATCGAGAAAGCCGCCGGAGATCAGCGCGGTGTGGGCGCCATTGGCGTGCATGGTCGCCACAAGCGTTCGGCCGCCGGATGCAAGATGGATGCGGCTGTCGATCACCTTAGCGATGACGCTGGTTTCCAGACCCTTCAGCAAGGCGACGCGCTCGCGCAAAGCAGGCTCGAATGCGATCTCGCCGTTCATGGCGCGGGCGGTGATGGCGGCGACGTGCTCCTTCAAGCCGACTTCGGCTGCCAGCTCGTCGATGCATTCCTGATCGATCATCGTCGAATCCATGTCGGCGATGAGGACTTTCTTCCTGCGGTTTTCCGCAGTCTGCACTATGATGTCGACGGGGTGATCGGCTAGAGCTTCACGGCCGAGGCGTTCGATGGCGTGCTTGTCGAGGTCGGCCGCAGGCGTGAGATCGCAGGCGACGCTTTCGCTAAGCCAGGTTGCCGGACCGGCACCGATCGCTTCCGCAACGCGGCCGGTAAGTTCGGCAGTGAGGGTTGGGCGCGCGGGATGACAAACGAGTGTGACGACGAGGGACATGAGCGTTTCGGCTGACAGTTCGAGGACGGCGGCAGGCTTGATCCGCAATGCAACCCTGATAGCGGGGCCGACTGCCAGCGGCAAGTCGGCGCTGGCCCTGCGGCTGGCGCGCGCTAACGGGGCGCTCATCGTCAACGCCGACTCCATGCAGGTTTACGACGTGCTGCGGGTCGTGACGGCGCGCCCCGGCGAGGCCGATCTCGGCCAAGCGCCGCATCGGCTTTACGGGCATGTTGCGCCGACAATTGCGTTCTCGACGGGGTCGTGGTTGCGCGATGTCGCGGCACTGGCTGCGCGAGACGGTGAACGGCCCCTGATTTTCGTTGGGGGCACGGGGCTTTATTTCCGTGCTCTGGTGGAGGGGTTCGCCGAAATGCCGACGATCCCGCCGCATATTCGCGATCGCTGGCGTTACAAGCTGCACGAAGAGGGGCCTGACAAGCTCCATCGCATCCTGCGCGCCGAAGATCCCAAGATGGCTGCCGCGCTGCGTCCCGGCGACGGGCAGCGGATCGTGCGGGCGCTCGAAGTGCTGGAAACGTCGGGTCGGTCGATTTCCGAATGGCAGGCGGATAGCAGACCAGCCTTGATCGATCGGGCGAGTGCGTCGTTCCAGGTCATCGAACCAGACCGCGCGGTGCTGGTGGAGCGGATCAATCGGCGCTTCGATCGTATGGTGGAAGAGGGCGCGCTGGATGAGGTGGCCGCGCTGCTTGCGCTCGATCCCGATCCGGCTGTGCCTGCGATGAAGGCGATCGGCGTGCGCGAGCTTGGCGAAGTGCTGGCCGACCGCATGCCACTGGCGGATGCGATTGAGCGTGCCAAGATCGCGACAAGACAATATGCGCGGCGGCAATCGACCTGGTTCCGCAACCAGTTCGGGCCGGAATGGCAGCGGATTTCCGGCTTCGAGTAGGCGCCTGGTCGGGCCGCGCGCTAAAGCTTGCCGAAGCGGGTGTCCGTTGCGCGGCGCAGATACAGCGAGGGTTCGCGATCGCGGTCTGCCGGAGCGGACATGCGCTCGGCTGCGGACGGTAACGGCTCCGAGCTCCTTGTTTCGCTGGCCGTGCCCTGATCCGGTTGCTGGGTCGCGCGCAGACGATGGATGATGCGTGCGAGATCGACGTCGTCGCTGTGACCGGTGTCGTCGTCGTCGCCATTATGGTGGCCGGGCAAGAGCCGGGCCGGCTGTTCTTCAAAGGTCAGGCGCATCGTGGTGGCAACGCCTTCGCCGAAGGCGATCGCTTCGCGCTGGCCCATCGACGACAGGAAGGACAGGGTGGAGGCAGACGAGTCCGAGATTGCCGAGCGGATGATCGCCTTGTCGTGCTCGTTGGCGAGCCGCATGGCAAAGATCGTCGAGCATTGCGACAGGATGGTCGCGTCAAGCTCGCCCGGGCGCTGCGTGACGACGCCGAGATAACAGCCATATTTGCGGCCTTCCTTGGCGATGCGCGACAAAGCGTGGCGCACGGGCGCGAAGCCGAGAGCCGGATCGGACGGCATGTAGCGGTGGGCTTCCTCGCACAGAACGAGGATCTTCAGCTTGTTTTCGCTGCCTTCTGCCAGATCGAAGGCGAGGCGGGCCAGAACCGAGCACACGGCATTGACTACTTCCGACGGCATGCCGGCCATGGAAAAGCAGGTGATCGGCTTGCCTTCATGCGGCACGCGGAACACGCTGCCGATTGCGCGATGCAGCGTGTCTTCGATCAGGTGCGAGGCGAACATGAAACGATAGCGCGGATCCGCTACCGCCGCATCGATGCGGGCGCGCAACGAGCGCAGAACGGGGCGCATGTCCTTGCTGTCCAGCATGCCCAGACGCTCGTCGAGCTGTCGGGTGATGTCGGCGATTCTGTAGGGGATCGGCGTATCGGCGGTGATGCCGCCATTATCGCTGGAGCGACGCACGAGGCCGGCTTGCGCACCGGCACGATAGTTCTGCTTGGCTTGTGGAATGAGCTCGCGCAGAAGATCGACTTCGTTCGTGTCCGGTGCTCGACCGCGAAACAGCACTTCCGCCAGCTCTTCGAGCCGGAACATCCAGAAGGGCAGGTCGAGGCTGGACAGATCGATGCGGTGCGCCTGACCGGGGAAAGCAGTGGCGAATTCGTTGTGCGGGTCGAAGATCAGCACGCGCAGATCGGGACGCGCGGCGACTGCCTTGCGAACCAGAAGCGACACGGCCGTTGATTTGCCCACGCCACTCGTGCCGACAACCGCGAAATGCCGGTTGAGACAATCGTCGATGGCGACGCTGACATCGATGGACGCATCCTGGCTGAGCGTGCCGACCGAAATGGCGCGGCGGCCGCCCAAATCATAAAGGGCTTCAAGATCACGACCGCGAATGCGATGGGCATTTGCACCGAGATGCGGATAGGTGGTGATACCGCGGTTGAAGACAGGACCTGCCGGCGTGTCGCGCACTTCGCCGACGAGCTCGATCTTGACGTTGATGGCGTTCTCCGCGCCCGTTTCCCAAGTCGGCGCGGCGGTCGCGATTTCATAGACGAAGCCGACGGTGCGGATGTCGCCGAGATTAACGGAGATCATCCGCCCGACCGTCCAATGCGAAGCTTGGTCGGCATCATCGGCTCTTGCCGCGATCACCGCTTGCGCGCCGTCACAGGCGATGATGCGGCCGAGAATGCGCGTATCCGGTTGTTGCTGGGCGCGGCGCTCCTGCAGCGTTGCCCCGTTATACGGCAAGTGTGTTCCGGCGATCATCATCAGCTTCGCGTTTGTCCTGTCAGCGGCTTAGCGAAGCGGGGTTAAGGCAGGGTTGGGCTTATTTGTTGTATGCCGAATATCGCGACACTTTCTCACCGAACCGGCCCGGCACTTTCTCCTCAAACCGGCCCGGCACTTTCTTGTTAAACAGGATTGACGCTTCGGAAAGATGCCTCTACGGTCCGTCACCATGACAACAGCACTCATTCTCGTAGTAGGAAGGCGCGTGGGCAAGGCGGTGTAACCGCCGGGCGAAAGCACCCCATGCGCATCACGAAGGCTCCCTCGGGGGCCTTTTTTATTGCCTCGATTTCACACGACATACGGCTAAGAAGCGGGACGACAATGACCAGCGAAGACAGCGGCAAACGCGAAATGACCGGCGCGGAGATGGTGGTTCAGGCGCTCAAGGATAACGGCGTCAAGCACCTCTTCGGCTATCCGGGCGGCGCCGTTCTGCCGATTTACGACGAGCTGTTCCAGCAGGACGAGATCCAGCACATCCTCGTTCGCCACGAGCAGGGCGCCGGACACGCAGCCGAAGGCTATGCAAGGGCAACCGGAAAGGCCGGCGTGATGCTGGTGACTTCCGGCCCCGGTGCAACCAATGCCGTGACGCCGTTGCAGGACGCGCTTCTCGACTCGATCCCGCTGGTCTGCATCTCGGGCCAGGTTCCCACCGGTTTGATCGGCTCCGATGCGTTTCAGGAAGCCGATACGGTCGGCATCACGCGTCCGTGCACCAAGCATAACTGGCTGGTGCGCGATGTGAACGACCTCGCGGCCATCCTGCACGAAGCCTTCCACATCGCGACGACGGGGCGTCCGGGTCCGGTTCTGGTGGACGTGCCAAAGGACGTGCAGTTCGCCACTGGCACCTATACGCCGCCGCAGCTGGCTCCGCGCACGTCTTATCGCCCGAAGGTCCAGGGGGATCTGGAAGCGGTGAAACAGGCGATCGCCCTGATGGCGACGGCCAAGAAGCCGGTGATCTATTCGGGCGGCGGCGTCATCAATTCGGGTTCGGAAGCCAGCCAGTTGCTGCGCGAACTGGTGGAACTGACCGGCTTCCCGATCACGTCGACGCTGATGGGTCTCGGTGCTTATCCTGCTTCGGGTGACAACTGGCTCGGCATGCTCGGCATGCACGGCTCGTATGAAGCCAACATGGTGATGCATGATTGCGATGTCATGCTGTGCGTCGGTGCGCGCTTCGACGATCGCATCACCGGCCGTTTGGACGCGTTTGCGCCGAACTCGCGCAAGATCCACATCGACATCGATCCGTCTTCGATCAACAAGAACGTGCATGTCGAGGTTCCGATCATCGGCGATGTCGGCCGCGTGCTCGAAGACATGGTGCGCTTGTGGCGCGCTTCGGGCCAGACTGACCGCAAGGCGCTCGCGCCATGGTGGGAGCAGATCCAGCGCTGGCGCGCACGCGACAGTTTCGCTTTCCGTGAGAACCGCGACGTGATCATGCCGCAGCATGCGGTGCGCCGTTTGTATGAACTGACCAAGGGTCCGAACACCTACATCACGACGGAAGTCGGCCAGCACCAGATGTGGGCCGCCCAGCATTACGGCTTCGATCAGCCGAACCGCTGGATGACCTCCGGTGGTCTGGGCACGATGGGCTATGGTTTGCCGGCAGCTCTCGGCGTGCAGATCGCGCACCCAGACGCGCTCGTGATCGATATTGCCGGTGACGCTTCCGTGCAGATGACGATGCAGGAAATGTCCACGGCCGTTCAATATGAAGCGCCAATCAAGATCTTTATCTTGAACAACCAGTATATGGGCATGGTCCGGCAGTGGCAGCAGCTGCTCCACGGCAACCGGCTGTCGCATTCCTATACCGAGGCGATGCCGGACTTCGTGAAGCTGGCGGAGGCTTACGGTGGTCACGGCATTCGCTGCGACAAGCCGGATGAGCTCGACGATGCGATCAACGAGATGGTGTCGGTGAAGAAGCCGGTTCTGTTTGATTGCCGCGTTGCCAATCTCACCAATTGCTTCCCCATGATCCCGTCGGGCAAGGCGCATAACGAGATGCTGTTGCCGGACGAGGCGACGGATGAAGCGGTGGCGAATGCGATCGACGCCAAGGGCAAGATGCTGGTTTGAAACCGGCGCGGATCAAGAACAGAGACTGTTTATCATGAATGCCCATCTTCAGCCGACCGGTTCGGCCTATTTCATCCAGAAGTCGCTCGAAAAGCCGGTCAGCCACACGCTGTCCGTGCTGGTCGATAACGAGCCAGGCGTGCTTGCACGCGTGATCGGCCTGTTTTCCGGACGTGGCTACAACATCGAGAGCCTGACCGTTTCGGAAACCGAGCATCAGAGCCATCTGTCGCGCATCACGATCGTGACGCGCGGCACGCCGCATGTCATCGATCAGATCCGCCATCAGCTCGAGCGCATCGTGCCGGTGCATCGGGTGGTGGATCTCTCCAACCGCGCTGCCGAACTTGGCCAGGAAAAGCCGCTCGAGCGCGAACTGGCCTTGGTCAAGGTGTGCGGCACGGGTGAGGAGCGCATGGAAGCGCTGCGTCTGGCGGAAGCGTTTCGTGCCAGCGTGATCGACGCCAACACCGAGCACTTCATCTTCGAGATTACCGGCCGTGTTTCGAAGATCGAGCAGTTCATCGCGATCATGCAGCCGCTCGGTCTGGTGGAAGTCTGCCGAACTGGCGTTGCGGCCATGAATCGCGGCCCGCAGGGCATGTAAGCGCTCACCTTCATTCTTCTGCCATTCAAACAAAGCGTTGGCATGGCTTTGCCAGCGCTTGGCTCCTCGTGCCGAGACCACAGCCATGCCGCTTAGCAGTTTCCTGCCGCTGATCATCTACGGCTTCGTGAGCTCAATCACGCCGGGGCCCAACAATTTCATGTTGCTGGCATCAGGCGTCAACTTCGGCTTTCGGCGCTCGATCCCGCATATTCTCGGCATCGGCGCTGGTTTCCTGTCGCTGATGCTGGGTGTCGGCTTCGGCCTTGGCGCGCTGTTGAGCGCCTTTCCGCCCTTGCATCTCCTGTTGAAGATTGTGGGCGGGGCGTATCTTCTTTATCTGGCCTGGAAGATCGCCAGTTCACGCACGCTCGGCAGCGCGAAGGAAACGCGGCCGCAGCCCATGACCTTCCTGCAGGCGGCGGCTTTTCAGTGGGTCAACGTCAAGGCCTGGGTGATGGCGATCGGCGCCATGTCGATCTACGCCAATCCCGATGCGCCGTTTGTGTCGGCTGTCTTGATCGCCAGCACGGTCGCTTTGGTGAACCTGCCTTGCGTTTCGACCTGGGCAGGATGTGGTGTGGCCCTGCGCGGTTTCCTGGCAGATCCCGTACGTTTGAAGTGGTTCAACATCGCCATGGGCCTGATGCTCGCCGCAACGCTGTGGCCGATGTTGCAGTGAAGGCTTCAGGATGAAGCCATGCGAGACTTGCCCTTGGCGCGCGAATCCGCTCTGACCCGTTCATGAAATTTTCTCCGCAACAGGATGAAGCGCTGCAGGCGGTTGCGCGCTGGATGAAGTCCGGCAAACCGCAGATCTTTCGCCTGTTTGGCTATGCCGGCACAGGCAAGACGACGCTTGCGCGGCATTTCGCAGAGAATGTCGACGGCAGTGTCCAGTTCGCGGCCTTCACCGGCAAGGCGGCGCAGGTGCTCCGCTCCAAGGGCGCAAGCAATGCGCGGACCATCCACTCGTTGATCTATCGCCCGCGCGGCGAGGAGGCGGTGGAGAACGAGGACACCGGCAAGACGTCGATGTCGCCGACCTTCGCGCTGAACCGCCAATCACCGGTTGCGAAGGCGAAGCTGATCATCGTCGATGAATGTTCGATGGTGGACGAGGCGCTTGGACGCGATCTCATGAGCTTCGGCACGCCGATCCTGGTGCTTGGCGATCCCGGCCAGCTGCCGCCGATCTCCGGTGGCGGGTTCTTCACCGAGCATGAGCCGGATCATCTGCTCACCGAAATCCACCGTCAGGCCCGTGACAATCCGATCATCCAGCTTGCTCTCGATGTGCGCGAAGGCAAGGAGTTCATGTATGGCGACTTCGGCGCTGCGCAGGTGATCAGCAAGGATGAGGTCACGCAGGACCTTGTTCTCGGTGCCGATCAGGTGCTTGTCGGCACGAACCGGACGCGGCGCCGCTACAATGCCCGGTTGCGCGAGTTGAAGGGGTTTACGGGTGCAACCCCGCAGGCCGGCGACAAGCTGGTTTGCTTGCGCAACGACCCGTCGAAGGGTCTGCTGAACGGGTCTTTGTGGAAAGTGATGACGGCGTCGCGCGAAACGGCGAAGCCCGGGGTCAATTTGCTGGTGACGCCGGAAGAAGATGATCCGGATCGCGGCGTGGCCAAGATCAAGCTGCTCAAGGCTGCGTTCGAGACGCCGGACGAGGAAATCTCCTGGCAGCAGAAGAAGCGGTTCGACGATTTCGACTATGGTTATGCGCTGACCGTGCACAAGTCGCAGGGTTCGCAGTGGAACAACGTCGTGTTGTTCGACGAAAGCTGGGCGTTCAAGGATACGCGCCAGCGCTGGTTGTATACGGCCGTGACGCGCGCGGCCGAGCGGCTGACGGTGGTGCGCTGAGACGCAGCACCGTCGCGCTCGATCAGATGTCGAGCGGCTGTGGGGTTGCGCCGATCCAGGCCCAGGCTTCCTGTTCTTCGTTTTCCTCGAAGCGCTTCAACTCGACATCGATCGAAGGCGCGAAGAAGCCGCTGAAGTGGGACACCCAGTCCGGGCCGCCGATCGAAGCGCATTTGCGGATATGCGCGTTGGCGTGTTCCTGGCCTTCCTTTTTCGTTTCTTCAGACAATTCCGACCAGTCTACGCCTTCGTAGTTGGTGAAGTGCACGAGCACGTCGATGCGCGGGTGCAGCGCATAAGCGCCTTCCAAGAGGCCATATAGGTTTTCCAGATCAGCCGCCGAAACATGGTTGGCGATCTCGCAAGCGAAGACATCGCTACGGTCTGTTTCGATCCGCCGAACGTTAGGCACGGCAGTAAGTGAAGAAGGCATCGTGTCTCCTCGTGTTTCCCGTTATGGGTCGCAATGCGGGAAACAGCACCGCGTTCCCGTCGATCGATCGTGTAAAGCTTGAACCTAAATAGGTCATCTTCGTTGATGAGCCAGCGTTGATCCATCGGTCATGCAGTGTTGCGCCCGTTTCTGTTTATGGGCACATCCCATGATCTCGATTGATCTTGCGTGAAAGCAGGCGTAAGAGCCCGCCCGCCCGGAAGGAGGGCTTCATGAGCATTGAAGAGACTGCAGGCTCTGCTTCTACCCCACAGGCGGCCGCGCCGCACAAGGTGGAGGGACATGGCGAGCAGAGACTGCCTATCCTGATGCTCGGTGCGCTGGGCGTCGTTTACGGCGACATCGGCACGAGCCCGATCTATGCCTTTCGCGAGGCGCTGCGGGCGTCTGCCGGCGGCGAGATCGCGACGCGCGAGGACATTCTGGGCGTGTTGTCCCTGATCGTCTGGGCGCTGACGATCATCGTGACGATCAAATACATTCTGTTCGTGCTGCGCGCCGACAACCGGGGCGAGGGCGGTACGCTGTCCTTGATGGCGCTGGTGCGCTCGACCTTCGCCAACCGGCCGGCCTTGCTGCTCTTCATCGGCATGGTGGGCGCATCGCTGTTTTACGGTGACGCCGTGATCACGCCGGCGATTTCCGTTCTGTCGGCCGTTGAAGGCATGAACACGGTGACGGCGAGCTTCCAGCCCTATGTCGTTCCGATCACGCTGGTGATCCTGGCGATGGTGTTCTACGTGCAGCGCTTCGGCACGGCCAAGGTCGCCATCATCTTTGGTCCGGTGACGGCAATATGGTTCCTGGCGATCGGAGCCTCCGGCCTCGTTCACATCGCCGACGACGTTGAAATCCTCTACGCGATCAACCCCTATTACATCGTGATCTTTTTGATCGACTCGCCGGCGGTGGCCTTTGTGACGATCGGCGCGGTATTTCTGGCGGTAACGGGAGCGGAAGCGCTTTATGCTGACCTCGGCCATTTCGGCCGCAAGCCGATCGTGATGGCTTGGCTTGTCATGGTGTTTCCGTGCCTGCTGTTGAACTATTTCGGGCAGGGCGCCTTCGTGCTTTCCCATGGCGGCGCGATCGGTCATCCGTTCTTCGAGATGAACGAAGGCTGGGCCTTGGTGCCGATGGTGCTGCTGGCGACGGCGGCTACCGTGATTGCCAGCCAGGCGGTGATTTCCGGCGCGTTTTCGCTGACGCGGCAGGCGGTGCAGCTCAACATGCTGCCGCGGCTTGAGGTCCAGCATACGTCCGCCGAACAGTCCGGGCAGATCTATATGCCGCGCGTCAACACTCTGCTGGGCATCGTGGTGTTCATGCTGGTGATCGGCTTCCAGGAGTCGAGCGAACTCGCTTCGGCCTATGGTATCTCGGTGACCGGCAACATGATGATCACCACGGTGCTCTTGTTCGTGGTCATGCTGCGGATCTGGAAGTGGCCGCTGGCTGCTGCCGTGGGTGCGACCGTGGTATTCCTGTCGATCGACATCGCCTTCTTCGTGTCGAACATCGTGAAGGTGTTCGACGGCGGCTGGTCATCGATCCTGGTGGCGGTGACGGTCGTGACACTGATGGCGACATGGGTGCTCGGCAGCCGCGCCTTGTTCGACAAGACGCGCAAGAACGAGGTGCCGCTCGACTTCTTTATCGAGCAGCTGGCCAAGAAGCCGCCGACGCTGGTGCCGGGAACGGCGGTGTTCCTGACGGCCGATCCTCAGCGCACCCCGACCGCACTTCTGCATAGCCTCAAGCACTACAAGGTGTTGCACGAAAAGAACGTGATCCTGTCCGTGGTGACGGCGCAGACACCGCGTGTGCCGGAAAGCGAACGGGCGCAGATCGAGCAGCTCAATCCGCTGTTCATGCGGGTATCGCTGACCTTTGGCTATATGGAACGGCCCAACATTCCGCGCGCGCTGGCGATCTGCCGCAAGCTCGGTTGGAAGTTCGACATCATGACGACGTCCTTCTTCTTGTCGCGGCGTTCGTTGAAGATTTCGGCGAACTCCACGCTGCCGCAATGGCAGGACCGGTTGTTCATCACCATGGCGCGCTCGGCTTCCGACGCGACCGAATATTTCCAGATCCCCACAGGCCGTGTGGTGGAAATCGGCACGCAGGTGGCGGTTTAGGTCGTCACGGGCTAAGCACTCCTTCGCAGACCGCGCGAAGGAGTTTTCCATGCAGCACAGTTTGAGCATCGCCATTGTAGGGGCCGGACCGGGTGGTCTGGCCACTGCCTTGCTGCTCAAGCGTCGTGGCCATGATGTTCGGGTGTTCGAGCGATTCGATCAGGCGGCTCCCGTTGGCTCCGGTTTGATCCTGCAGCCGACCGGCCTCAGCGTGCTGGCCTATCTCGGTCTTCTGCCGGCAATGCTGGCGCGCGGCCAGCGAATTGACCGGCTGACCGGTGCCGATGCGCGAAGCGGTCGCACCGTGCTTGATGTGCGCTACGATGCGCTGGCTGGTGGCCGTTTTGGATTGGGAACGCATCGGGCGGCCTTGTTCGACGTGCTGCACGAAGCGGTGGTGGCCGCGCGCATTCCCATCATGACCGGAACCGAAGCCGAAGCCTTGCACGGCATGGGCGACGGCATCGGCTTTGACGCCGGTGGTCTGCGTCACGGGCCGTTCGATCTCATCGTGGATGCAAGCGGCGCGCGTTCGACATTGCGCCGGCATGCGGCGCGGCCGGTCGAGCCGAGGGCGCTGACCTATGGCGCGATCTGGGCAACGCTCGACTGGGTGGATGAGGGCTTCGATCCGCATGCGCTGCAACAGCGTTATGAGCGCGCGCATACGATGGTGGGCGTTCTACCGGTGGGGCGGGTTGATCCGGCAGGCGGAAAGAAAGCCGCCTTTTTCTGGAGCCTCAAGCCGGCAGAGGTCGAGGCACTTAAGGCTGCCGGGCTTGATGCCTGGAAGGCGAGGGTGCTGGAGGTCTGGCCGGCCTGTGCGCCTTACCTCGACCAGATCTCGAATTTCGATCAGCTGAGCCTCGCACGCTACGGGCACCACACCTTGCTGCCGCAGCGTGGGGAACGGATCGTGTTCATAGGCGACGCTGCCCATGCCACAAGCCCGCAGCTGGGGCAGGGCGCGAACATGGCTTTGCTCGATGCGGCTGCGCTGGACGAGGCCTTGCGGCGCAGCGAGCATCTCGATCAGGCGCTGGATAGCTATGGGGCGCTGCGGCGCAACCACATCAGACTGTTCCAATCCTTGTCGCTAATGCTGACGCCGTTCTACCAGTCCGATGGTCGGATCTTGCCGTGGATGCGCGACACGGTGGTGGCCTTGGCAGCACGGGTTCCGCCGGTGCCTCAGATACTGGGAGCGATGGTGGCGGGAACGCTGCTCGATCCGCTTGGGCGCATAGGCCTGGCTGAACCGGATTGGACGACTAGCAGCCAGTTGGCTTCTCCCACCGCGAGCACGCAAGAATCCGCGTGAGCCGACAAACGGCTCTTGTGAGCGACGTCGGGATGCGCTAGTCAACCGAACCGTAACGTACGGTACAGTTGAGCAGGCGTGTTGCAGATAGCTACCATCCCCAGCGAAGAAGCCCCATCCGAGCGCCAGGAAGCGGTGCTCGATGCTGTGCTTTCCTTGCTCGTCGAGCAGGGCCATGCGCTGACGATGACGGCGGTGGCGCGGCGTGCGAGCTGTTCCAAGGAAACGCTCTACAAATGGTATGGCGACCGCGACGGCCTCCTTGCCGCGACCGTGCGCTGGCAGGCTTCCAAGGTTCGTGCAGGCAACTACGATGCGCAGCATCTCGACAGCAGCGCCTTGCGTGAAAGCCTGCAGGGCTTTGCCGTCAACTGGCTGGCCGTGATTTCAAGCCGAACCTCGATCGCGCTTAATCGCGTGGCGGTCGGCGGGGCAGGATCGGGCCGCGATGCACTTGGCGCGATCGTTCTGGCGAACGGGCGCTTTGCGATCGGCGAGCGGTTGAAGCCGGTTCTGGAAGCCGGACGTGCGGCCGGGCTGCTCGCTTTCGAGGATGCCGAGGAAGCGTTTCGTACCTTCTTCGGACTTGTCGGCCGCGACGTTCAGATCCGGCTTCTGCTTGGCGACGCCATGGCGCTGGATGAAGCCGAGATCGAAGCCGATGCGCGGCGCGCTACAAACCAATTCCTCGCGCTCTACGGCGCGGGAAAATCACCGGCCAGGGCCGGATACTAATCAACGAATAGCAAAGCGGAAGGAAACACCATGCGCGTTTATTACGATCGTGATGCCGATCTCAACCTCCTCAAGAACAAGAAGGTTGCCGTAATCGGTTACGGCAGCCAGGGCCGCGCCCATGCGCTGAACCTGAAAGATTCGGGCATCACCGACATCGCGATCGGCCTCAAGGAAGGCTCCGCGACGGCCAAGAAGGTGGAAGCCGACGGTCTCAAGGTCATGACCGTTGCCGAGGTCGCCAAGTGGGCCGACGTGATGATGATGGCAACGCCTGACGAGCTGCAGGCCGACATCTACAAGACCGACATCGCGCCGAATATCCGCGACGGTGCAGCGATCGCCTTTGCGCACGGCCTCAACGTGCATTTCGGCCTGATCGAGCCGAAGAAGACCATCGACGTCATCATGATCGCGCCGAAGGGCCCGGGTCACACTGTGCGCGGCGAGTATCAGAAGGGCGGCGGCGTGCCTTGCCTCGTGGCTGTCGATCAGGATGCTTCCGGCAATGCACTCGACGTTGCGCTGGCTTACGCATCGGGCGTCGGCGGCGGCCGTTCGGGCATCATCGAGACCAACTTCCGCGAAGAATGCGAGACCGATCTGTTCGGTGAGCAGGTCGTGCTGTGCGGTGGTCTGGTCGAGCTCATCCGCGCCGGCTTCGAAACGCTGGTGGAAGCCGGCTATGCGCCGGAAATGGCTTATTTCGAGTGCCTGCACGAAGTGAAGCTGATCGTCGACCTGATCTATGAAGGCGGCATCGCCAACATGAACTACTCGATCTCGAACACCGCAGAGTGGGGCGAGTATGTTTCGGGTCCACGCATCATCACGGAAGACACCAAGGCCGAGATGAAGCGCGTGCTCAAGGACATCCAGAGCGGCCGCTTCACCTCCGAATGGATGCAGGAATACAAGTCGGGCGGCGCGCGCTTCAAGGGCATCCGCCGCACCAACGACAAGCACCAGATCGAAGAAGTCGGCGAAAAGCTGCGCGGCATGATGCCGTGGATCGGCAAGAACAAGTTGGTGGACAAGTCGGTCAACTAATCTGGACGGCTGCGTCTGACATCCGATCCACGCTTCCTTGTTTGCGCGTCCTCGGGGCAAGCCCCTGCGGGCGCGCGGAGGATTGGGAAAAACAAGCTGGTCGACAAATCCGTCAACTAATCTGGACGGCTGCGTCTGACAGCCGATCCAAGCTTCCTTGTTTGCACGTCCTCGGGGGCAAGCTCCTGCAGGCGCGCGGAGGATCGGCAAGAACAAGCTTGCGCCTGGTTCTGATATGATGAGCCGAGCGCGGCTTACTGGATACGAAAGCGCGTTTGCGGTCTCGGCTGCGGGCGCGCTTTTGTTTTGATCAGCCGTAATGCCAGTGCGGCTTGGGTTCGGTGCCCAGGATTTCGACGCCAACCCGGTCACCGGTGCGCCAGCGCAACTCGCATTGATAGGCGATGTTGTCGACCGAGACGTACAGGAGAAAGCTCTTCGGGACCGCGACATCAGCGGGCACGCGCAGTTCGGCGCCCTGGCTGTGCATGTTGCGGATCGTGCAGCGGATCTCGGACTGTGTGCCGTGAAGGATCGCGCCGCCCTTCAGGACGCGCTGACGGTGCAGTGCCCGTTCATTCTGCTCGCTGGGGTCAGACATGCTTCAGCCGGAGGTTGTTTCTTGTGTCAGAAAATAGGCGCTTGGCGTCTTGTGCAAGACCCTGGCTTGATGCGCAAGAAAAAGGCCGGGCGGTTTTCACCGGCCCGGCCTTTGATCCTCATCGATGCTGAAGGCTCACCGGAACGGCGAGTAGCACTGGCGACGCGGCCCATGATAGGGCTGATACGTGTTGTCCGAGGCGCGATACGAGCGGTAACGGTTGTAGCACCAGTTCACGTGGCTCGACCGATAGGCACGCGCGCGCGGCGCGACGTAACGGGGTCTGGCATAGCGATAGGTCGGCGCGACACCGAAATAAACCGATGGGCCGCGATGACGATAGTAGCCGCGATGGCGGCGGTGATCGCGATAATGATGGCGTCCATGATGACGATGCCAGCGACGATCGCGGTGGTGACGATATTGTACCTGTTCAGCTTTGACGCCGTCAGCCGGTTGGACGACATTCGCCAGCGTGCGAAGGCTGGCCGATGCGCCTTCGGCGGATGCGGTGGGTGCAGTCCCGACAACGGCAGAAATCATCAGAAGACCGGCCATTGCCAGCTTCGAGAACATGCTCTTCATGGCATTCCTCCATTGGTGGTGTGGATCATGTCTTGTGCCTGCAGCAACAGATCGCACCATGGTGATGAACCCGTGCTGAATGCGTTGGATGCCGGCAGGTTCCGGCTTGCTTTCGCAGATAAATGCGCCACTCATGCGTCATGATCCGCTTTGACCTGCCCCAAAATCAGATGATTGGCGTCGACGACGTCGTTCTGCGTCTCGATCCATCGCCGCTGCCGTTCGAAGAAAACTACCGGGCTGAAGTCGAGGCGAACTGGAAGAAGGAGAAGGCCGCGCAGCCGGCCTTGTTCAACGGCCGCATCTTGATGTTTGCGGATCTGCAGCTTCAAGACCGGGTGCTGGAAGGTCGCTGTCATCTGACCGACTATGCGACTTTCATGTATTGGCGCTCGATACGGCCGCATTCCGACGTCGCGCACTGCTTTGCACATCCTGCGCTGGTCTCCAGTGATGGTGCGCTCGTGGCGGCCCGGATGAGCCAGCACACTGCCAATCCCGGAAAGGTCTACTTTGCGGCTGGATCGTTCGAGCAGGACGATCTGCGGGATGGGCGGATCGATCATGTCGCGAACATGGAACGCGAGGTGATGGAAGAGACTGGCCTCGATCTCACGCGCTTCCGTCATGAGCCGAATTATCGTGTTCTGGCGATGGTAACCGGAACCGTGATCTTCCGGCGTTATCAGCTCGATATGACAGCGGACGAAGCAGCGCGCGGCATCGAGGCGCATGTCGCTCAGGATCCCAATCCGGAGATTGAGGGGCCGGTGATCCTCAGGGATGCCAGCGCTGAACCGGATGGCCTTCTGCCCCATATGCAGGCGTTCCGGGATTGGCACTTCGCCAATCCGATGCGGCTTTGACCTTACTCGTGGCGCAAGGCGTCGATCGGGTTCAGCCGTGCGCCGCGTAGCGCGGGAAAGAAGCCGAACACCATTCCGATCAGGGCGGAAAACACCACCGCGATCAGGATGACCGTCAAGCTTGGCGCAAAGGGGATGGACAGGAAGCTCGCGGCACCGCCGGCAAGACCCAGCCCGAGCCCGATGCCGAGCAGACCGCCGAGCAGCGACAGAACCGTGGCTTCCACCAGAAACTGGATCAGGATGTCCTTTTCATGCGCGCCGATCGCCAGGCGGATGCCGATCTCGCGGGTGCGCTCCGTCACGGATACCAGCATAATGTTCATGATGCCGATGCCGCCCACAAGCAGGCTGACGCCGGCGACCGCGCCCAGCATGCCGGTCATGGCCGTGGTTGCGCTGGTCATGGCGTCGGCGATCTGGGTCATGTCGCGAACTTCGAAATTGTCGTCGCGTGTCGGCTGGATGCCGCGGGCTTCGCGCATGATCGCAGTGACATCAGCGACCGCCTGCGTGGTCGAGGCGCCATCGTTGACGGACACATAGATCGTGTCGATGTAGCGATTGCCGGCAATGCGGCGCTGATAGGTGGTGAGCGGCATCAGAACGAGATTGTCCTGATCCTGGCCGAAGCCGGTATAGCCCTTGGAACCCAGCGTGCCGATGATGCGGCAGCTCGTCTTGCCGACGCGGATGATCTCGTCGAGCGGATCTCCGGAGCCGAAGAATTGCGTACGGATTGTCTGCCCGATCAGGCACACGCCGGTGCCGCCACGCACTTCCTGTTCGGTCAAGGCGCGGCCGAGCGAAACGGTCCAGTCGCGGGCCGTAAAATACTCGGTGTCCGTGCCGGTGACCTGCGCGGCCGTGTTCTGCGCGCCGTAAACGATGCGGACCTGAGACTGCGACTCGCCGGAAACCGCACGAACGTCTTCGAGGCTCTTGTTGAGGACGTCGAGGTCCTTCTGCTCCAGGCGGCGCACCGTGAAGTTCGACGTGCCGGAGCGATCAGGGCGCGAGGCACGCACCACGAGGAGGTTGCTGCCGAGCTTGGAAATGTCCTCGCGCACCTTTGCCGTCGTGCCGGAGCCGATCGTCACCATGGCAATGACGGCGGCCACACCGATCACGATGCCGAGCAGGGTCAGCACGGAGCGCATGGCGTTGCGGCGAACGGAGCGCAGCGCCAGGCGAATGGTTTCCCACAGCATCAGGCGCTCTCCATCTCATAGCCCTGCGAGGCGATCTTGCCATCGAGGAAGGAGATCGTGCGATCGGCGTAGGAGGCGATGTCGCCCTCATGCGTGACCATGGCGATCGTCAGGCCTTCGTTGCGGTTGAGGCCGGTGAGCAGGTCCATGATTTCGTGGGAGCGCTGCGTATCGAGATTGCCGGTCGGCTCGTCGGCCACCAGCAGGGTGGGACGGGTGACGATGGCGCGGGCGATCGCCACACGCTGCTGCTGGCCGCCGGAAAGCTCGGCCGGCGTGTGATGCTCGCGCCCAGCAAGACCCACCTGCGCCAGCGCCTGCATAGCCGCATCACGCCGCTCCCTGGCAGGCATGCCACGATAGATCAGCGGCAGCTCGACATTTTCGGCAGCGGTGGTGCGGGGCAGGAGATTATAGCCCTGGAAAACGAAGCCAATATAGAGGTTGCGCAGCACGGCGCGCTGGGCACGATCGAGCCGGCCTGCATCGACACCGAGAAAGCCGTGCAGGCCGGAGGTCGGCGTGTCGAGGCAGCCGATGATGTTCATCGACGTCGACTTGCCCGAGCCGGACGGCCCCATGATGGCGACGAACTCGCCCTTGCGGATCGCGAGATCAACGCCGGCAAGCGCATGGACCTGCGCTTCGCCCTGGCCATAGGATTTCCAGACATCGCTAAAGGTGACGAGCGCGTCGGTCATGAGCTGCCAGGCGCGCTGCCTGCGGGTTCATCAGAGCCGCCTTCGCCGCCCTGGCGCGCAAGGCCGAGGATGATCTGGTCGCCGGCCTCCAGACCGGACTTGATCTCCGTGCGCTCGCCATCGGTTGCACCGGGGATCACGCGAACTTCTTCGGCGACACCATTGCGCAGGACATAAAGTGGCCGGCCTTCTTCACTGTTGGCACCGCGACGCGAGCGACCGCCGCCACGCATGCCGCGTGGCCGGCCGGGCGAAAACAGGTTGCGGAAGCTGAAGCCCGAGCGGCCATTCGCGGAAGGCGGCGCAAAGCGGAAGGCGGCATTCGGTACGGTCAGAACATCATTGGCTTCGCGCGTGATGATTGACGCGGTTGCCGTCATGCCCGGGCGAAGCTGCATGTCGGCATTATCGACATCGAGCCGCGCTTCATAGGTGACAACGCCCTCGGTCGTGGCCGAGGCATAAGCGATGTCTCGGATGGCTGCCGTGAAGCTGCGGTCGGGAAAGGCATCGACGGTGAAGTTGGCCTTCTGACCCTTGGCGATCGAACCAATATCGGCCTCGTCGATGGTGGCCTTCAGCTCCATGCGCTTGAGGTCTTCGGCCACGACGAACAGCACCGGCGCCTGCATCGACGCGGCCACCGTCTGGCCGGGATCAACCGAACGCGTCAGCACGAGGCCGTCGATCGGCGCATAGATCTTGGTTTTGGCGAGATCGGCTTCCTGCAGCTTGAGATCGGCCTGCGCGACGGCGAGATTGGCTTCGGCGATCTGCACCGAGCTTTGTGCGCGGTCTCGCGTTGCGGTTGCCGTTTCGAGAGCCTGTGGCGCGACCTGGCCACGTTCGGCAAGGCTTTGCGCGCGCTTCAGCGTTGCTTCGGATTCGCGCAGCGTGGTTTGCGCATCGCTGACCTGCGCCTGCGCGGCTTTGACACCTGCTTGCGCGCGTTCGACCTGAGCGGCGAGGCGCGTGGTGTCGAGTTCGGCCAGAACCTGATCCTTGCTGACCTCTTCGTTTTCGCGGACGGTCACATTGCGGATGACACCGGACAGTTCGGAGGAGATATCGACCTGCGTCAGCGGCTGCAGCGTTCCGGTGGCCGAAACCTGAACGGTCAGGGATCCTTGTTCGGCTGGTACGGTGCGATAGGCAACCGTCGGCGTTTCGTTGCCATAGCTGGTGTAGCCGTACCAAGCGGCCGCCAGCAGTCCGAGCAGCGCCAGAACGCCGAGCCAACGGCTGCGTTTGGTTCTGCGACGGCTGGCACCCAAACCCAGTGCCAGTTCTGGATTGGGCGGCGTCGTTGTCGGCCGCTCGATCCGTTGGTCCATTGACGCAGCCCTTCCGATAGCTTCCAAAACCTTCTCAACCGACAGATCATGGCTCAAGGTCTGCAAAGCAAATTAAATCTTGGCCATGTTGCCGACAGTGGAGAGGCACGATGACCCATTCCTACATGATCTACGGTGTCTTCACCGACACCGCGCTTGCCGGTAATCCGCTGGCGATCGTATTCGATGCCGATGATCTGGATGACCGGGCGATGCAGGCCATCGCGCGCGAGTTCAACTTTTCGGAAACCGTGTTTCTGACGCAGCCGGCCAACCCCGTTGCGACGGCTGGCGTGCGCATCTTCACGCCCGATTATGAGCTGCCGTTCGCCGGACACCCAACAGTGGGAACAGCCATCGCGATCGCCCAGCAGCGCGGCTCGAAAGAACAAGCGGCGCTGCTTGTTCTGGAAGAGAAGGTTGGGCTGGTCCGCTGCGCGGTGTCGTTTCGTGGGGAACAATGGTTCGGCGAATTCGATCTGCCCCGCTTGCCAGAACAGCTGTCGCTGCAAGTGGAAACCGAAACGATCGCGGCGGCACTCGGCATTGAACCACATGAGATCGGTTTCGAGAACCACCAGCCGAGTTATTGGACCGCGGGCAATGAATTCGTGTTCATTCCAGTCTCTGGCCTGGATGTCGCTGCCCGCATTCGGCTCGATCCACACATCTGGGACAATCTGGGGCTGGTGCGCGCAAGCGGATCGGTGGCGTCGCCCTATGTCTACTGCCGCGAGACCGTTCGGCATGACTGCAATTTCCATTCCCGCATGATGGTGTCGGGCAATGGTGTCTATGAGGATCCCGCCACAGGCTCGGCCGCCGCGGCGTTTGCCGGGGCCATCAATCAATTTGACAAACCGGTGGATGGTCCTTGCCAGATCTGGATCGAGCAGGGCGTCGAGATGAACAGGCCATCTTCGATCCGGCTCGAGATGGACATCGAGGCCGGCGCAATCTCGGCAGCGCGGATCGGAGGCCATGCCGTGAAGGTTGCGGAAGGCACACTTGCGGTATGACGTTGGGGCATCAGGGTTGCTGTCCGCTTCCTGTGCATGAAGTGTGATTTTCTTGAATGAGGTGGGTTGTCAGGCCGGATCAGTGAAGCTATAGACGCGCCACTCGCGGTGTTGAACCCAGCGCCGCGACGGTCGGGTGCGTAGCTCAGTTGGTAGAGCAGCTGACTCTTAATCAGCGGGTCACAGGTTCGATCCCTGTCGCACCCACCAAAGACCTTCTTCAATTACCAAACAATCCGAAACGCGGTGGCGAAGATATTGCCGGCGCGTTGCGCTGTGTTGAGCTCCGTGCGTTTCGGAAAAGATTTCGGCGGCACTCGTTCCAAGCGCCGCCGTGACCTTCGTCAGATATGAAGGCCGGCAGGGCAGGCATGATGCCCGTCCCGCCGAAATCTCTAGAAGCGGTAGGTGACGCCGGCGCCGATCACCCAGGGATTGAGCTCAGCCTTCCCCGAAAGCTTGGTGTCGCCGAGCTTCGCAGTCCAGTCTGGTTCGAGGAAGATCTTCTTCACGTCGACATTGAAGCCCCAATGGTCGTCAACCATGTAGTCGAAGCCGACCTGCAGCGCGGCACCGAAGGTGTTCTCGATGTCCATGTCGGTGAAAGGGCCAGAGTCCTTCTGATTGAAGAACATCGTGTAGTTCACGCCGGCGCCGACATAAGGCTTGAATGCGCCGAAGTCGGTGAAATGGTATTGCAGGGTCAGCGTGGGTGGGAGCACCCAGGTGCTGCCGACCTTGCCAAGACTGTCGATCGATCCACCGGTGTGGACATTGGCCTTGGTGGTGCCAAGGATTAGCTCAGCCGCCAGGTTGTTGGTGAAGTAGTAGGTGATGTCGAGTTCGGGCGTTACCGAGTCAGAATAATGCAGATCGGATCCAGCAATTCCGTCCACCGAGCCTTCATCTTCGGTGAGCACGCCCAGTGCGCGCAAGCGGACCTGCCATGGACCAGGCGCTTCGACGAGCGCGCCGGGCTGATCGAAGGCGCTGAGGTCCGCAGCCATGGCTGGCGCGCACAAAAGCAGGAGGGCGGATGTCAGCGCCGCTGCGGAGGTCTTGATCATGTTCGTTCCTTCGTGGTCGATCGGTTGTAAGCCGAGGCGGACCATGAGGAACTGGGCGAGGGGAGCATTGAGCTGGATCAAAGATCGGCCAAATCGTTTTTAGCTTGTGTCAGGCATCGGTGATGCTGGTGCAGAAAAGCCACAGTCGCTGTGCCGAGCGATGGCTGCACCGGCCGACGCTTATGCGACTTAAGCCGCATTCCGGGGGCGTATCCTTCCAATGCCGTTCGATGCTAACTTTTTTGCTTCATCGCGGTATGTTGAGCGGTTCCAACCTGTTGCTCGTGACCTAGATGGGAAATTATCCGCTGATCCAACCGGAGCCATCCATGATCTCGAAATCCCTTAAAGCTCTCAGCCTCGGCATTGCCCTCGTTTCTTCCGTCGCTGCCGCACAGGCCGAGCCGGTCAAGATCGGTAGCAAGAATTTCACCGAACAGTTCATTGTCGCGGAAATCTACGCCAAGGCGCTGGAAGACAACGGCATCGAGGTCGAGCGCCGCTTGAACCTCGGCGCAACCCAGATCGCTCACACGGCGCTGACCTCCGGCGAGATCGATCTTTATCCCGAATATACCGGCACGGCGCTCGCTGCCGTGGTGAAGGGCGAGCTCACCAGTGACGCGGACCAGATCTACAACACGGTGAAGGACTATTACGAAAAGAACCTTCAGCTGACGCTGTTGCAGCCGACCGCAATCAACAATGGCTATGCCATCGTGATGCTTCCGGAGCGTGCGGCCGAATTCAACCTGAAGACGCTGAGCGATGTTGGTCCGGTGTCGAACCAGCTGACCTTCGGCGCCGAGGGCACGTTTGCCGAGCGCAAGGACGGTTTGCCGGGCATGAAGGACGTCTACGGCATCCAGTTCAAGGAATTCGTACAGTTCGCCAAGCTCGGCATTCGTTACAACGCCTTGACGAGCAAGCAGATCGACATGACGTTCGGTTTCAGCACCGACTGGCAAATCGATGCGGAAAAGCTCACGGTGCTACCCGACGACAAGAACCTTTTCCCTCCCTATTATCTCGTGCCGATCGTGCGTGAGGATGCCTTGGAAGCGAACCCGAAGATCGCCGAGGTTCTGAACAAGATTGCGCCGCTGCTGACCAACGAGAAGATGCGCGCGATGAATGCAGCGGTTGAGCGTGACCGCGAAGAGCCGGCCGATGTCGCAGAGAAGTTCTTGGAAGAGAACAAGATCTGAACACTAGCCCTTGGAATAGCGGGGCCTGCCTTGTGCGGGTCCCGTTTTGCTTATTTGCGCGGATAAGAAGCATCGGCATGAGCACGTGACCTGGACGCCCAAAAACATCGACACGATCCTCGAAGCGGCAGGGCAACATCTGCTGCTGTCGCTTTTGTCGGTGGCGATCGGATGCGCGATTGCGCTGGTGCTTGGTATCTGGAGCGCCCGACGGCCGCGCCTTTACACCGCCTTGCTGACGATCACCGGCATTATCTTTGTTATTCCAAGCCTGGCGCTGTTCGCCTTTCTGATCCCCGTCATGGGCTTGGGCATGAAGCCGGCTCTGACCGGTCTTTCGTCCTATTGCCTGCTGATCTTGCTGCGCAATGTCGTCACCGGCCTTCGCAGCGTGCCCGAAGAGGTGCTCGATGCGGCCGATGGCATGGGGTTCAGCCGTTGGCAGCGGTTGATCCGCATCGAACTGCCGCTTGCCTTGCCGCTGATCGTGTCCGGTGTGCGGATCGCGCTCGTGACGGTGATCGGCATCGCCACCGTTGCCGCGTTCATCGATGCTGGCGGTCTGGGATCGATCATCCTGTCGGGCATCGACCAGAGTTATCCCGAAAAGATCATCGTGGGCGGCGTGGCGACGGCTTTGATGGCCATCGTGTTCGATCTGCTGCTGACCTGGGCCGAGCGCGCCTTGTCACGGGGGAGGCAGGCATGACCCTGCTCAATCAAGCCGTTACCTGGATCATCGAGAACCCCGCGCAGTTCAATCGCGCGCTGGGGCAGCATCTCCTGATGTCGTTCGTGTCGATCCTGTTCGCCCTGGCGATCGGCCTCCCGCTTGCCGTGGTGATCCTCAATCGCAAGGCTGCGGCGTTCCTGGCCGTCAACTCGGTCAACGCACTGCGCACGCTGCCCAGCCTGGCAATCCTTGCCATCATGATGCCGATCCTCGGTATCGGCCTATGGCCGTCGATCGTGGCGCTGACGATTTTGGCGCTGCCGCCGATCCTGCTCAACGCCTTTATCGGTCTGCGCGATGTTGATCCGGATGCCCTCGAGGCGGCGACGGGCATGGGGATGAGCCGCTCGCAGATCCTTTGGAAAATCCGCGTACCGCTGGCCGCGCCTGCGATGTTTGCCGGTCTTCGCACCGCTTGTGTGCAGGTTCTGGCCGGCGCGACGCTCGCGCCCTTTATCGGCGGTGGCGGTTTGGGGGACTTCATTGCGGTCGGCATCGCCGGCATGGACATGTCGCGGCTTCTGGTCGGCGCCGTCCCTATCGCTATTTTGGCTCTGCTCGCCGAATTCCTGCTTTCCATGGCCGAGCGACTTCTGTTTTCTGAAAGGAACCCTGCGACATGATCGAAATGGAGCATGTCACGAAGCGCTTCGATGGCGGTGGCACAGCCGTTGACGATCTCACTCTCGAGATTCCGCAAGGCGTGACGGTTGCGCTGGTGGGGCCTTCGGGCTGCGGCAAGACCACGACGATGCGGATGATCAACCGGCTGATCGAGCCTTCGGAAGGCCGCATCACCGTCAACGGCGAGGATGTGCGCTCGGTTGATCCCGTGATCTTCCGCCGCCACATCGGCTATGTCATTCAACAGGTCGGCCTGTTCTCGCATATGACGATTGCGCAGAATATCGGCTCGGTGCCGAAGCTGCTGGGCTGGTCTGCCGACAAGATCAAGGCGCGCAACGAGGAGCTGATCGCGCTGGTCGGGCTCGATCAGTCCATGCTGACGCGTTACCCGCGCCAGCTTTCAGGCGGACAGCGGCAGCGTGTCGGCGTGGCGCGCGCTCTGGCTGCCGATCCGCCGGTTCTGCTGATGGATGAGCCGTTCGGCGCCATCGATCCGATTGCCCGCACGCGGCTGCAGAACGAGTTTCGTCAGATCCTGCAGGGCGTGAACAAGACCGTCGTGATGGTCACGCATGACATCGACGAAGCCGTGCGCATGGGCGACCGCATCGCCATCATGCGCGCAGGCAAGATCGTTCAATATGATACGCCCGACGAAATCCTGTCTCGCCCGGTGGATGCGTTCGTGGAAGACTTCGTGGGTGCCGACCGCGCGTTGAAGCGTCTCAGCCTGTATGAGGTCAGCAAGGTCATGCAGCCCGGCGTGGACCCGGCGGCGGCGGCGAAGATCGCCCCGGATGCCGATCTCAGGAACGCGCTCAGTGCGATGATTGCCGCAAACACCGACCGTCTCGCCGTGGTGAACGCAGCCGGTGCTCCGGTGGGCACTGTCACACGCGACGCGATTACCGCGCTTTGAGTGACGCCTTGAACGCTCTGGCTGAGCGGATTGCAGATGACATTCGCGAAAGCCGGGCGTTCCGGCTTTCGGGCTTAAACCGCCTGGATCTACCGCAAGCTTATGCTGTTCAGGATGCGGTTGTGGATCGGCTGGCAAGCGATCCTCGAGCACACGCGATCGGCGGCTACAAGCTTGCTTTCAACAAGCAGGCTTCCTTCGACTATTACGGGATCACCGAACCCTGCAGCGCACCGGTTTTCGCTAACCGCATCCTGCCTTCCGGTTCTTCGCTTCGGCTGGATAGCTATCGCCAGCTGGTGATCGAGCCGGAGATTGCTGCCGTGCTCGGAGAAGACCTGCCGACATCAGCCGTGACCATCGAACAGGCCGGCAACGCGATCAGCCACTATGTCGCGGCCTTCGAGTTGCTGGATGTGCGCGGTGCGTTCGACTTCGATCCAAGTGCAGCGGAAGCCGTGGCGCAGGGGGTTTACAATGTAGGTGCGGTTCTCGGCAAAACCCGGCTGAAGCCGGAAAATCTGGAGATCAGTGCGCTGCCGGTTTCGCTAATACTCGGTGGTGCGGAGCCAATGGAAGCGCGCGGGGCCGCGCCTCAAGATCCAGTTGATGCCGTTTGCTGGCTTGCCAATCATCTTGGCGCCCGGGGGCAAGGCTTGAAGGCCGGAATGATCGTGCTTTGCGGCACACATTTGCCTGCGCAAACAATCCGCCAAACTGGTGTTCTTCAGCTCGACATGGGGCCGCTTGGCCGCGTGGAGCTTGCCTTGACCTGACGCTTGGCCGTTCTCAGGGCGTCCAGAACAGGCAGAAGGCGCAAGCCGCTACGAAAATCGCGAAGAATAAGGTGCGCAACAGGACATTCTTGCGCAGATGATCCAGAGCGAAATGAGTTGCGAGGACGGCTGCGGCATACAGGAAGCGCCAGTCGACGAGGGATGACGGAGCACTGCTTTGTCCCCACCCGAAGCGCGCCACCACGACGCCGACGATCGTGGCGATAAGCGCGATCGTCGTCCAGAATACGACCTCGGTGGCGTGCGACAACACGAAGGATGCGGCGCGCAGCGGCATGATCATCAACAAGGCGGCCGTTAGGAAATACAGGCCGGCAAGCGGAACGAAGGTAGGCGCGGAGGCTATGCTGTCGAGCCGGCGCAGACCGATTGCACCGAAGGGATAACCCTTTTGCGCCAGAAACAGGCAGGCAATGACCAGAAGTGCGGTGAGAACCGCAAGGAGAGCGAAGGAGAGGGCAGCTCTCTGCATGGCACCGGGAATCTCTTTGGGGGAACAGATACCCTGCAGTGCCAGCCCATGCCGCCAAGTTCAAGCGGCATGTCATTCGAGACGGATCTGGAAAGACGAGATACAGATCGTGCGAAGCAGTCAGGCTTGCTGTTTCAGCAGGTTTCCAGGCAAAGCCCGGCCAGTCTGCCTTCTTCCCGCAAGGTGCTGACCACGTCGTCGGTCGAGACATCGACGGCAGGGTGCTGTCGCAACAATTCGTTGGCAACTTCAACCAGATTGAAGCGCCTGTTGCTGCCGGCTGCGTTCAGGATCGTATCGGCAATGCCGACTGCCAGGGGTAGAATTGTCATGCTCTTTGTCCTCGGATCCCGCCGCGTCACCTCCCAGCATGTCTTTTGTTAAGGCAGAACAAAGGCACTGATCGCGATCTTGTGAAAATTTCCGAAGTTGTTGCACAATCGATCTACATGTCTTTTCTACACGCTAAATTAGTTGAACGTCTCGTATGGAGGCGTAAGGTCTCAGGCGTTGGACTGCACTGCCAGGCAACTGCTCGTGGATTACGTATGCAATGTCTGGTTGTCTGTTCAGGAAAGGCCAGCTTTCGACCTCTGACTCATTTGGTGAATAGCGTGGAGCGTGTCAGTGCCGAGTAAGCAGGCCCTTGAACGGCTGATCACGTTGCAAACGACCGTGCTCCAGATGATCGCCTATGGCGAGCCGGTGCAATTGATCGCCGAGAAGATCTGTCGCGAGGCTGAAGATCTTTCCGGGGATTCGAAATGCGTGATCTTCGGCGTCGATCACGACGCGCGAATGTATCTCATTGCTGCACCTAACTTCCCACCGGCCTCTCTACGTCGGTTTGCACAGGTCAACCTGCCGCCAGCACATGTTGAACCAACCGCCGTCAATGAAGCGATTTCGATTCCCGACATCACGAAGGATCCAAGGTTTGCGACCTGTCTTGACGTTTTGCTTCCGTTTGGGCTGCGAGGCTATTGGTCCAGCCCGATACGCGCACGAGACAATCGTCTGCTGGGCAAGATCGCTTTCTATTACAGTAGCAATCGTGGGCCGAATGACACTGAAGAAGCCATAGCCTCCGGTCTGGCGCGGCTGTGCTCCATCATGCTGGAGAACGAGGAGATCCAGCGCAAGGCAAAGGAGCTTGCCTTCACGGATGCCTTGTCGAAGCTTCCTAATAGGGCCAGCTACAACGATCGTCTGTCGCTCCTGATGAGTGATGCGACATCGCCTTTCGCGCTTCTGCTGCTCGATATCGATCATCTGAAATCCGTAAACGACACGATGGGTCATGCCGTCGGCGATGCGCTCATCCAGACTTTGGGCGCGAGGCTCAAGGTCATCGGTGACACCATCGAAGCTTTTCGACTTGGCGGAGATGAGTTCAGCTTGATCGTGCATGGTTGCGACACCGAAGAAGCCATGGACCAGGTGGCGCGCAGCATCATCGCTGAGGCGAGCACGCCTTTCGATGCCAACGGCTATTGCGTGATGCCTTCTGTCACGATCGGGGGCGCGATCTTCGATCCGTTCGAACAGGAAGTCGGTAACCTGTCGGAGCAGGCGGATCTGGCGCTTTACCATGGCAAGGAGATGGGCCGCGGTTCGTTTGTTGCCTACAAGCCCGATCTGCAGACCTCGATGGTCAAGCGCGTGAAGCTGATGAGCGATCTCGGCGACGCTTTGAGGGAAGGGCGGATCGAAGCCTTCTTTCAGCCGATCGTGCGCATCGACAATGGCGCGATCGTCGGAATGGAAGCGCTGGCACGCATGCTGTCCGATGATGGAAAGATCATTCCGGCAGCCGACTTCTACAAGGCCACCAGCGACCCACAGCTCGCCTATGCGCTCAGCGGAGCCATGCTGAAGCAGATCGCCAGCGCGGTGCGGGGTTGGCTCGACCTCGGCATTCCGTTCCAGCACGTCGGCTTCAACGTCACGCAGGCCGATTTCAAGCAGGGCGATATCGAGCATCGCATCACCGAAGCATTTTCCAGCGCAGGCGTGCCGCTCAAGCACATCATCCTGGAGGTCAATGAAGCGGTTTATCTCGGACCGGGAGACGACTTCGTGGCCCGCGCAGTCGAACGGCTCCGGGCTGCGGGCATTCTTGTGGCGCTCGACGATTTCGGCACCGGCTTCGCATCACTGACGCATCTGCTGAGCTTTCCGGTCGACATCATCAAGATCGACCGGGCGTTCATCAAGGACATCGTTAAAGACAAGAACAGCTGCGTCATCGTGGAAGCGCTGCTCGGCATTGCCGGTAAGCTTGGGATGCGCATCGTCGCCGAAGGTATCGAAACGAGCGAGCAAGCCGAGAAGCTCGCTGCGCTGGGCTGCCGTTTGGGCCAAGGCTATCGCTTTGCGCCGCCCGTGCCGCGAAAACTCGCAACGGAACTGCTGGAGCGGTTGGGTGAAGGCGTGCAGCGTTCGACGGGCAACGAACCTGGTGAAGCGGCACAATTCTCCCAGAAATAAAGCCGCCTCCGAACGGAAGCGGCTTTATTCGAACAGCAGATGTTCAACTTAACGGCCGCGTGCGATCGCCGTGCCGTAATGATCGTCAATCCTGCGGGCATAACCGCGTTCCATCCAGCCCGGCTCGTCGGCTGCGGAATAGGAAGGCGCACCGCTGAAACGGTCTCGCTCGAAGGCAACGACATAGCCACCTTCTTGCACGTCGTAAGTCAGAGTGTTCCAGGGAATGGGGAAATAGTCGCTGCCGAGCCCAAGAAAGCCGCCGAGCGACAGCACCGCATAGGCGACCTTGCCTGAACGCTTGTCTATCATGACATCATAGATCGAACCGAGCTTGTCGCCCTTTCGATCAAAAACCCACGTGCCTTCCACTTTGCTTGCTGCAATGAGGCTCGGGGTTTCATCCGTCGAGATGTCAGTGTCCGCGCTGCCGATCCGGGTGGCTGGCGGTATAAAATCGGACATGTTTGTCTCCTTTTCCCAAGCCCTTGTAATTCTCTTTTTGCCCTAGGGTTCCAAGATGAACAGCGACAGAGTTGGTAGCGGACGACGAGGGCTCGGTCGGTCGTATTCGGACCCTCGCATGCGAAGTGGTCTTCTCTGCCCGAGCAGCAACAGGAAAGCTCGTCCGTCAGCCGGTTGGCCGACAGACGAGCCAGGAGATACTTAGGCCATGCCTCTGTTCGGGATGCTCCGCATGACCAACAAGTCGAACGCCAGCATCACGATCAGCGAGAGGCCGACCAGCGGGAAGATAATGCCCCCGATGGCCAGAAGGGCGATCAGCCCGCGGAAGATCTTGGGATCGGATGGCATGGCCGGCACGCCGAGTGACCCTGCCGGGCGACGCTTCCACCACATGATGCCCGCAGAAACGGCCAGCAGGATGATGCCCATACAAGCAGCGAGCAGGAACAACTGGTTAGCCAGGCCGAATTCCTGACCCATGTGGACGTTGATGCCGAATTCCAGCCAGCGGCCCAAAGGCCCGTAATCGGTATAGCGCATATCGAGAAGAGGGTTCCCGCTATAGCGATCGAGATGCACCACGCGCTGCTGCGACAGATCGTCGGGGTAAACGGAGCCGGTGAATACGCCCGTGGGCGTCGACGGAATGCTGACGGCAAAGCCGGAATGCAGGCCAAGCTTCTCGAAGGTCGCGACAGCAGAGTTCAGGCCGATATCACTTGTTGCAAAGGCACCGTCTGACGGCGCTGGCGCAGCCATCGGCTGTCCGTGATCATGCTCTGCGTGGTTGTGTTCCGTTGTTGGAACGGCCGATTGCGGCACCTGCGCTTGTTCCAGGCTCCAGCTCGTCAGGCCCTTGTCGGCGAGCTTTTCTTGCGACATCGGCACGTTGACGCGCACCCCGTCCGGATAGCCGTAATTGTTGCCGTTCGCCCATTCGTTGACCTTGCCGCCCCAGACATTCGACCAGGGCATGCCGGTGATTGCGAGGAATACGATCACGCTGCCCACGACAATGCCGAGAACGGCATGCGTATCGCGCCAGAACATCCTGTTCCTTGGTGCGCCGCGAACGGTCAAAACTCCACCGAGGCCAGCGCGTCTCGGCCACCAGAGATAGATGCCCGTCGCAACGAGCAGGATCGACCATCCCGCTGCAATTTCGATCGCGCCTCTGGCAACAGTGCCGAAGAATTTCAGGCTGTGAAGATAGCGGATAGTCCATGCGACCGTGCCGCGATCGGGCAGGGATCCCAGAACGTTTCCTGTGTAGGGGTCGACGTAAACGGCACGTCGCGCACCGTCATCAGCCGCGACGGTAATCTCCGCCGACGCGTTTTCGATCCGCGGGTCGGTGTATTTGACGGCCTGGCCGGGTACGGCCGCCAGGGCTGAAGCAACCATGGTCTCGGGCGCAACGCGCTCCACACCTTCCACAACCGCAACCCGCAGAAGGTCACGGTGCATGATGCCATCGATCTCGTCGCGAAAGAGGTAGAGGGCACCGGTAATCGCAAGGGTGATCATGAAAGGCAGAACAAGCAGCCCTGCATAGAAGTGCCAGCGCCATACAGCGCGATAAAGGTCGGCAGACCTGGTTGCGCTCACGGTCTTGGCCGGAGCGCTGCGGGACATAGGAACGGACATGGATTTCAATCTCGAACTGAGAAGGCGTGCGCCTTCAAACGATCCCGCGGGTGCAAACCTAAATGCTCTGGCCGAGCGATTTCCTGCACACGTCGGGGACGGTCATAGTCAGCGAGATGAAAGTGGCGGGCCTCTTGGCGGTCTTGGTCGCTCGGATGGAAGGATCGCGACCTGATCTTCGGCCGGCCGGGCGATCCAGGCCGGGCCATGCTCCGACCAGTTCAATGTGATGGATTGGAAATCCGGCTCTGCGAAACCGACCGTTGCCAGGCCGCAGCCAAGAACGCAGCAACTCGGCAGCTTCCGCTGGTCTTGTTGCGTCTCGCCAGGATCGACGCTGGTTATGCACAAGGTGTTGCCGAACTGGTCGAGCAGCACACCGTGCTGAGCGGCTCCAGCGCTTCCGGCCAACATGAACGACTGGACGAGCATCATCACCGCCACAAGTGCGGCAACGAACAGATTTCGTCCGTTGTTCAGTTTCAGCATCCGGGCTCTCCCCGATCCGCCAATAGCATCGAACGAAGAAGCATGGAACATAGCCCGCTGCGGCAACATGCCCTTGCGTGAAAAACCAGGAGACAGATCGCGGATGGCAAGCGGCCATGCGTGGCGCGATGGCTCGGAACTGCACACCTGAAAGGCTCAGCTTGAGCCGAAGCGTGCAGAGAAACGCCCGATCTTACGAGGCATGGGGACGGTTGAAGCTGTTCTTGGCTGGGTGGCGGAGAGGAAGGGATTCGAACCCTCGAGAAGCTTCCACCTCTACGCCCTTAGCAGGGGCGCGCCTTCGACCACTCGGCCACCTCTCCGTCGAATGCCCGCATAAAGAAAAGACTGCGCACAATCAACTGAGATGCGCATGTTTTCTCCAGCCAAATTCGCGAGCGGGTGCAGAAATCGAGAAGGCAGGCTCAAAACGGGTGCTGAAGCGCATTTTTCCGTTTTCGTTTTCCCGATCTTCATTCCTGCCGTGGCAAGGCGATCATGTGGTTCGCGGCAGATGTTCTCACGAGCCACCGATGTAGCTTGTCGTATCAACGGACCTGTTGAACCATCGTGTCAGACGCTCTTGTCGCAAGATCTCTTGGAACCGAACCGCCACGGCTTTCGATCATCGTGCCTTGTTACAACGAGGAAGATGCGCTCGACCATTTCTGGCGGACCATCGCGCCGCATCTCGACGATATGGATGTTCAATGGGACATTGTCTTCGTCAACGACGGCTCGTCCGACGCAACGCTTCTGAAGCTGGTGCAACTGCATCGCGCAGACCAACGTGCCAAGATCGTGGATCTCACACGCAATTTCGGCAAGGAGGCTGCGATGACAGCCGGCCTCGATCATGCGGGTGGCGATATGGTCGTGGTCATGGATGTCGACCTGCAGGATCCGCCTGAACTCCTGATCGACATGGTCGACCTCTGGCGCCAGGGCTATGACGTCGTTGTGGCGCGGCGGGTGTCGCGGTTCGACGACACCCAGTTGAAGCGAGTTTCGGCCGGCAACTTCTATCGCGTGTTCAACCGCATCAGCCCGTCGAAAATACCCGCGGATGTCGGGGATTACCGCTTGATGGACAAGCGCGTGGTGGCCGCCTTGCGGGCTTTGCCGGAGCGCGTGCGCTTCATGAAGGGATTATTCGCCTGGGTTGGGTTCCCCACCGCTGTGGTGGACTACGAGCGTCCAGTTCGTCAGCGCGGTACGACCAAATTCAATTACTGGCGGCTCTGGAATTTCGCGCTGGATGGCATCACGTCGTTTTCCACGCTGCCGCTGCGCATCTGGAGCTATCTTGGCTTGTTTGTCGCCGTTGTGGCCTTCGTCTATGGCGTGATCATTATCGGGCGAACGATCATCCTCGGCATCGACGTGCCGGGCTACGCCTCCTTGCTGGCAGCCGTTCTCTTTCTCGGCGGCATGCAGCTGGTTGGGCTTGGCATTATCGGGGAATATCTTGGCCGCATCTATTCGGAAACCAAGCGGCGCCCGATCTATCTGACGGGAGGCCTGTACGGCCTCAAGCAAGAGAAGGCCGAGCGACCATGATGTCGGCATTTCGGTCCGATGCGCTGTCGCGCGAGGTTCTGGCCTTTGCGTCCGTCGGTGTGGCAGCGACGATCGTGCATTACACCGCGGCGTTGATCGCTGCGCAGTGGCTGCCGGTCACGTTCGCCAACCCGATCGGCTTCATCGCGGCCGTGCTCGTTTCCTATTTCGGGCATGTGCAGTTCACCTTTCAGCTGAAAGGCGAGGAGCGCCGGCATCGTCATCGCCTGCCGCGGTTCCTGGTAACGGCGGTCTGCGGCTTCGTGGCAGGGCAGACAGTGCTCGTTACATTGACGTCCTTCACCTATTCGCCGGACTGGTTGGCGCTCGGCGTCGCTGTTGCAAGCGTGCCGGTCATCACCTTCGTGCTGTCGAAGCTTTGGGTGTTTCGCAAGGTTGCGTGATTGATCGGATCGCTTCGCTGCTCTCGGCGTTAAAACGACAATCGATCGGGAGCATGATCATGCAGATGTCCACCAAACCTTCGAAGGCGCTTGTTGCAGTTGCGCTGCTGAGCATCACGACCGCTTCTGCAATGGCTGCGCCGCGCACCGATGTCAGCCAGCTTTCCTGCGCACAGGCCAAATCGGTCATCGTCGAACGGGGTGCGGCCGTGGTGACGACTGGCCCGCACACTTACAAGCGCTTCGTGTCCGATGCGCGCTTCTGCGACGCCGGCAATCACTACCTGCATCCAGCCTTCACGCCGACGCAGGACAAGCGGTCCTGTTATATCGGCTACACCTGCGAGAACTGGAATTACTACTTCACCGAGCGCGATTGAGGTTTTGTAGAGGTTCCACCCACGGCTGATTGCGGTTAAGCAGCTCCTGTTTTCAGAACGCAGGAGCTGATCCATGACCATTCGCCGTATCAACGCAGGCGCTCGCATGAGCGAAGCCGTGATCTACAACAACACCATCTACCTCGCCGGCCAGGTTGGCGAAGGCAAGACCGTGACGGAGCAGACCAAGTCCGCTTTGGCCGAGGTCGAAAGCATCCTGAAGGAAGCGGGCTCCGACAAGTCGAAGATCCTTTCCGCCCAGATCTGGCTCGCAGATATGGCCGATTTCGCTGAAATGAACGCGGTTTGGGATGCCTGGGTCGGCGGCAAGGATGCTCCTGCGCGTGCGACCGGTGAAGCCAAGCTCGCTACGCCAGACTACAAGGTCGAGGTCATCGTGGTGGCCGCTGCCTGATAATTTCGGCTGGCCGGCACGTATCGAAACGTGCCGGCCAGCCTCCATAACAAGAGCTTAGATTTCTAAGTGTTACCAAAAGTGCGAACAACTTCCGGGGTGTAGGCACCCCCATGTGATTGCCCGATCCGCAAAATCGTGCCAATCGACCCTGATTAACCGCCATGCGGATCGATCGGTCGATTCCCGAAGGACGAAGGCGATGCTTGCTCCCAACTTGCAGAGCGATGAACGCTCTGAAACTGAAATCATCGACGAGGCAATCCTGACGCGCCGGTCTGTGCGCGCCTTCCTGCCGAAGCCGGTGGACGATTACCTTATCCGGGATATCCTGGATCTCGGCTCGCGTGCGCCTTCGGGCACGAACATGCAGCCCTGGAAGGCCTATGTCGTTCAAGGCGAGGTGAAGGCGAAGATCGCCGACGCCATTCTCGGCTCCGGTATTCGCGCCGAGAAGATCGAGTGGGAGGAATATCGCTATTACCCCGACAAGTTCTTCGAACCCTATCTGACGCGCCGGCGCACCGTCGGCTATGCGCTTTACAATGCGCTTGGCATCCAGCGTCGGGAAGTCGAGCGTATGCGTGCCCAGCACGACCGCAACTTCGTGTTCTTCGATGCGCCGGTCGGCATCATCTTCACCATCGATCGTCGCTTGAACCAGGGGTCATGGCTCGATCACGGCATGATGCTGCAGACCGTGATGATCGCAGCGCGGGCAAGGGGCCTGCATACCTGTCCGCAGGCAGCGTTCGCGCCGTATCACAAGGAGATCCGACCGATCCTCGGCATTCCCGATGAGGAAGTCGTGGTTTGCGGGATGGCGCTCGGCTACGAAGACACGTCGAAGCCGGAGAACAATTTCCGCACCGAGCGCGAGCAGCTCGACAACTGGGTGACCTTCGTCAAGTAAGCCTGGCCCTTGACGATCCGAAATTAAAAAGGGGACCCGAAGGTCCCCTTTGTTGTTTTTAGAGGAACGCCAAAAGATCGGCGGTCAACTTGTCCTTGTCGGTGAAGAACAGGCCATGCGGTGCGCCGCTGTAGCGCTTGAACGTTGCCGATGGGATCAGCTTGGCGGCCTGCTCGCCGGCTGCCTTGATCGGCACCGTGGCATCATCCTCGCCATGAATGATCAGGGTCGGCAGGTCGAACTTGGCGAGATCAGCGCGGAAGTCCGTTTCCGAGAAGGCGCGCACGCAATCGATCGTGCCCTTGGGCGAGCCCATCATCGCGACGTTGGAAGCCCATTGCATGATCTCGGCGCTGACGGAAAAGTTGAGCATGCCCGCGCCGAAGAACTGCTTGCCGAAGCTCGCCAGAAAGGCCGGCCGGTCCTTGCGCAGCTGTTCCACCATGTCGTCGAATACCGATTTGTCGACGCCGTCGGGATTATCTGCGGTTTTCAGGAGATATGGCGTCACGGCGGATATCAGCGCTGCCTTCGACAGGCGCGCGGTTCCATATTTTCCGATGTAGCGGGCGACTTCGCCGCCACCCATGGAAAAGCCGACGAGCGAGACGTCGTGCAGGTCCAGCGTTTCGATGATGGTCTGCAGGTCGCTTGCAAGCGTGTCATAGTCATAGCCGCTAAAGGGCTGGCTGGACCGGCCAAAGCCGCGACGGTCATAAGTGATGACGCGATGGCCCTTTGCCGTCAGCGTCGGCCACTGATATTCCCACATGTCACCGTCGAGCGGCCAGCCATGGATCAGAATGACCGGCTTGCCGGTGCCCCAGTCATTATAGAAGAGTTCGGTTTCATCTGCGGTCTGGATAAAGGGCATGAGGGTCTCCTGTGATGATGCCATCACAATCCCGTTTTCGCCGAGGCGTTCCTTTACATCAGTGCTGCCTGATATGAAGCAATGGCTTGCGGGTGACAGTTCCTTTGGGAGACGCGTGCGCTTTGTTGACAAAGCATTAGGCGTATAAACAACAACCGCACCGCAGATCTTACCGCAACCTCTGCCTTAACCTTCCCCAATCCTTTTGCTGCCATAGCCGAGCCGGGGAGATCATGACGTGAAGTCAGCAGGCCGGGCGAATGGAGATGAGCAACCAGGGGCAGCCGCCGTTCCGTTGGCGGTTGATCTCGATGGCACTTTGATCGCGACCGACCTTCTGTGGGAAGGCCTGTTTCTTCTTCTGCGCCGCAATCCCTTGCTCCTCTTCATGGTGCCGATCTGGGCGCTGAGCGGACCAGCGCGGTTAAAGCATGAGATTGCCCGCCGCATTGAGATCGATCCCGCCACTTTGCCTTATCGCCAGGAAGTGCTCGCTCGCATCCAGCTTGAAAAGGCCGCCGGGCGCCGGATCGTTCTGGCCACGGGCACGCCGAAGACGTTCGCCGATGCAATCGCCGAGCATCTCGGTTTGTTCGATGCGGTGCTTGCGACGGAAGGGCTGCACAACCTGACCTCAAAGAACAAGGTCGAGGCGCTCGAAAACATCTACGGCAAAGGCGGCTTCGATTACATCGGCAACAGCCGCCACGATCTCGCACTCTTCAACGCCGCACGCACCGCGATCGTCATTGCACCGGACCGGCATGCGTTGCGTTGGCAGGTGGCGAATGGCTGCGAACTGATCACCACGCCCAAACCGACGTGGAAAACGCTGGTGCGTATGCTGCGAGTTCATCAGTGGCTGAAGAACGGGCTGATCTTCGTGCCGCTGTTTCTGGCGCATGAGTATTTCAACCTGCCCGCCATCATCAGCTGCGTGCTGGCCTTTCTGTCCTTCAGCGCGGCCGCGTCGGCGATTTACATCATCAACGACTTCTTCGACCTGGCGCTCGACCGGCAGCACAAAACGAAGCGGCATCGCCCCTTTGCCAGCGGCATGCTGACGATCCCTTTCGGGCTGCTGTGTTCAGGCCTGCTGCTTCTTGTGAGCGCGCTTACGGCGCTTTCCCTGCCGCCTTTGTTCTGGCTGGTTCTCGCAACCTATCTTGTGACCACCACCGCTTATTCCGTGTCGATCAAGCGCATGCTCCTGATCGACGTGCTGACCCTGGCCGGCCTTTACACCATCCGCGTTCTGGCGGGGCAGGCGGCTACCGGCTTTGATCCGTCCTTCTGGCTGCTGGCTTTCTCGATCTTCTTCTTCCTCTCGCTGGCGCTGGTGAAGCGCTATGTCGAACTGCGCTCCACGGTTGCCGATGCCAAACAGCGCATTGCAGGGCGGGGTTATCGGCCGGAGGATCAGGAAGTCATCGCGCAGGCCGGCATGGGCGCAGGCTTTGCCGCCGTCGTGGTTCTGGCGCTTTATATCGACAGCTCCGCTGTCTTCGAGCAGTACAACCATCCCTATATGATGTGGCCGCTGGCGCCGATCATCCTTTACATGATCTTGCGGATCTGGATCCTCGCGCGGCGCGACGAGATGCACGACGATCCCGTGGTCTTCATTCTAACAGATTGGCGCAGCCAGCTGATGGCTGCCATCGGGCTGCTGCTGCTGATCATCGCGGTGCTTCTGCCATGAACGGGCCGTTGCGCAGCTTCGGTCAGCCGGCGGGTTCGGGCAGGTCAGGCATTTCGCCTGCTGACGGCATCGCACGGCTGAATGCGGGCGCTCTCGCCAATGGCAGCCTTCTTGGCTTCGGCAATGGCCGCTCTTATGGCGACAGCTGCTTGAACGATCTCGGCACGCTGATCGACATGCGCGCCCTCAACCGCATCATCCGCTTCGACGCGGCCAGCGGGTTGATCGAGGTCGAAGCCGGCGTGATGCTGTCCGACATCATCGCCTATGCGGCCGGGCAGGGCTGGTTTCCACCGGTGGTTCCCGGCACGCAGTTCGTCAGCGTGGGCGGCGCGATCGCCAACGACATTCACGGCAAGAACCACCATCGCGCCGGCACCTTCGGCTGTCATGTCGAGAGCTTCGTTCTGTTGCGCTCGGATGGCGAGGTCCGACACTGCAGTTCGACAACGAATGCCGACCTATTCGCAGCGACGATCGGTGGCATGGGACTGACCGGCCTGATCCTGTCGGCAACGATCCGGCTGATGCGGGTGCCATCGCTTGCAATCGATCAAACAGCCACGCCCTTCCGAGATCTGAACACGTTCTTCGATCTCGCGCCGGAGGCCGATCGCACCAACGCCTACGCCGTCGCCTGGATCGACCAGCTGGCATCCGGTGATCGGGCCGGGTGCGGTGTGCTCCTGGCCGGCAACCATGCCGATGACGGCGACTTTCAGGCGGCCAAACCCGGACGATTGCGTGTGCCGTTCCAACCGCCGATCAGTTTGCTCAACCGCCCTTTCATCCACGCCTTCAATGCGGCTTACGGCTGGAAGCAGGGGCGGAAGCAGCAATCGCGCGTCGGCTATCAGAGCTATTTCTTTCCGCTGGATGGCGTGCGTGACTGGAACCGGCTTTATGGCCCGCGCGGATTGTTGCAGCATCAGAGCGTCGTTTCGGAAGAGGCCGCGCGGGAGGCGGTGCCAGCTCTGCTGGCTGCCGGACGCAATGCCGGCCATGCCTCGTTTTTGACCGTGCTGAAGCGCTTCGGGGATCGGCCATCACCCGGCCTGCTGTCCTTTCCGCGTTCCGGCTACACGCTCACCCTCGACTTTCCGGATGCCGGCGCGGCGACGCGGCACCTGTTCGAGCGGCTGGATGCGATCGCGATTGATGCCGGAGGCGCGGTCAATCCTTACAAGGATGCGCGCATGAGCCCGGCGGTGTTTGCGCGCTCTTTTCCGAACTGGCGTGAGCTGGAAGCCCTACGCGACTCAGCCTTCCTGTCGAACTTCTGGCGGCGCACGGCGCTCGCTCTGGAGCCAAGCACGATCCATGCTGTTTGAGACAATGAGTCAGAGCTTCAAAGTAACAAACGAAGTTTGTTCAATTTTTCCGGATCGTTTCACCAAAGATTCCGGTCTTAGCGTGTAGGACAAAAACCGGTGAGGGCAGGTCGATGAGATATATCGGGTTCATTCTGTTCACGGTGCTGACCAATGCGGCAGCACAGCTGATGCTGAAGCACGGCATGATGACGCTTGGCCCGTTGAGCTTTGCCGGTGTGAACCCGCTCGTGAAGATCCTTCAGATCGTGTTCAGCCCTTGGATCTTTCTCGGCCTCTGCACCTTCGTCATCTCCATGGCCTCGCACCTTTTCGTGCTTTCGAAGGTCGAGCTGTCCTTCGCCTATCCGTTCCTCAGCCTTGCTTATGTGGCGGTGGCGATTTTCGCTTACTTCGTGTTCCACGAGGACCTGAATGCCTGGCGCATCGCCGGCATTGCTGCGATCTGTGTGGGCACCATCCTGATCGCGCAGGGCGGGAGCGGTCATGACGTCGTTGCGTCGGCGGATGGCAGCCCGGTTCCTTCCACGCCTGCAACGTCCGATCCATCAACCGTTCAAACAAGCGAGCTTACCCGATGAGACATATCATCTTCGGCGGCGATGGTTTCGTCGGTCGTCACCTCGCCCCCAAGCTCGCAGCCGAGGGCGAAGAGGTGGTGGTGGCGGATATCGCCAAGAGCCCGCTACCGCATTACGCGGCGGCCGTGCGGCACGTGCCCTGCGATGTCACGGATAAGGCGTCGATCGCAGCTGTCGGCATTTCGGGCGAGGACATGGTCTACAACCTGTCGGCCAAGATGCTGTCGCCGATCCAGGTGCGCGCCAAACGCCACGACTTCTTCTTTCCCGTGAACTATTACGGCACGGAAAACATCATCGCGGCGATGGACAGCGCCGGCGCGCCCGAGCTCGTGCATTTCACAACCGACATGATCTACGGCCACACCGTCACGACGCCGATGACGGAGGATCATCCGGTCGCGCCGCTCGGCGAATACGGCTTGTCCAAATGGAAAACCGAGGAGCTCGCCGCCGATTGGCGCAAGCGCGGCATGGACATCACGCTGTTTCGCCCGCGCCTCATCATCGGACCGGGTCGTCTCGGCATCCTGGAAAAGCTTTTCAAGCTGATCGACGCCAATCTGCCAGTGCCGATGATCGGGTCGGGCAAGAACCCCTACCAGTTCATTTCCGTGTTCGACTGCGCCGAAGCCGCCCGTCTCGCCTGGAAGGCCGGCGTGCCGAACGAGGCCTATAATCTCGGTTCCCTCAAACCGCCGCCGGTGCGCAAGCTGCTCGGCGACCTCATCAAGCATGCCGGTTCAAAATCGGTGCTGGTGCCGACGCCAGGCTGGGCTGTTAAGCGAACGCTTGACCTGCTCGACCGCATGAACAAGCCCCTGATGGACCCCGAGCAGTACCTCATTGCCGACGAGGAATGCGTGCTGGACGTGTCCAAGGGGGGGCGGGATCTCGGCTGGGTGCCGCAGTTTCGCGACGAGGACATGCTGATTGCCGCTTACAGCGAATACCGCGCAAAAAAGAACGGCCGCCCCGTTCCGAGCGCAGAACATCTCGCGGCGGAGTAGGAGACGAGCATGAGTGTCGTGACCAGTCCAGCCGATCGCGCTCACCTGTCCGGCGAAGCGCTCCCGCACCATGCGCAGGCTCTCTCAAAGCCGAACCTGATCAGCGTCGAGGAAGCCAAGGCGATGGATGTCGCCCGCATGACCGACCTGTTCAAGGCGCATATGAACCCTGGCCAGCTCCATTTCATGAAGCTGCTCGGCTTTCACAAGATCAAGGTCGAGCGTGCCGAAGGCATGTTCTATATCGACCAGACCGGACGCAAGATCCTCGACTTCTTCGGCGGCTTCGGTTCGCTGGCCTTCGGCCACAACCATCCGCGTCTGCTGGCTGCGCGCCAGAAGTTCCAGGAAGAGAACCGGCACGAGATCGCCATCGCCTTCATGTCGCAATATCAGGCGGCGTTGACGCACAATCTCGCGGCGTGCTCACCCGGTGATCTCGACATGGTGTTCCTGGGGTCGTCCGGCTCCGAAGCCATGGAAGCTGCGATCAAGGTTGCCGAACGCGCCGCCGGTCCGAAGAAGCCCAAGATCGTTTATGCCACGAACTCCTTCCACGGCAAAACAAAGGGCGTGCTGTCGATCACCGATGGTTCGCTTTATCGCGGCGATTTCCGACTGTTGGACAACACGGTGCGTGTGCCGTTCAGCGACATCGACGCGATCGAGCACGCCTTCCGCAGTGATCCCGCGATTGGCACGATCGTGCTGGAAACCGTGCAGGGCGGCGGCGGCATTATCACTGCACCGACGCCATTCTGGCAAAAGCTGCGGGCGCTGTGCGACAAGTATGGCGTTCTGTGGGTCGCCGACGAAGTGCAATGCGGCTATGGCCGCACCGGGCGCTTCTATGCCTTCGAACATCACGGCGTCGTGCCGGATGTGACGGCCTTGGCCAAGTCGCTCGGCGGCGGCAAGACCGCAATGGGCGCGATGATCGCGCGCCGCGACGTCTTCATGAAAGCCTATGGCACGCCGAAATCCGCAATGATCCACGCACCGGCCACCTTCGGCGGCATGGGCGAAGCCTGCATTACGTCGATCGAAGCGTTGAACGTGCTTTACGACGAGCAGCTGATCGACAACGCGGCGTCGACCGGCGCTTATCTGCTTGAGCGTCTCGAAGCGCTGCATGAAAAATATCCCAAGATCATCAAGGATATTCGCGGGCAGGGGCTGATGGTCGGCCTCGAGTTCCAGGACTTCAGCCAGACCCTGCCGATGGTTCTGCGGCCGATGGTGTCGGTGCTCGACGACAAGCTGAAGGGGTCGCTGTCGGGCTTCGTCGGTGCGCTGCTTCTGCGCGATTATGACGTGCTGGTGGCCTTTACTGAATACAACCGCAACGTCATTCGCCTCGAACCGCCACTGATCTGCAGCCGCGAGAATGTAGACACCTTCATCGCTGCGCTCGACGCGCTGCTCGGTCGCGGCATCGTCGCGATCGTGAAGGATTTCGTTAAAAGTCAGATGGGCTGACGGCGATGGCGGTTTCGGACGTAACTTCGGGCAAGACGCCTACACACTTTGCCGCGTCGCTGCTTGATTGGGGCAGCCGGCTGCTTCATGCGGTGCTCACTCAGCGCGTGGTGACGATTGCTGCGGGCGTGATTTTCGTTCTGTTCATACTGGCGCTGGCGGCGGTGCCGTTCCTGCATCCGGACTACAATTGGGATCTCACCGCTTATCTTGCGATCGCGATGGAGAACACCATTACCGATCATGACGAACTGCATCGCACGGTGTGGGGCATCATGCAGGCGGGTGCAACGGAGGATCAGTTCCGCCAATTGACCACCGTCAACGCCTACAACATGGCGCAATATGCCAACCCCGAATTCTTCTACTCACAGCTTGTCTTCTACCGCGTGAAGATCGCCTACACGATGCTCCTGCGCGAGTTCGGCCCGATCATCGGCTATGTCGAGACCACGCAGTGGATCAACACGCTGAGTGTGCTGGTGATCGGCGCCGTGCTGATGCTGTGGATGCGCCGTGCGCAGATCCTGCAATCGGCCTTGCTCATCATCCCGCTGATGCTGCTCGGCGGCTTCCTGTGGATGGCACAACTCGCCGTGCCGGACATGCTGGGAACAGCCGTGATGCTGGTTGGCGTTTATCTCATACGGATCGGGCGCGACTGGTGGGCCGTGCCGCTGTTGTTTCTCGGCTTCCTGATCCGCACGGATATGATCATCTTCCTGTTCGCGCTGATCCTGGCTTCAGCCCTGCTGGGCGGGCGCATTTTGCCGGTGCTGACGGCTTTCGTGCTCGCAACCCTCGCTTACGCCCCGATCTCGCATATCGGCGCGCATCCCGGCTGGTGGACGCATTTCTATTTCACCAATGTCGAGATCCAGAACGACATGCGCGGCTTTCACCCGCCGTTCTCGCTGCTGGCCTATATCGAAGGCGTGCTGCGCGGCGTGTCCAGTTCCTTCCGCTTCCAGAATTGGCTGACCGTCTTCGTCATGCTCGTGCTGGCCTGGCTGGTTCTCCTGCGTGCCAACCGCGTGCCGCGGCAAGGCATCACGGTTATCCTGCTCACCGCTTCCATCCTGGGCATCGGCGGCAAGTTCGTGGTGTTCCCGCTGCCCGAAAGCCGGGTCTATTTCCCGTATCTGGTGGTTCTCGGCCTGTCGCTGCTGGAACTCTGGCGGCCACGCTTTGACCTTGAGGGAAGAGCAGCGGCCTAAGCTTCAGACTGCACGAGAACGGCCGGCCCCCAATCACAAGCGCCGGCCTTTCTCGTTGTCTGCTCAGTTCGGCAATGAAGGCGCGAAACGCGGATGCACCAGCGCGTCATAGCAAGGCGTCAGCTGGATGCGCTTATGCTCGGTCAAGGCGGGTTGATAGAGCGCCAGCAGCTTCGTGTTGTTGATGGTGGCCGGGCAGGTCGGCACGAGCACCAGATCGGTTGCCGAAATCGCTGCCAGGGTTCGTTCGTTCGGCGGTGGAACGGTGCGGAAGGGGTCAGCACCGATGGAAACGCCGAGCGGCGCTTGTCTGTCCATCAGCCAAGGGAAGGGGTTGGTGAAGGTCGCTGCCAGGATCGTCTCGAACCGGATGCCTTTGTCAGCCTCGATCGCCTTTACGGCATCGATGGCCTCGTCGGCGTCTTGCAGGAACAAGAGCTGGAAGGCCACTTCCGAATAAAAGGTCGGGCTCGGATATTCGCCGATTGCCGTGAGATCCTCATAGAACTGGCGATGAGCGGGATAAAAGGCCTTCATGTTGGCGGCCCGTTCGAAGAATTCCGGTCGCGCGTTGACCTGGCCGAGTGTCTTCAGGTTGGTGTTGGCCAGAACCGGATTGTTCAAGCCGCCGATATAGGTTCGTGCCGCGCGCTGGAAGATGTTGGAGGTTGTCGGAAAGGCGATCGCGGCAACCAGCGCCAAAACGGAAACGAGCAGCATGGGGCGGGCAAACAGCTTCTGCGCTTTCAGGATGATCAGCAGAAGCGCCGGCCAGAGCGCGATGAAGCCCTGACTGCCGGTGTTCTGCGTTTCAAAGAACAAGGCGGCCAGAACCGCGGCGGCAAACCAGGCGACCGGCAGGTTGAAGAGCGCGGCGCCGCGCTCGATCAGCGTGCCTTGAGTAAACGCAGGTTTGGTCCAGAACCGGCCGCGGATTTCGATTGTGGCCAGCACGACGATCAGCACCGCCGAAAAGAAAATGATGTCGAAGTTGAGCGCGATCTGTTCGCGAAAGCGCGACAACAATCCACCGCTGTTGAGCGACACCAGCGTCGCGATATCGTTGATATATGCACTGACGATGCCGCTGCTCAGCTCCACCACGCCGAGGATCGCGAGGAATACGGCTGTGATGCCGATCGCCATGCGCAACGGCACGCGCCCGGCGAGAAAGGCGTAGGCGCAAAACAGGCCACCGGCGATGAAGCCGGTGATCTTGAGAAAGAACATCGCCGACAGCGTCAGCGCCACCAGCGCAAGCAGGGTCGTGCGGTCCTTCACGAACAGCAGCGTCGCGATGATGAGGTAGAGCAGCTGGCAGGATTGGCGGTTGTAGATGCCGAACGCTTCTGAACCCATCACAGGGTAGAACTCGCGCGCGTTGAACGGCAGAAGCGAGAAGAACAGGAAGGGCAGCAGCAGTGCCAGCGCCGTGCCGCGCGAGCGGCTGCCGACATCCCACAGAAGTCCGGCCATCAGCGGTGCGCTCACGATCAGGATCGACCACGGCGCCATTAGCGATGGCTGGCCATGCGGGAACATCAGCGTCAGAAAGGCAGTGAGATAATAGCTCAGCGGCCCGACAGGCGTGAAGAAGTCGACGTTCGGCACCTGTCCCGAAAGGATGCGGTTAGCCGCGTCGTAATAGATGTAGACGTCCCAATACATCGGGCCGATCGTTAGCGTGATCGGCAGGCTGAGCAGAAACACGCAAAGACAGATCGCCAGGATCAGCAGGGTCATGGGTGCCGTCAGCACCTGCGTCCAGGCGCGGCGTTTGACACGTCTTGCTTCCACTGCTGCCGTCATACCCTGCGCCCCCGCTTGCCGATGTCTCGAAATGGCTCGCCGGTGCATGGTAGCCGGCGTTCAAGCCAGGTCATGCAGGAGGTGCGCCAGATCTGCGGTCATCGGCTCCATAACGGATTTGCTCTTCAATCGAGGTTAACGGCAGCGCTTCCTGACACGCCTTGGCAGCTCAGGTCGCGACACGTTTTCCGGGTGTCGCAAACAGGCTGCATTCGGCCTGAAACGCTCTATAGTCTGCGGCACAAATCAAGGTTGGAGTGGTTGAACATGGCAGCGTTTCCGGCGAAGGCGAAGGTCGTCATCATCGGGCTGGGCGGCATCGTGGGCGCGTCTGTCGCGCACCATCTGATCGAGCGCGGCTGGGACGATATTGTCGGCATCGACACATCCGGCATTCCCACCGATGTCGGTTCCACCGCCCATGCGTCCGACTTCTGCTACACCACCAGCCACGATTTCCTGTCGGTCTGGACGACGCAATATTCCATCGATTTCTTCGAGAAGATGGGCCACTATGCCCGCGTCGGCGGCCTCGAAGTGGCGCGCGTCGGCGACGATGCCCGCATGGACGAGATCAAGCGCAAGATCGCTTCGGCCAAAGCGTTCGGAACGCGCGCAAGACTGATCGAACCGGCCGAGATCAAGGAGAAATTCCCGCTGATCGAGGAAAGCCTGGTGCAGGGCGGGTTGTGGGATCCGGACGCTGGCCTCGTCATTCCGCGTTCGCAGACAGTTGCCGGCAAGTTGGTCGATCAGGGTGTGGCATCCGGCAAGCTGCAGGCGTTCGCCAACACGGAAGCCACCGACCTCGTGATCGAGAACGGCCGGATCAAGGGTGTTGTGACGAGCCGCGGCACGATCATGGCAGATTACGTCGTGGTCTGCACCGGCATCTGGGGCCGCCTGACCGCAGCCATGGCTGGCGAAGACCTGCCGGTCATGCCGATCGATCACCCGCTGACTTTCTTCGGCCCCTATACGGAATTCGCCGGCACCGGCAAGGAGATTGGCTGGCCGCTGATGCGTGACCAGGGCAACTCCGCTTACATGCGCGACACCGGCGATCCTCGTACGGCCGAGGGCGGGCAGATCGAATGGGGCTACTACGAGGAGCACAATCCGCGCCTCGTTCACCCGCGCGACATCTTGTCGAAGCGCGAGTCGCGCCTGTCGCCCTCGCAGCGCGACCTCGACATGGAACAGATCATGGAGCCGCTCGAGCGCGCCATGGAGCTGACGCCGATCCTGGGCGAACTCGGCTATAACGAGAGCCACTCCTTCAACGGCTTGTTGCAGGTGTCCAGCGACGGCAACGCATCCATGGGCGAAAGCCAGAAGGTGCGTGGCCTGTGGTATGCTGTCGGCGTCTGGGTGAAAGACGGTCCCGGCATGGGCAAGCTTATCGCCGACTGGATGACCGATGGCCGTACGGTCATCGATCATCATGCGATCGATTATTCCCGCTACTACCCGCATCAGCTGGAAGAACAGCATATCTGGGATCGCTGTTCCGAAACGGCGATGAAGGTCTACAACCCCGCCGTTCATCCGCGCGAGCCCTTCTCGAAAGGCCGCAGTGTCCGCCGCTCGCCCTTCTATGAGCGCGAAAAGGAGCTTGGCGGCTACTTCATGGAGCTCGGCGGCTGGGAGCGTGCGCATGGCTATGCCGCCAACGAGCCGCTGCTGGAAAAGTACGGTAGTCGCGTGCCGATGCGTGAGAACGAGTGGGATGCAAGGCACTTCCACCGCGTGTCCAATGCCGAACATCTCGCGATGAGCGAGGATGTCGGCATCGTGAACCTGTCGCATTTCTCGATGTACGACATCGAAGGACCGGATCATGTCGCGCTGCTGGAATATCTCTGCGCGGCCAAGATCGGCGGCGACGGCAATATCGGCAAGGGCATCTATACGCACTTCCTCGATGAGGAAGGCATGGTGCGCGCAGACTTCACCGTCATCCGCATGGCCGACCGCTGCCGCCTCGTTGACGGCGCAGATGCCGGCCCGCGCGATTACCGTTACATGAAGCGGATGGCTCAGGATAAGGGCTTCGACGTCACCATCACGGATGTGACGGAGAAGTTCGTCACCATCGGCATCTGGGGACCAAACGCGCGCGCGACCTTGGCAAAGGTCGTGGAAGATCCGGCCGGACTTGAGCCTGAGGCATTCCCCTTCGCCGCGATCAAGCCGATCAAGATCGGCGGCGTCGATGTCACTGCTTTCCGCATCTCTTATGTCGGCGAGCAGGGCTGGGAGCTGCATATGCGCTATGAGGACGGGCTTGCCGTTTGGGACGCGCTGCGCACCACCGGCGTGATGCCGTTCGGCGTCGAGACCTATGCCAACACGCGCCGCATGGAAAAGAGCCTGCGTCTGCAGAACGCCGATCTCTTGACCGAATACAACCTTCTGGAAGCCGATCTCGCGCGCCCGAAGGTCAAGGAAGCGGACTTCGTCGGCAAGGCCAAGCATTTGGAATACAAGGCACGCGACCATCAGCCGGCAATGCTTTGCACACTGGTAATGACCGACAACACGGATGCCAATGGCGTCGCGCGTTATCCGGTCGGCATCATGCCGGTCATGGATCCCGACAGCGGGGAAACGCTGGTGGACGACCTTGGCCGCCGCTCCTTCACGTCGTCGGTCGCTTACGGTCCAACGCTCGGCAAGAACATCGCGCTCGCCTATCTGCCGCATGCCTATGCACAGGAAGGCCGCAAGCTCAGCGTGGAATATTTCGGCGAGACCTATCCGGTGGAAGTCGCAGCAGTCGGCTACAAGCCGCTCTATGATCCCGAGAACCTGAAGCCGCGCAGCTAAACGGTTGCCGCTCGCGCTTTCGTGAGCGGCAGTGCCGTCGTGGCGGCTATCGCGGCGGCGGGAACCGCGTATCATTCCGGGCATGCAGTGCGTGCCCGGTTTCCTGTCAGGGCTGAGCAGACTGGCCGTGGCGAGCTTCGCCGCGCTTCTCCTTCCTGTTGCCGCGCAGGCTGCAGAGCCCGTCGATGTCGAGCTGGTGCTGGCTGTCGACGTGTCGCTGTCCATGTCTCCAATGGAGCTCGACATCCAGCGCCGCGGCTATGTCGCAGCGTTGACGCATCCGAACGTCGTGCAGGCCATTCAGGATGGTGTCCACGGCAAGATTGCCGTGACCTATTTCGAATGGGCGGGCGACGCTATGCAGCGCGTGGTCGTGCCGTGGACGGTGATCGCGAACCAGGCCGATGCCGAGGCTTTCGCCGCCAGGCTGGAAGCCGGCGTTCCCAACAGTGCGCGCCGCACCTCGATCTCCGCGGCACTTACGTTTGCCGGGGATCTGCTGGCGGAAAGCGGCTTCACCGGCATGAAGCGCGTCATCGACATTTCAGGCGACGGTCCGAACAATCAGGGTGAGCCAGTCGACAGCGTGCGCGACCGCATTACCGATCAGGGCATCACCATCAACGGCCTGCCTTTGATGACCAGCGGCGGCCGCATGTCGGGCTATGATTTCGCCGATCTCGACACCTATTACACACGATGTGTGATCGGCGGGCCGGGATCGTTCATGGTGCCGGTGAACGAGTGGAGCCAGTTTCCCGAGGCGATCCGGCGCAAGCTCGTGCTCGAACTGGCAGGGCCGTTCATGCCCATCCCTGCTGCCTATCAGGGTGCCAAGCCATCCGTGCTGCTGGTGCAGTCACGGGATGCTTACGACTGCCAAATCGGCGAGAAGATGTGGGGCAACCGCAGCTGGATGTGGGAAAGCCGGTAAAGGATCGGCTGCCCTTGCCAGATTATGCCGCGAGCAGCTGCTTGCGGTCGGCGCGCTCCTGCTGCGGTGAGCGGGCATAGAGTTCGCGATAACATTTCGAGAAATGCGACGCCGACACGAAGCCGCAGGCCACCGCTACTTCCACCACCGGCAGCGACGACTGGATCAGAAGGTGGCGCGCGCGGTCGAGCCGGATCTCGAGATAATAGCGGGCTGGCGACCGGCCCATTTCCTGTCGAAACAGCCGCTCGATCTGGCGGCGCGAAAGATCGACATCGTCCGCGATCTCGATCAGCGAAAGCGGCTCCGACAGATTGGCTTCCATGAGCTCGATGATCGACAGAACCTTCGAATTCTGGACGCCGAGACGCGCGCGTAGCGGCAGGCGCTGGCGGTCGGTTGGGCTGCGGACACGGTCGGTCAGCACCTGCTCGCAGATGCGGTTGACCAGCGAGTCGTCGAAGTCCTCGCCGATCAGCTTCAGCATCATGTCGAGCGCAGCCGTGCCGCCGGCACAGGTATAGATGTTCTGGTCGATCTCGAAGAGGTCGGCAAAGACGTTGGCTTTGGGGAAGGCTTCGGCAAAGCCCGGCAGGTTCTCCCAGTGGATCGCGCAGCGCTTGTTGGCAAGCAGTCCGGCGGATGCCAGGATATGCGCACCGGTGCAAAGCCCGCCTATCGCCACGCCGCGATTGTATTCCTCGCGCAGCCAGGCAAAGGCGGACTTGTTCTGGTAGTTTTCCACATTGGTGCCGCCACAAACGATCACCATTGATGGCCGATCCGGACCAGCCATCTTCTTGCGCTCATCTTCAAGCGACGTATCGGCCTTGATCTCGATATTGTTGGAGCCCTGCACGGGCTTGCCGTCCAGACTGGCCAAGCGCCATTTATAGGCTTCATAGCCCAGCATGCGATTGGCCGAGCGCAGCGGCTCAATCGCAGTCGCAAAGGCGATCATGGTGAATTCGGGTACTAAAAAGAAAACGATCGAGCGCTTGAGCGTCTGCTTTGACGACACCGTTGTTACCCCTTTTCAGATCCTGTCGTCATGATCCGCGACAGTTAGGCTGAGCCAACAGTGATTAAGTGACCGAATAGTGGCGGCGTCAACTCGAAAAAAGGTGCAGCACTACTATGCCCTCAAGAAACGCGATGTGCCGTGGAGCAGCAGCCGCAACAAAAAACCGCGCCGATCCTTCGATCAGCGCGGTTGATGCAGTGCAGTATAGATAAAGCGGCTTAAACCAGGACGCCGAGGCGTGCGCCGACCATGGCTGCAGTCTGGCCAGGCATCGTGCGGCTCAGCCGCTGACGCTCAAGGGTGGTCACCATATTGCGGGAATGGCGCTTGCCGAAGAAGCGGTTGAGAAATTTCATGACACGTTTTCCATGCAGAAGAGGTTACACGGTGTGCCGTCGGGTGTTGGCTCGGTGGGGCAGGCCGTTGATGACGCGGATATAGGCATCTACTGCCTCGCTTGCAGCAGGGAATGCGAAGCGCTTGGCATCAAATGCGACATCCGTATGCGACATCGAAGCAGGACCAAAGCTGCGCGCTTGCGCCAGATCATTCGCCTTCTGGCAAAAGCAGCGCTGCCGCGCCGTTCAGATCCAGCACCTCCGCATAAGGGAGCCAAGCGACTTCTGCGGTCTCGTTGCGCCGGTTCACCCAAATGCCGCGCAAGCCGAGTTCATGGCGTGCCTTCATGTCCAGGTACATTCCCGCCGCCACATGCACCGTTTCGTTTGGCGTCACGCCCATGGTTCGATAGCCGTGTTCGAACAAAAGCCGCGATGGCTTGTAGGCCTGTGCCTGCTGGGCGGTGATGACGTAGTCGAATGGCACGCCGATATTGGCGACCGTCGGTGCAATCAGGTCGTCGTCGGAATTCGTGAAGATAGCTAGTTTGTAATGCTGGCTAAGCCGCCTGAGAACATCCGGCACTTCAGGGTGCGGCCCCATCCGCATGGGGGACGTAGCGATTTGCTCGATCTCATCGTCGGTCGAACTCACGCCTTGGTCGAGGAAGGCTGCGCGAAAACCGATGCGTAGAATGTCCTTGTAGAGCCGATGCGGCTTCTCCGCCGTCAATACGCGGCTTTGCGCGGAAAAGCTTTCGAGGATCGCAGACGGATTTACGCTCTTCACGTCGTGCGCTGCCAGGATGTCACCGATCTTGCGCAGAAGCACCTCATGCCATTGCACCAACGTGCCATAGCAGTCGAAGGTGATGATCTTTGGCGCAGGATCACGCTGGAAAGTTGAGGGTGCAGGCTGACGCATCAAGTGAACCTTCTTCTGCCCCAAAGGGGGGCTTCTGCTTGACTATGGAGCAGGCGCGATATTCAATCGAACGAAATCCAGTGAAGCTTTGGATCAGGAAATCTGATTATGAACGCGCCGCTCAATCATCCGTTGCCGCTGCTTGAACTGGATGTCTTGCGGACATTTGTGGCGATTGCCGATACCGGCAGTTTTACGCTTGCGGCGAATGCCGTGTTCCGCACGCCTTCGGCGGTTTCGATGCAGATCAAGAAGCTGGAGGAGAATCTCGGGCGGCAGGTGTTCCTGCGTGATGCCCGCTCGGTTTCGCTGACCAAGGATGGTGAGGTTCTGCTTGGTTATGCGCGCCGTCTGCTTGCGCTTAATCGCGAAGCCATGGCCAAGTTCATTATGCCGGAGATCGCGGGCGTGGTGCGGCTTGGCTCGCCGGACGATTACGGCGAGCGCATCCTGCCGGCCGTGTTGAAGCGCTTTGCCCAGTCGCATCCGTCGATCGCCGTTGATGTGACGATCGATCAGAGCGTCAACCTGAAGCGAAGACTGGCCGATCGCGAGTTAGATCTGACGCTGATCACCACCTGCCGCAATCTGGAAGACGCCGAGATCCTGTTGACCGAACCAGTGGTTTGGGCGGGCGCAAAAGGCGGCACCGCGCATCTGCGTGAGCCGCTGCCCGTGTCCTTGTGGGAAGAAGGCTGCGTTTGGCGCGCCAATGCGCTCGAAGCGCTGGGCAAGGAGGGGCGCGACTACCGGGTCGCCTATATGAGCGCGCATACCGCCGGCCAGCGCGCTGCGATCACGGCGGATCTGGCGGTGGCTCCCATGGCCAAAAGCTTCATCGGCGACGATCTGGTTGCTCTTGGCACCAAGGATGGCTTGCCGGAGCTGTCGAACTACAACCTTGCTCTGGTGATGGCCGCCAATGCCTCGGCTCCGGTTCGCGCGGCGGCGGATCATATCCGCGCGACCTTTGAAGGGTTTCGCCAGACCGGGACGTTCTGATTTGGGGTAGGCGGTTCGGCTTGAGCTAGAACAGAAGCTTGAGCGCGAGAAAGCCGCCGATCAGCAGCACCATGCCTACGGTAAACACGAGTCCCAAGCGCTTTTCGATGAACGCGCGGATTGGCTGGCCGAACCAGTAAAGTAGCGCTGAGACGATGAAGAAGCGTGCCCCGCGGGCCACGATGCTGGCCAGAATGAACACGGGCAGCGACAGACCGGTGGCGCCGCTTGCGATCGTGATGACCTTGAAGGGGAACGGCGTCAGGCCGGCGATGAGGACGATCCAGACGCCCCATTCGTTGTAGGCCGACGCGAACTCCTCGAACTTGTCGGCATAGCCATAGAAGCTGAGGATCGGCTGCGCCACCTGTTCAAACAAAAGAGCGCCGATCAAATAGCCGAACAGGCCGCCCAGAACCGACATGACCGTGCAAATGAAGGCGAGGCGCCAGGCTGCCGAACGCCGGGCGATCACCATCGGGATCAGGATTGCGTCCGGCGGGATCGGAAAGAAAGAGCTTTCAACGAAGGACACGGCACCCAATGCCGATGTTGCGTGCCGGTGTTGGGCCAGACTCAGGGTCCAGTCATAGAGACGACGCAGCAATGGCATATCCTTTGGAAGGGTAGAGCCGCGTCTATACGTTGATTTGTTCAACTGTAAACCGCGTGGTGGGCGTCACGAACTCGTCTTGCGCCGCAACCGTCAGGATTTCGCGCGACCCTGCTTCGGCGGTACGCTTTAAAAGCCCGTGTGTTGCGCTGGCGGCATGGGCCAGCGCTGCTTCCGGCGATTGTTCCTGCAGGAACTTGCCGAAGAACAAGGCGGCGATCGCATCGCCTGCGCCATTGACGCCGATTGGCAGAAGCGGCGTGCGAACCCGCATCAGGCTGGATGCTGCCGACACCACGATATCGACGGCGTCATCCGGCGTATCGTCGAGCTGCACGCTTGTGACCATGACGATCTTGGGCCCGATTGCATGAACGGCCTTGATGGCCTTCACGAGATCGGCGCTGCGCGTGACCTTGACCCCCGACAGGTACTCCAACTCGAACTGGTTCGGCGTGACGATGTCGGCGGCGGCGACCGCACGGTCTCGCATGAATTCGGGAATGCCTGGGCGCACGAACACACCGCGTCCCACATCGCCGATCACCGGATCGCAGCAATAAAGCGCGTTGAGGTTGGCTTCGCGTACGCGTGTCACCGCGTGGAGAATGGATTCACCGATACCGGCATCGCCCATATAGCCCGACAACACGCCATTGCAGCGCTCAAGCGCGCCGCGCTCGGCGATGCCGTCGATCAGCACGCGCACGTCTTCGCCGGTGTAGACCTGGCCCGTCCACTTGCCGTAGCCGGTGTGGTTGGAAAACTGGACAGTGTTGATCGCCCACACGTCGATGCCCATGCGCTGGAGCGGAAACACCGCCGAGGCGTTGCCGACATGGCCATAGGAAACCCAGGACTGGATCGACAGGATGTTCATGACCGGCCTCGTATTGTGAGTATTGGGTGCCAGCTATTCCTCGTTGGGCGCGATGGCAAGCGGCTGATCGGGAAAGCGACTGTTCCAGTTTCCTAGTCGCGTCCGCGCCGGCCCTCACGTCCGCGCCGACGTCCTCCGCCGCCATCGCTTGCTGCATCTGCAAGCACCTTGCGCGGCGGCAGCTTAACCTGCTCGGCCAGCTTAGGGAAAAGATCGACCTTGTTCGGCAGCGCCATGGCATGCACGAAATGCTCCTGGAACTTCGGCTCCAGCGCCGTTTCGATCTTCTCGATCCTTTGCACGGTCGCCTCGATTTCGCGCCGATGGTCGCGATTTAGCAGGGCCATGAGGGCGCCGGTGCCGGCTGCATTGCCCACGGCTTTCACTTCGCTCAGATCGCAATCGGGGATCAGACCCAGCACCATCGCGTATTTCGGATCGATAAAGGAGCCGAAGGCGCCAGCGAAGCTGATTGTGTCGACTTGGGTCACGCCCTGCTTTTCCATCAACAGCTTCACGCCAGCATAAAGCGCGGATTTCGCGAGCTGGATGGCTCGAATGTCGTTTTGCGTGACCGTGATGCGCGGCGTGCCGTCATGCAGGAGATAAGAGAAGGTGCGGCCGTTGGGCAGGATACGCGCGCTGCGCTCTCCCATCGCGCCATCCACCACGCCGTCTTCGGAGATAATGCCGGCCAGATACATTTCCGCGACGACTTCGATGATCGCCGAGCCGCAGATTCCGGTGACGCCGATCGCTCCGATGGACTGGGCAAAGCCGTCCTCATCTGACCACTTGTCCGAACCGATGACGCGGAACGTCGGCTCCAGCGTTTCGGGGTCGATGCGCACGCGCTCGATCGCGCCAGGGGCCGCACGCTGGCCGGACGAAATCTCCGCGCCTTCAAAGGCCGGGCCGGTCGGGGACGAAGCCGCGACAACGCGTTGACGATTGCCCAGCACGATCTCGGCATTGGTGCCGACATCCACCAGCAACATCATCTTGTCTTGCCGGTACGGACCTTCCGACAGCGTTGCGCCGGCGGCATCAGCGCCAACATGGCCGGCGATGCAGGGCAGGATGTAAACGCGCGCACCATGGTTGATGTCGAGGTCGATTTCACTCGCCCAGCTATGCACCGCACCGGAAACAGCCAGCGCGAATGGCGCCTGTCCGAGTTCCGTTGGATCGATGCCTAGGAACAGGTGGTGCATGATCGGATTGGCAACGAAAACCGAATCCAGAATGTCGTTGCGATCGACATTGCCTTCTGCGCAGACCTTGGTGATCAGCTCGTTGATCGCTTGCCGCACGGCAACCGTCATGGCTTCCCGGCCATCCGGGTTCATCATCACATAAGACACGCGGCTCATCAGATCCTCACCGAAGCGAATCTGCGGGTTCGAGGTGCCGGAAGAGGCGACGACGCGGCCCGACAGCAGCGACACCAGATGGATGGCGATCGTGGTGGAGCCGATATCGCAGGCAATGCCGTAGGCTTCGTTCTTGAGGCCGGGCCACAGCGCGATCATGGTTGGACGCGAGGTCTCAAGATCGCGATGAATGGCAGCCGTGACGCCCCAGTCACCCTTGCGCAGGATCTTCTGCACTTCCGGCATGAGGTGCTGCGAAACGAGAAGATCGGTCCAGCCCCAATCCTTTTCCAGCATGACCTTCAAGCGGTCGAGATCGCCCAGCGGCTTGTGCATGTCGGGCTCATCCACCTCGACATAACAAAGCTGAACGGCGGGATTGCGCTCGATAAGACGGTCGCTCGCGGCCTTCCGGATCGTTTGCGTGTTGATGACGGTGTCTTGCGGCACGTCCACCACCAGATCGCCCTCGATCGTCGCAGAGCAGGACAGGCGGCGCCGCTCCGGCAGGCCTTTCACCCGATCGTAGCGCTCTTCCTTCGCACCTCTCGGTGAAATGTGGTCGTTTGACGAGGTGATCTTGTGCTTGGCGAAATGGCCTTCCTGTACCTCGATCTGACACCGTCCGCAGGTGGCGCGCCCACCGCACACGCTTTCGACATAAACGCCGAGTTGGCGCGCGGCATCGAGCACCGTCGTGCCGACAGGAAAGTTCCCGCGCTTGCCGGATGGCATGAACAGGACGAGAGGATCGGAAGCGGTCATGGCAGCATCATTTCAAACAAGAAGGCCCTCAACAGGCAGAGCCTGAGAGGGCCGGTTCATCAAGCGCCCGGTTGGTTTATCCCCGGTTCGTCCGCGCTTCGCGTCCACCGCGGCGCCGTCCGCCGGCTGCGGAGCCTTCGGCGCCGGGTGTGTTGACGGCAACAGGGGCAGGAGCGGCGTGTTCGCCTGGCTTGTAGTCCTTGTAGGTCTTGATCCAGGTCGTGCAGTTCTCGTCCGTGCCGGCCAGAACATTGGCGCCGCGCACGGCTTCCATTTCCTGCGGACGGCAAGGGTTCATGATCGCCGAAGTCATGCCGGCGCCGATCACCATCGGGATGAAGGACGCGTTGATGCCATGGCGATGCGGCAGGCCGAAGGAGATATTCGACAGGCCGCAGGTCGTGTTGACCTTGAGCTCCTCGCGCAAACGGCGCAGCAGCGCGAACACCTGACGGCCGGCATCGCCCAGCGCGCCGATCGGCATCACGAGGGGATCGACCACCACGTCATGCGCGGGAATGCCGAAATCGGCGCAGCGCTCGACGATCTTCTTGGCGACCGCAAAGCGCACATCCGGGTCCATCGAGATGCCGGTCTCGTCGTTTGAGATCGCGACTACCGGCACGTTGTACTTCTTCACCAGCGGCAGGATGGCTTCGAGTTTTTCTTCCTCGCCCGTCACGGAATTCACCAGTGGACGACCCTTGGCAACCTTGAGCGCGGCCTCGATCGCAGCCGTCACCGAACTGTCGATCGACAGCGGCAGATCGACGAGGCCCTGCACGATTTCCATCGTCTGCACCAGAAGCGCCGGCTCCGTCGCGTTCGGATCAACAGCGGTGACGCCGGCATTGACGTCGAGCATGGTGGCGCCGGCGGCAGCCTGTTCCAGCGCGTCCTTGATCACGGTCTCGAAGTTGCCGGCAACCATCTCCGCGGCCAGCTTCTTGCGGCCGGTCGGGTTGATGCGTTCACCGATAACGCAGAAGGGCTGGTCGAAGCCGATAACGATTTCTCGGGTCGCGGAAGCGACGATCGTGCGGGTCATGTGTGTGATGGCCTTTGGTGATCGGTTTCGGTTAAGCAAACAGTGCAGAAGGATATGCAGATGTGTTTATATCCCAAGATCCGCGTTTGATAAGCCATTCGGTCGATTTCTTCAACCCGCCGAACGGAAAGACGTGGATCTGGGTGATGGGCGAACTCGGTCGCTGCGAACTGGCTTCGATCGGACCGACAACTTCTTCCGGGTTGTGGCCCACGGCAAGCGCGGTCAGCGACATGGCGTTGCGCTTGAGGAAGTCGATCGAATTGCCGACGCCGCACATGGCCGCATATTTGATGAGGGTGGGGAACTTGGCCGGACCAGCGACACCGAGGTGGACCGGCAGGTTAATGCCTTCGGCGTGCAGACTGTCGGCCCAGCCGATGAACTTGGCGGGATCGAAACCGAACTGGGTCACGATGCGTACGTCGATCCCCGTACGATCGGCGTAAGCCTGCTTGTCGCGTAGCGCCTGCATGGCGGAATCGATGGAAAAGTCGGGGCTGCCTTCAGGATGGCCGGCCACGCCCATGGCCTTGATGCCGTTGCGCTCGAACACGCCGGTGTTCAGCACCTCCATGGCGGAAGCGAATTCGCCGGCCGGCTTGTCCAATCCGCCGCCGATCACCAGCACGTCGCTGACGCCGGCTTCGTTCACCGCGCGCATCACGCGGTCTTCGAGGGAAGCGCGCGTGGTCAGCCGGCGGCAGGCGAAATGCGGCACCGGCGTGTAACCCAGTTCGCCGACGCGCTTGGCCGCTGCCGTCAGATCGTCGATCGTGTCGGTGCCGATATCGGTGATGTAAACGCGTGTGCCGGCTGGAAAGAGACCGGGAAGCTCGGCTGATTCGAGTGCCTGTTTGGGCACGATCTCAATGGATGCGGGTATGTGAATCATTGCCAAGCCTCCTTCGGCTAGCCGTCGCTGCGCCCGCCCGCCTTCACCAAGGCGACGAGCTTTTCACGGGAATATTCCTGTTCCAGATGCGCCATCGCCTTATCGGCCTCCGCTTCCAGATCGTCGGAAACGGGCTCGGGCGTGGCGCGCCGCCAGTCGGCCAGATAAGCATCGGTATCGCCGGCACCGGTGCGCATGGCGCACATATCGATGGCCTCGGTAAAGCGCAGCGACAGTTCGCGTTTGGCGCTCTGCCGGCCTTTCTTGACGATGACCTGTGCGGGAATGTCCCGCCAATAAACGACGACCAAATCGGCCATGCTTTACGCCCTCTGCGTCTTGGGGTTGACGTTGCAGTATGTCCTTGTCTGCCGCTTGTTATGCGACGACGTGGGCGCATTCAAAAGCGACGTGACTGGCTTTGGCTGGTTTTACCAGAACCAGGCTGAAACAGCCTGCAGCGCATAGGTGACCGTGCCGGCCAGCGCCACGATCAGAACAACGGAAAATGCGCCCGCTGCGCAGGCCACGCCGAGCAAAACACCATCGCGCTCGGATAGGGCCAGAGCCGCGAGGGCGATGGTCAAGGCGGGGAACCAGTTGCCGAGCGGGATCGGCAGGGTCACGAGCGTGCCCATCACGAGCGCAAGCAGGCCGATGACGCGCTCGTCGTAGCGATCGGGCAGGGGCCAGACACGCGGCTTGATCCAGCGCTCGAGCCAAACAAGACGGGGAATGAAGCGTTCGGCCAGCGCACGAAACTGCTCGGCCTGAACGGAGCGCACGAGAATGAATTCCGGCAGCCAGGCGATCTTGCGGCCCCACACCATCTGCGCCGAAACGATCATCAGCGGCATGCCGAGCACGAGGGTGGTGCCGGGCGGCAAGGGCAACAAGTTGATGGCGGCAAAGAAGATGAGAAGGGTGGCGAAGCTGCGATCTCCCAACGCGTCGCGGATCTGGCGCACGGTGACGGGGCCGTTGGCGTTATCGGCGAGCGACTGAAAAACCTGTGACAAGCGCGGCGGCAGCGCTTCTTCTTCTTCCAGCTTGATCTGTGGAGCCTCGGTCGTGTGTGGCCCGAAGGCGGGGTCTTCAATCATGAGGCGTGTGGGTTCCTGGAATGCAGCGGGCCAGCCCCGTAAAAGGGATCATGGCAGAGGTTCACGACAATCCCGCGTGCATCATCGACGCAATTCAAGAATATCGAGCTTCGATTCAAACGCAGGTTCGGGAAACTCGATCCGAAAACCCTTTGCCGTTCGAAAGGCATAACCGACCTGATCGGCCTTTGCGTCCGTTTTATAGCGCTTTGGCTGTTCGCCGGCCACGAATTGCGTGCCGAGATAGATCAACCGGTGGTCGCTGTCGTCGTAGAACCGGCCCTGTGTGCGTTGTGATCCGCTGGTCTTGTTCAGAAACCAGCCCGCGCCGTCATCGGTTACGCGGCACTTAAACCAGCCATACACAACGGCAGCAGGATCACCGCCGAGCTTGATCGTGCGGCACTGCCAGTCGCCGGTCATATCGAAGCCGGCAAAACGCGCCAACCGTTCGGTAATCACGGTGTTGATGATGTCGATGTCCTGCTTGTCGCCGTTTTCCCGCGCATCGGTGAGAGCGGTCTTGCGGGTTATCTCGTAGTTCTGCAGCCGTGCTGCATCCTGCTTGGTGATGATGCGGGTGATGGCGCCATCAGCCTGGGCAACAGAGGCTGCGAGCCCGATAAGACCAAGGGCGAAAAACAGTCGACGAATCATGATTGTCCTTTCATCCTTCCGGCCAATCGATCCTCACAGGCTTGGCGCAGAGGATACTGCTGCAGCGCGTTGCAGGGCTGGTTCCAGGTCACCGTAGCCGGTAAAGCGATACTCGTATTCCAGCCCGAGATAATCGGCCGCCCATCTGGCTTTTTCCTGCAGGGCGGGATCATCTGTCTGCGCGAGATAAACGACCTTGGTGTAGTTCCCGAACACCATGTCGCGAAGTTCGGGATGCTTGTCCAGCTTCAGCGGCTCGATCACGAAGGCTTCGAACTGGCGCGTGATCAGGTCGGTGAGGTAAAACGCGGTGAACTCGGTTTCGGTGCTGGCCATGAAGCGGTTATTGCCGCTGAAGAACGCGTAACAATGCGGGCCTTCGATGCGCTCGATGCCTTCTTCTTCGCAGATCTTGTCCAACTCGCCTTGGGTGCCGCATTCGGCATAGCCGATAAGAATGCGGCGGTAGCCCTTTTCCCGCGCCAGGCTTATCTGCTCGCGCATGGCCGGTGCGATCTTTGCGGGGTAAACGTGCCAGATAGCCGGCAGGCAGGTGAGATCCACACCCGCAAGCTTGTTCAGCTTCGTGACGGCCAGAACCTCGCGCGCGATCGCGCCGCAGGCGATCACCAGAAGGCGTTCAGCGACCGGAAGTGAGCCCTCGGCCACCTCGCTCGAAACAGCTTCTACTTTATTTCTGATTCTTCGCTGACGCATGGGAACAAGTCGGCTTGTTTGTCGTTTTTGAGCTGAAACAACTGAGGGACGATAAATGACCAAGTCGCGCTTTGCTACCATCGCTGTTCTGGCCGCCGCGCTTATGTCCGCTGCATGTGCCAACACCATCCGCGGTGTGGGTGCGGATACTGCTAACACTGTGAACGCCACGCAGTCGGCTGGCCGCAACGTTTCGAACGCTGCGCAGTAAGTAAAGCCCGAACCGGACGCCGCGAGATCCGCCGCCGCCGGTTCATCTAAAACAAAGGCCGCGATTTCGATCGCGGCCTTTGTTTTGTCTGGATGCCTTCGATCAGCTCAGGCCGAAGCGTGGACGTTGTGCTTGCGTTTCATGAACTGCTTGGCCGTTTCCACGGCCACTGCCGCATCGCGGCAGTATGCATCGGCGCCGACAGCCTTGCCGAACTCTTCGTTCAGCGGCGCGCCGCCAACCAGCACGACATAGTCGTCGCGAATGCCCTTTTCCTTCATCGTGTCGATCACCACCTTCATGTAGGGCATGGTCGTGGTGAGCAGGGCGGACATGCCGATCAGGTCCGGCTGATGCTCTTCGATCGCGTTGAGGTAGTTCTCGACCGGATTGTTGATGCCGAGATCGACCACGTCGAAGCCAGCACCTTCCATCATCATGCCGACGAGATTCTTGCCGATGTCGTGAATGTCGCCCTTCACGGTGCCGATCACGAGCTTGCCCTGCTTCGGCGCGTTGGTGGCGGCCAGAAGCGGGCGCAGGATGAACATGCCGGCCTTCATCGCGTTGGCCGACAGAAGCACTTCCGGCACGAACAGGATGCCATCGCGGAAATCCTCGCCCACGATTCGCATGCCTTCCACCAGCGCTTCGGTCAGGACCTTGTAAGGCTCCCAGCCGCGTTCCAGCAGGATGTTGGTGCCTTCCTCGATTTCCTCCTTGAGGCCATCGTAAAGGTCGTCATGCATCTGCTGAACGAGTTCGTCGTCGGAAAGCTCGGACAGGATGATTTCGTCGTCAGACATTCTGTGCTCCCAGGCATGCGGCGCTCTTTGGTCGAGCGAGGCAGTCTTGCATAGTCTATTCCGCAAAGTGCGGCTTACGCATAGTCATTTTGCGACGCGCGTCGAGAAGAAAGCGACTGAAATCTGATTGAAAGTCTTGTCGATTTTGCGACACGTGCTGGCGCAGCCAAACCGTTTCGTCAGGGGTGCTCGACTACCATCACCGGAAAGGTCTATGAGCCGGTTCTTCAGGGTGCCCCGGTTTTCGAGTTCAGGAAAGCGAAAGATGAGCGATACAGTTGCGGCTGATCAGGATGCGGCTGCCGGCGGCGGTCGTCGGGGACGCGGTGCAAGCGGCGGAGCGGCAGCGCGTCGCGCAGCCCGCACCGGTGGCGGACCAGGCACCCAGCTCACTTACATCAAGCGCAAGATCAACAGCTTCGAGGTCCTCAACGAGGAAGGCCTGGCGCTGATCGAGCGTAATGCGGACACGGTGCTCGAAGAGATCGGCATCGAGTTTCGTGACGATGCCGAAGCGCTCGCCATGTGGAAGGAAGCGGGCGCCGATGTGAAGGGCGAGCGCGTTCATTTCCCGCGCGGCCTGTGTCGCTCGCTGTTGAAGACCGCTCCGTCACAGTTCACACAGCATGCCCGCAATCCAGAACGCTCGGTGCAGATCGGCGGCAATGCGACGGTGTTCGCTCCCGTTTATGGCCCGCCCTTCGTTCGCGACCTCGAAGGCAATCGCCGCTATGCGACGATCGAGGATTTCCGCAACTTCGTGAAGCTCGCTTACCTCGCACCGTCGATCCACCATTCGGGCGGCACGGTCTGCGAGCCCGTCGACGTCCCGGTCAACAAGCGCCATCTCGACATGGTGCATGCCCACATGACCCTGTCTGACAAGCCCTTCATGGGCTCCGTCACCGCGCCGGAGCGTGCGGAAGACACGGTGTCGATGGCGAAGATCCTGTTTGGCGACAAGTTCGTTGACGAGAACACCGTCATCATCAACCTGATCAATGCCAACTCGCCGATGGTGTTCGACGAGACCATGCTGGGCGCGGCCAAGGTCTATGCCCGCAACAACCAGGCTTGCATCGTCACGCCGTTCATTCTGGCCGGCGCCATGAGCCCGGTAACGGTTGCCGGCACGCTGACGCAGGTTCTGGCCGAGGTTCTCGCCGGCGCATCCTTCACGCAGCTGGTTCGTCCCGGCGCGCCGGTTCTGTTCGGCACCTTCGCATCCTCCATCTCCATGCAGTCGGGCGCGCCGACCTTCGGTACGCCGGAACCCTCGCTGGTGTCTTACGGCGCGGCGCAGCTCGCGCGGCGTCTCGGTCTGCCGTTCCGCACCGGCGGCTCGCTCTGCGCTTCGAAGGTTCCGGATGCGCAGGCGGCTTATGAAAGCGCCAACACGCTGAACTCCACGCTGCTGGCCGGCACCAACTTCGTGCTGCATTCGGCAGGCTGGCTCGAAGGCGGTCTGGCGTCCTGCTATGAGAAGTTCATGATGGACGTGGATCAGCTCGGCATGGCGCAGAAGCTCGCAGAGGGCGTCGATCTCAGTGAAAACGGCCAAGCCATGGATGCGATCCGCCAGGTCGGTCCCGGCAGCCATTATCTCGGTTGCGACCACACCCAGGCGAACTTCCAGTCCGCGTTTTATCGCTCCTCCATCGCCGACAACAATTCCTACGAGCAGTGGCTGGCAGAAGGCGAGAAGACGGCGCCGCAGCGCGCAAACGAGTTGGCGCGCCGCTGGCTCGAAAGCTACGAGGCGCCGCATCTCGATCAGGGTATCGCCGACGGGCTCAACGACTTCATCGCCAGGAAGAAGGAGTCCATGCCGGACGCCTTCACTTGAAAGGAGCCCGATGACAGCCGGGCTAAAGTGGCTGGACTGATCCACAAGGAAGTCTGGAGAAGCGCCTTCTCCGGACCGAAGTGACGAAACAAGCGCGCGTGGCTGTTCAAGCCATGCGCGCTTTCTCGTTCTGCGTCTCGGTTGAGCGATTTGTCAGGAGCGTAATCAAGATTCTGCCACATTATGGGAACCGCAGCGCCTCGGGATGATTGTAGCTGCGACGACCATGTTTTTTACTCCAGATATTCAAGGGACCTGATCATGAAGAAGATTCTTTCCAGCGCCGCCATCGCCGTAATGATGCTCGCAACCGCAGCTTGCACGAGCACGGGTGGCAGCAGCAGCCAGATGGACACGCAGTCGGGCGGCTCCAACGCAACTGCCGAGCAGACCGAGCGCGGCGTACCGACCCAGGCAGCCGAATAAGCTGCAACGACGCTTCAACAAAAGCCGCATCGCGCTCGCCGCGATGCGGCTTTTTGCTATTTAGACTGGTTCGAAACCAAGGAGAGGCCGATGCCGTTTAGCGAACTCAAGATCAAGACCGCCGATGGCGAGGCCGGTGCCTGGCTGTTTCGACCCGACACCCGTCCTGAAACGCTGAAGACCGGCGTCATCGTTTACATGGACGCCTTCGGCCTGCGTCCGGCGATGAGCGAGATAGGCGAGATCCTGGCCAATGCCGGCTATGTCACCCTGATCCCCGATCTGTTCTACCGCAATGCGCCTTATGGTCCGTTCGACGCCAAGACTGCGTTCAAGAACGAGGACACCGCCAAGGAATTGCGCGGCATCATGAGCGGCACCACGCAGGCCATGACGATCAGCGATACGGCTGCGTTTCTTCAAACGCTGGAAGGCGAGGGCGTGACGCGGGTCGGCGCTGTCGGCTACTGCATGGGCGGTCCGCGGGCGCTCAACGCTGCGGCGCATTGTCCCGATCGCATCGTGGCCGCTGCGAGCTTCCACGGTGGCAATCTTGCGAGCGACGCCGAAGACAGCCCGCACAAGGCAGCCAACAAGATCAAGGGTCGCGTTTATGTCGGCTCGGCCGGCGTCGACAAGAGCTTCCCGCCGGAACAGTCCGCCAAGCTCGCGCTAGCGCTACGCGAAGCGGAAGTCGATCACATCATCGAAAATTATGTCGGCATGCAGCATGGCTGGGCCGTGTCGGACCACGACATCTATGACCCTCAAGGCGCCCAGCGTGCCTGGACGCGTATGCTGACCTTGTTCAACGAGACGTTGGATACCGACGCCAGCGCCAGCTGAAGCTCTACGTCAAACCAAGGGCAGGGCGCGTCGATCGCGCCCGCCCGAAGTCTGGTCAGGCGTCGACTGGATCCACCCTGCGCCATGCGGCTTCAGCAAAGGAATAAAGCGCAAAGGCGATCAGCCCGACCGCAACGGCGATCAGCAGCACGCTGCCGAATGGCAATTCGTGGATAAAGTTGAGCGCATCTTCTGTGCCGGGCTTGCCTTCGCCCGCAAGTGAACCGTGATAAAACAGCAGAACGGCTAGCACGACAAAGATCGAACCGCGTGCCACCAGGCCGGTCACGGCAACGGGCGCGATCTTCGTCTTGGTGTCCTCATCGAGCTCCATATACTTTTCATAGCCGCGCTTCCACGCCTTGATGAAATGCGCGATCGCGACACCGGCCAGGATTGCGGCGAGCGCGAATGCCGCTGCCGTTCCGCCGATAATACCCGTGACCCAGTCGGAAAACGCACCCGCGCCGCCTTCACCGCCCGAAGCCGAGCCGCGCCACAGTGAGAACGTATAGGCGGTCAAACCGAGATAGGTGATGCCCGACGCCGCCAGGCCGATGCGGATCGCCGTGCCCTTGGCCGACAGCCCGTGATCGTCGGGATCGAGTGCGGCCTGGATGAACCGCCACAGCGCATAGGACAACAGGCCGAGGATCAGGATGATCGCGATCACCAAACCGGGACCGCTGGCCATCAGCGTCTGAACCGCGCCTTTGGAATCGGTTGTTCCACCGCCGCCTCCCAGCCCCGAAAGAAGGGCGAGCCAGCCGATCACCATGTAAACCATGCCGCGTGCGGTATAGCCGACACGCGCCATTGGTTTGATCCAGGGCCGGCTTGCATGCGCTGCCGATGCGATGTGTTGTTCCATGAATGTCTCCGCCTTTTGCGGAGCTTAACGGCCCTTTGTCGCTGCCGTTCCTTAATCTTTAGCCACGGCGGCGACGGCGGCCGCCTTCATTGCCGGATGCGGCGCCACTTTCATCGGCCTGCTTGTTGCGAAGCGGCCCGATGCGGCTGGTGATCGTTTCCACCGTGGGACGCTCGGCTTTGCTGTGCCCGTCGATGGCGTCACGCATCGCCTTCAGGTGGCCGAAGGACGTCCCGCAGCACCCGCCGATGATCGTTGCACCAGCGTCCATGGCAAGACGCGCATAATCCGCCATCAGCTCCGGCGTGCCGGAATAATGGATGTCGGTGCCGTGGAATTCGGGAATGCCGCAATTGCCCTTCACGATGATCTTGGCGTCGGGGCGCGCAGCGGTCATGTCCAGCAGCGAAGACAGGATGTCGGAGGCACCAACGCCGCAATTGGCGCCGACCGCTTCCGGTGCCTGTGCAAGTCCGTCCGCCACGCCGTGAATGTCCTTGGGGTGCAGGCCCATCATGGAGCGGCCGGCCGTGTCGAAGGACACGGTGTAGGTATAGGGCAGGCCGACCTTGATGGCCGCGTCTGCCGCCGCCCGTGCTTCCGCCGGTGCCGACATGGTTTCGATCCACGCTACGTCCACGCCGCCCGCCTTCAGGCCTTCCAGCTGTTCTACGAAGGCTTCGACGGCCTGGTCATAGGTCAACGCGCCAAGCGGCTCGAGCAATTCGCCCGTCGGCCCGACCGAACCGGCAACGATCACCGGGCGACCGGCCTTTTCGGCAACCGAACGCGCGATCAGCCCCGCCTGCTTGTTGAGTTCATGCACACGGTCCTGCGCGTGATGCAGCTTCAAACGGTGACGCGTGCCACCGAAAGAGTTGGTGAGGATGATATCGGCGCCCGCATCCACGAAGCCCTGATGCAGGTCGGCGATCTTTTCCGGCTGTGTCTCGTTCCACAGTTCCGGTGCTTCGCCGGATTCCAGACCCATGTTGAAAAGGTTCGTGCCTGTTGCGCCGTCGGCAAGCAGAACGCCCTTTTCCGCGATCAGTGTATCGAGCGGATTGGCCATGATGGTCTCCGATGTCTTGAGGTTGAAGAAGACATAAAGAAATCTTTATGTCCGGTCAAGCAAGCTGGTCGTGCAGCGAACGCGCGAAGCCCGCCGCTTCATGGGCATGGACCTGTGCCGAGCGGATCAGCGTATCGAAGTGGCGCGTCAGCGTGCGCACCGGCTCTGTGGCATTGAGCACCAGATACATGTCGCCAACATAGATCGCCGCCCGGATCGATCCGAACACGGTATAAGGTATCGAGTAACGCTCGAGCCCGTCATAAAGAAATAGCCGGAAGCTTGGATAAAGATCGTCGAGCAGCCGCGCCATATGGGCCAGCTGCGCCTTGCGCTCGGGCGCTGGGAAGTCCGTCCACATGCCCATGCCGCGCGCGAAGATCTCGAGCGTGTGCCGGGGCATGCAGACTTCCATGTCTGTTTCCGGTCGGCGGTTGTAATCCAGGCGCGATAGCGTTTCATCGATCTGGATCTCGCTGTTGCGATGCGTGCGCGAGGATTCATAGGCGATCAGCGCTTCGGTGCGCAGAAGGTCGGGCATGCCAGCCGGCACATAGCGGATCTTGGTGCCTGCCGCTTCCGCATGCCAGCGGGCAAGCAGCGCGCGATCATTGCCGCCGAGACCTTCTTCCATCTCCATGTTGACGCGCAGCTCGCCCGTCGCTCCTTCGTCCTGGCTCAGCCCCATCAGCCAATCGAGCGAAACCTTGTGCTCGGCCGCGATGTTCAAAAGCGTTTCAGCGCGCGGAAGCCGCGTCGTTGCGCCCGACATGAGCTGGGACAGCGCCGAGCGGTCCAGCCCGACCTTGGCGGCAAAAGCGGACTGGTTGAGGCTCGAGCGCTGAAGCAGGATCTTCAAACGCTCACGGAAGAGGGCAGAGAGGTCACGCTTGTCCATATGTGGCAGTTTAGAACATGATGCGCACTTTGCGCAACAAACGGGATTTTCGCTGCGCAGAATAAACCTTTGTGCGCAAAACGCGCGTTGCAGCGCAGCAAACCTGCTGACAGTTTAGTGTCAGGGAGTCGGGGGACTTCCAAGCTAATTTGAGAGAAGTTCATGGCGAGCAGCCCATCTGCCGCGCGGAAACGTGCGTCCAAAATCGAGTGGCCGACCCTGGCCTTGATCGTCGGCTGTTACGGCGTCTGGTTCCTTGCCGGCTGGATGCTGTGGCAGGACCAACCCGTTGCCGCCCTGCTGGTTCTGGCGCTGGCCGTCGCCATGCAATCCTCGTTGATGCACGAAGCGAGCCACGGACATCCGACGCGAAAAGCGATCTGGAACGAGATCCTCGTCGGCCTGCCGATCGGCCTGATCTATCCATACCGCCGGTTCAAGACGCTGCATCTGCAGCATCATGCCGATGAGAACCTGACCGATCCGTTCGACGATCCCGAAAGCTATTACCGGGCTCTTTGGCAGCATCGGAACCTGCCGCGCGCCCTGCAGATGCTGCTTTCCGTGAACAACACGATGGTCGGCCGCTTCGTGCTTGGCCCGGTGCTGGCGAATGTTGCCTTTCTTGCAACGGACCTGAAGCTTTTGGCTGCCGGCGACAAGGCGGCGCAAAAGGCCTGGCGGCATCACCTGATCGGTCTCGTCATCGTGCTGCCTATCGTGCAGGTCGGCTTCGGCATGCCGCTCTGGCTCTATGTGCTTGTACCGGTCTGGCTCGGCCAATCCTTCGTCGCCATCCGGACCTTTGCCGAGCATCAATGGTCGGAGCGGCCGGATGGGCGCACGGTGATCATCGAACGTTCGCCGCTGGCACTGTTGTTCCTCAACAACAACCTGCATCTGGTGCATCACAAGAACCCGACCGCCGCCTGGTACAAGCTGCCGGCGCTTTATGCTGCGCGTCGTGAAGAATGGCAGCGCATGAACAACGGCTATGTCTTCCCGAACTACTTCGCGCTGGTGAAAGCCTATGCCTTCAAGGCCAAGGAACCGGTGATCCATCCATTCCTGCGCCGGTCGCCGGAGCTCGGCCGCGCTTTCCGTCCCCGCATCCGTGCGCGTTCGGTTCATGGCGCGGGTACGGCTCCGGTGCCGGCTCAGCCAGCGAAAGAATAGCGGCCGCGCCATTGCATCGGTGTCGGGAAAATCGGAAAAGGCGCGCATGTCCTTGATTGCTGCTCTTCCGATGTATGACTGGCCCGAAGTTCACCACGAGGTGGACGCGCAATGGCGGCCTATCCGTGACCTTCTGAGGCAAGACGGCATCGATGCGCCGGACGAACTGACGCGCGATGCCGATCTTGCCGTTCTGTGGCGCAGCCCCGACCTGATCTTCGCCCAGACATGCTGGGGACCGATGGAGCTGGGATTGAGCGAGGATGTGCTCGTCGTCGGTCAGTCCGATTACGAGCCGTTCGAGGGTGGGTCCGGCCCGCTGTATTCGAGCGCATTCCTGATGCGCAAAGATGAGGGATCGCCGATTGAAGCGCCTGAAGGCACTGATGCCATCGTTCCGCTCGATCTCCTTCGCGGCAAACGCTTCATCTATAATTCGGAAGATTCGCTTTCGGGCTACGTCAGCCCCATGCGTGATCTGCACGCCCTTGGCAAAGGCATCGATGTCTTTTCCGAAGCTCGCGCCAGCGGTGCGCATCGAGAATCCGGATTGGCGATTGCGCGGGGCGAAGCGGATGTCTGTGCCTGCGATTGCCGCAGCTGGTCGCTGTTCCAGCGCTTCGAGCCGGAAGCTGCTGCCAAGCTTCATCCGGTCGGCTGGACGGCCAAGCGCACCGGTCAGCCCTTCATCATGGCCAGGGCATTGGAGCGCCACGAGCCAAAGCTGCGTTCCGCGCTTTTGGAAAGCGGCATTACCTCTGCGGAACTTACGGAGCGTCCACGGGTTGCCTAAGCAAGAACCTGCATGGAGATTGTAATGGACGGCTTTTCCAGTCTTTGGTCACTAACCGTCGTTCTCGGTCCGATCGTGCTCATCGTCTTGATCGCGTTTGCACTGATCCGCCGACGCCGCCTGACGCCTGCCGAACGTGTTTCGCAAAAGGCTGAAACCGAGCGCGGCTACAACGAACCAGAGCAGATGCACTGACACGAATAAAGAAGGCGAGATCACCATGATCTCGCCTTTGGCTTATCTTGAGATGCGTGGCATTAACCGCGCATCTTTTCCCCGGCCGGATCGAACAGTGGTTCGACATTGATCCGCGCCTTGCAGCGCTTGCCCAAAATTTCGATCTCGAACAGGTCTTCACTTTCGTTCTCCGCGAGAGCGGCGGGCACATAGCCCTGTGCCAGCGACGCCTGAACATAATGCGCGTAGCCGCCCGACGTCACCCAGCCCACCACACGCCAGTCACCATCGCGCAGACCGAGCACCGCCGACGCATCGCCATCCGTTTCAGAAGAGGGCGACTTGGCAGTCGCCTGCATTGCTGCACCCGTGCTGTCGAAGCGTGGCGCGCCGTAGCCATGCGGTTTCTCGACCGTGCCGTAGTCGGTGTCGCCGATCTTCGCCCAGATCGGCTCATCGCCCATCACGTCGGCATCCACCGCATCCACGATCATCGAGACACGCCGTAGCATCGGTTGGCCGGCGTCCAGCGCTGCCTTCTCCTTGGCAGCCGCTTCGCGGCCGATGAAGTCGTTCTTTTCCAGCTTCACGAAGCGATCCATGCCGCCTTCGAACGGTCCGTAGATCGGCCGCAGCTCGCGATACCAGGTGGGGAAGTTCTTCTCCAACCGCATGGAAAGCAGCGCCCGCATGCCGAAGTCGGCGATGCCGAACTCTTCGCCGGCCTCCTTGATCGCTTGGTAAACCAGCCGCTCATAGGTCGGCTGCATCCAGATCTCGTAGCCGAGATCGCCGGTATAGGAGATGCGGTTCACCATGCAGGGTGCGCCACCAACTGCCATCTCGCGGAAGTCCATGAAGCGGAAGGCCGATGTGGACACGTCTACATCCGTCAGATTTGCCAGCAGCGCCTGGCTCTTCGGTCCGGCAATCGCCAGACCCACCAGCGTCTGATCGAAGCGATGGATGCGCACCGAGCCATCACCAGGCAGACGCTGCTCGAACCAGCGCATGTGATATTTCTGCGCCGCCGACGAGCCCCAGATCATGAAGCGCACGCTTCCCGCCTTGGCGCCCATATTGGCGATCGTGAAGTCGCCGATCAGCTTGCCAAATTCGTTCAACATCGGCGTCAAAACGATGCGGCCGGGCTTGGGCATGCGGTTGGTCATGAGGTGATCGAGGAAGGCCCGAGCACCCGGACCCGACACTTCATACTTCGCGAAGTTGGCGATCTCGGTCACGCCGACCCGTTCACGCGTCGCGCGAACCTCGTTTCCGACGTTCTTGAAATCGTTGGAGCGGCGGTAAGAAACGATATCCTTCGGTTCCGTGCCTTCGGGCGCGAACCAAAGCGGTGTTTCGAGGCCCCAGCTGTCTCCCATTACGGCATTCTGCGCTACCATATCGTCGAATAGCGGCGTGGTTTGTGCAGGTCGTGCGGCGGGAAGCTCCTCGTTGGGGAAGCGGATCGAGAAGCGGCGTGAGTAGTTTTCGCGCACCTTGGCATTGGTGTAGCGAAGCGTCGCCCACTCGCCGAACCGCGCGACATCCATGCCCCAGACGTCGAAACCGGGATCGCCGTTCACCATCCAGTTCGACAACGCCAATCCCACGCCGCCGCCCTGGCTGAAGCCCGCCATGACCGCGCAGGCGCACCAGAAGTTGGTGAGGCCCTGCACCGGTCCAACCAACGGATTTCCGTCGGGGGCAAAGGTGAAGGGCCCGTTGATGATCTGCTTGATGCCGGCTTTCTCGATGCCTGGAAAATGGCGGAAGCCAACCTCCAGCGAAGGCGCAATGCGGTCGATGTCGGGCTGCAGCAATTCATGCCCGAAATCCCAAGGTGTGGTGACCGGAGACCAAGGTTTGCAAGCCTTCTCATAGGTTCCGAGCAGAACGCCGTTGCGCTCCTGCCGGGTGTAGATTTCACCTTTGAAATCCATCACGCCGATCATCTCGCGACCCGTGGATTTGTTGAACTCCATGACTTCCGGGATGTCTTCCGTCAGAAGATACATGTGCTCCATGGCCAAGAGCGGCAGTTCGACACCGACCATGCGGCCGACCTCGCGCGCCCACAGCCCGCCGCAGTTCACCACATGCTCGCAGCGCACCGTGCCGTTCACCGTCACCACATTCCAGGTGCCGTCGGCATCCTGCGTCAGTTCGGTCACCGGGTTGCGCAGCACGATCTCGGCGCCCAGTTTCTGAGCGGCCTTGGCATAGGCGTGGGTCGTGCCGGAGGGGTCGAGATGGCCTTCGACCGGATCCCACATCGCGCCGACGAAGTTCTTTTCGTCCATCAAGGGGAACATCGCCTTCACTTCCGAAGGCGTGATCAGCTCGGTATCCATACCGAGATAGCGGCCTTTGGCGTGGCCGAGACGCAGGAAATCCATGCGCTCGGGGCTGTCAGCCACCATCGCGCCGCCGGTCAGATGCAAGCCGCAGGATTGGCCGGAAATCTCCTCCAGCTCTTTATAGAGCTGCACCGTATAGGCCTGCAGCTTGGCGACGTTCGGGTCGCCGTTCAGCGTGTGGAAGCCGCCTGCCGCATGCCAGGAAGAGCCTGACGTTAGCTCCGAACGCTCGATCAGCATCACATCGGTCCAGCCGGCGCGGGCCAGGTGATAAAGCACCGAACAGCCGACGACGCCGCCGCCGATGACAACCGCTTTGACATGGGATTTCATGAATTTACGTCCGTGCGATCAGAGTTTGAGTCAGGTGATTGAAGCTTTGAATCAAAAGTCGGTCGGCGCGCCGCCCTCGGCGCGGCGCTTGTCCACAAAAGCATCGAGCTCTTCGCGGATGGAGGGGTCCATGGGTGGCTGTTCGTAGACGGCAAGGCGTTCTTTGAACACACGGTTCGCCTTGTCGAGCGCCGTTGGGCTGCCGGCTTCCGCCCAGCTTTCGTAGTTGCGCCAATCCGACAGAACCGGCGAGTAGAAGGCATTCTTGTAGCGAGATTGGGTGTGCGGCGTGCCGAAGAAGTGCCCGCCCGGGCCCACATCGCGGATCGCATCCACCGCCAGAGCATCCTCTGAAAGATCAAGCGGGGTCAGATATTCGGCCACCATTTGCAGGAGATCGATGTCGAGGATGACCTTCTCGAAGGACGCGCGCAAGCCGCCTTCGAGCCAGCCGGCCGCATGCATCATGAAGTTGCCGCCGCCCTGGATCGCGCCCCACAGCGAGAACACACTTTCATAAGCGGCCTGCGCATCCATGGCGTTGGCGGCGCAGGTGTTCGAGGTACGGTAGGGGATGTTGTAGCGTCGTGCCAGTTGCCCGCCGACGCTCTGGGCTTTCATGTATTCGGGCGTACCGAATGCCGGCGCGCCCGACTTCATGTCGACATTCGAGGTGAAGCCGCCATAGGCCACCGGCGCGCCCTTTTTCACCATCTGGGCGAAGGCAAGACCGGCCAGCGCTTCCGCATTTTGCTGCACAAGCGCTCCTCCGATCGTAACCGGGGCCATCGCCCCCGACAGGGTGAAGGGCGTTACCACCACGACCTGACCGGCCGAGGCCATCTGGATGATGCCTTCCATCATCGGAATGTCGAGCTTCAGGGGCGAATTGGTGTTGATGATGGTGAAGACGGAAGGCTCACGCTCCAGCTGCTCGCGGCTGATCCCGCGGGCAATGCGCGCCAGCTCTATGCCGTCGACGTTGCGCTCCTTGCCCAGCGAATAGATGTGGAAGACCTTGTCGGTCAGAACAGCCAGATCGCGGATGCATTCGAGGTGGCGCACCGATGGGTGGATGTCGATCGGCTCTACCGGGTAACCGCCGGTGAGATGGATGATGTTGTGCATCTGCGCCAACCGCAGGAAGTTGCGGTAGTCTTCCTGATTGCCGGGCCGCCGCCCGCGATCAATGTCCGAGCAGTTCGGTGCGGAAGCCACCATCGCAAAAACGATGTTGTTGCCGCCGAAGGTGACGTTATGCGCGGGGTTGCGCGCATGCAGTGTGAACTCGGAAGGCGCATGGGCGATCAGGTCGAGGATCAGGTCGGCGTCGAAACGCACGCGGTCAGAGCCTGGCTCCACATCCGCGCCGTGCTCCTTCATGATCTGCTTGGCACCTTCATGCAGCACATCGACACCGATCTCCTTCAGCACGCGAAGCGAGGCGAGGTGGATCGATTCCAGCTCGTCGTCTGAGACGATGCGGGTCGGCGTAAAAGGGATCTTCAGCTGTCGGAAAGCGGGCTGCTCAAAGGCACTTGCCCCACCGATGCGCTTGCCGGCGCGACCGCCGCCGCGCCGCAGCCGATCGGTCAATGGCGCAAGATCGCTGAGCAGGGGAAGATCGGTCATGGCACGGTCTCGGTAAGCGGAATCGCACCAGTATCATGGCCCCACTGGCAAATCAGATGTGACAGGCCGACGACCAAAAGCGCCAGCAAAGCGACATGCGCACGTCTGTTGTAGCGCTAATCGTCGGCCGACCCCTCCCTTGGACAAATCGTCCCGACGCCGGATTGTGTCGCTGCTCCGATGGCGGCGTATGAAGTGCCATGTTAGCTGCGCTTTTTTCGGCTTTCGACGCCAAGCGAGTCGCGCTTGCGTTAGCCGTTCCAAATTCACCTGCATTGCCATGGAATGGGGAGCTAGTATCCGATGTTGCGACCCGAATTGGCGCCCGAGGCCGCCGCCAAGACACCTGTCCCTTGGCTGGCGATCGCTGCAGTAACAGCCACGGTTTCTGTGTTTGCGATCGCGCAGGGACTGTCTTACCCGCTGCTCAGTTTCATCTTGGGGCGGCAGGGCGTATCGCCCACGATGATCGGTCTGTCGGCGGCCATGTCGCCGCTGGGCATGATGATCGCAGCCACACAGATCCCCGCAATCGTGAAGCGGCTGGGCGGCATCATGACCGTCACGCTGTGTTCGTTTACATGCGCAGTTCTGTTCGCGCTGATCGGGCTGACACAGAATGTGTGGCTGTGGTTTCCGCTGCGCTTCCTGCTCGGGATGAGCGTCATCCCGCTTTACGTCTTGAGCGAGGTCTGGATGATGTCGCTCGCGCCGCCGCAACAGCGCGGGCGCTTCATGGGTGCGTATACGTCCATCATTTCCCTTGGCTTCGCCAGCGGTCCGGCTACGCTTGCGGTGATCGGCACCAGTGGCTTGCTGCCTTTCGCCCTCGGCTTTTCAGCCTTCGTGATCTGCGGCCTGTTTGTACGTCTTGCCGCATCACGCCTGCCGCCGTTCCATGAAGATGAGCAGCAGGGGACGGTTCGCCGTTTCCTGCCGGCGGCACCCACCTTGCTGGTCGCAGTCTGGGTGGCGGCGGCAACGGAAACCTCCATGCTGGCTTTGTTTCCGACCTATGGCCGAGCCATCGGTCTTGGGGAGAATTCGCTGGCAACGCTGCTGACCGTGTATTTCTTTGGCAATGTCGCTTTGCAGGTCCCGCTCGGATTGTTGGCTGAGCGGCTGAGCGCGCGAACGGTCATGGTGCTTTGCGCCCTGTTCGCGACAACCGGTTGCGCCCTTCTGCCGCTTGTTCTCGGCACACCGTTCCAATGGCCGACCATCTTCTTCTGGGGCGCCTTTTCCTACGGAATGTACACGATGTCGGTGGTCGAACTTGGCCAGCGCTTTTCCGGTTCGATGCTGGTTGCGGGCAACGCGGCCTTTGCGATGATGTGGGGCTTCGGTGGGATTGCCGGACCGCCGATGTCAGGCGGCTTCATGCAGGGGCTTGGTCCGCACGCTCTGCCTCTCGTGCTTGGATCTTTCAGCGCCGGGCTTTTGCTGCTGGGTGTCGTGCGTGCGCGCATTCGCGCGACTTAGGTGAGGTTGACTTGTGGCAGACAGGACGTGATCGGCACGTCAACTGGACGCCCAATGGCAAAAACCGCGTTCGCATTCCTGCGATCGCGGCTTTGCCAGTGAAACGCTTGGCACTTCGCAAACTGAACACAGCGAAGCTTACTGCTCCGGTACGCAATACCTGATCCGGAGCGGGTGGCGGTGGTTTCGACCGCCATGCACATCCTTATAGAGGGACATCGTTACTGCCTGGTTACGGAGTCCTAAAGCAAAACTTAAAATGCGGATTAAGTTGAGCCTATCGGCGATCAGGCCGTTGTTTTTGCAGCATCGTCGCGCAGGAAGTTGATGATGCCCGAGAAGTCCTCGCCGCCATGGCCGAGCGCTTCGAAGCGGCTGAAGAGTTCAGCCGCCTGTGCACCCAGTGGCGTCTGGGCACCGGATGATCCAGCCGCTTCCTGGGCAAGCTTCAGGTCCTTGAGCATCAGCGCTGCGGCGAAGCCTGGCTTGTAGTCGCGATTGGCGGGCGAGGTCGGCACCGGACCGGGAACCGGGCAGTTCGTGGTGATGGCCCAGCACTGGCCTGACGACGTGGAGGCCACGTCGAACAGCGCCTGATGCGACAGGCCGAGTTTCTCGCCGAGCACGAAGGCTTCTGCCGCCGCGATCATCGACACGCCGAGGATCATGTTGTTGCAGATCTTGGCTGCTTGGCCCGCGCCGGAATCGCCGCAATGCACGGAGCGCTTGCCCATGCGCTCAAGGATCGGTTCGGCCTTGTCGAACGCATCCTTGGCGCCGCCCGCCATGAAAGTGAGGGTGCCCGCCTGAGCGCCGACCGTGCCGCCCGACACCGGCGCATCCACCGAAAGCATGTTGTTCTCGGCCGCAATCGCATGCGCCTGGCGTGCGGAGTCCACGTCGATGGTAGAGCTGTCGATGAACAGCGTGCCCGGCTTCGCTTTGGCGACCACGTCGTTGTAGACGGAGACGACATGCTTGCCGGCCGGCAGCATGGTCACGACCACGTCTGCCGATGCCACCGCCGAAGCCGCATCGCCCACGACCTTGACGCCATTCGCTCCGGCCGTCTTCAGGTTGTCGTCCACCAGGTCGAAGCCAAGCACGTCGTAGCCGGATTTCACGAGGTTGGCGGCCATGGGATTGCCCATATTGCCGAGGCCGATGAATGCAATGGTGGTCATGGTGAGGCTTCCTCCGAAATGAAGCGGTTAAGTGAGTAGGTGAGTATGGGATTAGGTGAAGGTGAGGGCGGAGAGTGTCTTCAGGCCCGTTTCCCTAATCCCTTCACCGCCCAATCAAACTCCGCGCGATGATCACGCGCATGATCTCGTTCGTGCCTTCGAGGATCTGGTGGACGCGCAGATCGCGCACCAGCTTCTCGATGCCATAATCATGGAGATACCCGTAACCGCCATGCACCTGCAGTGCGTCGTTGACGACGTCGAAGCCGGTGTCGGTCACAAACCGCTTGGCCATGGCAGACCACTTGCCAGCGTCATGGGCCTTTGCGTCGAGCTTCGAAGCGGCGGTGTAAAGGAAGATGCGCGCGGCTTGCAGCGCGGTCTCCATGTCAGCCAGCTTGAACTGCAGCGACTGAAAGCGGTCGATGGTCTGGCCGAATGCCTTGCGTTCACCCGCATAGGTCAGCGCCTTGTCGAGCGCCGATTGCGCGCCGCCCAGCGAACAGGCGGCAATGTTGAGACGGCCACCGTCGAGGCCGGCCATGGCGATGCGGAAGCCTGCCCCTTCGCCACTCAGGACGTTCTCGGCCGGCACTTCGCAGTCGGTGAAGATAACCTGGCGTGTCGGCTGCATTTTCCAGCCCATCTTCTGTTCTTCCGGACCGAAGGAAAGGCCAGGCGTGTCCTTTTCGATCACGAAGGTGGAGACACCCTTCGGACCATCCTGGCCCGTGCGCGCCATCACGACGTAAAGCTCGTTTTCGCCCGCGCCCGAGATGAACTGCTTGGTGCCGTTCAGCACATAGCTGTCGCCATTGCCGCTCGAGCGAACAGCCTTGGTGCGCAGTGCGGCGGCGTCAGAACCGGCGCCGGGCTCGGTCAGCGCATAGCTTGCCAGCCATTCCATGGAGGTGAGCTTGGGAAGGAAACGCTGGCGCTGGCTTTCATCGCCGAAGCGATCGATCATCCAGGCGCCCATGTTGTGGATCGATATGAAAGACGAGAAGGCAGGGCAGGCGGTGGCGAGCGCCTCGAAGATCAGAACGGCATCGAGCCGGCTCAGTGCCGAACCGCCGACATCGTCGTTGACGTAGATGCCGCCAAGGCCCAGCGCTGCGGTTTCGCGCACCACGTCGCTTGGGAAGAAGCCGCGCCGATCCCAAGCCAGCGCATTCGGCGCAACCCGATCGGCTGCGAAAGCCTGCACCATTTCCTGAATGGCACGCTGGTCGGAGTTCAGCTCGAACTGACCCGTTTCCGTTTCAACCGCCGCGTCCATGGCATCCTCCCAATCTGCGTGTTTTCGTTCGATCCTAGTCATTCGGCAGAATGCTTCCAATCCGCATCGGCGCACAATGGCTGTGCATGATCGCGCAAGCAAACAAACGTTTGACCAGTGGTTCTCGGCACTGTCGATAGCGCCGAACGGCCGCCTATATCAAGACGTGATTATCCGATCACCCGCTCGTACGAACGCGTGCTCAGAGCCTTGCCGATAAAGGTCTTAACCGAACAGGTAGGTGTGGAACGGGTTGTTTTGGTCGAGCATCAGCTTGATCGCCAGCGCCACACAAGTGACAACCAGCAGCGGGCGGATGAGCCGCGATCCGACCCGCATGGCAAGCGTTGCGCCAAGTCGCGCGCCGAGAAACTGCGCCACGCCCATGACGAGGCCCGCCTTCCACACCACCACGCCAACAAACGCGAAAGCACCGAAGCTACCGACGTTGGAGGCAAAGTTCAGCAGCTTGGTATGCGCCGTCGCCCTCAACAGGCCGTAGCCGGCCAATGTCACGAAGGCGAGCATGAAGAAGGATCCGGTGCCCGGACCGAACAGGCCGTCGTAGAAGGCAATCAGCGGCACCACGGTGAAGCTGAACAAGAACGGTGTCATACGCTGCGCGCGGTCGACATCGTCCATGGAAGGCTTGAGCGCGAAGTAGAGTGCGATCGCGACTAGCAGAAAAGGCAACACCAGCTGCAGCCATTCGCCTGGCAGAACGGCAGCCAGAAGAGCGCCGAACATGCCGCCGATGCAAGACGCAACGGCCGCCGGCAGCTGACTGCGCAAATCGACATGGCCTTTCTGGGCATAAGCGATGGTCGATGATGCCGACCCGAACAGCCCCTGCAGCTTGTTGGTGCCAAGCGCTTCAACCGGCGGGAAACCGGCCAGCAACAAGGCCGGAAGGGCAACGAGGCCTCCGCCACCTGCAATGGAATCGATGAAGCCGGCCACAAAGGCCGTCATGGCAAGAATGGCCAGAAGGTGAAAAGTCAGTTCAGGCATGAGGATGCAACTCGTAGCGGATTGAGGCATAAGACATCGAACAGTTCGGCAATAGCCGCTCCAGCAGCGATATACGCGGCGAGCTGTGCTTGGCCGAACGAATAATGGGGATTGGAGCAAACGATGCCGCAGGGGCTTATCAACAAACTGAAGTCGGTGTTCGGCGCCGAAGATGCCGTCGCTCGGGTAGCGGAAGATCCAATTCTCACGGCAGAACTCCTGCTGCTTTTCCGCATGATCCTGGCTGATGGCGAGATCAGCGATGCGGAACTCGAGACCTTGCGTCGGATCTGTCAGGGATCGTTCGGCATCGACGAAGCCGATCTCGATGATGTCGTGGATTACCTTCGCACCTACGGCTACGAAACGAGCGTCGCGCAGTCTCTGGCGATCTTTCGCCGTCTTGATCATGATCGGAAGCAGTTGCTGGCGCGGCATATGGCCGAGATCGCCAAGGCCGATCATCACCTGGAAAAGCAGGAAGTCCAGCTTCTCGCCCGTGCGCTAAAGCTGCTCGAGATTGAACCGTCCGAGATCGTCAACGCACCGCGCTGATGCGTCCAGCTCTGGCCGCGAGCGCCCTGTTCAGATCGGGTGCCGCAGCCACCAGCGCTTTTGCGGCGTCGGATTGGGGATGGTCGAGGATTGCCCCGGTTTCACCGCTCTCAACGATGCGGCCGTCATGCATCACCATCACATCGTCGGTGATGGCGCGCGCCACGGTCAGGTCATGCGTGATAAACAGATAGGCGACGCCCAGACGCTCGTTTAGTTCGGCGAAAAGATCCAGCACCTGCGCGCGGATCGAGACATCCAGCGCCGACACCGGCTCATCGGCAACGATCAGTTTCGGACGAGTGATGATGGCGCGTGCGATCGACAGGCGCTGGCGTTGCCCGCCTGAGAACTCATGCGGATACTTGTCCATGTCTGCCGGGGAAAGGCCAACCTGGTCCAGCGCTTTACCGACCATATCACGGCGTTCGTCGCGCGATGGCTTTGTTTGCAGGAGATGCAGAGGCTCGGCGATCAGACGTTCGACGCGGTGGCGTGGATTGAAGGAGCCGTAGGGGTCCTGAAACACGACCTGCATGTTGCGGCGGGCATCGCGCAGGTCGGCATCCCTGCTTGTTTCCAGCCGGTGGCCGTCGAAAGTGATCGAGCCGGAAGACGGGCGGTCGAGCGCCAGGATCATCCGCGCCAGAGTGGACTTGCCGCAACCGGACCGGCCGACAAGCGCAACGGACTGACCAGAACGCACGGTGAAGCTAACGTCATCAACTGCGCGGAATGACTTTTCGCGGGAAAACAGACCCGTGCGCCGGCCAGCATAATCGCGGGTGACGGACTGAACGGTGAGGAGCGGCGGCAAGGTGGCATCGCGCTTTGTACGTGAACCGGCCTTGGCCGGAAGGCGTTCTTTAGCGGCTTGCGCGGCAGCAGAATGCTCGAGGTTTGATGAGGACTGGGCCGCGGTTGCTGGTTCGATGTTACCCGTCAGAACAGACGGCGATATGCTGCGTCTGTTTACCGGCACATGGGCAGAGGCTTCAGCGAGCTGCGCCGTGTAAGGATGCGCTTTTGCCTTCAGCACGGCCGATGTTTCGCCGCTGTCGATCACCTTGCCATAGCGCATAATGGTGATGCGGTCAGCCATCTCGGCGACGACGGCCAGATCATGGCTGATCAGCAGAAGGCCCATGCCTTGCTCGTCAACCAGATCGCGCAAGAGATCGAGAATTTGCTTCTGCAAAACCACGTCGAGTGCAGTGGTGGGCTCATCGGCCACCAGCAGCTTCGGCTTCAACGCGCAGGCAATTGCGATCACCACACGCTGACGCTGGCCGCCGGACAGTTGATGCGGATAGCGTGTCAGCGGGAACTTGGATTGGGGCAGACCGACGCGATCGAGCATGCGGGCTGCACGGGCTTCCGCATCGGCCCGGCTGGCCTTGGTATGCCAGCGGATGCCTTCTGCGACCTGCTCGCCGATCGTCTTGACGGGGTTCAAAGCCGTCATCGGCTCCTGGAACACCATGCCGATGTCATCGCCACGCAGTGCCAGCATCTCGGCTTCTGTAGCGTGAAGAATATCCTTGCCGTCGAAGGAAAGACGACCGCCGGTTTTTGCGCCATAGGGCAGAAGCTGCATCAGGGTCAGCGCTGTCATCGACTTGCCGGACCCGGACTCGCCTACGACGCCCATGACCTCACCCTTTTCGAGCGCGAGGTCGATGCCTTCCAAGATCGGCAGATTGCCGATCGACAAAGTCAGTTTTTCGATCTCAAGCAGGCTCAACGAACGCGCCTCAGCCGGGGGTCGAGGATATCGCGCGCGCCATCGCCGAGCAGGTTGAGGCCGAGAACGGTAATTACGATGGCAAGGCCGGGAAAGATCGCCAAATGCGGTGCGCTCATCATGCGGGTCTGGGCATCAAACAGCATGCGGCCCCATGACGGCATGGGCGGCTGTGTGCCGAGACCAAGGTACGAAAGTCCGGCTTCGGCCAAAATGCCGAGCGCGAACTGGATCGTGCCCTGAACCAGCAAGAGGCTGACGATGTTGGGCAAGATGTGCTCGATGGTGATCAGCACCTTGTTCTTGCCGGATGCACGTGCGGCCAAGATGAATTCGCGCGGCCAAATCGAAAGAGCGCCGGCCCGCGCTACCCGGGCAAAAACCGGAATGTTGAAGATACCGATCGCAATGATGGCATTGGTCGCCCCCGGCCCGAAGATGGCGGTGATCATGATGGCCGAAAGCAGTGCGGGAAAGGCAAAAACCAGGTCATTGACGCGCATGAGCGTCTCATCGACCCAGCCGCCACTTGCCGCTGCATAACAGCCGAGTGGCACGCCGATAATGATGCCGATGCCGACGGCCAGGATCGCGACGGCAATGGAGGCGCGTGCGCCGACCATGATCATCGAGAAGATATCGCGGCCAAAATGATCGGTGCCGAAAAGGTGCTCGGCTGAAAGCCCCTTCATCTTGTTGAGCACGGACAGTTCGGTGACCGGATAAGGCGTCCAGATGAACGACAGCAGCGCCATGCCGGCAATGACCAGCGTGATGAACGCGCCAACCACGAATGAGCGGTTGCCGAGCGCCATGTGCAGGAAGCTTTGGCTTGGTGCAGTGGTTTGCGCCGGAAGGGTGCTCATGCCGACTCGCGTAGCCTTGGATCAACCACTGCGTAAGCGAGGTCGACCAGGATGTTGACCACGATCACCGAGGCGACCAGCAGCATCACGACGCCTTCCACCACGATAAGGTCCCGCTGAGTGATGGCCTGGAAGATCAGGCGGCCAAGGCCAGGCAGATAGAAGACGTTCTCGATGATGATCGTGCCGGCCAGCAGGAAGGCGAATTGCAGGCCGAGAATGGTCAGCACCGGGATCATCGCATTGCGCAGGGCATGACGACGCAATACGCGACCGCGTGGCAGGCCCTTGGCACGAGCGGTGCGGATATAGTCCTCACCGAGCACGTCCAGCAGGGCTGAGCGCGTGACGCGGGCCAGGATCGCGGCTTGTGGTAGAGCGAGTGCGATGGCTGGCAGGATCAGCGACTTGATCCCGTTCCAAATGCCACCGCTCCAGCCCGGAAAGCCTCCGGCCGGCAGCCATTGCAGCCAGACCGCAAACAAGTAGATCAGGAGAAGGGCGAACCAGAAGTTCGGAATAGCAATGCCGAGTTGTGCCGTACCCATAGACAGCGTGTCCGGCAATCGACCCCGGCGCGCAGCCGCGAAGATGCCGACGGGCAGCGCGATAATGGTCGATAGAACCAGCGACATCAGCGCAAGCGGCAGGGAAACGATCAGCCGTTCGCGAATGAGGTCGGCCACCGGCGAGGAATAGGTGTAGGAGCGTCCGAAATCGCCCATCAGCAGGCCGCCGGCCCAATGCAGGTAGCGCCAGAGGAGCGGCTCATCGAGGCCCATCTGCGTTCGCAGACTGGCGAGCGCTTCCGGGCTGCCGCTCATGCCCAGCATGATCTGCGCCGGATCGCCCGGCAGCACTTCCATCACGCCGAACACGACGATCGATGCGAGCAGCAGCGTCGCAAAGCCGATCAGGATTCGGTTCAGGATGTAGCCGGTCATGCGCGGAGAACGGCCGGTAGGCCGTGCCGTTGATCCTGCTGCTCGAGCACGCTTATTCCGTCCACTTCACCTTGGTAAGGTCATTAGCGGGAATTGGCGTGTTTTCCCAAAGACCCTCCAGCTTCGCATCCCAGACGCCGAGTTTCGGCAGCTGGAACAGGAAACCGACCGGAGCATCATCGGCCAGGATCTTCTGCGCTTGGCCGTAAAGCTCCTTGCGCTTGGCCTCGTCAGTCGTGACGTTCAGCTCTTCTATGACCTTGTTGAAGGCAGGATTCTGGTAGCCGATGTAGTAGTCGGGGCGGGCATAGATGTCGATGTCGTTGGGCTCGACATGGCTGATGATCGTCAGGTCGAAGTCCTTGCCGGTGAAGACTTGTTCCAGCCACTGCGCCCATTCCAGCGGGATCAGTTCGACATTGATGCCGACCTGAGCGAGCTCGGCGGCAATGATCTCGCCGCCACGGCGTGCATATTGAGGCGGTGGCATCTTCAAGGTCACGTTGAGGTTGGTGACACCGGCTTCGGCCAGCAGCGCTTTCGCTTTTTCGACATCATGCGGATACGTGCCAGTCAGGTCGACATAGGCGGAGTTGTGCGGAGCGAAGTGGGAGCCGATCGGGATTCCCAAGCCACCTTCCGAAGCGCCCGCGATGATCTCTTGGCGGTCTAGCGCATAGGAAATCGCCTGGCGCACCATCTTGTTGTCGAATGGCGCCTTCTTGTTGTTCATCGACAGGATCGTCTCGCCTTCGGTCGAGCCGATGACGACCTTCAGCCGCGTATCCGCCTTGATCTGCTCGATCGCATCACCCACCGGGGCGTTGGGGAATGCCTGTACGTCGCCGGAAAGCAGGGCGGGCACAGCCGCCGCCGCATCCGGAATGATGCGAAATTCGGCCTTATCGAGCGAAACCGGCTCACCCCAGTAATCCGGGTTCTTCACCAGCGTGATCGACGAGCCGCGCGCCCAGTTCTCGAAGCGGAAAGGACCGGTGCCGACAGGCTTTTCCTTGTTGGTTGCGGCACTTTCGGAACCAACGATCACCGCATCCCCCCAGCCGAGATTGTAGAGGAAGTTGCCCTGCGGCTGCTTCAGCGTAATCTTCACCGTGGCGGGATCGACGACGTCGATCGTGTCGATCTGCGCGAACAAAGCTTTCTGCGCGTTGACGGTGTCTGGTGCGATCGCGCGTTCCAGCGAGAACTTGACGTCTTCTGCATTGAACTCCGTGCCGTCGTGGAATTTGACGCCGGTATGAAGCTTGAACGTGTAGGTCTTTCCGTCCTCGGAGATTTCCCAGCTCTCAGCAAGAGCCGGCTGCACCTCGCCGGTGGGTCCGATCTTGGTCAGACCCTCGAACAGGTTTGTATAAACGACCTCGTCGATCGCTGCTGCGGCACCTGCGGTGGGGTCGAGATGCGGTGATTCGAGCACCATGCCAAGCACGAGATCGGTGCGGGCGGCAAAGGCTGCCGTGCCGGTCGAAAGCACGAGCAGGGTTGCCGCCAGAACGGATTTCCACTTGGTCATCGTCTACCCTCCGCAGATTTGGTCTGCTTGATTGAAGCTCGAAAGATCGCTCGAGTAAATCGGCATTCTCGTCATACAGGATAAGCTGGTTAGATTTCTCCACCACCCAGAAGCCGCCGCAGGGCCAGCGCCATGACCTTTGCGGATTGCACCATGTCCTCGATTCCAACCCATTCGTCAGGCTGATGCGCGAGGTCAAGGATGCCCGGACCATAGGCGATGCAATCGTAGATGTGGCCGATGCGTGCGATATGCTTCTGGTCGTAAGTACCGGGAGAGATGACGTAATCCGGTGCTCGGTCGAAGATCGCGTGAATACCTTCCGCCACCGCTTGCACAACGGGCGCATCGCGCTCGGTCATGGTTGGCTTGACCTCCATGAGGTCGCGGATCGTGTAATCGAACTTCGGCCGATCTGATTTCAGCCGGTCGAGGATGGTGGTGACTTCGCTTTTCACCGCATCGAGATCTTCTTCAAGCAGGAAGCGGCGGTCGATCACCAGACGGCAGGTGTCCGGTACGGTTGGAGAGGGCAGGCCGGGGCGGAAGTCCTCGGTCTGACCACCGTGAATTGAGTTGATGTTCATCGTGGATCGCCGCGCGCCTTCCGGCACCACCGGCATCTGCGTCTGCTTCTTGTCGAGCGCAGGAAACAGCTCGTCTTCAAACGCCTGAAGCAGCGCACCCATATGGCGCACGGCCGAGTCGCCCAGAAATGGCATAGAGCCATGGGCAATATGGCCCTTCGTTTCGATCTCAGCCCACCACACGCCGCGATGGCCGAGGCAGATGCGGTCCTTGTTCAAAGGCTCTGGAATGATGACGTGGTCGACGCGCGGAGCGGAAAAGTAGCCCTTGCCGGCGAGATAAGCGACGCCGCCATAACCGCCGGATTCTTCATCCACCGTGCCGGAAATCTCGATCGCGCCATCGAAGTCGGGATTTTCGGCGATGAACGCTTCGGCCGCGATGATGGAGGCGGCGAGCCCGCCCTTCATGTCGCAGGTGCCGCGGCCATAAACGCGACCGTCCTTTACCTCGCCACCGAACGGATCGACCGTCCAGCCTTCGCCGGCCTCCACCACGTCGATATGTGAGTTGAAATGAACGACCTTGCCGGGTCGCTTGCCTTCGTAACGTGCAATGACATTGGTGCGAGGATAACGGTCCGTGTCACCTGGAGTGCCTTCTCCGCGCACATATTCGACCGCAAAGCCGCCAGCCATCAGGCGCTCGCCGATATACTCCGCACAAGGTGTGTAAGCTTCGCCGGGCGGATTGATCGTGGGAAAGCGCACGAGGTCCTGAGTGAGGGCGATGAGATCATCGACTCGATCGTCGATGGCACGGAGAAGCTTGTCTGTCATACCGCGATATCATCAGCGTCGCGGCCGTCTGGCAAGCGGCTGGGCCGAAACTCCCACCTGATTCACGCACGATTCAGCTCCTGCATCTAGGTTGAGCAGCAGCAGGATTTCGGAGGGTATGATGGCGAAGATCTGGGCGGGGTTGGCAATTGTTGGTCTTTCTTGCGTGACGCCGAGCTTGGCCGATGCTGCGACGGTGGTGGCGCGCGTCGATCTCGCGTCACAGACGATGACGGTCAGCCGGCAGGGCAAGCTTCTTTACACGTGGAAGGTATCGACCGCGCGCAAGGGCTACGATACGCCTGCCGGCACCTGGCGGCCTTACCGCATCCACAAGCTCTGGAAGTCGCGCAAATATGACGATGCGCCTATGCCTTACGCCGTGTTCTATGACAGGGGTTGGGCGGTGCATGGCACCAATGCCGTCAGCCGACTGGGACGACCGGCCTCGCATGGCTGCGTTCGGTTGGCCACCAGCAACGCCAAGGCCTTCTATGATCTGGTTCGCGAGGTTGGACCGGGCAACACGCGCATCACTGTTGCGAACTGACGCTCAGGCGGCGGGCTTCGCCGCTATTTTTCTCTTCTTGCGCTTGCTGATCTTCCAGCGCTTGTGGAACCACATCCACTGGCCAGGATCTTCCCGCACCCAGCCTTCCACAATGTCGTTGAGGAGCTGTGTGGTGCCGGCCACATTGATGCGGCCGTTGGCGTCACGTGGAAGCACCAAGGCTTCCTGCATTTCGAGCCGATAACGATTGTTCGGCAAACGAATGCAGCGGGCCGGGTGCACGTCGCATTCGTAGTTGCGCGTCAGCTTCGCCACCAGTGGACTACTTTCGCAGGCGCGACCGAAAAAGGTGGTGGGCACGCCCTGCATGAAGTGCTGGTCGACGAGAACACCGACATTGCCGCGATTTTCCAGGATGCGTGCGACGCTGAACGCCACGCCCCGGCGCGATGCCAGCAGCGAACCCATGGCGCCGGAGCGGCGGCGCAGCACATAGTTCGCGAGATAAGGATTGTTGGGTGGCCGGAACATCGACGTCATCTGCAGGTCGAACGTCGCCGCCACGATCGGCAGGAACTCGAAATTGCCGAGATGACCGGTAAAAAACAAGCGCGGCTTCTGCTCGTCGCGAAGGCGGTGGAAGATCGGTTCTCCGACCTTGTTGATCTCGACGCGGTTTTCGCCGTTCGTTTCCGGGTTGAAGTCGAACAGCTTGTCCAGAAAGACATACTCGGTCGCGAGCCGACCCATATTTCCCCACATGTCGCGGGCAATTGATCCATGCTCTTCCGTCGACTTCTCAGGGTATGCCTGCCGCAGATTGTCGACCGCGACCTTGTGGCGGCCGGTGAGTGGGCCGAGCGTACGGGCGAACTTGTCTGCAAAGTTGAGCGCGGCATCCGGTGGTGCCAGCCGCAGCAGGGCCATGACGCCGAACACGAGCTGCGCGACGATCCAGTATTGGAAAAGCTCGAAGCGGTTCCTGAGGGTGGCGATAAAGACCCGCATCACACCCGCAGAATGATCTTGCCGAATACGTCGCGACCTTCCATGCGCTTCAGCGCCGTGTCGATGTCGTCGAAGCTCACTTCGGTATCGATCATCGGGTGAACGAGGCCTTGCGCCATCTTCTGCATGGCGTTCGCCATGTTTTCCATGCGGCAGCCGAAGGAACCGAGCAGCTTCAGCTGCTGCTGGAACAGCTGCATCAGGTTGATCTGTGTTGAAACGCCGGAAGTGGAGCCGCAGGTGACGAGGCGGCCGCCCTTCTTCATCGACAACATGGAGCCGGCAAACGTATCGGCGCCGACATGCTCGAACACCACATCCACGCCGCGCTTCTTCGTGAGCTTACGCACCACGCCTTCAAAGCGGTCTTCGCGGTAGTTGATGACGTGGTCGGCACCCAGCGCCTTGGCTGGCTCGATCTTTGCGTCGGAGCCAACGGTGGTGATCACCGTGCAGCCCATCTTCTTGGCAAGCTGGATCGCTGCCGTGCCGATGCCTGAGCCGCCGGCGTGAACCAGGATCGTTTCGCCGGGCTGCAGCTTGGCATTGTCGAACAGCATGTGTTCGACCGTTCCAAAGGTCACCGGTGCCAGGGCTGCCGCGACATCCGACACGCCGGGAGGGGCGGGGACGAGGAGGCGCGCCGGCAGATTGATGCGTTCCTGCGCAAAGCCATCGAGGTGGAAGCCGTGTACGCCCTGCACATGTTCGCAGAGGTTGTCGCGCTTCTCGACGCAGTTCTTGCAGCGGCCGCAGGTACGCGCGCCGTAGATTGAAACCAGTTCGCCCGGACGCAGGTTCGATACGCCGGGACCGACTGTCTCGACCACGCCGGAGGCTTCCGCGCCAATCACCAGCGGCATCTTGCGCTTGGCAAAGGCCATGCCGCGCCAACCCCACACGTCGATGTGGTTAAGCGCAACGGCTTTGATCACGACGGTGACTTCACCTAGCTCAGGCGCGTCGGGTTCCGGCAGATCGACCGTTTCAAGCCGGCGGTCTTCGATCAGCTGCAAAGCGCGCATCAGTTTGGCTCCCGTGCCAGTGCAAGACAGGCGTTCTGGCCGCCGAAGCCGAAAGAGTTCGACAGGATCGCGCGCACATCAGCGTCGCGCTTCACATTGGGTACGACGTCGAGATCGATTGCCGGATCCGGATGGTCGTAGTTGATCGTGGGCGGCAGCACGCCTTCCTGCATGGTGAGGAAGGAGAACACGGCTTCCACGGCACCAGCAGCCGAAAGCGTATGACCGATCATCGACTTGTTGGAAGAGACCGGGATCGACTTGATGCGCTCACCGAAGACGGTCGATAGCGACAGATGCTCCATCTTGTCGTTTTCCGGCGTCGAGGTGCCATGCGCGTTCACGTAATCGATGCCGTCGATGCCGAGGCCAGCGTCTTCAAGCGCAGCCTTGACCGCAGCGATGGCCGGCGAGCCGTCCGGCTTGGAGCGTGTGCGATGGAAGTCGTCGGCGCGCTCGCCGCAGCCCTGCAGAATGCCGAGCACCTTGGCACCCCGGGCGCGAGCGCTTTCCAGCGATTCCAACACCAATGCCGCGCCGCCTTCGGCGAGCACAAAGCCGTCGCGGTCCTTGGAGAAGGGGCGGGATGCCTTTTCGGGGGCTTCGTTGTGCGTGGACAATGCCGACAGCAGCGAGAAGCGGATCAGCGCTTCAGCGGAGGCCGAGCCGTCGGCGCCAATGGCAAGGGCGCGGTCGCTTTCGCCACGGCGGATTGCTTCAACGCCGAGCTGGATTGCGGTGGCCCCGGATGCGCAAGCGGTGGACAGCGTGATCGGCAAACCGCGTGTGCCGAAGCGAGCGGACAGCGCATCGGCGATGTAGCCAAACTGCGAGCCTTCAAACAGCGCGCGATCGTTGCGCGACCGAGCGGCGGTCAGCAGGCGAGCGTAGCCTTCTTCGTCCTCCTGGCCGCTGTAGAGCGCAAAGCGGTCAGCCCATTCCATTTCAATGGGTGGGGAGGCCAGGAAGAGAGGGCCGCCGAAATCCTTGCCAAGGCCTGCCTGAGCAATGGCTTCTTCAGCTGCCTTCGCCGCGAGTTCCTCGGTCAGGGCCGAGTTGCCCTTGCCGCTTGACGGCAGGAAATCCACCATGCCGGAGATGGTGGTGCGCAGATGGTCGGTCGGGAAGCGGGTGATCGGATGAATGCCGGACTTGCCGGCAGTCAGCGCCGCCCAGTTCTCGGCCTTGCCGACGCCGAGCGAGGTTACAACGCCCAGACCGGTGACGGCCACGATAGGCCTGCCAAGATGATCCACGGTGCTCGTCATGGTGGTTCCTTGCCGTAGGGGCGGGACTCAGGCGCGGCTGAGGGCCGCAACGCCGCCGTAGCGACGATAACCGAAGCTGGTGGCAACTGCCATGTCCAGCGGGCCCGAGAACGGTGCTTCGCCGGAAGCCATCCGGGCGGGCGCTGCGCCGTGCGAGACGGCAAGCGCTGCCAGCGCAACGGCGAACGGGAATTGCGCTTCCTTGAGGTGACCGGTCAGGCTGTTGAAGCCGCGCGGGGTCAAGCCGGCAGCCACCAGCGCGGAGCGTTCAGCATCGGTGATCGTCTCAACGCCGGTGGCGCCGGAAATCGCGAGATGCTGCCCGGATAGGTCGAGTTCGCTGAGCATGTGGGTGATCTGCGCTTCGTCGGGGGCAGCACCTGCAGCCGCGACACGTCCGAGCTTTGCGTAGATCTTGCGGCCGCGGTTTTCGGCGTGCTCGCGTGATTCCAGGACGAGGAAGGCGCCCCCGGAACCGCTGACGATGCCGCCGCCTTGTGCCTTGGCACGATCCCAAACGGGAGCCCAATCACCACGATGAAGATAGCCGCCGAGTTCGTAGTTCAGCAGCATGTCGGGATGTTCGGTCTGGTAGGATGCACCGACCAGGAGATGGGTGGACTGGCCGCTGCGGATACGCGCGGCAGCGGTTTCAATCGCCGACACGCCCGCGCCTTCTTCTCCCATGAAGGTTCGGGAGGAGCCGGTAACCTTATGAACAATCGAGATATTTCCGGCGAGCAGATTTGACAGCTGCGCCAGGAACAAGGTCGGCCGAAGGTCTGTGGTCAGGCGTTCGTTGAGAAGAACTTCCTTGTCCGAGGTGCTCTGCGACTTTTCGAGAATCGAGGTATCGACGGTGATGTCGCGCTCGCCACCGCCGGCTGCGACGATCATGTCCATGGTGGCGCACAGGGCTTCGTCGCCCTTGATGCCGGCATCGTCGAGGGCGAGGCCGGCTGCGTAGGTGCCGAGGCGTTGCCAGGTTTCCATCTGCCGCTGGTCGGAGCGCTTGGGGATCTGCAGACCCCAATCGAGCTGCGGCAGAGGATGAACCGTGTAGGGCGTGAAGCGGTCGCGATCGAGGGTGGGCTGGGGCTGATCAACGGTCAGCTGCTGCCAATGCTGTCCCGTGCCTTCGCCCAGCGAAGACACGAGCCCGATCCCGGTGATTACGACGTCGCGTGCGCTCATCAGATGTAAGTGTCTGTTATCTAAGAAGCTTTAGCGGCGACGAGGGCGTCGATCTTGGCGCACAGGTTCTTCATGACGAAGTATTCGTCCGTCGAAGCGCGGCCTTCGTTGACGTCCTGCGTCCACTTTTCGAGCGGCACCTTGATGCCGAATTCCTTGTCGATCGCGAACACGATGTCCAAGAAATCCAGGCTGTCGATGCCCAGATCGTCGATCGTATGGCTGTCGGGGGTGATGCTGTCGCGGTCGATCTCGCTGGTTTCAGCGATGATGTCGGCAACCTTGTCGAAGGTGGAAGGCACGGGCAATTCCCTTGCTGATAGCAATCAGTGATGGATTTTGGCCGCGGTTCCTAAATCGTTTTGCGGGTAAGGGGAAGGGCCTTTGCCGAAACCGGGGCTGCCAGCACGATCAAATCGGAGCGCAGAACGGTCGTATGGGAGCGCAAAACAGCGATTTGGCTGAGCAAAAAATGCAAAAAAGGCGGACGATCGTCCGCCTTTTCGCAGCTTGGTGAGAGGTCAGAACGTGACCTTGCCGTGTTCGCCAACATTCGGCGTTCCGCCGGTCACTTTCGTCCGGACAACCTCGAAGGCGTGGAGGATCGAGCTGCCGGTTGCATCCCAATACTGGCCCTCATGCGGACGGAAGGTGATGACGACCACATCGGCCGTTTCGGCATCGCCGTCGAACCATGCGTCGGCATAGGCGTTCCAGAGTTCCTTGATCATCGCGCGATCCTGGCTCTGAGTCGCGGTGCCGGAAAGCGACGCGAAGTCGTTGGTGCTTTCGTTGGCGAAGGTCAGGTTGATGTGACGCTCTTCGCTGATCTCTTCGGTCTTCGGCGCATCGGCGTTAGACAGGAAGCGAACGACGTGTTCGTTCTCGTCGAAATGCGGCGCCATTGGGCGGGAGCGGATTTCCTCGCCGTCATGGGTGGTCAGCATTGCGACCTTGAAGCTGGACAGCATCTTCCAGAATTCTTGCTTATCTTTCACGATATCGTCTCCGGTTTCGGGTCGGGCAAAGAATGCTCGGGAAGCGGGGAAGGTTCCGTGAACGGCTACTTTAAAGCCCGCTAATTGAAGATGATGCGGGCGGCGATGTGAAGGCCTTCGGGGCTGCGTCGCACGATCACCGCTTCGCCTTCACGCGCACCCGAGCCGGTCAGCGAACGGATAACGTCGTCATGGGTGACGAAGACGAGATTGCCCGAGCGGGTGAAGCCTTCCACCAGGGACAGGATCTCGTTCTTCGCCGCTTCCTGGGCGGCTTGGTCTCCCGTTGGATCAAGTGCTGGCAGATCCGTCACGAGGCTGCTGCCGAAGGCGAGGTCGGCAGTTTCGCGGGTGCGGCAATAGCGGCTTGTGTAAACCTCTACGACGGGTTGCGCGCGGGCAGCGATGAGGGAGCCGAGCCGGCGTGCCTGTTGTTTGCCGCGGTCGGAAAGACCGCGCTGGGTGCGGCAATCGTCGAGATCGATCCGGGGCGCGTCTGTCGTGCCGGCGGCATAAGCATGACGCAGGAGAACGACGTGTCCGCCTTCGCGTAGCAAAGCCCATCCGGCTTCGGTGGCGTTGGCCGGTGCGACAAAGGAAACGAGCGGGTTCAGGAGGAGAACAAGCAGCAGGCTGGCGATGCGGATCATGATGATGAGATAGCGACCCGCGACCGGAATGCCAAATCAACGAACAAGGAGTTTGCCGGTGACGCTGCGTGCTGAACTCTTGGCAGGATGAATGCATCTTTCCTGCGGCGGCTGCGTTTCTCGTCCGCACAATCAATCCGTAGATCGAAAAGGATGCTGATATGTCTATTGCCAGCAAGATCAAGGAACATGCCGAGGTTATCGGCGCAGACGGCGTTCACGTCGGCACGGTGGACCGCGTCGAAGGCGAGCGCATCAAGCTGACCAAGAAGGACAGCGGCGAGGGCAATCACGAAGGTCACCATCATTACATCTCGCTCGGCCTGGTTGCCGATGTGGAAGGTGACAAGGTTCGCCTGTCGGCCAATGGCGACGTGGCCGTGACCTTCGAGGAAGAAGAAAGCGGCAAGTCGGCCTGATCGACCCGTTCGCACTTACTGCGACGACCAAATAGCCGGGCCAATAAGCCCGGCTTTTTCTTCGTGAGACGAAAGCCGTGTTGCTCCCTGCTGCGGGCAGGCCTATCGAACTTGCATGCACGCGTTGATCGAAACCATCCTGTTCGTGTTCGGCCTAGTGGCGCTCGGCTATCTTGCCGCGCTGAGCGGCTTTTTGAAACTCGACGTGGGCGAGGCCCTGACGCAGTTTGCGGTCAGCGTCGGTTTGCCGATGCTGCTTTTCCGCACGGTGGCCACCGCAACTTTCGGCGGTACGGCGCCCTGGGCCTTGTGGGTCACCTATTTTTCTTCCGTGTTCATTGCCTGGGGTGTGGCCTTTTTCACGCTCAAGCGGGCGTTCGGGCGTGATGACCGAACGGCCATGACAGGCGGTCTGGCGTCCGGCTTCTCGAACCTCCTGATGCTCGGCATTCCGCTCAGCCTCGGCGTTTACGGTCAGGAAGGCTTCACGACGCTGTCGCTGATCATCTCGATCCATCTGCCGATCATGATGGGTCTGTCGATCCTGTTGTTCGAACTGATGCGGCCAAAAGATCTGGAACGTCCCGCCATGGGGACAGTGCTTCTGGATTTCGGCCGCAAGCTTTTGTCGAACGCCATCGTGATCGGCATTCTGATCGGCCTCGTCTGGCGCTTTTCCGGCGTGCCGATCCCTGCTTTCGTGATGCGCTTCGTGGATGCTTTTGCCAATGCGGCGGTGCCGGTAGCGTTGTTTGCGATGGGCCTGTCGCTGCGCCGCTTCGGCATCGGCGGGCATCTGAAGCCGGTTCTATGCCTGACGGCTTTCAAGCTCGTCCTGATGCCGGCTTCGGCCCTCGTCATCGCCTTGTTGCTCGACATGCCGCCGCTCAGCGCCAAGGTGGCGGTGCTGGCTGCGGCCATTCCAAGCGGCATCAATCCCTATCTGATCGCCACGCGGTTCGGCACGGGACAGGCGCTGACCTCCAACACGATGACGACCTCGACGGCCTTTGCGGTAGGAACCACGGTTGTCTGGCTCTTTGTGGCGGAGCACGTTTTCTATTAACCTGCCCGACGAGCAGGGATCATCCGGGTCCTGAAATGTCGCAGAGAAGCAGGAGGATAGTCGATGCTGCAGAAATACAGCCAGTTCATGAGGGAAGCGAACCTGATCGGCGGCGAATGGGTGCAGGCCGATTCGGGTGCGACGATCGACGTGATCAATCCCGCCACGGGTCTGAAGATCGGCACCGTTCCAAGAGGTGGCCGCGCCGAAACCAAGCGCGCGATCGAAGCGGCGAACGAGACGTTCCTGTTTTACCGCAAGACCTCCGCACTCGAACGCTCCAAGCTTCTGCGCAAGCTGCATGACGCAATCATGGACAATCAGGATTCGTTGGCCGAGCTTCTGACGCTCGAACAGGGCAAGTCGCTTGCCGAGGCCAAGGGCGAGGTCGGGGCGTCGGCTGCCTATATCCTCTGGTTTGCCGAAGAAGCGCGCCGCACCTATGGCGATGTCGTGCCGTCGCCCTGGGCTGACCGGCGCATTCTCGTCACCAAAGAGCCGACCGGCGTCATTGCCGCGATCACGCCTTGGAATTTCCCGTCTTCGATGCTGGCGCGCAAGATCGGTCCGGCGCTTGCCGCAGGCTGTACGGCGGTGGTGAAGCCTGCCTCGCAGACGCCGTATTCCGGTCTCGCCTGGGGCGCGTTGTGCGAGGAAGCCGGTTTCCCGAAAGGGGCGGTCAACGTCGTGACGGGATCGGCGAGCGAGATCGGCGACGAGCTTTGCGAGCATCCGCTGGTCAAGAAGATCACCTTCACCGGCTCCACCGAAGTCGGCAAGATCCTGATCGCGAAGTCTGCTTCGACCGTGAAGAAGGTGTCGATGGAACTTGGCGGCAACGCGCCGTTCCTTGTGTTCGACGATGCCGATCTCGACCGTGCCGTGGAAGGCGCGATTGCCGCGAAGTACCGCAATTCGGGCCAGACCTGCATCTGCACCAACCGCTTCTTCGTGCAGGAAGGCATCTATGACGCCTTTGTCGAGAAGTTCTCGGCAGCCGCCGCCAAGCTGAAGATCGGCGATGGCACGGAGGCCGGCGTGCAGCAGGGCCCGCTGATCGACGAAAAGGCGGTCGAGAAGGTTGAGGAACTGGTGTCCGACGCCAAGGAGAAGGGCGGCACGATCGTCACCGGCGGCAAGCGCCATGCGCTGGGCGGCTCCTTCTACGAGCCGACCGTGATCTCCAACGCGACCCCTGCCATGCGCTTCATGAAGGAAGAAATCTTCGGACCGGTGGCGCCCGTGTTCAAGTTCTCCAGCGAGGATGAGGCGATCGAACTCGCCAACGACACGGAATATGGTTTGGCGGCCTACTTCTACACCGGCAATCTCGGCCGCGCCTTTCGGGTCATGGAAGGGCTGAAATACGGCATGGTGGGCGTCAACGAAGGCATCATCACCACGCCGGAAGCGCCGTTCGGCGGCGTGAAGGAGTCGGGCCTCGGCCGCGAAGGCGGGCATCAGGGCATCGAAGATTATCTCGACACGAAATATGTGAGCATTGGCGGGCTGGGGCTTTAAGCCCAGCCTGGCAGGACTTGAGGGCCCGGTTTCGACCGGGCCTTTTTCATGCGCGGTCGCGTACCGTTTCCATCACTACGAAGGTAGAGGTCTGCGCGACATGCGGCAAAGCGGCGATCTTTTCGCCGAGCGCGCGGCGGTAAGCGGCGATGTCGGTGGTGCGGACCTTGAGGAGATAATCGAAGCTCGCTGCCATCATGTGGCATTGCTCGATCTCGCGCACGGCGAGGGCCGCCTTGTTGAAGGCGTCAAGCGCAGCCGAGGTGGTGTCGGACAGCTTGACCTGCACGAAGGCGATATGACCTTCGCCCATCTTGGCGCGGTCGATGACGGCCTGGTAGCCCTTGATGAAGCCATCGCGCTCCAGACGGCGGACGCGGGCTTGCACGGGGGTCTTGGACAGGCCGACTTTTTCGGCAAGATCGGCCATCGAAAGCCGACCATCGCGGCCAAGCGCTGCGATGATGTTTCGATCGACGCGATCCAAATCGTCCATGGTGATCCTGATTGTAGTTCAACTGGCCTTTGTCATGCCTTTTATAAGGGCGAACGGCGCGTTTCGCCACAATCTTTGGGCTCACGATGAATCGCGTCGGCGTGATAATCCTTCAAGCTCCTTCCAGAGGCTTTGAGTTTGATGTCTGAACCGCTTGCCGTGATCCGTGACAGAATGCGCCGCCACATCCTGCCCGACGAGGCCGAGATGGTTGCATCGCTGGTGCAGAGCGCCAATCTCGACGCGGCGATGCGCAGCGAGATTTCCGATCATGCGGCGCGGCTGGTGCGTGCGGTGCGCGAATCCAGCGAAACCGGGAGAATGGAAGCGTTTCTGGCGGAATACGGGCTTTCCACGAAGGAAGGCGTCGCGCTGATGTGTCTGGCCGAGGCGCTTTTGCGCGTGCCGGATTCCTCGACAATGGACGACCTGATCCGCGACAAGATCGCGCCGCATGACTGGTCGGCGCATTCGGGCGAATCCGCCTCGATCTTCGTGAACGCGTCCACCTGGGCGTTGATGCTGACGGGAAAGGTTCTGGACGAAGGCGATGCGGGCGTCGAGCGCACGTTGCGTGGCATGGTGCGGCGTTTGGGCGAGCCGGTGATCCGCCGCGCGGTGTCGGCTGCCATGCGCGAAATGGGCGAGCAGTTCGTGCTCGGCCGCACGATCGAGGAAGCGGTCAAGCGCGGCAAGGCGATGACGGCCAAGGGTTATCTTTATTCCTTCGACATGCTGGGCGAGGCAGCGCGTACCGAAGCCGATGCGCAGCGTTATGCGCGCGCTTATTCGGACGCGATCTCGGCGCTCGACAGTGGCACGACCGGTACGGATGTTCGTCGCACCAATGGCATCTCGGTGAAGCTGTCGGCGCTTTACCCGCGCTATGAGTTCGCTCAACGCGAGGCGGCGGTGCCGGTCATGGCCAAGCGGCTGTTGAAGCTGTGCCTTGCGGCGCGTCATGCGCGCATGGGCCTAAATATCGATGCGGAAGAAGCGGACCGTCTCGATCTTTCGCTCGACATCATCGACCGCGTGCTGGCCGATCCGGAGCTGGCCGGCTGGAACGGGTTCGGCGTGGTGGTGCAGGCTTATGGGCAGCGCGCCGGCTTCGTGATCGACTGGCTTTATGCGCTGGCGGAAAAATACGACCGCTCGATCATGATCCGGCTGGTGAAGGGCGCTTACTGGGATACCGAGATCAAGCGTGCGCAGGCGCTCGGTCTGCCGGGCTATCCGGTGTTCACGCGCAAGGTGCATACGGACGTGTCGTATATCGCCAATGCCCGCAAGCTGCTTACCATGACGGACCGGATCTATCCGCAGTTCGCGACGCATAATGCGCATACGGTGGCGGCGATCCTGGCTATGGCGAGCGATCGCACCTCGTTTGAATTCCAGCGCCTGCATGGCATGGGCGAAGTTCTGCATGAGGCTGTGCGCAAGCAGGAAGGCACGCGCTGCCGCATCTATGCGCCGGTGGGTGCGCATCAGGATCTGCTGGCTTATCTCGTTCGCCGGCTCTTAGAGAACGGCGCGAACTCGTCTTTCGTGCACCAGATCGTCAATGAAGAGGTGTCGCCCGAAACGATCGCGCGCGATCCGTTCGACGTGGTGGAACAGGAAGGCATGGGGCCGAACCCGGCCACACCGACGCCCGACAGCATCTTCACCGGTCTGCGCGCCAATTCGAAGGGCATCGACCTGACCGATCCGCTGGTGATCGCGGATCTCGATGCCAAGCGCGCGCCCTTTGCGACCAAGCAGTGGGAAGCCGGGCCGCTGACGCCGGCAACGGGCGAAACCACGCGGCGCGAGGTGATCAACCCGGCGCGGCCGGACGACGTCGTGGGCTTCGTGGACGAAGCGGGCGCTGAGTTGGTGGACCGCGCGATGACGATTGCTACGCAAGCGCAGCCGGCCTGGGCCAAGCGGCCGGTGGCGGAGCGGGCGGCGGTGCTGACGCGCGCGGCCGAGCTTTATGAAGCCAATGCGGTCGAGTTTTTCGCGCTGGCCAGCCGCGAAGCGGGCAAGACGCTGGCGGATGGTCTGGCGGAAGTGCGCGAAGCGGTGGACTTCCTGCATTACTACGCGGCTGAAGCATACCATGCGGAAGCGAGCGGTGCGGCGCGCGGCGTGATCGGCTGTATTTCGCCCTGGAACTTCCCGCTGGCGATCTTCACGGGACAGATCGCGGCAGCGCTGGTGACGGGTAATGCGGTGATCGCCAAGCCTGCAGAACAAACGCCGCTGATCGCGATGCGGGCGGTGGAAATGCTGCATGAAGCCGGCGTGCCGAAAGAGGTGCTGCATCTTCTGCCGGGTGATGGCGCAAGCGTCGGCGCGCCGCTGACGGCGCATCCGGATCTGGCGGGCGTTTGCTTTACGGGTTCGACGGAAGTGGCGCGGATCATCGAGAAGCAGCTGGCCGAAACGGCGGCTCCCGACGCGATGCTGATTGCCGAGACCGGCGGTTTGAACGCGATGATCGTGGATTCCACCGCGCTGCCCGAACAAGCCGTGCGCGATGCGCTGGCCTCGGCCTTCCAGAGTGCCGGCCAGCGTTGCTCTGCTTTGCGCATCCTTTACGTCCAGAAAGACGTGGAAGCGAAGGTGCTGGAGATGCTGAGCGGGGCGATGCAGACGCTCAACATGGGCGATCCGTGGCTGCTTTCGACCGATGTCGGGCCGGTGATCGATGCAGAAGCGCAGGATGGCATCCGCACCTATGCCGCCGACATGGAGCGGCAGGGCAAGCTGATCGCCAAGCTTCAGGCGCCAGCCGACGGCACCTTCGTTGCGCCGCATATCTTCCGGGTGAGCGGGATTGCCGATCTCGAGCGCGAGGTGTTCGGGCCGATCCTGCATGTCGCCACGTTCGAGGCGGAGCAGCTGGACAAGGTCGTGGCCGACATCAATGCGCGCGGTTATGGCCTGACCTTCGGCCTGCATACGCGCATCGACGGGCGCGTGCAGGAGATGATCGACACGGTTCATGTTGGCAACATCTATGTGAACCGCAACCAGATCGGCGCCGTGGTGGGCTCGCAGCCGTTTGGCGGCGAGGGGCTGTCGGGCACGGGTCCGAAGGCCGGCGGTCCGCACTACCTGCATCGCTTCCGCAAGCATGCTTCGGCCGGTGCGGGTGCGGGTTGGGGTGTTCCGGCGGGTGCGAGCGTGCAGGTGCGCACCGACCAGTTCGCCGATGCGGTGAAGTCGGGTTGGGGATCGCGGCACGATCGCATTGCGACACTGCGCAAGGTTCTGCGCGGCAAGGCGCGGGCGGCAATGAGTGCGGCGGCTGCGACCGAATATGGCCCGGTGGATCTGCTGGGGCCGACGGGCGAGGGCAACACGCTGCAGCTTTATCCGCGCGGCCGGGTGCTTTGCCTTGGACCGGATGCGGACACGCTGATGGCGCAGGTGGTGCAGGCGCTGGCGGCTGGCAACAGTGTGCTCGCGGTGGCTCAGGGCGCGCAGCGTTCGCTTGCAGGGCTCACCGGCAAGGAGCTGCCGCTGCGCGCCGTGGATGGTCAGGTCGATCCTAACGATCTGGCGCTCGTCAATGTGGATGCCGTGGCTTTTGCCGGTGCCGGTGAAAGTTTGCGCGCGCTTCGGCAGGGTCTTGCGCGGCGGTCAGGCGCGATCATCCCGGTGATCTCGGAAGTGTTCAACCCGACAGCCTATGCACATGAGCGCGCAGTGTGTGTGGACACGACGGCGGCAGGCGGCAATGCCAGCCTGCTGGCAGGATCGTCGGCTGGAGCGACCGGCTTCAGTGCTGGGTCGAGCGGCATCTGAGGCTTTACCATCGCCAGCCGAGGCGATCGGCTGGGGCGGGATGACCGACACCAAAACGCCCGCAGGTCATGCGGGCGTTTTTCGTTGTGTCGTGCGTTTCAACGGTGGAGTTCAGGCGCCTTCAACCGGGGTGAAGCCCTCGAACTGCGGGTGGCCCATATAGGTCGGCTTGGACGTGCCGGTGTTGCGGTGAGACGCGCGAAAGTGTTCCGAACGGGTCCAGGCGCGAAAGGCGTCTTCGCTTTCCCAGATCGTGTGCGAGGCGTAAAGCGTGTAGCCTTCCTGCTCGTTGACCGGGCCGCGCAGGAGGTGGAAGGTCTTGAAGCCTTCCATCTCGTTCAGCTTGGAATCGCGGTTCTTCCACACGGCCTCGAACTCCGCTTCGGATCCTGAAACCACCTTGAACCGGTTCATCGCTACATACATCGTCGTTTATCCTTCCGATCTCAAAGGCCGAACTGAACCGCGCCGGCGCGGGATTTGGTCTTCAGCGCGGCGCGGCACGTGGCGGTGTTTATGCCTTCGCCGGTACAATCGGTGACTTCGTTGACCAGAATGCGGCCGATCTGAGCGCAATCGGCACCGGCCAGATTGAAGCGCGTGACCTTGGTCTTGCTGGCCGGCAGCTCCTTGAACTCAAGCACGGTCAGACGGTCCACCGCGCCCTGGCTGTTGAACATCGCGATCTCGAAGGCCGCGCGGTTCAGTGTGTTCGCGAAGCCATTATTGACCACGAAGGTCAGCCGGCAGCCATTGTCGGATTTTTCCAGACCGTTCAGCTCCAGTGAAAAGGAAGGCGCCGTTTGCGCCCATCCGCTGTTCACGCAAGCCAGCATCATCAGCGTGCTCGTTGTTGCAGCCGCGATGATTGTCCCCACTCTCATTCCGATCATCCTCACATGTTTCGATCTGCGCAAACCATACAGGTCTTGCGTGTCGTTTTAAACCTGATAATCGTAGTCAAGTAATTGCGGCGGGACGTCCTGCCGCCTCGACACGAAGGAGAGAGCGATGTCGATTACCGCAACCCGCATGGACTTCCGGCCCCAGGCACGCACGATCTCCATGATCCCCGTGGAGCATCGGCAACAGGTTCTGCGGTCCGTGCGCACGCTGGCAAGCGACAGCCTTTTTCATGGCGAAACGGAAATCGGGATCGAGCATCGCGGCTCGCTTTACCGCTTGAAGATCACCCGACAGGGCAAGCTGATCCTCAACAAGTAGGGTTCAACAGGCCTTCGAAACGAAAAAACCGCGCTGGTGGTCAGCGCGGTTTTTGTTTGTCCGAGGGGCGGCGAACGATCAGCTGGCCTGTCTAAGCTCGGTGATCGCTGCCGGGCCGGTTCCGAGTTCCGGCAGACCGAGGCGGCGATGGATGTCGCTTTCCGGTGTGGTGAGGCTAGCGATCGACACGCCGGCCAGCACCTCGAAGAAGGCGTTCAGCGCCTTGCGCAGCGAGGCATTGAGGCCGCAGCTGTCGATCAGCGGGCAATCCGAATCGGCATCGAAACATTCCGCCATGGAGAAGCCTTCCTCCGTGACACGCACCACATCGAACAAGGTGATGTCGGTTGCAGGCTTTGCCAGCTTCACGCCGCCATTGCGCCCGCGAACCGTCGTGATGAAACCGTGCTCCACGAGCGGCTGAAGAATTTTGAACAGAAACAGCTCGGAAACATTGTAAGAAGCAGCGATCTCGGGGATGCGGCTGAGGCGGCCATCATTGGCTGCGCAGTACATCAGGATCCGGATCGCGTAATTGGTTTGTCGTGTCAGACGCATCGGACGTTCCCGCTTCGTATGACCCTATTATGGAAGCTTGTTTAGAATTATTCCAGAGAAAAGTGCGACCAGCTGTCTGCTTGCGGATCATGCTGCGTTGCACAATATGTGGGGTGTCGGGCCATCGCTCGGGGAGGACCCCTTTGGAGCTGACATGACTTCTGCCTCAACTGAGTTGCCAACCCTTGCAGGGGCAATCCGCCAGTTGCGTCCGTCGGATCGATGCCGGTTCAAGGAGCATCTGCTGCGATTGGACGCCGAAAGCCGGCACGATCGCTTCAATGGCGGCACATCGGACGGTTTCGTTGCCGCCTATGCGGATCGCTGTTTTCGCGATGGCGCAACCGTTGTCGCCTATGTGGAAGACGATCAGGTTCTGGGTGCGGCCGAACTCCACGAGCGGCCGGAATTCGACATCCCGACAGCCGAGATCGCCTTCAGTGTCGAGCGCAGCTTGCAGCATCATGGCATCGGCCGGCGGTTGTTTCGCCGCATCATCGGTCATGCCCAGGCGCTCGGCTATCTTCAGCTGAAGGTGACGACTCACCCCGGCAATGTCGCCATGCGGCGGCTGGCGCGCTCGTTCGGCGCGACGCTGCGCTTCATGGATGGCGAAACCACCGGCACGGTGATTCTGGCGCCGGTTGAAGAGGGCACGATGCCGATCGTGCTTGCGAGCCAGTTCAACGATCGGATCGCGCGGCAATCGGCCTGAGTGACGGGTAACGGCTGGTTCGAAACCTTTGTCATCCTACATGGCTAGGGATGACCGGCATGAACAACCAAGAGCGAGCGGCTTGATGGTTTCAAACGCTCCTTCCTTTCCCACACAAAGCGACGTCAAAAAAGCGCGTGCCCTGCGGCGCGTGAAGGCGTTGGCGACAGCAGCACTAGCGCTGTGCGTACTCGTATTCGTGCTGTGCCGCATCTATGCCGATGTGTCGCCGGTGATCGGCTTTATCGGCGCGTTTGCGGAAGCGGCCGCCATCGGCGGCTTGGCTGACTGGTATGCGGTTGTCGCGCTGTTTCGCCACCCGCTGGGCTTGCCGATCCCGCATACGGCGATCATTCCATCGAACCAGACCCGCATCGCCGACAATCTCGGCAGCTTCATCGAAAGCAACTTCCTGGCGCCGGAACCGGTGCGCAAGAAGCTGCAGCAGGTCGATTTCGCGGCGCTGGTGGCGGACTGGCTGGCCGACGAGAAGCGCTCCGAGGGACTTTCGATCTTTGTTGCCCGGCTGATGCCGAAGATGCTGGCGGCGATGGAGAATACCGGGTTGCGCGGCTTTCTTCTCAAGCGCGTCACTGACCAGCTCGAAAAGATCGACGTGGCGCCGATCGCCGCCGATCTGCTGGCGACGTTCACACATGAGCGCCGGCATCAACGGTTGTTCGACGAGATGATCGGGCTGCTCGGCGGTTTTCTGACGGACGAAGACGCGCAGGATGCCTTGCGCGACCGGATCCGCAAGGAGCTGCCGACGCTCGCCAACTTCTTCCGCGCCGATGCCTATCTCCTGAAGAAGATCCTGCATTCGGGTGCCAGCCTGATCGAAGACATCAAGGCCGATGACGATCATCCGATGCGCCACGAATTCGATCGCTTCGTCGCGCGCTTCATCGACAATCTGCGCCATTCCCCGGAATATCGCGACCGGGCGGAGGAGCTGAAGCGCAACCTTCTGGCGCGGCCGGAATTGGCGACATTGGCCGACGGGCTCTGGAAGGAAGTGCGCGGTTTCATCGATCGCGACGTGGGTGCGGCCGAATCCATGCTGCGCACGCATCTGACCGGCATCTTCGTGGAAGTGGGCCGCAGCCTTGCCGATGACGCCAATATCCGCCGCGACATGAACGAGGGCTTCGTGGTGGCGCTTTCCTCCTTCGTGGAAAGCCAGAAGAGCGGCGTTTCAAGCTTCATTTCCGAGCAGGTTCGCAGCTGGGATCTCGGCCAGTTGACGCAGGTGATCGAGCTCAATATCGGCCGCGACCTGCAATATATCCGCTTCAACGGCATGGCGATCGGCGGATTGGCGGGCATCGCGCTGCACACGATCGACGTTCTGTTTCTGAGCTGACCGGCTTGGGTTTTGCGCAGGCGCGGCTTAGGCTAGCCTACATCAAGCCGGATCACACGGGAGGAGACCATGGCGCAGCAATCCAATTCCGATTCGATCATTGATCTGTTCAAGCGGCTGGGACAAACGCTTCCCATTCCCAATCTCGATGTGGAACGGATCATCGCGCATCACCGCCGCAACCTCGAGGCGCTGGAGCAATCGGCTCGTGCCACGGCGGACGGGACATCGGCGATGATGACCCGCCAGCGCGAGATGCTCGAAAGCATGATCAGCCAGGCGACCGAAACCGCGCGCGGCATGAAGCTGCCGAGTTCTCCGCAGGAGATGATGACGAGCCAGGTGGATCTGGCGCGCCGCACGTTCGAAACGGCGGTGGAGAATGCGGGTGAGCTCGGCACGATGATGCAGCGCTCCGGCACCGCGTCGATCGACATCCTGCGCGACCGCATCAAACTGGCGATGAACGAGCTGCAGGACGGCTTCGATCCGAGGCCGGGCTCATCCTCTAGGCCCGAACAAAGCTGACGAGCGCTATTCCGCGTCGGGCTGGTTGCTCGGATGGGCGTCGATGAAGGGCCGCAGCTTGAGGCATTCGTCAACGATGCGGGTGATCACGGGATAGGCGGCCATGTCGATCTGATAGCGCTGGTTGTTCACCGCCTGCGCGACGAGGCAGATATCAGCCAGACCCGGCGTGTCGCCATGGCAGAAGGTGCCGGTTTCCGGGCTGGTGGAGAGCAGCGTTTCGAGCGGATCGAAGGTGGCGCGCACCCAGGACGCGAACCAGTCGGCGACATCGGCATCATCGGCCTTGTAGCGTTCGCGCAGGGTGTCGAGGATGCGGAAATTGTTCACCGGATGCAGATCGCTCGCGATCATCTGCGCCAGCATGCGAACACGGGCGCGGCCGAAGGGATCGGCCGGCAGCAGCGCCGGCGTCGGGCGCATTTCCTCCAGGAATTCGATGATCGCCAGCGACTGGCCGAGCACGCTTCCATCGGGCCAGACCATCGTCGGTACGAGGCCCTGCGGGTTCATCGCCAGATAATCCGGCACGCGGTTGCCGCCGGAGCGGATGTGGCGCGCGACATAGGTAAAGCTCATGCCTTTCATCGCCAGCGCAATGCGAACACGGTAGGAGGTCGAGGAGCGGTAATAATTGTGCAGAACGATCGGCAGCATGGCGACACCGTTGAAAGGAGCTTCGTCTATGCCTCGCGCTCCTTCGTGTCGAGCATGAGGCATGCGCGCAGGATCGATTTGGCGCAAAGCTGTTCCTCTTTGGAGCATGGGGAAAAACATGCTTCTTTGCATGAGCGTTGCGGTTTAAGTCGGTGAACAGCACGAAACGGAAAATGGGGAGGGTATCCATGCCGAAGACGATGAAGGGTCCGGGCATCTTTCTTGCGCAATTCGTGGGAGATGCCGCGCCGTTCAATTCGCTCGATGCAATCACGAAATGGGCGGGCGGGCTCGGCTACAAGGGCGTGCAGATCCCGTCGGGCGAAAGCAAGCTGTTTGATCTGCGCAAGGCGGCCGAGTCGATCGATTACTGCCAGGAGGTGAAGGGCATCTGCGCGCAAAACGGCGTGGAGATCACCGAGCTTTCCGTTCACACCCAAGGGCAGCTGGTGGCGGTTCATCCGGCCTATGACGCGCAGTTCGACGCGTTTGCGCCGCAAGACGTCCATGGCAAGCCCCAGGCGCGTCAGGCCTGGGCGGTGGAGCAGATGCATCTGGCGGCCAAGGCGTCGCGCAATCTGGGGCTCGACACGGTCGTCGGCTTCACCGGTGCGCTGGCCTTTCCCTATCTTTATCCTTGGCCGCAGAGGCCGGAGGGGCTGATCGAGGAAGCGTTTGGCGAGCTTGGGCGGCGCTGGAAGCCGATCTTCGATGTTTATGAAGAGCATGGCGTCGATGTCGCCTTCGAACTGCATCCGGGCGAAGACGTGTTCGATGGCGCGACGTTCGAGATGTTCCTGGACGCGGTCGTTGGTCACGAGCGCTGCGCGATCAACTACGATCCGTCGCATTTCCTGCTGCAGCAGCTCGATTATCTCGCTTTCATCGACCTGTACCATGAGCGCATCAAGGCGTTCCATGTGAAGGATGCGGAGTTCAATCCTGATGGACGGCAGGGCGTGTATTCGGGTTATCAGCCTTGGATCAACCGCGCCGGGCGCTTTCGTTCGCTGGGCGACGGGCAGGTCGATTTCACCAGCATCTTCTCCAAGCTCGCGCAGTATGACTACGATTCGTGGGCCGTGCTGGAATGGGAATGCTGCTTAAAGCACCCCGAAGACGGTGCTGCAGAAGGCGCGCCGTTCATCGAGAACCATATCATCCGCGTAACAGATAAGGCGTTCGACGATTTCGCAGGCGGCAACACGGATCGCGCGGCGTTGCGCAAGATGATGGGGATCGGCTGAGTTATGGCGGACACAGATAACAGACCGATCCGGCTGGGCATGGTGGGCGGCGGGCAGGGCGCCTTTATCGGCGGCGTGCATCGGATCGCAGCGCGGATCGACGGGCAGTACGTTTTGGTGGCGGGTGCACTGTCGTCTGATCCTGAGCGGGCGCGCGCATCGGCAAACGAACTGGGCATCGCCGAGGATCGCTCCTACGTGTCCTTCGCGGAAATGGCTGAGGTGGAGGGTGCGCTGGCGGATGGGATCGAGGCGGTCTCGATCGTGACGCCGAACCATCTGCATTTTCCGGCCGCCAAGGCGTTTCTGGAAGCCGGCATCCATGTGATCTGCGACAAGCCGGTGACGTCGAACCTGGCTGACGCCAAGGCGCTGGCCGAGATCGCAGCGAAATCCGGCAAGCTGTTCGTGTTGACCCACAACTACACGGGCTATCCGATGATCCGGCAAGCGCGGCAGATGGTGGCCGATGGCTTGCTTGGCGACATCCGGGTCGTGCAGGCGGAATATCCGCAGGACTGGCTGACGGAAAAGGTGGAAGACACCGGCGCCAAGGGTGCCGTGTGGCGCACCGATCCGGCGCAATCGGGTGCGGGCGGTTCGACGGGCGACATCGGCACACATGCCTTCAACCTTGCGCGCTTCGTGTCGGGCCTGGAGCTTGACGCGCTGGCAGCCGATCTCGACGCCTTCGTTCCCGGGCGGGCATTGGACGACAACGCGCATGTGATGCTGCGCTTCAAGCCGCGCAACGGTGTTTCGGCCAAGGGCATGCTGTGGGCGAGCCAGGTGGCGCCCGGCAATGAAAACGGGTTGCGGCTGCGGATCTATGGCACCAAAGGCGGGATCGAGTGGTTCCAGCCCGACCCGAACGGTCTCTGGTTTACACCATTCGGTGAGCCCAAGCGCCTGCTGACCCGCAACGGTGCAGGCGCGATGCCTGCAGCCACCCGCGTCAGCCGCATTCCGGCGGGACATCCCGAAGGCTATCTGGAGGGCTTTGCGACGATCTATGCGGAGGCAGCACGCGCCATCAAGGCTGCACGTCTCGGCGCGCAGGTTCCGGCGGAGGTCATCTATCCGACGATCACGGATGGCGTGGAAGGTGTCGCCTTCGTGGAAGCCTGCGTGCGCTCGTCGCAGCAGAACGGTGCCTGGACGAAGCTCGATCTTTAGGGGTGGGCGTTCGGTTGAAACGGGCTTTCCCGTCAGTCTCGGCGCGATCGTTCAGGCGTCGAGCTTGATGATGCAGGGCAGGTCGTCATTGGCGGAATCGCGCATGGACGCGAGGCTGCGATTGTCGAGAAGATCGGACATGGACTGGCGCACTTCCAGCATCATGTGCCGGACCTGGCACGTCACCTCGTCGCAATCGTCGCAGCGCCGATATTGCGTGCGGCTGGCGCAGGCGATCGGAGCGAGCGGACCATCGAGCACGCGGATCACATGGCCGATCTTGATCTCGGCGGCAGGCTTGGCCAGCCGGTATCCGCCATCCTTGCCCTTGCGGCTGAGGAGAAAACCGGCATTGCGCAGCTCGCCCAGAATGGCTTCCAGAAACTTCTTCGGGATGTTGTTGGCGACGGCGATGTCGTTGACGAAAGCGAGCCGGCCGACAGGCATCTGCGCCAGATAAATCAGCGCCTTCAGCCCATACTTGCCTTTTTTGGTCAGCATCGAATAACTACACGTTGAGACCGGAGCCGGCCTGCAGAGATGTCCCGCTTTGTTCCTAGGCAGGGATTGTGTCAGGAACAATTCCTAAGCGCTTGGACCAGCATCAATTTTTTATGCTCGGGGTAAATAGAACACGCACATTGCGTGATCGCGCAGGGGATGTGAGACATCTGTAGAGCTTCCGAGCTTCGGGTGCATTTTGCAGGATAGATGTAAAAATCTGCTGGTATGCGCAACTGTAGATCGTTCAGCGAATGATGTGAGCGACTGAGCTCGCCAAGGGGTTCTTTCCCATTTCCCAGATGGAGGTGTTTTGTAGGCGAGGCGGCGATGGCCGTTGCTGTAGCTGTCCTTAGCGGCGCAAGAACGCAGAAGGTCATGCATCAAAGCTACAGCGACCTGGCTTCGGAAAAAGCCGCTACGTAGTACTGGCGCAGCCTGTCCTTGTGCGCGGGATAGCACCGCAAGGAGTGACGCCGTCTAAGGGCTTTGTGCCATTACACTTCAGCGGGCTCTAATGGACGTTTGCAGTGGTTTTCGCATATATTTCGAAGCAGCGGTCGCATCCGAGATGTCTTCGAAGCCCATGCGCTTCCAGAGGTCGCGTGCGACGTAGTTTTCCGTATGAACCTCGAGGCGAAGCTCTTTGAAGCCTTTGGTCGCTGCAGCTTCGCCACACCAGGTCATGAGCAGTTTGCCGATGCCAGACCTTCTGCCTTCCGGGGCCACACACAACATATTGACAAAGGAGAAATCCAGGCTCGTATCGTTCGTATAGAAGGACACAAAGCCAAGAAGCTTTCCTTCGGATCTGTATTGAAGGATATCGCTTAGTGACGTTATCTTGTTGTAAACAATGTCTATGTCGCGACCGCCTAAGAAGTCATAGGGAGCTTCTTCTCGACAAAGGGCGATCAGGTTTCTGATATCAGTCATTGTTTAGCTTTCTATCGAGCTCGGGGTCTTCAATCGTGGCAATTACGTTCTTCCACCAGGTGATGTCGCCGCCGGTTGAGAAACCAAGTTCGAAACTCATACTGACTTCGGCAAAAGGCAGGCGTATGTCGAACCCGCACAAGTGGTCGCGATAAGCAGTTTCACCGCTCTCTTCGAACATCTGGGTGACGTCCAGCCTGCTGTAATCGAGAGGAAAGCTGCTGATGCCATCCTTTGTCTTCAAGTGACCCAGCACCTGTTTGCCATAAAGATGCACGCACCATCCCTCGATCTTAACAGCTCCCTGTTCGACATATTGGGGCTTTCCGTTGAACGGAAGGTCAAGGAAGGCTGAGAAATCGGCCATGTCTTCGGACGATGCGATGTCGTTCACATCGATCTTCAATCGCGAGCCGCCTACACCGCGTGCTGGCCCAAACAGCGAGCGCATGGTTTGCTGCGCCTGCCTAATCCTGCGCATGCGTTCTTGCAGGCTCAGTCCGCTCCATGAACCTTTCTCGTGAATCCTGTAGACCGACATGATGTTCGCATCGAACAGAACATCGAACTTGTCCGCAACAAACAGGTTGAATAGCCAATCGGCGGCACCAGGAATTTCATAGAAAATCGCAGGAACGGCTTCCACAGCTTCTCGGCGGTACAAGCAGCAAGAGAAGTTGGCTGTGATGTAATTCTGATAGATGTCATTGAAGCTGACCTTGGAGCCTTCAATGTCAGTTTGACCTTCGTGAGGTTCAAAGCGCCCGAATTCAACATGCTCCAAAAGCAACCTGTTGAATGTCATTCCTGCACGTGGGTTGCGCAGAAGCTGCAGAACCTGCTGTTGCAGCTTGAACGGCGAAAGCCAATAGTCGTCTCCCTCGCAGAAGGCGATAAATGGTGCAGAACTCTCCTCGACGCATCTGGAAAGATTTTTGAGCATACCATCGTTGCGACCAGAAGACAGGTAGGTGATCCGGTCTGGCTCGGTTGATACAAAACCGCTTACTATCCTGCTTGTGTCGTCTTGGGAGTTGTCATCGCCAATAATGATTGAGAACGGAAAATCACAGGTCTGGTTGAGAACAGAGCGCAGGCATTGCTCAAGCGATGAGCCATGATTGTATGTCAGAACAATCACGTCCACTGCACATGAGCCGAAGATGGAGTGTTTCAGACTTTCGGCTGAGGAAAAGTCGAACTCACCCTTGAAGCCCATCGCGGCGAATGTGCGCCTTGCAAGACTTGGAAAGTCTCGCGCTACAGCCGCAAGTTCTTCGTAAAGCCTGCGATCCAGCATTCCCTCAGCGTAGTCTGTAAAGGCATTGACGGCATTCTTAATGAATACGTCGCGGTAGAAGCCGCCAAACTGCTCCGACAGATCAGTGAAAAAGAACAACTCGCCGCGGATGTATTTCCGATGGTGGTTGAAGGCTCCGTCACTGGTCGCCCACATGCCCGCAGCATGGCGGCGATAAACCGACATAACGCGATCAATGAAGCCTATCTCGCCGATCTCGGCATGCAGAAGATGCATATGCCAATCTCCCGGAACGATGTCCGGGTTGTAGTCTTCTGGTAATCCATCCGTATAGCGCCACCGGTACATGACGCTGTTTGTCTGGATAAAGTTCTTGTGGATCAGAGCCCTTAAACTGAAGTCCTTCCAGTCTTCCGGCGGGTGGAGCTTTGGTTCGAAGCTGCCATCGTCGAACACAACTTTGACTGGATGGAAACACAGAGAGCAGACAGGATTGGCGCGCATATAATCCAGCTGCAGCTGGAGCTTATGGATGTCGGTCCAATAGTCATCGCCCTCGCAGATCGCGAGGAACTCGCCCTTGGCTCTTTCAGCCGCATCCGCAAAGTTCCTACCGGGTCCGATGTTCTGTTCGCGCCTGATGAAATTTATGCGACGATCGCGTGCTGCATACTCAGCAACAATATCTGCCGTGGAATCTGATGAGCAGTCATCTGCAACGATGACCTCGAAGTTGAAGTCGACCTTCTGAGAGAGGATGGAGTCCAGGCATTCGCGTATGAAATATTCATGGTTGAACGTCACGCAAATGATGGAAACGGTCACATCGTCGGCGCGGCTGGGCTTGGTGATGGGGCGATCGTTTGAATCGAAACCTGACCGGCCAAGTGCTTTGCCGATCGTCTGATAGTGTTTCTGCGGGGACAGCCCAGAGCCGTTAACGTCCGGATAGGCGCGGACATACCATTGTGCGTCGAACTCGTCCAAACCGTCAGTCATCTGCGAAGGCTTCCATATCTTCGTCCTCGAAGCCTGCAGACAGCTGGCAACGATCATTCGCGCGTTTGCGGCGCTTACTTAAGAAGGCGCAAACGCCTCAACACACGTCTGGTGTCTGTACGACCGAGTGAAGCTAGCTGCCGGCTCAGGCTTAAATAGCTGGCAATCTGTTGCTCGCCGCCTTGTATCCCTTGATCCTGCGGTTCAGCAGCAGACTTCTCAGTGACTACTATTGCTTTTTCCCTTGCGCCCACCATCGACGCAAGGACGGCAAGCTCAAGTTCCTGCCGTCGTATGGTCGCGAGCAATTCGGCCCGGGACTGATGATTATCCTCGGGAGCGTGGATGTCCCTGGCACTATCTTCAGGCTTCATGATGCGCCTTGCTGGTTCTGCTGGAGGGGAGGTTGAAAAAACCTGTCATTGGTCAATCACCCCCGCCGGGTGGACGGAGAAGTCGTTGAGCATGTCCACCACAACTTCCGGATGATTGAACATCAACACGTCGATGATGGAGAGGCTACTTTCAAATGCTTCTTCGCCTTGGGCGTAAGAGCGCGCTTTATATTCAAACAAACCAAGGTTGATCCCGGCTTCGCGATACTTCTGCTCGTCAAACAGGTCACGGCCATTGATCGGGTTCCAGTATTCCTCGACGTCGCCGATGGCGCGACAGACATTCAGCGCCCATTCGCCAGGAGTGGCGGGAGGGGCGATACGCAGGTCGCTGGACGAAAAAAGCTCGCAGTTGAATGGCTGGTCCAGATATTCAAATACGCCGCGCAGCGTGGCCTGATTCAGGTCGGCTAGTCGCTCATACTTGACAGAAAGAATATCGCCCACCAACGCACGCACTTTGTGGAAATTGGGTGCGCGCCTGCGGTAAACATCGAGCTGCGATATCATTCGTGATTGCCAGTTTTGGGTGTTGTCGACCAAAACTTCCTGAATGGCGTCGGTGTGAGACTTTTTCTGCAGGGCGGGACGAATGTAGTGAAAGCCGCCTCCCTGCTTTAGAATCCTGTTGCGATCGACCCAGCCGTGTCGAATGAACTGCACGGCATCAAGCAGAATGAACTCATCGACATGCCTGATCAGCGCGTAGTAGCCGATATACGGGAAGAAATAGGGTTGCATAATTGCTACGCGTTTCATTCCCAGCATCCCTTCGACCGTTTCATCTGAACGTTGGCGAGGATCACGATGCCACTCCACACGCTTCACGCAATGCGTTGATGATCCGTGACACGTCCTCGTCTTTGAGAGTGCCGTAAAGCGGTAGGCAAAGTACCTCGCGCGCCGCCCTGTGGGCGTTGGGTAGCCGCGCAGGATCAGCGCTATCCAGGTGTTTGTATTCTTCAGTGTCGCTGCACAAAGGCCAGAAATAGCGTCGCGAGAACACGTTCGCGGTCTTCAGCCTCTGGTACAGCTCGTCGCGCGTAGGTGTTCCGGCAGCCGACACGACGCGCAGGCAATAATACTGGAAGCTGTCTTCTCCAAGGTCGCCCAAGGGCGGCGTTGTGATTCCCGGAATTGCGTTAAAGGCGTCGTTGTACCTTTGGAAGATGCTACGGCGTTTCACTTTTTCATCGTCAACGAGCGGAAGCACAGCCAAGCCCATTCCGGCTTGCAGTTCGCTCATCTTCGCGTTGATGCCCGTGCCGGGAATCGATTCTTCGCTCGCGATGCCAAAGTTTCGCAGTGACCTGGCAGCTGCGTCCAGATCTTTGTGGCGTGTCGCGACCGCTCCACCTTCACCAGTGTGGAACAGTTTTGTCGAGTGGAAACTATAGGTCGACACATCTCCGAAATCGGCGATCGATCTGCCACGATAACGCGTGCCAAAGGCATGCGCGGCGTCGTAGATCACCTTAAGCTTGTGCCGCTTGGCAATGGCATCAATTTCATCAACTGCGCAGCGATTGCCATAGACATGGACGCCCACGATCGCGGAGGTTTGAGGTGTCACGGCAGCTTCAATGCGCTCAGGATCGATCGTCATTGCAACTGGATCAATGTCGACAAAAACCGGCTTGAGGCCGCACCAAGCAAGCGCATGAACAGTCGCGATGAACGTAAATGGTGTCGTGATAAATTCACCTGTGAGTTTCAGCGCGCGGCACGCAACCATCAACGCGATGGTGCCATTGCTGAGAAGTGCGAGGCTTTGAATCCCTAGGTACTCCTTCAGTGCCTGCTCAAGGTTGACGCTTTTTTGACCGCCGTTTGTGAGCTGCTTAGTTGCCCAGATGTCGACAAGCTGATCCCGGTAGGCGTCTATATCTGGCAAAAGAGGACTGGCGACGTAGATCGGCTCGTTTGCAGCAGCAGCTGCGGAATAGCGGGATTGCGTCACCAGTTATGGCCTTTTAAGCTTGTTTTTTGCAACCAAGCGGGCGAGCGCACAGTGGTTGCAGTTTCGAGCCGCTTACAGCCATAGGGATCACAGCGCGTCAACAACCGTTGCAAGGATAGTTGCAACTCGCGGTATAAGGACGCATGTAGATTCTCTGACAGGAAGCACCTAGGATCCTTGGTGGATCTCGACTGTGATCCTGCCAAAGCTGTCACGCGAGGTGCGCGCTAGCAAACTGCGCTGTTATCTTCCCTGGGCGGTGCTTAAAGTCGTCCGCTTGTTGATACTAGGCTGCAGGGTTTGTTCCTGGAAACTGGCTGACAAGAGAAAAATCGGCATCAATCAGGCATGACTGAAGACAACGCAAACCCGCATATTTCCTATGTAGTCGCAGACACCCGGCGCCCGCGCTTCGCCGTCGCCCCTATGATCGATTGGACGGATCGGCACTGCCGCTTTTTTCATCGGCAGTTGAGCCGGGAGGCGTTGCTTTATACCGAGATGGTGGTGGCGGATGCGGTGATTTATGGGGATCGGCAGCGGTTGCTGGGGTTTGATCGGGTCGAGCATCCGGTTGCCTTGCAGCTGGGTGGGTCGGATCCGCGCAAGCTGGCGGAGGCGGCCCGGATCGGGGCGGGGTTTGGGTATGACGAGATCAACCTCAATGTGGGTTGTCCGTCGGACCGGGTGCAATCCGGGACGTTCGGCGCTTGTTTGATGAAGACGCCGGATGTGGTTGCGGCTTGCGTGGATGCGATGCGCGAAGCGGTGGACATTCCGGTGACGGTGAAATGCCGCATCGGGGTGGACGATCAGGATCCTGAGCCGGGGCTCGATGATCTGGCCGACCGGGTGTTTGCGGCGGGTGCGGACGGGCTTTGGGTGCATGCGCGCAAGGCTTGGCTGCAGGGACTTTCGCCGAAGGAAAATCGGGATATTCCGCCGCTGGATTATGACCGCGTGCGGCGCTTGAAGGCGCGTTTGCCCAAGCGCTTCATCGGCATCAATGGCGGCATCCATTCGCTAGATGCGGCCGAGCCTCTGCTGGACGTCACCGATGGCGTGATGCTTGGACGGGCGGCGTACCAGACGCCGGGTCTTCTGGCAGATGTGGATAGCCGCTTTTATGGCGCGGACGCCAAGCCGGCCGATTATGATGCGGTGTTCGCGGTAATGGCGGATTACGCCGACCGGCATATTGACGCCGGCGGACGGTTGTCTCACATCGCGCGGCATATGGTGGGGCTGTTTCATGGCCTTCCCGGTGCCCGGCGTTACCGGCAGATCCTGTCGAGCGATGCGACAAAGCCTGGCGCGCGTTCTGAGGTGCTTTGGCGCGCGCTTGCCGAAGTTGATCGCTCGGCGTCTTCCACGGATGCCGTTGCCGCTTGAGGGCGGTGCCTAGTCGCGCAGGACCATGCGGTCGCCGCGCACATCATAGCCCGACAGCGTGCCCATGAAGTTCATGCCGAGCAGGCTCTGGCCCAAAGCGCCGGGTTGCGCGACGAGGATGGGAAGCGGGCCGCGTCCGATGGCGCCGATCGCGATGGTTTCGGCACGGGCGCGTGCGGCCACCGTGACGCCGTTTGCGGTGGAAACCGGAACGGCGAAGTTGAGCGCTTCCACATCGAGCCCGATCGCACGGGCGTCTTCCACCGTCAGCACGGTCATGCTGGCGCCGGTGTCGACCATGACCTGAACGGGTTTGTTGTCGATCAGGGCGCGGGCTTCGAAATGGCCGCTGCCGGTTTTCTCCACGGTGACCGTGACATTGCCCTCGCTGTCGGTGACGGACAGGGGGCTGCCTGGAACCAGGCCGGCGGTGACGCGGCTTGCGACATCCTGCAGCTCATAGCGGTAACTGTAGCCCGTCAGCATGGCGAGCACGATGAAGAGCCAGATCGCGATGTTGCGGGTGACTTCGCCGAAGGACGGACGCGACGCGACGATGCCGGCGGCAAGAACGGTGACAAGAAGGCCGCTGGTCAGAAGGCTCGCGAACTGATCGTTTTCAAAGCCGAAGGTGCTCCCGGCATCATCGTTCAGAATGAGCAGAAGCAGGCCGGTCGCCAGAACGGCAAGAACGATCCAGAGGAATTTCGGCGAACGACGCATGTTCAGCCGGAGCCTCGTTCGCGCGCCATGCGGGTGCGACGGGTTTCGCGGCGCGGCTTGCGTTCCACGGTTTCGAGGCGCGCTGGCAGGTCGGCCATCACGCTGCGACGTTCGGTTGGCGTCATGGTCAGCCAATCGGAGATCTCGCCGCGCGTGCGGCCGCAGCCGAAGCAGAAGCCTGTCTTCATGTCGATCGAGCAGACGAGGATGCAGGGCGATTCGATTGGGGTCATTCGCTGGTCAGGACGCAGGCCGGGTTTGCTTGTTCCACATGGGATGAACACCTTGCCAATGCAAGCCGGGACGGTTTATCGCCCACCCAACACCGCGTGATCGCGGTTCAGGAGACGCCAGACATGACCAGTGCCCTTCCTTTCGACGACTTTCGTGCCCTGCTGCGCGACATGCCCGAGGCGAACAGCTTTGCGGGCAACCGCGTGCGCGAGCGGATCACGCAGCTGGGCGGCGCCGGTGCGGGGCTTGGGCGGCTTGGTGAAATTGCGGACTGGTTGACGACCTGGTCGAGCCGGCCGCCTGCGGTGAACCGGCCGCTGATCGCTTTGTTTGCCGGCAATCACGGGATCGCAGCGCAGGGCCTCGGCGCGGAAGCGATCGCGGATACGGCGGCGATGGTGGATCATTGCGCGGCGGGTGGTGCGGCGGTCAGCCAGGTTTGCGGCGCGCATGATCTGGGGCTGAAGGTGTTCGATCTGGCGCTGGATGTGCCGACGGCCGATTTCACGGGCGCTGCCGCCTTCGACGAGCGCGGCTGCGCGGCCACGATGGCGTTCGGCATGGAAGCCGTGGCAGGCGGGTTCGATCTGGTGGCGCTGAGCAGCTTCGGCGTGGGCGGCGAGTTGACGGCGGCAGCAGTGGTCACTGCCCTGCAGGGCGGCAAGGCGGCAGACTGGATCGTGGCTGAAGGCGCAATGGCGGATCGGCAGGCTGAGATGATCGACGCGGCGCTGGCGTTCCATGGCGCGGGCAATCTGCGCGACCCGCTCGAGGTGCTGCGGCGGGTCGGCGGACGCGAGATTGCGGCGATGGCCGGTGCGATCATGGCGGCGCGTTCCGAGCGCATTCCGGTTCTGCTCGACGGCTATCCGGCTTTGGCGGCAGCGGCCTTGCTGCGGGCTGTGAACCCCGATGCCGTCTCGCATTGCCGTGTTGCGTCGAGCATGGGCCAACCGGCTGCGGATCGGCTGGCCGGCTTGTTGAGCGACAAGCCGCTGCTTGATCTTGGCGCCAGCCAGCCCGGCCTTGCGGCCGCACTCGCTGCTCTTCTCGTGCAGTCGACGGCGCAGGTGTTCAACGGCGTGCGGGCTTTGCCTGCCGCTTGAGGTGCAGGACGGCTACTGACGGCGGCCGCCGACGGCGGCTGTCGCAAGAGCCGGCATCGGCTCGATGACCCGCGCTGCGGGGAAGGTGGCGACGACTTCGGTGCCCTGGCGCAGCTTTGATTGCAGGTCGAAGGTGCCGCCGTGGATCTGCACGAGGCCTTGAACGATCGGCAGGCCAAGACCGGTGCCTTGTTCGGCACTCTTGATGGCGATCGTGCCCTGGCCGAAGGCCGACATGATGATCGGCAGCTCTTCCGGGGGAATTCCGGGGCCGTTGTCCTTGATCGAGAGATACTGACCGCCGCCGGCCGTCCAGCCGACGCGAACGCGGATTTCGCCGCCGCTTGGCGTGAATTTCACGGCGTTGGACAGGAGGTTCAGGGCGATCTGCCGGATAGCGCGTTCATCCGCATAAAGGCGCGGCATGTCGCGCTCGAACTCCTTCGTAATGCGGATGTCCTTGTTGCTCGTGCGCAGCTCCATCAGGTGGCAGCATTCTTCCACGATGTTGGCGATCGTGACGGCTTCCTCGTTGAGCTGGTAACGGCCGGCTTCGATGCGCGACAGGTCGAGGATTTCGTTGATCAGCTCGAGGAGATGCGTGCCGGAATCGTGGATGTCCTGCGCATAGCCGCGATAGGTCGGGTTGGGCAGGGGGCCGAGCACCTGTGTCGCCATGACTTCGGAAAAACCCAGGATGGCGTTGAGCGGCGTGCGCAGTTCGTGGCTCATGGAGGCTAGGAAGCGGCTTTTTGCGAGATTGGCTTCTTCGGCACGACGGCGGGCTTCGTCGGACATCGACTTGGCGGTTTCCAGCTCGGCGATCAGCGCATCTTTCTCGCTGCGGAACGCCAGAAGCATCACGGCGGAGCGGTTAAAGTTGCCGGCGACGTAGGTGAAGAAGGGCAGCGACGCGGCAAGCAGGACGGCCATCAGCACATCGATGGTGGTCCAGGCGGGGGCTGCAGCGACCGCGAAGGCAACGACAGGCAGGGCGAAGGTCGCCACAAGCGCGCCGCGCAGGGCTGACGCGATGATGGCCGTGACGGCGATGGCCAGAAGCAGGATCACGGCTTTGACGACCGGGAGCGGCTCCAGGCCGCAGGCGTCGCAGCGGACATAAACGAAGTAAGCCCAGCCGATGCCGCTGATCGCGTGGCCGAGAAGGAAGATCTTCGACCACTTGTTCAGGCTGATCTCGTTGACCGGCGTGCGCTCGACGCGGCGCGCCACCAGCGCGAGAACCGCGTAACCAAGCACGGTCAGAGGCGCCCACAGCAGAAGTTCGATATTCATGCCGGCCGCAAGTCCGGCGGCGGCGATCAGCACCACCAGCAGCGGCATCGCCACCACCGTGTTGATCATCGCATGGGCATGGAGCTTCAGGAGTTCGCGATCGAAAGCGGGCGAGCCGACCTGTTCGGCCAGCCGATCGCGCGTGCGGCGGATCGCCCGCGCAACTTCACTGTTGCGGCTGGGCCTGGTGCGATCCACAATGATCTTGTCAGCCGAAGCCGAGCGCTGCACCGCCATTGAACCCGCAACCAAACGCTAACAACTATCCTTAATGGCAAACTAAACGCGAATGATTAAGAACCCCTTCCGGCGGGAGGAATTGCTCGCGGGTCGAGACAAGCCGGATGGAAGGCAGGAGGAAAAGCATGAGATTGTTCGATGGTGGCCGGGCGCCCAATCCACGGCGCGTGCGCATCTTCCTGGCCGAAAAGGGCGTCGAGGTGCCGCTGGAAACGGTGGACATGAACGCGCTTGGCCATAAGTCGCCGGAAGTCACGGCGCGTAACCCGCTGCAGCGCCTGCCGGTGCTTGAACTGGATGACGGCACGATCATCACCGAGTCGGTCGCAATCTGCCGCTATTTCGAGGAGCTTTATCCCGAGCCGGACTTGTTCGGGACCGGTGCCGTCGGACGTGCGCAGGTGGAGATGTGGCAGCGGCGTATCGAGCTGAACCTGCTCAATGCCGTGGCGTCGGCCTTCCGGCACATCCACCCCGCGATGAAGGAGTGGGAAGTGCCGCAGCTGCCCGAATGGGGTGAAATCAACAAGCCGAAGGCGCTCGACTTCTGCCGTTTTCTCGATGGCGAGCTGGCGCAGCGCGATTTCGTGGCAGGCGACGCCTATTCGATCGCAGACATCACCGCACTGGTGGCGGTGGACTTCATGAAGCCCGCCAGGATCGCCGTGCCCGCCGAATGCAGCAATCTGTTGCGCTGGCATGAGGCCGTTTCGGCAAGGCCCAGCGCGCAAGCTTGATTGAAGCACCTGCCGACCTGGACGGGCAGATTGCCTCCATGCGGGCGTGTCGCGTTTGCCGTGATGCGCCTGTGGGCAAGCCGCTGCCGCATGAGCCGCGGCCGATCTTCGTGGTGTCTGCTGAAGCGAAGATCCTGATCGCCAGTCAGGCGCCGGGCATTCGCGCGCATCTTTCGGGTGTTCCGTTCCAGGATCCGTCCGGCGTGCGGCTGCGCCAATGGCTCGGCGTCGACGAAGCCGCGTTTTATGATCCCGGCAACTTCGCGATCCTGCCGATGGGCTTCTGCTTTCCCGGCCATGATGCGCAAAAGGGCGATCTGCCGCCGCGGCGCGAATGCGCGCCGATCTGGCGCGAGCCGGCGCTGGCTTCGATGCCGCAGGTCGAGCTGATCCTGGTGATCGGCATTTATGCGCATCAGTATCATCTGGGGCGTGGGGCTTCGATGACCGACACTGTGCGCGACTGGCGCGCGATCCTGCATGCGAGCGAGCGGCCGCGCGTTCTTCCGCTGCCGCATCCATCCTGGCGCAACAGTGGTTGGCTGAAGAAAAATCCCTGGTTCGAGATCGAGCTTCTACCTGAACTGCGCGCGCAGGTGAGGACGCTGATCGGCACTTAGGTCTGCAAGAAACTAGTTGTTGATCTGCGGGAACTTGGCTCTAATGAGGCATAATTTTCTACGGAGACTGCCGATGGACCGGCTTGATCGCAAAATCCTTCGCCTTTTGCAGGAAGACTCAACGCTTGCCGTGGCCGATGTGGCCAAGAAAGTCGGGCTGTCCACGACGCCGTGCTGGCGGCGCATCCAGAAGCTGGAAGAAGAAGGCGTCATCCGGCGTCGCGTGGCGATCCTCGATCCGGTAAAGATCAATGCGCGGGTGACGGTGTTCGTTTCCATCCGCACCGGATCGCACAGCCATGAATGGCTGAAGCGGTTTTCGGAAGTGGTGCAGGATTTTCCCGAGGTGATCGAGTTCTACCGCATGAGCGGCGACGTCGATTATCTGATCCGGGTCGTGGTGCCGGATATCGCGGCCTATGACGCCTTCTACAAGCGGCTGATCGCCAAGATCGAGATCCGCGACGTGTCGTCGTCATTTGCGATGGAGCAGATCAAATACACGACGCAGCTGCCGCTGGATTACATGGTGTTGGACAAGGAGTCCGGATCCAGCAGCAGTGCGTAACGTTGGTTGGGCGGCTTACTTTTCCAGCCGCGCCAGAAGCGAGGACGTGTCCCAGCGCTGGCCGCCCAGCGCCTGCACATCCTTGTAGAACTGGTCGACCAGGGCGGTGAGCGGCAGCTTGGCGCCGTTACGGTCGGATTCTTCCAGAACGATGCCAAGGTCCTTGCGCATCCAGTCCACCGCGAAGCCGAAGTCGTATTTGCCTTCGTTCATGGTCTTGTGACGGTTTTCCATCTGCCAGGAGCCGGCGGCACCCTTGGAGATGACGTCCACGACCTTGTGAATGTCGAGCCCGGCCTGCTTGCCGAAGTGGATGCCTTCTGCGAGGCCCTGAACGATGCCGGCGATGCAGATCTGGTTGATCATCTTGGTCAGCTGGCCGCTGCCGGCAGGACCCATCAGGCCGACCATCTTGGCGTAAGCGTCGATTACCGGCTTGGCGCGCTGGAAGGCGGCTTCGTTTCCGCCGACCATGACGGTCAGCTGGCCGTTTTCCGCACCGGCTTGGCCGCCGGACACCGGCGCATCGAGGAAGTGGAAGCCGGCTTCTTTTGCAGCGGCATCGAGTTCGCGTGCGACTTCCGCCGAGGCCGTGGTGTTGTCGATGAAGATCGCGTTTGTCTTCATGGTCGCGAAGGCACCATCTTCACCGGTCGTGACGGAACGCAGGTCGTCGTCATTGCCGACGCAGCAGAACACGAAGTCCTGATCCCTCGCGGCTTCGGCAGGTGTTGCCGCATGCTTGCCGCCGAATTCCTTTGCCCACTTTTCAGCCTTGGCAGCGGTGCGGTTGTAAACAGTGACCTCGTGGGCGCCCTTGGTTTTGAGATGGCCGGCCATGGGGTAGCCCATCACGCCCAGTCCGATGAAAGCGACTTTAGCCATGGATGGTCTCCTTTTGCTGCTTTGTCCGGGATCTAGCGCTTCAGGTGGCGCGTGACACGTTTCTCGACCCATTCGATGATGTTGCGCAGCGTTTCCACGATCGCGAGGTAGATCAGGGCTGCGTAAAGGTAGGTCTGGAAATCGAAGGAGCGGGAATAAGCGCGGCGTGTTTCGCCCATCAGGTCATAAACGGTGATAATGGCGACGATGGCCGAGCCCTTGATCATCAGGATGATCTCGTTGCCGTAAGGGCGCAGCGCCACGATCAGCGCTTGCGGGGCGATCACCAGCCGCAGCGTTTGCAGGCGCGACAGGCCGAGTGAGGCCGCACCTTCCCACTGGCCGCGGCCGACGCTTTCGACTGCGCCGCGCAGGATCTCGGCCTGATAGGCTGCTGTGTTCAGCGTGAAGGCGAACAGGGCGCAGTTCCAGGCATCGCGGAAGAAGCTCCAAAGGCCGACGGTTTCGAGCTGGGGCCGAAAAGAGCCGAGGCCGTAATAGATCAGGAAGGTCTGCGCGATCAGCGGGGTGCCGCGGAAGAAATAGACATAGGCGTAGGCGAGCGCATTGGGGATGCGCCGCTTCGTCATGCGACCCCATGCGATCGGGATCGACAGGATGGCGCCAAGGATGATCGACAGGAAAACGAGCTGCAGCGTGACGATCAGGCCCGACCAGTAGCGGCCGGCATAGCGATCGAACAGCTCGGGGTTCCAGGACTGAACGAGGTAAAGCGCGAGGCCGGCAATCGCCAGCGCCCACAGCGTCACCAGAATGGTGCCGGCGATGCGGGTGCCGGTCCAGCGACGGCGTGGCGGTGCGGGGCGTTCCACCGTGTCGGTGGCTGCAACGACGCTCATCGCGTGCCTCCGCTCTTTTCCGCCCAGCGCTCGATGGCGCTGAACACAAAGGAGGAAAGAATGGCGAGCACGAGGTAAAGCAGGCAGGCGAGACCGAAGAACAGAAACGGCTCCTTGGTCACGCGTGCGGCGACGCCGGTCTGGCGCAGGATGTCGGAAAGGCCGATCACCGACACGAGCGCGGTGTCCTTCAGGAGGATCAGCCAAAGATTGCCGAGGCCGGGCAGCGCAATGCGGATCAGCTGCGGCAGCACCACCAGGCGCATCGTCCTGTTATGGCTGAGGCCAACGGCATAGGCGCCTTCATACTGCCCGCGCGGGATGACGCGGAAGGCGGCGAGAAAGACCTCGCTGGCATAAGACGAGAACATGATGCCGAGCGCCACCATTCCGGCAGCGAAGGCGTTGATCTCGATCGTCGTTTCGGTGCCGATAAAGGCGGTGATCTGCTGCAGGCCGAGTTGCGCGCCGTAGAAGATCAGGAACAGCGTGAGGAGTTCGGGCAGGCCGCGAAAGATGGTGGTGTAGATATTGCCGGCGAGCCGCATGGAGGGCTCTTGCGCCTGCTTCATGACCGCCACGAAGAAGCCGAGCACGAGGCCGAAGGGCAGGGTCGCCAAAGCCAGCCCAACGGTGACAAGCACGCCGGACGCGATATCGTCGCCCCAGCCTTCGGGACCGAAACTCAGCAGGTTCAGCGCAGCGTCCATGCAGCGATCTGTTTATCCGCGACACTCATGAAGAAGCCGGAACGAGCCGGCGGGTGTGTTCCGCTGGTTCTGTTCCGGCTATGATCGGGTTCAGGTTTCCGCGGGATCAGCCGCCGTAAACGTCGAACGGGAAGTACTTGTCGTTGACTTCCTTGTACTTGCCGTTGGCGCGAATGGCTTCGAGCGCCTTGTTGAACTTTTCGGCCAGTTCGGTGTCGCCCTTGCGCACGGCGATGCCGATCTTGTCGTCGGAGCTGACGGGATCGCCCTTGAACTCGCAGCAGGTGCCGTCTTCGCCGTTGATGAAGCCATACTGCACGCCGAAATCGCCGAGAACGGCGTCCGTGCGGCCGCTTTCCAGATCAGCCCAAGCTTCGACCTGGGTCGGATAGGCCTTCACGTCTGCATCCGGATAGGTCTTTTCGGCGAACTCGGCGGAAATCGTGCCCTGCTGGACGCCGATGGTCTTGCCGTCGGTTTCACTGGCCGTGAACTCGGAGTCCTTCGGCGCGATGAAAACGAGCGAGTTGCTGTAGTAGGGCTTGGTGAAATCGACCTGCTGCTTGCGCTCGTCGGTGATCGACATGGAGGCCACGATCGCATCGAAACGCTTGGCCTGCAGTGCGGGGATGATGCCGTCCCAATCCTGCGTGACGAACTCGCACTTTGCCTTCATCTCTTCGCAAAGCGCCTTGGTGATGTCGATGTCGAAGCCTTCCAGCTCGCCCGATGCCGTCAGGTTGTTGAAGGGCGGGTAAGCGCCTTCGGTGCCGATCTTGATCGTGGTTTCCTGCGCGGAAGCGATCGAGGCCATGGACAAGGTGAGCAAAGCTGCGGAGGCCGCAAGGCAAAGCTTGGAAATGCGCATTCGTGTTCCTCTCGGTTCGTGTGCGTGCAGACCTTGGCGTTGTGGCCGGATTGACTGCTGCAAGCCCGGATAATCCCATTGTTTTTGCAGTGATTGCAACGGGTAAACAGCGTCAGCGCCGCGAGATGGAAAGGGTTTCCACGATGAAGTCCGCGATGGTGGGAATGTTATCGAGGTCGAATACAGGAAGCGCGGCGCCTTCAACCGGGTGATCGGTCGCGAGCGCTACGATCTTCGGGTCGCTTTCCGCCAGCGGCGCGCGGGTCGCCGTGTCCTTGCGGCGGGCTTCGATCTTGAGGTGATCTTCGCGTTTGTAGCCTTCCACCAGCACGAGATCGCAGGGCGACAGGCGGTCGAGGATTTCCGTCAAAGACGGTTCGGCATCGCCGCGCATCTCGTGCATCAGCGCCCAGCGGTGGGAGGACACGATCGCGACTTCCGAAGCACCGGCGGCGCGGTGGCGGAAGGAATCGGTGCCGGGCACGTCGATGTCGAAGTCATGATGCGCGTGCTTGATCGTCGACACGGTATAACCGCGCGCGGTTAGCTCGGTCACAAGCCGCTCGGTCAGGGTGGTCTTGCCGGAGTTCTTCCAGCCGGTGATGCCGAAAACGCGGTGGGTCATGACAGGCTTGCCGCAAGGCGCTGCGCTTCAACGAGGTCGTCGGGCGTGTTGATGTTGAAGAATGGATCGAAGGAGGCGGTGTCGAACGCGACGCGGACGTGCGGATGATCGGAAATGAAGTGGTTCACGCGGCGGCTGGCCTGTGTGTGGAGGAAGGTTTCGAGATCTGAGCGCAAGGCGACAGGCCAAAGGGCGAAGGTCGGGTGGATGCGCGCGTTGGAAGTCGCGACGGCGATGCTGGAAGATGGCGCTGCAGCCTGAAGACGCGACACCAGCTCGTTCGGAAGAAATGGCGTGTCGCCGGCTACCGTGATGAGGTTTTCGACGCCGATCTTTTCTGCCCAGAGGAGGCCGGTGAGGATGCCGGCGAGGGGACCTTCGAAGCTGCCGAAGGTGTCTGGCAGAACGGGAAGATCGAAGGACGCGAAACGTTCGGGATCGCCATTGGCGTTGAGGGCGAGTGTGTCCAACTGCGGGCGCAGTCTGCGGGTGACTTCATCGAGAACCGTGCCGTTGCCTAGCGGAAGCAGGGTCTTGTCACCGCCGCCCATGCGGCTCGATCGACCACCGGCGAGGATCATCCCTGCGATGCTGCGGCTCATCGGATCATGCTCTGTCAAAGGCCGTCCGGCGCCATGCCGGGAGCCGTTGCTGCCGCAGCCGGCTTTGCTCGGCCCACCTTGCGTTCGCGCCAGAAGGCATAGCTACCCGAGGCGATGATGATGGCGCCGCCTACCATCATAGGTACGTCGGGATAGTCGTTGAACACCAGGATCGTGAGCAGGATGGACCAGAGAAGCGCCGTGTAGCGGAAGGGCGCAACCGATGACATTTCGCCAGTGCGTACGGCCATCGAAACAAACTGATAGCCGATCACCACCGCGCCGCTGGAAAGCACGAGAATGCCGATTATGGACGGCTGCATAGGCTGCCATCCACCGAAAGGCACAAGGGCAACCGCTCCGCTCAGCGTCACGGCAACTGAGCTGATCAGGGCGATGTAGAGCGTAGGAATGGAACGCGGAACGCGGGACGTCGCAAGGTCGCGAACAGTGCAGGCAGCCACCGCCATCAAGGCCAGCAGCGCAAACACGTTGAAGCCCTCGAGCCCGGGCCGCACGATGATTAGGACGCCCAGGAAGCCGACGGTCACGGCACTCCAACGCCGCCAGCCGACGGGTTCCTGCAGAAACAGCGCCGCAGCCATGGTGATTGCAAGCGGAAGTGCCTGCATGATCGCTGTCGCGTTGGCGAGATGCATATGCATAAGGGCCGTGAGAAACAGGAACGTCGCCACGAGTTCGCCCGCCACGCGCAACAGGAGCGACGGCGTCAACACTGTGCGAAGCGGACGCCAGGCGCCCTGTTGCCAGGTTAGGAGCGCAACGATTGTCGTGGCGAAGATGCCGCGCACCAGCATGATCTGCGCCGGGCTGATGTGAATGCCAGCCAGCTTGGTGAGTGCATCATTGGCCGTGAAGCCCGCCATGGCCACAACCATGAACAGACTGCCGCGCATGTTCTTTGAAAGAGGCACCGCAAGATTCCTGTTGCGCTCTGTCCTGTCTCAACTGACGGGATCGCGCAAGCCGGGATCGATGGTCCAGCCGGGTCTCGCGTCGCGACCGGCGTCAGCCGCCGGTGACGCTCATATGGCGCGACACGGCCGGACGGCGCGTGGTGCGATCAATGATGAAGTCATGGCCTTTAGGCTTGCGGGTGATAGCTTCGTCGATCGCCTGCGCCAGCAGCTCGTTGCCTTCGGACGCGCGCATCGGTGTGCGCAGATCGGCGGCGTCTTCCTGGCCGAGGCACATGTAGAGCGTGCCGGTGCAGGTGAGGCGAACGCGGTTGCAGCTTTCGCAGAAATTATGGGTCATCGGCGTGATGAAGCCGAGACGACCGCCGGTTTCCGCCACTTCGACGTAACGGGCCGGGCCGCCGGTCTTGTAGGGAATGTCGTTCAGCGTGAACCGCTGTTCGAGATCGGAGCGCAGCTGGCTGAGCGGCAGATACTGGTCTGTGCGATCGGCGTCGATCTCGCCCATCGGCATGGTTTCGATCACCGTCAGATCCATGCCGCGGCCATGCGCCCAGCGCATCAGGTCGGGGATTTCCTGATCGTTGAAGTTCTTGAGCGCGACGGCGTTGAGCTTGATCTTCAAGCCGGCAGCCTGTGCGGCATCGAGGCCGGCCATGACCTGCTCAACATTGCCCCAACGCGTGATCGCGCGGAACTTGGCGGGGTCGAGCGTGTCGATCGACACGTTGATGCGCTTCACGCCGCAATCGGCGAGCTCTGCAGCGTGTTTGGCGAGCTGCGAGCCGTTGGTGGTGATGGTGAGTTCATCCAGCGCGCCCGATTTCAGGTGGCGCGAAATCTGGCGAACAAGGTGCATGATGTTCTTGCGCACCAGCGGTTCGCCGCCCGTCAGGCGAAGCTTGCGCACGCCTTTTTCTACGAACACAGTGGTCAGGCGGTCGAGTTCTTCGAGGGAAAGCAGGTCGCGCTTGGGCAGGAAGGTCATGTCTTCCGCCATGCAATAGGTGCAACGGAAGTCACAACGGTCCGTCACCGATACACGGAGATAGGAAATCCGGCGTCCAAACGGGTCGATCATTGAAGCTTGGCCTTGGGCTTGCGCGCGGGTAGGGCTGACACAGGATATAGGGTCCGGTTCACGATACAACCACCCCGCTTTGCGCGGCCGATGGTTTGTGCAAGAAGGATGTTTATGGCCGCTCCTTCAGAATTGCGCGTGTCGAAAGACCGCAAGCTCCTTACCGTGACGTTTCCCAACCACGCTCCGTTCGAGCTGCCCGCCGAGCTTCTGCGCGTGACATCGCCGTCGGCCGAGGTGCAGGGCCATTCGCCCGAGCAGCGGGTCACGGTGCCGGGAAAGCGCGAGGTTGCGATCGCGCGCATGGAGCCGATCGGCAACTATGCCGTGCGCATCGTGTTCGATGACGGGCATGAATCAGGGATCTTCACCTGGACCTATCTGCACACGCTCGGTCACGAAAAGAACGAGCAGTGGCAGTTTTATCTCGACGAGTTGTCGGCCAAGGGTTTGTCGCGCGACCCGCGCTGAGCCAGTCTCAAGCTTTCGTGAACAATCGAGCCGAAACTCCAGCGGTTCTTCATCGTGTCTGTCCCGACCCTGAACCCTTTCGGCCGGCCGGTTGGCTTGCCCGTTCATGGGTGTGGGTGCGGACAGATTGCTGAGCCCGTTTGTACCTGTACCCGGGGCCGTTCAGTTCAACTGGACGGCCCTTTTCAATCGGGTGTGTCGTGGAGGTCATCCTCCACATTTGTTGCATTCCTGCCGCAGCGGGGCGCAAACGGTTTACGGTCGCTTAACGCATTTGGCGTCAATCGATATAGTCTCAGCGCATTCTGCGTCGTTCTTCGGGACGATGATCGGGGTGCCTGCTGACGTTCGATCCAGTGCCAGACGAGGGGATGCGCTTTGCTGCCAGTTTCAAGAGTTAAAACCGGCCTGATTGCGGCCCTGGTCGCCGCCACTTCGCTGTCGAGCATCAATGTCGCTTCGGCCGACAACCTGTTCCAGCGCTTGTTCGGCAACAATCACCGCAGCGGCGTCGTTGCGAACCAGGGACCGCACGCCACGCCGCGTCGCATGCAGCCGGTGCAGCAGCAAAGCGCGCCGCAGCAGCAGCAAGCAAGGCCGGTTCAGCCAGTTTCGGTGGTCAAGCCGACCAAGCCTGCGCCGATCGTGAAGGTCGCGTCGCCAAGCTATTACACCTACAAGACCGCTGCACTCGTGCCGGTTGATTTTACCAAGCTGCAGCCGACGGGCTCGGTGGAGATCACCGGTTCGATCGAGCCGTCGGAGCCGGGCACGCCGTTTGATCGTTCGCTGTCGGGGCTGATCGACTATCAGTTGACCGCCGAGAAGGAGATCGCGGACGCGATCGAGAAGCATTATGCCTCGGAGCCGGGCTTTATCTGGGTTCTGGGCACGGCGCCACGCGTTCGCGCCGAAGCCGCGATGGCGATGCTCGCCGATGCCGGCAGCTATGGGCTCGATCCGCAGGACTATCAGGTCGCTCGCCCGCAGGTGACGGCTGAAGGCCAGCTCGCGCTGAGCGATCCGGCTCTTATCCGCTACGAGATGACGATGTCGGCGCGCGTTCTGCGTTATATCCGCGACGCCCATGCCGGCCGCATCAATCCGAACCTGCTGTCGGGTTACCATGATTTCGCAGCCAAGCCGGTGGACTACGAGGCAGCGCTGACGGCGCTTTCAAGCGGCGTCGATGTGAAGACCTATCTCGAGGGCCAGCATCCGCAGAACGCGGAATATGCCGCCCTGCGCGCCGAGTTGAAGTCGCTGGAAGCCGAGCGCGAGCGTTCGATCGTGGTTGATCCGAAGCTTCTGCTGAAGCCGGGCGAATCGAGCGCCGAATTGCCCAAGCTTCTGACGCTGATCGACCAGAAGGGCGATGCGACGTTCAAGGCAGCGCATGGCGGCGTCATCACCGCCAATGCCGGCGGCGAGCTTTATACGCCTGAGCTGGTCGAGGTGATCAAGGCCGCGCAGAAGGCGCATGGTTTGAAGCCCGACGGCGTGATCGGTGGCCGCACGGTTGCGGCGATCGCGGGCGTGTCGAAGGCCGACCGGATCGACAAGATCGAGGTGGCGCTGGAGCAGCTGCGCTGGCACCCGTCCGATCTTGGAGCGACGCATGTCTTCCTCAACGCTGCAGCGTTCAACGCCACCTATCGCGAGAATGGTGTCGACAAGCTGACGATGCGCACAGTGGTCGGCAGCCCGTCTCACCAGACGAGCTTCTTCTATGACGAGCTGACGCAGGTCGACTACAACCCGTATTGGGGTGTGCCGCGCTCGATCATCGTCAACGAAATGCTGCCGCGCCTGATCAACGATCCGGGCTATCTTGACCGTGCCGGTTACGAGGTGACGGATTCCAAGGGCAAGCGCATCCCGTCTTCCACGATCAACTGGGCGGCGCATGGCAGCAACATTCCTTACAATGTGCGCCAGACGCCGAGCGAAGCGAATGCCCTGGGCGAGCTGAAGATCCTGTTCCCCAACAAGCATGCCATCTACATGCATGACACGCCGCAGAAGAGCTTCTTCAGCCGCGATGCGCGTGCTCTCAGCCACGGATGCGTGCGTTTATCGGATCCACGTGCGATGGCAGCTGCCGTGCTCGGCACCGATGTGGCGCATGTCGCTGCCAAGCTGAAGCAGGGGCATTCCACCGAAAAGGTGCAGCGCAAGATCCCGGTCTATGTCGCGTACTTCACGGCGTGGCCGAACCAGGCGGGTGAGGTGCATTATTCGCCGGACGTCTATGATCGCGATGAGAAGGTTCTGACCGCCCTTCGCAAGACCAGCGATTCGCGCTCGCCGTCTATCTGACGGCGTTCCGTTGGCGAGTTCGGCTTGGGCGTTCGACACAATTTCGATTTGTGTGGAACGCCAGGCCGCTATCTTCGTTCTTGCTAAACAAAATTGCAGATCGGAGAACGACCCATGCTTAAAGGCCTTGGCATCACAGCCTTGATCATCTTCCTGATTGGCCTTGCAGTGGTCATCGGTTTGCTGAAGCTGATCTTCTAGCAATTCGCAAAACGCGAAACGTGACAGCCGCCGTTCTGCCTTCGGGCAGCGGCGGTTTTTTTGTTTGAAGATGATCGATTTTAGGCGAGGAGAATGGTGGGCGATACAGGGATTGAACCTGTGACCCCACCCGTGTGAAGGGTGTGCTCTCCCGCTGAGCTAATCGCCCGCCGAGGCGACCAAGCGCCTGAACGTGGCGCGGTGTTTACGAGCGGCGACCTTGCAAGTCAAGCTGCTTCGGCCTGCTTGTTGATCACGCATTCGCGGCCGCGATCAGCCGCTCGGCCATGGCAATCGTCAGCTCGTCGTAATGCGAAATGACGATGCTCGGCTCGTAGGTGGCGACGGGCAGGTCGGTGTAGCCGAAATCAACGGCGACGACGGGAATACCTGCGGCTTTCGCGGTGTCGATGTCGGTCTTCGAATCGCCCACCATCACGGCCCGTGCCGGATCGCCGCCGGCTTGTTCGATGGTGGACAGGAGATGGCGGGGGTCGGGCTTGCGCCAGGCGAAGGTGTCGGCGCCGCAATTGGCGGCGAACTGGGCGTGGATACCCAGGCCCTCGATCAGCGCATGGCTGAGCTTCTCGAATTTGTTGGTGCAGATCGCGAGCGTCCAGCCCGCATCGGCGAAGCGCTTCATGGCATCCAGCACGCCGGGGAAGGGCTGGGAGGTGCCGGGAATGTTGTCGGTGTAATGCTGCAGGAAGGTGGTGATCAGTTTTTCATGCTGATCGGCATCCAGCGGCTGGTTGGCCTGGCGGAAGGCACGCTCGATCATCGCGCGGCTACCCATGCCGAGATAAGCGTGGAAGACCTTGGGATCGATCGGCGGCAGGCCGGTGTCCTTGAGGGCGTGAGACAGGGCCGCAAGCAGGTCCGGGCTTGTGTCGACCAGCGTGCCGTCGAGATCGAAGACGATGATGGGTTGTGTCATGTCGTTCGCGATAGCTCCGGCTAGGTGCGTCGGCAAGTGCGCCGCATCGGCGTCGGGTTTCCCACATGTGCGGCTTTGCCCGCGTGAGCAAAGATGGTAGGAGCGCGGCCACGATCAACCAGAACCTGCTCATGGACGCGACGAACCGCAAGATCGAAGCCGCACGCGCCGCCTTGGCTCATGTTGAAGATGGCATGCGGCTTGGCATCGGCACCGGCTCCACAGCCGAAGAATTCGTGAAACTGCTGGCCGAGAAGGTCGCAGATGGATTGACGATCACAGGCGTGCCGACTTCCGAACGCACCGCACGGCTGTGCATGGAACTCGGCATCAAGCTTTCCTCGCTCGACGAAACGCCGGTGCTCGATCTGGCGATCGACGGGGCGGATGAGGTTGATCCTGCGCTTGATCTGATCAAGGGTGGCGGCGGCGCGCTTTTGCGCGAGAAGATCGTCGCATCGGCGGCCAAGCGGTTCATCGTGATTGCCGATGGCAGCAAGACGGTCGATTGCCTTGGCGCGTTTCCGCTGCCGATCGAGGTCAACCGCTATGGTCTGGAAGTCACCCGGCTGGCCATCCTTCGTGTGGCGCAAGAGCTGGGCCTGTCGGGCGAACTGACGCTGCGCAGCGCGCGCGACGAGCCGTTCGTCACGGACGGGGGACATCTCCTTCTCGACGCATCTTTTGGCCGCATTCCCGATTCAAGAGCGCTTTCTGCTGCCCTCGTTGCCATTCCCGGCGTCGTGGAGCATGGAATGTTTCTGGGCCTCACCACCCTCGCCATCATAGCAGGCGATGACGGCATCGAAGTGATGCAGTCTGCCGGCTGACAAGGAGTTCATCATCTTATGATTCTGACCTTTCGTGCTCGCCGGTTGATTGCCGGTCTCGCTGGCGCAGCTTTCCTGTTTGGTGCAGGGGCCGCTTTTGCACAGGAAGTGACGCCGTCGCATTTGGCCGCAGCCCGCTCGGCGCTTTCGGCGGTGAAGATCACGGATCAGTTCGATTCGATCCTGCCGGCCGGCGCACAGGCCTTGAAGCAGGAGATGATCCAGAAGGATCCGAACCTGGAAGATCTGATCATCAAGACCGTCGACGAGAAGACGCTCGAGCTGGCCAAGCGCCGCGCCGATCTCGAAAACGAGGCTGCCCAGGTTTATGCGCGCGCCTTTACCGAGCAGGAACTGAACGACATCGCGGCTTTCTACACGTCGCCGGCCGGCAAGAAGCTTCTGCAGCAGGGCGGTCGCGTGACCCGCGAGGTGATGCAGGCGGCAGAGATCTGGCAGCGCGGCGTTTCGCGCGATCTGGCTGAAGCCGTCGCAGCGAGCTTCGAACCGGCACGGCAGCAGGCCACCGGCGCCCAGCAGCCGGCGGCCGGTGAGCAGCCCGCAACTGACACGCCTGCGCCGACACCCGCGCCCGCTCAGTAACGAGCATTTTCTGCCCCGATCAGCGAAGCCCGGCCTTGTCCGGGCTTTTCTTTTGTTAAGAAGCCCATACCTCCTAGACATCAACCGCAGACGCAGGACTTCAAATCATGGCCCATGACTTCGATCTTTTCGTAATCGGCGGTGGATCTGGTGGTGTGCGGGCCGCGCGTGTTTCGGCGCAACTGGGTAAGAAGGTTGCCATTGCCGAGGAATACCGGTTCGGCGGCACCTGCGTGATCCGCGGCTGCGTTCCCAAGAAGCTGTTCGTTTATGCTTCGCAGTTTTCCGAGAAGTTTGCCGACGCGGCCGCTTACGGCTGGTCGATGGGCGAGACCAAGTTCGATTGGCCGACCCTGATCGCCAACAAGGACAAAGAAATTGGTCGGCTGGAGCAGGTTTACCGCGCCGGCCTCGATCGCACCGATGTCACGATCTTCGACGAGCGCGCGACGCTGAAGGACAAGCACACGATCCAGTTGGCTTCGGGCAAGACGGTGACGGCTGAAACGATCCTGATCGCAACCGGCGCGCGCCCCAACCCGCATGAAGCGCTGCCGGGTTCCGAACTGGCGATCTATTCGGATGATGTTTTCGATCTCAAGGAGCTGCCGAAGTCGATCGTGATCTTCGGTGGCGGCTATATCGCGGTGGAGTTCGCCAATATCTTCCATGGTCTGGGCGTCGATACGACCGTGGTTTATCGCGGCCAACGGATCCTCGGCGGCTTCGATGGGGAGATGCGTGAGCATCTTCAGAACGAGATGCAGGACAAGGGCATCCGAATCCTGTGCCACACGATGTTCAAGTCGATCGCGAAGCGGGATGACGGGCGTCTGGATGTCGAGCTTTCGGACAACCACGTCATGTGCGCCGACCAGGTGCTGATGGCGATCGGGCGCTTGCCGAACACGGACGGGCTTGGCCTGGAGGAGATCGGGCTGGAGCTCGGCCATAATGGCGCGATCCCGGTGGACGAGTATTCGCGCACGGCGGTCGACAACATCTGGGCGATCGGCGACGTGACGAACCGCGTGCAGCTCACGCCCGTCGCCATTCACGAGGCCATGTGCTTCGTTCAAACGCATTGGCACGACAATCCGACGCGGCCGGATCACGAGATCATCCCGACCGCCGTGTTTTCGCAGCCGGAGATCGGCACCGTCGGCATGACGGAAGAAGAGGCCGCCAAGACCTATCCCGATCTGGAAGTGTATCGCGCGGCGTTCCGGCCGATGAAGACCTCGTTCGCCAATCGCGACGAGCGCATGATCATGAAGCTGCTGGTTGATGCCAAGACGAGAGTGGTGGTCGCAGCACATATCATTGGACCAGATGCGGGCGAGATGGCGCAGCTCCTCGGCATTCCGATCAAGGCGAAGCTGACCAAGGATGCGTTCGACGCCACGATGGCGGTTCACCCGACAACGGCGGAGGAACTGGTCACGATGTATTCGCCGAGCTACCGCATCAAGAACGGCGAACGGGTTTCTTGATCGTCAACCGGTCTTGATCCTCGGCCGGGCTGGCATGGTCCTTAACCTTCCTGTATAGGACCGGCACTTCCCAACAACGGAGAAGATGCGGGCAAAGAAGAGCGCCGCAAAGCCAAATAGGTGCAGTGATGACGAAGTGGTCGCCGAAGTCGTGGAGAGCCAAGCCGATCCAGCAGGTCCCGTCCTATCCGGACATGGCTGCGCTGGAGGATACCGAGGCTCGTCTTGCTACGTTTCCGCCGCTCGTTTTTGCAGGTGAAGCGCGCAAGCTGAAGAAGCAGCTGGCGTCTGTCGCCAATGGCGAAGCGTTTCTTCTGCAGGGCGGCGATTGCGCCGAAAGCTTTGCCGAGCATGGCGCGGACAACATCCGCGACTTCTTCCGCGTGTTTCTGCAGATGTCGGTCGTGCTGACCTATGCCGGTGCGCAGCCGGTGGTGAAGGTCGGTCGTATCGCCGGCCAGTTCGCCAAGCCACGCTCCTCCGACATCGAAGCCAAGGGTGATGTGTCGCTGCCGTCCTACCGCGGCGACATCATCAACGGCATCGAGTTCGACGAAAAGTCGCGCATTCCCGATCCTGCGCGCCAGGAGATGGCTTACCGCCAGTCCGCCGCGACGCTGAATCTGCTGCGCGCGTTCGCGCAGGGCGGCTATGCAAGCCTCGAGAATGTCCACAAGTGGATGCTGGGCTTCGTGGCCGACAGCCCGCAGGCTGCAAAATACGAGGCGCTGGCCAATCGCATCACCGAAACCATGGAATTCATGCGTGCGGTGGGCATCACGTCGGAAAGCAATTATGCGCTGCGTGAGACCGATTTCTACACCAGCCATGAAGCGCTACTGCTCGGCTACGAGCAGGCGCTGACGCGTGTCGATTCGACGTCGGGCGACTGGTACGCGACGTCCGGCCACATGATCTGGATCGGCGATCGTACGCGCCAGCCGGATCACGCGCATATCGAATACTGCCGCGGCATCAAGAACCCGCTCGGGCTGAAGTGCGGTCCGTCGCTGACGCCGGATGGCCTGATCGAGCTTTGCGATCTGCTCAATCCGGAAAACGAGCCGGGCCGTTTGACGTTGATCGCGCGCTTCGGCGCCGACAAGGTTGGCGACCATCTGCCGAAGCTTGTTCGCGCCGTGGAAAAGGAAGGCCGCAAGGTCGTCTGGTCCTGCGATCCGATGCACGGCAACACGGTCACGGCGGCCGGCTACAAGACGCGTCCGTTCGACCGCATTCTCAAGGAAGTGCAGAGCTTCTTCGAGGTGCATCGTGCCGAAGGCACGCATCCCGGCGGCATCCATGTCGAGATGACCGGCAAGAACGTTACCGAATGCACGGGCGGCGCCCGCGCCATTCGCGATGACGAGCTGCAGGACCGCTACCACACCCATTGCGACCCGCGCCTCAATGCGGAGCAGGCGGTGGAACTGGCCTTCCTGGTCAGCGATCTTCTGAAGAAGGCGGAAACGCAGCAGCAGAAGAAGGCCGTCAACGGCTAAGCACCGGCGATCTTCTGAGACAATTCAAAACGCCGTTCGGAGATGATCCGGACGGCGTTTTTTGTGGCTCAATGAATGCTTGCAGGGGCGCTGATTGATCAGCTTTCGCTCTGCTTTTCCCGCGCCATGACCTTTCGCACGACGATCGCGGCCAACAGGCTGACGGCCAGAACAATGGCGACGGCGATGATCACGCGTTGATGGTCATGCAGGGCGTCGCCGATCAGCGCTTCCACGCCCAGTCCGAAGAAGTAGCCTATGCCGACGAAGACTGTTGCCCATACGATGGACGACAGCAGGTTGTAGATCAGGAACGTGCCCCAATCGATCTTGGCGAGCCCACAGCAAACGCCGCCGAGCAGCCTTAGCCCATAGGCGTAGCGGTTCAGGAAAACGAAGGCGCGGGGGCGTGTTTGCGCGAGGCGCATGGCGTGGCTGAAGCCGGGCTTGGTGCGCATCTTCTGAACCCAGCGATGATCGGCGAACCGCTTGCCGAACACGTAATAGGCGGTGTCGCCGACGAAGGTGCCGACCAGTGCTGCCAGATAGGTCTGCCACAAGGGCAGGAGCATCTGATGAGCAAAGAAGCCGCCGACGATTGCGACACTCTCGCCTTCGGCCGCACTTCCCGCAAACACGGCGAGCACGCCGTATTCACGGACAAATGTATCAATCGCGTCGATCATTCGGGATGTTCGGTTTCCATGAGCAGGACTGAAACGGCGTCAAACGGGTCGCTCGCATGTGCCTTGATGCTCGATGAAAGCGACATGGCGATGTCCTGACCAGATGAAGTGCGCGTTGCCTACTCCTTTGTCTTCAACACGGCAATTGCAGGCTTATAGGTCACGCGCTAGATCATTCCTATGGCTCAAACACCTTCCAACACTTCTCCGCTCAACGTTCTTCGCCTGGCGATCGCGCAGCTGAACCCGGTTGTCGGCGACATATCGGGAAACCTCGAACTGGCACGCCGGGCGCGCAAGGAAGCGGCCGGGCAGGGCGCGGACCTCGTTCTGTTCACCGAACTTTTCATTGCCGGCTATCCGCCGGAAGATCTCGTGCTCAAGCCGGCCTTCGTCGATGCCTGCGAGCGGGCGGCGCGTCAGCTGGTGGAAGACACGGCGGATGGCGGTCCGGGCGTCATCATCGGAACGCCGCTGAAGCGCACCAGCGGGATCCATAATTCGGTGATCGTTGCCGACGGCGGCCAAATCTTGGGAGAGCGCTACAAGCTGGATCTGCCGAATTACGGCGAGTTTGACGAAAAGCGCGTGTTCCAGCCCGGCCCGAACATGCCGGGCCCCGTCAATTTCCGGGGCGTGCGCATCGGCATTCCGATCTGCGAGGACATTTGGGGTCAGCTCGGCGTCTGCGAAACGCTGGCTGAAAGCGGGGCGGAGCTTCTGTTGGTGCCGAACGGCTCACCTTATTACCGCGGCAAGATGGATGTGCGCCACCAGACGGTTATCCGGCAGGTGATCGAAAGCGGCCTGCCGATGGTTTACGCGAACCAGCTCGGCGGCCAGGACGAGCTCGTCTTCGATGGCGCATCCTTCGGGATCGAAGCCGACAAGTCGCTCGCCTTCCAGTTGTCCGAGTTCGAGGAAACGGTGGCCGTGGTAACCTGGAAGCGGCGTGACGATGTCTGGGTGTGTGACAACGGTCCGATGGCCAAGCTGCCGCAGGGCGAGGAAGCCGATTATCTCGCCTGCATGATCGGCTTGCGCGATTACGTAAACAAGAATGGCTTCAAGAATGTGGTGCTCGGGCTGTCAGGCGGCATCGATTCGGCCGTGTGCGCCGCGTTGGCGGTGGACGCACTCGGGGAAGAGCGGCTGCATGCGATCATGCTGCCTTACCGCTATACGTCGGAAGAATCGCTGACAGACGCCAAGGCTTGCGCGCAAGCGCTGGGCTGCCGCTATGACATCATTCCGATTGCCGAGCCGGTGGAAGGCTTCTTGTCTTCCCTGTCGGAGACGTTTGCAGGCACGAAAGAAGGGATCACGGAGGAGAACCTGCAATCGCGTACGCGCGGCGTGATCCTGATGGCAGTGTCCAACAAGTTCGGCTCGATGGTCGTGACCACCGGCAACAAGAGCGAGATGTCGGTCGGCTATGCCACGCTTTATGGCGACATGAATGGCGGCTTCAACCCGATCAAGGACCTTTACAAGATGCAGGTCTATTCGATCGCTCGATGGCGCAATGCGCATCTTCCGGCTGGTGCGATGGGCCCGTCGGGCGAGGTGATCCCCGTCAATATCATCGACAAGGCGCCTTCGGCGGAGCTGCGCGAAAACCAGACCGACCAGGATTCGCTGCCGCCTTACCCCGTGCTCGACGACATCCTGGAATGTCTGGTGGAAAACGAGATGAGCGTGCAGCAGATCGTCACGAAAGGCCATGCGCCCGAAACGGTACAGCGCATCGAGCATCTGCTTTATCTCGCCGAATACAAGCGGCGGCAGGCGGCACCGGGGGTGAAGATCACGCGAAAGAATTTCGGCCGCGATCGCCGTTATCCCATCACCAACCGCTTCCGCGATCGGGGATGAGCGCCGTCGAGATCAGCTTCGATCGTGCAAAGCTCGATTTCGCCCGCACCTCGCAACTGCTTTGCGAGAGTTACTGGGGTGGAAATCGAACCGATGCCCTGCACGAGATCGCCTTCGCCAACTCGATCTGTGCGATCGCGCTGATCGACGGGGAGCAGGTCGGGTTTGCGCGGGCGCAAGGCGATCGCGCGCTGTTCATGCGCTTGTCGGATGTGATTGTCTGGCCGGAGCATCGCGGCAAGGGGATCGGCAAGGCGTTGGTGGCGGGTTTGATGGATCATCCCGAACTGCGCACTGTTCTGTCCTGGTCGCTTTCAACGGAGGACGCGCATGCGCTCTACGAGCCGTTCGGCTTTCGGCTGATCGAGGCCGGCAAGGAGATGCGGCTTTACCGCAGCAAGGACTAGGCTCTTGCAGGGCGGGCTGCGCTCACGCATAAACTTCATCGTCAGGTGCCGGCTGCGAAGCCGGAGAATCGGGAAGCCGGTGCGAAACCGGCGCGTGCCCAACACTGTAAGGCTGACGCGGGCTGCATCGTGCCACTGGGATCAAACCCGGGAAGGCTGCAGTCGAGGCGGTTGAAGCCGAGCCAGAAGACCGGCCTGATACGATAGACCGATCCGCGCGGACGGCGGCAGGTTGTTGGAGCTTTTCCCTGACGGGAAAGCGCTTCTATCGCATTGTTGGGGACAAACGATGCCGGACCAGCCTTGCAGCGGCGGCCTTGCGCCTGCGGCGCCCTTCACTGCCGATGAGCGGGTCGCCGTTTACAAGGCGATCCAGACGCGTCGTGACGTGCGCGATCAATTCTTGCCGGATCCATTGCCCGACGATGTGGTCGCCCGTTTGTTGGAGGCGGCACATGCGGCACCTTCGGTCGGCTTCATGCAGCCCTGGAGCTTCATCCTGGTCCGCGACGCGCAGGTGAAGGAGCGTGCGTGGGACGCTTTTGCGCGCGCCAATGACGAGGCTGCCGCGATGTTTCCGGATGCGCAGCAGGAGCGCTATCGCAGCTTGAAGCTCGAAGGTATCCGTAAGGCGCCACTCAGCCTTTGCGTGACCTGTGATCCCGATCGTGCCGGACCAGTGGTGCTCGGGCGCACGCATAATCCTCGCATGGATGCCTTTTCCACGGTTTGCGCGGTGCAGAACCTTTGGCTGGCGGCGCGGGCGGAAGGTGTCGGCGTGGGCTGGGTCAGCATCTTCCGGGATGCAGATGTGCGGGATCTGCTCGGCATTCCCGAACGCATCGAGATCATCGCCTGGCTTTGCCTTGGTTATGTCGATGCGCTTTATGAAGAGCCGGAACTGGCGGTGAAGGGCTGGCGGCTGCGTTTGCCGCTGGACGAGCTGGTGTTCCGGGATCGCTGGGGCACGCGTTAAGGCGTTGAGGCCATCAAATGCTTGCGGTTGAACCGGCTTGGAGCTACGCCGCAAGGCATGACAACAACCGTTCGCTTCGCGCCGTCTCCGACGGGAATGATCCATATCGGCAATGCGCGCACCGCGCTGTTCAACTGGCTGTTCGCCCTGAAATCGGGTGGGCAACTGATCCAGCGCTTCGACGACACGGATGCTGCGCGCTCGAAGCAGGATTATGCCGACGCGATCCTGACCGATCTTCATTGGCTGGGGATCAAGCCGGCGCGTGTCGAGTATCAGTCGAAGCGCTTCGCGATCTATGATGCGGCGGCTACCAAGCTCAAAGAAGCGGGGCTGCTTTATCCCTGCTATGAAACGCCGGAAGAGCTCGAGCGTCGGCGCAAGATCCGGCTGTCGCGCCGCTTGCCGCCGGTTTACGGCCGTGAAGCGCTGAAGCTGTCGGCCGAGGACATCAGCGCGCTGGAAGCTGAAGGCCGCAAGCCGCATTGGCGCTTTCTTTTGCCGAATTTTGGCGATGATCCGTTCAGCCCAAGCCGCACCGAAGTGCAGTGGGACGATGTCGTGCGCGGACCGCAGACGGTGGATCTCGCATCCATGTCCGACCCCGTGCTGGTGCGCGAAGACGGCACCTATCTTTATACGCTGCCGTCGGTGGCCGACGATATCGAGATGGGCGTCACCCATATTATCCGCGGCGACGACCATGTCACGAATACGGGCGCGCAGATCGCCTTGTTCCGTGCGCTGGGTGCAGAGCCGCCGGCTTTCGGGCACCACAACCTGTTGACCACGGCAAGCGGCGAAGGCCTGTCGAAGCGAACCGGCGCGCTGTCGATCACCGGCCTGCGTGAGGCGGGCATCGAGCCAATGGCGGTGGCATCTCTTGCGGTTCTGATCGGTACGTCGGAAAGCGTCGAGCCCGTTGCAACGATGGAAGAGTTGGCCGCGCGCTTCGATCCTGCCGCGACCTCCAAGTCCGCCGCGAAGTTCGATCCGGCGGAAGTGGGGACGCTGAACCGCGCCTTGATCCACCAGATGCCGTTTGCGGATGTTCAGGCGAGATTGGCTGTCATAGGTATCGACGGGCCGAAGGCCGAGCCGTTCTGGCTGGCCGTGCGGGGAAATCTGGAGACGGTTGCGGAGGCGGCCGTCTGGTGGCGCATCGTCAGCGAAGGGCCGGACAACGCCGAGAGCCTCTCGGACGAGGATCGCGGCTTCGTGGCGGAAGCCTTCGATCTGTTGCCGGCGGAACCCTGGGATCGCGGCACCTGGAAGATCTGGACCGAGGCGGTGAAGGCGCAAAGCGGGCGCAAGGGCAAGACGCTTTTCATGCCGTTGCGGATTGCGCTTACGGGGCGCTCTTCTGGCCCGGAGCTCGCAGATCTATTGCCCCTTCTTGGGCAGGCAGGAACGTTGGTCCGACGACCCTGACGCGCTTGTCGTCTTCGGACATGGAGCGAGCCGGCGCGGGGTCCGGCGGGCGCTTCGGAAGGGCTGCCTCGCGCTTTTCCGGCTCCTGCTTGGCGGGTTCGCTGGCTTTTTCCGGCTCCTGCGGCGTGCTTTGATCCGGCAGAACCCGGATGGACGGGCTCGTAGTTGCAGGCGGGACAGGTGACACGGACGTCGTCGCCGGCGCGGACGTATTCTCCTTTGGTGTCTCCGAAACCGGTTGATCGGGAACGCTGGCGATCGTTGCTTTCGGGGCAGCGGGCGCGCAGGCGGAGGCACCGCTTTGCGGCTGGTTGCGGTAGAGGTTTGCTGTCGGCAAGGCTGAATAAGGTTCGTTATTGTCGGCCGACACCATGTCGGCAGCCGCCTGATCCGGCACTTTGTGGTAGTAGAGCCGCATCTCGGTAGACGGGCAGGTCGCCTGGCAGTTTTTGGCCTCGCGGGCGAAGTCATCCCGCGTTACGCCATAGGACATTGGAAAGAAGTAGCCGTCTGACATGCGGACGCAAAGCGTGCGCAGACGCTCTTGCGCCGTGTCCGGTTGAGATGCCCGTGGAACGGCGACTTGCTGCGGCTTTGGTTGGGGCGCAGGCGCGTTGCAGCCGGCGTCGTCGATGGCGCGCTGAATGCGCTGGCGCTCAACAGAACCGTTGCGGCTGGAGCCGAGACCAAGCCGGGCGCGCTCGCGCTGCAGCTCGGCATAGTTGCGTTCCATGCGCGTCAGCGTGTTTTCGATCTGGCGACACAAGCGAGCGGTTCGGCCGCCATATCCGTAATCGCATTCGGCACGCTGCCATTCGGCTTCGGTTCGTGAAAGCTGCCGTTCCTGCTCGGCGATGGCGCGATCATATTGCCGCATCGCGGCCGAGCTTCGGTTGCCCTGGCCGGTGCTCGCGAGTTCGGCTTCCAGTTGTCGGCAAAGCCTGGACGAGGCGGCAGCGGCCTGATCAGGGACGAGCGACGCCGTCAGCAGCAAGACTGCCAACGCGCTCGTCAAAGCCGACCATCGTTTCCGTGCCGAGACCGTTCGTACCTTCATGGCGAAGCACGCTTGCCGATGATTGCGGCAAGCCTGTGCCGAAGCTTGCTGTAACCGTTGAAATCTTCGTCAGAGCGCCGCCGGATGATGCAGGCGCTGCGAGGCTTCCACAACCGACAGGGCCGTCATGTTGACGATGCCGCGCGAGGTAACCGAAGGCGTCAGGATATGCGCGGGCTTTGCCGTGCCGAGCAGGATCGGTCCAACATGCAGCGCATCCGTCATCATCTTCACCGCGTTCATGGTAATGTTCGCGGCATCGAGGTTCGGGAACACCAGAAGGTTGGCTTCGCCCTTCAATGTCGAGTGGGGGTAGATGCGGTTGCGCAGGGTTTCCGACAGCGCAGAGTCAGCGTGCATCTCGCCGTCGCAGGCGAGGTCCGGTGCGCGGCTTTTGAGGATACGTGCGGCTTCCCGCATCTTCAGCGTCGATTCGGTATCGCGTGAGCCGAAGTTGGAGAAAGACAGCATCGCAGCCTTCGGTTCGATGCCGAAGCGGCGGATTTCTTCGGCAGCGAGCATCGTCATTTCCGCGATCTCCTGGGCCGTTGGATCCACGGTGACATAGGTGTCGGTGTAGAAGGTGACGCCCTTCTGCGAGATCAGCATCGACAAAGCCGAAAGGTCGCGATCCCCTCTTTCTTCGCTCGCACCAATGATCAGGCGAACATAGCGGATGTGGCGCTCGAAACGTCCAGACAGACCGCAGATCATGGAGTCGGCATCGCCGCGGATCAGCGCAATGGCCGCAATAACCGTCGTGTCGGTGCGAACGAGGCTGCGTGCGCCCTCCAGCGTGACGCCGCGGCGGCCGGCGCGGGCGATCAGCGTTTCGACATAATCGCGGTAGCGCGGATCGTCTTCCGGATTGATGATCTCGAAATCGACACCCGGGCGGATCTTCAGGCCGTAACGGGCGAGGCGGGTCTCGATGACTGCGGGGCGGCCAACGAGGATCGGCTTGGCCAGACCTTCTTCAAGAACCACCTGCGCAGCACGCAGCACGCGCTCATCCTCACCATCGGCATAGATGACGCGCTGGGCGCCGGCGGTCTTCGCGGCGGAGAAAACCGGCTTCATGACGAGGCCGGAGCGGAACACGAAGCGGTTCAAACGATCGAGATAGGCCGGCATATCGGTGATCGGCCGGCGTGCCACACCGCTTTGCGCGGCAGCTTCGGCCACCGCCGGTGCGATGCGCAGGATGAGGCGCGGATCGAACGGCGACGGGATCAGGAAGTCCGGGCCGAACATCGGCGTGTCGCCGGAATAGGCGCGGGCCGCGACGTCAGACGGTTCTTCACGCGCAAGCGCGGCGATGGCGCGCACGGCGGCCATCTTCATATCTTCGTTGATCGCCGTTGCGCCGACATCCAGCGCGCCGCGGAAGATGTAGGGGAAGCAAAGGACGTTGTTGACCTGGTTTGGGAAATCCGAGCGGCCGGTGCAGATCATCGCATCGGGGCGGGCCGCCCGGGCGAGGTCCGGCATGATCTCAGGCGTGGGGTTGGCGAGCGCCAGGATTAGCGGTTTTTCCGCCATTTCGGCTAGAAGCTCAGGCTTCAACACGCCGGCAGCGGAAAGGCCGAGGAAGACGTCGGCACCGCCGATCACATCGGCCAGCGTGCGCAGCTCCGTTTCCTTGAGATAGGGCGCCTTCCAGCGGTCCATCTCTTCGGTGCGGCCGACATAAGCGACGCCGTAGCGATCGGTGATCCAGATGTTGTCCGGCTTTGCGCCGAGCGAAACCAGCAGGTTGAGGCAGGCAAGGGCGGCAGCGCCCGCGCCGGAGGTGACGATCTTCACCTCTTCGATGCGCTTGCCGGCAATTTCCAAAGCGTTCAGGATGGCGGCGGCAACGATTATGGCCGTGCCGTGCTGGTCGTCATGGAACACGGGAATGCGCATGCGCGCCTTCAACTGTTCTTCGATCTCGAAGCATTCCGGCGACTTCACGTCTTCCAGATTGATGCCGCCGAAGGTGGGTTCGAGAGCCGCAACCGTTTCCACCATGCGGCTGATTTCCGTTGCATCGACCTCGATGTCGAACACGTCGATGCCCGCGAACTTCTTGAACAGGACCGCCTTGCCTTCCATCACCGGCTTGGAAGCGAGCGGACCGATATTGCCGAGGCCGAGAACGGCCGTGCCGTTGGACACGACGCCGACGAGATTGGCGCGGGTCGTGTAATCGTCTGCCGCGTCCGGGTTGTCCTGAATGGCGAGGCAGGGCGCTGCGACGCCGGGGGAATAAGCCAGTGCCAGGTCGCGCTGGTTGCCGAGCGGCTTCGTGGCCTGGATCTCGAGCTTGCCGGGCGTTGGATAGCGGTGGAAAAATAGCGCGCTCTGATCGAGATCGCCGGAGGCCGGCTTTTTGTCCTGCATCTCGACCATCATGATTCTCCCAACTGAAATGAAGCAAACAAGCAATGGCGGCGCGCTGGCCGCGATATGATCCTGCCGAATAGCAATGACAGGAGACCGAAGCTAGGCCGTGCGTAAAAAGCCGTGCAAGAAGCGTCGGGAATGTGCCTTGATGCGGTAAAGCAGGGTTGGCACACGCTGGCTCCAGTGGAACTTCTTCTGCTTGGAAATCGTGCTCGCCACGCCGCGCTGATGAACAAGGCGCGGCATCATGGAGCGCACGGGTACGCCGGTTTCCCAAGGCGATTCCATGTAGTGATCCACTGGCACATAGATCGGGAAGGCGTGATCCAGCAGGTGCTGCGCCGCTGTCTTGTCGACGAGGTAGGCCGCGCAACAGGCTTGATGAGTCAGGGGGCGCACGAGGCGGTAGGTGTCGTCGATGGGTGCAACGTCACGCGTCAGACCCGGCCGCTGCCATGACAGCTTCATCAGCATGCCCGGCTTGTAGGCCCGGAGCACGCTGTGCAGCCGTTGCGTCCAATCGGGCTGAAACACGGCATCGTCTTCCACGATCAGCAGCTTGGAAGTTGCCTGGGTGGCCATGAAGCTCCAGGCGGCGGTGTGGCTGAGATAACAACCGATATCGCCCGGTGTGATCTTGCGACCGTTGGACTGTTCGAAGCGTTCGTGGCTGACCTTGGCTTCCAGCGTAGGGTCAAGCGCGCGACCGTCGACGGCACGTAGCCTGACATAAGGCAGGCCGCTCGCATCCAGTTGTTCGCGGATCGCTTCCCAGCGTTCCGGCGAGCGATCGAGATTGATCGCGCAGATCAGCACATCCCCGCCATCGCCGGGACGCGAGCGCTCCCAGTCGATTTCGGCCTGAATGGGGATGGTGCTGGTTCGCGTCATTGCTTCGGACAATCCTCGATGTTTAATCGCGCGCAACGATGCGCGAGTGCTGTTCGCCAAGCTTGTCGATGCCAAGATGCAGGCGATCGCCGACCTTCAGGAAGACCGGCGGCTTCTTGCCGGCGCCGACGCCGGGTGGCGTGCCCGTGGTGATCACATCGCCGGGCTCCAGCGCCATGAACTCGGACAAATAGGAGATGACCTTGGCAACGGAGAAGATCATCGTATCGGTGTTGCCGGTCTGGCTGCGCTCGTCGTTGACGTTCAGGAACATTTCGAGCGACTGCGGATCGGGGATCTCGTCTGCCGTGACAATCCAGGGCCCGAGCGGGCCGAAAGTCGGGGCGCTCTTACCCTTGAGCCACTGGCCGCCGCGTTCCTTCTGGTAGTCACGCTCCGACACGTCGTTGCACAGGGCGTAGCCTAGAACATGTGACAGGGCATCGGCTTCCGACACATAATCGCAGCGTTTGCCGATCACGACGGCGAGTTCGACTTCATAATCGAGCTTTACCGAGCCGCGCGGCTGGATGATGTCGTCATTGGGTCCATTAAGGCAGCTCGGCGCCTTGGAAAAGATCAGCGGTTCGCTCGGGATCGATGCGCCGGTTTCGGCAGCGTGGTCGGCGAAGTTCAGGCCCACTGCCAGGAAGTGACCGATGCGAGACAGCGGCGAACCGATGCGGGTATCGGCAGGCATTTCCGGCAGGGCAGTGAGATCAGCCTTGCGGAGTTTTTCGATCAGCTCGAACGAAACGGTGTCCGGGCTGAAGTCGGCGACTAGCGAAGACGCGTCGCGGATAATGCCGTTGTCATCAACCAAACCCGGACGTTCCTGCCCCTTCGGGCCAAAGCGAAGAAGTTTCAAACCTGCCTCCTGATGGTTCTCAATCCTGTGATCTCAAAAAGCGGAGGGATAAAGGCCGCCGTCGAGGATCATGTTTCGTCCCGTGATGTAGCCGGCATGTGTCGAGCACAAAAAGGCGCAGGCCTTGCCGAACTCTTCCGGAGTGCCGATGCGGCCCGCAGGGATCTCACGGCGCTGGCGCTCGGCAAATTCTTCCAAGGGAATACCTGCCTTGTCGGCCGCGAACTGGGTCGTGGAGCGGATGCGATCGGTGTCGAACTTGCCCGGCAACAGACCGTTGATCGTGACATTGCGATTGGCCACCGTCTTGGCAACGCCGGCCAGAAAGCCGGTGAGGCCGGCGCGGGCGCCGGACGACAGATCGAGACCGGGGATCGGCATATAGATCGACAGCGACGTGATGTTGACGATGCGCCCGAAGCCGCGCTCAGCCATGCCATCGATCACCGCCTGGATCAGTTCGAGTGGTGTGACCATGTTTTGCGTCACGCCATCGAGCATCGCCTGACGATCGAGCTTGCGGAAGTCGCGCGAAGGCGGGCCGCCATTGTTGTTGACGAGGATGTCGGGGGCGGGACACGCGGCGAGAAGTGCTGCCTGGCCTTCATGTGTTGAAACATCGGCGGCGACCTCTGTGACCTGCACACCAAAATGTTCGCGGATCTCACGCGCCGTTGCGGCGAGGGGTTCGGGGTCGCGGCCGTTCAAAACGACATTGACGCCTTCTTCCGCAAGAGCCAGCGCGCAGCCACGGCCCAATCCTCTGCTCGAAGCGCAGATGATTGCCTTTTTGCCGGTCAGTCCAAGATCCATGTCATGCCTCGCGTCATCAAGTCACCCGGGTGGTGCTGGCTATGGGAACCGCTGCCCTGGTTGTCCAGCCATTTATATCAGGCAAGCTGCATTAGCCCCACAGTGTGGAAACAGGCGGGGACACGATGGAGCCGGTGTAGGTGAGACCCGGTTCCCGATCCTTCGCCAGAAGCAGCGGTCCGTCGAGATCGACGAAGGCCGCTCCCTGCGCCAGCAGGATCGCCGGCGCCATCGACAAGGACGTGCCGACCATGCAGCCCACCATGATCTGGAAGCCGAGCGCTTCGGCGCTTTTGCGCAAGTCCAGCGCGGCAGTCAGTCCGCCTGTCTTGTCGAGCTTGATGTTGATGGCGTCATAGCGGCCGCGAAGCTCTGCAAGATCATGCACGCCATGGACGCTTTCATCGGCGCAAACAGGCACCGGGCGCGCAATGCGGCCGAGCATGTCGTCGGAGCCGGCGGGCAGAGGCTGTTCGATTAAGGCAATGCCAAGCCGTGCCGCCTCGGCAAGGTGCATCTCGATGTTGCTGGACGTCCAGCCCTCGTTCGCATCAAGGATGATGCGGCTGTTCGGTGCAGTCTCGGCGACCGCTGCCATGCGCGAGCGGTCGTCTTCCGTACCGACCTTGACCTTCAACAATGGACGCCAGGCGTTGTCGCGCGCATCCGTCGCCATCTTTTCCGGCTCGCCGAGCGAAATGGTAAACGCCGTTTCGAGCGGTTGCGGCGGATTCAAATCGGCCAGGTCGCTTACACTGCGGCCGCTCTGCTTGGCCTGAAGATCCCACAAAGCGCAGTCTACCGCATTGCGGGCAGCGCCGGCTTGCATTGCGCCAAGCAGTTCCTGGCGGCTGATTCCGTTTTCGATCGCGGATCGCGCTGTTTCGATTTGCAATCGAACGCTTTCCAGTGTCTCACCGTAGCGGCGATAGGGCACGCATTCGCCGCGACCCTGCACGCTATCTTCTATCAAGGTGCATGTGATCACCTCGGCTTGCGTTTTGGAGCCGCGCGCGATCGTGAAAGCACCGGCTATTGGAAACCGTTCTTCTTCAATTAAAAGATGACGCGGCATCAAACATCTCGCAAGTGTTGCCGTGAGCACAATGACAGTGCGCGCGGGGCGGGCTAAGAAGGCAACATGTTGACCAAAGCCGATGATGGCGCAAGCGCGGAAGCGCAGTTCCAAGACAATGCGGATGTCTCCGTCCAGGAAGACGGCGATGCGCTGACCTGCGCCTTCAACGGCGCCTGGACGACGCATAGCGTTGCCCATGTCGATGGAGCGATGCGCGAGCTCGAGACACGCGACGGTGTCCGGTCCATGCGGCTCGATCTCGCCGGTGTTTCGGCATTCGATACGGCCGGTGCGTGGCTGATCAAGCGTTTGGCGCAAAAGCAGGCCAACAAGGGCGTGGACGTCGACTTCGTCAACACTTCGCCGACGATGGCGATCCTGCTCGACGCCGTTGATGACATGGCCAAGTTCGAGGATGCGCCGACCACTGTTGGACGCTTCGACTGGCTGGCGCCGTTCGAGATCGTCGGCCGCAACGTTGCTTCGCTCGGCACCGATTTCCTGGCCGGCATGCACATCCTGGGTTCTACGATTCGCGGCGCGCAGATGAAGCTTGGCCGCGGTCACGCGATCAACCCGGCGGCGATCGCCTCGCAGATCGACAAGATGGGCGTCGGCGCCATTCCCGTTGTGGTGCTGATGGCGGCGATCGTGGGTGCGATCATCGCACAGCAGGGCGCTTTCCAGCTGCGCTATTTCGGCGCCGAAATCTTCGTGGTCGATCTTGTCGGCATTCTGATTATGCGCGAACTGGGCGTCTTGCTTACCGCCATCATGATCGCCGGCCGTTCCGGCAGTGCCATCACCGCCGAAATCGGCTCGATGAAGATGCGCGAGGAAATCGACGCGCTGCAGGTAATCGGGCTCAACCCGGTCGGCGTGCTGGTTTTCCCGCGCCTCGTTGCGCTGGTGATCGCGCTGCCTTGCTTGTCGATCATCGCGAACTTTGCCGCTTTGGGTGGCGCGATGTTCGTTGCGTGGAGCTATTCCGGCATCCCGCCGCAGGCTTTTATCGACCGTTTGCGCGAATCGATCGACCTGTCTTCCATTCTCGCCGGCCTGATCAAAGCGCCGTTCATGGCGATCATTATCGGCATCATCGGCTCGGTTGAGGGTATGAAGGTAGGCGGCAGCGCCGAATCACTGGGCCGTCAGGTCACCACGTCGGTCGTGAAATCGATCTTCATCGTCATTGTCGTGGACGGGCTTTTCGCCATGTTCTACGCGGCCATCGATTTTTGAGGCACAGGTTGGACGCGACCACTCAGCAGTCTCATCAGAACGGATCGGCGCCCGCCCACCAGGGCGGCGAGCGCGAGGTCATTCTTGAAGCGCGCGACGTCACCGTGTCGTTTGGCGAAAAGACCATCCTCGAGAACCTCGATCTGGATGTTTATCGCGGCGAAATCCTCGGTTTCGTCGGCGGCTCGGGCACCGGCAAATCCGTTTTGCTGCGCACCGTGCTCGGTTTGAACAAGAAGCAGAGCGGCACGATCAAGCTGCTCGGCGTCGATCTCGACGGAGCCGATGATCGAACGCGCATGGCCGTTGATATGCGTACCGGCGTGCTGTTTCAGCATGGCGCCCTGTTTTCGGCATTGACGGTGCTGGAGAATATTCAGGTGCCGATGCGCGAATATCTCGACCTTCCGCCCAAGCTGATGGACGAGCTGGCGCGGTTGAAGATCGATCTTGTGGGACTGCCGCAGGATGCCGGGACGAAATTTCCGTCCGAGCTGTCAGGCGGCATGATCAAGCGCGCGGCACTCGCCCGCGCTCTGGCGCTCGATCCGGCGATCGTGTTCCTCGATGAGCCGACATCGGGCCTCGATCCGATCGGCGCGGCCGACTTCGACGATCTGGTCAAGACCTTGCGCGACACGCTGGGCCTGACCGTTTACATGGTGACTCACGACCTCGACAGCCTGTTTTCGGCTTGTGACCGCATTGCGGTTCTCGGCAAGAAGCGGGTGTTGGTCGATGGCACCATCGAGGACATGCTGAAAAGCGAAGAGCCTTGGGTAAAATCCTACTTCCGCGGCAAGCGCGCGCGGCAAATCGACCTCGAAGCGCGGGAAACGGCGTAGATGGAAACCAGAGCCAACTATGTGGTCGTGGGAATTTTCACGATCGCTGCGATCCTTGCAGCCTTTGCCTTCGTTTACTGGACGGCAGTGGTGGACAACCAGGGCGAAACCGCAACGCTGCGGGTGCGAATTCCGGGCTCTGCGTCTGGTCTTGGCCGCGGCAGCGCGGTGTTGTTCAATGGCGTGAAGGTCGGTGACATTACGCGCGTCTTTATCGACCGCAACAATCCGACCGACGCCATCGCCGATGCGGAGATCAACACGTCAACGCCGATCACCCAGTCGACTCAGGCCGATATCGGTCTGGCTGGTTTGACGGGCCAGGCGAATATCGAACTCAAGGGCGGCAATCTCGCGGAGCCGAACCTCTTGCAGGAAGCCGAGCGCAACGGGGAGATCGCCCAGATCACGGCCAATCCATCGGCTGTGACCAACCTCCTGCAGACGGCACAACAGATCTTCCGCCGCGCTGATTCCGTGCTGGTGGAACTGGAAGGCTTCACCAAGGATGCGCGCGGACCGCTGACCGATACGGTTCAGAACGTGAAGGTGTTTTCCGACTCGCTGGCGCGCAATGCCGAAGGTATCGACTCGTTTCTGGCGAGCGTGAGCCGCTTGTCGGAAACGCTGGACGGCGCTTCGCAAAAGCTCGATGGCGCACTGACGGCCGCTGAAGGCCTGCTCAACGCCGTGAACCGCGACCAGGTCGCGGAAATCGTTGGCAATGTGACGACCTTCACCGAATCGCTGCGCGACTCGTCGGGCCGGGTGGATGCGATCATGTCGTCCTTGAACAATGCGGCGGACTCGGTCGAAACGGTGGTCAGCAGCGTCAACACGACGATCGCCCGTGTGGATGACGTCGTACAGGCGGTGGATCCGGCAGCCGTTCGCAACACGCTGACCAATATTGAACAGGCCGGTGTGTCGGCCAACAGGGCGATGAACAACGTCGTCGCCGTGACCGACCGGATCGGCCAGCGTGCCGATGCGATCGACCAGACGGTGGCTGATGCGCAGCAGTTCATGCAGCGCTTGAATCAGGCTTCCGTTCGTGTCGATGGTATTCTGCTCAAGGTCGACAATCTGCTGGGTTCGGGCGAGGCCAATGGGTTGATGGCGGATGCCAGCAATACGCTGCGGTCGTTCCGCCAGGTTGCGGACAATCTCAATTCCCGGATCGGCGTCATTTCCGACAATCTGACCCGCTTCAGCGATCAGGGCCTACGCAACATCGACGGGCTGATTTCGGACGGGCGTCGCGCGATCAACCGCATCGAACAGGCCTTCACGGAACTCAGCCGCAACCCGCAGCGCATCATTTCTGGTGGTGACGGTCAGGTTCGGGAATACGACGGGCGCAACCGGCGTTGACAAGCCGGGATGCTGCGACAACACATATCAACGGTTGCATTGCCCGTGCGGGCAGTGATTCAGGTGTAAGGCGGGGATTTCCAGTGCGTTCAAGAAGTCGGCTACTTGGTGTCTTCGCTTTTACCCTGGCGCTGTCTGGTTGCGCGCTGCTTGGGTCGGGGCCGGCACCGCTCGATACCTATACGCTGTCGGCGCCGCGCGCGAGCGAGGGTGCACGTCGCGGCCGTTTACAGGTTCTGATCGCCGAGCCTTCTGCGTTGAAGGCGCTGGACAGCGAGCGGATCGTCATCACGCCGGGCGTTGGCGCGATCGAATATCTCAGCGGTGCGCAGTGGTCGGATCGTTTGCCGCGCGTCGTGCAGGCACGGCTGGCGGAAAGCTTCCAGGCTTCCGGCCGCTTCGGCGGCGTGGGCAAGCCGGGTGAGGGTCTGGCGATCGACTACCAGGTCGTGACGGAGGTTCGTCGCTTCCAGGTCGACACGGCGAGCAACTCGGCCGTTGTCGAGCTGTTCATTCGCGTTCTCAACGATCGCACGGGCGTGGTTCGTGCATCGCGCACCTTTACGGCAATGGCACCACTGGGCGGCGGAACGCAGGGAAATGCCGCTTACGTGCAGGCTCTCGACAACGCCTTCAATCAGGTTGGTGCCGAGATCGTCGCCTGGACGGCGTCAGCGATCTAACGCGGCATAGGGATCAGCCGATCCCACCATTAGACATCAAACGCGCAGCCTTCGAGCTGCGCGTTTTTGTTTAAGGTGTCGGCGCGCGGCGGAGCATCGTGACGTTGTGCTCCTTGTAGATCGCGCTGCCGAAAGCCTGGTAGCCGAGCTTGTCGGCGAGGCGCAGCGAAGGCGCATTCTCCGGATTGATGATGGCAACCGCCTCGCGCTTGCCGGTCTTCGCTTCGAACCAGGCATGCGCCGCTGAAGCGGCTTCAAACGCCTTGCCCTGGCCATGGACGGACGCGCTGAAGATCCAGGCGGTTTCAGGATAGGCGTCGAACTCGGGGCCCAGTTCGCGACAGAAGTAAGCAAGGCCGGTGTCGCCGATGAGCTTGCCCGTTGCGCGATCGATCACGGCAAACAGTCCATAACCGAAGCTGGTCCAGTGACCGACGAAGCGAAGGAGCCGCAGCCAGGTTTCCTCTCTGGTCGCCGGCCGTCCGCCCAAGAAGCGGTAAACCTCCGGCTCGGCATGCATGGCATGATGCGCGTCCATGTCCTCGATCGTATGGGGCCGCAGCAACAGCCGATCGGTCGTGATCAAGAGCTTCCTCCTTGCACAAAAAAAGCGGGCCGAAGCCCGCCTTTTGCTTGTTGCTGGTGACAGCGGGTTATTTCAGCCGGCCGCTGGCGTGAGCCAGCATCGTGTAGACCTTGCCCGTGTCGGACGACAGATAGGTCTGCGCCATCATGTTATCGCGATCGTTGCGCGTGACATCGGCAAGCAGCTTATCGAAATCGTTGCAGTAACGGTCGACGGCGGTACGGAACTCCGTGTCGGCTTCATACTTGCGACGGATCTCGTCGAAGGTCTGCTGCCCCTTAAGGGTGTAGAGACGGCGCGTGAAGACGTTGCGCTCGCCCTTACGGTAGCGATCCCACAGCTCGATCGATGCGTCATGGTCGATTGCCCGGGCAATGTCGACCGACAGTGAGTTGAGCGATTCCACGACATGCAGCGGAGAGCGGGCGGGCGTGGAAGGCTGCGCGGCTGGCGCCGCAGCGGTCGTCTCTTCACGCGATGCACCGCGCAGGAGATCGCGAACCCAACCACCCTGCGGTGCCGCTTCGCGTGCCGGAGCCGGTCGCGATGGCTCGAGACGCGTGGCAGGTGCCGGTGCCGTCATCACGGTCGTTGCAGCGGGTGCTGCCGCTGGGCGTGGTGCCGCAGCAACCGGTGCCGCGCTCGGTGCCGATGGCGCAGGTGCCGGAGCAGCTGCGGGTGCCTGCTGGCGGGGAGCCGCCCGTTCCGTCGCATCGAAGGCCCGTCCGGACTTGGCGACGATGTCCGACAGTTCCTTCAACGCATTGATCTGCTCGGTGACGGCGCGGCGCATGGCCGAGGTCGACTGCTTCGTTTCTTCCGGCAGATCCAGCACGCCCTTCTTGAGCTGCGAGCGCGTTTCTTCGAGATCGGTACGGATCGCGTCGGCGGTCTTCTTCATTTCCGTTGTCGCATCGGCAAAGCGCTGCGTTGCCGATTCCACCACTTCCGAGATCGAGGTGCGGATCTGGTCCGTCGAGCTGCGGGTGCGGCCTTCGGCGCGTTCGAGCGCCTTGCCGACCAGATCCTCGAAGGAGCGCATGGTCTGCTCGATGTCTTCGGACTTCTTGACGAGACCAACGGCCAGTTCCTCAAGCGCGCCCTGACGATCATCGAGCGTCGAAGCGAGATTGCTTTGTGCGGAGCCGAGCAGGTCGGATGCGTTGGACAGAACCTTGCCGTGCTCGTCGAAACGACGGGCAATGGCGGCGATGTCCTTCAGCGTGCTGGACGACAGTTCGGTCAGACGGCCGGCATTGGCATCGATGAGGCGTGCCGAGCTTGCGAAGGTCTGCGCCGCACGTTCGGTTGTGGCGGCGAAGTTCTGCGTCGTGCCGACCAGCTTCTCGTCAATGCTGGTCAGGTTGCTTGCAGCCGATTCCACCAGCTCGCCAAGGCGGGCGTTGGAAGTGCTCAGGCGATCGATCAACTCGCCGACACCTGCGCTGAGCGAAGAGCGTGCGCCTTCCACGGCTGACAGAGTTTCCGCCGTGCGGGATGCGAGCGCGTTGACGAGTGCTTCGTTTTCCTGGCGCAACTTCTCGGCTGCACGATCAGCGGCTTCTTCCAGATTGGTCTGGAGTTCGCTGCCGCTGGCCGCGAAGCGTTCCACAAGAGGACGCGCCGTTTCATCCAGGAGCTTGGCAATCTCGGTGGAGCGATGCGCCAGCATCGCGCTCAGGTCACGGGCATGTCGCTCGATCGTCTGAGCGGCTTCGCCGGTGCGCTGACCGATATGCGTGTTGACCGCGTTGAACGTGTCGGCGAGCTCCGCAGCACTTGAAGCGAGCTTGGCTTCCGCAGCCTCAACCTGCTCGTTGAGCTTCTCGCCCACCGTGCTCGCGCTGGCTTCCAGACGCTGGTTCATGTCGCCGAGCTGTTCGCTGACGCGAGCAGCAAGTGCGCCCATGCTGGAGGTCAGGCGGCGATCGGCCTGGGTGAGTGCCGTTTCGAGCGCCTGGGTGCGGCCGTCGAGCAGTTCGGCCGTTTGCGAGGAGCGATCTGCGATGCGCTGATCGGCTTCGGCAAAGATGCCGGCCAGCTCGGCTGCGCGGCTGGACAGCATGGCTGCCGTTTCTTCCGCACGGCCGGTGAGGCGACCATCATTGGCATCGAAGGCTCGTGCGATCTCGTCGATCTTGGCGAGCAGCGCCTGAGCGGCGTTGTCGGCACGAGCCGAAAGCTGGCGGTCGGTGTCGGACAGTGTGTTGACGATCTCTTCTGCGCGAGAGGCCAACAAACCGGTGCTTTGTGCAACACGATCGGCGATGCGCTGATCGGCGTCCGTGAAGGCACTGGTGATTTCCTCGGCTCGTTCGCGCAAGCTGGCATCGCTGCCGGCAACCCGTTCGGCCAGACGTTGATCAGCCTGGTCGAGAAGGCGTGCAAGCTCTTCCGTCCGCGAACCGAGCTGCGAGCCGCTGTTGGCGAAGCGTGCGCCGATCGTGCGGTCGGCTTCGGTGAGAAGCTTGGTCAGTTCCTCGGTGCGCGAGCCGAGCAGGGCACCGCTGTTGTCGAGACGCGATGCGATGGCCTCGTCTGCGTCGCCCAGAATGCGCGCGATGTCCTTTGCACGGTCCTGCAGGGTCTGGTCGCTGGCAGCGATGCGCTCTGCGATGCGGCGATCGGTTTCCGCCAGAACGCTTTCGATGCCGTCGCTGCGTTCGCGCAGCAAGGCGTTGCTGTCGGTGAAGCGGGCTGCGAGGCGCTTGTCGGCATCAACGATGGCGCGCGCCAGTTCCTCGGCATGAGCCGAAAGCTGGTTGCCGCCCTCGGCAAAACGCGTGGACAGCTGGTCGTCGATCTTGTCGAAGCTGCCGGCGATCTCACCGACCTTGGCGTAGAGCAGTTCACCGCTCTGTTCGGCACGCTCGCGCAGCCGGCGATCGGCTTCTTCAAGCGCCTTGGTGATAACAACAGCGCGTTCGGCAAGCTGCGCACCGCTTTGTTCGGCACGTTCCTGGATGGCGCGGTCGGCATCGGCAAAGGCGTGCGCCACGTCCACGGCGCGTGCGCCGAGCTGGGAGGCAACGGCTTCCGCCATGGCAGCCAGGCGTTCGCCGTTGGCTTCCGCGCTCTTGCGCAGACGCTCGTCGGCCTCGCCAAGCGCTTCGGTGATCGAAGCTGCCCGCGCGGAGAGTTGCGTACCCGTTTGTTCGGCACGATTGCGGATGTCGCGATCGGCATCTGCGAAGGCGCGGGCGACATCTTCGGCGCGGGCGCCGAGCTGGGACGCCACTGCTTCAACCATCGCTGCCAGACGCTCCCCGCTTTCTTCCGCGCTGCGGCGCAACCGTAGATCGGCTTCTTCGAGGGCGCTGGAGATGGCAGCGGCACGTTCGGAAAGCTGGGTTCCGGTCTGTTCTGCGCGGGCGTGGATCTCACGATCGGCATCGGCGAAGGCGCGGGCAACGTCCTCGGCGCGCGCGCCGAGCTGTGCTGCGGTCGCATCCACCCGGTCGGCGATGCGTTGGTCGACATTGACGAAGGCCTTGTCGGCTTCTTCGTGCAAGGTGGAGGTGACCTCGACCAAACGATCGCGCAGCGCTCCGGCCACGACGCCGGCGCTACGCTCCAGCGTGCCGCGGACATTGTCGATGCCGGTCGCGAGCGCCGTTTCCATGGTGCGCGTGCGCTCTTCGATCACACCTGTGTGGCGGCGGAAGGATTCATCCAGGCGCTCGGCATCGGCGGTCAGAGCAACCGAAACGCTCGCAGCACTGTTGGCCAGCGCATCGTTGAGCTCGGCACGACCTGCTGCCAGAAGATCGGCAATCTGGCGACGGCTGTCGGCGAAGGACTGCGTGACGTTTTCGCCGCCTTCGGTGAGGGCACGCACATGCGCCAGAACAGTTTCATCCAGCGCGATGCGGGTTTCGTCGAGCTTCTGGAGATCGCCTTCCATGACCCGCGACAGGTAGCTGCGGCCTTCTGCGAGCTTGCCGACATGGCTGGATACGGCCGTGTCGATCTCGGAGCGAACTTCGGTGAGACGGGCGAGGTCGTCTTCGATTGCGCGGCTGAGTGCGGCGCGACCTTCTGCGAGCTTCTCGACATGACCGCCCAGTGCGGAGTCTGCCTGCAAGCGGGCTTCCGCGAAACGCTGCAGATCGTCTTCCAACGCCTTGGTGAGCTGCTCTCGGCCTTCGTCGAAGCCGCGGATCTGCTCGCTGATCATACGGTCAACGGCATAGCGGGATTCGGCAATGCGCTGCAGATCGGCATCAAGCACGGCGCTCAGGCGCTCGCGGTTTTCGGCAAAGCGGCGCTCCTGCTCGTCCACGGCCGCAGCCATGGCGCGGGCATGTTCGTGCACCGAAAGGTTGATGCCTTCGCGAGCAGCGCCCAGCGTGGTCTCGAGTGCCGTGCGCGCGTCGCCGACGCGGATGTCGAATGTCGAGGTGGCCTCGCTGAGCGACTTGTCGAGCGTGGCGCGGCCTTCGCGCAGAGCCTGTTCGAGCGTGGTGGAGGCATCGCCCAGCGTGTTGCCGAGCGCTGCTTCGCCGCCGCGGAAGGTTTCCTGCAACCGGGTCACCGCGCCGCCGATGGCAGCACCGACGCGCTCGTCTGCACCACCAAGGCTGTTGGTGAGGTTTGCCTCGCCGTCGCGGAACGTGTCTTGCAGCTTGGAAACCGCGCCGCTGATTGCGGCTTCAACACGGTCGCCCGTGCCGGACAAGGTCGCGTCGATCGAGGTTTCGCCGGCGCGGAAGCGGGCTTCCACGGTGTCGGCTGCGTTGCGGATAAGATCGTCAAGGCGGGTCGTCGCATCGCCTATGGCTGCTTCCACGCGGTCGGTTGCCCCGCCCAGCGAAGAGCCGAGCGCAACTTCGCCCGTGCGGAATTGCGTTTCCACCGTGGTGGCGGCTTCGCGTACGAGGTCGGACAAGCGGACCGAAGCGTCGCCCAATGTGGTCTGGAGATGCGCCGTGGAGTCGGCCAGCGCGTCCTCGATGGCGGAGCGTGTCGTGTCGGTTGCGGAGGACAGGGCAGCGCGTGCATCGCCCAGCGACAGGTCGATGCGGGTGCGTGCTTCTTCCAGCTTGCGCAGATCCTCGTCCAGATTGGCGGACAGGTCGTCGCGCGTTGCAGCCAAACGGCCGCTGAAGTCGGCGGCGCGGGTTTCCAGCATGGACGAGGCGGACAGAACGAGATCGGCCATTTCGGAGCCGATGCGCGCCTTGCCTTCGTCGATAACGGTAATGAGGTCCTGCTTGCCGGTCGCAAAGGTGCCGGCGATGTCGCGGGTGCGCGCCATCAGGGTCTCATTGATGCTGCGGGCGCGGGCTTCCAGCGCCGTGTTGAGCCGCTCGGCATTGCTGTCGAGGGCTTCTGCGCGGGTTTCAAAGGCGCCGATCAGCGACTGACCCCGTTCGGCCAGCGTCTTCTCGATGCCGCCAAGCTTCAGTTCGAGTTCTTCGCTGAGGGCACGCGTTGCGCCGCCGAGCAGCGACACGAAGCCGGATGTACGCTCGTCCAGCATCTCGGCCAACACGCGGTTTGCGCCGTCGGTCTGCTGGCCAAGGGTCGCGATGCGGGTGTCGAGCAAACCGGCAAAGGCTTCGCCGGAGGTGGTGATGCGCTCGGCAATGGTGTCCAAACGGCTGTCGATGGCCGTTTTCACCTGCTCGCCGCGATCGTTGAAGCTCGCAAGAAGCGCATCGCCGGACTCGGTAAGCGTGACGGCAAGACGCGTGGAGGCATCCTGGATGTTGCCGCTGATCACGGCTCCGGCCTGGCCGAGCTCTTCCTTCAGCTGTTCATGCGCGCCCGAGATGGAAGCGCGAACGCGCTCGGCGTGGCTGACCACGGCTTCGCGTTCGGCGCCGAGACCATCCACGAGGGAGCGAATGCGCATTTCATTTTCGGAATAAGCGCGCTCGAGTTCGTTGACCTCGGTGTGAACGAGCGTTTCCAGCTCAACGGCACGAGCCAGCGTGCGCTCGATGCCTTCACCCATGGCGGAAACTTCGCGACGGATGGCCTGGCCCACCATCATCACGCGATCCTGCGCGATGGTTTCGGGTTCGGCGAGACGACGCGCGACTTCGGAGATCGACTGCGCGGCAATCCGCATTTCCTGGGCGCGGCGCGTCATCACCGCGAAGGCCCAGAACAGCATGACCGGCAAAACCGTGCCGGCCGCAAGGCCCATCACGGACGGGTTCGCCAGGATTTCCGGATAGCTGGCAGGCTGCCAAATCTGCGGACCGTAAAGCGCGTTGGCGAGCAGTGCGCCGCCGCCGACCCAAGCGGTCGACAGGATGGTGGCGCCCCAATAAATGGCGCGCGACGGACGGCGTTCGGCTGCGCGCTCTACCGACGTGCTTGCGGATTTGAAGCGGTCGTTGGCGGGTGCAAAAACCGGGGCAGGGGCTGGAGCCGGATCAGCCGTGCGCGACAGCGGTGCGGCTGCGGGCTCTACGTTGGCGGCTTCAATCTTTGCCGACGGCTGCGGCTTCGGCTCTGTACGCGGTTCAGCCACAGGTCCGGCTGCAACGGGCGTGGCCACAGCTGGTTCGGCTGCAACGGGTTCTGCGGAGGAATGCGGACCGGAATAAAGCAGCGCTTCATCGAGATCGAGCGTGTCGTCCTCGGTTGCGCCGGCAATCGGGTCGAACTGCATGGAAGCGTCGGAGCGGGGCTGCTCGGGCGCTTCGGGCTGGTCGACAACAGGAACTTCTGCTTGAGCCTGAGTGTCGCCGCGACCTTCGCGCGCCAGCTCTTCGGCAGCCTGGGAGATCTGCAGCTCGAGATCTTCCATGGACGAGTCCATGTCGAAATCGCTGGTCAGGTCTAGCGCCAGTGCTTCTTCCAATTCCCGGCTGACATCCTGGTCATCGACGGCAGGATCAGGCTTGCGGCTGGAATTCACTTTAAGAGCCATATGACGCTACCCCGTACGCTGTTCGAAGGGTCCCGCGCCATTAAACGGCCACAGGAGTCCTTCGTATCCAAGCTCATATCGTACTGGCACAGATGGCCAATGAAAACTAACAACGCGCGGAATGTGTAAAAGTTTAAATACAAGGTTAACGACGACCGTGCCGATCGTGCGGTTTTCAGTGTTTCCGGGCAAGTTGTCGTTAACATGCAGGAGGGCGGGGTGCCCTTAGCCTGTGGATGAAGGGGGTGGCGACATGAGAGCATCATCAAAAATGTGGAAGGCCAAGCGCTTTTCGCCGTCGAGCGCTGGGATTGCGCGGTGAGTGAGTCTGCCGAAGCACTGCGTGCGCCGCCGATCGACCTGCACTTTCTGGCCGGCCAAACGATGGGCGACAGCGAGCTGCAAACCGAGGTTCTGGCACTGTTCAAGCAGCAGGCACAGTCGGTTGCGGAAGGCATAAGCCAGGCGACGCCGGATGAGCGTCAGCACCTCGCACATGGGCTGCGAGGCTCGGCCGCTGGTATCGGCGCTGCGACGCTCGCTCGATGTGCCGCCGAGGTCGAGCATGACCCGTCGGCGAGCGACAAAGTCGCCCGCCTGCTGCAATTGATTAGCGAAGCCATCGCGCATATCGACGAAATCTCAGCCTGACAGTTATGAGGATCAGGCGTGCGGCCATAAACACGTTGACTTGAGACATGCAGGACTTAAGTCGGTGGAGGCCTCATTTCCCGGGAAATCTACCATGACTGCTATTACGATGGTCGCCTTTGACGGCACGCGCTTCGATCTTCAGGTCGAGAACGGCACGACGGTCATGGAAGCGGCGCTGCGCAACAATGTGCCGGGCATCGAGGCGGAGTGCGGTGGCGCTTGTGCCTGTGCAACCTGCCACGTCTATGTCGATGAGGCTTTCACCGCGCTCGTTGGCGAGCCAGAGGCCATGGAAGAGGACATGCTGGACTTCGCCTATGATGTCCGGCCGAACTCCCGACTTTCGTGCCAGATCAAGGTTCGCGACGAGCTTGATGGACTGGTCATTCAGGTGCCGGAGAGGCAGGGCTGATCAAAGCCTCTTAGCCTCCACGCAACAGGCTACATGCGCTCCATGCGATATTGCAGGAGCCGCAGGATGCGCCGTTCGAAATTGATGCCTTCGATGCGGTCGAAGCGGGTTTGCTCACGATCGTGCTTCGCCAGCACCTGATCGGTCACCTGCTTGACCTTGGCCTGCGCTGCTTCGCAGCTCTTGAAGCGGCCAAGCTTGCGAAGCGTGTTCTCGAGTTCACGCGCGTGGTTCTTGCCGATGATGACGTGGCTTTCCTCGTGCCGCTTGATGTCCGCAGACAGAGTGTTCCAGATCAGCCTCGTTTCCTGATCAGCGCGACGCGGCGTTTTCCAGCGCGGCAGAATGACTTTCACCTTCAGCGTCACGGCCGCTCTTACCACCCGGCAGGCGCCGTTGGTCTCCGCGTAACCGACCTTCGAGGTAAACTCCATCTGCGCGGCACCTGGATGCCGGCTTCCCGAGCCTTTGAGCTGCGGCCCGCGCTTGTTCAGCTCATTTTCCAGTTCTTCGAGCGTTCCGCCCCGAATGTTGAAATAGCTGTAGCTCTTCACGAGGGAGGCCGCATGTGCCGGCAGGCCGAGAGAGGCGGCAATCATGGTTGCCAGAACAAGACGTTTGGTCAGCCTTTGCATGGCAAAGCTCCGTTGGGCCTCAACCATGCCCATGCTGATCTTAACAGGCAATGAGGATGAAAGGTGGCGTAGGTCAGCATTTCGCGACATTGCAAAGATTGTGAAGCCGCAGCATAGCAGGGTAATGACCAAGGAAACCGAACAACACAGTCCCTGGCGCCTGGCCCACGGCCGTAACTTGGAGCTCGGGCACGGAGCGCAGATCATGGGCGTGTTGAACGTGACTCCCGACAGCTTTTCCGATGGTGGCCAATTCTCGAGCCTCGATGCCGTGCTTCGTCAGGCCGAGCGGATGGTGGAAGAGGGCGCTTCGATCATCGATATCGGCGGCGAATCCACCCGGCCAGGCGCAGCAGCGGTTTCGCCTGAGGAGGAGCGCGCTCGCGTGCTGCCTGCGATCAAGGCGATTGCGGGACGGTTCGACGTGCTGCTCTCGATCGACACCTACCGGGCCGAAACGGCAGAAGCGGCGGTGGAAGCGGGCGCGCATATCGTCAACGATGTCTGGGGTTTGCAGCGCGAGCCTGATATAGCCGACGTGGCAGCGCGCACCGGTGCGGGCCTCGTCATCATGCACACCAATCGCGGTGGCCGCGAGATCCTTCCCGATGTCATCGAGGATCAGTTTTCCTTTCTGCAGCGCTCTCTTGCGATCGCAGGGGAAGCCGGAGTTGCAAACGAGCAGATTGTTCTCGATCCCGGATTTGGCTTCGGCAAGGAAACGCCGGCCATGAACCTTTCTTTGATGTGGCGCATGAATGAGTTGAAGGCGCTTGGCTTTCCACTTCTTGTCGGCACGTCGCGCAAGCGCTTCCTCGGCACGATTACCGGCCGCGACCCTGCGGAGCGCGATGCGGCGACGGCAGCCACCAGTGTGATCCTGCGAATGGGGGGCGCCGTCCTTTTTCGCGTGCATGATGTCGCAATGAACAAGGATGCCCTTGCCGTTGTGGATGCTATGCTTCAAGGCGAGACCTGACCTTAAGAGCGACGTTCCATGTACGTGATCCGAATGAAGAACTGCGCCTTCTTTGCCCGCCATGGGGTGATGGAGGAAGAAGAGCGGCTGGGTCAGCGCTTTTATGTTGATGCCGTGATGACGGTCGATGCCGCCGAAGCCGTTGCCGCCGACGAAATTCAGGGCACGGTCGATTACGGCGTGGCCTTCATGGTGATCGAAGAGGTCATCACGGGAGCGCGGCGCTTTCTGATCGAAGCGCTGGCTTTGGAAGTGGCAAAGAAGCTTTGCGCACGCTTTCCGCAGATCGCCAATGTCGAGATCACGGTGCGCAAGCCCAATGCACCCGTGCCCGGTGTGCTCGATTATGTCGAAGCAACGATCGCCTGGCCGCAGGGCTGATCGACGTGCATCGTGCCTTTATCGGGCTGGGCGGCAATCTCGGCGATCCGCAGGCTGCCATTCGCGACGCCTTGCATCGCCTGGACGAGCGCGCCGAGATCAGTATCGTTGCCGTGTCGTCGCTTTATCGCACGCCACCTTGGGGCAAGCTGGACCAGCCCGACTTCTTGAATGCGGTTGCCGAACTGGCGACGACGCTTTCGCCGCGAGCGCTTCTGGATATGTGCCTTGCAACGGAAAGCCAGCTGAAGCGCATCCGGCAGGAGCGGTGGGGGCCGCGCCTTATCGACATGGATGTGTTGTGGTTCGACTATCGCAGCGTGGATGAAGGCGGCTTGCAGCTGCCGCATCCACGTATGGGCGAACGTGCCTTCGTGATGGTGCCCCTGGCAGAGATCGCGCCTGATCTTTTGACGAAAGACGGAACTGCGGCTGATGTCGCAGCCCGCCTCGAAACGAGCGGCATCACGATTGCCGCTTCGGGCGAAGACTGGGCGCGCTGAGGCGTGGCAGCCTAGTTCTTGGAGATGGATCCGACGGCGGTCGTGTCGACGCGCTTCAGGCTCATGCCGATCACCGGCACCATGTCTTCGTTCACGCGAACGGAGATCGTGACATTCATCGTTTCCGGATCGGCCAAACGCGCCAGCATCGCACCGCGCAACTGTGCACGGTGCAAGCCGAAAACAGCCTTGTCGCCGGTCACGTTGCCGGAGGTTACGTTGAGCCCTTTGCCTTCCGCACCGTCGAGAAACGTGCCGGAATAGGCCTTGCCGTTCTTCTCGAAGCGGGCTGACATCACCTGCGTGAACATGCCGACGCGGCAACTGCCATCGAGCGCCATGCCGACCTTCTGAGCGTGGCTAGAACCCGTGAAGCTGCAGTTGAACTTCGTGCCCTTGTATTTGCCGGCAACGACTTCGCCGCCACCGGTCCATTCGCCCTGAACGCCTTCAAAGAATTGCTTGTCCTGGTCAGCGGCCAGAACAGGCGAGGCGGCCATGGAGGCGAGTACGGCAACAGCCGCCGCAGCAGAAAGAACAGTGCGTTTCATCAAAGGGCTACCAGACAGGGACACGAGGGCTGGAAAACTGAGCGTGACCATGCCCTCGAATGGTTAATGCTTCGTAGCGATCGTGACCGATTGCCACCTGCATCGTGTCACGTTCGGTCACCATCCTGTTCGCTTCGGCGCGCGCGAGCAAAGGTCGAAAGCGCTGCGAGGAAGTCGCTGATGCCGGGACGTCGCACGGCATTGAAGGGAAGCGGACGGGCCGTTTCCATGGCTGCAAGGCCGATGCGCGCCGTCATCATGCCGTTGACCACGCCTTCGCCGAGCCGTGCCGACAAGCGCGCCGCCAGCCCCTGGCCGACCAGCTGATGCACGAGGCTGTCACCAAAGGCGACAGTGCCGGTCACGGCCAGATGCGCCAGAACATCGCGCGCGATGCGGATGAAGCCCAGCGTGCCGGGACGGCCGCCGTATAGGTCGGCGATACGCCGGATCAGCCGTCCGGCTTCGAAGATCACATAAGCGAGATCCACAAGCGCTCTTGGGCTGACGGCGGTAACAAGCGACACGCGCTTGGCGGCGTCGAGGATCATGATTTGCGCCCGCTGATCGAGCGGCGTGAGCAATTCCGTTTCGGCGAGGCGCATGAGATCGGCGCCGTCGATGACGTCATCGTGCAGATCGCTCAACATGCGCCGGCCAGCAGCCGTTTCCGGTTTGGCCGAAAGGAATGAACTGAGATCCTGCACCAGCGCGCGTGCACCCTTGGTGTCATTGTTGGCAATCACGGCAGTGCCCCGGCTGCGGAACACTTCCATCGATTTCAACCGCCGAAGGGCGATGAATTCGCGCAGAAGGATTGCAAGCAAGGCCAATGCTGCGATGCCGGCGAGACCTGCGGCGAGCCAGCCCAGCCATTCGGTGCGGGCAAACAGATCGCTGATGATGCTTTCGGCCCAAAGGCCGAGCGCCAAGGACACGAAGGCGCCGAATGCGGACAGAAAGATCGCAGTCAAAGGCGAGCGGCGGCGCTTGGCCGTGGCCGGTGGCGGCGGTGCGGTCACCAGATCGGGTTCGTCGAAGATGTCGTGTTCTGCCTCACGCACGGAAGACGGATCCGAAATCGCACGCGGGCGGCGTGGAGCAGCGTCCAGATGTACGGGGTGTTCCGGTTCTGCGGTGATCGGAAAGGAAGCGGGACGGCGCGGCGGGGTCGTCATGCGAGTTGATCCCCCAGCAGAAACTGCAAGGCACGGTCGAGGCGGATATGTGGCAGCGACAGCGTTACGCCGGCCTTGTTGCGTTCGAGCCTCGGCGGGCGGAAACGCACGAAGCGGATCGGATGAGAATTTGATTCAGGGTCTTGAAAGATCGAGTCCGGTTTTGCCGGCAAGTCACCGGGGAATATGGCTGTCTCCGTTTTCCCGTCGAACCGCTCACCATCGATCGTTTCACCTGCGAGCGGCGTTCCCATGATCACGGGCAGGGCGTCCGAGCCTTCGCCAACGGTGCCTTCGCGTGTTGCGCGCACGGCAGCCATGGCCACGACATCGACCATGGCGCCGGAGAAATCAGCGCGGGCGATGGCGCGGTCTGCGATGCGCCGCACGATCGCCTGGAGGCGGTCGTGGCTTTCGTGGTGAATGTGGTCGGCTTTGGTTGCCGCAATCAGGATGCGGTCGATGCGGCGCGACACGAGGCCGGTCAGCAGATTGCCGCGTCCTTGCCGGAAACATTGCAGGATCTCGGTTAGCGCGCGTTCTAGATCGGCCACAGCTTCCGCGCCGGCATTCATGGCCTGCATTGCATCGACGAGAACGATCTGACGATCGAGCCGGGTGACATGCTCACGGAAGAAGGGCTTCACGACGTGCGACTTGTACGCCTCGTAGCGCCGCGCCATCATGGCATGCAGCGACCCGCCGCGCGGCTTGGCGTCGCTGAGATCGGGCAGAGGTGCGAAGGTCAGCGCGGGCGAGCCTTCGAGATCGCCCGGCATCAGAAAGCGACCGGGTGGAAGTGTCGATAAGGCCCGGCTGTCATCCTTGCCGGCCTTCAGATAGGCGGTGAAGCTCTCGGCGAGCGAACGCGCCGTCATCTCATCCGCGTCCGCATTCGGATCCACCGTTGCGGCTCTAGCGCGCCACTCCTCCGAGAGCTTGGCTCTGACCGGGAACGCGGCCAGTTCGAAGACATCGCGGGAGAACTCCGCGTAGCTTTTGCCCAAAAGCGGCAGATCGAGCAGCCATTCGCCCGGATAGTCCACAATGTCGATCGACAACCGGCCGCGGGAGAACATGCGGTTCCAGCCCGATGCGGACTCATACTCTACCGTCAGCCGAAGTTCGGAGATCGCGCGCGTAGAGTCCGGCCAAACCCGCTCATCGATCAGCGCACGGATATGATCCTCGTATTGGAAGCGGGGCACGGCATCATCAGGCTGTTCTTCAAGGAACGCGCGGGTGATGCGGCCCGATTTCTGCGCCTCGAACATCGGCAGACGGCCGCCATGCAGGAGGTTGTGCACCAGCGCAGAGATGAACACGGTCTTGCCAGCGCGCGACAGTCCGGTCACGCCAATACGCAGCGTTGGATTAACGAGGTTGCTGGCGCGGCCGGTCAGCGTGTCGAGCGCAATACGCGCTTCATCGGTCAAACTGGTGATAGGAGATGCCACGCTCGGCTCCGTTAAGGTCCGAGGCGGATATAGAGACTTCAGCTTCCTTTTAAATGCTAGGAGCGTTCCGGCTTCAGGATTTCCACGAGCCGGCCGCTGCCAGGCTGGATTTCGGCCAGGCTGTTATCGAACTCGATAACCGTGAGGCTGGCCGTGGGAAAGCCTGAGCGGCGGAGGTCTTCAGCGCTATGATCTTGAGGAGAAACAAGCTGCAACGTCACCTCCTCGATCATCGGATTGTGTCCGACAACCATGAGCGATGTTTCGGCGCCCGATCCCTTGATGATCTGGAGGTAGCCGGGCGTGTCGGCGCGATAAAGCTCATCCATCATCTTTGTCTCGGGAACGGAAGAAAGCTCGCCGCGGCAGCCATACCATGTCTGCTGGGCGCGTGGTGCGGTTGAGCAGAGCACCAGGTCAGGCATCCAGCTTCGCGCGGCCATTTCGCGGCCGACCGCCGGCGCTTCTGCGGTTCCGACGGGCTCGAGCGGGCGATCGAAGTCGCTCATGCCCGGTGTGGCGAAACGAGCCTTGGCGTGACGTAGAAGATAAAGCCGACTGGTCATGATCTACTCCTTTAGTCGTAGGGCTTGTTTGAGAGAACCTGAATGTACTGGATACAATACAGGTTCCTAATGGCTGCCATTTACTGCCTGAGAAACAGTCACTTCGCGGACGAAACGGGCAGCCTGATGCTCCATTATCATAGGGCCTTCATCTAAATCATTGATCGCAATGACTTTCTTTTGAAGGTTAACTTTTGTCATAGCATGCCACATGTCGCTTGTGCCGGGTATGCTCCCGAAATATATAGGCGCCGGGTTCAATGTTGTGGGGTGAGTCTTATGAACGCGCTCGTGATTGACGATTATGTACCCTCCGAAGACGAGCCGTTTATGAATGATCGGCAGCGCTCGTACTTCCGCGCCAAACTGGTCGGCTGGAAGAACGACATTCTTCGTGAAGCGCGCGAGACGCTGGAGATCCTTCAGCGTGAGAATGCCAACCATCCGGATTTTGCCGATCGTGCTTCGTCGGAGACCGATCGTTCGATCGAACTGCGGGCACGCGACCGTCAGCGCAAGCTGATCTCCAAGATCGATGCAGCCTTGTTTCGCCTGGACGAAGGCACGTACGGGTTCTGCGAAGAAACCGGGGAGCCGATCTCGCTGAAGCGCCTTGATGCACGTCCGATCGCGACGTTGTCGATTGAAGCGCAGGAGCGCCATGAGCGCCGCGAGAAAGTCTATCGCGACGATTGAAGGTCGATAGAGCCAACATCAAAAAAGGCGCTTCCACCGGAAGCGCCTTTTTTGATTCATCGTTTCGGTTCGGGAGAGTAGTCGCTCAGCAGGCGGTTCATCTCGTCTTCGAGCGCGCTGTCATCGTCATCCCGGCGCTGGGTGGCGACCGGTGCCGGGGTACGCGGTGCCATATCCAGCGTGGGCTCCGAACGCGCGTGCACGGCAGGCGCTTCGTGATCGCGCTGGGCCGGCGGAGCAATCGGCGGTGCGATCGGCCGTTCGGCTGCGGGTGAAACGGAGTGGGCGTGAGACACTTCCGGTGCCGGCGCAGCAGCCGGTGCCGATCCTGGTGCCGGACGGGCATAGGCTTGCTGTTGGCCTTGGGAAGGGTGTTCTTTCTGCGGTTGAACAGCCGGAGCTGCCGTGCGTCGCTGAACCGCCGGCGCGGCGCGCTCTGGTGCGCGTTGTGGTGCCGCAACGGGCAGATCATGGACGTCACGCGCACGTTGATCCGCTTGAACAGTCCGAGATGCCGCCGGTGAGACCATGTCCGGCTCGTTGTGTTGGCGTGCGGGTGCGTAGGGGCGAATGTTCTGTTCCACCACGACGTCGGTCGGACCACCGATCAGGATGAGGTGCTCAACATCATCACGGCGCACGAGAACCAACCGGCGGTTCGCATCAACGGCTGTCGCATCCATCACGGCCAGCCGAGCCTTGCGGTTGCGCCCGCCCATCACGAATGTGCCTGATGACAGACCGCGAATGATGCGCAGCACGATCAGCAGCACGATCAAGGCGACAATCGCAATCACCGTCCACATGGCAGCGGGCGCGAATTCCGGCCCGACAATAGACTCAAACCATTCGAGCAAAGTCAGGCTCCTTCGTTGTTTTTCAAGCTTTGACCTGTGGCACAGTAACCACGCACAATCGTTTCCAACAAGCTAGGCGGAGACCTTGCTTTTACAAGGTAGGCCGGACCTTTCCGCTTTGGCTGGAATGTGATTCAAACGGCCAAGCAGGGAATCGGGCGAAAACGCATGGCCAAAGATCAGAAGGAGACGGTTTCGACCGCGCCGATCGTGGATCAAAACACGCGGCCGGGAACCGTCACGCGGCTGCTGATCTTCATTGGCGTGCTTGTGGTCGCCGCCTTCATCTTCACGATCTTCCGTGATCGGCTGGGCGATCCGTTCATGCTGGGTATGCTCGGCATGCTGGCCATGATCGGCGTCGGCTATCTTTTTGCCACCGCGATCGGCTTCGTTCAGATTGCGCCGCGTTCCAGCACCGACGACCTTTCGAAAGCCTTTGTCGATACGATGGGGCAGGGCCTGCTGGTCACGGATGCCAAGAACCGCGTCCTGTACGCAAATCGCGCCTATGCCGACATGACGGGCACAACATCGGCTGCCGACATCAAGACAGTCGAAGGCATGTTGTCGGATCTGCCGGAAGCATCCGAAACGATCTACCGCCTTTCGTCGGGCCTGCGGAACGGGCGCGGTAGTGACGGCGAGTTTCGTCTCCCGCAGCCGATCCAACCCGAGGCGGATGCTGGCGCGCATTGGTATCGCGTGGTTGCGCGGCCTTTCCGTATGCCCGGCGAGCGCCAGCCGGTGAATGCCTGGCAGATCGCCGACATTTCGGAAGAACGCGCCGAACAGGAACGGTTCTTTCTCGATCTGCAGAAGGCGATCGATCACCTCGACCATGCACCGGCAGGTTTCTTTGCCGCCGATCCGGATGGTCGCGTCACCTATATCAATGCGACACTGGCGGAGTGGCTCGGCATCGACCTAGCTAATTTCGCGCCGGGCTCCGTGACGCTGCGCGAGATCGTGGCCGGCGACGGCATGGCGCTGATCCGTTCGGTGAAAGCCGATCCGGGCACGACGCGCAACGCCGTGATCGATCTCGACCTTGCCACCACGGCTGGCGAAGCGCTGCCGGTTCGCTTCATGCATCGCGTTTCAGCGACCCGCGATGGCGTGCCAGCCGCGTCGCGCACGATCGTGCTCAATCGCACCGAAGGTGAGGACTCTTCGGCCGATCTGCGCGCGTCCGAAGTGCGCTTCACGCGCTTCTTCAATTCGACGCCGATGGCCATTGCCGGTGTAGACGCGCAGGGTCGCATCCTGCGGACCAACGCGCCGTTCCTGTCGCTGTTCTCGACCGTCGTGGACCGTGACGCCATCGATCGCCGCGTGCGGCTGGATTCGGTGATCCACGACCGCGACCGTCCGGCCTTCCACGCTTCGCTCGAGAAAGCCCGTCAGCGCCAGGCCGATATTGCGCCGATCGATACCGTGCTGCCGAACAATGAAGAGCGGCACATGCGCGTTTACGTCAACGCGGTTGCCGATCTCAGCGACAGCGAAGGCGCCGAAGAAGCGGCCATCGTTTATGTCGTGGAAACCACCGAGCAGAAGGCGCTCGAAAACCAGATGGCGCAGAGCCAGAAGATGCAAGCCGTTGGTCAGCTTGCCGGCGGCATCGCGCATGACTTCAATAATGTTCTGACCGCCATCATCATGGCGTCCGATCTGCTTCTGACGAACCATCGTCCGTCGGATCCGTCTTTCCCGGACATCATGAACATCAAGCAGAACGCCAACCGCGCCGCTTCGCTCGTGCGCCAGCTTCTGGCCTTCTCGCGCAAGCAGACGCTGCGGCCGCAGGTGCTGAACCTCACGGATGTTCTCGCGGATCTTCGCATGCTCCTTGCGCGTCTGGTCGGCAACAAGGTCAAGCTGCAGATCGATCACGGACGCGACCTGTGGCCGGTGCGCGCCGATATTGGCCAGTTCGAGCAGGTGATCGTCAATCTCGTGGTGAATGCGCGTGACGCAATGCCCGGCGGTGGCAATCTGACCGTTCGCACGCTGAATGTCGGAACCGACGAAAGCAGCCGCTACGGCTATCGCGAGCTTCCCGAAGCCGATTACGTCGTTGTTGAAGTGCAAGACAGCGGCAGCGGCATCGCGCCCGAAGTCATGAAGAAGATTTTTGAGCCTTTCTTCACCACCAAGGGTGTGGGCGAGGGCACTGGCCTCGGTCTGTCGATGGTCTACGGCATCATCAAGCAGACCGGCGGCTATATCTTCTGCGATTCGGAAGTCGGCAGCGGCGCGACCTTCCGCATCTTCCTGCCGCGCCATGTCGTGGAAGTGTCGGCTGCAACCGAGACCAATCAAACCGAAGCGCCGGAAACACCGGTCGTCACAACGCCTGCAGCGTCCGCGTCACAGGACCTGTCGGGCTCTGCAACCGTGCTTCTGGTGGAAGACGAAGATGCCGTGCGCATGGGCGGGGTCCGCGTGCTCACATCGCGCGGATACACGGTTCATGAAGCGTCGTCGGGTGTGGAAGCGCTGGAGATCTTCGAGGAGCTGGAGGGCAAGATCGACATCGTGGTCTCGGATGTCGTGATGCCCGAAATGGACGGACCGACCTTGCTCGGCGAGTTGCGCCAGCGCCAACCCGACATCAAGTTCATTTTTGTTTCCGGTTATGCAGAAGACGCTTTTGCCAAGAATCTTCCGGCGGATGCGCAGTTTGGGTTCCTGCCGAAGCCTTTTTCACTGAAACAGCTCGCCTCAACAGTGAAAGACGTGCTGGAAGGCGGAAACGGAAAGGTTTGATCGGATGCCCACGGTGGGGATAAGTTTCGTTTGAAGGAAATCCAGAGTTTCTGCATTACGAAAAAGTAAGATACTGTCCCCTAGAACGCACTGCAATTTCAGGTTGTACGGAGTGCGTGGTGGGGACCTCTCGAAACAACTTCCACTTGGTGGATACTGACATGCCGCCGGCCGCTGATGGGGTGCCGGACACGTCTCAAGGTGATCTTGTCGATGGCCGACCTCTGGCGAAGATCCTCTTGCAGAAGCTGCGCATCCTCGTTCCTTCAAGAGATCGCTGCGCCGGCTCGCCCCTTGGTCACGGCGATCATAATGAGACCTCCGAATACGCGACGGCCTTCATGGCCTTTACGGACGACGACGAAGAGCATTCTGCGTGAGGATGAACAATCTTCAATCTTCCCGGAACAAGCCTCGGCTTGCCGCGTTCCCATAGCGATCAATTAGGGAGGTTTAGCCATGGTCGCTGACAACACGAACAAGAGCCCTGCCGACGAATCACCGGCAGTGGAATCGCTCCATAAAGAGCAGGCGGATAAAGCGCGCGACCTGAAGGAAGGTAAGCTTGAAGAGGGTCTGGAAGACACATTCCCAGCCAGTGACCCTGTTTCGGTGACCAATCCGGGCCAGCCCGGGGCACCGGAAGAATAGTCCGGCAGACCTGATCCACCTTTCGCCTTATTTTATGCTATGAGCGACCGGCCTGCCAAAGCCGGTCGCTTTGGTTTTTGTGAGGGAAAGGGGACTGCCTTGCGCTTGATCGTAGCCACAACCGTTGCCGGAGCGCTGCTCCTCGGCGCCTGCACGACGGATCCTTATACGGGTGAGCAGAAGATTTCGAACACGGCCGGCGGTGCGGCGCTTGGTGCGGGTATCGGCGCACTGGGCGGCATGCTTGCCGGCGGCAATGATCGTCGTAACGCGCTGATCGGCGCCGGCATCGGTGCCTTGGCCGGCGGTGCTGTCGGCTCCTACATGGATCGCCAGGAAGCAGAACTGCGTGCGCAGCTGCAGGGCTCAGGCGTTTCGGTCAGCCGCCAGGGCGACCGTATCGTGCTGAACATGCCATCCAACATCACCTTCGCCACGGATCAAGATTCGGTTATGCCGGGCTTCTATGGCACGCTGAACGCGGTCGGGCTGGTGTTGAAGAAGTACAATCAGACCATCGTCGACGTGAACGGTCACACCGACTCGACGGGCAGCGACAGCCACAACTATGCCCTGTCGCAGCGCCGCGCGGGTTCGGTTGCCGATTATCTGGGTGCCCAAGGTGTCGATCCGCGCCGCTTCGCCGTGAACGGCTATGGCGAGACGCAGCCGATCGCATCGAACGCCACCGAAGCTGGACGCGCGCAAAACCGCCGCGTGGAAATCTACCTGACGCCGATCACCTGATCGCTTGCGTTCTGATGAGTCGGAACGCTCTGGGTCATCTCAGAAAGCCGTGCAGAGTTGATCTGCACGGCTTTTTCTTTGCCGATCATCAAGGCGCATCAGAGAATCGCCTTCGCCGAGCATCGCTCTTGATCGAGCACTTCTGAGTGCAAGCGTTACGCTTTGCGCCTGCCACGGTGCACTCTATGCACAAGCACTCGCGCAACAGAACAGATGGCGTACGGACCCCAAAAGCCTATTTACGAGCAGGATGTTAAATCCTCTTGCGGAATGAGAACAAAAGAGGTACGTAGGAGCAAGTCCAAAAAAGCCGGTCGAACGTCACTTTCGACCAAGATTCACGACCAAGGGGTGTTGTATCATGGCGCAGAACTCGTTGCGGCTAGTTGAGGAAAGCTCGGTGGACAAAACAAAAGCTCTGGATGCGGCGCTATCGCAAATCGAGCGCGCATTCGGCAAAGGCTCGATCATGCGGCTCGGCAAGAACGAGCAGGTGGTCGAGATTGAAACGGTATCAACCGGCTCGCTCGGCCTTGATATCGCATTGGGCGTCGGCGGCCTGCCTAAGGGGCGTATCGTCGAAGTCTACGGTCCCGAAAGCTCGGGCAAGACCACGATGGCTCTGCATACGGTTGCGGAAGCCCAGAAGAAGGGCGGCGTGTGCGCCTTTGTGGATGCCGAGCATGCATTGGATCCGGTTTATGCCCGCAAGCTTGGTGTGGATCTTGAAAACCTGCTGATCTCGCAGCCGGACACGGGCGAGCAGGCGCTGGAGATCTGCGACACGCTGGTGCGCTCGGGCGCCATCGATGTGCTGGTGGTCGATTCGGTTGCGGCGCTGACGCCGCGGGCGGAAATCGAAGGCGAGATGGGTGATTCCCTGCCGGGTCTGCAGGCGCGCCTGATGAGCCAGGCGCTGCGCAAGCTCACCGCATCGATCTCGCGTTCCAACACGATGGTCATCTTCATCAACCAGATCCGCATGAAGATCGGTGTGATGTTCGGTTCGCCGGAAACCACGACAGGCGGTAATGCGCTGAAGTTCTATGCCTCGGTGCGTCTCGATATCCGGCGTATCGGTTCGGTGAAGGACCGCGATGAGGTCGTTGGCAACCAGACCCGCGTCAAGGTCGTGAAGAACAAGCTGGCTCCGCCCTTCAAGCAGGTCGAGTTCGACATCATGTATGGCGAAGGCGTTTCCAAGACCGGCGAACTGGTTGATCTCGGCGTCAAGGCTGGTGTGGTCGAGAAGTCGGGTGCTTGGTTCTCATACAATTCGCAGCGGCTGGGTCAGGGGCGTGAGAATGCCAAGCAGTACTTGCGCGATCATCCGGATGTCATGAACGAGATCGAGACGACGCTGCGCCAGAATGCAGGCCTGATCGCCGAGAAGTTCCTGGAAAACAGTGGTCCGGGTGGACTTGAAGACGATGATGATGATCGGGCTGCTGAAGCCTGATCGGAGGCGCCGGAGTGATCCGGCGCCTTTTTTGTCTGGCCCGCCAGTGCCGGGTTGAGGCTGAATGTAGCCTTCAAAGCCCTTGTGGGCTCCTTGCGGTGTCGTTCTGGACACCCGCAGTTGCTTGGCGCTAAAAGGCCGGTTCCTGAGCCGCCTCGCGGCAACTCTTCACGAAGGCCTTAGCATGAGTGGCGTCAACGAGATTCGGTCAGCTTTTCTGGATTACTTCCAGGCGAACGGGCATCAGCCCGTCGCGTCCAGTCCGCTGGTTCCGCGCAACGATCCGACCTTGATGTTCACCAATGCGGGCATGGTGCAGTTCAAGAACGTCTTCACGGGTCTTGAGCAGCGTCCTTATAGCCGTGCTGCGACGTCGCAGAAGTGCGTGCGCGCCGGTGGCAAGCACAACGATCTCGACAATGTCGGCTATACCGCCCGCCATCACACCTTCTTCGAGATGCTCGGCAACTTCTCGTTCGGCGACTATTTCAAGGAACAGGCGATCGAACTCGCCTGGAACTTGATCACCAAGGAGTTTGGCATCTCCAAGGAGAAGCTGGTTGTTACCGTCTACCACACGGATGACGAAGCGGCGTCCTTCTGGCGCAAGATTGCTGGCCTTCCTGAAGACCGCATCATCCGCATCGCGACGTCCGACAATTTTTGGGCGATGGGCGATACCGGGCCTTGCGGTCCGTGTTCCGAAATCTTCTATGACCATGGTCCGGAAATCGCGGGCGGTCCTCCCGGAAGCCCCGATGAAGACGGCGACCGCTTCATCGAGATCTGGAATCTCGTTTTCATGCAGTTCGAGCAGCTGACGAAGGAAGAGCGCGTGCCGTTGCCGCGCCCGTCCATCGACACCGGCATGGGGCTCGAGCGCATCGCTGCTGTTCTTCAGGGCGAGCACGACAATTATGACATCGACCTTTTCCGCGCGCTGATCCGTGCATCGGAAGAAGCGACGGGCGTCAAAGCCGAAGGCAAGAATCGCGCGAGCCATCGCGTCATTGCCGACCATCTGCGCGCCTCCAGCTTCTTGATCGCCGATGGCGTGCTGCCATCCAACGAAGGTCGCGGCTATGTGCTTCGTCGCATCATGCGACGGGCCATGCGCCATGCGCAGCTGCTCGGCGCGCGTGATCCTTTGCTGTGGCGGTTGGTGCCGACTTTGGTTCGCGAGATGGGGCAGGCTTATCCGGAACTCGTTCGCGGTCAGGCGCTCATTACCGAAACGCTGAAGCTCGAAGAAACGCGCTTCCGCACCACGCTGGCACGCGGCCTGACCCTGTTGTCGGATGCAACGTCCACGCTGCAGAACGGCGACAGCCTCAACGGCGAAACGGCGTTCAAACTTTATGACACGTATGGCTTCCCGCTGGATCTGACGCAGGATGCGCTGCGCCAGCGCGGAATTTCCGTAGATCTGCCGGGCTTCAACACGGCCATGGAGCGCCAGAAGGCGGAAGCTCGCTCCAATTGGGCGGGCTCCGGCGAGGCCGCTACCGAAACCGTGTGGTTCGCCGTGCGTGACCGTGTCGGCAGTACCGAGTTCCTCGGTTACGACACCGAACAGGCAGAAGGCGTGGTGACCGCGCTGCTCATGGACGGTGCCGAAGTCGACCAGGCTGCGGCAGGAGACGTTGTTTCCGTTGTGACCAACCAGACGCCGTTCTATGGCGAATCCGGTGGCCAGATGGGCGATACCGGCACGATGTTCGGCGAAGGGTTCCAGCTCGAAATCACCGATACTCAGAAGAAGGCCGATGGCGTCTTCGTTCATGCGGCCATGGTGGTTTCCGGCAGCGTGAAGATCGGCGCTGCCGTTGAGATGAAAGTGGATCACGCGCGCCGCGCCAAACTGCGCGCCAACCATTCTGCCACTCACCTCGTTCACGAAGCGCTGCGCGAAGTGCTGGGCACGCATGTTGCTCAGAAGGGCTCGCTGGTCGCACCGGAACGCCTGCGCTTCGACTTCTCGCATCCGAAGGGCATTTCGGATGCCGAGTTGGAGGAAGTGGAGCGCATGGCCAATGCCATCATTGTTCAGAACAGCCCTGTGACGACGCGACTTATGGCCGTCGACGATGCTATCGCTGAAGGTGCCATGGCCTTGTTCGGCGAGAAGTATGGCGACGAAGTCCGCGTTGTCTCGATGGGCACGGCGATCGAGGGCGAAAAGGCCGGCAAGTCTTATTCCACGGAGCTTTGTGGCGGCACGCATGTGGCTGCGACCGGCGATATCGGGCTCGTGCGCCTCGTGAATGAAGGTGCCGTTGCTTCTGGCGTTCGCCGGATCGAAGCCATTACGGGCGAGGCCGCTCGGCGGCATCTCGATGAGCAGGATCGCCGTTTGAAGGCGGTTGCTGCGACCCTCAAGGTGTCGCCGGCTGACGCGGTTGCACGCGTTGAGGCTCTTGTCGAAGAACGCCGTAAGCTCGAGCGTGAGCTCAACGATGCGCGTCGCAAACTGGCTCTGGGCGGTGGCAGCGCATCCGGGGGCAGCGAAACGGAGCAGGTCGCTGGCCTTTCTTTCGTTGGCCGCACCGTAACTGGTGTCTCCCCGAAGGATCTGAAGCCGCTTGCGGATGAAGCCAAGCAGCAGATCGGCTCGGGGGTGGTGGTCTTCATCGGGGTTGGCGAAGACGGTAAAGCAAGCGCCGTTGTGGGGGTGACACAGGATCTGACGAGCCGCGTCAGCGCGGTGGATCTTGTGCGGGTCGCTTCGGCTGCGCTTGGTGGCCAGGGCGGCGGTGGCCGGCCGGATATGGCGCAGGCTGGCGGACCGGATGGCAGCCAGGCCGATGCCGCGATCGCCGCGGTGAAGGCAGCGCTCGCAGCTTAACAAAAAAGGCCGGCTTGAAGCCGGCCTTTTTTCTTTCCCGGAGCCCGGAGAGCTTAGTCTTTGTAGGTCTCATAGCCTGCAACGGTTTCGGCGTTGTCCTTCAGGACGATGTTCACGCCGTTGAGGGAAAAGCGATCGAGCGGCACGATGACATCGTCACGGTCGCCAAAGCCGGCATTGTCGTCGAAATCAACGACGAGCGCCGTGGCTGCCGAACGCTCCGTGCCGATGACATCTTCGATCTCACCGATCTTCTGGCCGGCTTCGTTCTGGACGTCCATGTCTTCAAGGCGATCTGCATCGACGTTGAACGGCGCAACTATCGTCTTGTCGTCGACCTCGACCCAGGTGTTGGTCTGGGCGAGCGCAGCGGTGGACAGGCTTGCGAAAGCGGCTGCGGCGAGAACGAGGGACGTGGTCTTCATGGAAAGATCTCCTTTCGAGTGGAGCCCCCCATATGGGTCATCGCTTCGAGGCGTCAGCCCTGCCGTCGCTCACAGCCGCGTTATCAGACGTAGGAGCGAAGACTGGCAAGCCGTATTTCTGAGCAAGAACAAGGATTTGCCGCGGATCTGACCTCGCCGAAAACCTTCATCTCAGGCCGTTTCTTGAGCCGCCTTGATCAGAGCATCGTCGATTTCCGCTGCCCTTTTGTAGGCAGGACGTTCTTGTAAACTATTGATATAGCTGAGGAACGCCGGGCGTTTTTCCAGGGAGCCGAACATCAGGCCGAAGGCGATGTGGGAGCCGACATAGAGGTCTGCCGCGGTGAAGCTGTTTCCGGCGATGTACTGCTTGCCTGAAACGGCGGTTTCCAGCGTGTTCACGGCGTCTTCGAACGATCCGTAGCCGACCATTCCTCTTTTATCTTCAGGTACTTGCACGCCGAGGGAGCAGTTTGTGATGGCGGCTTCGAGGGGGCCGGCGGCGAAAAAAATCCAGCGATAATAGTCGGCGCGATCGCTCGGAGCGGGTGCGAGTTTCGTGTCTGGAAAAGCATCGGCGAGATAGGCGCAGATGGCCGCGCATTCGGTGACGACCTTGCCGTCGTGAACGATGGCCGGCACTTTTCCCATAGGATTAACAGCAAGATAGCTGTCATCCTTCATGCTGTTGCCGTAGCCGAGGATCTCGGTGTCGTAGGGCTGGCCGACCTCTTCCAGCATCCATCGGATGATGCGGCCGCGGGACATGGGGTGGGTGTAGAAGGTGATGGCTGCGGTCATGCGTTTGGTCTCCTTGGGGGCCGGAAGGCACCCTAAACCACGCGCTTTTATGTGCAAGCGGAACGCAGAACGACGATGTGGCTGCGCAGAACATGCAAAAGGCGCGGCCGAAACCGCGCCTTTTGACGATTTGGCTGAGAGGCTGAGGCGTTGTTACGCGCCCATGGCCTTCTGCAGATTCTCGTCGATCTTGTCGAGGAAGCCGGTGGTCGACAGCCAAGGCTGATCCGGACCGATCAGAAGGGAAAGATCCTTCGTCATGTGGCCGCTTTCGATGGTCTGGATGCAGACCTTCTCGAGCGTGTCGGCGAACTTTGCGAGTTCGGCATTGTCGTCGAGCTTGGCGCGGTGGGCGAGGCCGCGGGTCCAGGCGAAGATCGAGGCGATGGAGTTGGTGGAGGTCTCCTGGCCCTTTTGGTGCTGGCGGAAGTGACGGGTCACCGTGCCGTGAGCGGCTTCGGCTTCAACCGTCTTGCCGTCCGGGGTCATCAGAACGGAGGTCATCAGGCCGAGCGAGCCGAAGCCTTGAGCGACCGTGTCGGACTGGACGTCGCCGTCGTAGTTCTTACAGGCCCAGACATAGCCGCCGGACCACTTGAGCGCCGAGGCGACCATGTCGTCGATCAGGCGGTGCTCGTAGGTGATCTTGGCTTCCTTGAACTTGTCCTCGAACTCGGCTTCGTAGACTTCCTGGAAGATGTCCTTGAAGCGGCCATCATAGGCCTTGAGGATCGTGTTCTTGGTGGACAGATACACGGGATAGCCGCGCAGCAGGCCGTAGTTCATTGAGGCGCGGGCGAATTCGCGGATCGACTCGTCCAAGTTGTACATCGCCATGGCGACGCCCGAGCCCGGAGCCTGGAACACTTCGTGCTCGATGGTCTCGCCGTCTTCGCCGACGAACTTGATCGTCAGCTTGCCCTTGCCGGGGAACTTGAAGTCAGTGGCGCGGTACTGGTCGCCGAAGGCGTGACGGCCGACGATGATCGGCTGGGTCCAGCCTGGAACCAGGCGGGGCACGTTCTTCATGATGATCGGCTCGCGGAAGATCACGCCGCCGAGGATGTTGCGGATCGTGCCGTTGGGCGACTTCCACATCTTCTTGAGCTTGAACTCTTCGACGCGCTGCTCGTCCGGCGTGATGGTGGCGCATTTGACGCCGACGCCGTGCTTGGCGATCGCGTTGGCCGAGTCGATCGTGACCTGGTCGTTGGTGGCGTCGCGGTTTTCGACGCTGAGGTCATAATATTCGAGGGGGATGTCGAGGTAGGGGTGGATCAGCTTGTCCTTGATGGACTGCCAGATAATCCGGGTCATCTCGTCGCCGTCGAGCTCGACAACCGGATTTGCCACCTTGATCTTCGTCATGAAATGCCTCGTTTACTACACGGACTTGGGTCCGTGGCTGCGTTGCAGGATGGAATGGCGGTCCTATAGCATCGGCTCGGCCGATGGCAAAGGAGCGGGGCCTGCAAACGTGTCTTTCACTTTCACCTTGTTTCATGCGAGGGGACGCGGCGTGTTGCCCCAGATCAAGTGAACCCTCATGAGCAAGCAGCTGAACAGCGGACCGGCGATCATTCTGGTTGAGCCGCAGATGGGCGAGAATATCGGCATGGTGGCACGCGCCATGGCGAATTTCGGTCTGGGCGAGCTGCGGCTGGTCAGCCCGCGCGACGGCTGGCCGAACGAGGCGGCGCGGGCAACCGCTGCAAAGGCGCAGCATCTGGTGGATGGCGCAACCGTGTTCGACACGCTGGAAGAGGCGGTCGGCGATCTTTCCTTCGTGCTGGCAACCACGGCGCGGCAGCGCGACGGGTTCAAGCCGGTTTATGGCCCGGTGGAAGCGACGCGCGCGCTGCGCGGACGGGTGGAAGCGGATCAAACCACCGGCATCCTGTTCGGGCGCGAGCGCTTCGGCCTGTCGAACGAGGAAGTCGGACGCGCGGATGCGATCGTGACCTTTCCGGTTGATCCCGACTTCGCTTCGCTCAACATCGCGCAGGCCGTCTTGCTGATGTCCTATGAATGGATGAAGGCGGGCATGGCGGACGAGAACGCCACGCGGTTCAGCGGGCCGGACACCACGCCGGCGCCGAAGGAAGAACTGCACGGCTATCTCGATCATCTGGAAACGGCGCTCAACGCGCGCGGCTATTTCCGGCCGGTGGCGAAAAAGGAAAAGATGGTCGACAAGCTGCGCGCCGTGCTGACGCGGCCGGGCTTCACGTCGGGCGAGGTCAAGGTTCTGCGCGGCATCCTGTCGTCGCTCGATTACTTCTCGCCCAACGAACCACGCGGCATGGGCTATCCCGAACGCAAGCAGGCGGCGGATGCCCCGCGCATGCAGCGTCAGCCCGCTACCGCTAGCGAGCGGAATGCCGGCGGGCAGACTGCCAGCGGGCAGGTTGCTGGCGAGCGCATTGCTGGCGAGCAAAGCGAAACAGGCAGCGACGATGCGTGAGGGGCCGGTTCTTGTTTTCGATTCCGGCATTGGCGGGCTGACGGTTCTGCGCGAAGCGCGCGTTCTGATGCCCGACCGCCGCTTCATTTATGTCGCGGATGATGCGGGTTTCCCCTATGGCGACTGGGAAGAAGACGCGCTGAAACGGCATATCGTGGCCTTGTTCGGCACGCTGATCGAGCGTTTCCGGCCCGAAATCTCGGTGATCGCCTGCAACACGGCCTCGACGCTGGTGATCGGGGCGCTGCGCGAGGCCTATCCCGATCAACCCTTTGTCGGCACGGTGCCAGCGATCAAGCCGGCGGCGGAACGCACGCGCTCGGGGCTGGTGTCGGTGCTGGCGACGCCCGGCACGGTGAAGCGGCAATATACGCGCGACCTGATCACGCGCTGGGCGCAGCAATGCCATGTCCGGCTGGTGGGCTCGACGCAGCTGGCGCGGCTGGCCGAAATCTACATGCGCGACGGCTTCGTGGACGAGGACGCGGTGCGCGCCGAGATCGAGCCCTGTTTCATCGAGCGCGACGGCCAGCGCACCGACATCGTGGTGCTGGCCTGTACGCATTATCCCTTTCTGGCCAACCGCATGCGCAAGCTGGCGCCCTGGCCGGTGGACTGGCTCGACCCCGCCGAAGCGATCGCCCGGCGCGCCCTCGCTCTTCTGCCGCCCGCACAGGCCGCGCGCTCGGCGATCCATCAGCCGGATCAGGCGGTGTTCACGTCCACCAAGGCGAGCTTCGCCTCGCAACGGCTGATGCACGGCTTCGGCCTGACGATGGCGCCGGGAACAAGCGTGGCCGACTGACTGTTTTCTCGTCGTTGAGAAACACAGGGATGCCGGATCATGCCAGCCAAAAGCAAAGCCCAACAAAAAGCCGCAGGCGCCGCCTTGTCCGTCAAGCGCGGCGAGACCGCGAAGAAGGATTTGAAAGGCGCTTCGAAGTCGATGGTGGACTCGATGAGCGAGGATCAGCTGGAGGATCTGGCTGAGACGAAGCGGAAAGGGTTGCCGGAGAAGAAGTGAGGGGGGGCAACTCTGATGACCGATAAGTTTTGAGGCTTCATAGAGCCGATGCCGTGCTAGTCAGTCTCAAACATCTCTGAATAAAAGATGCTTGGGACTGAAAGATGACTGCTGCTTCATGCGTCGGAATCGAATGGCTTGGGCTTTGTAATTACGACCCTGCTGCGCCGACATCAAATCATTTCACTTTGGGCAATGCGGTCACTGCATTGGCGTTCACGCTGGCAGTTCAGAACTTTCTGAAGCCGATCTACGTATTCCGGCTGGCCATACGACACATCACCATCAAACGGCTCTACAGCATGGTGTTTGCGGGCGCATTCTCATGTGTGATTGCAGCTTTAGTGCCGAGAATGCCGTTCCTTCATAATCTTCCAATTGGTTACGCGATCGTATGGGAGTTGCTAGCTACGTTCCTTTTCTTGATGGCCTATGGCGCCGTGGCGATCTCAGCGGCCGTGCCCATCAAGGTCAGCGCTAAACGTGTTCCCCGGTTCGCCCAAGCGGCCGCTCAGTTAATCTCGGAAGCCAATGACAGCGACCATCTAGAGTTGCTCAAAGACCTGCAGAAAAGCTTGCCGACGCTGATAAAATTGGCAACCTTTGTTGATTTGAAGCACGGCGAAGAACGGACAGCTTTTTTCGAATTCATTCACCGACGACGATTGGAACAGGCGTCATACGCTCACTCGCTTCTTCGCATCATCGCTGACGCACCGTTCTGCCGTACGTTGGTCGATAAGGCGCCGTGGGTGGTTTCCAGGATGTTGCGCGACTTGGGGGGCGAGCGCCTTTACTCCCGATCAGCAGAGATCTTCGTACGACAATTAGCGCAGCAGGCTCTTCTATCTGACGAAGGTACAATGGACCGTGAACTGACATTTCATGGGTTTGGCACGGCACCAATACTGTCGGATTCACTTTTCCGTAACCAGTTCATCGTCCAAAAATACAGCACACTCCACGGATTTATCCCGACTGAAAAGATAACCGTCAGGGTCATAGAGCGCTTCAATTCAGCGACAGTCCGCACTTTCAAGACGCTGATCGAGCACAGGCAGACGGATCACTCTTACTCGGCTATGGGAGCCAAGAGCTTCTATGAGTCCGCCTTTATGGGACTGCACGCCATACAAGGCGCGGACAACTACGACTTTCGCCATGTAATGGCAGTAAGACGCTCTGCCACTAACGCTATATCGCTGGCGAACAAGCTCTTGGCGGCAACTCCAGATGACGCATACGAGCTCCTTTACGTCGACGACCTTCGGGATAAGCACAAATACGACATTCTGGGAGTATTGGTAGAGATTGTGTTCGATGGGCTCCAAGCGATATCGAACAAGTTCCGTGGACCGAACGATCCATTTTGGCTGATGGCTCACGACGTAATGTCTATGGCCTTCGACCCCATTCGCCAACAACCTGACGGCATGACGCCTTTCCAACAGAGGTTGGCTATCCTCATCATCGACGGTCTGAAGGACAACATGAACGGCTGGTACCCGTCGATATCAAGAGTCGTTCTCTCAACAGTTGGACCTTACGAGCAGAACGCACAGCAGCCAAACGCGACTGCCTATAAGATCCTTAAAGACGCGGCCTATCTCGAATTTAAAAAGCTACCAGAACTTGCTAAGGAGCATCCCGAAAAGTTGGGTCACTATCTTCCCGACAATATTGATTACGACGCGATGGCGAACACGTTGGCTCATACGTATTTTGGGGGGAGCATTGCGTTGACGAAGCTGACGTCGCTCAACATCGATCCGGTCAACATCACCGATAAGGCGCTCCGCCGGCGGTTGACAGACGATGAGAAGGAGCGGGCAGAAGCGCAACTGAAATAGAAATGTCGCGCGCAACATTAGTCGGAGATAACGGGTGGAGCAATGTTGCAAGAAGCTCTAGTGCAACTTCCTCTTCTTTCGAATAGCGTCACCGCGAACTTAATCTAGAAAGAGAATAAGAAGGCGAACCCTGAGCCGCCTTCGGCTTCTTCCCTTGTCGCAAGCTATGCTCAATACCCAACCGTAAACCGTCGCCCGCGATGCTTCGGCATCTCCGCTTCGTCGAGGATGGCGACGGCTAGGTCGGAGGCGGAGATCTTTGAGGTGCCTTCTTCGTCCACGACGGGGGAATCGAGGCCGGTGCGGTAGATGCCGCGACGGGTGCCGGGTTCGAGCTGGAAGGCGGGCGACAGGAAGGTCCAATTCTTCCAGGAACCGGCTTTCAATTCGTCCAGCGCATCGCGTGCGGCCGTGGCGCCGGGTTTGTAGTCGGCGGGGAAGTCGGGGCCGTCCACGAACTGGCTGCCGTCGGCGGCATGAAGGCTGCCGGCGCCGCCGATCGCGATCAAGGGAATGCCAGCCTGTTCGCTCGCCTTTGCAATCGCGCGCGAGCCGGTCATGTGCTTGGTGTAGATGTCGGGATCGCCCCAACCGCCGTTGAAGGCGGAAATCACGAGATCATGTCCGGCGAGCACGGCGCCAAGCGCGTCCGGGTCGCTGGCATCGACCTTCGCGGCCGTGACGCCTTCGAGTGCCGGGACCTTGTCGGGATTGCGCACGAGGGCGGTTACGGTGTGGCCGCGCGACACGGCTTCGGTCAGAACTTCCTTGCCGACAAAGCCGGTGGCGCCGATGAGTGCGATCTTCATGGGAAGGCTCCTTTGATGGGGAACAATGGCGTGTCCGTGGTATGTAGGGTGCATTGCCCGCTTTCGGCATGGGAACGGCGCGATTGTTGTTAGACGCTGCCGCGCGGTTTGAAGTGGGCGCGTTCAACAGGGCACGTTGACTTCCTGATGTCAGCCGTCTAATGCCACCACCAGCACCGGGCCGAATACGCCCGGTGTTTCATTTAACGTGTCCCGTGGACGTAATCCAACATTGCGTGGATCGTCCTGTCAGATGGCCGCAAGGCGATCAGAGGAGGGCGCGTTTCCTTGAACCGGCGCATGAGCATCGGTTCGCAACGTTAGAAGGAAATGCGATGAGCAAGCGCGAATCCGCCAAGTACAAGATCGACCGTCGCCTTGGCGAAAACATCTGGGGCCGCCCGAAGTCCCCGGTCAACAAGCGCGAATACGGCCCAGGCCAGCACGGCCAGCGCCGCAAGGGCAAGATTTCCGATTTCGGCCTGCAGCTGCGCGCCAAGCAGAAGCTGAAGGGTCACTACGGTGACATCTCCGAAAAGCAGTTCCGCAAGACCTACGAGGAAGCCAACCGCCGCAAGGGCGACACTTCCGAGAACCTGATCGGCCTGCTCGAGTCGCGTTTGGACGCGATCGTGTACCGCGCCAAGTTCGTTCCGACGATCTTCGCTGCACGCCAGTTCGTCAACCACGGCCATGTCAACGTCAACGGCATCCGCGTCAACATCTCGTCCTACCGCTGCAAGGCCGGCGACGTGATCGAAGTGCGCGAGAAGTCGAAGCAGATGGTCATGGTTCTGGAAGCCGTTCAGCTCGCCGAGCGCGACGTTCCGGACTACATCACCGTCGACCACAACAAGATGGTCGCAACCTACCAGCGCGCTCCTGGCCTGTCGGACGTTCCGTTCGCCGTGCAGATGGAACCGAACCTGGTGGTCGAGTTCTACTCGCGCTAATCACACGCTTCCAAGCGTGGATCGAATCGGAAAGGCCGCGCACCCAGCGCGGCCTTTTTGCTATCTGGCCCGACCGTTGCTTCAAAAGCCGCCGGCTCTGGTATAGAGGACGCCGCCATGAACATTCACGCAGCCTTCCAAGCCACCATGCCGCTCGACACCGCGGACGAGCCGGGCGATGCCTGTCATCCGATGTTCCGGGAAGTGCCCGGCACGGTTGGCTTCAACAAGCTGCGCAAGCGCTTGCTGCGCAATGTTCGCCAGGCGATCGAAGACTTCGCCATGGTCACGCCCGGCCAGCGCTGGCTGGTGGCGCTGTCGGGGGGCAAGGATTCCTATGGGCTGATGGCGCTGCTGCTCGACCTGAAGTGGCGCGGGCTTTTGCCGGTTGAGCTCGTTGCCTGCAATCTCGATCAGGGCCAGCCGAACTTTCCCAAGCACATCCTGCCGGAGTACCTGACCAAGCACGGCATCGCGCACCGCATCGAGTATCAGGACACTTATTCGGTGGTGACGGAAAAGCTGCCGGAAACGAGCACTTACTGCTCGCTCTGCTCACGCCTGCGCCGCGGCCACCTTTATCGTGTGGCGCGGGAAGAGGGGTGTCAGGCGCTGGTGCTCGGACATCACCGCGAGGACATCCTCGAAACGTTCTTCCTCAACCTGTTCCACGGCGGACGGCTGGCTGCGATGCCGCCGAAGCTGTTGAACGACGAGGGCGACATGCTTGTGCTGCGGCCGCTGTCCTACTGCGCGGAAAGCGACATGACGAAGCTGGCGGAAGCGATGGCGTTTCCGATCATCCCCTGCGACCTTTGCGGCAGTCAGGACGGGCTGCAGCGCAATTCGATGAAGGCGATGCTCAGCGACATGGAAGCCAAGATGCCGGGCCGCAAGGATACGATGATCCGCGCCATGGGCAACGTCCGGCCGAGCCACATGCTCGACCGCAACCTGTTCGACTTCGCCGGCCTGATGCCGCAGCAGCAGGCCGACTAGTCCGAGGTTTCAGTGCCCGCCGGCGGCGGGATCGATCGGGGTGGAGCTGGCCTGGAACAGCTTGCCCTTTTCGGCGATCAGCACCAGAATTAGCGAGATAAACGCCAGGATCATGAAGCCGGCGATCAACGGCTGCACCGTGCCGTTGAAGGACTGGCCGATGAACGCGCCGATCAGCGCGCCGCCCAGCGTCGTCACAAAGCCCTGAATGGAAGACGCCATGCCGGCCACGTGGCCGAGCGGTTCCATTGCGAGCGCGCCGAAGTTCGAGCCGAGCAGGCCGAACTGGAACATGCAGGCGGCAAAGAACAGCACGAACAGCCACAGCGGCATCGGTCCCAACAGCGATACCGCGAACCACACCACGGCGACGCTCAGGAAGCCGCACAGTGCCGTATGCGACAGACGGCGCATGCCGAAGCGACCCACCAGACGTGAGTTCGTGAAGGAGGCGACCGACATCATGGCCGCCACCGCCGCAAACAGGATCGGGAACCAGGCGCCGAGATCGTAGATGCCGACATAGATCTGCTGCGCGGAGTTGATGAAGCCGAACAGCGCGCCGAACACGAAGGTCGAAGCCAGCATGTACCAAAGGGCGGTGCGGTTGGTGACCACCATGCGGAAACCCTGAGCCAGGACCGACAGGCGGAGCTGACGGGTGTCTTCGGGATGCAGGGTTTCGGGCAGGCGGAAGAAGATCCAGACCAGGAACACGAAGCCCAGCGCTGCCATGAAGCCGAAGATCAGGTGCCATTCGGCAAACAGCATGATGGCCTGGCCGATCGAGGGTGCGACAACCGGGATCACCATGAAGATCATGAAGATCAGCGACAGGACTTCCGCCATGGCGCGCCCGCCGAACACGTCACGCACGACGGACACGGCAATCACGCGGGTGGATGCAGCACCAACGCCCTGAACGGCGCGCAGCAAGAGCAGCGTTTCGAAGTTGGGTGCGAAGGCTGCACCGACGGCGGCCAGCACATAGGTGGTCACGCCGATCAGAAGCGGAATGCGGCGGCCGAAGCGGTCGGACAGTGGGCCGAACAGCAGCTGAGCAAAGCCCATGCCGAGGAGGTAGGCCGTGATGACAAACTGCCGGTGGTTCTCGCTGGCAACGCCGAGGCTGGAGCCGATCTGCTGCAGGCCGGGCAGCATGATGTCGATGGCGAGCGCGTTCAAAGACATGATGGCGGCGCAAAGCGCGATAAATTCCGCACGTCTGATGCGGCGTTTTCCGTCCTGCGCCACATAGCCCGATGGGGCGAGCTGTTGATCCATTACCAATCCATTCAACAAAAAAAGCCACAGACCCGGCGGCCGAAAATTGACCGCGGTTCCATGGAGGAAATCCGCAAACAACGAGCCGCGGAAATGCACGGCTCGGAAAACGACTAGACTGTGAGCGTGACAGAAATGCAGTCACGCAGGTGCAGGGGAGCTGAATGCGCTTCGCCTGATTCATGCAGCGCGCGCAGCGTGGTTTCTACGCTGCGCGGGCCGTCATCTTGATGATGCCGCGAGGGCGGGGTCTGGTGTTACGCTGCGCGGGCAGCGATGCCCTTCTCGCCGAAGAAGGTCTGCAACTCACCGGCCTGGAACATCTCGCGGATGATGTCGCAACCGCCCACGAACTCGCCCTTGACGTAGAGCTGCGGGATGGTCGGCCACTGCGAGTAGTCCTTGATGCCCTGGCGCAGTTCGTCCGAGGTCAGAATGTTGACGCCCTTGTAGTCGACGCCGAGGTAATCGAGGATCTGGACGACCTGGCCGGAGAAGCCGCACTGCGGGAAACCCGGCGTGCCCTTCATGAACAACACGACGTCGTTGCTCTTGACTTCGTTCTCGATGAATTGGCTGATGGCGGTCATCTGGCTGATCCTCTGGCTGCCGGGTTCAAGGCCCGGTGACAAATGCAATGGTGTCTATCTATTGCAGCTGGCCGGATTCCGCAATCGCCGGAAGCGGCGCAGCGCGCATGGACGCTATTCCGGAACGCTGGTTTGCAGGGCAAGCGCGTGCAGAACGCCGCCCATATTGCCCTGCAGAGCCTTGTAGACCATCTGGTGCTGCTGAACGCGGCTCTTGCCCCGGAAGCTCTCCGAAACAACCTCAGCCGCGTAATGATCGCCATCGCCCGCCAGATCGCGGATCGTGACGGTGGCATCCGGAATGCCCTGACGGATCAGGGCTTCGATGTCGCGTGCGTCCATTGCCATCAGTTTAAACCCTCAGCCTTCCATGAATGCGGGGAACCAGGATTCATGCGCGTTCACCAGATCGGCAACGGGAACGGCGCGTGCCTGGCCAAGCTTGAGATCGGTGCCGCCCGTGGTGCCGATCCAGGGTGCGAAGATGCCGGCAGCTTCGGCTTCGCGTAGAAGCGCTTCGAACTCGCTGCCCTGAGCGTCGAGATCCAGCGCCACGAGGTAGCGGTTCTGATCCTCGCCGAAGAACACGGGGATCGGATCGATGTCGGCCAGACCCGGCACGGTTGCGCCGATGCCCGATGCCATTGCCATTTCGGCCAGACCAACGGCCAGACCGCCATCCGACAGATCATGCACGGATTTGGCGACGCCGCGCTCGATCAAACCGCGTACGAAAATGCCGACCTTGAGCTCGGCTTCGAGGTCCACCGGCGGCGGCGGGCCATCGTTGCGGCCATGGATGTCGCGGAGATAAACCGACTGCCCGAGATGCGTGCCCCATTGTTGCGGCGCGCCGACGAGCAGGATCGGCTGGTTTTCGCCAGAAAAGGCGATGCGGGCCATGCGGTCCCAATCCTTCAACAGACCAACGCCGCCGATGGTTGGGGTCGGCAGGATCGCCTGGCCGTTGGTCTCGTTGTAAAGCGAGACATTGCCCGAGACGATCGGGAAATCGAGCGCGCGGCAGGCTTCGCCGATGCCTTTGATGGCCGACACCAGCTGGCCCATGATCTCGGGCTTTTCGGGATTGCCGAAGTTCAGGTTGTCGGTGGAAGCGAGCGGCAAAGCGCCGGTCGCGGTTATGTTGCGCCAGCATTCGGCGACGGCCTGCTTGCCGCCTTCGAACGGATCGGCTTCGCAATAGCGCGGCGTGACGTCGGACGAGAAGGCGAGCGCCTTGGAGGCGTGACCTTCCACGCGCACGACGCCGGCATCGCCGCCGGGGCGCTGCAGGGAGTTGCCCTGGATCAGCGTGTCATATTGCTCGTAAACCCAGCGGCGCGACGACATGTCGGGCGAATTGAGGAGCTTCAGGAGGGCGTCGGCAATGTCGGCCTGCGGAATGTCGTTCGCGGCAAGCGGTGCCGGCTTCTTCGGCTCGACATGCGGGCGGTCATATTCAGGTGCCTGATCGCCAAGATCCTTGATCGGCAGGTTGGCGACTTCGACGCCCTGATGCAGAACGCGGAAGCGCAGGTCGTCCGTGGTCTTGCCGACGATGGCGAAGTCCAGACCCCACTTCACGAAGATGGCTTCGGCTTCAGCTTCCTTTTCGGGCTTCAGCACCATGAGCATGCGCTCCTGGCTTTCCGACAGCATCATCTCATAGGCCGACATGGCGTCTTCGCGCACCGGCACCTTGTCGAGATCGAGCTCGATGCCGAGGTCGCCCTTGGCGCCCATCTCGACGGCCGAGCAGGTGAGGCCGGCCGCACCCATGTCCTGGATCGCGATCACGGCACCCGATGCCATCAGTTCAAGGCAGGCTTCGAGCAGGCACTTTTCGGTAAAGGGATCGCCGACCTGAACGGTGGGGCGCTTTTCTTCGATCTTCTCGTCGAACTCGGCCGACGCCATCGTTGCGCCGCCTACGCCATCGCGGCCGGTTTTGGCGCCGAGATACACGACTGGAAGGCCGACGCCCTTGGCTTCGGACAGGAAGATGCCGTCCGACTTGGCGAGGCCAGCGGCAAACGCGTTGACCAGGCAGTTGCCGTTGTAGCGGGCATCGAAGTTCACTTCACCGCCGACCGTCGGCACGCCGAAGGCATTGCCATAGCCGCCAACGCCGGCAACGACGCCGGATACGAGATGCTTGGTTTTTGGGTGATCGGGCGCACCGAAGCGCAGCGCGTTCATGGCCGCGATCGGCCGCGCGCCCATGGTGAAGACGTCGCGCAGGATGCCGCCGACGCCGGTCGCCGCGCCCTGATAAGGCTCGATGTAAGAGGGGTGGTTGTGGCTCTCCATCTTGAAGACCACGACATCGCCATCGCCGATATCCACCACGCCGGCGTTCTCACCCGGACCCTGGATGACCTGCGGACCGGTGGTCGGCAGCGTGCGCAGCCACTTCTTGGAGGACTTGTAGGAGCAGTGCTCGTTCCACATGGCCGAGAAGATGCCGAGCTCGGTGAAGCTCGGTTCGCGCCCGATCAGATCGAGAATGCGCTGGTACTCGTCCGGCTTCAAACCATGCGAGGCAACGAGATCGGAAGTGATGGCCAAATCATTGGAGATCATGGGGAAGCGGGGCCTTGTGCGACGGCAAGGAAAGGGATGAATGCGTCCATAGCCCAGACTGCGCCGGGATTGAACAGCCGAGGCTAGAAAAAGCCGGCCTGTTACCGGCATTTCCCGGGGATCGGCGCGCAAACACCGGTTCGGACGAACCTCAGGCCGATGATGCGCAGGACTGATCGCCGCTGCTCCAGCGGGTGATGTCGCCGGAGATGCGGTTGCCGAGTGGCTGATCGAGCAGCGGGCCGAACGTGTCGAGCTTGCCGGCAGCACCTTCCGCCTGAACCACGAGCAGCGGACGACCGCCGTAATCGTTGTGCGGCACAAGGAGGAAGCGCGGACGGCCGGAGAAATTGTTCAGCTCGTTGGCGAAGCTGTAGCTGCGGAAGGCGGGGTCCTTGGAGGCGAACCAGCATCGATGCGCGGCTTTTGCGACCTGTTCCATGTTGCGAAGCGCGGCACTCTTGGTGCTGGCGGCCGCCGACGGCTGGCGCTTGGGCTGCGGTGCCTTGGACTGGCAGCCGGTAAAGCCGATCGCGAGAGCAAGGCCGAGAAAAGGCAGAAGGCGGAACGGTCGCGTCATAGGGATCCCTTGGGGGAAAGTGCATCGTGGGAAGAAAGGTCGGATTGTCTATCCCACGATGAATGAACGACTCGTTCCGGACGGTGCTTACGCGGCCTTTGCCAGCACGCTTTCGAAGATGCCGCGACCATCATCGCCGCCATGCGCGGATTCGATGAGGTTTTCGGGATGCGGCATGAGGCCGAGCACGTTGCCGGATGCGTTCATGATGCCGGCGATGTCGTTGATCGAGCCGTTGGGATTGGTGTTTTCCGCATAACGGAACACGACGCGCCCTTCGCCTTCCAGCCGCTCCAGCTCTTCCGGCTCGGCGAAATAGTTGCCGTCGTGATGTGCGACCGGGCAGCGGATGATCTGGTTGGGCTGATATTGGCGCGTGAAGGCGGTGTTGGCGTTGGTGACCTGCAGCTTCACTTCGCGGCAAACGAATTTGAGCGAGGTGTTGCGCATGAGGGCGCCGGGCAACATGCCGGCTTCAACCAGGATCTGGAAGCCGTTGCAAACGCCCAGAACGGTAACGCCGCGCTTGGCGGCATCGGCCACGGCGCGCATCACCGGCATGCGGGCGGCGATCGCACCGCAACGCAGATAATCACCGAAGGAAAAGCCGCCGGGGATGACGATGAGGTCGAGACCCTCGGGCAGGGTGGTTTCGGTCTGCCAAAGGGTTGCCGGCGCCTGGCCGGAGACTTTCGTCAGTGCCGCGATCATGTCGCGGTCGCGGTTGAGACCTGGAACGAGAACGACTGCTGATTTCATGGTTCTTGCAACCTGCGTAGTGCGAAGGCCGATCGGGCGGCCTCAGTCCATGCTGATGGAATAGTTCTCGATAACGGTGTTTGCCAGCAGACGCTCGCACATCTGCTTGATGTCGGCTTCCGCCTTGGCCTTGTCCGTGCCGTTGATTTCGACATCGAACACCTTGCCCTGACGGACGCCGGAAACGCCTTCGAAGCCGAGGGTGCCGAGTGCACCCTCGATGGCCTTGCCCTGGGGGTCGAGGACGCCGTTTTTCAGCGTGACTGTCACGCGTGCCTTGATCACAATTCCTGCTCCGAAATCAGTGCGGCTTGCCGCGGCTGGTGTCCTTGCCGGCGACCAGCACGGGGCCGGACGGGCGAGGAGGCTCGTTTTCGTTCATGATGCCGAGACGGCGCGCGACTTCCTGATAGGCTTCAACCAGACCGCCGAGATCGCGGCGGAAACGGTCCTTGTCCATCTTGTCGTTGGTGTTGACGTCCCACAAACGGCATGAATCGGGCGAGATTTCGTCGGCCACCACGATGCGCATCATGTCGCCTTCGAACAGGCGGCCGCATTCCATCTTGAAATCCACGAGTTGGATGCCGACGCCGAGGAAAAGGCCGGTCAGGAAGTCGTTGACGCGGATGGCGAGCGCCATGATGTCGTCGATCTCCTGCGGAGCCGCCCAGCCAAAGGCCGTGACGTGCTCTTCCGAGACCATCGGATCGTCCAGCGCATCGTTCTTGTAGTAGAACTCGATGATCGAGCGCGGCAGAACGGTGCCTTCCTCGATGCCGAGGCGCTTGGCCAACGAGCCGGCCGCGATGTTGCGTACGACGATCTCGAGCGGGATGATCTCGACTTCCTTGATCAGCTGCTCGCGCATGTTGAGCCGGCGGATAAAGTGAGTCGGAATGCCGATGCGGTTCAGATGCGTGAAGATGTGCTCGGAAATGCGGTTGTTGAGCACGCCCTTGCCGTCGATCACTTCATGCTTCTTGGCATTGAACGCGGTCGCGTCGTCCTTGAAGAACTGGACCAGCGTGCCCGGCTCAGGTCCTTCATACAGGATCTTGGCCTTGCCTTCATAAATGCGGCGGCGTCGGTTGTTCATTGCAGCTTTCTCGAAATCTGGAGGACCGATCGCGAAGGAGCTCGGTCCTGGGCTGTCGGGCGTTTGCCGGAATGTCAACCCGGGTCCTATCGCAAAGCATGCACAGGCTCAATCGCCAAATGTTGTTTGGCCGGCATTCTACCCACCCTTTCAACGGTGCCGGCGGGTTGATCCGACTTCAAAGAAGCCCATATCCGAACGATCAACAGACCAACGATCGGAACTATGACATGGCCTCTTTCGATGATCGTCAGGACGGGTTCGAGCGCAAGTTCGCTCACGACGAGGAAATGCGGTTCAAGGCCATGGCGCGCCGCAACAAGCTGCTCGGTGTGTGGGCTGCCGGCGAGCTCGGCAAGAGCGGTGACGAAGCCGAAGCCTATGCGCGCTCGGTTGTGGCTGCCGACTTCGAGGAAGCGGGCGACGAGGACGTGTTTCGCAAGATCCGCGCCGACTTCGATTCCGGCAACGTGGCGCAGACCGATCAGCAGATCCGCATGAAGATGTATGAGCTGCTGCAAACAGCCGCCAACCAACTCGGCGCCTGAGTGGAGGGCGATCGCATGACCCTTCGCGAACGCCTTCAATCCGAAACACTGATTTCCACCTGGTCCGGCATTCCCGATGCCCTGACGGTGGAACTGCTGGCGTCCCAACCAGGCGACGCCGTTACGCTCGACATGCAGCATGGCGGCCATGATGAAGCGAGCGTGCTGCGCTCGCTTCCGATGATCCTCCATCAGAACAAGCATGCGCTGGTTCGCATCCCCGTCGGCCGTTTCGACATGGCGAGCCGTGCACTCGATTTCGGGGCCGAGGCGGTGATCGCACCGATGATCAATTCGGTTGCGGACGCGCAGAGTTTTGCTGCGGCGATGAAATATCCGCCGCTCGGCGAACGCTCCTGGGGGCCGAACTTTGCCGCAGGGCGCAGCGGCAAGCCGGGCGACATGCAGGCCTGGCTTCGAACAGCCAACACCGACACGCTGGCGATCGCGATGATCGAAACGCGCCGCGCACTCGATGCGCTCGACGGAATTCTGGCCGTGGACGGGATCGATGCCGTTCTGGTCGGGCCGTCCGACTTTTCCATCGCCTGGACGAATGGCGCGACAGTCGATCCGTCGCTCGAAAACATGATGGAGGCGATTGCCGATATTGCGCGGCGCGCAACCGATTCCGGCAAGCTGGCGTCGATCTTCGTGGTCGATCCCGGCCTGTGCGGCCGTTACGAGGCCATGGGCTATCGCCTGATGGCTTGCGGCACGGAAGGGTCGCTGATGCGCGCCGGTGCAACAGCGACGATGAACGCGATCAAGGCCTCGTTGAAAGGCTGATCGCGCCGGGTTGTTTGCTTCAGGTGAGGCGCTTCAAGTGAGGCGCGTCAGGAAGTTGGCGAAGGTCATGGAGCCTTCGGGCCACGGACCATGTCCAGATTCTGCGTTGAGGTGACCGGCGCCGCCTGCATCGATGAACATCGAGCCCCATGCGCCCGCAATATCTTCCGCCGCTTCGAAGCTCGAAAAGGGATCGTTGCGGCTGGCGACCGTGATCGACGGGAAGGGCAGCGGATCGCGCGGATAGGGGCCGAAGGTCATCAGATGCTTCGGGCGGATCTGCGGGTTCGTGACATCGGGTGGCGCGACGAAAAAGGCGCCGGCAACGCGGTTCCTGAACTGCGGAATGGCATGAACGACGCTTGGAATGCCGAGGGAATGCGCAACGAACACGACCGGGCGTTCAGCCTCGTTCACGGCCTTGGCGACATTGGCAACCCAGTCTTCGCGCACGGGCTTCGACCATTCGGCCTGTTCAACACGGCGTGCGGTGGAAAGGCGCGTTTCCCAGCGGGTCTGCCAGTGGTCAGGCCCTGAATTGGTGTAGCCGGGTACGATGAGGATATCGACGTCTTTGACTTTCATGGGCCTGATGTAGCCACGGCGCCTTGCGCTCACAAGACCGTGTGGCGGGATGCACATGCGCAGACAAAGAAAAAAAGAGCGAGCCGGGCAGGGGAACGCGGCTCGCTCTCGACTGGAAGTTAGATCGTTGATCTGTCGGGGTAATAACGAGCCAAACCGAAAAGAGTTCCCGCCTGTGTGTTTTTTACCGCAGACGGTTCAAACAGTGACCGGCAACAGGTCCAGATGCGCGACCACGGGCACGTGGTCCGACGGCTTTTCCCAGCCGCGGACATGCTTCTCGATATCCGCCGATTTCAGGCGATCGGAGGCTTCGGGCGACATCATCAGGAAGTCGATGCGGATGCCGTTATTCTTCTGCCAGGCGCCGGCCTGATAATCCCAGAAGGAGTAAGCGCCGGCCGCGTCGTCCACTTCGCGATAGGCATCGATGAAGCCCATATTGGAAAGGCGGCGGAACGAGGCGCGGCTTTCCGGCTGAAACAAGGCGTCATCCAGCCAGTTGTCGGGATAACGAACGTCCGACGGCATCGGGATGACATTGTAATCGCCGCCGAGAACCAGCGGCTCTTCAAGCTCCAGACGCTCCTTTGCCCACTTTTCGAGACGATCCATCCAGCGCAGCTTGTAGGGAAACTTCTCCGTGCCGACCGGATTGCCGTTCGGCAGGTAAAGCGACACGACCCGCAGGGCGCCGCACGAGGTCGAGAACACGCCTTCGATGAAACGGGCCTGTTCGTCTTCGTCGTCGCCCGGCAAACGGCGGTTCACTTCATCGAAGCGCAGCTTGGACAGGATGGCGACGCCGTTGAAGCCCTTCTGGCCGTGGGTTTCGACATGATAGCCGAGCGCCTCGATCTCGAGGCGCGGGAAGCCTTCATCGACGCTCTTGATTTCCTGCAGGCACACGATGTCCGGCTGGCTTTCGCGCAGCCAGTGCAGCAGGTTTTCGATGCGCGCCTTGACGCCGTTGATGTTCCAGGTCGCGATCTTGAGAGACACGGGCGGTCAGATCGAAAAGCTGGTGCCGCAGCCGCAGGATGCGACGGCGTTGGGATTGCGGATCTGGAAGGACTGACCCATCAGATCGTCCACGAAATCGATGACCGAGCCGCCCATATAGATCAACGACATCTCATCGATCAAAACGGTGGCGCCGTCCTTTTCGATTGCGGTGTCATCGGCGTTGCGGCCTTCAACCAGGTCGAACTTGTAGGAAAAGCCGGAACAGCCGCCACCTTCCACGGATACGCGCAGGGCTTCCTTGTCCGTCTCCTTGGCGATGATCTTGTTGATGCGGCGTGCCGCAGCTTCGGTCAGATCGACGCCCTTCATCAGGGTTTTGGCATCCGTACCCATAGTGTCACCTTGCGCTGGCATTCGCCTAGTAGGTATGAGCCGCGCAAGGTCTCGTCAACGGGTGTGCGGCGAGGCGAGCAGGGACGAAGGGAAGCGCGTGGCACTGAATGCGTCCGATATCGGCTTCGGTTATCGCCCGCGGGCCCCTTACGCGACCGATCCGGCAAAAACGCGTGGCCGCTTCGTGGACGAGCCGGAAAGCCTGACACGCACGCCGTTCCAGCGCGACCGCGACCGAATCATCCATTCCACCGCGTTTCGCCGCTTGAAGCACAAGACGCAGGTTTTCGTTGCGCATGAAGGCGACCATTACCGGACGCGGCTGACGCATACGATCGAGGTGGCGCAGATCGCGCGCGCCTTGGCGCGGGCCTTGCAGCTGGACGAAGACCTGGCGGAAGCGGTGGCGCTGGTGCACGACTTTGGCCACACGCCGTTCGGCCACACCGGCGAAGATGCGCTGAACCTGAAGATGCAGCCGTTCGGCGGGTTCGAGCATAATGCGCAGTCCTTGCGGATCGTGACCAAGCTGGAACGTCGTTATGCCGAATTCGACGGTTTGAACCTCAGCTGGGAAACGCTTGAAGGGCTGGTGAAGCATAATGGGCCGCTGGTTCACGCCGATGGTTCGCCAATGGGGAAACCGGTGCCGCAGGCGATCAGCGTTTATTCGCAGCTGCATGATCTCGAACTCGACCGCTTCGCCGGGCCGGAAGCGCAGGCGGCGGCGATTGCCGACGACATCGCCTATAACACGCATGATATCGACGACGGTCTGCGCTCGGGGCTTCTGACGCTCGACATGCTGGAAGACGTGCCGCTGACGGCCAATATCCTGCGTGCGGTGCGGATGAAATATCCCAAGCTCGATCCGGTTCGGATCGCCCATGAGCTGATGCGGCGGCAGATCACGTTGATGGTGGAAGATGTGATTGCGACCGCGAAGGGGAAGCTGGCTTTGCTGCAACCCGAAAGCGTCGACGACATTCACGCGGCGAGCCAAGCGGTCGTGACCTTCTCGGAAGAGATCGCGGCGGGAGAGCGGGAGTTGAAGCGCTTTCTTTACGCCAATCTTTATCGTCACCCCTCCGTGATGGAGGTGCGCGCCAATGCCGATCGCATCGTTTTCGACCTGTTCGACATCTATATGGCCGACCCCCGCGCGATGCCGGAAGGCTGGCGCGAAGGGCTCGATCGGGCTGGCAATGCCGTGAAGGCGCGGCATGTCGCGGACTTCCTGGCCGGCATGACCGACACTTATGCGGTCAAGGAACATCGGCGGTTGTTTGACCGAACGCCTGTTCTGAGCTAGGTCGCGGCCAACAATTTCGCGGGCCAAGCATCCGCGTTCTTTTTTCTCGTCTCCGAGTTGATGATGAATATTTTCGCCGAATTCAGCGCGCGCGTGATCAAGATCGTGCAGGCTCTCGACCTCAAGACCACCGATGGCGAGCCGGTTGATACCGCCCGTGTCGCGGTGGAACTGCCGCGCGATGTGAGCCACGGCGATCTCGCCACCAATGCCGCCATGGTGTTGTCCAAGGCCGTGGGCGAAAACCCGCGCGTGCTGGGCGAGCGCTTTGCTGCCGAGCTCGCCAGGGATCCCGACGTGTCGGAAGCCTCCGTTGCCGGTCCAGGCTTCGTGAACATCCGGCTGGGCGACGGGTTCTGGCAGGCGCGGCTGGCGGATATGCTGGCGGCGGGCAAGGATTACGGCCGCTCGACGATCGGCGCGGGCCGCAAGATCAATGTGGAATATGTGTCGGCCAACCCGACCGGCCCGATGCATGTCGGCCATTGCCGTGGTGCGGTCGTGGGTGACGCCTTGTCGAACCTGCTGGGCTTTGCCGGCAGCGAGGTGACGAAGGAATATTACATCAACGATGCCGGCGCGCAGATCGGCGTGCTCGCGCAGTCGGCATTTCTGCGTTACCGCGAAGCGCTGGGCGAAACGATCAGCGAGATCCCGGCCGGCCTATATCCCGGCGATTATCTCGTGCCCGTGGGCAAGATGCTGGCGGAGACCTATGGCCGCACGCTCTTGGATATGCCGGAAGAGGAAGCGCTGGCTGTTATCGCCGACAAGACGATCGACGCGATGATGGACATGATCCGCGAAGATCTCGCCGCGCTCAACGTGCATCACGACGTGTTCTTTTCCGAGCGCACGCTGCATGCCGATCATGCCAAGCCGATCCGCTCGGCGATCAGCGATCTGACGCTGAAGGGCCATGTTTACAAGGGCAAGCTGCCGCCGCCCAAGGGCCAGAAGCCGGAAGACTGGGAAGATCGCGAGCAGACGCTGTTCCGTTCCACGGAAGTGGGCGACGACATCGATCGTCCGCTGGTGAAATCCGACGGCGCCTACACCTATTTCGCGGCGGATGTGGCTTATCTCAAGGACAAGTATGTCCGCGGCTTCGACCAGCTTGTTTACATCCTGGGTGCGGATCACGGCGGCTATGTGAAGCGGCTGGAAGCGCTGGCGCGTGCGGTGACCGACGGCAAGGTGGAGCTGACCGTTCTCCTTTGCCAGCTGGTGCGTCTCTTACGCGCCGGCGAGCCGGTGAAGATGTCGAAGCGTTCGGGCGAGTTCATCACGCTGCGCGACGTGGTGGATGAAGTCGGTCGCGACGCGATTCGCTTCATGATGCTGTACCGCAAAAACGGCGAGCCGCTCGATTTCGACTTCGCCAAGGTCACCGAGCAGTCCAAGGACAATCCGGTGTTCTATGTGCAGTATGCTTCGGCGCGCTGTTATTCCGTGTTCCGGCAGGCCAAGGAGCAGTTGGGGCTGGAGCGGCCGGATTGTGCTGCCTTGTCCAAGGACACGGCTTTGCTGACCGATGCCGGCGAGATCACCCTGATTCGCAAGCTGGCCGAATATCCGCGCATGATCGAAAGCGCTGCGATCGCGCTGGAGCCGCATCGCGTGGCTTTCTACCTTTATGATCTGGCAAGCAGCTTCCACGCGCACTGGAATCGCGGCACCGACAATCCGGATTTACGATTTGTAAGGGTTAACGAACCTACATTGACCGTCGCCAGGCTGGGACTGGTGCAGGCGGTGTCGGACGTGCTGACATCGGGACTGGCGATCGTCGGGGCTGATGCCCCTGAGGAGCTTCGCTAATCCAGCTGCCACCATTTTCCCACAAAAGCTTGGTACGGGCCGAGCCCGTCGTGCGACGTCGCCGGCGTCCGACCGAGTTCGAGTACGGGAAAGATCATGGCAGACACTTCTTCAAACCGTGCCCCCGCCGCCGCGCCGATTGCGGAGGACGACCCGTTTGCGGAACTGACCCGTATCATGGGCTTCGATCCGCGGGTGAAAGTGCATCAGCCGGCCGAGCCGGTTGAGCCTGATTTCGGCCTGGATCTCGAGCGCGAACTCCTTGGCGAGTTCCATAGCGACCAGGACAACGTGCCAGCCCAGGCTTTGCCACGCGCGGCGGAGCCGGTTCGCCATGAGCCGGTTTTCACCGAAGAGCCGGTTTTCGCCGAAGAGCCTGTCGCAGCCGAAGCTGAGCTAGAAGTCCCGGTAGCCGACGCTTACCATCATGCCTCCGCCGCAGCCGTCGAGGCGCAGCAGGCGGATGGGCAGGGTTACGATTTTCACGAAACGGTCGACACGTTCGTGGCCGATGAGCCGGAAGCGGCTGTCGAGCCCGAGGTCGATCCCTTCGCCGATTTCGAACTGAGCTTCGACGAAGACGACACCATCTCCACGAATGACCTCGGCTATGCGGCTTCCACGCCGGTCGAAGCTGCGACGCCGGTCGTAGAACCGGCGAGCGCGCCGGCTGCCGAGGAGGATGACGAGATCGAGGCAGCTTATGCCGCGCTCGAGGCCTGGCAGCAAAACCGCGACCAGCAGGCGCCACAGCCAACTGTCGTGGAAGAGCCGGAGCCGGAAGCCGCCGCGCCGGTTGCGTTCGAGCCTGTTCAAGCGACCGAGAGCGTGCAGCCGGAGAACGAACTGGACGCCGGCGTGGCGGACGAGCAGCCGGTTTCCGATGCTGCGGTTGATCCGCTGGATCTGGAGCTCGCCCAGCAGCTTACCGAAGCGATCGAAGAACCGGTTGTGCAGGCGTCACCCTCTTACGAGACCGATCTGGCTTACGAAAACGATCTGGAAGCCTTGCCTGTTCAGCTGGAGCCTCATGCGCAGGACGAACAGACCGACGCCGATCTGATCGGCGATCTCGATCTGGACGCCTTGGACGAGACCGAAGCCGAAGCCTCCGACGAGCGCGCTGTGTTCACGGCGGAAGAGGGCTGGCTGGACGAGGGGTCGATCTCGCTGGACGAGCCGCTGGTGCTGTCTGAGCAGGATGAACTGCCGCCCCAGAACGAGCAGGCCGAAGCCGTTTCAGAAGCGCCCGAGCAGTGGCAGCTTGTTGAGCCGGAAGCCGAGTTGCAGGCAACGCCTGCGCATGACGAGGCGTTCGAGCGCGAGCTGTTTGATCTGCTTGGCGGTGAGATGGACAGCCAGCAGGCAGCCGAAACATCGCTTGCTGCGCCCGAAGACGATAGCTGGCTGCGCGGCATCGACTTCGCCGAAGCCGGTGCGCCGGACCACCGGACGGACACTCAGGCGTTCGACGGGCAGCGGGATGAGGCTCAATCAGCTGATCCGCAGACCGGCGACGCCCTGTGGAACCTCGATTTTTCCGAGGTGGACACAGCGCCCGCTGCTGCCGCGACGGCCGCGCCTCTTGCCTATGCCGCGTTCCAGCCGGAGCCCGCACCGGTAAGCCAGCCGCAGGAAGATCCTGCGGACGAGCCGGATTTCGGCGACTTCGAGATGGCCGATCTTATGGATGACGACGCCGTTGCGCGTGACATCGAAGCTGCGATTGAGGCCGAGGTTACACAGCCTCGAACGCCCGAAATGACGGACTTTGCTGCCGTGTCCGCTTCGGTCGCCGCGGCCAACGCATTCTCGAACACCGATGCGCATGCGAGCGCCGAGCAAACGTTCGAACCAGACACCACTAACACTGCCTCGACCACTTTTGCTGATCCGGTGGAAGAGCCTGCCCAACCCGATATGGAACCCGAAGCCATGCAGCCTTTTGATGAACGGGCTTTCGACGCCGCTCTTGCCGATGAATTGGCTGCTGATCCATACCACCGGGACAGCGACCACAATACCGGTTACGGCGAGGGCGCCGCGGCCGGTTACGGCCAAAGCGCCGCGGCTGGCTACGGCCAGACTGCCGCTGCCGGCTATGGCTATGCCGCGCAGGGACGGCCGATGGTGAACGCGCCGAGCATGCGCGCGGATGTGCCGGATATCGAGACGGTCGACTTCGTGGATCAGCGCTTGGCGCATTCCGACGAGCTGGACCTGCCGGACGTCGATTACGGCCGCGAGCCTGCGCCACGTGGCAACGGCTTCGATGATTTCGATCCGCAGTTCGATCAGGCTTTTCACTCGATGAACCACGAGCAGGCCGCTCAGGCGCGCGGTGAAGAGCTGGACGCGCATCGCCCGGCCAATGCTCAGAACTGGGACGAGCACCTCGACTTCTCCATGGGTGCTGCCGCCGCTGGCGCTGCAGCCGGTGCATCGGCCGGACGGTATGATTCCGACCTGTCGCGCGCTGGCATGTATGAGCCGGAAGACGAGGACGGTTATTACGAACAGGCGCCTCGCACCCAACCGCGCCAGAGCCTTCTTGGCCGTCGCGGCATGGTGATGGCCGGTGCGGCTGCAGCGATCGTCCTGATCGGCGGCGTTGCCATGCTGGCCATGCCGAGCGGTTCAACGGGCAGCGGCGGTGAGGCGACGCTCGTTCGTGCCGACACCGACCCGATGAAAGTGCGTCCGGAAAACCCGGGCGGTACGACCGTGCCGAACCAGGACAATGTGGTTTACGACCGCGTTGGTTCCGGCCAGCCGCTGGGTGCGCCGACGCAGGAGCGGTTGATCTCCGAAAACGAGGCGCCGGTTGATCTGAACGCGCAGGAGGCCGAAGATTCGATGGCCAGCCTGTCCGCGCTCGACGGCGACGGAAGCGAGTTCGAAGGCACCGATGATGGTGATGTCGACAATGAAGCGGTCGGTACGGCAGGCAAGGCCGAAGACCGCCTGATGCCGGATGCCGCAGGCAGCCAGATACCGGAAGAAATGGTGGCGGTTGCGCCGCGTCGGGTTCGCACCATGGTTGTTCGCCCGGATGGGTCGCTGGCGCCGCGTGAAGAAGCGGCTGCACCGGCGCCCCAGCTTGCATCCGCAGCCGAGGCCGTAACGGCCGAGCCGGCTTCGATCGCACCGACCGCTGCGCCGAGCCTGCCGGAAGCGTCGGATACGGTTGAAAGCATGATCGACGAAACGCCGGCTGCTCAGCCTGCGCCGCAGGCGGCTCCGCAGGTCGCCGCCGTTGCGCCGACCGCACAGGCCGCAACCGCGCCGGCTGCTGTTGATGCGGCTGCCGCGCCGTCCGGTTGGGCCGTGCAGATCGCGTCGCAGCCGAGCGAAGCTGCCGCGCAGGCCAGCTACGACAATCTTTCGCGCCGCTATGCCAGCGTGCTCGGCGGCAAGAACGTCAACATCGTGCGGGCCGACATCGCCGGCAAGGGCACCTATTACCGCGTTCGCGTTGCGGCCTCGTCGCGCGCCGAAGCCAACACGATCTGCGCCAACTACAAGAGCGCGGGTGGCAGCTGCTTCGTTTCGCAGTAAGAAGCCGCCGCAACGTTCTTCAAGCCCGCTGCGAACCTAACGTGGCGGGCTTCGTTGTATCTGCGCAATTTCGGCCTTTTGAGAGCTTGAGCCATGAATGAATGCAAGGCGGTGATCCTTGGTGCTGCCGGTCCGGTGCTGACGCCGGAAGAAGAAACGTTCTTCCGCGAACATCGGCCCTGGGGCTTCATCCTGTTTGCCCGCAACATCGTGGATGCCGAACAGGTGCGCGCGCTGGTGGACTGCATGCGCAAATGCACCGACCGGCCGAACGCGCCCGTGTTTCTCGACCAGGAAGGGGGCCGCGTGCAGCGGCTGCGCCCGCCGCTTGCGCCGAACTATCCGCCGGCCGCCGATCTTGGTGCACTTTACGGCAGGAACCAGACGGACGGCCTGCGCGCCACATGGCTTTTGTCGCGCCTGCATGCCTTCGACCTCATCAATCTCGGCATTAACGCCGACTGTTTGCCGGTTCTCGACGTGCCGGTGGCCGGTGCGCATGATGTGATCGGCAACCGTGCTTATGGCACGGAGCCGGAGATCGTCGCGGCACTCGGCCGGGCGGCTGTGGACGGCCTGCTTGCCGGCGGCGTTCTGCCGGTGATGAAGCATGTTCCGGGCCATGGACGGGCGACCGCCGACACGCATCTGGCGTTGCCGACGGTGGATACGCCACTGGAAGAGCTGCGCGCGCGGGACTTCGCGCCATTCAAGGCGCTGTCCGATGTCGGCATGGCGATGACCGCGCATGTCATCTATTCCGCCATCGATCCGGATCTGCCGGCCACCACGTCACCGATCGTGATCGACGAGATCATCCGCAAGGAGATCGGCTTCGACGGTCTTCTGATGAGCGACGATGTGTCGATGAAGGCGCTGTCAGGGGATTTCGCGAGCCGCAGCCGCGCGATTCTTGCCGCGGGTTGCGACATCGTCCTGCATTGCAACGGCGTGATGGGCGAGATGGAAGCCGTGGTCGCCGAAACGCCGCGTTTGACGGGCGAGGCGCTGGCGCGTGCGGAACGCGCGCTGCTTCCGCTCGGTGTCAGCGACGATTCCGTTGAGGATGACATGCGCGCCGAGTTTGCCGAGCTGATGCAGTTGGTGGCATAAGGCCGGCGGCCCGAGGTCCGGGCCGTATGAGGTCGATGCTTGAACAGCGGACACAAGGACGGCGAAGCGGCGCAGCCTGTTTCGCCGGAAGAACTCTGGTCGGATAACAAGACTCAAGGCTTGAGCGAGCCGGAGCTGGTGGTGGATGTCGCCGGCTTCGAAGGGCCGCTCGACCTTCTGCTGCATCTTGCCCGCAACCAGAAGGTCGATCTTTCGCAGATCTCCGTGGTTGCGCTGGCCGAGCAGTATATCGGCTTCATCGACCGCGTGCGCGCCATGCGGCTCGAACTGGCTGCCGATTACCTCGTCATGGCGGCATGGCTCGCATTCCTCAAATCCAAGCTGCTTGTTCCCAAACAGCGGAACGAGGAGGGCGAAAGCGGGGAGGAACTGGCGGCGGTGCTGCAGTTTCGCTTGAAGCGACTGGAAGCCATGCGCGAGGCTGCGGCACGGCTGATCAATCGCGATCGGCTGGGCCGTGATGTGTTTGCGCGCGGTGCGCCGGAAGCGCTGGAGCTCGATCGCAGTGTGACGTTCGAGGCGAGCCTTTACGATCTTCTTGCCGCTTATGCGGTGCAGCGCCAGCGCCAGGCCATCAGCAATGTGCAGATCGCGGCGCGCGGCGTGTGGTCGCTTCAGGATGCGCGCGATCTCCTGGTTCGGTTGGTTGGGCATTCAGGGGATTGGAGTGCGCTGAACGGCTTTCTGACCCAGTATCTCAGCGACCCGTCGCAGCGCCGCAGCGTTCTGGCCAGCTCCTTTGCCGCCAGTCTCGAGCTGATCCGCGAAGGAAAGCTGGAGGTGCGGCAAGAGGGTGCATTCGCGCCGATCTATATGCGGCCCGGACAGCGACAATTGCAGCTGCAGCCGCGGCCCCGGCTCGTTGGAGATGTGACGTGAGTGAAACGAGCCCCGACACCGACCTGTTTGCGCAACAGCGTCTCGGCCAGGCGATTCGCATTGCCGAAGCGATTCTGTTTGCCAGCACCGAGCCGGTTACGGGCAAGATGCTGGCCGAACGGCTGCCGGACGATGTTGCGCTCGACCTTGTGATGGAGCGGCTGGTTGGGGCCTATGCCAATCGTGGTGTCAATGTCGTGCGGGTGGAGGATGCGTGGGCACTGCGCACCGCGCCGGATCTCGGCTTTCTTCTTCGCCGCGATGCGCCGCAGCAAAAGAAGCTGTCGCGGGCAGCGCTCGAAGTGCTGTCCACCATTGCTTACCACCAGCCGGTGACGCGCGCAGAGATCGAGGATGTGCGCGGCGTGGAAACCTCGAAGGGGACGCTCGATCTTCTTCTGGAAAGCGGCTGGGTGAGGATGCGCGGACGTCGTCGCACGCCCGGGCGGCCGGTGACCTACGGCACGACGCAAGCCTTTCTCGACCATTTCGGCCTTGCCGAACTGCGCGATCTGCCGGGAATGGAGGAGCTGAAAGGGGCAGGGCTCCTGTCGCCGCGCATGCCCAGCAACTTCGCCGTTCCTGTGCCGCCGATAGAGAACGATCTGCTGCGTGACGACGAAGACGAACTCACCGACGTCGATCTGGAAGAACTTGGCCTCCTTACGCCTCGTGTCACGGAGGATTGATGATGGTCGAACGGCGTTTCACCTCGTTAAACCCTTCGGGAAACCCTTGGAGAACGGGCGGTGTGCATGGTAACAACGCCGCGAAGCTGTATAGTTTGGTGTTGAAGCCGTGCTTCAGCCGCGTTGTACGGTAAACCACCCGCATGGGATGCGGCGCATCGTCTTTAAGTGGCGCGAAGTCTTTCTCTCGCCTGAAATGTCTGGTGTGCTGTTGACGATGAAGGGATTTGCAAAGGCCTGAAGGAGGGCCTAGCTGTTCCCCGGGTTAAGAATTCGAAAGAGAGTGATCATGGGTTCCTTTTCGATCTGGCACTGGCTGATCGTGCTTGTTGTTGTTCTGCTGCTGTTCGGCCGCGGCAAGATTCCCGAGCTGATGGGCGACATGGCCAAGGGCATCAAGAGCTTCAAGAAGGGCATGACCGACGAGGACACGCAGGATGAAACGCGTCCTGTTGATCCGCGCACCGTTGAGCATCGCCCGGGCGAGACTGTGGCGACCCCGGACCGCAACGTCACCAAGTCCTGACGCGTTCCGCGCCTAGCTACAAGCGGGAACAGTTCTGATGTTCGACATCGGTTGGACCGAAATGCTTGTGATCGCGGTCGTCATGATCGTGGTCGTGGGCCCAAAGGATTTGCCGAGGATGCTGCGCACCTTCGGCAAGTTCACCGCGAAAATGACGTCGATGGCTGGCGATTTCCGCAAGCAGTTCGATGACGCTTTGAAAGAAGCCGAGCTCGACGACGTCCGCAAATCGGTCAATGACCTGCGCTCGCTCAATCCCAAGAACGAGATCCGCAAGGCTTTGAACCCGCTTGAAAAAGCTGCGGCCGATGTTCGCGCCGGGATGGATCAGGTCATGCGGCCATCCACACCGGCGCCTTCAACGCCGGCTTCCACGGAAGCAACCGCTGTTGAACCGCTCAAGACCGGTGCAACCGCCGCGCCGTCCGCTCTGACGGGCGAAGCGCCGAAGGAAGCGTCCGGTCTGGGGGCAGGCGCTCTGGCTCAGCCGGTGGAACCGCTTGCGCCTGTTGCACCCGTCGCACCCGCAGCCCCGCTGGCGCAGACGAATGCTGTGACGGCGGAGCCGGCCAAGGCGCCCGTTGCCGAAACGGCAGCGCCTGCGAAGAAGGCTCGTGCTCCGCGCGCGCCTAAAGCCGCAGTTGCTGAAGGCTCGGAAGCGCCGAAAACCAAGGCGGCTCCGAAGAAGTCTGCAGCCGAAGCCAGCACCATGAACGGAACGGCGGCTGAAAAGCCGGTTCGCACCCGCAAGCCCAAAGAAACCGGAACCGCCACGTGAAGACGTCGGACGACGAAATCGAAAAGTCCTCCGCGCCGCTGCTCGATCACCTGATCGAACTGCGTTCGCGCCTGATCTGGGCTATCGGCGGCTTCTTTGTCGCCTTCCTGATCTGCTTCTTCTTTGCAAAGCAGTTGTTCGACCTCCTGGTGGTCCCGTTCAAATGGGCGACGATCTGGGCAGGGATGAATGACGGCCATGTCGAGCTGATCTACACGGCACCGCAGGAGTTTTTCTTCACGCAGATCAAGCTCGCCATGTTCGGCGGTCTGGTTCTCGCCTTTCCGCTGGTTGCCGCGCAGGTCTACAAGTTCGTGGCGCCCGGCCTCTACAAGAACGAACGCGCGGCTTTCCTGCCGTTCCTCATCGCATCGCCGGTTCTGTTCCTGATGGGCGCGGCGCTGGTGTACTTCTTCTTCACCCCGATGGTGATGTGGTTCTTCCTTGCCATGCAGCAGGTTGGCCCCGGTCAGGACGTGCAGATTTCGCTTCTGCCAAAGGTGTCCGAGTATCTCAGCCTCATCATGACGCTGATCTTCTCGTTCGGCCTGGTGTTCCAGCTGCCGGTGGTGACGACGCTTCTGGCACGTGTGGGATTGCTGACGGCCGAGACGCTCGCGGATAAGCGCAAATGGGCGATCGTGTCTGCCTTTGTGGCTGCGGCCGTTCTGACGCCGCCGGATCCGGTCAGCCAGATCGGCTTGGCGCTGCCGACGATCCTTCTCTACGAAGGTTCGATCTGGATGGCGCGCTGGATCGAGCGCAATCGGGCGAAGGAACAGCATGCACGCGACGCAGCGGCTGCGGCCGAAGACGTGCCGGACGCCGTTGATCCTGACGATACGCCGAAGTCCGTGTAACGGCTTCCTTGTTTCCATTTTCGGGCAAGACCGAGTGATTGAAGGGGCGTCGAAAGGCGCCCCTTTTGTTTTCTCGGACTTGCTTGTCACGAGCGCGCGGTTTACGCCCGCCTGGAATAAAGACCGGACCTTTTGCTATGCTCGACATCAAGTGGATACGCGACAATCCTGCGGTTCTCGACGCGGCTCTGGCCTCGCGCTCGGCAGCGCCGCAGTCCGAGGCCCTGATTGCGCTGGATGAAGCGCGCCGCGCCCATCTCGGTCGTTTGCAGGAAGCGCAGGAGCGCCGCAACGCTGCGTCCAAGGAGATCGGCAATGCGATGCGGGCAGGGGATTCGGCCAAGGCCGAAGCGCTGAAGGCCGAAGTCGCCGATATCAAGAGCTTCATCCAGAACGGCGAGGCTGAAGAGCGCCGGCTCGACAAGGAGCTGGACGACGCGCTGGCTACCATCCCCAACCTGCCGCTGCCGGAGGTGCCCAAGGGCAAGGACGAGCACGACAATGTGGAAGTGCGCCGCTTCGGCAGCGAACTGATCGAGACGCGAAAGGCCAATATGCCGCCCAAGCCGCGCGAGCATTACGAGCTCGGCGAGGCCATGGGGCTGATGGATTTCGAGGCCGCTGCCAAGCTGTCCGGATCGCGCTTCACGGTTCTGAAGGGCGAGTTGGCACGGCTGGAACGCGCCATCGGCCAGTTCATGCTCGATCTGCATACGGATGAGCATGGCTATACGGAAGTGCAGCCGCCGCTGATGGTGCGCGACGATGCGCTGTTTGGGACCAACCAGCTGCCGAAGTTCGAGGACGACCTGTTCTTCACGCCGCATGGCGAAACGCGGCTTGGTTTGATCCCGACCGCCGAGGTGCCGCTGACCAATCTCGTGCGCGAGCAGATCCTCAACCAGGACCAGCTGCCGCTCCGCTTCACGGCGCTGACGCCCTGCTTCCGGTCCGAAGCCGGCTCGGCTGGCCGCGACACGCGTGGCATGCTGCGCCAGCACCAGTTCAACAAGGTCGAGCTCGTTTCGATCACGGATGCCGACAGCTCGCTTGCCGAGCATGACCGGATGACCGAATGCGCTGAAACCGTGCTGAAGAAGCTCGAATTGCCGTTCCGCACGGTTGTGCTTTGCACCGGCGACATGGGCTTCGGCGCGCGCAAGACCTTTGACATCGAGGTCTGGCTGCCGGGCCAGAACGCGTATCGCGAGATTTCGTCCTGTTCGGTGTGCGGCGATTTCCAGGCGCGCCGCATGGATGCACGCTACCGCGTCAAGGACGAGAAGGGCACGCGCTTCGTTCACACGCTGAACGGCTCGGGTACCGCGGTTGGCCGCGCGCTGATCGGCGTTCTGGAGAATTACCAGAACGAAGATGGCAGTGTCACTGTTCCTGATGTGCTTCGCCCCTACATGGGTGGCAAGGAGCGGATCGGCGGCCGGTAGGTCGTTAGTCAAGCCGCCACTGGGGATAGGCTGAGCATGCGCATTCTTCTGACCAATGACGACGGCATTCATGCCGAGGGCCTGCAATCGCTCGAGCGGATCGCTCGCACATTGAGCGACGACATCTGGGTGGTGGCGCCGGAAACCGACCAGTCCGGTTTCTCGCACTCGCTGTCGATCTCAGAACCGCTGCGAATGCGCCGCATCGACGACCGTCATTATGCGGTGCGCGGCACGCCGACCGATTGCGTCATCATGGGCGTTCGCAACCTCATGCCCGAGCCGCCGGACCTGATTCTGTCCGGTGTGAATTCCGGCTCGAACGTCGCCGATGACGTGACCTATTCCGGCACGGTGGCGGGTGCGATGGAAGGCACGCTGCTCGGCATCCGCTCGATAGCGCTCAGCCAGGGTTATACGTTTGCCAATGATGGGCGCGTCGTGCCGTGGAATACGGTCGAGGCGCATGCGCCAGCGTTGTTGAAGCGGCTGATCGGCATCGATCTGCCGGAAGGCGTTCTGCTCAACGTGAACTTCCCGAACTGCCAGCCGGATGCCGTGAAGGGCCATGTCGTGACGCGGCAGGGCAAGCTCGTTTACGGCATCACCGTGGATGCCCGCAACGATGGCCGCGGGCTGCCTTACTACTGGCTGCGTTTCGGACGCGGCGAAAGCGAGATCCCGGAAGGCACGGACCTGCATGCGCTGCGCTCCGACCATATCTCCGTCACGCCGTTGAAGCTCGATCTGACGGCCTATGAGGTTCAGGACCTCGTGCGAGCTGCGCTGCAATGACACCCGACGCGCTCGATCGCGAGGGGTTCGCCGCCTTCATGCTCCGGCTGCGCGGGCAGGGGCTGACGGACAAGACCGTTCTGTCCGCCTTTGAAGCAACGCCGCGTCGTGCCTTCGTGCCGGACCAATGGCAGGACCATGCCTGGTCCGACCGGATGCTGCCGATCCCTTGCGGGGAGGCGCTGGAGGGTGTCGATATCCAGGCGAAGGTCCTAGCTGCGCTTGAACTGACCAGCAGCACGCGCGTGCTCGAAATCGGTACCGGCAGTGGCTATACGGCGGCCGTCATGGGCCGACTTTCGGCGCGTGTTCTGACGCTCGAACGCTACAAGACGCTCGTGCAGCAGGCGCGCTCGCGCATCGAAGCGCTTGGGATCGGCAATGTGATGATTCGCCAGGCGGATGGCGCGCATGGGGTTGCGGCTGAAGGGCCGTTCGACCGCATCATCGCATGGGCCTCGTTCGACGAATTGCCGCGCGGTTTCGTGGATCAGCTGTCCAGCGGTGGCGTGATGATCGCGCCGATCGGACCAGCCGACGAACCGCAGATGCTGGTGCGCCTGACCAAGACCGGAAGCCGGTTCGAGGAACAGGAAGTTGGCACCATCCGGCTGCAGCCGATGACCCACGGCATGGCCGAGGCACTCTGACAAGTTCTGCTAAAACTTGCCTTTGATTCAGCTGAATTAACCCGACAGTAACGCTAACCGCGCTTAATACCCTCATAGTTTGTAACGGGTGGGTGCGGGTCGGTACCATGCAATTGAAAGTCCTGAACGGGAATGGACGCCTCATGCTTCGGGGCGCCGCACTTCTTCTGGCGGGCGTTGCCGCTGGTTGCTCTTCCGGCGTGTCGCGCTTTACGAGCGACATGTTCACAACGTCTTCCACGGGAACGCAGACGGCTTCGGCCGCTCCAGCGAACCAGTCCTACGGTCAGCCGTCGGCCTTGCCGGCAGCGCCGAGCGGATCGGTTCAGCGCAGCGCAATGGCGCCGGTGAGCATGTCGGGTGGACAGTCTGGCCGCTCCAGCCTGCCGCCTTTGTCGCCAGCCGCAAGCGACGCGCCGATGGGGTCCCGCAACACAGCTCTTCAGCCCACGTCGAGCCAGTCGCAGCCCGTTCAGGTCGCATCCCTGCCCAAGGCTGCACCATCGCTCCCAAGCGCTCCGACCAACACTGCCAAGGCACCGACGCGTGGCGGCAGCTACACGGTTGAGTCGGGCGATACGCTGTCTGGCGTGTCCCGCAAGACTGGCGTCAGCGTTGACAATCTGAAGGCCGCCAATGGTTTGAGCGACGGCAACATCCGCATCGGCCAGACGCTTGTCGTACCGGGTGTCGGCGCCAAGCCTGCGCAAACGCAGCTCGCTGCCGCACCGAAGCCGCTGGCTGCGCCCGGTGCTCCTGCCGCACCGGCTGCTGCTCCCGCCGCCGCCGCGCCGCAGGTTGCAACCGCGAAGCCTGCCGAAGCGCCGGCCCAGCAGGCATCCTATACGCCGCCGAAGCAGACGGCGCGCGCCATCGTGGAAGATTCGGACGCCGAAGCGCCTGGCGGTACCGGCATCGGCAAGATGCGCTGGCCGGTACGCGGCAAGGTCATCGGCAGCTACGGCAAGGGTGCCGGCAAGGCTGGCGACGGCATCGACATCGCCGTGCCGGAAGGTACGCCGGTGAAGGCAGCCGAAAACGGCGTGGTGATCTATGCCGGCGACGGTCTTAAGGAATTCGGCAACACCGTTCTGGTGCGCCACGAGAACGGCCTCGTCACCGTTTACGGCCATGCCAGCTCGCTGAAGGTGCAGCGCGGCCAGACGGTCAAGCGCGGTCAGGAACTGGCGTTGTCGGGCATGAGCGGTTCCACCGAAAGCCCGAAGCTGCACTTCGAAGTGCGCAAGAATTCTTCGCCGGTCGATCCATCGACCTTCCTAGAATAGCCGGGAAAAAAGACTCAACGGATTCCATGACCGGGGGGCTGTTCCTCCAGTCCGGTTCCCCTCGAAAAGTCCGCCACGCTTGTTCTTCAGCGTGGCGGGCTTTTCTCGTTTCGGTGCGTTCGGTTCAGTTCTTGAGCTGCTGGTTCAACCGGCCAGCGAGATCCTGCACGAACTGCCAGGCGACACGACCCGAACGGCCGCCGCGGGTGGTCGCCCATTCCAGCGCTTCCGCCACCAGGCGATCGGCATCGACGTCGAGCTTGTAGTGTTCGGCATAGCCTTGCACCATCGCGAGATAATCGTCCTGCGTGCACTTGTGGAAGCCGAGCCAAAGGCCAAACCGGTCCGACAAGGAGACCTTCTCTTCCACCGCTTCGCCGGGATTGATCGCCGTGGAGCGCTCATTGTCGATCATGTCGCGCGGCAGGAGATGCCGGCGGTTGGAGGTCGCGTAGAAAATGACATTGTCCGGCCGTCCTTCGACGCCGCCTTCGAGTGCCGCCTTCAGCGACTTGTAGGAGGTGTCGTCGTGATCAAAGGACAGGTCGTCACAAAACAGGATGAAGCGCGCATCGGACGTTTTCAGCATGCCGAGCAGTTTCGGCAGCGTGTCGATGTCTTCGCGATGGATCTCGATCAGCTTAAGAGGATGGTCTGACGCATGATTGATCGCGGCGTGAGCGGCCTTCACGAGCGAGGACTTGCCCATGCCACGCGCGCCCCACAGCAGCACATTGTTGGCGGGAAGGCCGCGTGCGAAGCGGTCGGTGTTGTCGACCAGAATGTCGCGCACATGATCGACACCCTTGATGAGACCGATGTCGACGCGATTGACGTTGGGAACGGGATCGAGCGCGGTTTTTTCGGCCGACCACACGAAACATTCGGCCTGCGTGAAGTCCGGCGCGGTGGAGGGCTGTGGCCCCAGCCGCTCGATGGCGGCGATCAGACGATCCAGTTTAGAACCGAGGTCTTCGAGGTTCGTCTCGTTCATCATCGCTCACAACCATCTTCGCTTAAGGCCGAAGCGGGCTCTATCATGCGGTTCCGGCAACGAAAAGCACGGGACTTCGGCGGTGAGGCGGTTGCTTATGTCAGGCGGGCGACTATAGTCCGCGCACTTTCGGGAGGCCTCGCGCCTGCCGCCTATCGCTTTGTCTGGAGATTCGCAGCATGTTCGTCACACCGGCCTATGCCCAATCCGCAACCGGCGGGACACCCGAGATCCTGATGAGCGTTTTGCCGTTCATCCTGATCTTCGTCATCATGTACTTCCTGATCATCCGCCCGCAGCGCGCGCAGCTGAAGAAGCGCGGCGAGATGCTGTCGAACGTTCGCCGCGGCGACACGGTCGTGACCGGCGGCGGTCTGGTCGGCAAGGTCGTCAAGGTGATCGACGACAACGAGCTCGAAGTCGATCTCGGCAACGGCATGAAAGTGACGGCGCTGCGCTCCACGATCGCCGATGTGCGCGTGAAGGGCGAGCCCGTCGCCAACCAGAACGCCAAGAAATAACCGCATTCGCGGCGGCATGCCCGCCGCAATGTCTTTCTCGCCGATAGAGGCAACATGCTATATTTTTCCCGCTGGAAGACCATCGCGATCTGGGTTGTCGTAGCCCTCGGCGTATTGGTTTCAATTCCAAACATGTTGTCTCAGCAGACGATCGATTCTCTGCCGAGCTGGATGCCCAAGCGCGCGATGACGCTCGGCCTCGATCTGCAGGGTGGCTCGCACATCCTGTTGCAGGTCAATCCGGAAGATCTGATCAACGATCGTCTTGAAGCCACCCGCGATTCGATCCGCACGACCTTGCGCGATGCGCGGATTGGTTATTCCGGCCTGTCCGGGTCCAACCATGCCGTTCAGGTTCGCATCCGCGACTCAAGCCAGATCGATGCTGCGCGCACGGCTCTCGAAGGCCTGACCGCGCCGATCTCGACCAGCCTGTTCAGCGCCGGCAGCGTTTCGGAACTGGCACTGGACGAGCCGGAGCAGGGGCTGTTCCGCCTGACCCTGACGGATGCCGGCATTACCTATCGCACCTCTTCGGCTGTTCAGCAGTCGGTCGAGGTCATCGGCCGCCGCGTCAACGAGCTCGGCACGACCGAGCCGATCATCCAGCGGCAGGGCACGGACCGCATTCTGGTTCAGGTGCCTGGCCTGCAGGATCCGCAGCGCCTCAAGGACATTCTCGGCCAAACGGCGAAGCTGACCTTCCAGATGGTGGATCAGTCCGTGCCGGTTCAGGAAGCCATCAGCGGCCGTGCGCCGGCTGGCTCCACCGTGATGTATTCCACCGACGATCCGCCTGTGCCCTATCTGATCGAAAACCGCGTGATCGTTTCGGGTGAAAACCTGACCGATGCGCAGCCTTCGCTCGACCAGCGCTCCAATCAGTGGACGGTGTCGTTCCGCTTCGACAGCCAGGGCGCACAACGCTTCGGCCAGGCGACGCAGCAGAATGTCGGCAAGCTGTTTGCCATCATTCTCGACAATCAGGTCGTGTCTGCACCGCAAATCCGCGAACCGATCCTCGGCGGCCAGGGTCAGATTTCGGGCAGCTTCGACGCGCAGAGCGCGAGCGATCTGGCCGTTCTGCTGCGTGCAGGCGCATTGCCGGCCGATCTGACGATCGTTGAAGAACGCACCGTCGGCCCAAGCCTTGGCGAAGACTCGATCAATGCAGGCAAGCTGGCTTCGGCCGTTGGCGCGCTTTTGGTCGTCGTCTGCATGCTGGTGGTCTATGGCAAGCTCGGCGTGATCGCGAACATCGCGCTCGCCGCAAACGTCGCACTCATCGTGTCGTTGCTGACGCTTCTCGGCGCGACGCTGACGCTTCCGGGCATTGCAGGTATCGTGCTCACCATGGGCATGGCTGTGGATTCCAACGTCATCATCTTCGAGCGCGTGCGTGAAGAGCGTGCTCAGGGACGGTCGCTGGTTCAGTCCTTCGATTCGGGTTTCCGGCAGGCGCTGGCGACCGTGGTGGATGCGAACGTCACGACCCTGATCGTGGCAGCGATCCTGTTCTACATGGGAACCGGTCCGGTTCGCGGTTTTGCCGTGACGCTCGGCATCGGCATCATCACCACCGTGTTCACCGCCTTCACGTTGACGCGCTGGCTGGTGGCTGTGTGGGTTCGTCGTTCGCGTCCGAAGGAATATCCGGCGGGCCTCGTGCATTATCTCCCGCTCAACCCGACCATTCCGTTCATGCGCTGGCGCAATATCGGCTTCGCACTGTCGGGCCTGGTGTCGCTCGGTGTGATCGCGCTGGTTGCCGTGACGCCGTTCAATTACGGCATCGACTTCCTCGGCGGTTCGCTGATCGAGTTGCAGTCGAAGAATGGCACGGCCGATGCCGCGGATGTTCGCAGCCGCTTGAACGAACTCAACATGGGTGAGGTTCAGGTTCAGGAAATCGGCGGCGATGGCGCGCTGATGGTGCGCGTCGGCACGCAATCGGCCGGCGACAATGCCGAGCAGTCGGTTGTCGCAAAGATCCAGGGCGAGCTGGGAGCCGAATACGACTTCCCGCGCGTCGAGGTGGTCGGTCCGACGGTTTCGGGTGAGCTTGCCTGGACCAGCACGGTCGGCGTCATTCTTTCGATGCTGGCGCTGCTGATCTACATCTGGTTCCGCTTTGAGTGGCAGTTCGGCGTTGGTGCGGTGGTTTCCACGGTGCATGACGTGATCGTCATCATCGGTGTTTATGTGCTGTTCGGTCTGGAGTTCAACCTGTCGAGCATCGCGGCGATCCTGACGGTGGTGGGTTACTCGATCAACGACACGGTCGTGATCTATGACCGTATTCGAGAGATGCTGCGGCGCTACAAGAAGATGCCGCTGGATCAGGTGATCAACATCGCCCTGAACCAGACGCTGTCGCGCACCATCCTCACTGGTCTGACCGTGCTTCTGGCGCTGTTTGCCCTGTACTTCTTCGGTGGCGATGTTCTGGCGTCGTTCGTGACGGCCATCATCATCGGTGTGTTCGTCGGCACCTATTCCTCGCTGTTCATCGCGGGTCCGCTCTTGATCCTGTTCAAGCTGCGCCCCGCCACGTTCGACAAGGATGCCGACGCAGCGCCGGGCCTGCCAGCCGGCACGCAGCCGTCGAAGTCGTGAGGCTGCGCTGATGGCACGGGGATTGGAGATCCGGCAGGCACACTTTCCCGGACGGGCGCCGATCGAAGCCTATGGCGACGGCGGCTTCCGTTTTGCGGAGATGTCGCATCGCGGCTCCATTCTGTGCCTGCCATCGGGCATCTATGGCTGGGAGCCCGCTGATCGCGCGGCTCTGACCGAAGTCGACTTCGAGCGCTTGATTGCCGAAGCCAACAGCGTGGAAGTGCTGCTGGTTGGCACCGGACCTTCGCTCCAGCCCTTGCCCAAGGACCTGAAGACGCGCTTCCGCGATCTCGGCATCTCGTCCGATCCCATGTCCACGGGTGCCGCGGTGCGGACCTACAACGTGCTTCTGGCGGAAGATCGCGCCGTGGCAGCGGCGCTGTTCAGCGTCGAGTGATGAAGCTCAGCGACGCCGAGATCTGCCGCGCGCGCGTCGCACAATCCGATCGCGATCGTTACCTCAGCGTCCTCTACGCGCCGGAGAACAAGCGGGCGCATCTTTTCGCGCTTTATGCCTTCAATGCGGAAGTGGCCGAGATCACCGCGCGTGTGCGCGAAGCGCTGCCCGGCGAGATCCGTCTGCAATGGTGGCGCGATGTTCTGACCGGCGGTGCGTATAGCGGCGAGGGTGTTCCGCTCGCCAATGCGCTGCTTCAAACCATCACCGACTTCAAGCTGCCGCCTGCCGCCTTCGAGGCCTATCTCGATGCGCGGATCGGCGATCTCTACGCAGACCCGTTCCCGGACCGTACCGAGCTGGAAGCTTATTGCGGGCAAACGGCGTCGGCGACCATCCAGTTGGCTTGTTTGATCCTCGACGCGGAAACAGCGCCGCTTGCGGCCGAGGCTGCAGGGCATGGCGGCTGTGCGATGGGGATTGCGGGGCTGATCCGCTTGATGCCGCTTCACCGTGCGCGGGGCAAATGCAGCGTGCCGCTCGATCTGCTCCAAGCTGCCGGTCTGACGCCGGAGAGTTTTCTGGCCGGTGACAACGCAGACGGCGTGCGGGCTGCGGTGGAGATGATGGCTGCCTTGGCGCAGGAGCATTACGGCAAGTTCGCCGTGGCTGCGGCAGCACTGCCCGCTTCCTTGCGCCCAGCTCTGCTTCCCGTCGCCTTGACGCCGGCGCATCTCGGCAAGGTGAAGGCGGACAAGCCCTTTGATGAGGCCCGTCCGCTGTCGGATCTTCGTCGTCAATGGATCCTGATGCGCCGTGCTGCGCGCGGCTGGTAATTACTCAGCCGCTTCCGCAACTTCTTCCACGACCGGCAAAGGCGGCAGGCCGAGCCATTCGCGGCAATCGGCAATGGCGCGCGAGGTGATCGCATGGCGCTTGGCGACGATCTTGTCCTTGCCGCGCAGACGCTTGCCGGCCGTTTTCGGCGCTTCCACAGGTGGGAACAGGCCGAAATTGACGTTCATCGGCTGGAACGAGCGCTTGCCGGGCTCATCGTCGGACACGATGTGTCCGCCGGTGATGTGACCGAGCAGCGCACCGAAGGCTGTTGTGTAGGGCGGCACGGAAGGCGTTTCGCCCTGACGTTCGGCTGCGGCGAAGCGGCCAGCCAGAAGGCCGATGGCTGAGCTTTCGACGTAACCTTCGCAACCCGTGATCTGGCCGGCAAAGCGCAGACCTGGCCGCGACTTCAGCTGCAGTGAATGGTCGAGCAGGGTCGGCGAGTTGAGATAGGTGTTGCGGTGCAAACCGCCGAGCCGCGCGAAGTCGGCATTTTCCAGGCCGGGAATCATGCGGAAGATGCGAACCTGCTCGGCATGTTTCAGCTTCGTCTGGAAGCCGACCATGTTGTAGAGTGTGCCGAGCGCATTGTCCTGGCGCAGCTGCACGACCGCATAAGCCTTTGTGAGGGGATCATGGGCGTTGGTGAGGCCCATCGGCTTCATCGGGCCGTGGCGCAGGGTTTCGACGCCGCGCTCGGCCATGACCTCGATCGGCAGACAGCCGTCGAAATAGGGTGTGCCTTCCCAATCCTTGAACTCGGTCTTGCCACCGTCGATCAGCGCCTGCACGAAGGCGTAGTACTGATCCTTGTCCATCGGACAGTTGATGTAGTCCTTGCCCGTGCCGCCGGGACCGACCTTGTCGTAGCGCGACTGGAACCAGGCCTTGTTCATGTCGATCGTGTCGTAATGCACGATCGGCGCAATGGCGTCGAAGAAGGCCAGCGCATCGGCGCCCGTCTCTGTCTGAATGGCGCTGGCGAGGCCGGGTGCCGTCAGCGGGCCGGTGGCGACGATGACCTGATCCCACGCCTCCGGTGGAAGGCCGCCCAGTTCCTCGCGCTCGATCGTGATCAGCGGATGGGCTTCGAGCTTTGCCGTGACGGCCTGCGAGAAGCCATCGCGGTCAACGGCCAGCGCGCCGCCGGCTGGAACCTGGTTGGCGTCGGCGCAGGCCATGATCAGCGAATTTGCCAGCCGCATTTCGGCATGGAGCAGGCCAACGGCATTGGCTTGCGCGTCGTCCGACCGGAAGGAATTGGAGCAAACGAGTTCGGCCAGGCCGTCGGTTTTATGCGCTTCGGTGCCACGCACCGGGCGCATTTCATGCAAAACAACGGGGATGCCGGCGGATGCAATCTGCCAGGACGCTTCGGACCCGGCGAGACCGCCGCCGATGATGTGAATGGGATCTGATGTCATAGGGCTGAGATACGCTCTTGCCGCTTGCTGCGCAATCGCAGGACGGCGGTTGCTGGGATCAAGATGCGGAGAGAACCGTCCCGAAACGACGACGCCCGCCGGGGGAGGAGATCCGGCGGGCGTCGTATGAGTGACCGGTTCCTGGGAGGAGGATGGATCCGGTCGTATTCGCTGAAACCTGGGAG